>NZ_JABBFZ010000021.1:119891-131140 GCF_012927125.1 Paraburkholderia antibiotica
CCGAAACACTCGGCACGATGACGGCGAAGCTCAGCGAGCAGTGGCAGCAGACCGGTGAGCAAACCGCGAACCGTCAGCAGGCAATCTGCGACGCGCTCGCGCAAACCGCGCGCGATATCTCGGCCCAAACGCAAACGCACGCCAGCGCGACGCTCGCCGAAATCGACCGTATCGTCCAGGTCGCGGCCGACGCGCCGAAGGCCGCCGCAAACCTGCAAGCCGAACTGGCCGCCCGCGACGAGCAGCGCTTCACCACGTGGACAGAAACGCTCGGCGCGATGACGGCGAAGCTGAACGAGCAATGGCAGCAGACCGGCGCGCAAACCGCGAACCGTCAGCAGGCAATCTGCGACGCGCTCGCGCAAACCGCGCGCGATATCTCCGCCCAAACGCAGACGCACGCCAACGCGACGATCGCCGAAATCGAGCGCCTGGTGCAGGCGGCATCGGAAGCGCCGAAAGCGGCGGCCGAGGTCGTCGCGGAACTGCGGCAGAAGCTCTCCGACAGCATGGTCCGCGATACCGCGATGCTGGAAGAGCGCAGCCGCTTGCTCGCCACGCTGGAGACGCTGCTCGACGCGGTGAACCACGCGTCGACCGAACAGCGCACGGCCGTCGATGCGCTCGTCGCGACCTCGGCCGATCTGCTGGAGCGCGTCGGCAATCGCTTCACCGAGCATCTGGAGCACGAGACCGGCAAGCTCGGCGCGGTGGCCGCCCAGGTCACCGGCAGCGCGGTCGAGGTCGCGAGCCTCGGCGAAGCGTTCGGCGCGGCCGTGCACGGATTCGGCGCGGCGAACGACAAACTGCTCGCGCATCTCGAACGGATCGAAGCGGCGCTCGACAAATCGCTCGCGCGCAGCGACGAACAGCTCGCGTACTACGTCGCGCAGGCGCGTGACGTGGTCGACCTCAGCGTGATGTCGCAGAAGCAGATCGTCGAAGATCTGCAACTGCTGGCCGCGCAACGCGCGGGCGCCGGAGCCGACGCGTGATGAGCGAGGACATCGACGGCGGCGTGGAAACGTCCGCGCCGATCTGGGCCGCGTTCGGCGATCTGATGTCGGTGCTGCTCGGCGCGTTCGTGCTGATTCTGGTGGGCGTGATCGGCGTGCAGCTCGAACTGTCGAGCAAGCTCGAACAGGAGGTCAAGCAACGGCAGGCCGAGACGCAGCGCCGCAAGACACTCGAACAGGCGCTCGCCGGGCCGCTCGCGGCGGGGCGTGTGACGCTCGTCAATGGCCGCATCGGCATTAGCGGCAATGTGCTGTTCGCGCTGAACTCCGATCAGTTGCAGCCCGAGGGCCGCGCGCTGCTGAAGAGTCTGGCCGGCCCGTTGTCCGCGTATCTGCGCGCGAGCGATCAGATCCTGATGGTCAGCGGCTTTACCGACGACCAGCGTCTGCGCGAGGGCAACCGGCGCTTCGCCGATAACTGGGAGCTGTCGGCGCAACGCGCGTTGACGGTGACGCGCGCGCTGATCGACGACGGCGTGCCGGCGGCGTCGCTGTTCGCGGCGGCGTTCGGTTCCGGGCAGCCGGTCGGCTCGAATGCCGACGAAGCGGGCCGCGCGAAGAACCGCCGCGTCGAAATCGCGCCGGTGCCGCGACCGTCGTCGAGCGCGGCGGGTACGGAGAAGTCCGGTGCGTGACCGCGCTGATGAGGATGCTCGTGAGGACGCTTGTGGCGGCGCTGATGGCGGCGCTGATGGCGGCGCGCCTGCCGTGACGCAGGCCACGCGCCATCCGGCTCACGCGACGCTCGACGCCTGGCGCGCGAGCGGCGCGCATCGGCTCGATCCGCTGCGCTTCGATCTGCTCGAGGCACTCGCTCGACGGGCGGTGCAGCACAGCGGCGACGCGCGGCGCGTGCTCGACGACAGAGTGTCGGCATTGCTAAGCGAATACGCGGCGCGGGTCGAACGCGCAGAGGCCGATGCCGATGCCGATGCCACGAGCGCCGTGGTGCAGCCGTGCGCGGCTCCTGACGTTCCTGACGCCCCCGTCGTTGCTGATGCCGCTGACGCCGCAAACGAACCCGACCACGCCACGCTCGCGGCCCTGATCGCCCGTCTCGGCCAGCACCATGCGCGCGCGGATGCGCCGCATGCCGGCGCTTATCCCGAACTCCCCGCGCTTGACCACTTCCGCGAAGTCTGGTCGAAAGTCCGCACCGAGAAGCAGTTGCGCCAGTCGCTTGCGCCGGTGCCTGGCAATGCGGGGCCGCTCAATTCGAGCAGCCTCGTGCATCGCGCGTTGTCGTTGATGCGCGAGTTGTCGCCGGGTTATCTGAAGCAGTTTCTGTCGTATGTCGACACGCTGTCGTGGCTCGAGCAGATGAACGGCGGCGCGCCCGCCGAGAAAGAAGCGCCGCGCGCGGCGGCGGCCAGCAAGAGCACGCGCCGGAAAGCGCGTTAGACGCGACTGGGCCGGCATTCCTGCAGCCGGCCTACAGGGTTAGAGCTTCGGATTCAGGCACCGGATTCGAGCGCCGAGTTCGCTCGCCACGGCCGATCCGTACGATCCACTCGCCCCCAGCGTTTCAGCCACATCACTCTTCAACGCTTTTCACCCGTTTCGTCTTCGCGCGCCGCGCGAGCATGTTCATGCCTTCGACGAACGCCGAGAACGCCATCGCCGCGTAGATATAAGCCTTCGGCACGTGCGAGCCGAAGCCCTCGGCGATCAGCGCCATACCGATCACCAGCAGGAAGCTCAGCGCCAGTATCACGATGGTCGGATTGCGATCGATGAAACGCGCGAGCGGCTGCGCGGCAAACATCATCACGAGGATCGACACGATCACCGCGACGAACATGATCGGCATGTGCTCGGTCATGCCGACCGCGGTGATGATGCTGTCGACCGAAAACACGAGGTCGAGCACGATGATCTGGCCGATCGCGGCCGCTACCGTCAACTGCACGGTCGAGGCGGCCTTTTCGGCGGCTTCGTCTTCATGCGTCACGTGATGACGAATTTCACCGGTCGCCTTCCACACGAGGAACAGGCCGCCGGCGAGCAGGATCAGATCGCGCCACGAAAAGCCATGGCCGAACAGCGTGAATACGACCTCGGTCAGATGCACGATCCACGCCACGGTGCCGAGCAGCGTGAGCCGCATCACCAGCGCGAGCGACAGGCCGATGCGCTGCGTGCGTGCGCGTTGCGCTTCGGGCAGCCGGTTGCTGAGGATCGAGATGAAGATCAGGTTGTCGATGCCGAGCACGATTTCCATCACGATCAGCGTGATGAGCGCGGCCCATGCGGCGGGATCGACGGCGAGTGCAAGCAGGGAGTCCATAAGGTGACCAGAAAGAATAGGGCGCCGCTGGCGGCGGAAGCGCTAATCATCGGCGCTTTTGAGGTTCGGATAAACCAGTGATAATCTGAAAGATATATCGATTTTTTCGAAGTGTCGAATCCGTATGCTCAACTACCGTCATCTGTACTACTTCTGGATCGTCGTGAAGGAGGGCGGCTTTGCGCGCGCGGCCGAGCGGCTCGAGATGGCCGTGCAGACCATCAGCGCGCAGGTGCGCGAGCTGGAGAAGTCGCTGGGGCGTCAGTTGCTGAAGCCGGCCGGGCGCGGTGTGACGATGACCGAGGCGGGCGAACAGGCGTTCGATCGCGCGGAGCAGATTTTCCAGCTGGGCGAGGCGTTGCTCGACGAGATGCGCGAGACGAGCGGCGAAGGCGTGGTGCGCTTCGCGGTCGGGTTGTCGGACGGTGTTTCGAAGCTCGCCGCGCATGCGCTGCTCGCGCCGGTGCTCGCCACGCCGTCGCTGCGGCTGCTCTGTCATGAAGGGGAGCCCGCGCAATTGCTGTCGGAGCTGGCGCTGCATCGGCTCGATCTGGTGCTCGCGTGTCAGCCGGCGCCGCATGGCGCGGACTTGCGCGTGTTGAGCCAGCGCGTCGCGGGCGTGCCGGTCGATTGGTATGGACCCGCGCAGATCGTGCGCAAAGCGGCGCGCACGGGCTTTCCGCAGTGTCTCGCCGATCTGCCGGTGTTGCTGCCGACCCGCCACGGCGCATTGCGCGCGCGGCTCGATCGCTGGTTCGAGTCGCAGGGGATCCGGCCGCGCATCGTCGGCGAATTCGAGGACAGCGCGCTGATGGCGGTGTTCGCCGCGCGCGGGCTGGGCGTGTTTCCGCTCGCGGAACTCGGCGCGCAGGAATTGACGTTGCTACGGGGTTTGCGCTGGCTCGGCCGCGCGGACGACGTGATCGAGGAGATTCACGCGATCCGCTCGCGGCGCGGCCAGCATCATGCGCTGGCGTCGCAGGTGATCGCCGCGGCGCAGGCGTGATGGCGACGGCGCGCGTTGCGTACGTTACGTGCGTTACGCGCGCCGTGCCATGCTTTGCGGTCTTTAGAACGCGTGACGCATGCCGGCCGTCACCGCGACCTGGCTATTCGTCGACGACGGCGACAGCGTGTTGATCATCGCGTGCGACAGCACCGAATCCGCGGGCGCGCCGTGCGCGTTCTGGTACACGCCTTCCACATAGAAATCGGTGCGCTTGCTCACCGCGTAGCCGGTCTGCAGCATCGCGGTGTTCCATGCCGGCGACGAGCCGTTGTACGCGCCGTGCGTGAACGTGTACGCGCACGACACGCTCCATGCCGGCGTCAGTTCGTACTTCGCGTTGACCTCGTAGTTGTCGAGGCGCAGCGAGCCGCCGAGCGTGCCGGTGCCGTCGCTGCCCGCGCCGAGATAGCTGCCCGTGCCGAACGAGAACACGCCGGCGACGTTGTCGATCTGCGTGTGGCTCCACAGCAGGCCGACGGTCGCCGGCCCGAACGTGTAGTTGCCGCCGAGCGACCAGATGCGCTGACGCGCGGCGATGAAGTTCGCGCTGGTGTCGCCGCTGGTGACGGCGCCCGCGCCGTTGCCCGCGTTGTTGAACTGCAGGTAGCCGGCCGCCAGATTCAGCGGACCCTGCGCGTACGAGAGGCCGAAGCTGTACGAGCGGTTGTTCGCGAAGTCGCCGGCCTTGTTGCTGAACGAGTACATCGTCTCGAACGTGAGGCCGTGGTACAGCGGGCTCGCGTATTTGACCGAATTGTTGATGACGACCGAGTTCGCGGCGAGGTTGTCGTTCTCGAACGGATGGCCGGCGAGGCTGCCGCCCCACGTGTTCCAGCTGGCGGAGAGCGGACCGACGAGGTCGTTCATCACGTCGAACTGGCGACCGAACGTCAGCGTGCCGTACGGATCGCTTTGCAGACCGACCCACGCCTGCGAGCCGAACGCGCTGCCGGCGAACGCCTGCGCGCCGTTGTTCATCATGAAGCCCTGCTCGAGCTTGAAGACCGCGTGCAGACCGGCGCCGAGATCTTCCGAACCCTTCAGGCCGAACACCGTGTTCTGCGTGGTGCCGCTCGCGACTTGCCAGTTGCTGTGGCCGAACTGGTTGTTGGTGTAGACGATGCCGGTGTCCATCAGGCCGTACAGCGTCACGCTGCTTTGCGCGTGCGCGGACAGGGTGAAGGCGCCGAACAGCGCGGCGGCGAGCAGGGTCTTTTTCATGGCGGGTGCTTCCTTGATCGATAAAGCGTTTTTTTGAATGAATCGGGCTCGTGTTGGGCTCGTGTCTGGCGTTGGCGCGGGCGCTAGCGGGGTGCCTGGGGGCGCGGTTGAGGCACGCCTTGGGGCATTGTTCGCACGCCTTTCGCAGGCTTTTCGCGCGTATTTCGTACGCATTCCGTGCGTATTCCGTACGCGTCGCGCCGTTGTCGGCTATTGTGAAAATCGCCAGGCGTCGGCTATTTCCTCGCTTTGCAGCGCGAATAACGGCAGCACCGATGGGTTTGCTCGGGCGCGGCGCGGGCTGTCGGATGAACGGCGAAGCAGTCGCGAGCACGCGGCGTGCTCGGGTCGGTAGCGACGGGCGAAGCTGCGCGTCGGTCGTTCAGCAGGAAATCAGGCGGGGCTTGTTCGAAACGGCGGCGTGACGGCGACAACGACGAGGGGCCGAAGCTTACCCTGGTCCGGCACGCGCCGGGGCGAATCCCGGACAAAGCGTGGGGGCGCCGCCACACTGGGAAGGCGGGCGGCGAGGGGCGTCTGGAGGGGAGCGAAGCGCGGCCGTGAATCAGGCCATGAACCGGGCGATGAAGCAGGCCAAGAAGCAGGCCAAGAAGCAGGCCAAGAAGCAGGCTAAGAACCGGGCGATGAACCAGACCGCGAACCAGGCCGCGAACCGGGTCACGAACCAGGCTGCGAACCCGTGACCGGCACGATGCCGCGCTCGCCGTGTCATCGAGGCATGGCATAGTGAATCGACTCGACATCAGCGGAGGCTGCGATGCGTATCCAGACATCTTTTCTGTTCGATCTCGACGGCACGCTCGTCGACAGCGTTTATCAGCACGTGCTGGCGTGGAAAGAGGCGCTCGACAGCGAGGGCATCGCGCTGTCCATATGGCGGATTCATCGCAAGATCGGCATGAGCGGCGGGCTTTTCACGAATCAGTTGCTGCGCGAGACGCACGGCGAAATCAGCGTCGAACGCAGCGAGCGGCTGCGCGAGGCGCATGCGGCCGCGTATCAGCGGATGCGCGCGCAGGTGTGTCCGTTGCCGGGCGCGCGCGAACTGCTCGACGCGCTGACGCGGACCGATACGCCGTGGGCGGTCGCGACGAGCGGGCGGATGGAAACCGCCGCGCTCAACCTGGAAGCGCTCGGCGTCGATCCGGCCCGCGCGGTTGTCGTTACGCGCGACGACGTCAAATACGCGAAGCCGGACCCCGACCTCTTTGTCGCGGCTGCCGCGCGGCTCGGCGTGCCGATCGAGCATACGGTGGTGGTCGGCGACAGTATCTGGGACATGCTCGCCGCGCGTCGTTGCCGGTCGCTCGGCGTCGGCCTGTTGTCGGGCGGTTATGGCACCGAGGAGTTGGAGCGCGCGGGTGCGCTGCGCGTCTACGACGATCCGGCCGATCTGCTCGCGCATCTCGACGAGGTCGCGTCGCGGCCGTGAGCGTGCGGCCCTGAGCGCGCGATGTGGATGCGTCACGCCGGCGTGGTTTCGCGTAGTGGCGTGACGTGCCCGTAGGGGCCACTTCGGCTGTGCCCGCTTGCCGTCCGTTTTCAGCCTGTTTTCGGCCTGTCTGTAGCCGGTCCGTAGCCGGTCCGTAGCCAGGTTGCCGTCAATGCTTGAGGATCGGCGGCTCAGCCGACTGTTGCATCGGCGTCACTCTGGACGACTCCCGGACCAGTTGATCGGTCATCGCCGAGCCGACCGAGGGCGGGCTGCGGTCAGGCGACAGAGGCACGGCGACGCCCGATGGCATCGGCAGCGATGGATCGGGTTTGGCGGATTCCTTGACCAGCTGGTCGGTCAGCATTGCTGCGACCGGGTTCGAGCCGTTCGGATGCGCTTCGTCGCGTTGGCGAGCCTGGGTCGGGGCGACGCGCGGGCCGAGCGCCGGTTTCGGCTGCGCTTTCTGCAGTGCGAGCGCCTGTACCGTCTGCTTCGACGACCTGGCGTGCGCGGACGCGGTGGGCTGCGTCGTGGGCGGCGATGTGTTGTCGATACGGCCGGCGGCGGTCTGACCTGAATCGGGCGCGGCGTTCGGGTTCGGGGCAAGGGCGGCGACGGACGGCGGCGCGATCGAGGCCGACTGTGAGGGCGTTGCCGGAGGCGGCGCGACGGTCACCTTATCCGTCGTGCCTGCGTACGGCGCGGGTGACGGTGACGGCGGCGGCCCAGCGGGGACCGCTTGTGGGGGCGCAATCGTGGTGGCCGCAGTAGCCGCCGGAGCCTGCGGCACAGATGCCCCCGGATTGGCACCCGGCCCGGCGGGCGCAGCCGGTGTCGCCGTGACGGCCGGCTGCGCCGGCATCACGTTACCGCCCGCGACATGCGCGGCGCCGCGTTCCGAGTCCGAATCCGTCGCGCCGGTGATCCTGCCGATCACCTCGCTGGTCGCCGTCGGCGCCCGTTCGTCTTCCTTGGGGAACAGCAGATAACCGGCGATGCCCGCATCGATCACGAGCAGGCCGACTATCAGCAACTTACCGGTATTCGTCATATCTAAGCAACATCGTTCAGGAAATGCGAAGAACCATGATAAACGACGACTCCCCCCGAGCCGATTTTTGTCATCGTACGACTGTGCGTCGCAGCGCGCCGGATCCGACTTCGAGCAGGCGCGGATTCGACCGCGAAGCCACGGCGCAAGGAGCGCGCAGACGTTAAACGGCAGCCGCCGCAAGCAAATATTTTCCGCTTGCTTCGATATGTTTTCTTGACGAGATTAAGCGCAACGCATAGGCGCGGCATGCGTCGCCGGCAATCCCGGCCAAGTTGCACCATTCATGCGCGGACCCTGTACTATACGAACCGTTGGAGACGACCGGCAGCCACGGTTTGAATACCCGGGGTGTAACACTGATTCACGCCGCACGCGCGGCACGCCCGCGAAACTGCTCAACCGAACAGAGCCGCCAGCAGCGGTCGCCACGGTGAAGGCGGGCGGGACCGGAAGTGGCGGTAATCCCATTGACCATGCGGACTCGCGGGCGAAACACTTGCCCGGCATTCCTTGGGCTGTCGCACTGACTGACGCAATCCGGATCGGCCGGTTCCGGAGCTTGCGGCGGCGGCGCGAGAACGACTTGAAAAGATGAACAATTTTATTCGACCCCCCGTTTTCTACCCATCCACGGTTGTTTTCGTCGACGACAACGACAGCTACCTCGATGCGCTGCGCCGCTTCTTCCCGGGCACTTCCACGAACCTGTTTTTCACGCGGCCGCAGGCGGCGCTGAACTATATCCGTCAGCACGCGCGCGAGAATTCGCTGGAATTCGCGGCGGCGTCGGCGTGTCTGAGCGAGCCGGGCGTCGAGCGCTTCGTCGAGACTTCGGCGGAGCGGGATATCGTCGCGCGGCCGTCGCGCTTCGAAGAGGTGGCGGCCGTCATCGTCGACTACGACATGCCGGGCATCGGCGGCGTCGATTTCCTGTCGTCGATCTCGCATCTGCGCTGCGCGAAGGTGCTGCTCACCGGCGTCGCGGACGAAACCGTCGCGGTCAAGGCGTTCAACGCGGGCATTGTCGATCTGTATCTGCGCAAGACGGACGCCGATTCGGCCAACCGCCTCGTGCATTTCCTGAAAGATGCAAAGAGCCGCCATTGCGCGGAATCGGGCTGGCTCGCGCTCGGCGAGAACGGCATGACCTATTGCGATCCGCGCACGCGCAAGGTGATCGAGGACGTGGTGGCCGAGCAGGGGATCGTCGAGTATTACTGGCGGCCCGAGCAGAACGTGATCCTGATGTTCGACGCCGCGGGCAATCCGAGCGTGTTCGTCGCGTGGGCGGAGAACGACTGGATCTCGCAGGGCGAGATCGTCGCCGATGAAGGCGGCCCGTCCGAGCTGCTGCGGCAACTCGCGGTGCGTGAGGTGATGCCGCTGTTCTGGCCGGATCTCGCGTATCGCGCGGGGATGAATTTCCGTGCGTTGACGCCGCGCAGCATCCCCGGCTGGGACGATGCGTTTTACGGCTGGACCCGCATCGAGCTGGGCGAGGTCGGGATCGATCTCGTGACCTTCGCGCAGTGGCGCAGCGAGCGTAATCGCTGACGCGACGGGATGGCGTCGCGCGCGCCGAGGTTGAGCGCGCGCGGCGGCGTACCCGCTTTCTTTCTCGTATCCATCACATTCATTACTGTCGCTGCGCGGTGGGCGCCGCTGACGCTCGTCGCGAGCGCGCTGCGTGCTGCGTGCTGCGGCCAGCTATGCGCTGCCCGAGCAGGTCGCGGCTGGCGGCGCCGCGGTCGGCGTTTGCTCCAGCCGATTGCCGCCTAGCGACTTGGCCCGATAGAGCGCCCGGTCCGCGGCCGAAAGCAGATCGGTCAGGGACGCCGTGTCGCGATTCGCTTCGGCGAGGCCGATGCTGACGGTCGCGCGAATCCGGTCGCCGTCGGCGCTATGGGACAGCGCGGCAAACCGGCTCGCGACGGTCTCGCCCACCTGCCGCGCGCGCTGACCGTCGTCGCCCGGCAGCAGCGCCGCGAATTCCTCACCGCCGATGCGCGCAACGATCGCGTCCTCACCCGTGACGACCCGCACGGTTTCCGCGAACGACTTCAACACCTCGTCGCCGGTCTTGTGCCCGTAGCGGTCGTTGATTCGCTTGAAGTGATCGAGATCGAAGGCGAGCAGTGCGACGGGGTGGCGCTGCAGCGCGGCGTCGCTGAACACCCGCTCGCCTTCCTCGAAGAACAGCTTCCGGTTGCCTAGGCGAGTCAGATAGTCCGTGCGCGACTCCTGCAAGAGCTCGCCATGAATTTCCTCGCGGGTCAGCCGCAGCATGGTCATCGGCAGGATGACCGAGTAGAGGACGCCTTCGTACATCGTGATTTCGCTGGAAAGGGACAAGGCGCGCGGCCCGAAGACCGGTACCAGCCACGGCAACACGAAAGCTCTCGCGGCATAGAACAGCGCGTGGATGGCCGTGACCGCCACCGCGACGCGTCGCGACTGAACCGCCGGCATGCCGCCGCTGCGCGTCAGTTCGAACGAAGTCATGGCCGAAACCAGCGCGATCGGCAACGCGCTCGCATAGATCCAGACGGCCGCCTGCCAGCGCACGCCCGCGATCGCCCACGTGAGCGCCATCACGAGCCACAAGCCGATCGAACTGGCGAGATAGCGACGGCCATTGAACATGGCCACCCCGTGCAGGACCAGCAGATAGCCGCCAAGAATCACAAGATTGCTGACCGCCGGCCCGGCGGCGCCCAGCAACTGACTCCGGAATGAAGCGACCGCGCAGCCGATGCCCAGCGTGGCATAGCCGGCCGCGAGCATGCGCAATTCCTTGCCGCGTTTCGGATGAGACAGGTGTTCCCAATACGTCATGGCGGAACTGGCAAATAAGGTTCCGATCGCAAGAAGGTAAAGGGTGGCTATATCGACTTTCATCGCTGACTTCAGAGCGCATCCCCGGCGCAACGGGGCAAAGTTTAAGGATTGAACATGAGATAACGGCAAACGCGACGCTTCCTTGCGAAATGATAACGGAACGGGCGGTTGAGGGCCGCGCCAGCAAGCTGAGATTTTTCTTGTTTAAGATAAAAATTAGTCCAATTCCGATAGACGCTCCGGCATGCGGTTTCGATACTGTCGATGACACGTAACCTCATGCCCACATGCTCAAGCCACCCCAGGACCGCACATTAGGTATTACCGGCGATGCTCTCCCGACATGGGCTAACGAGCCGGTACTGGCC
>NZ_JABBFZ010000022.1 GCF_012927125.1 Paraburkholderia antibiotica
CGCTACGCTGCTCGCGCACTAAACGTACTGCACGCTCGCGAACCTCCGGGGAAAACTTGGTTGCCTTCTTGTTCATGGCTCCATTCTCTCAAGAGTTGGAGCCTCCACAAAATCCGGTGCGGTTCATTCGCGGATATTCATCGTGGGCCCGCAGCGAGTGCTGTGAACTGAGCCCGGATACATGGCTGCAACCTCGACCCAATGCTAGAGAACTGAGACTGCTTGACAACAGGGAGTCGTCCATACATGGTGCAAATAGCTAGTAGAATTGAGACGTTTTTAATAAATACGGATACCTTATTTAGTGAGTAGCACAGCATTCCAAACAATTAGCGCAGCAGTATCTGTGAATCCAAGCGTGGAGAGGTCGAACTGTCCCTTGCGAATGCGATGCATCTTGTCAGATTCGAGACGGCCGCGGCCTGAGCAGCACTTTGATTGAGTCGAGCGAATTGGCTACGGCAATGGCTTTCTCCCAGTCAGAGAGAGGAAAATTATGGGTGACAATGCCTTGGGACGTGACAAGCCCGCGCGCCATCAGGTCGATCACTACCGGGTAGCAATAAGGCCCCAGGTGCGCACCGCGCACATCCAGTTCCTTTCGGTCGCCGATGATTGACCAGTCCGCCGTGGTATCGGCACCAAAAACGCTGAACTCCACGAAGCGACCCAGTTTGCGGATCATGTTCAGACCCTGGGTCACACCGGCGGGCACGCCGGTTGTTTCCAGATAAACGTCGCACCCGTAGCCCCCGGTTAGCCCCCTGACGATTGCTTCAGCATCTTCGGTCTTCGGATTGATCACCACGTCTGCGCCGAATGTTTTGGCGAGAGCGAGCCGTTCTGGCACGAGGTCGATTACCACGAGCTTCTTCGGCGTTTTGAGATGCACGGCCTGCACCATCATCAGACCCAATGGGCCCGCGCCTGCAATAACCACGACGTCGTCGAACTGGATGTCGCCCCGGTTCACCGTATGGATAGCACAGGCGAACGGTTCGATGATTGCGGCGTCCTCCAGCGATATCTCTTCCGGAATCTTGTGGACCCGCGAGGTCGCCGGCAAACGCATGTAATCGGCCATACCGCCATCGGCTACCAAACGCTGGAAGCCGAAGATGTTGTGCACTTCGCACATCCAGTACTTGCCGCTCTTGCAGAACATGCATTTGTCGCACGGCACTATCTGTTCGGCGATCACGCGATCACCCTTCTTTACCCCAAAATGCTCGGCCGCGCCTTCGCCAAGCTCTTCGACGTAGCCAAAGAACTCATGCCCCGGGATAACCGGTGGTTTGACATAAGCTGGCTGCCCTTCTCCGCCCCAGAACATCTTGGCACCCGAATAGCACTTGCAATCTGACGCGCAAATGCCGCAGGCCTCAATGCTGATGATCAACTCGCGCGGCCCCGCCTTCGGGCGTTCGACCGTTTCGAGGCGGTAGTCCTTCGGGCCGCGGCAAACCACAGCCTGCATGACGGCGATTTGTCCGATGGCGCTGCCCGCAAGGCCTTTTTCGAATCCGTGGTAAGTCATTTTCAAAAATCCTGTGTGGGTGGAGAAGAAGCCGACTTAACGCCTGGCTTCACGGCTAATGAAGATCGCCAGCAGCACGATGCCGCCCTTCACGATCAATTGCAGGTAAGGCGAGACGCCCATGATGTTCAAGCCGTTGTTGAGCACACCCAGCAGGAGTGCTCCGACGAGCGTGCCCAGGATGGCCCCGCGGCCGCCGGCGATCGACGTGCCGCCCATCACGACCGCCGCGATGGCGTCGAGTTCAAAACCGACGCCGGCCCCTGGCTGGCCGCTGGTAATGCGCGACGCCAGAACAATGCCGGCGATCCCCGCGGTCAGACCGCTAAGCGCATACACGAGCAACTTGTAACGCGACACGCGCACACCAGACAGACGCGCAGCTTCTTCGTTGCCGCCGATCGCATAAACATAGCGGCCGAACGGCGCCATGTTGAGCAGAACGAATGCGATTCCGTACGTCAGCAACATGATGAGAATTGGCAGTTTGATGCCGGCCACGACGCCATCGCCGAGAAACGAGAACGAATCAGGCAAACCATCAATCGGATAGCCGCCGGTATAGATCAGCGCCAACCCGCGCGCAACGCCCATGGTGGCCAGCGTCACGATAATCGACGGCATGCGCAGATACGCCACACAGTAGCCATTGAACATACCGAACACCACGCCCACCGCGATGCCCAGCAGCACAGCCAGAAACATCGGAATACCGAAGCGCACCATCAGCCCCGCGCACAGCGTGCCTGACAGGGCGACCACCGCGCCAACCGACAGGTCGACCCCACCGGTCAGGATGGCCGCCGTCATGCCGACGGCTATGATTCCGTTGATCGACGACTGCAGCGCGATATTCTGCAAATTGCTGACGGACAGGAAATTGTCCGTCATGAAGACCATGAACACAGAGATCACGACTAATCCCACTAGCGGCAGGAAGGCCGTCGACCTGCGTAGCTGGGTAAAGAAGCCGCCGGTCGCTGCTGGCAAAACGGGGGAGCTGGCTGTTCTGTTCATGATATGGAGTTCCCTGCGGTAGCGTGACGCATGATGTCGCCAGGATTGATGGAGTCGCCTTCCAGCGTAGCCACGATGGACCCGCGCGAGAACACGCAAACGCGGTCACACATGCCGACAATCTCGGGCAGTTCGCTCGAAATCATGATGATCGACTTGCCCTGCTGCGTGAGCTCGCGCATCAGTTCGTAGATTTCGGCCTTGGCGCCGACGTCGATTCCACGTGTGGGCTCGTCGAATATCAGCACGTCGCATTGATGATCGAGCCAGCGCGCGATTACCACCTTCTGCTGGTTGCCGCCCGACAGCGTGGCAACGCACGACTCAATGCTCGGCGCTTTTACGCCCACACGCCGGCACAATTCACTGGTCGACTTCTTCTCGGCCGCCAGGCTGATCAACGCTCTCTTGCCATACTTTTTGAGGTTGTTGATCGAAATATTGAAGCGGATCGAGAAATCCGTGACGAGTCCTTCGACCTTGCGGCTTTCCGGCAACAGGCCGATGCCGCTCGCCAAGGCTTCCGTCGGGTCTTTCAGGGACGTTTCAGTCCCGTTCAATAGCACTCTCTTTTTGTGAACAGGGTCAGCTCCCATCATCCCAAGAGCCAGCTCGGTGCGCCCGGAACCGACCAGTCCCGCGAAGCCAAGAATCTCTCCTTGGTATAAATCGAAGCGATTGACCGCCCCGCCTTTGGCGAGTTGTATCTCGGGTACTTCGAGTACTTTGCGCGCACCGCGTATGCGCGTGGGTTTGGGCGGAAAATTCTTCTCGATCTTCCGGCCCACCATCATCTCCACCAGTTGCGCCACGTCAATGGTGGCGACATCGGCAAATCCTGCGTTAGCACCATCACGTAGCACACTGATGCGATCACAGATCTCGAAAATCTCCTCCAGGTGGTGTGAGATGAAGATCATCGCCACACCCTTGGCGCGCAGATCGCGCATCACCTTGAAAAGATGCTCTGCCTCATTCGGCGTAAGCGTCGCAGTCGGCTCATCCAGCACCAGAATTCTGGCCTTAAGCGAGAGCGCTTTGCCGATCTCAACAAACTGCTGCTGCGCCACCGAGAGTTCGCAGATAGGCACGTTTAGATTGATCTCGACCCCCAGTTCCTCGAACAGCTCGCGCGCAGCATGCTTCATTGCCGCCTTGCTCATCAGACCGATGCTGTTGGTCTGGTAGCGCCCGAGAAAGATGTTTTCCACCGCAGTCAGGTAGGGGATGAGGCTGAACTCCTGGAAGATGATACCGATGCCGGCCTGGATGGCATCCTTGTACCCCGAGAAATTCCGCTTGCTGCCTTCGATGTAGATGCGCCCCTCATCGGCCTGATAGATGCCGCAGAGGATCTTCATCAATGTCGACTTTCCTGCACCGTTCTCGCCCAGCAACGCATGCACTTCGCCTCTACGAATTGACAGATCGATCCCCGAGAGCGCTTTCACGCCGGGGAAGGTCTTCGAGACGCTTTCGAGTCTCAGTATTTCGTTCGTGTCGTTCATCGCGCTATTCTCGTGATTGCCGCGCGCGGCGAGGAAATCGCCGCGCACACGATGTCGCCGGTGTTACCAGGAGAAAGTCTTCGCGCCCGTGGCGTCGATGAGCTTCACATCCACCGGCACCGTGGAAGGCACATTGGCGCCCCAGTACTTGGCAAGTGCGATACCCATCGCAATGCGGATCTCGTCGCGCGGGAATTGCGCGGCGGTCGCAACCAGTTTCGAGCCAGGCTTTTGCATTGCCTTAATGACTTCCGGCGCACCGTCCACGCTCGTGAGCTTGACATCCTTGCCGCTGCTTTCAATAGCTGCCAGCGCGCCCATGGCGCCACCGTCGTTGACGCTGAAGATGCCTTTCAGGTTCGGGTTGGCTGCCAGCATGTTTTCCGTCACCGTTAACGCGGTAGCGCGTTCCTGCTTGCCGTTCTGTGTCGTGACGATCTTTATGCCGGGGTACTTCGCGAGCGATTCCTTGCAGCCTTTTACGCGCTCCAGAATAGGAATGACAGGAATCCCGTCGAGAATGGCCACATCGCCTTTGCCACCGATGCTTTTTGCCAGATAGTCGCAAGAGATACGCCCTGCGTCGGCATTTTTGGAACCGACGTATGAGTCGACCGGACCCTCTGCGTTCGCATCCACGGTGACGACCATCACTCCCGCCTTCTTCGCCGCGCGTACAGCCGACTGCACACCAGTGGAATCAGTCGGGTTCAGCAGCAGGATGTCAATCTTCTTTTGCAGCATGTCTTCGACGTCGTTCATCTGCTTGGCCACGTCGTGCCGCGCATCGGTCACGACGACCGTCGCTCCGATTGTCCCCGCCATCTCCTCGATGGTTTGCTTCATCAGGACGAAGTACGGGTTGTTCATCTCCTGAAACGACACGCCGATTCTGATTGGCTGCTTCTGCGCCTCGGCATGAACAACCGAAAAGCCACAGCTCAGCGCTGCGGCAACGAGAGTGGTGCGAATGAGCTTATTCATGATTGTCTCCATCGTTATCTGGTCGTGGATCGCGCGAGGCAACCTGCCTGGCAGGCTGCGTTCGCCCGGCGATCTCCGTGAGGTGAATTCAGACAGGTAAGGTGCAATCCATTCCTGGGACGGGATTCGCCCGATTGCAAACAGCTTGAACAAAATGCCTTATTGCGACGTATATCCACCGTCGACCACGAGATTCTCACCGTTGATCATCCCGGCAGCGTCACTTGCAAGGTATAGCGCGGCAAACGCAATTTCGTCAGGTTGCGCAAAGCGTCCCGTCGGAATCTTGCGCTTGAACTGCTCGCCAACCTCCCCTGCCCACGCGCGGCGTCCGAGCTCGGTTTCGACGACGGTGGGCGAAATGGCGTTGACGGTAATGCCACGCGGCCCCCATTCGCCGGCCAGTACGCGCGTCATCCCGAGTAGCGCCGCTTTGCTCGCGCTGTAGGCCAGGTGCTTGTCGAGCCCCACGAGCGCAGCCTGCGACGCCATGTTGACGATCCGCCCCACGCCCCGCGCCAGCATGTGGCGGCCAACCGCGCGGCTGTAGAGAAACGGGCCCCGGAGATTGATCGCCATCGTCTTGTCCCATAGTGCCGCGCTCATTGCCTCAGCCTTCTCGATCAGTCCGATGCCAGCGTTGTTCACGAGTACGTCGATGTGTCCGAAACGGGCAATGACATCCGACACGATGGCCTCGGTGCGCGCTTCGTCGCTGACGTCCCCGAGCCAGCCGGCGCTGCCGTTTCCGAACGACGCCGCAACGCGTTCCACGTCGTCACTGGTATCGATCAGCGCAACTCTCGCGCCTTGAGCCACGAACTCGGTGGCGATGGCCAGGCCGATACCCGAGGCGCCACCGGTAATCAGAACGACCTTATGGCTAAAGTCGAGAGCTTGCTGAAAAGAGCTAGGCATGAAAACAGAACCTCTAGATGCAGGAGGAAAACCGGCCGGCGTCGCAGGGGAGCCGTGCTGAGCCCAGCTGGCGAGCCGCGCGGCTACTTAACGCACGGTCTCAAACTGCGCGGCGTTCACTTTCGTCACTTCAGTCCATGGCACCGCGTACAGCTTCGCAGTACCGTCGCCCCACGGCATGGTCGACGCGTACTGTTGCCAGATCGCCGACTGTGGCTTGTAGCTCGGGCCGATCTCACGACGCAGCAGAATATCGAGCGCACCTTGGGCCTGTGCCTTGGCGTCCTGCCGCTCGGTCAATACCATCTCGCCGCGGGCGATTGCCTTGACCGCATCAGTCACGCCGTCGATACCTGCGATCGGGACAGTCTTCGGATCGATGTTTGCGGCCTTCAAGGCGGCGATCGCGCCAAGCGCCATCTCGTCGTTTTCGGCAATCACACCGTTGATCTGGCCAGGATGCGCGGTGATCCAGTTCTGCATCAACGTCAGGGCCTCCGCACGCGACCAGTTGGCGGTCTTGCGCTCCAGCACCTTGATGCCGGGGTTCTGCTTGAGCACCTGATCGATCCCCTGGCCTCGCTGGGTCGCACCCATCTGCCCCACCGGCCCTTCGAGGATCACGACGTCGCCTTTGCCGCCGAGTTGCTTGACGACCGCGGTTGCTTCGAGCTGCCCACCGAGAACGTCGTTCGAGCCGATGTACGAAACCAGCTGATCGCTCTTCACCGGCCCGTTCGAGCCAACTACTGGCAGACCCGCGGCAGCCGCTTTGCGCACGACATTACCGCCGGCGATGGAGTCAATTGGAATGTAGATCGCGCCATCATATTTCTGCGTGATCATCGTGTCGAACTGACCGTCCTGCGTCATGTGATCGTAGCGACCATCGAAGACTGTCAGGTTCACCAGACCGCTCCTGACTGCGGGATGGTCCTTGATCGCGTTCACCCAAAGCTGCGCATACTCGTTTCGCTGGCCGTACACGGCGGCGCCGATTTTCCACGTTTTAGCCGGCGCGGCTTGCGCGAACGCCCCTACGCACGTTGCGCCGAGCGCAGCCGCCGTAAGCCATTTTCCTAAGTTCATATCGTCTCCTGGTTTTCAGATTGTGCGAGGCACCGCCTCAGTTACTTTCCCGGCGTGCGGCGATATCGAGCAGAACCGCACACACGATGACAGCGCCTTTGATGACCTGCTGGTAGTACGAAGACACACCCATCAGGTCGAGTCCGTTGTTAATCACGCCGATGATCAGCACGCCAAACAGGGTGCCGGCTACACCGCCGATTCCGCCCGAAAGGCTGGTGCCGCCGATCACGACGGCCGCAATTGCGTCGAGTTCATATCCGACGCCGGCCTGCGTCAACGCTGACGTAGTGCGGGCGTTGAGCACGATCCCGGCCAGACCCGCGCAGCCGCCGCAAATCGCATAGACAGACAGCAGGATCAGCCGGGTCGGCACGCCGCTCGCACGTGCGCTCTTTTCGTTGCCGCCGACTGCATAGACATATCGGCCAAAGCGGGAATAGCGCAACACGATGAGTGACGCGATGAACAGGACCAGAAAGATCAGAACCGGGATGGGCACGCCGCCCACTTTCCCCTGACCGATAAAAAGGAAAGAGTCGGATAGGCCGGATATCGGCATACCGTCGTTGTATATCTGCGTCGCGCCGCGCGCGACACTGAGCATACCGAGGGTGACGACGAACGCAGGCACGCGGAAGCGGGCAATCACAATACCGTTAAGCGCGCCGCACGCCACGCCGGCCACGATGCCCGCGGCAACCGCCGCAAATGGGGCATGGGGCGTATCGCCCGCGACGACGCTCGCCGCCACCATGCCGGCGAAGGCGACCACCGAGCCCACTGAAAGATCAATGCCGCCGGCGAGGATCACGAAGGTCATGCCGATCGCCAGCAAGCCGTTGATCGAGACCTGCTGCATGATGTTCAGCAGGTTGTTGACGGTCAGAAAATACGGGTTCATCAACGACAGCGCAATGCAGATCGCGACAAGGGCCGCGACGATGCCGTAGCGTGACAGGTGCTTCATCGACAGGGAACTTTGTGCAAGCATCATGATGTTGGGCACCAGAAAAGTACGGGAAATCCGCAGTACTCACGACGCGAGATGCGTCAACGCGTGATGTGAAGCCTCGACGCGTGTGAGCGTCCCGGTAATGCGGCCACGCGCGAACACGGCGATTCGATCGCTCACCTGCATCACTTCATCGAGTTCAGACGACACGACGATCGCGCACCGGCCATTCGCCACGAAGGTATTGAGGAACTCGTAGATCTGCTGCTTGGTGCCTTCGTCGATGCCGCGAGTGGGTTCATCACACAGCAGAATGCGCGGCTGGGTGAGCAGAAAGCGCGAGAGGATGACTTTCTGCTGGTTGCCGCCCGAGAGCTGTTGCACCGGAATTTCCGAGGAACTGGTGCGAATCGAGAATTGCCGAACCATCTGCGCGAGGGCATCCCGTTCGAGATCAGCATGAATCCAGCCGGATTTCGAATAGCTACGTAGCGCAGCAAGAGTGACGTTTTCCCGTACCGAACGGCACCCGATCAGGCCCGTGTCCTTGCGGTCCTCCGTAATCAGCGCGAGTCCGTTACTCAGCGCATCGGCAGGCTTGTCGATGCGCACCGGTTTTCCGTCGATCAACAGCGTGCCTTTATCAGGCCGCGTCAGACCGAAAACGGCGTTGAGAAATTCACTTCGGCCAGCGCCCATCAGGCCATAGACACCGAGGATTTCACCGCGTTTCACCTGCAGATCGATGCCGGTGAAACGCGTGCGCTGCGCGTAGCCACGCGCTTCGAGCATCACGGGCTCGTCGCGCAATGTGGCTGGGCGCTGGCTGCGCGTCACGTGTTCTCCGACCATCCCATGCACGAGATGCGTGGTGTCGATGTCTGCAAGCAGTCCCGATTCGACAAAGCCGCCATTGCGAAAAATCGTGTATTCGGTGGCGATCGAAAATATCTCGCTCATCCTGTGCGAGACATAGATCACCCCCACCCCGCGCGCAGTCAGTCGACGGATCGCGTCAAACAGAATCCCCGTTTCGGCCTCGCCGATCGCGGAGGTCGGCTCATCCATGATCAGAATGTCGTTGTCGTAGCTAATCGCCTTGGCGATTTCGACAAGCTGGCGCTTCGCCAGGCTCAGTTGCCGCAGCGGCGCTCGCACGTCGATGTCAAAGCCGAGAGACTCCATCAGCGCGGTGGCGCGCTTGAAGAGACGGCTGTAGTCGACGACGAGGCCGCCAAACTTCATCGGTTCGCGACCAAGAAAGAGATTCTCCGCGACGGTCATGTCGAGCAACGGATTCAGCTCCTGGCTGATCATCGCAATGCCGGCCGCCAGCGATTCAGCCGGCGACTCGAAATTGACCGGCTGACCCTTGCAGCTGATCGTACCGCCGTCGCGCCGCAGCATGCCAGTCAGGATGTTCAGAAAGGTCGACTTGCCCGCGCCGTTGCCGCCGCACAGCGCGTGCACCGTGCCCGGACGCAATTCAAGCCGGCCGTCGCGTAGCGCCGGCACGCCGTTGAACGATTTCTGCACACCCGCTGCATGAAGCAGGTAGTGATCGTTGTCCATGTCTCCACCACATTGAGTTTGTCTTTGCGGCATCCCGAGGGACGCCGTGCATCTGCCGCCGCGCGCTGGGGCTCGCGCGTGGCGGTATGTGGCTCACCGGGTGAAGGCGGCAGCGTTGCCTGCATCGACGTTGAGAATGTTCCCGGTCGACTTGGCAGACAGATCGCTCGCGAAGAAGTACACACCTTCGGCGATGTCTTCAGGCAAGACGCTGAGCTTGAGCATGCTGCGTTTGCGATAGAAGTCTTCGATGTCGTCCGTGGCGATCTTATTGGTGGCGGCACGTTCTTCCTTCCACTTGCCGTCCCAGATTTTTGACCCGCGTATCACGGCGTCGGGGTTCACTACGTTGACGCGAATGCCATGCTCTGCACCTTCCAGCGCGAGGCAGCGTGCAAGATGAATTTCCGCCGCCTTGGCCGTGCAATAGGCCGCGGCACCCGCGGACGCGACTAGCCCATTCTTGCTGGCGACAAACACGATGCTTCCGCCAACGCCCTGCTCTTGGAGCAACCGATACGCAGCGCGCGCCACCAGAAAGTAGCCGGTCGCCAGAATGTTTATGTTGCGGTTCCACAGTTCGAGGCTGGTATCGCCAATGGCCGCCGACGAAGCGATGCCTGCGTTCGACACTACAAGGTCGAGCCCTCCAAAGCTGGTGAGGGCCGAGGCCATCGACGCCTGAACCGAAGTTTCGTTCGTTACGTCCGTCACGGCACTGGCCACCATGTCTTTGCCGAAACTTTGGCGCAGGCTCGTCTCGGCGTCGGACAATGCGTTTGCATCGATGTCGGCGAGCAGCACACAGGCACCTTCCTGCAAAAACCGCTCGGCCGTCGCCCGACCGATGCCGCCCGCCGCGCCAGTGACTAGCGCGATGCGGCCCGCAAGGCTCTTAGGTTTGGGCATGCGCTGCAGCTTGGCTTCTTCCAGCAGCCAGTACTCGATGTCGAAAGCCTCCTGCTCCGACAGGCCAACGTAACGGTCCACCCGCTGCGCCTCGCGCATCACGTTGATGGCATTGATGTAGAACTCGCTTGCGATGCGGGCCGTGGCCTTGTCGCGCGCAAAGCTCAACATGCCGACACCGGGGATCAGGTAGATCACCGCGTTCGGATCGCGCATGGTCGGACTGTTCGGGCGTTTGCAGCGCTCGTAGTAGGCGCGGTAGTTCTCCCGGTATTGCTCAAGCGTGACGTCGAGCCCGGCAATCACCTCATCGAGGTTGTCCCTCTGCGGGTCGAAGTCCAGCACCAGCGGATAGATCTTGGTACGCAGAAAATGATCGGGACAGGAAGTGCCGAGCGCCGCCAAGGGCGCGAGATCCTTGCTGCAGACGAAATCGAGGACCTCGGCGCGATCGTCGAAATGGCCCTGCTTGCGCTGGCCGCCTGCGGTATCCCCACTGATCTTGCCGCGCAGCGACGGAACGAGCCGTTCAATGACGCGTAGCCGCGCCTGTGGGTCGAGCGGAGTTCGCACGGCGCCACCGAAGGCCGGTTCAGCACTCTGTGCGGCGAGCCAAGCGTTCGCCTGCGCGATCACACGCACCGTGTTCTCGTAGCACTCCTTTGACGTATTGCCCCAGGTGAAGAGGCCGTGGTTCTGCAGCACGAGACCTTTGAGCTGGGGTTGATCGCGCGTGATGTCGCCAAGCTTCACGCCCAGGTCGAAGCCGGGACGTTGCCACGGCACCCAGGCCAGTTCGCCGTGGAAGATTTCGCGTGTAAGTTGCTCGCCGTTCTGGCTCGCAGCGATGGCGATCACGGCGTCCGGGTGCATGTGGTCGACGTGCGCTTTGGGAATGTAGGCATGCAATGCAGTGTCGATGCTCGCGGCGCGGGGATTCAGGTTGAACGTGCAATGCGAGGCCATGGCCACCATCTCATCCTCGTTGGCCAGTCCACGGTAGCGCGACTTGAGTGCCTGCAGTCTGTCCATGTAAAGGGTCGCGAAGCCGTCGATCTTCATGCTGCCGAGGTCGCCGCCCGAGCCTTTGACCCACAGTACCTTCGCCGTCTGGCCGGTCAATGGATCAGGCATGTCGATCTTTCCTGACGTATTGCCACCGCCAAAGTTGGTGATGCGCAGGTCGCTGCCCAGCAGGTTGGAGCGATAGAGCAGAAGCTCGGGTTCCGACATCGATGCAACCTGTGCGTCGTTCCATAGGGAGACGATCGGGTTCGAAGCGGCAAGAGCGGAGGAGGTCTTCATGGAAACGGTGTCTCGCGGGTTTTGTGGGTTGACGGTCGCAGTTTGTCCACAAAACGATCATTTTTCAATCATATTTCGATCAACTTTATGATTGTTTTGATTGCGGGTTTTCCATTATTAGCCATTTGATGATTGTTCGATGCTCGAATGACATAATCCGATAAAATGGAGAACATGTCTTGATCAACCATACCCGGCGCAAGAAACTGCTGAGAATCCTCGCTGAACGGGGCAACGTGACAGTCACCGAACTTGAAGGTGTGCTTAGTGCTTCGGCCGCTACTATCCGGCGCGACATCACGGTGCTTGCGACCGGCGGGCAACTCGTCAAGGTCCACGGCGGCGCACAGCATCTCGCACCCGACAAGCCGGATGGACTGGTGGGGTCGAACTTCTGGGAAAGCACGGCGGTGTATCCGGAGCGCAAAAGGGCGATCGCCCGGCGCGCGGCGCAGATGTGTCTGAACGGTGAGACCGTCATCATCAATGGCGGCAGCACGACACATATGATGGCAGAGTACCTCATCGACAGTCAGCTCACCATCCTGACCAACTCGTTCCTCACGGCTCACGAGTTGCTCACGCGTAGCCGCAATGAAATCCTGCTACCCGGTGGCAAGGTGTACCGGGAACAGAACGTGATCGTCAGTCCCTTCGAGAACGACGTGATCCAGAATCACTACGCGAGCAAGATGTTCATCGGTGCGGCCGCTGTGTCACCGCTAGGATTAATCGAGGGCGATCCACTTCTGGTGCGTGCCGAGATCAAGCTGATGAAGCAGGCCGACGAGCTGATCGTGCTCGTCGACAGCTCCAAGTTCAAGAGCCGGCGCGGTGGCCTCATCGTGTGCCCGCTCTCGCGGGTCAGGATGCTGATCACCGACAACGGCGTCACTGCGGAGACCATTGAAATGCTGCAAGGTCAGGGGATCGAAGTGGTGGCGGTCGATGCCGAGCCGGTGGCGCCATGAATCCTGTGCCGAACAGTGCGCATAGCGGCAGGGTAGTAGTGTTCGACATTGGCAAAACCAACCTCAAACTGAGCCTGATCGATGAGGACGGAACGTCACTTTCGGAAGCGCGCTGCGCCAACCATGCCGTTCACGCAGGCATTTATCCACACTTCGACGTCGACACCATCTGGGACTGGTTGCTATGCAAACTGAAGCAATTGCCGGAGCCGCACCGCGTCGGCTCGATCATCACAACGACACATGGTGCAACGGTCGCGCTGCTGGGTGACGGAGAGCTTGCGCTACCGGTGCTCGACTACGAGTTCACCGGAATCGCCGAAATTGACGCCGTCTACGCGTCGCTAAGGGATGATTTCGGCTGCACCTTTTCGCCCGCGCTAGCGGGCGGATTGAACGTCGGCAAGCAGTTGTACTGGCAGTCCCGGCGGTTCCCCGATGCGTTTGCGCGCACGCGCGCGATCTTGCCCTATCCCCAGTACTGGGCATGGCGCCTGTCAGGCGTGGCCTCCGGTGAAATCACGTCCTGGGGCTGTCATACCGATCTCTGGGATGTGACGCGTGGTCGACTGGCGCCCATGGTGAACAGGCTTGGCTGGCAATCACTTTTCCCGCCGCTGCGCGAGGCGGACGCCACGCTTGGCACATTGCTGCCCCATGTGGCCGCACGCACCGGCCTACCTGCGAACTGTCGCGTCGTGTGCGGTATCCACGATAGTAACGCGTCGCTGGTCAAGCACTTTTATGGCGCACCGTCACCGCTGGCGCCGATGAACGTGATCTCGTCGGGTACGTGGGCGCTCGTGGCTGGTCTTGGCGCGCCCCTCTCGGTGCTCGACCCGCGACGCGACATGCTCGCCAATGTCGATGCGTGGGGTCGACCCATCGCTTGCGCCCGTTTTATGGGGGGGCGTGAGTTCTCAGTGCTCAACGCGGGGCCGGCCGGCGACTGCAGCTGGGGAGATATCGCAACGCTCGTCGCACGGAGAACGCTCGCACTGCCGAGCTTCGCACCGCTTGGTGGCCCTTGGCCCGAGCGGCGCGGTGAAATCCGTGGGCCGCAACCGAGCTCGCCACACGAGTCCTATGCTTTGGCCACGCTCTACACCGCGTTGGTCACCGACGACTGCCTCACGCGTCTGAAGAGCAGTGGCCAAATCGTGATCGAAGGCGCCTTCACAGCCAATCGCCACTTCGCGGCATTGCTCGCGACATTGCGACCAGAGCAGGCGGTCTGGGTGTCCGAGGACCGCTCGGGGACAACCGGCGGTGCCTATCTTCTGGCGTCCCAGCCCGCAACATATGACGCTGCGCGCTCGCGCGCTCTGCCCTGTTCGGTTTTGGGTTTGTCGGACTACGCCACCCAATGGCATACCGCGTTAGGACCGGGACATCCATGAACTCGCGGTTCCGGTGGCGATACCCGACAATGCAGCAGCGCGCTCCCGCACATCAGGTCTCGATGCATGCGCTGACCGTTGGCGATTTGTCGTTGCTGATCGCTATCGAGGGATCGCGGTTGCGCACGAATACGGCCAGCAATGCACCGCATGCCATCAGTGTTGCCATGACGTATGCGGGCAGCCTGAATGAACCCGAAGCCTGCAGTATCAGGCCGAGTGCAAACGGACCGAAAAGACCACTGAGGTTGCCACAAAGGCTGATGGCGGCGATCCCTTGACCCGCCGCCTACTTCGTCAGGAAGCTTGTTGGAATGGTCCAGAAAACGCTCTGCGCTCCGCCCAGGCCAATGCCGGCGAAAAACAGCAACGCCAGCGCAAGTAGCTGATGATTCGTCAGCGTCGCTAGCACGAGGCACAAGCTGCATAGCAACAAAGGGACGATCACGTGCTGGTAACGTGCCGCAATTCCCACATTGAAAGCGCGAGCCAGTGAGGGACCGCTAGCTCTCCATCTCGAAGCGCAATCCGCGGACATGCCCGGATTGACATCGTCCGTTGTGTAACGCAACACTCCTACATTCAGTCGATTGCCCAAGTTCCAGTCGGCAAGGTGCTGGAGGAAATTGCCCACCTAACAACTCCCTCTACGACCGGCTCGCGCAACTCCAGTGAGCAAAGGCCACCACCGCAAATATCCCTTCCGGGCGTCACTGAAACAGTTTTTCAACAGCCTTCAAGCGCTGTTCCATCGGGTTGCAGCATATGAACGGATTCACTCGACTTAGTACGGACGACGCAGAGACCCACATGCGCCTGGCTAGGTGGGGGAGCGCTTTTCTCGAATTGATGCTGCCGCCACGGCTCGTGCTCTCTGCGTCGCAACCTGACACGGGTTTGTTGGATGCGTTTGTCGAAGGACCCGATTTCTCTGGTGAAATGCAGTTTGGAGATATACACACGCTTCGTGCCTGCCATATCGCCGCGTCGAAACACACTGTAATCCGCCGGGACGGTCCGCTTCAGCCGCGATTGGCTGACGATCGGCTCTTTATCCTGCTTCAGCTTCGAGGTGAGGCTTCGTTCGAACAGGCCGGTCGAACCGTGGAGCTGCGTCCGAGGGAATGGTCCGTCTACGAGACAGCTCGTGACTTCCGCGCCGTCAACAAGGGCAACGTCGAGCAATTGATGATTCTTGTTCCGAGGGAAAGGTTGTTCCACAACCGTCTTATAGCGGAAGAATCGTTAGGACGTCGTCTTGACGCGACAAGCGGAGTGGGAAGTCTCGCCGCGAACTTTGCGCAAAATGCCATGGAAGAGCTGTCGGCCTGTAGCATGAAAGCGCGTAGCGACATAGAAGAAATAATCATCAGGCTGTTCCAACAAGCACTCGCCGAACAAATTTCCATCCCATCCGACGGCGGGACGAAGTTCGCCCTTGCGCAAAAAATTCGCGCCTATATCGACTCACATTTAGAAGACCCGCTACTGAGCGTCGATAAAATTGCTGCGAACCTCGGCTACGGGAAACGCAGCCTTCATAAAGCGTTCGCGGCGGAATCAGACGGGACCATCGGAACCTATATCCTGAAGAACCGGTTAGAGCGATGCCGAAAGGAACTCATCGCCGGCGGATCCGAAGCAATAACGAAAATTGCGTTCAAATGGGGGTTTAACAGCTCCGCTCATTTCAGCACGAGCTTTAAAGAGACCTATGGGATTTCTCCGCGCGACTTCAGGCAGACGGCACTCGGGTAACGGCTCAGTGTCCCACTGAGCCGCCCGTGAGTCGCCGTCGGACAGTGCCATAAGACGCCGTCAGCACGATTCGATCCATAAAGTAGCAGGCTCATCTCGCGCCGATGAGCCTGCAGACCAGACCGAACGGTCTGCCAAAATAGCCGCTTTAGAAGCTGTGATCCAGCCCGATATTAAATTGCAATTCCCCGACACCCGGGTTGGTTGAGTTCGCGACGGAGAAGGTCGCCCCATTCTTGTTCACGATACGTGAAAAAGATGAGAAAACGCTCGTTCGCTTGCTCAGAAGATAGAATCCACCTACCGCATATTGACTCGCGTTCTGCCCTTTCCCGGTTTGATCATCGTGATGCGTATACGAGGCTTCGAATCTCCATGCCGGACCGAATGGCACGGTGACGCCTGCCATCCAGTTCTGGAATCGGCCTCCTTCCTGCACGATTGGATTGGGAATACTGTTGTTCGCCAGGTTCACGGCGCGATAGTAGTTCGCGTGAAGTTTGAAGTACTTGAAGTCGTATACGCCGCCGACCAAATCGATTTTTCCGGTCACGTTGTTCGGCCCGTAGGCCGGCGCACCAGGATTAGGAACGACACCAGGGTTGCTCGAAATTTCGTTATGAATGTAAGTGGCGTAGATCGGACCGCTCGAATACGTAATATCGCCGGACCATTGGTTTCCCGCTCTAAAATTTCCCGCCACGCCTCCAAGGCTAAACATCGCGTTCGCGCTGAATCCGTGAAATGTCGGAGAGAGGTACAAAATCGCATTATCCACCCGGGGATTCGGCGTCTCGATGTTTCCATTTCCGCCCGCCATCAGGTTGACGAAGGGGTCCGTCATCGATAAACGGTCGAATAATTGAGTATATTGATGACCCAATCGAACAGCCCCCCAATTACCACTCAGGCCGACGTATGCCTGCCGGCCAAACAGAAGGCCACCTTGCCCGAGTGCTCCTGTGTTAGCTTGAAATCCGTTTTCGAGCATGAAGAAGGCATGCTGTGCGCCTCCCAGGTCTTCAGTCCCGGAGAATACGATTCGACTGCCTCGAAACGCGCCGCTTTGCAGCGAGCTCGAGTGTTGACCTGAAACGCCCCCCTTCGAAAAGATGCGGCCGTTGTATGTATAACCCATGTCGATGACCCCCGCGAGCGTGACGCTCGATTGAGCAAAAGCCTGCGGGGTCACGGCTAACGCTGCGCATAAAGCCAATGTCTTCTTCACTGTGGTCTCCAAATATGAGTTTTATCAATCTCTGCGCGAGTGACTTGTGCCGGGAGGCGGATACACCTTAGCTTCGGCAAACCGATGAAACCCAAGTCCCATGGAAGGCATTGCGCAAGCGAAACGGCAGATGAATCGTTGCAAGTGGTCCCCGCTCCGGATTCGCAGCGCTCAGAACGACGATGTCCGACATGACCTCGTCGTGCCTGTCTGCGACCGCGAGGAGATAACCTTCGCCGCTTCCATCTGAGTCGGCCACGTGAATAGGCTCTTGGAACGTGACGTCTTTCCCGAGGTGCAACGCAGTGAAAGCCCCTGACTCGAAGTCGACGCGACACAGGTGATTGAAAGCGGCCCCCGTCGGGCCGCCGTTGTGAAGTTCTATCGACGGGTCAAGACCGGCGTAGTAGCCGACCCGCTGCCGACTCATCGCCGAACTTGCCGCAACGCTAGGCATGTCGCCAGGCATGGGTGCTAACCGTGTCTTGCGAGTCTCTTTCGAATCCTTGAGGTCGAAAGTCAGGCGCGTCAAAAATGGGGCACCGGCTTCCGGGTTGAACGGCGCGTTGTTTATATCGTCGATTCCCGGAAACGGGTTTCGGTCGGCAAGACAGAGGTCGACGTTCACCAGATCACCCTCGGTGAAGGCATTCATGACGTGGAAGGCGTAGCAAGGCGGCATCCGGAACCAGACCATCTCCGACACCGCGCCGTCACGTCGCATCACCCCGGCGTACGCGTCTTTGCTGTCGTCCCATACCCAATGCGCGCCCCCGGATTTGATCCGGGTGAGGTCTGCGGTTGTGGGGAAAACAAGAAAGATGATGTGCTCACGCGTGACCGCAAAATCGTGCATGAACGACGCGTACGGAGCCTCGAACCGCTCCTCACGAACTAGTTTTCCGTCGGGGGAAACAACACATAGGGCAACCGTGTTGGTCGCTTCTCCATCACACTCATAGCTGAAGGCGAACAACTCGCCCGTTTCGGGATCAAGTTTCGGATGCGCCGCAAACGTCGGACTCTTCAGTTGACCCTGAAAATTGCAAACCCCTAGGGTTTCGAGCGTGTCCGGATCCAGTTCATAGGGCAGCGAGTCCTCCTTCAACGCCAGCAGGCGCCCTCCGTGCCACACGGGTGTTGTGTTCGCGGTGCCCCTGTTCGTCCCGGCGACCGATGCGTCGTCGGTAAACGGATTGCGATACGCACCATACAATGCGCGTCCCGCAGCGCGCTCGCGCAGAAGCCGCTCGGTCTGCACGTAACGCATTTTGAACGCTACCCGACCGTTCTGAAACTTGACTGAACTGATGACTCCATCGCCGGCGACGTACAAATCGTCGCCCGCCAATGGCGCGAATTTAGGATCCGGACCAATCCGATACCATGTACCTTCAATATCGGATGGCAGGCGGCCATCGACCGGTAGATCTTCAATATCGCACTCGATACGCACCGGTGCATTCGGGCCACTAAAAGCTTGTGTTTGGGGAAAACGTGTCGTCACTTTGCATTGCTCCATAGTTGGAGGGAGTTCAAAAGGGATACTGCGGAGCGCTGTCTTTGACCGTCATCCACTGCCACTGGGTGAACTCGTCCCAGTTTGCAGGGCCTCCAATGCTGGTCCCATTACCCGAGAATCCCCGGCCTCCAAACGGCACGTGCGGATCATCGTGCACCGGCTGGTCGTTGATATGAAGCAGCCCAACATTCAGTTGTCGGCCAACCTTCATCGCGCGTCCTACGGAGCACGAAATCACAGATGCCGAGAGGCCGTATTCGGTTTGATTGGCAAGGCGAATGGCCTCGTCATCTGTTTCAAAACTGGTCAGTGGAATGACCGGGCCGAAAATTTCCTCTTCAAAGGCGGCCATGCCCGGCCGCACGTTGGACAGGATCGTCGGTTTGTAAAAGAGAGATTCAAACGTTCCGCCCGCGGCAACCACCGCGCCGTCGCGCACCGAAGAGTGCACAATGCGGTCGACGTTTGCCACCTGCCGGGCATTGATGAGGGGTCCAAGGACAACATCCTGGCTGGACGGGTCGCCTACTGGAAGCGACTTCGCGGTGGCAACCAGGAGTTCGGTCATCTTCGGCATGAGCGAGCGGTGAACGAGTGCTCGCCCGACAGCCATACACACTTGCCCCTGATTCAGAAATGCGCCAAAACTAATGTTCCTGGCTGCGAGCTCAACGTCTGCGTCAGCCAGAACGATGATGGAATTTTTCCCGCCCAACTCCAGAGATACTTTTTTCAGATGCCGGCCGCACAACTCCCCTACTCGCTGGCCTGCTGACGTAGAACCGGTGAATGCGACCATCGATATGTTGACGTCCGTGCACAATGCCTCGCCAACGTCGGCGCCGCCCGGCAATACATGAAAAACGCCCTCGGGCAAACCCGCCAACTCGAAGAGCCGCGCGATCAAGTGGCCGCCGCTCACGGCCGTCTGCGGATCTGGCTTAAGAAGTACCGCGTTGCCTGTTGCCAATGCCGGCGCGACCGCGCGTATTGCGAGTACGACCGGCACGTTGAATGGTGCAATGACGCCGACGACGCCGTGTGGAACCCGACGTCCCAGGCTTAACGTTCCCGAACTCGCCGGGAGAACAAGTCCTTGGGGCTCGTTGACCATCGCGGCGGCGTTATGGAGAATTCCAAGCGTCATGTGACGTAGTTCAAAGTCCGCTTTAGCCTTCGTCGCCCCCGCCTCCCTCATCAGGAATTGCTGCACCTCTTCATAGTGGGTTTCCAGAAGATTTGCGGCTCGCCTGAAAACGGCCGCTTTCTCTGCGGGTGATGTCACTGCCCACGCCTGCTGCGCGCTTTTTGCAATCCACGCCGCCGTGCTCACATCGCTTGCACGGCTCAACGCGACTTTTCCAATGACTTCGCCCGTCGCCTTGTCGGTGACTTCAAATCCCGTTTCAGCGTCACCATGGTCCCATGTCGCAGCTGCCAGTAGCCCATCCTTCCTACCATGCATCGTCAGTCTCCCAATCTCAATGTCACTCCGCAGCAACTCGCCGTGCGGGCCGTTGAGATGAAGATACGCAATGCAAAAGGTTTGCTCTTTCTCATTCGCGCAATTTCGTTTAGCTGGAGCGCACGGCCAGGGTTCTCCCCAGCCATATGCCGACTCATGACGGTCTCTGTGCGAAATCGCAATTGAAGAGTAATTTCCCTGGAATAGTGAAACGGCGACGGGAAAGCTCAAGCCCACTCGCATCCATAGATAGCGAGTGGTTGACATTGCGATAATGTTTTATGAAGCATCAAAAAGATGTATACGCGTGACGAGAACGTTAGTGCCGATAAATGGCTGACGCACGTTCGGATGGCGTATGTCTCGGTGCTATTCGCCCTCGTGTCGCGCTCGGAATGTCTGCCGCCACGACGCGACGGCTATCAGTGGTAGCGGTGAACCGGATGATTCAAACGGCGCAGCGTTACTGATTGGTACAATCCACGGCCCGGTATCACGCGCGTGCTGAGCGTACATCGAGCACGATCTTCCCAATGTGCTCCGAACGTTCCATTAATTCGTGCGCCAACTGCGCCTCTCCCAGAGGAAAGACCTTATGCACCACCGGCCGCAATGTGTTCGCGTCAAACATGGGCCACACATGATGCATGACCTCCGAAGCAAGCTCGGACTTCTCTTCGACCAGCGCCGACCGAAGCGTCGACCCCGTCAATAGAAGCCGCTTTTTCATCACAAGGTTCAGGTCTACCTCGCCTTTCACTCCGCCAATGAAAGCAATGCTGACGACGCGCCCATTGGTTGCTGCAGCCCGGAGATTTCTTTCCACGTATTCGCCGCCGACGATATCGAGAATGACGTCGGCACCCCGACCATCGGTGACCTCAAGAACCGACGCCACGAAATCCTCTTCGCGGTAATTCACACCCAGTTTGGCTCCTAGCTTCTCGCAGGCCGTAGCTTTCTCTTTCGAGCCTGCGGTAGCGATAACCGAAGCACCAAGCGCAGTCGCAATCTGAATAGCCGTCACGCCGATACCGCTGGTCCCGCCATGGACGAGAACGGTATCGCCTGCCTTGCATTGGCCTCGCGTCACCATGTTTGCCCAAACCGTAAACACCGTCTCGGGAAGGCTTGCTGCCTCTATCAGGGAAAGTCCCGCAGGGGCCGGTAGAACGTGACCTTCATGCACTGAGACGTACTCGGCATATCCGCCGCCAGCTAGCAGCGCACACACCCTGTCTCCACAGGCGAACCTCGAAACACGTTTTCCGATGGCGACAACTACACCACCCACCTCCAATCCAGGCAGGTCGGACGCGCCTGGCGGCGGCGGATAGTAGCCTCGACGTTGAAGTACATCAGGGCGATTTACGCCTGCGCCATGTACTTCGATCAATACGTCGCGGTCACCCATGCTCGGTGTCGGTCGTCGCGTAAGTTTCAGCTTGCCGTTCCTGCCGGCGTTCTCAATTTCGACTGCGTACATATTTTCAGCGATGTGATTCATTCATAACTCTCTTCAGTGGGCTCTGAGCGGGCGTTGCCAGGCAGTGGCCTCGCGGGCGGAATCGCGTGGCGCTTTGCCTGCGAAGCGCGGGCGATGGGAATAAGCAGAAGTGCACCGAATGCGAGCGTCGCGGATATGCCTAGAATCGCTGGCGTAAAAGAGCCCGTATTCTGACGTATTACGCCGATAAGGCTCGAGCCGACCATGCCGCCGATGGAACCGCAAATATTGATGAGGGCCAGTCCATTGGCAACGACGCCACGTCCAAAAATGGACGACGGAATTGTCCAGAATACCGACTGCGCCGAACCCAGTCCAAACCCTGCGAGAACGAGAAAGAGCAGCGATAGAATACCAACGTGTGCGGCGAGGGAAAGCGCGAAGAAAATGGCGCTAAGTATCGCAGGCACGCCGATGTGAAAATATCGCTCTCCCGTCCTGTCGGAATGGCGCGCATTGAACAGCATCCCCGAACCAATGCCAAGCCATGGCAACGCGCTGAGAAATCCAACGTTCAAGTCGCTCTGACCGGACGTCTGTTTGACGACCAACGGCAGCCAGAAGCTTAGGCTGTATGAAGCCAGGATAAGCGTCAGCCATACACCTGCGGCGCACCATACACGAATGTCGGTAAGTACATCGCGAAAGCCGACGATCACGCGCTCTTGCAGTGCCGCTTGCTCCTCAGCCAGCACGCTCTCCACCAGAACCGCCTCTTTGTGTGACAACCATTTCGCCTGGGTTGGCTTGTCACGCATCAGAGCGAAAAGAAGAACGCCGAGGCAGATCGTCGGCAGCCCTTCCGCGATGAACATCCACTGCCAACCAGCAAGACCGTTTGTGCTGTGAAGCCGCGTCATCAGCCATCCAGAAAGCGGGCCACCAAAGATGATTGAAATCGGTGCGGCAAGCTGAGTACGTGCTATAGCAGCCGCCCGGTCGCTACGGGGAACCCAGACGCCGACGATATAGACGATTCCTGGTGCCAACCCCGCCTCAGCAACACCCAGAAGGAAACGTAGTGAATAGAATTGCAGAGGGGTCGCAACGAACGCCATCAAGGTGGCGATAATTCCTGCCGATGCGGTTACGACAAAACACCACCGCGCCACACCTATCTTTCTAAGCAAGTAGAGACTCGGCATCTGAAAAAGAAGATAGCCGAGAAAAAAAATGCTCACGCCGAAACCGTAAACTTCATGGTTGAAGTTCAACTGCCCATTCATCTTCAACGCAGCGAAACTGAGGTTGACACGGTCTATGGCGCCCGCCAGGAACAAGGTAAAGAGCGGCCAAACGACTCGGGCAAATATGCGTTTCACTACTGGCACCGGAACCACGATGCCTTCTGTCTGAGGGGTCACTCCTGTCTCCTTGGTCCGACGGCAAGATGTATCCCGTCTGTCATGGTTTGCTAGGTTTATCTTTGTTTTAAAAGCCGTTGTTCGATGAAATTCTCGAGTAGTGAACGAATCTGCGCGTCATCCGCCTCCCTGGGCAGAGCCAGGTAGGGAATCCCTGCCGCTTCGACCTGACTCTGTTCGATGGACGGATAGCCCTCGTTGAAGGCCTCGATAACAATCACCGCGTCGCAACGATGCTCCACCGCTTCTTTCACGATACGTGCCGCATTGAAGCCAAACAGGAAGAGATGGCGTGCGGCAAGTGCTTCGAACGGATCGTTGTCGCGAACCGTTCGGGCGTACAGGTCCGGTATGCCGCTGTAAAAGTTGGCGACTGTCACAGCCCCATATTTTTCTTCGATGTAGTCGTGCCAGGGGGGAATCTGGCTGTGATAGTAAAGACGAAACTTCTCCTGCTTGTACGCGCCAATTCCATTCTTGACCCGCCCTTCGACTTCCTGGTAGTAGTCCCTAACCAAGTCCAGTCCGACTTCGGTGCCTCGATGCCACATTGCCTGGTACATCGACATCTGGTCGCGAATATGTACCGGACATTTTGGAGCGCTACCAATCAACGTCCTGGCGTTTGCCCAATAATCCATCTGCCTGTTCAATAGATCCATCGAACGAACCAGCTCGGTGACACTCAGGTTTCGTCCGGTAAGCTGCTCAACGTAGTTCGTCAGGGTCCGTTCCTGTTGAACGCGCAGGCGCAACCTCGCCGGATCGACCAGCTTGTCCCACTCGTTACGGGTGTAGTTCCACCAATCTTCGGGTAGCGCCTGAAAAGGCGGCGATGGGAAGCTGAAATCCAGCGGATAGCATGGGCATCCGAACTCCCGTGCCCACAATTCCGTCACACGCAATTCCATTTCGCTGCGCACGCTTCCGCAAATCAGCGACGGCTTGGGCAGACCACCCCATGGGGCGTTCTCCGGACTCATCGTGGAAGCGAGTCCCCATCCAAAGAAATGCTCCCCGACATAACCACGGTCGTTCAACACCTTCGTGTAATGCGGCCCCTGCTCTTTGGCACCGATTAGAAAGTTCCAGTAGTTGATTGCAAGAACCGGAATATCCATCGCAATGAATATTTCCTCGAACTCGTCGCCATTGCAGATCGCGAAGGGTTCACCCGCCATGACACGGGCGCGTGTCTGATTCATCCAGGCGCGCTGATGAGCCCGAACCCTGTTCACGGATTCGAGGCGTTGCTCAACTATCGGAAGTGCCATTGTAAGAGCCGTGTGATGTTTAAGCGTTAGCAGAGGGTGCCGCATCGTCGAGCAGGTTGCGGATCTTCTCCGCACTCTGCTGCGTATAGTCAAAACGATACGGTTGTTCGGAGAGGTAGACGCTTTCTATTCCTACTGCCACTAGCGCAGCTATCTCGTCGGGCGTATCGAATACCTGCGCATCGTCGTGCCGATATACGAAAAAAACCGCAACGGAAGACTTTGACTCAAGCGCCCGCTCTGTACAGGCTCGCACCGACTCAGCGAGCGGATAAGTCGTGCATCCGGGGGTCTTATGGTATGCATCGGCGATTGCGTCCATCGGCGCACAATCGGTGTCGACTGTCCGTCCGGCACACCGCATACCCCATGAATGGTTTTCCGACACCACCGTTGCGCCACCTTCCTCAATGCGTTCGTATAGGTCGGTGTAGTCCAGTGGGCTGCCTGTTACGAATACTCGTGCACCCGCACGCGGCGGAAAATCGGCCGCTTCATCAATAACATGGCGAAGAAGAGAGCTGTGTTCTTCGACGGGAATAAATTTCGCCGCACCGTAGGCGTGCAATGCTTGAACGCCACTCAGCACTGGAGAAAATTTCGTGCGCAAGCCGTCAATTTTCCCCAGCAACGATCGATTTTCGTTATATAGAGCGATGTAGTGTTCGAGTGCCTCGTTTGTCAGACCGCGACCGGACCATCGTTCCAATTGCTCCTTGAATTCAAATATCCGCGCCCGGTTGTATTCGGACGACACGTAGGACGAGGTGATGGTTCGGTCAAGAATGTACAGTTCCGGCATCCGCAAGCCAGGATCCGCCGCGCGAGCGGCAGTGAGATGCGAGTGAATTGCGAGTATCGCCTTACGCGAATTCGGAATAACCAGATAGTCGACAAAGTCGTAGGCGCCGGACAACAGCATATCGAGCATCGAATTGACGAACTCGAGGCTCATTACACGTGAACCCGGAACCGACTTGTCCGCGTAAGGAAAATAATGTTTCCCAAGATGGGTGACTGGGGCGGCATGATTGCCGCTCAGTCTATAGGGCAGAAAACCCGCGGCAGCAATCATCTCGACGGGAACGGTCTCGCCGAAATACCCTACGACCTTCCCTCCGTTCGACTTCCAGGTCCTCGCACGCAGGTCCCGCTCACGATAATGTTTCTCAAGCTGTAAAAGTGCCACACTCATTTTCGTCTCTCCACCTAGACCGGCGCCCTCTTGTTTCTTTGAATCAAATGACGCCGTCGCGCTTGTATTCTTCGAATTCCTGCTGGGAGAGGCCGAGGCGCTCCATGAACACTGCCGTGTTGTCTGCGCCGAGTTCGCGCCCGCTCCACTTGACCGACCCAGGGTTATGCTGGAAACGAGGAAAGACGTTTTGCATCCGCAGTGATTCGTTGTTTTCCATCGGTACGTCAACAATCATCTTTCGACTGGCGAAGTGCTCGTCTTCTTCAATGTCGGCAATGGTGTAGACGGGCGCCACCGTGGCACCGGCAGCGGAGAATTGACCGATAACGTCGTTACCGTCCCGTGCGCCAACCCATGCCTGCACCAGCTCGTCAACCTTGTCCACGTTCCGAAGACGGCCTTCCGGTGTGCTGTATTCCGGGTCATCGAGCAAATGCCCCTGTCCGATGAGAGTGAAGACCCGGTGAGCAATACGATTAGCCGTGCACGAAATCGCCAGCCAACGCTCGTCGCGAGTTTTATAAATATTGCGCGGCGCACCCATCGGCGAGCGGCTGCCGATTCGCTGCGGCATCGCTTTGAGTGCGCTATAGGCCGACGCCTGCGGGCCGAGCAGACCGAACATCGCCTCCATCAGCGACAAATCGATAACCTCGCCCCGCTTCTCAGGATGCTTGTCGCGACCATGCAGTGCGGTCATCACTGAAAAGGCGCCAAGATATCCGGCGGCTGCGTCGGCGATGGCAAAGGTGGGCAGCGTCGGGGGCCCGTCGGGTTGTCCATTTGCGGCGGCAAAGCCACTCATCGCTTCGACTTGCGTGCCGAAGCAGGCGCGGTCGGAATAAGGCCCGGTTTGGCCCCATCCTGTAACACGAAGAATCACCAGATCAGGATTGGTGGAGTGCAAGTCTTCCGGCGCAAGATTCGCGGCCTCGAGTTTGCCCGGCCGCATGTTCTCGATGAGCACGTCTGCGCCATCTATCAGACGTCTTACCAGCTTCTGTCCACGCGGGTCCTTGATATTGATGGTGACCGCGTATTTGTTGCGACCGAGCCAACGCCACCAAACCGAAGTCCCATTGACCTCCCATCCGGATTTCCGCGAAATATCCCCCACCGTGGGTGGTTCGACCTTGATGACAGTCGCACCGAAGTCGGCTAGCAACATAGCCGCCTCAGGAGCCGCCAGCAATTGGCCCATATCTACTACTACGAGACCCGCAAGCGGTCCGTCTCCGTTCATTGTCCGTCTCCAGTTATGTGTTCAGCGGGTGTGCATTCGTTGGCGGCCCCGCCGAGGCGGATAACGCGATTTGACCATGCGACGCTTGCCTGTAATCTACCGTCGCCTCGCCCCCTTGACTTTCATATGCGCGAACGGATATTGCGTGCGAGCGCACAGACTTCCGTTTTCCGTGGCATGTGTTCGCGCGCGACGTGAGACCGACGGCACGCTACCTTCTTCGCTTGTGCCAGCGACAGGGGGTCCAACTATTTCGGGGGAAAGCCGAATTCAGGCCGAGTCGAAGTCCAGACGTGGATGAAAGAGAAACAAGCGTGCCGGGCAATTGCCGGGATTTCGGGAGTTGGCGTGGTGACACCAACGGCGGCCATTGGGACTATGCGACGCGAAGGCATTCAACTTCGGCCGGGATTTCTTGCTGCCTGGCGTGGACTTGCGCTGACGGGGTTGGATCGCTGTCAGGGGTGCTTGTCATTGCAGCGCTGAGTTCGGCTCGGACCAATTTTTTTCGACGATTGCCGGCCAAACAAAAAAGACTGCGAGGTGCGCTAGTTCAATTGTCGGGTGAATGAGGTTGCACATCGCATTCGTAACCCGCGCAATAAGCGCGCATCACCCGAAACGGCGCGACAACCAATTCGAACCCGTTTCCGTCACTCGCGGCGTAAGTTTCGTCCAAACAACTCCAGCGCCGCTCGTACGCGCGCCGCATCGTCCAGATCCACGCCCCCCAGCATTTCCTCCTCGACAGCCTCCACGACTCTGGAGCACTTATGCAGCACTTCGCGCCCCTCGTCGGTCATTTGCAGCAGGACAATACGCCCGTGGTTGGGATCGGATTCGCGTGTAATCCATTTACGCGCCGCCATCACGCTCATGATCTCGTTTGCCGACTGAGGCGTGATAAACGATCGTTCTGCCAGTTCCGCGTTCGACGCCTTGCCTCTCGCCTCGAGCACTGACAACGCGGTAAATTGCGCAAGTGTGAGGCCAATTGGCGAAAGCGCATCCGTCATTCTGCGCCGCAGAATCCGGTCGAGGCTGCCGATGAGGTAAGTCAGGCGCGGCCGACTCGCCGCTCTCCGGCCGAGTGCTGGCGCGCCAGGATTTGTGATAGTAACGGCGGCCAATTTTCCCCTGGTTTTGGCGGTCATTGCGGCAAGCCTGTCAGACGTTGATAGACGATGTTACCGCGATTAGCCATCTGCCGAGTATCGCGCCAAATGGTCGTTGTCTGCTATCGCAAACAGCGAGTGTCTTTCACCGCTCCTGTTAAGCCGCGTAAAGCACGGCGGAATCGTCGTTACCGCGAGCGTACATCGCCTCGATTAAATCCACTCGTTGTGCGAGCACCGCGCGTTGATTGATCGATCCTTTGTCGGTGACCTCGCCAAGGTCCAGCGATGGCGGTACATCAAGCAGGCGCAAACGCGCGATGTGGGTCGCACCCCCGGTCGCACCGCGGTTCAATCGCGCCAGCATAGCCGCGAAAAAGCCACGCACACGAGGGGACTCCACGATCTCTTTTGCGTCCGCTGTCGCAGACAGGTTTGCGAGCGCACGGCATTCGTCGAGGCGTGGAAACACGAGCAAACCGACGTCGCCGCGATTGATGCCCGTCACAACCACATCCTGCACATAGGGCGCCCCCTCCGATACCACGCGCGCGCGCATCGGCCCGACGCTCACGAACGTTCCCGAGCTGAGCTTGAAGTCTTCAGCAATGCGGCCGTCGAACGTCAAACCAACTTCCGGACGCTGTACGTCGACGAAAGTGACAGCGTCACCACTACAGTAAAAGCCCTCTTCATCGAACGTGCCCGCGCCGGCATCCGGATTCATCCGCCAGTACCCCGCCATCACGTGGGGGCCGAGAAACCGCGCCTCGAGCTTGCCGTCAACCGGGGTGAGCTTGACCTCGCAGCCGGGCGCGGGCACGCCGATGTAGCCCGCGCTCATGATCGGTCCCGTCGTGAAAAGACAGGACGGCGACGTCTCGGTCATGCCGAGTCCCGCCATGATGCGGATCCGCTCGCCGCAGTACTGTTCGGTCACGCGTTCGAGCCGGGTCCACGCGGCTTGCGACAGTCCGGCGCCAGAGAAGAAATAAAGTTTGACGCGTGAGAAAAACGTTTCGCGCAACTGGGCATCGCTTTCGAGCGCGATAGTCAGTTCTTCCCAACCTTTTGGAACGTTGAAGTAAATCGTCGGCGCGATCTCTCGCAGATTTCGCACGGTTTCGGCGAAATTCCTGCCGACCGGTTTTCCGTCATCGATATAGAGCGTGCCACCGTTGTAGAGCGCAATACCCACGTTGTGACTGCCGCCAAAGGTATGGTTCCATGGCAGCCAGTCCATCAGAACGGGTGGTTCGATGCCGAATTCCGGGAAGGTCTGCAACAGCATCTGCTGATTGCTGCACAGCATGCGGTGCGTAGTCGGCACGGCTTTCGGAAGCCGCGTCGAGCCCGACGTGAATAAAAACTTGGCGACCGAATCCGCATCGATCGCGTCGTGGACAGCATCGACGCTAGTCGGCACGGTCCGCAGGAGTTCGGCGAGTCGTGTGCTTTCCCGGCCAGCGGTGCCGCTGTGCGTGATGATTTCGACATCGTCCGGCACTGCGCCCGCGATCGCGGCAGCGAAGGCATCACCGTCCGCCGCGAATACCGCACCCGGCGTAAGCAGTTCGATCGCATAGCGCAACCTGGCGTGATCGTTCGATACCAGCGAATACGCCGGTGAAATCGGCGCATGGGGCACGCCGGCAAACATCGCGCCCAACGCGAACTGCAGGTGCTCGATACTGTTGCCCGAAAGGATCATGAGCGGCCGATCGGCGCTCAGACCGCGATCGAGGAGTGCCTGCCCAATCGCGCGGGCATCCGCCAGCATCTGCGCATAGCTGACGCCCAGCCACGCGCCGTCGGCGCCGCGGCGGGCAACCAGCCAGCGTTCGGGATGCGCGCGCGCGCCGCTAACCAGACGCTCGGTCAGGCTGCGCGGATACTCGCCAAGTCGCTCGGTCGATTGCAGATACCAATGCTCGCCGTCGCGGCGCACATGCGCCGGCGCAGAACTGACCCGCACACCGCGATACGACGGAGCGGTGGCGACCGGCTCAGTCACGACGCCTGTTTGACCCGCATCAGTTTTTTCCGTTTGAGTCGGCTCGAAACTCACCTTGTCTGTCTCCTCTGTTGGCGGTCGTGCGCCTCGCAATGCGCGCGACCTCTCCGCTATCTGCCGGGTTGCCTTGGTTCGACACCTTGCATCTGAAGCGAACGTCTTAGATTGGGTAGTGGCGTGGCCCGGTTTGAATCGTGATCCAGCGCAGATCGGTGAACTCGGCAATCGAGGCCTTGCTGCCGAAGCGGCCATAACCGCTGCTCTTGACTCCGCCGAATGGCATCTGGGCTTCGTCGTGCACGGTCGGGCCGTTGATATGGCAGATCCCCGATTCGATCCGCTTCGCCACCGCCATCGCACGCGCGATGTCGCGGCTAAATACCGCCGCCGACAGACCGAACTCGCTGTCGTTGGCAATACGCACGGCTTCGTCATCGCTATCCACGCGTTGTACCGTCAGAACCGGCGCAAACGACTCCTCTGCATACAGCTTCATGTCCGGTTGAATCCCGTCGACGATCGTTGGCTGCATGATCGCGCCCTCCACCGGCCCACCCGCCAGAATCGTCGCGCCTTTGCTGCGTGCATCGTCGATCAGCGCCGCGACGTGTTGCGCCGCCTGCGCGCTCACCATCGAGCCGAGCACGGCATTGTCGTCGGTGGGTGCGCGTGCAACCAGGGTGCGAGCCTTCGCTGCGAGCCTTTCGACCAGCGCATCGCCGACACTGCGATGCACGATCACACGCTCCGTCGACATGCAGATTTGCCCCTGATTGAAAAAAGCGCCAAACGCGATCGCGTCGACAGCGGCATCGAGGTCGGCGTCGTCGAGCACGAGCAACGGTGCCTTGCCGCCGAGTTCGAGCAATGCGGGCTTCAGGTGCTTCGCCGCATGCATCGCGATGATCCGGCCCACGTGCGTCGAACCCGTGAAATTCACACGACGCACGGCCGGGTGCGCGATCAGCCGTTCGACAATCGCGGCCGCGTCCTCCGGTGCATTGGTCACGACGTTCACCACCCCGTCGCCGAGCCCGGCTTCCTGCAGCACTGTACCGATCAGTCGATGCACGCCAGGACACGCCTCAGCCGCCTTCAGCACCACGGTGTTGCCGCACGCCAACGGCATGGCCAACGCGCGCGTCGCGAGAATCACCGGCGCGTTCCAGGGCGCGATACCCAGTACCACGCCGCACGGCTGGCGCACGGCGAGCGCCATGCTGCCGGGCGTATCCGACGGAATCACGCTGCCGTCGATCTGCGTGGTCATCGCGGCGGCTTCGCGCAGCATATTGGCGGCCAGATGCACGTTGAAGCCGTACCAGTTCGCCATCGCTCCGGTTTCGGCGATACCGAGCGCGATGAACTCTCCGGTTCGTGCGTCCATCAGCTCTGCGGCCTTGAGCAGGCGTGTGCGACGCTCGGTCGGCAGCAGCGCGGACCAGGCGGGAAATGCAGCGGCGGCGGCGTCAACGGCGGCATCGGCGTCGGCCAACGTCGCCGCGGGTGCTCGCGACGCCACGTCGCCACTCACCGGATTCAGGCGCACAAACGTCGCGCCACTGGAAGCGGCGCGATCCCGGCCGCCGATCAACATACTCACTTCGCTCACGATTACTGTCCCCTCGTATGTCTTGTGTGATATCCGGAACGTCTACTTTCGCGGCGTTCCGGCTGCCTCCGTAACGACTTATCGCTTGTACGCCTGCAAGCCGGGCTTGATCGATTTGTCATCGAGGAACTGTTTGAGACCCTGTTCACGACCGTGCTCCGGATCGCGCAATTGCGCCTGATCGAGCTTGGCGTACAGGTAGTCCTCGTTCTGTTCCCAGGTCAGCTCTCGCGAACGCTTGAAGCCATGCTTTGCGGCACGCAGCACCACCGGGTTCTTTTCCAGCAGCTTGGCGGCAAGCGCGAGCGTTTCCTCGCGCAGTTGTGTAAGCGGCACGCTCTTGTTGACGAGGCCCATTTCAGCGGCTTCGATACCGGTGAAAGTGTCGCCCGTCATGATGTAGTGCAGAGCCTTACGGTGTCCGACGGTATCGGCCATAGCCTTGCTGACCAGATTGCCCGGCGGAATGCCCCAGTTGATTTCGGACAGGCCGAATACAGCTTCGTCCGCTGCCACCGCGAGATCGCATGCAACCAGCGGCGAGAAACCCCCGCCGAAGCACCAGCCGTTCACCATTGCGATGGTCGGCTTCGCGTACATGCGCAAGCGGCGCCATTGCCATTCGGAAGCGTCGCGGCGAATCTTCTCCTGCAGAATCTCGGGGCCCGCGTCGACTTCGCGGAAATACTCCTTCAGATCCATCCCTGCCGTCCACGCCGCACCAGCGCCGGTCAACACCACGACGCGCGCGGCAGCGTCGAGCTCCAGCGCATCGAGAACCTGCAGCATCTCGGAATTGAGCGTCGGGCTCATCGCGTTGCGCTTCTCGGGACGATTGAACGTCACCCAGCCAATTCCACCCTCAACCTTTACGTCAACTGTTTTCCAACGACCTTCGTAGCTAGCCATGCTCTTCACTCCTGCGTATAGGTAAGATTTCGCCCGACGTTTTATATCAGGCAACCTGAGAAAGAGTATAGTATCAGGCATCCTGACAAGCAATCCTTAAATTCTTGGTAATTACCCGTGGCCCGGTATCGACCGAAGGGACGCGGGTGCGCGCAGATCCAGCAGATCGATCGCGTTCTCTTTCAGAATCAACGAATGCACTTCGGGCCGGAAACCCACTGTTTCGAAGTCGCTCAACCAGCGATCAGGGCGAATCAGCGGGAAGTCGGACGCAAACAGCATCTTGTGCCGCAGCAGTGTGTTCGCGTACTGGATCAACTGCGGCGCGAAATATTTCGGCGACCAGCCGGACAGATCAATATAGACATTGGGTTTATGCAGGCAGATCGACAGCGCCTGGTCTTGCCACGGCCAGGAAGGGTGCGCGATCACCACCTTCATGTCGGGAAAGTCGGCCGCGACCTCATCGAGGTGAATTGGCTCCGAATACTTCAGGAGCAGGCCGCCACCGCCGCGCATGCCGCTCCCCATTCCGGAGTGGCCGCTATGAAACACCGCGGGCAATTTGTGCTCGGCGATGACTTCATAGATCGGGTAAGCCATCCGGTCGTTTGGATAACATCCTTGCAGCGTCGGATGGAACTTGAAGCCGCGCACGCCATATTCCTCGATGAGACGTCGCGCTTCGCGCGCACCCATTTTTCCCTTGTGCGGATCGATGCTGGCGAACGCAATCATCATGTCGCGGTTATCGGCCGCGAAACGCGCTACCTCTTCGTTCGGAATGCGCCTGCGCCCGAGTTGCGATTCGCAGTCGACAGTGAACATCACGAGGCCGATTTTCCGCTCACGATAAAATTCGATCGTTTCCGGAATCGTGGGGCGGCGCCCCTTCTTCAACACGGTGCCGAAGTATTTGTCCGCGGCCTCATCGAATTCCTTGCCGAAGAGATCCGGCGGCTCGCAACAGGAGACTTCGGCATGAACGTGCGTGTCGATTGCGACGAGGTTGGCGATATCCATCTTGCGTTCCTTTGCGGGTAAGCGTGCGGTGAGCGGACTCACTTGAACGGTGTGCTGAGTGCCCTCGTTTCAATAAACTGCTCGACGCGCTGGGTCATCGCTGCGTCGTCCCACTGACGCGAATCCACCATATTCGCCTCCAGTTCGACCACTGGCAGACCCGCGGCTTCCAGCATGCGTGCGGTGTGCCGCGCTCCAAACGCGGAGAGGCGATCATTCTTCGGCACCAGCATTACCGCGCCATGCACACCCCAGCGCTTTGCCTGGTCGACGATCCATTCGCTCATCCAGCCCGGCAGATGCAGTTGCTCGTTCATGCTGATGTGCCGCGCCGCCAGCGCGCGCATCGGATCACCTGAAAAATACTTGCGATAGCCGTCCGAGAGAAAGTCGGAGTACATGGACCAGACGAACGTCGCACCGTATTTCGCCTCGAACTTGCGATAAAACCCAGTGTTGTGCCAAAGCCCGTTGTTAAGCCATAGCAGACGTACGCGTTCGTCCGGACAGAATGCATCGCCTTGCGCGACCCGTTGCGTGACCTCGTCGCGATATTGCGTGAGAAAGTCCACCGACCATTGCGAGCCGCGATGCCACGTTGCTGTCATCACGGTCGCGAGTTGCTCGGGCAACGGCACAACGCTGCGCGGCGCGGCCGCGAGCAGCTCGCGCACCTCGGCCACGAGTTCTCCCGCGCGATTGATGCGATGCATCTGGCGCGTGAATTCAGCCTCGTCGAAGGTGCGGCCGCTCAGTGTCTCCGCGAACCGGATCAGCGACTCGAGCTGCTCGACCTGGAAATCGAGCCGGTGCGTCTCGTAGAGGTCTTCCCAGTCATGCATGCCGCGCTCGAACCAGCGCAGATCGAGGCGCGTCGACGACGGTGCATCGATCACATAATGCGGCACGCCAAACGCCTTCGCCCACTTCTCCGTAATGCGCTGAGCGTAGTCGCCACGCAGGCGTTCGAGTACGAAGAGCGGTTTGGGCAATCCGCCATAAGGCGCGCTCGCCGGATCGTTGTCGAGCGTGCAGGCAAGCGGCAGGCTCGTGTAACGCGGCAGGCCCTCGTGGTAGCCGAGCCGGTCCATGACGTCGAAGTAGTGCGGCGCCATCTGCTTGGCGGAAATGATCGACGAATACCAGACATCGGAAACGACAGGAATGCCGAGTACGTCGAGAATCTCGTGTGGCGTCACCGCGCCCGCGACCACGTACGGCTGGTTCTGTTCGAGCACGCCGCGGCGGAAATTCGCGAACCACTGTTTCTGATGATCGCGGCCGATCTGCGTCGTGCGCAGCGGGGTGTAGTCCTGGCGCGTCGCGCTCATTGGCGGATTCCTTCGGGTTGGGCGCGATCGCGCAAGCTATCGATGAACACGGCGATTTCGACGCAGGTGGTTGCATCGGGCGCCTCGCTGTATGGCTGGTGCAGCAGGCGAAGCGACGGCACGCCGAGCGCGTCGAGCGCTGCTTTCTGGTCGGGGTAGTCCCAGCCGAGCACGTCGTCGTTGGCTTCGTACCAGAAGATCACGCCATCGGCACACGCGGCGCGCACCGCTGCCATGAAGCGCGCGTCGTCTTCGGCCTGCGGGTAGCGGCGCAGGCTCGGCGAACGCAGTCGATAGCGATGCGCGATGGCGTCGAGCGGTTCAAGCGTTTCGTCGAACGCACCGCCGACTGCAAGCTGGCCACCCAGATGCTCGTCGGCGACGATAACTGCTCCACACTCCTCGACAAACCGGTAAAGCGCGCCATGCTCCTGCGCGCAGCCTTTCACGACGATACGCGGTCCATCTGATACGGGTAGCGATTCGCGCGCGTCGAACAACGCCTGTAGCAACGCGGCATGCCGCGCACGCGGCATGCGTCCGAGCGCGCCCACGATCCGCAATGCAGCCGAACCGCTCAACCGCGCAGGTTGCGCGTTGCGCAGCGTCGCCAGCGCGTCGAACTGCGCAATATGCGCATTGGCGCCTTGCACGGCGCTGGAAAGCGCGCCGGTCCCGGTCGCGCAACCGCTGAGCGCATCGAGACGAGCCTTCAGCCGCTCGACCTGATCGCGCACATACCGCGCGCTCGCGCGATACGGCGTTTGCAGGAGGTCGAACAGATGAAGCGGCGGAATCGCGCGTTGCGGTTCCAGCCGCTGCGCTTCGAGAAGATAGTAGTAGAGCTGGAGGTAGTTTTCCGAAGTACGTGGAATGACGACGAGGTCGCAGTCCACGAATTCGCCGTTCAGGAACTGCTCAAACAACGCGCGCGTCGCGCCGTCGAAGCAGGCGTCGAGATAACGGTCGGCGTTCGGCGTGAGCGCGTGCAGTCGCGGCACGAGGCGCCGCGGCACGCAACCCGCGGCTTCGATCAGCTCGATTGGCACATTCAGCGAAACATAGCCAACTGTCTTGCGACCGTCCGGCGACGCGGCCAGCTCGATGGCGTCGAACGCCTCGAGAATCGCATCAGGCGTGTAAAGATTTTCAGTCATGTCTGCAAGAGGTTCTGCATGGAGAGAAACGGGCGCGCGCGCATGTCAGTCCGAGTTGCCGACGCGCGCAGAGCGGCCATCGCCGTTCATCTCGCCGGCCGCGCCACGCGGACGCAGCGCAAGCGCGAGCAGCAACGCGCCGAGAAGCAGCACAGCGGCCAGAAAGTACGCCACGTTCTCGAACGAGCCCGTCGTCTGCCGGATCCAGCCGATGACATTCGGCCCGATGAGTCCGGCGAGGTTGCCGCACAGGTTGATGAGCGCGAATCCGCCTGCGGCGGCCGCGCCCTTCAGGAAGTCCATCGGCACGGCCCAGAACACGGCCTGCGCCGCGCCAAGACCGATCAGCCCGACGAGCAGCATCGCGTAGGCGCTCGCGCCGGCGCCGGCCACCACCGAAGCCGCGAGACCGAACGCGCCGACCAGCGTCGGCAACACGACGTGCCACAGGCGCTCGGTGCGTCGATCCGAGTGCAGCGCGTTGAGCCACATCGCCACGCCTGCGAACACCCACGGCGTGGCCGCCAGCACCGCCACCGTGAAGTCGCCGAAGTGCGACAGATGCTTGATGGCCTGAGGCAGCCAGAAGATGATGCCGTAGACGCCCATCGTCAGCGCGAACCACGCACCGGCGCAGGCCCACAGCCGCAAGCTGCCCGCCGTGCGCGGCAGCGCGCTCACGCGTGCGGCGCTGCCAGCGTGCGTGGTGTGCGCGCCGGCGTCCGCGTCGAGTCTCGCCAGCAGCAGCGCGCGTTCATCAGCGCCGAGCCAAGCCGCGTCGTGTGGCGTCTCCGGCAAACGCAGCAGTGTGTAGAGGCCAAGTAGCACGGGCACGACGCCTTCGGCGACGAACATCCAGCGCCAGCCGGAGAGGCCGCCGAGCGTGTGCGTCGACGTCATGAGCCAGCCCGAGAGCGGCGCGCCGATGACGATCGACACCGCGATCGCAATTGTGTTTTTCGACGTCACGCGAGCACGGTATTGAGCCGGAATCCAGACGCTGTAGTAGTACAGCGTGACCGGCGCAAAACCCGCTTCGGTCACGCCGAGCAGAAAGCGCAGCGCGTAGAACTGCGTGGGCGTGTGAACGAGCGACATGCCCGCCGCAGCCAGCCCCCACGCGATGCTCATGAGCCCGAGACACACGCGCACGCCATAGCGCCTCGCGGCGAACGCAATCGGAATCTGGAACAGCAGATAGCTCACGAAGAACATGCCCACGCCGAATCCATACACTCGCGGCGTGAAGCCGAGTTCCGCGTTCATCTGCAAGGCGGCGAAGCTCACGTTGACGCGATCGATCGAGTTCAAAATGAACAGCACGAAGATCAGCGGCACGATATGCCAGACCACCTTGCGCATCACATCGACTTCGGTTTGCATCAGTCTCCTCCGGGGTTGGGCGGGTCGCGCCTTCGGGTCGCGCCGGCCTCGAGTGGGTTGGTATTCATCATGCGCCTTGCGGCGCTAGATCACCTGGCGCGCGGCCAGCGCGCGCAGCTGCTCGTCGCTGAGGCCGAGCAGTTCGGCGTAGACCGACGCATTGTGCTCGCCCAGATGTGGCGCCGGACGATCAAAGCCCGTGAAAGCACCCGACATGCGGATCGGCAGGCCGGTGACGACGACATCGTCGGCCTCGCCATATTGCGGGTGTTCAAGGCGCGTGGTCTCGCCGCGCCGCAGCGCGCGCGCGTCGCGCACGGCTTCGCCCGGCGTGCGCACTTCGCCGCAGGGCACGCCGAGCGCGCCGAGCGTTTCGACGACCTGCGCGGTGGGCAGCGTCAAGGTCCATGCCTCGACGAGCGCGTGCAGCTCGTCCGCATGCTTCACGCGCTGGTCGCGCGAACTGAAGCGAAGGTCCTTCGCGAGATCGGGGGTGCCCATCGCGCCGAACAGCGCGGCCACGAATTTGTCGGTGGGCGAGCAGATCGCGACATGGCCATCGGCCGCGGCAAAAACACCGAACGGCGCGAGGCGCGTGAGCGTGTTGCCGGTGCGCGTGGATTGCCCAAGGCGCTCCATCACATCTGACTGTTCGCAGGCCACCACACTCGTGAGCGCGCCGAGCAGCGACACGTCCACATGCTGGCCCTGCCCGGTGCGCTGCGCCTGCAATAGCGCCGCGAGCGTGCCGATCGTCGCATACAGCGGCGCGCAAAGATCGCCGATCGGCACGCCCACGCGCACGGGTGCGTCGCCGACGAGGCCCGAAGTCATCATGAGGCCGGAGAGCGCCTGCACGATGGTGTCCATCGCGCGATTCTGCCCGCCGAGTTCGTCGGCGCCAAAGCCGCTGATCGACGTGTAGACGAGTCGAGGATTTACCCGCGAAAGTGCCGCATAGCCGATGCCGAGCCGGTCCGCCGTGCCGGCGCTGAAGTTCTCGACCACCGCGTCGGCGTGACGCGCGAGATCGATAAACATCGCGCGCCCCTCTTCACTCTTGAGGTTCAGCGTCACGCCGAGCTTGTTGCGCCCGCGCTCCAGCAACGAGAGCGAGAGATCGTCGACGCCGCGCTTTTGCAGGGTCACGCCATCGCGGCCAAGGTACGGAGCGTTGTTGCGCATCGTATCGGGATTCGACGGATTCTCGATCTTGATGACGCGCGCGCCGAGCCCTGCGAGCAGAAGCGTCGCATAGGGGCCGGCGAGGGCAGTGGTCAGATCGAGAATGGTGAGTCCTTCTAGCGGACGAGGCTGGGATGCGTTCATGTAGTTCGGTCTGCGGTTACGAGTATGAATCTGGTGTACGCGTTCAGTGCCGCGCTAGAAGCGATGGCGCAGGCCGATGCGGAACACGCCCTGCGTGTTGCCGTCGGACGGATAGTTCGTGGCGGGGAATGCAAACGCAATGGTGTTCGCGCCGGTCACGCGCTGATAAGTGAAGCCTGTGTAGACGTCCGTGCGCTTCGAGAGCAGGTAGTCGATACCGACGTCGCCTTGCTGAAGACGACCCTTCGCGTTCGCCGAATCGCGCGTATAGACCAACGTGTAGTCGGCGCCGACGCTCAGGTCCGGCGCGATGCGGTATGACGCGCCAGCCGTGTAGAGATTCGACTTGTTCGCGAGGCTCTCCGCGCGCGAGTACGTATAGAGCGCGAACACGCGGGTTTTCTCATCGACATTGAAATATGCGCCGATACCAGCATTTTTTACGCCGGACGCTTTGGACAGCCATGGTGAAAGCAGCGGAGAAAATTCCGGATTGTGGTCGTCGGTGTAGACAGCGTCGATGGAAAAGCGCGTGTTCGTATAACCGAGCGTGAAGCTTTGCGCGTCCTTCGCGCCCGGGTGCCCGGCCACGCCACCCAGCGCATACATGGCGCCGACGTTAAAGCCCGCGAACTGACCGAGGTAGCGGATCGAGTTGTTGACCTTCACGCCGTCGAGCCGGTTGTCGACGCCATAGGTGTGTGCGGAGCCGGCCATGCCGCCGGAGACATTGACGATGCCCGAATAGCTGCCCAGGTCGTACATGAAGTCGAACTGGCGACCCATCCGCACTTCGCCCCAGTTGCCGGCCAGGCCGACGGTGGAGTTGCGGCTGAACATCAGACCTTGGCTCGCGGTCCCGTTCTCGAGAAAGAAGCCGCTTTCGAGCGTGAAGATCACGCGCAGACCGCCGCCGAGATCTTCGGAGCCACGCAGCCCCCATCGATTCGGTTGCATTACGCTGCTCGTCAGCGAATAGAGCGAGCCGCTCGACGAACCGCTCGCCGCGCGCGTCGTGTAGTTCACGCCGATATCGAGCAGGCCGTAAAGCTGCACGTAACTTCCCGTGTCGGTACTGGCCGGTGCGGGCGCGGATTGCGCCATCGCCAACCCCGAAATTGCGCACGCCCCGAGCGCGCCAAGCGTCTTTCTCATCTCCGTCAGTCTCCAAGTGTCGTTGTGGTTTGATTAGCTCTATTTTTACGCACCGTAAAAATAACGGTCAATCCAGGGTATTTGCTACTGTGGAAGACGAACGACAGAAAACAACGAAAAAGTAGCAAATCGGGACATGTCACGCCGAAATCCGGGAATGGCGAGCGGGTCGACATACAGCACGCCCAAGTCTTGGCTGTCATTTTTTACACTTCGTAAATTTTCCGGGGTGTAAAATACGGCCGAAACAAATCACCGAGGGGACGAGAGCTCATGAGCGAGCGCTTGCAAAAGACGCAGAAGTCGCAGCAGAGGCGGGAAGACATCCTGGCGAGCGCGCGCGAACTGTTCGAGCGCAAAGGCTTTGCGAATACGTCGATCAACGACATTGCGCAGGCGTGCGGTATCAAGCGGGAAAACGTCTACTACTACTACCCGAGCCGTGGCGACATCCTGATCGAGCTGGTGCGCCCGAACAACCAGCTGCTCGTCGCGGGCATGGAGCGAATCCTCGCGGCCGACGTTACGCCAGTCACGAAGCTGTTCCTCGCGCTGCAACACCACATCCGACTCTTCGACCGCGTGGCGCTCGACACCGTGACAGTCGGCCTGCGCGGCATTGCGCACGACGACCGCCAGTCGGTCCACAAGGAAGTCCGTCCGCTCTACAAGAAATACGAGGAGTGCTGGGTGCAGTTGATCCGCGAGGGCGCGGAGGCGGGCGTGCTGCGGCCGACGGAGAATCCTAAGCTCGTCGTGTTTGCGATTCTCGGCATGTGTAACTGGCTCACGCACTGGTACGACCCGGCCGGCCCGGTCACGCTCAACGGCATCGTCGACGTGTTCTTCGATCTGATCGCGGGTGGCCTCGTCGATGCCTCGCGGCTGCGGACGTCGATCGGCAAGGAGCTGGCGAATCTGCCGTCTTCGCTCGTCACGCAAGAAGCGGACGCTTCACACGCTTCCGACTCTCGACATGCCCAAACGCCAGCCCAAGCCGGTTAATTGATCGGCTCGCACGGAAGAGCCGCGTCGTTTTCGGCAAGGAGTTTTCGCTCGGCTTCCGAACTCGTTTGCGCCTTCAAGGCGCGCCAGCGGAAAAGCACGCGCGCAGTGTGGCGACGACAGGTTGGCATTCGCTGGTAGTCCGATATGCAAATACCAGCGAAGCCTGCCGCCATTCGCTGTCGGTCTCGATGATCTCTATCTCGAGAGTGTCGGCCATGTCGAGTGCCGCCGATTCTGGCACGAGCGTCACCATCCCGACCTTGCTGGCGATTGCAATACTGGTCTGGAATGAAGCGGACGTTATCGTCGCAAGCGGCGGCGGCAGCCCCGCCTGCGCAAACCATTCCGCCAACATCGGATAAGCGAGAGAGCCTTTGGGTGGCAGAATCCACCGCTGCGCAGCGAGGGTCGCCATATCCGCCCGGCCAGCGGCAACCACGCTGCGTCGACTGGCCACGATCACCATCCGCTCCAATCCAACGGTCTCCAGCGCGATGCCGGGTCTCGTGAAGTCCATCTGCGCCGCGCCTGGCATCGCGCACACGATCGCATCCAGATCCCCTTTTTCGAGCATGTCCCACAGAACCGGAACGGCCGACTCGGTGAGAGACATTCTGAACTCGTCGTGCCCTGCTTCGCCAAACAGCCTTTCCAGCGCCTTGGGCAGCAACCGAAGCGATGCAATAGGTGAACAGCCAAGTCGAATGTGAGGTGCCTCAGGATTTGAAGCCAGCGCATACGCCTCAGCCAGTTCCTTGCGACCCACCACGACACGTCGCAATACCGCTTCCCCGAGCCTCGTCAAGGCGACGCCACGTCGCCCCCGCTGCACGAGCGCCGCGCCAAATGCGTCCTCGAGCGCTTGCACCGCCATCGTGACGGCCGGCTGCGTGATATGCAGCCGTTCCGCCACCCGCTGAAGCGATCCCGATTCCGAAATGTATTCGAGGAGCAGAAGGTCACGCACACGTAACTTTTGAAGACGCGCAGGCAGATCTGGCATAAGGGATTCTGATGACTATCAAAGGTAATCTAAATATACCTTAAGTGAGCTTGCGACTAGCATTCGTGCACGTAAGACATGGCGGTGATCCCACAGGGAAACCGGAAGCGATCTTCGGAAACCTGCAAACAGAAGCCGGCGCATGACCGATGCGTCGCCGCCTCATCACCAACAGTCAACGCTGTCATTTATCCGCATCTTCAGACTTCTTCATGGCCGACATTCCGAACCGCTCCGACGACTACAACCCCCTCGTTAAGGAAATCTTTGGTAGCGCTCACGAGACGTATGAACAGCTCCGGTCTCGATGCCCCGTCGCGCATAGCGAAGCATATGGCGGCTTCTGGGCGCTAACGAAGTATGCGGACGTCCAACGTGTGTTGAGCGATTCCGCGACGTTCATCACATCGGTCCAGAACGTCGTACCCAAGGTCGCATTCTCCGGTCGGCGTCCACCTCTGCACTTTGATCCGCCTGAGCACACGCCCTATCGCGCCGCCCTGAATCCACTGCTTTCCGACGAGAAAGTCCGCGCGCTGGGACCCGAAATCCGGGCCTGCATACACAAGGAGTTGCTGGGACTGCTAGCGCGCGGACAAGGCGACATCTGTAACGAGTTCGCGAGTCAGTTTCAGGTGAAAGTGTTCAGCCTCTGGATGAATCTTCCGGCGGACCTCGAGGCGCAGCTCAGTCAGGCAGGGCCCGCTTTCATCAATGCCGTACGCTCGGCCGAGGCCGGGCAGATGAAGGAGACCAGTTTCGTCCTCTACGACATGGCGCGCACTCTTGTGGCAATGCGCAAGGCGCACCCCATGGATCCTGACGTCGATCCCGTCAGTTCCTTTCTCGCCGCAACCAGCGAGGGCAAGCCCTTACCAGAGGACATGATCGTCGGCGCAATTCGCCAGGTGCTCGTGGTCGGAATCGTGGCACCGATGATCATGATGGGAAATATGGGCATCCATCTTGCCCGCGACAAGCAATTGCAGCGTTATTTGCGTACTCATCCAGAGAAAATTCCGGCCGCAATCGAGGAGTTCCTGCGCCTTTATACGCCTTATCGAGGATTCGCCAGAACGGCAACAAAAGACGTCGAATTCGGCGGCCGGACCATTCTCAAGGACGAAGCAATTGCAATGATTATCTCTTCGGCGAATCGCGACGAAGAAGTATTCGATTGCCCTGCCGAATTTCAAATCGACCGTCAGAACATCAAGGACCACCTTGCATTCGGGCGCGGCCCACATTATTGCGCGGGCGCGCATCTGGCTCGATACGAACTTCAGATAGCGCTTGAGGAACTGCTCAAGCATACGACCGACTTCGATGTCGTGGGCGAAATAACGATGAGTCCGTTTCCCGAGCTAGGACCAAGTTGCGTACCGATTCGATTTCAAGTCGCGTAGTCGCCGTTCTTCCATAACAACCATAAACCGGCCAGGAACCGGCAACGACTGATCCGCAGCTAACCAGGCAAAGAATTGGTGCGGTAGACGTAACTACTAAAATCAAGGGTTAAGGAGACATGTTGTGCAAAGAACAAAATGGGCGCTGCTTCTGGCTGCCGTGATGCCAATGAGCGCTTACGCGCAATCGAGCAGTGTTACGCTTTATGGCCTGCTTGATGCGGGCATTTCCTACGTCAACAACGTCGGGGGTCATTCGGCTGTCTATGCCAATTCCGGCATCTGGCAAGCTGGCCGCTTCGGTTTTCTCGGTCGCGAAGATCTCGGTGGCGGTTATGCCGCAATATTTCGCCTCGAAAGTGGTGTCAGCCCGACCACGGGTACGGCCGGGAATAGCAGTTCCTTCTTTAGCAGGCAGAGCTATCTCGGAGTTGAAAGTCCCTATGGCCGACTTACCCTCGGTCGCCAGTACGACTTTCTCTATGTGACTAGTTTGCCTCTCGGCGCTGAACTCTTTGCGGGCCCCGTCATAGCCGGCGTGGCCGGCGGTCCTGGAGGGACCGCGGGGAACATCGGTCCCATCGACAGCCATTTTGGCGGCACCAATTACAACAACACGGCAAAATGGACTAAAGACTGGGGACCCGTGACGGTTGGCTATATGCACGGCTTCAGCGACGGAAGTACCGACAACGGTACATCGACCCGCATGGATTCGGCGCTTCTGTCGTACCACCAAGGGCCGATCAATGTCGGCGTGGGATGGACCCAAGACCACCTGAGTGCCGCCCAGTCCGGCAATACCGCGAACCGGGTGCTCGGCATCAAGGCAAATTACAAGCTCGGCGACTTCACGCTTTTGGGCAGTTATGCGAACGCAAGTAGCCGCTGGTCGCCCGCAAGAAATCAGCCACTTGAGTTTGGTGTCGACTATCAGGTCAATGTTGCCACTCACGCTGGTATCGCCGTTGAGCAGGCCGTAGTGACCAATGCCGCCGGTGTGGGCACGACGCTCCGTCAGGTCACAGCTGGTGCCAATTACGCATTGAGTAAACGGACCTTGGTCTACGCGATTGGGGCAATCAACAGGTCCTCTAATGTGAATGTCTACCATGGCTTCGTCGGTCTCCCTGGTGGCGCAACCGCACCTTCCTCCGGTGACGCGCAGTCAGTGCTTCGCGTCGGAATGATCACGTTCTTCTAATCCCCAATCGGCACGCGGCGCCATTACTGGGGCACGCCGCAACGTTGCCTCAACGTTTTTCGACAAAACGACGCGAGGAATCTTCATGATTGAGAATCAGGCAGTTATTCGGCGGATTCGGACGCGTATCATCCTCCCGCTACTCATCTTGCTCGTCGTCAGTTCAATCGACCGGGTCAACATCAGCTTCGCCGCTCTCCAGATGAACGCGGAACTCGGGCTCACTCCGCGAGAGTATGGAGTAGCCATCAGTGCCTTTTTCTCTGGCTACCTGATTTTCCAATTCCCGAGCATTGCCTTGCTAATGCGCTACGGTGCCCGAAAGTGGATCTTCGTCTCGGTATTGCTGTGGGGTGTACTGGCCATCGGAATGGTCTTTGTTCGAGGCACTACTTCACTTTATTTGTTACGCTTTTTACTCGGCCTCGCCGAAGCGGGATTTGCACCGGGCATCGTATATCTATGTGGTCTGTGGATCCCGAACAGATATCGTGCCGCGGCAATCGGCTTGACCATGCTGGCAGTTCCCATTTCGGTAGTTGTCGGTGGGCCTCTTTCAGGGTGGTTAATGTCACATCAGACTATCCCATTTGCGATATCTGGATGGCGTTGGATGTTTCTCGCACAGGGGATTTTGACTATTGCATTCGCAATATTCGCACTTAAGATAGTTCGTGACGGTCCAGATGATGCGCCATGGCTCGCCGACGCCGACAAGCGTTGGCTGAACGAACAGCATGCTCTCGATGCCGATTCAAAAGGTCACGCCCTTGCTTCGATGCGCGCCATGCTCTGGAGCCACAAGATTTGGGCCGCGGCTGGACTCTACTTCGTCTTGATAGCGAGTGCGTACGGAATCCTGTTCTGGCTGCCGCAGATAATCAAGCAGCTATCAAACATTAGTATCTTTAAAACAGGTGTTGTTAGCGCATTTCCATGGCTTGGCATCGGCCTCGGAATGTATTTCAATTCACGCCACTCCGATGAGTCGGGAGAACGCTACTACCATGTAATAGTGCCACTGCTTCTGTGCAGCCTATGTCTCGCCGCGGCTACTCTCGTAAGCGATCAGGTGCTGGCGCTCGCGCTGCTGTTCGTCGGCAGTGTAGGGCTAGGTGGTGCGCAAGGCGTTTTCTGGACCATCCCAACAAGTTTCCTGACGAGAGATCTGGCCGGGAAAGGCGTCGCAGCAATCAGTCTTTGTGGAAACCTTGGCGGCCTCTTCGGCCCTTACGCACTTGGCGTGATACTCCAGGCTTCCGGTTCGTACAAGCTGCCGGCGTACAGTATGGCAGCACTCATGGTGGTGGGTGCACTGCTCGCCGCAATCCTCCGTGGCAACGAGACGGTGTCGAGGGTCAGCGGAGAAAAACCTGAGGCCCTCGACCCAAATCCCGAAACCTGAGCCCTGTCGTGGGGATCGTCGAGGACTGGGCGCTCGACCCTGTGCGCGTCGATCGACGAGTCAACTGCAAGCATGCGACCCGTGCGCATGAAAGGCATACTGGATTTCGCGAATGGGCCAACCTCAGGATGCAAAGGCAGGGAAGTCTGCCTGACCATGCCTTGAAGCGTTATCACGCAGCGAATGCTTCTGCCGCTGCCGGCGCCATTTGCGCAGCCTCTACCTGCGCTTTACCGCAATACAGTCCCCAGTCCTCCATCATCAGGCGCCGACGTTCGAGTTGGTCGCGACGCCGGTAGGCTGCCACTGTCTGCGATACGATGACGTGAGCCAGTGCTTCCTCTGCGAGCGAATCGGGATAATCCGTACATTCAGCAACCCAGTCACGAAACGTCGACCGGAAACCATGCACGGTAATTCCATGTCGAGACATGCGTCTCAGAAGCGTCAGCATCGCCATGTTCGACAACGGACGCCCTTCCTTGCAACCAGGGAACAGATAACCGTACTTCGCTTTGGGTAGTGCATTGCGCACGATTTCGATAGCGCGATCACAAAGCGGTACGCGAAGCGGCCGACCGCTCTTCGTACGATCGCCAGGAATGACCCAAATGCGGGCAACAAGATCAAACTCCTCCGGCCGCGCAAAACGCACCTCGTTCGTGCGGGTCGCGGTAAGGATGAGCAGATGCAATACGCGCGCCGCACGCCGGGGACGCTGCTCAAGCTCAAGGATAAATGCCGGCAAGTCCTCCCAGAGTAGTGCGGGATGGTGATTCACCTGGGAGCGTTTCTTCGACCTCGGCAACACAAGCTGCAGATGGTCAACGTACCGTGCCGGGTTGCTGCCAGTGCGATGACCCAGCACCGCTTCCGCATCAAGGATCGCCTTGATGCGGAAGCGCACACGGCGCGCGGTCTCGGCCTTCTTCGTCCAGATCGGCTGAAGGATTCGCACGATCATCGCCGTGTCGATGTCGCGCACGCGGACGTCACCGATCACCGGATACGCGTACGTTTTGAGCGTGTTTCCCGACTGCTGGACATGCTTGTGATTTCGCCACTGGGGTTCATGCGCGCGGATAAACGCTTCAGTGGCTTCACGAAACGTGACGTTAGCATCCGGCGATATGTCGAGCAACTGCCTGCGCTGTTGCTCACGTCGTGCAAGGATGGGATCGATAAGGTCCCGGACCATGTCACGGTACCCGGCGGCCAGCTTCCGCGCTTCGCCCAGAGAAACCCGCGAGAGTGGACCGAGCCCCATCTCCCGCATCCGGCCGTTCAGTTTGAACCGGAACACCCACGAGCGTGCACCACTGTCCGCGATCTGCATGTAGAGCCCACCGCCATCCGCATAATGGCCCGGTGCCACCTCTTTCGCGACCCGCAGCGCACTGAGCCGATGCAACTGTCGTCCAGCCATATTGCCCTCCCTACCCACAAACCCACATCGCTACCCATACTTCGTGAAGAAATTGTGCGGGACATCAACGGTAGCCGCAAGCACGTCATTACCCACAAATCGCTTTAAAATCAGCGACCTGGAGGACGTCAGCGGAAGAGGTCGGAATAGCCCGGAAGGCCCATTTGGCGGAAGGCAGATGGAGTCGAACCATCCTGAGAGCGTCTGACGCCCTCAACCGGGTTTGAAGCCCGGCCGCATTTACATATAAATCAATAAGCTAGAATGAAAATCGTTCCGCAAAAAGATGGTTTCTTGGCGTCAAATATCCCATGACGTCGTCACAATCGAAAAAATTGCGGAACGATTTTTGACTTACGAACAGGGTCACTTATCGGCTGGCGGGCAGTTCGCCGCACGCGCGTCGTTGTGCGCGATGATCTGCCGTTTCGTCTCCGCAGTGTCAGCTGTGCTCGCGGTTATCGTCCGCGTCCAGTCGCAGCCCGTATCGATGATTCGGGTCTGGACGACGGGTTGAGGCGACGGGCGCGACGCACAGCCGGCGAGCGCGGCTGTCACGCAAATTGAAATCAGCACGGCCTTCATTTCGGTTCTCCATCGCGCAGCGCGCCTTGCCGGCGAAGCGCAGCGTCGAGTTCGTCGTCCTGAAGCTGCGCCGCCAGGTCGTCCGCTTTCACGCGGTTCGCTACGGCCTGTTCCCCCACCTTGGCTGCGGCAGCATTCCCCAGCTCGACCGCCGCTTTCACGTCTGCTGTCTCCTGCTTCGCCTTCGCTTCGCTGGCCTCGGCCTGTGCGACATGCGCATCGGCTTCCTTCTTCTTGCCCCACGCGAACAACCCGACGACAGCCGCCACGACCACGCCAGCGCCGCCAATCAGAAACTGCCAGATCGCGCTCATGATGTGCTCCAGGTACCGGTGAGAAAGAGGCTGCGCTCGGCCGCGCGACGTCGCACAAGCCCATTGCTCACTACGCCGCCCGACTTGTTCCAGGCCGGGAACTGATCGGCCGCGCCAGGCTTGTCACCTGCATTCAGCTTCGAGAGCAACGTCGACGGCTTGCCGCTTGCCAGCACCACAATACCGTCGCGCCCCTGGTCATTGCCGGCCGCCGCACGGCCCGGCCCGACGTTGTACACGATGCTCGTCAGCGCAGCTTTCTCCCGCGGCGCCAACGCCACCTTCACGGCGCGATCGACCGCCGCCGCTGCTTCGTTAATCTGCGCATCGAGCCGTGCATCGGCGAACGCCTGTGTCCACACCGTGCCCTGCTTTACGTCCGTGCCGGTGCTGCCCCATCCACACGTCCACGGCGCGCCGCTCAGTGATTGCAGGTCCGCAGGAATCGCCGCACCATTGAGCGTCTTCTGCCATAGACCGCGCCCCTGCAACACTTTCGCGAGTGCAGAGCCCGGGTCAGGGTATGCCGTCAGATAGCAGTTCTCGAAGTGCTGCACGAGCGGCCGGCACAGTTCGATCCACGTCGGCACGGTTGCGACCGGTGCCCCGGCCGGCTGCGGCGCATCAGCAACCGGCGTTGCCGCTGGCGGCTGCGGCTCTGCCGCAATAGTCTGTAATCCCTGCATGTCTAATACCTCCTGCGTAGCTACTCCACCACCGAACAGCGATTTGAAAAATGAAATCAGCTTGCTGAACATGCTTCCTCCTGTTTCGCTACGCCGGGACACCCGCGCGCCGACCATCGACAGATCGCGGGCGCCCGGCACTGTCACGCACGCCGGCTATTCCGCTTTCCTCCAAAAATTCGCCGGCGTTCGTCACGCCGTTTTTTCCAGCGCTCCGACAACAGATCCCAGACGGGCCGCACGTCGCCGCGCAGCAGTTCGGCCATCAGCCAGATGCACAGATTGAACGGCAGCTCCGAGGCATCGAATGGCGTCAGGTAGTGGCCTGTAAAGATGCGGTACGACAGCGCCGCACTCGCGCCAACGAGTGACCAGCGAACCAGATTCGCGCCGAGCGGCACGACTTCGTCCTGCTCGATGTGAGGAAAGGCGAGATGCCAGAAAATCCGCAGACCGACGACACCGTTGAGAATCAGCAGTGTGAAATCCAGCCCGTCACGTGCATGCAGGTATTGCATCGCGACGTAGACGTAGCGCATCTCGGACAGTACGAAGGCAGTAACGTCAGCTGCGAGGTTCGTCATGCTTTTCTCCTTTTCCAAGCCAGCGCTCGCGCAGGTCGTCGAGCATCGGCGAGACGTTCCGCTCCAGCCAGTCAAGCACCAGAACGGCAACCGTCACCACCGAGGCGCTCGTGCCGAAGCCGATCGCCCACGTAGAGATCGTCGGCCAACGTGTGGCTCCCCACTGCGCGAGGTGATAACCGCCAATCAGCGACACGAAAAAATAGAGTGCCTTGCGCCACCGCGACGACTCGCGCGAGCGCGTCAGAAAAACAAAAGATCCGCACAGAATGCCCGCCACCATGCCGGGGTCCACTTGCGATCGCAGTGCCGTGAGCACTACCCCGCTCGTCAACCCGGCCGCGACAACTGCTCCCGCGGAAGAAACAGGTTCGGTCATCGACTCTCCTTAAAAAAAACGGCCGCGCGTGGCGGCCGTAAACGAAAAAACCGCCCGAAGGCGGCAGGGTGAACGCGAAGCCGGTTATCCGGCGTTCGCCAATGCTTCCTGATAGGCTTTGTTCGCGCGCATCTGGACCGCGCGAATCCGCCGGTTGACATCAAGCGCGCGCTGCTGGCGCTGTGCGGGATCTTCGTCCGTAAGCGCTTCCTGCCGCGCCTTATACAGCGACTTGATTTCGGCGTTCGCTGCTTTCATGATCGCGGCGCGCGGCGCAATGCCCGGGTTCGCAGCATCGAACGTGTCGAGCGTCCCCTGCTTCTCTGCATACGCCCGCTCGTTCTGGAGACGGTCGATGTCCGTTGAGTTCTGGCGGAACGTCGTCATGTCTTGCGGGAGCGGCCCTGAACCAAACGACCGCGCTAGCGGAATATCGGTCAGGTACTTATCAACGTCTGCCTTTTCGCCAAGCGCATCGATCGCCTTGATCGCGTCGAGCGCGCCACCGCCGCCGTAGCTGCGCATGAGAAATTGCAACGTCTCCGGATACACATCGACGCCCGTGCTGTCGTAAATCTGCTTCGCAAGCCCGCGAAACAATCCCGACGTCTGCGGCCATGCCTGTTCGAAGTGGAGCTTGTTGCCGGTCCATTCGTCAGGCTTATGAATCGGGTTACCCTGGCCCGTCGAGTTGAGAGCGAGCTGCAACAAAGGCTTCGCGACACTCGGCGCAAACTGCTGCATAGCCCACTGAGACAGGTCTTTTGACGGGTCAATGTCGGTCGGATCAAGCGGGCTGAAGTTCGACAGAACGCCATCCTTCAGTGTGTTGCTCAGGAACGTGCCGGTATCGTCCACGCCGTCGGCATAACGATGGAGTGCTGCCGCGAGTGTGAGCGCGATGCGCTGAAACCCGAAGCCGACGGGAATCTTGAAACCTCGTCCGTCCGGGTCGGATGGATCGATCATCGTCAGATAGCGCCCCGACTGCGAGACCGGCACCTTGTTGAGCCGGTCAACCCCATCGTCGTCCTGTCCGCCCATTGCCTTCAGCGCACCGTACAAGCCATACATGAGAGCGAAGTGCGCAGCCATCACGGCCGCGCCGCGCGGTGTGCGCAGCGCCTGCGCCATGCGCCGCGCGTCGTACATCGCGGGCCCGGCGAACGTGTAGAGCGCGCCAAGCTGCTGCCCGATCTTGCCCTTCGTCTCGAAGTTCATCGTGTTCTTGGCATAGAGCATTGCGTCGCGCTCCGGCACACCCGACTCGACCAGCGCCTTGAACAGCGACACGCGCGAGGTCATTTCCATGTGCTCATTCACGTGGTCGATGAAGTCGCCGATCTTCTGCGCGGCCGCCTTCGCCTTGAACTTCGTGTTCACGCCGGCCATCTTGCCAAACTCGCTTTCGATGTTCTTCATGATGTCGTCGCGGAACAGGTCGGCGTACTGCGTTGCGCCGCCGAGATCTTCGAACCGCTTGAGCCACGAGTGGTACTCGCTGCCCGGTTTCGCCCGCCATTGCGGCGTGAACGTCGCGTTGTTTGCAAGCATGCGGCGCACCGCGCCGAGCTTGTCTTTCGTCGGCGCGTCTGCCATCACCAGCGACGCCATCGACATCACGTCGCGCATCTTGTTCATGAACGGGAACACCGGGTTCCAGCTCGTGTAGACGCGAGAGAGTGTGCGGGTCGCCTTTAGCGGCAGGCCCATGAGTCCGTCAATTTGAGCGCGGTTCGTGCCCTTGATCGCGTCCAGTACCTTGCGGTTCCCGACGTGGATGACCGTCGTGCGGTCGCCGTCACGCAGCACGATCGCATCCGGCGACATCGCCGCGTTCGCTTTCACGCGCTGCTTCACGAGCCCGTCGCGCTTGTCGACGTACTTCTCGAAGATCTCGAAGTTGGGCGCCTCGTTCACCTTCGCCGACATCAGCGCTCTCGCGCCGGGCGTCTCCTTCACGAAGCTCGCGAAGTCCTTCTTGAACTTCTGCATACCTGCATTGCGCACGGCACTCTCGACCGACACAAGCACGTTCTGCAATGGGTTATCCGCGAGCGTTCCAGAACGGCCCATCGCCTGCTTGTCTTTCGGCGCCTTGAGACTGCCGCCCGAGGGCAGCCCGCCGCCGCCCTCTACTTCGTCGGGGTCGCCGTACAGTGGGAGATACCACTCATATTTCGGGCGCGCCGCTTCCATCTCCGGTGTGAGCAGACCCGCCTCTCTACGTGTCTGGTCCGCGTACTCGAGCATCGGCTTGAGGTGGTCGCGATACAGCCCTTCGTAGAACTCGATCAGGCCTGGCGCTGATTCGCGGAAGTGCTTTTCGAACGCAGCAATCTCGGCATCCGTTGCGCCCGAGCCCGCGAGGTCATTACCGTCCGTCTTGCGCGCGATCTCTGCGTTGCGCTCGCGGCCATGCTTAACGAGGTTGCCGATTGTCCCAACGTCCTGCAAGAATTGCCGCCAACCGTGCTCCTTGTACCAGTCCTGTTTCGAAAAGGTCTGCTTCCACGCGTCTTTCAACGCGCGAGTCATCGGGTCGACACTGCGTTCGCTGAAGCGGTTGAGCGTGGCCTGTGTCGCGGCTTCGAACGAGCGCATCGTGTTGCGCAGCGCGCGGCCCGCCGCCGTATCGCCAGTGCGCCGGATTACCTGCTCAACCGGATTGCGATGGTCAAACGCGGCAGTCACGAAGTTCTCAAGCCACTCGGGCTGTGCCGCGCGCGAGCCTTCCGACAGGAGCGCGCGGGCCGTATCCTTCGAGCTCTGCGGGTTGCGCCACATTTCGCGCATCCGCTCGAGCACGGTTGGCTCGCGCTCGGCCATGGGAACCGGAGCCCGCGGCGTGCCGGCGCGCGAGAATGACGCGTCGACCGGCCCGAACGGCTTGCCGTCGCCGTCGCGCTCAGCGCCGCGCAAAAGTTCGGCTATACTCATGGTGTCGCCGTGGTTGGTTGACCTGTCCTTAAGCGTGGCACTGAGGTCAGGAACGTTCCCAGCGGTGACATCCGGCGGTTGGGATTGGCGGCCTGCCACGTCAGAACCATTCCGAGCCCCGTCGGCCCTCTCAAGCTCCACCGTCTCCAGCGCGTGCAAGTTCTTCCGCGCCGTCCCATCGTTCAACGTATAGTCTTTCACCGTCAGCTTCGCACGATATGGCACGCCTGCAATTTCGAGCGGCGCGTACAGTCGGTGGATTGCCTTGACGTCCGGATTGCTATGTTTTAGATCCGTATGGGTTTCCGCAAGAACCGCGTGCTGCACAAGATCGCGAAGCCCTGCGATTGCCTGCAACTGCGTAACCGGCGCCGCGCGGTCTTCGGCAATCTTGCTGCGATTTATCCTTGATACCGTAAAGGTCCAACCAGTGTCGGCGTTCGTCCTGTCCGCTGCTGGCGCATCTGCGAACTCGCGAATTGCCTTGATTGCCTGTGCGCGCATAAAAGCCTTGCCACCGTTCGGATTGCCCAGCTCGCGGCCGGTCAGACGCGTGACTGGCATATCAGGATGCTCGAACAGGTCCGCGCGCTGACCGAAACTCGATTCGGCGCCACCGTCACCCTGGCGCGTGAATGCAGCAGTGGCTTCCGGGTTCGCGATCGACGGACGCCCCTGTTCCTTCAGATGCGCTTGTGCCTCGCGCAGCAGCCCCGCGATTTCAGCATCCGTCGTGTCACCCCGCAGCAGCCCGATCTTCCTGAGAAACTGACGCACACCGTCCAGCACGCGGCGCACGACGCTGTTCTGCATGTTGCGCTCGGCCATCATCGCGATAATCTCGCGAGCGCGGCGCCCGTCAGGAAGATCAGGCTGAGTCCGGTCCACCTCCGCACCAATCTCGCGAAACACCTTGTTTCCGAGGCGCTCGGCAGTCAGAACCTTGCGCGCGAGCTCGTTCATCGTCTCGCGCCCGACCATGTTCTCGATGCCGTAGTGGCCGATAAGTTCGTGCCGCGCGACCTCGCGCGCGCGCTCGGCGCTGCGCAGATTGCCCGCGATCAGCGCGACGCGATTCGTACGCGGATCGAAGAAGCCTTCCACGTCGTCGGCGCCTTCGCGCTCCGCCTGACGCCGCACATAGTCGGGCGCATCGGCGAGCGTGTCGTACACGTCGACGTTGTGGCCATAGGTATCGGCGTCGATCGCGCGACGCACCTCGTCGCTGGTCAGCCCACTCTCACTCTCCGCGCGCGAGAAGCGCGCCGCGCCCGCACCGCGCTTACCGGATTCGGGCATAGGCGCACGCTCGGCAAACTCGACGTGTTCGAGGCGTTTGAACAGTTCCTTTGGCGTGGCCGCGCCGGACAGATCGACCGTACGCATGTGCAGGCGCGCGGCCGCCTCCGGATTGGTCTGTTTCTCCAGCACGACGATATGCGTCTTAACGCCAGTACCCGCTCGCTCGAATGCCGACGTTGGTAGCGACACATCGGCCACGGTATAGACGTGCTTCGCTGCGTCGCTCTCCAAGAGCGCCTGCAGACGCTTGTCGGCAGAAATACCTTCTGGAATCAGCGCAACAATCCGCCCACCATCGCGCAGATGGATCATGGCCTTTTCCACATGGTCGATAGCCGTCTTGCCGCCCACGCCAAACGGCGGGTTCATCACGATCCCGTCGTACTTGTTGACGACGTGGTGTTCCTCGAACGTGGTCGGCTTGACCTCGCCGCGCGCGTTCAGCGCAAGCCGTGATTGCAGCTCGTTCGACGGCTCGATAAACGTGTTCTGCGTCTGCTCGGGGAAAAACCGCGCGATCGCGCCGTCGCCGGCTGACGGCTCCAGCGCCTTCTCGCCAGGACGCAACCCGGCCCACTCGACCATCTTCAGGCCCACCGGCTCCGGCGTGGCGTACCAGTCCTTGCCGTGTCGCTGGTCACGCCGACCGCGCTCTTTCTGCTTCGCGAAATACAGCGTTTCGGCCTTCTGGTACGGAGTAAGCGTATCGGCGGAATGGTCAGCCTCCTTACCGCCTACGCCCTGACCTTCGTGCGGCTCAAACGCCGAACTGTTGATGTAACCGTCCTTGAATGCACGTTCAAGGTCGCGGGCGCCGTGGCCGAGCGCGAAGTTCTCGGCCGTGCGCGCGCGCTGCGCGATCGTGTTCGCGAACGTGTGCTGCTCGAAGTCCAGCCCCGCCTTCATGTATTCGACAGCCGCGTGCGACTTGTTGCCCGTTCTGTAAATGCGGCCCTCGATCTGGATCGCATCCGTGGGACTCGTTGGCAACGGCAGGGCAATCAGCGCACGCTGGTGCTTGCCGGTCGTGTCGTGCAGACTGATGCCTTCTTTGCCGGCCTTCGTCTGGACGAGAATCACGTCTTTCTTGCCGCCGTCCTTGTTGAACTCGCGGATGTTCTTAACGCGTTGGCCCTTGGGCACGTCGCCGTTCACGAGCGCGAGCCGGTCGCCGAATGCCTTCGTGAAAGCCTCGATAGGATTGCCGAGCCGGTTGAAGTTCATCCGGCCAATGTCGGGGAATTCGCTGCGGAATTGCTGCAACTCGGCACGCCATTTTTCATGGGCGTTGCCTTGGTGCGTGCCGATATCTGACGGCAAACGCTCGGGAAAGTCGAACGGGTTGATCGTGTGGCCCGTCTTGTACCCATGAAACACGACCACCTTGCGGCCGAGCGCAAGGTGTTTCTTCGCGCGCTCCACCGCGTCGTCAGCTTTCAGGTTCTCCAGCAGCCGGTTGCGTGCGTGGTAGTCGAATCGGTCGTGAACGTACTCACCCAGTAGCTTGTACGGCCCTTTGTGATCGCGTATAGCGCTAAGCGCCGCATCGATCTTCCGGCCCGCACCGCTCTCGATTTCAACAAAATCACGCGAGTAGTCGCGGTCAAGTTCGAGCTTGCGACCCGACACGGCGCCCGACTCCACCAGCTTGCGATGCAGCTCACGTTCGAGGTACGACTGATTCACTTCTGCCGACGGCGATTCGAGGCGGTGATAACGCCACTGATAGCCAAGGTTCTGTAAATAGAATTGATCGCGCTCGCTCGTGCCATAACCGTTGCCGTGCCTCCACGCCGGCCAAAGGTAGCCGTTACCGTAGTCGAGCGTCTTGTGATAGGCGAACGGCGTCGCCGAGAGAAACACGACATTCGAAGGCTTCTCGTCCTTGATGTCGTCGTATTGTGCTTCGACCTTTTGGTTAAGTGCGCCGCGGCGGTCCTCGAACTCTTTCCGCATCTGCTCTGCGGCCGCGCCTTGATGCATCCCGGCGCGCTGCAATTCATTGAGCCGCGCATCTTCGGCGGCCTTGAGCTCTCGCGCCTCTTTGGCGAAATACGATTGCGCTTTCAGGCGCAGCGCATCGGGGTGATTCGTGAGTTCACGCAGTCGCTGAAGCGCGTCCGTCGACACGCCCGCCTCGTTGCTCATGAGGTAATGCGATTCGTCGGCGACGATCAGATCCCAATTCCGATGCACCAACGCTTCGTTCTGCCCGAAATTCGCGTACGTCGTCGCTACGCGGCCCTTGCCGGCGTCACTCGTGCTTTCGAGCTGCGAAATATTGAGCTTGAGATTCTTGCCGTCCTCGATCCAGTCTTTTACTTTTGCGTCGGTGGGCGCGAGAAAGAGAATATTGTGCTTACCTAGACGGTCGAATCGCTTTGCAATTCCCAAGCCCGTATATGTCTTGCCAGTGCCCGTTCCGTTCGTGAACAGGATGCCGGGTTGGTCGTCCCTGAAGAACCGCCGCTCCGCTTTTGCAACGTCATCCTGCTGTTCCGGCAAGAGGACCGGAAGTGTCTCGCGAATGTTCGCGAGGTCGCCGACCTTGACCTTGGTATCACGGTCGGCCTTCTCCTGTGCCGCAATACGCTCGGTCAGCTCACCGGTTTCTGCTCGAGCAGATCGTACAGCGTCCCCGCGTTCTCCGCGGTCAGCCCGTACTGCTTCGTCATCAGATCCACCGCTTCGCTCACTTCGGTCAGCTCCGGCAGCATCGCCCGCAACTGCGGATCGTTTGCGTGGCTCACGTACTCGTTGATCGCGTGCCGCTCCAGCCACAGCGGAAGAACCGTCTGATACGCCCCGATCACCTTGTTGGGCACGCCCCTCGCCCGCAGCGCTGCTGCCTGCTGGTCCAGTTCCTTCGTCACTTCGTCCGGCGTCGCCGCGAACATTTTGCGCGCCCACGGCGTCGCCAGTTGCTCGTCGCGTGCGATCTCGTTCCAGATCCACTGCGGTACTTCGGTCACCTGATTCTCCTGTTCGATCAAATCGAGATTGATTATCGGGCCGCCACTGTCCTTTAACGAGCCTGTCGACTTCACCGGACATCAGGGAGTCGTCGCCGAGACGATGCGCAACCATCGCCAACTCGCCCTCTTGCAAACCGGATTTATTGAGTTCGGCAAGTAGCTCCGAACGGGTAATGTCCCCGTTCATGTAATCCACGACGTCCCGCTTAGCCTTAACTATCGCCTCGCTACCCCGGCCAACCGGATAGTCGATCCGATCAGTGCCGGACAGTTTGGGGCGTCGCTCTACATGTCCGTTTCGATCGTGCTGTTCGGCCCCTGCTTCGAGCAGATCACCTTGCCCATGCGCCGCCGCGACATCCGCTGCGCGATCGCTGCCGGTAAGACGGAAGTCCTTCGCCTCATCGTCGGCTTGCGCCCGCTCCTCTGCCTGCCTTTGCGTTCGCGCCCGGTCTGCCGCGTGGGCGCGCTGCTGCTCGTCACGCGCCCGAAGTTCATCCGGCGTCTGGCTCCCGAGCAGCGGCTCGCTGTCGCGGCCTTCTACCTCGTTCCTTTGCCCGCCACCAGTTGCAACTTCGCGCGGTCCGGCGGCCCTGCCTTCTTCAACAGGTCGACCGTCTGCCGATCGCGCGGCGCCAGCGTCTTGTCGAACACGATCTTGTTGAGCAGGCTCACGCCCGACGGCGACGCCCAGATTTTGCGGCCTTGTGGTGTCATCAACGTTCTCCAGTACTTGCGCGCGGTTCGCGCGCTCGACGGTGCCGAACATGTCCTCGGTCGGCTTCGTCGCTTCGTCGTGCGCGAAGTCTGCCACACGTTGCAGTGCCTCGCCAATACGCTTTCCTGAACGCGCATTGTCCGCGAACAGGCGCACGAATACGCGGGCATCCGGCGACATCGCGATGTCGCCCTGGCGTGCGAGATCCTGCAACTTCGCGCCGGAGCGGCGCGCGTTCACGGCCAATCGTGCCGCGTCCGTGACGAGCGGGCGAACGTCCAGATCGCCCGCTCCCTCAAGACGCGCCATTGAGCCCGCTGCGCTCGCCATGCCGCCGAGCACCGTGCGCGCCTCCGGGTCCGTCGCCTGTGCGTACAGCCGCACGAGCTCGGGGTCACCATACGCCTTGTGGAACGTCGCTGACATCAGCCGGTCGACTGCCTGACGCGTGGGTGAGCCGTCAGGATTGAGCATGCCCACGCGCTCGCCGACAGGCATCGCCTGCACGAACTGGCGCACGGTCTGCGGCGTCGGCTCGCCGGCGTCGCTGAAGTCCATCGCCTCCAGATTGACGCGCTGCGCGTCGTTCGCTGCCTGCTCGACTGGCGAGAGTGCCGCGGTCCCTGTCGTGTTCGACACATCGCCAATATCGTGCGTGACAGCCTCGCGCGGCATCACGCGCACAAGGACAGGGTTGCGCATCTTCGCTATCACACCAGGCGCGACACCCGTGAGCGCAGAGTCGGCGCCGATGCCCGATCGATAGCTGCCAGCCGTGCCCCGCTCGTATGCGGCTTGCAACCCCGCGACGCGACCATTGCCAGCGATCGCCCGCAGCCGGTCAGGCTCGCCCTGTGCATAGCTCGTGTTCGGCGTGCCGTCTGCGTTGTTCGACGTCAGCAGCGTGTCGGCGTCGACGACCGCGTATTGCACGGGCACGCGGCGGCCGTCCGCCGTCACGCTGTAGTCCTCGCGCCCCAACTGCGCGGCTGGGATCGGAGCGTCCGGGTTCGCTTCGACGACCGGCGCGCCATTCGCAAAGTCGCGCGAGAACGAGAGACGGCCCGGGTCGGGATCGGCAGCGATCGCGTTCATCTGCGCGATCGCGCCCGCCGTTTGCCGATCGCGGTTCTGCAACACCATCGGCGGCGAGTTGTCGCTCGTCGGCGCGGCAGTCTCTGCGGCGGCGCTTCCGGCTGCGGATTGCGTGGCTGTATCGTCGTCCGGCATCGCGCCGTCACCCGGGCGCGCGCGCGCATCCTGCGCAGCACGCACGTCGGGCGTAAGGCCGGAATCCAGCGCGTTCTGGCGTGCCGCGCGCGCGTCTGCCGACTCCTGATAGGTCGGCGCGCGCGCGGCGCCTGACGCGTCGACCAGGGTGTCGCCGCCCACGTCGGGCATGTCCGGCGACGGCAGCGCAGCACGAGTTTCCGGAGCGCCAAGTTGGCGCGGGGCCGAGCGCTCCTGCACGCGCGCAAGCAGCGTTTGCGCCGCACGGCCGATCGAATTCTGCTGGCGTGCTGCGTCTTCGAGCGAGCCGTTACGCAGTGCGGACGTCAGATAGTCAGTCGCCCACTGGCGGTTGTACATCTTCGGCAGCGAACTCAGCGCCGCGGTGATGTCATCGGAGGTCGCGTTGTACGCCGAGCCTTCAACGGACAGGCCTGTGGGCGTCGGCGTGCCAGCGGCCGCCGCCGCATCGCCGGGTCGCGCAGGACCACTCAGCCGGAGAGGAGGTGCGGGCAATGCGCGCACGCTGATGCGATCAAGTAGCGCCTGCGCAGCGCGGCCCAACGAATTCTGCTGCTGCGCGGTTTGCTCAAGCGTGCCGTTGCGTAGATCCGATGCCAGATGGTTCGCCACGTAATCGCGCTTCACGACTTTCGGCAACGTGTCGAGTACCGCCGTGATGTCATCGGGCATGACGTTGTATTGCGCGTCTGCGACCGTCGCTCGACCGTCTGCGGTCAAGTTCGCGTCAGGACGCACGGCCACGCTATTCGGCGGGATGGCCGCATCGGCGGCCGTCGTCTGCGGCGCGCTGGCAGATGCGGCCTCGTCTGCCGCGTTCGGCGCATGCGCGCCGAACGCGGCACCCGCGAGGCCACCCAATACCGCGCCTGCCGCCGTCGCTTGCCCGACGCCTTGCGACAATTGCTGCGTCGGGTCGACGCCCTGCAGCGCGACGTTCGTGGCGAGCTGCGTGCCGCCGCCCTGTGCAGCGTTCGTCGCAGCTTCGACACCCGCCGCCGCCGGGCGCGAGAGCGCCCCCGGCAAACCGGCGAGACGACGCTCGACCGGCGCGATACGCGCGGTCACGGCATTCAGGAGTGCCGCGCTGCCGATCTCGGGCCAGTTGCGCGCGACGCTCGCGAGCTCGGCCTTGGCGTCAGGTTCGCTCATGCCCGCCTGCCGAAGTCGCGCGTATGCCGGACTCGACGACAGAAGCGCTGCATCGGGCGTTGACTGCAACTTGTCATAGACCGCGCCGCGCACCTGGCCGCCGCCTTGCGCCGCCATGACGGCAGGCCCCACGAATTGCGCGGCGCGCGCCACGGCGGCGGGCGCTTCAGCGAGCAGGCCACTGCCGCCCGTCAGCGCGCCGGCCGCAAGCGCGGGCGCCACGCCGCCCGCAAATTCCGCGGCGGTCTGCAGTGGGCTTCGCACCATGCCGGCAATCGACGGCCCGATACCGCTGCCGCCCTTCGCCTCGTCCTCGGCCACTTCGCGCGCGACGCGCTTTTGCTCGTCCTGCACAACCGGCGATGCATTGTTGCCGTAGTACTTCTGTTCGTCGCCGAGCCAAGTCGAGGCAGCAGAACCCGGCGCGAACAGGTCGACGACACTCTTAAGCGAGCCCGCAGCGCCACCGGCCGCCGCGCCGAGCGTATCGGTCACGGCGTCGAGCGCTGAACGCGTTGGAGCCTTCGGCTTGTCGGCCGCGTAGGTCTGGTCGAAATAATCGCGCAGCGTGCCCGGATCTTCGCGATTGGCAGACGCAATGTCGCCAATTATGTTGTTCCGGTACGAATCCCAGATTTGCTGCTTACCCAGATAGTCCATTTGCGGGCTATCGAAATTGTTCGCCGCCTTGTACGCGCTCCAGCTTGGCGCGGCCGGGCCGACCGGTTGCGCGGCGGCGGGAGTGGGTGCCGGCGCCGGCGCAGCGTTGTCAGGCAGGCCATAGGCCGCGGCGGCGGCCGGAGTGTATGGAGAGAGCACACCGAGCGCGCGCAAGCGCCCTTCGGTATCTTCTTCAGCGGGAAGATAGGGAGTCTGGATTTCAGGCATTGCGGACGATGCTTTTAACGTAGTTGTCGACCCACGATCCCCAATCGGGGACCGTGGATTGCTGTGTGTTCGTGGCTTGCGACGTTGCGCCGTATGCGATCGCCTGCTGATCGAGAAGCGGTTTCGAAATCGGACCAGGCGACATCGACAGCTTCAGCGCCGGGGCGGCGCCGATGCCTGCCGCGTCTGGTGAGATGCCATAGAGCGCGGCCGCGCTTTCGTCGAATGGCTGCTGCGCTGCGCGCGAGTCAGGTGAGGACGGCGCGCCCGTGATGGTCCCGTACACGTTGGCGAGCTTGCTTACGTAGTTCGGATCTTGCGCATAGCCGCCCTGTTTCAGCGCCGAAGCGAAGCGGCCGATGTCATTGCCGCTGTCCACCGCGGCGGGATACTTGCGCGCGATGAGGCTCGCATAGTCGTCCGCAAAAGCATCGGGCGAGCCATATGCACGATACGCATCAACGGCGCCCGTCTGGTTGTCGCGCGCGGCGACGCCGCGCCCGTCGGACGCCTTGATGTTTCCGAGGTTGTTCGTTCCCGGAATCACGCTTTTGCCCCACCCGGTTTCGAGCGCGAGCTGGGAGAGGATCGCATTGGGAGCGACACCGAGCTTTGCGCCGACGCGCTGCGCGAGCGGCATGTACGTGGCGACGAACTGCGCCTGCTGGTCGCCGCTCATCAGTTGGCTCCGTACTTCGCGAGCAGCTGCTGCACCGCGGCTTGCTGCGACGCCGTGGCCGCTTGCTGTGCGGCCTGCTGACTCTGCGCACGCGCATGTGCTTGCGACGCGTTCAGCGCTGCGTGTGCATCGCCCAAACGCGATTGCGCGAGCGCGAGGCGGCGCACCATTTCTTCGCGCGCAGCACCGTAGCCCGGCGGCGCGTTCGTCGGACCATAGACCGTCATCGGGCCCGCACTCGCGTCGAGTTGCCTGATTGCATCGGAGAGCCGCGCGACGTCGGCGGTCGCGGCATTGAATGTCGCCTGCGGATCAGGCGCACTCGCGGGGGCAACCGGTGCCGGTTGTGCTGCACGCGGCACAGCCGGTGCTGCTGGCGCAGATGGCGCGGCGGGCGCTGGTGGCGCACTGGAAAGATACGGCGCCTGAGTGCTCGCGGGCGCATCCGACGCCGACGGGATGAACGGGTTGCTCGCCATGCCTGGAATCGGTGCCGTACCCACAGAAGGCGCGCCGCCTGAGATTGCATTCATACCTGGCGTGCCTGCATTGGCGCCAGACATGCCGCCCTGCACGTCACCGCCACCCATCTGCGCGAGCACCTGATTGATTCGCTGAAGCGTCTTCGATTGCTCAACCGGGTTGCCCTTCTGCGATGTGTAGAGACGCTGCAACGACGTCAACTGCGCCTGCAACACACGCGTATTTCCCGCGCCACCGTTTGCACCGGGCCCGTAACGCAGATTGTTATATTGATCGCGCTGCTCGAGCTGCGCGTTAGCCCGTGCGCTTTGCGCTGCCATGTCCTCGAGGTGTATCCCATATTGCGCGGCCGGATCGACGTTCCCACTGAACGCCGCGGTCGCGGGCAGCATGCCTCCGCGAGAGAAAGGCAGTGATCGATTCCCGGACGCATCTGTATAGAACGTGTTGCCGTTGGCATCCTGTTGGGCCTGCAGTCCGTTATATCCAGCGGCCTGCAAGCCGCTCGTGGTCAGGGTGCTCCCAAGGGAGCCGCCGAGCGCTGCGCCAAGATTGCCCTGCTGTAATCCTGCAATACGTGCGTAGTCCGTCGCAGCGTTCTTGAGCAACGGGTTCGCGGCCACCTTTGCAGGGTCGAGATTGTTCGTGATGTAGTTGGCGACATCGACCGGATTCGTGAACCCGGCTTGCGCAGCCTGTGCGCGTAGCCCCTGTATCTGATTGTCCGCATCGAGCTTGTGCAGGTTGATGCCGCTGTTCAGTGCCGTCGCGCCCGCCGTGTTGGTGCCCGTCTGCACCATATCGTCGTAGCCCTGATTCAGCGTGTCGTACTTGATCGAGTTACCGAGCGCGCCCGCGTCCGATGCGAGCATCTGCTGCGGAACCTGATAGGCGTCCATGAACGACTTGCTCATCTGGTCGGCCGCGTTCATGCCGGACATCAGATCGCTATCGCGATTCCGGCTGAAGCCACCCGTGAAGTCCGAGATTCCGTAATAACTCATAGCTATTTGCCTTTATGCGAAGGTGGACGACGGGCCAAGCGAATTAGCATCCCATAGCGTTCCGGCGCCCATGCCACCGCTGGATATGCCGCCGCTTCCGAAATTCGTCACGCTCGAGAACGTGTTGAAGCCGCCAATGCTCGCGCCGCTCTGTGAGCCTTGAGTGCTCCCGACTGGTGACGGTCCCATGAATGCCGAAATACCAGCGCCCATGACGCCGCCGAGGCCTGAAAGAATCGAGCCGTAGTACTGATTACGTGCAGCAAGCTCTAGATCCGTACCGCGTTGCATGATGCCCGCCGCGTTGCCAATGCCCTGAATCGCGTCCGCCGGCATGCCGCGACCGATGTTGAACATCTGAAGCTTGCGATTGAAATAGACCTGCTGCCGATCGAACTGCCGGTTCTCCAGATAGCGGCGCGTCTGTTCCTTGCGCTCGCCAACAGCGCGCGCCTGCTCGACGGCAAGCGTCCGGTCGGTCGCGACCGTCGCGCCGATGCAATATCGATTGCGCCGCCGCTGTGCCTGCTGCGCGGCATTCGCGAATTGCATGCGCACTTCGACGACCGCGCGATTCGCCTCGTCCTCGATCGGTTCGGTGTACTCAGGCCGCGCACACTCGGCGTCGATCGTCGCGTCCTCGCATGGTGCGAAGTGCGCCGTGAAGCGCGCATATTCCGCTTCAGCAATGACGAGCTGCCGGTCCGCAAGGTCATACTGCTTTTCGGCCGCATCCTTCGCCGCGTCGAGCGCGTTGTTCGCGAGCAGCACCTGGGCGGCTGCGTACGCGGCTTGAGCGACGACCCATGCCTCGAGCCAGTCTGTCTGCCACGCCGTCCACGCTTCGACGTCCTTCTGATGCTGCGCACGGTTGGCGTTGTCATTCGCCACCGCTTGCGACGCCCACGTGTCGGCGTTGGCCTGCTGGTTCATCCAGACCTGATTGAGCGCGCCGAAATAACCGGATTGGAGTGGGCTGGCGAGTCCTCCCCAATTCGCGACGGCAACTGAGTCAGCCACTTCGCGCTCCTTTTATCGGGCTTTGCGCAGCACCATCTGCGCGCGCTTGTAGCCGCGCGCGCCGGCGACGGCCGCGAAGCTGTCGCCGGCGTCGTTCGCGTCAGCAAGGCATTCGATACGTTCCGCGTTCTGTGCCGTTGCCCATGCCTCGAACGCTTCGAGCAGCGCCGCACGGTTCGCGCTGTTGCGCGCCGGCGGGCGCAGGTAGGCGAACACTTCGCGCGCGACGCGCTGCGCGAGGAACACGTCCAATTCCATGTGCCCCGCCGCGAACCCGGCGACCGCACCGTCGATCACGAGCGTGGCGAAGAACCGCTGATCGCTTCCCGACGCGACCGACGAGATACCTTGCGCGACCATCATCGGATTGCACTTACCGCCACCGATCTCGGCGATGGCATCCGGCAGAATCTTCAGGACGGCTTCGAGGTGTGCAAACGATAGTTCACGCTGCGAGAAAATTTTCATGCTCATGGTGGTCCTGAAATGAAAAAGCCCCGCAAGTGCGGGGCCGATGTATCAAAAGTCCTGGGTGTCTCAAACGTCGAACGTCACGGGTTATCAGCGCTCAGCGAGCGCAAGAACGCGTCAGCGCCCGCAGAGGACGAACCCGTGCCCGCGCCGCCCGACAGCTCGCGCATGCTCGTCGCAAACTTGATCTCGCGCACCGCATCCGTGCCGCACACCTCGACCGCGAAATCCAGCTTGCGATGATTCGATGGAAGCCGGAACGGTTGCGTCCGCTTGACGTCGCGCCGGAACACCGCTCGCTCGTCGGCGAAAAACCGGAAGTTCACGCCGTCGACGGCAATCCGGCCGGGCGGGTATTCGGCGAGCGTCACCTTCGCCGCGGCGAAGCCCATCTGTCCCGGCGCAGACGTGGTCTTGCTGCGCCAGCGGAACGGCATGAATTCGGCGCCCGCGTCCCATTCGTGAATGAAATTCCCGAAGGCGAGATACAGCTTCCCGTCTCGCGCCGTGTGCAGCGCGTTGGGCGTCAGCGTCAACGGCATGAGATCGTTGTCGGGGATACCGTCGTTGTCTCCGCTCTCGCGCATGTCGAACAGGAACGCGCCGGCGCACGTCACGCCAATGTATTGCCCCTCGACAGTTGCGCCGATCATCGTGCCCGGCACGAGCGCGCGCCAGTCATCCGTCGACCACCACGGACCCGTCATCAGGCTCATGCGGTTCCCGGCGAGCATCATGAGGCCGGTGCTGCTCGCGTATGTCACGCCGGCGCCCACCTGTACCGCGCTCTTGCGCGAGACGATCGGCGCGGGCTTCGGAAAGCGGTAGACCTTCCGGCAACACTGGCCGTCCGGACAGTCCTCAGAAATCGCGTAGGGATGGCCGTCGGTCAGCGCGTACAGCACGCCGCCCTGCCACTTCATCGCGCGCACCTTGTCGTCGAGCGCGAGCATGTAGTCGATCGGCCACGCCTGCGGCTGGTATGGCTCACAGAACCAGACCTGATTCCCCACCGAGCCGGCGAGCACGCCGTTCTCCAGTTGCGTGATGTTCTCCAGCCCGAACGGCGGCGGCGTGTACTGCATCGACACCAGCGCCTCGCCGAGCGCGTCGGTCATCGCCGCGTCGGTGTAGCTCTGCGCGACCGGATCGAGGTCGGCCACGAACAGCCATGCCGTCGGCGTCTGCGCCGCCGGCTTCGTGCCATCGTTGAACCCTTCTGCCAACCGGTAGAGCCGGATGCCAGCAATGTCCCACCCGTCCGGCGGGGCCGGAATGTCGACCTGCACTACACCGCCTTCATAGACGTCGAGCAGCGTGTTGCTCGTCCAGGACGGTGCACCCTCCTGCCCGAAACTGTCGACGTAGGTGTAGAGATAGACCCTGCTGCTCAGGGCGTAACCCGGCTCGGTCGTCGCCGCCTCGTTGGTAGTCGGCCCGGCATCGAGCGCAGTCGCGACCGGCGCTGTATCCGGTAGCGGCAAGCCCACGCGCCGCCAGTCCATCGTGCAACCGTCGTCGGGCATTGCCGCGACGAGCGGATACTCGCTCGCGCCCGTGACGTAGACGCGCTCGCACGTCGGTAACCACTCGGCCACGTCGATGCACGGATCAGACCACGTGAGCCAGCAGCAGCCGAACCGGTGCATTGTGCGCACGTAGCGCCCCGCGTCTTCCACTACGAGCGGACGACGGAACGGTTCGATGATCCCGTGCCAGAGCTTGCAGTCTGCGGCATCGGCCGCCATGTTCTCTTTCAGCAGCGTGGCGTCATAGCGCGGCACCACGCCACCGAAGCGGGCAATCTTGATCGCGGGCATATCAGAACATCATCGTGCCGGTGCCGACGAACAGGGCGCCGGACAGCAGGAACACCGCGGTCGACACTGCACCCACGGGATAGGTAAGCACGAGCCTGCCGCTCGCTGGAATCGCCTGTGCAGGAAACACTTGCGTGCCGGTCGCCGTCTGCACCGACACGCTTTCGCCGACCGGCCCGACGATATATGTCGTGCTGCTGTCCTGGATCAGACTCCAGTTTGCAGACTTGCCGTCCGCGCCCGGCGCGCCCGTCTCACCAGTCGGCCCCGCCGGACCCTGCGGTCCCTGGGGGCCAACGAGCGACAGCCCCGCACCCCAGCCGGCATTCGTTTTCGGCCCGTAGAGCACGCCATTCGTCGTGTCGAGATAGAAGTCACCCACGGCACCCGTGTCGAGCGCCGGCGCGCCAGCGCCGGAAACCAGCGTAGCGCCGGCAGCACCGGTCGGTCCCGCTGGACCTTCTGGCCCGCTTGGGCCTTCTGGCCCGGCAGGGCCTTCCGGCCCGGTCGGACCTGCTGGTCCGGGGTCACCCTGTGGGCCTTGCGGCCCTTGCGGGCCTTCAACAACAGCCTCACTGCCGCTATCGCAGCAGCCTCCGCCTGTGTAGACGATGTTCGTGCCGCTCGTAACGGCTGTCACGTAGCCATTACGCACGGAGACGGTCGCGTTCCGGTAGTCGCCGTCGGGCATCGCTGCTGCGAGTGCCTTCTTCGAAATGCAGCCACCTTCGCCCTGGCTGAACTCGTACCCGCCAGCGCGCCACACCGTACCTGGTTCGCATGCCGGCCGGTCAACGGTCCTGCTGCAACCGTCCGCTGTGACCGTCACGCGATCGGAGCCGGCGACGATTTCGCATACCGCCGCCTGCGCGCCGCCGAGCCCCTGCTGAATGAAGTCGACAAGATTCTGCGGCGTCCACACGAACGAGACACACGTGCCCGGCGCGGCGCCGCGCGCGCATGTTCCCTCGTCGCTGCGCTCGATCGCGACGGCGCCGTCGAGAATGCCCGTCACCCGGACGACTTCATGCTGGTGCGCCTCGCCTACCCAGAGGCGCGTGTATGCGCCATCGCCGGCGAGCGCCGCCGCGATGCGCGCGACGTCGGTGGCCGCGAGCGGCAGGATCAGCTCATCGGACGCAAGACGACGACTCAGGCGCGTCTGGAAGCCAACCATCGGAATCAACATCAACACCCCCTTGGTACGTTGTACGCCGGCACGTAAATCACTGGTACCGGCCCGCAGTCACACCCCACGCCGCGCGCTCCGCAGCCGGGCTGAGTCGCGTCGAGCGGACCGCAATCGCTGCGCTCGATATGCTCATGGCCCGTCACGGCAACGTCGTCCGAGAACTGCGCCAGCAGCTCGCCGCAGCGCATGCCCGCCACTTCGATGCGAAACACGTACATGCCGGGCGCCATGCAGCGAATGCGCCGGTCCCACTCAAACACCGCGCGCTGGTCGTCATCAATCTCCAGCGCGCGCAATCGCGCCGGCTTCTCGTGCGTGCCCGCGCGCCACACCTCAAGCACCACGCAATCGGGAGACAGCACGCATGCGGCAGGCGGCTCGATGACGAACGCCGTGCGCTGGACCCACCGGTCCAGTCGGATGACAGATGGTCGTCGCATGCTGTCCTCACACGATCGGCGGCGCGATCGCATCAAGCGACGCGCTCGTGTCGCTGCGAAGTGCGCGGATACGCGCGCGCGCCACGCCCTCATCGAAACTTCGCCCGCGCACCTGAGCGAGTTGCAGCGACGTGAACTGATAGCCCGGCAGCTGATAGATGCGCGCGAGCGCGCCATCCTCAATCGACTGCTGCCAGTCGTCATGCAGCAGCGCGTCGACCTCGCACGCGTCGCGCGACGGCGCGATGCACATGCGCACATGCACGGCGCCGGGCCGCTCGTGCGACGGCTCTCGCGAGAGCACAAGCATGCCGTCCTCGACAGTGAACCGCGTACCGAAGTGATGGAACGCGACACCGCCGCGGCGCGCGCGATACGGCGTGCCGTTGACATCAACTTCGTTCACACGCACAACCTGCTCGCTTTCGTGCGGCCAGATCGGATATGCGCGTACGCGCGGCTGCAGACTGATGACGATCCGGCGGCGAAGGATACTGCTGCGCGTCGCGAAGTCGATGCACGCCTGACGCACGTACGCCTGAGCCATCGTCTCCGGCAGACCTTGGGCCGCCGCCATGACGAACGGCATGAACTGCGTGAGAGGCACCCGCTCAATGGGAAGCTGCATTGCTCGTCACCTGCTTCAAGTAGCGTTCGTACACCTGCTCTGCGGCGCCCATCAGGTCCGTGAATAGCTTCAGGTGCTCGCTCGCGCGCGTCGCGTCGGTGGCGCTCTCCGTGTCCTTGCTGTAGGCGCGGTAAAGCATCCACTCGATAACGGCGTTGTGATAGACACCGGGTACGCCGAGCGCCCCGTCCTTGCCGGCCGCTTCCGGCTCCGCGGTGTAGACGACTAGCGCCTCCACCTTTGCGCCCGGCGGAACCGGCGGATCGACATAGAACGCGCCCTGGTCGTCCGGATCGAGCGAATAGGAGCGCACGATGTAATCGCGCGTTGGCGTGCGGCAGACAATCGGCTCAAACCAGTTGGCTGCAATGCGCGTTGCAGCGCTGTCGGTTGCCGAAGGCTGGCCGACGACGCGGCCGTAAGCGTCATAAGTGCCCGCGACGCGCGAGAAAAAAATCCCGCCGGCGGGCAATGTCTGCCGCGCGCCCGCAACGAGCTCGAGCTTGTGCGGTTGCGAAAACTCCAGCGCGCGCAACTGCGTGATTTGAAGCGCCGCGTCGTTCGCATATTCGATCAGCTCGGCCTTGGTCCAGCGCGTGAACTTGTGCCCCGGCTCCGCGTCGCTGAGCAGCTTGGCGACCTCGAGCGCGATCGCGCCCGCGATCATGCTCACGTCGTCGCCTTACGCACCGCACGCTTCGCGGTCGCGGACTCCGGCTCGGTGCTCGGTTCCTCGGCCTTCGGCGCCGAGCCTGCTGCGCCGTCGCTGACGGACGGCAGCGACTGGTCAGGAGAAGCCCCACCGACCTTGTCCATCTCTCCCGCGCCTTGCTTGGCTGCGTCGATGGCTGCGAGTTGATCGTTCAGCACCGCATTCTGTGCCTCGAGTACCGCGACACGCTGCTGTGATTCGGACAACTGTGCTTCAAGGTCTGCGAGCTTCGCGTTTGCTTCGGCCAGTTCTGCCCGCACTTCCGAGTCATCATCGGCGGGTAGCGTGAATGCGACGCCCGCACCGAGCGGCGCCGTGTGTGCGCCACGATCTTCGCCCAGGCCGGACAGCAGTTGCTGCCTGCCCGGATTCGCGCTTGCATCCGTGATGATCGTACCCGTTTGCCGCTGCGGGTTGCCGGTGGGCGTGAACTGCTTCGTGTCCGTGTCGTACTGGCCGGGCACGAGCTCCGGCTGAAATGCGAGCGCACTGTGCGCCGGGTAGATGGTCCCATGCGCGTCTCGATAGGCAAATTGCTTCGGCATTGTGTCCTCCTGCTTGAAAAAGAAAGGCCGCGCGGATCTCCCGTGCGGCCGCCATGCGTCGATAAGGCGCGAAGGCGCTGCGGTCAGTTGCCGACCTTCGGAACGATGATGATCGGCGACACCCAGAACCGCAGATCATCCGGCGTCTTCGCCGGCCAGGCCGCGATGGTCAGGTCGATGATTTCGTTATCTTTCAGCCACACCGGCTGATCGAGCAGTTTGCAATCCGAGTCCTCGGCATTCGCCATGAAGTAGCCCAGATCGGTGCCAGCGAAATGCGTTGCTGCCATAAAGCCAACGCCATCCGCAGGATTCTCGACACGCCAGCTGAAGCCGAGCAGCAACGAGAAAGCCGGCACGACGCACGCGCCGATTACGTCGCCAGCCTGAATGGGCGTGCCCTGTGCATTGACGCGTTCGAGGTACTGTTGCAGGCCGGCCTGTCGGCGACCGTCTTTCTGGCTGAAGTCGAACAGCCGCGTATTCGAGAATACGCATGGCGACTTGTGGGCGGCCTGCTGGATATGATCGGTCGCGGCGGGAATCGCGGCCGGGTACATCTCCTGGTTAGGATTGCGGACAATGTTGCCGCCGTGGTGGAGTGCGTGATACGTCATGTTGGGTATCTCCGGATTGCGCGATCGGCGCCCCTCGCGGAGCGCCGAATCTGGTTAGAAGGTGCAGTAGAGCGCGGCGAGCGCGTCACGCAGGAAGGGTTTGTGACCGTAGACCCAGAGACCGCGGTAGAACTTCCCGAAGCTCTTTTCCATGCTGACGATCTCGTGGTCTTCGAGCTGCTGCGCGAAGCCCGTCGCTTTCTTGTTGCCGGCGACGATCCAGTAAGCCAGCTTGCCCGTGGCAACGTCCGGCACCTTCGGCACCTGGTCGGAAAAGTACATCTCGAAGCCCATGATGATGACCGGGAATTTCCCGTTCAGCATCGGGGACTGCGACATACCGGTCAGGTATGCAGCCTTCAGGTCCGAGGACATCAGTGCATTGCGCGAGACGTTGGGCAGCACGACAAACATCTGGCCGTCCTCCCAGCGACACGCTTCGCGCAGCACAACGTCGAGTCGTGTCAGCACCTCGACGACGTTCGCCGCAGTGATCGGCACCGGGTTACCGATCTCGCCGAGTTCCTGACTTTCCGATTCCTTGCCGGCGTTCATGCCCTTGTTCGTCGGCGCCGTTTCGAACGCCATGCGCATCAGCACTTCGGGATCGAGCAAGCGCCGCATGTTGTATTCCGCGCGCCCGAGGAACGACTCGACCCACTTGTCGATGAACGTGATCTGCTTTTCGTCGATGCGGTCGAGCTTGACGTTGTAGTATTTCGCGCGATCGATGACCATCGTCACCGATTCTGCTTCGAGTTCCTGCGGCTCCAACACCGCGTTCTTCTGGTACTCGTTGATCTCGACTTCCGGCTCGATGAAATACGTGATCTGGTCGCCGCCCTTGTTGAGGTCGCCCGTGTAATCCGTGTTCGTCACATCACCAGCGACAAACGCGCAGTAGCCGCGAGCGATCAGGCGATCGCCGAATTGCGGCGTAATCAGGACGTCCGCATATTGCGAGTAGCCTGCGGAAGATTTCATGCTTTAACTCCTACGTGTTCGAAACGAGGCCCCGGGCCCGAGCCTCCTGAAACTCTTGTTCGAACTTCATGAATTCCGCCTTGGTAATGCGCTGCATGCGCATGTCTTCCATGCGCTTGCGGTAGTCGCTTTCCTTGAATTTGGCGGCGGGCCGAGCCGTGCCATTCGATGAAGTTCGTGCCGGTGTTGCGAATTGACCCAGCCCGTTCGCGTCAGTGGATGACGAAGCGCCAGTCGCGCCATTTGCTGCGGACTGGGTCGAAGCGTCGGCCTGCTGGTGCTGCGACGCCCCTTGTGTCTTGCCGAACGCGTTGAAAATCGCCACGACGCCGGCGAGGTTCCGCCCCTGATGAGCTTCCATGAGAGCGTCCTGGATCTTCAGCGACGTCAACGGGATCGGCTGTTGCAGGAAGTCCTGCCACTCCTGGCTCTTGCTGATCGACTGCATCTGCGGAACTCGCGCAGCGACGTCGCGCACGAAAAGCTGCTCGGCGGATTGCCCCATCTGCTCGTTAATCACGCGGCTGCCGTCACGCAGCTCCGCGATTTCCTTGAGTAGCGGTGCAGTTGCGCGCGCAATCAGCTTCTCGGCGACCGGCGTAAAGTCGCCGTACATCGCGAGCTCTTCGTCGGACAGGTCCGGGAGTTGAGACTCAGCGGCTGACGACGTCCCCTGCTTGCCGGACGGTTGCACCGACGAGGCGCCGCCCGTCTGGAGCTCGGTCAGTTGCCGGCGCGCTTCCGCGAGCTCCTGGCGCGTCTCCACCAGCAGGTCGGTAATCTGCGATGTGCCGCGCCCTGCTTCTTCAGCCTTTTGCAGCAAGCCGCGAAGCCGCGTGATCTCTGCCTTGTACCGGCCTTCCATTCGACGAAGGTTCTCGTCGCCTGCATTGCTGGTCGACGCGTCACCGTCGATTTGCGCGTTGGCGTTCAGCTGTTGCGAAGACGTCGCGCCGTCGTCGACATGTGCCGCGTCGTGCAGCGCATCACCATCCAGTCCGGTAAATGCGCCTGCGTCGTCGCCCTGCTCGCCAGCAGCCTGCATCGCCTGTTGCGCAGCCGGGTCGGAAGTGGCGTTTGTGCCAGCCGAGCCAGATGCAGCTTCAGCGATGGGGGTGCCATCGGAGCCATTGAACTTGTCCCGCAGATGTCGAGGGAGTGCCATAGAAATATCTCCGTGAGCCGCCAGTGGCGGAAGTCACAATGAAAAAGCCCGCGAGGGCAATGCCAGGTCGCGGGCGAAAAAAAAACCGACGGGCATGCCTGCCGGCCGGTACTGATTGAAGCGGACGAATCCGCGTTACTTCTTTGGCGTGAGCGTGCCGATCAACCCGTGCAGGGCTCTCACTTCCCCCTGCAGGCGCCGCACGGCAAGCTCATCGTCAGCGCGTGCGCATTCTTCGAGCGCGCGCGCATGGCTTTCGGTCAGCCAGCCGAGCAGGCCGGACCATGCTTGTGCATGGCGCTGCAAGTGCTCGATGGCCTGCGATTGCACTGTGGTCGGGTTTTTCACTTCAGGCCCGAGCCTCCGCAATTGCACGATTTCGCCGGCATGGCGATGCCGCGCGTGCCGCCGGTCGATGAACTGGCTGTCGGTGCCGGCGCTCGCGCCGGCGTGTTCTTGACGACCTTCTGTACGACCTTCGGCTTCGGCACCGATACAGGATTTTTCATGAGATCACCCGATCTTTAGATAGCTGAGAAAACCCTGGGTGTGCAGCGGTTTGCCATTCGCCGAACCCAGTACCTTTGAAAATCCGAGCCACAGCGCCTGATCGTTTGACCAGAGTGGCATTGCTCCTGACATCGTGACCGAGCCAAGCACATTGCCAACCGGCGAGGCGGCGGCACCCACTTTCGGCGACGGATAGCTTCGTACAGCGTACTGATAGATCCCTGGAAACGCGTAACGTTGCCCGGTCGAGACAATCATCTGGGGCGGCGTATCGTACGTATCCGCGTCCTGACTCGTCAGGTTGAACGTGCCAACGACGAGGTACACGCCAGCTGGAATGTTGATCGTGCCATCGCCATTCAACGTGTAGTTGAACTGGTTCTTGACGGTAACGCCGTACTGGAAATCGAGTTGGTAATACGTGCCCATATCGATTCCAAGGCCACCATTCGCCTGCGAGGTGTGTCCGAGTTCGATCGTCAGAGAGGGCAGCGAGGGGGCATCCATCGACGCGCTAAGTCCGCCATCCGAACCAATTTCGAGCTTGTTGCCCGCGTCGCTTGAAAGCTGGATCAAACTCGCAGAAAGTGTATCGCCGCTCGACAGCGGAGCATGGTTCCCATCAATGAGAACAATCGGTGTGCGTACAGTCATCTTCAGCTCCAGTAAGGCAGTTTGCGGCCGTTGCCAATATCGAGCCAGCCGGACGGCGAGCCGAGCAGCGCACTGCGGTCTCCGATAATTCCTGTCGGCAGCGTGGTATCGGTGGTGGTATTCGGTGCCGCCACCGCGGCCGGCGAGAACGAAAGGCCGCTCGTATCCAGCGCGAGACCGCCTCCTGCCTTGATCTGCACCGACAGCGGTGATGCCACTGTGCCGTTACCGGTCAGCCCGGACGTCTGCGCTATGACGATAGGCACCAGGTCACTCAGGTCGACCACGTACTCGGGCGAGCCATCGCCGACGGTGAACGTCATCGTGTGCGTGTTGGGGTCGTAGCTCACGACGGTCAGGAAGTTGTCGACCGCGATGCCACCAATCGCCGCGGTGATCGCCGCGTTCATTTCGCTGCAAAGCGGGATCTGGGCGCTCGGCTGATGAGGCGAGCCGGCGCATGTCGAAAACACTGCCGCGATCGTGGCCGGATTGGATACCGCCCCCTGCACCGCGTTCTGGATGCAGCACGAAAGCGCGCTACACAGCCCCGTGGCCAGCGCCGAGAGCATCACTTCGTCGGAGGTGATAGCGCTCACCACCTTCGAGACGTTGACCGTCGGTGCCGGATAGCTGCCCGACAGATCGCCACTGGCAACGCCGCTCGGCGGGAGCGCCGAAGGAAACGACTGCTTAAGCAACTGCGCAGCCTGTGCATCGGAGAGGATGCGCTGGATAGCCCGAACGCCGTCGATGCTCGGCGCCGGATACGTTCCAGACAAGTCGCCGCTGGCGTTGCCAGACGGCGGCAGGCTTGTCGGGATTGCCGGAATCATGGACGCCAGCAGCGCCGTCAACAGGATCTTTGCATTCTCGTCGTTCATGATCCTGCTGATCGCAGCGAGCCCGTCGATTGTCGGGTTCGGATAGGTTCCTTCGAGATCGCCGCCGGCGGCACCGCTCGGCGGGAGGCTCGTCGGCGATTCACCACAGCAGCCGCCCATGCTCATTGCTCCAAGTAAAAATTCGTGGGTCATCGACGCGGCGAAGCCCACCACATAGGCTCCGCCGAGTACACCGTCGAGGATGAAGCGATAGCGACCCGGGACCGCAATCGCAATCTGGTTGCACTTGCGCGTCATGACAACGGCCCGACCATTCGTCATGTACGGCGTGAAGTATTTGCCCTCGCCCGGACCATCGACCATCTCGACGCTCACGCTCTCGCCTACGCCGAGCGCGTGCGCGCGAACAATCCACGGCTCGTCGTCCACCTGGATCGTCGGCGAAACATCGCTCTGCGAGTTGGGGCCAAACAGCGCCGTCACGTCCATGAATGCAGTGCGCTTGGTGCGGCTCGCGCCGCCGGCAGTCAGGGCCATGAATTAGCCTCCGTTGCAACGCATGTAGGCGACGAGATAGTCGTGCGACATCTGCGCGGGGTACGCGCGCACGAATGCCATGCCGAGCGGCACAGCCTCGCCGTCCGTACGCTGCAGCACGAAACGGTAGCGGCCGGGGATGCCGATCACCAGCACGTTGCGCGTGTACGTCAATGACGATTGCCCGTCGAACGGACAGAACGGCGCGAACATCGAACCGGCTCCGTCGCCATCCACCATCTCGACAACCACAACGTCGCCTTCCGTCAGGTTGTATGCCCGCACCACGAAGGGGTCGGTATCGACCTGCACGATGTGGGAAACATTGCTCTCGCTCAGCGGCCCGAAAATCAGGCTCGACGGCTCACTGTCTGCGCTCGCGCGCCGCCCGTGGCGGCCGGTAAGAGTCTGGTTTGCCATCAGTTTGCTCCGGGGCGCAGCGTCTGCGCGATCGCCTGGTTCAGCGCGCGCTGCAGGCCCCACTGAGTTTCGCTTTTCATCGGCACGAGCAGGATCGGGTTGTGCCAGTACAGCGAACGCTTGCCATGCTGACCCACGCCCGACTCGTTGTATGTGAACGCGCGCGGACCGAACGCCACCACCGCGCGGCCGTCCGCGGTGAGATTGCGCACGATTCCATCGCCGAAGAAGAGGTCATAGACCAAATCGCCTGGGTCTACGTCGTATCCGTCGAGTTTCATGAAGCCCTCATAACAAAAGAGCCCCTGTCAGGGGCTCGGGAGTTGACTGCCTTGCATTGCCTGCATCGCGGCGCCCTGGCGCCCGTCGAGCGCTGGCGGTGGCGTGCCAGGCTGCATGCTGGGCTGCGCACCGGGCGCCGTGGGCGCTCCGGGCGCACCACCTTGTTGCTGTTGCTGTTGCGGTGGCGTGCCGAGCGCAGCTGCAACCTGCTGGTCGAGCTCGTCGTTCGGCATGAATTGGGACACGTTGAAGCCCTGGTCGCTGAGCCACTGCTTGAGCAGTGCCTGCAACGCCTGCATCGGAATAATCCCCGCCTGGGCGTACGGTGTGATCGTCTGCAGCGTTTCAATGCTGCGCGCCTGCGCCTGCTCTTTCTGGAGGATGCCCTCTGCACCTTTCGCGACAACCTTCGCATCCGCCTTGATCGTCGGGTCGGGGTCATACAGCATGTTGAACGCCCAGAACTGCTGGATCATCGGCTCTATGCCGTCGCGGTCCATGTTGATGATGACGTTCTTGATGCCCTTGAGCGCGCCGCCGTACAGCAGCGAGAGACCGCCCATCGTCTGGCCGCCGCCGCCGACGTTCTGGTTCCCGTACGTGTAGGCAGGAATGCCGCTCAGATCGTCGGCGAGTTGCATCTGCTCGTTGAAGATGTTCTGCAGTTCGCCCGCGATATACGGCGCGACCACGTAGCGCACGGCTGGGCCGCTCCCGCTATTGCTCGATTTGAGGAAGTACACCTTCCACGCGTGGATCTTCTCCGGATCGTTCTCCGACTCGTCGAGTCTGTCGGAATCAATTTCTACCATCGGCCCCGCCGCGTGCGCCATGTTCTTGACCATGCTGCGCGCCGCGCCGTTGGCCGTGCGCTGGACGTCGCGAATCAGCTGCGGCACACCCTCGCCCCAGAACTGGCCCGGCTTCTTGTTGAAGCTCGTCACGTGGTACGGACGGCGCCCCAGCGGGTCAGGATTGAGCAGCGCGCGAATCGCGTAAGTGCCGACGAGCCATACGTTGCATTCGTATTGGGCCTCGAGGTCGTCGACCTTGACGCCCCATTCACGCAGCAGCTTGCCCTGCACGCGGCCCCAGAAGTCCAGCACGTCGATGGTTTCGCTCGTATGCCAAAGGGAACCCTGGTGCTTCTCGTCGCGCGCACGCGCGCCATCGCTCGATAGCCAGTCGCGAAAGCCTGCGTCGAACTCGTCGATCACCATGCGGATAGCGTTCTCGTCGAAGTTCGGCAGGCCGATACAGTCGTACAGCTTCGCCTTCGTCATGCGCATGCGCTCGATGACGTTGTTCGCGTCCTGTGGATTGGTGGCTTCCGGAGATGGATAGAAATCGAGCGGCGAAACCCGCTCCGGCACCATCACTGCCTGCGTCGCCACGACGAGCTTCGAGCCATTCCATTGAAGCGAGTCACGATTGCGTACAACCGGGCCTTTCAGCACGCCGCCCGGATAGGTCACGATATCCGACTGCCACTGCTCGAAAACCGCCTTCCAGCCGGCCTCGGTCATCTGGTCGTTGATCTTGTCGGACATGCGGCTGCATGCATCGGCCGCAATGCGCTGCATTTCCGACACCGCAACCGCCTTGAGATCCTTCGCCCGCTGCTGGTCGAGCACCATGCTCGGATAGCCCCGCGCGATGATCTCGCGCATCACCATCTGCTCAACCTGCTGCATCAACGAATCCGGCAGGTCGGGAATCGGCGTCGGCTGGATCGTCCAGGGTTGATCCGCCGCATTCACCAGGACGTCCTTCAGCCACGATTCAGCGGCCCGGCACTTCAGGCCGGTGATGTTCATGTAAATATCGATCCCGCCCAGCTTCGGAATATCGTCGGGATCGTATTCACCATTTCGCTGCCGCGTGCATTGAAGCATCACCTGCTCGATGCCGCTCGCGATTCGGTGCTGCTTATTGACGTTGAAGCACTCCCGTACGTGCTCCGCAAGGTCGCTCACGGGTGACTGCTGCTGTTCCTCGCGGGTCTCCTGAAAGCGCATGCCCGGCGGCGGAATAGCATCGCTCTGCTGGGTCTTCAGGCCGATCAGGGAAACTGCGCTCATACGATCAGAAACTCCTGGTTGTTACGACTGCGCCGCGCGCTGGGCGCCGGCCACTTCGGGTCAATATCCTTGATGGCCGACAGCCCATCGAAAAAGTCGTCATGACGGCCCGCCGGAAACGGCAGGAATTCCTCGTCGACAAACTGCGCAATCAGGTCGCGCGCCACGCCGTCGGTACCGGTTTTCCACATGGTCTGTGGGAACCACCAGCGCGACGCCTCGAAATCAGGCGCAAGCCGTTCGATGCGTGGTTCCTTCTTACCGTCGTCAGGGAGCGGCACAACCTTGAACCGGTAGTTCTCGTTGTTCTGCACTTCCTCGAGGTATTCGAGCTCCTGCTCGAAGCCGTTTTTCTTGAAGCCCGTCGCGATCGGCCGCCACTTGCGGTGCATGGCGATGATTGCCTCGTGCCGCGCCTTGAGTTTGAGCCGGTCATACACCGCGTCGAGCAGGTAGTAGTTGCGATCGAGATGCAGCCCCACGAGCAGGATCGCCGTGTAGTCGCTGGTCTTTTTCTGGGTGCGCGCCGGGTCGACGAGCAGGTAGCGATTCATCATCCACATCGCCCGGCCGATGTCCTTCTGGTCGTAGTAGCGCAGCCAGTACTTCAAAAACGTGCCGCCGCCTTTCGCTGGTGGCTTGCCCTGGTAGAGCGACATCCATTCACGCGAGCCGACCGCCAGACGCTTCTGGTCGAGCGCCTTCGCTGAAAAGCGCTCGGGCACAAGCGGCTCGCCAGCTTCGCGGCCCAGGGGGTCATCTGGCTCGTCCGCGATCGCGGGCAGATTGACGACTTCCCAATTTTCTTGCGGATGCTCACGAAGCAGCCAACCGGCGAGATCATCATCGTGCCAGCGCGTGTGCATGATGATGAGAATCGAGTTCTCGGCCAGACGCGTGTAGACGACCGAGCGATACCAGTTCTTCACGTGCTCGCGGAACGTGTCGCTGTCCGCTTCGGCGCGCGACTTGAACGGGTCATCGATGATGAACACTTTCGCCGGGAAGCCCGTACCGCCGCCGCGGATCGTGACGCCAAGATACTTGCCGCCCGCGTTCGTATGGAAGTTCGCCTTCGCCTTGCTGCTTGGGTCGAGGTCGAAGCCTGGGAAGATGGCGCGGTGCATCGGCGACGAAACCGCGCCGCGCACTGCGTTCCCGTTGAGCTCCACGAGATCGTCACCATAGCTCGCAGCGATGATGGGCCAGTCCGGGTGCTTGCCCATGATCCACGCGGGCGCCTTGCGCGACACCATCTCACTCTTGCCATGCTGCGGCGGCGCGAAAATCATGATGCGCCCATACCCGCGTGCGACTGCGCGCTCGATGACCTCGGCAAGGTGACGGTGAAACCGGTTCGCCGTGTAGCGCGGATCGACGAGCAGCGAATAGATGATGAGGCTATCGTGCCCGGCCTGCAGCATCGCCGCAGTCTGCTCGTTACTCGTCGACGACATAGCCGGCTTCGCGCAGCATTTCCTTCGCCACGCGCTCTTTCACGTCGGGCGTCAGCGACTCGGTTATCTCGGCCACGCCGATGACACCCTTATGCTCAAGCACCTTCCTGAACATGCCAATATGTTCGCCGACCTTCACGAGTGCATCGGGCTTCGAGTGCTGGAGCACCTTGATGCCGTCCTTCGTGACCTGCACGCCGGCGTATGCGGTGCGTGCGGCGCCAGTCAGCTTGCGAGTGTCGGGGATATAGACGTCCGTTACGCCTTCGCCAAAGCACTCAGGACAATCCGGATTCGGGTCTTTCAGCTTGTGATAGCCGGTGCCGCCCATCTCGTCGAACGGCCGTACCGGATCATCGTCATCCGCATCGCGCTGGTCCGCTTCCCACTGCGCAAAGTCGCGCTCGCGCTCGCCCGCGGTGCGCTGGTAGCGAAAGCCGATGCCGTAGCAATAGCGGCAGCACAGATGCCGATGCTGGATCAGGTCGTTCGCGTCAGTGATCGCGATGTCCCACAGCAGTTCGGTGATGTTCTCCTGGGAGATCTTCACGCGTTCGCGCAGCTCGCCCTCGCCCTGTTCGATAAGAGCCACAATTTCCGGATCGCGCAGCAACCGGCTCGCCGCTGTCTCGGCGCTGTTACCGCGCGCGGCGTATCCCGCCCGCTGATACGCCGCGCTCGCGTTCCGGTCCTTCAGGAATTCGGCGACGAACCGGAGTTGCTTCTCTGTTGCCATGCCGAACTACGGTCAGTGGCCGAAAATCAAGCCGAGGCCCAAGCCCACAATCAGCGCGAACACGATGCGCGCGCCGATGCAGCAACGGCAATCTGTGCCCTCGGTCAGAAACGCGAGCGCACGCCCGACGCGGCTATCTTCGCGGTCGCAGGGGTTAAGCTTCATCGCTTCGGCGGCTTCGGTGGAAGCTTGTTTTTGCAGGGACAGGCCATCTGCGTTTTCTCCTGTGGAGTGTCCGGTTGTTGGGTCTCGTGCGCATGGCGGTGAGATTCGTTGTGTGCACGGCTGCGGTTATTCGACGATGAGCCAGTCGTCGGCGAGAATCGAATCCATGCCCGGAACGAACACGCAGACGGTATCGTCGGCACGCTTGATTGCGAGGTACGCCTCGTACGGCACCATCGAGCCCTCGCCGAAGTGCGCCTTCGCTGCGCCCGTCTGCGCCGGATACGATGCCGCCGGAACGAAATACACAAACTGACCGGCACCGTTCCAGCCGCGACGCGCGACGCGCTGGCCACGCTTGAGCGCATCGAGCGCCGAGCTGAAGGTGACGGCGGGCATGTTGAGCGGCACGGAGTTGTCTGCCGTGACACCGACGCATCGCTGCTCCCTCGAACAGATCGCGTTGTTATGTCCATTGATGATGTAGCACACAGCGTGCTCAACATCTGCAATGCGCGCCGTGCCGTTGCTGGCATGAGTCATCGACATCCAGACGCGTTCACGCAAAACGAGCTCGTCCGTCGGCTTGAGTTCCGCCGCCGCATCTTGTTTCGCCGCCTGCCCCTTCTGGAACGGCATCCATTCGGCGTAATAGCCCATCGCCGGATACGGTTCGTCATCCTGCACGAGCGGAACGCTGGTACGCGCGTGCGTGACGCCGTTGGCGTCGAACACAGCGAGGTTCACGAGGGCATCGGAATGCACGTGGGCGATGATCGCCGCGAGCGGTGCGCCGGGCGCGAAACCGGCTTCCGAAATATTCGACGACGGAGTGAACCAGACGACGCGGCCGACCGAGGGTTTAATCATGAGAGCTCCTGAGTGGCGCTAGAAACGAAAACGCCCAGCGCGGCGGGAGCCTGCTGAGCGTTCCAGAAACGAAAAAAGCCCGCGCTTGGCGGGCTTCGGGCGCACCTGTGGCGGTGCAATACGCGCTATTTTCAGCGCGAAATGCTGATCGGTCAAGCGGCGTGCATCTCGCCTATCAGGCCCGCTTCACCCAGACTCTCCTCAATCCGGGAATATGCCCGGTCAAATTCCCCGATCTCACGCGGCGTGCCGACGAGTGCGCGCTCGATCATGCCGGCATGCTTGGCGACCGTATTACGGTCCACGCCGAACTGTTTGCCAAGCGCCGTGTAGTCTGGCTTCTCGCGCAGAATCGCCGCCCGAATGAGAACGGCGCGCAATCGCACGTTGCTCAGATGTCCGGCGAACAGTGGCGCCGTGTAGACCTCCGCAAGTGCCTTGAGGGCGCGGCCGAACTCGTCGTTGACGTACTGACCGGAGCAGCACCGCCGGCGGCACGAACACGGCAGCAACTCGGGCGCGTACCGTACCACCAGGACCGCGCGCTGCGCCGGCGTCAGCCTCTCCAGCTCGGCGCGCACCATGCCGGCCTGTCCGGCGCCATCCATGCCGGAAAGCCCGCGCCCGGTTCCCGGCGGTGCGAACATGCCGGCCATCGCCGAGCGCCCGTATTGCTCCGTGCTGAAGGAGAACGCATAGCGCAGTGCGCCGTCCGTGCTCCGGAAGATCGGTTCCATCGTCATCTCCTGCAAACCCTCACCTCAAAGCCTTGACAACCGTGGCGATCGCCGCGCCGCTGTTCACTGCATCGCCCGGAAAGCGCAGCACGCGCCAGCCAGCGAGCGCGGCGGCGTTGTACTTTTCGCAGTCCGCTGCATAGCCAGAGCCGCGCGTGTGGCGACCACCGGTCCATGTGCCGCCTTCGACCTCCACCGCGAGCCGCACGTCGGGCCACGCGAAGTCAAAGCGCCATCTGCGCACGCTGTCGAACTGGTGCTCGCGCACTGGCGCGGGCAGCTTCTCGGCACGAACGTGGAGCGCGAACGTTTCCTCGATCGCGCTCGGGCCAGCCTTGCGCTTTGCCTTGGGCTTGGCCGCTGCCTTCTTTGCTGTCGGCGGCCGCACTGGCGGCGCACCGATGAGGTGGGATAGCGCGCGGTCGAGCGGTACGGGCCCGCGCTTGCGCAGCGCGCGCGACGCGCCGGCGATCTGCGCCGAGACGCGGGCGTTTGCTGGAGTGCTACGCGTCACGCCTTGTTCTCCCGCTCGCGCTGCGCGCCGGCATCGCGGCCGCGCTCGATCGCGTTCGCGAACCACGTCAGCATGAGATCGACATCGATCGGCACGCCTTTCGCGAGCACGATGCGGTCGAAAGCTTCGGCCCACTGCAGCGCGTCGGTCGTCTGCGTGAACGCCAGATCGTCGACGCTAGTGCTGTGCTCGACCGCCTCGACCGATGGAACGGCCCGCCGCATCCAGTCCATAGCCGCGCGCACCGCGACCTGAATCCGCGACACGAATTGCGAGCGATCGCGGCCCCACATCTGCGAGATTTCGCGCGCGGTCTCGAGTGCCTTTTCGTCGATGTCGCCGTCGAGGACGAGCCATGCCGGCCGTTTGCCGCACGGCGGCTTCCACATCTGCGCGCCGTTGAGATAGGTGTAGCCGCGTAATTCGAGCGTGCGCACGGCGGCGCGAGCCGCAAAGTGCTTCGATACAAGGTACCGCTGCGACGCTGACAGATCGCGATTTCGGTACAGCATCGCCAGCTCGTCGTCCGATGCAGTCGCGAGATCATGGTCGAAAGGCTTGTTGCACGCGGTTTGCGATGCGGCGGCGACCGCCTTTCGCAATTCTTCGATCCATCGAGCGGAATCGCTCGTTGTGCGCGCCATCATGTAGAACGCAAACGCATGGTCTGTCGTCAGCGCCACAGTCGCGGCTTCGCGAGGGAGCGGGGCGGTGTCGAGCCTGCTACCTTCAGGCAGGGGCCCGCCGATCCATGCAGCGCGTGCATGTATGTCCCAATCGACATCGGCTGGAATACGCACCACACCCACCGGCTCTTGCGCCCCACCGGCAGCTATCGCGGCGTAGCGAGGGACACGGGCGGCGAGCGGGATTGAGTACGGCGCCACCGAAGATGCGCACGCGCCTCTGTCCTTGAGCATGCCTTGCTTCTGCTTATCGGTGATCACTCGGCCGTCATCGGTCATCCATGCAGCCGTATCCTGCACCGCCCCGCCAGCAGCGAGAGAGACGTCGGCCAGCTCGTACGTCGCTGCGAAGACGTCGGGCTTGCACGGATAGAACTCGCCCTTCACGCCCTTGATGATCCAGTCGCCCGGCGATGCTGTCATCGTGCCTTCCAGCGTTTCGATGGCGATACACCCATCGCCTTCACTGGTCCAATTCTGCATTCCGGCCTTGTTGGTCCAGCCGATGAATGCCCAGACGGCATCCTCATGAGCTTTATTCGTCGAGCCGTCAGCCGGCGACGTTGGCAATTGGAAAGCCTCGACCACGACCGGCTTCTTTCGATACTTCATCACTCATCACTCCCTTGATCCCACCATCCATCGGTAATCGGCGGCGTTTTCGGCACCGGTACGGGGCGCGCAACTGGCTGCGCACCTGAACAAACCTGAACATTTTTCTGACGTGACGCGGGCGGTGCGCCTTCGGGAAACCGACGCTCGAGCGCCTCGTACGCGACGCGGTAGACGTTGAGCGGGCGCCTGCCCTCGCCGCTCTCGTACTCGGCGACGAGCTTGTGCGCCCATGCCTTGGAGCCTGGCGTGCTCATGCCGCATGCCCTCCACGCAATTCGCCGCGCTTGTGTTCGATCAGCGCGATCAGTTCGGCCGTGCCCTTTCCGTGCGAATGCACACCCAGGCGATCGGCTTCGGCCTTGAGCTGGTCGCCGGTCATCCCGCGCAACGGCGGCTTCACCACCTTTGGCGGCGCCAACGCCGTTTCGGCAACTGAAGCGATAAAGCCGGAATTGATCGCGCTGCGGTCGTGGTCGCGCGTGCGCTGCGCTACCGCGGCGTCATAGACCCGGCGCAGCTGCTCGGCCGTGACGCACAAGCCCTTGAGCGCAGCGTCGTCGGGACGGATGCGCGGTTCTTTCCCGCGCTCGCACTCCCACTGCGTCAGCAAGGCAGCAATTTCATCGACTGGCAACGACGACGACGCAGCGGAGTTATCCACAGCGCTACCCCGTATCAAGTTCCCTACGTCGTCGTTAGAACCTTTAGGTTTACTCCCTTCCTTTTCCTCTTCCACTTCCTTTTCCGTCAAGGAGTCCTCAGTGAGTAGTCCGTGAGTGTTCACGGAATGGTGCGGTTCTTCGGGTGGGGCATTCCGTGATACGTGGTCAAAATCCTCAGGCGAACCACGTGATTCGCTGTCGTTCGCTGTAGCCGGTGCCTGTGCTGTATTGGATGCAAGAGCGTGGCCAACGGCAGCTGCATCGCCTGAGAGCCACGGCGGCAACGGGATAGCCGATTTCGATTTGCGGTTGATGACTTGGTGTTTGGAGAAACAACGGATGTGCAAATAGTCTGCACCGCTCACGGAGTACTCAATGAGCATTCCGTGAGTGATCAGTGATTGAATGAGCGGCTCGCAGTCGATCGCGTCGGCCGGGAAGATTTTCATCTTCAGGCTCTTGGCAGACCTGCGCAGATTGCCGTTGTCGTCGGCGTGGTTCCACGTACCGATGAAGAACAGCCGTGTCGCGAAATCCAGTTCGACGAGCTTGTCATCGGTCCAGAAATCGGGCTTGATTGTGCGGATGCGGGCCATACTAGCTCCCGATCCGCAATGAGAAGCGCTGGCCGAATGGCCGCGCGGAATTTACTGCCCGCGCTTCGCGAGCGCCATCAACGCTTCCGCGACCTGCTCCGCGCAGTCGAGCGGAAATACGACCTCGCCTCGGACGATCTTCTCTGAGTTCTCGTCCATGCTGTTGACGATGATCTCGACCTTGCCGTCGTTCGTGGGCGCCACCATGATCTCCGGCCGCGCTTCGATAAGCAGCTCGAGCGGCGGCTGATTCGTGTTTTCGGTCATACCTGCATTCCTCTCCTGCCCGGTTAAAGGGTCGGGCAAGCGCGGCACGGCAGGCAAACGCCGCGCGCTGGTGGCCACCAGCCGCCCGACTGGAAGCGGCATGACAAGCCATGTCTGCGCGCGAATCGCTATTGGCCGGATTGTGTCGTTGATTGGTATTGGTCATGCAGAAGCCTGTTGCAGTACACGCTCGTGCCTGAAATTCGCACCGATCAGGGCGGCCGCGACGTCGGGACAAACGCTGTTGCCGATCATGCGCACTTGCGACGACTTCGACAGAGGTTTGCCATTCGTCATCGGATCGAGCACATAGCTGTCGGGAAACCCTTGGGCCCGTGCCAGCTCGCGCGGCGTGAGCATCCGCATGCCGATGTCAGCGATTACGTAGTCCTCGCCGTTCAGGGTCACGAGCCCGAAGCGGTCGTGCGTTGGAATCGTGCGCATCGGCTCGCGCAGATCGGCGCCGTCCTTCTCGTTGCCGTAGTACGCAATCAGGAATGCGCGGACCTCGCCGACGTGGCCGCCGCCCGCAGTAATGGTCGGCGCAGGATCGCGAACGTCCTGGCCGAACTGGTTGTTGCGCAGCTTGACAAGGTGAGAAACGGCGAGCGCTGTGTCGGCCTTGGCCGTGATCGTCGCCGCGGGCTCGCTCACGTCGCGCGGGCGCGACTGACCGGCGCGGCCGCCGCAGCCCACGAGTTGCGCAGTCACGAGCGAATGGTGATCGGTCGTCGTCACGGTGCCCGCCGGCACGTCGACGCGCGTCCCGGTGACGCCGCCGTAGTGCTTCGCGAGGAACGCCGCGACGAGCGCGTGTTTGCCGCCGCCCGCCACGACGGTGCCGAGCGGTTTGTCGAGGCCCGGCACGCGAGGCGCCTGCCCTTCGCGCTCGCCGTAGCCCATCTGGATCAGTGTCGCGCCGATCAGCGCCTGCTCGCCGCGGTGCGCGCCGGTCACAGTCGCGAGCGGCATGTCGACGTGCGCCGCGCGATCGCCGCCTTGGTGCGTCACATGCATGAGCGTCGGCGCGACGACGTACTTGTCGTTCGAACTCGTAACGGTGCGCAACGGCTCGTCGATACCCCAGACGTTCGGCCCACGACCGGTCGTCGTACTATGCGCGGTTGAGACAATGAACGGCGCCGGGCTGTTCACGACAAATTTCATGATGCCGCGCGCGATGCGTCGCAGTGTTGCGTCTTTCAGCGGCCGCTTGCGCTCGAAGATCGACGGACACGGGATGCTCCAGTCGATGCATTCCGCAGCCGTGCGCCACAGCGCCAGCTTGCGCGCGCGCACTGCGTCGGTTTTCGGGTCGCCGTGCGTCACGGCGGGCCAGGCGATCGGCAGACCGTCGCGGCGCGCGAACAGGTAGAGCCGTTTGCGGATCGTCGGCGCGCCGAAATCGCACGCGCGCAGCACGCGCCATTCGACGCGATAGCCGAGCCCGGCGCGCAGGCGCGCGATCGGAAAGTCGGCGCCGAGCGTTTCGAAAATCTCCTGCTCGTCGGGATGCCCTTCGGCCAGGCCGGTCGAGAGTGCGGACACGAAAGCGCGAAACGTGCGCCCCTTCTCGGCCTTGATCGGGTGCCCGTCGTCATCCAGCGGGCCCCAGTCCTGAAATTCTTCGACGTTCTCGAGCCCAATGCACCGCGGCGACTGGAGCGCCGCCCACTTAAGCGTGATCCACGCGAGCCCGCGTATCTTCTGCTCGCGCGGCTTGCCGCCCTTCGCCTTGGAGTGGTGTTTGCAGTCGGGACTGAACCACGCGAGTCCGATCGGCTGCTGTCGCGTGACGAAGCCGGGATGCACGGCAAACACGTCCTCGGTGTAGTGCGCTGTCTGCGGATGGTTCGCCGCGTGCATCGCGAGCGCTTCGCCGTCGTGGTTGATCGCGATGTCGATCGGACGGCCGAGCGCGCGCTCGATGCCCGTACTCGCGCCACCGCCGCCGGCGAAGTTGTCGACGATCAGTTCGGCGCCGAGGTCGAGCGACAGAGTGAAGGCGTCACGCTTCATGCGACCTCCGGCACAAAGCCCGGCTGTCGCAAGCGGTTGCGCTGCACCTTCACGCCGTCGGCGATCATTGCGCGCATCGCGGATTGCTCCTCGACCAGTTGGGATCTGGCATCGTAAATTACCTTATTTGAGGTAAATTTATCTCGTTTACGATTCGACGGCGCAATCGGACAGTTCCGAAAATTGGTACACGTGATGAGAGAGGCGGCGTTCATGATTGGCTGCCTCTTTCTGGTCCTGAATTGGACCCATTCATCAACGCGACACGGCGCCGACGCTCGACTAATCTGTCGATCTCGTCGCCGCATGCCCAGCGACACAGGATCTCGCGATGCAGTTCGGCCATGCTCATGCCTTCTGCGCGAGCGGCCGCGATCATGCGATCCTCGACGACCTCAGGCACGACTGTTTTCATCATCGAGACGAGCTTGCCGAGCGGGTGCGACATGCCCGAGCGCGCGAACAGCACTTCGTCGTCGTTGTCCGGCATCACGCGGCCTCCGTTGACGCGGTCGGCACGGGCGGCGAACCAGGCGCGCCGATGAGTTCGGGCCAGATTTCGTACCAGTCGGTCGGGCGAAGGTCTGGACGCGTCACTTCGCCAGAGGTTGCGGATTCGATAGCGCGGCATCGCGGAATGGGCACAGGCTGCTTGCCTTGCTTCCAATCTGAGATGTCGGATTCGTAGCCACCAATCTGCTTGGCCAGTTGACGAGCGCGGCCGCGCTTGGATGAGAGATAGGTTTTCAGGTCCATACAGGAATATTAGTGAAACACTATCTATAAGTAAATAGCGTTTCACACATTCACAAATATTAGTGTTTTGCTAAACAATGTCATATGACGACGATTGAGAACGTGCGCCGCCGCCGGCTAGAAGAAGCAGTTCAGCTTGCAGGCGGGACATTGGAGGCCTTAGCCGATAGAGCCGGCTTGAGTGCGGCCTATTTGAGCCAGATCCGGAATGCTCTGCCGGACACGAGAACCGGTAAACCCAAAGGGCTAGGAAGTAAGGCTGCGCGGAAGATCGAGCAAGCCCTCGGCAAATCTGAAGGGTGGATGGACATCGCCGACGAGGGTGAACTGGCTCTGTCGAACGACTCTCCTCACGGCTTGCCACGTCTTGAAAACCAAGGAAGCAATCCGCTTGACGCAGTAAGTGAAGCCGAACTGGTGAGTGCAATAGAAGTACTGCAAAAAGTACTCCGTGCGAAACGCAGTCCTCTTGCCAGTTCGGACGCGGCGGCGGAGGCCGACGTTGTCACCTTCTCAGCAGGAGAACCGAAGCCTCGACGGGCGCGGAAAACTGGCTGAGCGTAGCCGCGAAAGCGGCTATTTTTATGTTCGCGTAATAGTTAAAAATTATTACGAATTCAAATTTTAAGACACGCACTATTGACTCCATGAGCGATAAATATCGAATCGATCCGAAACATAAAATTGACCGTGTCTACAAAGTTGAGAAAAAAGAGACACAAGAACCTGAAATCAAGTTTGTTCGAAAACCACGAATAACCGACCAACAACTCGCCGTGATTTTGAAGGCACGGTATCCAAAATCAGACGCAAATTTCAAGCGCGGGCTTATGGCGTTATCATCCGGCTGGAAAGCCTATAACGCGGTCTTTCTTAAATCATTCCGCAGAAATTTTGCCAACGGCTCAATGGAGCAAGCTGGTCTATTGTTAGTGGAATCACTCCAGGCAGAGGGTTACACTGCTGAGGAAGCCTATTTAGGTTTCGAGTTGTATTTTCGAGCTTTTCCGAACTGGCGAGATGCCGAATCCATGTGGAGGCTATCCGCCGTAGATTTGACTAACCCGCAGCACGAAGCAAAGAAGCGAGCCGACGAATTCATAAATCGAGTGCGTTTGTAAACTGATTCGATCGATACCTATACAGGATTCGGTTTGAAAAATAACGTGCCATGAAGAATCTGCGACTGAATCCGCCTCGACGTGCGCGAGGCGCCGGTGAACGTCATTGATTTAACTTCTTACTTCCCGGGCCGCCGGCGCAAGCGCGACAATGCGCGCCTTAAAAATTCCGTCCCTGTCACCCTCCCGACGGATTGCATACTTATTGCCATCGAAGACGACGGAACGTATTCCGCGATGTTCCGCGGCCGCTTTGGCCGAGAACGGATGATGTCAATCAACGCCCTGAACGAAGTTGCTGCCCGCCGCTCCCGCGACGATAGCTAGTGCAACACTAGTCACAAATTAGCGTTTCGCTATTGACACACAATTAGCGTTTCACTATTCTTCACTCCATCGACAACGCACCACGCCTACCGGGCGCGGTGTCCAACGATGGGTGAACCATGCAAAAGAAGATCAACACCAATCCGACCGCGAGCCGGCCGCTCGATCTGGTCAAAGTCACACGTCTCGGTGATTACTTTTTCGACATCGAGCTCGAAAACTCGACGCGCACGACAGACGACATGCTGGCGCGCGCCGAGCTGGTGAACCGGATCGCCCGGGAAAAATTCGACGCGAAGATTGCTGACCTGCAACCGCTTGACCTGATTGCTGCAATGCAGTCGTTCGACATGGGCGACGGCGAGGTTGTGTGTACGGCTTTCCTCGAAAGCGGTGCTGCACTGCGCACGCTGATCGCTGGCCGCTTCTTCGAACTGCTGGCGTCTGAGTGTTTCGAGCAGGCCGAAAAGGCCGTCCAGATGATCGAGCGCGACGACCTGCACGAGGATCTGCGGCCGGCGCATCGCACTTTCATCATCGCCGGGGTGCAGTGATGTCCGCACTCGCAAGGGACTTGCTCGCGCTCCGCGCGCTGCCGGCGCCGCATGGCGCGCTGACGGAACACCTGATCCGCGAAATCGCGTGCGACCTCATTGCGCGAGGTGCCGCGTGAGCGCAATGCAACATGCCTTCGATCAGGCGAGCGGCGTCAAAACGCCGTGGAACCCGTCGCGCCGCGCAACTGCCCGCGTGACGAACCCGCTGCCGCAACCGACCATTTGCCCGCACTGCGGGTCTGCTGTCGAACTGGTGAGCAATTCGCACATCTACGGCCGCGAGTATGGCGAGTGGCCGTGGGCGTTCCGCTGCACCGACAACGAGTGCGACAGCTACGTCGGGCTGCACCCGTTCACTGGCATCCCGCTCGGCACGCTCGCCAACGCCGCGACGCGCGCAGCTCGAAAGCGTGCAAAGAACGCCTTTAATCCGCTGTGGCAAGACGGCGGCCAGTTCAAGCGCGGCGAGGCGTACGCGTGGCTCGCGGGTCAGCTCGGCATCACCGACGTATCGACCTGCCATATCGGCTGGTTCGACGTGGCGATGTGCAATCGCGTTGTGCAGGTCGTTCGTGCTCGAGGTGCCGCATGAGCACGATCGGACGTTTGTGCCAGCATTGCGGCGAGCCCTTCACCGCACGTCTCGCCGATGTGGCTCGTGGATGGGCAAAGTTCTGCTCGAAGCGCTGCAAAGCGATCGAGCAGGAATCGCGGACTGGCCAGCACGCCAAGCATGTTGCGAGAAAAGCTTCGGCACCGCGCATTCGAACCAACGTACCGGTCGGCGGATGGCAGTGGCGTGACTCGAAGGGCGAGTTCCACTATCCGGCGAACATGGAAACGCGCCACCTGTTCTATACGCTCCGGATGATCTGGAACAACTTCATGCCGGCTGATGCGCGGGTCGGTGCGGTCAAGCTGTACGAGTTCGGACGTTTTTATACCCGCGACTATCTCAAGCAGGCCATCTATCGCATCGCGGAAGAACTGGCGAAGCGCGACGACATGCGGCCCGAATGGGCCGCCCAACTCTTGCAGATGCGCGCGTGGTTCGGTTCGGCACACCTCTCGATCTCGACAGGGCCGTTGTCGGTGGAGCGTGCCGCATGAGCATCCGCCTCTTACTCGGCCGCATACCCGGCGATAACGCACTGCTCACCGCCTGCCCGCGCGATCGCCGTCACTTTCGGCGATGCGTTCGCGCCGTCGTGGCCATGCTCACCTACGGCGTCGCCGCCGGCACTTTCCTCTGGCTCGTCGTCGCGCTGCGCGCTGGTGGTGGCGCGTGATGGGCGAAATTGCTGAATCGATGCTCGACGGTTCGTGCTGCGAGCAATGCGGCGAATACCTTGGCGAAGCCGTCGGCTATCCGCAGTGTTGCGCCACGTGCGACCACGACAGCGAGCGCGAAGATAGCCAAGCGCGTCGAGCTTCGAACCGCGAGAACTCGAACCGCCTCTTGCGTGAGAACGGTTACACGTTCGACGAGCGCAACGGAGCCGCACACCTGATCGTGCAGACGCAGCGCGGCATCGTCGATTTCTGGCCCGGCACCGGCAAATTCATCGTGCGCTCGACGCGCTACGAGGCACGTGGCGTCTTCAACCTGATGCAGCACGCCGCACCACTCCAGCCTGCGGCACCCCTCGAAATTCAATGGAAGCCACACATGACGCCTCTCGCTGTTCGGGCGTATGTGCAGGCAGGTTTCATCTTGGTCGGCACGCCGGCCGCACTTCAATGAGGTTTCACATGAACAACAAACCGAGTCCGGTCATCGCAATGAGCACCGTCAAGTCGTCGCAGATTCACAGCATCGGCTATGACCCTGCCAGCCAGACGCTCGCCGTCCGCTTCAAGGATCGTGCAACCGACGAACCGACGTCGCTCTATCACTATTCGGGCGTGACGCCGGCGAACTTCGACGCGCTCAAGGGCGCCGAGTCGATCGGCTCGCACTTCTACAAGCACATCAAGCCGCACAAGGAGCGTTTCCCGTACGTGTGCGTCGAGAAGAAACCGGCCGGTGTCGAAAAGGAGCAGGCGTGAGCACAGCACTTACCACGCGTCAGGAGTTCGGCGCACAGGAATCCACTCACGCACTGGTCGAAACCGCATCTACCGCCGTTGCCGCGAAAGCGAAGGCCATGGTTGAGGCTCGCTATGTGATGGCGATGCGCCAGCCGCGCAACTGGGATCAGGTTCGACAGGATCTGATGGCAGAGTGCAAGCGCCCCACATTCGCACACAACAAAAGTGCTTACTACCGCAAGCCGATCGGCAAAGGGGTGGAGGGGCTGGGCATTCGCTTCGTTGAGGTCGCTCTGCGTTGCATGAAGAACGTTCTGGTCGAAACGACCATGACTTTCGAGGACGACACCAAGGAAATCCACTGCGTCAGTGTGACCGATCTTGAATCGAACTTGACCTATCCTTTGGACGTCCCGGTATCGAAGACGGTCGAGCGATCGAAGCCGGCGGATGACGGCTCGTATATCTCCGTGCGCAAAAACAGCTACGACAAGCTCGTCTACACAGTGCCGGCGAACGACGACGATCTCCTGAACAAGCGGGCGGCGCTGATTTCGAAGGCCATCCGAACGCTGGGCCTGCGCATCGTGCCAGGCGATCTGCAAGACGAAGCCGAGGCGATCATCAAGGCCGTCCGCCTGGACGAGGCCGCGCGCGACCCCGGCGCTGAGCGCAAGCGCATCGCTGATGCCTTTGGCGAAATGGGCGTCAAGGCCGCCGAGCTGGTCGCTTACCTAGGCCATTCGCTCGATACCTGTTCGCCGACGGAGCTAGTCGACCTGCGCGGCATATACGGCGCAATCAAGGACGGCGAAGCAACATGGAAGTCCGTCATGGAGAATAAGGCGGAACAATCCGGTAGCACGGACCCCGACAACGATAACCGTTCAAGTGGTGCAGGCGCCGGCAACCGCGCAGCTCCCGCGACATGCAGCGACGATGAGTTCAAGCAGAAGTCTCCGGGCTGGCGCGACCAGATCATTGGAAAGAAAAAGACGGTCGATGAACTCGTCGCGATGATCGAGACGCGCACGAAGCTCACCAACGAACAAAAGATGCAGATCGACGCATGGAGCCACGAGAATGACTAACCGGACGATGCACACCCTGACGCAGGGTAGCGACGAATGGATGGCCTTTCGCCTGACGAAGTTCGGCGCAAGCGAAGCTGCGGCGATGCTCGGCCTTTCAACAAAGGTCAAGCGGACCGAGCTGCTTCACATGAAGCACACCGGGAACCCGCGCGAATACAGTGATTGGGTGCAGAAGAACATCTTCGACTATGGCCACGAAGTCGAAGCGCTCGCGCGTCCCGTGGTCGAAGAGATCATCGGTGATGACCTCTACCCGGTCACCTGCTCGGACGGCGAACTGTCTGTATCCCTCGACGGCATGACGATGGATGAAGAGACAGTGTGGGAGCACAAGCAGTATAACGAGGCGCTGTTCGACTCGATCATCAACGACGTGCTGCCCGACGAGCACATGCCGCAAGCACAGCAGGGCCTGATGGTCTCGAAGGCAAAGCGGCTTCTGTTCACGTGTTCGGACGGCACACGCGAGAAAATGGCGTCGATGTGGGTCTATCCGGACGAGGCGTATTTCGAGCGCATCTGCGCCGGCTGGGACCAGTTCGCGAAAGATCTTGCTGAGTACGTGGCTCAACCGATCGAGGTGAAGCCGATCGGGCGTACGCCCGAGACACTTCCCGCACTGCGGATCGAACTGACCGGCCAGGTCGTGACCAGCAATCTGACCGACTTCAAGCAGCACGCACTCGCAGTGCTCGGAAACATCAATCGGGAACTGAAAACGGACCAGGACTTCGCGGATGCCGCGAAAACGGTCACGTGGTGTGAAGACGTCGAATCGCGCCTCGCTGCCGCGAAACAGCACGCGTTGAGCCAGACACAAACCATCGACGCACTGTTCAGCACTATCGACGACATCAGCGCCGAGGCACGCGCCATTCGACTGGAACTCAACAAGCTAGTCGAGAAGCGAAAGACTGAGATCAAGGACGCTGCGCTGGTGGAACGACGCCAGAAATTCACCGAGCACGTTGCGACGCTCGACGCCGAGCTGAAGATCGTGCGCCTTGAAGTGGCAATGCCTGACTTCGCTGCTGCCGCGAAGAACAAGCGCACGGTCGCCACCTTGTACGACGCACTCGACACGGCGCTCGCGGCCGGCAAGATCACAGCCGACACCGCCGCGCGCGACCTGCGCGCCAAGCTCGACTGGTATCGCCCGCACGACGAGGCGTACGGTTTTCTTTTCCGTGATTTGCAGCAGCTGATTCAGAAGCCCGTCGACGATTTCAAGCTGATCGTGACCACGCGCATCGAACAGCACAAGCTCGCCGAGGACCACCGGGCGCGCGAGGCAGCAGAGGCGGCAGTGCAGGCAGCAGCGCAAACTGAAGCCGCACCAGTCGCTCTGGCGGCCATCAAAACCACCGCGGTTGTTCAGGGTGTACTGCCGATCGCCTCCACCCGGCCGCCCAACAGCGCGCCGACGCTGCGCCTGGGTCAGATCAATGAGAGGCTGGCGCCCATTTCCCTGACTGCGGATGGTCTGGCGACCTTGGGCATTCAGCACGCCGCGACGGACAAGGCAGCGAAGCTCTACTACGAGGAAGATTTTCCACGTATCTGCAACGCGCTCGTGCAGCACGCCCTCGCTGCGATGGAGGTGAACGCATGAAACACGTCAGCACCGCCACGATGGTCGAGCGCCTGACCGGCATGCTCGGCACGGGTGACCTGAGCAATTGGGAAGAAGGCTTCGTGCGCACGCTCGACGGCATACGCCTGGCGGGAAAACTCACCTCGATCACTGAAAAGCAGGTCGAATCGCTCGAACAGCTTCACAACCGTTACTTCGCCTGACCACCTTACCGTAATCAACAGGTCAAGAAGATTTTATTTATATTAGGACTACCAATAATGCATCCGTATCAGAAGCGTCAGGCTAAAAGCACACGTGCCGATCGGCGCGCCACCAACCGGCATCACGAGAAGATGCTCCGCAAGGGCGGCAAGACCCTGCAGAAGGCCACGGCGGATGTGTCGCGCCTGCATGCGGAAGGCCATGCCCTGATGTGGTATGCGTGCCGCTGCGGACATCGCGAGCGCACGTGGAACAGCCGCGACGATGTCGTCCCGTACATGGTGCCCTGCCCCTCATGTGGCCGCACCAGCCTTGCGCACGTCGATTTCGAACGCGATGAGGTATCGAAGCGATACGAGCCGCATGAAGGGCAGCGCGTTTTCGTGGATATGGCGCGCGACCAGGCAGAGATGATCGTCGAGCGTGCATTCGCCCGGCTCGGGCTGGACCGCGACCACAAGAATTTTGCCTCGACCGTCGACGAGTTGCTGGGACACACGAGCGGAGGGTCGCCGCTCGTCGCGATCGCCGGCGACGTTGCCTACTACGCGCCGCGGGTTCGGATGGACGGCGATGCAGACTGATCTGTTCGGCGAACTCGCCCCCGCACCGGTCGACGAGAGGCAGCAGGCGCGCGAGCGACTTCAGGCCGCGATCGCAGCACAGCCTGAAGTGCTGCGCCCTTCGTGCGTGCCTGCCACACCAATGCCCACGACGAAACCCGAACTCGACGCGTGGGTGCGCACGACGCAGCGCATTTACCTGCTCTATCTCGTCGGCGCGATCCAACGCCTGAAATATCGTGACTCCAGCATCGCGAACGCTCGCTATGTGCTTTTGATCGCGAACGCTCGCTATGTGCTTTTGAAACTGAATGGCATGGGAGGTCAATGGTGAGCGATAGCACCAAGATCGAATGGACCGATGCGACGTGGAACCCGATTACGGGTTGCAGCGTGACGAGTCCCGGCTGCAAGAACTGCTACGCGATGAAGCTTGCCGGCACGCGCCTGCGCAACCATCCGAGTCGCGCTGGCCTCACCCGCGTGACAACGGCCGGTCCTGTCTGGACTGGCGAGGTCCGCTTTAATGAGCAATGGCTCGACCAGCCGTTCCGCTGGACGCGGCCGCGCATGATCTTCGTCTGTGCGCACGGCGACCTGTTCCATGAGTCGGTACCCGACGAGTGGATCGACAAGGTATTTGCCGTGATGGCTCGCGCGCGGCAGCACACGTACCAGGTGCTGACGAAGCGCGCTGACCGGATGCTTGAGTACTTCTCGCATCCGGACCGGCACGGCCGCGTGATTGCCGCATCGCATGAGATCGGCTGGGCGGGCATGGAGTGGTGCCCGTGGCCGCTGCCTAACGTCTGGATCGGTGTGAGCGTTGAGGATCAACGGCGCGCCGACGAGCGGATTCCGCTTTTGCTTCAGGTGCCAACCACCGTGCGCTGGATCAGCGCGGAGCCGTTACTCGGCCCCGTCGTTATGCAGCCGAACTGGCTCGAGCGGGAGTGGGAACAAGGTGTCTTCCCTTCCATTGACTGGGTCGTCGCCGGCGGCGAAAGCGGCTCCGACGCGCGACCCGCGCACCCTGACTGGCCACGCACGCTGCGCGACCAGTGCGCGGCCGCCGGCGTGCCGTTCCTGTTCAAGCAATGGGGGGCGTGGCGGCCGATCAGCGAGGGCGAAAGCGACTGGTTCAGCAACCTGTATGTGTCGTGCCGTCGGGCACGTGAAGGCGAGGACCAAACCATCGTTGACGAAATGCAGGGGCGTCGATGCACCGTGGCGCAAGCTGTCATTCACTACGACGGCACCGTGTTCGAGGACATCGCCGCCTTTGCCGCTTACCAGCAGGGCACGGGCGCGATGCTCACCTTTAACGTAGGCAAAAAAGCCGCCGGCCGCCAGCTCGACGGCCGCACGCACGACGAATTCCCGCGAGGTGCAGCATGAAGGCGCTGTCGATTCGCAACCCCTGGGCCTGGCTGATCGTGCGCCCAGACCTGTCGGGCTCCGCGCGCGCCGCAGCGATCGCCGCCGGCGTCCTGAAGGACATCGAAAACCGAAGCTGGCCGACAAAGTTCCGTGGGCGTGTACTGATCCACGCGTCCAAGGGCATGACGCGCGCGGAATACGATGCAGCACAAGATCCACTCTGGCCGGTCGGTGGTCCGACGATCGAACTGCCGCCCTTCGACCAGTTGCAGCGCGGTGGAATCATCGGCGTCGCGACGATCGATGAATGCATCGATCCCATCGATCGCACGTCGCACTGGCACATGGATGGCGCTTTCGGGTTCCATCTGACCGATGTGAAGCCGCTGCCGTTCGTCGCGTGCAAGGGTGCCCTCAACTTCTTCAACGTGCCCCCTGACGTTGCAGTCCAGCTGCGGCAGATGCACGAACTGGGAGCGATCTGATGCCGTGCACGCCTTTCAAGTTGCCTGACGGCACGCGCGGGTTCATCTGCAGCCGTGGTCGGCGCGGCACGGCGCCGCAGTGCCGCGCCGACGGCTGCGGCGCCGAAAGCGATTTCCAGTGCGACTACCCGGTCGGCCCGCGCAAGACCTGCGACCGGCATCTGTGCGCCACTCACGCGCACGAGATCGCACCCGACGTCCACTATTGCCCCGAACACTTCGCACTCTGGCAGCGCGCCGGCATACCTGTCCAAGCGAGCCTCATTTTCGACACGGAGGACGACATGCGCAACGGACCAGCGAAGACTTCGTTGTCCATCGACCGCGGCGCAGGAAAAGATTCATGAGTGACACATTCCTTACCGCCGAAGAAATAGCAGAATTGTCCGGTGTCCGCAAAGGCCAGCGTGGCAAGACCCGCGATGAGCTTCAGGCTGCGTGGCTGCGCTCGTCGGGAATACCTTTTTGGACAAATGCGCGCGGTCGCCCGATCGTGGCACGCACCGCAATCGAAGGTCGAGTCGCAAGAGAGGAGCTACCGGCAAGACAATGGCAACCGCAAGCATTACGAGGAACATGAGCGATGGGCCGAACACCGACCCGCAACCCTAATTTGCCGCCTGGCATGCGCGCCCGCCATCGCGGCAAGAAGACCTACTATTTCTATGACTGGGGCGGCAAGCCGCGGCGCGAGGAATCACTCGGAACCGATTTCATTGTGGCCGTCCGGCGCTGGTCTGAGATCGAGGAGGCACAGACGCCGAAGGCCGCTGAAGCGACACTCAAGGAAGCATTCGACGCCTACATTCGCGACATGCTCCCGAACAAGGCGCCGCGCACGCAGAAAGAAAACCTCATTCAGATAGCACTCCTTAAGGAATTTTTCGGACTCGATGCGCCGCTCGACAAGATTGAGCCGGTGCATATCAAGCAGTACATGCACTGGCGGCACCGGAAAGCAGTCGCGTGGTATGAGTCAAAGAAGCGCGTTGCGCCGCCCGACGCGGGGCATGTGCGCGCGAATCGCGACATCGAGGTGCTGAGCCATATGTTCAATTACGCGCGCGAGATTGGAATGACAAAGGCCCCGAACCCGTGCCTTGGCGTCAAGAAGAACGTCGAGCGAGGGCGCGACGTGTATGTGGAAGATGACCTATTCGAGAAGGTGTACGCACAAGCTGACCAACCCACTCGCGATGCAATGGATCTCGCCTACCTTACCGGCCAGCGGCCACAGGACATGCTTAACTACGACGAGCGTGATATTCGGGACGGTTTTATCCATCTGCAGCAAGGCAAGACGAAGAAGAAGCTGCGCATGGAAGTGAGTGGCGAGTTAGCAAAGATCATCGCTCGCATCCGTGCGCGCAAGGCAAGCTATAAGGTGGTGAGTACGGCACTGATTGTCAACGAGCTCGGGCAGCCGATGATGCTCGATGCGCTGCAGCGGCGCTTCCGCGAAACGCGGCGGGCCGCCGGCGTACCGGACAACGCGTTCCAGATTCGTGACCTGCGCGCCAAAGCGGGGACGGACAAGACCGATGACACGGGAGACATCCGGCAGGCACAGAAGCAGCTCGGGCACACATCCGTGACCATGACGGAACACTACGTGCGCAATCGACGCGGTGACAAGGTCAAGCCGACGAAGTGATTTTTGCGGAAAAGCACACTTTTTGCGGAAAAATTCCAGGCGATTTCCAGCAAATAAAAAATCGCGCAAAGCCTTGTGGCGGAAGGCAGATGGAGTCGAACCATCCTGAGAGCGTCTGACGCCCTCAACCGGGTTTGAAGCCCGGCCGCACCACCGGATACGAATGCCTTCCTTCGGTGATCGCTAACGACGATGCTAACGAACGACGAGTTGCTCATTGAACCGATCAACCCGATACGTGGCTCAATGCGGATCGAGCCAGCGACTATCCGTGCGCAGAAGATGCAGGCCACGGTGGAAGCGAGTATACCCAACCCGATCGAAGAACTCCAAAAGCTGGATCGCGCGTTTTCTGCCGAGCCCAGTGGCGTCGCGAAACGGCGCGGCCGCGACCGTGCCCGCGTTTTTCCGCGCTTCGGTTGCCGCGATCGACGCGAGTTCGCGAATCACGTTCTGGTGATAGAACAGGTCGTGCACGACCTGAAACAGCTCGCCCTGGCGCGCGAGTTTACGCAGCAACTGACGCACTCGTTCCTCGGGCACATGATGCGCGTTCGCCAGATCGCGCACCCACGGCGGATCGAAACGGCCGGCCTCGATCTGCGGCAGCAGCGCGGCGGCGAGCGCCTGGTCGGCGGCATCGAGCGTCACGCTGTGACCGGGCAGATGCAGCCACGGTCCGCGTTTGACGAGTGCGCCGCGCGCCGCCGCATCGTCGACTAGCGCACGCCACAGCACGTCGTCGACCAACGGCGCCGCGATGCGCCGCAAACGCGACACGTCCGGGCCGAGCTCGTCCGGCGCGCGTTCGTGATATTGCGCGAGCGCGCCCGTCAACCGTTCGGCAAGCGTCTGCCAGGCGGCGCCCGCGACCAGCAGCGCATCATGGCCCGGCCGCTCGATCACGCGCGTATCCGGTGGCAACGCGAGCGCGCTGGCCAGCATGCCTGTCAAGCGCTCCAGCAACGCCCGCGATAACCCATGCGGCGCGCGCGCGAACAGCGCGTCGAGCGAGCCCGTGTCGAGCCACGTCTGCATCGCGTCGAGCCACGCGAGCCGCTCGGGCGTGCGCCGCTTGCGCGAGGGCGCGAACGGATCGAGCACGTGACCGCCACCGACCGTGCGATTCGCCTGGGCATTACGGACCACGAAACGATCGCCCGGCACCGCGCACAGTGGCCGCTCGAACACCAGTTGCACGCGCGCGCGCTGGCCCGGGCCGAGCGTATCGCCTTCGAGCAGCGCGACGTGCGCGACCTGGTGCTGCGTGCCGAGATGCACGTGCAGCGGCGTCCAGTGTTCGAGCGCATGCGGCGCATCGGCGAGCAGCGTCAGCGTCGCGTCGATCCGCTCGCTGGCCTGCGACAGACGCGGGTCGACGATCCAGTCGCCGCGTTCGATCGCGCTCTTCTCGATGCCCGCGAGGTTCAGCGCGCAGCGTTGGCCGGCGCGACCCGTTTCGGCGGGACGATTCTGCGCATGGATGCTGCGCACGCGCACCGGCTGATTGCCAGGCGCGAGCAGCATCGTATCGCCGACGCTCACGTTGCCCGCGACCACGGTCCCGGTGACGATCGTGCCCTGCCCCGCGAGCGTGAACACACGGTCGACGGCGAGGCGGAACAGGCCGTCGTCGCGTTTCATCCGCCATGCGACGGCTTGCGCGCGCAGATGCGCGTCGAGCGCGGCCACGCCGGGGTCGCTCGCTTGCGGCGCGCAGGTGTCGAACACCGGCGCATCGCGCAGCACGCTCGCGGCGACGAACGCCGCCACTTCTTCATGAACTTCGCGCAGACGCGTCGCATCGACGCGATCGATCTTCGTCACCGCGATCGCGCCGCGCCGGATGCCGAGCAATTCGACGATCGCCAGATGCTCGCGCGTTTGCGGCATCACGCCGTCGTCGGCGGCGATCACGAGCAGCGCGAAATCGATCCCGCTCGCGCCCGCGGTCATCGTGTGCACGAGTTTTTCGTGGCCCGGCACGTCGATCAGCCCGAGCACGTCGCCGTTCTCGAGCGGCACGTACGCATAGCCGAGTTCGATCGAAATGCCGCGCGCTTTTTCTTCCTTGAGCCGGTCCGTGTCGACGCCGGTCAGCGCCTTCACCAGACTCGTTTTACCGTGGTCGATATGCCCGGCTGTACCGACGATCATGCGTATGTGCCCTTCATGTGCCCTTCAATTGCTCTTCGTCCGTGCGCCGGACTGCGCGGCCAGTTGCGCAATCAACTGCGCCTCATCGGCCGCTTCGAGGCAACGCAGATCAAGACGCAGCGCATCGTCGGCGATGCGTCCGATCACCGGCCGCGCCATCTCGCGCAACTGCTTTTCCAGCGCCAGCAGATGACGCCCGCCGCGCTTACCGTCAGTCATCCTGACGACCAGTCCGTAACTCGGCAGCACGTCGACCGGCAACGCGCCGCTGCCGATCTGGCTGAACATCGGCTCCGCGCTCACCGTGTAGCGCGCGTCGATCGCCTGTTGCAGCGCCGGCTGCACGCGCAGCGCGGCGCCCTGAATCTCGTCGGCCGCACGCGTGAGCAAGCGCAGCGTGGTCAGCCGCGCGGCCAGTTGCTCCGGCGCGCGATACAGCTGCAGCACCGGTTCGAGCGCCGCGAGCGTCAACTTGCCGACGCGCAGCGCCCGCTTGAGCGGATGCTTCTTGATCTTCGCGATCAGCTCGCGCCGCCCGACGATCAACCCAGCCTGCGGTCCGCCCAGCAGTTTGTCGCCGCTGAACGTGACGAGATCGGCGCCGGCTTCGACGGTCTCGCGTACGGTCGGCTCGCGTGGCAAGCCCCATTGGCTGAGGTCGACCAGCGTGCCGCTGCCGAGATCGACGGCGAGCGCGAGTCCGCGCGCATGCGCGAGCGGCGCGATCTCGCCGATGCCGACTTCCTTCGTGAAGCCGTTGATCGCGTAATTGCTCGCGTGCACTTTCATCAACAACGCGGTGCGCGCGTTGATCGCTTCGTCGTAGTCCTTCAGATGCGTGCGATTCGTCGTGCCGATCTCGCGCAGCTTCGCACCCGCGCGGCTCATGATGTCGGGAATCCGGAACGCGCCGCCGATCTCGACCAGCTCGCCGCGCGACACCACCACTTCCTTGTTCGCCGCCAGCGCGGACAGCGTGAGCAGCACGGCGGCCGCGTTGTTGTTGACCACGGTCGCCGCTTCGGCGCCGGTCAGCTCGCAGATCAGGTCGTCGATCAGATCGTCGCGATCGCCACGCTTGCCGGTGGCGAGATCGAATTCGAGGTTCGCGGGTTGCGTGAGCGCGCTCATCACCGCGCGCACCGCTTCATCGGGCAGCAGCGCGCGGCCGAGATTCGTATGCAACACGGTGCCGGTCAGATTGAACACGCTGCGCAGGCGCGGCTCGTTACGCCCGCGCAGCGCGGCGTCGACCGTTGCGTGCAGTTGCACGGTATCGAGCGCGCTGAACGGCGGGGTGGTGGCTGTATCCGCCGCGGCATGAGTCGCTTGGGGCGCAGACGTCGAATGGGCCGAATTGGCCGAGTGGGCCGCGGCACTGATCGATCGGGCGCTGATCCGCCACGCGTCGAGCGCCTCGCGCACCGCGTTCAGCACCTGGGTGCGTCCGTATTCGCCGATCAGCGCCGCGAATTCCGCCGACGCCATCACCTTTTCCACCGACGGCACCCGCGCCATCAGCGCGCGCAGTTCCGAGCCGCTCACATCGCTCACGAAGCCATCCCCTTGGGGCTATCCCTGTCAGGCCAACCTTGGTTTGAACCCGCGTCCGGCAGCCGCTCAGGCAGGCTCGTCGCCCGCTTGCGCCGCGTCGCTCGCGCGCTCCGGCCACAGCCACGGATGCGGCGACGCGCGCTGGTATCCTTCCGCGCCCATCAGCAGATCGAGCGTGAGACTGGCGAGGTCGTCCGCGAACGGCTCGAAGTCGTAGTCTTTCGCCTGAATGCCGATTTTGCGGTAAGTATGGCATTCGTCGCACGATTCCGCCTTCAACGCCGCATTTTTCGATTCGGCTTCGCGCGCCTGCGCATCGGCCTCGGGCGAACCGACCACGTGATACGCGATGCCCTTGGTCGAATCGCAGTTCGAGCATTTGCTGCGCACCATATGCCACTCGGTCGCGCACAGCCCGCATTGCAGATAGCGATAGTTGTCGTACGCGCCGCCCACTCGCACCACGCTCGCCACCGGATGCGAGCCGCACACCGGGCACAGTCCCGGCGTGTCGAGATACGGCACCGCGCGTTTGTCGATGTCGGCGGCGAGATCGGTCCACACCACCTGCAGCGCGGCGACGATGAACGGCGCGCTCGCCGGATCGACCTCGTCGAAGCGCTGCGCGAAGATCGCGTCGGCCTGCGCTTCGAGCGCGTCGGCATCGAGTTCGCGCAGGCGCGCGAACAGCGCCGCGAGCGGCGGCGTAAGCGGCCCGGCGGCTTCGACCTTGTCGAGCAACTGACGCAACACGTCGCGCCACGCCGGATCGCGCGCGCCGGAGAGCGCCGGAATCAGCGGCATCGAATATTGCTGCGCGCTCGCGATCAGCTCGGGACTCGGCGGCTGCGCCTTGAAGCCGGCGATGACCGTCTGCTGCGCGTCGGCCAGCGCCGCCATCAGCCGCAGATAGCCGGCGATCGGATTGTTGCGCGACGCCAGTTGGCGCAGGCGCGCCGCGCGCGGCGCGAACACCGCGAGCCGCTCCGGCGTGCGGATGCGGGGAATCGCCGAGGGATCGAGCGATTCGATGTCGGCAGCTTCGAGAATGCGTTGAACCAAAGTATCGACCTCTGAAAACTGAAGAGCCGCCGCCCGTCATCGACGAAGAGCGGCGGCCCGGGGCGCGGGGCGCTGCCTGACACGTATTGAAGCACACGCGCCGGGCAACGCCGGACGAGCTTGCGTTACTTGCCGATGATTTCCCTGAACCAGTTCGGATGATGCTTGCGTGCCCAGCCATACGTGACGGTGCCGCGCGTCATCGCACCGATCGAGCCCTTGACCCACAGCGCCGCATAGACATGCACGATGATGCCGATGATCAGCACGGTCGCCGCAGCCGCATGCACGACCGCCGACAGACGGATCAGCCCGATCGGGAAATAGAACGAGAAGTAGCGCCGCCAGATCACGATGCCGCTCAACAGCAGCAGCACGAGACAGACCACCATCGTAAAGAACAGCAGCTTCTGGCCGGCGTTGTACTTGCCGATCGCGGGGAGCTTGTCCTCGCGATTGTTCAGCACGTCGCCCATCTGCTTCATCCACTGGATGTCCGCCTTGTCCAGATAGTTGTGATGCCAGAAGCGCAGCGCGAGGATCAGAAACGAGATGAACATCACGCAGCCGAGAAACGGATGCAGGATCCGCGTCCACTGCCCGCCGCCGAGTACGAAGTACAGGAACGACATCGCCGGATGAAACATCGCGAGGCCGGACAACGCGAGCAGCACGAAGCTGATCGCGGTGATCCAGTGATTCGTGCGCTCGTTCGGCGTGTAGCGCACGATCAGGCGGTTGCCCTTCACGTCGGTGAGTTCGCTATGCTCGTTGTGACTCATGATGCCTCCCGCGAACGGCGTGCTTCGTCGGCTTCCTGCGCGGCCTCGGCCTCGTCGGCCTCGGTGACTTCGTTCGGACCGACGCGCGTGTAGTGGAAGAAGCCCGCCAGCGCCGCGAACGCCATCCCGGCGAGCGCGATCGGCTTGGCCACGCCCTTCCACAGCGACACCATCGGACTGATACGCGGATGATCCGGCAAGCCGTGATACAGCGACGGCCGGTCGGCGTGATGCAGCACGTACATCACGTGCGTGCCGCCCACCCCCGCCGGATCGTACAGACCGGCGTTCTGGAAGCCCCGCTCCTTCAGATCGACGATGCGGTCCTCGGCCTGCTGCTTCATGTCCTCCTTGGTGCCGAACATGATCGCGCCGGTCGGGCAGGTCTTCACGCAGGCCGGCTCCTGGCCGACCGCCACGCGATCGGAACACAGCGTGCACTTGTACGCGCGGCGATCCTTCTGCGACAGCCGCGGCACGTTGAACGGACAACCGGTAATGCAGTTGCCGCAGCCGATGCAGTTCTCTTCGTGAAAATCCACGATGCCGTTGGTGTACTGCACGATCGCGCCCGGCGACGGACAGGCCTTCAGACAGCCCGGGTCCTCGCAGTGCATGCAGCCGTCCTTGCGGATCAGCCATTCGAGATCGCCGGCTTCGTTCTCGTATTCCGAGAAGCGCATCACGGTCCACGAATGCTCGGTCAGATCGGCCGGATTATCGTAGACGCCCACGTTGTGACCGATCTCGTCGCGCAGGTCGTTCCACTCCATGCAGGCCGTCTGACACGCCTTGCAGCCGATGCACTTCGACACGTCGATGAGCTTGGCGACCGTGCCCGTGACCGGCTCGCGCACTTGCGGCGCGGGCACGGTCGTGGCCGAGATGCGTTTGATGTCTAGTGATTGCAGTGCCATCTCTTTTCCTTATGCCTTTTCGACCTTGACGAGGAACGACTTGAATTCCGGTGTCTGCGAATTCCCGTCGCCCACGGAGGGCGTCAGCGTATTGACGAGATAGCCCGGCCTCGTGAGTCCCTTGAAGCCCCAATGCAGCGGCAACCCGACCGTCTGAACCTTCTTGCCTTCGATCGTCAGCGGTTTGATCCGCTTGGTCACGAGCGCCACCGCCACCACGTGCCCGCGATTGGACGACACCTTGATGCGGTCGCCCGCGACCACGCCGATTTCCTTCGCGAGGTCCTCGCCGATTTCCACGAACTGCTCCGGCTGGATGATCGCGTTCAGATGCGCATGCTTGGTCCAGTAGTGGAAATGCTCGGTCAGACGATAAGTGGTCGCCGTGTGCGGGAAGTTCTCGTGCGAGCCGAACGCGGCCTTGTCGTCCGGGAACACGCGCGCCGCCGGATTGCTGACGACCGCCTTGTTGTCCGGATGCAGCGGGTTGTAGCCGAGCGGCGTTTCGAACGGCTCGTAGTGCTCGGGGAACGGCCCTTCGGCCATGCCGTCGCGCGCGAAGAAACGCGCCACGCCTTCCGGATTCATGATGAACGGACTCATGCCGTTTTCAGGCGGTTCGTCGATCTTGAAGTCCGGCACGTCGGCCCCGCCCCACGTTTTGCCGTTCCACGCGACCAGCTTGCGGGTCGGGTCGAACGGCTTGCCGCTGACGTCGCACGACGCGCGGTTGTACAGCACGCGACGATTCGCCGGCCACGCCCATGCCCAGTTCAGCGTATTGCCGATGCCGGTCGGGTCCGAGTTGTCGCGACGACCCATCTGGTTGCCCGCCTGGGTCCACGAGCCGCAGAAGATCCAGCAGCCGCTCGCGGTCGAACCGTCGTCGCGCAGCTGCGCGAAGCTCGCGAGCTGCTCGCCGCGCTTCGCGAGCACCTTGGTTTTGTCGGTCGGATCGGTGACGTCGGCGAGCGCGCGGCCGTTGAACTCCATCGCGAGTTCCTCGGGCGTCGGGCTGGCCGGGTTCGAGTACGGCCAGCTCAGGTTCAGGATCGGGTCCGGATACTTGCCGCCGTCCTTGCGATACGCGTCGCGAATGCGCAGCCACAGCCCCGACATGATCTCGAGATCGCTCTTCGCCTCGCCCGGGCCGTCCGCGCCCTGCCAGTGCCACTGCAGCACACGGCTCGAGCTGACCAGCGAGCCGCGCTCTTCCGCGAAGCAGGTGGTCGGCAGACGGAACACCTCCGTCTGGATCGACGCCGCGTCGACGTCGTTGAACGGGCCGTGGTTCTTCCAGAACTCGGAGGTTTCGGTGGCGAGCGGATCCATGATCACGAGCCACTTCAGCTTGGCCAGACTCGCGCCGATCTTCGCCTTGTTCGGCGCCGCGGCGAGCGGGTTGAAGCCCTGCGCGATGTAGCCGGTCATCTTGCCCTGATTCATCAGCTCGAAGACCTGCAGCATGTCGTAGGACTTGTCGAGCTTCGGCAGATAGTCGAAACCGAAGTTGTTGTCGGCCGTCGCGTTGTCGCCCCACCACGACTTCATGAAGCTCACGTGGAACGCGCGATAGTTGCGCCAGTAGCTCAACTGGTTCGGCCGCAGCGGCTGGGTGGCGCGCTTCGCGATGTACGCATCGAAGTCCTGCTCCGCTTCCATCGGCAGCGTCATGTAGCCCGGCAACAGGTTCGACATCAGGCCGAGGTCGGTCAGCCCCTGGATGTTCGAGTGACCGCGCAGCGCGTTCACGCCGCCGCCGGCGATGCCGATATTGCCGAGCAGCAACTGCACCATCGCGCCGCTGCGCACGTTCTGCGAGCCGACCGAGTGATGCGTCCAGCCGAGCGCGTACAGGATCGTGCCGGCGCGTCCGGGAACGGCCGTCGATGCCAGCATCTCGCACACGTGCAGGAATTTATCCTTCGGCGTGCCGCAGATTTTCTCGACCTGCTCGGGCGTGTAGCGCGAGTAGTGCTGCTTCAGCAGTTGATACACGCAGCGCGGATCCTGCAGCGTCGGATCGACCTTGACGAAGCCGTCGTCGCCGCGCTCGTAGTCCCACGAGGTTTTGTCGTAGCTGCGTTTGTCGGCGTTGTAGCCGGAATACAGGCCGTCGTTGAATGCAAAATCCTCACGGACGATAAACGACATGTCCGTGTAGTTCTTCACGTACTCGTGCTGGATCTTGTCGTTCGTCAGCAGGTAGTTGATCACCCCGCCAAGGAACGCGATGTCCGTGCCGGTGCGAATCGGCGCGTAGTAGTCCGCCACCGAGGCGGTGCGCGTAAAGCGCGGGTCGACCACGATCAGACGCGCCTTGCGGTGCGCCTTGGCTTCGGTGACCCATTTGAAACCGCATGGGTGTGCCTCGGCCGCATTGCCGCCCATCACGAGAATCACATCCGCGTTTCTGATGTCGACCCAATGGTTCGTCATCGCTCCACGGCCAAACGTCGGGGCAAGACCTGCCACCGTCGGGCCATGTCAGACACGCGCCTGATTGTCGAATGCGAGCATGCCAAGGCTGCGAACCGCCTTGTGCGTCAGATAGCCGACTTCATTGCTGCCGGCCGACGCCGCGAGCATGCCCGTGGTCAGCCAGCGGTTGACCTTCTTGCCGTCCTCGGTCGTCTCGACGAAGTTCGCGTCGCGATCTTCCTTCATCAGCTTCGCGATGCGGTCGAGCGCGTCTTCCCACGAGATGCGCTTCCATTCGTTCGACCCGGCCGCGCGGTACTCGGGGTACTTCAGGCGGCTCTCGCTATGGATGAAGTCGATCAGGCTCGCACCCTTCGGGCACAGCGTGCCGCGATTGACCGGATGGTCGGGGTCGCCTTCGATGTGGATGATGCTCGTCTTGACGTTCTTGGCGCCGTCGCCAAGGCCGTACATCAGGATGCCGCAGCCCACCGAGCAGTACGGGCAGGTGTTGCGGGTTTCGGTTGTTCGCGACAATTTGTACTGACGGACTTCGGCCAGCGCGGGTGTCGGCGAGAAGCCCATCAGGGCAAGACTCGATCCGGCGAGCGTGGTGGCGGAGACTTTCAGGAATTGTCGCCGGGTCATCTGGGTCATTGAATGGCCTCGGCTCTTTTGGGGACGAAATTGATTATAGATGCCGGTTTCGCGACATGCAGCGAGATCGTAGTGGATTTGGCACCCGGGTAAATATGAACCGCGACAGCCAGTTTAATGACCGCCGGCGCCGCACCCCGGCAATCGTTTCGGTGCCGGGCATTATTCATGCTGCATATGCCAGTAATGAGTCCAACTTAACGACGGATTATTGCGCTGCCATGAATTATTCTGCGTTGTGCCCTGTTGCCCGCGTGACGTCTTTGACGTCCTTGTCTTTGGCGTCTGCTATCGCTTTCATTGCGGCTTCCATTGCCGGATTCCGCGCGCGCGATTTTCGCGGTGGCGCGAGCCGGCGCCTCGTGGCCGGCTCGGCTTCGCTGGTATTCGTCGGCGGCGCATTGCTGGCCGTCGGCACGGCGGGGCACGCGCAGATCCCGCAAGGCAACGGCGCGGCACAGCAGGACAACCGCACCTCGGCGATGGGCTCGCAGCCCGCCTCGTCGACACAGGCGCTTCACGAGTCGCACAAACCGCAGGCAAAAGACAGCGCACAGCGCAATCCGCGCGGTAAAAACGGCGCGCAGAATTCGAACCCGCAAGGTGCCGGCGGATTTAACAACGGCCTGTATGGGACTGGCGCGGGCAGCAATAAATAGTGCGTTTTAAAACCCGGACTTAAAACGTTACCGGTTGTTAATTTCCCCCATCCGGGAAACGCGTTATTCGTCAGCCGGATCGGCCGATTGGCAAGATTGGCGGTTCGCATTCGTCATGCGATTCACGCGCCTGGACAATGTTTTTGAATTTTTTCGCAGCCGGTTTTATAAGCGGCACAATTTCAAGATAAGGTCGAGTGTGCCGGTTTCAGCACTTGCGCGAGCACGGCATCGACGCCGCTTCACGTCTTTTGAAGACAGCACAGTATGAAAACAACCTTCATAATGCGGTCATTCGAAGAACCGGACTTCCCGCCCTTATGACTGAAGCGACCCAAGCTCAAACCAGCCAGCCGCCCCGCCTCACGAGCCTGTCGCACGGCGGCGGCTGCGGCTGCAAGATCGCGCCCGGCCTGCTCGCCGACCTGCTCAAGCGCAGCGCGCCGCTGCCGTTCTTCCCCGACCTGCTGGTCGGCAACGACACCGCCGACGACGCCGCCGTCTACAAGCTCAACGACGATCAGGCGATCGTCGCGACCACCGACTTCTTCATGCCGATCGTCGACGATCCGTTCGACTTCGGCCGCATCGCCGCGACCAACGCGATCTCCGACGTCTACGCGATGGGCGGCAAGCCGATCATGGCGCTCGCAATCGTCGGCATGCCGATCAACGTGTTGCCGCACGACGTGATCGCGGCCGTGCTGAAGGGCGGCGAGTCGGTCTGCGCGGAGGCGGGCATCCCGCTCGCGGGCGGCCATTCGATCGATTCGGTCGAGCCGATCTACGGCCTCGTCGCGCTCGGCGTGGTCGACCCGAAGCGCGTGAAGCGCAACGCGGGCGGCCGCGCCGGCGACGTGCTGGTGCTCGGCAAGCCGCTCGGCGTCGGCATTCTGTCGGCGGCGCTGAAGAAGGACAAGCTCGACGCGGCCGGCTACGCGGCGATGATCGGCGCGACCACCAAGCTGAACCGGCCGGGCGCCGAACTCGCGCGACTCGACGGCGTGCACGCGTTGACCGACATCACCGGCTTCGGCCTGCTCGGCCACACGCTCGAACTCGCGCGCGGCTCGAAGCTGACCGCTCGGGTGCGCTACGCGGATCTGCCGTGGCTGCCGAACGTCGCGAGCCTCGCGGAAGCGGGCATTGTCACCGGTGCGTCGGGCCGCAACTGGGACGCGTACGGCCGTGACGTCGTGCTGCCGGCCACGCTGCCGGCCGCCGGTCGCGCGCTGCTGACCGATCCGCAGACCTCGGGCGGGCTGCTGGTGTCGTGCGCACCGGAAGCGGTCGACGACGTGCTGGCGCTGTTCCGCGCCGACGGCTTCGACGATGCGCGCGTGATCGGCGAAATGGTGAGCGGCGACGCGCGCGTCGAGGTGGTCTGACGCGGCGCGTCCAGGGCCACGGGAAAGGACGAAGTGACGGGCACTAACGGACACAATAGCGCGCGAAATAAAGACGCAATAAAGCAGCGCCGCACGCGGCGCGGCGCCAACCGTGGGCGTCCCCGCGGGCGCGCCTGAGCGGGCCGCCCACCCCGCCCATGCGATAATTGCAGCCTTCCCGCGGTCCGTTTCGTCCCTACTCCCTTGAAAAGCCTTCTAGTCAGCCTCGACAAAGCCGGCGATTTCGATGAAATCGTCGACGTCCGCACGCCCCTCGAATTTGCCGAAGACCATATTCCGGGCGCGATCAACGCGCCGGTGCTCAGCAACGAAGAGCGCGTGCTGGTCGGCACCACCTACAAGCAGGTGTCGCCGTTCGAGGGCACACGGCTCGGCGCGGCGCTGGTCGCGCGCAACATCGCGCATCATCTGGACACCACCTTCGCCAACCGGCCGCGCAACTGGCGCCCGCTGATCTACTGCTGGCGCGGCGGCAAGCGCTCGGGTTCGGTCACGACGCTGTTCAACATGATCGGCTGGTCGGCGCGGCAACTGGACGGCGGCTACAAGAGCTACCGGCGCGCGACGCTCGAAGCACTCGACACGCTGCCGCGCCGCTTCCGCTACATCGCGCTCGTTGGCCCGACCGGCAGCGGCAAGACGCGCCTGCTGGCGGCGCTGAACCAGGCCGGCGCGCAGACGCTCGATCTCGAAGCGCTCGCGTCGCATCGCGGCTCGCTGCTGGGCGCCTACACCGGCGTGGCGCAGCCGTCGCAGAAGCGTTTCGATACGCTGCTCGCCACTGCGCTGCGCGGCTTCGAGCCGGACCGGCCGGTGTTCGTCGAGGCGGAAAGCCGCCGCATCGGTTCGATCACGCTGCCGCTCGCGCTGCTGGAGACGTTTCATCGCGGCGCCTGCGTCGAGGTGAATTCGAGCCTCGAGGAGCGCGCGGCGTTCCTGCTGCAGGACTACGCGCATCTGTTCGACCATCCCGACTACCTGAAGGCGCAACTGCAGCGGCTCATTGGCCTGCACAGCCGCGAGCGGGTGACGGACTGGCAGCAGCTCGTCGACGGCAACCGGCGCGCCGAACTCGCGCACGAACTGATTCTGAAGCATTACGATCCGGCCTACGCGCGCAGCAGCGGCCAGCATTTCGAACAGTTGCCGAACGCGCTGCAACTCGATTTCCGACCGAACGACGCCGACGTCGTCGCGCAGGCGCAGGCGCTGCTCGCGCGGCTCGACGACCGCGCGCTCGTCGTCGGCTAACAAAACAAACCTGGGACCAACATGCAATCAACCCTTCGGCAGCCTCGCATCGCGCTCGGCTGGATCGTTTTCCTGCTGATCGCGGTGGTCGGTCTGTTCTATGTGAAGTGGTTTCCGTACTACAACCGCGCGTTCGTCGCCGCGAGCCAGCACTCGATCGGCAAGTCGATCCTGATGGGCAGGTCGGCGAGCGCGCCGGCCGCTTCGTGGCAGTCCGCGCTCGATTACGCACTCGCCTACGGCAAGGCGATCTGGCAGGCGATGGTGCTCGGCCTGCTGCTCGGCTCGGCGGTGCAGGCGCTGATTCCGCCGCAGTGGGTCGCGCGCGCGCTCGGCCGAACCGATTTCAGCAGCGTCGTGAAGGGCGGCCTGATGTCGTTGCCGGGGATGATGTGCACCTGCTGCGCGGCACCGGTCGTCGCCGGTCTGCGCGCGCGCGAAGCGGCGCCGGGCGCGGCGATTGCGTTCTGGCTCGGCAACACCGCGCTGAATCCGGCCACGCTGATCTTCATGAGCTTCGTGCTCGGCTGGCAATGGATGGGCCTGCGGCTCGCGCTCGGCATCGTGATGGTGTTCGGCCTCGGCTATCTGGTGAACCGCATGGTCACGCCGCAGGAAGCGGAGGCGTCGCGCGCGGCCGTCGCGCAACTCGTCAGCGCCGACGATCCGGGCACCGCGTTCTCACGCTGGCTCAAGATTCTCGGCCGCATGACGCTGCGGCTCGTGCCGGAATACATCGTGCTGGTGCTGATTCTCGGCGCGGCACGCGCGTGGCTGTTCCCGCATATCGGCCCGAACATCGACAACAGCCTGCTGTGGATCGTCGCGCTGGCGATTGCCGGCACGCTGTTCGTGATCCCGACCGCCGGCGAAGTGCCGATCATCCAGGCGATGCTGTCATTCGGCATGGCGGCCGGCCCCGCCGGCGCGCTGCTGATGACGCTGCCGCTCGTCAGCGTGCCGTCGCTCGCGATGCTCGCGCGTTCGTTCCCGCGCCGCGTGCTGACGATGGTGGCCTGCGCGGTAGCGGCATGCGGCGTGGTCAGCGGCCTGCTGGCGGTTGCGCTGGGCTTTTAACGCGATTTTCCGATTCGAACCGTAGAAACAAAGATGAAACGTATCGCCGCATTCGCCGTGACGTGCTGGTCCGCCGCCGGACTGCTGTATGTCGGACAGCACTCGGTGGCCCTGATCGCGCTGAGCGGTGTGGTGGCGTTCGCCGGCTTCGATCTGCTGCGCCCGTAATGGGCGCGGCATCCGCTTTCCCCCTTCCTCGCCCTTCTTCCTTTACACCTGCCCTTCGACCGGCTTAGGTGTATACCCCGCGTCGCATCCTATTGTCACCGCATTATCGACCTGTCGATAATGCTCTCATGGATGTGAAAACGGCCGTACGCGTCTTCGACGTGATAAACCTGTTTGCCGAAGTCCGGCAGCCGATGATCTACAGCGAGATCGCCCGTCGCACCGGCATTCCGCTGTCGAGCTGTCACGCGCTGCTGCAGACGATGGTCGCCAAGGGCTATCTGTATGCGCCCGGCGTCAAGGCCGGTTACTACCCGACGCAGCGGCTGCTGCACGTCGCGCGCGACATCTGTAGCGAAGACCCGCTCACGCTGCTGTTCCAGCCGTTGCTCAGCGCGCTGCGCGACGCAACCGGCGAAACCGCCGCGCTCGCGACGCTCGCCGGCAATCGCGTCGTCTATCTCGAGGTGATCGAGTCGCGCCAGAAGATCCGCTATAGCGACGAACCCGGCGGCTTCATGCCCGTGCATGCGAGCGCGGCGGGCAAGGCACTGCTCGGCGCGTTGCCGCCCGACGCGCGCCACGCGCTGCTCGATAGTTGCGAGCCGCTCAGTACATCGGCCGATGGCTCGGTGATCGGGCGCGACGCGCTCGACGCCGAGATCGAACAGGGCCTGCAGAACGGCTGGCATCGCTCGACCGGACAAAGCGTCGAGGACGTCGCGGGCCTCGCGCGCGGCTTTCTCATTCATGGCGAAGCGTTCGCGCTCGTGATCGGTGGCCCGAAGGCGCGGCTGCTGAAGAACGAGCCGGAGGCCGTCGCCGCACTGCTCGATATCTACGGCCAGATTCCACCGGCCCTGCTTGCGTAACAGCGCGCTTCCCGTTCGATAGCTGTCCGAACGATAAGCGCACACCCAACCTCTTTTGCGAAGGACGTTGCGATGCGCTGGAATAACCGACCTGAAGGATCGAACTGGGGCGACTTCGGCGCCGACGACCAGCTCGGCAGACCGAATCTGATCGGCAGCGAGCAGGTGCTGAAGGGCGCGCGCGAGATTCGCGCGGGCCTGAGCTTCTGTCTGTCGCTGCCGCTCGACGTACCCGGCGAAAACAAGCTGAATCCGCGCCGTCATCCGCCGGTGCTGCGGCCCACGTCCCGCGACGGCCTACCCTATGTGAATTTCCCGTTCGCGCGCACCGAGCCTCACGCCACCGACGTCATCAGCGACGACCAGGTGCTGCTCAGCCTGCAATACTCGACGCAATGGGATTCGCTCGCCCATGTCGGCGCGCGCTTCGACGCCGATGGCGATGGCGTGCCCGAAAGCGTCTACTACAACGGCTATCGCGCGCACACGGACATCGTCGGGCCGGTCGAGTACCGCGCCGACGACGGCTTCGAACCGCACGTCTGCGGCGGCGAGCACAGCCACGCGGACGTGCTCGGCATCGAAAACCTCGCGGTGAAGGGCATGCAGGGACGCGGCGTGCTGATCGATCTGGTCGCGCATTACGGCAACGCGTATCGCACGATCGGCTACGACGATCTGATGTCCGTCATCGCGGCCGACGGCGTGCAGATCGAGCGCGGCGACATGCTGGTGCTGCGCACCGGCTTCGCCGAAATGCTGCTCGCGATGAACCGCCAACCCGACGAAGCGGTGCTCAACAGCCATTGCTGCGCGCTCGACGGCCGCGACGAACGTCTGCTGCAATGGATCACCGACTCGGGCATCGCCGCGCTCGCCGCCGACAATTACGCGGTCGAACGCTATCCGGCGCGCCCGCCCGTCGAAGCCGGCGAGCATCCGTTGCTGCCGCTGCATCACCACTGTCTGTTCAAGCTCGGCTTGCCGCTCGGCGAACTCTGGTATCTGCGCGACCTGGCCGCATGGCTGCGCGCGAACGGTCGCTCGCACTTCATGCTGACGGCGCCGCCGTTGCGATTGCCTGGCGCGGTCGGCTCGCCTGTCACGCCGATCGCGACGGTCTGAGACGCGTTTTCACGCTTTGTTATCGTAAGGAGTCCCTGGCCAAACTATTTCCACGCGTCCGCTCGCGCCTCTCGCTTCGACTCACATAAGCAACCACGCAACGCCACAACAAGAACCAGATTCAGGGACAGTCACATGCAGAAGATCACCGCTTTCTTTACCGAGCTGATGCGCCGGTATCTGCCCGATCCATTCGTCTTCGCGATCGGCCTCACGCTACTCACGATGATCCTCGCCGTACTCGTGCAAGGCCAGGCGCTCACCGCGCTCACGCTTAGCTGGGGCAAGGGCTTCTGGGCGCTGCTCGCGTTCACCACGCAGATGGCCGTGATTCTTGCGATGGGCTACGTACTCGCGACCGCGCCGCTGACCGAGCGGCTGCTCGATCGGGTCGTCGCGCGAGTGCACGATCCGCGCATGGCGGTGATCGTCGCGACGCTGGTCGGCGGCATCGGCAGCTATCTGAACTGGGGCTTCGGGCTCGTGATCGGCGGCATCGTCGCGCGCAAACTCGCGATGAGCATCAAGGGCGTGCATTACCCGCTGATCATCGCGTCCGCCTATAGCGGCTTCACGATGTACGGGCTCGGTCTGTCGGCCAGCATTCCGGTGCTGATCTCGACGAAGGGTCATCCGATGGAAGCGCAGATGGGCGTGATTCCGCTCGCGGAGACGATCTTCTCACCAGCGATGCTGATCACGAGTCTCGTCGTGATCGTCACGCTGCCGCTGCTCAATGCATGGCTGCATCCGAAGCCGGGGCAACCGGTCAAGGAAATCGACCACGCGCTGTACGACGCGCCGCAAACCGCCGCGCACGCATCGCAGCCGGCAGCGGAAGCGAGCGACGAAAGCGGCACGCTCGCGCATCGCCTGAACAACAGCCGGCTGCTCAGCTATCTGATCGGCGCGGCCGGGATCGTGTACGTCGTGCTGTATTTCCACGGCGGCGGCTCGATGGATCTGAACCTGATCAACTTCATCATCCTGTTTCTCGGCATCATCCTGCTCGGCACGCCGATCCGCTACGTCGAGAAACTGAACGAAGGGATCCGCACGATCAGCGGCATCATTCTGCAGTACCCGTTCTATGCGGGGATCATGGCGATCATGGCGTCGTCGGGTCTCGTCAACACGTTCTCGCACTGGTTCGTGAAGATCGCGACGCCCGCCACGCTGCCGTTCTGGGGTCTCGTCAGTTCGTTCTTCATCAACTTCTTCGCGCCGTCGGGCGGCGGTCACTGGGTGATCCAGGGGCCGTTCATGATCGAGGCGGCGCAGTCGCTCGGCGCGTCGGTCGGCCACACCGCGACCGCCGTGATGCTCGGCAACGCGTGGAACGACCTCGTGCAGCCGTTCTGGATTCTGCCGGCTCTCGCGCTCTCGAAGCTCAAACTGAAGGACATCATGGGCTATACGGTCATCATGATGTTCTGGATCGGTATCGTGTACACCGTGGCGATTCTCGCGTGGCGTTGAGACGCCTGGTCAACTCAATCGGAGGTCTGATGCCCTACATCATCGAAACGTTCGACAAGTCCGGTCACGCCGACATGCGCATCCGCGAGCGCGATGCGCATCTCGCGTATCTCGATCAGCACAAGCCGCTGCTGCTCGCTTGCGGCGCGAAGCTGAACGACGACGGCAGCGGTGCGGGCGGCGGCATGTATGTGATCGATGTGGACACGCGCGAGGAGGCCGAGCGCTTTATCGCGGCCGATCCGTTTTCATCGGCCGGGCTGTTCGAACGCGTGACGATTACGCGCTGGCGCAAGGCTTATTTCGATGGGGAGTGTTGTTTGTAGGGAGGTTCGATTCGGCGTGTTGCGTTGCTTTGCGTCGCTTCGCTTCGTGAGTGGTCTTGGCTCTGTCTCGCGCATGCGGCTAACGGCGTGTGTTGTACATGCTGCGCACATGCAGCGCGTATGGCACGTATAGCCGTTAACCGCTTCTGCTTGCGTGGCTAACTCGCCAGCGATTCGCGAATCGCCGCCAGCCACAACACTACCGCATGCGCGCCCGGATCGGCGTGACCGAGCGCGCGATCGCCGACGTAGCTCGACCGTCCGCGCCGCGGATGCATCGACGCGGTACGCGATGCGCCGTCGGTCGCGGCATCGACGGCGGCTTGCAACGCGGCATCCGTCGCTGCGCCGTTGGCGAGCGCGCTCTGCAATGCATCGGCGGCGGGCTTCAATGCATCGACCATCGTGCGATCGCCTGGACTTGCGCCGCCCAATTCCATCAACGCATCGACACCGGCGCTGAACGCCGTCGACCATTGCCGCGCCGCGATGCCGCCGGACTTCTCCAACTCCTCCGACTGTTCGAGTGCGGTCGCCGCCCGCAGCAGCATCACCGCGTACAACGGCCCGGACGTACCGCCCACCACGCGCCGCAACGTCGCGGAAATGCTGCGCAATACCGTGCCCGGCATCGTTTCGGCCGCATACGCGTCGAGTTCCTGCTGCACCGCGCGGGCGCCGCGCGCGAGGCTGATGCCGAGATCGCCGTCACCGACGCGCTGGTCCATCTCGGTCAACGTCGGCTCGGCTTGCAGCAGACATGCGCATACCGCTTCGATCGCACGACGCAACGTGGCGTCACGCGCGAGCGTCGCGCCGCTGGCTGGCGGCGGCGCGGCCGGCGCAGCGCGTACCGACACCCGCGCAACGCGGCCGCTCGACGCGGGCCACGCGCTCGTCTGCGCGGCGGCGTCGAGCAAGGCGAGGCGCTCATCGTCGACACGCAACACCGTCAGCGATACACCGGCCATTTCGAGCGCGCTCAGAAACGTGCCGGCCCACGCGCGTTCGACCACGATGCCGAGCTTGTCGAGTTCGCGCAGCGCGGCCCCTGCGACGATATTCAGTTCGCTCGCTGGCGTGCCGCCCAGATTGTTCACGAGCAGCGTCACGCGTTCGCCCGCCCGCAACGCGAGATCGCCGACGATCTTCGCGAGCAGCTTGCCGACGATCGCGTCCGCCGGCTCCAGCGCGCCGCGCGCGACGCCGGGCTCGCCATGAATGCCGAGCCCCCATTCGATTTCGCCATCGGCCAGCTCGAAGCCCGGCTTGCCCGCGGCCGGCACCGTGCACGGCGTCAGCGCGACGCCCATCGTGCCGAGCGACGCGGCGGCTTCGCGCGCGAGCCGCGCGACTTCGCTCAACGGTAATCCACGCGCGGCCGCCGCGCCCGCGATCTTGTGGACCAGCACCGTTCCCGCGAGCCCACGACGTCCCGCGTGATCGCCGCTCGCGGTCAACGCGACATCGTCGGCGACGATCACCATCTCGACCGGGATGCCCTCGGCACGCGCGATCTCCGCTGCGAGGCCGAAGTTGAAGCGGTCGCCGGTGTAGTTCTTCACGATCAGCAGCACGCCCGCCGGGCCGGCCACCGCGCGGATCGCGGCGAGCACGGCATCGGTGGAGGGCGAGGTGAACACTTCGCCGGCCACTGCCGCGCTCAACATGCCGTGGCCCACGTAGCCGCCATGCGCGGGCTCGTGGCCCGAGCCGCCGCCCGAGATCAGCGCGATCTCGCCGCGCGCGGCCGCTGCCTCGGCATCGGCGCGCACGATGATCGTGCCGCCCTGTAACAGCGAGAGTTGGGGATTGAGCGCCACGAGGCCGTCGAGCATGTCGGAGACCACGGTGGACACATCGTTGATGAGCTTCTTCATTGCGTCAGCTCCGTTGGATACTGTCGGGCATCGCGTGACGATGCGCGCGGCAGTCGAGTCGATAGCGAAAGCGGAAGGCCTAACTGTACCGCGCCTCGGCCAACGACGATGCGAGAGCGTGCGTGAGCAGAATGCATGCGCGAACGCAACGTGCATTGAGCCGTGCTGCAGACAATGAAGGGAGAGGTAAAGCGGAATGAAGAAACTGCGAGGAGTACTGCGTTTGACTGGAGCGTAGACGAAAGCGACACCGCTTTCGTCTACGTCACAGATGCGTTGGTAGGCTCGATTGGATTCGAACCAACGACCCCCACCATGTCAAGGTGGTGCTCTAACCAACTGAGCTACGAGCCTTTAGAGGCGCGAATTATAGAGACTCATTGCGAACAGCACAAGCCCTTCGCGCGCTTTATCGCGATGCATACGTCGCGATCAGTTCTCCGCGATCCATTCGGTGCGTGGGTCCAATGGATAAACCGGTCGCGTCACGTGCTCGAAGCGGAACAGATCATAGTCGGAACTCGTGACGCCACGGCTATCGCATTCGACGAGCGCCGCCGCGATCGGTACGAAAACCGGCCGACAATACATGCGCGATTTGAGCAGCAGAAAACGCGCGCGACGCGGATCGATGCCGACGCTTTCGAACACGCCGAGATCCCATGGCTCATGCGTGCGCTCGGTCACGACGAGCTTCACGGTACCGGTATCGAGCACCGCGGCGCGTCCCATGTACGCGCGCTGGCCAGTGTAGGTCGGACCGCTGATCACGTATTCGCCGTCGGTCAGTGCGCGCACGACGCCGCTCACGGCTAGCGGTGTGTGTGCTGGCGATGTATGGGCCGGCGGTGTGCCCGACGTGCTGTTCGTGAGCTTATTGTCGCTCGTGAGCTTGTTGCCGATCGTCAGCGTGACCGAACTGCCGACGCCCGCCGATGCCAACGCCGCGACCGCCTGCGGATCGCACAACGGTCCGCTGACGATGCCTTCGAGCCCCTGCTTCAACGCTTCCTCGAGTAGATCCATCGTGTCGCAGGTGCCACCCGACATGCAGTTGTCACCGTGATCGAGCAGCAGCACCGGCTTGCCGGCATCGATTGCGAGCGACGCCGCCCGTGCGACCGATTCGGCCAGCGGCTCGCTGCGATAAACAAAATCGTCGCGCTCGCGCCAGATCTGCCGCGCAATGCGCTCGGCGACCGCTTCGGCCTGCGCACGCTCCCCCTTGCCCACGACGACGACGCTGATACACGGCGCCGCGATATCGGCGAGCGAAAATCCGGCCAGCACCGATACCGCGAGCATGCCGTCGGCCTCGGCGGCGCGTGCGGCCTCGACCGCGCGTTGCATCGCGCCCTCGGCGGTGGCGCTGCGCAGCGTGTGCGTGAGCAGCGGCGGCTGCCGCCAGGCGAGCACCGGTTTCGCGCGGCCGTCGATCATCTCGAACAGCAGCCGCGCCGCGTGCGCGCCGGTTTCGTACATGTCGACGTGCGGATAGGTCTTGAAGCTGACGATCACATCCGCGTTGTCGATCATCTTCTGCGTGACGTTGCCGTGCAGATCGAGCGCGACCGCAATCGGCGCATGAGGCAGCGCCGCGCGCACGCGGGCGAGCAGATCGCCTTCGCCGTCGCTCGAATTTTCCGCGACCATCGCGCCGTGCAGATCGAGCAACACGGCGTCGCAACCGCTCGCGGCCGCGACGATCGCGTTGCAAATCGCGTCGTACGCGGCAGCTTCGACCGGACCGCTCGGATTCGCCGACGCGGAGATCGGCGTGACGATCTCGGCATGCGCGCGCTCGGCGGCGTCGATGAACGCGGCCATCGCGGTCTGCATACCTTTGTTGTCATCGAACGCAGCGCGACCGTAACTTGGACCGTCGCGGCCGAATGCGGCAAGCGGCGTCCCGACCGGCGAGAACGTGTTGGTCTCGTGATTCATCCGCGCGATCAGGATCTTCATACGTAGGCGCTCCTGGCTTTTTGACATGGCGTTCGACATCGACTGCAGGGATGTGTTGCAGCCTGCGTTCGGGTGACTGGTGCGAGCGTTGCCGATTTCGTTTCGATTTCGCCATAGCTGGTGCCGCCCTTGTATGGCACGACGTTTATCCAAGCAGGTGCGATGTGTGCGAGATGGAGCACGCTGAGGTATGCGCTGCGGCTTATCTCCATCGAGGACAACGCCCCGTGGCATGCGTTCCGCTTGATGCGGGCGACTGGCGTGACGACGATCGGCTGGGACAGGTCGCATGCGCTGCGATCGAGCTCGGTCAGGGCGAGGCGGTAGATGTCGCCCTGGTCGATCGTGTCGATCCGCGCGAGTCGCATGCGACTGCCCCATAGCCTCACGCCGTCAACCCGCAACTCGGCAAGCACCGCGGCAGCAGTGGATGAATCAGCTTGCATCGATGCTTCCTTGCGGGGAAGACAGCGTGGATGTCGGCGGCACGGCGCGTTTGCTGGCTGCGTTTGCTGGCTGCGTTTGCCGCGATTCGGCGTTGCTCTGTTGTGATGATAGAGAGGTTTGAGCTGGCGAGTGGCGAAGCCGTCGAGCGAGATGGCCGGACCGGCGATGCTTTCTACGCGTAAGCGTAAGCATCAGCCTGAGCAAGGTCAGTATCGTTCGATGCCGCAGCATCGAGGTTAGTTGTGACACGGGGAAAATTGGCTCGGCCAAGCCGTCCCCGTGCGATGGCGATCTACACGGAAATGAGCGTCGGCAAACGTTTTCGTCAGCGCGTGCGAGTTAATTGCAATCAAGGCTCAACCTTTTGCGAAGCGAGCCGTTATTGCATTGGCTCAGGCAAACCATTTGACCTCCATGGCACAACCCATTCCCTTCCGCAACACTGGCGCGGCCCGCGCACGGCATGCCAAAGCGATGCTTCTGCCGATCGCCCGTCAAGTCGCCGACGATCTCGCGTTGCGGGTCCATCTGTCGCTCGACGCATTACGCCGGGGCGCCGGCAGCAAGACCGACGCGCAGACGCTCACGCAGATCATGATGCTGACCGCCTATCTGGCCGAAGCAGGCTTCGGTGCGATGAGTCGCGAAGAGTTTCATGCCGCTGATCAAACGGCGTCGGCAGCGTTCGGCATCGGCCGGGAACGCGATGAATGGAAGCTGGACGAGGCGGGGTTCGAGCTTTTTGCGTCGATCGCGACGAATTACGACCGGCAGTTGCATCGCGCGCCGCTCTGGGCGATCACGGAAGCGAGCGAACGGCTCGACCGTTTTATTGCGGGTGCGTCCGATTCTGCACCGGTGCGCAAACGGGCTTAGCGGGTCTGGGCAATATGCTGAAGGAGACTTGGGAAGAGTTCGCAGCGATTGCGGCAGCGCGATGCGGGTAAAACGCGGCCCCATTGCCGTGGGACGTGCGTATCTGGAACTGACGGGCTACGCGGACGCGCTGCGGACCGGTGGGCAGTAAAGAGAGGTGTAGTGCTGGCGGTGATACGTTTCGCAGCGCATTGCGCTGGTTGCCAGCTCAGCGT
>NZ_JABBFZ010000023.1 GCF_012927125.1 Paraburkholderia antibiotica
GCATTGGTCTTTATCTCTGCCGGTATCTCATGTTGCGGAGTACGCGGGGTTTCTGCTGCCGTCATGTTCCTGTTACCTGCTTGTGATGATGGGGATCGACTGGTCAGCCCAGCGCGGGCGGCGTCAGTGGGTTATGTGCGAGCGCGTCACCCGAAACTCCGGACAGCCCGCTCGCGATCTGACCGCGCGCCTGCTGTTCCAGCGCACTGACGGCCTGCTTGCCCAGCGCAGCGACGCCACCTGAGGCAACGCTCTGCGCTGCACTGGACACGGTCGAAGCAACCGGCGCAGCCGATCCCAGCGCCGCCATCGTCGGCCCCGCAAGACTGGGCAATGCCACACCGGCGTCGGTCGTCGCCGGTCCCGCCTGTGGCGTCCCGGCGGGTTCGGCAAACTTGCGCGCCTTGTCCTCGAGGTCATGCTGTTCCTCGAAGTACTGGACCGCACCGCCGCCGCGCGGCACATCATATGTGCTGACCGGGCGTGGACCATGCCAGATGCCACCGGTCATATTGGTCTGGCCCCCCGACGGTCGGGAAGCCGAAGGGTGACGTTTCAGGCCCGGGGGAGTCAACTGGACTAATCTGAAATTCTTCGATTTTGACAATGATTTACGATGAATTTCTATATCCCGGTTTTATTGCTTAGTTTCGCTTACGATGAATCAATAAACGGCGGCAATAAGCTGTCGTAATCGCAGCGATTAGTCCGATGGTAGTTGCCCCCGACCTCGATCACGAGTTCCAGCAGTTGTCGCTACTGATGTCGTTATTCGACAATTACAGAAGGATTCCTTAACATCGTGTCGATGCGCGTAGCGTAGCCGTTAGGCTCACAACGTGCCTGAGTGATCGAGGAATGTCGTTCCTGTTTGTCGCGGAATCGCTCTGGCACACAAATGCACCCGTTCTAATCTTGGTTGAGCTCTCGCGCCTTCGAAAAAAACACCCTCATCCCCCCAACACCACCAACGCCTCCGCAAGCGAAAGCACCGTCGTGCGCGAATCGAACGCCGTCGAAAAGAGATGCTCGTGCACGACCTGATCCGGGTCGTAACAGCAATCCTTCACTGTGAACAGACGGAAGTCCGCATCGCTCGCGTAGGCCACCGACGACAGCACGACACCCGTCGACGCAATGCCCGCCATCACCAGCGTATCGATACCCTGAGCGGAAAGCCGCACCTGCAGATCAGTGCCGAAAAACACGCTGGCACGATGCGCGATGATGAGCGGCTCAGTGGGCCGTTGCGCGAGTTCCGGTGAAATCCTGTCGTCGACGAAAAGACCGAGTTGTTTGATGCCCTGCCCGTTCCTGTTCAACGGACTGACCTCGGGATAGCCTGGGCTGAAGTGGATCCTGGCGAAATAGACGCTGACGCCACTGGCTCGCGCGGCGTCGCATAACTGCCGCGTATTGGCGAGCAACGTGGCGGCGACCGAAGGAAACAACGCGAGGATATCGGTCTGATAATGCATGATCACCAACGCGGTTTGCGCTGGCATGATCGGCGGCATCTGCGTGCTCGCGCCTCGCCCGGAGGTGGCGGTGGCAGTGGCGGTTTCCATGCCCTGTTGCTGATCTACCGGATCGACGGATCCTGATTCGATGCGTGGCGACATAAGCGTGACGCGACGAGGAAAGTAAGCGGACTCTATCACGCGTTGAAGAGACGATGGTGATCCAGATGGTCACTCGCGAGAATCACGCCGCTGTGGCGAAACCACCTGCCCGACAATCTCCTCCGACAATCTGCATTGCCAAGCAATCGACTCACATCGCCTCATTCCTCCCCTTCACTTTGCTTCAAGGCAGCCGTTCGGAATCGAAAACTCCAGCCTCGTCCAGCATCTCGACGAGCTCTTCCGGATAGATCGTCTCCGTGGTACCAGACAGTTCTTCCCTACTCCACCATCGATGATCCGCCATCACTTCACGCTCTTCCGCAGTCCAGCTGTCGCGCGAAATTGATTCCGTATCGACGTCAACGACGAAATACTGTTCGACCGCGAGCACGTGTTCGCCATCGGGCAACTGCAGACGCACCTCGCGTCGTGCGACCGGATCGGACATCTGCATCTTGCGAATGCCGGCTTCTTCACGAAGTTCTCGTATCGCAGCATCGGCAAACGTCTCGTCGCGCTCGACACCACCACCTGGCGTTGCCCAATAGCTCTTTCCTGCGAGCGCGCCGGATTGATGCATGAACCGGAATAGCAACACACGCTGCTTTGGCGTGGTGACCAGCAGCCTGGCCGAAAGTCGTTCGCGTAGGGGACTCACCGGCTTTTCATACAGTGACCAGACATAGCCACCGGGCTCCGGCTCCGAATACAGGCCAACGCGAATAAAGCCGAGCGACTCGTAGTAAGCACATAGCTTGACGTTGTGGACGGCGCAGTCGAGTCGAACGAAACGTCGGCTCAAGCCGCTCATCCTGTCAGCGCACCAATCGAGTATGTCGCGGCCAAGCCCACGTCCGTTGAAGCCTTTGCGCACACTAAGCCCATGCACATAACCGGCGATCGGTGCCTGAGGTCCCCAATGATTGTCCTCGTCCAGAACGAGCGAAAATGTTCCGACCAGCGTGCCATCCAGTTCGACGACATACACTTCCCTCTCCGAGACATTATTTCGTACCCACCGCTCGGAAAATCCGTCTCCTTCCTTGCCCCATGCGTAATCGCCACGCGCAACCTTTATTGCGTGTGCGTCGTTACGGATCTGCGTGAGAATCGGCACGTCCGGCAAACCTGCCCTACGAACGGATATTTTTGTCATTGCTTTCGCCCCGGCAGCTACAGGAGAGCGAAGCTTAACAAAGCGTCCTTACGGTCTCGATACCGACTTTCACTCGTTTGCCCGATACACGCTCGCCGAATGTCAAAGCGCTGCAGTCTGGCGGACAACCGCCATATCTATCGGTGGATATTTAAGTCGACACCTCGACATACCGCAGCACGACTGGGAGAGCGTCGCGCGCTTCGTCGTGGGAGCGTTCCGCGCGGACGTCGCGCGCGGGGCTCGCGTCCGACATGGTCGACGATCTATGCCGAGCCGGCCCCGACTTCGAGCGCATGTGGCGCGACAACCAGGTGCTGGGTCACGGCGACGGCGAGAACGTGAAGCGCCCGCTGCATCCGACCTTCGGGCTCGTCGAAATGGAATGCTTGCGTCAGGCATGCACGGTGACTGTCCGGGCCTCACACACGCAGAGAAGTGCCCTTGCCTTACTGTAGCGGAGGGTTATATGCGAACCAGGCTCGCACTACCCATGATGCCCGGCGTAATTGCGCTCTTTCTGTGCATCGGTTCGGGCATCCGCGCGCAAGGCACATCGCCGCCTGAATCGAGCCCTACTAATTCTCCATCGATCGGAATCGTACTGCCCAATCCGCCACAGCCACGCCCCAATCCCCAATACGTGCCGGATTTCCATGGCGTGATCAATCTCGACGTCCGGAATTCCAAATCCGACTGGACGCCTTTTACGCCAAAACGCGCGCCACAAGGCGCACCTAGTTTCCTTTTTATTCTTTTCGACGATACCGGTCTTGCGGCATGGTCGCCATATGGCGGTCGCATCAATATGCCGACACTCGACAGATTGGCCGCGAACGGCCTGATCTACACGCAATGGCACACCCCGGCCCTCTGTTCGCCGTCGCGCTCGACGATCCTGACGGGACGCAATCACCACCTGAACGGTATGGCATCGATTACGGAATCCGCCAGCGGCTTCCCCGGCTCGACCAGCCGTCTCCCCGAACAGTCCGCCACGATCGGGCAGATCCTGCAGGACGCGGGCTGGAGCACGTTCTGGGTCGGCAAGAATCACAATGTCGCCGAACAGGATGTCGCCTCCGGCGCGACTCGCAAGCAATGGCCTCTGCAGAAAGGATTCGATCGCTATTACGGATTTCTCGGCGGCGAAACGAATCAGTGGTACCCGGACCTGGTCGAGGACAACCGTTTCGTCGATCCACCGTATGGTCCCGAGCAGGGCTATCACCTCTCGAAGGATCTGGTCGATCACGCAATCGAAATGCTGCGCGACCAGAAAGCCACGAACCCATCCCGACCATGGTTCATGTGGTTCAATCCGGGCGCGAATCACGCGCCGCATCAGGCGCCGCAGGAGTACATCGACAAATACAAGGGCAAGTTCGACGACGGCTATGAAGCTTATCGCTCGTGGGTGCTTCAACGCATGATTGCCAAAGGCGTGCTGCCGAAGGGAACACAGTTGACGCCGCTCAATCCTCTTCCGCAGGACGTGGCCAACCCGCTGGACAACGTGCGTCCCTGGAATTCGCTGTCGCCCGACGAAAAGCGGCTGTTTTCTCGGCTCGCCGAAGTCTACGCCGGCTTCTCCGAGTACACGGACGTTCAGATAGGACGTCTGATCGATTATCTGAAGCAGACCGGGCAACTGGACAATACCGTCATTTTTTACGCTGCCGACAATGGTGCATCCGGTGAAGGCGGTCCGAATGGCTCGGTCAACGAGAACAAGTTCTTCAATGGCTTTCCCGACACCATTGCCGAGAACATGAGTCATATCGACGAATTGGGCGGACCGAATACCTATGAACACTATCCGACCGGATGGGCCGTCGCCTTTTCGACACCGTTCCAGATGTTCAAGCGGTACTCGCAATTCGCGGGCGGCACCGCCGACCCGTTAATCATTTCATGGCCCAAAAGGCATCCACGCACACGGCGAACTACGGAATCAATACCACCACTCGACGGACATCGTTCCGACCATCCTCGAAATTGGGGGTCTGGACATGTCGAAGGTCTATCGCGGCGTGGAGCAATATCCGCTCAGCGGCGTGTCGATGGTCTATACATTCACCGCTCGACCGGACGATCCGACCCAGAAACATCGGCAATACTATGAAATGCTCGGCACGCGCGATCTCTGGGAAAACGGCTGGAAAGTCACCTCGGTTCACGCGCCGCTAACCGGACGAGGCAAGTTCGATCAGGACGCATGGGAGTTGTATCACGTCGATGTCGACCGCTCCGAATCGCAGGATCTGTCGAAGCAATACCCGGAGAAAGTCCGCGCCCTGGTGACCGCATGGTTCGAAGAAGCGGACAGAAATCACGTGTTGCCGCTCGACGACCGGCCCGCGCCCGAACTGCTCGGCCTGCAGCGTCCCAGCGACGAGCCGCCGCATGAGCGCTACATCTACTATCCCGACACCGCGCCGATTCCCGAAGCCGTCGCCGTCAACATCCGCAACCGCTCCTACAAGATTCTCGCCAACGTGGATGTGACCGACGCGAACGCGTCCGGTGTGATCTTTGCGCACGGCTCGCGCTTCGGCGGACACACGCTGTTCCTGAAAGACAGAAAGCTCCATTACGTCTATAACTTCCTCGGCATCAAGCCCGAACAGGCCTTCATCTCCAGGACCGAGGTCGCGCCGGGCAAACACACGTTCGGCGTCGAATTCGCGCGGGAAAAAGCGGGCGAACATGGCGAATCGCCAGGTACAACGAAGCTCTATATCGACGGCCAGCTCGTCGCGGAAGGTCCGATGAGAACGCAGCCCGGCAAGTTCACGCTCAGCGGCGACGGCCTGTGTGTGGGCTTCGATAGCGGCGACGCGGTCAGTCAGGAATACCAGTCGCCCGCGCGCTTCAAAGGCGGGACGATATACGGCGTCGGCGTCACCGTGGAAAAAGCGCAATACGAAGACCTCAACAAGGAAGCCCAGCGCATGCTGATGAAGGAATAGTCACGCACGTCTCCGATACCGTGCTTTGCGCGAGGAATCGAATGAACCGGGCCATGATACGCAGACGACTATTACTGGGCGGCCTGTCTGGCGCGGTGCTGGCCACCGTCGGTGGAGTCTGGTCGTATTCGACCCGTCGCCGGCGCGACGTTCTGGTCGGCGACGGCACGCAAGGGCCTCGCGGCATGGTCTGGGTGCCGGAAGGAACGTTCCTGATGGGCAGCACGTCGAGACTTGCGCTGCCGAACGAAGGGCCGCCTCATCCGGTGACGCTAAGCGGATTCTGGATCAGCCAATACGACATCACCAATGCCGAGTTCGCGTCTTTCGTGAAGGCCACCGGCTATACGACGACGGCGGAACAGGCGCCCCGCTGGGAAGATCTGGCCGTGCAGTTGCCGCCCGGCACACCCAGGCCCGCGGACAGCGAACTCGTTGCCGGCGCCCTGGTGTTCACCGGCACGGATCAGCCGGTGCCGTTGCAGGACTACAGCCTGTGGTGGCAATTCGTGCCCGGCGCGGACTGGCGACATCCGCTGGGACCGGCTTCGTCGCTGGCCGGCAAGGACCTTCGTCCGGTCGTGCAGGTCTCGCACCGCGACGCGCTGGCGTATGCCTCGTGGGCAGGCGGCCGTCTGCCGACCGAATCGCAATGGGAATACGCGGCGCGCGGCGGCCTCGAACAGGCGGATTTTGTTTGGGGTAACGAAGTCCCTGCCAACACCGCGACGCGCGCAAACGTCTGGCGCGACGACGTCTCGCGATTTCCCGTCGTGCCGCGCGCCACCGAGAAAGTCGCGGTGGGCACGATGCCCGTTGGCTCGTTCGACGCGAACGGCTACGGTCTCTATGACATGGCCGGAAACGTATGGCAGTGGACGGCGGACTGGTATCGGGCCGACGCGTTCCGGCAACTGGCCGCGCGCTCGCCGGGCAAGCCGGCCGTCGACCCCGCCGGTCCGTGCGACAGCTTCGACCCCGACGAGCAGGGCGTGTCGCCTGCTGCTCCGAAGCGCGTGACCCGCGGCGGGTCGTTTCTCTGTAGCGAAACCTATTGCCAGAGCTATCGAACCAGTGCCCGGCGCGGCACCGATCCGATGAACAGCATGTCCCATCTGGGCTTTCGCATCGTCATGACCGAACAGGATTGGGATCGGCGCAAACGCGCATGACATCACGACAGCGCTGAAGAAGCGTAATGCAGCCGCCTTTTCGCCAGCAGCGGTTTTTCCAACGGGTTTGTCAGCCGTATTTCCAGCGTCTACACTGCGCAGGTTGATGCAGCGCAGCACGTGCCGTTTCGCGCCTCGCCCGCCAAGGCGCCCCACCCCACGTTCGACCCGACTGGAGAGACAAGCATGGACCAGCTGTCCGCGCAGCCTTTTGCGCAACGCAAGGTGCTGATCGTCGGCATCGCCAACGAACATTCGATCGCCTACGGATGTGCACGCGCATTCCGCGAGCTGGGCGCTGATCTCGCGATCACCTACCTGAACGACAAGGCGAAGGCCTATGTCGAGCCGCTCGCCGAAGCGCTCGGCGCGTCGATCGTGATGCCGCTCGACGTCGCCAGACCCGGCCAGCTCGAGGCCGTGTTCGACACGATTCGCGAGCGCTGGGGACGGCTCGACGTCGCAGTCCATTCGATCGCCTTCGCACCGAAGGACGACCTGCAAGGCGGCTTGCTGAACAGTTCGGCCGAGGGCTTCGCGCAGGCGATGGACATCTCGTGCCACTCGTTCATCCGGATGGCGCGGCTCGCGGCGCCGCTGATGGACGACGGCGGTTCGCTGTTCGCGATGAGCTACCTCGGCGCAACGCGCGTCGTGCCGAACTACGATCTGATGGGCCCGGTCAAGGCCGCGCTCGAAGCGTCGTGCCGGTATCTCGCGCACGAACTCGGCCCGCGCCGCATCCGCGTGCACCCGATTTCGCCGGGGCCGCTGAAAACGCGCGCGGCGTCGGGCCTGAAGGACTTCGATCTGCTGCTCACCGAGGCCGCCGCGCGCGCGCCGATCGGCGAACTGGTCGACATCATGGACGTCGGCTACACCTGCGCATTTCTCGCCACGCCATACGCGCGCCGGATGACCGGCAATACGATTTTCGTCGACGGCGGGGTCAGCATCATGGACGGTCGCGCGGACTGAACGACGCGCCGCTTCACGTCAATCGTCGATGGGCGGCTCGCCTTCAGTCGTTTTCTTCGGCCGCTCGCGCGCGTCGTCGCGCTGCGGCAGCTTGCTCTTTTCGTTATCGCTGTGTTTGACGGGCTGGGGATGCGTGAACTGTTCGTCGACGTTCGTCATGACGGGCCTCCGTGCCAACGCAGACCAAAACCATACGCGCCCGAATTCATCGGGCAGCGTTTATGAATGAGGTTCGGCGGCGCGAGCGGTATCGCTCTTGCTATCGGCGCCCGCCGTCGCGGCTGGCGCTTCCGCGCCCGTCGTCACCAGCACGCTGCACGTCACGCGGTCGAGCAGCAGCCCATCGTGACGACCGCCCCACCAGCGCGCGAGCCCATGACTGCGCCGATGCCCGACGACGACCAGATCGGCCTTCAGATCGTTGGCGAAAAACGGAATCTGCTCCAGCGGTTCGCCGATCGCGAGATGCCCGGTTGCCCGAATGCCGCGCGCGGCGAGTTTCTGCAAGCCCTCGTCGAGCAGCGTCCTGGCGGATTCGTTGATGAAATCAAGCGGCACCGCGGATGTGATATCCGCGCCTTGCATCCAAGCCGTATTGTTGAGCACGGAAAGCAGGTGCACATCCGCGCCGAGATCCTGCGCGAGCGCGGCGCCGTCCTTCAACGCGTGTTGTCCTTCGCGGGTTCCGTCGTAACAGAGAAGAATGCGTTTAAAGCTCGACATGTCGTTTCTCCCTGCCCCGTTTTCGCGGGCACTTCATTCGTTCAGTATATGTCGATTCGTGATATATACCGTGCGTCGGCGGTGCCACGCATGTACATAAAGAATCGCTTCGATGCGGTGCAAACGCATACGCGGCCAACATGCCGCAAGCCGCAAAGCGCAGGATTGCGAAGCGTCACCGCGACGTACGTCGTTTCATCGCCGCTCCGAACGGAACCCTAGAGTCCCCAGATGATGTCCGCATCGCTCTTGCGCGCTTCGCGCATCATGTCCAGAAACGGCCACGCGCGTTGCGACAGCCGGTTGCGCGGATCGCGCTGATTGCTGGTCGAGCAATGCAATGCCTCGGTGCCCGCTTGCGCGGTCGCGTCTTCGGTGATGGCGGCTTCGAGCCGATCGATCGCATGCGGCAGTTCGTCGTGACTGATCACGCCGCGTTCGCCGAGCCGCTTGCCGGTCAGCCCGAGCAGGTATTGCGCAAGATCTCTGAGCATCACGACATCCGGTGTCGCTGTCGACTGAAAAGTCGATCATCATGATGGCTCCTTTATCGATGTAGATGAAATGGGCCAACGAATCCATCTCAATCCGTCTGCCCTCATTTTATATCACAACATGATAAAAAAGAACGAGTATGGACACCTCTCGACTGTCACCGCCAGACGACAGTTTGCGCGCGCCGCAAAACGAAAAGGGGTCGTTTTATATCATATTGAAATATAATCATGCCCAGAGTGTATTCGCGTTGCCAGGGTTTCCCCGGTAATGTCGGCCCCGGCATCATCGACTACTTCCGCGCTTATTTTGTCCCGCTCTCTCGTTCTCGGCTGGCTTGCCAGCTTTCTTCCCGCACCGGTCGCCGTGAAATGGCACGAGCGTGCGCGTTCGTGCATCGGCGCGCTGCTCGGCATCGCGTTCACCGGCGGCCTGATGTATCTGCTGCTCGGGCCCACCGCGAGCATTCCGCTGCTGGTCGCGCCGATGGGCGCCTCCGCCGTGCTGCTGTTCGCGGTACCCGCGAGTCCGCTCGCGCAGCCGTGGTCGATCATCGGCGGCAATCTGGTGTCCGCGACGATCGGCGTGACCTGCGCGAAGCTGATCGGCGATCCGACGCTCGCGGCAGCGCTGGCGGTGTCGCTCTCGATCGGCGGAATGTTCGCATTGCGCTGCGTGCACCCGCCGTCGGGCGCGGTTGCGCTGACCGCCGTGCTCGGCGGCCCGGTCATTCATGTGCTCGGTTATCGCTTCGTGTTCGAACCGATCCTGATCCAGTCGGCCGCGCTGCTGTTCGGCGCGCTCGTCTATCACGCCGTCACCGGCCATCGCTATCCGCACGTGGGGCGTCAGGACCGCGCGACCGCCAGCCAGGTCGCCGACGAAGCAGCGCGCGTCGGCTTCAATCGCGCGGACTTTAACGCGGTGCTCGAACGCCGCGGTGAAATGCTCGACATCGATCCCAACGACCTGTATTCGCTGCTGCGGGAAACGCAGTTGCAAGCGTTCTCGCGCAGCTTCGACGAATTGCGCTGCGAAGACGTGATGTCGCGCCACGTCGTGTCGGTATCGCCGGCGGCGCGTGCCACGACCGCATGGGACCTGTTCAAGCGCCACAACGTGAAGGCGTTGCCGGTGGTCGACGCCGGGCAGAAGCTGGTCGGCATCGTCACACGCGCCGATTTCGTCGACAGAAAAAACTTCGGCGCGTTCGCACCGATTCTCAGCTACTTCGACGGCTGGCTGCGCGGCGATGCGAAACGGCCGCCGAACGTCGGCAACGTGATGACCACCGACGTCTGCACCGTCAACTCGAATTCGCCGATTACCGAACTCGTGCCGATGTTCGCGAACTTCGGCCACCACCACATCCCGGTGCTCGATCACGCGGGGCGCGTGGTCGGCATGATTACCCAGGTCGATCTGATTTCCGGCCTGTATCGACAAACCGTCGCACAGGCCCGTCAAACCGCCTGACCGACCCAACCCGAACCGGGCAGACGCGCGCGCGCAGCCCCTATCAAGGTCGCAATCCGCTCAAATACATCATTATGTGATATATTTTACCTTTCTTCTGATCGGCGGATACCTATGAAAGTACGCACGCGCAAACTGAACAAGAGCGACTTCGAGCAGTTGTCGGAGTTTCGTTATCAGATGCGCCGCTTCGAGCGGTTCTCCGAACAGGCCGCGCAGAACGAAGGCATCACGCCGCTGCAATACCTGCTGCTGTTGCATATCAAGGGCTATCCGGAGCGCGACTGGGCGACCGTCGGGGAACTCGCGGAGCGGCTGCAGGCGCAGCATCATGGCGTCGTCGCACTGGTATCGCGCTGCGAGGCGCTGAATCTGGTGCGCCGCCAGGTCAGCGAAACCGACCGTCGTCAGGTCGAAGTACACCTTGAAAAAGCGGGCGAACGGGTGCTCGAGCGGCTCGCGGAATTGCATCGCGCCGAATTGAGGTCGCTCGAAGGCTCCTTCCAGATTCCACAGATCGATCTCGACTAATCATGAGCATGGATTCCCACAAGCGCGACTTCTCGTCGAACGCGCGGCTTCCCGGTATTTTCGCTTTGGCCGCGGGCATCGGGCTCGTCAGCACGCTGGCCGCGTTTGTGCTGCTGAACCTTATTCACCTCTTCACCAATCTGTTTTTCTTCGGCACGCTGTCGTTCGCCGAGCGCTCCCCCGCCAACAACACGCTTGGCCTGTGGGTGATCGGCGTGCCGGTGCTCGGCGGTCTGATCGTCGGGATGATGGCGCGCTTCGGCTCCGAAAAGATTCGCGGGCACGGTATTCCCGAAGCGATCGAAGCGATCCTGTTCGGCAAGAGCAGGATGTCGCCGAAGGTCGCGGTACTCAAGCCGTTGTCGTCGGGCATCGTGATCGGCAGCGGCGGCCCGTTCGGCGCGGAAGGCCCGATCATCATGACGGGCGGCGCGCTCGGCTCGCTGATCGCGCAGTGCGTGAAGGTCACCTCGGCGGAACGCAAGACGCTACTCGTGGCCGGCGCCGCGGCCGGCATGACCGCGGTGTTCGGCACGCCGGTGGCGGCCGTGCTGCTCGCAGTCGAGCTGCTGCTGTTCGAATGGCGGCCGCGCAGTTTCCTGCCGGTCGCGGTGGCCTGCGCGGTCGCCGGTTTCGCGCGCGCGATCTTCTTCGGCACCGGCCCGCTGTTTCCGCTGCAAACCGCCGCGCCCGATGGCTGGGCGCTGCTGTCGTGCGCGATCGCCGGCGTATTGTCGGGCGCGCTCGCGTCGGGATTGTCGGCCGCGCTGTACAAGGTCGAAGATCTGTTCGGCAAGCTGCCGATTCACTGGATGTGGTGGCCGGCGCTCGGCGGCATCGTGGTCGGCATCGGCGGCTGGCTCGAACCGCGCGCGCTCGGCGTCGGTTATGACGTGATCGGCGATCTGCTGCATCAGAACATCGCGGTGCAGGTCGCGCTGCTGCTGCTCGCGGTCAAGGCGGTGATGTGGGTCATCGCGCTCGGCTCGGGCACCTCGGGCGGCGTGCTCGCGCCGCTGCTGATGCTCGGCGCCGGCCTCGGCACGGTGCTCGCGCACTGGCTGCCGGGCAACGAACCCGCGTTGTGGCCGCTCGTCTGCATGGCCGCGACGCTCGGCGCCACGCTCGGCGCGCCGCTCACGGCCATCGTGTTCGCGTTCGGCCTCACGCACGACAGCAACGCGCTGCTGCCGCTGCTGACGGCCACGCTCGTCGCGCACGGCTTCTCCGCGGTCGTGATGCGGCGCTCGATCATGACCGAGAAAATCGCGCGGCGCGGTTATCACATCTATCGCGAGTACGGCGTCGATCCGCTCGAACGTCACTATGTCGACGAAGTAATGAGCGCATCGGTCGAAACGGTCGATGCCGCCACGACAGTCGGCGCCACGCTGCAAACGCTGTTCGGCGCGAACCAGTCGCGGCGCGCCTATCCGGTGGTGCGCAACGGCGCGGTGATCGGCGTGGCCGACCGCTCGCTGCTCGAACGCTTCTGCGCCGACGACACCGAACGCAAACGCGCGCTGACGCTCGCCGACGTGTTCGCCGAGCAGAATCCGGCATTTGCTTTGCCCTCCGAAACATGCCGGCTGGTCGCGACGCGCCTGGCGGTGCTCGATCTCGAACGTCTGCCGGTGGTCGCGGATCGCAACAGCATGCGTCTGGTCGGCATCGTGTCGCGCAGCGATCTGGTCAAGCCGTCGCTCGCGCACTTCGAGGAGGAACATAAGCGCGAACGGTTCCGGCGCATTGGGCCGTCGCTGGGTAAGCGACGTTTCGCGCCGGTTCGCAAGACCGGTTAAGCGAAATTGCTCTACTGACAGAAAAGGCCGAGCCCCATCAGGGACTCGGCCTTTTTCGTTTCCGGCGCAAACCGGTTCGTTGAGAGCGGATTATTTGCCGGCACCGCGCGATTCGACGCAACTCAGCACGAGCGTATCGCCCGGTCTCGCGCCGGCACTCAATGCGGCGCTGTGCCCATCCGTGCCGTCGCAATGCCATTGCGCGAGAAAGTCGCCGGGGCACGCGGCTGTCGTACTACCCTGCTGCCGGGCAGGCATCGAGTAATCGCAGGTCTGCCGGCCGTTGCAATGACGCGCGATGTCGCCAGTGAGGTTGCCGCGCGCCGCGCCGCAGTTCTCGCCGTAGGTGCCGGAGACGATCGTGATCGCGTGCTCGTCCGCGCCGGCATGACCGGATAGCGCGAGCATGCCCGACACACACAGCAATCCACGAACGACTGCGCCGACGAACATCCTTCGGTTACCGGAAGCGTCGAGTAGTCCGACCATGTTGCACCTCCGTTCCTCCATCCCTGTCATGCGGACACGGCGGTGGGCGTAAAAAACGCACCGCCTCCATCGAGGTATAGAGGAAACAACGCAGGACTGCCACACGAATACCCGTATAGCTCAGCGCAAGCGGTATACGTCGCGCGAAAACGCCACACTGCCTGCAAGCCGCGCGGCGTCACAGTCCTTCGAAAACACCGTTATTCGAACGCCTTGTCGTTCGGCGTCGCGTACAGCTGCTTCAGCGTGTCCGTCATCGGGAAATCGAAGCTGATGTTCTTCGGCGGGACCGGCTTCATGAACCATTTGTCGTACATCGGCTGCAACTCGGGCCCCTTCATTACCTGCGCGAGCGTGTCGTCGACCAGCTTTTTGAACTCGGGATCGCCGCGGCGCATCATGAAGCCGTACGCTTCCGACGATTGCGGCGTGCCCGTGATGATCCAGTCCGACGGCTTCGCGGTCAACGTGCGGGTGCCGGCGAGCAACACGTCGTCCATCATATACGCGACCGCCCGGCCGCTTTCGAGCGTGAGCCGCCCTTCGCCGTAGTCCTTCGCGCTGATGATCTGCATGTTCATCTTTTTGTCTTCGTTCATTTTGCGCAGGATGCGCTCGGACGTCGTGCCCTGATTCGTCACGACGGTCTTGCCGGCGAGATCGGGAAAGTCCTTGATGCCCGAGTCCTTGCGCGTCAACAGCCGCGTCGTCGCGACGAAGAACGTGTCGGCGAACGTCACCTGGTTCTGGCGTGCCGCCAGATTGGTCGTCACGCCGCATTCGAGATCGATCGTGCCGTTCTGCACCAGCGGAATGCGGTTCTGCGACGTCACCGGAATAAAGCGCACCTTCAGATCGGCGCGTTTCGTCTTCGCCTTGACCGCGTCGATCACCTTGTTGCAGAGGTCCTGCGAAAAGCCGATCACCTGATTGTTCGAGTCGACATACGAAAACGGCACCGAAGTCTCGCGATGGCCGATCGCGATCACGCCGCTTTGCTGGATCTTCGCGAGCGTGGACGTCGCGTCCTGCGCGAACGCGCCGGAACTCGCAGACGTGACGACAGCAAGCACAGCGATAGCGGACCAATTCAGTACTTTCATAGGTTTCTCCAATCGTGCGGCATGTTTCTGATGGGTGGTGGGGCTTCCGGATGATCCGTCTACATATGTTGCCACTAAAAAAATAATTGCAACATATGTTAACTACCGAGGCGCGCGTACAGGCTCCCGGAAGGGTCATCGGGAATGCGGCCGCCGCCGATTCTGGACGACCGCACGGCCGAACCACCCGAGTCGGAAAGATGTATAGACGAGGGAATCCGCGACGCAGCACTGCGTCGCGAGCGCGGAGCAGCACTATTTCGCGCGGCCCGAAGGAGAGAAGTGAAGCAGCTCCGGGAGGTTAAGCGACCCCGAGCCCTGCGTCGACAGAGAAGCCGCAACGCTGTAAATGCTCGCGCAGTTGATGGCCGTTCTCGTCGGCCAGCGCCTTTTCGCGCAGCTCGCGCAAGGTCCGTGGGGAAAGCGCTTCGGCGTGGCGGTCCACCACGGTCATCAACGTCTCGTAGTTCCTCAGCCCGCGCGCGTGGGTGTCGCCGTAGCCTTTGACGAGCCGTTGGCACTGCGCAATTTCGAGGGCAAGTGCCGCATCAATGGCGGCAGCCGCCTCGATCCGCCGCAACCACGCGTCGATACGGCGCGTTTCCAGCGCGTAGCGCAGCGTCGTACGCCGGCCGCGTCGCCAGCCGGCCAGCAGATACAGAAGCAGGAAGCCGCCGAGCGAACTGGTCTGGATCACGCGACCTTTCGCGGCGAAGCGCGCGACGATGCGATGCACGCGATGCGGCCGCGCGAGCCAGCGACCGAGCCCCGCCGGCAGCGTCTCGCAGATTTCCTCGATGCGAGGATGCATGAACTCGTTGATCTGCAGCACCTGCGCCGCATTTGCATGCACCTCGCCGCGCACGCGTTCGAAACGGCTCGCGCGGGTCTTCAGATCCGCCACGCGAATCGTATCTTCATACGACATCCACAGCGCCAGATGCCGTGCCGTTTCGCCGAGCAATCCAGCGTCGCCGCCGCCCGGCGCGGCGCGCAACACGTCGAGCCGATCGAGATACAGGCTCGCATACGCGACGTCCTGATAGTCGATGAGCCGCCGGACACCTTCGAGCGCCAGGTCCCGCGCCACGACAGGCAAATCCAGCGCACGCGCGACGAGTGCCGCGACGCCTGCATCGCGCGGCGGCTGCGCGGCGGAGGTCGATGCGTGAGTCGCGTGAGTCACATAAGTCTCGTGAATCGACTCATGATCTTGCAGGGCCGGCCAGGCGCCGCTCTGTTCGGCGCGCGTCGCCTGATAGCCTGCATCGAACGCCTTGAGGCTCGCCGCGACACCGAGCCCGCCTCGCTCGATCGTCGCTTCGAACTGCTCGCGGCGAAACGGCAGCACGTCGGCGGCACTCAGCGCACCGAATAGCACTGCGCTAATCACGCTGCCCGTGTGCTGCGCGAGCTGCGCCATATCGAAGCTGACGAAGCGCCTGGCCGCCTCGCGCGCCTGATGGGCGAGCGCGGCTTCATCGACACGGCCGTCGCCCAGCGCCGATTTCTCCGCGATCGAGTACACGCGATGGCTCGATGCGAGCAGTGTCGTGCGCTCGCGCGTGACGAACCCGCGCTGCACCGCGCGCCCGGCTTCCATCAATTCCGACGCGAGCACGATGTCGACGTCGCCGGGCAATGGCGTGAGCGCCAGCACCGGAACGCGCGCGTCCGGCTGCGTCGCGCCGGGGAAGAGCTCGAGGTAGTAGATCGTCGCGCCGGTACGCTGCGCGACGCCCGGCACCGACGTGGTCTGCGCGAAGTAGCCGTCGGCCTCGGCCAGGCTGACGATCCAGTCGGCGAGCACGCCGCCCCCTTCCCCGCCCATCGCGAGAATCGCGATCTTGATCGGCTCAACGGCCATGACTGTGTTCCCGTAACCGGTTGATGGATTGAACCCGACGCATCGCCAGGCCGGCCGCTAAGCTGACTGCCTGGTCGACCGCTCTGCCGACCGCTCTGCCGACCGTTTCGCCGGCAACAGAAAGACCGCGCACGCGGCGAGCACGCCCACCAGCGCGAACACGACGAAGTTCGACGCGACACCGAGTCCGCTCGCGGCCACATAGCCGCCGAGCAACGGCCCCGCCATCGCGCCGATGCGCGAAAAGCTCAGCGCCCAGCCAGTGGCCGCCGCACGCACGGAGCCTGGATAGTAGTCGGCGAGATGGCCGGTCAGAATCAGCGACGCCGAGATGCTGCCGACGCCGGCCAGCGCGACGAACAGATAGTTGAGCGCCATGCCGTGTCGGTACATCAGCGCAAGCACGGCAAATGCGCCCAGCAGGTAGAACACGCCGAGCGTCACCCGCACGCCGGCACGGTCGGCGAGCTTGCCGAGCACGAGCCCGCCCAATGCCGACGCGAGACTGAACACGAGCAGAAACGTCAGGCTGGAGCCGAGGTCGTAACCGCTTTTGCGCATGATCGTCGGCAGCCACGTATTGAGGCCGTAGACCAGCAGCAAGCCGCAGAACAGCGCGCTCCAGAAGCACAGCGTCGCGCGCAGATGCTGCTTCGCGAACACTTCGCGCAGCACCGGACGCCAGCCGCGCTCCGTCGAACTCGCGCGCGCCGGCAACGCCGGCACATCGACGCCAAGCCGCGCGGCCAGCTCGACCGCCTGCGCGTGACGCCCTTGTGCGACGAGATATTCGAGCGACTCGGGCAACGCGCGCGCCATCGGCAACAGCAGCACGAGCGGCACCGCGCCGCAACCGATCACGCCGCGCCAGCCCATCTCGGGCAACAGACGGATCGCCACCGCCGCTGCACACAGGATTCCGAACGAATAGCCCGAATACATCACCCCGTAGTTGAAATTACGGCGATGCGGCGGCGAATATTCGATGGTCAGTGCGGCGGCCACCGGAATCACGCCGCCGAGCCCCAGTCCACCGAGCAGCCGGAAAAACGCGAACCAGCCCGGTGTCGGTGCCCAGGCCGCCCCCGCCATCGTCAGTGAAAACAGCGCCGCGCAGGTGAGCAGCATGCGACGCCGCCCGAGCAGATCGCTCAACGTACCGATCAGGAACGCGCCGAAAAACATCCCGATCAGCGCGTAGCTGCCCATCGCGCCCAACTGGATCGGGCTCAGGTTCCAGGCCTTGTCGTCGGCGAGTGCGGGCAACACCGCGCCCATCACGCCGACGTCGTAGCCCTCGAACAGAATCGCGAGCCAGCACACGAGCAGCACGCGACCGGTCAGGCGGGACGGCACACGCAACCCAACGACTTCATTCGGAATGGCGGACATGGCGCAGCGGCCTCCAGGTAGTCCAGCGAGTAGAAATCAGAACGCGTATTTCGCGCGACGCGCGGCGTCACGGCGCTGCAGCCAGCCGATCACGACATCGCGCACACGCTGACGCAGGCGGTCCCAACCGCTCGGATTGCTAATCAGTTGGGCGCGATAGAAAGACGGACACAGCACGGCCGCATGCGCGACCTCGCCGCACAAGCCGCAGCCGACGCAACTGTCGACGACGGTCGCGACTGGATCGCGGCGCAGCGGGTCCGGGTTCGGGCGGATCGACAGGGACGGGCAACCCGAGAGCCGGATGCACGAATGATCGCCGGTGCAGGTATCGGGGTCGACGCCGAAGCGTTCGCGCACTACCCGCTCGCCCGCGGCAAGCGCCTTGCGCACCTTGGGCTTTTCGCGACGCTGCCGGTTCAGCATGCATTCGCTCTGCGCGATCAGGACTTTCGGACCTGGCGCACTCGTCGTCAACGCTTCGCGCAGCGTCGCGGTCATTGTTTTCAGGTCGTACGTATGCCTGATCGTTCGCACCCACTCGACGCCGACGCCGCGCACCGCCCGCTCTATTTCATGGCCGGTGCTGCGCGTCGGATTGCGGGCATTCGACGACGGAATATCCTGGCCGCCGGTAGCAGACGTGTAGTTGTTGTCGACGATGATCGTCAGGTTGTCGCTGCGGTTGAACACCGCGTTCGCAATGCCGCTCGTCAGGCCGTTGTGCCAGAAGCCGCCATCGCCCATCACGGCGATCGCGCGCTTGCCCGCGGGCGCGTTGAGCGCGGCCGCGCCCGCCGCGCCGAGACCGTAGCCCATCGTCGTGTTACCGAGGTTGAACGGCGGCAGAATCGAAAACAGATGACAGCCGATGTCCGCGCTCACGTGATGCGCGCCGAGCTCCCGTTCGACGAGCTTCATCGCGGTGAAGATGGGTCGCTCAGGACAGCCTGTGCAGAAGCCCGGCGGCCGCGCATGGACGGTCTGATCCAGCGACGGCACGGGTAGCGCGTCATCGCGCGGAGCCTGAGGGGATAGCGGAGACAGCGCGGCCTGCGCGCCGGCACTCACCGCGACCACCGGAATGACCTTGCGCGTGGGCGCCTCGACCGGTTGCGGATCGACGTGCCCGTAGCGTTCGAGAAAAGCCCGCACGCCGGCCAGCACCGTCGCGGTGGTGTACTCGCCCGCCATCGGCAACACGTCCTTGCCATGCAGCACGGTGTCGCTTTGCAGCGTGCGCAGGATGCTCGCGACGTTCTGCTCGACGAAGTTCGGCTGCCCCTCCTCGATCACAAGCAGCGCGCGCTTGCCGCGGCAGAACCGCTCGAACTCCGCATCCACGAGCGGATAAGCCACGTTCATCACATAGAGCGGGATTGTCGACTCGCCGTAGACGTCCGCGAGTCCAAGCTTGCCCAACGCGCGGATCAGCGTGTTGTACGCACCGCCCTGCACGGCGATGCCGACATCGGCGGCGTCTTCGGAAAAGAATTCGTTCAGCTTGCGTGCCTGAATGAAACGGATCGCGGCCGGCCAGCGCTGCTGAACTTTCTCCTTTTCATGCAGAAAGCTCGCGGGCGGCAACACGATACGATCGACGTCGCGTGTCGGGTTTTCCAGCGCGTCTTTCACCGTAAACGCAGGCCGGCGATTGGCCGACGCGATGAATTGCCCATGCACATGGCAAGCGCGAATCCGCATCTGCAGCATCACTGGCGTACTGCTTGCCTCGGACAATTCGAAACCGTCCTTCACGGCCTGCACAATGGAAGGCAGGTTCGGGCGCGGATCGAGCAGCCATATCTGCGACTTCATCGCGAACGCGTGACTGCGCTCCTGCATGATCGAGGAGCCCTCGCCATAGTCCTCGCCGACGATGATCAGCGCGCCGCCGAGTACCCCGCCCGAGGCGAGATTCGCGAGCGCGTCGGACGCGACGTTGGTGCCGACCGTGGCCTTGAACGTGACCGCACCGCGCAACGGATAGTTGACCGACGCCGCCAGCGTCGCCGCGGCCGTCGCTTCGCTCGCGCTGTTTTCGAAGCGGATGCCGTGCTCCGTGAGGATGTCCTGCGCGTCGGCCAGCACGTCCATCAGGTGCGAGATCGGCGCGCCCTGGTAGCCCGCGACGTAGGCCACGCCCGATTCCAGCAGCGCCTTCGTGACCGCCAGAATGCCCTCGCCGCTGAACAGCTCGCCGTCTCCGAGGCGGAGCTTTCCGACTTCCTCGACAAATGATCGCTCGGCCATCGCGCACCTTATCGTTTGAGGTTAGGCGAGTATAGGAATAAAGTACGGCATCTCCGAATCGATCAAATTCTGGCAGCAGCATAAGTTTATTTATTCGACCCTCGGGCCGTCGAACGGGACGCACTTCCCACTCGCCGCCCGCCGGCATCGCCGGACAACGACTCCCCCTGCCGTGGACACCAACCGCATCGACCTGAACCTGCTGCGTGTTTTTCACGCGATTCACGAAGAGCACAGTCTGACGCTCGCGGCGAACCGGCTCGGGCTGTCGCAGCCGGCCGTCAGCTATGCGCTTGGCAGGCTGCGCGCGATCCTCGAAGACCCGTTGTTCGTGCGGACCGGCAACGAAATGCAGCCGACCTCCGCCGCGCTCGAAATGCGCGAGCCGTTGCGCGCGGCGATGACGGCCGCGGAACACGCGCTGCATCTGATGGTGCCGTTCAATGCCGCCTCCAGCACCCGGGTGTTCAGGCTGTCAATGTCCGATATCGGCGAGCTCGCGTTCCTGCCGCGGCTGTGCGCGGCACTCGCGGAATGCGCGCCGCGCGTGCGTCTCGACATCCAGTCGGTACCGCTCGATCAGATCGACGACGCATTGCGCGTGGGACGTCTCGATCTCGCGATCGGCAATTTACCGGCGCTCGTCGGTCACACCCGGCATCAACGGCTGTTTCACGAGGACTACGTTTGCATGACGCGCCGCCGTCGCGGATTGCCGAAGCGCACGCTCACGCTGGAACAGTACCTGTCGTTTCCGCATGTGCTCGTGGGGTCGCTCGAAAGCGGCCACCACCAGATCGAGGACAATTTCCGCAAACGCAGCATTCATCGCCAGATCGCGTTACAGGTGCCGCATTTCACCGTCGTGCCGCACATTCTCGCGCATACCGACTGGATCGTGACGCTGCCGCGACGCACGATCGAACTGCTCAACCCTGCCGGCGACTTCGCCGTGTACGACCTGCCGGTCGACATTCCCGGCGTGACCGTCACCGTGCACTGGCACGCCAACTTCGACACGCACGACGCGAATCGCTGGATCCGGACCCTGGTGATCGGGCAGTTGAGCGACGCATCCGCGTAAACGCGCACGGCATTCGTCGCGGACCCGCGCAACGCGACATGCCCGCGAACGACGCTGAAGCGCGAGAGAACTGTGCGCCGGGGGACGCGTATCGATTCGATTTCTATTGATCGAAAAACTGGGAGCGCATGGTGCTCGAAGGCGAGCTATATATCGCAACGGCGTTTCCACCCCGACTTTTGGCCTGATACATCGCCTGATCCGCGTTGCTCCGCAGGCTTTGTTCGTCCGCTCCGTCGTCCGGGTAGACTGCCACGCCTATGCTGGCCGACACGTGCAGTACCCGAGCGCCGATCTGGAACGGTTCTTCGATCGATTGCCGCACCTTTTCGGCAAATGAAGCCGCGTCTTCGATCCCACGAACGTCCGCGAGAATCGCGACGAATTCATCGCCGCCCACGCGCGCGACCGTATCGGATTTGCGGAAGCATTGCTTCAGACGCTTGCCGATATGCTCCAGCAAGCTGTCGCCTACCGCATGTCCGTAGCGATCGTTGACCGGTTTGAAGTGGTCGATGTCCACAAAGAGCAGCGCGAACTTCGTTTGCGCGCGCTTTGCGTTGAGTGTGGCCTGTTGAAACCGGTCACCAAATAACAACCGGTTAGGAAGATCCGTCAGCGAGCAATGCTGGGCCAGATAGACGATTTGCCGCTCGGCTTTCTTTCTCTCCGAAATATCGCGGAACACGACGGTCACGCCGTACATATTGCCTGCCTGGTCGCGCAGAGGTGCGCATTTGTATTCGACCGGAAAGCAGGCGTTGTCCTTACGCCAGAACAGATCGTCCACGACGTGACGGGACTGCCCGTCTCCAAGCGTCGCGTAAATCGGACAATCTTCGACGGGGAACGCGAACCTGTCCGCGCGATGATGATGAATAGTCTCGTGGCCCGACCTGCCAATCAGACTCTCTTTGTCTGCCCATCCCAACATCTCGATGGCAGCGGCGTTCTCGGCAATGATCGTACCGTTCATGTCGAGAACATGGATGCCCTCGCTGACGGAATTCAATATGTTGTTAAGCATGCCGTTGGTAATTCCCAACTGACGCTTTACCGCCGACATCCTCGCGAAGGCCAGGATCTTTGCCTTCAATACATCCCGGCAGACGGTCTTCGCAAGCATATCGTCCGCACCGGCACGGACGGCCGTCACGCAATCCACTGCGTGATCCTCGGAGGTCAGTACGATAATCGGGGTCGGCGAAAGTTGTTGCATCGCCTCGATGTCACGGATTGTCGCTGTCAGCTCCAGGCCGGATATAACGGGCAGGTCTATTCCCACCAGGATCAGGTCGACCTCTTCCGTGCAAAACAGGTTCAGTCCTTTCTGCCCGTCATTCGCGACGTGGATATCGCAGCCAGATCGCCGTAAGACCGACTTCAGATGCGATACAAACGCTTGATCTTCTTCGATAACCAGAATCTTCATGATCAGAACATAAAAAACTGACGGCCAGATACGATCCGCGCACGATGGCCATTCACATCGCTCAACCAGTTATGCCGATGCTTTGGCCTTGCCGTATCCGGCGAGTTTTCAACCACTTTTCCAGAGCAGCCGGAGACAAGGGTTTGGAAAACAGATACCCCTGCATGACAGGGCATCCATGCTGGGCGAGAAACCGTCGTTGCGCTTCGGTCTCGACTCCTTCCGCCACGACCTTCATGTGCAAGCTCTGACCGATGCGCAGTACCGACGCGGTCAGCGCGCGCGCCACATCGCTGCCTTCCAGATCCTGCACAAAGCTCTTGTCCAGCTTTAGCTCATCGATCGGCAGACGATGCAGGTAGCCCAGACTCGAATAACCCGTTCCGAAATCGTCCATCGAAAGCCGCACGCCCAGGCGATGAATTCTGTCGATTGTCGCCAGCACCGCCGTCGTCGCGCCCAGCATGACGCCCTCCGTCAATTCCAACGTCAAGCTATCCGGCGGCAAATCGTGCGCACGCAGCGTCCTTGCGATCAGCCCCGGCAAGCCGGCATCCAGGAAATGACTGGCCGACAGGTTGATCGCGACATTCCGGATGTCCGTTCCGCACCGACGCCATTTGGCCAGTTGGCGGCATGCCGCACTCAACACCCAGGTGTCGAGTTCGATGATCAGCGCACGCTCTTCGGCCATCGTGACAAAGCGCGCCGGCGGTACTTCGCCCAATAGGGGATGTTTCCAGCGCACCAATGCTTCGACGCCAAATAGAATTTGCGAATGCTCGCCGCAGACCTTCGGTTGATAGCGCAGATACAACTGCCCGTCATGCAACGCGGCACGCAGATCCGCCTCGAGCATCGCCTGTTCCTGAACCGCGGAATTCATTTCCACGCTGAAGAATCTCAGCCTGGACCGACCGTCTGCCTTCGATTGATACATGGCCATGTTCGCATGCCGCAGCAGCGTTTCCACATCCGTGCCGTCGCCGGGATACATCGCGATACCCACGCTCGCGGAGGTGTGAAGCGCACTCCCTTTCACCGCGACAGGACGCCTGATTTCCTTCAGTATCCGCTGAACGAGATACGCGATCCGGTAGGTATCGGATCGCGGCACAATCAGGATGAACTCGTCGCTGCAAAGACGACCGACTACATCTCCGTCGCAGACAGCCGCTCTTAATCGCCTTGCAATTTCACCGAGCAATTCGTCGCCGACCGCATGTCCTCGCGTGTCATTGACCTGCTTGAAGCGGTCGAGATCGATAGACACGACGGCCAGTTCGCTACCGGTATCCTTCGCGTCCTGCAGCGCCTGCTCCATTTTGATGGTGAGCATCGCACGATTCGGCAATCGGGTCAGATTATCGTAGAACGCGAGCCGGTAGATATGAGCCCGGTTCGACTTCCGCTGCAGCAGGAGGATGCAGAGATTAACCGCAACTTCGATAAGGCGTTCATGGAAGACGTCGAGTCCACCACGCTCGCGATAATAAAAAGTGAAAACACCAATAAGCGTTCCGTCTTTGGCTTTGATCGGATAAGAAAAACCGGCTTTTATCCCTAGCGGAAGAAAGGTTTCTCTATAGTCCTCCCACAACGGATCATTACTGATATCCGCGACCAGGACGGCCTCTTCGCGCCATGCCGCGGTTCCGCTCGACCCAACCGAGGGTCCGATCGGCAGTCCGTCGAATCGCTGCACGACGGATGGCGGCAGGCTCGGCGCCGCCAGTGTCGTCAACCGCCCTTCACTGCTCACTTCAATGACCGAACACATCAGATTCGGAGCGATATGTTCGACTTCCTGACAGAGGATTCTTGCGACATCCTCGGTTGGCATTTCACGCACCATCGCGCCGAGCACGTTCTCCTGAAGCTCCTCGTGCATCTTGGTCAGCGTAATATCGGTCAGGACGCCAATCAGATTCACCGGATTGCCGGCTTCGTCGCGCACAGCGTTGATCACAATCGACACCCAGAGCGGCTTCCTTGTCTTGGTGTAGACGAGAATGTCCTGCCTGAATCCGCAAAGCGAATTGGGCTGCTCGGTCGCGTTGCGGATCAGCATCCCGGCCTCGACATTCGTTCGGGGACCGAAGAATACCTCGGACGGCCGACGCCCCAGGAGTTCGTCCAGCTCGTAGCCGAGCATGCGGGTTGCCGCTCCGTTCGAGTACACCACTCGCCCGTCCGGATCCGTGGCAATGATTGCCGCATCGGTCTGATTGACCACCCAGGACAATCGTTCGAACTGTTCCTGCTGTAGCCGCTGAATCGTCGTGTCCTTGACGACCGCGATGTAGTCCGCCTGTCCTGCGGTGGTGATTTTCGAAACCGACATCGATCCCCAGCTCATGGTACCGTCGAGCCGTCTGATCGATACTTCGTTGCTGGCCCCGGCCAACTGGTCGATGTCCAGATCGGGCCGTTCAGACCCGTGGATCGGCCGAGCGGTCCGGTCTTCGCACGAGATCAGCGACATGAAGTCCTTTCCCAAGGCCTCCCCGGCTGGCAGCCCCCAAAGCTTCACCGCGGCCGAATTGAAGAATGTAATCGCGTTGTTCGCGTCGATCATGACGACCGCGTCGACCATATCCTCGAGGGTCGCCCTTACGACGGGGGATACCTTGCTCCCGGGTATCGCTTTTATTTTCATTGCAAAAACTCACTTTCTCAGTGCATGCACTGGCTCGATACGGATCAGCGTCACCCCGAGATCCAAGCCATTACATTGCGAAAGACTAGCCAAATCTGTCGACACGGGAGAGTGAATTCAGGGGTACATAGACAAGATTCTTATCTCAAAATTTGCCTGATTTCCGGGCGAGACTGCCGGAGTGCTCGCGCATTCCAGCAGCAGCCGGCAAGTTCCATGGTCTGACTCTGTCGTACGGCATGGCCGTCGCGATGGGTCCTGCATCGATCTGCAGGGCCAAGCCTCTTTGTGCAGAATCCGTAACACATTGGATTCGGTGAGACATTACACGCGTGCCGGGCAACAAAACAGTTAACAATAGCTAAATCCGTTTAGTCAGAGCAAAGCCATGAGTCCACGTACGCAGACTCGGCGAGCGGAGCATGCGCCAGCGCACGCACATCGGAATGACGTCGAGCGGATGGTGGCCAGATTCATCTGCCGTTTCTCCATAGCCGGATCAGGAACCATTCGCATATCGACCTATGGATTTTTCAATTTATAAAAATCGCGTTGGCTGATTTTTCGATTGCTAATCATATTGCTGTCGAAACGGACGTAATGTTCCGTCTGGCCCACCATCGTGGCAATAACATGAAAATTCCCGACGATTTATCCATAGCCGCAGGCCTCTTTGCAGTCTCTGCGTTGATCTCGACATTGATCATTGCGCTCGTGCAACACGTCTGAGCTGATCGGTACATTTGTCAAATATCGATAGGCACAATCGGCCGTCGACGCATTAGAACAATCTTCAGAGACGGTTTAAGAATTATGGAATCACTTTACAAATCCTCCCATATTGCCCACTGCGCAATCATGGCCATGTCGGTGCTCCTGATGGCGGCTGCCGCATTGCTGGTGCGATATGCGTAGCGAGGTATTAATACTTTATCCCCGCTTCGGCACATCGTCGGATGCCACATCGCAAGACCGGGTCTCATATGAACACCTCGACGCGAGAGTCTTTCTCGATAGTCGAGGCGTCGTCGTTACAGGTGCGAGATTCCTGTTGCCGCAGAGGCAGACTTACGCGATAGACGGGATTACGGCAGTCCGGATGCACAGACATATGCCTAGCCAGACAGGTCCGATTCTGTGCATTTTCGCCGGAGTGGGTATGGGTGCGATCGGCAACCTCGCCATCTGGATCGCCGCCGCGATAATTCTGGCCGGCATCGTCTGGTTTGCTCTGCTGAAACCCCGATTTTCCGTCGTGTTGAGTTCGACCGCTGGTGAAACCGAGGCATTAGAGGACCAAGACCGTCGCTGGATCGAGGACATCGTGTCGGCACTGGATAACGCGATTGCGCACCGAATCTGTTTTCCTTCCAGCTCGATCGTGTAGTACGGGCATCGGTAATCCACTGCTCTGGAGCGTAGAGATATCCGTGCGCGAATCCGGTTTCTACCCTCACTCATTGCCTCATACCGTCACCCATTTTCAGAGTCGAGCGGCGCGCGCTTTGTTGGAAATACAAGGAAACCTGTAATGAAGCGGGTCTACGAATACAAAGGTTTTCAGATCGATGTCGAGCTCGATCCTGTCTGGATGCGGCAAGCAGGCGTAACCGTATCGTCACCGGTGGGATTCGTGCCGATTGTCAGCGTTATCGCGGCAACAACCGGTGATTCGATGCGTGCCGAGCCAGACCGGCTGACGCCGCTCCCCACCGCGGCCGACGGCCTCATGGCCGGATTCACGCTGGGTCAGAGATGGATAGACGCGCAATCGCGCTCCAACTCAGGCGCGACGTAGCGTCTCGACAACTTCCCGCCGATGGCACGAGCGAGCTTCCGACATCGGCTTGATCGCCGTCGATTGAAGCGCGACGATCACAGCGTGCGATCGTCGCGCTCGCATCATCTTGCCGACTCCGCACGGTCCGCTACGGCAAACCCCATAGTCCGCCGGCTTCGCGCTGCTCTGGTGCGCCGAATCCACATGAGCGACGGGAACTCGAACGCCCAAAAGAACAGGTAGGCGCCAGCAATCGATACCGCGACGGAAATCGCGAACGTAATAGGAATAAGAAATCGACTTGCGGGGAAGTTCGGCTCGATCAGATAGGTCCACGACAACTGAAGCAAAGGCGGGTGAATCAGATAAAGGCTGAAGCTGATTTTGCCGAGCCCGGTAATCGGCCCCGTGGACAGAAAAGACTTCATTGCCGACCGCTCGCGCAACGACATCCAGACGATAACGAAGCACGCCAGCAATCCGCTGAACAGACTCGCAACCTGCAGCGGCCCCACCTTCTTGAATTCAGTCGCCAATACGATCACTGTCAGGCAGGCCATGGCCACGCCGATCCATTTGAAATCGAAGCGCGCGCGCCCCTGTTGACACTGGTCGACATACACCGCAGCCGCCATACCGCAGGCGAAAAGCCCGACATAGTAGACCGATGAACCGAACGCACCGGGATTCAACCAGTCATGCCGGTACAGAAGCACCCAGACGGCAAAGCTCGCGACAACCGAAGCGGCTGCGGTCCGCATAAAGCCGAAGCGTCGTCCGAATAGAACGAGTACCGGCAGCAGAAAATAAATCTTCCACTCGACACCGACCGACCACAACACGTAGTCGATTTTCGAGGCGCTAGCCGCGGACCAGTCGTGCAGCATGAAGACATGCAGCAATATCGCGCGTGTATCGATGGGCGAAGTCTCGACCCAAAAGCCGGTCGCTTTGCCCGACAGCAATGTGTAATTGAGCAACAGGCAAATCAATAGGCATGCGTAGTAAGGCGGCAAAATGCGCATTGCTCTCGTCGCGAAGAATTCGCCTGCCTTCAAGCGCTTTCCGTTCAGATAAGGAAGCGTCAGGCAGTAGCCGGATAGAACGATAAATACGCTGACAGCACAATGGCCGCCTTCCAGCAGAAAACGCAATATCCGATGCGCCCGGCTCAGCGCAATGCCATTTCCGGAAGGAAAATTCCAGCTATGAGTCAGACAGACATAAAGCGCGGCGAGCCCGCGCATGCCATCGAGAAATTTGATGTGTGTCCGAGTCGTCTGGATCTCAAGAACTTCCGAAGCGACAGCAGTACTCGCTGAATCGATCGTCTCCCCGCCACGCCAGGGATTCGTTTCATGCGCTGACTTCATTTGCTTTTACTCGACTATGGGTTGGCACGAAAAGCGGCCAGCGTGCATCCTCACTGTCGATGTGTATGTTGGCGAAGCAACAAAACCGGGCGTTGTCGCTTGCCTGGCAGGACGAAATATTGAGTGGGCATAAGGCCGCGTGCCGGCACGCTATCCCGAGATCGCGCATCGCGTAGCTGACCGAGCGAAAAGAGATATGAAGCGGGTTTGTGCGGTCTGGAGTTTGGGCGCGGACTGATTCGCCCCGACGGCATCCGGTTTCGCGAAGATGCGAAGACACGAAGAACGCGCGGCCCATCATTGAGCCAACTACGCCGATCGCTATCGGCTTCCTGTCGACGAAAAGCCCACCTTGCGACAGGCCGCCCTAACCAGCCGCAGCCATGCAGCCCTCCGCCGTGCCCGCAGCTCGCCTCCATCCGTACCGGACACCATCCCGCAAACCGTACAGGTACTGTACCGGCCCATCTCGCTAGAATGAACCGCACTGCATTCATTCCCTGCGATACCGCGACACCGGAGCCCCCATGTCTTACGTCACCCTCAGCGCACTGCCCGCCGGCATCCTGTTCGCGCTCGTCACCTCGATCACGCCCGGTCCGAATAACACCATGCTGCTCGCGTCGGGCGTGAATTTCGGCTTTCGCCGCACGCTGCCGCATCTGTCCGGCATCAGCGCCGGCATGGTGCTGTTGATGCTGTCGGTCGGGATCGGTCTGGGCGAAGCGTTCGTGCATTTCCCGGTGCTGTACACGGTGCTCGAAGTCGTGAGCGTCGTGTATCTGCTGTATCTGGCGTGGAAAATCGGCACGTCGGGCGAACTGAAGTTGAAAAAAGGCGAGCGTCGGCCCATGCGTTTTCATGAGGCAATCGCGTTCCAGTGGGTCAACCCGAAAGCGTGGATGATGGTGCTGACGGCCGCCACGACGATCCACCTCAGCGAGAGCTTCGGTATGAACGTCGTCGCGATGGCGGTGGTGTTCTATGTGATCGGCTTTCCGTGCATCTGCCTGTGGGCCGGCTTCGGTACCGCAATGCGCGAGGTGCTGTCGAACCCGAAGCGGCTGCGCATCTTCAACGTCGCAATGGCGCTGCTGCTGGTGTCGTCGTTGTATCCGATCGTGATGAAGCTGATCGGTCAGGGTGCCTAAGCATCGGCATCAACACAAACACCCGTAAAACGCAGAGGTGGCCGCGCTTCTAGAGCCCCCCTCTGCCGATACGCTCGATAAAACGCCACAGCGCCTCGTCGTGCGCATACGGCGCGTTGAAGCGGAACCATGCGCTCGGCGCATCGTCGGGACGGAAGTAGGAGCCGGGCGCAAGCCAGATGCCGTGCGCGAGCGCGGCCGTCGCGACCTCGCCGGCGCGCTCCGCTTCGATCGGCAGACGCGCCCACACGAACAGCCCCGCGCGCGGCCGATGAAACACCTCGACGCCGAGCGCATCGAGCCGCTCTTCCAGCGCGACGTGCGCGAGCTTCAATCGCTCGTTGACCGTTTCGACGTGGCGCGCGTAGCGCCCTTCGACCAGCACCTTGTCGACGATCCGCTCGATCGCCTCCGACGACGTCAGCCCGACCGCCATCTTCGTGCGCGCCAGTTCGCGCAGCACCGCCTGCTCGGCGACCACGTAACCGCAGCGCAGCGCCGGCGTCACCGTCTTCGAAAAGCCGCCGACGTACACCACCCGCTGCAAACCCTCCATCGCCGCGAACAACGGCGCACCGGGCGGCGCGAGTTCGCGGCTCACGTCGTCCTCGATCACCCAGATGCGCTCGCGCTCGGCGATCTGCAGCAGTCGGAACGCCGCCGCCATGCCGAAGCTCGCGCCGGTCGGATTCTGCAAGGTCGTGTTGACGAAGATCGCCTTCGGCTTGTGTCGCGCGACCAGCGTTTCGAGCACCTCGGTATCGACGCCGGCCAGCGTGCGCGGCACGCCGTGCACGACCAGCCCGGCCAGCTTGAGGATCTGCAGCAGGTTGCCGTAGCCGGGATCTTCGACGATCACCGCATCGCCCGCGCGCAGCAGCGTGCGCACGATCAGATCGAGCCCCTGGGTCGCGCCCTGGGTCAACAGCACATTGGCGACGTCGACCGGCAGGCCGAGCCGGTCGAGCTGTTCGGCGACGCGCTCGCGCAGCGGCGCGAACCCATACGGATGACCATAGTCGCCGAGGCGCGCGGCCGGCACCCGGCTCAGCGCGCGCAGCGCGTGCTGCAGGCCGCTCTCGTTGATCCATTCGCTCGGCAGCCAGCCGCAGCCGGCCTTGATCGGCACGGAGTGATCGGCGAACACGTCGGACAGCAGCCAGGTCGCGGTCAGGCTCGGCGGCTGCCAGTCGGCGGCGGCCACGCGCGGGGACGACGGCCGCGCGGCGACGCGATAGCCGGAGCCGCGGCGCGCGACCACGAGGCCCATCGAGACCAGCCGGCCATAGGCCTCGGTCACCGTGAAGGTGCTCAGCGCGTGGCGCTGCGCGAGCTGCCGCACCGACGGCAGCAGCGCGCCGGCGCGCAGCGATTGCGCGTCGATCGCGCGCGCGAAGGCTTGCACGACCTGTTCGACGAGGGTCGGTGCGCCGCGCCGGTCGCGTTGAAGGTCCAGTTCGATCATGTGGCAAGCGAAAGCAAAGGAAAAGCGGCAAACGGGAAAGTGGGCCGCGACGGCGACCGGGTCGGGTGGGTGCAGTGACGGCAGCAGGCTGCGTGCAGACTGCCTCTTGCGGCCTCGCGCGACCTCTTGCGGCCTCCCGCGAAGCAATACAGTTCACGCGAATCCGCCAGCACAGTTAGCACCACACTTCATCGACTGTGCATGCCGCCATTAAACCTCGGACGCTACAGTTTGGCTACGCCGCAGCCACCCACTTCGAGGAGATGCCATGACTTCGCGCCCCGTGATCGACGATCTGTCGTCCTTCTGGATGCCGTTTACCGCCAACCGCCAGTTCAAGGCCGCGCCGCGCCTGCTCGAATCGGCAAAGGGCATGTACTACCGCAGCACCGATGGGCGCGAGATTCTCGACGGCTGCGCGGGGCTGTGGTGCGTGAACGCCGGTCATAGCCGCGACGAAATCGTCGCCGCGATCACGCAGCAACTGTCGACGCTCGACTTCGCGCCGACCTTCCAGATGGGCCACCCGCTCGCCTTCGAAGCCGCGAGCAAGGTCGCCGAGCTGATGCCCGCCGGCCTCGACCGGATCTTCTTCACCAACTCGGGCTCCGAATCGGTCGATACCGCGCTGAAGATCGCGCTCGCGTATCACCGCGCGCGCGGCGAAGGGCAACGCACGCGCCTGATCGGCCGCGAGCGCGGCTATCACGGCGTGGGTTTCGGCGGCATCTCGGTCGGCGGCATCGCGCCGAATCGCAAGACTTTCTCGGGCGCGCTGCTGCCGGCGGTCGATCATCTGCCGCACACGCACAACCTCGAACACAACGCGTTCTCGAAGGGACAACCCGCGTGGGGCGCGCATCTGGCCGAGAAGCTGGAGCGCCTCGTTACGCTGCACGACGCGTCGACGATCGCCGCGGTGATCGTCGAGCCGGTCGCTGGTTCGACCGGCGTGCTGATTCCGCCGCAAGGCTATCTGCAGAAGCTGCGCGAGATCTGCACGAAGCACGGCATCCTGCTGATCTTCGATGAGGTGATCACCGGTTTCGGCCGTGTCGGCCGCGCGACCGCGAGCGAGTATTTCGGCGTCACGCCGGACCTGATTACGCTGGCGAAGGCGATCAACAACGCGTCGATTCCGATGGGCGCGGTCGCCGCGAGCCGCACGATCCACGATACGGTCGTGAACGGCGGCGCGCCCGGCGCGATCGAGCTGTTCCACGGCTACACCTATTCGGCGCATCCGGCCGCGGCCGCCGCCGCGATCGCGACGCTCGATCTGTACCGCCGCGAACAGCTGTTCGAGCGCGCGGCGAGCCTCGCGCCGACGTTCGAAGCGGCCGCGCATGCGCTGCGCGGCGCGAAGCACGTGAAGGACGTGCGCAATCTCGGCATGGTCGCGGGGATCGAACTCGAATCGCGCGACGGCGCGCCGGGCGCGCGCGCCTACGAGGCGTTCGTCAAGTGCTTCGAGGCGGGCGTGCTGATCCGCTTTACCGGCGACATTCTCGCGTTCTCGCCGCCGCTGATCATCGACGAAGAACAGATCGCGCGCATCTTCCGTACGGTGGGCGAGGTGCTGGCGACGGTGCAATGAGCGGGCAGTAGCCCCCGTACTAGCCGCGCGGTAGTCATGATGAAGTCACCGCACGCGCCAAGGCAGGCGCGTGCAGACCTCGCGCCCGCTAGTTCACCCTGCTGGCGCGCGGCCATCCTTTTCAAACCCGCACGGCGGCAAACCCGCTGCACCCCACCCGCCCCCGCATCGCATCGCGTCAGTGATGCGCGCGCGCCGCCCGCGTCCGGGAGGCCTTCTTCGCCGCCGCCGAGCGTCCCGCCGCGCCCTTGGTCGCGGCCGCCTTCTTCGCCGCCGCCGAACGGCTCGCCGCGGGCCGCTTCGCCGCCGCCGACTTCGCCTGCTTCGACATCGCCGTCGGCGACGCGCCGGCCTGACTCTCGCGCTTCAGCACGCGGCTGCTCACGCGCGAGCGTTTCGCGCTCGACTCCGTGCTCGCGCTCTTCTTCGCCGCGCCGTCGTGCTTGACCTGCTGGCCCGCCGCGCTGTCCTTCTGCGCTTTCTTGCGGGTCGCCGCGCTCGTCGCGCCCGGCTTCGGCGGCTTCACGTCGACGCCCGCGCGACGCGCCTCCGACAGCCCGATCGCGATCGCCTGCTTCGCCGAACGCACGCCGTGCTTGCCGGCGCGCACCTTGTCGACCTGTTCCTTGACGAACTCTCCCGCTTGAGTGCTCGCCGACTTGCCGGCGCGTTTATCGGCAGCGGCACGCTTGAGGGTTTTCTGCTCTGGCATGACAGTTCTCCGGTTGTGGCTGTGGCCTTGTGGTTCAGCAACGGCCGTGCCGGAGGTCGGTGCGCGCGTGCGTGGCGCAGCGGCTTTGCGAAGGCGATGCGCTTTCCGAGGCCACGCTCGCGGTGGGATTTGCCGCCGGATTCACTACTGGATTGGCCAAAGAATTCGCCGCGAGCCACGCCGCCCCCACTCGCGGCAAAACTCGCGCGCGACAGCCGGACGGCGTATGGTGATAGGCAACGGGCGGCACAGGAGCGGCAGCGGGTCCGCCCCGACAGCTCTGCATCGGAGAAGACTCATGAAGATACCTACCGTTCGCGCGGGTGCGCACATCGAAGGCGTGCACTGGGTCGCCGAGTACGTCGAAGATGTTCACGAAATTCGTGTGTTTCGCGAGGGGCAGGAGGTGGACGTGCACAACGCGCCATCCACGCTGTTCGGCGACGAAGAGAACGCGGGCTCGAAGAGCACCGCCGATCATCGCGCGATGGAAGCCGCCGTGCTCGCGTATCTGAAACGCTTCGTCACCGAGCACGACGCGGAGGAATAGGGTTGGCAGGCACGCGCTGCGGCACGTCGCAGCGCGCTTCGTCGTCCGCTTTTGCAGCCTACCCGCGGCCACCAGGACCGCGAGAGTTGCGAGTCACGAGGTTGGCGCGCGGCGGTCGTACGCGGCCGATCCAACGTCAGCCCACCGCCGGCTCAAGCCGCGCAGCAAGCTCGAAGTTGCGCAACCTTGCGCGGACCGGCCACGCACCCGCCGCGCATCCAACGCACCCGCCGCGCACCAGCCCCTCAATCCGCCGGCCGCAGCTTCTTGACCTCGGCATCCGACGGCTGCACGCTCGCGCCGTCGATATAGCGATACGACGTCATCACGCCCTTGCCGTCCTTCACGCCGGTCACGCCGACATACGCGCCCATCGTCGACTGGTTGTCCTGCGCGCGGTAGGTGATCGGCCCGAACGGCGTCTGCACGTTGAGCCCCTTGAACGCGGCGGCGAGCTTGTCCGGATCGGTCGAGCCGGCCTTCCTGATGCCGTCTGCGATCGACATCAGCGCCGAGTAGCCGACCACCGAGCCGACACGCGGATAGTCGTGATACCGGGCCTGGTACGCTTCGACAAACTTTTTGTTGGCGGCCGTATCGATCGAATACCACGGGTAGCCGGTCACGATCCAGCCGGTCGGCGCCTCGGCCCCCAGCGGATCGAGGTAGTCGGGCTCGCCGGTCAGCAGCGACACCACCGCGCGATCCTTGAAGAGCCCGCGCGTATTGCCCTCGCGCACGAACTTGCCGAGATCGGCGGCGAACAGCACGTTGAAGATCGCGTCGGGCTTCGCGTCGGCGATCGCCTGGGTCACGGCGCCCGCATCGACGTTGCCGAGCGGCGTCGCCTGTTCGACGACGAACTGCACGTCCGGCTGCGCGGCCGTCAGCAGCTTCTTGAAGGTCGCGACCGCCGACTGTCCGTACTCGTAGTTCGGATACACCAGCGCCCAGCGCTTCTTCTTCAGCTTGGCCGCCTCCGGCACCAGCATCGCGACCTGCATGTAGGTGGAAGGACGCAGACGGTACGTGTATTTGTTGCCATCGGCCCAGACGATCTTGTCGGTCAGCGGCTCGGCGGCGAGGAAAAAAATCTTCTTCTGCTTCGCGAAGTCAGCGAGCGCGAGACCGGTGTTCGACAGGAAACCGCCGAACAGCAGCTGCACCTGCTCGCGCGCGATCAGCTCCTGGGCGACGCGGATCGTATCGCCGGGGTTGCCGTTGTCGTCGCGCGAAACGACTTCGAGCTGCTTGCCGAGCACGCCGCCCGCCGCGTTCACCTGCTCGAGCGCGAGATTCCAGCCTTGCTTGTAAGGCCCGAGAAAGGCCGGTTGCGCCTTATAGCTATTGATCTCGCCGATCTTGATGGTCTGCTGGGCGCTCGCGCCGAGCGCGGCGAGCGAGCACACGGTCGACACCATGAGGCGAGAGATCCATCCTGCGCGCGTGGTCATGCGTTTCTCCATGATCTTAAAGATTGCTGCTTTTTTCGGGTTCGGGATTCGTTCGGGAATTCGGGCGGTCGACGGTTTGAAGCGTTTGAGGCGGCTCGCTAGCCGCCACGACAAGCCGGCATCGTACCGAGTTCGGGCCGTGCGGGCGAGCCGGGGTCTTACCCGATCGCGTCACACGCTCAGATAAGCACGCCTCACGGTTTCGTTCCGTGCGAGTTCGCCGATCGTGCCGCTGAAACGAATCTGCCCTTTTTCGAGCACATACGCGCGGTCGCTGACCAGCTCGGCGAAGTGCAGATTCTGTTCGGACAACAGAATGGACAGCCCTTCGCGCTTCAGTTCGAGAATCATGTTCGCCATCTGTTCGACGATCACCGGCGCGACGCCTTCGGACGGTTCGTCGAGCAGCACCAGATACGGATTGCCCATCAGCGTACGCGACACGGTCAGCATCTGCTGTTCGCCGCCGCTCATCTGGCCGCCCGGACGCGTCGGCATTTCGCCGAGATTCGGAAACAGGCGAAACAGCTTTTCGGGCGTCCATTGCGGCGCGCCTTCGCGCGGCGGCTGGCGGCCGGTGTCGAGGTTTTCCATCACCGTCAGGTCCGCGAACACACGGCGATCCTCGGGCACGTAGCCGACGCCCATCCGCGCGATCCGGTACGGCGCGAGCGCGCCGATGTTCTGGCCGCGAAACGTCACCTCACCCTGGCGGCGCGGCAGCAATCCCATCACCGCTTTCATCGTCGTCGATTTGCCGGCGCCGTTGCGGCCCATCAGCGCGACCACTTCGCCACGGCCGACTTCGAGGCCGACGTCGAACAGGATATGCGCGCGGCCATAGAACGCGTTGAGGCCGGAGACTTTCAGCATCGGTTCGCTCATTGCCGCGCCCCCTGACCGTTCTGCGCGCCGCCCGCCGCATCGTGCGGCGGCGCATGCGGACGGAACGTCTTGCCGGTGCCGAAATAGACTTCCTGCACGCGAGCGTCGTTGCGGATCGTATCGGCATCGCCCTCGGCAATCAGCTTGCCGCGCGCGAGCACGATCATCCGGTCGGCGTACGCGAACACGACGTCCATGCTGTGTTCGGTAAACAGCACGCCGATCCGGTGCTCGGTCACGAGACGTTTGGTCAACGCCATCAATTCGTTGCGCTCCTTCGGCGCCATGCCGGCGGTCGGTTCGTCCATCAACAGCAGCTTCGGGCGGTTCGCGAGCGCGATCGCCAGCTCGACGCGCTTCACATCGCCATAAGCCAGCACGCCGCACGCGCGCTTCGCATGCGCGCCCATGCCGACCTGTTCGAGCAATGCGAACGCTTCGTCGGCATAGTGCGAACCGGCCGGCTTCCACAGGCCGAAAATCTTTTTCTCGCGCGAAACCAGCGCCATCTGCACATTTTCGAGCACCGTCATCGAGTTGAAGGTCGCGGCGATCTGGAACGTGCGGCCCACGCCGCGCCGCCAGATTTCGCGCGGCCGCATGCCGACGAGCTCATGACCGTCGAGCAGGATCGAGCCCGACGACGGCGGTAATTGTCCATTGACCATGTTGAAGCAGGTCGACTTGCCGGCACCGTTCGGCCCAAGCAGCGCCAGCAGCTGGCCCGCTTCGAGATCGAACGACACGTTATCGACGGCCTTCAGGCCACCGAACGATCGCGACAGACCGCTGACGCGCAGCAGGCTCATAGGCCCTCCTTGGCCGCGGCGGCCGGTTGCGACGATCCCTTGCCGCCATTGGCGCTATCGGCCTGATCGGCATGCGCATCGCCGAAACGCTCGCGAATAAAGCCGACGATGCCCTGCGGAAACGCGATCACCAGCAACAGGATCGCGACGCCGAGCAGCGCCTGCCAGTAGTCGGTCTGCCGCGCGACCGTATCCTGTAGCCACGTGAACACCGCCGCGCCGACGATCGGCCCGCTCAAGGTCTGCAGGCCGCCGAGCAGCACCATCACGAGACCGTCGACCGAACGGCTCACGCTGATCGCTTCCGGCGAGATATTGCCCTTCGAAAACGCGTACAGCGAACCGGCGAGCCCGCAAAACAGCGCCGCAATCACGAACGACGCCCATTGCACGCGCTTCACGTCGATGCCGATCGCCTCGGCGCGCAGCGCGGAATCGCGCGACGCGCGCATCGCGTAGCCGAGCGGCGAGAACAGCATCCGGCGCAGCAGCCACACGCCGAGCACCGCGCACACGAGCGTCAGGTAATAGAACGCGACCGGCGACGACAGCCAGGTCGATGGCCATAGCCCGAGAATGCCGTTGCTGCCGCCGGTCACGTCATCCCACTGGAACACGACCGACCAGACGATCTGCGCGAACGCGAGCGTCAGCATCGCCAGATAGACGCCGGAGAGACGCACGCAGAACCAGCCGAACACGAGCGCGCCGACCACCGCGAGCAACGGTCCGAGCAGCAATGCGGCCTCCATCGACAGATTCAGCACTTTCAGGAACAACGCCGCGCCGTACGCGCCGAGTCCAAAGTACGCGGCATGGCCGAACGAGTGCAGACCGCCGGGGCCCATGATGAAATGCAGGCTCGTCGCGAACAGCACCGCGATCAGAATCTCGACCAGCAGCACCGGCATATACGGAAACGTGTTGGCCGCGAGCGGTGCAAGCACGAGCCCCAGCAACACGAATGCGGCGAGCCACTTCAGACGTTTGCCGGCCGGGCGCAATGGCGCTTCCGGTGCGCCCATCGCGCGCACCGCAGCGCTTGCGCGGCCCAGCAGACCCCACGGCCGCACCACCAGCACGATCGCCATCACGACAAATTCAGCGACCAGCGTGAAGCGGCTCAGCGACACGCCGACGCCGAAGATCGTCACGTGGCCGATGCCGATGCACAGCGCCTTGATCTCGGCGATCAGCAGTGCCGCGACGAACGCGCCCGGAATCGAGCCCATCCCGCCGACCACGACGACCACGAACGCGTTGCCGATCGTCTCGAGATCGAGCGACAGATTCGCGGACATGCGCGGCCCCTGCAGCGCACCGCCGAGTCCCGCGAGAAACGCGCCGACGAAAAACACGCCGGTAAACAGCCACGCCTGATTGATGCCGAGCGCGCCGAGCATCTCGCGATCCTGCGTGGCCGCGCGCACCAGCGTGCCCCAGCGCGTGCGCGTCAACGCGTACCACAACAGCAGCAGGACGACCGGACCGATCCCGATCAGTGCGATATCGTAGGTCGGCAGCGGATGGCCGAGAAAATCGACCGCGCCGGCCAGATGCGGCGCACGCGGGCCGAACAGATCTTCGGGGCCCCACAGCCACAGCGCGGCATCGCGAAAGATCAGCACCAGCGCAAACGTGGCGAGCAGATGGAACAGTTCCGGCGCCTGATAGATCCGCCGCAGCACGACGACTTCGACCAGCGCGCCCAATACCGCGACCGCGAGCGCGGCGGCCAGCACCGACAGCCAGAAACCGCCCGCCGTGTGTCCATAGCGGCTCGCGATGCTGTACGCGACGTAGATGCCGAGCATATAGAACGAGCCGTGCGCAAAGTTGACGATGCGCGTCACGCCGAAGATCAACGACAGACCGGCGGCGACCAGAAACAGCGTCGACGCGTCGGCAAGTCCATTGACCAGTTGTACCAGCAAGTTCGAAAGCATCGTGATCCTCGGCGGCTTGCCGAACGACGAGGGATCGGCAGGCGTAGCAGCGCGTGCGGCACCCTGCGCGCGCGTCAAAGGCAGGACACTACCAGTGAATCATCCCGCATCACAACCCACTCGAAATCTACGCCGAAGCGCGCCGCCCTGCGCGGCGCTCGACGCATAAAAAAACGCGCGCCAGGTTCGCCTGGCGCGCGTTTCCCGATCGGTAGCGGATCGGCGGCAGATTAGCAGCGGATTGCCGCGCCGTTACGCCTTCGCAGCAGCAGAGGCGGCAGCCGCGTCGTCCTCGCGGAACAGCTTGTCGGCCAGATGGAACGCCGAGTTCGCCGCGGGCACGCCGCAATAGATCGCGGTTTGCAGCAGCACTTCCTTGATCTGCTCGCGCGTCACGCCGTTGTTCTTCGCGGCGCGCAGGTGCAACGCGAGTTCCTCGCTGCGATTCAGCGCGACCATCATCGCGATGGTCAGCAGGCTGCGCGTATGACGCGGCAGACCATCGCGCGTCCAGATCTCGCCCCACGCATAGCGGGTGATCAGGTTCTGGAATTCGTCGGTCAGCTCGGTGCGATTCGCGAGCGAGCGGTCGACGTGCGCGCTACCCAGCACCGCGCGACGCACGCCAAGTCCGGCTTCGTAGCGGTCTTCGTCGTTCATTTCGCCTCCGTCAGGAAGTCGATCACGGTCTTCGTGAATTCGTCGACCTTCTCGATGTTCGAGATGTGCGATGCGTCGAGCTCGACGTAGCGTGCACCCGGAATCGACTGCGCGAGTTCGCGGCCTTGCGCGGGCGTTGCGGCCAGATCGTGCGTACCGCTGATCACCAGCGCCGGCAGCTTGATGCCGGGCGTTTCGGGGCGCAGGTCGGCGGCGTCGATCGCGTCGCAGTTCGATGCGTAGCCTTCCTTATCCGTATGCACGAACACGTCGCGGATCATCGCCAGCACGACCGGCTCGCGTTCGATGAAGTCAGCCGTGAACCAGCGCGGCAGCACCGCGTCGGCGAGCGCGAGCATGCCTTCGTTGCGAGCCTTCGCGGCGCGCGGCACCCACACTTCCGGCGACCCGATGCGCGCGGCCGTATTGCACAGCACGACGCGCTCGAAGCGATCGCCATGACGCGCGGCGAGCGCGATGCCCGTGAGGCCGCCCATCGACAGGCCGCAGAAATGCGCGCGCGCGATCTTCAGCGAATCCATCAGACCGAGCACGTCGCCGGTCAGTTGCTCGATCGTGTACGGACCCTTCGGCGCTTCCGAATGACCGTGACCGCGCGTGTCGTAGCGCAGCACGCGGAAGTGCTTCGACAACGCCGCGACCTGCGGCGTCCACATGGACATATCGCTGCCGAGCGAGTTCGACAGGATCAGCCACGGCGCGTGGCCGTGACGGTCGCCGTCGATGCGATAGTGAAGCTCGGTGCCGTTGACTGCGGCGTAGGGCATGCCGGTTACTCCTTGGAATGGGCGCGCTGCGCGCGCGAGGTGTGAAGCGCCAGCGCGGCGTCGACATATGCGTGCGCCTGGCCGACGTATTGAGCGGGATCGAGCAACTGCTTCAGGCGCTCGGACGAAAGATGCTGGGTCACGGCGGGGTCGGCGGCGAGCACGTCGTAGAGCGTCTTGCCGTCGGCGATCGCCGCTTTCGATGCACGCTCGACCAGATGATGCGCGTCGAGCCGGCCGATCGAATCGCCGAGCGCGAGCATCACCGCTTCGCCGAGGATCAGGCCGCGCGTAACGTCGAGATTCTTCGCAAGGCGCGCGACGTTCACGTTCAGGCCCGCGGCGATCTGTTCGATGTTCGCGAGCGCGCCGCCCGCGAGACGCGCGAGATCCGGCAGCGCGTCCCATTCGGCCTGCCAGCCGCCGAGCGCGCGCTCGTGCTCCTGCACCATCCCGGCGAACACGGTGGCAACGAGGCCAGGCGCGCGCGTCGCGGCGGTCAGCACGGCCGCGCAGCCGACCGGATTGCGCTTGTGCGGCATCGTCGACGAACCGCCCTTGCCGGCCGCGGCCGGTTCGGCGAGTTCGTCGATTTCGGTTTGCATCTGCAACGACACATCGCGCGCAATCTTGCCGAGCGTGCCGATCAGCATGCCGAGCAGCGACGCCGTTTCGGCGATGCGATCGCGCTGCGTATGCCACGGCAGCGTCGGCACCGCGAGGCCGAGTTCCTTGGCGAGCGACTGCGTGACCGGGAGAGCCGCGTCGCGCAGGCTCGCGAGCGTGCCGGCCGCGCCGCCGAATTGCAGCACCAGCACGCGCGCGCGCAATTCATCGAGGCGCTCGCGATGGCGCAGCAGCGCGTCGAGCCATTGCGCGAACTTGAGACCGAGCGTGATAGGCAGCGCCTGCTGCAGCCACGTGCGGCCGATCATCGGCGTCGCGCGATGGGCGGCCGCAAGTTTCGCGATCGCGTCGCAGGTGGATTGCAGACCGCTGTCGAGCAGCTCGAAGGTGTCGCGCAGTTGCAGCACCGTCGCGGTATCGATGATGTCCTGGCTCGTCGCGCCCCAATGCACGTATTTGCCGGCTTCCGCGTCGGCGGCTTTCACGCGCGCGGTCAGTTGCTTGACGAGTGGAATCGCGAGGTTGCCGCCAAGCGCGGCATCGCGCGCGAGCGCATCGGCGTCGAGCTGATCGGCCTGACAGGCGGCTTCGATCGCGGGGACGGCGGCGGCGGGAATCACCTGGTGGGCAGCCGAAGCGCGCGCAAGCGCGGCTTCGACGTCGAGCATCCGCTGCAGCGTGGCACGCGGCGCCCAGATGTCGTTCATCGGCTGTGTGCCGCAAAGAAGGCCAGTCAGACGGGCGCTGGAGTCGAGCATGGTGACGTCGATGTTCGAGGGGAATCGGAAATGAAGAAGCGATGCCGCGGGTGGCGTGGTGAAGCCGACGCCGTGGCGGCATGGCAGTGCGAACGACCTGCGGTAATACACGCACGTGCCGCAGCGCATCGCATCGCATCGCATCGCATCGCTGCGTATTGTGCGCCAAACGCGACCCGCACGTCGCCGAAGTTACCAGGCCAGCGCTGCCGAGGCATTGCCTCGCCAGTGCTGGCCCGTTCGTGTACCGCCGTTAAGTCGAAGCGCCCGGCGCGGCCGCCATGCGAACCGCCGCCGCGACGCCTCTGCCAGCCATCAAGCCGCGCGCGCGGCCTGGGTGCCGTCGGTCATCGGCACTCCGGTCAGCTTCTGCAGTTCGTCGAAGCCGATATCCGTGAAGATCTCGCGCACGACGAGGCCTTCCTTCGTCACGTCGATCATCGCAAGGTCCGTATAGACACGGGTCACGCAACCGATACCGGTGACCGGGTACGAGCATTCGGCGGTGATCTTGCTTTCGCCCTGCTTGGTCAGGTGTTCCATCATCACGTAGACCTGCTTCGCGCCGATCGCGAGGTCCATCGCGCCGCCGACCGCCGGAATCGCATCCGGTGCGCCGGTGTGCCAGTTCGCGAGGTCGCCCTTGGCCGACACCTGGAACGCGCCGAGCACGCAGAAGTCCAGATGGCCGCCGCGCATCATCGCGAACGAATCCGCGTGATGGAAGTACGCGCCGCCCGTCAGCAGCGTGACGTGCTGCTTGCCGGCGTTGATGAGTTCGTCGTCTTCCTCGCCCTTGGCCGGTGCCGGGCCCATGCCGAGCAGACCGTTTTCGCTGTGCAGGAAGATTTCCTTGTCGGCGCCGAGGTGGTTCGCCACCAGCGTCGGCACGCCGATGCCGAGGTTCACATATGCGCCTTCAGGGATGTCCTGGGCAACGCGCTTGGCCATTTCGTCGCGGGTCAGTTTTTTCATGTCGGTCTCCGGTTCAGGCAGCGGCGTCGTGAGGATTCGCAGCCGGGGCATGTGCCGCTTGCGGCACTTCGATCACGCGTTGCACGAAAATGCCGGGCGTGACGATCACTTCCGGATCGAGTTCGCCGAGCGGCACCACTTGCGACACCTGCACGATCGCCGTTTTGGCGGCGCTCGCCATGATCGGGCCGAAGTTGCGCGCGGTCTTGCGATAGGTCAGGTTGCCCCAGCGGTCGCCCTTGTATGCCTTGATCAGCGCGAAGTCGGCGTGCAGCGGCGCTTCCAGCACATAGTGCTTGCCGTCGATCAGACGGGTTTCCTTGCCTTCGGCCAGCTTGGTGCCGTAAGCGGTCGGCGTGAAGAAACCGCCGATGCCGGCGCCCGCCGCGCGGATACGCTCGGCGAGGTTGCCCTGCGGCACGAGTTCGAGTTCGATTTCGCCCGCGCGATAAAGCGCGTCGAACACATACGAGTCGGTCTGGCGCGGGAACGAGCAGATGATCTTGCGCACGCGCTTCGCCTTGAGCAGCGCCGCGAGGCCGATGTCGCCGTTGCCGGCGTTGTTGTTGACGATGGTCAGGTCGCGCGCGCCCTGCTCGATCAGCGCGTCGATCAGCTCGGACGGCATGCCGGCCGTGCCGAAGCCGCCGATCATGACGGTCGCGCCATCGTGAACATCGGCGACCGCCGATTGAAGAGTCTCGAAAATCTTGTTGATCATGTCGAATTTCCTTTGGGGGCGCTACGTGCCGCTGGGCTGATAGCCCTCACCGACGAGGCTCGCGGCAAGGCTCGCGCGGGAACAGTCTCCGGGCCTGCTGGCGACGGCTCGCGCGCTGGAGAGCGGGCTGACGCCTGCGGTTGGTTCACCACCGGGTTGCTCGATATATTCGCGAAAAGTTCGATATATGAACAGTGATTCGTTTAGCGAACGCTCCGGCGATTATGGTTGTCCTTTGGGCGGGTTGTCAAGGCAGGAAAACCCCCTTCATGATAGGTCGCAAAGCGCTTCGCGGGCGCCTTGCAAGCGCTTCGCAAGCCCCTCGCCTGCGCGCGAAAAAACCTGTTGCGCAAATTCCCACTATGCTTATGGGCGATTCTTCAACTAGGCTCTATAGCGATACGCGATACGCGCGCCGCTCCGCATACTCCGGCCGCGCGCCCCGTTTTGCGGTGCCTTGCAACCCAGAACAAGCATGTCCGAGACCCAACTGGATCTGAATCTGATCCCCTACCTGGTGGCGATGGAAGACACGCGCAACGTGAGCCGCGCGGCAGAGCAGCTCGGCGTGAGCCAGCCGCGCGTGAGCACCGCGCTCGGCCGGCTGCGCGAGTACTTCGACGACCCGCTGTTCGTGCGCACCTCCAAGGGGATGGAGCCGACGCCGCGTGCGCTCGCGATCCTGCCCGCCGCGCGCGACGCGCTGCTGCGCATCGAAAAAGGCATGCTCGACGTCCGGGAGTTCGACCCGGCGACCAGCACGCACACGTTTTCGATCGCGCTGTCCGACGTCGGCGAGATCGTGTTTCTGCCGCGACTGCTGCAATTATTCGCCGAGCGCGCGCCGCACGCGAATCTGCGCTCGGTATCGGTGTCGCCGTCGCAGGTGGAACGCGGGCTCGAATCGGGCGACGTCGATCTGGCCGTCGGCTATTTCCCCGATCTGGCCGGCACCAACTTCTTTCAGCAGCGACTCTTCACGCACCGCTTCATCTGCCTGATGCGCAGCGGCCATCCGCTGTCGCAAGGACCGCTCACGCTCGAGCAGTACGTGGCGTCCGGGCACGCAGTGGTGCGCGCCGAAGGACGCAGCCAGGAAGTGCTCGAGCAATACCTGGAAAAGCAGCGCATCAAGCGACGCGCGGTGCTCGAAACCTCGCACTTCATGAGCCTGCCGTTCATCCTCGCGCGCACCGATCTGCTCGCCACCGTGCCGCACGCGATCGGCTTCGCGTACGTGTCCGAGCATGCGTCGATCATGCTGGTCGAGCCGCCGCTGCCGTTGCCGCGCTTCGATCTGCGGCAGCACTGGCATCGCAAGTTTCATAACGATCCACGCGGCAGCTGGCTGCGCGGCATGGTCGCCGAACTGTTCAACGATGCGCTGGACGAATGGCCGAAGTAGCGTGGAGGCGCGAGCCGGCAATCCACGCGGGCCCGCACGGCTGTGTACACGACAGCAGAGCAGGCCCGACAGCCGCGCGCCGCGCCGCCCGCCTTGGCAACGACAGGGGCATCGGCACTTTGGCATAAAAACATGGAACAATGGCCCCAGTAACTGACCCCGCGCGCCACGCGTCGCGTCGACGCGCGATCCAGGAGGAACGACGCATGACCAGCAGCAAGGCAAAGAAAACCAAACCCGCAGCGGCCGCCGAACGCCCGAGCCGCGACGAAGCTGAGGCAGCCGTTCGCGTGCTGCTGCGCTGGGCCGGCGACGACCCGAGCCGCGAAGGCCTGATCGATACGCCGGCGCGCGTCGCGCGTGCGTACGAGGAGTTCTTCGCGGGCTATCAGACCGATCCGCGCGAAATTCTCGCGCGCACCTTCTCCGAAGTGGACGGCTACGACGAAATGATCGTACTGAAGGACATCCGCTTCGAAAGCTATTGCGAGCACCATATGGTGCCGATCATCGGCCGCGCGCATGTCGCGTATCTGCCGAATCATCGGGTGGTCGGCATTTCTAAACTGGCGCGGCTCGTCGACGCATTCGCGAAGCGGCTGCAGATCCAGGAAAAGATGACCGTGCAGATCGCCGATACGCTCAACGAGGTGCTGCAGCCGGCCGGCGTCGGCGTGATTCTCGAAGCCGCGCATCAGTGCATGTCGACGCGCGGGGTGCACAAGGCCGGCGTGACGATGGTCACCTCGCGCATGCTCGGCACGTTCCGCAGCGATCCGTCGACGCGGCGCGAGTTTCTGTCGATCGTCGGCAATCCCGGCGTGGTCGCGGTGCCGAACACCTGAGTCGCTGACGGGTCAAGGCCGGCGCGCGAATCATCGGGTATCCTGAACGAACGGTGTGGCGGCTTGCGGGAACGGGCTTTGCGTGATGGCCGTGGCGTAGGCCGTGCGAGTTGTGCAAATCGCGCGCGCGGCGCGCCGGCCGGTTTCGTCCGCGCGCCGATCCAACCGCAGCAACAGGAGCGCCTCAATTGGTCCAGTTTCCGTCGTCGGCGGTTGCCAGCTGGGGCAGCGCGATCGTGTTCGTCAACGTGCTGCTGACGCGTCTTGGCGTACCAATTCCGGCCGTACCGATGCTGCTGTTCGCCGGTTCGGCGATCGCCGCGGGCACCTTGTCGTTCTGGCCGATCCTTGGCGCGGCGGTGCTGGGCGCACTGATCGGCGACGGCACCTGGTTCGCGGCCGGCCGCCTGTATGGCCGCACGCTGCTCGCGTGGCTCGGCCGCCTGTCGCCCGCCGTCGATGCGAAGCTCGAGATGGCGCGCTCGCTATTCGAACGCTATGGTGTGCCGCTCGTGTCGATTTCGAAGTTCGTGCCGGGGCTCGGTCTGATCACGCCGCCGCTGATGGGCACGACCGCCGTCGATGTCCGTATCTACGCGCTGTGGGAACTCGCGAGCGTGCTCGCGTGGGCGGCATTCTGGCTGCTCGGCGGCGCGGCGGTCGAACGCGAGCTGCACATGCTGCACGCGTTCGTCGTGGCGCGCGGCGGCACGCTGGCCGATATTCTGATCGGCGCGGCGCTTGTCTATCTGGTTTATCGGCTGTATGCGCGGCAGCGCGAGCGACGCCTGCTCGCGCAGGTAGCCGCGCTGCGAAGCAGGCCGGTGCTGGCCGCGCCAGCGTCGGCTGCGGCTGCGGCTGCGGCCGTGGGAATGCACGGCGATATCGACGGCGGCATTAACAGCGGCAGCGAGCCCACGCAGCCCGCATCCATCGCGCTAACGACCGGCTCAACCGCACCGCTGCCAGTCGCAGCGCCGCTCACACGACGCTGGCCCCGCTTCGGTCATCTGGGCCGTATCGCGCCATCGCGGGTGCTCGATGCACGCCCCGACGCGCCGCGCTTCGACCTGCAACGCTATTTCCCCGATGCACTCGCGCTCGATCCGCATTCGGTCGAGCAACTCGACGGCGCGCTGCGCACACATGACATGGTGATCTACTGCATCTGTCCGGATAGCACGACCGCGTTCGAAGTCTCGCAACGCATGCGCAGCAACGGCTATACGCGGATTCGCGCGCTGCGCGGCGGGCTCGATGCGTGGCAGCGACGCGGCTTTCCGGTGGGCTGGCTGGCCACGGCAGCGAACGACGCGACCACGCGAGCGCAACCGCGGCCGCAGTCACAGCCGGAATTGCGCAACGACACGCAAGGCGAGGTCACGCTGCGCGGCCTCGCGCCGCGCGGCCGACAGCGTGCCTGACTTATGCCTGACTTATGCCTGAATTACGACTGAGTTACGCCGCCCGCCGCGCTAACTCACCGCCCCCTGCATCACCGACTCGTCCCACTGCGCCGAGCTGGTGCGATTCCGTCCCTGCTCCTTGGCCACGTATAGCTGCCGGTCGGCGGCGGCAAGCACGTCGGCCCCGCCGCTGCGATCGCCACGCGCGGGCGTCGCCGTCGCACAACCGACACTCACGGTCACCGTAAGCGGCGTATCGTGCCCGCGCACGATGATCTGGCTTTCCACCTTGCGACGAATCCGCTCGCCCATCTCGAACGCGCGCTGCGGCGTCGTGTCCGGCATCACCACCGCGAATTCCTCGCCGCCATAACGCGCGACCAGATCAACCGAGCGCCGCGCCACCGACGCAATGCAGGTTGCCACCGCGATCAACGCCTCGTCGCCGCTCGCATGGCCATAGGTATCGTTGAAGCGCTTGAAGTAGTCGATATCGATGAACAGCACCGACAGCGGCTTTTGCTCGCGCTGCGCGCGCCGCCACTCTTCGTCGAGCCGTTGGTCGAGCACCCGGCGATTGCTGAGCCGGGTCAGCGGATCGGTCGCGGCGAGGCGCACCAGCGCGGACTGCGCGCGCTGCTTGTCGCGCAACGCGAACGCGAGCAACCACGACACGACCACGAACACGCCGCCGAAAGCGACCGTCAGCGCGCCGGCCAGCCGGCTGCGGTGCCGCCACGGCGCGAGCACATCGTCGACCGCGGGCGCCACCACCGCGAACAACGGCGTGCCCGGCACGCGCGCATAGGTGTACATGCGGCTCACGCCGTCGACCGCCGCCACCCCGATATAGGTGCCCGAGTCGTGGCTGCTCATCGTTTGAAAGGTCGGCGACTTGCCGATGCTGGCGCCGATATCGCGCGCGACGTAGGGCTTGCGCGCGAGCAACGTCCCATCCGCCATGACGATGAACACCGAGCCCGCGCCACCGGGATCGATCCGGTCGAGCAGATGCTGGAAGTACTCGATGCGAATCGCCAGCAATGCAATGCCGGCGAAGCCGCCCTGCGCATCGTCGATGCGCCGCGTTAGCGCGACCGACAGTTTTTCGCCGCGCAGCCGCGAATGGAATGGATGCGAAAAATAAAGGCCCGTTTTGGCGTCGTGCGCCTGCACCTGAAAATATTCGCGGTCGTCGAGATGGACGGTGGTGTTGGCGTCGTCGTCCTGCGCGGCCGCGACCTCGCCGTTCGCATCGATCAGATACGCGCCGCCGAGATACGCGGCAGTAGTCGCTCGATCGAACAGCACCGCGCGGCGCACGCTCGCGGGCAACGTCCAGGTGACCGGATTGCGCGCGCCGTCCACCATCGATTGCAGTGACAGGTCGTAGATCTCGACGTTGCGCGCCAGATCCGTGGAAATGATCGACACCAGGTTCTGCGAATTCTGGCGTGCGTGATTGAGCGCGTCGACGCGGCCCGCGCCGAGCGTCAGCAGCGTCAGGCCGGCCATCGCCGTCGCGACCAGCGTGCCCGCCACCCCGGCAACCCACGGCCGGTTGCTGACGTAATGCGTCAGGTCGGCCCCGACGGCATGCAGCGTCGCCTGCAGGCGATGACGCTGCGAATGCGACTTCTCTACCACGCTTATCGCCTCCTTGGCGGACGATTTTTTCCCACGTCGTCGCGCTACGACGTGGGTCCCCGTCTGGTTCGATGATGGCCGGGCGCGCGGTCCCGGTGCTTTCGCCGGGCGCTCGCGGCCGCTCAGTGCAGCAGAGCGGTCACCGCGCGCATGCGGCGTTTGCGTTGCTTGCCGAGCCAGTGCAACGCGGCGTCCAGGTCGCCGGCATCGGCAAGCATCGACGCATTCTCGCGCAACAACGCCTCGCTGGCGACAGTGTCGTTCAGCTTGCCAAAGCATTGCTGGATGCGTTTCAAGCGCTTCAGCGTGCGCTTATGGCCGCCCTGCAAGACCGGCCCGAAAAACTCGAACAGATAGCGCAGTTTTTTGCCCGCTTTTCTGACGTCGTGAAACGCGGCGTAGTTCGAGCGCTTTGCGCGCCTCGCGCGTTTGATGCGCTTTTTCAGCGAGCGCTCGGACGCGCCAACCCGTTTGGCGACGAACTTGTGCAATGCGATACGCGGTTCGTGCGCGGTGTTCAGTTGCGCGGAGGTACTCGCGAACGCCTCGCGCAGCAGACGCTTGACGTCGGCATTGAGCAGCGTCTCGCGGCTGACGGCAAGGGTCTCGCCGCGCGCCTGTTCGAGCCTCGTCAGCAGGTCGCGCGCAGCGCCGCGCTGCTTGTCCAGCAGTTCGATCAGGATGTCCCAGTCGCGGGTTTTGCCGGCGGCCGTCGCGAGAAATTGATAAACCGCGCGCTGGCGTTCGTTTTCTCCCTTGTCGAGTAGCGGCGCGAACGCCCACCACAACGACCGCAGGCGCCGCAACGACACGCGCAGCCGGTGCAGCGCTTCGGGCGACGCGTCGTCGTGCACCGCTTCGGCCAGTTCGATCGTCTGCCCGATCAGCGGCGCCGCATAAGAGGCGAAAGCCTGCTGCGCGAATCCTTCGCGGGCCGGCTCGGTGATGGCTTCACTGTCCTGCTTCATCAACACTCCCCACACCATGAGGTTCTTTCCAGCGTAGCAAAAATAATGCGCACGGGGTATTCGTAAGGCATTTGATGGGCAGATAAGCGAAAAAACGCTTTAAAAAGGCCAGCCACATACGCCGGCGCGATTTTTCCCGTTGCGCATTGGCGTCGCGCGCCGACAGCGCCTATGGTGGAGCCAGGCGTGTGGGCTTGTCGGCTCAACTCGCGCGTCACCAACCTGTTCGAGGAGGACGTATGCGCATACTCGTCGTCGGTGCCACGGGCCTGCTCGGCTCCGAAGTGGTCAAGCTGCTGACGCCCGAGCACGAGATCGTGACCGCGAGCCGTCGGGGCTCCGCACTGCATGTCGATCTGTCCGACAAACGCAGCATCGAAGCGATGTATGCGCAAGCGGGCACGCTCGACGCGGTCGTCTGCACGGCCGGCTCGGCGAAATTCGCGCCGTTGGCATCGCTCGGCGACGATGACTTTTCATTTAGTCTTGCCAACAAACTGATGGGCCAGGTCAATCTGGTGCGCTGCGGCGCAGCGTATGTCTCGCAAGGCGGCTGCTTCACGCTGACGAGCGGCGTGCTCGCGCAGCAGCCGATGGAAGGCAGCGCCGCGGTCAGCATCGTCAATGCCGGCGTCGAGGCGTTTGCGCGTTCGGCCGCGCTCGAGTTGCGCGGCAAGGCACGCGTCAACGTGGTGAGCCCGGGCTGGGTGGCCGAAACGCTCGAAGCGATGGGCAAGGATCCGTCGCAAGGCGTCCCCGCCGAAATCGTCGCGCAGGCCTATAAACGCAGCCTTGGCGGCAGCGCGAGCGGAGAAGTGATCAGCGCGTCGTAAGTACGGGTCGGCGGCGGCGCAACCGCCGCCCGCGACGCTTTTCGCCGTTTGCTTCATCGACTTACCAGGGTAACTTCCTACAGCTGTTTTCGGACTTCTGACTATCCCCAGCCGCCGTCCGGCGGCCCGCGGGAACCCGCGCAAAGGGGTGTAAGCCCCGTGCGGCGGCCGTTTGAATGGGACGACGGTTCCGTCACGCAATTGTCATCATTGCGACACATGGCCCCAGCAGCATCGGCAGTTCCGCGACAAACTTTTGGGGCTCACGTCATGCCGGAACTTTCGTATCCGCAACCAGACGCCGCTAGTGGTAAAGGGCGTAATTTCGGCCTGGTTATCTTTCTTGCCCTGCTCGTCGCCGGCGTGGTGTATTGCGCCGTGCATCTGCTCGACGATCTGCAGCCCGTTCGCGAAAGTTCGGTGCTGCCGTATCTGCTGCTTGGGGTCGCGCTACTGATCGCGCTCGGTTTCGAGTTCGTCAACGGCTTTCACGATACGGCCAATGCGGTCGCCACCGTGATCTATACGCACTCGCTCACGCCGAACCTCGCGGTCGTGTGGTCCGGCGCGTGGAATTTTCTCGGCGTGCTGACGTCGAGCGGCGCGGTCGCGTTCGGCATCCTGCAACTGCTGCCTGTCGAACTGATTCTGCAGGTCGGCAGCAGCGCTGGCTTCGCGATGGTATTCGCGCTGCTGATCGCCGCGATCATCTGGAATCTCGGCACCTGGTATTTCGGCCTGCCGTCGTCGAGCTCGCATACGCTGATCGGCTCGATCATCGGCGTGGGCCTGATGAATCAGTTGATGCACGGTGCGAACGGCACCAGCGGTGTCGACTGGAACCAGGCGCTCGGCGTCGGCAAGTCGCTGCTGTTTTCGCCGATCGTCGGCTTTCTGCTCGCCGGCCTGCTGCTGCTGATCCTCAAGGCCGTGGTGCGCGTGCCCGCGCTCTATGCCGAGCCGAAGGGCAAGGAGCCGCCGCCGTTCTGGATTCGCTGCCTGCTGATCCTGACCTGCACGGGCGTGTCGTTCGCGCATGGTTCGAACGACGGTCAGAAAGGCATGGGCCTGATCATGCTGATCCTGATCGGCACGGTGCCGACCGCCTACGCGCTGAACAAGGCGGTTACGCCAGAGCAGACGCAGAACTTCGTCGCGGTCGCGCAGCAGACCGCGCAGACGCTGTCGCGCTACACGCAAGGCGCGGCGCCCTCCACGAATCCGCGCGGCGATGTCGAGGAATTCGTGCGCACGCGTCATCTGACGCCCGCCACGCTGCCGGCGCTCAAGCAGTTGACCGAGCAGATCGGCCAGCAGGTGGGCCAGTCGGGTTCGATGGCCGCGGTGCCGCAAGGCATCGTCGATAACGTGCGTAACAACATGTATGTGGCGTCCGAAGCGATTCGCCTGATGCAGAAAGCCAATCAGCCGCAGTTCGCCGCCGGGGACGCGAAGATCATCAGCAACTTCAGAACGCAGATCGATCACGCGACCAAGTTCATTCCGACCTGGGTCAAGGTGGCCGTCGCGATCGCGCTGGGACTCGGCACGATGGTCGGCTGGAAGCGTATTGTCGTGACGGTCGGCGAGAAGATCGGCAAGCAGCATCTGACCTACGGGCAAGGCGCGGCGGCTGAAGTTGTCGCAATGGTCACGATCGGCGCCGCCGACGCGTATGGCCTGCCGGTGTCGACGACTCACGTGCTGTCGTCTGGCGTGGCCGGTACGATGGCGGCCAACGGCTCGGGCCTGCAATGGGGCACGGTGCGCAGCCTGATCCTCGCGTGGGTGCTGACGCTGCCCGCGTCGATCGCACTCGCCGCTGGCCTGTACTGGGTGTTCCGCTCGGTGTTCTAGGCGCCCGGTTCGAAACGCCTGCTTCCGTCGGCCGGCAAAGGTTCCGGCTGACGACGAAGCAGGCGTGCTTCAGGGAACCCGTCCCTCTAGCGAAAACAGCGCGCCGATAAAGCGCGCCGTCACGCCGACTCTCCTACTCCGGACAATCCCGGCATCGGCACGACGCTCTCCGATCCGCCAAGCCTCGACCCGGCAAAGCTCTCTAGTGCTGCGTCTCGGGCGCGAGCGAATTGGCCGGCAGAAGCCCGGTCACGAGACAGGTGCTCGGCGCGGATTTGCCGGCGAAACGGTCGTAGAGCCATGGCAGCATCCCGGCGACCCACGGCACGATAGTCCCCGCATGTTCGAGCGGATATTCGGTGTACACGACCGGTACGCCGCTCGAACAGAACTTCTTCGCGAGGGCGCGCACATCGTAGGCGAGCATCACGCCGTCGCCTACCTGGCTGCTGAAGGTGCCGTCCACCGCGCCTGCCGTTCCCTGGCTGATATACATCGGGATGGTCGGCGACGCGGCAAGCCCGGCATTCACCCTGTTCGCATACGTCACATACACCGGAATGCTGTTGATGTCGTTCGCGTATTGCGGCTTGAACAAAGTCTCCCAGCGCAGACTCGTGTACTTCGGCAGGATATAGGCCAGCGACTGATTCTGGATATCGTTGAAGACGGCCACCCCGATGTCGCTGAGGTACGGCGTCAGGTCGAAGTGATAGCCGCGCGCGAGGCCGGCGAGCGCGGCCGGCGCGACGCCGCCCCAGACGATGCTGCCATCGACGTATTTCAGGTTGTGGGCGGGATCGACCAGGACACCCCCTTCCGCCGCGCCGACGAGCTGTTTGTTGAGATCCGGCGCATAGCTCGGCGCAAGCTGCGCGGCCCAGTTCGTCGCGATCGCGCCGCCGGAGTAGCCGATCATCGCCACCTTGCTGGACGGACTCAGGCCGGTCGATGCGGTGTTGAGCGCCGCGCGGATCGAATCGAGCGTCATCATTCCATACTCGGGGCCCGCCGCGAAATCGGCCGTTTGCCCTTCGGTATCGGGCACGATAATGTTGTAGCCGAGCAGCAGCAACGCCGATAACGGGACCGATTCGGCGCTGTAGATCACCGTGCCGAGATTGACGACTTTGGTGATATCGCGCCCGCCGGCTATCACCTGCGACGGTTCATCGTAGGGGTTCAACGAGTCATAGGCCGACTGATACGAAATGGCGTGGCCATTGCTGACCGGGCTCTGGATCACCGAGGTCACGTTGACGACAGGCTGGTTCAGCGCGTTATTGGTGCGATACAGCAATTGCTGGGCAGTCACCGCGGTCGGCAGACCGGCCACGTGATAGGTGACGCTGCGGCTCTTGAGCACCATGCCCAATGGGATCGAGGCCAACGGCGTGGTGCCGGTGTAGCGATAGAACGGATCGGACACCGTCGACGCATCGGCGTGCGCGGTCGGAGCGGCCATGGTCAGCAGCGTGGATACGGCTGCCGCGATTGCTGCGAGACGTTTCGAGCTCATAGAAACAGGTATCGCCAGGAAATGGTCAGGGGTGCGTAAATTTGGCCGGGAAATAACCGGCTCGTCCGGACTTCGTGATTTTTGGCAGGAATTCCAACTCGACGCATTGAAGCACACACGCGGCAGGACAGGCCGCACTTCGATGCTGTTTGAAGGTAAACGCCCAATCTCTCCGACCTGCGACGATATAAAAAAGGCGACACGCAATGTGTCGCCTTTCCTGTGTCCTGCGATGCAGCTATAGCCGGTCTATCTGCTCGCTGCTTTATTTGCCGCTTTACGTAGCGCGCGCCTTAATAAACCTCGGGCACGATCATCGATTGCGGCACCGGCTGGCGGCTATAGTCGTCGTGATAGACCCGCGACGGCAGTTCGATCTGCTGATGCTCGATCTCGTGATACGGCACCTGGCTCAGCAGATGGCTGATGCAGTTCAGGCGCGCGCGCTTCTTGTCGACCGCCTGCACGACCCACCACGGCGCTTCGGGAATATGCGAGCGCTGCAGCATCACCTCTTTCGCCTGCGTATACGCCTCCCAGCGACGACGGCTTTCCAGATCCATCGGGCTCAGCTTCCATTGCTTGAGCGGATCGTGAATACGGTTCTGGAAGCGGATTTCCTGCTCTTCGTCGGTAATCGAAAACCAGTACTTGAGAATCTGCACGCCGCTGCGCGCCAGCATCTTTTCGAACTCCGGCACCGAGCGGAAAAACTCTTCGTACTCGTCGTCGGTACAGAAATTCATCACGCGTTCAACGCCCGCGCGGTTGTACCAGCTGCGATCGAACAGCACCATTTCACCGCCCGCCGGCAGATGCGATACATAGCGCTGGAAATACCACTGTGTGCGCTCGCGATTGTTCGGCGCCGGCAGCGCCGCGACGCGGCATACGCGCGGATTGAGCCGCTGCGTGATGCGCTTGATCGCGCCGCCCTTGCCGGCCGCATCGCGTCCCTCGAAAATCACCACCAGCCGATGGCCGGTCTGCACGATCCAGTCCTGCAGCTTGACCAGTTCGCCTTGCAGCCGGAACAGCTCGCGGAAGTACTGCTTGCGCGCTTCGCGCTGCTCGGCCGTAAAGCCGCCCGGACCGTCGATGATGCGATCGTCGACTTCCATCTCGAGCTCTTCGTCGTATGCGTCGATGAGGTCTTCTTCGAAACGGCGCTGCCGCTCCGCCATCAGTTCGATATCAGATCTCGGGTCCGGCTCTTTCATTGCGGCTCTCCTCGCAACAGGAAATGGGATGGCGCGCGGCGGCAAACGCGACGCAGACGCATTCGATTATCGAAGCGCGAGGTGTCAGGCGTGTTACCGCAACGGGCGCGCCGGCGGCGGCGTGGTAGCGACTCCCGATGACTTTGTCAGCCGGGTGTGAGTCGCGGTTGATCCGGATGCGGCCGAGGCGCGGCGCGCGTGCATGCGTGGCGACGTCCATGATAGCGAGTTTTGCGCGACTCTCCGCCGTTAGCGCAGCGGTCGCGCGAAGCTTAATTCGTGGCCGTCCGGATCGGTGATGTGGAAATAGCGCTCGCCCCAAGGCGCGTCCGAAGGCGCGAACGACGGCTGCAGACCCGCCGCGAGCGCCTTGCGGTAAATCGCGTCGACGTCCGACACGTAGATAATCACGCGCCCCCACCAGTCGACCGGCGCGCGCGCATCGGCGATCAGATTCAGATACGAGCCGCCGAATTCGAACGATGTAAACGCCTGCTGCGGACCGCCGAATTTGAGCGGAAAGCCGAGCGCTTCGTAGAACGGCACGGCGCGCTGCATATCGGCGGTGGCAAGAGTGATCGCGCTGAGCGATTCGATGCGCGGCGCCTCGCGCGCGGCTTGCGAGGTCGAAGGGGCGGATGCGGACATGGCGGTGGGCTCGGTAGCTCCAGGTGGCATTCGATGAGGGAGGCGGCTGATCGCGACGGCACGGTCAGCCATCGTTCGAGAATGACTCGATGGCTTGTCCGGCAAAGTGTCTCATACGTGCCTCACACGCGGCGGCGGCCATTAGCCCTCGAACGCCCAAGCGCCTTGAAAACCCGCTCGCCGCCCCGCATCTCCCAGCCCGTTTCTCCGGAGCATCGCCATGGGAAGCCGCCCACGCTTCATCGATGACCTGTCGAGCGCCGCATCCGACGCCCACGGGCCCCAATCCACCGACCTCCTTACCCGCGACGACGACGCCCTGCTCGACGCCTATTCGCGCACCGTTATCGGCGCACTGGAGCGCGTCCAGCAGGCGGTCGCATTTATCGCCGTGGAACGCCGTCCGCCCGGCGAGTCGGCCGCGCGAAGCCGTGGCGCGCGCGGCGGCACGGGTTCGGGCTTTCTATTTACGCCCGACGGCTATCTGCTGACCAATAGCCATGTCGTGCATGGCGCGACGCATATCCAGGTGACGCTCGCCGACGGCGCGAAATTCGATGCCGATCTGGTCGGCGACGACCCTGGCAGCGATCTCGCGGTGCTGCGCATCGGCTCGCCGGAGCCGCTGCCGCATGTCGAGCTCGGTGAATCGTCGAAACTGCGCGTCGGGCAGATTGCGATTGCGGTGGGCAATCCGCTCGGTCTGCAACAGACGGTGACCACCGGGGTGATTTCGGCGCTCGGCCGTTCGCTGCGCTCGAACTCCGGCCGCATGATCTACGACGTGATCCAGACCGACGCGGCGCTCAATCCGGGCAATTCAGGCGGCCCGCTGATCAATTCGGCAGGCCAGGTGATCGGCGTGAATACCGCGATCATCCCCGGCGCGCAGGCGATCTGTTTCGCCACCGCAATCGATACCGCCAAGTGGGTCATCATGCAGCTCTTCGCGCATGGCCGCGTGCGGCGCGCGTATATCGGCGTGGCCGGCACGACAACGCCGATATCGCGGCGCGTGCAGCGCTATTTCGGCCTCACCGCGACAAGCGGCGTACATGTGATGGAGATCGTCAAAGGCAGCCCGGCCGCGCAAGGCGATCTGCGCACCGACGACACGGTCGTCGCCATCGACGCGCAGCCGGTGCTGGACGTCGATGGCCTGCAACGCGCGCTCGACGCTTCGCGAATCGACAAGCCAGTCAGCGTGACGGTACTGCGTGGCGCGCGGCGGGTGGAATTGACGGTGACGCCGGTCGAGCAGACAGGTTAGGCGGGTCGGGGAAGAGAGGCTGGCCGCGATGCGGCCGGTCGTGCCTCGGCGTGCGGATATACAACCCTACATTCAACCCTACAAAAAATCCAACAAACCAATATAAATCAATCAATTACGGCACATAACCGCGGACAGGAAACTCTACATAAAGCCATCCAGCCCGCCGTGACGACGGTCATTTCGTTCGAATCGCCATTTCCTGAAGACTCGTGCTTGCGCGTACGACCGAACGCGTCGCAATTCGTCGCCACGCGGCGCGCCCTCACGCGCGCGGAATTCAATCGGATGCCACGCGTAAGCGGCGTTCTGGCGCGCCGGATCACACGCACGCTGCTCGATATCAACCTGCTTGCGTCGCCTTCGCATCGTGGCGATCTTTCTTTCGGACTGCCATTAAAAAACCTGCGCTTCCTGTTTCCGCGCCTGTGGCCCGAAGTCGACCAGCAGTAGCCACGCATCCACTTACGACACCGCCGGCTCCGGCCGGCGGCTCTCCTGACTGCCCCTACTGCACCACCCGCGTCACGCCACGCCCACGCGGATCGGCCGCCGCATCCGGCTTGCCTCCGTCGATCCTGATCACCTGGATATCGCCGTTGAAGGACTGCCCTTCCAGCTTGTAGCCTTTCGCCTCGATCTGCTGCGCGAGTTCGCCCGCGATCGGCTTGTACGGCTCCCAGAAAATCGTATTCTCCGGCAGCAACTGATGATGGAAGCGCATCGCGGCAACGGCATCCGGCAATGGCATGTCGTAGTCGTAGATGTTGTTGATCACCTGGAAGATCGACGTGAAAATGCGCGAGCCGCCCGGCGTGCCGATAACGAGCACAACCTTGCCGTCGCGAGTCAGGATGGTCGGCGCCATCGACGACAGCGGGCGCTTGTTCGGTTCGATCGCATTCGCGTCGCTGCCCACCACGCCGAACATATTGGCGGTGCCCGGCTTCGACGAAAAGTCGTCCATCTCGTCGTTCAACACGATGCCCGCGCGATCCACCACCACGCCCGAACCAAACGCGCCATTGAGCGTGTACGTGTTCGATACCGCGTTACCCCATTTGTCGACCACCGAATAGTGCGTGGTCTCCGCCTTCTCGGGCATCGACGTGCCGAGTCCCGCCAGCACACTCTTCGTATCGGATGGCGCGCCCGGATTGACTTCGGCCGCACGCTTCGCGAGATACGCATCGTCGATCAGTTGCGCGACCGGCACCTTATAAAAGTCCGGGTCGCCGAGATACTGCGCGCGGTCCGCGAACACGCGCTTTTCGATCTCCGCGATCAGATGTACGTATTGCGCGGAATTAAGCGGCACACCCTTGAAGTCGGACGCGAGATCGGCCTTCATCTTCAGCAGTTGCACGAGGCCGACGCCACCCGAACTCGGCGGCGGCGCCGTAATCACGCGATAGCCGTTCCATTGGGCCTGCACCGGCTCGCGCCACACGGCCTTGTATTGCGCGAGATCCGCCTTGGTAATCAGGCCGTGGCCGCGCATCGAAGCAGCAATCAGATCGGCAGTCTTGCCGGTGTAGAAACCCTTGGCGCCCTGATCCGAAATACGTTCGAGCACCGCGGCGAGATCGGGCTGCCTGAAGTTGACGCCCTCTTTCAGATCGCCGAAATAGGTGTCGAAATTGGTCTTGCCCGCGAAGTCTTTCGCCGCGTCGTCGCGCCGCTTCTGCAATTTCGCGCTGACCACGAAGCCGTCGCGCGCATAGTGAATCGCGGGCGCGAGTACCTGCTTCCATTTGAGCTTGCCGAAGCGGCGCTGCGCCTGCCACATGCCATCGACCGTGCCCGGCACGCCCACCGCGCGATAGCCGACGAGGCTCATGCCCTTGATGACCTCGCCCTTGTCGTCGAGATACATGTTTCTGGTTGCCGCGAGCGGCGCGCTCTCGCGATAGTCGAGGAAGTAAGGTTTGCCGTCGACATATAGCGTCATGAAACCGCCGCCGCCGATATTGCCCGCGTCCGGATAGGTGACCGCAAGCGCAAAGGCAATCGCGACGGCCGCATCGATCGCATTACCGCCTTCCTTGAAAATCTGCTCGGCGGCATCGGCGCTGTACCGATCAGGAACCGCCATAGCCGAACCGGTCAATATGATCGGCTGCGTGCTGGCGGGCGCCTTGGCGACGGCTGGCGTCGCGTCGAGCAAAGCGGCTGAAACAGAAACGAGTGCGACCAGCGCAAAGCCGCTGGCTGATGCTTTGAGATGACCGAACAACTTCGTGACCTCCTCACCAATGACAACGGAATCCGTACGACGCTCAGGCTATCTTGCGCTTATAACACGCCACGTCAACGTTTGCGAAGCTGCTACATTTCGTAGGGAGCATGCTGCAGCACACAAAAAGGCCTTGAAACAAGGCTTAAAAAGAACGCGCAACACACACGGCTCAGGGCGAGCAGCGTGAATCGCAATTGCAGCGATGGCGGATCGATATCGCACGAATAGCGAAATTGGAACAGCAGACGATCGTGAGATCGAGGCAACGCGCACGCGGTGATGCATGTTGAAGCGAGTTGAAACGACTCGGCGAATCAAACGCCCTTATGCCTTCCCGCGACTACCGCGCGCAATCTCATCGCCGGCGTTATGCGGCAGGCGCGCGGTAATGGGAATCGACAGGCACGAGAATAGTCCGACCACCAGAAACGCCGGCCAGAAATCGGAGAACATGATCTTCGGATGCCCCTGCAGATGATGCGAAATCTGCAGCACGATACCCGAGATCGTCACGCCGAGACCGAGCGACATCTGCTGGATCACGCTCGCGACACTCGTCGCGCGGCCGACCTCGCTGCTCGGAATATCCGCATACGCGAGCGTATTCAGCGAAGTGAATTGCAGCGACGGGAAAAAGCCACCCACCAGCACCACGCACCAGATCAGCCAATGCGGCGTGCCAGGAAAGAACAGCCCATACACGGCGATCGCGAGACCCGCGCAAGCGGCATTGACCATCAGCACGGTGCGAAAGCCGAAATGGCCAAGAATGCGCGATGCGATCGTCTTCATGAAGATCGAGCCGAATGCCGATGCACAGGTAATCGCCCCCGCCCTGAACGCGGTCATGCCGAGTCCTTCCTGCAACGCGAGCGGCAACAGGAACGGCACCGCGCCGAGACCAATACGAAACAACGAACCGCCGACCACGCTCGCATGAAAACTCGGAATGCGCAGCAAACGCAGATCGAGCACCGGCAACGCGACGCGATTCGCGTACAGCACATAGATCAGCAGCAGCACGATGCCGGTCACGCACATGCCGACCGACTCGCCGGTCGACACCAGTTCGCCGCCGACGAGCGACAACCCCAGCATGAACAGCGACGCACCGCTCGCGGACAGCACGAAGCCGATCCAGTCGAGCCGACCGGGATGCGGCTCGCGCGCATTGGCGATGTATTTGTTGGTGAGCCAGATGCCGAGCAAACCGATCGGCACGTTGATGACGAAGATCAGCCGCCAGTGCAGATAGGTGGTGATAAAGCCGCCGAGCGGCGGCCCGACCACCGGGCCGAGCAGTGCCGGCACCGATAGATAGTTCATCGCGCGGATAAACTCGGACTTCGGCAGCGAACGGAAAATAATGATGCGCCCGACCGGCACCATTAGCGCGCCGCCGATACCTTGCACGAAGCGCGCAAGCACGAAGGTGTCGAGCGAGGTGGAGGCCGCGCATAGCAGCGAGCCCGCCATGAAGATGCCGATCGCGGTGCGAAACACGGTGCGCGAGCCGAAGCGGTCAGCGACCCAGCCGCAGATCGGGATAAACACGCCCAGGCCGATCACATACGCGGTGACCGCGAGCTTCAGGGTAATCGGATCGTGGCCGAGATCGCGCGCCAGAACCGGCAGCGACGTCACGATGACCGTGCCGTCCACGTTTTCCATGAACATCGCACACGCGACGATCAGCGGAACGATGAAAGCGCCTAAAGCGAGCGGCATTGTCGTGACGACAGGCGGCGAAGCCTTCAATGGAAAGCGTCGATTATGGCACTGCGGCAGCAACAAATGTTGTTGCGCGAGGGGATTTTGCTGGGTGACGCGGCGCGGACCACCAATCGGTACGAGACCGGGGCGATGCCGCGCCGCCGCGGCACGCAGCTTATCGCGATGCGCTGACGAGCGGCTGCAGTTGCGGCAGGATCTCGCTGGTGGCGCGCGCGACGTCGTTCGGGAAGTCGATTTCGATCCACGGCGCGCCGGTCACGTCGGCGGTATCGAACACCTGGCTGCGCTCGAGCAGCAGGTCGCGCACCGCCTCTTCGTGCGGCATGTTCGCGCGGCCGCTGTCGATATAACCGGCGACGATCTGCGTGAAGCGCCGCGCGGTTTCCTGGCGGAAGCGGAAGAAGCCGACCGACTCGCCGATCGTGTCGTACTCCAGATTGACCGCGAGCTGCTTGCGCAACTCGACCGGCACGCCGTCTTTCAGACACAGCTTGACGGGCTCGTCGCCCGCTTCGAAATCACGGTCGATCAGCAGACGGTTGACCGATTCGCCCGCCACCAGCGCACTCAGAATGCGCTCGTCGTAGAGCACGTCCGCGTCCATCAGCAGCACGTCGCCGCCGCGCGTCAGCGCATCGGCCACGGTATGCACCGTCAGCACGCTGCCCAGATCGAAGCGCGGATTGATCACGGTCTCTACCTTATGCGGCCAGTTGATACGCGCGAGTTCCGCCTGCACCGATTCCGGCTGGAAACCGAGCGCCAGCACGACGTCGGTCACGCCGGCGGTTTCGAGCATCTGCAGATGCCGTTCGAGCAGGCTCATGCCGTCGAACTGCAACAGGCACTTCGGAAACTGGGCTTGCGGCGGCTGCTGAAGACGCAGGCCGAGGCCCGCTGCGAGAATGATGGCGCGCATGCGCGGTCCTTTGAAAAAATACGGAGATCAATCGGCAACCGGAATGCGCCGTAGCGCGCGCCGTCGTTGCCAGTTTCGTTCGCTGAAATGCAAAACCAGCAGGCCTGGCAGGCCCAGCAGGATTTCACGCGCACGCTTGGCGAGCGACAACGCCAGCGCCGCGTCGGGCGGCAGCCCCACCAGCGGCGCGAGCAGCAGATAGCCACCCTCCTGCACGCCGAGCGAGCCCGGAATCATGAACGCTGCGCCGCGAATCGCCTGGCCGATGCTTTCGAGCAGCAGCGCGTCGATCCAGCCGACCGGATGGCCGAGAAAACGCAGCAGAAGCCACACCTCGACCGTGCCGACAACCCAGCCGACGAAGCTCAGCGCGAAGCTCGCCGCAACCCGGCCGCGCTCGCGATACAGCAATTGCACGGCGGCATCGACCGCTTCCGCGCGCGTCATCAGCGACGACCAGTCACGCTTGCCGAACACCTTCGACACCACGCCGAGCAAGCGGCCGAACAGGCCACGCCGCTGCGCGAAATAGAACCCGGCGATCATCGCGCCGAGCACACAGGTCGCGATCAGCGTCGCGGCGCGCAAGTCATGCAACGAACCCTGCGCGGCATAAGCGCCGAACAGCGCCAGGCCGCCCAGCGCGAACAGGATTTGCGCGAGCGCCTGCCAGGTCGTACTGACGGTGATCGCAGCGGCCGCGTCGCGCATCAGCATGCCGCGCTGCGACAGCTGCCGCACCATCACGACCGGTCCGCCGATCTGCCCCGCCGGCAACAGACTGTTCACCGATTCGCCGATCCAGCGCGCGAATATCGCGTCGCGCAGCGACGGCTCGTGCGCGCGCGCGCTGTGGTCCGCTGTGTCGCTACGCCTGAGCAGCACCGCGATCGCACCGGCATCGAGTACCAGCGGCACGACGTGGAACACCGCGACCGCCGCGAGCCCCCAACCGGCCGCAAGCAAGGTCGACGCCACCGAGCCGAACCCCTGCCATGCGAGCAGGCCGACGAACAGCATCGTGCCGATCGAGAGCAGAAGCAGGGCCGCGCGACTCATGCGGCGTCCTTACCACGCGAGATCATCTGACGGAATACCTGACGGAAGCCGAAGTACGCGATCGCGTCCTTCATATTGGAGATAAAACGGCGCCACGGCCGCATGTTCGGATCGGTGACGTATTCGAACGTCAGCGATACGCGCATTTCGTTCGCGCCGGCCGGCGTGATCCGATGGCGCAGCTTGTCGCCGTCGAAAAACACCAGGCTGCCCGGCGGATACTGCACCGAACCCGGCTGATCCGGCACGTCGGGATTGCGGGTATGCAGTTCGTACTCGAGCCGGCACGACGAGTCGTCGATCACGCCGAGCAGCAGCGTATAGCGGCGTCCGTCGTAGTACGAAGTATCGTAGTGCCAGCCGATATGATCGCCCGGCCGCGTGTAGTAGTAGAGCGCGTACGCATGCGGGTCGTCGGCGGGCGACACCTGCAGCTTGTCGCCGCTCAGCTGTTCGAGCCAACCGATCAGTTCCTTGGAGCGATACAGCTCGGCGATGAACGGCGCGAGCCGGTCGATCGTATGGCGGCTCACGCTGCCACCCTGCTTGTGTCCCGGCAGATAGTTGCGGTTGACTTCATCGAGCAGCGCCCGCGCGCTGTGAATCAGCTGCGCGGTCACTTCCGGTGCGAGGAAATCTTCCAGATACAGGAACGCGTCCTGCGCGGCGAATTCCTGGCGCAGACGTGCGTTGTCGAACGTGCGCGTGCGGCTCGCGACCGCGCGGTCGGGATCGGGCGCGGGCGTGAGGGTGGCTGCGGGTGCAACTGACGACACGGGCGCGATAACGTCGTCTTCGGCGTGGGTACTCATTCGCTGGCCCAAAGTTGAGTTTCGGAAGCCTTGGCGGCATTGACCGTCGGACGGGCGACACGGCGCGCGACGCGCCAGTAGTCGACCACGACCCATGCGGCGAACAGCGGCGCGCCAATCGATGCAACCACGACGAACGGCGCGACCACGTTGGTCAGCGTGACGATAGGTAGCAGATACAGCACGTCCTCGGTTTCGAAACCGCCGAGCGACGCCTGCTTCGTTCCCGCCTTGCCGGCCATTTCCTCGATCCGCATCCGCAGGAAGAAAATCAGTGCAATCGCCACGCCGGCCGCCGCGCCGAGCACGCCCGGCGCGATCTTCAAGCCGCCGATCAGCGTGCCGCCGACACCGACGCCCATGCCGACGAACAGCATCACCGTGACGAGCGCATCGCAGGCGAGGTCGTAAAAATGACCGATACGGCTCGACTTGCCGCCGATGCGCGCAAGCTCGCCGTCCGTATGATCGACAAAATTTGACAATACAATCAGCAGTGCGCCCGCATTGGCCCACGCAAATCCGCCGCGCGCGAGGCACAGCGCGCCTGCCACGCCGATCAGCAGGCGCAGCGTGGTGAGGTGATTGGGCGTGACCCAGGTATCGACTAGCGGTGTCACGAGCCGGCGGGCGAGCCGGGCGTCCCACGTGCGTGGCAATGGGACGTTTAATGGAGGTCGGGGTTGCGAAGTCATAACCCGGAAATATATACGGGATCGTGAAAGATTGCTTTCTTACCGTGCGTTTCTTTGCGGTTTGTCGATGGCATTCGTGTGTCTGTCACAAAGCGGGATTCGGCGAATAGCGATAAAGTGCGAATCCGGTTTGCGCCTGTCACGCCGAATCCCTTCGATGCACAACGCTACGCGGCGCTTCCGCTACGTCGCCGGCCGTTGCGAATCCACTACATCAGCGGGCCTGCCTCCTAAGCTCATGAACCGTCTTCTTGCTTCTGTTTTGTTGCTCGCAGCCGCCGCGCTGCCGCTCCCCTCGTTCGCCGCGGAACTCGATGCGCCGCTCACGTGTAACGAGAGCGGCCACCAGTTCATCGCCGATCTGCTGGAGCAGCAACTGATCAACCCGAAGCCAAGCCACGTCGAGCGCAATTCGATCAACGCGTTTTCGCCGACACCCAACGCCAATCTGACCGCGTTCGGATTTCGCGTGTTCGCCGTGGTCGGCTTCGAAAAAGACGACCCGCTGTTCCGCGAGGGCGACGGCGAACCGCTTGCGCAGTCCGCGTATGGCGCGGTTGTATTCGGCAGCGAAGACAAGGTCAAGAGCGCGCTGAAGGAGGCCGGCAGCACGGCGATCGTGCATCACGTCGCGCCACTCATTACCGCGATTTTCTGCAAGCGCAGCTAGGCCGGCTCAGCGCGCCGGTTCGTCGTTACGCCGGTCCCCGCCAGCTGCGGATCCGGCTCCATCATCACCGCTGACACAGCCTTTCCCGCCGCGACTCAACCCGGCCGGCGGAATTCGTTTTCGACCCACGCCACCGCGCTTGCCTTGCTGAGCTTGAACGTCGGCGCGACCTGCACCTGAGCGATCTGTTCACCGAAGCTATCGAACGCGGTCAGTAGTGCGTACGGTTCGTCTTCGTCGGGGACGATGTCGAGCGTGATCTCGAGTTCGTCGTTACCGTCCGCGCTCGGCACCCGCAGCGTTTTGTGCAATTGCGCGCGCAGTTGCTGCTCGTGACGGCGCAGCACTTCCGACGCGGTTTTCACCAGCGTGTTGAACGCCGATACGTCGAGCGGCTTCGGATCCTTCTTGTTGCGGCCCATCGTCCACGGTCCGACGAGTGCGGGCTCGGCCTCGCCGTCCTTGATCATTTCGACGGCCCAGCCTTCGTCGTCTTCATTCTTGATGATGCGCGCGGTCCAGCCGTTGTCGCGCCACAGACGCTCTTCGTGCACGCTATCGTCGTCTGCCTCGGACGACGCGTCGTCGGTCAGGAATTCGGCGTCCGTATCGGACGAGGGAAAGGGCATGTCGGTCATCACAGGTTCACTCACTTCGCGAGGCGTTTAACAGATTCGAGCCCGCGATTTTACCTTCCCGCGAGCGCCCCGCCCTGCTCCCTCCGACAAACGGACAAGTCGCGACGAGCTCCACCGCCCATGCCCTTGCCGTAATAAGCTGTTTCGTCCTGTGCCGGATGGTTAAAGCCAGCTTTTAATTAGAGATAAAAAAACGCGACCCGAGGGCCGCGTGTAAAAATGAAAAAGACACCCTTTGGTCATAGGGGTCGATGAGAATTATAAATGGCAAATTATCTTGATTTAAGATGTCTATCGGAAAAATGCATTGCAAAAAACAGCAGGAATCGATAGGCAACGAAAGGCTTCAGACAGCTTCTCTCCCCACATGCACAAGCGCTTGCGTGTCGCGAAGGGACAACATCCCGGACTTGACAATGCTTTCCGCATTTAAATAGCAAAAAATAAATTTCTTTTATTCGTCAGCACTTACGCAATTAATTTCACATTCTCAATTTAAAAAACTCATTATCGTACTACTCGCAATTAACCGAATGCGGAACCGGAATACACTGCATCGCGAATCGCCAGTCATCGAGCGCAAACGGCGCGTCATCGCTGGAACGCCGATTCTCCATGCACTATCCCGGAGTGATCCCCTATGAAAAAAACTCTCATCGCGGCAAGCCTGCTGAGCGCTCTCGCCGTCACCGCACACGCCCAAAGCAGCGTCACGCTGTACGGCTCGCTCGACGCCGGCGTCGTCTACTCGAACAACCAGGGCGGCCACAGCAACTGGCAACAAGGCAGCGGTTCGCTGTCGAACACCTATTTCGGTCTGCGCGGCAGCGAAGACCTCGGTGGCGGTCTGCACGCGATCTTCACGTTGGAAAACGGCTTCAACCTGAGCAACGGTCACAACACCGAAAGCAACACGCTGTTCAACCGCCAGGCGTTCGTCGGCCTGCGCAGCAATAACTTCGGCACGCTGACTTTCGGCCGTCAATACGACTCGGTGAGCGATTACGTGGCGCCGCTGTCGGAAACGGGCGAAGGCTACGGCAACAATCTCGCGGCCCACCCGTTCAACAACGACAATCTGGCCAGCTCGTTCTCGATCAAGAACGCCGTCAAGTACACGAGCGTGAACTACGGCGGCCTGAAGTTCGGCGGCCTGTACGGCTTCAGCAACGCGGCCGGCGACTTCTCGAACAATCGCGCATGGAGCGCGGGCGCTTCGTACGACAACGGCCCGCTGAGCGTGGCCGCCGCCTACCTGCAACTGAACAACTCGGGCAGCTCGAACCTGAACGGCGCGGTCTCGCAAGGCGACGGCACTTCGGCCATCGGCGCGCATCTGCAGCGCACGTATGGCGCGGGTATCAACTACGCGTACGGTCCCGCCGTCGTCGGCTTCGTGTACACGCACTCGCAACTGGACGGCATCACCAGCATGAACGTCGGCGGCGCGACGCTGCCGGGCATCGCCGGTACCAATCTGCATCTGGACAACTACGAAGTGAACGGCCGTTACGCGCTGACGCCGGCACTGAGTCTCGCTGCTTCGTACACGTTCACCAACGGCAAGATGAGCGGCTCGAACGGCTCGGGCACCCCGAGGTGGCACACGGCTTCGCTGCAAGGCGACTATCTGCTGAGCAAGCGCACCGACGTGTACATCGAAGGCGTGTATCAACACGCGTCGGGCACGCTCGGCGACCTGGGCGTGAACGTCGCGTCGATCAACACGCTCGCGCCGTCGACGAACCGCAATCAGGTGGCCGCCGCGCTCGGCATGCGCCATCGCTTCTAACGCCGGCAGCTTTCCGTCCGGCAGCGGCAGCGCGAGCCCATTCGCTCGCGCTGCACCGAAACCCGCGCGTGAGTCGATCACGTCGCGGGTTTTTTCATGGGCCTTACGATTGGCCGTCATACCGGGCCGTCATACTGGTTGGCCGGCATATCGTTGAATGAACGACGGCACGTAGTGACGATGCCGATGCATGCTGGGTATACTGCCCCGACTGCCTTGCGGTGCCGCGATCGAGCGACGCCCCCGCATCGCAGCTTCGCCGCGAAGCATCGCGCTGCCCGTCAGCGCATCGCGCTTCGCCCGCGCCTCACTTTCCCATGCACGACCCGGGAACGCCGACGATCGGATCATGAAAAGACTTCTCCTGCTTGCCCCCGCTGTCACCCTGACCGCCACTCTCGCCGCCTGCGGCTCCTCGGGCGGTCCCGCGCGCGATGCGTCCGTGCCGATGGTCTACGTATCGTCGTCGCGGCCGGCCGCCGCCATCGCCGCGTGCCTCGAAGACCGTCTCCCGCGCGTGCGCACGTCGCATGCCGGCGCCGCGACCGAACTCGCGGTCGGCTCCGACTCGCACAACTCGTACTTCATTACGCTGACGCCGCTCAACGGCAGCACGGTCATCAAGGTCATGCGTCCGGCCAATGCGCCCGACGATCCACCCGAAGAGGAAATGCGCTTCGATATCGCGCGCTGCGCGTCCTGAGCGTCGCGCGCTCGTTCGTACTTTTTGCGCGCTTTTTTCGCGCTCACTTCACGCGCACTTCAAGCTCCCTTCGCGCTTCGTTCGCGCTATTTTTCACGCGAGGTTCGCGCTCATTGGTCGATGCGTTCGCTCGTGCGCGACGCTCCCGATGTTGCGCGAACCTCGTCATGCGTCACACCGCTTCCAGTACATCCGGCCGGCGCGCGATTTTTATCTCGCGCGCCGGCTATTTTTTTGCTCGCGCATCTGCGAACATAGCCGCCCTCTGTTTTCCAGGCGGCGCTCATGCCGCGAGGTTCGATGGCATCCAGCAAAGCGCATCATGCGACCGGTTTCGCGGCCGGTGTCATCGCCGCGACGATCGTCGCGCGCGTCGGCGGCGGTTTTTTTCATTCGGGCATGCTGCTGAGCTTTATCGCCGGCATGGCCGGCAGCACCGCGCCGGACTGGCTCGAAGTCGCGTGGTGGTCGCGCGCGCGACGGCTGTGGATCACGCATCGCACGTTGACGCATTGGGGCGTCGGCTGGTTAGCGTTGCTCGCGGTGTCGTACCACGCGCTCGGACATTCGATCTACGCGGCGCCCGCGTTCGGCTTCGCGTGCGGCGGCCTCATGCATCTGCTCGCGGACTGGCCGAATCCGCTCGGCGTACCGTGGATCGTCGGGCGTCATTCGTTGAATCTGTGGAATAGCGGGAACTGCGATGTGATCGTAGTCGCCGCGTCGTGGGCGGCCGCGTGGTTTATCGGCCAGCACGTGTGGCTGCACGACGCGTATGGATGGCTGTGGCTGCGGCACTGGTGCACAAGCTAGACGCGCGACGATGCGTGCATGCGCGCCGCGGCGCCTTGTTCGCAATGAATGGGGCGCTGCGAGTCGGGCAGCGCTGAGGCACGCAGTCAACCCACCGCGTTAAACAGCGCGCTCGCTGCCGCGTATCGAACGCGTGCCTTAGTGATGTGCTTCCATAGCACGCGTCAGCGTGCGTACGTCAGTAACCTACCTCACTCCCACAGCGTCAATGCCGCCCCTCGTGATCGCGCTCGCCTTCACGCACCTTCCCCTGCGAAATGCTGCTGCCTGGCGGCACGCTATGCGTGAGCCACACATTGCCGCCGATCACCGAACCCCGCCCGATCGTCACGCGCCCGAGGATCGTCGCGCCCGCGTAGATCACCACGTCGTCCTCGACGATCGGATGCCGGGCATTGCCCTTGATCAGCGCGCCGTCTTCGTCGGCCGCAAAACTTTTCGCGCCGAGCGTCACCGCCTGGTACACGCGCACGCGCTCGCCGATGATCGCGGTCTCGCCGATCACGACACCGGTGCCGTGGTCGATAAAGAAGCTCGGCCCGATCGTCGCGCCCGGGTGAATGTCGATACCGGTTGCCGAATGCGCGATCTCGTTGATGAAACGCGCGAGCAGCGGCACGCCCAGACGATGCAGCGCATGCGCGAGCCGGTGATGCGTCATCGCCCACACGCCCGGATAGCAAAGCAGGATTTCGGTGATGTGCTGCGCGGCCGGGTCGCCGGTGAAAGCCGCCTGAATGTCGCTGACGAGCAGCGCGCGAATGCCCGGCAGTTGCGTCGCGAATTCGCGTGCCACCGCGAACGCGCGCTCCTGCAACTCGGCATCCGACGTCGCGCCGAACTCGGGTAGAAAGCGCAGCGCGCGGCGAATCTGTTCGGCGAGCAAACGCAAGGTGCTTTCGAGCGTGTGGCCGACGTAGTAGTCGACGGTTTCGTCGGTCAGATCGGGCGCGCCGTAATGCGTCGGAAAGAGCGCGGCACGCAGACCGGTGACGATGCTGCTGACGGCTTCGCGCGACGGCAACTCGCGAATGCCGAGCGGATGCCGCGTGCGATGCAATTGTTCGCGCGAGGCGCGCAGGTCAGCGACGATCTGTTCGAGACCCCAGTTCTGGGAAGGCGCATTAGCCATAAGGGACGGCGCCGTGCAATGGGCACGGTTCAAAGTGGTTATCCGCAGAGATTACCGCGTTTTATCGCGGCCCGCGCGGCATGGCGCAGTTCGCCGAGACCCTGGCATGGGTATGGGTGCAGCTGGAGGCTGCCCGCTGCGTCGATGCACAGCGACACGCGGCGACGCATGGCGCGATGCACAACATGAACCGCGCCGCATGCCGGGCTCGCTCGCCGCATGCGTTCGCGCATCGGCTTACGACGCGTCAGATAGTCAGGCTGCTCATATCGATCCACCGCACGGCCCAGTCGCGCGCATGTGCGATGGCCGCGGCTTCATCGGAGAAACGCAGGTCAGTGGGAAAGAAACGGTTGGCGACCAGTTCGCCGTCGCTCGAGCGCGAGATCACCACGTACGGTTGCCATGAGCCGTCGCCCGCGCGCGCCGGTTCGCAATTCAACAGATAGCCGCGATGTGTAAATGCAGCATCGAAGTGCATGTGTCACCCGCCCCTGAAGCCCGTAACATGTTTTCAGTCGCGCGGCCCTTCGTGTTTGTTCGTTATTTCCGACTACACTGAAACAGCCGGAGGATCTCGTCAATTTAACCGCGCGTCGCTCGCCGGAGTAAGATCATACTCTGTAGAAAATACCCGTCCATTAAAAAAAACGAAAAGAATCGCGGACGTCATCGCCAGTCGATCGGCGGGGAAACATGCGTTGCGTAGAGCGCGCGGCGCGCAAGGTGCCGGGCCTTCCGGAACGGTTTTTGCTGCTTTCAAACCTTGTCCTCTATAGGAGCATGCACGATGAACAGCGCGATCAGCAAGCCGGAAAACGCCGGCACGAAACCGGACACGCAGGACCCGCGAAGCACGGACCTGCACAACGACCGCACCCACGACAGCACCGTCGACACCGACGGCAAGAACCACGAAGCCGCGCGTATCGCGGGCCACAGTGCGATCTCGCCCGACGAGATCACCACGAGCAACGCGACGCTCGATAACAGCGTGCCCGAAGCGCTCGACGGCATGGCCGGCTTCGACAGCCGGGTCGGCGGCAATCATCTGCTGCTTGCGCTCGAACCGGGCTATGCGGTGATCGACAAGGGCATGGTCGAACCGCTCGCCGGCTACTCGGCCGACCACCAATACAACGACCCGCGTCCGGTCGGCCAACGTCAGGATCGCGGCCGCATCCACTACGCGCTCAATCATTTGCGGCCCGCGCGCGTGATCGAATTACATCGCGTGAAATAAACGTCCTGCGTATCGCGCGTGTAACCCCGCGCGATACAGTGTTTGAATTACCGTATTTATTCCAATTAATCAGTAAATAGTGACGCACGCGCCGTTTCAATTCCGGTGCGTGCGTTAGCTTGTTATAGATCTGGTGGATTAACTCTTCCGTCGAGTCCGCGCGGGAGTTCACGCCGACTCGCCCGGCTTCAGTGAATCTCCGGCTCGCCGCCAGCGCTTGTCTTCGCGGCGCCGTCGCGCTGCAGGAAATCGAAGTCGCAACCCTGATCGGCCTGCAGCACGTGCGCCTGATGCAGCGCGCCATAGCCGCGTTCGAAGCGCGCCGCCGGCTTGACCCACGCGGCCTTGCGGCGCGCGAGTTCGTCGGCGCAGACGAGCAGATTCAGGCGCCGGCGCGGCACGTCGAGTTCGATCAGATCACCGCTTTGCACCAACGCGAGCGGACCGCCGACGAACGACTCCGGCGCCACGTGCAACACGCATGCGCCGTAGCTGGTGCCGCTCATCCGCGCATCGGAGATGCGCACCATATCGCGCACGCCTCGTTGCAGCAGCTTGCGCGGAATCGGCAGTTGCCCCCATTCGGGCATGCCCGCGCCGACCGGCCCCGCGTGTTGCAGCACCAGCACGCAGGTCTCGTCGATATCGAGCGCGTCGTCGTCGATGCGCGCCGCCATTTCGTTGTAATCGCTGAAGACCACCGCGCGGCCGGTATGCACGAGCAGACGCGGCTCGGCGGCGCCGGGCTTGATCACCGCGCCGTCGGGCGCGAGATTGCCGCGCAGCACGGCGAGGCTGCTATCGGCCAGCAACGGTTTCGCGCGGCGGCGGATCACGTCGTCGTTGAAGATTTGCGCGTCCGCGAGATTCTCGCCGAGCGTGCGGCCGTTCACCGTCCTCTGCGAACGGTCGATCAGTTCACCGAGCTCCGCGAGCAGCGCGCGCAAACCGCCGGCATAGAAAAAATCCTCCATCAGATACGCGCCAGTCGGCCGGATGTTCGCGAGCACCGGCGTGCGACGCGCAAGTTCGTCGAAGCGATCGAGCGTCAACGCGATGCCCGCGCGCCGCGCGAGCGCGATCATATGCACGATCGCATTGGTCGAGCCGGACAGCGCGAGGCAGGTGGTCACCGCGTTGTCGACCGACGCGGCCGTCAACAGATCCGACGGCTTCAGATCCTCCCACACCATCTCGACGATGCGCATGCCGGTTTTCGCGGCCATCTGCGCATGCCGCGAATCGGTCGCCGGGATCGATGCGAAACCGGGCAGCGTGAAGCCGAGCGCTTCGGCCGCGCTCGTCATCGTCGACGCGGTGCCCATCGTCATGCAGTGACCCGGCGAGCGAGCGATGCCGCCTTCGATGCCCTGCCAGTCGTCCGGTGTGATCGTGCCCGCGCGCAGCTCGGCCCAGTACTTCCACGAGTCCGATCCGGAGCCGAGCGTCACGCCGTTCCAGTTGCCGCGCAGCATCGGACCGGCCGGCAGAAAGATCGCCGGCAGGTTCATCGAAATCGCGCCCATCAGCAGCGCGGGCGTGGTCTTGTCGCAGCCGCCCATCAGCACGACACCGTCGGCCGGATAGGAGCGCAGCGTTTCCTCCGCTTCCATCGCGAGGAAGTTGCGGTACAGCATCGTGGTGGGCTTCTGGAACGGCTCGGACAGCGTCTGCACCGGCAGTTCGAGCGGAAAGCCGCCGGCCTGCCAGATGCCGCGCTTCACTTCCTCGACGCGCTGTTTGAAATGCGTGTGGCAAGGATTGATCTCGCTCCACGTATTCAGAATCGCGATGACCGGTTTGCCCGCGTATTCGTCGCGGTTGTAGCCCATCTGCGCGGTGCGCGAGCGATGACCGAACGAACGCAGATCGTTCACGCCATACCAGCGATGACTGCGCAATTCCTCGGGGGTCTTTCTCTTCGTCAACGTCTACTCCAGGGGGCATCGAGCGCGTCAGCGGCGCTCTTCCTTCACGCGCGAAACGATCTGTGTCGGGCTCACGAATTGCAGTGCAATCAGCACCCAGATCAATGTGATCGCCATATAGATCATCGCCATCGCGTCGATCGACTGCGGCGCGCGCACGCCGGTCGAGAATACCGCGTAGTACAGCGCGACCACCAGCGTTTGTGTCGCCGGTCCCGCGGTAAAGAACGTCAGCTCGAACATGCCGATCGTGCGCACCAGCACCAGCAGCCCAGCCGCGAGCATGCCGGGCACCAGCAGCGGCAGCAGCACGTAGCGGAAATAACGGAACGTGTTCGCGCCGAAAATACGCGCGGCCGCTTCGAGATTCGGATCGATCTGTTCGATGAACGGCGTCATCACGAGAATCACGAACGGCAGCGCCGGCACCAGGTTCGCGAGGATCACGCCCCACAGCGTGCCGGCGAGCCCGACCTTGTACATCACGGTTGCCATCGGTATGCCGTAGGTGACAGGCGGCACCATCAGCGGCAACAGGAAGATCAGCATCACGAGCCGCTTGCCGGGAAACTGCACGCGCGCGAGCGCATAGGCGGCCGGCACGCCGAGCAGCACCGACAGCAACACGACCGCGCCAACCACCTGCACGGTCACCCACAACACGCTCGCGAGCTGGAAGTCGCTCCACGCCTGCGCGTACCAGTGCAGCGTAAAACCTTGCGGCAGCGCGGTGCCGAACCAGCGTGTCGCGATCGAATTAACCGCGACGGTCGCAATCAGCAGCACGACGTTGAGCAGGAAAAACACCATCACGGCCCACACCAGCGTGCGCCAGATGCGCGCGACGACGCTCGCGCGCTGACGTGCATGCTGCGTGGGCTGCGCGGGTTGCGGCGAGACGGAGGCGGGCCAGTCGGCTTGCGGCGCGCGAGGATCGGTTGTCATCAGCCTTTGCCTCCGGTTGCGGGACCGCGATAGAACCAGCGGCGCGCGCCGAGCAGCGCGGCGACTACGACCAGTTGCACGAAGCCCATCACCATCGCGATCGCCGATGCGAGCGAATAATCGTAGCTTTCGAACGCGGCTTCGGCAGCGGCGATCGACATCACGCGCGTCGGGCCAGCGGGCGCGCCGAGCAGCACCGCCGACGGAAACACCGAGAACGCCTGCACGAACGACAGACACGCGGCCATCGTCAGCCCCGGCACCAGCAGCGGGAAATAGATGCGACGAAACTGCTGCCACGGACTCGCGCCGAGCGTCGCGGCCGCGGCCGCAAGCGTCGGGTCGATACCGGTCACGTACGACAGCGTCAACAGAAACGCGAACGGAAAGCCCGACACGATCAGCGACAGCAGCACGCCGGTGAAGTTATGCGTGAGCCGCACTTCCCGCGTGTACAGATGCAGCGCCTGCAAGGCCTGCGGCAACCAGCCATGCGGGCCGAAATACGTAAGCATGCCGTCGGCGATCAGCACGGTGCCGAGCGTCACCGGAATCACCAGCAGCGTCGTGACGATCTTCTGATAGCGCGAGTAGCGACGCAGCGCGAATGCGACCGGCACCGACACGCCGACGTTGATCAACGTGGCCGGCACCGCGAGCTTCAGCGTGACGAGGATCGTCGGCCACATCGACGTGTCGGTGAAGAACGTCAGATAGTTGGCCCACGCGCTGCCGCCGTTCATCGGCCGGAACGACAGCGCGAGTCCGTACGCGAACGGATAGATGAACAGCGCGACGATGAAGAGCAGCGCGGGCGTGACGAGCCAGGCCTTCGCGTCGCGCGGCGCGCGGGGAGTCAGCGGGGGGACGAGCGTCGGCGTGTTCATGCGGCCTCGGCCTCGTAGACGAGCACGCACGATGGCCGCACCCGCAACGTGATGCGCTCGCCTTGCGCGAATTCGCCGGCGACGCGCGCCCACACATCGCCGAACGCGGTCTTCGCGCGCAGCAGCGAATCGTGGCCGCCGTATTCGACCGCGTCGATCAGCGCGTCGAACGTATTGTCCGCGCCGGGCGCGGCGCGCTCCATGTCTTCGGGGCGCAACGCGACGCTCACGCGTTTGCCGTCGAAACCGGCCATCGGCGTGCCGACGAGCCGCACGCCGTTCGCGCCGACCACGACGCCATCGCCTTGCGCCCCCTCCAGCATGAACTCGGCGACGTTGCGATAGCCCATGAAACGCGCAACGTGCAGATTGCGTGGCCGCGTATAGACCTCTTTCGGCGTCGCGACCTGCTGCACGACGCCCTCCTTCATCACGACGATGCGATCGGCCATCGACAGCGCCTCGTCCTGATCGTGCGTCACGTACAGCGTCGCGCGTTCGAGCTGGGTATGGATGCGGCGAATCTCCGCGCGCATTTCGATGCGCAGCTTCGTATCGAGATTCGACAGCGGCTCGTCCATCAGGATCAGCGGCGGCTCGATCACGATCGCGCGCGCAATCGCGACACGCTGCTGCTGGCCGCCGGACAGTTGACCGGGCAGCTTGTGCTCATGGCCGACCAGTTGCACGAGTTGCAGCGCCTCGCGCGCGCGTCGCGCGATTTCGCTCCTGCCGACGCCGCGCATCTTCAGACCAAAGCCGACGTTGTCGAGCACGCTCATATGCGGGAACAGCGCATAGTTCTGAAACACCATGCCGAAGCCGCGCTTTTCCGGCGGCAGCACGTCGATACGTCGCTCGTCGAGCCAGATGCCGCCGCCGGTGAGCGGCTGCAAACCGGCAATGCAGTTCAGCGCGGTCGACTTGCCGCAGCCCGACGGCCCGAGCAACGCGATGAACTCGCCGCGCCGGATCGTCAGATCGAGCTCTTGCAGCGCCGCGATCGCGTGGCCTTGTGCGTTCGTGAAACTGCGGCTCACCGAGTCGAGCCGCAACTGCTCAAACTGATGCTTCATGGCGGTTTCCTGATCCGCTTGACGCGAGCGAGGTGGCGAACGATGCCGATGCCGCGCAAACGACGGGCGCGCAGCGTATGATGCCGCTGGCGCGGGACGGACGCGATGCGAAGCGCCCGCACGGAGTACGAAGGACGTGGCGCGCGGCTGCGCGTGAACGGCTAACCGGGCTGCGGCGCGGTGGAACATCCGTTAGCGCGTACCGCGCGTAGGCTCGGGGCGTTTTGCTGCGTTCGTTTTGCCGTGTCCGTTTTGCCGTGTTCCTTTCTCCGCTCTACGCAACGACGAGGAGCACGGCCAGCCGCCGCGATCGCGATCGCAATCACCATCGCGGCGACAACGACAACGCGAACCTACCGCGTTTTCTGCGCGCCGACGTCGGTATCCCACTTTTTGAAGGCCGCAACCATCGCCGCCGCGTTCAGCGGCAACGCATGCGGATGATCGGTCAGCATCTTCGCGTATTCGGGGCGGCCGTACTTCTTCAGCACCTCCTGGCTATGCGCGGGCGCCTGCTCGACGGTGACGCCCTTGATCGCCGGGCCCGGATAGAAATAACCGTCGTCGTAGGTCAACGCCTGCTGCGCGGGCTCCAGCATGAAGTTCATCATCTTGTAGAGCACGTCGAGCTTTTCTTTCGGCACGCCTTTCGGAATCACCATGTAATGGGCGTCGTTGACCCATGTCATGTTGTCGAATGACTGCACGCGGAATTCGGCCGGCACGATGCCGAGCGCACGCGGATTGATGTCCCAACCGGTCACCGTCACCGTCATGTCGCGCGTACCTTCGCCGAGCTCCTTCATCACCGCCGACGTGCCGCCGGGGTAATACGGAATGCAATCGTTCAGCTGCTTGAGGAACGCCCACGTCTTGTCCCAGCCATGCACCGGGTCCTGCGGATCTTTATCGCCGAGGATGTAGGGCAGGCCCATCAGGAACGTGCGACCCGGGCCGGAGTTGGCCGGCCGCGCATAGATCAGCTTGTCGGGATGCGCCTTGCACCATTGCAGCAGTTGCTCGGGCGTCTTCGGCGGATCGCTGACCTTGGCGGGGTTGTATTCGAGCAGGGGACCGGCCGGCATATACGCGACCTCGAGCCCGTAGCCCTGTGCGAGATCCTGCATCTTGCGCGGACCCGGCGCGTATTTGTCGAGCACGCCGGGAAACTGCGCCGCGTTGTCGGGCAGCAGCTTGATCCACAGACTCTGTTCGATGCCGGCCGCGAGTGCGTCGGTGCCGGTCAGTACAAGATCGATGTCGGAGCGGCCCGCGGCCTGCATCGCCTTGATCTTGCCCGGCAGTTGCGGCGCGGGCGCGTTCGTGAACGTGATGTTCGCGACGAGGTTCGGATTTTTCGCCTTGAACGCCTCGAAGCCTTTTTGCGTGAGTTGAAGATCGCCGGCGACGTCGACGATATTGATCGTGACCGGATCGGCCGCCTGCGCGGTCGGCGTAAAAGCGGCGCTCGCCGCGAGAGCTACGGATACCAGCTTGAGCGACAACCTGTGCGAAACAGTCATTGCGTCTCCTCGCTTCTTGGTATGGAAGCCCGCCGATCGAAGCGCCGCGGGCGGTGTCTTTCTATCAATGGAACATAGCGAAGCGCAACAGCCGATGTCAAGCAAATAGTCGTCCGTGCGGGCGGTACGCTAACGCAGCGATTTCCCCCTGGAATCCTTATCGCTCAATGGGTTGCTCGCTGCGCCCAGGGACAAACCCGAGCCCTGAGGTGCTTGCAACAAACGTTGTCAGGCAAGCGGACGACTGGTGTGTGAGTGCGGTGCTGTGGGGGCTGGAGGAGCGGGCTATGAAGATGGCGACGCGTGGGCGGCGGGTGCTTTGCCTGCTGCTTGCTCCCGGCGTTTGTTCCGCGTGCTTGTTTCTGGCGCTTGTTTCTGGCGCGTGCTCCTCGCGCTTGTTCCGCGCCGGCCGTCGCAGGCTCAAGGCTCACGCTCGCTCGCGATCACCCGCCGCGCACACCCCGCGTGTTCACGTACAACGAATACAGCCCATGACTCGCGGCCATGAACAGCCGGTTGCGATGCCGTCCGCCGAAGCACACGTTCGCGCAGCGCTCCGGCAATGCGATGTGACCGAGCGCTTCGCCCTGCGCGGTGAAGACGCGCACGCCGTCGAGTTCGTCGGTGCCCATGCCCCACCCGCACCACAGATTGCCGTGTACATCGACGCGAAAACCATCGGGCGTGCCTGGGCCCGCGTCGATCAGCACACGATTGTTCGATAGCATCGCGCCCGCGCCTTTGCCGTTTGCGTCGACGTCGAACACACGGATCTTGCGTGGCTCGCCGCGCGATTCGACGACATACAGCAGCGTTTCGTCCGGCGAGAACGCGAGACCGTTCGGACCGAGCACATCGTCGGCGACCATCGATACTTCGCCCGACTGCCCGTCGACCCGATACACGCACGCGCTCAACTCCGACGCCTGCTGCTCGCCTTCGTAGAAGCTGTCGATGCCGAAGGTCGGATCGGTGAACCAGATCGAGCCGTCCGATTTGACGACCACGTCGTTCGGCGAGTTGAAGCGCTTGCCCTGATAGCGATCGGCGAGCACGGTGATCGAGCCGTCGTACTCGGTGCGCGTAACGCGGCGCGTCAGGTGCTCGCAGCTGACGAGGCGCCCTTCGCGATCGCGCGTGTGGCCGTTTGCATTGTTCGACGATTGCCGGAACGTGCTGACCGCGCCGGTCGTTTCGTCCCAGCGCAGGATGCGGTCGTTCGGGATGTCGCTCCACAGCAGATAGCGGCCGTCGCCGAACCACACCGGCCCCTCCGACCAGCGCGTGCCCTGATACAGACATTCGACGGACGCCGACGCGAGAATCAGCGACCTGAAGCGCGGATCGAATACACGGATGGAGGGATCGGGATAGCGTCGGCTGTGGTCGGTCATGCGGGTGCCTGGGTGTCGGAGAGAGTTGGGTGGGTGGCGGCGAACGCGCGTTCGAGGGCGAGCAGCGTTTGCGCGGTCTGCGCGATCTTCGCATGATGCTCGGCGGGCGTCGAACTGAGCAGTGGCAGCAGCGGCCCCATGTCGGCGAGGCCCGACAACGTGAGCGCGTCGTGCAGTACGCGGATCAGTGAAATCCGCTCGCGCAGGGTTTCGAGCGGCAAAAATGCATCGTATAGACGTTGCGCGATGTCGCTCTCCGCGCGCTCCCCCCTCTGGACGCCGCGGCCGCCTTGCACGGCACGTAGCAGCGCCATCGCCATGCGCGGCGCGAGACAGCCGGAACCGGTCGTCCACGCGGCAAGGCCGAATTCGCGCAGATGCACGAGCGCCGGCCGCTCGCCCATGCCCGACACAACCTTCGTCGCCGGCACACTTTGCAGCAGCCGACGCAGATAGGGATCGTGCGCCGGATCGTCGCGCGCGATCGCGTATTTGATCGCGCAGAGCGTGCCGCGGTCGATCAGCCGCGCGAGCGCATCGACGTCGAGGTAGTTCTCACTCTTGATATACAGCGTGAGCGGCATGCCCGCGATATCCGCGATGCGTGCGAGTCCCGCCTCGATGCCGTCGGACGTCGTGAAGCCGCCGAGCGGCAGCACCATGGCGGTCCGATAGCGGGTCTGCGCGAGGATGCGCGCCTGGTCGAGCATCTTGCCGTAATCGGGGCCCAGCGCCGGGATCACACGGGTCGCGGGACTCGCGGCGTCGGCCAGCATGTCCAGCAGCTCGCGATATTCGCTGACCGCGACGTGATAGAGGTTCGCGTTGCCGCCATACAGCAGCGTGCGCACGCCGCCCGCCTCGATATGGCGGATCAATGCGAGATTCTGCGTGGGCTCGAGCGTGTAGTCGGCGCGGCGCGCAAGCGGCGGCACCGCCATGACCGACGCGGCGAACTCGCCGTCATGGAGCGGAGATTCGTTCATGATCAGTCCACGCGAAGTCGACGAAGAACCAGGATTTTTACGGTAGCATCGAGGCTCAAAGTTGTCAAACAACTGACATGGCCGATGTGGACCCTTGTTTGGAGATATGTGCTTAAGGGCCGGAACAGGCAGCCCTCGAATCGCCAAACCTTCTTTTGTATGACAATAGAAGCTGCACGCGGGAGGCCGCATCCGACACGACTGTTTTCCGACATTTGGGATAAACAGATACGCGCGGGGATTAAGCTATCTGCAAGATAATCGTGCAAATACGATTAACGAGAGAGGTATCCGGAAATAATGCGGTCAATGAAACACCTTAAAATGCCATCATTGCCAGAAAATTAGCCGTTGTAATCGCCGATGAAACTCGGATGAGCTAAAGACTTATATCAATGGGCATAATGCGCCGCGAGGCAGCTGGCGTCTCCGTCCATTCAGCGGGGGAATCCAGGGCGTTGCGATTCAATTTTTAGTGATAAATTACCCCGGATAAAACAAGCAGGCGGAACATCTGCCTGCAATTAACCGCAAATGGGTTGTTTGCGAGCCTGAGAGAGTCAAAAATTGTCGCTACATTTTATCGAGCAGATGGCACCGCTACTGGACGCCGCCGACGAGGCGGAATGGTTCGGCGCGATCGCGGACCTCGCCGAGACATGGGGCTTCGACAGGATTCTGATCGCGATGCTGCCGCGCCCGACCATGCGCCTCGAAGACGCGTACCTGCGCAGCACCTATGCGCCGGCATGGCGCCAGACATACGACGACGCGGGAATGGTCCATTTCGATCCGACGGTTGCGCATTGTCTGTCGCGCTCCGCGCCGCTGATCTGGACGCCGGACATTTTCTCGACTGCCGAGCAGCAATCCCTTTATGAGGAAGCACGCTCGTATGGCCTGCGCTCGGGGGTGTCGCTACCGATCCACGGGCCCAACCAGGAAGCCGGCATGATGTGCTTCGTCAACGACAACATGCCGTCCGACGGATTCCGGCGTGATGTGAACGCCGCATTGCCAAGCCTGGTGTTATTGCGCGATCTGGTGATGGACACCAGCAAGCGCCATCTGAATTCGCACGCTCAGACCTTGTTGCCCAAGCTCACGCCGCGCGAGCGTGAATGTCTGAAATGGACCGCACGCGGCAAATCCACCTGGGAGATATCCCACATCCTGAATTGTTCGGAAGCCGTAGTGAACTTCCACATGAAGAACATCAGGACGAAATTCGGCGTGAATTCGCGGCGTGCGGCCGCCGTGATTGCGGCCCAGCTAGGTCTTATTGACCCGGGTTGAGCAGCGCGGCGGCGTCGCGGCTGTACATCACGCGTTCGGCGCGACCCAGATCGGCGTCGGACACGGTCTTCGTGAAATACAGACCCAGCAGGATCGAGACCGGTGCCGGAATCTCCGCGCCCGATTCGAAGCGGCTACCGCGCGATTGCGTCACACCGAAACGAGCCCAGAAGCGGCGCTGGCTTTCCTTTTTCTTCTTCCGGTAGGCGATGATCAGGACGCGGTCCACTGCCGAGGAAACCTCCGAGGGACGTGCCGGGAGGTGGGTCTGCGGTTGCCAGTGATTGTCAAGAAGTTCCATTTTCGAGCCTTGTAGGTTATTGGCGGATACATGTTTGAATTCTGCGTTACCCGATAAGCATCCACACCTATCCAGGTAGGTAGGTGTCGGAAGGATTCAAAATGCATAAGTTTTCCTGAGTACTGGCAACCCCAACACGTTCAGGAGAACGTCATGCACACAACGATCCGTATTGGAATGCGGCAGGAATTCGACAACGAGCTCATCAACGAGATGTATCGCCTACGGGCGCGGGTGTTTCACGGCCGGCTCGGCTGGGAGATCCCGACCATCGCGGGGATGGAAATCGACGGCTACGATGCACTCAGCCCTCACTACATGCTGATTCAGGACGAAAAGCAGTGTGTACGCGGCTGTTGGCGACTGATGCCGACAGAAGGGCCCAACATGCTGAAGGACACTTTCCCGCAGCTACTGCACGGCGCAGCCGCGCCGGTCGGGCGGCACATCTGGGAACTGAGCCGCTGGGCCATCGAAACGGGTGGAGAAGAACAGTCGTTTGGTTTCACGGATATGACCATCCGCGCGATTCAGGAAGTCATGCGCTTCGCCCAGCGTATGGGCATCACGCATTACGTGACGGTCACCACCACGCCGATCGAACGGATGCTGCGCCGGGCCGGCCTCGATATCAGCCGGCTCGGCGAGCCGCTGCAGATCGGTGTCGAAAGGGCCGTAGCGCTGGATGTCGCGGTGAGCGAAAAAACCCTGACCTCGCTGTTTGGGCCAGTCGCCGCAGCGGCGTAAACGGAAGTCTGATCCGGGAGTCTGTTCCAGATTTGATCTCAACCAGGTTGCCACCTGACGACGTTTAGCCGCAGCGTGTGCGCGCCGCGCTCCCCGACCGTGACAACCTGACCACGCGCGTGCCGATTCAGGAACCGAACATCCGTTCGAGCGCATTCTGGAGATGCGCGCGCATCGCTTCCTCCGCCCCCGCCGCATCTCCGCGGCGGATTGCGTCGAGCACCGCCATGTGCTCGTCCTGCACCAGCCGCTGCCGCTCGACCGTCTTCACCAGCGACAGATTGCGCGACAGGTTCATGCTGAACAGAATCTGCTCCTCGATGAACGACATCACTGTGATGAAAAACGGGTTCTTCGACGCCCGCGCGACCGCCAGATGGAACATGAAGTCGTCGTGCGCACCAATTCCCTGCGCCTCGATGATGCGCTCGAGCTCCTCCCACGCGTGCTGGATCGCCGCGATGTCGTCGGCGTCGGCCTTCAGCGCGGCCTGGGCGGCCGCTCCCGCTTCGGTCACGATGCGAAATTCATAGCAGCGGCGGATATCGGACAGCGTTTCGAGCGGCGCAAACCGGCGCACGTCCGGATCGGGCCGCCGGGCGACCGTCGTGCCCGAACCGTGCCGCGTCGTGATGATGCCGTCCGCCCGCAGTCGCGCCAGCGCTTCGCGCACCGTCGGCCGCGAGGTCGCGAAGCGCTCGGCCAACGCGTGCTCGGTCGGCAAACGCTCGCCTTCCTTGTATTCGCCCTCGAGGATACGGTTGAGAATGTCGCCGTAGATCTGGTCGGGCAAGCCCTTGGTTTTACGATCGTTCATCAGCGGACTGGGCAGCTTGTCTGAATATGGCCTGATTGTAAGGGCAACCCTATTACGGCTTCAGAAACTTATGCGCGCGGTATCGGATGCCCCACCCATCGTCGCAACGGCTGTTCGGCACCTGAATATTTGACGAATGTTTGATTTACATCCTGGTTCAGTGCATCTTTTCTGGCGATCATCTAAGCTTCGTTGGTATAAAAGATCAATAAACCCTGCCGTGGCAATCATTGCGGCAGATGCACTTTCAGACGTGGAGCCGATATGTACACACGCATTCTTGTAGCGGTCGACGGCAGCAACACCTCACGCCGTGCGTTCGAAGCGGCACTCGATCTCGCCCAAACCAACGGCGCCGTGCTGCGGCCGTTCTATGTCGTCGAAAATACGCCGATGTACTTCGAGGCGCCCGGCTACGACCCGTCGATTCTGCGCACCCGGCTGGTCGAGGAAGGCCAGGAGCTCCGCGCCGAATTCTCGAAGGCGATGGCCGACAAGGGCGTGAAAGGCGATCCGGCGGTGTCCGAAGCCTCATCGCTCGGCGATGTCTCGGAAATCGTGCTGCAAGCCGCCGCCGAATTCAACGCCGACCTGCTCGTCATGGGCACGCATGGCCGGCGCGGTTTCCAGCGGCTGATTCTTGGCAGCGTCGCCGAGCGCTGCGTGCGTCAGGCCACGCTGCCGGTGCTGCTGATTCCGTCGGCGGCCGGCACGGACAAGGAACCCGCCTGATTTTTCCATTTCGCACGGGGCAACGCGCCACGCGTCGCCCCGCCCCGGCGAGCCGCCGTCCCGGTCGATGCAACTCATCGGCACTACCCAGCGGCTCCCTTTCCCACTCCCGTCAAAGCGCACTCCGTCGCTCAGGACACCTGACAGCCGGACGCGTCACTTTGCCGCCAGTTGCGCGTCATAGCGGATGGGACAATCTACTCATACGCTAACAATAAGCGCGTGCAGATCATGCTGACTCCGACCCAACCTCGTCCGATAACCCCGTCCTCCGGCAGTACCGAGCACACCACCGTTTCGCCGCCCACGCGCGGTACCCGCCAGAGCCCACCGCCCCGCGCGGCCACGCGCACCGCGGCGCGCTGCTCGAGTTGCTCGATGCGCCTGCTATGCATGCCGCAGGGCCTGTCGGCGGACGAATTGTCGAAGCTCGAAACGCTCATCTGCTCCGCGCGCTCGGTGCAGCGCGGCGAAGCGCTGTATCGCAGCGGCGACCGCTTCGACAGCATCTACGCGGTGCGTTCCGGCTCGATGAAAACGGTGATGATCCACCGTGACGGTCGTGAGCAGGTCACCGGCCTGCGCCTCGCCGGCGAGGCGCTCGGGCTCGACGGCATCAGCGCGGACGTGCATGCCTGCAGCGCGGTCGCGCTCGAGGACAGCACGGTCTGCATCATCCCTTACAGCCCGCTGAAGCTGCTGTGCCGCGAAATCAGCTCGATGCAGGACCGGATGCACAAGCTGCTCGGCGCGCAGATCGTCAGCGAGGCCGCTCAGATGATGGTGCTCGGCTCGCTGTCCGCCGACGAGCGCGTCGCCGCGTTCCTGCTCGACGTGTCGCAACGCAATGCGCAGCGCGGCTACTCGTGGTCGGAATTCAATCTGCGCATGACGCGCGAGGACATGGGTAGCTATCTCGGCATGACGCTCGAAACCGTCAGCCGCACCCTGTCAAGATTTCAAAAGCGCGGCCTGATCGACACACAGGGCAAGCACATCCGGATCGTCGATCTCGAAGGTCTGCGGCAGGTTTAAACGCATCTGACAGCCGGCGGACGGGTCCGTCCGGCGTGGCCCCACGTGGTCACCTCATCCAATCGAGCCGCGCTGCCGGTGTTGTCCGACCGGTTCCCGCGCGGCCCGTCCCCCACATTCATTTCGCCTTGGCATGGCTCCTGCGACCGGGTAGAGTCTTTGGATTGTTCCCCGCAGTAGCCGTGTTGCATGGAGCCCAGGCAGGCGCTGGAGCGCTAGCTTGGGTCGACCGCTTTGCATGGGACCCAGGTAAGGAGACCCGGCGAAATGAATCGTGATCCCGCCCCGCATCACCCGCTGGTGCAGCGCCTGATCGATGCGCGTCAAGTCAGCGACGCCCTCTTTGCGATCGTCAAACCCGACTATCTATATGAACGGCCGATCCGCGAACGTCACCGGATCGTGTTCTACATCGGCCATCTCGAAGCGTTCGATCGCAACCTGCTCGACCAGCGTCTGTTCGACCTGCCCGCGTTCGCACCGGAACTCGACCAGCTATTCGCATTCGGTATCGATCCGGTCGGCGGCGGCTTTCCAACCGATCAACCCGCCGACTGGCCATCGCTCGAGATCGTGCGCGAATACGCAACGCACGCCCGCCGGCAGATCGACGGCGCGCTTGCCGCGCTCGGCAGTCCGACGCAAAACAAAGCGGCCGAGCAATTGCTGAACGTCGCGATCGAGCATCGCCTGATGCATGCGGAAACCCTCGCCTACATGCTCCATCAATTGCCGCTCGCGCAGAAGACCACCGCGTTGCGCGAACCGGTGATGACCCAGACCGAGCGGCACGACGCGTTGTCGTCGATGATCAGCGTGCCGGCCGGCCCGTGCATGCTCGGCATGGCGCGCGAAGCCGGACGCTTCGGTTGGGACAACGAGTTTGGCGAAATGCGCATCGACGTGCCCGCGTTCGAGATCGATCGCCATATGGTGACGAATGGCGCGTTCGTCGAATTTATCGACGACGGCGGTTACCGCGAGACGAAGTGGTGGTCGCTGAAGGACTGGGCGTGGAAGGAAGCCGAGCGCATCGCGCACCCGGCTGGCTGGTCGCAACGCGCCGCGCGGAACGGCCACCCCGAATGGACCCTACGCACGATGTTCGACGAAGTGCCGCTGCCGCTCGACTGGCCCGTCTACGTGAGCCACGCCGAAGCCAGCGCGTTCGCCCGCTGGGCCGGCAAGGCGCTGCCGACCGAAGCGCAATGGCAACGCGCGGCACAAGGCGCGCCTCACGCTGCATCGGGTAATTTCGATTTCCGCAGTTGGGACCCGCAGCCCGTCGACGCCCATCCCGACAACGTCAGCGCTTTCGGCGTGCAAGGCCAGTTCGGCAACGGCTGGGAATGGACCTCGACGCTATTCGAAGCGCTGCCGGGCTTCGAAGCGTTTCCGTTCTATCCCGGCTATTCGGCCAACTTTTTCGACGGCCAGCATTACGTACTCAAGGGCGGCTCAGCGCGCACCGCGCAATGCATGCTGCGACCGGAATTCCGCAACTGGTTCCAGCCGCATTATCAGTATGTGTATGCAGGGTTCAGGTGTGTGCGGGCTGCGGCAAACGAAGCCTAGCCCATCGACTGCGTCTACGCTCAACGCATAGGGCGAGGTGTGTCCGGGACGAACTCGAGCCAACCGATCGATACGTTCCGCCAAATTCATAAGCTTGCCTCACGACAACCCGGCGAGGTGAGTGACCGACGTTGAACACTCAATGCTTCGGCATCTCGAGTACCGCACCGGCATCGATGTCGAGGATGAACCACTGCGCGTTGGTCCGCACACCTTTCTTTACGATGGGGATAGTGCGAGTCCAGCACCACGCGATGCACTCCTTGTCGCGCTCGCTGCTACCACTACTCTGAACGGTGGTGACGCGAACCACCGTACCCTTTCCCCCAAAGAACAGCTTGAAACGCGCCTTGCCCCACCGCGGGGACCTGGCCGTCGAATCCAGATCGGACATCCGTTACTCCGAGGAATTTTCCAGCGAAACTGCCGGGAACAGCCGCTCCGCCGGACACGCTCCATACGTTATCGAACGATCCCGCTCTTCATATTGCGGCACCGGTCATCGATGCGGATACGACGCCACGGCACGCCAACGTGCTATCTGGCGTCCCGGATCCGCATCGCCCGTTCAGGCCGACGCCCCGGTGTTCGGCGCCTCGCGCTGCGGCGAATCCGCATCCGCCTGCTTTGCCGACTCCCACAGTGACTCGAAGCGCTCGCCCAAAATCTCCGGACGACCCTTGAAAATCAGCTTCTCGATCGCGTGAGGGCCAGCGAACTCCTGCGCAAGCTGATGCCGCTCTTCGCGGTTGTGAATCAGCCGAAGGGCCGCGGTCTTGTAGTCCTCGAGCGTGCTGGCGATCGTCCACTCCGGGAATCCGAGTCGCCGGAACATGCCTTCGTCGATATGCTCGTGGACTTCAGGTCCGGTCTTGCACACGCCGACGAGCCCCGCCCAGACGGTATCCACGATCCCGTTGGTATTGCCGAACGGAAACGGATTCAGGAACATGTCGCAGTCGGCGATCACGTGCATATAACGCTCGTAGTCCTGATGTTTGTGCGTCACCGCCTCGCGCCCCACCATGCCGCGAATGATGTGACTGATCTGCGGGTAGGTAATGCCGTTGGCCTGTCCAACGAGGAAGTGGAACTCCACCGGCACCTTCGACTTGCGCACCAGTTCGCCGCACATCCGCAGAAAGCCGGGATTCAGCTTGATGATGGTCGCCGCGACGGCGATCCTGACCGTGTCCGGTGCAACCCGCGGCGGCAGATGGCCGCGTTTGAGCTTCATCTGCGTCATCGCCGTCGGCGGACGGTACGGCATGCCATCGCGCGGCAGCTTCAGGAGTTTTTCGCTAAAGCATGCGTCGTCGCCGACATAGTCCTCCTCGACCACCACGTAATCCATCGCATGGCCGTGGCTCGTCGCCGGATGGCCGAGCGCCATCATCTGCAACGGCGCGACCCGCAGGCTGGCAAGAATCATCGTGATCGGAAACATCCCGACGCTCGGCATGTACGCGATCTGCGCATGACGGCTTTCGCTCACCTGCCTGACGTGAGCCACGTTCTCCCAGACGTCGTTACCTTCGAGCGTGATGAATTCGTCAAAGACGGCCTTGCCCACATCGTCGACCCGGTCGTTGTAACCCATACCGATCAGGTGGAACCGCTCGCGCATGGCCACCATCGTCTGCGAATGCGTCCGATAGATCGAGTGGTTCTGCGAGAACCATTCCAGCACCACCAGCACGACGGGTTTCGTCCCTTCAGCCGGCGCCTGAGCCGCACGGGTCACGTCGCTCATCCCCAGGCTCTCCAGCTTGCGGCGGATCAGCGTATTGATCGAGCGCTTGATGTCGTGCTTCGCGGGCAGATCCGCATAGCTGCAATGCATGTACACGTCATGCATGACACCGCTGGGGAGCTGGTCCCATTCCAGTTCGGCGAGTTTGGGCGGTAGCCACCTGAGCAGCATCTCCCGCTTCTGGTGAGCCGAAGCCGATGCCATCAGACGTGTGGAGAGGATCGACACCGCGAGGCGTGCCGCCGTCACGCGATCGAATTCCCAGAACACGTCCCAGTCCAGCTGCACTTCCGAATCGGTCAGATAGAACAGCTGGAACTTGCGCGCTTCGCCGTAACGCATCTGCAGCATATTCTTGGCCGCCGAATCGGTACCAAGTGCGCGCAGGATGTGGTCCGCGTTGCGGAAAGGACTCGCGGCGAAGAGCGCCGACAGCCAGCGCTGCAACTGCGCGAGTCGCGATATCCCGTGTTCGGACAGGGTGAACGCCGGATCGGTCGCGAGCGCCGTGATCGCCGAGGCAAGCCGCGTGAGCAGGTGGTCGTCCATGATGTCGCTAGCCTGCTCGGACTGTGCCCACTCGTCGACGTCCATCAGCGTGCCGTAGTTGGCGTCCACCCGTTCGAGCAATTGCAGGAGACGTCGTCCCGCCTGCTCGTGTTCGCGGTGGTAGCAGTGATATTCAAACTCGTTGATGGGAAACCGGTCGGTCATGATGTTTCCAGAAGACTTGAGGGAATAACGGCGGCGATCCCGTTCGACAGGCGACGACATGGACTTTGGCCATGCGTCGCGCTCGAGCCACTTTACGCTCTACTTACGGCCGCGTTTCCGGGCACGCTTCGCGGCTTTTAGCGGATCCGTGGCCGGCTTGTCGAGATCGGGTTTGTCGAGTTCCGGCTTGTCGTGATCGGGCTTGTCAAGATCCGGGTTCGCGCCATGCAAACGATCGCGCCACAACCCCTGGATACGTTCACCCAGAATCTCCGGCCGCCCCTCGAAGATCAGTTTTTCGACCGCACGCGGGCCGGCAAACTCCGCGGCAAGCTGATGGCGCTCTTCGGTATTGTGGATCATCCGCAGCGCAGCTGCCTTGTAAGCATCATGCGTATGCGCAATCGTCCACTCCGGGAACCCCAGACGCCGGAACATCCCCTCGTCGATATGCTCGTGCACTTCGGGACCGGTCTTGCACACCCCCATCAACCCGGCCCACACGGTATCTACAATCCCGTTGGTGTTGCCGAACGGGAACGGATTCATGAACATATCGCAGTCGGTGATCACCTGCATATAGCGTTCGTAATTCTGATGCTTGTGCGTAACGGCCTGTTTGCCCACCAGCCGCCGGATGATGTGGCAAAGCTGCGGATAGGTGATCCCGTTGGCCTGCCCCACCAGAAAGTGGAATTCCACCGGGACCTTCGCTTCCCGCACGATCTGGCCGCACATCCGCAGGAACCTGGGGTTGAGCTTGATGATGGTCGCCGCCACCGCGATTCTGACTGTGTCCGGCGTGGTCCGCGGCCCGAGGCGCCCCGGTTCGAGCTTCAGCTCCGTCATGGCCGCGGGCGCCCGGTACGGCATGCCGTCCGCGGGCAGCTTCAGAAGCGCCTCGCTGAAGCACGCCTCGTCGCCCACGTAGTCCTCTTCCACGACGACGTAGTCCATCGCATGACCGTGGGTTGTCGCCGGATGGCCGAGCGCCATCATCTGCAGCGGCGCGACTCGCAGGCAGGCGAGCACCATCGTGATCGGGAACATGCCGACGCTCGGCATATACATGGCCTGGGCGTTGCGCGTTTCACTCACTTCACGCACGTGCGCGACGTGTTCCCAAAGGTGGCCGCCCTTGAGCTCGATGAACTCGTGAAACACCTCCTTACCTACGTCATCGACCCTGTTGCCGTAGCCCATGCCGATCAGGTGGAACTTGTCGCGCATGGCGACCATCGTTTGCGAGTGCGTACGGTAGATCGAATGGTTTTTCGAAAACCACTCCAGCACCACCAGCAGCACGGGCTTTTCGCCTTCGGCGGGCGCTTGCGCTTCGCGCGTCACATCGGACAGTCCCACGCTTGCGAGCTTGCGCCGGATCAGCACGTTGATCGCACGCTTGATGTCGTGCTTCTCGGGCAGATCCGCGTAGGAGCAGTGCATATAGGCGTCGTGGATCACGCCACCCGGCAATTGATCCCACTCCAGTTCCGGCAACTTCGGCGGCAGCCACCTCAGCAGCATTTCCCTTTTCGCGTGCGCCGACGGCGAAGCCATCAGCCGCGTGGAGAGAATGGAAATGGCAAGGTTGGCCGCCCGCATCCTGTCGAGGTTCCAGAACACGTCCCAGTCGAGCCGCACTTCGGAGTCGGTCAGATAGAAGAGCTGGAATTTGCGCGATTCGGCGTTGCGCAGTTGCACGACGTTCTTGGCGTCGGCTACCGCGCCCAGCGACCGGAGGATGTGATCGGCGTTACGGAACGAGCTCGCGGAAAATAGCGCCGACATCCAGCGATGAAACAGCGCAAGACGCGCGACCCCATAGTCCGAGACCGTGAATTCCGGATCGGTTGCGAGGCTCGTGATCGCGCTCGTCAGTCGGGTCAGCAGGTGATCGTCCATGATGTCACCGGCTGCTTCGGACTGCGCCCACGCGTCGACGTTTTTCAACACGCCATAGTGGGAGTCGATGATCTCCAGAAGCCTGATGAGCGTGCGGGCAGCCGTCTCGCGGTCGCGCCGATAGACGTGATATTCGAATTCGTTAATGGGAAACTTGTCAGCCATGATGCATCCGGAAGAAGGTGAAGACCGCGACTAGTGATTCCACGTCACTGACAGCCAATACTGTATGGGCTTGCGGCCCGGGTCGACCCATGAGTCGTCGGAAAAGCCGAAAGCCTTCGACGCCGATACCGAGACGATCGCGCCATAAGGTGTAAGCCAGTCTACGCTAGCTCCGTAGCCGGCGAGATGCCGGATGTTTGTGACGCCGGGCACGCCCGGGTAGGCCGCCGCCCAGTCCTGCCACGGGCTGTGGTTGACGCGGGCCAGGCCATAATCGACGAAAATGCCGGGCTGGATCTGGTGACCAGTGGCCACGGAAAAACGCCGATACAAACCCACGCTCGCGATTACGCCTTCGTCCGCCGACGGCTCGTCGAGCCGGTACGCTCGAACTGCGTTCGGACCGCCGACGAGGAGTTGTTCGCTAGGGTCCAGGTTCCGGTCCGAGAGTTGCGCGGTGACACGTCCGCGCAGGAAAAGATCGCCCGAACGATCCAGCGCGTACGTGCCCACGCCGGTGCCCGCCAGCTTCAGATAGTTGCCGGCACGATGCGGTCCGACGTCGTTCGGGTCGTCGTTGCGCTGATGACCCAAGGTCAACGCGCCCTGGGCGCTCCACACGTTGGTGCGCAACTGCTGCGCGCGGTCGCCATTGTTGGCCGTCAGCGAGAGCTGCATCGAGTCGAGAGAACTCGTCGTGCCGACACCGAAGTCACGGTAATTTAACGATGTATTCGTATGCAGCACAGACAGCCCGCCCCACACGTTGCTGTCCAGGCCTCGCGTGAACGGATACAGCAGCCCGGCGGAAACCGTGTTGGCAAAGCCGGCGATAGCGGTCCCGCCAGCCAGTACGGAATATTGCTGCCGGCTGAAGCCGCCGGTCAGGCGCATTCCGTCCGAGAAGACGGGAATGCCTGCGCTCAGCGCGCCGGTCCACATCCGCTTGTCCGTCCCGGTGATCGAGAATGCGTAGTCTTCGCCCAGGCCAAAGTAGTTGTTACCCGCGACGCTCACCCCGGCACGCATACGGCCGGTGGCATCGATGCCGTTGTTGTCGAGGGTCACGCTAGCCGAGAGCGGTTTGCCCTTCTGCGTCACCGCAAAGTCGACCTTCACGGTGCCCTGGGCGTCGCCGGGCGCGAACTTCGGAGCGCCATCGAGCGCGACGCCGGGCAGATCCTGCAGCAGCTGCGTGGTCCGCTCGAAGCGCGAACTCTGGAACAGACAGACCTCATCCAGACTGGACTTGCCGCACAACGCGTGCGTGACCAGACGATAGAGCCGCTCGTCCGCCACCCGGGATTTGTTGTGAATAACGATCTGGCCGATACGACCCGGAAAGGCCGTAAACACGGGCTGCCCCGTGCGCTCGAGCACCTGCCAGTCCTGCTGCGTCATCAGCACCTGCCCCAGCGGAAATCCTCCCCGGCGCAGCGCTGCGGTCAGCTTCGCCGACCACTGATCGACTTCCTGCAGTGTAGTGGGCGGTGCGTCCCGATGCAGGATGTCGCTCAGAGCGGCCTGCACGGTCGACTCCTGGGTACTGCCGGCCGGAAATACGCGCACCGTGGGGGCGCTGGCCGCGACGACGACAGGCGTGGTCGCCGGCGCGTCGGCCTGCACGGCGAGCGCGTTCGTCGTCCACAGAAGTCCTGCTGCTACCAGCGATCCTCCCGCCTGAATCGACCACCGCTGACCACGCGGCAAACGGAGATCGCATTTTCTGATTGAAAACATGAATGACCTACCCCGAAATCCGCTGGCACATACCGGCAGCCCCCGGAAAACAGAAAACCGCGCTCAGGTGCGAACCTCATTCGCCACTGATCCAAACGCGGTCGTTAAATTTGCATAACGTCCGGACTCCGGAATAGAGACCTGCGGGACCGCCTTCTGCGCTCAACGCAACTGCGTCCCCGACCGGCATCCATGCCGTCACTCGATGCAACACAGGAACCTTGCTCAGGCCCGTCGTGCTGCTCGCAAACCGCGCCTGGCATCCGGTTTGCTTCTGCTTACTCCCAGTCCGCTGCATCCGATACGTTGCTGACGCAACGATGAGGACACAATCACGCAATGCTGCGCTTTTCAGAAAATCGAAGCGGAAATTGACGACTATCAATGCCGATTTCGAGTCCGATTTACCTGCCATCCGGGGCTCGTGCACATCACGACCCATAGATCCCGGACACTCGTACCACGAACACCGTCGCAGACCGTCAAACCTCCGACGGTCTGCGACACTTTACTCAAGCGGGCGACTCAGAGATCCCCGCAAACATCTGTTAGTGGGCCTCCGCGGATTTGGCCTGCGGTTTGAGCCAACCGTGAGCTCTGACGGTGTACGGCTTGCCGTCCTTCACACCACTCTCCTCAAAGAAATACTCGTGGGTTTCACGGTTGTACGAAAGCGAAGTGTGCGTCTGCGTTGACGGATCGTCCACCTCAAAATGGTCGACCCCATCCGCGCGGTCCTTGAGCATCAGCGTACGTTCGATCACGCCGGTCTTCGTGTGCAGACTTACGACCGCCTGCATCTCGAGCGCATCGATGTGCACAGAGTCCAGCGTAGCATCGGCCCACACCACGGCATCGCCTTCGACCACAGTCAGAGTCTGCGGGCTCTCCAGAATCCATCCCTGGGTCAAATCGTGCCACACGAACCAACCGGCAAGGCCGAGCAGGCCCGCTCCACCGACGCCTCCGGCAATCGCGCCGGCACCGCCACCGCCACTACCGCCACTACCGCCACTACCGCCACTACCGCCGCTCGAGCCACCGTCACCCGAACCACCTTCACCCGGGTTCGTCACGCCGCCGTTGTCGCCTCCCCCTTCACCCGGCACGCCCGTCATGTTACCCGCCACCTTCAGCGTGCCGTTGTTCGTGGTGCTGACGTTGCCGTTGTTGATCAGGTCGCCGCCGATGTTGGTCGTGCCGTTTTCGCCGTTCGTGTTCAGCGTGCCGTTATTGTCGACGCTGCCGTTGACGTTCAGCGTGCCGTTGTCCGTCTCGATCGTGCCGTTGTTCGACACGTTGCCGTTGACGTTTGTCGTTCCGCCATCGCTGGTGTCGATCGTGCCGTTTTCGTCGTTCGAGACGTCGCCGGTTACGTTCAACGTGCCGTTGTCGGTCGTGCTGACGTTGCCGCTGTTGTTCAGGTCACCACCGATGTTGGTCGTGCCGTTGTCGCCGCTCGTGTTCAACGAACCGTTGTTGTCCACGCTGCCGTTGACGTTCAGCGAGCCGTTGTCGGTGTCGATCGTGCCGTTGTTCGACAGGTTGCCGTTGATGTCCGTCGAGCCGCCATTGCTGGTGTCGATGGTGCCGTTCTCGTCGTTCGAGACGTCGCCGGTTACGTTCAACGTGCCGTTGTCGGTCGTGCTGACGTTGCCGCTGTTGTTCAGGTCACCACCAATGTTGGTCGTGCCGTTGTCTCCGCTGGTGTTCAACGAACCATTGTTGTCCACGCTGCCGTTCACGTTCAGCGAGCCGTTGTCGGTGTCGACCGTGCCGTTGTTCGACACGTCGCCGGTTACGTTCAGCGTGCCGTTGTCCGTCGTGCTGACGTTGCCGCTGTTGTTCAGGTCACCACCGATGTTGGTCGTGCCGTTATCACCGCTCGTGTTCAACGAACCGTTGTTGTCCACGCTGCCGTTGACGTTCAGCGAGCCGTTGTCGGTGTCGATCGTGCCGTTGTTCGACAGGTTACCGTTGATGTCGGTCGAGCCGCCGTTGCTGGTGTCGATCGTGCCGTTTTCGTCATTCGACACGTTGCCCGTCACGTTCAGCGTGCCGTTGTCGGTCGTGCTGACGTTGCCGCTGTTGTTCAGGTCACCACCGATGCTGGTCGTGCCGTTATCACCGCTCGTGTTCAGCGAACCATTGTTGTCCACGCTGCCGTTGACGTTCAGCGAGCCATTGTCGGTGTCCACCGTGCCGTTGTTCGACAGGTTGCCGTTGATGTCGGTCGAACCGCCATTGCTGGTGTCGAGCGAGCCATTGTTCGACACGTCGCCCGTTACATTCAGCGTGCCATTGTCCGTCGTGCTGACGTTGCCGCTGTTGTTCAGGTCACCACCGATGTTGGTCGTGCCGTTATCACCGCTCGTGTTCAACGAACCGTTGTTGTCCACGCTGCCGTTGACGTTCAGCGAGCCGTTGTCGGTGTCGACCGTGCCGTTGTTCGACAGGTTACCGTTGATGTCCGTCGAGCCGCCATTGCTGGTGTCGATCGTGCCGTTTTCGTCATTCGACACGTTGCCCGTCACGTTCAGCGTGCCGTTGTCCGTCGTGCTGACGTTGCCGCTGTTGTTCAGGTCACCACCGATGTTGGTCGTGCCGTTGTCACCGCTCGTGTTCAGCGAACCATTGTTGTCGACGCTGCCGTTGACGTTCAGCGAACCGTTGTCGGTATCGATCGTGCCGTTATTCGACACGTTGCCCGTCACGTTCAGCGTACCGTTGTCCGTCGTGCTGACATTACCGCTGTTGTTCAGGTCGCCGCCAATGTTGGTCGTACCGTTGTCACCGCTCGTGTTCAGCGAACCGTTGTTGTCCACGCTGCCGTTGACGTTCAGCGAGCCGTTATCGGTGTCGATCGTGCCGTTGTTCGACACGTTGCCCGTCACGTTCAGCGTGCCATTGTCCGTCGTGCTGACGTTGCCGCTGTTGTTCAGGTCACCACCGATGTTGGTCGTGCCGTTGTCACCGCTCGTGTTCAGCGAACCATTGTTGTCCACGCTGCCGTTGACGTTCAGCGAACCGTTGTCGGTATCGATCGTGCCGTTGTTCGACAGGTTGCCGTTGATGTCCGTCGAGCCGCCATTGCTGGTGTCGATCGTGCCGTTTTCGTCGTTCGACACGTTGCCCGTCACGTTCAGCGTGCCATTGTCGGTCGTGCTGACGTTGCCGCTGTTGTTCAGGTCACCACCGATGCTGGTCGTGCCGTTATCACCGCTCGTGTTCAGCGAACCATTGTTGTCCACGCTGCCGTTGACATTCAGCGAGCCGTTGTCGGTATCGATCGTCCCGTTGTTCGACAGATTACCGCCGACATCAGTCGAACCACCGTTGCTGGTGTCGATGGTGCCGTTTTCGTCGTTCGACACGTTGCCCGTCACGTTCAGCGTGCCATTGTCGGTCGTGCTGACGTTGCCGCTGTTGTTCAGGTCGCCACCAATGTTGGTCGTACCGTTGTCGCCGCTCGTGTTCAACGAACCGTTGTTGTCCACGCTGCCGTTGACGTTCAGCGAGCCATTGTCGGTGTCCACCGTGCCGTTGTTCGACAGGTTGCCGTTGATGTCGGTCGAACCGCCATTGCTGGTGTCGAGCGAGCCATTGTTCGACACGTCGCCCGTTACATTCAGCGTGCCATTGTCCGTCGTGCTGACGTTTCCGCTGTTGTTCAGGTCGCCACCGATGCTGGTCGTGCCGTTATCACCGCTCGTGTTCAACGAACCGTTGTTGTCCACGCTGCCGTTGACGTTCAGCGAACCGTTGTCGGTATCGATCGTGCCGTTGTTCGACAGGTTGCCCGTCACGTTCAGCGTGCCGTTGTCCGTCGTGCTGACGTTGCCGCTGTTGTTCAGGTCGCCGCCAATGTTGGTCGTGCCGTTGTCACCGCTCGTGTTCAACGAACCATTGTTGTCCACGCTGCCGTTGACGTTCAGCGAGCCGTTGTCGGTGTCGATCGTGCCGTTGTTCGACATGTTGCCCGTCACGTTCAGCGTGCCATTGTCCGTCGTGCTGACGTTTCCGCTGTTGTTCAGGTCACCACCGATACTGGTCGTGCCGTTATCACCGCTCGTGTTCAACGAACCGTTGTTGTCCACGCTGCCGTTGACGTTCAGCGAGCCATTGTCGGTGTCCACCGTGCCGTTGTTCGACAGGTTGCCGTTGATGTCCGTCGAGCCGCCATTGCTGGTGTCGATCGTGCCGTTCTCATCGTTCGAGACGTTGCCCGTCACGTTCAGCGTGCCATTGTCCGTCGTGCTGACGTTGCCGCTGTTGTTCAGGTCGCCACCGATACTGGTCGTGCCGTTATCACCGCTCGTGTTCAACGAACCGTTGTTGTCCACGCTGCCGTTGACGTTCAGCGAGCCGTTGTCAGTGTCGATCGTGCCGTTGTTCGACAGGTTACCGCCGACATCAGTCGAGCCACCGTTGCTGGTGTCGATCGTGCCGTTCTCATCGTTCGAGACGTTGCCCGTCACGTTCAGCGTGCCATTGTCCGTCGTGCTGACGTTGCCGCTGTTGTTCAGGTCACCACCGATGCTGGTCGTGCCGTTATCACCGCTCGTGTTCAGCGAACCATTGTTGTCCACGCTGCCGTTGACGTTCAGCGAGCCATTGTCGGTGTCCACCGTGCCGTTGTTCGACAGGTTGCCGTTGATGTCGGTCGAACCGCCATTGCTGGTGTCGAGCGAGCCATTGTTCGACACGTCGCCCGTTACATTCAGCGTGCCATTGTCCGTCGTGCTGACGTT
>NZ_JABBFZ010000024.1 GCF_012927125.1 Paraburkholderia antibiotica
TGCTGAACACAAGCCGGAAACAACGATTATTCATTTTTTATTTTACCCGTGATGCTGGATGAAGCTCTATGCAACGACTCGTCGCTTCCAATACGTTTCAACAACTTCAGTCCCCGATGACCGTGGGGCATAGTTTCTCGGATTAATTCCGATTATTTAGGATGCAAAATATCAAGATAAATCGATGACGACCATTAGACAAATCCGATTCATCGTGAATTTATCTATATTTAATAATTCAAGTTTGCCGATTTGAATATGCTGAATGCATAGAAAGAGGTTTGTATATCCCTCAATCGATGCTGGCATGAAAGGGATGGCGATCAAGGCGACCACGCCCCCGACCGTTGGCCCGACGATAAATCCGAAGCGCATGAGGGACGCTCCGGATTTGGGAAACTCCTGTTGATGGTGGACGACGTCAAAGGACGCTGATGCGGCGCGAACGCGCGGCGCGTCGGCAATCGGGATACGGGTGATGTCAGCTTGAAACGTGCCGGCTACGGCGTGGCGGACGGTTGAACCGCGGCCCGTGGCCTGGGCGAGCGCGCCGGGTTTTGCGCGGCTTCGCCGGGCGATGAAGAGGGGTGACCGCCGTGACTGCGATGACTGCTGTGAGTATTGCGACTGCCGCGACTGCTGTGATTGCTGCGATTGCTGCGATTGCTGCGATTGCGTGAACGGCTCGAATGGCGAGGACCATTTCCGCTGCGGTTCGCTATCCTGGTCCGTCGTTTTCCGGGGTGTGACGTTTCGATTGTAGCGGGAGTGCGGCGGCTTCGCCTGACGGCATCTCAAGGCTCACGATGTGTCTCGCACGGCTCGGGTTCCGGCTGGTCCTTGACCCAGCGCCAGAACAGCTGGAAGCCGACCGCGAGCATCACGGGGCCGATGAACAGGCCGATCACGCCGCCCGTCACCATGCCGCCGAGCGCGCCGATCAGCACCACCGGCATCGGTACGGCGACGCCGCGCCCAAGCAGCAGCGGCTTGAGCACGTTGTCCGCGAGACCCGCGACGAACACGTAGACCGAGAAGACGATCGTCGCGGTGCTGACCCCTTCGGTGACGATCACGAACACGATGACGGGGATCGTGATCAAGGTCGCGGGCAGTTGCATGATGCCGATCAGCAGCACGACAAGCGCGAGCAGGCCCGCGCCCGGAATGCCCATCACGACGAACGCGACGCCGATCAGCAGCATCTGGATGAACGCGATGCCGACCACGCCCTGCGCGACCGCGCGGATGGTGGCCGTGCACAGGTCGGCGATCTGCGGACCGTTCTCGGGTCCGGAAATGCGCGAGGCAATCAGCACGGCGCTGCGATGTCCCTTCTCGCCGTGCGCCATGAAAATTCCGGCGACGATCAGCGCGAGAAAAAACACCACCAGTCCCGCGCCCAGCCCGGTCACGGTGCCGAGCAGCGCCAGCGCCGCTTCCTTCAGGTGGGGCGCGAATCGGTGCACGAGGCCGGTCAGATCGGTCGACGCCTGCGCCCACGCGTCGTAGAGCCGCTGACCCACCAGCGGCCACGCGGCCACCGATTCGGCCGGCGGTGGAATCCGGAAGTTGCCGCTGCGGAAGATGTCGATTGCGCGCTCGATCGAATTGGCGACCGCGACGCCCAGCGCGTAGGTCGGCACGAGAATGACCGCGAACGCGACGAGGATGATCAGCGTGGCGATCAGGCCGTCTTTTCCGGCCAGCGGTCCTCGTAGTCGGACCTGCAGCGGATAGAGCGTAATCGCGAGGATCAGCGCCCAGATCATCAGATTCAGGAACGGGACGAAAACCCGGAAGCAGAAAATCGCCAGAACCGCCACGAGTCCGGCGCGAATCAGGACGTCGAGCAACTCTCTGGACAATCCTCTTCGGGCAGTGTGCGTGGGCAGCATCGATGTTCTCCTCGCAGTCACCGCAAGGGGTGCCCGCCGGACGACGCGCGTGGTTTGCCGGGAGGCTGGGCGGGCCTGTCGCTCACGCCGGCCACCAGGCTCCGCCGCTCGACCGTCTGGCGCCGCTATCGGACATAGTAGGAGCGCGCGGCCGGTGCGGCCAATTGGACCAAGGTCTTATGTCGCGCGCCGTGCTGTCGTGGGGGTGGCGTGCTCGCAACGCGCTCAGCGCGCCCGCACCGTCCTCGCGTACGACGCGATCATCGTCGCGAACTCCTGCGCGGCGGGCGTCAGCGGAATCGCCGCGCGCTGCAGCAGGCAGACGTTCTGCTCGATCGCGCGCTCGCGCACGGCAATCGTGGTCAGCAGGTCCGCGAACGGTCCGCGTTGCGCGACGACCGACGCTTCGAGCGACAGGCAATCGGTCGCGCCGACCAGATGTAGCGTTTCGTACAGACCCTCGACCGTCGCGACGATCTTCGGCGGCGGCAAGCCGTGGTGTTCGAATAGCTGGCTGAGCCGGTTCACGTGAGGCGCTTCGGTCAGATTTGGCGAGCGCGTCGTCACCCACGGACAATCGACCAGTTCGGCCAGCGACTTCGCGCGCGCCCGCGGATGTCCTTTGCGGCACACGATCACCGGATCGGACGGATAGAGCGGCGTGACTGACAGATCGGCGGTATCGGTCTGCTTCGAGACTAGCCCAACCGCGAAATCGAGCGTGCCTTCGCGGATCCACGAAATCATCATCCGCGACGTGCCGGTGCGCAGATGCACGGCGACGCGCTCGAAGCGCGCGCGAAACTCCATCAGCACCGGCGCGAACGCGTCGACGAGCGGCTCGGTCGTCATGCCGAACGTAACCTCGCCCGCGTAGTCGCCGCGCAGCTGCCGCACGTCCTCTTCGGCGCGCTCGCATTCGCCGAGAATCGCGCCGGCCCGCTGCAGCAGCCGCTGGCCGAGCGCGGTCAGCGCGATGCCGCGATTGGTGCGCGTGAACAGCGTCGCGCCGAGCATCGCCTCGAGGTTCTGCAACTGCTGCGTGATGCCGCTCTGCGCGATGCCGAGCGCGCGCGACGCCGCGCGGATGCTGCCATGCTCGGCGACCGCGGTGAACGCGCGCAACTGGGAAATCGTCAACGCCATGAGGTCGGGACTGGTGATCGGTAAAAGTGATCATGATAGTCCGAATGGGACTTCTTCGAGGCGCTGCGGCAGCCTACGATCTCGCTGTCCCAATCCGCTCCCACCTCGCCTCCCATGAAAACTCCGCTGATGATTCTCTGCGCCGCGCTGACGTTCAGCGGCGGCGCGTTGGCCGCCGACCCGAACACGCTGCGCCTCGGCATCGACCCGACCTATCCGCCGATGGACTCGAAGGCGCCCGACGGCAGCCTCAAGGGCTTCGACGTCGATCTCGGCAACGAAATCTGCCGACGCATCCACGCGCATTGCCAGTGGGTCGAGCTGGAGTTCTCCGGCATGATTCCGGCGCTGCAGGCGCGCAAGATCGACGCGGTGTTGTCGTCGATGGCGATCACCGAGAAGCGCGAGCAGCAGATCCTGTTTTCGTCGAAGCTGTTCCAGTTCAAGTCGCGGCTGATCGCGCGCCAGGGCTCGACGCTCGCGCCGAGCGCCGCCGGGCTCGCCGGCAAGCAGATCGGTGTGCAGTCGGGCACGCAGTTCGAAAGCTATGCGCTGAAGAACTGGACGCCGCTCGGCGCGCACGTGACCGCGTACAAGAGCCAGGACGAAGTGTTCGCCGATCTGCAGAACGGCCGGCTCGACGGCGCGCTGCTCGGCACCGTCGAGGCTGACTACGGCTTCCTGCGCACGCCGGCGGGCAAGGGCTTCGCGTTCGTCGGCGAGCCGCTTTCGATGGGCGATCGCGGCGTCGGCATCGGTTTGCGCAAGGACGAGACCGCCGCGCAGGCGTCGATCAACGCGGCGATCGCGTCGATGCTGAAGGACGGCACGTATGCGCAGATCGCGAAGAAGTACTTCGACTTCGATCCGTACGGCAACTGAGCTGTCGGCCAGACCCGTCGTTCGATTCAGATTCCTAACCTTATTCCTCAGACTCTCCGTTCATGAACAGGCAATCGATCCCGCTTCTGTCGCCGGCTATCGGCACGCATCGCGAGCTGGTGTCGTTTCATTTCGGCCCGACCGACTCCATCGGCGGCGCGCAAAAGATCTATATCCAGGCGTCGCTGCACGCCGATGAAACGCCGGCGATGCTGACCACCGTGCTGCTCAAGCGCCGTCTGCTCGAACTCGAACAGGCCGGCGCGCTGAACGCGCAGATCGTGCTGGTGCCGGTCGCGAATCCGGTCGGGCTCGGGCAGTTCGTGCTGGGGCAGTTCGTCGGCCGTTTCGATCTGGGTAGCGGCAAGAATTTCAATCGCCACTTCGTGCAGTTCTCGAAGCTGGTCGCGCAGGCGAAAGACGCGCTCGGTGCCGACGCGAACGACAACAAACGCATCGTGCGCGAGCTGCTCGCGGCCGAACTCGCGCGGCAAAAGCCGCTGACCGAATTCGAATCGCTGCAACTGGCGCTGCTGAAGCTGTCGTGCGACGCCGACGTGGTGATCGATCTGCACTGCTCGCTCGAAGCGGCGATGCATGTGTACACGAGCGAGGCCGCGTGGTCCGAGTTCGAGCCGCTGTCGCGCTACCTTGGCGCCGAGGCGTCGTTGCTCGCGACGGACTCCGGCGCGGGCGCGTTCGACGAAACTCATAGCCTGCTGTGGTGGACCTTGCAGCAGCAGATGCCGGCGAGCCAGCCGGTGCCGACCGGCTCGATCGCGGTGACGGTGGAATGCCGCGGCCAGCGCGACGTGTCGTACGAAATCGCGCAGCAGGATGCGGACGCGCTCATCGATTATCTGGTGTGGCGCAACGCGATTCGCGGCGATGCAAAACCGTTGCCGCCGCTGTTGTCGCCGGCCACGCCGCTCGCGGGCAGCGAGCAGTTCTATGCGCCAGTGAGCGGAATTCTGGTGCATCGCGCGAAGATCGGCGACACGATCCGGGTCGGTCAGCCGCTGTTCGATATCGTCGATCCGTTGACCGACGAAACCACGACGATCGCGAGCCAGACCGAAGGCGTGCTGTACATGCGGCGCGCGATCCGCTTCGTGACGGCCGGCGCGCCGCTCGGTCGTGTGACCGGCACGCGGCCGGTCAGGACCGGCGTGTTGCTCGGGGCTTGAGCGAAGCGAAGCAGCGGCAGCGTGGCGTAAGCCAGGCCGCCGCGAGCGTGGCCGGCACGCGCCGTGCCGCGACGGTGCCGCCGTTGTGCCGGACTCAGCATGGCAATTCCGTTAAAGCCTCGTCGTACGTTGTTCGCGCGCACCGTCTTCACCCCGCTGCCCTTACTCCTGCCGCGTCACCGCGAGCCACCTCGCGCGCCATCAATTGTGCAGATTTAATCTCTTTCGATTACGAAAAAGCCCAAGCCCGCGCGTGCCTGAAAGTCGATACTCGTCGTCATACTCAACGCGTGTCGGCATGGCCGGCTTTTTGAAGGAGACGGACAAAGTGAGCAAGGCGATCCAGTGGAGCGGGGTGTTTCCCGCCGTCAGCACGCAGTTCAAGCCGGACTTTTCGCTCGACATCGACGCGACGCATCGCGTGATCAGCAACCTCGTGGAGGACGGCGTGTCGGGGCTGGTGGTGTGCGGCACGGTCGGCGAGAACACCTCGCTGAGCACGCCGGAAAAGCTCGCGGTGATCGAGGCCGCGCGCGATGCGGCACGCGGCAAGGTGCCGGTGATCGCGGGCGTCGCCGAGTTCACGACCGAGTTCGCGCGGCAGACGGTACGCGAAGCGGCGCGCGTCGGCGTCGACGGCGTGATGGTGATGCCGGCGCTCGTCTATTCCGCGAAGCCGCACGAAACCGCCGCGCATTTTCGCGCGGTCGCGACCAGCACCGATCTGCCGGTGATGGTCTACAACAACCCGCCGATCTACAAGAATGACGTCACGCCGGACGTGCTGATCGCGTTGCAGGACTGCGAGAACATCGTCTGCTTCAAGGATTCGTCGGGCGATACGCGGCGCTTCATCGATCTGCGCAACGCGGTGGGCGATCGCTTCGTGCTGTTCGCGGGCCTCGACGACGTGGTGGTCGAGAGCATCGCGGTCGGCGCGCAGGGTTGGGTGTCGGGCATGTCGAACGCGTTCCCGAAAGAAGGCGAGACGCTGTTTCGCCTCGCCACGCAAAAGCGCTTCGACGAAGCGTTGTCGCTATACCGCTGGTTCATGCCGCTGCTGCATCTCGACGCGCGGCCCGATCTCGTGCAATGCATCAAGCTGTGCGAGGAAATGCTCGGGCGCGGCAGCGCGGTTACGCGGCCGCCGCGTCTCGCGCTGCAAGTCGACACGCTCGCGGAAGTGAAGGACATCGTGGCGAAGGCGCTCGCCACGCGGCCGGTGCTGCCCGACGTCGGTCTTTGAGCACCGGACCTTGATGTTGCTGCAACGAGCCTCGTCTGCCGAAACAGACGAGGCTCGCTTTCTCTAACGCCCGCGCGTCGCTCAGCTCGCCGTCAGCACCGGCGCAACCGCCGCCGGATCGCTGATGCTCGGCCGGCCGTTCTCGACGTGACCGGCGAAGCGGCGCGAGAAGCTCGCGTCGTCGCTGCTCGTCACCGTCAGGTCGTACCAGTGATGGCTCGACGCGAGCACCCAGCCTTCCTCGAGATGCGCGTTGGCCGGCACCAGCACGCTGCGTGGATGCGCGCCGTACGCGTTGTCGGTCACGCTCAGACGCGCGACGTTGCCGCCGCTGTTGGTGAACTTCAGGAACACGTTGCCGTTCGCGACGTCGTATTGCGCGGTCACTTCCGGCTGCGCCGGCGTGCCGTGACCGTGGCCCATCACGTGACCGTTCTGCGTGCCTTGCGTATTCGCCTGCGTATTCGCCTGGGTGTTGCCCGCGAATTTACGCACGAAGCCGTTCGGGCCGAACACTTCGAACGCGTACACGCCGTTCGTCGTGCTCAGATCGAAGCTGTCGCTGAGCGACTTGCCGGCTTCGACGGTGTAGCGCCACGGGCCATCGGTGCGGTTCGTCGCGTACACGTAGAAGTGCGCGCCCTGATGGCCGGTATTGCCGATCGAGATCGTGAACGTGTTCTTGTGCACGTCCGCCGCGCCGTTCACGTGCACCTCGTACGGCAACGCGCGCGCGAAACGGATGCCGGCTTCCTGCGCATCGACCGGAGTCGGCGTGGCGGGCACGGTCGGCTTCGGCTGCGTCGCGCATTGATTGTCGGCGATGCTCTTGTAGTTGCTGGTGTCGGGCAGCGCGGGCATCTTCGAGTCCGGCGTGCGGAAGTCGAAGGCCGTGGTCAGGTCGCCGCACACCGCGCGACGCCATGAGGTGATGTTCGGCTCATGCACGCCGAAACGCGTCTCGATGAAGCGGATCACCGACGTGTGATCGAACACCTGCGAGCACACGAAGCCGCCCTTGGTCCACGGCGACACGATCGTCATCGGCACGCGCGGGCCGAGGCCGTACGGATAGCCGTCGGCGGTATAGCTGCCGCCGCGCTGCGGGTTGACGACGTTGTGAATCTCGCCGTCGGTCGTCACCGTCGACTTGCCTTGCGCGGCCGTGGTCGGCGGTTGCGGCGGCACCATGTGATCGAAGAAGCCGTCGTTCTCGTCATACATGATGAAGAGCACGGTCTTGCTCCACACCTCGGGGTTCGAGGTCAGCGCATCGAGAATCTGCGACGTGTATTCGGCGCCGTACGCGGGCGTGTATTGCGGATGCTCCGAGTATGCGGCCGGCGGGCACAGCCACGACACCTGCGGCAGCCTGTTCGCGAGCACGTCGGCCTTCAGATCGTCGATCGTGCGCACGGTCTGCGCGCGCTCGTAGAGCGGCGAGCCCGGCTGCGCGTTGATGAAGTTCGTGAAGTTCTGCAGGATGTTGGTGCCGTAGTTGCCGTTCAGCGGATCGGCGCCGGTCAGGCCCTGCTGATAGATCTGCCACGAAATGCCCGCGGCCTGCAGACGCTCCGGATACGTGGTCCACGACAGCAGCTGATAGTTCGGCGGACCGTCGCCGTCGACCCAGTCGTTGTTGTCGAGCAGCGGGCCGCCGAAGTTGCCGGTCGGGTCGACCGTGCCGGTCATCAGATACGAGCGGTTCGGGTGCGTCGGTCCCGGCAGCGAGCAGAAGTACGCATCGCAAATCGTGAACGCATCGGCGAGCGCGTAATGGAACGGGATGTCGCTACGCAGGTGGTAGCCCATCGTCATGTCGGTCTTGTTGGCGGGCCACTGGTCGTAGCGGCCGCCGTCGATCGCATACTGGGTCTTGTACCACGAGTGATCGAGATCGCCGACGCATTGCGCGCTGGTCGTCGCGGTGTTCAGATGAAACGGCAACACCGGCTTCGTCGGGTCTTCCTTCGACGGCTGATTCCACACCGGCAGACCGCTCGGCAGCGGAATCGGGAAGCGGTCGTTGTAGCCGCGCACGCCGCGCATATGGCCGAAGTAGTGGTCGAACGAGCGGTTCTCCTGCATGAACACGACGATGTGCTCGACATCGTTGATCGTGCCGGTGCGCGAGAACGCCGGGACGGCCAGCGCATTGCGGATCGATTCGGGCAATGCGGTCATCGCGGCGGCGGCGCCCGCGGATGAAGCCACGGTTTGCAGGAAACGGCGACGGCTAGTTGAGGTCATTGAATATCACCTTCTGCGTAAGGGAAGAATAGCGCGTGTCGACGCGCGGGGAGGGAGCGATTCCGTTATGGATTGCTGACTAGTTATTCGCGCTGTCGCCGGGCGCGTAGCGCATCACCGGGGCGATCTGCTGGCTGTCGGCCGCGAGATTGGCCTGCATGTTCTGCGCGATCGGATCGGACGCCGCGAGCGCGGGGTTGGCGCTGTTGTTGCCGACGCTGCTGGCGTTGCCGATTGTCGGCGCGGAGGCATCGAGAATCGCTGCTGCTGCGGTTGCCGGTGGTTGCGCCGCGTCGTTCGCGGCAGGGGCCGTGGTCGATGCGTTGCTCGCGGGAGGCGTGTCGTCCGCGCCGCAACCGTTCAACGTTATCGTGGCAAGCGCGAGCAAGGCCGCGCTCGCGATGCACCTGGTTGTTCTCATGTCTTCTGCATCCGGTTCGGTGAAAGCGGGTGCAGTCTCCATTCCTTTCAAGAAATAATTGTGAAACGTTTGCGAGCGGCATAACTTTCGATAATTCGTCAGTTAGCCGAAAGAAAATGGAAAGTAATGGGAAGGTCAATGTTCATCGCAATGCCATTTACGCTATGGTTTGCGCATGACGATTTCGCACGAGTACGTTCAGATGACATGTATCGAATCACCGCTCGACCTCGCCCGACTCGAAGACGAATGGTTCGAAGCGGACGGCTTCGGCGGCTTTGCGTCGGGCACGGTCGGCATGTTGCGCACGCGGCGCTATCACGCGTTGCTGCTTGCGGCGACGCGCGCGCCGGGCGGCCGCATGGTGCTGGTCAACGGCATCGAGGCGTGGGTCGAGGCGGGCGGGCAGCGCTATCCGCTGACGATGCAACGCTACGCGCCCGAGGTGATCTATCCGGACTTGCGCGGCAGTCTCGTGAGTTTCGACACGACACCGTGGCCGACGTGGCGCATCCGGCTCGATTCGCAAGCGACGGTGATCGCCGACGTGTTCGTCGGCAAGACGACGGGCGAAACGGTGTTGCGCTGGCGGCTCGAAGGCGGCAATGGTCTTGACGCGCCGATGCTGAAGGTCAGGCCGCTACTGTCGGGCCGCGATTATCATGCGCTGCACCATGAGAACCCCGCGTTCGACTTCACCGCGCAGGTCAGCGTCGACCGTTCGTGCGCGAGCTGGCAACCGTATCGCGGGCTGCCGGTCGTGCAGGCGGCGACTACCGGCGGCTACACGCATGCGCCGGACTGGTATCGCCACTTCCGCTACGTGCGCGAGCAGGAGCGCGGCCTCGACTGCGATGAAGATCTTGCCACGCCCGGCGTATTCAGCTTCGATTTCGCGCGAGGCGAAGCGGTGATGATTCTCAGCGCGTCGGTCACGTCAGGCACGCCGGCCACGGCAGGTGTCAGCGACACGACCCGAACCGCCGCTCAAACCGCCGCCCGCGCCACTGACCTCGCCACCACGGAACGTGAGCGCCGCGCCGCGCTCGGCTCGCGCCTGCAACGTTCCGCCGATGCCTACGTGGTCACCCGCAACGAAGGCCGCACGATCCTCGCGGGCTTTCCGTGGTTCACCGACTGGGGCCGCGACACCTTCATCGCGATGCGCGGCTTGCTGATCGCGTCGAATCGCCTCGACGACGCCGAAGCGATCCTGCTCGAATGGTCGGGCACGCTGTCCGACGGCATGTTGCCGAACCGCTTCCCCGACTATGGCGACGCGCCCGAATACAACTCGGTCGACGCATCGTTGTGGTTCGTCGTCGCGGTTCACGACTATCTGGCGACGCGCCATGCGAGCGACGCGACCCGCGCGCATCTGCAGCAGGCCGCCGAAGCGATCCTCACCGGCTACACCAACGGCACGCGCTTCGGCATCGGCGTCTGCACCGACGACGGCCTGCTGCGCGCCGGCATCCCCGGCGTGCAACTGACGTGGATGGACGCGAAGGTCGGCGACTGGGTCGTCACGCCGCGCATCGGCAAACCGGTCGAGGTGCAGGCGCTGTGGATCAACGCGCTGCGCATCGCGTCGGCATGGAACCCGCAGTGGCGCGAGCCGGCCGAACGCGCGACGCTCGCGTTCCGCCAGCGCTTCGTCGATGTCGATACCCAGGCGCTGTTCGACAACGTCGACGTCGATCACGTGGCGGGCCGGGTGGATCGCGCGGTTCGGCCGAACCAGATCTTCGCGGTCGGCGGACTGCCTTTTCCACTGCTCGAAGGCGCGGCGGCGCGCGCGGTGGTGAGCCAGGTCGAAGCGCAACTGCTGACGCCGCTCGGCTTGCGCTCGCTCGCGCCGTCCGATTCCGCGTATCGAGGACACTACGGCGGCGCGCCGCTCGAACGCGATGGCGCCTATCATCAGGGCACCGTGTGGTTGTGGCTGATCGGCCCGTTCGTCGAAGCATGGCTGCGGGTCAATGGTGCCACTAGCGAAAACGTCGCGCAGGCGCGTGCGCGTTTTCTCGCGCCGCTCTACGCGCATCTCGATCGCGCGGGCCTCGATCATCTGTCCGAGATCGCCGACGGCGACGCGCCGCATGCGCCCGCCGGCACACCGTTCCAGGCGTGGTCGCTTGGCGAATTGCTGCGCGTCGAGAGTCTGCTGGCGCGCGTCGAGCACGGCGGCGCGTAAACCGCGCTACGATGTGGGTCCCACCGCCAGGCCTGCTGCAAGGACGTCCTCATGCCACCGCTGCGCGCTGCCAACCTGCTTGCCACCATCGAAGGGACCCGGCTGCATTCGGCCGACTGCGGCCACTGGCAGCGCTGGGGACCGTATCTGAGCGAACGCCAGTGGGGCACCGTGCGCGAGGACTACAGCGCGCACGGCACCGCGTGGGACTCGTTTCCGCACGACCACGCGCGCAGCCGCGCTTATCGCTGGGGCGAGGACGGCATCGCCGGTTTCGGCGACGACCGCCTGAGCTGGTGCGTGTCGCTCGCGCTGTGGAACCGCCACGACCCGATCATCAAGGAGCGGCTGTTCGGCCTGACGAACTCGCAGGGCAATCACGGCGAGGACGTGAAGGAGCTGTACTTCTATCTCGACGGCACGCCGACGCATTCGTATATGCGAATGCTGTACAAGTACCCGCACGCGGCCTATCCGTATCAGGACCTGATCGACGAAAACGCGCGGCGCGGCGGCGATATGCCGGAGTACGAAATTCTCGATACCGGCGTGTTCGACGATGCGCGCTATTTCGACGTGCTGGTCGAATACGCGAAGCACACGCCCGACGACATCGTGATGCGCGTGACGATCGAGAATCGCGCGGACCAGGCGGCGTCGCTCGACGTGTTGCCGCAAATCTGGGCGCGCAATTCGTGGTCGTGGAAGGAGAATAAGGACAAGCCGAGGCTCGTCGCGGGCACCGATCATGACGGCGTGGTGCGGCTGCTTGGTCATCACCATGTGCACGAACCGATCGTCGTGACCGCATGGTCGCCCGATGCGCCGCAACTCGCGTGGCTGTTCTGCGAGAACGACACCAACGTGAAGCGGCTGTTCGGCACGGACGGCGCGGGACCGTTCAAGGACGGCTTCAACGATTACCTCGCGCAGGGCGACGCGAACGCGATTCGCCACGACGCGGGCACCAAGGCCGGCGCGCACGCAGCGCTCGAACTCGGCCCGCACGCGCGCGCGGTCGTCTATCTGCGCTGGCATCCGCAAGCGGCCACCGACGAAACGCCATTCGACGCCGACGCGGTGATCGCGCGCCGTCTCGCCGAAGCCGACGAGTTCTATCGCGCGTTGCAGCACGAAATGCCCGATCCCGATGCGCGTCTCGTGCAGCGTCAGGCGCTCGCCGGCATGCTGTGGTCGAAGCAGTACTACCAGTACGACGTGCAGCGCTGGCTCGACGGCGATCCGCTGCAGCCGAGCCCACCCGCTGAGCGCAGGCAGGGCCGCAACGCGGACTGGCGGCATCTGTGCAACGCCGACATCGTGTCGATGCCGGACAAGTGGGAGTACCCGTGGTACGCGTCGTGGGACCTCGCGTTTCATGCGGCCGCGTTTGCGCTGATCGATCCGGCGTTCGCGAAGAAGCAACTGCTGCTGCTCGTGAAAGACCGCTATCAGCATCCGAACGGCCAGCTGCCCGCGTACGAATGGGCGCTCGGCGATGCCAATCCGCCGGTGCATGCATGGGCCGCGTGGCGCGTGTACGAGATCGATCGCGCGTTGACCGGCAAGGCCGACCGCGATTTCCTCGAACTCGTTTTTCACAAGCTGCTGCTGAATTTTTCGTGGTGGGTGAACCGCAAGGACGCCGACGGCCACAATATTTTTCAGGGCGGTTTTCTCGGCCTCGACAACGTCGGCATCTTCGATCGCTCGTCGCCGCTGCCGACCGGCGGCCACATCGATCAGGCCGACGGCACCGCGTGGATGGCCGCGTACGCGCTCGACCTGATGCGCATCGCGCTCGAACTCGCGTACGCGAACCATGTGTTCGTCGATATCGGCGTGAAGTTCTTCGAGCACTTCCTGTACATCGCGGAAGCGGTGAGTTGCGACGACGGCTGCGACACCGGCCTGTGGGACAGCCAGGACGAATTCTTCTACGACAAGCTGCGTCTGCCCGACGGCGGCAATGTGCCGATGCGCGTGCGCTCGATCGTCGGGCTGATTCCGCTGTTCGCGGTGCACGTGCTCGAAGAGCGTCTGCATGGCGGCTTGCCCGGACTGCGCGAGCGGCTCGTGTGGTTTCTCGAACATCGGCCCGATCTCGCGAAGCTGGTGTCGCGCTGGAACGAGCCCGGCAAGGGCAACGCGTTGCTGCTGTCGCTGCTGCGCGGGCATCGAATGAAGGCATTGTTACGGCGTGCGCTCGACGAAAGCGAATTTCTTTCCGATCACGGCGTGCGCGCGTTGTCGCGTTGCCATCGCGATCATCCGTTCGTGTTCGAGCACAACGGCAACAGCTTCTGCGTGAAGTACCTGCCGGCCGAATCCGACACGCGGGTGTTCGGCGGCAATTCGAACTGGCGTGGGCCAGTGTGGATGCCGGTCAACTATCTGCTGATCGAATCGCTGTATGAATTTCATCGCTATTACGGCGACGATTTTCGCGTCGAGTATCCGACCGGCTCGGGCCAGCAGTTCTCGCTCAGCGAAATCGCCGACAAACTCGCGCGCCGCGCGACCACGCTGTTCCTGAAGAACGGCGACGGCGAGCGGCCGGTGATGGGCGCATATCCGCTGTTGCAGGCGGACCCGCTCTCGCGGGACCTGATCCTGTTCCACGAATACTTTCATGGCGATAACGGGCGCGGGGTCGGCGCATCGCACCAGACCGGCTGGACCGGGCTCGTTGCGTTGCTGCTGCAGCCGCGTGCGATGGCAGCGTCGGGGAACGTGCCGCTGGCGGGTGAAGCACAGGCGCAGGCGCCGATTCCGACCGGCGCTGCTGCGACCACTTCCGCTGCGGCGGCAGCACCTGCATCGGTGGCGGTGACGGCGTCGGTGAATGAGCCGGCTGCCGCGTCGCTCGCGGCCACGACGACGAAATAGCACACGCTCATGCGCTCGCGCGAAGTGACGCACGCGAACGCGATTGAACTGTGTGGCGCCGCGCGCGGTCTTTCACGTATCGCCACGCCATTCCCGTGGCTTGCCAAGGTCCAAGTGAATCCTATGTCGACTACACCGAATCCCCCCGCTTCTTCCGCCCAGACCGGCGCCACGCCCGCACCGAGTTGCAAGGTCAGCGCAAGTCCGCACGATGCGTTGCCGTCGCCGGCCGGCAAAAAGCCGGCGCCGCCGTGCACGCTGGTGATCTTCGGCGCGGGCGGCGACCTGACCAAACGTCTGCTGATGCCGGCGCTCTACAACCTCGCGGTCGACGGCCTGCTCGACGACGGCATGAAGATTGTCGGCGTCAATCACGGCGAGCGCGAAACCAGCCAGTGGGTCGACGATCTGCATACCGCGCTGCAACAGTTCGCCGCCGACAAGGCCAGCACCTTCCACGCCGGCAAGCTCGACGACAACGCGTGGAACTGGGTCGCGCAGCGGCTCGAATACATGGCCGGCGAATTCGAAACCGACGACACGTTCGCGAAGCTCAAGCAGAAGCTCGATCGGCAGCCGGGCGGCAATGTGATCTTCTATCTCGCGGTCGGCGCGCGCTTTTTCAAACCGATCTCCGAACGTCTCGGCAAGGCCGGTTTGCTGAAGGAAAGCGATGACGGCAAGGGCGGTTTTCGCCGTCTCGTGATCGAGAAGCCGTTCGGCACCGATCTCGCGTCGGCGCGCGATCTGAACGCGCATATCCTGCAGTACGCGAGCGAATCGCAGATCTATCGCATCGATCATTTTCTCGGCAAGGACACCGTGCAGAGCATCCTCGCGGTGCGCTTCGCGAATGCGCTGTTCGAGCCGATCTGGCGGCGCGAGTACATCGACAGCGTGCAGATCACGGCGGCGGAGACGATCGGCGTTGAAGGGCGCGGCCGGTTTTACGAGCAGACCGGCGCGTTTCGCGACATGGTGCCGAACCATCTGTTCCAGCTGCTCGGCATGGTCGCGATGGAGCCGCCGAATTCGTTCGACGCCGAAGCCGTGCGCGACAAGAAGGCCGACCTGTTCGACGCGATCCAGCCGCTCACGCCTGAGGACGTCGTGTTCGGCCAGTACGAAAAGGGTCCGGCCGGCATCGGCTATCGCGAGGAGCCGGACGTCGCGGTGGATAGCGCAACGGAAACCTATGCGGCGGCGCGCGTGTTCGTCGAGAACTGGCGCTGGGCCGGCGTGCCGTTTTATCTGCGCACCGGCAAGCGGCTCGCCGCGCGCCGCACCGAAATTTCGGTGCAGCTGAAGCCGGTGCCGTTTCGCCTGTTCCGCGACACGCCGGTCGATGCGTTGACGCCGAATGTGCTGACCTTGCGCATCGATCCCGCGCACGGCACGAGCTTCGACTTCAACGTGAAGACGCCGGGGCCGGTGATGCAGATCGGCGCGGTGAAGTCGTCGTTCGATTACAACGACTTCTTCGCGGAGCACGCGAACGTCGGCTACGAGACGCTGCTGTACGACTGCATGCTCGGCGACGAAACGTTGTTCCAGCGCGCCGACAGCATCGAGACGAGCTGGCGCGCGGTCGACGACGTGCTGCATCCGAAGGGCGGCGGCGCAGTCGCGGTGCACGGTTATGCGGCGGGCAGCGAAGGGCCGGCCGAAGCCGATGCGCTGCTCGCGCGCGACGGACACGCATGGCGGCCGCTGCAACAGGCCGCGCCGCGCAGCAAGGCATAGCAACACCTACGCAATCACATTCACGCAACCGCATTCGCACACATTCAGGGGACACCGTGGCCACACGCAAGACGAGCGCAGTACCGCGCAAGACCGGCAAGCCGGGCGCAGCAAAACCGGGAGCAGCAAAACCGGCCGCGGCAAAGCGGAGCGCAGCGCGCAGCAGCGCCGAACACATTCTCGCGATCGACGTCGGCGGCACCGGCCTGAAGGCCGCGATCATCGACGCCGACGGCAACATGAAGACCGAACGCGTACGCGTGGCGACGCCGCATCCGTGCACGCCGGATCAACTGGTGGATGCGCTGGCGACGCTGGTTGCGCCGCTCGTCGAGCAGGCGCGGCCGACGCTGATGTCGATCGGCTTTCCGGGCGTGGTGCGCGACAACCGCATCCTGACCGCGCCGCATTTCGGCGTCGAAGGCTGGCACGACATTCCGCTCGCGGACACGCTCGCGCAGCGCCTCGGCGGCCTGCCGGTGCGCATGATCAACGATGCGGAGATGCAGGGCTTCGCGGCGATCGAAGGACATGGCCTCGAATTCGTGCTGACGCTCGGCACGGGCGCGGGCACCGCGATGTTCCGCGACGGCGAGTTGATGCCGCATCTCGAACTCGCGCATCATCCGGTCAGCAAGAAGGGCGTCGCGTACGACGAATACATCGGCGATGCCGCGCGCGAGAAGATCGGCAACAAGCGCTGGAACCGGCGCGTCGAGAAGGTGATCGGCATTCTGGATTCGCTCGTCAACTACGACAAGCTGTGGATCGGCGGCGGCAACGCGGCGCGTCTGAAGTTCGAGCTGCCGCCGCACGTCGCGACCGTGTCGAACGATGCAGGGATCGAGGGCGGCGCGCGTCTGTGGCATCCGCTGTCGGTGCGCGAGACGCGGCAGTTTCCGGAGGCGATGGAGAAGACGGGGCGGTTTAAGGTGAAGTGAGGGGGCTGATTGCGCGCGGTGACTAATTTAGGTGTGGCTTCTGGGCGAGGCCATCCTCTTCGCCCATTACTTTCGCGCCCGGTCTAATGGCCGGCCTCGGTCGTATTCGCTTGCAGGCGGAACGTCTTGCCGTCGAACACGTAATAGTGGGTTCCGTGTTCGTTACTTTCGTTGCGGCTGCCATGTACGATAAGCAAGCAACTGTCGGCTCGATACGCCAGAGGCTCGGTAATATTTATCGGCCAATCGGAAACCGAAAACGGCAAGGATATGACGCGGCCTGAGTTCGCATCGATAGCTGCAGCCATCACGCATCCGGCGCCACAACCCCAGGTAGCGAGAACGTAGTGACCTGCGAAGTTGACAGGTCCCTTTGCCGAATCAAAAATAGTAGCGGCGTATTTTCGTGCTTTCGCATCCGTGAAAGTCAGGCGCGGCACAGCAGCGTGCATCGATTCAACAGCGACGGAGCAATCTTCAAATTTGGGGAGCGATTTCGCATAGGCCAAACTGGATGCAGCCCCGAGCATTAATGTGGAAAAGAGCCAGGATGAAACTCGCATTGTTTTAATACCAGTGGTGTTGCTGCCAGAATGCTCTGGCCATATGTGCGGAGTGGTAACGACCGTAAATGTAATGTATACCGCCTTGGCATTCTTCCTTCGCATTACCGAACGATGCCTCTCCTCGGGGGTTCAAGCTGTATTGCGCGCGTAGCAATTGAAACAGGCCGCGTGCGGTCGAACTTCCATTGCGGGCATCGACGATACCACTGGACTCCTGAGCCATGATCCATAGTAGGTCGTTGAGATCTGAGTCTGGAACACGTTCGATGCGCATGGCGTCTCTCAGCGCGTTCTGAACCGTACGGGGCACAATGCTCGTCGATTTCTCGTTCCATCGTTGCGGCGCAGGTTTCGTAGGACGGTGCGAGTGAGCATGATTTGTAGGCATGCAAATGATCCTGAGTTTGTAGAGACGGGGTGTACGAGAGGAAACAGTCAATCGTGTAGGAGAGCTAGTTGTTTGTACCGAATAGCTCCATGTGAAATATGCCGTCTATTCCGTCTCAAAACAATGCTGCCGTGATGGTTACGGTATGTGCTGCAATAAGGTGCACTAATCACTAGGACTTGGCTTACGGCCGACGTTTTTTAGGCCACATACTAATAAATGCTGCTGTGACGTTTCTTTCAACAGGCCCTCCCGGCCCGGAGACCAACCATGCCCAACCTCAACCTGAACCTCGCCCGGCGCCTGCTCTCCGTCGTCACCTGCGCGCTGCTCGCGTACGCGAGCGCGTACGCGTACGCGGTGCAGGCGTTCACCGTGACTGCCACAGGCCTTGCCGACGGCGGCACGCTCGATTCGAGCCATGCGGCGAGCGCCAATAATTGCGGTGGCGGCGACGTGTCGCCGGCGTTGCAGTGGCATAACGTGCCGGCCGGCACGAAGAGTTTCGCGGTGGTGATCACCGATCCCGATGGCGCGAAGGGCCTCGGCGTCGTGCACTGGATCGTCTACGGCATCGCGCCGACGGCGTCCGGACTCGCGGCGGGCGAGGCCGCGCCGGCGGGCAGCGTCGCGGGCACGAACAGTACCGGCGGCACCGGTTATCACGGGCCGTGTCCGCCGGTCGGTGAAGTACCGCATCACTACGTGGTGCAGGTCTATGCGCTCGATCTGCCGCCCGACGCGTTGCCGGCCGGCCTGACACGCGACGCGTTCTTCTCCGCGGTCAAGGGTCATGTGCTCGCGGCGACGAGCACGGTGTTGCGATACGGGCGTTGAAGATTGCTGCGCGCGGTTGACGTAACGAGTAACCAGTAACGCGCTGCAAGCCCCTCGTTAGCGCCGCAGCCGCGTCAATGACGCGGCTCGCAGCTCACACCTCACTCAGCGCGCCGCATCGCCCCAACGATACTGCACGCTCGCATCGTCGAGCTTCGCCTTCAGTGTGTCGTCGAGCGTGTAGTCGGCGGCCGCGAGCGTGTCGCTCAATTGCTCGGCGCGGCTCGCGCCGATGATCGCCGACGTGATCAGCGGATTCGCGAGCACCCACGCGAGCGACACTTTCGTCAGCGACTCGCCGGTCGGCGCGACGATCTCCTTCAACTGCCCGATCGTTTCGAACTCGCGCTCGTGCCAGTAGCGCTGCTGATACATCTCTCCCGCCTTGCCGACGCTCGCGGTGAAACGTCCGTCGGCGGGCTTCGCATCGTGTTGGTGCTTGCCGGTCAGCAGGCCGCCCGCGAGCGGGTTATACGGCATCACCGCCAACTGTTCCTCGGCGGCGAGCGGCAGCAGTTCGCGCTCGATCTGCCGGAACAGCAGGTTGTAGCGCGGCTGAACCGACACGAAGCGCGCGACGCGCAGCACGTCCGCGCGTCCCAGCGCCCGCGCGAGCCGGTAGGCGAGAAAGTTCGACACGCCGATATAGCGCGCCTTGCCTGAGCGCACGATCACGTCGAGCGCTTCGAGCGTTTCGTCGAGCGGCGTCTTCGCGTCGTCGGAATGCAGCTGGTACAGATCGACGTAATCGGTGCCGAGGCGGCGCAGCGATGCATCGATCGCGTCGAGCAGATGTTTGCGCGATGCGCCCTGGTCCCATGCCGTGGGCCCCATCTTGCCGACCGCCTTGGTCGCGACGATAAAGCGCTCGCGCTTGCCCTTCAACCAGCGTCCGACGATTTCTTCCGTGCGTCCCGCCAGATCCTCGCCGCCGCCGAGCGGATAGACGTTGGCGGTATCGATGAAGTTGACGCCCGCGTCCGCGGCCGTGTCGAGAATGCGCTGCGAGGCGGCTTCCTCGGTTTGCAGGCCGAAGGTCATGGTGCCGAGACACAGGCGAGAAACAGTCAGGCCGGTACGGCCGAATTGGCGGTATTGCATGAATCGACTCCAGAAGGATGGGAGAACGCGCTTGCTCGAAGAGGTCGCGGCGACAGTGTTGTAAAAAGGATAAACGGAGTTCTGATTCCGTGTGCGCAGGTGTTTTTAATGTTTGTTATTTAATTGAAAGATTTTCCGTAATGATCGACTAAATAAACGTCTTGCTGTCATTCGGCTTATAAAGATTACGTATTTCAATCTGTAATGATCTGATGAAAATAAGCAGATTTAAATTACATATTGCCTACGTTAGTAAAATGCCGAAATAAATCCATTACGCCACGTAATGCACGCCGCGATTGATACCCCTTTATGCGTGTGGAATGATAGCGATTCTCATTTAAACCTAGCCAGCCATCCCGTCATCTCCGTGTCGACAAAGGAGAGCGGCAGCCAGCCACTTGCGGCTTAGTCATGAATTCCGTGTCAGATATGCGGATTCGGCAAGCGCATTTCTGACGGGATTTCCATGCTCAATCACACGCCGCTGGCGACAGCGCTCGCGCTAGCTTTGACCGTTCCGTTCGCGACTCCGGTGGTCGCGCAGACCGCGCCGATGCAGACGCAGACGTCGAACGGTGCGATCACGATCGCCCAGAACGACACGCAGAACAACGCGCCGGCTAGCGCTCAAAACGGCACTAGAAGCGGCGCCCAAAGCAACGCGCCAGCCGCCGACGCGCAGACCCTGCCGACCATCGGCGTGCAGGCGCAAGCCGTGCAGCAGGACTTCCAGGCGGAGCGCTCGAGCGTCGGCGCGAAGACGCCGACCGCGCTGCGCGACATTCCGCAGACCGTTACCGTGATCAACCGCGACCTGCTCGCATCGCAAGGCGCGACGTCGTTCACCGACGCACTGCGCAACGCGCCCGGCGTGACGATCGGCGCGGCCGAAGGCGGCCAGATCGGCAACAACATCAACCTGCGCGGCTTCACCGCACAGAACGACATCTATCTGGACGGCTTTCGCGACCGCAATCAGTACTACCGCGATACCTTCGACCTCGAATCGCTCGAAGTGCTGTACGGTCCGTCGTCGATGCTGTTCGGCCGCGGCTCGACCGGCGGCGTGATCAACCAGGTCAGCAAGAAGGCGAACCTGAAGGACTCGGCGGAAGTCTCCGGCATGATCGGCACCGACGACCGCTACCGCTCGACCGTCGACGTGAACCACAAGCTCACCGACACCTCGGCGATCCGTCTGAACGCATTCGGCCAGAGCCTCGGTTCGACGCGCGACGTGATGAAGAACAAGGATTTCGGCGTCGCGCCGGAACTGCGCTTCGGCATCGGCACGCCGACCGAGATCACGCTGTCGGCGCTGATCCAGCGTAACAACGACATGCCCGACTACGGCATTCAGGCGTTGAACGGCCGGCCGTCGCCGGTGCCGAAGAACACCTTCTACGGCCTCACCAGCGACCGCACGATCCAGGACGTGCAGATCTTCACCGCCGCGATCAAGCACAAGTTCTCCGACGACCTGACGCTGACCAACCAGACGCAGATCTCGCACTCGATGACCGACGCGCGCGAAACCGCGCCGCAGTCGGTGCTGACCGGGCCGCTGTCGTCGAGCACGGCGCTGACCAACGGCAACTTCACGACGCTGTCGCCGTCGCAGCTCTACATCAAGCTGCAGAGTCACGACCGCGTGATCGAGAATCACGCGATCTATAACGACACGATGGTCGAATACAAATTCAACACCGGGCCGATCAGGCACGACCTGATCGCCGGTGTCGAAGTGGGTCGCGATACCTATACGAACCAGGCGTACACGCGCAACAACCTGCCGATCGTGCCGATGCTCAATCCGCCGATCATGGGTACGCCGTCGAACGTGACGACCACGGTCGGCAACTACGCCGATTCGAGCGCGAACGAAATCGCCGCGTACCTGAACGACACGATCACGCTGACGCCGCACTGGAAGATCATCGGCGGGCTGCGCTGGGATCGCTTCTCGGCGGAGATCAGCAACTCGATCAGCGCGCCGCGTTACGCGAGCCAGACGAATTACTTCACGAGCGTGCGCACCGGCGTGATCTATCAGCCGACCGACTGGCAGTCGTACTACGTGTCGTACGGCACGTCGTTCAACCCGTCGCTCGAAAACCTGACGGTCACCAACCTCACGCAGAATCTCGCACCGGAATCGACGAAGTCGTATGAAGTCGGCGGCAAGTGGGATCTGTTCGGCGGCAACATCTCGGTCACCTCGGCGATCTTCCGCGAGGAAAAGGACAACGCGCGCACTCAGGTGTCGCCGACCGAGTACGAGCTGGCCGGCGACATCCGCGTGGACGGCTTCCAGACGAGCGTGACCGGCCACATCACAGACAAGTGGCAGGTCTTCGGCGGCTATACGTACATGGACGCGACGATCCTGAAGGCGGCCGACGGCACCATGGGCCACACGCCGGCCAACACACCGCGCAACACGCTGACGTTCTGGACCACGTATGCGATCACGCCGCACTGGGAGATCGGCGGCGGTCCGATCTACATGTCGGCACGTTACGCGTCGAACACGAACTACGTGAGAGTGCCGGGCTATACGCGCTGGGACGCGACCGCCGCGTATCACGCGAAGAAGTACGACGTGCGTCTGAACCTGCTGAACCTGACCAACAAGTACTACTACGATGCGCTGATTCCGTCGGACGGTGGCCGTTCGGTGCCGGGCATCGGTCGCACGCTGCTCGCCACTTTCGACTACCGCTTCTGACACGCGTTTTTGTCATGTACTGAGCGGATGCGTTAGGCTTGCCGTTTTTGCAAACGGCAAGCCGACGCGAAGGACTTACCATGTTGCTGCACATTCCGAACGTATTGGACGCCGCGCAATTGCGCTTCATGCGCGAGCGGCTCGATCAGGCGGGCGATGCCTGGGTCGACGGTCGCGCGACCGCCGGCTATCAGGGCGCGCCGGTCAAGCGCAACCAGCAGATCGCCGAGCACACGCCGATCGCGCGCGAACTCGGCGAGGTGATCGTCGCGGCGATCGAGCGCAATCCTCTGTTCATCAGCGCGGTGCTGCCGAACCAGGTGTATCCGCCGCTGTTCAATCGCTACGAGGGCGGCATGACGTTCGGCAGTCACGTCGACGGTGCGGTGCGGGTGCTGCCGAACGGCGTGAAGCTGCGCACCGACGTATCGGTGACGCTGTTTCTGAGCGCGCCCGACGAATACGACGGCGGCGAACTCGTGATCGAAGACACCTACGGCGTGCAGCAGGTGAAGCTGCCGGCCGGCGACATGATCGTCTATCCGGCGACCAGTCTGCATCAGGTGACGCCGGTCACGCGCGGCGCGCGCGTCGCCAGTTTCTTCTGGGTGCAGAGCCTCGTGCGCAGCGACACGCAGCGCGCGCTGCTGTTCGACATGGACACCGCGATTCAACGGCTCAATGCCACGAATGCCGACGACACCGCGCGCCGCAGTCTCGTCGGCTGTTATCACAATCTGCTGCGTAGCTGGAGCGAAACATGAGCGAGTCGGACCTCGTCGACATTCATCCCCCTGCCGTTGGAAAGCGCGAGACGCGCGAGCGCGGAACCCACGAACCGCGCCGGTTCGAGGGCGACGAACTGAAAGCGCGTCAGCAGCGTTCGCGTCGCGCGACCTTCATCAAATGGCTGCGCAAGGTGCACGGCTGGGTCGGTTTGTGGGGCGCGGCGCTCGGGCTGCTGTTCGGCACGACCGGCTTCTTCCTGAATCATCGCGGCGGCCCGCTCAAGGTATCGACCGGCGCGCCGCAGGTGTCGGTGATGCAGGTGCCGCTGCCGCAACCGGCGCCGCAGACGCCGCCCGAACTCGCGAAGTGGCTCAAGCACGAGCTGAAGATCGTCGGCAATCCGGGGCGCATGCAGAACGAGCCCGAGCATCCGGTGGCGTGGGGCGATCGCCGCGTCGTGCAGCCCGAGCATTGGCAACTGAGCTTCGTGTCGCCGAAGGAAAACACGTCGGCCGAGTACTGGGTCGGCAACAACTACGTGACGGTCAAGCGCAGCGAGAACACCTTCCTCGCGATGCTGACGAATCTGCACAAGGGTGTGGGTCTGAGCGTCGGCTGGGTGCTGCTGATCGATACGCTCGCGGGCAGCCTGATCCTGCTGTCGTTGACCGGTGTGTTGCTGTGGACCGAACTGAACCGGCGCAAGACCGTGGGACTGGTGCTGGTGGTCGGATCGATCGCCGCCGCGGTGGTGTTGGGGACGATGTGACGATGCTGCGTCCCTGAGTGGACGCAACGCGGTAGCGTCGCAGCGGCGAGGGCGACGCGGTTGTAGATACCGAGCGCGCATCGCGCCACGCGCTGATTACGGATTGCGGATTGCAACGGGCCCGAGGCTCGCGCACTCGCGCGCAGGCTTGCGCCGTCCCGCGCTAGAATCGACGCAGACCCATTCGCCGGCTCTGCCGCCCCCGCCGATGACCTCTCCCGATTCCGCCGCCAGCGCCGCTCATGTCGTCGATGCCGCACTGACGACGCGCCGTTCCATCCGTGCCTTTCTGCCGACGCCGGTGCCGCGCGCCGACATCGAAGCAATTCTCGAAGCCGCCAGCCGTGCGCCATCCGGCACCAACACGCAGCCGTGGAAGGTCTACGTGCTGAGCGGCGACGCGCTCGCGCGTCTGTCGCGCGAACTGCTCGCCGCGTATGACGATCCAGGTCGCGACGCGCTTTATCACGAGGAATATCCGTACTATCCGCAGCAGTGGCTGTCGCCGTTCATCGACCGGCGCCGCAAGATCGGCTGGGACATGTATGGCTTGCTCGGCATCGACAAGGGCGACAAGGCGCGCATGCACGAACAGCATGCGCGCAACTTCCGTTTCTTCGACGCGCCGGTTGGCCTGCTGTTTACCATCGACCGCAGTCTTGAGCGCGGCAGCTGGCTTGACTACGGCATGTTCCTGCAGGCGATCATGACGGCCGCGCGCGGACGTGGGCTCGATACCTGTCCGCAGGCCGCGTTCACGCAATTTCATCGGTTGATTGCCGAGCATCTCGGTTTGCCCGAAAACGAGCAGTTCGTCTGCGGGATGTCGCTCGGTTTCGCCGACGAAAGCGCGCCCGTCAATGCGCTGCGCACCGAGCGCGAACCCGTCGAGCGCTTCGCCCGCTTTCTCGATTGAGCGTATCCGTCAGTCCCCACCGGAGCTAAACGAAAATGAAAACATCGCGCCGTCACTTTCTGTTGTTGAGCGCGGGCGTGGGTTCGTCGCTCGCATGGTCCCGCATGGCACTGGCCGCGGGCGGCCCCACGATGCTCAGCCCAGGCGATCCGCAGGCGCAGGCGGTTGGCTATACCGAAGATGCGTCGAAGGTCGACAAGGCGAAATTCCCGAACTTCGCGGCCGGGCAATCGTGCGCGAACTGTTCGCTGTTTCAGGGCAAGGCGTCGGATGCGTATGGCGGTTGCACGCTGTTCGGCGACAAGCAGGTCGCGGCGCGGGGTTGGTGCAGCGCGTATTCGAATATGTGAGCCGAGTGGTTGAGCGAACTGGTGAGCGAACTGCGCGCGCATCGCAACGTGAAGCGCGGGGCGCGTAATGCGGTGAGTAGCGCGGCGAGTAGCGCGGCGAGTTGCGCCGCTACGTGCCGCCGCAACGCCCCCCTCTTCGATTACATCAACGCCTTCAGCAGCAGTTCGTGCGAATGGCCGATCCACACGGCGGCGTCGCGATGATCGCGCAATGCATCGCCGGTATTCGGATGCAGAAACACGTCGAGCGCGCCGTGATTGAGCGTCAGCCAGCCGACCATGTCGGCGAACTGCGCCTGCGTGAACGCGAGCTGATACGACCACTGCGGATGCGGGCCGACCGGCCGTTCGTGGAAGCGGCCGATCTGCAATTGCTCGCCCCAATGCGCGGCGATCTGTTCGCGCAACGCCCACGCGGCATCGCGGCTCGCCGCATCGAAATAAACGTGTGCATGCCAGCTTTCGATAGCTGATGCATCGCGAAAGGTCATATCAGAGTTCATCGCCAGGTTTTTCCGTATCAGTCTTTATCCGACATTCGTTCTGCTTCGGTCTCCGCCGGCGCGCGCGGTGCGATGCGCATGTGAAACTGTCTGTCATCTTCGCCGACGACCTCGAAGCCGAGACGATCGTACAGCCGTTTCGCCGGATTGCCTTTGAGCACGTGCAAAGCAACCGGCAGCGCTTCGGCCGCGGCGGTGCGCAGCAGCGCCCGCAACACCTGTTCGCCGATGCCGCGTCCTTGCAGCGCCGGCGCAATCTGTACCTGCTCGACGAACCATTCTGCGTCGCTGCGATGCGCTTTCAGCAGACCGGCGGGCGCGCCGTCGATGCAGATCACCTGGGCCGCGTCATAGCGATGCAGAAGGCGCGCGCGATGCGCGTCTTCGTCGGTCGGCTCGCCGGCGCGCAGCAGATGTTCGGTCATCGTCGCGCGGCGCAATTCGAGCAGGAAGTCGGCGTCGTCGGCTTGCGCGGGACGCAGGGTCAAGTCGGATGGTGGGGCTGGCGGTTGGGCGGACATGTCGCAGGCTTGCGGTGCTCGGTGGTGGCGTGGAGCGCGAATAAGAATTGTCGTCGATTGTCGCGCCGGCTGCGCTTTTTTACCACGCGCTTATGTTGCGGCCTTGTCACTTTGCGATGCGGTGCGCGCGCTCGATGCAGCGAGCCTGCATGCGCGCGATCGCATATCGGTTCGTGACGACGCGCTGGTTTGCCGATTTTCAGGGGCTCGCGGTCGATGTCGGGCTGGCGACATTCGCGCGGCGCCCCATGCATCCCGCCCGTGAATGTCGTTCGACTCTCGGCATGGCTTCGTTCACCTTCATTGGCATACGGCTTGCTCAAGCTTGCTTCGCTTATCTGGACGCACGCGCTGGATGCGCGTCGTTTGCGTCATACGTATCCGCTCCGCTGAACACGCGAAGCGACGTCGATGGCGAACGGCGCGAGCCTCGGGGCATCACGAAGCGAACCGCACGCATTACGCACACGATATCGAACGTGGAATCTCATACCGTCACGTGCGATGCGGCTGGTCTCGCTGTCATGCTCATGGCTTACCCTGGCTCCGGCTGTTTGCGTTGTGCAGACGTACGCCGCGTTCGCCACGAAGCGGGGCTGCCGCATGCGTGGTGCGCGATCGCGGCCGTGTCGAGCGGCGTGCGGCCTGCGTCGCGACACGCAAGCGCGAGCCGACACGTCAGACGTGCGGCTGCATGACTCCCGCACGAAACGGCCGCACCGGCTCGACGCGCCGCTGCGCGTGTCGGCGGATCTCGCGGCCGATGCGTTATCCGGAAGAGCGGCCAATGTCTGTTTGCGCGAACCACGCGGGCGTCGGCTTCACGCGCCGGCCGATGCGCCGTTCACTGCGAGCAACGCCGCGTAACTGTGCGCGCGATGACAGACAGACGAAGCGGCAGCGTGATCGCATCGCGTACGTGGCACCCATGACGTAAGCGGCGGCCGCAAGTTGCATAGGAGTTTCCCGATGACGTTCGCGTCGTAGGCGAGCGTTATCATCAACGGTGTGAGGTGGGCTATGACGATGATCGAGGCGGTACCCAGCGTCTCGGCGGATGGACGCGCGGTGATTTTCCAGCTTTCGTCGCGCGGACGCGACCTTGAATGCGCGGTCACGCGCGAGGCGCTCGAACAGCACTTCTGGCTGCAACGCGGCGCGGGCGAGGCGCGCATTCTGAAGACGTTCGCGGATGGACGTCAACGCATCACGGCGATGGCCGAGCGGAAAATGCTCGCGCGTCCGGGCGAGAGGGTGCTATTGACCATCGACGATTTCTCGACACGAGGTTAAGCGTCGCGGTTGAAATCCGTGTTTGAAATTCGTAGCTGAAATTCGCGGCGCGCCCGTCATCGATGCATGAACGACACATGCGATGGCGGGCGCGTTGTCGTTACCGGGTTCGGTCGCTGCCCGGTGCCGCATCCGCATGCCGCGATCGCATCCATGCGATGCAGGGTAAACGAGCCCGCTTCGACATTCGCGTGCTTCATGGCGCGTTCATCGTGCATCCATCCGATCAATTCCCGCTGTTACACCGATTCGTCAAATTAACCCGCCTATGCCCCTCGCTTCGCGCAATTGCATTCGCGCGTGTCTGGCTACACTGTTTTCCATGGAGCGACAAATCACCGAGCCCATCGATGCGATTCCCCCGCATCGTGTTTTGAACCGTACCGTTGATGGCGGCAGGCAATTGGCAGTAGCCGTTCGTAGCACGAAGTGAGCTGTCAGTAGTTGGCAGTCCGCAGTAGAGGCAAGCAGTAGAGGCAATGTGCAGTGCAGGCAATACAGGCGTGCAACCTCGTAAGGGGCGAGCGCGCAGCAGGGGGGAGCGGCCAGGTGTAGTCAATAACGAGGGACCGGACCGCATGCAGTAGACGACACGATCGCCGCTTAGGTGTTCGAAGTCGATTTAGTAGAAATTGCAGTCGTAATCGAATCCGCAGCAGCAGGTGAAATTGAAGTCGTGTTTTGAAGCGGAAGTTTGAATAGCCGTCAGGTGTCAGGTAGTAGAAGTTGCAGTAGACGTTGCAGTTGCAGTAACAGCAGGTGCATTTCAGTAGCAACAGCCTTGCAGGTTTGGTGGTTATAGGTCGGCAGGCTCCACGCGCATGTTCGACTGTTCCATCCTGTCAGCCCTGTTCCTCGCGGAACAGGGTTTTTTTTCGCTGTCGCGACCGCGCGCCCTTGCATCTGGCGGGTTCGAACCGATATGCGCGCATTACGTTGTACGCTACGGTCTGTGAGCTGGCACGTGGGTCCCGAACGGAATTCGCGGCGGAACTCATGGAATAAAGCCGTGAACTTGTTGGGCGCGATATGCGTCCGATGATTGAGCGCGGCGCGTGCCGTTGTCGCGTGCCCGGGTCGGGGCGCGCAGCAGTGAGAAGGAGGTTGAATCGATGTCCAGTAAATCGCGAGTCCGCAAACAGGGCCAGTCGGCCATGTCGCCGTTATTGCGCGCGTTGACCACGAGCCGCAGCGCTCACGAACCGGTCACGCAAACTATGTCGCTGCAAGCCTATGCCGTGCTCGATGCGTTCAGTCGCGGCCACGGCGCGCGTCCGCTGCACACCACACTGAGCCGGCATCTGCTGGTAGCGCAGGAGCTTGCGCGCGCCGGGCTCGGCGACGCCGCGCTGGCGGAGATCGAACGCGCGCATGCGGCGCTGGTGCGAATCGATCGCCGCGAACGCGAAACCGGCCGCTGGTCGCTGGAAGACGAGGACTACGCGAGTCTGTGCGCGGCGCTCGCGATTTTCGACGGACAGCTGGCGGTCGCATCGCTGAGCGAACTGGCGAGCGCGCAAGCGCGGATGATCGAAGGCCTGATGCGCTCCGCGCGCCTGCACGCGCTGGCGGACACGACGGTTTGATGCATCGCGTATGCGTCCGTGCATAAGCCCGAGTCGGCAATGCGCAACGAATACAGCATAAAAACGAATGCAGCATAAAAAAACGCCCCATCCGGGGCGTTTTTCGCATCTGGCGGCGTGCGTGGCGCATGTTCCAACGCGCGCGCCGCGAACTTCGCTCAGTCGTTGTACTGCGTGATATCGATGTACGCGGTCCCGTCTCTTGCGCCGCCCAGTTGAATCAACCGCGAGCCGCCGCTCGTCAAAGCGGGGAACGGACAATTGGTGCAAGTCTGCACGCCCGCCGAATCGACGCCCGCGCTGATCGTCGCCTGATATTGGCCGGCCGTCGGGTTGTTGGCGGCGCCGACCGCGAAGCCATTGACCTGCGTGACGCTGCCCGACGCGCTCGCCGTGGCCGCAATTCCGGGCGACGTGACCGGATACGCGAGATTCAGCCCGTCGTTCACGAGACCGGACCACGTCACGCTCAGCGCATATTGCGCGTCGGCGAGCGTGGTGCCCGGCGTCAGAAACTGCGTGGTCGCGTCGTTCATCAGCAGCGTCGGCCACGGGATCGAATCGCCCGCGGCCGCGTTCAGCGGACTGCCCGGATTGATCACCGACGACTGCCCGAGCTGCGCGCCGTTCTTGTCGTAGAACGTAACCATGTAGGTCGAGTAGAGCGGCACCGTGCTCGCGTCGAGCGCCTGCGCCGCGTAGAAACCTGTCGAGGTGGGCGGCGTGAAGCTCGCCGTCGACGAGCGCGACTGCCACGACCAGCGATACAGCGCCGTATTGCTGGCGGTCGTCGCGGGCGTCAGCGGCGGTGCGCTCAACGCGCTGTCGGCGAGACCGAGCGTGCTGTTGCCCGACGCCGCGCGCGGCATCAGCCACACCGGCGCGGCGAGGCCCGGCCCCGTCACCGAGGCCGAATACACGTTCGGATTCGATGCGGTCGGGATCGTGATGTCGAGCCCGGCCTCATAGCGGTTCACGTCGTTCAGGCGCGTATCGAGGTAAGTGCGGCGCTGCAGGTGCGAGCGGATGGCGACCGCGAACGACGATTGATCGCCGATCAGATCCCAGCCGAGCTGCGTGCCGCCGGCGAGCGTGACCGGCGTCGCGAGCGGTTGCGCGATGCTGTACAACACACCGGGGACGCCGCTCGCGAGCGTGAACGGCAACTGCACGAGCGCGAGCTGCTTGCCGTTGCGCGTGAAGAACGCGAGCGTTTTCGGCGAGCCGAACACCGCGCCGGTCATCGTCGTTTCGCTCAGACCATGCGCGGTCGCGAGATCGGTCGAACCGCTTTCCTTGAACGATGCATCGATGGCCGGCGCGCACGCGGCGCTATTCAACGCGCCGTTCGCCGCGCACGCGGTGAGCAGCGCGGCGAGCGGTTCCAGATAGTTCGCGGCGGTCGGCGACGCGGCGAGCGCGACGCCCTGCGCGGTCGTGTTGTTCAGCGCGACGGTCGTGCCCGGCGCCGCGTTCGAGACCAGCGTGCGGCCGCCGTTGGCGCCCGTGACGAGCGATAGCGAATCGATCACCGCGTCGGCGCCCGTGTGATCCGGCGTGAACGCGGTGCCGATCGGATCGAAGCCGGCGGTCTGGAGGCCGTTCTGCGTGAGCAGGTTGGTGATGATCGTGTCGAGCGTGATGGTCGCGAGCTGCACCGATTGCAGCGTGACCTTCGCGAGCGTGGTGTTCGATGCGAGTTCGATCGGATTGCCCGACGCGGTCAGCGTCGCCGCGAGCGCGGTGGTCAGCGTGGTCACGTTGGCGACGGCCGGCGCGCTGCCGGTGGGCAGCCGCGCGACCACTGACGACAGCGGCGCGGCCAGCCCGCCCGCGTCCTGCGCGATGATGAAGAACGGCAAGGTCAGGCCCTTCACCGACAGGCTGTACGCACCTTGCGCGCCGGTCGTGGTGGTGACTTGCGCGCCGGTCGCGTCGATCAGCGTGACGCTTGCGCCGACGAGCGCGCTGCCCGCCGCGACGGTGCCACCTATCGAGGTCGTGGTCGCGGGCGCCGTGCTCGACGAACTGGTGCCGGAATCGCCGCTGCCGCTGCCGCAACCGCCGAGTTGTAAAAGGACGCTGGCGATCGCGGCTGCGATGCCGGTACGCACGATCGATCGATGCATGAATTTCCCCGCTGCTCGAATTATTCGAATTGCTGTGACGGCCAGGGTGGCGGTCGGGGTCGAACGGTTGAAACGGCCGTTTTAGCGCGGACCCGAATGGATTTCGGAGAATACTTCAAAGCGGTGCGCGCGTGTCGTGGATTGACACTGTAATGGCGCTGCGGTGGCACGGCAGGCTGCTGCATACGAGTGTCCGTAGAGACGCGCGGATCGCCCCGTGCGGGTTTGCCGCTGTCATCCCCGCTTGCTAGACTGGCTGCGCCGCTCATCCGCGGATGCCGACGCAGGCGGCGCAATTCATCGAAGACCATCGGAGACATCATGTCCTACATGCTGTTGATCGTCGAACCCACCGAACAACGCAGCGAGCGCGGCGAGGTTGCCGGCCGCGATCTCTACGGCCAGATGGTGCATTTCGCCGAAGACCTGAAAGCGCGCGGCAAGCTGCTCGCGGTCGAGTCGCTGACTTCGCAGAAGGATGCGGTGCGCGTGCAGGTTCGCGACGGTCAGCCGAAACTCGTCGACGGTCCGTTCGCCGAGGCGAAGGAAATGATCGGCGGCTTCTTTCTGCTGGACTGCGACACGCGCGAGGAAGCGGTCGCGATCGCGCAGGCCTGCCCGGCGGCGGCTTGGTGCACGGTCGAGGTGCGCAAGCTCGGGCCGTGCTTCATGTAGCCCGCGTGGTAAGCACACGGCAGCCTCGCGCGATACCCACTACCCGTCACCGACGATCCACACCGTCGACTCAGTGTTTTCCCTGGGGCGCGGCAATCGACGCGCGTGTCGATCCGCGCGCGCATCGCTCGTCGTGTGAATAAGGAGCGCGCCGTCAGCGCGTATTCCCGCAGTGTTCATCCATTCAGTTCAAAAGATAAAAAGGGAGTTACGACCATGCGATTCATGATCATCGTGAAGGCCACCGCCGCGAGCGAATCCGGGCAGATGCCCGAGCCGGAATTGATGGCCGCGATGGGCGCGTACCACGAAGAACTGGCGAAGGCGGGCGTGCTGCTCGACGCGACCGGCTTGCAACCGACCTCGAAAGGCTGGCGCGTGCGCTACAGCGGCGGCAAGCGCAGCGTGATCGACGGACCGTTCGCGGAAACCAAGGAGTTGATCGCCGGCTACACGCTGATTCAGGTGCGTTCGCGCGACGAAGCGATGGAATGGGCGCGACGTTTCCCGGCGCCGTTCGGCGAGAACGCCGACGGCGAAATCGAAGTGCGCCAGCTATTCGAACTCGAAGACTTCGAGCCGGGGCCGGAGATCGAGCGCTTTCGCAAAATCGACGAGGATCGCCGCTGAGCTTGCGGCGCAACCCGCAACGACTAGCGACTAACGAACAACGGACGTCATCATGCATAAACAGATCTACGTGAATCTGCCGGTCGAGAACGTCGAGCGGTCGAAGGTTTTTTTTAGCGCGCTCGGCTTCGATTTCGAGCCGCGTTTCAGCAACGACCGCGCGGTGAGCCTGATCGTCGGCGAGAACATCTACGCGATGCTGCTCGTGAAGGACATGTTCCAGACCTTCACGGCGAAGCCGGTCGCGAACGCGAAGGAGAGCACTGAAGTGCTGGTGTGCCTGTCGTGCGAGAGCCGCGCGGAGGTCGACTCGCTGGTCGCGAAAGCGCTCGCCGCCGGCGGTGCCGCGCCGCGCGCGCCGCAGGACCACGGCTTCATGTACGGGCACGCGTTCGAGGATCTCGACGGCCATATCTGGGAGCTCGTCTATATGGATCCGAACGCGAATCCGGCGGCCGCGGGTTGAGGCCGTGACGACGCAGGCCACCCATCGTGCGATCGAGGCTGTCTGGCGGATCGAAGCCGCGAAGGTCATCGCCCATGTCGCGCGGGTCGTGCGCGACGTGGGGCTCGCCGAGGAGCTCGCGCAGGATGCGCTGGTGGCCGCGCTCGAACATTGGCCGGAGGCCGGCGTGCCCGACAATCCGGGAGCATGGCTGATGACGACCGCGAAAAACCGCGCGCTCGATCGCCTGCGCCAGGAGGCGTTGCATGCGCGCAAGCGCGAAGAACTCGGTCACGATCTCGACGCGATCGAGGCGCATCTGGTGCCGGATTTCGTCGATGCGCTCGATGCCGCGCGCGCCGACGACATCGGCGACGATCTGCTGCGGCTGATCTTCACCGCGTGCCATCCGGTGCTCTCGACCGATGCGCGCGTCGCGCTGACGTTGCGCCTGCTCGGTGGCCTCACCACCGACGAAATCGCCCGCGCGTTTCTGGTGCCCGAGCCGACCATCGCGCAGCGGATCGTGCGCGCGAAGCGCACGCTGTCGGCGGCGCGCGTGCCGTTCGAGGTGCCGCAGGCGGACGCGCGCGCGGCGCGGCTTGCGTCGGTGCTGCAGGTGATCTACCTGATTTTCAACGAAGGTTATTCGGCGACGGCCGGCGACGACTGGATGCGGCCGTCGCTCTGCGAAGAGGCGCTGCGGCTCGGGCGCGTGCTCGGCGGACTCGTGCCCGACGAAAGCGAGGTGCATGGGCTCGTCGCGTTGATGGAGATTCAGGCGTCGCGTACGCATGCGCGCGTCGATGCGCAGGGGCGTCCGGTGTTGCTGCTCGATCAGGACCGCAGTCGCTGGGACCCGCTGCTGATTCGTCGCGGCCTCGCGGCGCTGGACAGCGCGCATGCGCTCGGCGGCGCGAGCGGTCCGTATGCGTTGCAGGCGGCGCTCGCCGCGTGCCATGCGCGCGCACGCCGCGCCGAGGATACCGACTGGGCGCAGATCGTCGCGCTCTACGATGCGTTGGCGCAGGTCGCGCCGTCGCCGGTGGTCGAGTTGAATCGCGCGGTGGCGGTGGGGATGGCGTTCGGACCGGCGGCGGGGCTCGAGATCGTCGATGCGCTCGCGGCCGATGCGGCGCTCGCGAATTATCACTGGCTGCCGAGCGTGCGCGGCGATCTGCTGGTCAAGCTGGGTCGCGTCGACGAAGCGCGCGCCGAATTCGAGCGCGCCGCGGCGATGACGCGCAATGCGCGCGAGAAAGCGTTGTTGCTGGAGCGTGCGCGCGTGCTCGCGCACTAACGCTGGCCGCGCACGCGGCAACCCGCAGCCGCTCAGCGAATCAACTGCCGCACGCCCAGCGCCACGATCAGGCCGCCGCACACGCGATCCACCCACGCCTTGCTGCCTCGATACGCGGCCGCGATCCGCGCATGCGACAACGCCAGCGCGACGAACCCATACCAACTGCTCGCGACGACGAACACCATGCCGAGCATCGCCGCAAACGTGCCGGCGCTCACATGCGCGGGCATCGCCGACGAAAACACCGCGGCAAAGAACGCCATCGATTTCGGATTCGCGATGTTGGTCGCGAAGCCCTGCGCGAACGCCTGGCGAAAGCCGCCTGACGGTGCCTTGCTCAGCACCGCCTGCCGTGCCGCCGACGCATTGAAGATCAGCCGCCCGCCGAACCACAGCAGATAACACGCACCGACGATCCTGACCACCAGCGCGAGCCACGGAAACGCGGCGAATACGATGCCGACGCCGAGAATCGCGCAGCTCGCCCAGAACAGATTGACGAGCACGATGCCGGCGACCATCGCGAGCGCCTCGATGCGCGTCGCCGACGCGGCCTTGTGCGCGACCGCGACGAAGTTCGGGCCGGGGCTCACCACGCCGGCGATATACACGGAGAGAACGCCGAGAACGGCGGCACCGTCGACCATGAATACACTCCTTGACTGGAACAGCGGGACCACGCGAGGGGGTCCTCGAAAGACAGATGCGAAAACGTGCGCGCCGCCGTTATAGCCCGAAAAACGCCGCGCCCGCGGTCAGCACGCCTGCCGCTGCGACGCAAAACGACACGTTGCGCAGCCAGTTTTTGCGCGTGAGCAGCGTGATTGCACACAGCGCAATCGCGACCTGGATCAGCAGCGTCGCCTGGGCCCAGCGATGGTGGCCGTGCAGCAGTGCTTCGCTGCGCGTGTCGGCGGCGACGACCTGTTTTTCGATCGCTTCGGCGTTCGCGCGGATCGGCTCTTTCTGCTGCTTGTATTTCTCGACGTCGGCGACGAATTTCGCGTGCGCGTCGCTGTTCGGCGCCGACAATGCCGCGCCGAGTTCGGCGAGATTTTCCTTCTCGCCCTTCGCCTGGTAGTAGGACCACTGGTTCGACGCCTCGGTCTTCTTGATCGCGGCCTCGTTCTTGTAGAACAGCGCGAGATTTTCGCTGTTGCCACTCTGGTACGCGCACAGTGCGCCGATCGTCGCGAGGATCGCGGTCATCACGGCCATGCGGCTCGCGAACGGATCGGCGTCGTGATGCGCGGCGTGGCCGGCATGCTCGACCGCATGGTCGTGTGGACCATGCACTTCGTATTCTTCAGACATCTGATTCTCCGGGGCGATGCTTTTCTTGTCGTTGCCGGGCGGTGCGAGAAGGAGCCCGGTGCCCTCGATTATTCCATGCGAATCACCACGCGTCCGCGTGTGCCGGCGGCCACCGCCTCATACGCTTCGCGCGCGCCGGCGAGCGCGAATTCCTGCGCGATCGCCGGTGCGCTCAGCTTGCCGCTGTCGAAGCCTTCGACGAGCGCGCTCATCAGCGGTGCCGATTCCGCGACGCCGAGCTTCGCGCTGTCGACGCCGAGCAATTGGGTCTCGTTGTGATAGAAGTCGATCAGATCGAAATCGACGCGGCGTTTGCCGGTCGCGCTGATTTCGAGCACGCGGCCGCGCCGTTTCGCGAGACCCAGCGCGGTTTCGAATGCGACGCCGCCGACCGTGTCGTAGACGACTTCCGCGCCCACGCCTTGCGTCAGCTCACGCAGCCGCTCGGCGGCGTGTTCGTCGAGCGGCACGTAGGCGTCGATCAGGCGGCCGGCCGGCGTCGCCGGATCGAGCGGGCGGCGGTCCACCGCGATCACGCGCGCGCCGCGTGCTTTGGCGATCTGCACGACCGCGCCACCGACACCGCCGCCCGCGCCGAGCACCGCGATTGTTTCGCTGGCGCGCAACTGCGCATAGTCGACGGTGCCGAGCCACGCGACCACGAAGTTCACGCCGATCGCCGCCGCCTCGAGGTGGCTCAGCGCAGCGGGCTTGCGCGACAGCGCTGCGAGTGGAATCTGGATGAATTCGGCGTGGCTGCCGTCGCGCGTGAAGCCGATGTCGCCGCCGGTGCCCCAGACCTCGGCGCCGAGCCAGGCAGCCGGACCTTCGCTGACGACGCCGCTGAAGTCGCGACCCGGCGTGCGCGGCAGCACCGTGTGCTCGAAATGGCCGGCCACGTTCTTGACGTCGCTCGGATTGACCGACGCGGCCATCACGCGCACGACCGCGTGGTCGGCGTCGGCTTGGGGCGTCGGCAGATCGACGTAGTCGAGGACCGTGGGGGCGCCGAAGGATTTGAACTGGATCGCTTTCATCGTGGGTCGTTCCCGTTGATGTCGTGCCGCGTCGCGCAGCGAAGGCCCCTAGTCTACGCGCGCACGCCGACGCACTGGCACTACGGCACTACGTGCGATGCCCCATCAACATCAGCAGCAACGACAACGTCACGATCGATCCCACCGTCGACAGCAAAATCGTGCGCGACGTGACGTGTGCCTCGCGCCGGTAGAACTCCGCGAGCATGAACGGACCGGTGCCGGTCGGCAGCGCGGCGAGCACCACGGCCATTTCGACCAGCGACGGCGCGAGCCCGAATACGCGCGACGCGAGCCACCAGGTCAGCGCCGGCTGCACGATCAGCTTGACGCCGGTGAGCAGCAATGCGATGCCGCCCGCGCCGCGCTCGTCGTTCGTGTTGCTTGCGTCGTTCACGTCACTCTTATCGGCATTGCTCGGCCGCTTCTCGGCGAGGAACAGGCCGAGGCTTACCAGCGCGCACGGGCTCGCCGCGCCGGCCAGCAGCTTCAGGAACGTCTCGGCGCTAGCGGGCAGCGTGACATGCAGACTCGCGACCGCGACGCCCGCGAGCGGCGACACGATCAGCGGATTGCGCGCGAGCGAGCGCAGCACCTTGAGGCCGAGCTTGTGCGGCGTGCGTTCGGTTTGCAGGCCGATCTCGATCAGCACGATCGCGACCGCGAACAGTACGCAGGCGACGAGGATCGTCGCAATCGTGGTCGGGGTGAGGCTCGCCTGACCGAACGCGATCACGCCGAGCGGAAAGCCAATGTAGCCGGTGTTCGGATACGACGCCGCGATCGCGTCGACGCTCGCGTCGGCCAGATGCCGGCCGTTGACGAGACGCAGCGCGAGGATCAGCGCGAACACCGCGATGCAGGCGATCGAAAACGTCGCGACGAAGGCCGGTTGATAGAGCTGATGCCAGGTCGCGTGCGCCATCGTGTCGAACAGCAGCGCAGGCAACGCGAGCCAGACCACGAAGCGGTTCAGTTCGGAGGCGGAGTTCGGGCCGAGCACACCGCGCCGACGGCACGCGAAGCCCGCAAAAATGAGGCCGAAAACGGGAAGCAGGATTTCGAGGGTCGCTAACATCGATACAAAGAGCTGGCGCGGGCGCGCGAGGAACGGGGCGGAGCCGGGGACCCGCCAGCGTAGCGAATTGCGTTGATACAATCCAATACTGTCTTGAGGGTTCGACAATACCTTTTTTGCATCGTCAATTCCGGAGGGCGTCGTGATCGATGTGAAACCGCTGCGCTACTTCGTGACCCTTGCCGAAACGCGCCATTTCGGCCGGGCGGCGGCACGGCTGAATCTGTCGCAGCCACCGCTGAGCCGGCAGCTCGCGGCGCTGGAGGCGAGCCTCGGCGTTACGTTGATCAAGCGTAGTCCGCGCAGCGTGACGTTGACCGCGGCGGGCGAGCGCTTCTATGCCGATGCGAAAGCGCTGCTGGCGTCGCTCGAACAGGCGGTCAGTAATGCGCGGGCGGCCGCGCACGGTGAGGCCGGCAAGCTCGAAATCGGCTTCACGATGTGCTCCGCGTACAGCGTGGTGCCTGGCTACGCGCGCGTGTTCGGCGCGGCCTATCCGGAGGTCGAGCTGAAGTTGCGCGAGGTGGTGTCGAACGATCTGGCCGCGCAGGTGCTGGCCGGCCACATCGATGCGGCGATCATGTTTCCGAACGTGCGCGACAAAGGGCTCGAAACGCGCACGGTGTTGAGCGAGCCGTTGTGCGTTGCGCTGTCGCGCGGCCATCCGCGCGCGCGGGCGCGGCGCCTGAAGATCGCGCAACTGGCGGGCGAGCCGTTCGTGCTGGCGTCGGAGGAAGTCGCGCCGAGCCTGCGCGCGACGATCCTCGAACATTGCCGCTCGGGTGGCTTCGAGCCCGACATCCGCTTCGAGGTGCAGTTGCAGCAGACGGTGCTGAGTCTCGTCGATGAAGGGGTGGGGGTGGCGCTGGTGCCGTCGTCGATGCGCAAGGCGCAACTGGCGGGTGTGGTGTTCCGGCCGCTCGCCGACGCACCGACGATCGAGCAGGTGCTCGCGTGGTCGGCGGCGAACCGGAACCCATGTTTGCAGAGGTTTCTGGAGTTGGCGTGAGGAAAATCTTACGATTTTCGTTTACGCGCGCTTGCTTTCGATGGCCTGCAGCAGGGGGCTGCCTAGGGCAATCCGGGTAAAAAACTGCGGAGGCTGAAAACCCGCAGATGCTTGCCGCAACTCGGTTAGTGAAATCGAGCCCGCCAGGCGTCGCGGTTCGTGCAGACTCAACGCAAACCCCTTGGCTACGCCATCGAAGTATTGAAAGAACTCTCGCCGCGTAATACCGCATACGTTAGCGAACCGCCGCCATAAAGTAGAAGGCGCAAGAGAATGCGCTTCACTCACTCGTGCATAGCCAATCACTTGACCTACGGGCAGTTTGACGTAGATCCAGACGACAGTTCCAGCTTTTACGTTCATGGCTCGCCGCCGAAGTTCTACGTGTTTGGTGCCCGCAAGTATGTTTTCCGCGTGCCGTTCTTCAAGTGAGATCAGCACGTGTTCGGGATGTTCCATCGGTAAATCCCTCCGCGAGGATTCCTTGAAGCTGTATGTCATCAATTGCACGGGTTGTGAGAAGGTCGGTCGGACTGCCGCAACCCAGTCGTTGGAGAGTTGAGCGAGGCACTGGGCGTTCAAAATAAACAATGTTATCGAATGCCGCAACGGTTTTTACGAGAGATCGGCCGATTGCCTCGAGTCCAGCGGAGTCTAAAACCGATGGATCGAGATCGGTATTCTCCATGGCTTCCTGAGATTTGAGGTACGCATGCTGTACGCGTGCGATGGCGACAATCGCACCTTGACCGCGATTTTTCTCAGACTCGTAAAAGAGAATGAGGTTACCACGCCTAAATCGCTTGAGCGTGTTCGGGCTGCTGAGATAGTGCCGCTCTTTGTAAAGTTTGGCTCGCGCGTGAGGTAAAAGGCTTTTTTGTGGTGAGTGCGCTAAAAGATGCTCTGCGAAAACACGTTGCAGAGGCGTAACGATTGCAGGTCGGCCGGGTAAGCAGAAGAGTGTCGGCGAAAGCGAAGTTTCCAGCGACATTAACGAGATATGACCTACGTTTCCGTCAGGTCTGATGAAGCGAATCTGCTGGTCGACGCTCAGGTACGCGGGAGGCATATCGGGAAGACGCATCCGGCTAGCCAGAAAAATCTCGTCCATGCGCTGAGCCCAGTTCGATACTGTCACGATGCCGCGCAAGGCCAGCTTGGTGAGCGACGTCTGATCTTCAAGGCCAGCAAAGCCGAGTGCTGAAGCGAGTTCACGTATGAGTGCTTGTTCCGGCGGAAAAACCAGTCTGATCTGCGAGGTATGTCCTGTTGCGGCTTGGTCGATAAGGTGGCCAAGCAGCAGGCGCACCGCATTGCTTGAGCCGGGTTGTTTTTCATCTACAGCCACATGTGCGACAAGATTGTTCGGCTGCATGGTTTTGGGCCAGGCCAGGTATCCGGTCAGAACGTTTTGCGACCAGACGCTATACCGATTGCAGACGCGTTCGTTCGAATCAATACCTGCCCATTCGGCGACGATAGCGGCATCCGAAATGCCGAGGCGCGATAAAAGGTTACGGACTTCGATCTCATCGTCGTGGCTGACAGGTATGATCGAAAGCGGATCGTTCGTACCGGTTTCGAATACCTCTTCTTTAGCGACTTCGGTATTCAGGTCTTTGAATGCACGGGGCGAAATAGCATGGATGCCATATTTTTCGTAGAGTCTGGCTGCTGCATCAAGTATCGAACTGTCGTTCGTGATCAGGCCAGTCAGCCTATGTTGAATGGCAGTAGATAGATGCCGCAAGTCGGATACATCGTTATTTCTGAGCGTACCGGTTCGATGTCGTTCTGGAAATACGATAGACGCGAGCTCTGGTGCTAGTACCTTCCATTCTGCTTCAATCGGTGCGAAGGAAGGAAAAATACGTGCGTAGCTTTGCATGGGGTCGGTCACACCGACGCTTGCTGTGCGGGTGAGCTCCGCTGTGATTTCTGTACTGAGCGCGAGTCGACAGGAGCCTGCTCTCTCCATTCTGAAAAGATCCAGAATTTCTTCGTTTCGGCGCCTCCGCGGGCCGAGATCGAACAATACGTTCAGATCCAGCAGAAATAGTGGAATTTCGGATGAGTAATTCGAATTCAAACCGAGTGGGTCGGCGATATTGAAGCCGCTCGTCGCAAATAGCTGTGGCGTATCAAGTTCATGGCTACGGATAAAAATTGTTCGGTTTTTTGTGTCGCCTCCTCGAGTGATACTTTGAATATAAAATTGCTGCGCCTCCCAGAATCGATTTGCTGCAATCAGATCTTCTGCAACTCTCGCGTAGATCGAGATGAAAGCGTGGTCTGTCAGATATCGTTTGAGATGATTTAGCAGTAAGGTCGCAACTTGTCGCTTTCTGAACGAGGGATCAACGAATACCTGCAGTACGCGACCCTTCGGGTGTCTTGCTTCGAATAATAGATGCCCGGCGTATGAGAGATCGTCACCATTGCGTTCAACGGCAACAAGAAGTTGGTCTTTTAGAGCGAAGTTTTTGAGCATGCCCGACGGAAGAAATCCGAGAGCGTGCCTGTCGCTGTCTGCGGCTCGACTGACCGTTGCAATAAATGGCGCAACGTCGGCATACCGATCGAGAATATGAATAGCGGGATCTTTGGCGATCATTCTGATACCTGGTTTTCAGACGGGCATCGCGAGCGTGCTGCGGTTACCATTCAGTGGCGAGTAAATGAGTGTCGCATGCTGATTGGACGGAGCAGTTCTTGAAGCGCTTGTGAGTTTAAAGGACTCCTCCAAAGATAACATCGTTTAACCTGTCTTAATAAGAAAGACGCGCTGTATATGCTAAATGGATAATTTTTTAATTCGATAATCCATATCGAGATATTTTCACGTCGTTTTTTCTGGATAAATAGGCTATTAGAAAAAATCAACAACCAGCGAATTCGCGATCGTGAGTTATTGAACTCTTTTGTGCTGTTGCCGCCAACGCATGTCAGCCATCGGCTGACTCTTTAGCCGCCTAGCTCAGGCGTGTTATTTCGACCTGGAGCGGAGCCGTTATGTCGACGGCAGGCCATGCGCACGCGAGAAATGGTGTGGAGCCTTTTCGCGCCGTGGGCGCGTGAATACAGCGAGCAACGTCATACAACGCATAGCGGTAAGCGAATGATCGTATGACCGGCGACGGCTGACGCTTTTTGATAGCGGATGACGTTTGATTAAGGTAGCCCAGTCTGTTGAAAGCGCGCCGCGTCTGTAGTACCGGCGGCGCGCTCGTTGAAGAAGCGCGATCCACGCGCCCTTATCGCCCGGTCAACTCTGTGCCCTGCGCCGCGCGATCAGATCGGCCAACCGCTCCGCCTGCTGCCCTTGCGCATCGAAATTGCGCGCGTCGAGCCACTGCGCGTAGCACTCGCGCAGCGCCGGCCATTCGCCGTCGATGATCGAAAACCACGCGGTGTCGCGATTACGCTCGCGATACACGATCGCCTGCCGGAAGATTCCTTCGAACGTGAAGCCATAGCGCAACGCGGCCCGCCGCGACGGCTCGTTTAGCGAATCGCATTTCCATTCGAAGCGCCGATACCCGAGCTTGTCGAACACTTCGCTCATCAGCAGGAACATCGCCTCGGTCGCGATGCGCGTGCGCTTGAGCAGCGGCGAATACGTGACGTGGCCGACTTCGATCACACCGTTGGCCGGATCGATCCGCATCAGCGCGAGCGTGCCGACCGGCTTGCCGGTCGCGAGGTCGATCACCGTGTGATGCAGCGGATCTTTCGACGCCGCCATCCGCGTCAGATGCTCGCGATAGGCGGCGAGGCTGTCGAACGGTCCGACCGTCAGATAGGTCCAGTCGCGGGCATCGGCGGCCGAGCGGTACGCGTCGAACAACGCCTCGGCGTGGCGCTCGACGTCGACCGCTTCAAGCCGGCAATAGCGGCCCGTCAGGGGTTCGCGGCCCGGCGCCTGCGCGCCGTGCCAGTCGGGCACGGGCGCGCCGATCGGCTGGCCGTACGCGTTTTGTCTCGGTTCCATGTCTGTTCTCCTGTCGGTCGATGCGGGCAATGAGGCTACGAGCTTGACTGGAACGATACGGCAAACGTGGTATGTTAAAAAGATCCATCAAACGCCTATTCGATAGGTCCAGTCGCCATGATCGAGATCATTGGACCGCTCGTCCGTGCGGACGCTGCCGCAACCGCTGCAACCGCCACGACCGCTGCGGCTTCGAACGTCGCCGCGCGGCCCGTGCCGCTGCAAAAGCAACTGATCGAACGTCTGCAGCAGGCGATTCTCGCGGGACGGCTGCCGGCCGGGTCGTTGCTGCCGTCGTCGCGGCTGCTCGCGACGGAGATGGGCGTGTCGCGCAACACGGTCGTGATCGCGTACGAACATCTGGCCGCGGTCGGCTACGTGATCGCCGACCGCAAAGGCACGCGCGTGAGCCCGCTGTCGAGCCCGGCCGCGCGCGGCGAGCCGGCGGTGGCATCGATCGTCGTGCCGGAGGTGGCCTACGCGGCGCGCGTCGGCCAGTTCGCCGCGTCGCACCAGGGCGCCGACAATGCGCACGCGCTGACGCCCGGCACGCCCGCGCTCGACCGTTTTCCGCTCGCCGCGTGGCGGCGCGCACTCGAACGGGCGATGGAGCGCGCGTTGCCGCAGGCGCTCGGCTACGGCGCGCCGGCCGGCGAAGCGGCGCTGCGCGACGCGATCGCCGCGCATCTGCGGATGGCGCGCGGCGTGCGCTGCGACGGCTCGCAGGTCGTGATCACCGAGGGCGCGCAGGAGGCGCTGAATCTGTGCGTGCGGCTCTTCACGAATCCGGGCGATATCGCGTGGGTCGAGGACCCCGGCTATCGCGGCGCGAAGGCCGCGTTCAACGCGGGCGACCTGCGCACGCTGCCGGTGCCGGTCGACGCCGAAGGCATGGCCGCGCCCGACCACGCGTGGCGCACGCATGCGCCGAAGCTGATCTACACGTCGCCCGCGCATCAGTATCCGACCGGCGCGGTGTTGTCGGTCGCGCGCCGGCTCGCGCTGATTGCGCACGCGCGACGCTGCGGCGCATGGCTGATCGAGGACGATTACGACGGCGAGGTTCGCCACACCGGCGAGCCGATCGCGAGCATGCAGGGACTCGTCGACGATGCGCCGGTGCTGTACGTCGGCTCGTTCAGCAAGACGATGTTTCCGGCGCTGCGTATCGGCTTCGTCGTGCTGCCGCGCAGCATCGTCGCGCAGACGGCGGCTGCGCTGCGGGAAATGCTGCGCGGCGGGCATCGGCTGGAGCAGCTGGCGCTCGCGCATTTCATCGAAAGCGGCGAGTTTGGGCGGCATCTGGGGCGGATGCGGCGTCTCTATCGCGAGCGCCAGCAGGCATTGCGCGATGCGCTGGCCCGGCATTTCGCGACCGAGCCGATTCTGGGCGGCGATTGTGGGATGCATCTGGCGGTGCGGCTGCCGGCGTCGATCGACGACCGCGAGCTCGCGGCGCGGGCGCAGACGCGGGGGCTCAGTCCGCGGGCGCTGTCGGGGTTCGCGATGGATGCGTCGAACGCGCTCAATGGGCTGGTGATCGGGTATGGCAATACGGCTGCGGAGCGCCTGGGGCCGGCGGTCGAGGTGCTGGCGGAGTTGGTGCGGGAGATGGAGGGTGAACAGCCTACCCAAAAGTCCACCGCAAAGCCCGTCCGACGAGCCTCCCCGCCTACCACTTCAAGCGTGTAATTTTTACGACTGTCCGCGTGGCTCGTGTCGCGCTATCGTGTCGCCTATGCGCGGTAATTCGCAGGGACGAAGCCCCCGTTTTGCCCGCATAAGCTGCTGTTGCCGGCTCGCCGCGCCGTGTGATCGCGCGACAGACGGTGCGCCGCCGCGTCGCTGGCGCGATGCCGGCGTCGGCACGAAGAATGCCTTGAATACGATTATCGATGACGATTTATTCGACCGGAGACGACATGAAGGAAATCGAACCGACCCCGTGGTTTGAGCTTGCCATCCACACACCCGTGCGCGAAGGCTGGTACGAGGTGCAACTGGCGAGCGGGGAGACGGCGTTCGCGAAGTTTGGCGATGGCGTGTGGACCGAAAAACCGCTGCTCATCTTCACGCACTGGCGCGGACTGTCCGCCGATCCATCGAAAGCCGAAGACGGCGCGGCCGAATCGATCAGCGCCGAAGCCACCGCGGCCGAAGGCGTGCGCGCCGCGTGGAACGCGTTCTTCCCGGGCCTCGGCGAAGAGCAGCACAAACCGCTCGACGCGCTGCCGAACGGCAAGGCGCCGCACTGACGGTTGCCTGATGCCGACGGGCGGCGGCTTGCGGGTTGCCGCCCGTAAATCCTCGGCAGTGCGCGAGACGGGCCGCGGTAATTGCGCGCTGTCGCTACGCGGTGCGGTGCGTCGCTCGTGCCGAGTCAAGTCAAGTCCCATCGTCCGCCGTCCTTTCTTTCCCCGCCCGCTACAATCGCGTCATCCCTTCCGACGCGAAACTCCCAGCTATGAACGTCATTCGAGAACCCGTCGAACTGTCGCGCGCGACGCAATTGCTCAATCATGGGCCGGTCACGATCATCACCAGCGCGCACGCTGGCCGCTCGAACGTGATGGCCGCTTCGTGGGCGATGCCGCTCGATTTCAATCCGCCGAAGGTGGTGGTCGTGGTGGACAGCCGCACGTTGACGCGTCGCCTGATCGAAGCGAGCGGCGTGTTCGGGCTGCAACTGCCGAGCCGTGGTTTCGCCGCACAAACGCTCGCGGTCGGCACGCATGCGGGCACCGAGCTCGACAAGTTCTCCGCGTTCGATCTCGAGACTTTCCGCGCGCAAAAAATCGACGTGCCGATGCTGGCCGGCTGCATCACGTGGATGGAATGCAAGGTGATTCCGGACGATAGTCAGCGGCACGATCTGATCATCGGCGAAGTGGTCGCCGCGTATGCGGACAGTCGCGTGTATTCGCACAACCGCTGGCATTTCGGCGACGATCCCGACCTGCGGACATGCCACTACGTGGCGGGCGGCACCTTCTTCGCGACGGGCGATGCGTTCGAGGTGGCGGCGGCGAATGCCGCGTCCGCGCAATCGGAGTGAGCCGGCAGGCGGTTCGTCGATGTGATGTCGACCAAGGCGCCTAAGCCGCGTAGGTGGCCTATTACGAGCGCAGAAATTTCCCCGCCTTCTGTTCGAGCAACGCGACGAGTTCGGGCTGCATGAACGCGTAGTTGTCGGGGATGCCGAGGCACACCACTTTCTTGCCGTTCAGGCACGCGCGAAATTTCGCGGCGAGTCGCGCGGGATGCGCCTTTTCCATCACGAAGACGATGTCGGCCCAGCGCAACTGTTCGGGCGAGAGCGGCACGTCGGCATCGACGGAGAGACCCGCCGAATCGGTTTCGACGCCGGGCCACGTGGCGAATAGCTGCTCTGCCGTCGGACTACGCAGACGGTTCTTGCCGCAGACAAACAACGCGCGTATCACGATGGACCCGGTGTTCAGTCAGTAGCGATGCCGGGCACGCGGCTTAGGGATTGCGTTCGATGCTGCCTTCAGCTTTGCCCTCGGCGAATGCCGTCAGCGCATCCCCCGCAAGACGGTAGCGCACCCATTCGCTCTGCGGCTCCGCGCCGAGCGATTTGTAGAAGCCGATGGCGGGCTCGTTCCAGTCGAGCACGCTCCATTCGAAGCGGCCGCAGCCGGTCTCGCAGGCGATCTGCGCGAGCCGGCGCAGCATCTGTTTGCCCGCGCCGCTGCCGCGCGAGGCGGGCGACACGTACAGATCTTCCAGATAAAGCCCCTGCTTGCCGAGCCACGTCGAATACGAAAAGAAATAGACGCAGAAACCGATGGGCTCGTCGTTCATTTCGCAGATCAGCGCCTTCGTCGGCGAGCCCGTGGAAAACAGGCTTTTTTCGATGTCTTTCACGGTGGCGACGACTTCGTGCTCGGCTTTTTCATAGACCGCGAGTTCGGTGATGAAGCGCAGGATCAGGGCGGCGTCGGAGGTGGTGGTGGGGCGGATGTGGAGAGTCAAGGTCGTATGCTCGATGAGTCGGTTTGCGGTGCGTGCCGGCGATGGCGCGGGCTTTGGGGTAGAGGTACATCGTAGCGTTTATTGCGCGACTGCGTATGGGGTCGTCGGTCGGCGCGTATCGTTGAACATGCGCACTCGGTGACCTATTCGTACGCCGAACCCTCGGCGCACAAGTCTAGCGAATTCAGCCACGGCCTATGTTAGGTGTCGGAGGTGCTTGATAGCCTGAAATCCCGAGAAGATCAATGAGGATTTCTGGATGTCCCAAGTTAATAATGAAGATGGTGTTCGTGTCGTACTAAGTTCTGCCCAACTGGCTGCAGTGCTTTCAAGGCAATCGATCAGTGAAAGCGAAACGCTATCTAACCGTCTATGGGGTGGACTGCAAATCGTCGGTGGCGTACTGGAAATGGTGGGGGCGGCCGCGCTTTGCGCGCTCCCGGATCCCACAATGGCAAGCAAGGCCGGATGTATCCTGTTCGGAGTACATGGTTCGGACACCGCTGGGTCTGGCTTGCGGCAGATGTGGACTGGGCACGATACTTTTACGCTGACGCAGAAAGGGACAACGAAGCTAGCGGAGGCGATGAAAATCAGTCCCGCGATGGCGAACAATATCGGCCTTTCTCTCGATATTGCCGTTCCCTTCGGGTTCGCAGGATCGATCAAGGCCGCTCGCGTGTCTCGTATCGCGGCCGGCGAGGTCAAGTTAAACATGCATGAAGCGAAGACGCTTCACGGGATTGGTGGTCACGCTTCTGAAGCATGTAGGAAAAGACGAGGCCTGGTTGCGGCAAAGACTGAAAGACGAGCCATGGATAAGAGCTGCGACGTTATTTAAAGACCAGAAGACAGCCGAGAACGCCATTTCGGAGGTCTTGATTGCCGAGGCTGCCCGCGTTCGAACGTGGGCACGATCGTCATCAATGAATGTTCCGTTACGCTTAACAAAGCATGTGTCTGGAGATGTGGGCTACGGGGTGGTGAGGAAAACAGATGAGCTTGTCGAAGGAAATAAGGTTTTGGTAATACTTAGGGGCGAAAGATACAATGGTATGCCGTATTACATATTGACAGCATTTATTGATTTGTGAGGCGGGCATGGACGAAAATCCGCTATATCCTGAACTTAATCAACTCTTTGGTGTATATCTCAACGAGGATTGTTCGTACTGGGGCAGCACCATCGAAGCGATCGTGAGCTGCTATAAGAAAGACAGCTCGCGAGAGAGCGTGAAGAACATTCTTGTTGAAATCGAGCACTTCGAGAAAGAGCACGCCGGCAATCTCGATGAAGCATTCGAACAAGCGTATGGCTCTCAGTTTGGTCCTGAGTTGTGGGGGTACACGACGACTTCATTCCTCGACGAACTGAGGCGAATTCTAAAAATTAGGAGCGAATGATTCGCTCCACCGAAATAGTTCACCTTCTGCCTCAATCTTCTTCATTCTGCCTTGACCGCTATGACGGCCACCTTCATGTGTGGGTCGTCTGGCGTTTGCGCGTACTGGCCGGAGGCACGCAAGCAGAGCAGTTGTGACAAATCCCAAAAGATCGCGGATAAAAGTGATCGAGGCCTTTGGCGTTTCTTGCCTGCGCGTTTGCAGCGGCCATCGTGTATCAGTATTTCGTCGTGCATTGCAAATGCGACTCGGCTCTGCAGGGGTGATTTTTTGGGATAAAACCTTATGCCCCGTTTGCGTAGGTTAACAAATCGATGCGGGCGATAATTTCATATTGTGATGAAACAGCTCCTGTCGCGTTCAAGACTGATTGTGTCGTAAGCTTGAACATGCTCCGCTTTCGCATCTGGTGTTTTCGTGCAATCATTCCTTGTCCCTGGCATCTTTCGGGATGCCTTGAACATAGCGCTAATCGAACAGAGAAGCTTCATTTCCAACCCTCCTCTCCAAAATGTAGCCATGAAATCAAAATCAATCGCGCAGTTGCTAATCGTTGCTCTTTTGGGCACCTCGATCACCGCTTTCGCTCAGCCTCACGACGATCAGCATCACAATGACCGCCCGTCGCACGGCCCGCAACGTCCGGGCCCCGACGGACATCCCGGACCGCAAGGCCGTGGTCAAGGCCCGCACGACGCCGACGTGCGTCGTCCGGGCGGCCCGATGCCGCACGCCGACTGGCACAAGGGCGACCGCCTGCCGGCTGAATATCGCGACCGAAGCTACGTCGTCGACGATTGGCGCGGCCATGGCCTCGAAGCGCCGCCGCGCGGTTATCACTGGGTTGGCGTGAACGGCGATTACGTGCTCGCCGCCGTCGCAACCGGCGTTATCGCAAGCGTGCTGCTCTCGGGTCACTGAGTCGCACGGACTGGACTGGTTTGGCAGGGTTTGTTTGCTGATGCGGGATAGCGATTGACTCACCCTGCCGAAATAGTTTAATTTTGCTCCATGGACTTCCACTCTCTCTTCTTCGCTGCCGTCACCACCACGACGACCACCTTCACAGGCGGGTCGTCTGGAGATTGCACGCGCTAGCAGGAAGTATCAGCAGCAGTGGCAAACTCCCAAAGGCCCCGCCGGAAACGGACGGGGCCTTTGGCGTTTCTGGCTTCTCCGTTTGCGGCATTCATCGTGGTAATCGCGACATTCGAACCGACGGAGCATGACCGTGAACGACATCGACCATCGTGTACTAGCTAATAAGCTCGATCTTTTCCATCAGCAGGAAGAAGGCGCCGGCATGGTCTTCTGGCACCCGCGCGGCTGGACGCTTTATCGCGTGCTCGAAGATTATGTGCGGGCACGTATGCGTCGCGCGGGCTTTCGCGAGATTCGCACGCCGCAATTGCTGGCGCGTTCGCTGTGGGAAAAGAGCAGCCATTGGGAGAAGTTTGGTTCTGCGATGTATTCGCTCGCCGATGCCGAAGACGAGCGCGTGCTGTGTCTGAAGCCGATGAGCTGTCCGTGTCATGTGCAGGTGTTCAATCAGCGCGTGCGTTCGTATCGCGAGTTGCCGGTGCGTTATAGCGAGTTCGGTGCGTGTCATCGCGATGAACCGTCGGGATCGCTCGAAGGTTTGAAGCGCACGCGCGCGTTCGTGCAGGACGATGCGCATGTGTTTTGCGCGGCTGCGCATATCGAAGCGGAGGTGGGGCGCTTCTGTGCGCTATTGCGCGACATGTACGCGGATCTCGGCTTTCCGGCGTTCAAGGTTGCGCTGGCGACGCGGCCTGCGTCGCGTGCCGGTAGCGATCAAACGTGGGATCGTGCGGAAGAGGCATTGGCGAATGCCGCGCGTGCTGCCGGACTGACGTTCGATGTACTCGCGGGAGAGGGCGCTTTTTATGGCCCGAAACTTGAATTCCATTTGACGGATAGTCGCGCGCGCAGCTGGCAGTGCGGCACGATCCAACTCGACTTCGTCTTGCCTGAGCGGCTCGATGCGGAGTTCGTGAATGCACGTAATGAACGCGAGCGGCCTGTGATGATTCATCACGCGGTGCTCGGCAGTATGGAGCGGTTCATTGCGATGCTGCTCGAGCATCATGAAGGGTGGTTGCCGGTTTGGCTGGCGCCGGAGCAGGTGGTCGTCGCTTCGATCAGCGATGCGAGTGTGGGATATGCGGAGGAGGTTCTGCGGGCGCTCGACGATGCGGGGGTGAGGGCGGTGCTCGATGGGCGGCCGGAGCGGTTGGAGAAGAAGATTGTCGATGCGAGGGAGATGAGGGTGCCGGTTCTGGTGGTGGTTGGGGCTCGCGATGAGCGGGATCGGACGATTAGTGTTCGGTGGAGGGATGGGGAGAGGTCGGTGGTTGGGGTGGGGGAGGGGATTGAAGCTTTGAAGAAGTTGGCGTTGTCGCCGATATCGTAGAAGTGATAGAGCGTCGGCGATGGTGCTCTGCTCCATTACGAAGGACCTATCCGTAATTTTGTGGGCGAGGCCTATCATGAGAGGTAAAAGTCATGGATATGCCGATGAAGAAGAAACGCACTGTCGCTTCTCAGGCAGCGGCCCGAGGGCCGCTGCCTGCCCTGCCGGAAGGTCTGCTGGATGACCTGGTCAAAGGCCCGATGACGCCCACCGAGGTCCAGGACCTGATGCTGGCATTCAACAAGGACTCATCGAGCGCGCGATGGGCGCCGAGATGAAGGGGGGTGTCAGAATTTCCGTGTTCAAGGCGGGTTGAGATTCACACGGTTGATCGAGTGAATCGGTCTTCGTAGAGGATGGCGAACTGGTTCATGGCCGCCTTCCAGTCATGAGCGGCACGTCCCCAATCGGCTGTGATATTGCGCAGTGCCAGCCAGATGAGTTTCGTGGCCGCCTCGTCGGTTGGGAAGTGTCCTCGGGTTTTGATGATCTTGCGCAGCTGCGAGTTGATATTTTCAATGGCGTTCGTGGTGTATATAACTTTGCGAACTGCCGGCGGAAAGGCGAAGAACGGAATCACGCGATCCCACGCTTTGCGCCACGCCGTGCTGACCGGTGGGAATTTCTGTCCCCATGGTCCGTCGGCAAATTCATCGAGCTGTGCCTGAGCCGCTTCAGCGCTGACAGCGGAGTAGATTGGGCGAATCGCTGCCGCCAGCCCCTTGCGGTCTTTCCAGCTCGCGTAGTCCAGGCTGTTGCGGATCAGGTGAACGATGCAGGTCTGCAATGTGGTCGCCGGAAACACGGCCGACAGTGCCTCGGGCATGCCTTTGAGACCATCGGTTACGGCGATCAGGATATCGTTGACGCCGCGTGTCCTGAGGTCATTGAACACCTTCATCCAGAACTTCGCGCCTTCGGTGCTCTCGATCCACAGCCCCAGAATATCGCGTGTGCCGTCGGGCAGAATGCCCAGCGCAAGGTAGATCGCCTTGTTGCGCACCACGGCGTCTTCGCGGATTTTGACCCGCAAGGCATCGAAGAACACGACCGGATACATCGGTTCAAGCGGCCGGGCCTGCCATGCGGTCACTTCGGCCATGACCTCGTCGGTGACCGAGCTGATGAAGTCGGGTGAGACCTCGGTGCCGTATTGCTCCAGCAGGAAGCCCTGAATCTCGCGTACGGTCATGCCCCGCGCGTACATGGCAACGATCTTGTCGTCAAAGCCCGTGAAGCGCCGCTCATGTTTAGGGATGAGCAACGGTTCGAAGCTGCCGTCGCGATCGCGTGGCACCTCGATGCGGACCGGCCCGTCTTCAGTTAGGACCGTCTTGGCGCCCGTGCCATTGCGCTGGTTGGTGACGGTGGCGGGCTTGACAGCGCCGGGCGCGTAGCCGAGATGATGGTTCATCTCTCCACCCAGCGCCTGCTCGATCAGGGCCTTCTTCAACGCCGGCGTCGCGGCATTGATGGCTTCGGCCGTCATCGGGCCGTTGCCGAACTGTTCAAGCAGTTCGGCGGGAATCGCCGGCAGGTCTGCCGGCGGGGTCTTCGGTTTGCGAGGCATATGTTCTCCTGGAGAGCATCATATGCCTTGAACACGAAATTACTGACAGGCCCTCGCCAGGTGGCTCAACTCGACATCGTGATAACACTTGTGTCATTGATATGTAGTAATGCTGCCGCTATCCGCGACGAAGAAAAGACGAACTCGTCAGCGGCGTCAACTACCGCTCACCGGGTCACACCACGCAAGCAGATCGAATTAGTTTGAAATGCGAGTCGGGCAAAGCCAGCTAGCGACAAAAAGCGACGTCAACCTCAACACCCACGACAACTTTATTCACCGTTCATAACAAAGACCCACATACAACGGTGTCAGGTCAAACTTGACACACGCAGTCCCGCGGAATAAAACAATCAGACCACGGGCAAAAACTCGCCCGCCAACCGTATTCACCCTCGCAGCAACGCATCCGCCCTGTCATCGGGGTATCGCGGCAAAACCACAGTTTCTCGCTAATTCCTTCACCAGCAGCAACACGCAATAACTAGCGGCAATAACCAGTGGCATCGACCGGCAGCACCGCATTCGCTGCCTGCATTGCTCAGGGCAGACCTGGCCCACGTTCTGCTAACCTACGCGCGTTTCTTTATCAAGGATGGAAGATCATTATGTCGAGACAACCTGGTTGGTGCCCGGTTATCGGCGCAATCAGTCTCGTGTTTCTCGCGCTCACCTCGTTGTATCTGGTGATCGGTGGAGCATGGCTGATTGCAATAGGCGGGTCGTGGTACTACCTGATTACGGGCCTCGTGCTCGCGGTAGTGACATGGCTGCTTTATCGTCGCAAGTCCGCTGCGCTCGTGCTTTATGCACTCGTGATGGTGGCGACCGCAGCGTGGGCGCTGTGGGAGTCGGGTTCCGACTTCTGGGCGCTCGCGCCGCGCTCCGGCGTGCTGGTTATCTTCGGCGTGTGGCTTTTGCTGTTCGTCAGTTGGCGGATGGAAGGCGCACGCAAGCTCGGTATGGGTTCGCTCGTCGTTGCATTGGCGGTCTGGGCGGGCGTGCTGACCTACGCACACTTCCATGACCCGCAAACGGTCAACGGCAGCTTTGCCGCCGCGACGGCAGGCCCCGCGGAAACCGGCGATAGCGCCGCCGACTGGCCGGCCTACGCGCGTACCCAGGCCGGCACCCGCTATGCGCCGCTGACCCAGATCACGACGGCCAACGTCAAGGATCTGCAGGTCGCATGGACCTTCCGCACCGGCGACAACAAAGGCCCGAACGATCCCGTCGAAATTACGAACGAAGTTACGCCGATCAAGATCGGCGAGACGCTGTTCCTGTGCTCGCCGCACCAGATCCTCTGGGCGCTGGATGCGCAGACCGGCAAGCTGAAGTGGAAGTTCGATCCGAAGCTGAAGCCGGACCCGTCGTTCCAGCACGTGACGTGCCGCGGCGTGTCGTACGTCGATCTTTCGGCGAGCGCTACCGCTACCGCGCCGACGGCGGATAACGCGTCGGCCGCATCGGCTGCCGCGCCGGATCAGCAACCCGCATCCGCGCCGGCTTTGACTTCCGCGGCCGCCGGGGCCTGCATGCGCCGCATCTATCTGCCGGTCAACGACGGCCATCTGTACGCGCTCGACGCGGAAACCGGCGAGCTGTGCAAGGGCTTCGCCAACGCAGGCGACCTCGACCTCCAGCATCAGCAGCCGGTGACGACGCCGGGCATGTACGAGCCGACCTCGCCGCCGATCATCACGAACGACGTGATCGTCGTCGCGGGTGCGGTCGAGGACAACTACTCGACGCGCGAACCGTCGGGCGTGATTCGTGGCTTCGACGTGCGCTCCGGCGAACTGAAGTGGGTGTTCGACCCGGGCGCGAAGGATCCGAATCAGTATCCGCCTGCTGGTGGTCACTTCACGATCGCGTCGCCGAACTCGTGGGCGCCCGCCGCTTACGATCCGAAGCTCGACCTCGTCTATCTGCCGATGGGCGTGACCACGCCGGACATCTGGGGCGGCAACCGGACGGCGGAACAGGAGCGTTTCGCGAGCGGCCTGCTGGCGCTGCACGCATCGACGGGTAAGCTCGCGTGGTTCTATCAGACGGTCCACCACGATCTGTGGGACATGGACCTGCCCGCGCAGCCGACGCTCGCGGACATCACCGACGTCAAGGGCAATACCGTGCCGGTCGTGTATGCACCGGCCAAGACCGGCAACCTGTTCGTGCTCGATCGACGCACGGGTGCACCGGTGGTGCCGGCGCCTGAGCGTCCGGTGCCGCAGGGTGCGGCGGCCGGCGATCACGTTTCTCCGACCCAGCCGTTCTCGGGGCTGACGTTCCGGCCGTCGAAGGACCTGACCGACGCCGACATGTGGGGCGCCACGATGTACGACCAGCTCGTGTGCCGGATCATGTTCCACAAGCTGCGCTACGAAGGCACGTTCACGCCGCCGTCGGAGCAGGGCACGCTGGTCTTCCCGGGCAACCTCGGCATGTTCGAGTGGGGCGGCATCGCGGTCGATACGGATCGTCAGATTGCCATCGCCAATCCGATTGCGCTGCCGTTCGTTTCGCGTCTGATTCCGCGCGGGCCGGGCAATCCGATTCAACCGGAAGAAGGCGCGAAGGGTTCGGGCACGGAAACCGGAATTCAGCCGCAATACGGCGTGCCGTTCGGCGTGACGCTGAATCCGTTCCTGTCGCCGTTCGGTCTGCCGTGCAAGCAACCGGCCTGGGGCTTTATCTCGGCAATCGATCTGAAGACCAATCAGATCGTGTGGAAGCAGCGCATCGGCACAGTGCGGGATAGCTCACCGATTCCGTTGCCGTTCAGGATGGGGATGCCGATGCTCGGCGGTCCGATCGTTACGGCCGGCGGCGTGGCGTTTATCGGCGCGACTGCCGATAACTACATCCGCGGCTTCGACGTGAATAACGGCCAACTGCTGTGGCAGGCACGTCTGCCCGCCGGCGGCCAGGCCACGCCGATGAGCTATTCGGTCAACGGCCGTCAGTTCGTGGTGATTGCGGCCGGCGGTCACGGCTCGTTCGGCACGAAGCTCGGCGACTACGTGATTGCTTACGCGTTGCCGCAATAAGTCATCGGTAAAGCATGCTTGCGATGCGAGGACGACGCTGTTTCGTCCTCGCATCGCAACGTAAAATCCGCGTCGGGAGTCGGCAAAGAAGCAGCGCCGCTCCCGCGCGTCAATCCTCCGGCAACACCGATTTACTCCGCCGTTTGCGCGGCTTCGGCTCGACACCCACTCGCGGATCGCGAGCCAGCACAAGCGCTGTCATTTTCTCGACCGTGTCCTCGAACGCAGGGTCCTCCTGCGGCACATAAAGCCATTTCCCCAGCACCGGATGCGGCCGTAACGCCGGCACATCGGCGATGAGCGCCGCGTGTTGCTCCCGCGACGTGCACACCAGCAGTCCATTCCACGGCTTCGCGCGATCGGCGGCAATCAGACACAACAGGCCGTCGATATACGCGGCGTCGCTACCGAACATCCGTCGGCGCACGTAGGTCGGATCGCGTTCGAACGCGTCGAGGATCCAGAGTAGGGAATTGCTGATCGAGGAGGGCATCGGCGGAAAATCTCACGAGGCGAACAGGAGTGACGACAAGTTTATGCAAATTCGCCGCACCCGGTGGTTATGTCGGTCGGTGATCGAGCAAGCGCGGCTAGGTACGATAGGCCCAACTTCGGCGACCATAGCGGAACTCGCACAGCCCAGACCATGCAAGCCAATACCGACGCCATTACCGCCTATGCGAAGCGTTTCGATGCCGTCCTCGCCTATATCGATGCGAATCTCGAGGGCGATCTGTCGATCGACGCGCTGAGCCGCATCGCAAACTTCTCGAAGTTTCATTTTCATCGACAGTTTGCCGGCTATGTCGGCGTGCCGGTCGCGCGCTACGTGCAACTGATGCGTTTGCGTCGCGCGGCCCGTCGGCTGGCGTCGCAGGCATCGTGCTCGGTGCTCGACGCCGCGTTCGACGCGGGCTTCGACAGTCCCGAAGCGTTCAGTCGCGCGTTCAAGCGAGTATTCGGCGCGGCGCCGAGCGCGTTTCGACGGCATCCGAAGTGGCATGTCTGGAGTGCGAATTTCGTTGTTCCCTATCTTTCGAGGAAACTGACCATGCAAGTGCAAATCGTCGATTTCGCTGAGACGCGCGTTGCCGCGCTCGAACACCGTGGGGCGCCGGGACTCGTCAATGAAAGCGTGCGCAAGTTCATCGACTGGCGTATGCAAAGCGGACAGTCGCCGGTGTCGTCGAGCAGAACTTTCGGTATCCCGCGCGGTAATCCGGATACGCTGCCGGCGGAGGAATTCCGCTTCGATATTTGTGGAGAGATCGACGAAGCGGTCGCGCCGAATACTGACGGCGTGCGCGAACTCGTGATTCCGGGCGGTCGGTGCGCGGTGGTTCGGCACACCGGATCGACCGACCACATCGGCGAGACGATCTATCCGATCTATCGCGACTGGCTGCCTTCAAGTGGCGAGGAATTGCGGGATCATCCGCTGTTTTTCCAGTACCTGAGCGTTTATCCGGAGACGCCGTTGGAGCAGTGGCAGACGGATATTTTTATTCCGTTGGTGTGAGTGATGGGGTGGTGACGTAGATGGATGTGCTGCCATCTACGCGACGAGTTTCATCCTGATCCTATAGCTAACGGCTGTGAAGGGCTCTAATTTGTTCGTACTTGCCAAGGGTGAACAAGGAGCTATTCGTGCCAAAAAGACAATCCTAGTTTTCGTCTTGCTTCGCTGAAAAGCATCATCAAAGCACACGAGCTCGACCGGTATGACATTCGATAAAGCTAATGGACAACGGATGAAAGCGCGAATTGCGGCTGTGGCTGCAATCCTCCTGTCGATCGGCACCAGTGCATGGGCCGCTGGCCATTCCATCTCGACAATCGATGCAGCAGCGAATAGGGCCGCTGATATCACCCGAACGTGTCGCTTGTCGACTAACAAAACGAAATGCCTGTTATTCGACGTATCGGACCATCCAGGCTATTTCATGGTTGGCGTTCACGAAAAGCATTCGCCTGAGTGCGGTGGCGATCCCGGTTTGGCGCCTGCGTTGTTCTTCATGAAGATCCGTAAGCGGGATGGCTACGTGTCGACCAATTATGAGGATGGCGAGCATTTCAGGCCGTTGTCGACGATAGATTCAAAACAGAAGTGTGACGTGCCATGACTTGTGAGATGCCATGCATAGGCATGGCATTTTCAATGAAAATCAGAGGCATGAAAAAATTAAAGAACTGCTTCAAAGCGACCGATAGCAGATAATGCGGGCGATAGAAAAATAGCAACCCGTGCTGACAACACATCTATCGATTAACAATTATCTAACCAACAGATCGGGAAAATAAAAAATGCGTTTAGCATCGCTTTCAGTTCTCTGCGCTTTCCTTCTCTCCGCGTGCGCGGGTTCGCCAACCATGAACCCTCTCCCCGCCGAGCGTGCACACGATGCCACCGTGGCTCTTGGCGGCGGCGTCAGCGAATTGCAGATCGATACGGGACCGTTCGATATTTCCGCGGAAGCGAAGTCGGATCTTCTCGGTTCCTTTCATGCCGAGATGGCAAAGATCGGCGTGCCGGTCACGGCGTCGGGTACTCCCGTCGTGCTTCACGTCACCGAGTTCAAGACGCGGCCTGTCGCGGCCCGGATACTCTTTGGCGCGCTCTCCGGCAGCGACCATATCAAGGGGACGGTCACCGTCGCGGGAACGGAGTTCGAGGTGGCGGATACGGGCGTGACAGTGGTGGGCGGGTTGGGGGTGGTGGCCAGGAACGTCGGCGTACAGACGGCGGACGGGATTGGACACCTGGCGGGTGCCGTCGCTAGCCAATAAGTGGACGAGCACCGCGGCATGACAGGAACTCTGGAGCTCCTTCCGTTCGAGATCGTCGCAGGCAGTAGCCACGAGGTCGCGCAAAAATTAGACGATGCGTGCGAATGGCTCAGGTCCCTGGGAATCTTCTTGCCCGGAAACCGGTTTGCATCCTACGCCAACACTATTGGCAAGTATCTCGAGTCCAATAAGACGCCAGACGAGGAAAAGGCGCTGCATGAATTAGTCCACGCATTGCGGGAAGCGGGGGACCTGATTCGCATCAAGGCTGCTCTGCGAGACACGGATTCGGAAGACTTTCTCGCGCAGTTGAAAAAGGCCGCGGGCGGACAGGCTTACCAGTGGAATGTCGCAAACGACCCATCGCGAGATTTCGTCTTCGAGCTGTCCGTCGCTGCACGATTCCTCCACGCGGGATGTCATGTGGATCTGACGGGCATAGCGGATCTGGTCGCTCACTTCGAAAACCGGAAGATCTATGTCGAGTGCAAACGGGTCAAATCGAAGGAAAAGCTTCTTACCCGAACCCGCGAGGCCTGCAAACAACTGGACCGCAGACTTCAGGCCGACGGCTCTTCCCGGAGTAAAGGCCTTGCCGCGATCAAAGTGACGGACGCGCTCAATCCGGCTGGCGAGCTACAGATCGGTCCGCGTGTCGATGATTTTCAGGCGATCTGCAATGAGTCGTTGAGTCGGTTCATTAAAGACAACAACGCATTCCTGACGAGTCAGTTTGCCAAAGGGCAATGGGGCATCCTGTTCGAAAACAGCGTGTGCGGTATAGGTTCCGAGGCACGACATCCGGATGATTGGCCATTTACCTTTTGTCGTGGCGCGACGCTCGTTTATGCAAGCAAGGCAAAAGCGCAAATAGAAGAAATGAGGCGACTCGGCGAGCGACTTTGCGACAATTCATTTCTGCAATAAATCTATGAGCGGCCGTTGGCCGCTCCCGCTCATTCGTCGGCAATCGCGAAAGAAGCCAACGTCGAATGACGGCGACTGACTCAGTAGTTCTCAGTCGCCGAAGAATTCGAAGTCGAACCCGATTCCACCGCATCCGACGTTTCCTCGCGCGCGCTCATCGCACCCCCCGCCACCCCCGGCCGCAACATCAACCCACCCAGCACGCCGGCCACCACCGCAAAAATCGCCCCGAACAGAAACGCGACGTGATATCCGCTATTGAGCGCCGCCACCGCATCCGTCGTGGCCGCCATCGCTTCGCTACGCGCGGCCGCCAGACTCGCGAGCACCGCGAGCCCCAGCGCGCCGCCCATCATGAACGAGGTGTTGACGATCCCCGATGCAAGGCCCGAATCGCCCGGATCGACGTCGCTCATCGCGGCCAGCAGCAGCGGATTGAACGCGATGCCCGCACCACACCCGAGCAGGATCATGCCTGGCAGCACGTCGGCGACGAAGCTGCCGTCGACGGGCGCACGCGCGAACAGCGCAAGTCCGCACGCCGCCAGCAGCAGACCCGCCGCGAGCGGTCGACGCAGTCCGAAACGCATCACCACGCGCGCCGATAGCCCCAGCGAAAAGAAGGCCATGATCAGATTCGCGGGCAGGAACGCGAGCCCGACCTGCAAGGGCCGATAGCCGAGCACACGCTGCAGATACAGCGCCGAAATGAAAAACCACGCGAACATCGCGGCTGCCCACAACACGCCGACCACGTTCGCCGTCGCGACATTGCGCAGACGCAGGAGTCCGAGCGGCATCAGCGGATGCGCGACGCGTGCCTCGATCAGCAGGAACAGCGCGAGCAACCCGAGCGCCGCGGCGAGCAGGCCGAGCGTCTGCAGCGAGGTCCAACCCGCCTCGTTGCCGTTGACGACCGCATAGACCGCGAGCATCAACGACGCGGTCACGCTGAGCGCGCCGGCCACGTCGAGCCGTTCGCCGTGCGCGTGTCCGCGCGCGGCCGGCAGCAACGCGAGACAGAGTGCGTACACGGCGATACCGATCGGCAGGTTGACGAGGAAGATCCAGTGCCAGCTGAGCAGGTTCGTCAGCAGTCCGCCGAGCAGTACGCCGATGCTGCCGCCGCCCGCGCATACGAAGCCGTACACGCCCATTGCCTTCGCGCGCTCGCCCGGTTCGGTGAACAGATTCATGATCAGCGATAGCGACACCGCCGAGACGATCGCGCCGCCGAGTCCCTGCACCGCGCGCGCGGCGATCAGCAGGATCTGCGTGTTCGCGAGTCCGCAGGCCAGCGACGCCAGCGTGAACAACGTGATGCCGCCGAGAAACAGGCGTCGATGGCCATACAGGTCGCCGAGCCTGCCGCCGAGCAGCAGGCAACCGCCGAACGTCAGCATGTACGCGTTGACGACCCACACGAGCGAGGTTTCGCTGAAGCCGAGATCGGCGGCGATCGACGGCAGCGCGACGTTGACGATCGTCGTGTCGAGCACGATCATCAGTACACCGAGACATAGCACGATCAGCGCGAGCCAGCGCTGCTTGCCGTGAAGGGAATGGGTCATGCGGGCGCTCCTGTGCCGCGAGGCGTCGGATCGGGGCGGCCGGAACAGGCAATTCGGCACATTCCGGCCATGACCGACGATCGGCTTTCGAGTCTAGCACCCGCGTATTTCGGGTCCAACTACGAAATCCAGGGCGGGCGGCGCGCTGCAATGCAACGCGCCGCTGTGCGTCAATCTCGATCAATCGCCGCCGAGAATCTCGTACTTGCCGCCGCGTTCGAGCGCGCGCTGATAGGCGGGCCGCGCGTGAATGCGCTGCAGAAACGCCGCGATCGCCGGCCATTGCGATTGCGCGTCGCTACTGCCGCGCGCGCTGGCCGCTTCGAGCGGAAAACTCATCTGCACGTCGGCGGCGGTGAAGTCGTTGCCGGCGAACCAGCCGGTCTTGCCGAGTTCCTTGTCGATGTAGCCGAAATGCAGCCGCAATTGCGGATCGACGAAACTCGCCTGCAGCGTCGAGGCGATTTTGCGCGCGATCGGCTTCGCGAAGAACGGCATCGGCGCGCTGCCGATTCGCTGTGCAACCAGCTTCAGCAGCAGCGGCGGCATCGCCGAGCCTTCCGCGTAATGCAGCCAGTACGTGTAGCGCAGACGCTCCGGCGTGCCCGGCGGCGGCGCGAAACGTCCGGCGCCGTAGCGCTCGACCAGGTATTCGACGATCGCGCCGGACTCGGCGATCGTCAGCCCGTCGTCGGTGATGACGGGGGACTTGCCGAGCGGATGCACGGCGCGCAACTCGGGCGGCGCGAGCATCGTCTTCGGGTCGCGTTCGTAGCGCTGGATCTCGTACGGTACGCCGAGTTCTTCGAGCAGCCACAGCACGCGCTGCGAGCGCGAGTTGTTCAGATGATGGACGGTGAGCATGCTCAGACCTTCGATTTACTGCCCATCAGCGTATTCGACGGCAAGGTCTCGTCGAGCAGCTTGCGCGCGCTTTCGATCCCCGCAACCGGCAGGCCCTTGGGATCGAGCAGCCCGACCTGCACGAGCACCGACGCCTGATCCCAATAGATGTGCTCGTTGTAGAGCTTGTCGCCGCGAAAGCACACCACCGCAAGCATCGGCACTTCGAAATACTTGCCGGTCGGTGCGACGCCCGGCAGCAGCCAGTCGATTTCGCAGCTATGCGTGCAGCCGAAAATGAATTCGTCGACGACGCGATCCGAGCCGATTGTGCGCGAGATCGGAATCAGCTTCGTGTCCGGCGGATTCGAATGGACGAAGTGATGCGTGTAGAAGCGCTTGAGGCGGTCGTGGCCGACGCCGCCCGTCATTGTCGGCACGTGGTTGACGTAGGGCTCGGCGACCATCGTTGGCATGACCGCGTCGACGTCGCGCGTCGCGAACTCGTGATAGCAGTGCGCTTCCCACAGCGCGTTCAGATCGTAGACCGGTCCGAGCACCTTGCGCAGCAGCGCGAGCGTGCGCGAGTACGCCATCATCGCGGCGGGCTTGTCGTACTGCTTGCGTTGCGGCGCGGCGAACGCGTGATCGCAGCCGGGGTACACGTATTGCTCGATCTGCGGGCGCATGCGCAACGCGGCGCCGATGCGCTCGCGCGTTTCCGGTGGGCAGTGCGCGTCGTTCTCGGGGAAGTGGAACACCATCGGGCAGCGAATCGAGCGCACTTCGTCGAGCAGCGCTTCGAGGCCCACGCCGTAGTAGCTGACCGCGCAATCGACATCGGTGCGCGCCGCGCTCAGAAACGCGAGCTTGCCGCCGAGGCAATAGCCGACGGTGCCGACCTTGCCGGCCTGTTCGGGCATCGCGCGCAGCGTCGCGATGGTGGCGGCGATGTCCTGGACCGCGAGATCGGCGTCGAACTGGTTCAGATAGCCGAGCGCCTGCTGCATATCGGCCTCGCCGTAGCCGAGCTCGATGCCGGGCTTGATGCGCCAGAACAGGTCGGGCACGAGCACCACGTAGCCTTCTTCGGCGTAGCGCTCGGCGGTCGCCTTCATCGAGTCGTTGACGCCGAAGATTTCCTGCAGCAGCACGAGCCCGGGGCCCGAGCCTTGCGCGGGACGTGCGACGTAAGCGTTGAAACGGCCGCCATCCTGGGCGACGACTTCGATGAAAGAGCCGGCCATGCAGTTGTCTCCATGCAGCCTCAGCGCTGCGAAGTGCGTTACGTCATCATGCGCAACTCGAAACGTTTGAGCTTGCCGGTTTCGGTGCGCGGCAACGCGCCGACGAAGGTGATGACGCGGGGATATTTATAAGGCGCCACGTTATTCTTCACGAAATCCTGGAGTTGCGCGACCAGTTTGTCGTCGGCGGTGTAGCCGGGATTCACCACGACGAAGGCCCGCACGATCTGTCCGCGCGTTTCGTCGGGTACGCCGATCACGCCGCATTCGGCCACCGCCTCGTGTTGTAACAGCACGCTTTCCACTTCAGGGCCGGAGATGTTGTAGCCGGCCGAGACGATCATGTCGTCGGCGCGCGCCTGGTAGAACACGTAGCCGTCGGCGTCGAGATAGACCGAGTCGCCCGGCAGATTCCAGCCGTCGCGCACGAAGCGCAGTTGACGCTCGTCAGCCAGATAGCGGCAGCCGGTCGGGCCGCGCACCGCGAGCTTGCCGATCGTGCCGGGCGGCACTGGCCGCATGTCGTCGTCGACCGCCTGTACCTCGTAGCCGGGTACCGCGCGGCCGATCGCGTTCTGGCGAATCTCCGCGCCTTGCGACGAAATGAAGATGTGGATCAGTTCGGTGCCACCGATGCCGTCGATCATGTCGATGCCGCTCGCGTCGCGCCATAGGCGTCGCGTCGAATCGGGCAACGCCTCGCCGGCCGACACGCTTTTCTTCAGCGACGACACGTCGTGCTGCGCGATGAGCGGCGCCATCTGCCGATAGAAAGTCGGCGCGGTGAATACGATGCTCACGTGAAACCGCTCGATCACTTCGAGCAGGCTTTTCGGCGTGAGCCTTTCGATCAGCACCGTCGACGCGCCGACGCGCAGCGGAAAGCACAGCATGCCGCCGAGCCCGAACGTGAACGCGAGCGGCGGCGTGCCGCAAAACACATCGTCCGCGGAGGGCTTCAGCACGTGGCGCGGGAACAGGTCGCACATCGCGATCACGTCGCGATGGAAATGCATGCAGCCCTTCGGCGCGCCGGTCGTACCGCTCGTGAAGGCGATCAGGCAGACGTCGTCGGCGGCGGTATCGCACGCGGTGAAATGGTCCGGCTTGTTGACGGCGAGCGTGTCGAGCGAATCGGCCGCATCGTCGTGAAAGCGCAGCGTTTGCTGCAGCCGCGCGCAGTAGAACTCGTCCTGCGGATCGGTGCAGCGCGCCAGTTCGTCGAGCAGGCGCGCGTCGCATAGCGCGGCGCTGATCTGCGCCTTCTCGACGATCTGCTTCAGCTCCTTCGCGCGCAGCAGCGGCATCGTCGGCACGACCACGAGGCCGGCTTTCAGCGCCGCGAGCATCGTCACGGCCATCTGCAATGTGTTCGGTCCGCGCAGCAACACGCGATTGCCGGGCCGCAAACCCATTTCGTCGACGAGCACGTGTGCGCTACGGTTGACTAGCGCGAGCAGCTCGCCGTATGTGGTGGCTTGCAGCTTGCCGTCCACGTCGGACCAGATCGCGGGCCGGTCGCGATGTCCGGCCTCGATGGTCCGCTCCAGCAGTTCGGTGGCGCAATTCAGCCGCGGCGGATACGCGACATCCGGATTGTCGAGCAGAAAGACGGGCCATTGATCCTGCGGCGGCAGGTTGTCGCGCGCGAAGGTATCGACGTGTGCTGACGGTTCCATCATGGTCTCCCGGGGGCGTTGAGCCGGAATTGCGCCTGCTTCGGTGTAAGGGTGTGTGCGTGTGTGTCTTGGTGAGGCCTGAAACGTTCAGTGCAAGGTGCGTGGCGCGCTACGGCATTCAGTGCGGAATCACCGCGGTCGCTTCGATCTCGACCTTCGCGCGGTCTTCCATCAGTGCGACGACCTGCACCGCGCTCATCGCGATGTCGTAGTCGCCGATCAGCTCGCGAAACGCGCGGCCGATGTCCTTCAGCGACGCGAGGTACTCGCGCTTGTCGGTCACGTACCACGTGAGCCGCACCAGATGCTCGGGCTTGCCGCCCGCCTCGCGCAGCACGGCGAGCAGATTTTTCAGCGCCTGCTCGGACTGCTGCGCGAAGTCGTCGGTATGGAATTGCGCCTGTTCGTCCCAGCCGATCTGACCGGCGATGAACACCTGGGTGCCGGTTGCCGCGACGCCGTTCGCATAGCCGCGCGGTTTGATCCAGCTGGCCGGAAGGAGAGCTTTTTTCATGAGCGATGCGCCTCGATGGAGGGGGACGATGGAGCGTACGCCGCGAGCGCGCTCGCGATGTCGCTGGGAATATCGATCGATTTGCCGCTGTCGAACGACATGAACACGAGCACCTGTTTCGCGCGAAACCGCGTTTCGCCGTCGCAGTGACCGTGAATCTCGATGTCGATCGAACTGCGGCCGATGCGCTCGACGTCGAGCGTGAGCAGGATCGTTTCGCCGAGCCGGCTCGGTCGCGCGAATTCGCAGTCGAGCTTGACGATCGGCAGGCCGGTGCGGCGCGCGCCGATCATCTGCGCGTAGTCGATGCGCAGGCCCTCGTAAAACCAGTCTTCGACCAGCACGTTGGTCATCACGAGGTACTGCGGGAAGTACACGATGCCCGCCGGATCGCAGTGCGAGAAGCGGATGCGTACGGGTCGCTCGAACGACGTGCTCATTGCGCGTTCCCGTTCGCGGCGGCATACGCCTTCAACAGATCGCGCCCGACGATCAACTGCTGCACTTCGGTCGCGCCCTCGTAGATGCGCAGCGCGCGAATCTCGCGGTACAGCAGCTCGACCGCGTTGCCGCTTTGCACGCCCATGCCGCCGTAGAGCTGCACGGCCGCGTCGATCACCTGCTGCGCGCCTTCGCTCGCGTGCCATTTCGCCATCGCCGCTTCGCGTGTGACGTTTTCGCCCTGGTCGCGCAGCCATGCCGCGCGATAGACGAGCAGCGCGCTGCTGTCGATGGTCAGCGCCATCTGCGCGAGCTTCGCCTGCGTCAGCTGGAAGTCGCCGAGCGTCTGGCCGAACATCTTGCGCGACGCCGCACGCTCCAGGCCCTCGGCCATCGCGTGACGCGCAAAGCCGAGCGATGCCGCCGCGACCGACGTGCGGAAAATATCGAGCGTGCGCATTGCGATCTTGAAGCCTTCACCGGGCGCGCCGAGCATCTGGCTCTTCGGCACGCGCGCGTTCGTGAAGCGCAAACGCGCGAGCGGATGCGGTGCGATCACGTCGATGCGCTCGGCGATGTCGAAGCCCGGCGTATCGGCGTCCACGATGAACGCGCTGATGCCGCGCGCGCCCGGCGCTTCGCCGGTGCGTGCGAACACCACGTAGAAGTCCGCGATGCCGCCGTTCGAAATCCACGTCTTCTCGCCGTCGAGCGCGTAGTGGTCGCCTTCGTCGCGTGCCGCGAGCGACATCGCCGCGACGTCCGAACCCGCTTGCGGTTCCGACAGCGCGAATGCGGCGATCGCCATGCCGCTTGCGACGCGCGGCAGATAGCGCGATTTCTGATCATGCGTGCCGGCGAGCGAGATCGCGCCCGAGCCGAGCCCTTGCATCGCCAGCGCGAAATCGGCGAGGCCCGAATAGCGCGCGAGCGTTTCGCGCAGCAGGCAGACCGCGCGCGTGTCGATCGTGTCGCCGTGGCCGCCGTACGCGACACCGCCGACGCCGTATTTCAACCAGCCCGCCGCGCCGAGTTCGCGCACCAGCAGACGGCAGGTCGCATCGGTGTCGCCGTGCTCTTCGTGGCCGAGTTGCGCGCGGCACCATTGGTCGATGCCCTTCGCGAGTTCGCGATGGCGCGGCTCGAAAAACGGCCACGCAAGCGGGCTGTGCAGGTCCATCTGATCGTTCTGACGGTCGGCGCTCAACTCAGTCTCCTTCGAACACGGGACGCGTCTTTGCCGCGAACGCGTTGTACGCGCGCTCGAAGTCGCGCGTGCCCATGCAGATCGCCTGCGCCTGGGCTTCGGATTCGATCGCTTCGTCGATGCTCATGCTCCATTCCTGGTGCAGCATCTTCTTCGTCATGCCGTGCGCGAAGGTCGGGCCGGACGCGAGATCGGCGGCGAGCTTGTGGGCTTCCTCGAGCAACGCGGCCGGCTCGCACAGGCGGTTGTAGAAGCCCCACGCGTGGCCTTCGTCGCCGCTCGCCGAGCGGCCGGTGAACAGCAGCTCGGCGGCGCGTCCCTGACCGATGATGCGCGGCAGCATCGCGCAGGCGCCCATATCGCAGCCGGCGAGACCGACGCGCGTGAACAGGAATGCGAGCTTGCTGCGCGCGGTGGCGATGCGCAGATCGGAGGCCATCGCGAGGATTGCACCGGCGCCCGCGCAGACACCGTCGACGGCTGCGATGATCGGCTGCGGGCAGTGGCGCATCGCCTTGACGAGGTCGCCGGTCATGCGCGTGAACAGCAGCAGTTCGGGCATCGGCAGATCGATCAGCGGCGCGATGATGTCGTGCACGTCGCCGCCGGAGCAGAAGTTTTCGCCGGCGCCGTGCAGCACCACGGCCTTCACGTCGGTCGCATAGACGAGGTTGCGGAACAGGTCGCGTAGCTCCGCATACGATTCGAAGGTCAGCGGGTTCTTGCGCTCGGGGCGGTTCAGCGTGATCGTCGCGACCTTGCCGGTCATCGACCAGCCGAAGTGCTTCGCCTCGTAGCCTGCGAGCGTCAGGCGGTTGCCGGCCAGCAGCGCGTCGGCGTTGGATCGTGTCATTGCGTGTCTCCAGCGGTTCTGAACGGTTCAGATTGGTTTCGGCGCGCGTCAGCCCTTCAGGCTGTCGAGCAGATGCTGCTTGAGCTTGCCGAGGTCCTGATGCGTGTGCATTTTTTCGTCGAGGCTCAGGCCGCCGAACATCTCGACGACCCATTGCTCGTGCGCGACCGCCATCTTGTCGAACGCTTCGCGGCCGGACGGTGTGAGGCACACGCTGATCGAGCGGCGATCGTTCGGATCGGTGTCGCGCGCGACGAGCCCTTCTTTTTCCAGCTGATCCGTGATGCCGGTGACGTTGCCGCCCGTCACCATCATGCGGCGCGACAGCTCGGTCATCTTCAGTCCTTCGGGATGACGTTCGAGTTGCGCCATCAGATCGAAACGCGGCAACGTGGTGTCGAATTCGATGCGCAGACGTTTGCGCAATTCGGCCTGCACGAGGTTCGTCGTGGTCAGCATGCGCAGCCACAGACGCAGACCCATGTGACTGTCCGCGCCGGTACTCATTTCGAGGTCCACGACGTTCTCCGCGGTTCGGCCGCTGCTGGGGCGAGGCGGTTTCGATTCGGCCGTCGCCGTCGATTTGCGGATGCGGGTCGGCTTGTTCACATCACTTCTCCGCCGGAAATGGAAATGGATTGTCCGGTGATCGCTTCCGCGCCGGGACTGCACAACCACAGCACCGCGTTGGCGACCTGTGCGGGGCTGACGAAGCGGCGCTGCGGATTCGAGCGCAACAGCGTTTCGCGCGCCTGCGCTTCGGTGCGCGAGGTCTTGCTGGTGATCTGTTCGAGCGACGCATGCAGCAGCTCGGTTTCGGTGTAGCCGGGGCACACCGCGTTGACCGTGATGCCGCGCGTCGCGGTTTCGAGTGCGAGCGAGCGCGTCAGACCGATCACGCCGTGCTTCGCCGCGCAATACGCAGCGACGTACGCATAGCCGATCTGACCGGCCGTGCTCGCAACGTTGACGATGCGCCCATGGCCGCGCTCCAGCATGCCCGGCAGCACCGCGCGCGTGCCGAGAAAGACGCCGGTCAGGTTCACGTCGAGCATGCGCTGCCAGAGCGCCATGTCGGTGTGCGAAAACGGCGCGGCCTGCGCCTGGCCCGCGTTGTTGACGAGAATATCGACGGCGCCTGCCTGTTCGAACGCGCGTGCCACCGAGTCTTCCTGCGTGACGTCCATGCTGATGCACGCAACGTCGCCAAGCGCCGCGCAGTGTTCGCGTTGTGCTTCGAGCCGTTGCGCGTTGCGGCCCATCAGCGTGACGCGCGCGCCCGCTTGCAGCAGCGCTTGCGCAATGGCCGCGCCGATGCCGCTGCCGCCGCCGGTGACGACCGCGTGCTGCCCGGCCAGTGAGGTATCCGACGACGTGTTCACACGGTTCCTTCGGCGCGTTGCGCGCGTTGTTGCGCCGTCAGGCCGGCGTTCGCGATCGCCTGCGCGCGTTCGCGTTCGAGGTTGCGTTCGAGCTGCATCTTCGCGGCGGTGTAGGGTTTCGGCCACGCGACGTCGAGGTAGCCGATCTTCGCGGCCTCGTTCAACGTCCACGACGGATTCGCCAGATGCGGACGCGCGATCGCGCACAGATCCGCACGGCCTGCCGCGATGATGCTGTTCACGTGGTCCGCCTCCGAGATCGCGCCGACCGCGATCGTTGCGATACCGGCTTCGTTGCGCACGCGATCGGCGAACGGCGTCTGGAACATGCGGCCGAACACGGGCTTCTCTTCCTTGCTGACCTGACCCGACGACACGTCGATCATGTCCGCGCCGGCCGCCTTGAACGCTTGCGCGATCTTCACCGCGTCGTCGGGCGTGTTGCCGCCTTCGACCCAGTCGTGCGCGGAAATCCGCACCGAGATCGGCTTGTCTTGCGGCCATACCGCGCGGATCGCGTTGAACACCCGCAGCGGATAGCGCAGACGATTTTCGAGCGAGCCGCCGTATTCGTCGGTGCGTCGATTCGTGAGCGGCGACAGGAAGCTCGACAGGAAATAGCCGTGCGCGCAGTGCAATTCGAGCCAGTCGAAGCCCGCTTCGATCGACATGCGCGTCGCGTCGACGAACTGCTGCTCGATCTCGCGCATCTCTTCGTGGGTGGCTTCGCGCGAATGCTGGCTGATGCCGCGCAGATACTGCTGCGGCGACGCTGAAATCAGCGGCCAGTTGCCTTCGGTCAGCGGCTGGTCGATGCCTTCCCATGCGACGCGCGTCGAGCCTTTCGCGCCGGAGTGGCCGAGCTGGATGCCGATCTTCGCGTCCGATTGCAGATGCACCAGATCGACGATGCGTTTCCATGCGGCCAGTTGTTCGGGCGTGTACATGCCGGGACATCCGGGCGTGATGCGCGCTTCGGGCGACACGCAGGTCATCTCCGTCATCACGAGCGCGGCGCCGCCCATCGCGCGCGCGCCGAGGTGCATCAGGTGATAGTCGCCGGGGATGCCGTCGACGGCCAGGTATTGCGCCATCGGCGACACCATCACGCGATTTTTCAGCGTGACGCCGCGCACGGTGAAGGGCGTGAACATCGGCGGAATCGAATGCTTATCCACCGCACGCTCGATGCCCGCGCGCTTCGCGAGCCAGTCTTCGAAGCCGGACAGATAGCGCGAATCGCGCTCGCGCAGGTTTTCGTGCGAGATGCGCTGCGAGCGCGTGAGCAGCGAATACGCGAACTGCTCGGGCTCGAACGACGTATAGCGGTCGACGTGCTCGAACCATTCGGTCGAATTGCGCGCGGCGTTCTGGATGCGCAGCACGTCGACGCTGCGTACCTCGGTGTAGTGCTGCAAGGCCGCGGCCAGATCGTTCGGATGCGAACCCGGATGCGCGCTCATGCTGTTCGCGAGTTCGATCGCGTCTTCGAGCGCGAGCTTGGTGCCCGAGCCGATCGAGAAGTGCGCGGTGTGCGCGGCATCGCCCATCAGCACGATCGGCGTACGCGTGCCGTTCGCGTTGGTGCGCCAGTGTACCCACTCCTTGTTGACGACACGCGGAAAGCGGATCCATTGCGACGAGCCGCGCAGATGCGACGCGTTCGACATCAGCGGATTACCGTCGAGGTACTTCGCGAACAGCTTTTCGCAGAACGCGATGCTGTCTTCCTTGCTCATTTCGTCGAGGCCGGCGGCGCGCCATACGCGCTCCGGCGTTTCGACGATGAAGGTGGAGGTCTGGTCGTCGAAGCGGTACGCGTGCGCCTGAAACCAGCCGAATTCGGTTTCTTCGAACGCGAAGGTGAATGCGTCGAACAGCTTCTTCGTGCCGAGCCACACGAAGCGGCAGTCGCGCACGTCGATGTCGGGTTGGTAGGTGTCCGCGTATTTTTGCCGGACCATGCTGTTCAGGCCGTCGCTCGCGATGATCAGGTCCGCGTCGTACGTGCTGTCGTCGACGACCTGGGTTTCGAACACGAGCTTCACACCCAGCTCTTCGCAGCGCGCCTGCAGGATATTCAGCAGACGTTTGCGGCCGATGCCGCAGAAGCCATGGCCCGACGAGCGCACGCTGCGGCCGCGGAAGTGGATTTCGATGTCGTCCCAGTGATTGAACGCATCGAGAATTGCGTCGGCGCTCGGGGCGTCGGCGGCGCGCAGATTGCCGAGCGTCTGGTCGGAGAACACCACGCCCCAGCCGAAGGTGTCGTACGGACGGTTGCGCTCGACCACCGTGACGTCGTAGCCGGGGTTGCGTTGCTTCATCAACAGACTGAAGTACAGGCCCGCTGGACCGCCACCGATACAGACTATGCGCATGCTGGTTCCCCAAATGGACTCTGCTGTGAGGTTAATTTAGGTCTGGATAATTTAAATGTCAAGTAAATGGATGAAGCTGGTGGCCAGGGTTTTCCCAGGGAGTTCGAGCGTTTGCGGGGGCGGCGCCGATGCACCGCTTGAAGTCCGCCGTCGTTGGCAGCGCGCCAATTTCAGGCTCTGATGTGTTCTAAAAAAGCAGCTGATCTGATGCAAGTTGAATGAAATTGCCAAAGGCACACATACCTTTAAACCAAACTGAACATCTGCATTACTCGCGGATAGCTTTCGTCGATCTGCGTCGTGTCGGAGTTATCGTAAATTTTCGTCAATTAAGATGAATCTCTGGACGAATCCCATTCATCTTTCGTCGTAGCTCCGTTAGATTCGGGAAATCGAAAAATTCCGTGAGTCGGATGACGCACATATCTGAATGCGGTGGCGGCCGGACGGATTAAAAAATTTTAGTATGAATTCGAATCGTAGAACCTATTGCTTCCCGAACTTCGTGGAGGCGCTTTTCATTGTCATTGCGCTTTTCTTTCTGGAGTATCTGACGGGGGCGTTGATTGCGGGCCTCGGCACCGCAGCCGGACTCAAGAAAATGGCGATTGCGGATATTGCTCGTGTGCTTGCCTACGGGGTGGGATTCGCGGTGCTGCTCGACCAGAACGGTTTGACTTATCGCGGACTGGTCGAGGGTGATCGCTTTTCATGGCGTTCGACGCTCGGACTTTTCCTGCTGCCTGTGCTGCTGATAACTCCAGGATTACTGGTCGTCGAGAATCTGTTGCAGTGGGTAACGGTTCAGTGGTTTCCGCTGAGCGACGCCCGACGCGAGGCCGGCTACTACTTTATAACCGATGGTCTGAGTTCCGTTTTCCTTGTATGCGTGATTGCGCCGGTTGTGGAGGAGTTGCTTTTTCGTGGCATTTTTCTTCGCAGCTTTTTGCGGCAGTATTCGTCGTCGCGCGCGATCGTCTATTCCGCTCTGATATTCGGACTGGCGCATATGAACGTTTATCAGTTCGTGGTCGCGTTTGTGGTGGGGCTACTAATCGGCTGGATGTATGAGCGCACGCGTTCGTTGATCCCCGGCATGCTCTTGCACGCTTTTTACAACACGGCGGTTACGCTGACCGCGCTGCGCTGCGGCCCCGATGTGAGGGCCGTCTGCGGCGAATGGGGGATGCCTTTCATGTGGTATCCGACGGCGCTGGCGATCGGTGTGCCTGGCGCGTGGCTGCTGTTCAGGTTGCTTGGTATCAAGGTGCCGACGAGTCTGCGCAGTTGAGACGGGATGTATCGACCGAATGTGATGGCAGGCAGACCGTGGAAAGCGCGCCGGTACGGAGAACTACATTGCGTGACGTATGACCCGAAACCATTTCAATCCGGCTTCCGAAACGCATTCGGCGTGACCCCGGTAAACCGCTTGAAAAACCGCGTGAAATAAGCCGGCTCGGTGAAACCGAGAAAATCCGAAATCTGCGCGATGCTCAGCGCGGTATAAGTCAGGCTGCGTTTTGCTTCGAGCATCAATCGCTGATGCACGAGGGCGAGCGCGCTTTTACCCGCGAGCCGCTGACAAACCATATTCAGATAAACCGGCGTCACCCCCAACTGATCGGCGTAATGGCTGATCGCGAGATGCTCGCGGTAGTGTTTTTCGACCAGGCTGTAAAACGCCTTCAGATGAGCGTGCCCGCGATCCCGCCGTTCGCTGCGTTCCTCGCCCTGCTGGGCCTGCCGGCTGACCCACACCACGAGCGCGCTGACCAGCGAGCGCAGCAGCAGATCGCGCGACGGCGCAGGCAGCCCATACTCCTCGTTCAGCTTTCCGCACAGCGTGTCCAGATACGCGCGATCGTCGCCGACCGCATGGCAACCCGGATGTTCGAAAACCCGGCGCGGCGCGTCCATCTGCTGCTGCAGCCAGTTCATCAGCGGCGCGGCGATCGTGATCACGTAGCCGTCCACCTCCGGCGAGAACTGGAAGCCGTGCACGCACATCGGCGGGACGATCTGCACCGATGGCATGTCGATGCGGGTTGTCTCTCCTTCGATTTCGAGTTCCGCGGTGCCCTTCTGCACGTAAAGGATCTGCGCGAGGTCCGCGTGCCGATGGCGGCGGATTTCCCAGTCATGCAGGCTGCTGCGCTCGGGGATCGACTCGCAGTGCAGCAAATCGAGCGTGCTCCAGTCGCGCCCTTCACCGTATAAATTGAAGACGGGGATGTCGTGCTGTGACGGCTGCTTCATGGGTTCGTCGGCGGTAAGTCGATCCGCCCGATACTTTCTAAAAGTCCAATTTTAATCCGAAAAAATGCCTTATCAGTGTCGCGTGTTTCTAGAAAAATGCAATTTCGACCGTGGCGGCAGATATCGGAGCCCGCACCACAGAGCGGCAGTTCACGGTGTAAATGAACACAGGAGACATCGATCATGAAAACCACCATCGCGATCATCGGCGCCGGACCGTCCGGGCTGCTGCTGGGGCAGTTGCTGCACAAGGCGGGTATCGACAACGTAATCATCGAGCGCCAGAGCGGCGAATACGTGCTCGGCCGCATTCGCGCCGGCGTGCTCGAACAGGGCACGGTCGACCTGATGCGCGAAGCGGGCGTCAGCGAGCGCATGGACGCGGAAGGCCTCGTTCACGACGGTATCGAGCTGGTGTTCGGCGGCCGGCGTGACCGCATCGATCTGAAGAAGCTGACGGGCGGTTCGTCGGTGCTGGTGTACGGCCAGACCGAGATGACGCGCGATCTGATGGCCGCGCGCGCGGCGAGTGGCGCGACGACGATCTACGAAGCAGCCAACGTCCGTCTGCACGACGTGAAGGGCGAAGCGCCGTACGTCACCTACGAAAAGGACGGCGAGACCCACCATCTGGATTGCGATTACATTGCCGGCTGCGACGGCTTTCACGGCGTGTCGCGCAAGACTATCCCCGAGGAAGTGCTCACCCACTACGAGCGCGTCTACCCGTTCGGCTGGCTCGGCATGCTGTCCGACACGCCGCCGGTCAATCACGAACTGATCTATGCGCATCACGAACGCGGTTTTGTGCTGTGCAGCCAGCGTTCCACGACCCGCAGCCGCTACTACCTGCAAGTACCGTTGACCGAGAAGGTCGAGGACTGGCCCGACGAGCGCTTCTGGGAAGAACTGAAGACACGCCTGCCGAAGGACGTTGCCGACAAGGTCGTTACCGGTCCGGCGCTCGAAAAGAGCATCGCGCCGCTGCGCAGCTACGTGGTGGAGCCAATGCAGTACGGCAAGCTGTTCCTCGTCGGCGACGCCGCGCACATCGTGCCGCCGACCGGCGCGAAGGGCCTGAATCTGGCCGCGAGCGACGTGAGCACGCTGTACCGGATTCTGACCCGCGTCTACCGCGAGGGCCGTACCGATCTGGTCGAGAAGTATTCGCAGATCGCGCTGCGCCGCGTGTGGAAGGCGGAACGGTTCTCGTGGTTCATGACGAACCTGTTGCACGAGTTCTCGGAGCGCGACGCGTTCGACAAGCGCATGCAGCGTACCGACTACGACTACTACACGAACTCCGAAGCCGGGCTCAAAACGATCGCGGAAAACTACGTCGGTTTGCCGTACGATCCGATCGAATAAAAAGGCCGGTTACGCCGGGTCAAGACGTCCTCGCTTCCTGCAAGGACTCTTTTTCGGGGTGCTGCCACGCACCCCGAAACATCCTCTCCCTCTCTCTTCCTCTTCCCGCACACAAACCTCCCATGCAGGTTTTCTGCGGCTCGCCGCGCCGACGCGCAACGCACTCCGCCGCGCCGTACGCCATCCACACCCACCGCGACAGCGGACCTCCATGTTTTACCGCCTTTTTGCTGCCGACTGTCCGCCGGCCGGGAAGCCGTACCATGACCCTCGCGTCCGGCCCATTTAGGGCTAGCATCCACATACGTCGCGCCGTAACGCGCTATATTTGAATTCTCACCGCCGGCCGCGCAATGTTGTTGCCGCCCGGCACACGAGGGCTGAAACTTCCGCACGGCAGTGAACCCTCGGCAACGCGTCGCATACGGCGCGGCGTCGGACACGCTTCGCCAGGGTCTTCCGCTTAACCACTACTTCACAGGACGGCAATATGTCTCTTCGTATCAATGACGTCGCGCCCAACTTCACCGCGCGCACCACGCAGGGCACCATCGATTTCCACAGCTGGATCGGCGATCAATGGGCGATCCTGTTCTCCCATCCGAAGGATTTCACGCCGGTTTGCACGACCGAACTCGGCTACATGGCGAAGATCGAGCCGGAGTTCACGAAGCGCAATGCGAAACTGATCGGCCTGTCGGTCGACCCGGTCGAAGAGCATGACAAATGGGCGGCCGACATCGAGGAAACGCAAGGCGCCGCCGTCAAGTATCCGATGATCGGCGACACGGACCTCACGGTCGCGAAGCTGTACAACATGCTGCCGGCCGAGGCTGGCGACAGCTGCGAAGGACGTACCGCCGCGACCAACGCGACCGTGCGCTCGGTGTTCATCATCGGCCCGGACAAGCAGATCAAGCTGATGCTGACCTACCCGATGACCACCGGCCGCAACTTCGACGAAATCCTGCGCGTGCTCGATTCGATGCAACTGACCGCGAAACACAAGGTGGCTACGCCGGTCAACTGGAAGCAGGGCGACGACGTGATCATCACCGGCGCGGTCAGCAACGACGAGGCGGCGAAGCTTTTCCCGGGCTTCAAGACGATCAAGCCGTATCTGCGCACCACCAAGCAACCGGGCTGATCTCGCGAACTCGCGGCGAAGGCCCGGGGCGAGCGCCCCAGGCCTTCATGCCCGTTCTTCTTCGGGGATTCGCAATGATTTTTCGCCAGTTGTTCGATCCCGTTTCGTCGACCTATACCTACCTGCTGGGCGACAGCGGTGAAGCGCTGCTGATCGACCCGGTCTACGAGCAGGTGCCGCGCGACCAGGCGCTGCTGCAGGAGCTGGGCCTCTGGCTGCTGACCACGCTCGACACCCACGTGCACGCCGACCACGTGACCGGCGCCTGGCGTTTGCGGCAGCGTTGCGGTAGCCAGATCGCGCTGGCGGCGGCGGTCGATGCCGAGGGCGTGACGCGGCCGCTGCGGCACGGCGATCGCATCGACTTCGGCACGCGTCACCTGAACGTGCGCGCGACACCCGGCCACACCAGCGGCTGCCTGACCTACGTGCTCGACGACGAGAGCATGGCCTTTACCGGCGACAGCCTGCTGATCCGCGGCTGCGGCCGCACCGATTTCCAGGAAGGCAGTCCGCAGCAGCTGTTCGCGTCGGTGCACGAGCAGATCCTGACGCTGCCCGCCCACTGCCTGCTTTATCCGGCGCACGACTATCGCGGCATTACCGTCACGAGCGTGGCCGAAGAGCGGCGCTTCAATCCGCGTCTGGGCGGCGATGTCGATATCGGCGATTTCACCGGGCATATGAACAACCTGAATCTTCCGCATCCGAAGCTGATGGCGGTCGCCGTACCGGCCAATCTGCGCTGCGGACAGCCGGAGGGCGGCGCCGCGCTGGCGACGGAAACGCCCGATTGGGCGCCGCTGACGCTGCGCTTCAGCGGCGTGTGGGAGATCGAGCCGATGGCGCTGCTCGAACATGGCGCGACGTTCCAGATCGTCGACGTGCGCGAGGCGCCGGAATTCATCGACCGTCTGGGCCATCTGCCGGGGGCGAAGCTGGTGCCGCTGTCGCAGCTGACCGGGCGGCTCGACGAACTGGATCGCGAGCGGCCGGTGGTGGCCGTGTGTCGCTCCGGCGTGCGTTCGGCGCAGGCCAGCGTGCTGCTGACGAAGGCGGGCTTCGGCCAGGTCGCGAATCTGGCCGGCGGGATGCTGCGCTGGCGCACCGAAGGATTGCCGGTGGCGTTGGATGCCGTTTGACCGTGAGGCGTGAGGGCGCGCAACAGCGCTCTTAAAGCCGCCTGCAAAGGGCGCTCATAAAGCGGCTCATGAAACCGCGCCGGCGCGCAACGCTCGCCGCTATTCGTCCTCGTCGGTTTCTTCCAGCAACACGTTCAACATCCGTTGCGGATTGGCGAGAAAGTCGCGCGTGATCCGATAGTGCTCGGTGTCTTCGTAATCGATGCGCTGGATGCCGTCGGCGCCGAATTGATAGATCCATGCATCCGGATAGGCCATCAGAATCGGCGAGTGAGTCGCGATCACGAACTGCGACTGCTGCCGGACCAGCTGATGCAGCCGGGCGAGCATCACGAGCTGCCGTTGCGGCGATAACGCAGCCTCGGGTTCGTCGAGCAGATACAGCCCTTCGGGACCGAAGCGGTTCATCACCAGCGAGAGAAACGATTCGCCGTGAGACTGCGCGTGCAGCGAGCGGCCGCCATACGACGCCAGCACGCCGGCCGTGAGCGGATCTTCCTCGATCTGATCGAGCGAACTCGCGACGTTGTAGAAACTCTCCGCGCGCAGGAAATAGCCTGTACGTGGGCGCCGGAATCCTTTCGACACGCGTAGCCGGTCATGCAGCCCGGAGTGGGTGTCGCGCGTCTGGAAGCGCAGATCGCGGCTGCCGCCTTCGGCGTTGTAGCCCATTGAGACGGCTAGCGCTTCGAGCAGCGTCGATTTGCCGGAACCGTTTTCGCCGACGAAGTAGGTGACTTTCGGATGCAGTTCCAGCGTGCCGAGCGAGCGGATGGCGGGGAGATTGAACGGGTATTGCGAAACGTTGGCGTTGGCGCCGGCGTCCGGTTTCAGATCGATGCGCGAGACGAACTGCGAGGAGATGATCATGATGAGTGGTGACCGGGATGCCGCTATCGGCCGATTGTCGCCAATCCGGCGGCCGATGTCGAATCCTGGTAACCGGCTGGCCGATCGGCGGCCAGTCGTGACATGCCGTTCGCTCAGCTCGGGCTTTGCCGGCAGTCGCGCGCATTCGCGATTGCCGGGTCCGGCTTCGCATAAGCCGCGCGCTGCGGTGCGCGCGTCACCAACCAGATGCCGCCGCATACCAGCACGAGCGCGACGAGATTCTTCAATTCCATGATGTTCTCGTTCAGGCAGATCGCGGAGAGCACGGTGCCGAATACCGGCACGAGGAAATTGAAGACGGTGACCTTGCCGACCGGGTTGTATTTGAGCAGCAGACTCCACAACGTAAAAGCGACCGACGACAGCAGCGCCAGATAACCGAGCAGGGCCATCGATCCCGACGTGAATTCATGCAACGCACCACCGGATGCATAACCTGCTGCCACCAGCACGATGCCGCCGAAGCCGAGTTGATAGCCAGTCATGACCATCACGTCCATACCTTGCGAAATGCGCTTGCCGTAAATCGACGCGGCCGAAAGCACGAATGCGGCAATCACGATAAAACCTTCGCCGCGCAGCGTAAAAGCGAATTCGAGTGTGCCATCGCCGAAATTGACGACCATGACGCCGATGAATCCCAGCAGACATCCCAGTGCTTTGCGCGGCGAGACTTTATCGTTGCGGTAAATGAAATGCGCGAGCAATACGCTGAAGAAGGTCGTCGTCGAATTCAGGATCGAGCCGCGCACGCCGGTGGTATAGGCGAGGCCAATATAAAAGAACACATATTGAATGGCCGTTTGCGTGAAGCCCAATAGCATCAGTTGTCCGGCATGGCGTCGATTCAGCCGGAAAATCGGCTTGTTCGACAAGGCAGCGAGGACCAGCAGAATGACACCCGCGAGAACGAAGCGGTAGCCGGCGAAGACGAGCTTCGAAGGAATGTCGTTCTGCGTAATGCCCAGCATGGCATAGCCGATCTTGATGGCCGGATATGAACTTCCCCACAGCAGGCAGCATAGCGTCGCCAGCATGACGAGCACCTTGGGTTGAGTGAAAAGCCGCGTGGAATCGCGTGCTCCGGTCGTGTTGGCGGATGCTGTCATGTTTCGAATGAGCTTGTCGTTGCGCACAGCGTGGATTGACCGCGGCAGTGCTTTGTCTTATTGCTTTATTTTTATGCTTGATGAGCGGACGCCCGTGATGGCCGCATTGGGATCCGTTCATTGCGGATTCGACATTGCCGCGAAGTGTTCACCCGCTTTCCGCATGGGCGGGATTCGCCGACGGTAAATGGCGTGCTTTTCGGGGAATAGCTTATGGCGATGACCTGAAGGGCGCGCGAAATTATATATCAATGTAAATGTAAAGTCAGGCGGCGCGGCGCGCGTTTGCGGCGATTGCCGCAATGGGTTGCCACGGGCGACCGGACGTTACGCCGGCTGCTATGTCCGCACTACTGGGTCGGGCGATTTTTCCGACCGTACGCTGGCGAGTGATGAGGACCTTCACACCTGCGTTGCAGGCACCCGTGGGTCTAACAATTGTGCCGCAATCGCGCGAACCTCGCGTGTGATGACCGGAGCGTGTGTGATGTCTCTGGAAAATGCGCGGCGAAGTTCTACGAATCTGCGTGACTGCCCAACGAGCCCGGTGGATCGGTGGGCACGATCAAATCGCTGCGCATAAACGCGTGCCGGCAGACAGATTAATCGAATAGATGGTTGTCTCCATATTGAACGACGTCAAAAGCAGTCTTAATCTTATTCAATGCGAATTGAATTGCGTGTCCGATCCCACTTATCGCAGTGCTTTCCTGTGCTATGCATTGGCGCCGCGTAAAAACGTCAAAAAATCAGTTCATCCCAAAACGCACTTTCCATTGCGTATCGCTACTCGCAGCGTGGACTTGTGAACATGCTTTATCCTGAATTTGGCGTAACGCAGGATTGACAGTGTTGATGTTACACTGCAACCCGCCGGAATCACTTCGGCAAAAAAAGGGTTTGGGTGTTTCCAGTGCAACACTGGTTTGAACCACGTTCACGACTCGTATTTCGAGGTCGTTCGTGCGGCAGCCATTCACTGAATTTCATCCCACACTCCACTGCGTTTCCCGGATTCCTCAGGTACTTATACCGTGTACTCTCAGACGCAAATCGACCCGGTGGTCAGCTTCCGCAACTCGCAGCGCGAGCATGTGCGCGGGACTATCATCAACCTCCAGAGAAAGTCGCTGGTGATGGAGGTCTATAACCCGTACTCCATCGTGCAGGTCAGCGAGGTGTTAAGCGAACTCAGTGTGAGGATGGGCAGCAAGAACGCCTATCTCGGCAAGGCGGTGGTCGTCAGCCTGGTGAATACCGGGCTCACCGCGGTGGTGTCGCTCGCATTGATCGACGAATGGCGCGAACTGAGCGTGCTGCCCAATGAAGCGAAATCGGTTGGGCGCGAAGCCGAACTCTTCATTACCGATTGGGACGCGCGCTTCAATATCCGGCGCGACTATCAGATCGTCGTCAACGAAATGCGCGCGTTTCTATCGGAAGTATCGCGCTGGGTCGAGCAGGTCGATCTGACCGAAAGCCTGCCGAAGAACGAAGGCAGGCTGCGCGAGGATCTGTTCTACGAACTCGCCACGCCGATCATGCTCAAGATGAAGTTCTATCTCGACCGGCTCGAGGAAGAAGCGCAGCGTGTCGACGCGGAAATCGCGCCCGTGCATCGTACTTATGCGCAATCGGCACTGCATCCGTTGCTGTTGCGCGCGCCTTTCGTCTATCGCACGTTTACCAAGCCGCTCGGCTATGCGGGCGACTACGAAATGGTCAACCAGATCCTCAGCGATCCGCAGCAGGGGCCGACCACTTACTTCCAGATCGTCAATACTGCGTTCCTGCAGGCCGCGGTCGCGACCGCGCACCGCAACCGCATCACGTTGCTGATCGATTTCCTGACGCGCGTGGCCGACAAGGCGCGCGCGGCCGGCCGGCCGTTCCGCATTCTCAATGTGGGTTGCGGACCGGCGTTCGAGATTCAACGCTTCGTACGCGAATATGCGCAGCCCGAGTGGCTGTCGTTCCAGCTGGTCGACTTCAGCGAGGAAACGCTGGCGTTTACCAAAGACGCGATCGAAAGCTCGGCGCGCGGTGCCGGGCACAAGGTATCGGTGGAAATGGTGCATCAATCGGTGCACGATCTGCTCAAGCGCAAGATCTCGGCAGACCCGTCCGCGCGCGAATTCGACGCGGTGTATTGCGCGGGTCTGTTCGACTATCTGTCGGACAAGGTCTGCGCGCGCCTGTTGAATTACTTCGCCGCGCGCACGCGGCCGGGCGGTCAGTTGCTGGTCACCAACGTCCACTCGGCGAATCCCGAGAAGTACGGCATGGAGCATCTGTTGGAGTGGTATCTGATCTATCGGAACGAGAGCGGCATGAGTTCGCTGTTGCCGCCGAATTCCGCCGACCCGAAGCTCTATGTCGACGAGACGGGGGTGAATGTGTTCGCGGAAGCCACGATCCTCTGAAACGTCAGAAGACACCCCATCGATGACTACCAGTCAACTGCACGCAGGCTATCAATCCGAGCTCGCCGACTTCCGCGTCAATTTCAGCCGCGGCGGCGCGCTTACCGCCATCGCGCTGGTCCTACTCGGCGTGGGGCTGGATTTCGCGCAGTATCCGGAGCTGCAGATGCCGTTCGCGGTGGCGCGGCTGTTCGTGTCGCTGCTGATCGGCGGCATTGTCGCGTTGCTGGACACCGACATGGGTCGGCGCATGACGTCGTGGTTGACGCTGTCGTGGCTATTGCTGCCGCAGATCATGATCTCGTGGATGATCTGGCGCACCGACGGCGTGCTGTCGCCCTACTACATGGGGCTGAATCTCGCGATCTTCGCCTCCGGCATTGCGTTGCCGTTCGGCTTGTGGCAAAACCTCGTGTTCGGCGTGCTGTCGTGTGTGCTGTACCTGCTCGCCTGTCTGCTGCCTCCGCATGGCGGCGTGCCGCTCGGCACGATGAGCGTGAACGTGATGTTGCTGCTGTTCGCCGCTGCCGCCAGCGCGGTCTATACGTTCTTCAACGAGCGGGTGCGCTTCATGCTATTTCGCCTGAAAGCGGAGGTATCCGCGAAAAACGCCGAGGTGTCGGCCAAGAATGCCGAGCTCGAAGTGATCAACCGCCAGTTGCTCGATATCAAGGGGCAATTGCTGCAGCAGGAAAAAATGGCGGCGATCGGTACGTTGGCGGCGGGCTTGCTGCACGAAGTCAACAATCCGGTGAATTTCTGCCTGATGGCGATCGAGGTCGCGCTGGAAGAGCCCATTTCCAGAACGGAGCCGACGCTGAACGAGTGTCTGGTCGACGCGCGTCAGGGGATGCAGCGGATTCAGCACATCGTGTCGGACCTGAAGACGTTCGCGTACCGCAAGCCGGGCGCGGAGGCCGAACTGGGCACGCCGTTCCTGTTCGAAAAGGCGCTCGATTCGGCGATCCGTCTCGTCGGCCACGAATTGCGCGGTGTCACCGTGACGCGCGACCTGCCCGCGGATACGCTGGTGCAGGGCGACGAAGCGGCGATCATCGGCGTGCTGATCAACCTGCTGTCCAACGCGGTGCTGGCGATGCGCAAGGCGGCCACGCCGGGGCCGTCGATTCACATCAACGTGAGGTGGACCGAAGATCGCCTGCATGTGACGGTGAAGGACAACGGCCCGGGCATCGCGCCGGAGAATCTCGCGCGGGTCTTCGAGCCGTTCTTTACCACCCGTGAAGTAGGACAGGGCCTCGGCCTGGGGCTGTCGATCAGCTATGCGGTGATCGAACGTCATGGCGGCCTGCTGTTCGCCGAGAGCGAGTTGGGAAGCTGGGCGTCGTTCAGCTTCGATCTGTCGCCGGCACCCTGAGAACACCATGAACGACATCAGACAGACACAGCTCACTCTTCTCTACGTCGACGACGAAGAGTTGGCATGCAAATATTTTGCCCGCACGGTTAGTGCGGATTACGAAGTTCTGCTCGCGAAGAGCAGCGACGAGGCTATCGCGATCCTGCGTCAGGACAATGCGCGCATTGCGGTGCTGGTCACGGATTTCCGCATGCCGGGCCGCGATGGCGGCGAGCTGCTGCGCCAGGTCGCGCAGGAGTATCCGCACATCGTGCGCATTCTGGTCACTGCTTACGCGGACGTCGAGATGCTGCTGCAGACGGTCAACACCGGCGAGGTGTTCCGCATCCTCGAAAAGCCGCTCCGCCCGGATGCCGTGCGCGACACGCTGCAACTGGCGTTCGAGCGACACCACGAACGGGCAATGCAGAACCAGCGCCTGATCGCGATCGACGAGACGCTGGCGTTCATCGCGCACGAACTGAACACGCCGCTCGCGGCGATTGCGTTGAACGCGCACAGTATCGAAGATCGCACCAACGTGCAGCTCGACGCGGAAGGGGAAATTCTCGGCGCGGCGAAGTCGATGCGCGACAGCGCGCAGTACTGCATGGCGGTGGTGTCGTCGTTCTGGCGCTCGGTTCACAACGGCCGCCGGCAGCAGGAGGACGACGACGCGCGCAGCGAGGCCACCGCGCACGGGCTGATCTCCGCGTTGCTCGATACCTATCCGCTGACGCCGGCGCAACGCTCGTGGGTGCAGGTCGAGGTGGTCGGCGATTTTGCTGTGGTGACGCAGCCCAATTGCGTGGCGCTGGTGCTGTCGTCGCTGCTGTCGAATGCGTTGCGCGCGCTCGCGGCGGTGGCTGCGCCGTCGGTGCGCTTTACCGTGACGGCGGGGCCGGCGCCCAGCATCGCCATCTGCGACAACGGCCCGGGTATTCCGCCCGAGATCAAGGCCCGCCTGTTGACGGACCCTATTACAACGCACGCGAAATCCGGTGGTAACGGTTTGGGCCTGATTCTATGTAACCGCGTCATGCAGTCCTGTGGCGGCGGGCTCAGGATCGAGTCCACGCCTGGGGGAGGCACCACCGTCGTGCTGGAATTCCCCCTTATCAAAGGTCAAACGCACAGGAGTTGTTGATGAACGAAGCAAATGCCACCCAGGATTCGACACCGGCGATCATCTTCGTCGACGACGAAGCCACGGCCGTTAAGTACTTCCAGCGTGCCATCGGAAGCCTGGCGCCGGTCCTGACGGGCGGCTCGGTGGAAGAAGGCAAGGCGCTGCTGGACGCGCATGGCGACAGGGTGGGGGTCCTTGTCTCCGACCAGCGCATGCCGGGCGAATTCGGCAACGAGCTGCTGCGCTACGCGAGCGAGCGCTATCCGCACATCGTGCGGATTCTGACCACCGCCTATTCGGAAATCGACCAGACGGTCGCTGCCGTCAACCTCGGTCATATCCACCGCTACATCAAGAAGCCGTGGGACATCACCGCGTTGCGCATGGAGCTGAAGCAGGCGCTCGAGCTGGCCGACCTGCGCAAGGAGCGCGACCAGCTGCTGCGTGAAAAGCTCGGCGTGCTGCAGAAGCAGACGGTCGCGACGCGGATCGGTCTGGTGCGCACGCTGTCCGCGACGCTGATTGGGCCCGAGCGCTTCCAGCCGGTGGAAACCTATCTGGCCGCGGCGGTGCTCGCCGATGCGCAGAATTCCGAGCCGGACTGGCTGCTGCAGGACTACTCCGATCTGGTCGGTGCCGAGAGCGTGCGCAGCGGCACCTTCGGCCATACGGTCGCGAGCAGCCTGGCGGCGCTGCGTAGCCGGCACGTCGGTGCTGCAGCGGGCGACGCGGTCGCGACGCTGGCCGCAGCACTCGCGGAAGCGGGCCTGAAGGTGCGGCGTGAAGGCGGGAGCTTTCTCTGGGACGAGCCGGCGGCGCTCGCCGAGTTCCTCGCGGAAGCCGGCACTCAGGCGGTGTCGAGCCAGCACGCGCTGTGGTTGGCGGGCCTGCTCTGGCTGGACGGCAACGGCGTCGCGCTCGAGCCGACGCGCGAAGGCAATGCGATTGCGTTCCGCTCCGCCGAGCCAAAGGGCGACTTCCCCGCCGATCGTCTCGCGACCTGGATCGAGCAGTTCTGAGCGCGCGGCACGAGCCGCGAGGACCGAAAGCAGCAAAAACCAAAGCGGCCACGGCCGATGTGGGATCTCCGGGTGAGTGCCGCCCCGGTGCCCATGTCGGCCGTGGCCGCTTTGTCATGAGCGTGCCCCATTGCCGTCACCGCACTCACCACCCGTTCCGCGCTGCCGTACACTAGTCGCTAGTCACACCATCCCCGGCGCTTACCCGCCACCCCAACCCATGACCAGCACGCCCGCGCGCAGCGACCAGCCCGACCACTGGCTCGTCGCGCGACGCGACCCGGAAACCGGCATCGAAAGTCTGCGCGCGCATTTCAGCGGTCACGCCTACGATCCGCACGATCACGATCGTGCCTTATGTGCACGCGATGTTTTCGACCGGACACGATGCGGCCAATCGCGAGGTGTTCCGCGCCGACGATGCGGCGAATCTCGATCTGGTGGGACTGGCGTTGCACGGGCCTAAAAAGGCCGTCGACAAGGCCGTGAAAGGCATCGCTTTGCACGAGTGAGTGAGTGAGGGAGGCGGGGAGGCGCGGCGCGTGAGTGGGCGATAGCGAACGCATGCCCGCGTGGGCAGTCGCAATGACGACTGGATTAAAAGCCGCGATGGCGGCGACAGGCGCGGGCGCGTTCTACCCGCCCCACACCTGCCACCGCGACAAAGATGCCGAGACTTACTTGACCGCCTGGATTTCGTCGGCGAGCTGCTTCATTTGCGGGGTCTTTTCGTACTTCGCCCACACCGGCTGCATCGCCTTCACGAATGCCGGACGATCGATCTGCGTCGCCGTGACGACCGTCACGCCGCCCTTCGTCACCGTCTTCAGCGCATCGGCCTCGCGCGCGGTCCACAGTTTCTGGTAGTACGGCACCGAGTCGGCCGCGGCCTTCTTGATGATCTGCTGTTCCTGCGGCGACAGCGTGTCCCACACCTTCTTCGAGAACACCAGCACTTCCGGCGTCATTGAATGCTGGGTTTCGGAGTAGACCTGCGCCACTTCGAAGTGCTTACCTTCTTCATAGGTCGGCAGATTGTTTTCCGCACCGTCGACGATGCCGGTCTTCAGCCCCGTATATACCTCGGCGGTCGGCATCGGCGTCGGGATGCCGCCCATTGCGCGGATTTCGTCGACCATCAGGTCCGACGGCTGCACGCGCACCTTCAGGCCTTTCATGTCGGCCGGCGACTTGATCGCCTTCTTCGCGTACATCGAGCGTGCGCCGCTTTCATAGAACGTCAGCGCGATCATGCCCTTCGCGCTGAACGCGTCGAGAATCTTCTGGCCTTCCGGGCCGTACATCACCTTGCGGAAATGATCGATGTCGCGGAACAGGAACGGCAGCGACGGGATCATCGATTCCGGCACGATCTCGTTGAATGCCGCGCCGTTTGCGCGCGTCATGTCGAGCGCGCCGATGCGGACCTGGTCGATCGTATCGTTCTCCGAACCAAGTGCGCTGTTGCCGAACACCTTCACGGAGTCCTTGCCGTTGGTCGCCTTGTTGATTTCCTCGCCCATGAACTTCACGGCCATGTTGGTCGGGTACGTGTCGCCGTGCACGTCGGCGACGCGGAACACGCGCGCTTGCGCCGAGCCGGCGCCGAACGCGAGCAGGGAGGCCGCGAGAATCGCTGGAATACGCACGGAAGCAAATTTCATTTTCATCATGGGATCTTTTTCAATAGGATCGGCTGATGCGAGGAGCGCGCTCGCTCGCGAAGACTCGACAAGTTGTACGATGACTTACGATTCTATAAAGCGTGGCTGACGTTGTACATACGGTGTTTACCCGTGAAAAGTGTCGAAAGGGTCGGCGCAACTTTGGCTGAGAGCGTCGAAGATGAATGTTGTCTGATAAGTTGAAGCGCTCAGACAGCAGCAGGAAGACGCTCAGACAACGAAACTCAACAGGAGAAACTTCATGTCGGAAGCCTGGCTAGGCCGCTGCCTGTGCGGCGCGGTGCACTACGCAGCACGCGGCGCCGTGCTCGCGCAACTCGTCTGTCATTGCCGGGATTGTCAGCGTGCGTCCGGGGCGGCAGGCGTGCCGGTCGTGGTGGTGAATGCCGCGGACTTTTCGTTCGACGGCGCCATCAAGGCCTATACGAAGACCGGCGGCAGCGGCATGCCCACGACGCGCCATTTCTGCCCCGAGTGCGGCAGTCTGCTATTCGGCACGCCGCATCACGCGCCGCACATCGTGACCATTTATGCGGGCACGCTCGACGACCCCGCGCGGTTCGAGGCCGAGTTCGTTCAATTCACCGGCGAGCGCCATCGACTGGATGCGCACGACGCAGCCATTCCCCAACATGCGGGCAGAGCGCCCTGAGCGCGTCGATCGTCGATCAAAGATGCCGGGTTTGCGCCGGCGCATTGCCCCAATTGTCGTGCAAGCCGTCGTGATAGCTGATCGGCGCATTCAATGCTTCGTCGAGATCGAGTTCTTCGAGGCACAGGATGTTCACGTTGATATACGGATAGCCGGTGCCGTTCGGCATCTCGATACGATCGAATACGTGGACGCCGCAGCGCTTGCAGAACGGGTGATGCGCGACCGGATTGTTGCCCTGATAGTCGCTCAATGCGGCGGCGTCGGAGAGAAGGCGGAATGCTTCCGGCCGTACCTTCACGTTCCAGAAGCGCAACCGGCTACAGAAACTGCAATTGCATTTCGACGTGCCGCGGCTGAAATCAATTCGCGCTTCGAATTGCACGAGTTGGCAATGACAGCTTCCACGATAGGTGCGCAGCATTGGACTCTCCGATTTGAGTTGATTAATTGCCCGACGTCGATGTGCGATATATGAAAGAATATGGAAAGCAATAAGTAATAATTCGCGAAATAGCGAATCAATCTCATTATCTCCCATTCCAGCTCGCGCGAATAACCGATCAGCGTTGCAATTCAATGAAATGCGCGCCGAAATTCGGGCTAAAGCGACGCGTAATTCCAGGATAAAGCGCTTTTACGCGCATTCGGTAAAACTCTGTAAACAAACGCCAAGAAAACCTTTCAATAAAGGTTTGATGTCACAAAACAGGAACATAGGGACCCGATAATCCCGCTGCGTAAAAAACATGGATTTGTTTCCACTCGGGCGGAAAAAAGTCGTACATCCAAACCAACAGGGGTCCCACAATGTCGGTCAGTCCAGCACCACGCACCACTCTACTTCTTACCTCGATTGCGGCCGCCTGCGTTCTCGCGGCGTGCGGTGGCGGTAGCGATCACAACTCCAGTTCTTCGGCCAGCAACGGTAGCGGTAACACGACGCAGCCGACGACCTACTCGGGCGTCGTCACCGCGTCGGCGTTCACGGCAGGCAACGCGTCCGGCAATCCGACGATCGCAGCCGGCTACTACTCGGGCGCGACGGTCTGCCTCGACGTCAACGGCAACGGCAAGTGCGATTCGGGCGAGCCGAGCGCGACGACCGACAGCAAGGGTCACTTCTCGCTGCAATCGAGCGCGAGCGGCCAACTGATCGCCGACGTCAGCACCAAGGCGACCAACACCGCGAACGGCGCGGCTGTCGCAAACCACATGATCCTGCGCGCTTCGACGGCACAGATCGCCGACCAGGGCGCGACGAACATCGTGATCAGCCCGATGTCGAGCGAAGTGCAGCGTCTCGTCGAAGCGAACGGCACCGACTACGCAACCGAAAAGGCCAACCTCGCCTCGCGCATGAGCGTCGCGGCGCTGGGCGCATCGTCGGTGACGGTCAGCGCGGCTGACGCGCTCGGCGACGTGAACAAGCTGTCGGGCATCGAGCAGCAATCGCTGCTGTTCGAAGACAACCAGCTGACGAACCGCTACACGTACGCGACGACCAAGTTCGATCGCGGCGACATGTACCCGGACAACCTCGCGATGACGGGCGGCGATCCGTCGATCGTCGGCGCATCGGGCGTGACCGCGCTGACGGCCGTGAAGTCGACGCAGACCCAGGCGCCGATCACGTACGCACAGGCGCAGCAGGCCGCGTTCAACGTCGAAGGCATTCCGCGCTACGACAACGTGTTCATCATCATGCTGGAGAACCACAGCGTGGGTCCGGTTCCGGGCACGCCGGGTATTCTCGGCTCGACGAACGCGCCGTACATCAACACGTTCCTGACCAGCAACGCGCAGTTCACGACCTACTACTCGACCGGCAACCCGAGCGAGCCGAACTACACGGCACTCGGCGGCGCGGACGACTGGGGTATCGTCGACGACAACTGGTGGGGCTGCGGCGCGGGCACGACCGGCGCGAACGCACCGACCGACAAGGCCTTCGCCGGCGGCACCGCTTCGGACGGCCAGCCGCTCGTCGCGACCGGCGCACTGCCGCCGACGGACACCTCGCACCTGACCGGTTACACCAGCGCCTCGTGCTCGTCGACCGGCTCGATCGCGAACCACAACATCCAGGCGCCGAACCTGTTCACGCTGCTGTCGCAAGCCGGCATGACGTGGCGGACCTATAGCGAGTCGATGAACCCGGGTCAGGACCCGCGTGCCGACAGCATCGCGGAAACGACGATCTCGGCTGCCTACACGGGTCCGGGTTCGAACGGCACGGCCTACCCGCTGCCGGGCGCGCTGTACAAGACCAAGCACAGCCCGGCGATGCCGTATCAGACGGCGCGTAATCTGCCGGAGTTCTTCGCCAACAACCGCACGATCTTCGGCACGCAGTACGGCGCGACGCAACTGGCGCAGTCGAAGGACTATACGATCCCGACGAACTACAACTACGACCAGTTCAGCACCGACCTCGCGACCGGCGACGTGGGCAACCTGAACTTCATCATGCCCGACCAGTGCGACGACATGCACGGCACCGGCTCGGATCCGTCGTGCTCGGGCGGCAGCACGGCCATCGTGCAGCGTGGCGACGACTACGTGCGTCAGGTGGTGGCGAAGATCCAGGCATCGCCGATCTGGACCAACCCGAACCGCAAGGTCGCGATCGTCGTGATGTTCGACGAAGGCGAGGGCAGCTCGACCTCGTGCTGCGGCTGGAACCCGGTTACGTCGAACGTGAACCAGGCTCCGCTGACGTACGCGAGCGGTAAGTACTCGCCGACGACGACGGTGCTCTACAACCAGGGCAACCATGGTCACGGCAACTCGGTGTTCGGCGTCGCGACGAACCAGGCGAACCCGAACGTCGTGGATAGCGACGAGTACAGCCACTTCTCGTTCGTGCGCACGCTGCAGGACATGTTCCAGGTCGCCGATCCGGCCCAGCCGTACACCTACCTCGCGCGTGCGAAGTACAGCGAGTCGTTCGTCGCCAGCAACATCGCGAACCTGCCGGAACTCGCGGGCAGCGCGGATACGCACTTCGACTCGGTGCGTCCGATGAACCACGCGTATATCACGCCGGCAACCTACACGCAGAAGCTGAACACGGTCGACGTGACGGGTACGTCGCTGGCTTCGCGTGCTGCTGGCCCGGACGCGACCCAGACCAACATCTGGTCGCTGAAGTCGGCGAAGTAAGCAGGCCGAACGACATGTGGGCCACGCGGTTCGCCGCGTAGCCCACGATCGGATCGGGTGCTAACGGGTGCCGAAGCTTTGAGCGCTCGCTGCCGGACCGCCTGTCGTGTGGTCTGGCAGTTTTCCATTCCATTCGTCCCATTGCCGCGCGGCCTTAGCCGTATGCGTCGTTAGCCAGGCCCGCGAGGGCTCAGCCAGGACCGCCCGGCAATCGGACTCAGCAACACAGATCGACATGCGAACACTTTCCCTCGGCGTGCTGTGCGCGCTCTCCCTGATATTGACCGCCTGCGGCGGCGGTGGCAGCGATGGCGGCAGCGGTTCGAGCCAGACCTCGTCGTCGGGCAGCAGCGGCACGACCAGCAGCGTCGCGCCGCCCGCGACAGTCACGCTGAGCGCGGCGGCGCAGGTCGGCAAGCAGCTGTTCTTCGACCAGAACCTGTCGGGCAACAAGAACATGGCGTGCGCGACCTGCCACAACCCGCAATACGCTTACGGACCGCCCAACAGCCTCGCCGTGCAGCTCGGCTCCGATCCTTCGCTGGCGGGTCAGCGCGCGGTGCCGTCGCTGCGCTACAAGTCGATGACGCCGGCGTACAACGATATCGCCGATAACCCCGACGGCATCACGCAGAACGCGCCCGGCGGCGGCTTCATGTGGGACGGCCGCGCGACCACGCTCGCGACGCAAGCGTCGATGCCGCTGCTCAATCCGCTCGAAATGAACAACGCGTCGGCGGCTGACGTCGTGAAGGTGGTGCAGGGCGCGTCGTATGCGTCGCTGTTCCAGCAGGCGTTCGGCTCGGGCGTGTTCTCGAATAGCGACACCGTGTTCACCGACATCGGCCTCGCGCTGCAGGCGTACCAGACCGAAGACCCGAGCTTCGCGCCGTATTCGAGCAAGTTCGACCTGTACGAGTCCAACAAGGTAGGCGGCACGCTGACGGCGGCGGAGTTGCGCGGTCTCGAACTCTTCAACGACACCGACAAGGGCGCTGGCTGCGTGGCCTGCCACTACGCGGGTGCGAACTTCAACGGCTCGGTGGGCCTGATGACCGACTTCACGTATCAGGCGATCGGCGTGCCGCGCAACGACACGTCGATTCCGGACAACCCGGACCCGATCCCGAGCAATACGAATGCCGCGTACTACGACATGGGGCTGTGCGGTCCGTTGAACACGATCCACCCTCCGGGCACCGCGAAGAGCGGCGGCGGTCCGGATTCGTTCACCGGCGTGAACGTGCCCGATCCGTATTGCGGCCGCTTCAAGGTGCCGACGCTGCGCAACGTGTCGACGCGTACCGCGTTCTTCCACAACGGTGTGTTCCACTCGCTTACGCAGGTGCTGAATTTCTACAACACCCGCGATACCAATCCGGAGTACTGGTATCCGAGCAGCGGTGGCAATAGCAGCCAGACGACGCAGAACCCGTCGTACGCGTTGTTCCCGACGTATGCATCGGGCGCGACGGTCACGACGTTCAACGATCTGCCGGCGGCGTACCAGGGCAACATCGACGAAGAACTGCCGATGGGTCAGGGTCAAACCGATGCGGGCGGCACGACCGCGGCGGACGGTGCACAGCCGCGCGCGTTCCATTCGACGCCGCAGCTGACGCAGCAGAACATCGCGGATCTGGTCTGCTTCCTGAACACGCTGACGGACGGCTATCAACCGCCGGCGACGCAACCGACGAGCGGTGCCTGCGTGAACTGAGTCGAGCTGAAGCTATTGAAGCGACGATGCGCGGCCGCAAACACGACGGACCGCGCGTCGCCCGGTTTCGCCGCACCTGGGTGCGGCACCGGACACACGATCATTTGAAAACCGAGTCATTCAACCAGAGCAACAACACCATGATGCGACGCTCCACCGCCGCCCGCCTTGCAGGCGGCACGCTTTCCCTGTTTGCGCTGACGCTGGCAGCCGGCTGCCACGACAAGAGCCAGGACGCCAATCAGGAAAACTTCACGGCCACCATCAACGACTACCTGAACAAGCGCGGCCATCTGTGCCTCGCCAAATACGACTGGCCGATCTATACGACCACCGACGACCAGGCGAACCACACGCGCGACGCGATCCAGATGCCGGTGCTCGAGAAGCTGGGTCTGGTGACGGGCAAGGACATGATGGTGGAGCGGGTCGACGGCGAGGGCAAGAAGATCGTCGCGTCGGCGCGGCAATATCAATTGACCGACGAAGGCAAGAAGTACTACCTGCACGTTCCGGAAGTGGTGGCGACTGCGACGTCGCGGGTCACGCACCAGGCGGATTTTTGTGCGGCGACGCTGAAGCTCGATAAGGTCGTCGGGTGGGAGCGACCTATGCAGATGGACGGCAAGACGGTGACGTCGGTGGTGTATACGTACAGGATCGAGCCGGCGCCGTGGGCGACGGATGCCGACGCGCAGCGGGTGTTTCCGATGGTCAAGCGGGTGATCGAAGGGCAGGGGACGATGCAGTTGCGGGAGGGGGTGCATCTGACGTCGGAGGGGTGGGTAGCGGATGAGGTTTTTCAGCGGTGATATTTGAAAGGCCCGTTGGATGGGGGCCTTTTTTATCGTTGTGCCTGGCATTGCGAACCTATCCGTCATTTCGTGGGCGAGGCATATCATGAGGTAAAACACCATGGATATGCCGATGGAGAAGAAGCCGAAACGTCGCACAATCGCGTCTCAGGCAGCGGCCCGCGGGCCGCTGCCTGC
>NZ_JABBFZ010000025.1 GCF_012927125.1 Paraburkholderia antibiotica
CGGCCTGCTTCAAGATCCCGATGATCTGGCTTTCCGTGAATCTGGACGTTTTCATGCAAAATTTCCTGTCGATCCTGCTGCTAGAAAATTCTACCTTGAATACCCGTTAATTCTCGGGGGGACTACCTCGCCACCGCGAGAAATTCGAGTGAGCTGATGGTGGCACTGGCACAGTCGCCTTGTGATGTGCTGGTGTCGGATTACGTGATGCCCGGCGGTGCTCATGGAGATGGACTGGCGCTTTTCTCATTCATTCGCCAGCATTATCCGAATCTCAAGATCGTCGTGCTGAGCATGCTGGAAAATCCCGCGGCCTTGCGTGTATTGATGCACGCTGGAAATTATTGTGTGTTTAGCAAGGCCGATCCGATCAGCAATCTGACCATCGCCGTTCACGCTGCTTATGCCAACGGCTGCTATCTGTCGCCGCGCATGGTGGCGATCGCGGATTCGCTCAAACTGGGCGCGCGCGGAAGCATGGCCGGCGCTGCGCTGACGAGGCGGGAACTCGAGGTCGTACGCTTCTTCGTATCCGGCATGTCGGTAACCGAAATAGCCGCGTTAATGCGCCGTAGCAAGAAAACGATCAGCACGCAAAAGAGCGCGGCCATGCTCAAACTGGGTATCGAGCGGGATGCCGATCTGGTGCGCTATGGGATGGAGAGTGGTCTGGTGCTGCCCTCGACGTCTGGCAATGCTTCGGAAGATGGCGACGAGGAACTGATGGCCATTTCAAAAATGGCGTGAGGCCGGGTTGTGACTGCGTACGGTTGACGCAGCCTGTAGCGAATATCGGCACGGTCTGAGTTTTTCTGGCAAGCCTATCTGGATGACGTATGAGCGCCGAAAGATAAGCATGGAATATAGGACTTTGCTGAAATTCTTTACTCCAGGTGCATCGTACAATTCAGATATGCGCAGGTCCGGAGAGGGCCAAAAATCCTGCAGGCAGGCGCGGTGCGTCTCCTATTTTCCTTGATTGACCCATGCGTCGCGGCAAGCGGTGGCGTTTCTGCTTTTACGGGTCATACGTCTTTAAATTGATTTGCATATTATCGAATTAAAAATTCGCAGACCGAATTTATTGATTAACGTCGAATCAGAATGAACAATCCGGTTCATCTGGCGACGGACGAGGTGAAATGAAATCGAATCGTGGCGGACCTCAACGCACCCGGCTTCCGGCGTGCCGGTGAGTCCCGCCAGAGTGGCGGGGGAGCACGTGTGAACAAAATAAAAGTAGGTATCGCCGACGATCATCCATTCATTCTATTGGGCGTCGAGCATCTTCTTCTGTCGTGTCCAGACATCGAGGTCTGCTTCAAGAGCGATAACATCCATCAGTTGCTTGATTTGCTGAGCGAAACGCCCGTGGATGTCCTCGTGTGCGACTACGAATTCGAGGGCGATCCTTATGCCGATGGTCTCAATATGCTCGACCGTATTCGGCGCATTGCGCCAGACACGCAGGTCGTGTTTCTGAGTTCGCATTCGTCCGCGTATATCGTTTCCGCTGCGCTCAATGCAGGCGCGGCCGGTTTCGTCGGCAAAGGACATGAAGGCTTCGTCAATCTGGCAACGGCCGTTCGGACCGCTAGAAGCAGGAGCGTCTATCTATCCGATTCGCTGATGGACAAGATGCTGTCCGCTACGGGGCGCGCAACGGAGCGGGGCTCCAACCTCTGCATGTTGTCCGAAAAAGAAGCGACCGTCGTCAGAATGATCTGCGACGGTATGACCATCGGCGCGATCGCCGAGCGGCTGAAGCGCAGTCCAAAAACAGTCAGCAATCAGAAGAATGCCGGCATGAAGAAGCTCGGCGCAAAGAACGACGTCGAACTCGCCACGATCGTGCGCGAGTGGTATGGCTCATAGCGTTTTTCGCGCACTCCCGGCGTATCGGGAGCGCCCCTCGTCTCCTCTTTACACTTCTTTGCAGATCGCTCCACCCGCGCGCCCCAGCGTGGCGTGGGATCGCTTGTCCGTTTGTTCAAAGTGGCTTTCATTTTGGGTATCGGCCCATTAACACCGATCCCCGTCGATGACATCATCTCTCTGCCTTGATGATTGCTGGGTGCCCCGGCTCTACAAGGGTTTGTAGTCCGAAATAGAAGAGGAATGAATCTGATGAAAAAGCAAGTCACGCAACTGATGATCGCGCTGATGGGTATCTCCGTCGCGCCCATGGTTTTCGCACAATCCGCGCCGGGCGCGGGTCAAGTCACGTTTAACGGCCAACTGCTCGACGACACCTGCGTGATCAACGCAGGCGACGACGACAAGACGGTCACGCTGCCGACCCTGTCGTCGCAATCGCTGGCTGCTGCTGGTCAAACCGCGGGTTCGACGATGTTCACCATCTCGGTGTCGAGTTGCCCGTCGGACCTGAAGAACGTTGCGGCGCACTTCGAGACCACCAACATGGACCCGGATACGCGTAACGCCATCAACCAGGCTACCGCAACGCCGGCTTCGAACGTGGAAGTGCAATTGCTCGACCGCGACGGCACCACGCCGATCCTGCTGGGCAGCACCGGTACGTACGTTCCTGTCGCTACCGACGGTACCGCAACGATGAGCTACGGTGGCCAGTACTACGCAACGGACAAAACCACGGCCGGTAACGTGACGGCTGTTGTCCGCTATACGTTGGCCTACCAGTAAGCGAATCAAGTCTGAATGGCCTCGGGTTGTTCCGCTGTCTGGAATAACCCGAGGCGACGTCCTTGCCATTCAGTTGCCTGGAGGGGCGAATGCGCTCAATGAAATTTCCCGTTCTATGGATTGCGGCGGCTATCTGCAGCGTAGCCACGGTTGCCGCACAGGCCGCTATCACCATCACTGGTACGCGCGTCATTTATCCAGCTCAAAACCGCGAAGTGAATGTTCGACTGAATAACGTCGACACCCGGCCGGTACTTGTTCAGGCGTGGCTGGACGACGGAGACGCAGCAGCCGCGCCGAATGAAATCAAGGTGCCGTTTACGTTGCTGCCGTCTGTGTTTCGCGTCGAGCCTCGCCGTGGGCAGGCGTTGCGCATCATGTTCGCAGGCGGCGACATGCCGAAGGACCGTGAGTCCGTTTATTGGCTGAATGTGCTCGAAATTCCGCCCAAGCCTGCAGATGCGGACGAGCGCAACATGATTCAGCTTGCATTTCGCACGCGTATCAAGATGTTCTATCGGCCGGCAACGTTGCTCGACGATCCGACCGCGGCGCGCACGAATTTCAAATGGCATCTCGATTCGAATGACAAAGGTGAGCGTGTCATCCGTCTGGAGAACCCGTCGCCTTACTACGTTTCGGTTGGTAGTGCGGATGTCGAAGCGGGCGGGAAGAAGATTGCCTTGCGCCCGGATATGGCACCGCCGTTTGGACATGTCGATTTGGTGCCGGAAGACGGCAAGCTCGACATCAAAGCGCCTGCAACGATTTCCTATGCGGTCCTGAATGACTTTGGTACTTCAATCAAAGACACGGCTGAACTGGGCAGTGCGCAGAATATAGACGCGCAAAAGAATCAATAATTGGATTACGGTATGGCAGCTGTGCGGAATAATAAGGTGGCAGTTGGATCAGCATTTGGCAATGTCCCGTTCAGATGTCATCCGTTTGCCTGGGCGGCGTTTGTAGCATCGGGGTGGGCGTTTTCCGTGAGTCCGGCGGTTGCCGCATGTTTGTCGGACAGCGGGGGGGCCAATCTCTCCGGCGATTGCGCAGTGCCTGAGTTGCCTCAGCAGTCGCCGCAGCAATCGGCTGCCAACGCAGCCTCCACGCATGCGGAAGCGCCCGTCGCGACGCCGGCTGGCGAGGCGGCTCCGATCGACCCTCCGCAAGAAGTCGAATTCAATCCGGCGTTCTTTACCGGTAATGTCGCGGACCTGTCTCGCTATACCCGAGGCAATCCGGTGGCGCCGGGAACCTATCCGCTTGAGCTGTTCGTCAACGGAAAAAAACGCGGACGCTTCGACGTACTGTTTCAAGCCGTGCCGGGTTCGGAGATTGCCGCCCCCTGTTTCACGATGGCCAATCTCGACCGTGCTGGCATCGATACCAGCCGTATGATCGAGCGGTTCAAGGCGACCGGAAAGAAGGATCTGGACGACGCCGAGCAGGCATTGCTGTGCATTCCGCTGTCGGAGGCGGTGCCGGGATCGACCGCATCGTTCAACACGGCGAATCTGCAGCTCGATGTGTCGGTTCCGCAGCTCGAATTGCGCAAGGAAGCCGCAGGCTATGTCGATCCGTCCCGATGGGACAACGGCATCAATGCGGGCTTCGTGCAATACAGCCTCGCCAGCTATGCGAGTCACCAGAACAATAGCGGCATCGACCTGAACAGCGTCTATCTCGGCCTTCAGAGCGGCATTAACGTTGGCGGCTGGCGTTTTCGCCAATGGTCCACGGTCAACTGGCAGAACCGTTCCGCGGATTCGCACTGGCAAAGCGTCGCGTTGTTCGCTCAGCATGACATCACCGCGCTCAGAAGCCAATTTACGATCGGCGACAGTTCGACGAGCGGCGACGTTTTCGATTCGTTCAACGTGCGTGGCGTGCAGCTTTCCAGCGACGACCGCATGCTCCCGGACTCCATGCGCTCATACGCGCCGGTCGTGCGCGGCGTGGCGGATACCAATGCGCGTGTCACGGTACGGCAGAACAATATTATCGTGGCCGAGACCAGCGTGCCGCCTGGGCCGTTCGAACTGAGTGACTTGCCGGCAACCGGCTATGGTGGCGATCTGCAAGTCACCATCACCGAATCGGATGGCCGTCAAAGAACCTTCCTTGTGCCGTTCGCGTCGGTGACGCAGTTGCTGCGGCCAGGTATTTCACGTTTCAACGTAACGGCCGGTGTTTATCGCGATACGACGCTCGACAAGCATCCGTGGGTTGCCCAGGCAGTTTATCAGCGCGGCCTCACGAATCTGTTGACGGGCTATACCGGTGGTCAGTTTTCGGAGGGCTATTGGGCAGGGCTCGTTGGCGTTGCGTTGAATACACCGGTCGGCGCATTTGCGCTCGACGTAACCGCTGCGGGTGTCAATTTGCCGGGGGTATCGGGTGGTCGCCCGGGTTATAGCACGCGAATCAGCTATAGCAAGATGCTCGCGGGTCCGAACACGAACTTCTCCGTTGCGGCTTATCGCTATTCGACAGCACGCTTTTACAGCTTGCGCGACGCAATCTATGCGCGCAACTTTACCGGAGACAACGCGGATGTCTACAACTACCGTACGCGTAGCCGTCTGCAGTTGAATATCAACCAGCCGATCGGCGAGTCGAGTTCGCTGTATATCGCCGGTAGCTCGCAGAACTACTGGGGGACGTCGAAGGGCTACGATCTGCAGTATCAGGTTGGTTTCAACAGCTCATACAAACGCATTTCCTATTCGCTGTACGCGCAACGCACGCGCTTGCAGGACTCGCACATCAGCACGCAGGTGGGCTTGAATCTCACTATTCCGCTGGGTCGGGTCGATTCGAACAAGCCTCGCATGTTCGACTACGTGACCACGAATCTTTCGCGCAGCTCGAACGGAGACAGTTCCATCCAGGCAACGATGTCGGGCAATTCGCTCGGTGCGACACCGATCAACTACGGTGTCACCGCGTCGCGGATCGTCTCCGGTGACAACCGGGCGGTTTCCGGCGGGGGATATGCGATCTATCGCTCGCCGTACGCGACCCTCAACGGCAACGCGTCGATTGGCAACCAGGCGCGTCAGGCCGCCTTCAATGCCGATGGCGCGGTGGTCATCCATAGTGGTGGCGTTACGCTGAGCCCGCCGCTTGGTCAGGCCTTCGCGCTCGTCGAAGCGAAGGGGGCGAAGGGTGGCCGGATCATCAACGGCCAGGGGGCGCGGATCGACGACAACGGCTACGCGGTGGTGTCGTCGCTGATGCCATACCGCGTCAACACGGTCGCACTCGATCCGAGCGATGTGCCGCTCGACGTCGAGCTGGGCAATACGAGCGAGGAAGTGGTGCCGCGAGCGAATTCTCTCGTCAAGGTGAAGATCGTGACCACGCAGGGCATGCCGATTTTCGCCGAAGTCGACGATCGGCAAGGCAAGGCGTTGCCGATGGGTACCGAGCTATTCGACGAGTCCGATAAATCGGTGGGTATTGTCGGCCAAGGCGGCCTCGCTTATCTACGGGGCCTCGAAGGCGAGGGCAAGCTGCGGGTGCGCTGGGGGAACGGTGCGGCGGAGCAGTGCGTGATGCCGTACAAGATACCGGAGGACGACAAGACGGATAACAGCCAGCATGCCGGGATTGTCGCGCGCATCAAACTGAGTTGCGATCCGACGCTGGTCTGGTCTCCGTCGGCCAAACAGGCAGCGAAACGTTCAGCGGGCTCAGCTCTTGTCAGTTCGCTTCACTGATTTGCGAGCCGCGGCGCCGTGGTGTTCAGGCGCCGCAGTTTCAATGATTGCGCCGACAGTGGAGGTCGGAAAATGAAGAATATAGCGGAATATTTCCGGAAAGTTTGCCAGAAGTGCAGTCGGATGTCTGGCCTGATGTCGGGTTTGATGCTCGCTCTTATGTTGGGCGCGCTGCTTGGCTCGACTAGCGCATATGCGCAGTCGTCGCCTTCCGTCACCCTCAATTTCACCGGCACCTATGTGGCGACGACTTGCCCGCTGGTCAGCTCGCCGGATATGACGGTCACGTTGCCGACAATATCGACGCAGTCGCTGTCGACGGCCGGCGCAGTAGCGGGCGCCACGGTTTTCACCATCACGATGCAATGCGCGAGCGGTGTGACGGGGGCTCGGGTTTATTTTGAAAGTGGTGCTTCAACCGATGCGACGACGGGCCATCTGAATCCGCAGAACACGGGCGATGCTACGTCGGCAACCAACGTACAGGTCATGCTGGCGAATGCCGACGGCTCGCCGATCAAGGTCGGCGACCGGTCGACGATGAAAATCATTCCGATCACGTCCACTGATCCGACGCCTGCGAACTTCATCGCGAGCTACTACGCAACAGGGCGCGCCACGGCCGGCTCGGTGAGTACCTTCGTCACCTATGTCGTCGAAATGCCCTGATGTCGTTCGCGAATATGCGGTGCCTTCATGATGTCTGATCTACCTGTCACGCTGCTGCGCGCAACAACATTGCATGCTGCGCTGCTGTTCAGCGGCGCAGAGATACTCGACGTTCATTCGTGGCGTGCGCGTTGCGGCACGCTGGTCGAGACATTGCGCCAAGGCATGCAGGACGCAAGCTACCCGGCGGCGGACATCGACGAAGTCAGTCTCGTGCAGTGCATGTTACTCGACGACCTGACATTGCGCGTATTGTCGGCACAGCAACGGCCCGAATGGCTGCGCGAGTCTCTACAGGCGCGATTCCATGGTCTGCACGATGGCGCCGCACGCGTCTGGGAGCGGATCGACGTGTTGCTTCGCGACGGCTGTCGGGACCGTGGCTTACTGGAGTTGTATGGCATCGTGCTCGAGTCCAGCTTCGATGGCGGCCGGGGGCATGCCGGCACCAGTCTTCAACGGATGAAAGCGGCACAGTGTCGTATCGAGCGTGGTGAGGAGGCGGAGTCGGCACCGAACCAGACGGTAACAGTTGTCGCGACGAAGAACGTTGCGGTGCCGTCGCGAGTGGTGCGTACTCACTGGATGGCCGGCGTTGTCGTCGTTGCGATGATTGCTGTCGGAGCACTATGGCTCGCGTTCGACACGCATCTCAACGCGGCAATCGGTCGTTTGCCGACAGCAACCGTCGCTCCGGCGGAGTTAGTGCAAAAGGAAGGTGCGTCGTGATTTTCGCAGATCGCTATCGCGCGCCATTGATCTGGATTGCGCCTCTTGTGGCCGGCCTGATATGGCTGTATGTGCCGGCTCGCTTTCAGCCGTGGTGGCCCGTCGTGCCAATCCTGATTCTGTTGGCAGCGTTAGGCGTCGCGGCTCTGGCCGCGTGTGCGCAGCGGCGCGAAGCGCGTATCCACGAAACCATTCAGGCGAACGCGGAGCGTGATCTACCGATCATTCTCGTGGTTGGCCCCTATGCCGGCGCGGTTTTCGAGCAGGACGGGCCAGCATCGATGCGCCGTCATCACGACGGTGCGCTATGGCTGCGTGTCAAAACTCCGGACGAACTCGCGGATTTCATCGCCACGATCAACACGTTGCATCAGCGCTTGCCGGCGGCCGTGCTGATGCCGGTCATACCCGACGGCGACCGTGAGGACGCGGTGCTGCGCCAGGCGTTTTCCCGTTGGCGGCACGAACTCGACAAGAACACTCGCCACCGGGCGTGCGTACTGCCATGCTATCTCGCGATCTACGCGTGTCTCGGCGCAAGCGACGATGTCACCGCAACACCGGTATGGTTTGGCGACACGATCGACATAACAAGCACTCAATCTGCGAGCGCAAATGCGCGACAACACGTGCGCCTGATTCGCCATCAGTTAGATCAGGCCTGGTTTTCGTCTCCGCAAAAAGCGAGTATTACGCACGCCGGGTTGGGGCATGCCGTATTCGACTGGCTCGAGGACGCGGCGTTATTGTCGATCCTCTCATTGCTCGCGAACACCGCGCCATTTTCACTGCGCGGCGTGTTGTTGGCCAATGTCGGGCATTTGTCTTCACGCGCTGGCGCCTGGGCGCGTTGGCTAACCGGCAAGACGAGCTTGCAGCTACCGTCGGCGCGCTCAAAAGCGCTGCCGCTTCCTTTTCCATTGCCTGAGATTGCCGCACATCAAGGAGCAGCGGTGGCCGCGGTGCAGAAAGAGCGGGACAAACCGCATCGCTGGATGCTGCACGCAATGGCAGCGTCAGCCACCGCACTGCTCATATCCGTCGGTATATCGGGGTGGTCGAATAGCCGAATGGTTGGACGAGTGGCGCATGATCTCGACGTCTACGCGCACACGCCTGCTTCCCAGGTGGACGCAAAGCGCGAGCAGGTCGAAACGCTACGTAGCTGGAACGCGAAGCTGGTTCATTACGCGAAGACCGGCATACCTGGTACGCTCGGGTGGGGACTGTATCGCGGCGCTGCGCTGCAGGCCGCGCTCGAACAGACTCTTTCCGCATGGCAGCCGCCGCCCGTCGGAGTGACGATCGACAATCTGTCGCTGTTCGACAGCGGCAAGACGACGCTCAAGCCAGGCGCGGAGCCGAAGCTCCAAGCCGTGCTCGATCTGATTCGCACGAACCCGGACAAGCGGATTCTGATCTCGGGTTACACAGACAATATAGGTATCAGCGCCGCGAACCAGAAGCTTTCCGAGGCACGTGCGCGAGCTATTCGCGATTGGTTCGTCAATAACGCGTCGTTGCCGGTCACGCGCTTTGCGATTCAGGGGTACGGCGACACACGGCCGCTCGTCAGTAATCAGAGCGAGCAGGGACGCGAGACGAATCGACGCGTCGAAATCACGCTCATTCCCGAGTCCGGCACGCATTAAGGGCGTTTCTGCGCGTTGTGGTTGCAGTTTCGTCGCAGAGGTAAGTCTCCATCTCGTTAGTCGATCTGATTAAGCGAATCCATATTTGGGCGGTCGCCCATATCTTTGAGCGAATTAGGAATTTAGTATCACTGAGATGCGGACCGGCTTCTCGTGAGCCTGCCGTATCGCCGCTTCTCCTTTTCATTGAGCGAAATAACGTCAGAGCACTATGCCGGTTTCTAACAGTTCTCAAAAATTCATCGCACGTAATCGTGCTCCCCGCGTTCAGATTGAATACGACGTGGAAATTTATGGTTCGGAAAAGAAGGTCGAGCTGCCCTTCGTGATGGGCGTGCTGGCGGACCTGTCGGGCAAACCGCTCGAGCCGTTGCCCGCCGTCGGCGATCGTAAGTTCTTCAATATCGACATCGACAACTTCGATGAGCGAATGAAGGCACTTAAGCCGCGCGTCGCGTTTGCCGTGCCGAACACGCTGACGAACGAAGGCCAATTGATGGTCGACATCACGTTCGAGAGCATGGAGGACTTTTCTCCCGCCGCGGTTGCGAAGAAGGTGGACGCCCTCTCGCAGCTGCTCGAAGCGCGCACGCAGCTTGCCAACCTGCTGACCTACATGGACGGCAAGAGCGGTGCGGAAGGCCTCGTCAGCAAGGTGCTTCGCGACCCGGCGTTGCTGCAGGCGCTGGCGAAGGCGCCGAAGCCTCAAACGGCAATGGCCGGAGAACCGGCGAATCACGAATGATTCCCGCTTTCCACGCGAAAGCACAGCCTTAAATATTGGGGAAACGATGGGCCAACATCAAGCCAATACGCGCGCCAAGGAAGCGGCGAGCGTAACCAGTCAATCCGATTTCAATACGCTGCTGTCGCGCGAATTCAAACCGAAGACCGAGCGGGCGCGCGAGGCGGTGGAAGGCGCTGTCCGAACGCTTGCGCAGCAGGCGCTGCTCACGTCGGTGACCGTGTCTGACGACGCATACAAAAACATCGAGTCGATTATCGGCGAGATCGACCGCAAGCTGTCCGAGCAGATCAATCTGATTCTGCATCACGAGGATTTCCAGCAACTGGAAAGTGCGTGGCGCGGACTGCACCATCTCGTCACGAACACTGAAACGGATGAAAACCTGAGGATCCGTTTCATGGATGTGTCGAAAGACGATCTGCGTCGCACGATGAAACGCTACAAAGGCGTCGCGTGGGACCAAAGCCCGTTCTTCAAGCAGATCTATGAAGAAGAATACGGGCAGTTGGGCGGCGAGCCGTACGGTTGTCTCGTGGCCGATTATTACTTCGATCACACGCCGCCTGACGTCGATCTGCTCGCATCGATCGCAAAGGTTGCGGCTGCGTCGCACGCACCGTTCATTACTGGGGCGGCGCCTTCGGTCCTGCAAATGGATTCATGGCAGGAACTTGCGAATCCCCGCGATCTGACCAAGATTTTCACGCAAAACCTCGAGTACGCGCCGTGGAACTCGCTGCGCAACTCTGAAGACTCGCGCTACATCGGCCTCGCCATGCCGCGTTTTCTCGCGCGTTTGCCGTACGGCATCAAAACCAATCCGGTCGACGAATTCGACTTCGAAGAAGCGACCGACGGTTCGGATCATCGCCGTTATGTGTGGTCGAACGCCGCGTACGCGATGGCGGTCAACATCAACCGCTCGTTCAAGCACTATGGCTGGTGCACGCTGATTCGTGGCGTGGAAAGTGGCGGCGTGGTCGAGAACCTGCCCTGTCATACGTTCCCGACTGACGACGGCGGTATCGACATGAAATGTCCGACCGAGATCGCGATTTCGGACCGCCGCGAAGCGGAACTGTCGAAGAACGGTTTCATGCCGCTGATCCACCGCAAGAACACCGACTACGCGGCGTTCATCGGCGCGCAGTCGTTGCAAAAGCCGATCGAGTATCACGATCCGGACGCCACCGCGAACGCGAATCTGTCGGCGCGTCTGCCGTATCTGTTCGCCTGCTCGCGTTTTGCGCACTACCTGAAATGCATCGTGCGCGACAAGATCGGCTCGTTCAAGGAGCGCGACGAGATGCAGCAGTGGCTCAACGAATGGGTGATGAATTACGTCGATGCAGACCCTGCGAATTCATCGCAGGAAACCAAGGCACGCCGGCCGCTCGCGGCAGCGGAAGTGGTCGTCGAAGACGTCGAGGGCAATCCCGGCTATTACCAGGCGAAGTTCTTCCTGCGTCCGCATTTCCAGCTCGAGGGTTTGACCGTGTCGTTGCGTCTCGTCGCGAAACTTCCGCTCGTGAAGGAAGCAGCCTGAGCGGGGCGTCGAGCGTTCCTTCCGGAGACCCGGGTCGATGACCGGATCGGGTCTGCGCATTCGCAAACCGAGGTTGGTAACTGAGTTTGTTGACTGAGTTTGTTGGCTGAGCGGCGGACAGGCGCTCATTAAATATGCCTGGCTTCCATTGAGCATCTTTAAAACCATTCACGTACCAAGGAGTAGTTTCATGGCACAAGACATCTTTCTCAAGATCAACGGGATCGATGGGGAGTCGGCAGACGCGAACCACAAGGACGAGATCGATGTCCTGAGCTGGTCGTGGGGCGTTACGCAGCAGTCCAACATGCACGTCGGCTCCGGCGGCGGTGCGGGGCGTGCAACGGTCGAAGACCTCGAGTTCGAGCATTACATTGATCGCGCCACCCCGAACCTGACGCAGTACTGCCTGACCGGCAAGCATATCGACGAAGCGAAGCTCGTCGTGCGCAAGGCCGGCGGCAACCCGCTCGAGTACATCAAGTTCACGATGAACGACGTGCTGGTCACGGCGGTGTTTCCGTCGGGCGTCAGCGACAGCGAATCGCGTCCGCGCGAAAAGGTGCGTCTGTCGTTTGCGCGTCTGAAGCAGGAATACATGGTGCAGAACGCTCAGGGCGGCAGCGGCGGTGCAATTACGGCGACGTTCGACATCAAGAAGAATAGCGCCTAAATCGTACGTCTTCCTGAATTGTGGGTTCGTCGATTGCCGGCGAGCCGCATCACGGTTGTAAGCCAGGATGCCGGGCGGGATGCCGGCATCCTGGTTAATTCATTCAGGGCGACGCGCGAGATCACCTTGACTTCGTCGACGCGCAGGGCTGCGCAAAGCGGTTTCAGATGGCTTCGAACTTATTTTCTCGCTTCGCGACATGGCTACGTATCGTCAGTTGGCTCACGCTGGGTGGCATTGGCCTGTTGGTGAGCGCGTGCAGCAGCACGCCGACTCCGGTCGTCAAGGAGCAAATGAATCTGCGGCTGCGGATCGCCGCCAATGACAGCGTCAATCCGAACGAGTGGGGTAAGGCAGCACCGATCCTGGTGCGGGTCTATGAGCTGAAGTCTGCGACGGCTTTCGAGAACGCTGACTTTTTCACGCTGCAAAGCGACGACAAAAAGGTGCTGGGCGACGATGCGCTGGTGGTCGACGAATTCATTCTGCGTCCCGGTGACCAGCGTGAGATCACGCGCAAGTCGAACCCCGCCACGACGGCAATCGGTGTGCTGGCCGGCTATCGGGATCTCGGGAAATCCGTGTGGCGAGCAGTCTACCGCCTGCCGGGCGCACCCGACGCAGCGTGGTACCGGATGGCCATTCCAGACAAGGCGCAGAAGCTGACGGTCCGGCTGGACCAGCGCGCTGTTTCGATTTCAAAGTCAGATTAATTGCGATGAGTTGGTATAACAAGGTTGTTTGGAGCGAAGGCCTCTTCCTGCGTCCGCAGCTGTTTCAGCAGCAGGAGCGGTATTTCGAATCGCTCGCGCACCGCCGCAGCGCGCCGTTGAGTCCTTTTTTCTGGGGCTTCGGCCGCTATGAAATCGATCAGGAGTCGCTTGCGTTCGGCAAGCTCGTGTTCAAGAGCGGGCTCGGCGTATTTCCGGACGGCACACCGTTCGACGTGCCGGGCCTCACGCCGCCGCCGCCACCGCTCACGATCGGCCCGGAGCATCAGGATCAGGTGATTTACCTCGCCGTCCCGTTGCGTCTGCCCAATACGGAGGAGACCGCATTTGCCGAACAGAGCGGTTCGCTCGCGCGCTACCTTGCGTACGACACGGAATTGCGCGACAGCAATGCGATTGGCCAGGGGCCGAAGCCCGTCCAGCTCGCGAATCTGCGTCTGCGGCTATTGCCCGGGAAGGAGCTGACGCAGTCCTGGATCGGCATCGCGTTGACACGCGTGAAAGCGCTGCATGCGGACGGCGCGGTGTCGCTGTATAGCACCGAACACATTCCGCCCGTCACGGGCTACGGCGCGAATCCGCTGCTGCGCGAATGGACGATGCAGCTGCACGGCCTGGCGAAACTGCGCGCCGACGCTCTGGCAGCCCGTCTTTCCGGCACCGACGGCCGTACAGGCACGGCGGCCGAAGTAGCCGACTATCTGCTGTTGCAGGTGCTCAATCGTTACGAGCCGCTGCTCGAACACATCTGCCGTCTCGAGGAAACCGCGCCGGTCGATCTGTACCGCGAACTCGCGCTGCTGGCGGGCGAACTGTCGACGTTCGTGCGTCCGCAGACCCGGCGTCCGATTCCGGCGCCAGGCTACGACCACGCGCAGATTTATCGCAGCATCAAGCCGCTCGTCGAGGAAGTGCACCATCTGCTGAACCAGGTGCTGATTCGTGGCGCGCAGCCGATTCCGCTCACTGAGCAGGCACACGGCATCCGCATGGCTTCCGTGCTACCGAGCGAGCTTTCCGGTTATTCGAGCCTCGTGCTCGCGGTAGGCGCGCAAATGCCGCCCGAACTGCTGCAGCAGCAATTCCTCGCGCAGACGAAGATCAGCCATCCGCAGCGTTTGCCGGAACTGATCCGCTCGCACCTGCCCGGACTCACGCTGGCGTCGCTGCCGGTGCCGCCGAGGCAGATTCCGTTCAATTCGGGTTTCGTCTATTTCGAGCTTGCGCGTTCGGGCCCGTTCTGGGAGCAGATTGCGCGGCATGGCGGTATCGCGATGCATATTGCCGGGCACTTTCCGGAACTCAAGCTTGAACTGTGGGGCGTGCGTCAAAAATGAGTACAGGTGCATTCGGTGACGACGCATTCGGCTTCCTGACGGAGTCCGCTCCCGCGGGGGCGGGCAAGGAACAGCCCCAGACGGGAGCGGCGGGCCGCCCGGCAATGGCGGCAAGCGTCGACCAGGAGCCGTCTGTCGATCCATCCGCGTTCGATCCGCCGGAAGATCTGTCTACGCGTCTGGAGCGCATGCAGCTTGCGCAGAATCCGCTGCGTGAGGCTGCACAACCGCTGTTGCGCATGCTGGCCGACATGCCGCCGTCGCTCGAATCGCGTGCCGCGGTTGCGGGCCTGCGCTCGCTGCTGGTGCGCGAAGTGAGCGCGTTCCAGAAGGTCTGCGACAAGGCGAATCTGCCCTGGAAGCACGTCGCCGCAGTCCGCTACGCGTTGTGCACCGCGCTCGACGAAGCCGCGAACCGCACCCGCTGGGGTGGCGGCGGCGCATGGGCGGCGCGCAGTCTGTTGATCACGTTCGAGGGCGAGGTCGACGGCGGCGAGAAGTTTTTTCTGTTGATCGGCCGCATGGCGACCGACCCGCAGGAGTACGTCGACGTGCTCGAAGTGCTGTATCGCATTCTGGGCTTGGGCTTCGAGGGACGCTACAGCGTGGTGGTCGATGGCCCGCGTTATCTCGAACAGATTCGTCAGCGCCTGCTCACGCTGATCAGCGGCGCACGCGACACGATGCGTCTCGAACTGTCGCCGCATTGGCGCGGCGAAGCGCCCGGCCGGATGCCGCTCCTGAAAAGCGTGCCGGTGTGGGCGACGGCCGGTGTCGCCGCGTTGGCCCTATTCGCGCTCTTTGCCTGGTACAAGTACTGGCTGCTATCCGACACCAACGCGCTCAACACGAAGATTCTCGCGATCGGCCAGGGCCCGAAGCGCGAGGCGCCGGTGGTGCATCAGCGGCTGCGTCTGTCGGTGCTGTTGAAGAACGAAATCGCGCGCGGCCAGGTAACAGTCGACGAAGACGAGCGTAGCAGCAAGGTCGTGTTCCGGGGCGATTACGTGTTTCTGCCGGGTCAGAGCCGCATCCGTCCGGAACTGGATCCGGTGCTGACGAAGGTCGCGCAGGAGATCGTGCGGGTCGGCGGCAACGTTACGGTAACCGGCCACACGGATAACCAGCCGATTCGTACCGCGGAGTTTCCGGATAACCAGGTGCTGTCGGAACAACGTGCGACGTTCGTCGCCGATTCGCTGAAAGCGCATGGCATGCCTGCGGATCGCGTGATCGCGATCGGCAAGGGCGATACGCAACCCATCGCGGACAACGCGACGGTGGGAGGTCGTTCCCGCAATCGACGCGTGGAAGTCTTCGTCACGCAATAACGGGAAACCTCGATGTCTTATCTGAACCGTTTGTGGAAGCTGGTTTGTTCGCGCCAGGCGCTGGTGTTCGCGGCCATTCTCGTCGCAGCCGCGGCGGTCTGGTTCATTGGGCCGCTGATTGCATTCGGCGACTACCGGCCGCTCGAAAGTGTCTTGTCGCGCACGCTGTCCATCGTCGTGCTGCTTGTGCTGCTGTTGTTCTGGCTGCTGGGCTGGTCGGTCGGCCCGATCGGCGTCGCGCTGCTGTGTCTCGCGCTGTGGTATTTCGGGCCGCTGCTCGCGTTGGGCAATGGGCATCCGTTCGGCACGTCGTGGTCGCGCGTGCTGACCATTTCGCTGCTGCTTGCCTGCTACGCGATCTACCGACTCTATCGGCTGTGGAACGCGGTGCGTGGCGACGAGGCGCTGCTGCAACGCGTGTTGCATCCGTTCGGCAACAAGGAGGGCAAAGACGGTAGCGGGGCGGCGTCGGCGGGGCGCACGGAGATTCGTGAGCTCAACACGGTAGTCGCGAAGGCAATCGACAAGCTCAAGCACTTGCGCGGCGGTCCGGCCGGCTTGCGTCGCCTGCTGGAAAACCAGCGTTACCTGTACGAACTGCCGTGGTACATGGTGGTTGGCTCACCGGGGGCCGGCAAGACTACGCTAATCCTGAACTCGGGCCTTGATTTTCCCGACGCGGATCAGATGGTCGCGACGTCGCTCACCCGGCGTGTCGAAACGAAGAACTGCGACTGGTGGTTCGCGAACGAGGCCGTGCTGATCGATACGGCTGGGCGCTATACGGTGCAGGATACGGCGGCATCCGCAGCGCAGGACGATGCGGCGCCGGAGGATCCGAAACGCGCGAACGCGGTGGAATGGCAGGGTTTCCTCGCGCTGCTGCGTAAGCGGCGCCCGCGTGCGCCGATCAACGGTGCGCTGCTGGTGGTGTCGGTCGAGGAACTGTTGACGTGCGCGGCGTCCGAGCGCACGGCGCTGGCCGCGTCGATGCGCGCGCGGCTCGGCGAGTTGCGTCAGCAGCTTGGTATCCGCTTCCCGGTCTACGTGCTGGTTACCAAGCTCGATCTGCTGCCGGGCTTCGGCGAATATTTCCAGTCGTTGACCGCCGAGAGCCGCGCGCAGATTCTCGGTTTCACGCTGCCGTATCGGGACGACGAGCAGGCGCATCACCGCGACGCGTTGCGGGTGCGCTGCGTGGCTGAGCTGCGTGAGCTCGAACAGGGACTCGAAGACGGTATCAATACGCGGCTGCAGGAAATGTACGAGGTCGATCGGCGCAGGAAGCTGTACGCGCTGCCGTCCGAATTCCGTGGTCTATGCGCGGAGTTGACCGAACTGCTCGCGCTGGTGTTTCTGGATTCGAAATACGACGACGCGCAGTTGAGCAGCACGTTGCGCGGCGTCTATTTCACGAGCGCGGCGCAGACCCATGACGTGGTGCCCGCGGACCGGTCGACGCTGTTGCAGCGGCTGCGCCGTGGGCTCGCTGGACTGTTCGGCGGCGAGTCGAACGCCGCTGCGTGGCAGGCTTCCTTGGCCGGCCATGACGCACCGACCGGTTATCGCGGCTATTTCCTGCGTAATCTGTTCCAGCGCGTGATTCTGGCCGAAGGGCATCTGGTGCGGCCGAACCTGTATTGGGAAATCCGCTTTCGCGCGTTGCGCGTCGTTGGTCATCTGCTGGCGCTCGTCCTGGCCGTGTGGCTGATCGGCGCGCTGATCGTGAGCTACGGCAACAACCGTGAGTATCTGGCCGCGATCAATACGAAGACCGATGCACTGGCCGCGCGCGTGGCGTCGCTGCGCAAGACGCCGCAGCCCGGTACGACAGGGCCGGTGTTGTCGGCGTCGCGCGATCTGCCGCAGTTTCAGGACATGGACCTCGACAGTCCGGGCCTCGCGTGGCGTTACGGGCTCTACACGGCGCCGGCGGTGAGCGATGCCGCGGGCGAGACCTACGCCAATCTGCTGCGTCAGATGCTGCTGCCGCAGATCGTCGGGCGACTCGAAACGGTGCTCGATACGCAGATTGACGCACAGGACGCGGACGGCGTCTATCGCACGTTGTCGGTTTATCTGACGCTATTCGACCGTTCGCACTACGACGCGAAGGCGATCAAGGCCTGGGTGCTGAGCGACTGGGAGCGCGCAAACAGCGTCGCGACGCTCGGCGAGCGCAGCGTGATGGCGCGCCATCTCGACGCACTGTTCGCCGACGGCGTGCCGGCGTTGCCCGCGAAATCGGTGAACACGCAACTGGTGGCGCGAGCGCGCGACTTCCTCGGTCGCAATCCGGCGTCCGGGCGGCTCTACGAACGCGCAATGAACGCCATGACGGCGGACGCGCCGGAGAACGTCACGCTGATCAGCGCGGCGGGTCCGCAAGCCACGTCCGTGTTCAGGCTCGTCGACGGTTCGACGCTCGAGCGCGGCATACCAGGTCTTTATACCTACGACGGCTATCACGCGGTTTTTAACCGGCGCCTGCCCGAATTTCTCGAGCAGGCGCAAAAGCAGGACGCGTGGGTGATGGGTCAGGCGGACGCGGGGTCGCGCTGGCGGGCCGTCACGACTGGCGACGTGCTGCACGCGCGCAAGGACAAGCTCGTGGACGAGATTCGCCGCCAGTTTCTGACCGACTACGGCAATTACTGGCAACAGTTTCTCGATGACGTGAGACCGGTGTCCGGCGGTGACGGCACCCTCGCGCTCGATCTTCAGACGCTGCGTACGCTGGCCGCGCCCGATTCGCCGCTTGCGCGGCTCGCGCGTACGGCGGTGCATGAAACATCGTTAGTGGCCGGCGGCGCGGACGATCCGTCGCCGACCGACAGCGCGATGAACATGCTGCTTGGCCGCTCGCGGGTCGCGCGCGCGGCGAGCGCGGTGGCCGCGACCGCCACGATCGGCCAGCTCGCGCAGCAGAAGATGGAGCTTGAACTGGTCGACAGCCGGTTTGCCGCGCTGCGCGAAGTCGTGACCGGTCAGGCCGATAGCGTCGCGGCTTCCGCGCCGGGACAGTCGTCGTCCGGACCGGCTTCGGCGGGGAGTAGTGGTGCATTGCGGCTCGACGCCGTGATCGGTCTGATCAACGAGCAATACACGCATCTGGTGATGGCCGGGAACGTGCTCGCCACCAACACGATGCCGCCCGTCGACGACCTCGGTTCCACGCTGCAACTCGAGGCGGAAAAATTGCCCGCACCGTTTCGCGCGGTACTCGCGGGGCTCGCCTCGCAGTCGATGAACAAAGTGGATCGCGGCGTCGGGTCGCTGCTTGCGCTGCAGGTCGAATCGAGCGTCGGGGCGGAATGTCGTCGCGCGATCGAAGGCCGGTATCCGTTCGCGGCCGGCGGCCAGGACGTCGACATCGACGACTTCAACCGCGTGTTCGCGGCAGGCGGCCTGCTCGACGATTTCTTCCAGAAGACGCTCGCGAGTCGTGTGGACACGAGCATCCGGCCGTGGCGCTACAAGTCGGTCAGCCCCGGCATGCCGCCGATGCCCGGTCCGAGCCTCGAGCCGTTCGAGCGTGCCGCCGCGATCCGCCAGACGTTTTTCCGCGATCCCGGTGCGAACCGGATGGCGTGGAAGATGGGGCTGAAGGTCGTGTCGCTGGATCCGGAAATCACCGATCTGCTGATCGATATCGACGGGCAGAGTCTGCGCTATGCGCATGGCCCCGTGACGAACTTCCCGATCACGTGGCCCGGGCCGCGAGGCGGCTCGATGGCCGGCATCACCGCGAATCCGCGCATCCGTCCGGATACGTCGACGTTGATGGCCGAAGGACCATGGGCGCTGTTTCGCCTGATCGACCGCGGCCATGCGAGCTCGACGCTAGCGGCGAGCCGCTCGGCCGTGGACTTCAGTTTCGACGATCGTCATGCGGTGCTCGAACTGACGTCCGGCGCACAGTCCGGACCGCAACTCACCGCGTTGCTCCGAGGGTTTCGTTGCCCGGGCAGCGCGGGAAGGCGTGCTACCGCATCAGCCGGTTGGCTCACCGACGATGCCGGTTAGCGTGCGCGAGTGTGTGTGGGTGTGCGAAAGGCCCGCTGACATGCCAGCGCAATACATACCCATGCCGGCTCGCCGCTTTTCACTGGTTGGTTATCGACGAACAGAAAACAGAAGCTAGGGGAGTACATGTCGAATAGTTCTTTGACCAATGTCGCTGTTGTTGCTGTTCCGGGTCGCACGGTCACGGTGTCGAGTGCGGCGATGCCTCAACTGCTGGGGCAGCCCGCGCTCGAATTCAAGTCGCTGAAAGGCGAGGAGAGGCTGGGCAAGCTGTTTATGTACACGCTGGAGCTGCGCACGCCCGACGAATCCACGGTGCCGCTCGCGGTCAGCGCGAACGTCGATCTGACCGGGCTGCTCGGCAAGGAAATGACCGTGACGATCGAGCTCGACCAGCCGGCCGGCGTGACGCTCGACGCGGACGCCGCGCAGCGCGAGATCACCGGGCTGGTTGCCGAGGCGTCCTATCTGCGTCGCGAAGGCCGCTACAACGTCTATCGCGTCGTGCTGAGGCCGTGGTTATGGCTCGCCGATCTGACCACCGACTTCAAGATCTTCCAGGACAAGAGCGTCATCGAGATCATCGACGAAGTGCTGAAGGACTACCCGTTTCCAGTCGACAAGCGTCTCGACCTGAGCCGCTACGGCGTGATCGGCGAAAGTCCGCGCAACGAACCGCGCGCGTTCCAGGTGCAGTACGGCGAGACCGATTTCCATTTCATCCAGCGGCTGATGGAGGAATGGGGCATCTACTGGTTCTTCGAACATTCGGACGACAAGCATCGGCTCGTGCTGTGCGATCACATCGGCGTGCATCGCAAATCGTCGAACCCGGCGTATCAGACGCTCGCGTATCAGCCGCAGGAGGGTAAGACCGACGCGGAGTACATCAGCGAATTTTCGATGACCGAAACGCTGAGCACCGGTCACTACGTGACGAGCGATTTCGACTTCACGCGCTCGCGTGCCGACATGCGCGCGATCAACCAGCAGCCGCGCGACACCAGCTGGAACACGCTCGAGCGCTACGAGTGGCCGGGCGACTATACCGATGGCAGCCACGGCGACCTGCTCGCGCGCACGCGCATGGAAGCGCTGCGCGCGCCGGCGCGGCGCGGCCGCGGCAAAGGCAACGTGCGCGGACTCGTATGCGGCCAGACTTTCGAGTTGACGGATTACGACTACACGGCAGCGAACATCGAATACCTGGTCATCGGTACGGCACTTCAGCTGACCGGCACGCCGGACGAGTCGGGCAGTAACTACGAATACACGTTCGACAACGAGTTCGATGTGCAGCCGACGAGCGAAATGTTCAGGCTGCCGCAGGAGACGCTGAAGCCGCAAGTGAGCGGGCCGCAGTCGGCGGTCGTCGTCGGACCGCCGGGCAACGAACTGTGGACCGACGAATTCGGTCGCGTGAAGATTCGCTTCGTGTGGGACCGCTACGGGCGCAATCTCGAAACGGATTCGTGCTGGGTGCGCGTGAGTCAGGCGTGGGCCGGCGCGAGTTTCGGCGGCATCTATATTCCGCGGATCGGACAGGAGGTGATCGTCGATTTCTGGAATGGCGATCCGGATCGTCCGGTGATCACGGGCAGTCTCTACAACACGATGACGCGTCCGCCTTGGGAACTGCCGGGCAATGCGACGCAGAGCGGGATGATGAGCCGGACGATCGAAGGCGGCACGCAAAACTACAACAGCATCCGTTTCGAGGACAAAACCGGTGCCGAGGAGGTGATGATCCAGGCGGAACGTGACATGAACCGCCTGACGAAATCGAGTGAGTCGCACATCGTCGGCGCCGACTATACGGTTGGCGTGGCCGCCGCGCACACGCTGTCGGTCGGGACGGATCTCAGTGTCTCCACAGGCGCCACGTATAAGGTCGACGTCATCGGCGCTGCGGCGTATGCGGTCGGTCTTGGACAAACGGTCATGATCGGCGCACTGGACAGCACCAAGGTGGGCGGTGCGTCCGTGTTGGATGTGGGCGGGGCTCGTACCGTGTCGGTGGGTGGCGCGCATACGGTGTCGGTGGGGGCCGCGTCGACGCACTCGGTGGGCAGCGCCTATGCGTTGTCGGCGGGCAGTTCGCTGTCGCTCGTTTGCGGGCAGTCGTCACTGACCATGACGTCGGACGGCGTGATCAAGCTCATCGGCAAGAAAATTCGCGTGCAGGGCGACGACCAGGTGGTGGTGCAGGGTTGTCCGCTCGACCTCAATCCATGTGACTCGGACTGCTGCGATGACGGTAACGGCACGACGGTGCCTGTTCCGGTGGTGCTCCCCGCAGTGGAGGTTCCGCCTATCGAGGTGCCGATTCTGGCTTCCGCGTTTATCGCAATGGTAGACCTGCCGATCGTGACCGAGGAGCCGTCGCAGTCGGACGAAGAGCCGTCAACGTCTGGTGAGGAACCGGCGGCGTCGGATGAAGAGCCGGCAGCTTCTGACGAAGAGCCGGCGGCATCCGATGAGGAACCGGCCGCCTCTGACGAGGAGCCGGCGGCATCCGATGAAGAGCCGGCAGCCTCTGACGAAGAACCGATACCGACCGGCGGGGACGCCTAGCGCGATAAGCCATCAGTCATGATCTCTACCAGCCGCCGGGCACTTCCGCGCCCGGCGCTGCATGGGCTGTCCCGTTTGCACAAGGAGAAAATTCATCATGTTTCCAGCAGCCCGCGCGGGTGATGCGATCGGACACGGCGGCGCGATCGTCACCGGATCGCCGTCGGTCTTTATCAATGGTTTGCCGGCGGCGCTCGTCGGCATGAGCTGCGCCGTGTGCGGGCTGCATCCGGCCGCGCAGGCGGTCGTGCTCGGTTCGGGCACGGTCACCATCAACGGTTTGCCGGCGGCGTTTGTCGGTGGCGTGGTGTCGTGCGGCTCGCCGATTGCCACCGGCTCGCCGGACGTCACGATCGGTTCGTGACGACGAGGGCGTTCAGGTGACGACGGGGATTGCGGGAATAGGCGCCGAGCTGATCAAGCTGCCGGGCACCGTGCTGCCGCTCGCGATGGCTGGACCGCTGCTCGATCGTTGCCAGCGGCTGGGCGACGTGGTCGACCGGTATCGGCTGCGGCGCGCGCTGTCGGGCGTCCTGTGCGGGTCCGTCGATGTCGTCACCGGCAGTAAGGTTTGCCTGCCCGGCGATGAAACCGATTTCGTGCTGCGCGGCCGTCTTCCGCTCGGATGGTCGCGCGGCTATTCGAGCGCGCAGCGTGCCGTCGGGCTGCTCGGCATCGGCTGGCGTACGCGCTGGGAAGTCACGCTGCACAAGCTCGATGACCAGCTCGTCTATACCGACGAACATGGCAGTACGCTCAGCGTGCCGTTTCCGGCGCGCGGCTCGCAGGTGATTGCATCGGCCGCGCAGTTGCACGTCGCGCACCTGAGCGACGGGCGTATCGTCGTGGCCGATCTGACGCCGCATTACCGAGTGTTCGGCGAGTTCGACGCGAATGGAATGGCGCGGCTCAAATATGTCGAGGATCTGCGCGAGCAACGGATCGGTTTGATCTGGGATACCGATGGGCGCTTGTTGCGGATGCGCGGCACTTGTGGCCACGAATTGCGTCTGCACTATGAAGCGCGCACGAGCGCAAATGTGGGCGCGCGCTTGAGCGCTGTCGAATGTGTCGACGGCGGCCCGACTGGCGCGCTGGTTCAGTACGGCTATAACCCGCACGGCGAGTTGACCGAGGTGCGCAATCGCGTCGGCGAACTCGTGCGCCGCTTTGCTTACCGCGACGGACGCATCGTCGAGGAAGCCGACGCGCTCGGAATGGCGACGCGCTACGTGTGGCAGACGATCGGCGCTGCCGCGCGCGTGGTGCAACGGGTCACATCCGAAGGCGCGCGCGAGCGCTTTGCCTACGACGTCGACAATCGTCTCAGCGAAGTGACCGACGTGTTCGGCAACGGCGCGCGCTGGGAATATGACGAACGCGGCCGCGTGCTCTCGCATATGGGCTTCGATAGAGGGCGCTTCGGCTTCGACTACGGCGAAGCCGAAGCACCCGTCACCGTGCAACTACCTGGCGAGCGCGTGGTCCGGCTCGAATACGACATGCTCGGGCGCGTCGCGGCCGAGACAGATCCGCAAGGCAAGACCCGCGCCACGCAGTACGCGTTCGCTTCGCGCGAGCCCGTGTCGATAGCGCTCGGCGATGGCCGTGCGTGGATCTGCGGGCGCAACGACAGTTTGCAGCCGCTGTACGTGCAGACGCCGTCCGGTGAAGTGACGCGCTTCGAATACGACGCGAACGGCGAGGTCGCCCGCTCGACGAACGCGTTGGGGCTCGCCACTGCGTTCGAGCGCAACGCCTGGGGACAAGTGACTCGCTGTACCGAGGTCGCTGGAAGCACGACGTGCTACGAATACGATGTCAATGGTTATGTCGTCGGCGTGACGGATGCGCTGGGGGCTGTCACGCGAATCGAGCGCGATGGTTTCGGCCGGCCGCTGACCGTCACGCGTCCGGACGGACAGGTCGAGCGTCACGTGTGGAACGCGGCCAGTCAGCGAACCTCGTTCGTCGGGCCGAGCGGTCAGAGCCGGCATTGGGAACGGGATCGGTGCGGCAACGTGGTGCGCGCGATCGACGAGGAAGGACACGTGATCGCGCGCCAGTACGATGCGCATGGCCGACCGGTTCGGATTGAGAGTTCGAACGGCGCGGTGCAACTGCTGCAGTGGGACGCGAGTCATTGCCGGTCGATCACCGATGCGGACGGCGTGGTGCGCAGCTTCGACTATACGGATGCCGGGTTGATCGCTTGCGTCACCTGGCGGGCCGGCGCGCGGCAGCGTCGCGACATCTTCGGCTACGACCGCGCGGGCGCTTTGATTCAGCGTGAGACTGCGCACAACCGCTATGTGTATCGCTACGGATCGCGGGGACTGCTCGAGTGCGTGAGCCGCACGCCGACGCAGGAAGGCGAGTTGCTCGGCATCGGTGCGGATGAAATCCGCTTCGAGCACGACGCCATGGGGCGCCTCATCGCGGAGCATGGCGCGAACGGCACGCTGCGCTACACGTATAACGCGGTCGGTCGGCTGGTCGTGACCCGGTTGCCGCAGGGACAGGAAGTACGCACGCGTCGCTTCGAAACCGGTGATATCGCTTTTGTCGAGCTGGACGAGCGCGAAATTGCGCGCTTCTGGTACGACGCGCTACGCCGCCAGGCCGCCCGTACGCAGGGTCGGTTGCGTACGCACACCGGTTATTCGCCACTGGGCTTGCCGGTGTGGTGGCGCGCGGTGATGGAGCGCGATCTGTCCGCGCCGCCTTCCGAGGCTGAAACTGCGCTCGAGTTGTCGCGCGAGGTCGACTACAGTCCCGCGGACCTGATCGTCAGAACCGGCGGCAATGCCGAGGAGCAGACATGGTACGACTATGACCGGCGCGGTTGCCTGCTACGGCGTGTATCGGACAAGCTGGACATCGAATATTTCACATGGGACGCCGCCGGCAACCTGCTCGATACACCGGGCGGCAACTGGTTTCCGGCTGTTTATCCGGATCATCGGTTGCCGGAATGCCGCGGCTATCACTACGACTACGATGCGTGGGGGCAGCTGATACGCAGAAGCGGCCGCGATCACACGCTGACGCTCGATTGGGATGCGGAGGGGCATGTCATCGCCGTGCATCGTGCGGGTTGCACGGTGCGTTATCAGTACGATGCGCTCGGCCGACGGATCTCGAAGTGGGTCGAGGCGGAGTCGCCGCAGCGCACACGGCAGTCGCCGGTGCCGGTGCGCGACGAGGTCACGCGTTATCTGTGGCAGGGAGCACGTCTGATCCAGGAGCAGCGAGCGGGCGCATTGCGCACGTACCTGTATCAACCCGAACCTGACCGCTCGACCGGCTTCGCGCCGCTCGCCTGCGTGGACCAGACGCTTGCCGATGATGGGAAGATCAGAAGCACGCACGTCTATCACTATCACACCGATGCCGCCGGTACCGCCGTTGCGCTGACCGACGAAGCCGGCCGACTGGTGTGGCATCGACGTTATCGAGCGTGGGGCAATCTCGTCGCGCTGGAGTGGGAGCGTGGTGATGCCGTGGCGCAACCCCTTCGTTACGCTGGCCAATACGCGGACGATGAAACGACGCTGCATTACAACGGCGCTCGTTTCTACGACCCGAATGCGGGCCGCTACATTAGTCCCGATCGCACGGTCTGCGGCGGCGTCAGTCCGTACCGCTACGCGCCGAATCCGCTCACGTGGTGCAATCCACTCGGCGGCGCGCAGCCTCGGACGCTGCCGCACGTCGCCGGTACGGAAGCGTCATGCACCGATGTCGCGCCGGACCCGGCTCAACAGATTGCCGCCCTGGTCGAACAGCTCGACGACGTAGGCGGTCGGGATCCGCTCAAGCTCTGATTCGAAGTCAAGATGAAAGTCGAGCCACTCGCCTTTCCGATATCGCAAAAGGTGGCTCGTATCGATGACTTCTTGGTGCAGCACGGATTCGTTGCTGTCGTAGACGGTGACGGAGGCCGACATCGCGGCAGAGAGCGCTGGTGACGTTTGCTCGATGGCGAGTGTGGTCGCATGCTTGTCGAAGCCCTTCTGATGTACACCGACCCGCACGTCGTTTGCACGTTGCAGCGACGTTTTCCATACCGCCTCATCTGGACGTTGCACGCCTGGTACAGGTAAATCATGCTTGAGCACGGCGGGCTGCACGCCACGCCACGCGAAACTGATACCCGCATAGGCCTCATATTCGGCGAGCGTGCGTTCGGCTCCAAGTCCGTATTTGCCGAAATGCTCCGCAGCCGTCGTTTCACCATCGACGCCGAGCAATGCGCGATTGCGCTGGAACGAGCGCTCGTTGCGTTCAAGCCAGTGCTCGCTGATGTCACCACGTGTCTTGGCCTCGTGCGTGTGGTCGTTCCACATCTTGACCCGATAGGCGCGCTTGTATTCGTGCCATCCGATCAGCCGATGCGGGCTGTACAGATCGTAGCCATGCGTGAATGCGCGAACCGCGATCGAAATTTCCTCTCCGTGGAAAAAGTAGCCGGGGTCGTGCTGAACCGTTTCGGCAAAGTGGCCATCGGCAAATGCGAAGTGCGCGCTGTAGAAGCGCGAGCGTACCGGCCGCGTGCGCATGCTCCAGTCCGACAGCGTCTGTGAGCGAAATAGCACGACCCCCTCCGCGCTGAAGCGCGAGTAGACCATGATGCGTGGTTCGTCACTTTTCCGCGCGTCGTCGTTGTCCGGGTCGTACATCGGCAAATAAGTGGTCAGCAGCGGCTTCGGACTTTCGTCGCGCAACGATTCGAGCATGTCGATCACAAGCGTGTCCCATGCGTCGACAAAGCGATGGTGTGAGTCGAGCTGCAACGTATAACGCTCGCCGCCATAACGCTGCTGGAGCAGGTTACGCGCCCAGCACGCACCTTGCGTCAGCAGGTGCGGCACGTCGATCAGTTCGATCTTCGCGTCGCAGTAAGCCAGGTGCTGGATGGCCCAGCCGTCGACCCGTTCCTTCCGCCATTTGCCGAAGCCCCGACGCCAGAAATCCGCGATCGTTTCGTCGGCTGCGTGCTGCCAGCACACGACGATGCGCAGCAGATCCGGCCTCTTCGCATGATGGATCAGATCGAGTAGGGTGGGGATCAACTGCGAATCGCGATAACTCGCGATCTGCACGAAGATCGAATCTGGCTGGGGGGCGGGTAGAGCGGCCATGCGGGTCGACGTTATGGGAAGGTTGTAGCCGGTAGCCGGCTTAGAGAATGGTCATGGTGATCGTTGCGGTTGCCTGAATCTTGCCGGCGGTGGGCGTGACGGAACCGACGCGCAGCACCGTCGCTTCCAGTTCGAACGGCGACTGCATGTTGCCGTTGGGTGTATGGACGAGGGTGCTACCCGGATTGTTGGGCTTCAGGATCGTGCTGCTGGACACCTCTCGCAGACGGATGGCGAGATTGTTCGCGCCCGTGTTCTGCAGCATGCTGCTGTCGTTCGTGTCTGGCGTGCCGGAAAGCACGGCGGTGATGGAGGCAGGTGGCGTGGGTCCGGTGCAGAGCACGGTAAAGTCGACCGGTTGCGTTGGCCCCGCGGTGGTCGATACATCGGTGGGACCGAACGTGCCGAAGTCGATGTTCAGCGTGCTGGTGTTGACCGAGCAACTCGGCAGCACCTTCACGTTGATGCTGCCACCTGTGATCAGTACCACCTGACTGCCGTCGCCATTGGCCGTACCGCCGCCAATCGTGCCGAATATCACGTTCACGTTGCTGGCGATGTCGCCGGTCTTCACCAGTTCGATATTGAATTGCGAGCCAACGCCGAAACGGCCATAAATGATCTGGTTGACTTCGCCCGCCGCAAACGTCGAGGTGAACGGCAGGGCCGAATTGGTGCCGCTCAGACGCAGATAATTCACCCGAAAGCCGACGCCTGGTATGTTGGTGTTATAGACACCCGATACCGACGAGGGCGTTGCATTCAGATAGTCGAACGCGACGGTGCCGCCGTTCAGGCAGTTTGCGAAATTGGCATACACGCCATACGAGGGCTGTAGACCCGTGGCGATTACCGAACCGATCGGCAGACCTGGGTCGATCGTTACTGAAGTTTCCTGGAACGGGATGTTGACGACGGTCTGTTGTGCCGCGAGGTAGCCTTGCGAGATCAGATCGGTAATATCGGATTGTTGCAGCTGGACGCAGGAGGCGAATGTGAGACGCGAGATCGCGAAGCACATCAGAACGAGAACCTGAGCGAGTCTTTTCATTGGAAAAATCTGGGTTGACCAGCGGACCATAAGGGTTCACTGAAAGGTTGGCAGAAGAGCAATCTGCGCAAACGCGTGCCGGTTGCGTCAGTTGTCCATCTCGTCCCATTTAGCCAGCAGGTCGGCCGGAATAACATGGGCGAGTTCCGAAAAACGCTTGCCGACCATGCGCTCCGATTGACGCAGCAGCACGATGACAGGACTGCTCGGCTCGTTCTGCTCGAACCAGATGCGCGTTTCCTGAATGGCGGCGAGTGCGCTCCAGCGGTCGACGGGTGGTGCGGTGGGAGGCGGTGCCATCGACGATGCGGCGAAAGGCGGCGCGGCTGGTGCGTCGGGCTGCGATGTCGGCGCAGCCGCGGCCGTGGGCGTCGGCGTGCCGGTAGTCCCAGCGTTGGCTACCGGCGTTGCATCGTTGGCAGCCTGTTCATCGGCTCGCGCGATGGGGGGCGTGCTGGCGCTGCCGCCATCGAGCCGCGTTTGCGCGAACGGCTGCAACAATCGCGACAGCGCGCTCAGGTCGGGCGCGTCGCCGCCAAGGGTCGTGTCGCACCACGCGACGATGCTCGCGATCAGACGCTGCGCGTCGGCGAACGCGGCGACGGCCGCATCACGCCGTCCCCACAGCTCCTTCAGCAGCCGTGCAGTCGATTCCGGCGCGAGCGTGTCTTTCTGGCGCGGCAGCGCAAACGACTTTTCGATATCGCGCAAATGCAGCTGCGCACCGGCGGCCTTGGGCAGCGCGATGTCGCGTGCATCGGCGAGCGCACCGTCGGGATCGGCCAGTGCCGCGATCGCATTCGCGTACATGACCGGGTCGCGCTCGCCGTCGAAGACCGGTAACGGATGCAGCGCTTCCCCATAGCGTTCGAGCAGCGCCTGCAGAAGCGCGAGCCCGTCGCGCAGGCCGGCCGCGCCGTCGAGTCGCATCCGGCAGCGCAGCAGAATCACCGCGACGCGAATGTCCTTCGTGCGCAGCAGCAGCGCGCGGCAGGCACGCTCGAGCTCCGGCCAGTTCGCGGGCGGCGGCACATCGACGAAGTCGCCGTACTGCGCCTCGATGCGCGGTGCTGCGGCGGCGAGCAGCATGACGAAATCCGGATCGTATTCGAGGTCGGGGCCGCAGGGCGGCGCGTCGCCGTCGACCGGTTCGAGCAGATCGACGTAACGCAGTGCGGACGCGGACAAAGGGACGTTCATCGGCTAAAACTCCAGGATCAGTCGTTGTATTGCTCGGGCTCGAACACCATGCCGACAACCGGCTGTTCGTCCAGCGATTCGCCGAGCCATGTCGAATAGCCGAGCCGTTGGTCGCTGCCGGTGCGCGCGGGCGGCGCCGCTCGCGGCTTGACCAGCAGCTTGACCTCCCACGCGTATTCGTGGCCGACGAAGGCGCGTACCCATTCGACGAAGGTCGGCAAGTCCTCGCCGTGCGGGGTGAGGCGTAGGTATTGATCGAGGTCGAGCGGACCCACTACGAGCCGGAACTTGTGTTGCCGGTCCGGAATCGCCTCGCCGAGCTGCGCACATTCGCCGACGATTGCCGCCGGTCCGGGCAGGCCGAGCTTCGTGTGCTCCGAGGCGGACAGCAGGATCCAGTGCGGGACGAACTCCTCGACGGTCATCGGCACGCCGAAGTAATGCGACAGCGTGGCGGCGATGCCGTCCGGATTGCGTGCCTCGCGCACGAGATGTGCCGCCGCGCTGTAGCGCGCATGGGTCGACAGACAGGACAGCCGCGCCTCGGCCGGGTCGACGCCGCTCAGAGTCGCGACATAGAACGAGAAGGTTTCGCCGCCGGGCCGGTCGAGCGATGCGGTGGCCTGCGCCGACGCCCACGCGCGATAGAACTGCGATAGCGCGCGGTGATGGAACAGGTCGACGAGCTCCACGAGCGCGTGATCCTGATGGCTCTCGATCCGGCTGTAGGCCAGCTCGGTCATGTGCAGCGGCAGCGGCCCCTGCGGTCCCCACAGGCCGAGCCCGAACAGGCGCACGTCGAGGCGGCCGTCGCGCGCGCCCAGCGCTGCGATTTCGCGCGGCGCGAACGCGAGCGTCGGTTGCTGGCCGATCCGGAACGGCTCTTCCTGCGGCAGGCTAGCGGTGCCTGGTAATGGCATCTGCGGATCGCGCGCGGAGATCGCGCGCAGCAGGCTCAGGAAGCCGGACTGCCACGGCGTATGCGGGTCGAACCACGCACCGAGCGATTGCGGATCGAGCGGCGATTGCCGCGGCGCGATGGCGCCGCCATACGATGTGTTCATGCTCATACCGCGCCGCGTCCGCCCATGCGCGGATGCCATTGCGTGATCAAGCCGCGCTGCATCGAGCGAAGTTCGGTTTCGGTGAACACGTTGATCGATACGTGACGCGCGAGGTAGTGCTCGAGCACGAGGCCGAACAGATACGGGCTGACGCCGGAGAAGCCGGTTTCGTCGACCGTCAGTTCGCAGCGCACGCCACGGCCGTAGACAAGCAGCCCCTGACCGGGCAGACGCCGCACGACGGGTTCGGTGCGCGCGCCGACGAGCGCTTCGATCTGCCGCGCCTGCTCGTGCTCGCCCGGCGTGATGAAAAGACGGAGCATGTTGCGCAGCGCCTGGCCGCCATCGCCGTGATCGAGTTCTGCGAGCGGCATGTAGTTGAAGCTCAACTGACGGATCAAACGCCACGCGGTTTCGCCGCTCGCGTACGGCGCGCGCGGTGCGCTCGGCGCATGCACGAGCCGCACGCCTTCGACCGGTACCGAGTCGGGCATGGTCAGATCGGCTTTGCCGTTGCGCGGAATCAGGCGCGGCAGGTCGCGATTCGTGAGCCAGGCGTCGACGGACAGGTAACGGATGTCGTCGGCGTAGGGCGCCTCCGCCTGATCGACCAGCGACACGTAGACCTCGGTGCCGATATATGGCGTGCGCGTGCCGTACTTACGCGTGTTGGCCGACAGCGCACGTTGTTCGCGGCGCACCGAGAAATAGCGGCCGTGATTGCCGACGTCGCTATGCAGCGTTTGATAGAGCGGATTGAAGTCGACTTCGACCGCCGTCGCGGTCTTCTTGCCCATCGCGCGCAATACGGAAAAGATCTCGTAGTCGAGCGGGCGTGTACGGTCGGCGAGCAGATGGAAATCGGTCTGCGCGCGATTGATTTCGACCCGGTCGGTGCGCCTCGGAAACAGATTGATGATCGGCGTGCAGAACAGCAGGAAGCGCGACGCGTCGACGTGCGTGGCCAACTCCTCCGGCAGGCGATCGAGCAGCAGGACGATCTCGGCTTCATTGCTGTCCACGCGCGACAGCCCCGGGGCGAGTTGCGTTAGCGCGAAGAAATAGAAACGCTGACGGCACGCGAAATACTCCTGCAACAGATTGTGGCCGTGGAACGTGTTCCATGTGAGCGGCAGCAGCCCCTGATTGGCCTGCAGACCTTCGAACTCAACCGGCGATTTCGCGACCACGTGTCCTTCGTCGCGCGACGCGCCGAACCGGCGCACCACCGCGGCGACGCTGCCGGCGTGAATCAGCTCGAACAGATGCGACGCGATGCGCTCGTCGCCGCCGAGGTAGATCGGCAGGCGGTCGAAATTGGCCATCTGGTTGAAGGTGATCTCGCCGGTCGTGCGCAGGCGTAGACGCAGCGCGCCGCGCAATTGCTGATGCGGCAGCAGATGACGGTCGGTGTTCGGGATATCGGGCGGCACGGCGGTGAGCCGTGCTTCGGCGATTTCGATCGGCCGCAACGTGACGTCCTGACTGCTGCGGAATTCGCAAGCGGTCTGCTCGCCGGGCGGAATCGCCGAGCGCAGGATGCTGTGGCGCGGCACCACCACGCCCTTTGTAAACGTGCCCTCGCTCAGACTCGGCCGCAGTTGCGCAACGGCAATGGACGGTGTGGGCGCGACGTAATTCGGATAGACCACTTCGAGCAGCCGCTGCGTGAAGCGCGGAAATTCGGCGTCGAGCTTGATCTGGGTGCGCGCCGACGTGAAGCAGAACGCCTCGATCAGGCGCTCCACGTACGGATCGGCGACCTCGATGCCGTTCATGCCGAGGCGGCGCGCGATCTTCGGGTGCTGCGCGGCGAATTCGCCGGCCATCTCCCGCATGTAGGTCAGTTCGCGGTTGTAGTAGTCGAGGAATTGCGGTTCCATGTCAGTGCCCCCGACGCGAGTCCGTCGCGAACGTGACATGGTTCGTTTCGATGTCGAACGTACTCTGGACGCGGAATTCGAGCGGATAGGGCGACCAGTGCATCAGCCCGCTGATTTCAAGGATCAACTGGTTGTAGCGGATCGGATCCGTGCTGTGCAATGGCCGGATGCGCAGCGCGTCTGGAATCAGGCGTGGCTCGAAGCGAATAATCGCGGTGAGCACGCTCTTCTCGACGGTTTCCCAACTGCGGTTGGTGACGTAGCTGCCGGATAGCGCGGCAATGCCGTAGTTGACGACCGAACTGGCTGCGGCCTCGAACCGCGTTGTGTCGAAATCGTCGTCAAGGTTCGTCGTATTGAGCAACAGACTCAGGTCGCGCTGGATGATGCGGTGCATGCGCTCGGCATCGGGCGCATAGGCGTTCGGGTGCTCGGTTTGCCGCTGCGGCGCATCGTCGAGCAGACGATCGATCAGCGAGGGCAGATAGACCTGCCGATGGCGGATGTCGGACACACTCATGGCCGTTCGTCGTAAAGGAAGCGGCATTCGCCGAGTTCGAGCAGGCCGAAGTCGCCGTTGTTGGTGCTCCAGGTTTTTTGGCCGAGTGCGAGCACGCCTGTTTCGCCGATGTCCTGCCACGTGGTTTCGCGCGCGAGTCTGATTGCGCTCGGACCGCTTTCGGAACCCGGGTAACGTATCGGCAAATAGCCGCGCAGCACGGTAGCGTTGCGCAGGCCTACCATCGCCGAGCGCCAGATGAGATCGGTCAGGCCGGTTACCGGACCGAGCGTCAGCGATTTGATTGCGTCGAACGGAATCCAGCGATAGCCGCCCGCGACGGCCAGTTCGCACACGGGGCCGAGCCGGCTGTCGCTGTCGCTAAGCCATTCGAACGCGCCGATTTGTGCGCTTTCGCCGCGCGTGGTCGGCGCCTCGCTAAAGGCGGCGCGCCGTAGTTGGTCGGCGGCGAGCAGATTGCCCTTGCCGAGTTCGGCGTTGGCCTGCACCAGCGTATTGACCCATGCGGGTAGCGGCTCGATCTCGCCCGGCGTGCGTTGGCCAGCGAATACCTCGGTGCGGAACATTTCGCTCTGGATCAGCCCGCGATACATCTGCGCACGTGACGTGCCTTCGGGTTCGAGCGTGGCCCACGTCTGCAACTGTCGCAGCGCGCGGTCCCATTCGCCGTCGAGACACAGCAGTTCGAACAGCAGCCAGCGCTCGCGCACATTCGACGGATGTTTGCGCACGTGATCGATGGTGCGCGCTTTCAGTTCGCTCAGGCTCAGCGTATCGAGCAGGCCGTGGAGGGTTGCCGCGGCGGAGGTGGGCAGATCAGCGTTTGGGGTCATTGGGGATTTGAGGGGTTTCGTCTTCGATGGAGTTCGGCATCGGCATATAGCTGTCGACGCTGACCATGTGATGTTCCGCGCGCGCAAGCTGCGCGGTAGGGCTGGCACGACGGGCGGACAGGCCGCGCGGAGCCAGCAGCGAGAGGATCTCGTGCGTTGGGTTCGCTTCGAAAATCTGGCCGGCGCCGAAGGTGTCGAGACTGTCGAGCAACGTATCGACGTTCTTGCCCTGAGTCAACAGATCGACTACCGATGCTTCGGGTTGCGAACGATTGGTGAGGTCGGCGAAGGTGTCGTGCGGCACGCGGACCACTGGGCCGGTGCCGTCCGCGGTGGCGGTTTTCAGTTCGTGCGCGTTACCGTTCTGCTGGCTCAGTAAGGCCCGGCGGTATTCGAGCGTGAGCGCGGCGAGCGGGTCCGTTTCGTCGGATTCGGCGGCGAAAAACATCGCCATGCCGTCGTGCCCGTCGTCTTCGGGTGGTGTCGGTTCGAGCCCGATCTGTAACAACGGGTCTTCATCGCAGCCGCCGGCCAGCGCGATCAGATCGCTGAAGTCGCCCGCTGCGGCGAGCGTGGGCTCGATCTTGCCGGGCGGCGGTGCCGCGTCCAGGTGGTGGGTGACTTCGGCGTGTCCGGAAGAGAGCGATGTTTCGCGCGGCGGTTCCAGTGGCTCGGAAGACAAATCGGACCTCCGTTCAGGTTCGGCGTGCGGATCTGGGTTGCGGTTGCATGAGCCATGGGCGGCAACGTCGCTATTGTCGGCGCTGTTGCCGGTTGTGCACGACACGAACGCGGTCCTGGTGCACTCAGCCTCATGGAAGTTCGTTTCACCCATGTCCGACGGATGATTTTCTTGCGCCGCGCACGCGCCGTGCCGCGCTTGCTGCACAACCGGCTCGGTCGTTCTCGCGAACATCGTGAGTGCGCCGACTTCAAACGGTGAGTTATCCCAACGGACCTGGTAACCGATCATCGCGTTGCCGGTCAGTGACTGAGGGAAAAAGCGATTGGGCTAGCGTGCATGCGAAACCTCTCCTGCTGCGGGAAAACGAAACTCGCCGGCAACGGCGGCCGGCAAAGCGTGAGCTGATATGTGCAAGTACAAGGCACAAATGCAGAGTGCAAATACAAGGCGTAAGTGCAATGTGCAGATGCGCGTTGAGAAAGATGGTACTTCGCACGCCGTAGACCGAATATGGGCGATCGCCCAAATACAGATGCCGATCGAAAGGCTATGCTTTGTCACATCCTTCGACTCCTTCGCTCGCAACGTTTCCATGTCTATTTCCCGCCACGCGCTGTTCGGCAAGCTCGGCGTGACGCTCTTCCGGAGCATCGAATCCGCTACCGCGTTTTCCAAGCTGCGCGGCAATCCGTATATCGAACTCGTGCACTGGCTGCATCAGTTGCTGGCGCAGACCGATAGCGATCTGCACCGGATCGTCAGGCACTGCGAAATCAGCCGCGAACTGCTCGAACGTGATCTGCAGGCGGCGCTCGCTGCGTTGCCGTCCGGTGCGAGTGCGTTGAGCGACTTCTCGCATCATGTCGAGACGGCGATCGAGCGCGCGTGGGTGGTGGCGACGCTCGCGTTTGGCGAGCGTCGGATTCGCGGCGCGTGGCTCGTGGCCGCGCTCGTCGAGACGCCGGAGTTGCGGCGCGTATTGCTGGCCATTTCGCCGCAATTCGGCAAGATCGCGGTGGACGGACTACAGCAGGCATTGCCGGCATGGATCGCCGGTTCACCCGAAGCGGATGAAGCGCCCTACGATCAGAGCGACTTTTCGTCGGCACTCCCGGGAGAAGCATCCGGTGCGATGGCGGCGCCGGCGAAGGGCGCGGCGCTCGCGCAGTTCTGCACGGATCTCACCGCCCGCGCGCGCACCGGCGAAATCGATCCGGTGGTGGGCCGCGAACTCGAGATTCGTACGATGATCGACGTGCTGCTGCGCCGTCGCCAGAACAATCCATTGCTGACCGGTGACGCCGGCGTGGGTAAGACCGCGGTCGTCGAAGGGCTTGCACGCGCGATCGCCGCAGGCGAGGTGCCACCGAAGCTCGCCGACGTGCGGCTGCTGAGTCTCGACGTCGGTGCGCTGCTCGCGGGCGCGAGCATGAAGGGCGAGTTCGAGGCGCGGCTGAAATCCGTGCTCGAGGAGGCGACGAAGTCACCGGTGCCGGTCGTGCTGTTCGTCGACGAAATCCATACGCTAATCGGCGCAGGCGGCCAGGCTGGCACCGGCGACGCGGCGAACCTGCTGAAGCCGGCACTCGCACGCGGCACGTTGCGTACGATCGGTGCGACCACGTGGGCCGAATACAAGCGGCACATCGAGAAGGACCCGGCGCTCACGCGCCGTTTCCAGGTGTTACAGATTGCCGAGCCGGAGGAGTCGGCCGCGATCGACATGGTGCGCGGGCTTGCACACACGCTTGCGAGCCATCACGGTGTCGTGGTGCTCGACGAGGCTATTCGCGCGGCTGTCACGCTGTCGCATCGCTATATTCCGTCGCGTCAGCTGCCCGATAAGGCAATCAGTCTGCTCGATACCGCGTGTGCGCGTGTCGCACTATCCCAGCACACGCCGCCGCGCGAACTGCAGCGGATTCGCGAACGCTTGCAGGCCGCGCGCGTCGAGGCCGAGTTGCTCGATAATGAGGCACGCATTGGCCTGGGTAACGAGGCGACGCTGGCCGAGGTCAACGCGAGCATTGCGATGCTGGAAATGGAGGAGCGCGCGGTCGAAGCCGCATGGCAGGCGCAGGCTGAAGCGGCGCAGGCGCTATGGAGCGCACGCGGCGCATTGAGCGCACCTACTGAGTCCACCGGAGCCGAAGTCGAAGCGCCAGGTCGCGCCACTACGTCGATCGCTACCTTGCGCGCGTTGGAAGAGACGTTGTCGAACCTGCAGGCGGATACACCATTGGTGTTTCCGGAAGTCGATGAAGCGATCGTTGCGGAAATCGTCTCGGACTGGACCGGCATTCCGACCGGGCGCATGGTCACCGACGAAGTGAGCGCCGTCCAGCTGCTGCCCGCCACGCTGGCCGCGCGCGTGATCGGCCAGCACGGCGCGTTGCAGCAGATCGGCGAGCGCGTGCAGACCGCGCGTGCGGGTCTGGCCGATCCGCGCAAGCCGCTTGGCGTGTTTTTGCTCGCGGGGCCGTCCGGCGTCGGTAAAACCGAAACCGCGCTCGCCTTGGCCGAGGCGCTTTACGGCGGCGAGCAGAACCTGATCACGATCAACATGAGCGAGTATCAGGAGGCGCATACGGTGTCGGGGCTCAAGGGCGCGCCGCCCGGTTACGTCGGTTATGGCGAGGGTGGCGTACTGACCGAGGCTGTGCGCCGACGCCCCTATTCGGTGGTGTTGCTCGATGAGATCGAAAAGGCGCATGGCGACGTGCACGAAATGTTTTACCAGGTGCTCGACAAGGGCTACATGGAAGACGGCGATGGACGCTATATCGACTTCCGCAACACGACCATCCTGATGACGAGCAACGTCGGTTCGGATCTGACCGCGAGCCTGTGCGCGGACGAAATGCTCGCGCCGGATCTCGACGCTTTGCGCTCGGCGCTGACGCCGGATCTGCTGAAAGCGTTTCCGGCGGCGTTTCTCGGCCGGGTGACGGTGGTGCCGTATCGTCCGCTGGGCCAGGATTCGCTCGCGCACATCGTGCGGCTGCACCTGGATCGTGTGGTTCGGCGTATGGCGGACAACAACAGCATCGAGCTGAGCTATGCGTCGGAGGTGGTCGACTACATCGTCGGACGTTGTCTCGTGCAGGAGACGGGTGCGCGCTTGCTAATCGGTTTTATCGAGCAGCACATCCTGCCGCGTCTCGCGCGGCAATGGCTCGATGCGTTTGCATCAAAAAGCGCGCTGACCCATATCGCGATCGACGTGGTTGATCCGGCCGCAGCACCTGCCGAGGCACTCGTGTTCAAGTCGTCCTGCGCGACATAGCCGGGAGACGGTGTCTGAGGGTGCCTGAGGCGTCCGGAGCGACTTATTTTGAGGTTGGGACTCTTTTCGGACTACGCCGATAGCGAGCGGCCGTCGCGGACATTACCATGCTGCCTCCCTTCGCATAGAGGGGAAGATAGCCGCTGCGTCGCTCGTCCAGATGAAACATCGGGCCAAAACAGCGAGCTTGTGCAATTGCATTGATCTCTCGCAAGCATTGCTAAATCGGTGTGTTGACTTCACACAGGTTTTAGCGCTGCGAACTTTGTTCGCGGGATTGTCCTGAACCTCAAGTCGAACCGATGTCGGTCGTGAACTACACGTTTGCTCTTCGTTTTTTTGCCGTCATGTTGACGGTGCTATCCGCCGTACTCGCAACGCTCGTGATACGGCGCGATCCGATGCCCGTGTGCGACATGGCCAGCATCGGCGCGTTGCCGCGTATGCGCTGGCCGGGCATCTGGATGCGGACCGGCGTCGTGTGTCTGTGTGCGTCGCTTGTTCTGATCCTGATGATCGGCGATCTTTTTATCGATTAATTTTCAACGCTGAGCCGGCTCGATGAGCCACGTATAAAGGCTCAGCGACTCCTCGCATATGGAACTCTCCCAAACCTGGGCACTGTTACTCTCAGTGTTCGTCTTTTATTGCGCGGTTCTCGTCTGGCGTCGATGAGACGGCGAAGCCGGTATCACCGGCTTGAGCCGCTGTGTCTGTCGAGCTGGCGCTGCTTTCCTCGCGCCCAATCACGCTGTTCCCACTAAATCTCGTCAAATAACGCTGACTTGCGTCGATTGCTCCGCAAGGACCAATCATGAGGTCCAACGCCGCGGCGTTAGTCCTGAGTCAGCTCATCCTCATGCATGTCGCGCAGATGGGTGGCAATGTCCAGGTCACCGACACTGGCTAGCCCCGTTCGCTTGATGCGGATTTCGAGCGCGGTGCAATGTTCGACGAGTGCATGTCGCCGGAATACACCGAGCGCGCCGACCAGCGAATGCAGTTCTGCGAGCACGCGCGTCGTATCGTTATTGCGTTGAGCGGTAGCAATGGCGGCGAGCGACGCATCGAACGAATCCAGGAAGGTTTGTCGCAGCGCGGGCGATAGCGGCCGGCCGCCGAGTAGTTCTTCCGAGCCGTCCGCGCTGACTGGGCGCCCCGCTGCGTTATCGACGGGCGAGGGCAGCGGCGTCCCCGCAATAGCGAGGCCGGTGACTTCGGCGACGGTCGTCCGCAAACGCGCAAGCGACAACGGCTTCGTGATCATCCGTGCGACTCCCGCTGCTTCGCAGCGTTCACGCTCTTCCGGCGTGACCGATGCGGTCGCCGCGATCACCGGCATGCGCGGCCAGCGCTGGCGAACCTTACGCGCGAGCGCGTAGCCGTCTATCACCGGCATCGACAGATCGGTTACGAGTACGTCGAAGGTTTCGCGCGATAGCCATGCGAGCGCGCGCGCGCCATCTTCGACGACCGTCGCGTCGCAGCCGAGCATCGCGAACTGCTCTTCAAACAGGCGGCGGTTGGTCGTGTTGTCCTCGGCGACGAGCACCCTGAGCCGGCGCGGCAGCAGGCGCGGCGGCTCGATCGTCAGCGCGAGTGGCAGGTTGCGAAGTGTGTGCTGCAACGCCTGCGCGAGCGCCGCGAGACTGTAGTCCGACACCCGCACGAGCCGGCCCGTTGCGACCGGATGCAGCGGACCGTCAGCACTGCAATCGATCACCCACGATGCACCTTCGATCAGCCGGTTCTCGTCGTCCGCATGCCATGTCTCGCGGCCGCCGAGCAGGATGAGCGTACGGCTGCGCTCGAGCGTTGCGGTATCGACCTGCACCGGGTGCTGATACGCGTTGACCGTGAGTCCCCACGCGTGCAGCGCGCTCGCTGCATACGCATGCGAAGCTTCGCTGGCCGCCACCAGCGTGACCATTTCAGCGGCGAATTGCGGCATCTCGGGAGCGGCCTGCGGCTCGCCGAGCGGTACGCGCACGGTGAAGCAGCTACCACTGCCGGGCTCGCTGCGCATCGTGATCTGGCCGCCCATTGCCTGCGTGAGCCGCGCGCACAGCGCGAGGCCCAGACCCGTGCCACCGAAGCGGCGATTGATCGATCTGTCCGCCTGGCTGAACGGCTGGAAGATCGCGGCCTGCTGCCGCGCGCTCATGCCGATGCCGGTGTCCTCGACCTCGATCTGCAGGTTGAGCCCCTCGGGAATCGACATATCGGGCACCGAGACGCGCAGCTTCACCTCGCCGCGCTCGGTGAACTTGATCGCATTCGACAGCAGGTTGTTGATCACCTGACCGAGCCGCGTCGGGTCGCCGCGCATCGGCTGCGACACGGCGACGCCGAGGTTCGCGACGAGCTGCAGGTCCTTCGCCTGGGCGCTCGGCGCGAACATGGTCAGCGAGCGCGTGACGACTTCGAGCGCGTCGAACTCGATGTCTTCGAGCGTCATCTCGCCGGCTTCGATCTTCGAGAAGTCGAGTACGTCGCTGATGATGCCGAGCAGCCCCTCCGACGACGCGCGGATCGTCGCGAGCCGGTCGTGTTGCAGCGGGTCCAGCGACGATTGCGCGAGCAGTTCGAGATTACCGAGCACCGCGTTCAACGGCGTGCGGATCTCATGGCTCATCGCGGCCAGAAACGCGGACTTCGCGGCGTTGGCCAGGTCGGCGGCTTCGCGTGCTTCGCGCAGATTCTGTTCGAGGCGCTTGTGCGCGGTCACGTCGGTGAACGAGACCACCAGCACGTCCTCGCCCTGATAGCGTGACGGTGTGGCGCTGACGGCGAGGTCGATCGAATCGCTGTCGCGGGTGGGCAGCGACATCTCTTCCTGAAGCACCTCGTCGTGGTGCTCGCCGTTTTGCGCGCGCGAACGATAGCGCGCGGCCAGCTCCGCCGACAGCGTCGGCGCCGGCACGACGACGCGCCGCGCGGTGTTGACCATGGTCGGGCTGCGCAATAGCGGCATGCCGTCCTTCAGCGCGATCAGCCCGAGCCCGACCGGCGCGGTTTCGATCAGCGTGCGGCTCAGCTGTTCGCTTTCGAACAGGCGTTGCGAGCGATCGAGCGCGGGACGAAACACGCGCTTTCTGAACGACATCAGGAAGGTCCACGCGGCGATCAGCATCAGCAGCGTCATTGCCGCGCCGAGTCCGAGTCGCAGCCCGATGCCGGCGATGATTTCGTGCCACGTGCAGGTATGCACGAGCGTCCAGCCGGTGTCGCCGAGCGGGCTGACGATCGTCAGGACGCCGTGATGCCACGATTCGCCGAGCGTCGTCTTCATGGCCAGCGCGCGCTGCGAGTCGATGAGCGCCGCATCGCGCGCGAGCGGGATCGTGCTGTCGACGATGGTGCCGTTGCCGGCGACGATCATATAGATGCCACCGAAGCGCGCGTCGGCCGCAAGCGGCGCAGTGAGGAAGTCGGGTTCGTATTCGGTGACGACCATCGCGAATGGCACGTCGTTGTGCAGCAGCGGCGCGACGAGACGGATTGTCGGCTTGCCGGTCAGTGGGCTGATGGCGGGCGGAACCCAGAACAGTTGCCGATGCGTCTGGCTGTCCGGCCCCGGATGGTTGGCGGCGAGGTTGCCGAGACCGTCGGCGAGCGCGGCCATCAGCCGTTCGCGATCGGCCGCCGTGGCGGTGGCCGGCCACGGCGCGTCGGACAGCGGTGAAGGCATGATGCCGGCAATGTTGTAATCGATGCCGTAGAAGTAACCGGGCAGTTGTCGCCCGCGCGCGAGCGAATGCACGGTGTGAGAGTGGCTTAACTGCTTCGCAAGGGCCAGATAGCGGCGCAGCGTCTCGTCCGGCAGCGTGTTGGCGTTGATCGCGAACAGGCGCTGTTGCGTTTCGGTCGGTGTCGGCTGAAGCAGGACCTCGCCATCCTGCTTGCGGAACTCGTCGACGAGTGCCTGATTGCCCTTCGCACCGGTCGACCAGGCCAGCTCCGAGCCCACGAGCCCGATACGGAACGATGCTTCGCCCGCGCGGATCTGCTCCATGACCCGGTCGTGATAAACGACGAAGTCCTGGCGCTCGGTGGCCACGTGTGCGCGCACCGCCGAGAGCATCGCGAGCGTGAACGCGATCAGCATCATCAGGGTCGTCACTACGCCGCCGCCGAACACGAGCAGCCGCTTGTAGCGGCGCAATTGATTCAGGACGTTGTAAGAAGAGATGGACGACATGACGATACCGGTACGGTCTACAGACGGGCGCGTGTGCGTGTAAATGAAGCGTTAAAAAGCAAGCTGTAGCGCGCCGACTTTTTCGATTTCCCGGTAAGGCGAGTTGACCAGATGATTTCACCCCATTAAATAGGACAAGTACGATTTGATAGTTTTTTGATTTGAGAAAAATCAAATTATGTGCGATACATGCGTGCAAATATGCCTTTTGTGGGTGTTTGTGGGCGCTCAAAAATCCGGTAATAAGTGGCCGTCAGTGCGTTTCGTTCAACCGCTGCATGCCTGCGTTCACGCGCTGCGAAGTGGACGTGGCGCGGCTCAATACCGTTGGTCCCGCGCGACACGATCCTCGAAGAATCCGCCGCGCGAAATCGCCGCGCAATTCGATGCGCATGACGGTGATGCTCGGTGGGTGAAAGGCTGCGCGCAGGGAATCGCGATGCGCAGGTCCGGCGGCAAGCGACGCGAGTCGGTCCAGATTACAAAAGCGGACTGAGCGTATCCGGCCGGCAGATGGGAGCCGCAAGATCCGGCGAAGACCTGGGCCGGCACGTCGTCATTCGATGGCGGCATCGCAAGCACTTCCTTGCGATTTATCCTGTCGCTGCATAAGTGTCGATTGCCGGTGTTTTTTGTGCCATGAATCCGAATTCGCGATCGAACGGAATCCTCAAAAAGTGCTCGCGCTATTGGGGCCGGTTAAGCTATAAATCTGAAAAGATCGTATCGATCAGCGAGCGCGCGCGACGCGAGGAGGCGAGATGGAATACACGCTGAATTATTCGGTTTGTCGCTTGAAGCGATTTGCTGTGGTTTATGCGCGTCTTTTATATCGTCGCTACGAATTCTGGTGCGCAATCGACATGCGCTCATGGTAAATTTTCAGCGCTGCTATGCAGACGCATACACTATTCATAGCGGGCAACCATAGATCGAAAACTGTTAAGCCTTTCAATTGCAACCGGAATGACTGGAGAACAAGAATGCTTTTTTTTAATGACGGTTTCACATTCACGAATTTTCTGGCCGACGCCTTTTCCATCTTCATCTTTATTCTGTGGTTCTGGCTATTCATTACCGTGTCGAGCGACCTGTTCCGCCGTCATGACGTGTCGGGATGGGGCAAAGTGCTTTGGGTGATTTTCCTGATCATCCTGCCGTATATCGGCATCTTCGCGTATCTGCTCACGCAGCATCGCGGCATGGCGGAGCGCAATCAGGCGCGGGCTAAACAGGTGCGCGACGATCTGCGCCACGTGGTGGGCTTCAGTGTCGCCGACGAACTGGAAAAGCTCGACAAGCTGAAGGCGTCCGGTTCGATTTCCGCCGACGAGTACACGCGTCTGCGCGCAAAGCTGATGGAATAAGCGCAGCGCAGTTTCATCGCGGCCAGCGGCGAACGCAGCGCGGAGGTGAGGTGTGCGTTCGGTTCATCGCTGGCTGCGGCGTTGAAAGCGTAACGTCGAAGTAATGTTGAAGCATGAGGTTGAAGCGCGCGGTTGAAGCGCAGCGTCGAAACGGACCATGCGCCAGGATGGTATCAACGCGGTGCGGCGGGACCTCGAGCCCGCGCCATTCGCACGGCAGGGTGAGCGCGATTCACACGCATCGCGCGACCGAACGAAAAGGTACTGGGGGAAATTCATGTCGATCCGCGCAGCCCACGTTCCCGATTCCGCCGAGCGGGTCACCCGCGTGTCGCTGACCGTACGCCGCGCGGCGCTTGCATGTATGGCGGCGCTGATGCTCGGCGCGTGCGCGCAGCCGTGGCAGCAATTCCAGGCCGGGCAGGATCAGTCAGCGATCGTCGCCCGTCTGGGGCCGCCGCGCGAAGTGTATAACCTGCCCGACGGTGGCCGTCGTCTGATGTGGCCGACCCAGCCGATGGGCTCGACCACCGTCGCCGCCGACATCGACGCGTCCGGCAAGATCGTCAACGTGCGTCAGGTGTTGCAGTTGAGCGAATTCAATCGCGCGGAAATCGGCAAATGGACGCGCGACGACGTCCTGATCAATTTCGGCCGCCCCGTGGACACGGCGTTTTTCCGCCGGACGCAACGCGAGGTCTGGTCGTACCGCTACGTCGAAAACAACATCACCCCGCTGCTGTTCAATTTTTCGTTCGACACCGACGGCGTGTTGCGCGAAACGTTGCGCACGCCCGATCCGTTGCGCGATCGCGATCTGCGCCGCTTCTGAAGCTGCTTCTGAGCCTGCTTCTGAAACCTCTAGCCAGCAAAGCGTTCAGTCAAGCTAGACGCATAGCGAGGCCCACCGAAGCAGCCTTCGCCTGACGGCACCACACCCAGCCGCACCATCCGTTGCTATAGCAACGATTCGATCGGCAGAATCGACAGCATCCACACACCGAGTCGCCCATACCACGTCGTATTGGGTTCGGTGTCGTGACGGATCTCGACGTCGCCATTACGCTCGATCCAATACAGCTTGCCGTTTTCGTCGAGATGCACCGAGTACGCGACCTTGGGCAGTAGCGCGAGGAACTTGCGATCGACCTGGGTCGCGAGGTCGGGGCTGTCGATCACGAGGCCCAGCTCGGTATTCAGATGCTTGGAGCGCGGATCGAAATTGAACGAGCCGACGAACACCCGTTGCGAGTCGACGACGAACGTCTTCGCATGCAGACTCGAGCCCGAACTGCCGAACGGTCCCGGCGACTGCTCTTTCTTGTACGCGCTGCCCGGCACACGCCGCAATTCGTACAGATGCACGCCGTTTTGCAGCAGTTCGACGCGCCGCTTCATATAGCCCGAGTGCACGGCGACCACGTCGGTCGCTTCGAGCGCATTCGTCAGTACGCGCACGTCAACGCCCTTCGCCGCGAGATCGGTCAGATACTGCGTGCCGGCGCGCGCCGGCACGAAATACGGCGACACCAGATCGAGTTCCTTGCGCGGCTCACCGATCACCTCGCGCATCTGATGAGGAATCAGCGCTTCGGGCGGCGCGTTGTTGAGGCCTTTCGCGGGGTCGTCGCTGACCATCTCCGTTTTGGCCCAGTCGAACGGTAACGTGTCGTCGAGCATTTTCTGCACAACGTGCGGTCCGCGCAGCGCCTCCCGATAGGCGGCCGCCGCCGGGTCCTGGCTGATTGCCCGCGCCCGGCGCTCGAGCGCAGCCAGATGGTCGACGCTTTCATGCGGGAGAATGCGCTCGATCGGATAGGCCGACGCGCTCGCCCAATAACGGTCGAAATCGCGCGAGACGTCGGCTGCGGCCGGTCCGACCGCGAGTACGTCGAGGTCCGCGAACACGACGCCGTCGGTGGCGTCGAAATACTCGTCGCCGATGTTGCGGCCGCCGAGAATCGTCGCGGTGCCGTCGGCGGTCAGCGATTTGTTGTGCATGCGCCGGTTGGCGCGCGGAAAGTCGGTCAGAAAGCCGAGCGCTTTCGGGCTGCGCACGACGAACGGATTGAACAGCCGTACTTCGATGTTCGGATGCGCGTCGAGCGCGGCAAGCGTCGGGTCGAGCGAAGACGGGATGCCGAGATCGTCGAGCAGCAGCCGCACGCGCACGCCGCGATCGGCGGCTTCGTGAAGCTGTTCGAGCAGCAGCGTGCCGGTCAGATCGTTGCGCCAGATGTAGTACTGGATATCGATGGTGCGTTGAGCCGAGCGGATCAGGTCCATGCGCGCGGCGAACGCGACATGCGCATCCGATAGCGGATAGATGCCGGCGAGGCCCGCATGCGCGGCAAGCTCGGGGGCGACCGCGCGGCCGAGGTCGGTGGTGGCCGCCACCGCGGGCGTCAACGCGTGCGACTCGGGGCGATTCTCGAGCGACGGCAGCGCGCACCCGGCCAGCAGGCTCGCGCACAGCAGCGCGGACAGCGTGCCGATCCGGCACCGCCGCGGGAAGGACAGGGAGTGTTTCTGCGCTTGCATGGAGTGCAGGGGTTCCTTTGGGTCGTCGCGACCCGGGCTGGTTCTACCATCGAAACGTCGCGCAAACATCGCATCGATACGGCTTGCTGAACCCTTGCATGCCGCCTTGCAAGGTGTAGGCAGAATACTATGGCCGCCGGCCGACCGGTGCGTGCGGCTCTTGTTGCACACACCGCTTTGTCCGATGATACGGGCAGGCCGCGCGAATTCGAACGGGGACCAACCCGGGCTTTGGATTGATCCGATGTGACGAGTCGATCGGATTCGTGCCGGCGTCGATGGCGTCCATGATGAGCGTTTCTGTCCCTCCGGAGTCGAGCAACGTGAAGATTTCCCGCCTGCTGCTGGGTAGTGTGCTGCTGTTCGTGGTGGGCTCAGTGTTGCAGCTGATCCGGCCGCTGGCGCAAGCGGCTTCCTATCACCACTTCGCCGACGAACGCTCGCTCGGCTCGCTGCACAATGCGTCCGACGTGCTGTCGAACTTCGTGATTCTGATTGCGGGTCTGCTGGCGCTGGGCTGGGTGCGTCGGCATGCGTCGAATCAGCCGGCGCAATTTCCCGGCATGGTGGTCGCCGCGTTCGGGCTGGTGCTGACCGCGTTCGGCTCGGCGTATTACCACATGGCGCCGACCGACGCGACGCTCGTCTGGGACCGCCTGCCGATGACGATCGTATTCGCCGGCATTCTCGCGATGCTGTGGACCTCGTGGACCGGCGAGCGCGTCGGCTGGCCGCAAATGCTGATACTCGCCGTCGTGTCGCCCGCGACGGTCGGCTACTGGCTCGTGTTCAACAGCCTGTGGCCGTACGCGATCCTGCAGTTCGGCGGCCTCGCGTTCATCATCGGCATGACGTTGACGCGCAAGGTGGACGGCGTGTTCGCGTGGACGCTCGTAATCGTCTTCTATGGCGTCGCGAAGATTTTCGAAAGCCTCGACTGGCAGATATGGGAGCTCACGCATCACGTGATCGCCGGTCATGCGCTCAAGCATGTGTCGAGCGGGCTCGCGGGTGCCTCGATGATCCTCGTCGCGAACGCAGCGCCGCGCGCGGCGACGGGCATCGCGCCGCGGCGGCCGGGCGGCATCGGTCATTCGGGCACGCCGCGCTAAGCGCCGCAAAGTTTTTGTAGGCGCGCGGCCGACGTGGTGCGGTGCGCTGTGCTGCGACGCGAGCGCGTTGCTGAAAGCGAAAGCGCCGCTATTGCACGGCGTCGCGCAGATCGCGGATGTGCTGATAAACGGTTGCGCGTCCCATGCCGAGCACGTTCGCCACATAGTTCGCCGCGCTCTTGCCGTGAAACGCGCCTTCTTCCCATAGCGCGGCGACGATCTCGCGGCGGTGATCGCGTGTCAGCGAGTTGAGCGCGAGTTGCCGCTCCTGCAGCCACGCGTGCAGGAACGTGTTGATGCGCTCCTGCCAGTCGTCCTTGAACAACGCCTCCGGCTGCTTGACGACGCCCACGCCGGAAATCACGCGGTCGATCACGTTCTTCACCTCGTCGAACACCGCGATGTTGTAGTTGATGCACATCACGCCGACGGCCGCGCCTGCGTCGTCGAACAGCACGGTGCTCACGCAGCGCATGCGCCGGCCGTCCCAGTTGATCTTCTCGTACGGACCGATCGTGCCCGGTTCGGCCACATGATCGATCTCTTCGAGCGCCGATTCGTCGCCCAGCTCGCGTTTCGACAGATTGTTCGCGATGTACGCGACCGTCTGGCTCTGCAGATCGTGAATCACGACTTCGACGTACGGAAAAAACAGCAGCGCGATACCGTCGGCGACGCGGCCATAGCGGTCGAGCAGCAGCCGGCGCGCCGGCGAGGTTTTGGTCTTGCGCATGAAGTGGGGTGCGGGTTCGTGGCCGGCGGCGAGCGGATTTTGCGGGCTGCACGGCCGGCCGGTGAGCGATGCTATTTTGCCATGCCGTTGCGGGCGCTCAGATGCCGGTACAGCTCGTAAGCGATCGCGATGTCTTCGAGGCCGAGGCCGATCGAGCGGAAGAACGCATGGCGTTCGTACGACGGCAGTTTCGCGGTGCCGCTCACGAGTTCGGCCAAATCGGCGACCACGTTTTGCGCGGACCAGCCGTGCGCCTCGGCGGCGAGCTTCATTTCGCCGGCGCTCGCGGGCGTGGTGCGGCGGTAGTCGCAATACACGTCCATCGCGGGCAGCCACGCAGGCGGCACTTCGTGTGCGTTCGCGACGTTGGTGCTGATCGACGTGATCAGCGCGGGCTTCGTCAGCATGCCGTCGGCGAGCACCGGCTGACCCGACGACGTGCACAGCGCGATCACGTCGGCATCGCGCACGCAGTCTTCGAGCGTCGCGCTGATGGTGACGCGCGGGTCCAGTGCGGCGATGGCGGCGCGTTGCGCGGCGTTGTCGTCGCTGGCCACGGCGAGGCCCGGCGCGAACACCTGGATCGATTCCCATGCCCGCAACGGCGCGATCTGGCGCAGATGCGCCTGGCCGACCGCGCCCGCACCGACGATCGCCAGCCGGCGCGCGCCGGGCGCGGCCAGATGCTCGACCGCGAGCGCGGTGGCGCCCGCCGTGCGCTCGACGGTCAACAGGCCCGCGTCGCACCACATCAACGGCTGGCCGGTTTCCATCGACATCAGCGCGGTCCACGCGGTGATGATCGGCTTCGCGCCGGTGACGATGTACGGCGACAGCTTCGCGCCGAACACCTTCGCATCGGCGCTCGCGCCGAGATAGGTGATGAAGTCGCCGGCGTCGGCGGGAAACAGCGTCAGGCTCTGCGGCGGTTGCACCGCCAGTTGCTCGTGCAGCGCGCGGAACATGGCGGACAGTGCGCGGCGCACGTCGAGAGCCGGCAGCGCGTCGCGCACGGCGTCCTGCTGGACGATAAACGGGGTGGGGTGGGTGCTCATAGGGTCTTTTCCAGGTCGAGGCCGGCACGCCGGCAAGAGTTCAGCATGACTGTAATTCTAAAATTAAAGTCTAGTCTGGATAATTTTTTTGAAAAGTCTTGCAATTCTTCAGGTCCAGAATAGACTTCTCATCCAGAACAGCGGCAGTGCGACGTCCGATACGATCGACGCCGCGCCCGCCTCGCGCTGTTTCAACCGGCCCCTTTTTTCGCGACCTTGCCGACCGCTTACATCGACGCCGCTACCGACGTTTCGCCCACGTCCTCAACGTTCTCTCTCACGCCCGGACTCATCATGACCTTCAAGCACACGCTCTCCGTTTGCCTCGCCGCCGCCGTCGTCAGCCTGAGCGGCGCGGCCCATGCCGATACCGGCACCCTGCGCTTCGGCATCGAGGCGTCGTATCCTCCGTTCGAGAGCAAGTCGGCGAGCGGTCAGTTGGTGGGCTTCGACGTCGACGTCGGCAATGCGGTCTGCGCGAAGCTGGGCGTGAAGTGCGTGTGGGTCGAGAATTCGTTCGACGGGCTGATTCCGGCGCTCGAGGCGCGCAAGTTCGACGTGATCAACTCGGCGATGAACATCACCGCGAAGCGCAAGCAGAGCATCGAATTCACGCCGGCGATCTACGTGGTGCCGATCGTGATGGTGGTCAAGCGTGGCTCGCCGCTGCTGCCCGACGTGAAGAGCCTGCAGGGCAAGCGCGTCGGCGTGCTGCAGGGTTCGTCGCAGGAAGACTTCCTGAAGGCGCACTGGGCGAATGCGGGCGTGACGGTGGTGTCGTATCAGGACCAGGATCAGGTCTACGCGGACCTGACTGCGGGCCGTCTCGACGCGGCGGTGCAGGAAGCGCAGACCGCGCAGGAAGGCTTCCTCGACAAGCCGGCCGGGCGCGACTACGTGATCGCCGGCGAGCCGCTGAAAGATCCGGCCACGCTTGGCGAGGGCACCGGCTTCGGTCTGCGCAAGGGTGACAAGGAACTCGCGAAGAAGATCGACACCGCGCTCGACGCGCTGAAGAAGGACGGCACGCTGAGCAATCTGTCGATCAAGTATTTCAAGCGCGACATCATCGCGAAGTAAGCGGTATCAGCCGGGCAGCCAGTCTATGGATTTCGACGTCATCGTAGTGGGAGCCGGGATCGTCGGCGTATCGGCCGCGCTGCATCTGCAGGAGCGCGGCCGTCGCGTCGCGCTCGTCGACCGGCGCGGGCCGGGCGAGGAAACCAGTTTCGGCAACGCGGGGTTGATCGAAAGTTCGTCGATCGTGCCGTACGGTTTTCCGCGCCGACTTGGCACGCTGCTGCGCTACGCGCGCAACCAGTCGACCGATCTCTACTGGGACTACAAGGCGCTGCCCGCGTTTGCCGGCTGGCTCGGCCGCTTCTGGTGGGAGTCGTCGCCCGAGCGGCTGGCCGCGGCGGCGCGCGACATGCTGCCGTTGATTCGCGGCAGTGTCGCCGAACACGATGTGCTGATCGCGCGCGCGGGTCTGCAGGACCTCGCGCACGATGGCGGCTGGATCGAGGCGTTTCGCACCCAAAGCGAGCTCGATCATCAGATCCGCAGCGCCGAAGCGGCCGTGCGCGAACACGGCCTGCGTGTGACGCCGCTCGACGCGGCCGCGCTGCGCGCGCGCGAACCCGCGCTCGGCGCCGGTTTCTGCGGCGCGCTGCATTGGCAGGACCCGAAGAGCATCGCCGATCCCGGCGCGCTGACGAAGGGCTACGCGCGTCTGTTCGAACAGGGCGGCGGCACCCTGCTGACCGGCGACGCCGCGACACTGCGCGCGCACGGCGACGCATGGACCGTGCGGACCAGCGCGGGCGAGATCAGCGCGAAGGAAGCGGTGGTGGCGCTCGGGCCGTGGTCCGACACGGTGTTCGCGCCGCTCGGCTATCGCATTCCGTTGCGCGCGAAGCGCGGCTACCACATGCACTATCGGGCCGCGCGCACGCCGCTGAGCGTGCCGGTCGTCGATACCGAGGAAGGCTATGTGATCGCGCCGATGCGGGCGGGTTTGCGGTTGACCACCGGCGTCGAGATCGCGCGCCGCGAGGCCGCGCCGACCGGTATCCAGCTTCAACGCGCCGAACGGATCGCTGCTCCGCTGTTCGGGCTCGGCGAACGGCTGGACGACGCACCATGGCTCGGACTGCGGCCGTGTACGCCGGACATGCGGCCGGTGATCGGGCGGGCGCCGCGGCATCGCGGGCTATGGTTCTCGTTTGGCCACAACCATCACGGGCTCACGCTCGGGCCCGTGAGCGGCCGCCTGCTCGCGGACATGATGACGGGCGCAACGCCGTTCATCGATCCGCATCCGTTCCGGCCGGAGCGGTTCGGCTAGACGGCGGGGGCGTCAGCCGCATGAGCCGCATGAGCCGCATTAGCTGCGTCGCGGCATGGTTCAAGCGGCGGCGCAACTTGCTATCTACCTTCGACACTCCTCGTTCCACATCCACCGCGCTCACTGCGGTTCGTACCACGAGTACGTCGCCAGCGTGCTGACCGGCGGCGTGCCAATCTGCAGCGTGATGTCGCGTAACGACGTCAGCTCGATGTTGCGGATGTCGCCCATGTAGCGGCGCGAGTCGCCGTTGTCGTTGATATAGGCGACCACGTTCCCCGTAATGCCGGCGACGTTCGTGTTCGTCAGCGGCTCGCCCCAGATATCGAAGAAATCGCCGAGCGTGTAGGTCTTTTCGCTCGGCGCTTCGATATGAATGATGCCGGTGTGATCGTGAGTGTGCATTTCATACGTGCATTGCGACAGGATGCCGACCTGCTGCGGCAGCGCGAGCCACTGGCCATTGTTGATGATCGCGAGGTGCGCATGCACGTGATACAGCACGGTCATGTTCGGCGCGCAGGTCAGGCCGTCGACCGGCGAGCCGGTGCCGCCCGTCGACGTGCTGCCGTCGGGCCAGAACCCGGTCGTGCCCACGACGCCGCCGTAGACCAGCGTGATCGGGGTCGGGTTGAACGGCGGCGGATCGGTCCACGTATAGGTCGGCACCTGAGTGAGCGGCGTGCCGATCATGATCGTGATTTCGGAATGCGGCGTCAGCACGAGGCTGGCGGGGTCGCCCGTGTATTGCGTGAGCGCGCCGCCGTCGTTCACGTAGATCGCGATCGGCGAGCCGGTCAGTCCCGCCACGTTCGACGCGTTCAGCGTCTCGCCCCAGATCGCGAAGAACTCGCCGAGCGTGTACGACGCGCCGGTTGTCGAGTCCATGTGGATCTTGCCGCTCGCATCGACCGTATGGATCGGATAGGCGCAGCCGGTCGGCGCGGCCATGGTCGGCTCGACCATGCCGATGTTGTTCGGCAGCGAGAGCAGTTTGCCGTTCTGATAGATCGACAGATGCGCGTAGGTGTAGGCGGTGCTGCGCAACCCGCAGTTCAGACCGCTGACCGGTGAGCCGGTGCCGCCCGTCGCGGTGACGCCGTCGGGCCAGTTGCTGTCGCCGAGCGTGGTGCCGTCGATGATCGGCGTCGCGGCCGCGAGCGTCGGCGTCGTCGCGGTCGGGCTTGAGGCTGGCGTGGGACTCGACGCGCCGCTGGGACTGGAGGCCGGCGTCGTCGCACCGGCCGCGCTGTTCGAGCCGGTGCCCGAGGTCGAGCCGCCGCCACCACCGCCACCGCAAGCGGCGAGCATCAAGACCAGACCCACTACGACGATTCGCGACTCCAGCCGTGCCAGCATCTCGTACTCCGTGCGGTGATTAAGAGGGATACGTGCAGGTGGTATCGGGCGCAAGTCCCGCGCAGATCCCGCGCGGATACGTCCAGCAGCTGGCTGCGCCGCGTGAGCGCGGGCAATACTTCACCCACGCGCGGCGTTGGCGGGCGCGAAGCATTCACGTCAGACCAGATGAAACCTTTCAATTCAGCGTAGCAGATGCATGTCGCGAACGGACCCGATGAATCACTGCGTTTTGCGACTTTCTGATGGCGCATTTCGGGGAACGACGTGGGCGTCCGCGCGGCTCGATCTGTCGCGTATTTGTGGGGCAGCGCATCGTTATGTGCGAAGATCGATGCTGCCCGCCCGGCCGCGTTTGGGTGAGCGGATCGTACGGCGGGCGCCGGCCGCGCCGACGTCGTGTCGTCAGGCGGCGCGGCCCGGAGGCGAACTTGTTTGTGGATCAATGGAGCACTGACCGATGACCGACAGATTGCAGGCGTCCGTATGTGTAGTGGTGCTGCTGCTGATTGTGGGCTGGGTGCTGTATATCGGGCGCGCGGTGTTCGTGCCGATCGTGTTCGGCGTGATCGCGGTGTATGTGGTCGTCGACTTCACACGCCTGCTGGCGCGCATTCCGATCGTCGGCAACCGACTGCCCGCGCAGCTGCGCTATGGGTTGTCGATGTTTCTGATCGCGGCTGCGATCTTCTTCGCGGTCGACATGCTGGTCGCGAACTACGACGCGCTCGTCGCGCTCGCGCCGCGCTATCAGGATTCGGTACTCGCGATGATCCAGAAGATCGCGACGCTGCTGCATCTGGAGAGCGAGCCGACCTGGGACTCGTTGCGGCGGAACATGCTCACGCAGCTGAACATTCAGTCGCTCGTGACCGGCATGCTCGCGTCGATGTCGTCGGTCATCATCAATGTTTTCGTGGTGATCCTGTATGCGAGCTTTCTGCTCGTCGAGCGCAGCACGTTCGGCGAGAAGCTGAACCGCATGTCGGCGAATTCGGCCAACGCCGCGCGGATCCGCGGCGTCGTTACCGACATCAACCGGCGCATCGGCGCCTATCTCGCGCTGAAGACCTTTCTCGGCGTACTGCTCGGCGGCATCTGCTGGCTCGCGATGCGCAGCGTCGGCCTCGAATTCGCCGGGCTGTGGGCGGTGCTGACCGCGCTGCTCAACTACGTGCCGTACATCGGCTCGGTGCTCGCGATCGCGTTCCCGGTGCTGATGTCGGTGCTGCAATTCGGCGACGTCAATTCGATCCTGGTAGTGCTGGTGTCGCTGACCGCGATCCACTTCGTGATCGGCAACATCCTCGATCCGTACATGATGGGCAACTCGCTGAACCTGAGCCCGTTTGCGATTCTCGCGAGCATGGCAGTGTGGTCCGCGCTGTGGGGCGTGCCGGGCGCGTTTCTGGCGGTGCCGATCACGGTCATCATGACGATCATCTTTTCCGAGTTCGAAATGACACGGCCAGTCGCGGTGCTGCTGTCGAAGAACGGGCAGCTCAGTTACGGCAAGAGCGAGCAGACGGTATAGGGCATGCGAGGGCGGCCGGCGGTTGGCGGCGCGGTGGGATTGCGTTGAAACGGTGGCTCATCGGGCCGTTATCGCCGCTGCTACCGCTGCTGCTGTTACCGCCGCTATTGCCGGGCGCGATGCGCCTACACTACGTAGCTCACCGCCCGGGCTATTGCACGCGCCACCCCGACGACCCGATCCTCCGAACCCATGCCTCGCCGCGAACCCCGACACTTCGCCCAACCGTCGCCCGCGCAGGCAGACCTCGCCGCGCTCGAAGATCCGGCGTTGCTGCGTCGCCTGCTGCGTGCGAAAGACCGGATGGACGCGGCGTCGCACGAGGCCTGGCCGGTGCGGCGTCTGGCCGAAGTCAGCGGCGTGTCGGCAGCGCATTTCGCGCGCTCGTTCAAGCGGGCCTTCGGCGTGCCGCCGCATCGCTATCTGTTGACGCGCCGGATCGAGCAGGCCACCACGCTATTGCGCGACACCGATCTCGGCATCACGGACATCGCCTTCGCGACCGGCTGGGAGAGCCTCGGCACGTTCGGGCGAATCTTTCGCGACATCACCGGCCGTAGTCCGGGCGAGATGCGCATCGACGCGCGCACCCATCTGTCCGAACCCGAGCGCGTGCCCGCCTGCGTGCTGAAAGCCGCGCAACGGCCCGATCTGACGATCGCAGTTTTGGAGAAGCGCCGCCGCGCGGCCGACGATACAGTCGAGCCCTCAACCAGGGAGGTGTCATGAATCAGGGTATCAATGTCGTTGGCCTGTACGTCGACAATCAGGATGAAGCGCTCGCGTTCTACGTCGACAAACTCGGATTTCGCGTGCACACGGACGTGCGCAACGGTTCGTACCGCTGGCTCACGGTCCAGCATCCGGAGCAGCCGTCGTTCCAGCTAGGCCTCTTCGTACCGGGGCCACCGGTTCACGACGAGGCGACCGCGCGAACGCTGCGCGCGATGGTCGCGAAGGGAGCGATGCCGCCGCTGGTGCTGTCGGTGGCCGATTGCCGCGCGAGCTACGAGCAACTGAAGGCGCGCGGTGTCGAGTTTACGCAGGGGCCGGTGGATCGATTCGGCAGCGTCGACGCCGGGTTTCGCGATCCGGCCGGCAACGGCTGGAAGATGATTCAGGCAGCGCCCGCCGCGAAGTGAGCGCAGACAAGGGCGTCGAAGCGACCAGGCATCCGAAGCATTCATTCGAAGCACTCATCTGAACCGGGGCGCGTGAGGCCGGTGGTGTCGAACAGAATCCGCTCGAACGCGGGAATCTCGCCGCGCTCGCGGCGCGCCAGCAATTCGGTCACGGTCGACGCCAGTTCGTCGCGCACGCCGCAGCACAGGCAGCCGTTTTCGAGGAGCGCGACGTGCTGACGAGTATTCACGCAGCGGCGTCGCGTTGCTCGACGTCGCTTACGCCCGCCTCGCGCAGAAAATGCGTGATCGTCTCTTCGATCACTGATCTCGCCAACCCCTGCACGATAAAGACGAGCCGCGTGGTGCGATCGTCGTCGGGCCACGCGTCGAGCCGCAGCGGTTCGTGCAGCAGTTGCTGCACGCCATGAAACACGATCGGCCGCGTCTCGCCGATGAAGTTGCCGATTCCCTTGACCCGCAGGATGCGCTCGCCGTGATAGCCGAGCAGCACCGTCAGCGCGGTTTCGAAGGCTTCTATCGGCAGCGGCTGCGCGTAGCTGAGGCAGAAGCTGTCGATGTCCGGATGGGCCTCGCGTGCCGCCCTTGCCGCGCTCGCGCCGCCCATCAGCGACTTGCGTGGCGCAGGCGTTGCGCGCAGCCACGGCCGCAGCGTGCGCGGCGTCAGGATGCCGAGCAACCGCTGTGCATCGATCTCGCCGTTGTGCACCGTGATGCGAGGTGCGCCCGGGTTCAGCGTTTCGAGCATCGCCGTGAGTTCGGCGAGCGCGGTGTCGTCGGTTAGCTCCGCCTTCGTCAGCAGCAGCCGGTCCGCGACCGCAACCTGCTGACGCGATTCCTCGTGCCGCGCGAGCTGCGCGGCGCCGTGCTTCGCATCGACGGTCGTCACGATGCCATCGAGCTGCAAGCGGCCTTCGAGCGCCGCATCGCCGAGCAGCAGCGATATCACCGGGCCGGGGCGCGCGAGGCCGGTGGTCTCGATCAGAATCCGCTCGAACGCGGGAATCTCGCCGCGCTCACGGCGCGCCAGCAGCTCGGTCACGGTCGACGCCAGTTCGTCGCGCACGCCGCAGCACAGGCAACCGTTTTCGAGCAGCGCGACGGTTTCGTCGCGCGACGTGCCGACGAACAGATGATCGAGCCCGATCGCGCCGAGCTCGTTGATCACCACCGCGCAACGCCCGAGCGCGGGCTGCGGCAGCAGCCGGTTAAGCAGCGTAGTTTTGCCCGAGCCCAGAAAGCCGCTCAGCAGCGTGACCGGGATCGCGGCGTGCGCAGCAGTTGCGTTCTGCGTCACTCAGATCACCTGCAGATCTTTGCCGACGATGATCTGCCCGTCGAAATGCTTGCGCGCGTCGGCGGCCCACATCTCGTCGGTGATCGCGGGGTCGCCGCCCGGCACGAAGTGACTCAGCACCAGCGTCTTCACGCCAGCCGCCGCAGCGATCCGGCCGACCTGCTCGGTCGTCGTGTGGCTTTTCATCAGGTGATCGAGCAGCGTCGGTGCGTTGTCGACGGTCTTCATCAGCTTTTCGAGCGCGGGCAGGTACATCACTTCATGCACGAGTACGTCCGCGCCTTTCGCAAACTCGGCGAGCGGCGGGTAGTAGGTCGTGTCGCCGGAGAACACGACGGTGCGGTCGTGCGTCTCGAAGCGGTACGCGAAGGCCGGCTTGATCGTGTAGTGATCGACCAGCAGCGACGTGACGCGCACGCGGTCGTCCTGCATCACGAGGCGCGGGCCGTCGAATTCGTGCACGTTGATCAGCGGACGCATTGCCGGCCGGCCTTCCTCGCGCATGCGCACGTCGAGGTCGATCGCGTTCATGTCGACGAAGTCATCGATCATCTTCGCCATGCGCGGTGGCCCGTACAGATTGACCGGCGTGCGCAGGCCGGTGGCCCACGCGAGGAACACGAGGTTGCCGAGATCGGCGTTGTGATCGGAATGATGATGGGTCAGGAAGATATCGCGGAGATTCGGCAGCTTGATGCCCGCCTTGGTCAACTGCAGCGCAACGCCGTTGCCGCAATCGACCACATACGGCTGACCGTCGACAACCAGCACGTTCGCCGGCGCCGCGCGCAGATCGGACGGCGTCGGTCCGCCCTTGGTGCCGAGCAGGATCAGTTGCGTGCCTTTGGTCGAGGGGCCGGCGGTGGTGGCTGTCGTTGTTGCCGTGGTGTTTGCGGCGGCTGGCGGGTTCGCGGGCGATTGCGCGTGCGCGTCCTGCATCCACGGCAATGCGGCGGTGGTGCCGGCGGTCACGGCAAGACGCATGAAATCGCGGCGGGAGCGTCCAAACGGCTGATCACTCATGGGGCGGTGTCTCCTGAGTTTTTTGCGGTTCTTGTTAAGGCCCGGTTCTTATGCGCAGGCGGGCTGGTGAACGCCTGGATTTTAACGGCTTCCGGAGCCGGTGGGGAACACGCAAGGAGACACGGCAACCAGAACGGCCGACCGTGCATCGCGTCGTCGCAATGCCCGGTCGGCCGTTATCCGGCAATCAGCGCACTAACAAAACCTCACTGCTGATGCTGCTGCAAATACTGCCTGACGTCGTTCAGGTTCACGCGACCGGTATGCGCGGTGTCGATCTCGTCGAAGTGTTTGGCGATATACCCGAGCCCATTGCTTTGCGCCTGGGCCTTGGTAATCGACGAGCCGCTGCTCAGCACCGAATTCGCGCCGAGCCTGCTTTCGACCCGCTGCTGAGCCTGCTGCTGCAGCGTCGAACCGGTGGTCGGCGCGACCGCGGTCACGCGATTGTGGGGAAAGAACGGACCGTCGACGCCGTGTCCGCCATTGGGTAGCGTCACCGGCGCCACTTGCTGCGGCGGCAACGCATGCGCGCCGCCAGCGACCGCACCGAGGACGATCAACGCCAGTGCCCGTCGCAAGATATCGATTGAGGACATGATCATTCGCCATTAAGTAGGTGTACGGAGGACTCCGCGCGGGCGGAGTCCGCTATCGATCAGGGGGCGGCCGCGGCGACCGCTTCGCTCGTCGGCGTTCCCGCCGGCGCTTCGTCAGCCCAGGGCTGCGGCAGCGTCGCGAGCGTCAGTGCGCCTGCGATCGGCTTGCCGCGATAGAAGTTCGCGAGGTCCGTTTTCATCTGCGGGCGTGCAACGTCGTCCAGATAAATCATATGCCCGCCCTGGAAGAAGTTCACCTGCAGGTTCGGATTGAGACCCTGAACGGTCTTGAGCCGCGCGAGCTGCTTCTCGGTATTGAAGAACGGCGTGGCGAGATCGTGGAAGCCGTTTTCCGCCAGCACCTTGAGTTGCGGATTCAGCTTGAGCGCGCCGAGCAGATCGGGAATCGTGTCAGGCAACGGCTGGCCGCCGTGCGAGAAATCCCACACCTCGATGATCGCGTCGTTCAACGGCATATACGTCGCGTTCGGCGCCGTGTAGCCGAGATAGTCCGGCATCTGCGTGGCCAATGCGTTGGTGAACGGCTGCGAGATCAGGATATCCGATGGGTCGCCGTCGGTCTGCAGGCGCGGGTCCGAGTTCGGCAACGACACGCGTCCGTCGTAGCGGCCGATAGTCGAGCCCAGCACCAGCGTCAGGTTGAACGGATTCACGTTGAAATAGCCCTGGAGCGCCGGCAGCGTCAGGCCCGATTCGGCGGACCAGACTCGCTCGAGCCACGTGGGCGGGAAGTTCGGCGGCCCCGCGAAATTCGGCGCGCCGAGCTGGCTCAGTGTCCAGTACAACGAATAATTCTTGAACAGGTTGTAGTTGGCGGTCACGAACGCTTCGCTGCGTAGCGCGTAAAGCGCCTGATTCACGGGTGGTGGCGAGACCTGGTTGTAGTAGGCCGCCACTGCCGCATAGCCCGGCATGTAGCCGCTCAGCGTGTCGGTCTCGAGCGCGAGCTGATCGGTCGAGCCGGTGATGGCCACCGCCTCGATCGCGTCCGCGAAGTAGTTCAGGATCGACGATTGCAGCGTGATGCCGGTCAGATGCACGCCGGCGGATTCGAGCGCGAGCGCCAGAATGTCGGTGCGAGGCGTGCCGTACGATTCACCGTACAGATAGATCGGCGAACTGCTGCGCGCGTTGACGTTCAGATAGCGCACGATGAAGTCGCGCATGATGTTCGCGTCCGCATCGGTGTTCCAGTAGGTCTGGTTCGTGTTCGGCAGGACTGCTTCGGAAAGACCCGTTCCCGGCGGATCGATGAAGACGAGGTCGGTCGTGTCGATCAGGCTCTCGGTGTTGTTCACCAGCGGAAAATTCGGCCAGCTCGTGCCGTTGAGTTGCGGATCGGTCGTGGCGACGCGGGTCGGCGCAAACGAGCCGAGGCGCAGCCAGATCGACGAGGAGCCGGGCCCGCCGTTATAGACGAACGTGACGGGACGCGGCGTGCCGTTCGTGCTGGGCGCGGTGTAGGCGACGTAGGACATCGTCGCTTCGGGTGCGCCGCTCTTCAGATCCATCGCGGTCAGGTGGCCAGTGGTTGTGGTGTAGTTGACCGTGGTGCTGCCCGAGCTCCACTGATAATGCATGACGGCCGCTTTCTCCGTGACTTGCGACGCGGCAAGACCGCCGCTCGCATTCGTCGAATAGGCGATCAGATCGGTGTAGGGCTGATTGGCGGAGGGTGTCTGAGGCGTGGATGCGGCCTGGGCCTGATTGGCGACCTGCTGCGCCATGCTGGTCGGCACCGCCGAAGCCGAGGAACCGCCCTCGCTTCCGCCACAGCCCGCGAGCACCATGATTCCCAGTGTCAGCATGCCGAGCACGGCGAGCCGGCCTTGACGACGGACATCGCCATCGTCAGTAGTCCTTCTGTCTGGTTTCATCTCATTCCCTGGTGATGGATACACCTGCACAAAGGCCGCTTTTGCGAGTCGCGCGCGCTGGGGATTGAATAGTCCGCACCGCACTCGGGGACACGCCGCGGTTGCATGGACAGCTTTCTGCCGATTCTTTCTGTCGATTATTAATTCAAAATACTTTCGATGAAATTTCTAATAACTTTCGATAAAAGATTTTTGAATGGCCAAAGAAATTCCCTGCCGATTTAGATCGACATTTCAAGAGGGATTTAAAATTGAATCTTTCCGATGCTTACAGCAAAAAGGAAAATAGGTGGTGAGATGGCGTTTTGTCAAGGATCGCCGATTGATTATGCGATTCGAGCGCGGCGGGGGGCGAAGCGAGTCGACGTGGCCTTGCGGTGCAGCAGGGACGCGGGCCCCGCTGGTGGGCGCTGCTGGATGGGCTTGTGTGCTGTTTATCCGAAGTGCATTAAATAATGGAATGCGTGCGGCAATGTTTCTGAGATGTTTTTCGGAATTATTTCCGCTACGATTAATCGTGAGAATGGTAAATTTAACCGGCGATAATTGAAGAAAATTAAGGATTTAAAGTGGATGGCGGAGCGTAAAGTGCCGGGATGTTTTTTGAAGCGTGAGAAGCCGGCGATCCTGTCGAGCCGGCTTGTGGCGATTCATCTGCCGCAAGCCGGCTCGGTGCCGTCACTGCCCGTTGCCGTACAGATCGAGCAGCATCAGCGTCACGCCATTGGTCCAGCCGAAGCCGTCCTGCAACGGATATTCGCCGCCGCCGCCACCGCCTTCTCCCGCTCCTTCAACCACATATTTCTCGACCAGCTTCTGCTGCGTCTTGTAGACGTTCTCGACGTCCGCGAGAAAGCGCGTGCCGATCGGCTTCGCGAGATCGGCGCGTCCATAGCGCTTGAGTCCCTGAATCGCGATCCAGTGCAGCGGCGCCCAACCGTTTGGCGCATCCCATTGCTGCGTGGTGTTGTAGGTCGACGTCGTGAGTCCGCCGTCCTTGAGCAGCACGTTCTGCACGGTCTGAGCCGTCTTCCACGCACGATCGGGCCAGGCCACGCCGGCCATCAGCGGATACAGCATCGCCGGCGTCTGGTTGTCGCGTGCGCGTCCGAGTTGCCAGTCGTAATCACCGTAATAGCCCTTGCTATTCCACAGATAGCGGTTGATGCCCTCCGCGCGCTTCGTCGCATAGCCGATGAACTGCGCGACGCAGCCGAAGTCGCGCGTGAGGGCGCAGCCGCGTGCGATCGTCGTCTCGAGATGGAATAGCAGGCTGTTCAGATCGACCGGAATGATCGACGTGGTGCGCACGGTCGCGAGGGTCTGGTTGTCGCCGAACCAGCGCGAGCTGAAATCCCAACCGCTTTCGGCCGTCGCGCGCAGATCGCGATAGACCTCGTTGGCCGGCCGCCCGCTTGCCTGCTGCGCGGTCTGCACGTCCTCGAGATACGATTCGTTGCGCGGCGTGTCCAGCTCGTCCCAGTAACGGTTCAGCACCGTGCCGTCTTTCAGCACGACCACGTTGCGTGTCGCGCCGCCGCGCGGCGTGCTGCCGGCGCCTTGCATCCAGTACGCGTGTTCCTTGCGCAGCGCAGGCAGGTACTTCTGATAAACCGTATTGCCTTCTTTCTGCGCGGCGAGTTCGACCATGTACGAATAGAACGGCGGCTGCGAGCGACTCAGATAATAGGTGCGATTGCCGTTCGGAATATGGCCGAAGGTATTGATCAGGTACGCGAAGTTGTCGAGCATGTCGTCGACGAGATCTTCGTGGCCCGACTCCTGCAGCCCGAGCATCGTGAAGTAGGTGTCCCAGTAGTAGCCTTCGCGAAAGCGGCCGCCGGGCACTACATACGGTTTGGGCAACGGGATTAGCGAACTGTAGTCGGGTGCGCTGGTGGTCGTGCGCGTGAGCCCGGACCACAGCCAGTCGATATGATCGCGCAGGCTCTGGTTGGGCGGCGGCGTGATGCTTTGATCGGGCGGCGGCGTGAAGTACTGGTTCACGAAGGTCTTCAGCGAAAAATTCGGCTGATTCTTTTGTGATTCGTACAACTGCACGATGGTTGCGGGGTCGCCGTTGGGTGTCGAGTCGACGAAGGTCTTCTGATCGTCGAAGATCTGCGCGGTCTGCACGGCGACGAACAGATCGCCGTACAGGATGTCGGGCGCGGGCGGCAGCGGCGCGCCGACCTGAGTATCGGCGAGACAACTCGCGGACGCGAAGACGAGCGTGGCGATACAGGTCGCGCTCAGCGCGATTCGCGAATGCCGGCGCATCGAGCGCGTTTCGTGACTTTCGTGACTTCGCGAAAGAGAGAAGCGTGGCGTCAATGCGTAAAGCGCGCGAAGCGGTGCGGCGCCGAATGACGCGTTGTTGTTCGACGCCGCCGCGTCGCTGCGAGACAGTGACAGGATGCTCATGGTGCCTCCAAGGTGGATGGGCATTGCACTGGTCTCTTCGCTTGCCATTCGATGCCGTCTCCCGACGGCATACGCGTCCGGCACGAGGCGGCCGGATCAAAGGCTTCGGAAGCATCGCACGCTTTCGAAGCGGCAGGCAACTGCGATGCACCCTATTCGGCATGCATTCAGCGTGCGGATTGCGTGAGGAGGAATGGAGAAGCGCAGCGATGTACTGGCGTGGACTTCGTTAATTGAACCAATAGCGAACCAATAGCGAAGCAATAGAAGCGTCGTGTGGATGCGCGACCGCGAAAGAAACATCCTGCAGAGCAAGCGACATACCCGCACCAGTCGTTTATCGAACTGGCGCAGGTACGCAAGAGAACATCGGGGAAATTACTGAGCGATAGGCTGGGTCACGTCGGTACCGAACCAATGCATCGAGATCTTTTTCAGCGTGCCGTCCTGCTTCATTTGGGTCAGCGCATCGTCCAGTGCTTTGGCGAACTTCGGATTGTCCTTGCGGAACGGGATGCCCATTTCCTGATCGGCGCCCTTCAGCACCGCGCCGATACGCAGCGGCAATTGCGAGTTCTTGATGATGTACGGCAGCATCAGGCGGTCGTCGATCGTTGCATCGATACGCTTCGCCGCGAGATCGCGCAGCTTTTCAGGTGCGCCCGGATAGGTCAGCACGTTGATGCCTGGGACCGCGCGAGCCATCTGGTCGTAGTTGGTGCCGAGCGTGACACCGATCTTCTTGTCGCCCTTGAATTCCTCCAGCGATTTGAATTCGCGTTTGTCATCGGCCCGTTGGATCAACTGCGCGGCCGAATACGTATACGGCTGGCTGAAATCGAGAATCTGCTTGCGTTGCGGCGTAATGGTGACCTGATTGACGATGACGTCGAACTTGCCGCTTTGCAGCGCCGCGATAATGCCGCTCCACTCGGTCGGAATGAACTCCGGTTTCACGCCGAGCTTCGCCGCGACTGCCTTGGCGACATCGACATCGAAGCCTTCGAGCTGGCCATCTTTATTGCGGGAGTCGAACGGCGGATAGGTGCCTTCGAGACCGATCTTCAGAACACCGGCCCGTTTGACCGAGTCGAGCAGATCCTCGGCATGGGCGGCGACAGCGGTGAAGCTGAAGGACGCAAGGGCCAGCGCGTTGATGAGCAGCAGCTTCGAAAATTTCATTGAGTGTCTCCTCTGTGCTTGAGTATCGGTCTATGTAATGCAACGACGTCCCGATCGGCAAATTGCTTCGGGCTACTCGCGAAGGATGAAGCCTGGTGTGGCGTCTTCGCGGTATGGATTCGCAATCCGGCCGTGGCGGGTCAGGGAATACACGGAACGCGCGGAACAGGCGCCGGGTTGCGTCGGCAATCCTAGCACTTCAAAAGTCGGCTGTTTGGTCTTTGTGCGGCTGTGAGCGGGAGCGCCGCGCTACGCCCTCACCACCGTCACCCCCGCCGCTTCGATTGGCTTCGTCAATTCCGCGCTGGTTTTCTTTTCGACCACGATCGTCTGCGCAAGCGTGATGTCGCCAATCACGAACGGCGACGCGGCATTGAGTTTCGACGACGACGCGAGCACGACTGTTTCCGCCGCGCGCGCCGCGAGCGCACGCTTGATCGCGGCCTCTTCGAAGTCGCCGGTACTCAGGCCCGCGCTGGGATGCACGCCGGTCACGCCCATGAAGTACAGGTCCGCGTGAATGCGCGCGATGCCTTCCATCGCGGCGGCGCCCACCGCGACGATCGAATGTTTGTAGAGCCGCCCGCCGATCAGAATCACATCGACGCAGGGATGAGCGGCGAGCGCAACGGCGACGCTCGGACTGTGCGTGACGATGGTCGCCTGCAGATCGGACGGCAGTTCGCTGACCAGTAGCGCCGACGTGGTGCCGCCGTCGATTATCACGGTTTGCCCCGGCGCGATCATGTCGACCGCCCGTCGCGCGATGCGCCGTTTGGCGGTCGACTCGATGTCCCGACGCTGCTCGAACGGTGCGACGGCAGGCGATGCCGGCAATGCGCCGCCGTGCACCCGCTGTAGCAAACCGTCCGCCGCCAGTTCGCGCAGGTCGCGGCGGATCGTGTCTTCCGACACGCCGAACGTCGCGCTCAATTCGCCGGCCAGCACCTGGCCGTTGTGCGCGAGCTCGTCGAGAATCGCTTTCTTGCGTTGGGTCGTCAACATAGGAATGCACGAAAAATCTTGAAATTGCACGAAATTGCACGATACCATGAGTTCACTCGCAGATCGACAGGAGGCATCATGGCCGCAACGAAAGACCGGGTTCGCATCATCGGTACGACCTTGCTGTCGGACGACTGGTACACGCTGAAGAAAGTCACGTTCGACTTCCTGCGCCGCGACGGCACATGGCAGCGCCAGAATCGCGAGACCTACGATCGCGGCAACGGCGCGACGATCCTGCTGCACAGTCCGCGCACCGGCAACGTGATATTGACACGACAGTTCCGCATGCCCGCGTTCGTGAACGGACACGACGGCATGATGATCGAGGCGCCGGGCGGCCTGCTCGACAATGCGTCGCCGGAAGAACGCATCCGGCTCGAAGTCGAAGAGGAAACGGGGTATCGCGTGGGGCAAATCCGCAAGATTTTCGAAGCCTATATGAGCCCGGGATCGGTGACCGAGAAGCTCTACTTCTATGTGGGCGACTACGATGCGTCGATGCGGATCAACGAAGGCGGCGGTGTCGAGGAAGAGGGAGAAGACCTTGAAGTGATCGAAATGCCGTTACGCACCGCGCTGCGATTGATCGACGACGGTGAAATTGTCGACGGCAAGACGATCATGTTGTTGCAGTACCTCGCGTTGCGCGAAGCCGGCGACAGAGATTCAACGTGACGTCGCGGCAATCGCAGCTTTAGGACGGTTCGTGACAGCACACGCAAAGCTTGTTTCCATCGACATCGCGGAAGTATGCGCCGTAGTAGTGCGCGTGATATTGCGGGCGCAGACCGGGCGCGCCCTCACATAGCGCGCCGTGTGCAATCGCGCATGCGTACGCACGATCGACGGTCGGCCGGTCACGCGCAAGCAGCGCGATCATTTGTCCGTTGCCGCCGTACGCCGCTTTGCCGTTATACGGTTTGCCGATCAGCAACAGCGGCCGCGGCACATCGGCTTGCATCCAGCCGGCCCATGGCTTGTCGCGTTCGCAGAATTTGAGCTGATGCCCGAGTGCTTGCATCAATGCCGAATACAGTTCGAACGCGTAATCGAAGTCATTTACGCCGATAAAAACGTGCGATATCACGTTGCGTCTCCCGTCGATCGCCAGAGCGGTGTGCTTTACCCACAAGCCAGATCATAGATCAGTTCGTTTCTGCAACGACGGCGCGTGGCGTGGCGCGTGTTTCGGCGGAGTACTCGCGGAAGGGAATAGCGAATTGGTAGACGCGACGTGGCAGGCGTGATGGCGCACCTCGCCATCACGCCTGCCGGATTCGACTGAGACAATTGAGGCAGTTACCGCATCATCGCGACACCACGCGGCGGCGGAGGCGGCGGCGCGTAGCGATCGTCGGTGCGCGCAAAGCTGACGATTTCCACGCGGCGATCCGGCTGCAGACAGGCCACGAGGCTATCGCGCGACTGATTGTCGGAGCAGTGCGTGATCGGATCCTGTTCGCCGAGACCACGCGCGTTGACGCGATCGGCCGGAATGCCTTGCTGCACGAGCATTGCCTTCACCGCATCGGCGCGACGTTGCGACAGCTGCAGGTTGTACGAGGACGAACCGAGCCGGTCCGTATAGCCGCGCACTTCGATATGGCCGAAGCGCGACGCGTTCAGCTTTGCCGCGATGCTGCGGATGTCGGCGCGACCGCCCGGCAGCATGTCGCGGAGGTCGCCGCGGTCGAACGAGAACAACGCATCGGCCGAGAGTCGCATCACCTGAGAAACGGGCGCAGCCATCGGTGCCGGCGCAGGCGGCCGCGCAAATCCGGCGCGACGCTCGACCGTATTCCAGCGGCCCGGGACCCACACATAACGGCCATACTGCCAGCCCCAATAGCCGCGCTCCCATTCGTAGCCGACGCGCGGAGCGGGCGCGGCTTCATAGACCGGTGTCGGCGGCGCGAGCACCATCACCTGAGCCGAGGCAGGCGCGATGCTGCCGAACCATGCGGCGGCGAGTGCGCCGGTCGTTGCGAGTGCGATTGCAATGCGGCGACGCCGGTTGCGGATGGTGTCGTTGATATGAGCGTTTTTCATAATGTCTCGTGCAAAGAGTTGGTCTTGAATGCAGAGCGGCGAATGAGTGTTCGTGCCGTGATTGAAGGCTAATGGTTTGCACGATGAAAAGTCTTTGCGGAGTGTAAGCAAACGTCGGCATCGCAGTGACTGGCCGCTGGCGTGGAAAGAGGGGCGTCGACGGGGATTGACGCGTTGACGTGCCGGTTCGTGTGGCGAGTGGGGTAATTCAGGGTAATAAAGCCTGGGGAGTGCGATACACGTGTTAAACGAGTGTCAAATGACGGAATCAAGGCGACGAAAGGTTCGCAAGACGCGACGAATACATATGTCCGAATCCGGCCAGAATGGTCATGCAACTTCCGCTACAGTTGCGTCATGAAGCTCGACCCCGACACCTGCTATCAGACCTTGCTCGCGCGAGATCGCCGTTTCGATGGCTGGTTTTTCGTCGGGGTCTCGTCGACGGGGATCTATTGTCGGCCGGTCTGTCCCGTGCGCACGCCGAAGCGTCAGAACTGCCATTTCTTCCTGAGCGCTGCCGTCGCAGAGAAAGCGGGATTTCGCCCCTGTCTGCGCTGCCGTCCCGAGTTGGCGCCGGGCCACGGACTTCTCGATGTCTCCGCTCAGCTCGCGCGTTCCGCTGCGACGCTCATCGAGGAAGGCTTTCTGAACACTGCGGGTATTCCGGAGCTTGCGGCGCGAGTTGGCGTGACCGATCGTCATCTGAGACGGATCTTCGATACGGAATATGGCGTATCGATCGTCGAATTTGCACAGACGCAGAGATTGCTGATGGCCAAGCGTCTGCTGACCGACACATGCTTGCCCGTCACGCAGGTCGCTTTAGCGGCCGGCTTCGGTAGCGTCAGGCGATTCAACGATCTTTTCCTCCACAAATACGGTCTGAATCCGCGGCGATTCCGCAAGACGATCGATACGAATGTGCCTGACATCGTCTCTTTCGCGCTCGGATACAGGCCACCGTTTTGCTGGTCCGAAGTACTGGCCTTTCTCAAGCGCGCGCAAATCGATGGTGTCGAAAAAGTGGGTGACGGGTGTTATGAGCGAGCCGTAGAAATAAAGCGAGGCGAGCGGAGCTTCGTTGGCTGGATCAGCGTAACGAACGATTCGCGCCGGTTTATGGTCAACGTGACGATGCCGACTACCTTGATCCCGGTTCTGACCGAAGTGCTTGCGGGCGTTCGGCGAACGTTCGATCTTTCGGCTCGTCCCGATCTCATCGATACGCACCTTGGTGATCTGGCCGCCGGGTATCCCGGCATGCGAGTACCGGGAGCATTCAATGGTTTCGAAATCGCCGTTCGCGCCGTCGTCGGACAGCAGCGCTCTCTATCGGATACGCCAGCGATTCTTTCGCGCGTGGCGGAACGTTTTGGAACGGAGGTAACGGCGCATGATGCGCTGACGCGGACATTCCCGTCTGTTGTGTTGTTCTCCCGATTGCCTCTCTCCGCTCTGGAGGAGACGGGTATCACGCGAGCCCACGCTGAAGCGATTGTCGCGCTTGCCGATGAAATATTGACCGGGCGGCTCATGCTCGAACCGGCTGCCCCGCTGGAGAGCACGCTGCACGCGCTGCGGCGTATTCGCGGGCTCAGCGAATGGGCGGTGCAATACATCGCGATGCGTGCACTTGGATGGCCGAACGCGTTTCCCGAGGACGACGCGGTGCTGAAAGAGCCGCTGTGCCATTCGAGTGTTGGGGAGCTCAGTCGTCGCGCCAGTCAATGGCAACCGTGGCGAGCGTACGCAATGCTTCACGTGTGGCGCAGAAGTAAAAAAGCGCGCTGACGATCCAGGATTTCCCGACTCGCAACGCCGATTCGTAATACGGATTCGCAACCCCGCATGCATTTCCATGCGGTGCTCAATTCACGTCCATCGCTATGAACCTGATCGAACTTTTTCTGCTCGCGGCAATCTGGGGCGCTTCGTTTTTATTCATGCGAGTCGCCGCTCCCGAATTGGGACCCATTGCGCTGATCGCACTTCGGGTCGGTATTGCCGCGGTCGTATTGGTGCCGGTGCTACGTACGGCAGAAGCACGTAGTCAATTTCGCTCGCGGCTAGGGCCATTGTTTATCGTCGGAGTGACGAATTCGGCGCTGCCGTTTTGTCTGCTCGCTTATTCAACGCTTTACCTTAATGCGGGTCTGGACTCGGTATTGAATGCAACCACGCCGCTTTGGGCAGCGCTGATTGCAGCCACGCTGTTTCGATCGCCAATGGGACTCAGTCAGTCTATTGGTTTGCTGCTTGGGCTCGCAGGCGTGGTCGTGCTCGTGTGGGATACGCTCGGCGCAAGCGCCGGCGGTGTTCCGCTGGCAATTGGCGCCGCGTTACTCGCGACGTTGTTTTACGGCTTCGCCGTGAATTACTCGAAGCGCCACCTCGCGGGGATTCGACCTTTTGTGGTTGCGTTCGGCAGTCAGCTGTTTGCGTCGATAGTATTGGTGCCCCTGGCGTTCTTCGCCTGGCCGCAGCACGCCGTTGCGCTTTCGACGTGGGCGTGTGTGGCGGCGCTCGGTATTGTCTGCACGGGTTTTGCGTATCTGCTGTTCTTCCGTCTGGTCGAGCACGTCGGATCGGCCTACGCGGCGTCGGTGACTTTTCTGATCCCGATCTTCGGTGTGCTGTGGGGCGCGGTGTTTCTCGACGAGAAGATTACGCTAAGGATGGCGGTCGGCTGTGCGACGATATTAGCGGGTACGGCACTGACGACCGGCAAGATTCGATCGATATGGGTACGGACTACATAAAGCGGCGCTCGTTCGAGTCTCTGTGCAAAAAGGCATCCCTAGCGCGATCTACGGGTTTCCCCCAGCCCCACCCATGTCGATTCGTACCTTCACGGCTCGTCGTGAGAGTATGTTCAACCCTCCCGTGAAAGGCGATCACCATGACCACTGGAACTACCGGAACCGTCAAATTTCACCGCGTGCTGCGCGCGACGCCCGAGCGCATCTATCGCGCGTTCCTCGAACCCGATGCGACCGCGAAGTGGTTGCCGCCGTATGGCTTCACGTGCCAGGTTCATCACATGGAGCCGCGCGTCGGCGGCACCTTCAAGATGTCGTTCCGCAATTTCGGCTCCGGCAATGGTCACTCGTTTGGCGGCGAGTACCTCGAGCTGGTGCCGTTCGAGAAGATTCGCTATTCGGACATCTTCGACGATCCGAACCTGCCCGGTCAGATGCAGACGACCGTTTCGTTGCGCCCGGTGTCGTGCGGAACTGAGCTGAACATCGTGCAGGAAGGCATCCCCGCGATGATTCCGGTCGAGATGTGCTACCTCGGCTGGCAGGAATCGCTCGCGCAACTGGCGAAGCTGGTCGAGCCTGAAATCCCGGACTGATCGGCGTCGCCCGCATCGAACCGGCAAACGGGCAATTGCGCGCTCCATAGCTCCCCAGATGGCTAGCTATGGAGCGCGTCAATTTCCCGTCGCGCGCCGCACCTCTCCTGGACACCCGCGAAACGTCCATCAGATACCCATCGGAATGTGCTTCCAACACTCAAAACCCACCCAGGGCAAATGCCCCTTTACATATCAGGTTGCCTGATATTAAATGCTGACCTGAAGCCGGGACTGTGGGCGCGTTTAGCGCGTTCGCAGCACGCCGGCCGCGCAACCGCCCCCCGACTTGCCAGCGTTCAGGATCCAGCCACTATGACGTCTTCTTACCGCGCGCCGCTGCGCGACATGCGCTTCGTTATCGACGAGTGGCTCAATGCCGACACCGTCTGGCGCAACGTACCCGCCTGGGCCGATCTCGACTCCGCGATGGCCTTGCAGATTCTCGAAGAGGCCGCGCGTTTCGTCGGCGAACAGGTCGCGCCGTTGAACGGTGCCGGCGACCTCGAAGGCAGCCATTTCGACGGCACTCGCGTGACGATGCCCGCGGGATTTCGCGAGTCGTATCGCGCGTATATCGACGGTGGCTGGCCGGCCCTCGCAATTAGCGCCGAAGCCGGCGGCCAGGGCTTGCCGCAACTGCTCGAAGTGGCGTTGCACGAAATGCTGGCCGCCGCGAATCACGCGTGGCTGATGTCGCCGGGACTCACGCATGGCGCGAGCGCATGCCTGCACGCGCACGGCAGCGAGTCGTTGAAGGCGCATTATCTGCCGAAAATCGCGAGCGGCGAATGGCTGACCACGATGTGTCTGACGGAGCCACAAGCGGGCACCGATCTCGGTCTGTTGCGCACGAAGGCGGTGCCCGATGCCGAGGTCCGCAGCGAACTCGGCGACGTTTTCCGGATTAGCGGCAGCAAGATCTTCATTACCGGCGGCGATCACGATCTCACCGACAACATCGTGCATCTGGTGCTGGCACGTTTGCCCGATGCGCCGGCCGGCACGCGGGGACTGTCGCTGTTTCTGGTGCCGAAGTGGGTCGATCATGCGGGCGCGTCGGAACCGATGCGAAACGGTGTGCATTGCGAGGGCATCGAGAAGAAGATGGGCCTGAAGGCGAGCCCGACCTGCACGATGCGTTTCGAGCATGCGTTCGGCTGGTTGATCGGTGAACCGCATCGCGGGCTTGCCGCGATGTTCGTGATGATGAACGCGGCGCGTTTGCAGGTCGCGATGCAGGGCGTCGCGCACGCCGAGAGTGCGTGGCAACGCGCGGCCGCTTACGCGGGCGAGCGTACGCAGATGCGTGCCGTTACCACGCCCGCCGATTATGTGGGCGATCCGGCGCAGCCCGCGCCGATCGCGTTGCATCCGGCGATGAGGCGCACGCTGCTCGATCTGCGTTGCGTGGTCGAAGGCGAACGCGCGATTGGTTTCTGGATTGGCCAGTGGCTCGATATCGCCGCGCATCATCCGGACAAACACGAACGCGCGAAGGCGGACCGCTTTGCCTCGCTACTGACGCCGGTCGCCAAGGCCTTCTTCACCGCCAATGGTTTTGCGGCGGCATCGAATGCGTTGCAGGTGTTCGGCGGCTATGGCTACATTCACGAATATGGAATCGAGCAGGCGGTGCGCGATAGCCGCGTGTCGATGCTGTACGAAGGTACGAACCAGATTCAGGCGATCGATCTGCTGGTGCGAAAAACGATTGGCGATCGCGGCGAGAAATTGTGCGAGTTGCTCGCGCACGTGCGCGAAGAAGCCGACGCATGCCAGCGTGCGCAGGCCTTACCTGAAGAACTCGCGCATGCGGGACAAACACTCGCGGCACTCTGCACGAGCGCCTGGCAAATCACCGAAAAGCTCCTCGAACAAGGCGTTGCCGATAAAGAACTGCCTTATCGCGTTGCCGACGATTACCTCGCGATGATCGGTTGGCTGCTGCTTGCCTATGCGTGGGCACGGACGCTACGCATTGCCGAAACCGTCGATACGGACGAAAACTTCTACGCGGAAAAGCGCGCGACGGCCCGCTATTTCTTCGATTACCGCATTGCCGAATTCGAGCATTGCAGGCAGCTTGTCGAAGCGGGCTGTCGCGCGAGTCTGCCGTTCCTGAGCATGGAAACCCTGAACGCTCATTGAGCGGCACCTGAACGCTTGCGGCGGGACGAGCGAATCCTTCGTCGTCCGCTGCCTGCAAGACGCAAAAAAGCAACGACGCAATGGCGTTCAGACTTTCATTGGCACAAGCATTCGGCGCATCGCAAGCGTCAGACACGTCGGACGCATCACCGACGCATCAGAACTTGTGACGAATCCCCACGCGCCACAACGCCTGGCGGTTATTCGACGATGCCGCCGTCACGTAGTCCATCTGCGCCCGCGTGCCGCTGCTGCCGTTCAGGCAGGCGGCCATCGCATACACGTCGGTGCGCTTCGACAGGAAGTAGTCGACCATCAGGTTGACTTGCTGATAACGCGGCTTGTTGCCGGTTGCGCGTTCGTCGACGTCGGTAAGCGTATAGCCGCCACCCACCTGTAGCGCCGGCGAGATGTAATAGCCGAGCCACGCTTCGTAGTTGTTGAAGTTCACGTTCGCGCCGTCGAGTCCCGAATGGAACACGGTGCGGGTCGCATTCAGACCGAACTTGAACGAACCGAGAAGATAAGTCGCGCCAAGCCCGTAGATATCCTGGCTAGTCGCGCTCGGCAAATACTTCGTATACAGCGCGTTTTTCGGCAGCGAATCGTAGACGGCCGCATACGGGCTATTGACGTGCGTATAAGCGGCGGCCGCATACAACGGCCCGCCATTGCTGTAATTCGCGCCCACGCTTACGACGCTATAGGTCGAGAACGATCCGGGTTGTCCGCCGAACGAATAGAGCGCGCCCAGATGGAACCCGCCGAGACTCGGGCTCTGGTATTTGGCCGCATTGTTCACGCGGAACGTACCGTTCAGATTATCGACGTCGCCCGCATGCGCGAAGTAAATGCCCCATTGACCCTGCGCGCTGACCGGCGAGACGTAGTCGGTCATGAACTCGTACTGGCGGCCGAGCGTCAGCGTACCCAAGCGCGAATCGAGGCCCACGTAGGCGCTGCGGCCGAACAGTCGGCCGTTCTGGCCGAGTACGCCGGTCGACGGATCGAAGCCGTTTTCGAGCACGAAGATCGCGCGCATGCCGCCGCCGAGATCTTCAGCACCTCGCAGTCCCCAGCGAGAGCCTTGCGATACGCCGCTTTGCATCTGCCAGTTGCTGTGGCCGTTCTGATTGGTCGTATAAGTGAGGCCTTCATCGACGATGCCGTACAGCGTCACGCTGCTCTGCGCGAATGCCTGGGTTGTCGTGGCGACGCCGGCACAGGCCATCACGGCCGCGGCTAGGGTCCTGGTCTTGTTCATCGGTTTTCCTGATTATGATCTGCTCGCTTTGAGCTTGATTGACGGGCAACATCGTGGTTGCTGACGGCCTGCTCCGGCAGGCTCGGGCGAAAAGCACGTTGAATCTAGAGCGAGCGATGCGGAAAAAATAATGAAAAGACCCGCTGTGGGTAGTCGGAACGGTAATATCTGCGGCGATCCGCGCGTCGTTGCTGGCGCGCGAATCGCGAACACTGGAGGAGATCGAACATGAACAAGGACGTACGCCGCCCGCTCGAGCGTGTTCCGGAGCTGTCGCACGTCTCGCTGTCGCGCAAGCTGAAATTGCAGCAACTGATTCTCGTCGCGAAGGTCATCGACAGCGGCTCGCTGCTGCGCGCGGCAAAAGAACTGGGCATGACGCAGCCGGCGATTACCAAGGCCGTGCAGGAACTCGAAGCGTTCTTTAGCGCGCCGCTGTTCGAGCGTACCAATCGCGGCGTGGTGCCGACCGAACTCGGCAAGCTGCTCGGTCGACGCGCGAAATCGATGCACACCGAACTGCGCTATCTGACCGACGAAATCAACGCGTTGCAGGGCGGCACGGCCGGACATCTGATCGTTGGCACGTTGATCGTCGCGTCGGCGCGGCTCCTGCCGATGGCGATCCGGCTGCTGAAGGAACAGGCGCCCGGCATGCTCGTCACTGTGCGCGAAGCGGCCACCGCGCAACTCTTTCCCGCGCTCGCCACCGGCGATCTGGACATCGTGGTCGGCCGCCTGCCCGAGCGCGAGCTGCCGCTCGCGAGCGCGTTTCCGTTGCAGCATGAGGTGCTTTTCCAGGAGTCGATCTGCGTCGTGGTCGGCGCGAAGCATGCGCTCGCGCTGCCCGCGCGGCCACGTCTGGCTGATCTCGGGAACCTGCCGTGGATCCTGCCGCTCGCCGATTCGCCGACGCGGCTGCGCGCGGAACGATTGTTCCAGGACGCTGGCTTGCCGCTGCCGGCGGATCGCGTCGAGTCGCTGTCGATGCTGACCAACATCGGCTTGTTGCTCGAGCGCGAGTGCGTGGCGCTGATGCCGCGCGCGGCCGCGCAGCAATTCGTCGACGCCGGTCTGCTCGCGATCATCGATCTGCGCGAGGCCGCGGATTTCGGCGCGGTCGGCTTCTCGACGCGCGCGGACAGGAAGATCAGTCCGGCCTGCGAGCGCTTTATTGCGTGCCTGCGCGAGAGCGCCGCACGTATCGCCGAATGAAGCGCTGAATAAAGCGCCGAATAAGCCGCTGAACATGGGCCGATGCGACGGCGCACCACGTCGCGCGTGCGGCCTCTGGTATAGCGAAATGGAATAGCGGCGAACGAAATCGTTATTATTTTTTATGAAAGCGGCCTTTTAGACTCATTGCATCCGTTCTACGCAGGAATCCATGCAGATGAGCTATCCGTTTTCGTTTCCTTCTTCGTCCGCCGTGGGCGCGCCGCCTTTGCTGCGGCATTACATCGGCGGTGAATTCGTCGTAAGCGACGCGCGCTTCGAGAATCGCAGCCCGGTGACGGGCGAGGTGCTCGCGCTGGTCAGCGAAGCCCGTGCGCCCGAAGTGGATCGCGCGGTCACGGCGGCGCGTGCCGCGCTCGAAGGTCCGTGGGGCCGCTTCGACGTGCCGCAACGCGCGGCCTTGCTGAACCGCATCGCCGATTGCATCGAACGCCGCTTCGACGATTTCGTCGCGGCCGAAGTGGCCGATACGGGCCGTCCGGTGCAGCAGGCCCGCACGCTCGATATCGCGCGCGGCGTCGCCAACTTCCGCACCTTCGCGCAACTGATTTCGACCACGCCGAACGAGATGTTCGAAAGCCGCGCGGTCGACGGCTCCGACCAGTTCAGCTACGTGGTGCGCAAGCCGCTCGGCGTGGTCGGCATCATCTCGCCGTGGAACCTGCCGATGCTGCTGATGACGTGGAAAGTCGCGCCGGCGCTTGCAATGGGTAACTGCGTGGTCGTGAAGCCGTCGGAAGAGACGCCTTCGTCGGCAACGCTGCTCGCCGAAGTGATGCACGAAGCGGGCGTGCCCGCCGGCGTGTTCAACCTCGTGCACGGCTTCGGGCCGAATTCGGCCGGCGAGGCGCTGACGCAGCACAAGGACGTGTCGGCGATCACGTTCACCGGCGAATCGCGCACCGGTAGCGCGATCATGAAGGCGGTGGCCGACGATGTGAAGGAAATTTCCTTCGAGCTCGGCGGCAAGAATGCGGCGGTGGTGTTCGCCGACACGGATTTCGACGCGGCTGTCGAAGGCGTGCGCCGTTCGAGCTTCACCAACGCGGGCCAGGTGTGCCTGTGTTCGGAGCGCGTGTATGTCGAGCGGCCGATCTTCGAACGTTTCGTCGCGGCGCTGAAGGAGAAGACCGAAGCGATGAAGATCGGCTATCCGGACGAAGCGAACGTCGACATGGGTCCGGTGATTTCGCACGGCCATCGCGACAAGGTGCTGTCCTACTACCACCTCGCCGTCGACGAAGGCGCGACGGTCGTGACCGGCGGCGGCACGCCGACATTCGGCGACGTGCGCGATGGCGGCGCCTACGTCGAGCCGACCATCCTGACCGGCCTGCCGGACAGCGCGCGCTGCGTGCGCGAGGAAATCTTCGGACCGGTATGCCACATCGCGCCGTTCGACGCGGAAGACGAAGTGATCGGCCGCGTGAACGACAGCGCGTACGGACTCGCCGCCTGCGTCTGGACTACCAACCTGGCGCGCGCGCATCGCGTGTCGAGACAGATGCATACCGGCCTCGTGTGGGTCAATACGTGGTTCAGCCGCGATCTGCGCACGCCGTTCGGCGGCACCAGGCACTCGGGCCTCGGCCGCGAGGGCGGCCGCCATTCGCTCGATTTCTATTCCGAGCTGTCGACCATCTGCGTCAAACTGTGAGGACGTCATGACCGTTTCTTCCCAACTGCTGCCCGAAAAAGCCCGTCCGCGTGGCGCCTATCCTCATCTGAAGCGCGCCGGCGACTTCCTGTTCGTGTCGGGCACGAGCTCGCGCCGTTCCGACAACACCATCGCCGGCGCGCAAGCCGACGCGATGGGCACGATGCAGCTCGATATCCGCGAGCAGACGCGCGCGGTGCTCGATAACATCCGCGACATTCTCGCGACCGAAGGCGCGACGCTGAAGGACGTGGTCGAGATCTGCACGTATCTGGTCAACATGAACGATTTCGGTGGCTATAACGCGGTATACGGCGAGTACTTCGACGTCGAAGGTCCCGCTCGCACGACGGTCGCCGTGCACCAGCTTCCGCATCCGCATCTGGCCATCGAAATCAAGGCGGTCGCCTACAAGCCGCGCTAAGGACGCGCCGCGCCGCCTCGCACGTCATAACATTTGCAGGAGACATCTGATGCCCCGTTTCATGCCGCCGCTCAATCTGAACCGCTGGATCGACGAGCACGCGCATCTGCTGAAGCCGCCGGTCGGCAATCAGCAGATCTGGCAGGACCGCGACTTCATCGTGACGATCGTTGGCGGTCCGAACCATCGGACCGACTACCACGACGATCCGAGCGAAGAGTTCTTCTATCAACTGCGCGGCAACGCGTATCTGAACCTGTGGGTCGACGGTAAGAAAGAACGTGTCGATCTGCGCGAGGGCGATGTGATGCTGCTGCCGCCGCACGTGCGGCACTCGCCGCAGCGTCCGGAAGCGGACAGCGCGTGTCTGGTGATCGAGCGGCAGCGTCCGGCCGGGCAGACCGACGGCTTCGAATGGTATTGCGACAGCGACGACGGCTGCGGCGGCCTCGTGCATCGCGCGCAAGTGCAACTGATGAACATCGTGACCGATCTGCCGCCGCTGTTCGACGCGTTCTACAGCGACGAAAAACTCCGCACCTGTCCGCATTGCGGCAAGGTGCATCGCGGCAAGGCGGCGTAAAACGCATGACGCCGGCCTGAAGGCTATCCGGGACCACCCGGGCCGTCACCTGAGAGATGCAGCACCACCCGCGGTCCCGCGCGAGTCGCACGACTCGCGTGGCGATTCGCGGTCAAAACCTATCCGAGTTCGACAACATGAAGAAAATCGATATGCACTCGCATTTCTTCCCGCGCATTGGGCGGGAAGACGCGAGCCGGCTGGATGCATCCAGCGCACCGTGGCTGCAGATCGACGCGAGCGGCGAGACCGGCAACATCATGGTCGGCGACCGGAGTTTCCGTCCGGTGCGCGAGGCGCTGTGGAATCCGGTCGCGCGTATCGAGGAACTCGATCGCGTCGGCGTGGCTGCACAGATCATCTGCGCGACGCCGATCATGTTCGGCTACCGCTATGAAGCGCGCGCGGCGGCCGATTGGGCCGCGAAGATGAACGACCTCGCACTCGAGCATTGCGCGTACAACCCGAACCGCCTGAAGGCGCTCGCACAGGTGCCGCTGCAGGACGTCGAACTCGCGTGCCGCGAGGCGAGCCGCGCCAAGGCGGCCGGCCACGTCGGCGTGCAGATCGGCAATCACCTCGGCCCGCGCGATCTCGACGACGAACACCTGGTGAGCTTCCTCACCCATTGCGCGCTCGAAAACATTCCGGTGCTCGTGCATCCGTGGGACATGATGACCGACGGCCGCATGAAGCAGTGGATGCTGCCGTGGCTCGTCGCGATGCCGGCGGAAACGCAGCTCGGCATTCTGTCGCTGATCCTGTCCGGCGCATTCGAACGGATTCCGCGCTCGCTGAAACTCGCATTCGCGCATGGTGGCGGCAGCTTCGCGTTCCTGCTCGGCCGCGTCGACAACGCATGGCGTTGCCGCGACATCGTGCGCAAGGATTGCCCGCGTCCGCCGTCGGAATACGTCGATCGCTTCTACGTCGACAGCGCGGTGTTCGATTCGCGCGCGCTGCGTCTGCTCGTCGAAGTGATGGGCGCCGAGCGAGTGATGCTCGGCTCCGATCATCCGTTCCCGCTCGGCGAACAACAGATCGGCGCGCTCGTGACCGGCAGCGAATGGCTCGACGAGCAGCAACGCAGCCGCATCTGCGCGGGCAACGCCGCGCACTTCTTCGACATCGATCTGGAACGCGCCGTTTAAGCGCATTCGACGCGCCCGCTTTTCCGTACGACCCGACTCACATATCAATAGCTTGCTGGGGACAATGTCATGACCGTTACGTTCGTTCGCCGTTCGTCGCGCCGCAGTGGTTTTACGCGAGCTGTTACCCGCACTCGCGCGGCGCTGGCTGTGCTGAGCGCGCTGGCCGCGGCCGCGTTGCTGCCCGCGCCCGTTTTCGCGGCCGATGCCGCGCCGCTGAAAATCGGTTTTATTGGCACGCTGTCCGGGCCGGCTGGCGCGCTTGGTCAGGATCAATACGATGCGTTGATGCTCGCGGTCGAGCAGAAGGGCGGCAAGCTCGGCGGCGTGCCGGTGCAGATCGTGCGCGAAGACGATCAGCTGAAGCCGGACCTTGCGCTGCAGGAAGCGCAGCAGCTGATCAGCCGCGACGGCGTGAAGATCATCACCGGCGTGACGTTCTCGAACGTGATGATGGCGATTCACAAGCCGGTGACGAGCGCGGGCGTGGTGCTGATCGGCTCGAACGCGGGGCCAACGCAACTGGCCGGCGCGGGTTGCTCGCCGTTGTTCTTCTCCACCTCGTGGAATAACGACGAGCTGCATGAAGCCGGCGGTCAACTGGTGACGAATCTCGGCTACAAGCGCGTCTACGTGATGGCGCCGAACTACCAGGCCGGCCGCGATGCGGTGTCCGGCTTCAAGCGCGACTATCGCGGCTCGATCGCCGACGAAGTCTATACGCAGGTCAACCAGCCCGACTACTCGGCCGAGCTGTCGCAACTGCAGGCCGCGCAACCGGATGCGGTGTACGTGTTCTATCCGGGCGGGATGGGCGTGAACTTCGTCAAGCAGTATCGGCAGGCTGGCCTGCTCGGCAAGATTCCGCTGATCTCGGTATCGACGATCGACGGCACCACGCTGCCCGCGCTGAAGGAACTCGCGGTAGGCGCGATCACCAGCTCGCCGTATTCGCCGGACCTGCAGAACCCGCAGAACACCCAGTTCGTCGCGGCGTTCACGAAGAAATACGGCCGCGTGCCGTCGATGTACGCGGCGCAATCGTACGATGCGGCCACGCTGCTCGACACCGCGCTCGCCACGGTCAAGGGCAACGTGTCGGACACCCAGGCATTGCGCCGCGCGCTCGCCGGCGCGAAGTTCCAGTCGGTGCGCGGTCCGTTCAGCTTCGACTCGAACCAGTTCCCGCGCGCGGGCTTCTATCGCGTCGACGTGGTGCGCACGGCCAACGGTGCGACGTTCGAAGCGAAAGGTCCGATCGTGCCGAAGGTCAACAACCCCGTTGCACAGCAGTGCAAGATGAACTGAGCGGAAGCCGGCGATGAACCTCACGTTGTTCGTCATGCAATGCCTGAACGGCTTGCAGCTCGGCGTGCTGCTGTTTCTGATGGCGGCCGGGCTGACGCTCGTTTTCGGCATTCTGAATTTCGTCAATCTCGCGCACGGTTCGCTGTACATGACGGGCGCGTTCATTGGCGCGCTGGTCTATAACCAGAGCGGCTCGTTCGCGCTGGCCGCACTTGCGGTGGTGGCCGCGCTCGTCGCGCTCGGCATGCTGCTCGAATCGGTGGTGTTCCGTCGGCTGTATCAGCGGCATCACCTCGATCAGGTGCTCGCGACCTTCGGGCTGATCCTGTTCTTCAACGAACTGACCCGCACGATCTGGGGGCCGTCGCCGTACTACATGGAAGTGCCCGACGCGCTGGCGGGCGCGGTCAATCTGTTCGGCCTGCACTATCCGGCCTATCGGCTGCTGATCGTCGCGGTCGGGCTCGCGGTCGCGGCCGGCTGCTACGTCGTGATTCACCGCACGCGGATCGGCATGCTGATTCGCGCGGGCGCGACGCATCGCGAGATGGTCGCCGCGCTCGGCGTGAACGTGGTGTTGCTCAACGCGGTGCTGTTCGGCGTCGCGGCGGCGCTCGCGGGGATTGCGGGTCTGCTGGCCGGGCCGATCCTGTCGGTACAGCCGGGCATGGGCGAGCCGGTGCTGATCCTGACGATGGTCGTGATCGTGATCGGCGGCATCGGTTCGATTCGCGGCGCGTTTCTCGGCGCGCTGCTGGTCGGCGTGGTCGATACGCTTGGGCGCACGCTGCTACCTGCGTTGCTGCGCCAGGTGCTGGAGCGCAGCAGCGCCGATACGGCCGGCCCCGCGCTCGCGTCGATGCTGATCTACATCCTGATGGCGCTCGTGCTCGCATGGCGTCCGCAGGGACTCTTCCCCGTCAAACATTCCTGAGCCCGACATGATGCCTTCTTCTGTTTCCGCGGCCCGCGCGACGCGCGCGCAAGGCGCGGCGGGCGCCATGGGCCGTCGCGTGAGTTACGTCGACCGGCTCGGCTGGCTGCTTGCCGTGCTGCTGCTCGCGGTGCCCGCCTATGCGGCACTGACCGGCCAGCCGTTTCTGGTGGTGCTGTTCGCGCGCATTGCGATCTTCGCGATCGCCGCGCTGTCGCTCGATCTGATGCTGGGCGTCGGCGGCCTCGTCAGCTTCGGCCACGCGCTGTATTTCGGACTCGGCGCGTACGCGACCGGGATGCTTGCGCAGCATGGCGTGGCGAGCGGCACGCTGCATCTGGCGGTGACGCTCGCGGCCTGCGCGTTGGTTGCGCTCGTGACCGGCGCGATCGCGCTGCGCACCAGCGGCATCGCGTTCATCATGATTACGCTCGCGTTTGCGCAGATGTTCTATTTCTTCGCGGTGAGCCTGCGCGAATACGGCGGCGACGACGGCTTCGCGCTCGCCAACGCGAGCCGCTTCGGCGGCGTGTCGCTCGGCGATTCGATCTCGCTGTACTACGTGGCGGCCGGCTTGCTGGTTGCGCTGCTGCTGTTCGGCCGGCGTTTTCTGAAGAGCGCGGCCGGCATGACGCTCGGCGGCATTCGCATCAACGAGCGCCGGATGCGCGCGCTCGGCGTGCCGGCCACCCAGATGAAGCTCGCCGTGTATGTGATCGCCGCGATGCTGTGCGGCGTCGCGGGCATGCTGTTCGCGAACCTCACGCAGTTCGTCGCGCCGTCGTATATGTCGTGGACGATGTCGGGCGATCTGATCGTGATGGTCGTGATCGGCGGCGCGGGTAGCTTCGTCGGTCCGCTGCTCGGCACGCTCGTGATGGTGCTGCTCGAAGAAGGCCTGAAAAGCGTCACCGAGCACTGGATGCTGGTCATGGGACCGTTGATCGTGATCGCCGTGCTGCTGAGCCGGCGCGGTCTGATCGGTCTTGCGTATGCGCTCGATGCGCGGCGCGAGCGCAGCCGGGCGTCGCAGGGAGGTGCGCAATGAGTCTGCTCTACGTGCAAGGGCTGGTGAAGCGCTACGGCGGCTTCACGGCGACCGACCATTTCAGCGTGACCGTCGAGCCCGGCGAGATTCACGCGGTGATCGGCCCGAACGGCGCGGGCAAGAGCACGCTGATCGGTCAACTGGCCGGCGAATTGACGCCCGACGAAGGCACGATCCATTTCGCGGGCGGCGACGTCACGCATCTGAGCGTCGAGCGGCGCGCGCGGCTTGGACTCGCGCGCTCGTATCAGATCACCTCGGTGCTGCCCGAATACACCGCGCTCGACAACGTGTTGCTCGCGGTCAATGCACAGCGCGCGTCGCGTTTCAACTGCTGGAGCCGGCTGGGGGCGCGCGGCGAGGTACTCGACGAAGCGCTCGCGCTGCTCGAGCAAACCGGTCTTGCCGCGCAGGCGCACGTCTGCGTGGCGGAGATGGCGCATGGCGAGCACCGTCAGCTCGAACTGGCGATGGCGTTGGCAAGTCGCCCGCAACTGCTGCTGCTCGACGAACCGATGGCCGGCATGAGCCAGGCCGAAACGGTGCAGATGACCGCGCAATTGCAGGCGCTGAAGGGTTCGCACGCGATGCTGCTGGTCGAGCACGACATGGACGCCGTGTTCGCGCTCGCCGATCGCATCACGGTGCTGGTCTATGGCAAGGCGCTCGCGACCGGCACGCCCGACGAAATCCGCACGAATCCAGCTGTGCGCGCGGCCTATCTCGGCGATGAGAAAGCGCAGTCGAATCTGTCAGGGAGCATTGCATGAGCCGCCTGCTCGAAGTCGCTTCGCTCGAAGCGTTCTATGGCCGCAGCCAGGCGCTGTTCGGCGTCGAGCTGAACATCGACGACGGCCAGTTCGTGACGATGCTCGGCCGCAACGGCATGGGCAAATCGACGACGGTCAAATCGATTGCCGGCTTGCTGAAATCGCGCCGCGGTTCGATCCGCATGGCGGGTCAGCCGATCGAGAGCGCGCCGTCGTATCGGATCGCGCGCGCGGGTATCGGGCTCGTGCCGGAAGGGCGTCATATCTTTCCGACGCTGACCGTGCGCGAGAATCTGGTGGCCACCGCGCGCCACGTCGAGCGGCCGGGCGGCGCGTGGACACTGCAACGCGTCTATCAGCTGTTTCCGCGTCTCGAGGAGCGCGCACGCAATCTCGGCTCGGCGTTGTCCGGCGGCGAACAGCAGATGCTCGCGATCGGCCGCGCGTTGATGACGAACCCGCGTCTACTGATTCTCGACGAAGCAACCGAAGGGCTCGCGCCGCTGATTCGCGAGGAGATCTGGAAGTGCCTCGCGGAGTTGAAGAAGACGGGTCTCGCGATTCTGTGCATCGATAAAAACCTGGCGTCCCAGCTTGCAATCGCGGATTATCACTACGTGATGTCGAAAGGCGCGGTGGTGTGGCAGGGTACGTCCGCGCAATTGACTGCCGAGGCGGATGCGTTGCATGCGCATTTGAGTATCTGAGTATCTGAGTATCTGAGCATCTGAACTGGGCTGTTTTGCTTGAGTGTGTTTTGCCGCGACGCTTCAGGGCGTGCGCGGCATTTTTTGTCTTTGCCGCTGCCGCCGCAGTTTCCACAGCATTTGCAGCATTCGCCAGAAAAAGGACTCTTCATGCCGTTCGATCTGACCTTCGCCGATCTCGCCGAACGCGCGGTGCAGTACAACGCGCGCGCGTCGGTGAGCGACTTCGATGCCGAGATGCGTACGTATGCGTCGCTTGCGCTGACCTCGCGGCGGCGCTGCGCCGGCATACTCGATCTTCAGTACGGAATGGGGCAGGCCGAGCGCATCGATATTTTTCCGGCTGCCGCGGCGGCGCAGGCTGCGCCTGTGTTCGTCTACATTCACGGCGGCTATTGGCGCTCGCAGCGGAAGGAGGATGCATGCTCGATGGCGGCGGCGCTGACTGACGCGGGCATCGCCGTTGCGATGATCGAGTACACGCTGCTGCCCGAGGCCACGTTGGCGGAGGTGGTGCGTGAGGTGCGCAGTGCAATTGCGTGGCTCTACCAGCATGGCGCTACGTATGGAATCGATACGCAGCGCATCCATGTGTGCGGGAGTTCGGCGGGCGGGCATCTGGTCGGCATGCTTTACGCGGACGACTGGCAGGAACGTTTTAACGTGCCGCGCGATGTGATTAAAGGCGTGATGGGGCTGAGCGGGCTCTACGACATTCGTCCGCTGTGCGATATCGGCGTCAACGACTGGCTGCGGTTGTATCCGGATCAGGCGGCGTTGCTGAGTCCGGCATTATGTCTGCCGGAGACGGCGCCGCCGTTGGTGTTGTCGGTGGGCGGCCTGGAGACGACCGGGTTCAGGAATCAGACGCTGCAGTTTCATGAGGACGTCGAGCGGCGTGGGTTGCCGGTCTCGCTCGTGGCGGATACGCAGTCGAATCACTTCAATATCGTCAACGAGTTGGCGCGGCCGGGGAGTGCGTTGTTTGAGGCGGTGATGGGGATGGTTAAGGGTTAAGGGTGCTTGAAAGGATGATCGCGTGGAGGTGCCCAATCGGCAATGGGCCATCATCGAAGTGGGTCGACAATGGCCCCTAGCGTTCAGGCTAGATATGCAAGCGAAGAGGCATCAATTGCCGCTTAATAGCGCTCGCAAGATATAGCCCGCGATGCGCGGATTCTCCTTGATACGCCGCGTGCTATATCCGTACCAGTCGTGGCCGTAGGGAACATATACGCGGACCTGAAACCCCATCGACCGCAGACGCTCGCGCAAGGGCTCACCTACCCCGAGCAGCATCTGGAATTCGAAGCGGTCTGGTTCGATCTCCTCGCGCTGGATCCACGTGATCAACGACTCGATTAAGGTTTCATCGTGCGTTGCGATGCCAACGAACGATCCCGCCCGCAACGCGCTCGATACATGCCGTACGAAATGTTCGTTGATCGCGTTGCGATTTCGCGAGGCATCGGCGACCAGATGTGTCTCCGCCTCGGCATAAATGCCCTTGCAAATGCGTAGCCGGTTCATCCGGTGTTGGAGTGGGCCGATGTCGTCGTAGGTGCGCTTCAGATATGCCTGCAGCGCAATGCCCATATTCGCGTTCGCCGTTTCGATCCGTGCGAAGAGGTCGAGGGTCTTTTGCGTGCAGGTCACGTCTTCCATGTCGAGACAGGCGGTGATGCCTCGCGTAGTCGCCGCATCGAGAATGCGTAAAACGTGTCGTTTGCAGCTGGCTTCGTCCAATAGCAAGCCGAATGCGGAGGGCTTGATCGACAGTTCGGTGCGTAAGCCGTCGGCATGTAGCGCATCGATGAGCGTCAGATGCTCAAGTACTACTGCCTCGACTTCCGTAGGCGACGAAACTGTTTCACCGAGCAAATCGAGCGTTGTGGAATAGCCCGCTGCGTGCAACGAGCGAATGCGATCGAGCGCGTCGGCGAGCGTTGCGCCGGCAATATAGCGACGCGAAATCTTCCGGATCAGTGAACGGGGAACGAATGGGATGGCGCGTGCTGCCATCGTATTGAGAATACGCATGTTGGTCTCACGAAAATGCCGCCGTGCGATGCCAGACGCTTTGCGTCGGATCGAACGGCATCGCCGGATCGCCGATGCGAGTCCGGAACGAATGGCCGTGTCAGTGCAGGGAATGGCAGTGACAGAGGCTGTTCAGCGCGTTTTCGAAGGAGGCCAGGCAGCTGCGTACATTGCGGATGAGGTATGAGGATGCGCTAACGATCAGTGAACAAAGACGCGGATTTGCAGCACGCTTGCTGTCTCGCGTCATGGGGCGGTCGATCATAGCATGGGTTGTCGCGGTGCGATCCGGCCTGGACCGATGGCGGTAGCGGTTGCGACCGGACCGCTTGGAACGGCACGCACCCTCCATCGATCGCAACTTGCGAACCACACTTAGACAACCGGCACTGTCTTGCGCCCACCCTCCGGAGCACGATTTTCTTCTTCCGCAACCTCGCCGATATCCGCCTGCTCGGCCGTCGACAACTCAGCCGCGATAAACCCGGTGCGATTCAGCAGCGCGATCATGCAAACGAGCGACACCAGTGCATACAGCGCCGAAGCAATCGCCACGCCGGTAATGCTGCCGGTGGAATTGAGCACCCACTGGGCGAGGACCGGAGTGCCGCCTCCCACGACCAGCGAGCAGAGCTGATACGACAACGACAGCCCCGTGTAGCGCACCTTCGCAGGAAAGACCCGCGCGAGAATCCCGCCTACCGCGCCATAGAACATCGAATGCGGAATGGTCGCGAGACACATGCCGACGACGGCGATCCAGTAGACCTTCGTTTCGATCGCGAAGAACATCGCCGGCATCAGGATGAATTCCGGCAGCACCATCAGGCAGACCGCCTTGCGCATGTCCATCCGTTGCACAAGCAGCGCGCCGAGCGGCTGCGTGATGAACTGAACCACCAGCGCCGTCACGATGATGCCGAGGAACGTCCCCTGCGAATAGCCGAGCTCCTTCGTCGCCCACGACAGCGCGAACGTGGTCTTGAAGTACGTGACGTGAATGACGGGCAGCACGCCGGCGGCGAGCAGCACGATGACCCAGTGCTTGCGCAGCACTTCGAGAACCGGCAGTTTGACGGTCTGCTTCTGCTTGATGACCCGCTTCATGTCCTCCGGCTCTTCGAGCTTGAGGCGAATCACCATGCCGAGAATTACCAGCGTGGCCGACAACAGGAACGGAATGCGCCAGCCCCACGTGACGAACTCCGGCGTGGGCAGCGCGCTGAGCGCGAAGAACACCAGCGTCGCGAGCAGATTGCCGGTCGGCGAGCCCTGTTGCGCGAAAGCCGAGTAGAGGATGCTCTTGTTCCTGGGTGCGCTTTCGCTGGCGATCAGCACCGCCCCGCCCCATTCGCCGCCGACGGCGATGCCCTGAATGACCCGCAGCAGTACGAGACCGGCCGGCGCCCATGCGCCGATCTGCGCATAGCCTGGCAACAGGCCGATGCCGGTGGTGGCCACGCCCATCATGACGAGTGTGATTACCAGCGTGGTCTTGCGGCCGATGCGGTCGCCGAGATGGCCGAAGATGAGCCCGCCGATCGGCCGCGCCACGAACCCGGCCCATAGCGTCAGGAACGAGAGCAGCGTGGCGATGCCGGGGTCGAGCGTGCTGGAGAAGAACACCTTGCCGAACACGAGCGCGGCGGCGAAGCCGTAAATGTAGAAGTCATACCATTCGATCGTGGTACCGATGAAGGCAGCGATCGCGGCGCGCCTGGGTTGCCCGTTGTTCTGACCTGCCATGACTGTCTCCGGTGTTTTTCTCACGTCTCTTGAGCGTCGGCCGGGTCGAATCGACTCTCGACGCCGCTGCCGTGTTGCTGAAAGCCGTTCGTCAGAATAATCAGGATGCCGATAAATGACTAATACAGGATTGTTTATGTGCGATAAGCGTTGCTTATCGAAGGATTGGGGAGAAGTGGGGTGTGGCTTGATCGATTGACGTCGCTTCGCACGAGCGGACGGTTGCCGGTGGCCAACGGCGTTAGGACTCACGGTACGCGAAAATCATCCGTTGCCCATTTCATGTTTCGTCGTTTGCGGCTAACCTCCAAGTGCTCGATTGAATTGAGTGACGTTGAAATGTCTTTGTTCAAGAGGCGATACAACGGTATGACGTAGTACATGCGTACTGCAGTTCTGGCGGAATAAGGGTAATGAAATATAACGATCGGTACCTCGTACTCTCGAACTTTCTCGAGGGCTATTTAGGCGAGGAATTTGAGTTGTGGGGGAATACGATAGAGGAAATCGTCGCTGCGTATAAGCGTGAAAGTCAGCCGTTAGAACGGTTAATTCTGGTAGGCCAAATCGACCAATTCTGCCGTGATCATGCAGCGAATCTCGACACCGCGTTCAAGGCTGCGTACGGGTTGACTTTTAATCCCGTCCGGTGGGGGCACACAACCGCATCATTTCTTGAAGAAGTGATGCGTCTCCTCAGCGAATAAGAACCTGTCCGCAATTTTGTGTGCGAGGCGGTTGACGGAGTTACCCACGAGCGTGAGTGAAGCGCTCGCCAAACAGGATAGCAAACTGGTTCATGGCGGATGACCAGTCGAATGCGGCTCACACCGATTTGGCCAGTACATTGCGAAGCGCCAGCCACAGCAGCCTGATGGCAGCCTCGTCATGGGGGAAGTGGCCCTCGGGTCCTGATGATCTTGCGCAGTTGCATGTTCAGACTTTCAATGGCGTTTGTGGTGTAGACGACCCGTCGTATCTCAGTCGGGAACACGAAGAACGGCGTGACGTTTTCCCACGCGCGTCGCCACGACTGCACGATGGTTGGATATTTCGTTCCCCATTGCCCTTGGGCGAAGTCTTCCAGCGCCTGCTGTGCGTGGCCGCGGCGTAAATCGGGCGCAGCGCCGTGGCAACCGCCTTGCGGTCCTTGTAGCTGGCGTACTCCAGACTGTTGCGGATCAGATGTACGATGCAGGTCTGCACCGCCGTGCGGGGGTAAGCCGCGCCGATTGCCTCGGCCAGCCCTTTCGGCCCGTCGACCACCGCGATCAGGATGTCCTGGCAGCCCCGGGTCTTCAGTTCGTTGAACACCTTGAGCGAGAATTTCGCGCCCCCGGTCTGTTCAATCCACAGGCCGGGCACGTCGCGCGGGCCGTCGGGCTGGATGCCCAGCGCCAGATAGACGGCCTTGTTGCTCACCACGCCGTCACCACGGATCTTCACGCGTAGCGCGTCGAAACACCGCCGGGGACATCGACTCGAGCGGACGGTTTTGCCAGGCAAGCGTTTCGGCCATCACGTCATCGGTGACCGAACTGATGAAATCGGGGGGAAACCTCAGCGCCATAGCGTTCGGCCAGAAACGCCTGGATCTCGCGCACGCTCATGCCACGCGCGTACATCGCGATGATGCGTTCATCAAAGCCGGTGAAGCGGCGCTCGTGTTTGGGAATCAGGATCGGCTCGAAACTGCCTTGGCGATCACGCGGCAGATCGGCTCTGAGCGGGCCGTGCTCGGTGATCACCGTCTTGCCGCTGGCGCCGTTGCGTTCTTTGGACTGGCCCGCGGGCCGCTGCCTGCGAGGCGATGGTACGTTTCTTCTTCATCGGCATATCCATGATTTTTATTCCTCATGATATGCCTCGCCCACGAAATGACGGATAGGGCCCGGCTTATTGCTGCTTTTTTATTGATTCATCGCTAACGAAACTACGCAATAGAACTGGGATATAGAAGTTCTTCGTAAATCATTGTCAAAATCGAAGTATTTCAGATTAGTCCCGTTGACTCCCTCAGGCCTGAAACGTCACTCTTCGACTCCCGACCGTCGTGGGACCGGGCCAATATGACAGGTGGCATCTGGCATGGTCCACGCCGGGTCGGCGCATCGCTTCAGAATAATTCACAACGATCAACCGGAGGGATGGAACTTGAATTCGGTTCTGTCGGATGTCACCGCGCGCGCAGGCATTAACGTTCACCAGTATTACACCCTCGAAGTGACAGGAACACCGGGTGCGGCCCTCGCGGATATCTACTCATTCGAGGGGACGAGCGGCATGGGTGTTCACCGCCATCCCCAGCGACCGGCAATACCGGATGCCGTTGATGGAGTCGACGTGGCGCAGGTAACAGGAACATGACGGCAGCAGAAACCCCGCGTACTCCGCAACATGAGATACCGGCAGAGATAAAGGCCAATGCCGAAGGCCGGCGCGTCATCCCCAGCGCTATACCCGCGACGGCCACCACGCCGAACCTCGTACACAAAGGCGTTGAGCGTGTCGAAAACCACGGCCAGGAAATCTTCGTGCAGTGCCTGTACATGGTGCCGCTGGTTGGCAACGCGATGTCGCTGTATGACGTGGGGACCGACATCTACCGCATCTGCAGCGTCAGGGGCGCGGAAAAAAATCTCTTCAACTGGGGCATTCTCGCCATCGATGCGATCGGCGTGATTCCGGCGG
>NZ_JABBFZ010000026.1 GCF_012927125.1 Paraburkholderia antibiotica
GCGCGTGCGTTTCGTTGACAGATCCAGACCAAGGCCAAGTTGTGCCATCACCCACCCCTTAAATTCTCCTGCTCCCAGGATAGTCCACCCTCACATCAATGCCAGGAATTTTGCAGACTTTCCTTAAGGCATCCGATGGAGAAACTGAAGCGGGAAAGTAATTGGACGAACTGGTCTGTTCAGGAGGAGTGCCTGCTTTGTCGCATTACCTATTCAATCTACTCCAACTTCCCGCCGATGCCATCGGCGCGGGCCCCGAACGTCGAAACCGACGAGTTCTATCGGGTTGAACGGCTGCGCTCGCTGCCAACCGGCTACGCGATGGCCGAAGCCTTGGGTTACGCATGGGCGTGCAAGTGTCGCAGACGCTCACGAACCCCGCCGCAGAACCTCGGCCGTGCGCAGTCGTTCGAATACGCGCCAGACGCGATGAGCGACGATACCGAAGAATTTGCCGCGAGCACGAACAAACCGGACTACGCAGCGAAGATGCTTGGGTATGACCGCAAGACGTTTGGCGATATGGTCCACGTCATGAAGGACGATCTCGATTTACGGGGCGATGACAATGTTATCTGGCACGACACAGGAGACATTGAATTCAGGAAAAACATCATCGGCAACATGCACGACTATGCCTTCTGAGCGCGAAATGACCTCCATACATCAACTGGCACATGCATCGTTTACGATCTATCAGGACGTTGAGCCGCCTGAATTCTGGACAAACTACTTTGGAGTGTTGCCCGATACGCAGCGCATAAAAGACCAGTTCTGGCTTACATCATCGGGCCAGAAGAGTAAATTCCCGGCGCGAACCGGTCTATGGGGTGTGCGTAGCAAAGAGCACGTCCAGAGCAATCTTCTCGCCCCTCACCTTCGCTATCTTGTCGAGCGCCTGGCCCTACCGCGATCAGATTTGCCAGAGTTGCTTAAGCGCACTGGCGCGCATATGCGCTTCTTCTGCTATTGGTACAACGAAAGCGGCGACCGCGTACCCGACGTGCCTGACGATATCCGCGTCATGATGGAAGCAATGGGCGGAACGGTCGAGATTGACGAATACCGATAACGCCTGGACTGCAAGCACTCGGGCTGACAGTGCAACGCGATGCACCTCCGTTGCCTTCATCCGTTCGCCCGGAATGGTCCATACGCCTGCTTCGAGGTTGAACTCCTCCCACACCGCGCCGCGCACTTCGCCGCTACGGGCCGGAGTGAGTGGCAAGGCGAGACATCACTATTCACTTCGGATAATCGATGACTGAATATTTTGTGTCTTATTACGATCCAGAAACCAGAGCCATCAAGACAGGATTTGTTGACTCACGCATTTTCAACAACACGCGAATCAATCTGGCTCTATCGCATGAGGTTGGTGAAGACCATCCTATTGACGATGAATTTGCTCGTCGCTTCGGCGGCGCGGCGCTTCTCTGGTTTGCTACGCAATTCCCTGAGCTTCGTGAGTTTCTGGAAGTCACCGATGGAAAGGGTAACAAGATATCGGTCTGACCTGTACTAACGGAGGCGCTTCGGCGGACCTTTTCGCGCACTGCGATGGACTAGCACCGAATCAAATCTGGCAACCGCCACCTCCCCCGCCCGGCGCATTCGCGCCCGCCTCTTAAGCATGTGCCGCAATCGGCAACCCGCGCGCAGTCTCGCACGGCACGCCAATCTATCGCGCTGCTCACGCGCCAGCTTGCGCCTCATGCGCCCGCTCGCCGGGCCAGCGATGCCGCTCGCACGGCCTGTGCCGAAATGCTCATCCAAAACGCCACGAACTGCCAAGACGGCGGCAAATTGGCTTTCTATATTCGCGCCAGATTGATCGCGCGAACCCGCAACGCCGCCCCACGCCAATGCGCGTATTCGAGCATTGTGAGCCGCGACCGATCCTTCGTAGTCTGACGATGCGCGAGGCCTTGCCTCAGCCTCTCGTGCCGTACCGATCCGCAAGCTTGCCGCTTTCATAACAACTGTCGATGCAAGGAGAGATCATGAGTCTTCGCAACCCGCTGAAACCCCTCGCCATGCTCGTTGGCGCCGTGTTCGCCGCCGCGCCGCTCGCCACGTTCGCCGACGACCTGCCGGTCAAGATCGGTTTCGCCGCGCCGCTGACGGGCGCCAACGCCGGCTACGGCAAGGATCTGGAAAACGGCGTGCGGCTCGCGATCGACGAAGCCAACGCGCAGAAGATCAAAATCGGCGACAAGGTCGCGCACTTCGAGATCGTCTCGCAGGACGACCAGGCCGACCCGCGCGTCGGCGTGCAGGCCGCGCAGAAGCTGGTCGATTCGGGCGTCTCGGTGGTGGTCGGCCACTTCAACTCGGGCACCACGATTCCCGCCTCGCAGGTCTACGAGCAAGCCGGCATTCCGGTGCTCGACCCGGCCGCGACGAATCCGATCATCACCGGCCGCGGCTTCGCGAACACCTTCATGGTGATCTCGACCGACGCGCAGAACGCCGGCAACGCCGGCGTGTATGCGGTCGACGTGACGAAAGCGAAGCGCATCGCGATCATCGACGACCGTACCGCGTTCGGTCAGGGCGAGGCCGACGAGTTCGAGAAAGCGGTGAAGGCACACGGCGGCACGATCGTCGCGCGCGACTACACCGACAACCACGCGGTCGACTTCAGCACGCAGATCACCAAGTTCAAGGGCGCCAACGCGGACCTCGTGTTCTTCGCCGGCCTCGACAACCAGGCGGCCGGCTTCGCGCGGCGCATGAAGCAGCTCGGCCTGAACGCGCAACTGGTCGGCGGCGGCGGCGTGATGGACGAAGACTTCATCAAGCTCGCCGGCGACGCGTCCGATGGCGCGATGGCCTGGGAATACGGCCGCCCGCTCGCGCAACTGCCGGGCGGCAAGGACTTCAACGCGAAGTTCAAGAAGCGCTTCGGCGTGGACGTGCTGTCGTACGCGCCGTTCGGCTACGACGGCGCGTGGGTCGCGATCAAGGCGATGCAGCAGGCGAAGTCCGACGCGCCGAACACGTATCGTCCGGTGCTGAAGGCGATCGACTACGACGGCGTGACCGGCAAGATCTCGTTCGACAACACCGGTGCGTTGAAGAGCGGCGCGTCGACGCTGTATCAGGTGAAGAACGGCAAGTGGGTGCCGATCGTCACGAAGAGCGGCGTGTAGTTGAGTAGACGGTGAGTAGCGCTCGGTGCGCGGCTACTGCGCGCGCACCGCCTTCACCACCACCTGCGCATCGAGATCGCGTTCGATCCGCACGAGGTCGTCGCGAATCGCGGCGAAGTCCTCCGCACTGCAGCGCTGATGCCCGAACGCGGCGCGCAGGTGCCGCGTGACCTGCAAGCTGCGCGTCGCCGGATCGAACACGTAGCGCGACGTGAATGCGAGCGTCGGGTCCTCGACCGTGCTGTCGGCCGGCAAATCCGTTACTCGCACGAAACGCGGCAGGCTCAGTTCCAGCGTTTCGTCGAACTCGCCGCCGATGCACGCCCACGGCTGCGTCCTGACCGGCTCCGCGAGCCACGCCTCGATCTGCGAGCCCATGCCGCCGGCGAAACTCGTCAGCGCCGGCACCGCGCTCGTGCCGTCCTGCCACAGCAGATGCGGCACGCTACCCTGCATCGACGTCGCGAACGGGCCGCCGGTCACGGCAACATCATCCGTCTGCCATTGCGCGCTACCGTGCAGGCCCGTTTGCAGCAGACGGCTCGCCGCGATCTGCTGCGCGCGCTGCCGCGTCGCACGCCGGAACGTGTTGCGTTCGAGCTCGGCGGTGAAGCCTGCATCCTCGACGCGATACGCGTAATGCGCGGTGCCGCTTTCGTCGATATCGACCTGCAGGCGCGCGCTGCGTTTGCGCTGCTGCGTGGCCGGCGTACGCGCAAGCACGCCGGCGTCGACCAGCAATACCGGACGATCCATCACGCCGGTCGGCAGATAGCCGAATTCGGTGCCACCCGCCGTCGTATCCGCGAATTGCGAAAGCTCAGGAATCCAGATGATTGCGTGATTGATCGCGCTGGTGCCATAGCCAGGCACCTCGGGCAGCGTGTAATACGGACCGAGATTGAGCAGCACCGGCTCGCTGCGGATACCGACGGCCACGAGCAGCGCGCCATACAGCGCGACGTGGTCCTTGCAATCGCCGTAGCGGTTGCGCAGGATGTCGGCGGCCTTGTGTGGAATCGCCGCCGTCTCGCCGAGAAAGAGCGCGACGTAGCGGATGTTCAGGCGCATCCAGTCGTAGAGCGCGCGAGCCTTGTCGCGTGGCTCGGTGAGACCGGCCGTGAGCTGCTGCGCGAGACGCGCGATCGCGGGATCGGCGCGCGTCGTGTCCTGATTGGCGGGACCGCGATAGCGCGCGGCGAAGCTCGCGAAATCCGGCACCGTCGAGACCATCAGCCGGTCGCCCCAGTCCGCGTAGCCGACCGCGCCCGCTTCGAGCCGCGCATACGGGCCGTGACGGTAGTCGAATTCGTAACGGGTGCGGCCGTTCGCGGTGACGGGCGGCAACGCGGCATAGCCGCGCGCGTCGGCATAGAGCGGCACGTCGGCGGGCAGATCGAAGATCAGCCGCTGCAACTCGACCGGGTCGCGCGTCGGCTCGACCAGATACGCGAAAGTGCCCGCCTGCAACGGCATCGCGCGAGTCTTGCGAAACGCCAGATGCACGCGCGAGCCGCTCTGCACACCCGGAAAAATCACCGTGCGCAACACGCCGTCCTCGAAACTCGGCGCGCCCGCCGAGCGCGGCTCCTGCACGTCGCGAATCGCCTCGGGGCCGACTGGATGCGCGCTGCCGTCCGGGTCGAGCGTTTCCGCGGCCAGCAACTGCACCTGCTCGATATCCTTGTTGAACCACACGTAGCGTTGCGCGATGTCGTCGACGCCGCTCGCGGTATCGGCACGCAGCACGGTGTCGTCGTGTTCTTCGACCGAGCCGTCTTTCTGGATCACGAACAGGTGCACGTCGCGTTCGATCGTCGATGGCGCGCGCTCGTCGCTGGCGGTGCTGATTTCGTCGGCGATGGCGGGGTTGGGAAACCCGGTTGCACAGGCAGCAAGGAGCGCGCTCGATAACGCGGCTAGCGTTGCGAGACGGGTCGCGCCGGATCGTGGGCGCTGCCGGGAATCACGCCGCCGGGCACGCGGCATGGCACCGCATAGACGTTGCGTCCGCCCGCCTACACACGCGACGTACGCGACAAATGTGACGAACGCAACAAGCGCGACGAGCTCCCCGAACACCCCAACACGCGTCATGAGCGCAGCACCCCGCCCCGCGCGCGCCACACGCGCGGACTCGCGGCAAATTCCGCGCGGAACGCGTGATTGAAGTTCGACAGATCGTTGAAGCCGCAATCGAGCGCGATATCGACGATCTTCTCGTCCCCATTACGCAAACGCAGCGCCGCGGCGCGCAGACGCGCCCGCAACAGGTATTGATGCGGCGTCACCCCACTCACCTGCTGGAACGTGCGCAGAAAGTAGAACTCGCTGACCCCGGCGGCCGCAGCAAGGCTCGTCAGCGTATGCGGCACGCCGGGTGCGTCGTCGATCAGACGCACGATCTGCGCGACCCGCGAACGGGCCGTTGCGCTCGCGTTCGACGTGGTGCGCACGCGCTTGCCGTCGTGCGCGCCGAGCGTGTCCAGCGTGGTGGCGGCAAGCTCGACCGCGAGTTCGTCCCACGCGGTTCGATCCGCCGCACCGAGAACGCGTGTGCTGCCGGCATCGTTCGTGCCCGCGCCGGCCCGTGCGATCAAGGGCGCGAGCGAGCGCAGCGCCGGCACGCTCGCGCGCCGGAATCCGACCGAACCGCGCAGCAGATCGCTCGCGAACCCGGCATCGGCCGCGAGCCGCTCGAAATAGCCGGGTGCATAACGAAACGCGATGCAGCGATCGCCCGGCCCATGCCGATGACCGCATTCGAAACACTCGCCGGGATTGCCGAGCAGCAGCGCGCCCGGTGTCAGCAGTTCGCGGCCCGGCGCCGCCCGATATTCGAACGAACCGGCGACGACCATCGCGATGCAGATGCCCGCGTGCCGCTCTTCGAACGACGGATCGCGCGGGCCGAACGTGCACAGCAGATCCGCGACGTTCCAGTCGGCGCCCTCGGCCAGCACGCGCGACGCGACGCCGCCGCGCGCGCCCGCCTGCTCGCGCCGGGTCAACGCCTGCTGCAACGTACTGTGCAACGTGACGGCAATTTTCCCCAAGATGCACCTCGGCCAGATCCGTATCGTGGTTGTAGCACATCGGCGGCCCGTGCGTTTTGCGGCGCTTGCGGCGATGCGGCATCGATCCCGATCGACATTGGCACTCCGGAGCCCACCATGAATCTACTCGCGAACGTACCCGTTAATGCCCCCGAAAACGGCTTTGCAAGCCATGTAGAAAACGCCCCCGCAACCGGCTTCCTCGCCGCGCTACACGCGCCCGCACGCGCCGCCGACATCGCCACCGACGACGATCTCTACGGCTGGCTGATCGGCAGCTGGGACATGGACGTCGTGCACTACCGCACCGACCTGCGCGCGTGCCCACGGCGCGGCGAGATTCATTTCGGCTGGGTGCTGGAAGGCCGCGCGGTGCAGGACGTGTGGATCATGCCGCCGCAAGCCGGCAGCAGTGACGCGATGTACGGCACGACGCTGCGCGTATGGGACGCGACGGCGGCCCTGTGGCGCGTGACCTATCTGAATCCGCGCACCGGCCAGCGCGACGAACTGACCGGCCGGTGGATCGGCGCGCAACTCGTGCAGATCGGCCGACATGCGGACGGCACGCCAATCCGCTGGAATTTCACCGACATCACGTCCGACTCGTTTTGCTGGAGCGGCGTCGCGCTCGAAGCGGACGGGCTCACGTGGCGGCTCGAAGCCGAGTTTCACGCGCGCCGCCGCGCCGCCCGTGCCCGTTAATCCGCAACGGGTGGCACCGCGGCATTCGCAACATTCGCGCGATCACTCGCCTTCGTCGAGCTGGCTCAACAAGGCCTGCAGCTTTTCCACGTGCCTGAGCAGCAGGTCGCGATGCTTGTCGATCTGTTCGAGCCGGCCCGCGAGATCGGCCTGAATGCGCTCGTCGAGTTCGGCCGCGGCGATCACGTCCTCGACCTTTGCGCGCATCGACGCCAGTTCGACCGGCGCATGCACGAGGTGCCGCTCGAAGCGCCGCACCTCCAGGGTCGCGAGATCGCGCACCTTGCGAAAATGCGCGTGACGCCGATGCGCTTCGACGTCGAGCGTTTCTTCCTCGATGCGCCGCGCCGGCCCCGGCTGCCCGAAGATCGGCTCGGGCGGCCGCAGCACCGTTTTCTTGCGCACCGGATGCGCGGTGCCGCGAAAACGCGCGAGCGGGTGCTCGTTGTCGATCGCGTCGCGGGCATTCGGCGGAATGTCGTCTGCGCTATGCGGCGCGTTCATCCAGCCCACCGGCAGGCCGGTGACCGCCTCGACGCCGCGCACGAATTCCTCGCTGAATTCGCGCTGGCCCGACAGCATCAGCTTCAGATAGCTCGCGGAGAACGTCATCATCCGCGCGAGCCGGGTCGCGGCGCCGACCTCGCTGGTCAACAGCACCAGGTTCGCGCGCCAGACCGGCAGCAGCAATTCGTCGGAATCATCCATCGCTCGATCGTCCATCTGATTGCCCGATGAAGTCTCGATGACCGCGTCGCGCGTGTCATCGTTTTGAAAGGGTAGCCGCATCGCAGCGCAACGTGCAACGTCGGCGCGCGGCTTCATGGTCAGGTGTGGCTTTCATGCCAAAGCGATACGCAACGGCAAGAACGCCGGCCGATTTCACGCAAATACCCCTGCAAATAGGGCTCACCGCACATTGTGTGTTGGATTGACACACGTATTCACCCGTCGTTCCGACGTTTAAGCGCGCACTGTGGCATGCTTACACGCCGATGCGGCACGCGCCGTGCTGTGTCGCCTGCTCCACAACATTGACTTAAGGGTTTTGTAATGAAGAAAATCGTTCTCGCCATTGCTGCAGCCGTCGTTACGCTGAGCGCGATCGCTCCCGCTCAAGCTAATCCGTATCACAAGGAATGCCACAAGGTGCGCGTCCATCATCATTGGGAAAAGCGCTGCCACTAATGGCGGTAGGCCGCGTTCCACGACGCGGCACACATCGAAAAGCCCCGCTTTTGCGGGGCTTTTTTTATCGTGGATCGCACCGGTAAAGATTGACGTACGATACGCCGCGCTCGCGCGACGCTCAAACCATTCCATAGGAACGCGCCCGCACGCAATCACGGACACATGCTGTTACACGTTCGCGCTTCGCTAAGCTGGTGTGTCGACCGCGCAGGCAGCAGTGCCACGGCAATAAGGAAATGAAAAGAAAAAGGCAGCGCGGTTTATCGCGCTGCCTCGATCGATTTTTTCGGCGAGACGCTTTACGTCTGCCAGGTTGTTCGCCAGCTCGTCTGCCGGCTTATCTGCCAGCTCGTCTGTCAGCTCGCCTGCACGCGCGCAAGCGCGGTAGTCACCAGCGCTTCGAGCAGCGGTGCAACCTTCGCGGCGAGGATTTCGTCATACGCGTAGGGCATGTGCTCTTCCATGTACGTGATCTGCGACAGTTCGAGTTGCACCGCATGCACGCCCTGCTCCGGCTGCCCGTATTGCCGCGTGATGTAGCCGCCCTTGAAGCGGCCGTTGGCGACCGCCGTATAGCCGCCATGCTGCCCGACCAGCGCGGCCAGTTCTTCGCCCACGCCCGGCGCCGCGCTCGCGCCGTTCGAGGTGCCGAAGTTGAAATCCGGCAGACGTCCTTCGAAAAAGCGCGGCACGTGCGAGCGGATCGAATGCGCTTCCCACAGCAGCACCTTGCCGTGCTTCGCTTTGAGCTCGGCGAGCTCACCAGTAAGCGCGTCGTGATACGGCTTCCAGTAAGCGTCGCGACGGCGCGCGACTTCGGCGTCGTCGGGCAAGTGGCCGTCGAGATAGAGCGGCTCCTTGTCGAACGTATCGACCGGCAGCAGACCGGTGGTGTCCTGGCCCGGGTACAGGTTCGCGCCGTCGGGCGGACGGTTCAGATCGACCACGTAGCGCGCGTAGGTCGGCGTCAGGATCGACGCGCCGAGGCGCTTCGCAAACGCATACAGCCGGTCGAGATGCCAATCGCAATCGTCGGTGCGTTGCGCGACCGGGGTCATCGTCGCGGCGATGTCGGCGGGGATCTGCGTGCCCAGATGCGGGATCGAGATCAGTAGCGGCAGGCTGCCCTGATGCAGCGAGAAAACCGTCGAGGGATTCGAAGCAGTCATGTCGGTCCGGAGTCGGTGGGGATCGGAGAACGGAGAGCGGGCCGCGCGGGCCCCCTCACGCTTATTTCAGCAGTTCGGCGAGCGCCGCGCGATAGCGCGCGTACGCGCCTTCTTCATCGCGATGCCGGCGATTGTCGACGACCTTCACGCCGCCCGTATAGACGTCGCGGATCGGCGTCTCGCCATGCTCGCAGAATACGACGCCCGACAGCCACGCGTGCGGCGCATGTTCGGCGATGCTCGAATGATCGGCGTCGAGCACCAGCCAGTCCGCGCGACAGCCGGCCCGCAACGCGCCGACCGCTCGGCCGGTCGCGCGCGCGCCGCCGTCGAGCGCGGCGTCGAACAGACGGTCCGCGACGTGCGTCGCGTCGGCCGATGCCAGCACGTTGCGCTGCCGACGCGTCAAACGCTGGCCGTATTCGAGCAGGCGCAATTCCGCGCGCCAGTCGACACCGATATGGCTATCGGAACCGACACCGATGCGGCCGTGCGCATCGAGGTAAGCCTGCGCGGGGAAAATGCCGTCGCCGAGATTCGCCTCGGTGGTCAAACACAAACCGGCAACCGCACCGCTCTTCGCGAGCGCGAGCGTTTCGTTCGCATCGACGTGCGTCGCGTGCACCAGACACCAGCGGCCGTCCACCTCGAAGCGATCGAGCAGCCACTGCACCGGTCGTGCGCCTTCGGTTTCGATGCACGCATCGACCTCGGCGGTCTGTTCGGCGATGTGGATATGCACCGGCGCGTGCGCATCGATACCGCCGAGCAGCGCGCGCAGCGACGCCTCCGACACCGCCCGTAGCGAATGCGGCGCCACGCCATAACGCAGCGCCGCGTTTTCGGGGCGCGCCGCGCGCAGCGCGCCGAGCAGTTCGAGCAGACTCTCCGGCGTGTTGATGAAGCGGCGCTGATCGTCGCGCGGCGCACGCGCGCCGAAGCCGCTGTACTGATACAGCACCGGCAGCATCGTGATACCGATGCCGCTCGCCGACGCCGCATCCACCACGCGTTGTGCGAGTTCAGCCTCGTTCGCGTAACGCTGGCCGTCCTGCGCGTGATGCACGTAGTGGAACTCGCACACCGACGTATAGCCCGCCTTCAGCATTTCGATGTAGAGCCATTGCGCGACGCTCGCGAGCCCTTCCGGCGTGATGCGCGCGGCGAAGCGGTACATCAGATCGCGCCACGACCAGAAGTTATCGGTAGCGCCGGTGCCTGACGCGGCGCGATACTCGGTCAGCCCCGCCATCGCGCGCTGGAACGCGTGCGAATGAAGGTTAGGCATCCCTGGCATGAGCGGACCCGCGGCCCTCGCGACACCGGCCGGTGCCTCGGGACGATCCGGCGTGACCGCGCTCAGCGTGCCGTGGGCGTTCCATTCGAGCAGCACGTTGCGGCGCCAGCCATCGGGCAGATACGCGTGGTCGGCGAACAGCGATTGATTGGATTGCGTCATCTCTCAGGTTCTGGTTTAGTTCTGTTCACGCCGCGTATATACGGTTTCGCCCGCGCGCACGACTCGCGCGCACAGCGGACGGCCAATCCAGTAAACAAGCTCGGCGAGCGAATCGACCGACCACATCGCGAAGTCGGCCGCACGTCCGACCCGCAACGCGCCGTGTTCGTCCGCCTTGCCGAGCGCGCGCGCCGCATGCGCGGTCACGCCTTGCAGCACCTCGGGCACGGTCATGCGGAACAGCGTGCAGGCCATGTTCATCATCAGCAGCAACGAAGTCGCCGGCGACGTGCCCGGGTTGCTGTCGGTCGAAATCGCGATCGGCACTTCGTAGCGCCGCAGCAGTTCGAGCGGCGGCAACTGCGTCTCGCGGATGAAGTAATACGCGCCGGGCAGCAGCACGGCGACGGTGCCCGCCTCTTTCATCGCGGCGACGCCGGCTTCGTCGAGAAATTCAAGGTGATCCGCCGACAGCGCGCGATGCCGCGCCGCCAACGCGGTGCCGCCGCCGTTCGACAACTGTTCGGCGTGCATCTTCACCGGCAGCTTGTAACGCGCGGCAGCTTCAAACACACGCTCGCTTTGCTGCAGCGAAAAACCAATGCGCTCGCAGAACACATCGACCGCATCGACGAGGCCTTCGTCCGCCAGCGCGGGCAGCATCGTGTTGCAGACCTCGTCGATATACGCATCGGCGCGGCCCGCGAATTCGGGCGGTAGCGCGTGCGCGCCGAGAAACGTCGTATAGACGGTGACCGGATAGCGCTCGCCGAGTTGCCGCGCGACGCGCAGCATCTTGCGCTCGCTCGCGAGGTCCAGGCCGTAGCCGGATTTGATTTCGAGCGTCGTCACGCCTTCGGCGAGCAGCGCTTCGAGCCGCGCGGCCGCTTGCCGGAACAGCGTGGCTTCGTCGGCGGCACGCGTGGCGCGCACCGTCGACACGATGCCGCCACCCTGCCGCGCGATCTCTTCGTAACTGACACCGGCGAGCCGCTGCGCAAATTCGTCCGCGCGCTGGCCGCCGTACACAAGATGCGTATGACAGTCGACGAGCCCCGGCGTCACCCACGCGCCGTGCAGATCTTCGCGCGGCCACGCGGCATATTGCGCGGGCAAGTCGGCGGCCACGCCGAGCCACGCGATGCGGCCGTCTTCGACCGCGATCGCCGCATCGTCGAACGTGTGGTGAGGGTCGCCCTGCGGGCACAGTTTCAGGTGATGCCAGACGGTTTGCTTCATCGCGTGCTCTTTGCAGCTCGTTGCGTGTCTGTGGAGGGATGGCTCGATGCGGAGCGCCTGCGCGTTAGTAAGGATGCCTCATGAGGACGCTTTATGAGGACACTTCAGCGCTGATAGCGGATCGCGATCGCCAGCACCGCGCCGTCGCCGGTCAGCGTGCACGGCAACGCATCCGGCGCGTCGACGCGCAGCGTGTCGCCGGCGCCGAGTCGTAGCGCTTGCGATTCGCCCGCCGCCAGCGTGAGCGTCACTTCGCCGCTCGCGCAAAACAGCAGCGCGACATCGCCATCCAGCGTGCGCGTCGGCACATCGGCACGCCACACGTCCAGCTCGCCCTGCGCCACGTCGCGCCGCACCATCAGATTGAAATCGCGCGTCGCGCCGTCGACCAGACGTGCATCGATACGCGTCTCGCCGGCGAAGCGTGCGACGTCGAGCGGCTGCCGCAACGCATGCGTGCCGACGACGCTCGCGCCGTCCAGTTCGTCGAGCAGCATGCCCCCGCCCGACAACAGCACGAGCGTACGATCGACGCCATCGAAGCGCGAGAACGGCCCCGCCTGCGCGACGTCGGCGACGCTCACGCGCCACACGAAGTCGCCCGGCGCGGCGCCCTTCCCGCCGTCGTTCGATGAAAACGTGGACGGAAGCGCCGTCACCTCGCGCGTGACGCCGCCGCCGTTTTTCCACGGCGCCGCCACGAGGTCGGCGCCGCGAATCAGCGTGACGGCAGCCATGCTCGCGCCGTTGGCAAGCGTCACGATCAGCGGCCCAGCATCGGCAGCTTCAGGCCGGCATCGCGCGCGGTTTGCTGCGCGAGCTCATAGCCCGCATCCGCGTGACGCATCACACCGGTCGCCGGGTCGTTCAGCAGCACGCGGCCAAGGCGTTCGTGCGCGGCCTGCGTGCCGTCGGCGACGATCACGACGCCCGAGTGTTGCGAGAAGCCCATGCCGACGCCGCCGCCATGATGCAGCGAGACCCACGATGCGCCGCCCGCGGTGTTCAGCAGCGCGTTGAGCAGCGGCCAGTCGCTGACCGCATCCGAGCCGTCCTTCATCGATTCGGTTTCACGGTTCGGGCTTGCCACCGAACCCGTGTCGAGGTGATCGCGGCCGATCACGATCGGCGCCTTCAGCTCGCCGTTCTTGACCATTTCGTTGAACGCCTGGCCGAGACGATAACGATCCTTCACGCCGACCCAGCAGATCCGCGCCGGCAGACCCTGGAACGCGATGCGTTCGCGTGCCATGTCGAGCCAGTTGTGCAGATGCGGATCGTCCGGGATCAGTTCCTTGACCTTCGCATCGGTCTTGTAGATGTCCTCAGGATCGCCCGACAGCGCGACCCAGCGGAACGGCCCCTTGCCTTCGCAGAAGAGCGGCCGGATATACGCGGGCACGAAGCCGGGGAAATCGAACGCGTTCTCGACGCCCATTTCCAGCGCCATCTGACGAATGTTGTTGCCGTAGTCGAGCGTCGCCGCGCCGCGTTCCTGCAGCGTCAGCATGGCCTGCACCTGCGTGGCCATCGACTGTTTGGCCGGCGTGACGATGCTTTCCGGCGCGGTCTTCATGCGCTCGCGCCAGTCTTCGACCGTCCAGCCTTGCGGCAGGTAGCCGTGAATCGGGTCGTGCGCGCTCGTCTGGTCGGTCACGCAGTCCGGCGTGATGCCACGCGCGACGCACTCGGCGAACACGTCGGCGGCATTGCCGAGCAGACCGACCGACACCGGCTTGCCCGCTTTTTTCGCTTCGTCGATCATCGCGAGCGCTTCGTCGAGCGTCTTCGCTTTCTTGTCGACGTAGCGCGTCTTCAGACGGAAGTCGATGCGCGTCTCGTCGCATTCGACCGCGATCATCGAGAAGCCCGCCATCGTCGCCGCGAGCGGCTGCGCGCCGCCCATGCCGCCGAGGCCGCCCGTCAGGATCCAGCGGCCGCTCGGGTCGCCGTTGAAGTGCTGGTTCGCGACCGAGAAGAAGGTTTCGTAGGTGCCCTGCACGATGCCCTGGCTGCCGATGTAGATCCAGCTGCCCGCGGTCATCTGGCCGTACATCATCAGGCCCTTGCGGTCGAGTTCGTGGAAGTGTTCCCACGTCGCCCAGTGCGGCACGAGGTTCGAGTTCGCGAGCAGCACGCGCGGCGCGTCCGCATGCGTGCGAAACACGCCGACCGGCTTGCCCGATTGAATCAGCAGCGTTTCGTCTTCGTTCAGGTCCTTCAGCGACGCGAGAATCTGATCGAAGCAATCCCAGTTGCGCGCGGCGCGGCCGATGCCGCCGTACACGACGAGCGCGTGCGGGTGCTCGGCGACTTCGGGGTCCAGATTATTCTGGATCATCCGGTACGCGGCTTCCGCGATCCAGGTCTTGCAGGTCTTGTCCGCGCCGCGCGGTGCGCGGATCGTGCGGGTCGGGTCAAGACGCGGATCGATATGTTTAGGATTGTTCATGGTGTCCCTCGGGATGCTCGAAGATGTTCGATAAAGATTCAGCGACGATGAGAAAAAACGAAATCAGAAATGCCCTGTGAAGCGGTAGCGGGTGCCCGGATGCCACAGATTCGCGATCGACGCGACCTGGCCTTGCGACCACGTGCGCCGATGCAACACCAGACACGGCTCGCGTTCTTCCATGTCCAGCAGCTCGCGCGTGCCGGCATCGGCCGCTAGCGCCTCGATGCGGTACTCGACGCGCTGCAATGGCGCGACGCGTACGAGGTACTGGTTCGGCGTGGTGTTCGTGAAATCCTGCAACGCGTATTCGGGCGCGACCGCCGGATTGACCCAGCGTTCTTCCAGCTGCACCGGCTCGTCGTTTTCGAAATGCAGCAGACGCGAATGAAACACGGGACTGCCCGGATTCAGCTGCATTTCCTCGGCGAGCGCCTCGTCGGCGACGCTCGCGCCGACGTTGAGCACCTGCGCCTGATAGCGATGGCCGCGCGCGACGATTTCATCCGAGATGCTGCGGATCGCCACCAGCGTCGACTCGTACTTGGGCCTTGCCACGAAGGTGCCCGAGCCTTGCACGCGCGTGAGCACCTGCTCCGAGGTCAACTCGCGCAGCGCGCGGTTGACCGTCATGCGCGCGACGTTGAACTCGCGCGCAAGCTCGTTTTCGGAGGGCACCTGGTCGCCTTCGGCCCACTCGCCCGCATGAATGCGCGAGAGGATGAAGTCCTTGATGCCCTGGTAAGCGGGTGCATTCATTGGCGTAATTCGTTGGCGTGATCCGCGCACTCGGCAACTTACTGTTCCGACACGAACGAGAACGGGCTCAGCTTAGCGATCGAGCCGTCCTGCACGCGCTTCGTGATCGCCGCGATGTCCGGCGCGAAGTAGTGATCGAGCTCGTAATGCGCGACGTCCTTGCGCACCAGGTCCATCACCTTCTGCAGGCTCGGGCTGGTCTTGTGCGGCGCGCGCAGGTCGACGCCCTGAGCAGCGGCGAGCAGTTCGATCGACAGGATGTTGGCGGTGTTCTCGGCGATGTCGCCGAGCTTGCGCGCCGCGAACGTCGCCATCGACACGTGGTCTTCCTGGTTCGCCGACGTCGGCAGCGAATCGACCGAGGCCGGATGCGCGAGCGTCTTGTTTTCGGAGGCGAGCGCGGCGGCCGTCACGTGCGCGATCATGAAGCCGGAGTTCACACCGCCATCCTTGACGAGGAACGGCGGCAGACCCGACAGCGTCGCGTCGATCAGCAGCGCGATGCGGCGTTCGGCGAGTGCGCCGATTTCCGCAACGGCGAGCGCGAGGTTGTCGGCCGCGAACGCGACCGGCTCGGCGTGGAAGTTACCACCCGACAGCACTTCGCCGGTGTCCGGGAAAATCAGCGGGTTGTCCGACACGGCGTTCGCTTCGGTGAGCAGCGTCTCGGCGGCCTGACGCATCTGGTCGAGACACGCGCCCATCACCTGCGGCTGGCAGCGCAGGCTGTACGGGTCCTGCACCTTGTCGCAATCGACGTGCGACACGTTGATCGCCGAGCCTTGCAGCAGCGAACGATATGCCGCCGCCGCGTCGATCTGGCCTTGATGGCCGCGCAGTTCGTGGATGCGCGCATCGAACGGCTTGACCGAACCGGCCGCCGCGTCGACCGACAGCGCGCCGGCGACGAGCGCCGTGCGGTACAGGTCTTCGATCGCGAACATGTTGTAGAGCGCGAGCGCGGTCGAAGCTTGCGTGCCGTTCAGCAGCGCGAGACCTTCCTTAGCCTGCAGCGTCATCGGCTTCAGGCCGACCAGCGCGAGACCTTCGGTGGCCGCCATGCGCTCGCCCTTCGCGAACACTTCGCCGACGCCGAGCAGAATCGCCGACATATGCGCGAGCGGCGCGAGGTCGCCCGAGGCGCCGACCGAACCCTTGACCGGGATCACCGGCAGCACGTCGGCGTTGAACAGCGTAATCATCGCTTCCATCACTTCGCGGCGGATGCCCGAGTGACCGCGGCCGAGGCTCGACAGCTTCAGCGCCATCAGGAGACGCACGACAGGACGCGACATCGGCTCACCGACGCCGACCGCGTGCGACAGCACTAGATTGCGCTGCAGCAGTTCGAGCTGGTCGCGCGGAATGTGCGTGCTGGCGAGGCGGCCGAAGCCGGTGTTGATACCGTAAGCCGGCTCGCCCTTGGCGGTGATGTCGGCGACGGCCTGCGCGCACGCGTCGATGGCGGCGTGGCTCGCGGGATCGAGTTGCAGCGTGACCTGTTCACGCGCGATCTGGCGCAGTTGCGGGAGGGTCAGGTAGCCGGGCTTCAGAATCATGGTTGTCATCCTGTCTATACAAGTTCAAATAAGTCTAACGGGCAGGTCTTGTATATACAACTTATTTTTAACGATTTCGTGCCTGGGGATTTCCATGAGCCGGGATATTCGTCATGGCACGGATGTCGGAAGCTTGCTGTCGGGTCGTGCGCGGGCGCCTCGGCGCCCTGCGCGGCGAGCGGCGGAAATCGCTCGATGAGCAAACTTGTATATACACGTTAGCGGCAGCGAAGGCGGTATGGTCCACTGCGGGCCGGCCCTCGCAACCGCTCGCCGCTGGGCCAATAACTGAGTTATAGGAGAGTGCACGCGCTGGGCAAACAGCGCGGCGATTCGTGCGGGAGGAAGGAGTGAAGCGAAGTGGCTAAGATGGGGGCTGGCGGAAAAATTATCGAAGCGCGAGCTGCCGGGCAGCACGCTGCGAACCGGTCAGACGCTTACGCTACAGGCTCACCCGCGCCGCGATGAAATCCAGAAAGCACTGCACGCGCCCTGCCAGCGACGCGCTCTGGTAATACACCGCGTTCACCGGCTGCCGTTCGTCGACGAGCAGCTTGCCGAGGATCGGCACGAGGCGGTTTTCGCGCACGTCGGCGGCGGTCATGAAATCGGCGAGACAGGCGATGCCCCAGCCGGACAGCGCCAGTTGCCGCAACGTCTCGCCGCTCGACGCGGTGATCGACGGCTCGATCTTCAGCCGCGCGGCCGGCTCCTGCGACGCGCCGCCGCCGCGCTTGCTGCGCCCGCCCGCTGCGCGCAAAGGCCAGCGATTCAGATGCTCCGGCGCGGTAAAACCGATCAGCCGATGCTCGCGCAACGCATCGAGCGTGGCCGGCTCGCCGTGCTCGGCCAGATACGCGGGACTCGCGAGCACGCGCAGTTTGCTGCTGCCGAGCGAGCGCGCATGCAGCGTCGAATCCTGCAACGCGCCGATGCGGATCGCGATGTCGACCTTCTGTTCGAGCAGATCGACGATCCGCTCGTTGCTGGTCAATTCGAGCCGGATCTCCGGATACAGCGCCGAAAACGCCGTCATATGCGGCGCCACGCAATGCAGCATGAACGGCGACGCCGCGTCGACGCGCAGACGCCCCGACGGTCGCTCGCGGCCACGCGCGACCGATTCCTCCGCCTCCTCCATCGCCGCGAGGATCGCGCGGGCGCGCCGCAGGAACGCGTCGCCCTCCTCGGTCAGATGCAGACGGCGCGTCGTGCGCCGCACCAGCGCGGTGTCGAGTTTCTGTTCGAGACGCGTGAGCGCGCGGCTCACGCCGGACACGGTCTGGCCGAGTTTTTCGGCGGCCGCGGTGATCGAGCCGCTGTCGATCACCGTGACGAACACCAGCAATTCGTCGGTGGAAGTTTTCATTGTTGATTTCAAATCAAGATTGATTTGAGACTAACACGCTTTTTGCGAGAATCCAGCCGCGCGATACTGCATGCCAGTCGATCAGCGCAGGCGCTCACAGCCGCCGCCGATCTCACCCAACAGGGTTGCGGTCCCTCGTTTCCGCATCAAGGAGAACGTCTTGAAGATTTTCGTGACTGGCGCAAGCGGTTTTATCGGCGGCTCGATCGCGGCGCATCTTGCGCGCGCCGGCCATCAGGTCCGCGGTCTGATCCGCAAGCCCGAGCACAGCGCCGAGCTGCAGCGCCTCGGCATCGAACCGGTGATCGGCACGCTCGACGACCGCGCGTTGCTAAGCGCCGAAGCGCAAGCCGCCGACGCCGTCGTCAACGCGGCGAGCAGCGACCATGAGGGCGCGGTCAACGCGCTGATCGACGGACTCGCCGGCTCCGGCAAGGTGTTTCTGCACACCAGCGGTTCGAGCATCGTCGGCGATGCGTCGGGCGGCGAAGCGGGCGACGCGCGCATCTATCACGAAGACGCGCTGCCCGAGCCGACCGCCGACAAGGCCGCGCGCGTCGCGATCGATCAACTCGTGCTCGACGCGGCGCAGCGCGACATCCGCTCGGCAGTGCTGTGCAACACGCTGATCTACGGCCACGGCGCGGTGGCGGGCAGCGCGAGCGTGCAATTGCCGCGACTCGTGCGCCAGGCGCAGAAGAGCGGCGTGGTGCGCCATGTCGGCAGCGGCGGCAACATCTGGTCGAACGTGCATATCGACGACGTCGCCGAGCTGTATCGCCTCGCACTCGAGAAAACGCCGGCCGGCACGTTCTATTTCGTCGAAAGCGGCGAAGCGTCGTTCCGCGACATGAGCGCTGCAATCGCGCGCGCGATGCAGCTCGGCGCGCCGCAAGACTGGCCGCTCGACGACGCGAAGCAGGAATGGGGCTACGAAATGGCTTCGTACGGTCTCGGCTCGAACAGCCGAGTGCGCGGCGAGCGCGCGCGCAAGCTGCTCGGCTGGCAGCCGCGCCGTACCTCGGTGATCGAGTGGATCGAGCGCGACATGATGGCGATGGACAAGGCTGTCTGAACGCGTGCGGGACTGCGGAGTTTCTGTGTCGCTTCTGCGTCGCTTCTGCGCCGCTTCTTCACTGTTTTTTGCGTTTTCTCTGCGCAGCCCCCCGTCGTCAAAATCATGCCGAAGCGTGCGTGCGGGAGCTCCCCCGCACGCCACCATCGCAACGCGTCCGAGCCGTCGCCGGGCGCGTGCCGCCCATTCTTCAGCTCTCCTCACACGCCCGCGCGGTCGTAATTTCTGTAAGCGCAATCGTTGCGAATCCGTAAGCTCATTTCGATAGAATCGCGCCGTCCTGAGCGTGCGATCAGCACCGTCGCACGACCGTCGCCCCCGAGCCCGAATCCGATCGATGACCTTTGCGCTGAATTTCGACTGGCTGACCAACCTGCTGGCGATTCTGTTCGTTATCGCGTGCCTGTACGACACGCGCTATGACGAATACGGTGTATTGACACTCGCCGCCGCCGCGATGGGCCTCATCGTGATGGCAATGGAAATGTTCCTGAAGCCCGCGTTCGAGATGGCGCTGTAGCGCGCTGCCGCGCCGTTACCGCCCCGCTGTTTCCCACTCGCCGCACGCCGCGCACCCACCGCGCGCGCTGTCCTCATACCGGTCGTGATGCCTGACCCAGTCGGTCAGATTGCTGGCCTCGTTACGCCCTTTCGGCGTCACGTCCAGATGCGCGTAGGTGTTGATGAAGCGCTCGTCGCCGCGACCGTAGCATGAGTACGTGTGATACACGTCGCCGTTGTCATCCCGGTAGAACACGCTGTGACCGTGCTGTTCGTCGATGCCGACATCCTGCTCGGTGAAGTTGTAGAACGCCTTTTTACTCGCCAGTTGCTCGGGCGTGAACGACACGTGGTAGTCGAAATTGAAATCGCTGCCGCTCGACGACACCCACGGAAACGTCCAGCCCATGCGCTTTTTGAAAGCCTCGATCTTCGCGAGCGGCGCGTGCGACACCGTCACGTAGCTGACGTCGTGATGTTCGAGATGCGTGACGATGCCGACCATATGGTCCGACAGGAACGAGCAGCCGACGCAACCCTCTTCCCAGTCCGGTCCCATCATGAAGTGATAGACGATCAGCTGGCTGCGGCCATCGAACAGTTCGGCGAGCGTCTTGCGGCCCTGCGGCGTCTCGAACGTATAGGTCTTGTCGACCTTGACCCATGGCAGCTCGCGACGCTTGCGCGCGAGTTCGTCGCCGGCGCGCATATGCGCTTTTTCCTCGGCGAGCAGCGCGCGGCTCGCGGCCAGCCACGCTTCGCGGGTTCCGATGCGGTGTTGCGGTTCCATCTGCGGCTCCTTTCCTGCGCGAGGCAGGCCTGATCTGACGACATGCGCCGGGCAGCGTGTCGTCGCCCCCGACGAACAGCGCGAATTCCGGCGCGCTCACACGAAAGTCAAGGACAGGTACGCAGATTCCGCAAGTCCGCGCGAGCCCACGCGAACTCGCCGCGGCACGCAACAGCACGACACGCCGTAGCACGCCGCGCAAACTCAGATCGCCCAGCCGCCGAGATAGAAGCCCACCAGCACCACCGCGATCGCCACAGTGCCGACGTTGAGCTTGCGATACTCGCCGCTCACCACGCGCCCGATCACCAGCGTCGCGAAGCCGAGCATGATGCCGGTCACGATGTTGGCGGTCAGCACGATGAACACCGCGCACACGAGCCCGGCCATCGCGTCGACCATGTCGTCCATATGCAGCTTGCTGACGTTCGACAACATCAGCAGGCCGACGTACATCAGCGCCGGCGCGGTCGCATACGAAGGCACCAGCGCGGCGAGCGGCGAGAAGAACATCACCACCAGAAACAGCAGACCGACCACCGCCGCCGCCATCCCGGTCTTCGCGCCCGCCGCGACACCGACCGTCGATTCGATATACGCGGCGGCCGGCGCGCCGCCGAGCAGGCCCGAGAAGATCGAGCTCAACGAATCGGCGGTCAGCGCGCGGCCGCCGTTGATGATGCGACCGTCCGCATCGAGCTGCCCCGCCTGCCCCGCGACCGCGCGAATCGTGCCGGTCGCGTCGAATACCGCAGTCATCACCAGCGCGAGCACGCTCGGCAGCACAGCCATCGACAGCGCGCCCTTCACGTCCATCGCGCCGATCAGCGACGCATGGCCCGGCGCCGCGAGCGACGGCACCGCGAACACGCCGTGAAACGCGACGGCCGGATCGATCACGAGTCCGATCGCCGAAATCGCGATGATCACGATCAGGATCGAGCCCGGCACGCGCCGCCGCACCAGCCCGAAAATCGCCGCGAGCCCCGCCACCGACATCAACGCCGGCAACGCGGTAATCGCCCCAAGCGACACCGGCAAGCCGGCGCCCGGATTCTTCACGACGAGGCCGACGTCGTTCGCGGCGATCAGCAGCAGAAACAGGCCGATACCGATACCGGTGCCGTGCGCGATGCCGGTCGGCAGATTGCGCAGGATCCACGCGCGCACGCCGGTCACCGAAATCGCGGTGAACACGACGCCCATCAGGAACACCGCGCCGAGCGCGACGCTCGGGTGCAGGCCCTTGCCGAGCACGAGTCCGAACGCGGTGAACGCGGTCAGCGAGATCGCGCAGCCGATCGCGATCGGCAGACGCGCCCACACGCCCATCAGCAGCGAGCCGAACGCGGTGGTCAGGCACACCGCGACGAACACCGCGCTGGTGTCGAAGCCCGCCTTGCCGAACATGCCCGGCACGACGAACACGGAATAGACCATCGCGAGAAAAGTCGTAATGCCGGCGACGATCTCCTGGCGCTGCGTGCTGCCGCGCGCGGAGATGTCGAAGTAACGGTCGAGAAAGCCTTTGCCGGCGCTTGATTCGGTGTCGAACGATTCGCTCGCGACTTCGGAAGTCGCGAGAGCCTGGGGTTCCATCATGATGAGTGCCTCCTTTATCAGCATGCTGAAACGGCTGCGGTCGGCGCGGCCGTCGTCAGGGTTGTCTCGTGGGTTTATTGAATGGGAAATGCGCTTTTCTGAGTCGCAATGTAGGTGAAGACAAATATGCGTCCAATCGCATGAATGGCATGCCGGACATATCGCCCGACGTATATCTTTGGCACGACGCCAAAGCGCGTCGGCGCGCCGCGCGTTTACACCTACGGGATTCGGGCGGCCGCGAAGTGGGCCGAAAGCGCGCCGAAAACCGACCGGTAAGGCCGGCGGCGGGCACGCAACGTGCAGCGCGAGGGCGCCGAGGCGCGCGCGAAACCCGGTCCGCGTGGCCGTGCGGGTTAAACTCTGGGCCGTACCTCATCCAACCGCGGCGGCTCATCGCGCTCGCCCGCACCTGCTACGTGGAGCTTTTCCCGATGACTGGCGGTTTTCCGCGTCCTGTCCGGCGCTTGCCGATCGCATCGATCGCGTCGATCGCGGCGCGTCCCTCGTTCGAATCATTCGAGCTGCACGCGCTGTTGCGTGTCGCGCGCGTGCTCGCGGCACTCGCCGCGCTGCTCGCGTTCGCGGCGCTGTCCGGTTGCAGCAGCATGCTGTGGGGCAACCAGCAGGCCCCGATCGTCGATGCGACGGTGATGCCGGTCGAGCCGGCCAGCGCGCCGGCCGCGGCATCCGCGCCGGAGCCGGCCGAAACCGCGAACGAGCCGGAGCAGCCGAAGAAACCGAAAAAACCTGTCGTCAAACCGCGCCGGGTCGAACCGGCGCCGGCCGTCGCCGCGCCGCCGCCGCCCCCGCCGCCGCCCGCGCCACGACAACTGATCCTGCTGCGCGCGATCGATCGCAACGCCGCCCACACGCTGCTCGACAGTCAGGTGCAGAAGCCCGATGGCAAGCCGGTCGGCCGCGCGGTCGACATGATCGCCGACGCAGGCGGCAAGCCGCTCGAGATGGTCGTCAATCTGCAGGGCTTTCTCGGCGTCGGCGACCGCAAGGTGAACTTCCCGTGGAGTGCGTTCCGCTTCACGCCGAGCGTGAAGGCTGCGCCGATCACGCTGAACGCGGGCGCGGTGCCGGCCGCCCCGAACAAGACGAACGCGCCGCAACTGCCGATGCTCGATGCGACCGTCGAGCGCGCGAACGGCGCGAAGGTCGGCCGGGTGGTCGACGTGCTGATCGACGGCAATGCGCAGCCGCAGGCGGTGGTGCTCGACGTCAGCGGGATGGTCAGCACCGAGCGTCGCACGATCGCCGCGAACTGGTCGGCGCTGCACTTCGTCACGCGCGACAAGGAACTGCATCCGCTGCTCGAACTGAGCGATGCGCAGATCAACGCGACGCCGCCCTACGCCGCCGATAAACCGATCCGCGCGGTGTCGCCCGGCCCGGCGCCGACGCCCGCCGCCTCCGCGGTGCCCGCCGCGTCCGCGCCGGGCGCGTCGGCCGGTGGGTCGGCGAATGCGGCGCCGCCCGGCTCGACCGCAGTGACGGTCTCCAACGCACGGGCGGTCCGATGACGGTCCGCACGGTAGTCACGGCGCGAAGTCTGCGCGCGCTCGATTGGCTGAACTTCTTCGTCGCCAATGTGCAGACCGGCTTCGGGCCGTTCATCGCGTCGTATCTCGCGTCGCATAAATGGACCCAGGGCGAGATCGGTATGGTGCTGTCGGTCGGCACGATCAGCGCGATGGTCAGCCAGGTGCCGGGCGGCGCCGCGGTCGACGCGCTGCGCAACAAGAAAGGCGCCGCCGCGTGGGCGATCATCGCGATCATCCTGAGCGCGCTGCTGCTCGCGGTCAGCCCGACCGTGCTGCCGGTGATCGCCGCCGAGGTGTTCCACGGCTTCGCGAGCTGCATGCTGACGCCGGCGCTCGCCGCGATCTCGTTCGCACTGGTCGGACGCGCGAATCTCGGCGACCGGCTCGGCCGCAACGCGCGGTGGGCATCGATCGGCAGCGCGGTCGCGGCCGGTCTGATGGGTCTCTTTGGCGAGTACTACTCGCCGCGCGCGGTGTTCTTTCTGACCGCGGGGCTCGCGCTACCGGCGCTGATCGCGCTGTCGATGATCCAGCGCACCGACACGATCGAGCTGCCGCGCGCAGCACCCACGCCCGAGCAGCTGGAACGGCGCGAGAGCCTGCGCGAGCTGCTGCGCGACCGGCGTCTGCTGCTGTTCGCCGCGTGCATCGTGCTGTTCCATCTGTCGAACGCGGCGATGCTGAATCTCGCCGCCGGCGAAGTGACGGCCGGCATGGGCGACAACGTGCAGCTGGTGATCGCCGCGTGCATCATCGTGCCGCAGGCGATCGTCGCGATGATGTCGCCGTGGGTCGGCCGCTCAGCCGAACGCTGGGGCCGTCGGCCGATCCTGCTGCTCGGCTTCTCCGCGCTGCCGATCCGTGCGCTGCTGTTCGCGGGGATCAGCAGCCCGTATCTGCTGGTGCCGGTGCAGATGCTCGACGGCCTGAGCGCCGCCGTGTTCGGCGTGATGCTGCCGCTGATCGCCGCCGACGTCGCCGGCGACAAGGGCCGCTACAACCTGTGCATCGGTCTGTTCGGACTGGCGGCCGGGATCGGCGCGACGCTCAGCACGACCGCGGCCGGCTTCGTCGCCGATCATTTCGGCAATGCGGTGAGCTTCTTCTGCCTCGCGGCAGCGGGCGCGCTCGCGGTGCTGCTGGTATGGGCCGCGATGCCCGAGACGCGCGATGCGCCGGCCAGCGACGGCAATGGGGATGGGGCGGCGGTGACGCAAGGTGGGAAATCGACGGCGCGGTGAGACGGGTGAGCTGATAAGCCGGGGCGTGGTCTGATCGTTGGCGTCGGATCACGTCGTGAGCAGCTTGTCTATGTAGGAGGCTAAGTCTGGCAACGCACCGGCCATCTTCACTATGCGTAATAGCTGATGACTTGCCAGGGATGCACCAGGTAGCCAGAATGGCGGGTCTCGTCACGCTGTTGTACTCGCGCTTTGCATATCAAAGAACCATAGGGTAAGGCGACGAAAGCCGGCACGGCCCGTCGCTGCGTCCAGAATTATTAGAATCGGGGAATAACACATGCGGATTTTTCTACGTGCGGTCGTCGTGGTGTGGTGCAGCGTATTGTTAGGCGCTTGTGGAGGCGGCTCCGGCAGTTCGGGGTCGAGTTCGAGCACCGCTTCGACGTCGCCTGTTTCGCTGGCGGCAGGTTCCAGCAAGACCCTCGCGGCCAACACGTCCGTCTATGTGCCTTCCGGCACGACCGTTACCGCGCCGAACGGCACGACCATTACGATTAACGGTTCATCGAACACCGTGTTTACGCAAGCGGGCGCACTAGTCATCGTGCCCGCCAGTGCGACAGGCCCGGCGAACAATGTCGTCACGACTGGGCAGTCGACCGGCAGCGGTCTTTCGACGTCCGCATTGTCGGTTACCAGCCTCGCCGGTTCGGCGAGCACGAGCGCGGCACCTGTCGACGGAACGGGAGCCGCCGCCATTTTCTGGGGCGGTGGCCATCTCGCGTTGGACGCATCTGGAAACGTCGTTCTGTCCGATCGAGGCAGCCTTCGGAAGGTTACGCAATCGGGGGTGGTCACGACATTGACGACTCAAGGCTCCTGGGACGGGGTCGCAGTCGACCCGTCCGGCAACATTTATGGATCGGGAGACCTATTGGTCACTTCAGGCTCGCCAGTCATATGGGCGGCGTTGCTTCAGGAGTTCTCGGCTGCCGGCGTGTACAAGCCATTGTTCCCGCAGTGGGAAAGCGCGAGTGCCAATCCGTCGGAAGGCTATGGCGGTGTCGTGATCGACAGCAAAGGGGCGCTGTTCCAGGCGGACGTGGTGAACAACCGTATCGTGAAGTTTGACGTCGGTAGCAACAGCTGGTCGGTTTTCGCAGGCAGCGGCACTGCCGGCAATCAGGATGGGGTCGGCACGAGCGCGACGTTCACGCTCTCTACGTCGGCCGATCTTGCCATCGACAGCAACGACAACCTCTATGTGAAGAGCCTCGGCACGGTTCGAAAAATTGCACCGGACGGCACGGTCACGACGATCGCCAGCCAGTTGCCAGTGACGGTCAACGGCGCGACGATCGCCGTCGACAAGTCGGGGAACATCTACACCTCGGGTGCGGCAGTGATCGCCCGGATTGCCAGCGACGGCAGCGTCGTTTCGTATCCGTTCCCGAACACGACGGATGTCATTACGTCGCTGGCCACCGACAGTGCCGGTAACCTTTATGCCGGAACGCGCGGCATCGGCGCGCAGATCTTCAAGATCACGTTCCCCGATAACTGATCGTGAGTGAAGCGCGGCGTCCGTTCTGACGCCGCGTGCCAGATAGCCAAAGAGGCGCGATCAAAACGATCGCGCCTCTTTTTTTGGCCTACCGCCATCGCCCTCTGCTTCAATCAATCGGCTTACCCGCCATATCGCGCATCCACGGCAACGGCAGCAGCGACACCACGCTGCAACCGATCAGATACCACGCCGGCGCAAGATTGCTGCCGGTCATCGAGATCAGCCACGTCGCGAAGAACTGCGCGAAGCCGCCGAAAATCGACACGCCGAGGCAGTAGACGATCGACATGCCAGTCGCGCGGATCGCGCGTGGAAACAGCTCCGGCAGCATCACGATATTGGGCACCGCCGTGAACGTGACGAGCACCGCGAGACCGGCGACCACCGCGAGCAGCACGGGCACCGTCGGCGTTGCGTTGATCACCATGAAGGCGGGATAGACCGCAAAAATCAGCAGCACGCGCGACACCCACAGCACGGGCTTGCGCCCCACCCGGTCGGACAGCCTGCCCGCGAACGGCGAGCAGATCACCGTGACCACCGCGCCGGTCCACGCCGCCCACAACGCCGATGCCATCGGCAGATGCAGGATACGGATCGCGTAGGTCGACAGATAGAACAGCACGATGTAGTTCGCCGCGGTGCCACCGATCGTCGTCAGTACGCCGGCCGTGATCGAGCGGCGGTGGTCGCGAAACAGCTTGCGCGCGGGCATCGATGCGGGTTGTCCGGCGGGGTTCGGAACCGGCTGCGACGTCGTCGGCGAGCCGGAGCTGGAGACCGTCGCCGCCGCGCCCTGCGCGCTCGCTGCGCCATCCTCGACACCCGGCAGGGTCTCGTCGAGATGCCGCCGGATATAGACGCCGATCGGCCCCATCGCCATGCCGATCACGAACGGCACGCGCCAGCCCCAGCTTTCTAACGCGGCCGTCGACAGCATCGACGCGAGCGCGACGCCGAGCAGCGACCCGACCACCGTATTCGCGCCCTGGCTCACGAACTGCCAGCTGCCGTAGAAGCCGCGCGTGCGGTCGCTGCCGTATTCGAGCAGCAGCGCCGTCGATGCGCCCACCTCGCCGCCCAGCGCGAAGCCCTGGATCAGTCGCGCGAGGATGATCAGCAACGGCGCGGCGACGCCGATCGCCGCATAGGTCGGTGCGAACGCGATGATCGCCGAGCCGAGCGTCATCAGCCACAGCGTCAGGCTCATCGCGGCCTTGCGGCCCGCGCGGTCCGCGTAGCCGCCGAGAATCACGCCGCCCACCGGCCGCATGATGAAACCGACGCCGAACGTGCCGACCGCGAGCATCAGTTGCACGAGCTGGCCTTCGACCGGGAAAAACAGCTTGCCGATGATCGTCGCGAAGAAGCTGTAGATCGTGAAGTCGAAGAATTCGAGACCGTTGCCGAGCGTGATCGCGGCGATCGCCTTCGCGTGGCTGACGCGTTTTTCAGGCTGCGCGGCGGCAGCGGCGGACTGCGGTGTGGCGGAATAGTCCATCTGTGTCTCCATCGTGTGCTTGCGGCGAGACGCGCAGGTCGGCTCGTGTATCTGCATGAGCGTCGACCCGCATGTCGATGCGCGCGTCCGCGCGTGCGGCGCGCGCCGTCAGCTTCAAACCAGGAACGTCTGCGCGAGCTTGACCCAGTAAGCCGCACCGGTCGCGAGGCACGCGTCGTTGAAGTCGTAGCCCGGGTTGTGGACCATGCAGCCGCCCTCGCCGTCGCCATTGCCGATGATCAGATAGCTGCCCGGACACTTCTCGAGCAGGAACGCGAAGTCCTCGCTGCCGGTGAGCGGCTGCATGTCGTGGATCAGGCCGTCTTCGCCGAGCCAGTCGAGCGCGACCTGACGCGCGAGCGCGGTCATGCCGGTATCGTTGACGAGCACCGGATAGCGACGCTGATAGTCGACCTCCGCGCGCGCGCCGAACACCGCCGCCTGGCCGGTCGCGACCGCGGTGATGCGCTCCTGCAGATGGTCGCGCACTTCGGGACGCAGCGCGCGCACCGACAGGCGCATCTCGGCGGTTTCGGGAATTACGTTGGGCGCGTCGCCCGCATGGATCGCGCCGACCGTGATGATCGCCATATCGAGCGGCGCGATGTTGCGCGACACGATGGCCTGCAATGCCAGCACGATCTGCGCGCACACGACGACCGGATCGACCGCCTTGTGCGGCACCGCGCCATGGCCGCCGCGCCCGGTCACCTTGATGACGACCGTATCCGACGACGCCATGAACGAGCCCGGCAGAAAGCCGAACTTGCCCGTCGGATGTCCCGGCATGTTGTGCATCGCGAACACCGCGTCGCACGGAAACTGTTCGAACAGGCCGTCTTCGAGCATTTTCTTCGCGCCGGCGAGACCCTCCTCGGCCGGCTGGAAAATCAGATTCAGCGTGCCGTCGAAGTTTTTCTCTTGTGCAAGGTGTTTGGCCGCGGCAAGCAGCATCGCGGTATGGCCATCGTGGCCGCATGCGTGCATCTTGCCGGGCACCTTGCTCGCATAGGGCAAGCCGGTGTTTTCGTGGATCGGCAGCGCGTCCATGTCGGCGCGCAGTCCGAGCCGGCGCGTGCCGTTGCCGAGCTTCAGTTGCCCGACCACGCCGGTCTGTCCCATGCCGCGGTGTACCGTGTAGCCCCACTCGGTGAGCCGCTCGGCGACCAGATCGCCGGTCGCGAATTCCTCGTACGCGAGTTCCGGCTGCGCGTGGATGCGGCGGCGCAGCTCGATCATTTCCTGTTCGACTTCGGCGATGCCCGCCGGAATGGCCATGGTGTTCACGTGTCGTCTCCTGTCGACCGGACTAGGCGCTTCAGCGCCTAGTCCGGTCCCATGCAAAGCGGTCGGTGGGACTTGGCGCTTTAGCGCTTAGTCCGGTCCCATGTAAAACAATCGGTCGGACTAGGCGCCTCGGCGCCTAGTCCGACCATGCGTTGATCCCGAACCCAGCATAGCCACGTTAATATTCAAGCGGCAGGCGTAGAATCGTTTCGCCAGCAACCATTGGTTGCCACTCCCAGGCAGCCCGATTCGATGAAACTGCATCAACTCAATACCCTGGTGGCCATCGCGGATACCGGAAGTATCCGGGCGGCAGCACGCTCGCTGGGCCTGTCGCCGGCCGCCGTCACCAAGGCGATGCGCGAGCTCGAAGCCGATCTGCACGCACCGCTGATCGTGCGTGGCGCGAGCGGCGTCGCGTTCACCGAGTTCGGTCGCGCGCTCGTCGTGCATGCGCGGCTCGTGCTCGGTCAATTGCAGCGTGCTCAGGCGGAGATCGAGTCGCTGCGCGGCGGCGCCGCCGGCAAGCTGTCGATCGGCGTCACGCCATGGGTCGCGCTGACGTTTCTGCCGCCCGCCGTGCAGCGCTTTCGCGAACGCATGCCGGACGTGCAGCTGGAATTCTTCGAGGGTCTGCTCGCGGTCGTGCAGCCGCGTCTGCGCGACGGCAGCCTGGATTTTTCGATCGGCCGGCCGGCGCCCGCGTCGCCGCAATCGGAGTTTCACAACGTGCCGCTGTTCTCGACGCATTCGGCGGTGGTCGCGCGGCGCGATCATCCGAAGGCCGGTTGTCGCTCGCTGCATGAACTCGAAGACGCCGAGTGGGCGTTGAACTGGGATACCGCGAGCCGCGAGTCGATGGCAGACAACCTGTTCCGCCGACGCGGCATGCGCGTGCCGCGCACGATCCTGCTCGCGCATTCGCTGTCGATCGTGCTCGGCCTGCTCGCGCAGACCGACATGCTGAGCATTTTTCCGTGGCCGCTCGTCGAGGTCATGCTCGCGAAAGAAAACCTCTGGGCGTTGCCGCTGCGCGAAACCGTCGACGAAACGATCGTCAGCATCACGTCACGGCGCGGCACGCCGATGAGCCCTGCGGCCGCGTATTTTCTCGACTGCCTGCGCGAGACGATCGACAAAGGCGCGCGCTCGCAGGATCCGGAGCAGAAGCGCCTGTTTCATTCGATCGAATTGTTGCTATGACGGCGCGGCCGGCGTCCCGCCTGGCCTCGCTTCTCCGCTAACGGGTCGGCAAGCGGATGGGCCAACCGGGCGGCGTGCCGCCCAATCCACCCCGCCCACTCCACCCGTCAATCCAGAAACTCGCTCGCGCGCTTTCTCAGCATCGCGCTGAAATCGTCGAGCCAGCCGATCGACAGCCGCCAGCTCTGCCAGTACAGATCGACGTCGATATGCTTGCCCGGCGCGATCTCGACCAGTTCGCCGCTCGCCAGATGTCCGGCGATCATCCGTTCGGGGCACATGCCCCAGCCGAGCCCGGTCACGCACGCGCGCAAGAAACCGGCGACGTGCGGAATCCAGTGCAGCGGCGGATCGAGTTCCGCGCGCGTGACGCGCCGCATGAAGCGCTTCTGCAACTGGTCCTTCGGATTGAAATCGACGCAAGGGGTGCGGCGCAGGCTGTCGCGCGTGACGCCGTCGGCGAAATAGCGCGCCTGAAACTCCGCCGAACAGACCGCCAGATAGCGCATGCGGCCGAGCCGCACCGAGCGGCAGCCCTGCACCGGCTCGGCCTGGGTGGTGATCGCGCCCTGCACGCTGCCGTCGCGAATCCGCTGCGCGGTGTGGTCCTGATCGTCGACCACGAGGTCGAGCAGCATCTCGCGTTCGACGCAGAACGGCGCGACCGCATCGATGAACCAGGTGCCGACGCTGTCGTCGTTCACAGCCACGCGCAGCGTCGGCCACGACTCGACCAGCGCGCCGGGCAACGCCGGCAGACGGCCGTTCAACTCCGCTTCGAGCAGTTGCACGCGTTCGGTATGGCGGCACAGCAGCGCGCCCGAGGTCGTCGCGACGCACGGCTGGCCGCGCTTCACGAGCACGCTGCCGACCCGCTCCTCCAGCAGCTTGACCCGCTGCGACACCGCCGACGGCGTGATATTGAGCTCGCTCGCGGCGCGGTCGAACGAACCGTGGCGGACCACGGCGGCCAGCGCGTCGAGCAGCGCATAGTCGAGCATTAGCGTTCCTTAATCGACGTTAAGTAAATTAGCTTCTCTTATGAGCCGCCAGCCCGCAGACTAGCGTCATCGGTTGTCCCCGTCCATCCCCTTTTCGTTTTTCGGACCGCTTATGAACTGGTTGTCTTTTTCCCATGGCGCCGCGTTGTGCGCATCGCTGATCGTGACCATCGGCGCACAGAATGCGTTCGTGCTGCGCCAGGGCATCATGCGCTCGCACGTCGGCAAGATCGTGCTGCTGTGCACGCTATCGGATTTCATCCTGATCGGCGCCGGCGTCGGCGGCGCGGCGGTGCTGATGGAGCGCTATCCGCGCTTCGTGCACGCGATGCTCTACGTCGGCCTCGCGTATCTCGCGTGGTTCGGCATCAACGCGCTGCGTCGCGCGGTGCGCCCGGGGCATGCGGTGCTCGACGGCTCGGCAAACGAGTCAGCCGACGACGCGGCTCATAATGCGCCCGCCGCGCAACGGGCGTTGCCGATCGTCCTGATGACGCTCGCGTTCACGTGGCTCAATCCGCACGTCTACCTGGACACGTTTCTGCTGATCGGCACGGCCGGTGCGCGCGAGCCGGAAGGCGCACGGGTCGCGTTCGCGCTCGGCGCGATGGTCGTCAGCGCAGTGTGGTTCGTCGGTATCGGTTATGGCGCGCGCCTGCTCGCCCCGCTGTTTCGCCGCGCGACCGCGTGGCGTGTGCTGGATGGCGCGATCGGCAGCATGGTGTTGCTGCTGGCGGTCACGCAGTTGCGCTGACTCTGCGATCCGGGCCGTCACGCGGCAAGGCGTGACGGCCCGCGCGATCCGAATCAGGCTTCAGTCGATCTTCACGTTTTTTGGGGCCCGCCGCGAACCTTGCGCGGCGACACGTCACGCTCCGCCCTCTTCTCGCTCTTCTCGCGCAATCGCAGCGGCCAACTCGCCGATCTGCGTTTCGGCAAATACGCGAATGCCGTGCTGCGTCAGCAGCGTCGCCGTGACACCGGCCGCCGTATGCTTCACGCCGCTAAAACTGCCGTCGTAGATGAAGCTGCTGCCGCATGACGGACTGCCGTCGGCGAGCAGCGCATAGCGACAACCTTCCGCTTGCGCGCGCCGCAACGCATGCCATGCACCGGCTACGAACAGCGCGCTCACGTCCGTGCCGGTGTTGTCGGTAATCACCGCGTTATGCGCGAGCACGTCGGCACCGCTACGGCGTAGCGCGATTTCCGCGGCGGGCCTCGGCGTCGGCAGACCGGCGGCCACTTCCGGACAGACGATCACCAGACGGCCTTCGTCGCGCCATCGCGCGAGCCATGCGTCGCCGACCGTCTTAGCTGCGCCGTTATAGCGCACGGGCTGGCCGGCGAGGCACGCGCTGAACAGAATCTTCAACATGGGGATGAGCGCGCTCGCGGCGCGGCGGTGGCGGCAACGACGACGGGAAAGACATGCGAGGTCCTGGCCCCAGCGAGACCTTTCCGCGAGCGCCACCTGACCACCGGGACGCTCAAATTGGCATGACGAATCAAATCGACCGAGATCATCGTGGGCACACCTATTGCTGAACTCCGATCGCCGGCATCTTGCCCGTAAAGACGCACGACGTCCACAGCGGGGCGCCGTTCCAACGTTATTTCAACAATCCACCGGTGGAGGCACCATGCTTCGATACGCTGTCATTTTCTTCATCATCGCCATCATCGCCGCGGTGTTCGGCTTTGGCGGCATCGCCGCGGGAGCGACCGAAATCGCCAAGGTGCTGTTCTTTATCTTTATCGTGATCTTCCTGGTCACGCTGCTGATGGGCGTCATCCGACGCTGACCGTTGCAGGCGGCGTCGGCGTCATGTCGACGCCGATCATGATCTCCCGATGCGTAACGGCAAACGCCACCGTGAGGTGGCGTTTGCCGTCGTCGCTGCTTTTTCAGTGAGTGCTGTATCGATGGAGACAACAGCGCCTTTGCAATAGTTGCCGCACCGTATTGCAATAGTTGCCGACACCTCGGGCTTTCTCCCTACCCTTTAGTGCCACTGCTGATGCATGCGCCGTTCGATACGATCGCATGCGTGAGTGGCGGCGACGCATCGAACAAGGTGGTATGGATCGCGGAGTGACGTCCCAATGCCCGCAAACACGACAGCCTCGACGACCGCGAGCGACGATCGGCCGCCACGCTTCGCGCTACGAAACATAAACGATCAACGCCCCGGCATCGGCACTGGCTTCCGCGATGCCCACACCGATCACGCGATATTCTCCGCCTCATACAAGCGCCGCCCCGCCGCGTCCTTGCTGCCGAGGATCGGCTGATAGTCCATCGGCCACTCGATACCGATGTCGGGATCGGACCACAGCAGGCAGCGTTCGAGCTCGGGAAACCAGTACTCGGTGGTCTTCCATACGCATTCCGCGACGTCCGACAGCACGACGAAGCCGTGCGCGAAGCCAGGCGGCACCCAGATCTGTCGCTGGTTCGCGTCGCTCAGGTATTCGCCGCTCCATTTACCGAAATTCGGCGAATTGAGGCGCACGTCGACCGCGACATCGAACACCTCGCCGCGCACGACGCGCAGCAGTCGCCCCTGCGGGCGCTGCACCTGGTAGTGCAGGCCGCGCAGCACGCCGCGCACCGCGCGCAGATGGCGGTCCTGCACGAAATTGAAACCGGGCGCGACGTCGTCGGCGAATTCGTCCGCGCTGAAACTCTCGAAGCAGAAGCCGAACTCGTCGCCGAACACTTCCGGCTCGATGAGTTTCACCTCCGGCAATGCCGTCGCCATGACCTTGTTGCCCATCGCCACTGTGCTCGTAAAAAGGCTGGCCAGCGAAGATGCGGCCGCTACCGCGACCGCGTCCCACGAACGAGGCGCGCCCGCCGGCGCGGGCGCCCGATCGCACGCTATGCAGACATGCTACGCCTCGGTGGCCGCCCGGCTACGGGCGCGATATTCGGTTGGCGACAGGGCCATACGCTTGCGGAAAATTTTCGCGAGACGATCGCCGTTGCCGGTGCCGCTGCGGCGGGCGATCTTGTCGACCGGCAACTCGGTCTCGGTGAGGAAATTGCACGCGATGCGCAGCCTGACCTGCAGCAGGTAGTCCGACGGCGTGACCTGCATCTCGTGCTTGAAGCGGCGCAGAAAATTGCGCTCGCTCATTGCCGCGACCTGCGCGGCGTCGGCGACCGAAACGGGGCGGTCGCAGTTCGCCTCCATCCAGCGCGCGGCCGCGCGGATTTTTTCGGCGACGCTCAGCGTGCCGCCCTCGGCCGGCAACGGCACCCACGTCGCGGCCATACCCGGCATCACGCGATCGGCGACGCTGCGCGCGAGTTCGGCGCCGAGATCGCGCTTGATGAACATCAGTGCGCTGCGCGCGCAGTCGTTGCGATCGCTCGCCGCCGCGAACGCGCCTTCACTGACGCTCGCGGCCGGGTAGCGATTCATCATGCCGTCGTGCTCGGTCGGGCCGGCCGCTTCGAGCACGATGCGGCCTTCGCCGATCGTTTCGATCGCGCGGGTGCGCGATTGCACCCCGCGCAGCCAGGTGAGTAACCGTTCATCGCGCGCGGCCGCGTGTGCGCCGTAGCCGCCCGCGATGAACAGCACGTCGAAGCCGGCGCCGAAGCGCGTGTCGATCTGCTCGGTCCAGATGCGCGCCAACGACGAACTGGTGACATTGCCGCCGTCCATCGACAGAAATTGCACTTCGTACGGCGGGTCTTCGCCGGCTCGGGTACCCGCGAGCTCGTTCGCGCTCTGAAACATTTCGACGACGGTGCCGGGACCGAGCAGCCAGAAACCGTCAAACAACAGAATGCCAATTCGCCGCGCCGCAGTACGAACGTTCAAGGCTGGCGTGTGAAGCCACGTAATTCTCGCTGTATCAAGGTGCATTTGCGGCATGATCCTTCCCCAATCGTTCATACGTTGTGGACCCCGATGCCCCGTAACCAGAAGGAACGAGCGAATGAATTTATTACGGCAGAAACCACGGCGAACGCCGCTTAAGGATTAATCGTGATGTTAGCGGAATGGTTCGATATAGTAAATTTGAAAAGCAAAATTCATCAAAAAAGGAATGTCTGAGGAAAAACCTTTTTGGACGTTTGATATGAGTGGATGCCGTCACCACGCCGCGCTGCACAGCCAGACGCGGCACGGTGCGGCGTCGCGCACGCCACGCCTTTACTGATCGCCCGTTTGCGGGATTCATGCCACTTGCCGAGAATGCGAAGCGCTCTGATTCGAGCACAGGCGTCCACTTTCATGGCCGATCAAAAAATGTTTCAAACATGAAAAATAAAACGACTAAATAATGACGGATCAAACCGGTTTTTATTCGCAAAGCAGGAATTCAGACGCTGCGGCATTCGGCATTTTCGACATATTCATACGGCGCTACAAATTAATATCGGAATGCGGATTTATTGGTCGTTCAAAAACGTTTCGTTTTTGAAACATCGGCACGTTAATTCGTATGATTTAAAATGGGACCACCGCCCGATACGGTTCAGGCAAAGGGTAATTCAGTGCGTTGCAGCAAATCGAGCGGAAAAAATGCGGTTGCCCGTGTTGCAACCTGCGAGGTTGCAACACGGACACACGTCGAACCAGCGAAACGCAAAGCAGTGGATAACGAACACGCGACGAACCGCCGGACAAACTATAAAGCCAACAAAAGCGGCGCAGCTACGCACTGCGCCGCCTCATGGCCCGACTGCTCAGCCGTTCGTCCCTTCCCCCGCCAGCGGCGCGGCGCGATGCGTACGCGCCAGCACCGGCCGCAACGCCGCGCCGGTATGGCTCGCGGCAATCCGCGACAGGCCTTCGGGATCCGTTGCCGCGACGATCGTACCGCCGCCCACGCCTCCTTCGGGACCGAGGTCGATGATCCAGTCCGCCTCGGCGATCACGTCGAGATCGTGTTCGATCACCACCACGCTATGACCGCCGTCGACCAGCCGATGCAGCACGCGAATCAGCTTCGCGACGTCCGCCATATGCAGGCCGACCGTCGGTTCGTCGAGCACGTACAGCGTATGCGGCGGCTTCTGACCGCGCCGCGTGATGTCGTCGCGCACCTTGCTCAGCTCGGTAACAAGCTTGATACGCTGCGCCTCGCCGCCCGATAGGGTCGGCGACGGCTGACCGAGCGTCAGATAGCCGAGCCCGACGTCCTTCATCAACTGCAGCGGATGGCCGATGTTCGTGATCGACGCGAAGAACTCGACCGCCTCGTCGATTTCCATCGTCAGCACGTCGCCGATGTTCTTGCCGCGCCACGTCACCGCGAGCGTCTCCGGATTGAAGCGCTGACCGTGACAGACGTCGCACGGCACCTTCACGTCCGGCAGGAAGCTCATGCCGATCGTGCGCACGCCCTGCCCCTCGCACGCGGGGCAACGGCCCTCACCGGTATTGAACGAGAAACGCGACGCCGTGTAGCCCCGCGCGCGCGCCTCCAGCGTGCCCGCGAACAGCTTGCGGATCGCATCCCACACGCCGATATAAGTGGCCGGACACGAACGCGGCGTCTTGCCGATCGGCGTCTGGTCGACTTCGAGCACCCGGTCGATGCTTTCCCAACCGGTGACCGACTCGCAGCCCTGCCACTTGTGCGTGACGTTCAGCGGCGCGCGCGGCGCCGAACGCGCAAGCACGCTCGAACGCCGGTTCGCGGCCGGCTTTTCCGCGGCCGCCGCACGCGCGCGCCGCGTGGCCGGCGACGACAGCACCGAGCGCCCGACCGCATCGAGCAGATTGGTCATCAGCACGTCGCGCGCGAGCGTCGACTTGCCGGAGCCGCTGACACCCGTCACCGCCACCAGGCGCGCGAGCGGAATGCCGACCGTCACGTCGCGCAGATTGTGCAGCTTGCCGCCGTGCACGGTCAGCCAGTTCTCCGGCACCGCCGCCGCGCGCTTGCCGGCCGCGACGACCTCTCGGCGCGGCTGCAACGGATGCACGATCGGCTCCGCGAGGAAGCGCCCGGTCAGCGAATCCGGCTGCGCGGACAGGTCCGCGACGCTGCCCTGCGCGATCAGCGTGCCGCCGCGCTTGCCCGCTCCCGGTCCGATATCGATGATGTGATCGGCGCGTCGGATCGTGTCCTCGTCATGTTCGACGACGACCAGCGTATTGCCCTTGTCGCCAAGCTTGCGCAGCGCGTTCAGCAGGATCTGGTTGTCGCGCGGATGCAGGCCGATGGTCGGCTCGTCGAGCACGTAGCACACGCCCTGCAGGTTGCTGCCGAGTTGCGCGGCGAGCCGGATGCGCTGCGCCTCGCCGCCCGACAGACTCGGCGCCGCGCGATCGAGGCTCAGATAACCGAGCCCGACTTCTTCGAGAAACTGCAGGCGGCTGCCGATTTCGCTGACCACGTCGCGCGCAATTTCGGCATCGCGCCCGCTCATCTTCAGCGTGTCGATCCACGCGCGCGTGTCGGACACGGTCCATTGCGCGACGTCGACAATCGCCTGCGAGTCGAACGTGACCGCGCGCGCGACCGGATTCAGCCGCGTGCCCGCGCAATCCGGACACGGTTCGTCGACAAGTCCTTCCGGCTCCTGCTCTTCCGACGGCAAGCTCTGTTCGCGACCGCGATTGTCGTCGACGACGATCGTGTCGTCGTACACGGCGCGCTGCTCGCGGGTCAGCGACAGACCCGTGCCGACGCAGCTCGTGCACCAGCCATGCTTGCTGTTGTACGAGAACATGCGCGGATCGAGTTCGGGATAGCTGGTGCAGCACACCGGGCACGCGCGCCTGGTGGACAGCACCTTCACCTCGCCGAGCTTCGCGGTGGACGCGCCGCCGTTGATCGCGTCGTGCAGGCCGTCGAGCGGCGCGAGCAGGTGCATCACGCCCTTGCCGATCTCGAGCGTCTGGTCGAGCGCCGCGCGCAATTCCGCTTCGTGATCCGCCGATACGACCAGGTCCGTGACCGGCAATTCGATGGTGTGTTCGCGGAAGCGGTCGAGCTTCGGCCACGGATCGACCGGCACGAATTCGCCGTCGACGCGCAGATGCGTATTGCCGCGCGCCTTCGCCCATTTCGCGAGGTCCGTGTAGACGCCCTTGCGGTTCACGACGAGCGGCGCCAGGAAACCGACATGCTGCCCCTTGTGATCGCGCAGCAGTTGCGCCGCGATCGATTCGACGCTCTGCGACGTGACCGGCGTGCCGTCGTGCACGCAATGCTGCAAGCCGAGCTTCACGTACAGCAAACGCAGGAAGTGCCAGACCTCGGAGGTGGTCGCGACGGTACTCTTGCGGCCGCCGCGCGAGAGCCGCTGCTCGATCGCGACGGTCGGCGGAATGCCGTACACCGCGTCGACCTCGGGCCGGCCCGCCGGCTGTACGATCGAGCGCGCATAGGCGTTCAGCGATTCGAGGTAACGCCGCTGCCCTTCGTGGAACAGGATGTCGAACGCAAGCGTCGATTTGCCCGAACCGGACACGCCCGTGATGACGTTGAACTTGCCGTGCGGAATGTCGACGTCGAGCGCCTTCAGGTTGTGTTCGCGCGCATTGACGATGCGCACGACGTCCTCGCCTTCGATCGCGCGGCGCGCGCGGGCCGCGCTCAACGCTTTCTGCAGCGGGATGCCGTGCGACGCGGCGTCTTCCGCGCCGCTGGCAGCACCGGTAGCACCCGCCGCGCTCATCGCGTCCATGGAGCGGTCGTATTGCAGCAAGGCCTCGCCCGTGTGCGACTCCGCGCACGACTTGACGTGCTCCGGCGTGCCCGCGCACAACACGCGGCCCCCCCCATCGCCGCCTTCGGGACCGAGATCGATGATCCAGTCGGCCGCGCGGATCACGTCGAGGTTGTGCTCGATCACGATCAGCGAATGGCCGCTCGCGAGCAGCTTGCCGAACGCCTGCATCAGCTTGGCGATGTCGTCGAAATGCAGACCGGTGGTCGGCTCGTCGAACATGAACAGCCGCTTCGGCAGCGCCTGCTTCGTGCCGCGCGTGCTGCGCGCCTGCGCCGATTCGGCGAGAAAGCCCGCGAGCTTGAGCCGCTGCGCTTCGCCGCCCGACAACGTCGGCACCGGCTGGCCGAGCTTCACGTATTCGAGCCCGACGTCGACGATCGGCTGCAGCACGCGCAATACTTCGGCATCGTTTGCGAAGTACGTGGCGGCTTCGCTGACGGTCAGCTCCAGCACGTCGGCAATGCTCAGCGCGCGGGCAGGCGCGTTTTGCCCATCGCTCGCGCGTTCGATTTTCACTTCGAGCAGTTCGGCGCGATAGCGGCGCCCATCGCAATCCGGGCAACGCAGATACACATCGCTCAGGAACTGCATTTCGATATGCTCGAAACCCGAGCCGCCGCACGTCGGGCAACGGCCATCGCCCGAGTTAAAGCTGAACATGCCCGGGCCATAGCCGCGCTGCTGCGCGAGCGGCGCCTTCGCGAACAGCTTGCGGATTTCGTCGAACGCGCCGACGTAGCTGGCCGGATTCGAGCGCGCGGTCTTGCCGATCGGCGACTGATCGACGAACACGACGTCCGTGACCTGATCGGCGCCCTTCAGCGCCTTGAACACGCCGGGTGCTTCCGTGGCAAGCCCAAAGTGACGCGCCATGGCCGGATACAACACGTCCTGCAACAGCGTCGATTTGCCGGAACCCGACACGCCCGTCACGCAGACGAGCCGCTGCAACGGAATCTCTACCGTGACGTCGCGCAGATTGTGCTCGCTCGCGCCTTCGAGCACGATGCGCGGCGTATCCGCCGCGACCGGACGACGCGACCAGTGCGCGGCATCCGCGACATGGCGCCGGCCGCCGAGGTATTCGCCGGTCAGCGTGCCGGACGTGCGGATCGCTGCGGGCGCGCCGTCGAAGATAATCGAGCCGCCGCGCTCGCCCGGGCCCGGACCCATGTCGATCAGCCGGTCCGCCGCGAGCATCACCGACGGATCATGCTCGACCACGACGAGCGTATTGCCCGCGTCGCGCAGCCGGTGCATCGCCTCGACGATCCGGTTCAGATCGCGCGGATGCAGACCGATACTCGGCTCGTCGAGCACAAATAGCGTCTTGGTCAGCGACGTGCCGAGCGCGGTGGTCAGGTTGATACGCTGCACTTCGCCGCCCGACAGCGTGCGGCTCTGGCGGTCGAGCGTCAGATAGCCGAGGCCGACGTCGCACAGGTACTTGAGGCGCGTGCGCACTTCGGCGAGCAGCAGCTTCAGCGCGTCGTCGAGCAACGCGCTCGGCAACGTGATGTCGTCGAAAAAGCGCCGGATACGCTCGATCGGCATCAGCATCAGATCGTGCACGGTCAGACCCGGCAACGCTTCGAGCTGCGCGCGTTGCCATTGAACGCCACGCGGCAGGAAGCGCTGCGCGGGCGCGAGCACATCGTCTGCGTTCGCCTTGCTGCCGAGGCGCCACAACAGCGATTCGGTTTTCAGGCGCGCGCCGCCGCAGGTTTCGCACGGCGTGTAGCTGCGGTACTTCGACAGCAGCACGCGGATATGCATCTTGTACGCCTTCGATTCGAGATACTCGAAGAAGCGTTTGACGCCATACCAGTGCGTCTGCCATTTGCCGTTCCAGTCCGGCGAACCGTTGATGACCCAGTTGCGCTCGCGCTCGCTCAGTTCGCCCCACGGCGTGTCGCGACGGATGTCGGCTTTCGCCGCGTAGCGCATCAGGTCGTCCTGACACTCCTTCCACGCGGGCGTTTGCATTGGCTTGACCGCGCCTTCGCGCAGCGTCTTGCGCGCATCTGGAATCACGAGCCCGAGATCGACGCCGATCACGCGGCCGAAGCCACGGCACACGTCGCACGCGCCATAAGCCGAGTTGAACGAGAACAGTGCCGGCTGCGGGTCCGCGTAACGCAGATCGCTTTCGGGACTATGCAGACCGGTGGAGAAACGCCAGATCAGCGGTTCGGCGGTCGGCGCCTGTGGCTCATCCGACGCGGCCGGCAGCACGTAAATGTTGACGCGCCCGCCGCCGCGCTTCAGCGACGCCTCGATCGCTTCGACCACGCGCGCCTTGTCCACCGAACTCAGCCGGAAGCGGTCCGCGACGACGTCGAGCAGCTTGCGCTTGCCCGTCGGCGAATCGACTTCGCGCTGCGCCTGCACGCGCGTGTAGCCGCTCGCCGACAGCCATTGCTCGACTTCCTGCTCGGATGCCGATTCAGGCAGCTCGACCGGAAACGTGACGACGAGCCGCGGCTCGTCCCGCGCGGTGCGCCCGAGCAGTTCCGCGTAGATCGTCTCCGGCGTGTCGTGCCGCACCGGCAACGCGGTCTGGCGATCGAACAGTTCGGCCGCGCGCGCATACAGCAGCTTCAGATGGTCGTTCAGCTCGGTCATCGTGCCGACCGTGGAGCGCGAGCTGCGCACCGGGTTGGTCTGGTCGATCGCGATGGCGGGCGGCACGCCGTCGACGCGGTCGACCTGCGGCCGGTCCATCCGGTCGAGGAACTGGCGCGCGTAGGCGCTGAACGTTTCGACATAGCGACGCTGCCCTTCCGCGTACAGCGTGTCGAACACGAGGCTCGACTTGCCCGAGCCCGACGGCCCGGTGACGACCGTCATTTCGCCGGTGCGCACGTCGAGATCGACGTTTTTCAGGTTGTGCTGGCGCGCGCCGCGGATGCGGATCGTGCCTTGGGCTTTGCCGACCCGGCCATGGCTCTGGGCGCTACTCTGGCCGTTGCTCGTGCCCGGGGAAATGTCAGCGATGGTGTCAGGGGTTGCGTCGTTGGAGGACAATTTTTCCGACCGTCTGAAGAAGTGGGCCACCGCTCATGGCCGGCTCGCGACCGCGCACGTTCGGTGAAATCGGGACCGCGCAGGGGACGGCGCTGCGTCGAAGACGCTGGCACGCCGCGCGATGCGCCGGAAGCCTGGTTGCAACGGGATACTATACTGTATGTTTATACAGTTTTCCATGACGGGTTTTGGATCGGCGGCGGGGGCTTGCTGGTGGGGGTGGTGGCGGTTGCAGGAGTCAGAACGACAGCCCGAACCTGGCGGTTGACGATTACCCTGCCCAATTTCGGATACACGTTTTCCTGTCTGAGCAAGACGATATCGCGGTTGGAAGCTGAGAGTGAACGGACGACGGTCACTCCATGTCAATCAACTACTCAAATTCATCAGAAGCCACAAACCGGAATGCCACTCGAAACCGTTCACCTGGATCGTGTCTTTGGCGTTGTACAAACAGCGCAGAACCGTCAGCCAGTCACGCTATTTGGATTCGAAAGTAAAACCCGCAAGGAGTATTCGGTAGCCGCGCCTGGCAGGCCCCGAATCGAATCAGGCATGACGATTACCGCGTATCTTGTGCAAGCGGACAACTGGCAAACACTGATTGGATGGCGCGACCATGAAAACGGTGAGATTGTCTGCAAGCCCGTGAGCGGACCGATATTCGCTTGTATCTGGAGCGTTCTGGGCTTTTGCATGATGACACCTGGGTTCTCGCACCGGTCGGCCGCAATGTCGGTAATCGCGGCAATTATGGTTGTTGTGTTCGGTTTCGGCATTCGGAACGTCTGCTTTCTGCGGAAAGTGCGCCGCGAACTGGAGCAGTCAGCGTGGGACAGGTATAGCCATATTGCGTCGACCGACAACCGGACTAGATAACCTGTTTCGATCCATCCGCGGGCGTAATGCGGTAGCGTCGCGCGACATATACCGCTAGTAACAAACCGCCTGCACCAAGGGCCAACATAAAAAGTGCACGTTGCAGTAGTCCTTCAGGATATCTGAGCAAGACAGCTGAATAGGCAAAATGCAGGACAAGAACCCAACCGGCCAATTGGTTCACAAAGAATATGGGAACCGCGAGCAATAGCGCCGAGATCTCCCTTAAAGAAACCTCGAGGTGCCAACGCACAAGCAAACTGAGTAGCAGAGCCGGCAAGACAAAGAGTCCCAACCCTATCCACGCAACTTCGACTGACAGTGTCCTCCAAAAGAGGCCTCTGACAATAGAATGAAGCGTGAAAACGGTGAACACGAACAACGTCATGCCGATGATGCCGCGGATTGTGAGTTTCCGCTTCTCTTCAGCAGGACGCGCGAAATAGCGATTAATCACCGGAGAAAAGAAAAGCAGGGAAAAGGTCAGCGTGCTTCCGGCGAGCGTAAAGAAATAGCTCGGAAGCATGTGGACGTCTCTGACGGGCACGGTGACGATATAGAACAGAACAATCAGGGCGAGCGCTAACCATCTTGCCCAGTTCCAACCGCGAAACAACCCGATCGTCGTCAGCAAGCTAACGGCGGTCGAGGCAGTCACCAGATTCCACTGCCATCGAATGGGCAAGACGGACCCGATAAAAAGCGGATCGCTACCGATGCGTACTCCTCCTTTGGTGTCATACAACCAGAGCGCCGACAACACCCCCATCAGATTAAGGCATGCAATGCCCGTCACTATCGCTGGTCGCTTCATATTTGAGCTTTTGATGTCTGGGTTAAATTTCTGGCATCCAGCCTCATCGACATTTACCGATACGACGGACGTTTGTACGCTGGTGGAGTGCGCTTTCATCGTTCAGAACTGCGCAATCAACTGAAACCCCACCGTCACCCGCGCCGTCGGGAAACCCGACGGTTTATAAATAGGCGTGCCGGCAAACAGGTCATAAGCGACGGCCCCGATCTTCGCGGGCACACTGCCCTTGACACCGATCACCGCACCTGCCAGTTGCGTACCCGCGAGATAAACCGCGCTCGGACCGAACACATGGCCATAGTCGATACCCGCATACAGCGACTGCCCCGTCGCGCCGATCGGCACCTGAAGCTCGTTGCGCCAGAAGAAACCGCGCTCGGCCGCGAGCATCGTTTCACCGTCGAAGCCGCGCACGGTGTAGCGGCTGCCGATCGTCAGATCGTCGATGTAGTTCAGCGTGTTGTTCGTGAACTGGCCATGCACCGAGGTCACGTAACGCAGCGGCTGGCTCGCGATCTGGAGCGGCACCGACAGGTTGGCGTCGAGCACGGCCATATGGAAACGGTAGGTCGGGCCAGTCGGATAGAAGTCCGGTGTCGCGCCGAGACCGCCGACGCCCTGTCGATACACGAGCGAACCGTCGAACTGCGACGCGCCGAAGTAATGACGATCGGTCAGCCCCGCTTCGATGAACGTGTTGTTGCGGCGTTGCTGCGGAATATCGGTGTCCTCGATGAAGCTCTCGCCGAAACGCTTCGTGAGGCGGAACTGCGCGCCGAGCACATTGCTCTGGCTGCGCATCAGCACGCGTTGCAGTTTGAAGTCCACGGTCTGCGCATTGCCGCTCGACACGAAGGTCTGATTGACGCCCGCGATCTGCTGGTAATACGTGTTCGTGTACGCCGACAGCGTGCCGGTCCAGTAGCCCCACGGGATCGAATACGAGCCGTTCCAGCCATGCGAGCCCAGACTCTTGTCGCCGAATTCGAGGTCCTGGTTCACGCCGACGTTGAAGATGTCGTTCAGGCCGAGCGGGTTGTCGATGCCGAGGCTCAGGTTGCCCTGCAGTTTGCCGGTCGCACGCGTGCCCGAGTTGTCGATCGACGCGACGACGGTCCACGGCTTCGTGCGCTTCACGTCGAGTACGACGTCGCTCTCGCCGGGGATGTTGGTCGGGACGATCTGCATGGAGACGTCCTGACTCGCGACACGCTTCATCTGTTCGAGGCCCTGTTCGAGGTCGCGCAGGTTCAGCGTATCGCCGCCACGGGTCGGAAACGCGGATTTCCAGGTGCCGCGCATGGACGGATCGGCGAAGCGGATCTGATTGATCACGCCGGGTACGAGCGCGAATTTCAGCGTGCCGGTCGAGAGGTCCTGTTCGGGCAGCAGTACGCGGGTCGTGATGTAGCCGCGCGAAAGAATCTGTTGTTGCAGGCTCTTCGTGAGGATATCGATACCCTGTTTGCCGATGCATTCGCCCTGGTAGTGGTCGAGCCATTCGCGCACGAACGCGAAGCGGTCGAGCGGCAGCGCCGAGGCGCCCTGCTTGCGGACTGCTTCGGGGAGCGTCGATGGAACGTCAAGCTCGAAGGTATCGATGCGGAAGCACGGGGTTTCGGTTGGCAGTTCGGGCCAGCCGCCTCTCGACGGAATGGTCGAGCGGACGCTCGGCGCGGCGATGGTGGCCTGGCGTTGCTGGGCGTCGCGCTGCTGCTGCAACTGACGGTTCTGCTCGGCGTTCGCGCGACCCGCCGCGGCTTCGTCGGCGGGGGTGATGGTTTGTTGCGCGTGGGCGAGTGATACTAGGGCGGAGAGCGGCAACGCCGCCAGTTTTTTACTGATTTTCATTGTCATTTAAATCCTGATGCTATTCGGTACTCAACTTACGCAGACAGCCCGACGCGGCCGGCACATCGAGCACAAACCGGTCGACGCGAAAGCACGGTGCGTCGGGAGGTAGGGCCGGGTACGCTTCAACGCGCGGTACGTCAGAGCGCACGGAAGGGACGTCCGCAGCCGCGTCGCGCTGCTGTGCCTCGCGTTGCTGTTGCGCCTTTGGTCACCTAATTATTTATCAGGCTGAAATTTCGCGCCGTCGTAGCCATTGATTTTAAATCCGCTTTAACCAAGGGCTTTACGCACATGATCAGCTAAATTGGATAGGTCCAAATATGCAATTCGCGCAAAATCTGGATAATTTTCCGCTATGTATTCGTAGGCATCCTGCCCCTGTCCCGCTTCGGTTTTCACTTGAACCTGCTCAACGAACAGAGGGCGAATCACCCAATTTTTACCCGGAAGTGCAAGCCGTTGATGACCGGACATATGCCATGCAATTGCTCCCTGGTAGGTGTCAACTGCTGACATAAGCCTGGCAATCAACTCTGCGTCTTCATGTCGAAACCGAAATGATGTGTACGGAGCAAGCCTGGAATTATCAGCGGTGAATGTCCCTGTTCTCAAAACTATTGCAGAAGATGAGCTTCTAAATTTTCTCCACTCAAGCTCAGCAAATTGCTCAATCACCAGGCATAGCTCGTCGCCATGCGGAAAATTTTCACTCATCATTTCCCTCCCTTAACGATAGAAAGCGAAATGCCACCGGGGTTATTGTTTTTCATCAATTGAAGCCAGTCGCCTTGGGGAATCGGCTGCGAAGATACTCGTGGGTCATAGACATATTGCCCATCAGAATAGACTTGGTGACAGGACTGCCCCTCCCACTGCGCTAAAGACACTGCCACCGCCAAGCCCCCCATCAGCGCCCCACCCACGACATGCAGCTCAACCCGGTTCGGAGCCCCCCTCATCCCAGAGACCGACTTCATGTACTCTTTTAGATACCCTTACCGAAATCATCAGGCAGATCACCCAATTCCCGGTAAAGCGCAATTCCGCACAATGCGACACAAAACAACAGAATGGGGAGTAGCATTCCAAACGCTTCCTGCCCATTTCCATGCAATTCCCAAACTATCGACAGTCCGAAATAGATAATTATCAGCACTATGACAGACAAATAAAAACGCAAAAATAACTGTGACCTAGTCAACGGCGCCTTTCCCGCTAAAAGACGTCTCGCCTTCAGAGTCTGGTATAGGAAGATCACAGCAACCAGCACGCCAAGAGGAACAAGTCTCCCCACAGCAGCTTTCCAATTTGCGCCCCTCGCAACGCCCACAATAATCAAGAACACCGCCATTGATGCTATTTGCGGTGCCCATTTACGCAACTTCACAAAAGCAATTTTGCAGGAATCTAACATCATATCTCTCATCACTTTTGAATTATCCCCTGAATAATTCCTGACGCATCTTGAATTGACTTATTCAACCAAACCCCCACAGGACCTGGAACGATGGCTTGAACTGCGTATCCTGCAGAAGTCGTCCCTGCTGCTACGCCAGCCGATAAGTCTGGATTGCCATTTGTTGCAGCTGCCGCACCAAACGCAGCTGTGCCATTGACTACTGCATTATAGGTGCCGGTTGCAAGCACGCCGACCTTGCTCATTCCGATAATGGAGGAATCCCCTATGGCCAATGGTCCAAATGCCCCGGCAATCAATCCGGTAGCGTAAGACTTCGGAATGTTCGGCAAATCGCTTGATATACCAAGCATATAGTTACTCACGTCAGACGCGTAGTCCATTCCACCAGCGGTTGCAGCGGCTATGATCGCATTTGGACCACCCATAACGCCTAGTGCGAGTGCACCTGCAATATAAGGCGCCTCCTCTTTCATATTAGCTAACGCCGCATCTGCGTTTGCCCCCTGCGCTTGAATTGCTGCAGTCAACGTCGCATCGCTACATTGCGCGCCCGCCGGGCAAACCTGCGAGACCAGACTCTTACGCTTGTCATTGCCTTGGTTGTACAACTGAACTGCTGATCCGGTCGCCGCGCCCGCCGTTCCCCCTACCAGCGCACCGCCAAGCCCGGCGACAATGTTCCCGGAAATATTGCCAAGAAGTTCCGAGCCCGTTGCCCCTTCAACTCCCTTGGAGATGCTTTCCAGCTCATCTGCCATCGCAGCGGAAAGACCCGCGCCGGCCGCGCCACCGATAGCTCCGAACGCGCTGCCACCGCCAAGTCCACCAATCAGCGCACCACCTACTACGTGCAGCGCTGTGCGATCCGCTCCCCCCTCAGCCCACGAATCCGCCTCGGCCTGATACTGCGCAGCAACGTCGGTCAGATTGGCCGCTTTCGCCGCATCCGCTTCCTGCTGCGCCTGCTGCTGCTTCTGGTCCGCGTACGCCCCAATCCCCTGCGCGATCACCTGCCCCGCCGCCTGCGCGGCCTGCATCGTGTCGGCCTGCTGCGACAGCAGATTGTTGATGTCCGGCGCAGACGACACCGTGCCATTGGTGTTCGTCGTATCCCGACTGAGGCTTGCCACATCCTGCGTCTGCGCAGCCTGATTCGTGATGTTGATCGCGCCCGCGCTGACAGCGCTACGCGTCGTCGCACTCTCGTCGCCGTTCTCGTCCTGCGAGATCATCGGCACCACGCCGCCCGCGCCACCGACCGAGCCCGTCCCGATCGCCTTGCCGGTCGTGCCGACACCCGCCCCCGCGCTCAACCCGTTGCTCGCCGCGCTGTAATGCGACTGGTTCTGCACATCGCTGAACGTCAGCGTGCCGGTCGTCAGGCTGTTCTTCGATGCATCGGCCGTGCTGTCGATCACCGCACCCGTCAGACTCGTATTGCCGTCGACGTTGAGATTGAAGCCGCCATCGCCCGCATGGATGCCGGCCTGCTCGTTGACACCCGCATAGTTCGCATCCGCGTGTCCGTTCTGCGCACTGAAGCTCGCGCTGCCGCCACCCTGACTGATGCTGAAGCCGCCACCGGAACTGCTCTGATGCGCGGTACTCACCGTCGTGTCCTGGACACTCTGGATGTTCAGGTTGCCGCCCACGTTCGCCGTCACCGTGCCGCCGCTCACGTCCGAGCCGACGATGTTCGTATCGCCGCCCGACAGGATCGTCACGCTATTGGCGCCTGTCACGTGCGTGTTGTTCTGGATCGCCGCATCGCTGTTGCCGTCGCCGTGCGCGTTCGACATCGACGCCGATACGCCGAAGCCGTTCGTGCCGTACGACACGCCGACGCTCGCGCTCGACGACTTGTTCGTGCTCGCCGTCGTATCGGTATCGGTCGTGTTGACGAGGTTGACCTGGTTCTTCGCGGCGAGCAGCACGTCGTTGGCACTCAGGTTCGAGCCCGCGACCGTGACGTTGCCCGATCCCGCCGTGCCGTCGCCGGTGGCGACGAAGGTCGCCGTGCCGCCAGCCTGTACCGTCGAGCCGCTATGCGTGCTCTGGTCCTCAGTGAACGTGCTCTTGCTCTGGCTCGATCCATAGCTCAGTTGCACAGCTACGCTCGGATTCGGGCCGCCCAGTGCACCGCCCGTCAGACTCGCGACCGCGATAGCCGAATCGCCCACCGCCGCAATCGCGTGCAGCGCCTGCGCGCGAGAATTGCCTCTGCTGCTCGAGACGGCCTGTGCTTCGGTGATCGCACCGTTGATCGCGTCGCCCACGCTGCCCGAGAGCGCCAGCGTGAAGCCGCTCTTCTTCGTTTCCTGGGTCTGTTCGGTGTGCGACGTATTCGTCGCTGCGTCGATCGTGACGTTGGCGCCCGTGCCCGTAATGTTGCCGCCCGCGAGGAGGTCACTGCCCGTCACGTGCAGGTCCTTGCCGGCTGTGACGTTCAAATTGCCGTTGATCGACCCGACAAGACTGCCGTTATTCGTCACGGTCGTGGTCTGGCTTGTATCGGTCTGCGTCGCGGTGCCGATCGAGAACCCTACACTGCCAGTCGACATGAGCCCCGACTTCTTCTGGTAGTAGTAGCTGTCCTTCGTCGCCGTATCCTGCGAGGCGGCGATGTTGACATTGCCCGCTGCTGCGAGATTCACGTCGTTCGTGCCGACGACGGTCGAGCCTTTTACGGTCATATCCTTGCCCGCCTGGATATTGACCGTATCGCCCGACACGAGACTGCCCACCGCGACATTGGCGTGCGTATCCTGCATCGTGTCGGTCGTCGTGCTGCTCACGAAGCTCCCCCGCTTCGACTCCACCGCCTGATAGTTATCGTGCTCTTCCCGCGCCTCGCCGATCGTCACGTTACCGGTCGCCGCGATACTGGCCGTGCCCGCACCGTTATCGACGCCATCCGTCATGCCCGCAGTCAGCGACGAACCCGTCAGCGTCACATTGCCCTTCGACGCATCGCTACTCACCGCCCCCAGCGTCGCATTCCCACCCGCCGTAAAGCTCGTACCGACCGCCTGCTCGTCGTACGTGTGATCCACTTCCTTGCGCGAACTGCCATCCGTGGCCACGTTGTCATACTTCGCCGTATCCGTGACGTTGCTCGCCGTCAGATCCCCGCCCGCGACCACCGCCATATCGCCGCCCGACGTCACCTTCGCGCCCTTGAACGTTGCATCGTTGCCGCTCTGGATCGAGAGGTCGCCGCTCGCCGAGATCGCGCTCGTCTGATTCGTCGTGCTGTTCTCTTCCCAGTGGTGCTGATCGTTCTTCGCCACCGATTGCGACGTCGCCGACTGCACGGTATCGACCGTGATGTCATGGCCCGCCGTGATCTGCGCGTTGCCGCCCGCGCTGATGTTCGCGCCGTGCACGCTCAGGTCGTTGCCCGCCGCGATCACCATGTCGCCGGTCGACGCAATCGTCCCCTGCGCGCCGAGCAGGGTCTGGCTGACCTTGCTATCACCGGACGCCGAACTGATGCCCTTGACGTCGACCAGCGTCGTATTGACGATGTCGTTGCCCGCCAGCACCGCGACGCGGTTGCCGCTGATCATGCCCGACGCGTTGACCACGTCATGGGTCGCCGAGACGACCGTCGTGCCGTCGGCATCGCTGCTGCCGATCGAGCCGCCGCGATTCAGAATGTCCGTCGCGCTGACGACGGTCTGCGTGCCGCCCTTGATCACGCCGCTGTTCGTCGCGCTGCCCGTCGCGTGAATTTCCACGTCGTTGGCAGCGATCAGCGCGCCGCTCGGCTGCAGGTCGTTCGCATGCGTCTGCGCGAGATACACGACCGGCGCCAGCACCTGCTGCGTCGTACCGTCCGGCAACGTGACGGTCTGATTCACGAGCCACACGATATCGCTCGTCAACGCATCCATCTGCGCGGCCGTCAGCGCGATGCCGGGCTCGAACCCGAACTGCTGCGCGGCGTTCACGCCGCTGGTCATCAGCGCCTGATATTCGTCGAGATTGTTCGTGTAGCCCTGCAGATAAACGCGGCCGGTCAGCTGCGTGATCTGGTCGCGCACGAGTTGCTCTTCGTACAGGCCATCGCCAAGACGCTTCTCGACGCTCTGCGGATTGAGGCCGAGCTGCTTCAGCATGTAGTCGCTGGAAATGAAGCTCGTATAGCTCGTCAGCCGCGAATCGGTCACAACAAGGTACGACGCGCCCGGCGACGTCTGATACGTGTACAGGCCGTTCGTGGGAAGCGTGATGTTCAGATTGCCGGTGCTGCTCGCGACGCTCTGCGGCGCATTCACCTGCGTGCCCGTCATCAGCTGGTTGGCGCCCAGCGTTCCGCCGCTCGCGCCCGTCGCGGAGTTCGCGGCCGCGACGTTCGTGTTGTTGACATTGGTCGCGCTGATCTGTACCGCGTTGTTCGCGATGATCGTGCCGCCGGTGCCGCCGATCGCCACCGGCGTCAGCACGATTGAAGGCTGGCTGACCGTGCCCACGTCCTGCGTGATGTTCTCGTTCCACGCGTACGTCGACACGATGTCCTGTGTCTGGTACTGGTACAGCGTCTGCCCGGTGTTGTTGACCGTGGTGCCGCCGTAATTGCCGCTGCCGTTGCCGATTTCGCCATCCTGCTGGCTCGAACCGATCTGGATCGAACCGCCTGCCGCGATCGCGCTGTAGTTGTTGTTCAGCGTGCCGACGTTCGCGAGCGTCAGGTTGCCGCCCGCGAGCAGTTGCGCCTGCTGTGCCTGCGGCCCCGTCACCTGATCCTGCTGCGTCGTGGTGGTCGTGTCGCGTGCGATCTCGACGCGCTGATAGCCGTTATGCGCGTCGCTGCGTGTCGTGTATTCGGTGGACGGCAGGTAGTTGACGTTCGGGTTGTAGTCGTCCCAGTAGTTGACGGTAATCGTGCCGTCGCCGTTGTTCGTGATCGCGTTGTACCAGATCGTCTGCTGGGTGCCGTTCACGTTCACGACCAGCACGTTGTCGGTGGCGTTCGGACCCGAGGTTTGCGACACGATCTGCGCGGTCGAATAGGTGGTATCGACCGGGCTCTTGTAGCCGTAGTCCCACACCGACTGGGTACACGACGAATGGCCATCCGCGTTGCCGGTCGCGCACGCCATGTATTTGTCGCGCTTGGTCTGATGGACCGTTTCGACGTCGGTTGGCACCGTCTCGACCGTTGGCGCGGGGCGCGTATTGGTCAGCGTCTGCGCGGCGACTTCGATGTTGCCCTGCGCTTCGATCGTGGACTGGTCGTTGGTGACCGAATTGCTGCGGTTGGCAAGCAGGCCGTTGGCATCGCGTGTCGCGTCGGCGGCGATGTTGATGTCGCCGAGGCTGAACATCGTCGCGCCGCCCGTGTTCGAGATGTCGCCGGGCGAGTACAGGTTCAGTTCCGACGCGGCGGCCATGACGGCGGCCGCGCCGCTGTTCGCGATGGACTGGCTGGCGTTGAGCGTAACGGTATCGCCGATGATCGTGGCGGTATTGGTCAGCGTCGCGCTGTGCGTGGTGACGCTATCGCCTTCGATGCGCCCTTCATTCGTGATCGCGTTCGCCGCGTTCACCGTCGTGCTGGCCGAATTCAGGTCGGCGCCCGCCTGGTTGTCGAGGTTCGCCGCGCTCACGGTCAGCGCGTTGACCGCGGCAAGCGTCCCCTGATTCGTGAGATTGCCCGCGACCGTGAAGGACAAGTCGCGGTTTGCCTGGATCTGGTTGGCCGCGCCGTTCGTGTAGTCGCCGTTGACCGTCACCGCGCCGTCGACGCCCGCGACGATCGTGCCGTCGCCGGCGAGCTGGTTCGTCGTGAGCATCAGGTTCTGGTCGCTGCCGATCGCGCCATTCTGGTTCGCGAGCGTGCCCGTCGTGATCGCGACGCTGCCGCCGCTGCCAGTGTCGTTGCCGATGCGGCCCGACGTGTTGTCGAGCGACGCGACGTTCAACGCGAGCGCGCCGTTCGCGTGCAGCGAGCCGCCCTGGTTGACAACGGCGGCGCCGGCCTGATCGAGCGTGAGTTTGTTCGCACCCGACAGCGTGCCGCCGCTGTTGTCGACGGTTTGCGCGAGGTTCAGCGTCAGGTCGTGACCCGCCACGACCTGCGCGCCCTGCGTGTTCGACAGCGTCTGTCCCGTCAGCGTCACGTCGCCATTGCCGCCGATCGTGCCCGCGCCGTTGACGCCGCCGCTATTCGCGTTGGTGATCGTCGTCGCGCTGAGCGTCGTCGCGCCGGTGCCGATGTTGGCGATGCGGCCGTTGGTGTTGTCGACCGACGCGCCCGCCACCGCGAGCGTCGCCGTCGCGCCGTCCGCTTCGATCTGGCCGGCGGTGTTGTCGAGCGCGCCCTGGGCGGACACGCTGACCGCGCCGTTGCCCTGAATCAGGCCGGCCGCATTGTTCAACGTGCTGCCGGATTGAACGGTCGTCGTACCGCCAGACGCCATCGTGCCGCCCGCGTTGCTAATGCTCGCGCCCTTTACCGACACGTCGCCGTTGCCGGCGATCTCGCCGTTAGCCGTGTTGGTCAGCGCGCCGCTCGCGCTCACGCTCGTCGTGCCCGTGCCGCCGTTCGCGATCGAGCCGCCGTCGTTCGCCACGGTCTGGGCCGCTACGTCGAGCACACCGCTCGCCTGCAGCGTGCCGCCCGCGTTGTTCAGGCCGCCCGCATCGGTGATCGATACGTTCTGCGCGCCGACATAGCCGCCCAGGCTGTTATCGAGCGACGCCAGCGTGAGCGTCGCCGCGGACTGGGCCGCGAGCGTGCCACCGCGGTTCGCCACCGCACCGCCGTTCACGACGAGCGCACCGTTCGTCGCGATCGTGCCGCCGTTATTCGACAGCGACGCGCTCCGCACGGACAGCGTGCCGGTGCCCGCGCTCGTAATCGTGCCGTTGTCGTTGATGAGCGTGGTCGGGCCAAGCGCCAGATTCGCGCTGTTGGTCTGGAGCGTGCCGTTGGTGTTGTCGAGGGTGCCGGACACATCGACGCTCGTCGCGCCGGTGCCGGTTTGCGTGAGCGTGCCGCCGTGGTTGGTGAGGTTCGCGGCCTGAATGCCGAGCTGCGTGGCGTCGAACGTGCCGCCGCTCGTGTCGAGCGTGCCGGCCGCGTGAGCCGTCAGCGCGGCGCCCGCAGCGATCTTCGCCGCCGCTGCGTTCAGGTCGCCCGCTGTCGCGCTCAACGCCACATTGCCGTTCGCCACGGTGCGGCTGCCGCCGAGATCGAGCGCCGCACCCTGCAGCGTCGCGTTGCCGCCGGCCGCATTGATGCCGGTCGCCGACAGCATGCCGCTCGCGCTCAGTGTCAGATCGCCCGACTGCGCAATCGAGCTATCTTTGTTGATCCCCGCGCCGAGCGTGCCGGTCGACGCGATGCTGCCGGCCGCGACGTTCAGGTTCTGCTGCGCGGTCAGCGTGCCGCTATTGCTGAGCGCCCCCGGCGTATTCACCGCTACGGACTGCTGAGCACCGGTGGTGCCGCTGTTGTCGACGCCGCCCGCCGCCGACGCCGTCAGATTGCCGCTCGCCGTGGTCCGGCCGGCGAGAACCAGTTTGCCCTGCGTGGTCAGCGCGAGATCGCCCGCCTGCGCCTCGATCACGCCCGCGTTCGACACGCCCACGCCGTTCTCGGTGCCGACGAGCACGATCCGGTTCGCGTACATGCCGCCGAGCTGCGACACGTCGATCGACACGCCTTGCGGCGCGCCGTTACCCGCGATGGGCGTCGCGGCCAGCGTGTCATGATCGACCTGGTTCGCGCCCGTGACGACGTTCAGCGTGTTGGCGTAGATCGCGGCGTTGGCCTGCACGGCGCGCGCAATCAGGTCGACCTGGTCGACATCTGTCGTGTTCAGGCCCGCGCCCTGCACGGTGATGTTGCCGCCCGTGACGCTGAAGCCCTTGAGGTTGCCGGCGGCATCGAGCATCGGCGTGCCGGTGGTGAGGATGCCCCGCGTGGTGTTGATGAAGCCGCCACCGTCGACGACGATCCCCGATCCGTTCGCAATCACCACCTCGGCCTTGCTGCCCGCTACCTCGAGCGCCCCGCGCAGCTGGCTCGGCGAATTGCTGTTGACCTGGTTGAGAATGATCCGCGCGGACTGGCCGGGCGCGAGGTTCGCGTTGCCGTTGATCAGGCCCGCCTGCTGCGTCTGCACGATGACCGGCGAATTGTTCAGGATGACGCCGGGCTTCTGGACGTCGAACTGCGAATACGTATTGACCGAGACACCCGCGCCGCTGGGCCTGTTGATGTTGACCTGCGGCAGCCCGTTCTGGGTCTGGATGACATTCGGCGCATGCGCGCCGGCTCCGACCACCTGCGCATCGACGAGCGACGAAGCGGCGCCGAACGCCAGCAGCGCGGCAAAGCTCGCGAGTCGCATCGAAAACAGCGACAGGCGTGTGGCGGAGCTTCGAACGGCGGTCTCAGCCGAATCGGTCTTGCCTGCCGCGTTGGCAGTTTCCGCAACCGCAACGAGCATTCCCCGGCACCGGCTGTAGACCAGCCGGAACATATTCGTATTCATTTTTTGCAGCGTTTAATTTCTCAACCGAGGCGAGAAAGTAACTCAGACAGGTGTTTGAAAGGTTCAATAAAAGCAAATTAGATGTACATCCGCAACAAAAATAACGAATGAGACCAGTCCAGTTGACGAATTCAATTTCGCCTGATTGAGACTAATTATGCCAAACAGATAATTCAGGGGATTAACAACGAACACTCGCCCTGTCCGGGACCGTTCCGCTGCCGAAAGCAGCGACGTGCACAGCGACGTGTGCGGATTCACACTTCGACGCTTGCCGGATCGTTAACGCGACGATGCCCGGCCGTAAAGTGCATTTCACTTCATGAAACGGCACTGATTTTCATTTCAATCGATTGAAAATCGCTTCATCACTTCTATTCACATTATTTTTTTGCCATCCTGAAAATTTAAAATGCTCTTGCGTCACTCGGCACGTCCAAATCTCGACAATGCGACTCAAAGAGCCGAACGAAAGCGGCACGCGAGTTTTTAATCGTCGTGACGCCACACGGCAGCCCACCTCGGCCATTCGCAAACCAGCGCGACGCCGTGCCGCCGCTTCGACGCAAACGCAAGCGCGAACGCACCCATAACGGCATACCGACACCTCAAGCGCCGGCTAACCCACCGCGCTTTCCACCCGCGCGCGCCCCGCCGCCGGCGCCACCGTGCACTCGGCGGCGCTCTTGCGCGTCGGCTGCCATGCGGCTCGATCGCCGAGCGCATACGCGACGCAGCGCCTCGCCAGCACGTCGGTCGGGTCGACGAGCCGCACCACGCGGCCGCCCGGACACGCAATCGCCGCCTCGCGCAACAGCAGCGGCAACTCGGTGCAGGCAAGCACGATCACCTGCACGCCTTGCGCGACCAGATCGTCGAGCGCCGCCGCGAGGTCGTCGCAGCATTCGCCCGACGTGTACCCGGCCTTCGCGCCGTGCGGCCCGTAGATCGCGTTCATCAGACGCGCCTGCGCGGCCGCCGATGGCGCGATCTGCACGAAGCCGCGCACGTCGAACGCCTGTTCGTAGACGCGGCTCGCGAGCGTGCCGCTCGTCGCCAGCACGCCGACTTCGCGCAGATCCGGAAAGCTGTCGCGCAGATAATCGGCAGTACAACTCAGCATATTGACGATCGGCACGCGCAGCGCCGCCTCGATGCGCTCGACGAACGCATGCGCGGTATTGCACGGCAGCGCGATCAGGTTAGCGCCACGCTCCTCGAGCGCCTTGCAGGCGGCGTACAGCGCGAGCGTCGGGTCGTCTCCGCTGCCGAGCAATGCGGCGGTGCGGTCGGGAATCTGCGGGTTCTGCTCGACGAGCACCTTGAGATGGTCCTGATCGCGCGCGGCCGGCGTGTTGCGCACCAGCTTGCCGAGAAAATCGACGCCCGCGGCCGGCCCGATGCCACCGACCACACCGAGCCGGAACGACGGCGCCGGCCGCGTGTACTGCGCGGCCGCGACGTAGCGCGCATACACCTGGTTCGTGTCGACGAACGGCACCTCGACGCGCCCGAGCGCGCGCAGCACCAGACCGATTTCCGCGAGCCCCGGCACGATCACGTCGACGCCTTGCGCAATCAGATCCGCGCAGGCCGCGCGCAGCAACTCGACCGGCCGGCCATACAGACGGCCGCTGCGGATGCCGTCGTCGCCATACACGGCGCTCGTCACGCAATCGACGCCAGTGGTATCGCGCGGATAGCAGACCTCGAACGCGCCGGCCTCGAAATAACGCTCGAACAGGCCGTTCTCGCGAATCGCCGCCGACGTCAGCACGCCAATGCGCCGCGCCGACGGATAGCTGCGCCGCACGTGCGCGGAGAGCGCCGTCATGATATTGGCGACCGGCACCGTGAGGTTGGCCGCGAGTTCGTCGATGAAGGTATGGCTCAGGAAGCACGGCAGCACGATCGCGTCGACACCGCGTTTCTCGAAGCCGCGCATCGTGTCGAATACGTGGATCTTGAACTGGGCGTCGACGACATCGGGCGCAGCCGCGCCCTGCCACGTGCGCGGCTCGAGCAGCAGATCGAAGGGGCGCTCGGCGCCGGGCCGGCGCGACGCCGCGCTCATCCGGCTGAGGATGTCGGCGCTGGCGAACTGCGCCGCGCCGGTCGCCACACCCAGCGAACGAAAGCGATTCATGGTCAATTCTCCCCGTCGTTTTGTCGGGCCACCCCTGATTAACGGATGGCTTTCCGCGCGCTTGAGGATGACATTATGTGGCGCCAGTATGTCGTGGGGTTAACCACGAAAATAGCCTGCATCAAGGCGATTTGAAGAGAAATCGGGGACGTGGATCGCGCGTGTCGGGCGCAGAGCGGCAGGGGCATTGCTTGAGCGGGCGATGCGTGGCGTTCTGCTTACCGGCTCTGCGGCAACTCGGCGGCGTAGCCCCAAAAGCCTGCCGGCACCGGCGACACGTAAGCCGCATCGCGCCCCAGGAACAGGCGCCCCCAAAAGCAAAAGCGGCGCGGACAGCCCACGCCGCCCCGCCGCTTTCACAACCATCGGCAAGCTGCCGCTCGCAGCCGCCCGGCGCGATTCACCGAATCCCGCCGGGCCGCCCACGTGGTGGCCGTCCATCGCGACCAGCCCCCAACGCGACCAGCCTCAAGCCGCCTCGGCCACGCCCGGCGCGAGATCGCGCTTGCGTCGCTCGAGCGTGCCGATGCACACCAGCGACACCCCCGCGAGGCACGTATAAAACACCGCGAGCGGCCACCACGCGCCCGGATACCGATGCGCGAGCAACGCGCCGATCAGCGGCGTCAAACCGCCGGCCAGCGCCGCGCACACCTGGTACGACAGCGAAATCGCCGAATACCGCACGCGCACCGGAAAGGCGGTCGACATGAAGCCCGCCATCACCGCATACGAGCTCGACATGCACATCACCGCGAGCGCGATGCCGATCACGATCGCCACCGGCCGCCCGGTCGACACCAGAGCGAACATCGGATACGGCGACAGCATCGCGAGCGCGGCCGCGCCCTTCAGGAAGCGTCCGGTGCCAATGCGCTGCGCGAACCAGCCCGAGCCGAGCTGCGTGAACAGCTGGATGAACGCGACGACGAACAGGCAATCGAGAATCAGCGAACGGTCGAGGCCAAGCGTCTGCGTCGTGTAATTGAGCATGAAGGTGTTGACGAACCACGCGCCGGCCACGCCGATCACGTTCGCGCCGAGACACAGCAGCACGGTGCGCCACGCGTCGCGCACCACTTCGGCGATCGGCAGCGTCGCGACGCGACGCTGTTCCTTCACCGCCGCGAATTCCGGCGACTCGCTGACGCCCGCGCGGATCGCGAGACCGACCAGCAGCAGCACCGCGCTGGCGAGAAACGGCAGGCGCCAGCCCCAGTCGAGAAACGCGTCCTTGTCCATCGACGCGACCGCGCGAAACGCGAGCAGCGACAGGATCAGACCCGCCGGGCTGCCAAGCTGCGCGAACGACGCGAAGAACGTGCGCTTGTTGCTCGGCGCGTGCTCGCTCGCCATCAGCACCGCGCCGCCCCACTCGCCGCCGATCGCGATGCCCTGCGCGACGCGCAGCAGCACCAGCAGCACCGGCGCCATCACGCCGGCACTCGCATAGGTCGGCAGAAAACCGATGCCGACCGTGCCGACGCCCATGATCACGAGCGTCGCGACCAGCGCCTTCTTGCGGCCGATGCGATCGCCAAGGTGGCCGAACACGAGACCGCCGAACGGCCGCGCGAAGAAGCCGACCGCGAAGGTGCCGAACGACGCGAGCGTCGCGAAGAACGGATCGCTACCGGGGAAGAACAGCTTGCCGAAAATCAGCGCGGACGCGGTGGCGTAGATATAAAAGTCGTACCACTCGATGGTGGTGCCGACAAACGCGGCGGCCGCCGCGCGCGTAGGTTGCCGGGTGACGGCGGGTTCGTCTGGCTCGCGATGCATGACTTGTCTCCTGGGTACTGCTTTATGGGGTGCTACGTGAGGTGGCGCAGCCTCTGTGTGCCGTCGCCTGAAAAATGGCCGCGGGTGCAGCAATGCAGCGTCAGGTCTTGAGCGCCTCCGCTTCAGCCGTGGTTTCCGGCGCGGCCTCCACCATTGCTTCGGGCTGCGAAGCAGCGGACTTCAGCACGCCGGCTTCGAACAGACGCTGCTGCGTCGACGCATCGATACCGAGCGCGTCGAGCACCTCGCGCGTGTCGGCGCCGAGCGTCGGTGGTGCGCTGCGATAGGTGGCCGGCGTGCGCGACAGCTTGATCGGCGACGCGGTGCCGCGATACTCGCCCATCTCGATCACCATGCGGCGATGCAGCGTATGCGGATGACGCGCGACCACGTCGACGGTCTGCACCGGGCCGCACGGCACGCCGAGCCGGATCAGCTGCTGCGCGAGCGGCTCGCAGTCGTGTTGCGCGAGCAGGCGTTCGAGCTCGGCCTTCAGCGGCTCGCGATGCCCGCAGCGGCTGCGGTTGTCGGCGAAACGCGGATCCTCGGCGAGTGCCGGCGCCCCCAGATGCCCGCACAGCTTCGCGAACTGCCGGTCGTTGCCGACCGCCAGAAAGATCGGCGAGGTCGCGGTGCGATAGCTGTCGTACGGCGTGATGTTCGGATGCGCGTTACCGGTGCGTTGCGGCGTGCGGCCCGAGCCGAAGTAATTCGGCAGATGCGGATGCAGCAGCGACACGCCGCAGTCGTACAGCGAGATGTCGATCGACTGGCCGCGGCCGCTCTTCGTGCGCTCGGCCAGCGCGAGCAGGATGCCGGCAAGCGCGTTCAAACCGGTGACCATATCGACGACCGGCAAGCCGACGCGCGTCGCCGGCCCGTCGTGCTCGCCATTCACGCTCATCAGGCCGGTCATCGCCTGGATCGCCGCGTCGTAACCGGGCAGGCCGCCGAGCGGACCGTCCGGACCGAAGCCCGACACCGCGCAATGGATCAGCTTCGGAAAGCGCTCGCGCAACACGTCGTCGTAATCCATGCCCCAGCGCTTCAGCGTGCCGGGCTTGAAGTTTTCGACCAGCACGTCGGCGTCTTCGAGCAGCTTCCACAGAATCTCGCGGCCCTCGTCGCACGACAGATCGACCGCGATGCCCTGTTTGTTGCGATTCACGCCGGCGAAATACCACGCGGTGTCGCCGTAGAACGGCGGGCCCCAGCCGCGGGTTTCGTCGCCGTCGGGCGGTTCGAGCTTGATCACCTGCGCGCCGTGATCGGCGAGCGCCTGCGTGCAGTACGGACCGCCGAGCACGCGGCTCAGATCGACCACCTTGACGCCTTGCAGCGCGCCGTGACAGCCGTCGCTGCGAGCTTGACCTTGATGCTGCTCTTGCTGGATGGCGGCGCTCATTGCGCGCCTCCGGCCGGCAGCACTCGCAGCGCCTGCTCCAGCGTGACCGGACGATCGTTGACGAGCGCGTCGATCACGTCGATTTCGTCTTCCGCGCCGCGCAGATCGAGCGGATCGGACGGCAGCAGCTTGTGCCGCACCACCAGATGCGCGAGCGCGAGACGGCGATAGTCGGGGCCGAGGCGCGCGCCTTCGCAAGCCATCAGCACGGCGGTGGTCGCGTGGTAAAGCCCGGAGCCCGCCTGACGCACCCATTCGTCGCGGCCCGCGTCGGCGACGCCGGCGAGCGCGTCGCACGCGCGTGTCAGCGCCCAGCGCAGTATCGCAAGACTTTCGGCCGGCAAGCCGGACGTGCCGAGCAGGTCGTGCAGATAGCCGCGCAGCGGTTCGAGCGCGCCATCACGCTTCGCGGCCCGCGCGATATCCAGCGCGACGATATTGCTGGTGCCTTCCCAGATCGAGCCGAGATGCGCGTCGCGCACGAGCCGCGCGTCGCTCCATTCTTCGATATAGCCGGTGCCGCCGCGCACTTCCATCGCATCGCCGGTCACGCGGCGCGCGTCGCGGCATGCGCGGAATTTGATCAGCGGCGTGAGGATGCGCACGCACTTTGCCGCGTGACGATCGCCCGTGTCGGCCTGCTGCAGCAACAGCGCGATGCGCATGAACATCGAGCGCGCCTGTTCGGCCGGCAGCATCATCTTGACGAGCTGGCGCTGCATCAGCGGCATCGTGATCAGCTTGCGGCCGAACGCTTCGCGATTGCGCGCGATGTGCAGCGCCTCGGTCAGCGAGCGGCGCATCAGGCCCGCCGCGCGCACGCCGTTCGACAGCCGCGACATGTTGATCATGTCGGCCATCTGGTGAAAGCCGCGCCCCACCTCGCCGATCAGATAGGCGACCGCGCCTTCGAGCACGATCTCGCCGCTCGCCATCGAGCGACTGCCGAGCTTGTCCTTCAGACGAATGATCCGGTAGCTGTTGCGCGTGCCGTCCGGCAGCGTCTTCGGCAGCAGGAACAGACCCAGGCCGTGGATGCCGTCCGGCGCGCCGTCGGGACGCGCGAGCACCATCGCGAGATCGGCGTCGGCGTTCGAGCAGAACCATTTGTCGCCGTACAGACGCCATTGCTGTTCGCCCTGCGCGTCGGTGTCGAGCGCGGCGCGCGTCGCGATGCGCGCGACGTCGGAGCCCGCCGCCTGCTCGGTCATGAACATCGCGCCCTGATACAGCGTGTCGAAATCGCGCGATGCGAGCATTGGCAGGAAACGCGCGACCAGTTCCGGCGCGCCGAATTTACGCAACGTGCGCGTCAGCGAGTCGGTCATGCTGACCGGGCAGCACAGACCGAATTCGGCCTGCACGAACAGGAACGTCAGCGCGTATTTGACGAGCGGCGGCGGCGTCGTTTTGCCGTCGCGCGTGGCGTGGCTCATCGACGCGAGGCCGAGCTCCGCATAGGCGACGCGTTCGAGCGCGACGTAGTCGGGATGCTTGTCGATGCTTTGCAGCGCTTCGCCGCGCCGCGTACGGTGGCTGAGCGTCGGCGGGTTTTTGTCGGCGGAAAGCGCCCACAGGTCGAGTTCGTCGGAGGCGCGCTGGCCGAGCGAGACGAACTGGCTTTCGAGTTCCTGGTAAAGCGTGTCGCCGAGATGGAGCCTCAGGAGGCGCGCGAGTTCGGGATCGCTGGAAAAGAAGTTGATGCCGCGGCTATCGGGGATGTTAGACGAGCCGTGGACCGGCTGTTCGACGATTTCGCTCATGCTTGTCTCCAGTTCCACCGCACAGGTGGCGTTGTGGAAGGCAGCATAGAAGCGGCTACGATAATCGTCTAATACAACTTATATCCGGTACGATAGACACAGCTTATCGATAACGATCTGGAGACGCCGATGGATCTGAAGCAATTGCGCTATTTCGTGGCGGTCGCCGAGGAACTGCATTTCGGCCGCGCGGCGAAGCGGCTGTTCATTTCGCAGCCGGCGCTCAGTTTCGACATCCGCAAGTTCGAGGAGCAGCTCGGCGTGCAACTGCTCGCACGCACCAACAAATCGGTCGCGCTGACCAACGCGGGTCAGGCGCTGCTCGGCGAAGCGTACCGGCTGCTGCTGCAGGCGAGCGAGGCCGAGCGCATCACGGTGCGCTCGGCGCATGGCCTCGCCGGCCGGCTGCGGATCGGCTTCGTGAACTCGATGCTGTATCGCGGCATGCCGCAGGCGGTCAGCCGTTTCGAGGCCGATCATCCGGGCGTCGAAATCGTGCTGAAGGAGATGAACACCAGCGAGCAGGTGCACGCGATCCAGCGCATGCAGATCGACATGGGCTACGCGCATTGGGGCAATTTCCCGTCGGACGTGCTTTCGACGACGATGTTTTCCGAGCCCTTCCTGTGCTGCCTGCCGGTCGATCACCCGCTCGCGCGCAAGCGCAAGGTCGATCTGCGCGCGCTCGCGCAGGAGCCGTTCATCCTGTTTCCGCGCACGGTGTCGCCGCATTATCACGACCTGATCATCGCGCAGTGCGTGAGCGCCGGTTTCAGTCCGTTGATCCGTCATGAGGCGCGGCTGTGGCAGACCGTCGTCACGATGGTCGGCTTCGGCATGGGCGTCGCGCTGGTGCCGTACACGCTGCGGCAGATCAGCGATCCGCGCGTGTGCTTCGTGCCGTTGCAGGGCGAGACGCTGTTGTCGGAAGTGTTGCTGCTGCGGCGGGCCGGCGATACGGAGCCGGTGGCGGATCGGTTTATCGAGTATCTGCGCGACGCGGGCGACGCGGCGCGGCCGGACGCTCACACGGAGCCGCCGGCGCGGCGGCGGCCCGCCGCGCCGTCCGCCTGAACGCGCCTCTCAACCGACCGCCTCGAAAATCTCCCGCAGCCACTGCGCGAACACGCGCACCCGCGACGACAACTGCCGGTTCTGCGGATACAGCACCGACACCGGCATCGGCGGCGGCGGATAGTTCGCGAGAATCACCCGCAGCCGCCCCGTCGCCAGCTCGCCCTCCACGCGATAACGCGGCACCTGCACGATGCCGAGCCCGGCGATCGCCGCCCCCGCGTACAGATCGGCGCCGCTCACCGACACCGCCGACGGCAGCACCAGCGCGATATCGCGCCCGTCGACGCGAAATTCGAGCGGCACCGGCTTGCCGGTCGCGCTCGAGATGTAGTTGACCGCCCGATGCGCGGACAACCCGGCCAACTCCGCCGGCTCGGCCGGCTCGCCGTACGCGGCCAGATAGGCCGGACTCGCGACCGTGACCTGCTGCAACAACGCGACGCGCCGCCCGACCATCGACGAATCCTGCAGCACGCCCGCGCGCAGCACGCAGTCGATCCCCTCGCGCACCAGATCGACGAGCCGGTCGTCCTCGCCGATCATCAGTTCGATGCCGGGAAAGCGCTCCAGAAACGCCGGCAGCGCGGGCACCACGAAATGCCGCGCGAGCGTGCCCTGCACGTTCACGCGCAACTGCCCCTTCGGCGCCAGATTCGAAAACGAGCCCTCGGCCTCCTCCATGTCGGCGATCAGACGCACGCAGCGGCGGTAATAGGCTTCGCCATCGGGCGTGAGTCGCACCGTGCGCGTGGTACGTTCGAGCAGGCGCGCGCCGAGCCGCTCCTCCATACGCTTCATCAGATTGGTGACGGTCGCGCGCGGAATGCGCAGATCGTCCGAGGCGCGCGTGAAGCTCTGCCGCTCGGCGATTCGCACGAACACGCGCATTTCCTCGAAACGGTCCATGGCGATGGATTATTAAAACAAATGGAATGATGATGGCCAGTCTAACCCGATTATCTCGGAGCCGAAAGCGTCCATGATTCAGCTCACCCACTCATCCCCTTCTTCGAGGAAAACGAATCATGAACACGAACCAACAATCGAAAGTCGCCATCGTCACCGGCGCATCACGCGGCATCGGCACGGCCATCGCGCAGCGGCTCGCGAAGGACGGCTTCGCGGTCGCGATCAACTATGCGTCGAGCGCGGGCGAAGCCGATGCGCTCGTCGCCGCGATCCGCGAAGCCGGCGGCCGGGCGGTCGCGATCAAGGCAGACGTGTCGAAGCCCGACGACGTGCGCCGCCTGTTCGACATCACCGAACGGGAACTCGGCAAAGTGGACGTGCTGGTCAACAACGCCGGCGTGATGAAGCCGACGCCGATCGCCGACACGCCCGACGCGCTCTACGACCAGACCTTCGACATCAACGTGCGCGGCACCTTCAACACGCTGCGCGAGGCGGCTGCGCGGATCAACGACGGCGCGCGCATCGTTAATTTTTCGACTTCGGTGCTCGCGCTGAACCTGCCGGGCTATGGCATCTACACGGCGACCAAGGCGGCCGTCGAAGCATTCACGCGGGTGTTCGCGAAAGAACTGCGCGGCCGCAACATCACGGTCAACGCGGTGGCGCCGGGACCGATCGCGACCGCGCTGTTCCTCGACGGCAAGACCGACGAGCAGATCGAGACCTTCGCGAAGATGCCACCGCTGCAACGGCTCGGCGAACCGGACGACGTAGCGGGCGTGGTCGCGTTTCTGGTCGGCCCGGATGCGGGCTGGGTGAACGGGCAGGTGTTGCGGGCGAATGGCGGGTTGGCTTGAGGCCTCGGGGTACGGTCGTACTTCCCTACTGCGCCTGGAGCGTGAGGTCCCCGACGACAGCGGCGCTGCCGTCGGAGACTATCGGGGACCGTTGCCGCTGTCAGCCTCAGCGGCCGATGCGGCGACGCCCCATCGATCGGATTGATCCGTTCGACAAAACGTTAATGACGGTCACAACGATTGCGCGGAGAACGTATCGCACTGGCGGATATCGCCGGTCGTCATGCCGCGCCGCAGCCAACGCTGACGCTGCTCGCTGGTGCCGTGCGTGAAAGCTTCGGGCACCACGCGTCCTTGCGCTTGCCGCTGCAGCCGGTCGTCGCCGATCGCGCCGGCGGCGTTAAGACCCTGCTCGAAGTCGCCCGGCTCCATCAGCTTGGTATTCAACTGCTGCGCAACCGCCGCCCATACGCCCGCGAGGCAATCCGCCTGCAATTCGAGGCGCACGGACAACGCATTGGCCTGCGCCTGCGACATGCGCGCCCGCGCGGCGTCGAACTTGTCGGAGATTCCGATGACGTTCTGTACGTGATGCCCGACCTCGTGCGCGATCACATACGCCTGCGCGAAGTCGCCGCTCGCGCCGAAGCGGTCCCGCAATTCGCGGTAGAACGACAGGTCGATATACACCGTGCGATCGGACGGGCAGTAGAACGGGCCCATCGCGGACTGGCCGGTGCCGCATGCGGTCGGCGTGGCGTCGGTAAAAAGCACGAGCTTGGGCGCCGGATAGTCCTGATTGAACTGGGTGCGGAAGATGTGTTGCCAGGTGCGTTCGGTGTTGCCGAGCACGCGACGCACGAAGTGGCTGCCGGCATCTTCGACGGGCTGGGCATTGCCCTGCACCGGCGCCTGCGCCTGGCTTTGCGGCGCGCTGCCTTGCAGCACCTGCGCGCCGTTGATGATCGTCATCGGATTGATACCGAAGAAATACGATGCGGCCAACGCGATGACAATCGTCCCGATACCGATGCCACCGCCCACCCGCATTCTGCCGCCTCCCCCGCCTCGGCGGTCTTCCACATTCTGGCTTTCTGCTTCGTCATCGAGGCGCATGTCGTTTCTCCGTGTTTCTCCGTTATCGGCCGCGACATGGTGCGACGCGATAGGGTTTGAGGTGGTGAGTTGTCGAGCAGTTTATATGCAGGCGTGGCGGTTGGAACAGGGGTGTTAAGTTCATCTGAAGCATCGCTAACAATGTGGCGCGGCGCGGGCTTGTCTAACCGGTCGCGGTATTCATCGCGGCAATCAACGAACCGACCGGCCGTTCATCGTCCGGGCGAGCGTGTTAATGTCCTGGGCACGATAACCCTGTATGAGAGACACGGAATGGGAAGGTGGCTGGCAATCGGTATCGCTGTCGGCACTGCGGTGGGTGCAGCGACTGAAAACATGGGTCTGTGGTTGAGTCTGGGAGCGGCAATAGGCGGTGCAATTGGAGCAGGCGCGAAAAAGCCGCGTCGATAGTCATGCAGCAATGACATGACTGTTCAATGTCCGCGACCAGGCGCGATGCAAGTCGCGTCAGGATCAGCAACCGCCTGACATGGTGCTGCGCAGCGGCGCTTCCGAACACCACACCAAACAGAACGCCCGGTTTCCCGGGCGTTCTGTTTTCCAATAGCAGCCAGCTTTCTCACAATCTGCGCCGCTACATCTCAGCACTGCACAGCGGCATCATTCAAACCGCCTTCGGATTGCGCTCCTCAAACCCTTCCTGATGCCAGTACGGATACGCGGGCCGCGTCGCGCTCGCGGCATCGAGCGTCGCGACCTGTTCCGGCGTCAGATTCCAGCCGACCGCGCCGAGGTTCTGCCGCAACTGCTCCTCATTGCGCGCGCCGATCAGCACCGTCGACACCGTCGGGCGTTGCAGCAGCCAGTTCAACGCGATCTGCGGCACGGTCTTGCCGGTTTCGGCGGCGACTTCGTCGAGCGCGTCGAGCACGCGGAACAGATACTCGTCGGGCACTGGCGGACCCATGTCGGCGGTCTTGTGCAGACGGCTCGTTTGCGGCAGCGGCTGGCCGCGCTTGAGCTTGCCGGTCAGGCGCCCCCAACCGAGCGGACTCCACACCACCGCGCCGACGCCCTGATCGACGCCGAGCGGCATCAGCTCCCATTCGTAATCGCGGCCGACCAGCGAGTAGTAAGTCTGATTCGCGACGTAGCGCGGATAGCCGTAGCGGTCCGCGACGTCGAGCGACTTCATCAGATGCCAGCCGGAAAAATTCGACACGCCGATATAGCGGATCTTGCCCGCGCGCACGAGGTCGTCGAGCGTCGACAGCACTTCCGCGACGGGCGTTTTCGCATCGAAGCCGTGCAACTGGAACAGATCGATGTAATCGGTTTGCAGACGCTTGAGCGCCGCGTCGACCGACTGGATCAGATGGAAGCGCGACGAGCCGACGTTGTTCGGTCCGTCGTCGAAGCGGAAGGTCGCCTTGGTCGAGATGATCGCCTGATCGCGCTTGCCCTTCAGCGCCTCGCCGAGCACCGACTCGGACGCGCCGCGCGAATAGATGTCGGCGGTGTCGAACATCGTGACGCCCGCGTCCAGACAGATGTCGATCAGACGCCGCGCCTCGGCGACGTCGGTCTCACCCCACGCCTGAAAAAACTCGCCCTTGCCGCCGAACGTACCCGTGCCGAAACTCAGCACCGGCACCTTGAAACCCGATGCACCCAGATGTCTGTATTCCATTGAATAATCTCCGTGGCATTGCCGTCGATAAACGGACGTTCAGTCTACGCGCGTCCGGGAAAACGCGTCGGCGGGAAGGTGCGATTCGGGCGGGATTTGGGCGGGGGTGAGCGAGGTGGAGGGTTGTTGCGATGCGGTTCAGGTATCGCGTCAACTTCGCCAAGCCTTCGACGCAGACGCCTTTGCTTCATCGGTATTCGTCAATTTCCACCGTGCCGCCGATCGACTCAATCAGTGCGACGATGTCCGCGGGTACATCAGGCACGCGATCACCGCTTTCATTCACCCAGTAGCAGAAGAATCGGACTTTGGCGCTGGCGCTTTCCAGACGCGCCTTCAGGTCTGGACGTGGCAGCGCCAGCAACTGGACGAGGTAACGCAGATGCGGTTCCAGATGATCGCTGCGTACCGCATTTTCACTGTTGATGGACCACACGCCAGTGCGCCTCGTTAGTTGGCGATTTTGTCCGGTCGGGTCGTTGATCGGATATCCCCTGGTAACCGCGATATGAGGGCGATATGAGGGCGATATGGGGCGAAACACCGAAATAATTTGTCCAGTATGCGGGCTGGATCGTGTCGCCTGCGATTGCGAACGAAGCGAATGCTAATGGGTGCTGTGTCAAAGAGCGCGTCTCCGAAGCCGATCGCGAATTATGTCAACGAACGACATCAATCGCCCGAAGGTAGGGACGGGTTCCAGTCCATCGGCGCTTCCGTCGTAATTTGAAGCCGCTCACGTAGCTGGGGATTGGAAAATCCCTGCAATAGCATCAGCATGCCGCCAAGTTTGCGGGCATCTTCGTCCGTCAATGATTTTTCCGAGTGCTCTGGCGCATCGGGCGGAATGGTGACAGCCGTCGCCCGGTCAATGACCGCCTGAACACGTGAGCGCACTACCGTGCACATCTTCAGTTGTTGCGTGTCTTCATCATAAAAAACGATGCTGGCTCGTGGAGGCTTCGTCATATCAGTATCCTCTGCATTGCTGGAATGTCTCAAATGCGCGCTGTGTGCACAGCGAGTAAGTGCGGGAGTCTGCATACAGCGCACGCGCGACCTGGCACTGCTCCATATCCACTTCATAGCCAGCGTAGCATTCAGCCTCGTCTGCCTCGCTAACGCCGCGTGCTGCCAGATCCTGCGCGTCACCGAGCGGCGCACTCTCTATGTACTCGAACGATTGCGCATCACCAGGCGGCGTCGACACTGGTGTGGCGATAGTCCCATCAGGCAGCACGTCGCCGGGACGCGCGAACCAGCGCGCCGCGCAAGAACTGGAGCAGCCGCGCCAACTGACGGCTATCGCGGGTCAGGTCCGATGAGCTTGCCGAAGTAATAAGCTGGCGTCCGGAGCGCGCCTCTTCGCTTAACGGATTCCCGCGATATTCCTGCCTCGTGTAGAACGTGCAGTTCCGGTTGGTGCCAACCTTGAAATCAATCGCCATTTGCTGCCCTGTGCTGGTCGGATCAGCCGATATACGTATCACGGCATATCACGGGCCGCATCGCGCTCTGCAGAAGAACGCATCCCCAAATCGGGTCGCGAATGTCGCAGGTTCCGCTGACAGCGGGTCGGAGCACGCATCGAGCGACGCGTGATGAACCCCGGCAACATCATGGAAGACTGTCAACAAAGGGACTTGAACGGTATGAAAGGGAGAAGCCGGCAGCGTGAGAAGCGAAACATCAGCCGTGCATCGAATGCGTCAAGCCATGCCTGACGCATTCGATGCGAATCAAACTCGACGACAGGCCCCGCTCCCATGCAGCGAAGATCCGTGCGGCCATATGAGGCCCGCCATCGCTCCCCTTCAACGTTGGCCTACACATCCCGCACAGACAACGCACTCAACGCCTCCCGCACGTCCCCCAACACGCTGTCCCAATCACCAAGCGCCGGCTGCCGGAACAGCCGCGCACTCGGATACCACGGCGTGTCGCTGCGTTCGAGCAGCCAGCGCCAGCAGGTATCGAAGCGGTTCAGGATCCAGACCGGCCTGTCGAGCGCGCCGGCCAGATGCGCGGTGGACGTATCGACTGAAATCACCAGATCGAGATTGGCAACAAGCGCGGCAGTGTCGGCGAAGTCGTGCAGCAGGTCGGTGTAATCGGCGACGCGCTCGCGGAATGTGCTGTCTGCCAGTTGCGTCGAAGCCGCGCCCTTTTGCACGCTGAAAAAGCGCACGTTCGGCACATCGAGAAGCGGGGCGAAACACTCGAAGGCGAGCGAGCGACGCGCGTCGATCTTGCGCAGCTCGGCGATGTGCGCGCGGTTTTCGCCGGCCCATACGAGACCGACTTTCAGCGGCCCTCCCGCCCGGGACTTTGCGTTTGCCGTTGCCTCAGCGTTGGCATCTTCGCCTGCATCTTCACTCGCCTCTTCGCTCGCATCGCATTCGATCCGCTCACCCCACTCCGCCACGGCCTCAGCATCCGCAAACAGATAAGGCGTCTGCGCCGGAATACTCGTCTCGTTCGTCCCGAACGCGAGCGGCAAGCTCAGCAACGGACAATGACAATCGAACGACGGCAACGGCTGCCCTGCTTCGATCAACTGATCGACACCATCGAGCGTCGACAGCAGTCGCATCAATGCGCGCGGCACTTCGAGCACGACCTTCGCGCCAAGCTTCGCAACGAGCGGCGCATAGCGGCAAAACTGCAGCGTGTCACCAAGGCCCTGCTCCGCATGCAACAGGATCGTCTTGCCGTCGAGCGAAAAATCGCCGCGCCATAGCGGCTGCGCGAATTCGCGCTTGCCGGCACGGATGCGGTTGCGCTCCCAGCGCCATTCGTACTCGCGCCAGCCGGCCTCGAAGCGTCCCATCTGCAACAGACACAGCGCCTGATTCCAGTGCGCTTCCGCCGACTCGGGATGCAACGCCAGTGCCCGTTCGTAGCTCGACAGCGCCTCTTCGCGTCGATCGAGATCGACCTGCGCGAGTCCGAGGTTATTCCATGCATCGACGAACCCAGGCGCGAGTTCCAGCGCGCGTCGATAGCAGCGCTCCGCTTCCAGCGGCTCATTCAGATCGCCGAGCGCATTGCCGCGATTGCTCCACGCATCGGGATAATTCGGCTGCAACGCGAGCGCCTGGTCGCAGCTATCGAGCGTATCCGCGTAACGGCCAAGATCGCGCAACACGCACGCGCGATTATTCCAGGCCGCCGCGAATTCCGGCGCGAGCGCCAATGCGCGCTCGAAGCTCGCGAGTGCATCGAGCGGACGGTTCAGCGCGGCCTGCGCATTGCCACGATTGTTCAACGCGTCGGCGAATTTCGGCTGCATCGCGAGCGCGCGATCGGCACTGGCGAGCGCCTCGTCGGGGCGCTGCAATGCGTTCAATGCATAAGCCAGATTCGAATGCACGGCCGGCTGTTTCGCATTGACCGCCAGCGCTTTCTTCAATAGCTCCATGCCTTCCTGCACGCGGCCGGTCTGCAACGCGAGCTCGCCGAGCAAGCGCAACGCGTCCGCATGTTTGGGCTTGAGTTCGAGAATCTCGCGATAGAGCTCTTCTGCTTCGACCCATGCGCCATTCTGCTGAAGCGCGACGGCATGTCGAAACAGACGGTCCAACTGTTGCGGCAGATTGCCGGGCTTGTTCATGCGGGATGTCAATGGAAGGCGGGAACGATCGTCGGGACAGCCGCGCCGCACATGCGCATAAGGAGCGCACTAGATCCAATACATGCAAGACGTGCGGGCGACCGGAACAGGCGTTCGATTATCGCCGAAAAGGCCACCCGCGAACGAGCGCTGTTGCGCGAAGAGAATCGCGCGCGGTGTGTCGAGTCGATAAGTACTCACCACGCAACCGGAATGACCCGCATCACCCCGGCGCGTAGCGAACCTAACCCCGCTTACTGCGCGGCGACAGCCAGATGCTTGCGCTTCGCGAGATCCTGCGCCATCGCGTAGTGCTGCTGGATCGTCGGCAATGCCTTCTTCGCCGCATCCTTCAACTGCTCGTCGCGACCCGATGCGATTTCAGCCTGGAATGCGGACAGCGCTTTCTGTTCGCCGGCGAGCGCGACCTGCTCGATATAGGTCTTGTCGAAGTCCGCGCCACGCAGATTGTTGATGCTCGCGAGCACGGCCGCGTCGGGGTCGTTCTTCGGCACGTCGACACCACGCTGGCTGGCCGCGCGCAATGCGTCGGTGATCTTCGCGTCGTCGTTCGACACGCGTTCGGCAAACGCCTTCAGGTCGCGATCGGTGGAACGTGCGCTCGCGATACGCGCGGCATCGCGCTGCGTCGCGACCGCCTGGGTGCCGGCGGCGATGAAGGTCTGATCGGCCGCATGCAGACGAACCGGATCGGTGGAAGCAGCGGGAGCGGCAGTTTGCGCGCTGGCCACCGAAGCGACCGTTAGCAGTCCGCAAACGCTTGCGGCGGCGGCGATTCTGGCGAGGGGGACGGAAGACAGGCGGATCATACGTTCTCCTTGAGGTGGCAGCGAAACGAAGGACACGTGTGCGCCGCAAATAAAGCGCTGCGCGAAAGCTTGCAAGTGAATTGCAGGCGAGATTGCAGGCGGCTTGCGAATGAAACCGGGGCGCCACGCTTTTATCGCTGCCGATTCTAGAAGCGACCTGTCGCGGCAGGTGAAACGCTGCTGTCGCTTCTGTAACCTTAGGTAACCTTCATAGGAAAGCGCTGCATTTGCAGGCTTTGCTGTGCATGCGTGCAAACCATGAGTGCCGCGCGAAATCGCTGCCAGACGCTGAATTTTTCGCTAGCGCCGCCGATAACCCGGAGACAAGCCACGCGCCAGGGCGAATGAATGACCTGCATGGCGCACCCACGCACCGACACGCGATAAGCATCGCACCCCTGGAGAACGATTCCGATGGCAGACAACACCGAGCGCAGCAACCTCACGAGCTCCAACAAGTTCGAATTGCTGCTATACCGCCTCGGCTGCGTGCCCGGCAGCGACGCGCATGAGCTGTACGGGATCAACGTGTTCAAGGTGCGCGAAATCTCGACGATGCCGCCGGTCACGCCGATCGCCGGTTCATCGCCATTCGTGATGGGCGCAGTCGACATTCGCGGCCAGATCATTCCGGTGATCGATCTGCCGCGCCTGATGGGTTGCGAACCCACGCGCGGCCTGAACATCCTGCTCGTCACCGAGTTCGCGCGTTCGACCCAGGCCTTCGCGGTCGAGGAAGTCGACGACATCGTGCGGCTCGAATGGAATCAGGTGCTGTCGGCCGATGGCTCGGCGGGCGGCAAGCTCGTCACCAGCATCGCGCGCATCGACGGCAATACCGGCGACTCGCGGCTCGCGCAGGTGATCGACGTCGAGCAGGTGTTGCGCGACGTGTTTCCGTCGCAGCATCCGAGCGTCGATCCGGCCTCGGTCGGCGAAGCGCTCGGCATCCGTCGCGGCGCGAAGATTCTCGCCGCCGACGACTCCGGCTTCGCGCGCAAGCTGATCGAGCAGGCGCTGACCGCGATCGGCGCGGACTTCATCATGACGAAGACCGGCGAGGAAGCGTGGACCACGCTGCAACAGGTCGCGCGCGACGCGCAGCAGAACGGCACGCGCGCGAAGGACAGCATCGCGCTGGTGCTCACCGATCTGGAGATGCCGGAGATGGACGGCTTCATGCTGACGCGTCAGATCAAGGCCGACGAACGCACGCGCGATATTCCGGTGATCATCCATTCGTCGCTGACGGGCGCGGCGAACGAGGCGCACGTGAAGAACGCGGGCGCGAACGGTTATGTCGCGAAGTTCGCGGCGGCCGAGTTGGCCAATGCGATCCGCAGTGCGCTGGGTGTCGCGCAGGTTAAGGCGGCGACTGCGTAGTTCGGCGAGCGCGGCGGCGTAGGTCAGCCGCCGCCCATCACTCGCGCCGCCCCACCCCTCAACGATGCGCGGCCAGTTCGATCGAAAAGTCCATCCGACCAATCTCGACGCCCATCGTATTGAGCCGCTTCGGCGCATGAAAACCGTCGAGCGTCGCGCGTTGTTCCGGCGTGCCCAGATCGAGCAACGCGAGCAGTTCGGCGGTCACCGCGTAGAGCGCGGCGAGGTTGCCGTCCTCGATTTTCAGCGCGATACCGAGTGCGCCCTTCGCGCCGAGCCGCGCGGTCTGCGTCGATGCGCGCACGCCGATCGCATAGCTGCCGTCCGCGCCGACCTTGCCGACCAGCGCGCCGTCGAACGCCTGCATCAGCAGCGTGCAGAAACGCCCTTCTCCGCCGACCAGTTCCGGATGCGACGTCATCGCGCGATAGATGCGCGCGAGCGCCGCCGTGCGCGTCGTCAGTGCCGATGCTTGCGCGTCCGCTTCGTCCTGTGCCGCCGCAAGCTTCGCGAACAGACGCGCAAGCCGATCGAGCGGAAAAGCCGGCGTCGGCAGATTGCAGCCGTCGATCGCCCATTGCACGCCGTCGTCGGGTAGATCGCACACGCTGGCGACCGTCTGCTTCACGCGCACCTGCAATGGATGCTCGGGCAGCTCATAACCGGCCAACGCCGCGCCGAGCGAACGCGCGCCGGCCAGCATGCCCGCGTGCTTGCCCGAGCAGTTGCTGCAGACGGCGGTCGGCGTAAAGCCGCGCCGGATCCAGTCGACGTACACCGCATCGGACAATGGCGGATGACCGCCGCAACGCATATCCGCCTCGCTTGCCTGCGCTTTCGCGAGCATGCCGCGCGTGCGTTCGATATGGCGCGGCTCGCTGCTGTGCGACGCGCACATCAACGCGAGATCGGCATCGTCGAAACCATAGCGTTCGAGCGCGCCGGTTTCCAGCACCGCAAGCGCCTGCGCCGGCTTTGCGGCCGAGCGTGCGAGCGTCATGCGCGCGGGGTCGCCGAACGAATACAGCAAACGGCCATCCGCATCGACGACCGCGACATGCGCGAGATGCGTGTTCTCGATCGAATCGCCGCGATAGATCGTCGCCGCGATCGGCGCGGCGAGCGCGCCGGGGCGTGCGCTGTGATGCAGCTCGGGCTGGCTCATCAGAGTTCTCCTTGTCGTCGCGATGGATGGGTCGCGACCGTGTTGTGTGGGTGGCGATCGTGATGCTGGCAGTCGGGCGATTTTACGTGCGTAGCCGGCCTTGCTTCACGCTTTGCCGTGCTTTACGTCGTGCTTTGTGCCCTGCTTCATGCACGCTCTCCGCTCACGCAGTGACAAGCGCATCGCCGACGTGCTCCGCGAGGTAGTCGATCAACACACGCACCTTCGGCGGCAAGAAACGGTTCGGCGGATAAAGCAGCCACACCGAGCCCACGTAAGCGCGCATGTCGAGCTGCCAGTCCGGCAGCACCTCGATCAACTCGCCGTCACGCAGCGCGGCAGCAGCCGCGAACTCGGGCACGCAGGCGATGCCGAAGCCCTGCTGCGCCGCTTCGAGCCGCGCGCCCGCATGGTTGGCGACGTAGCGGCCCTTCACGTCGACGCTCTGCGTTTCGGTGCCGCGCCGCATCCGCCAGCGGTGATCGTCGGCGGTTTCGCCAAGGTAGATGCACGCGTGCTCGCGCAGATCGCGCGGCTGCGCGGGCGTGCCGCGCGAGCGCAGATAAGCCGGCGACGCCGCCAGCAGCCAGCGCACCGTGCCGAGCCGGCGCCCCGCGAGGCCCGGCGGCGGATGTTCGGTCAGGCGGATCACCAGATCGACATCGGTCGCGAGCGGGTCGACGTCGTGATCGGTGAAGAGGATCTGCAGGTCGACTTCGTCGTACGCGCGCAGAAAACCCGGCGCCAGCGGATGAATCACGGCGCGCGCGAACTGCGTCGGCGCACTCACGCTGACCTTGCCTTGCGGCTTGCCGGACAGTTGCCCGGCGGCATCGACGGCGCCCGACGCCGCGCTCAGCATGTCGCGACACAGCCGCGCGACCTGTGCGCCCGATTCGGTGACTCGCACGCTGCGCGTCGAGCGTTCGAGCAGGCGTGTTGCGAGCGCGTCTTCGAGCCGCCTGATCTGCCGACTGACGGTGGACGGCGTGCTACCCAGCTGCCGCGCGGCCACCGAAAAATTGCCGGCATCGACGACGCGCGCAAACACGGCCATGTCGGGTAACAACGCAAAAAGTTCGCTCGGGGTCATCGTCGTGGGCTCGCGGTAACGCGCACAAACGGCAGGCTGGTCGCGCATTCATGCATGCGTTCATGCATACGCGTATTTGTGCGTTGGCAACATAAAGGCTGTGCACGGCGGCCCGATTATCTTCTCATACGCAAAACCCGACAATAGGTGCCTCCTCCCCCTCCCACGCCCTGCCCCACCAAAGGTGCCGCCATGTCGAAACACGAACGTCTGCTGTTGCTATCCGATCTGATGCTGCTCGGCGTCGCGGCCGTGTGGGGCACCACGTACGGCGTCGTCAAGAGCGCGCTCGTGTTCTATCCGGTGCTCGGCCTGCTCGCGCTGCGCTTCGGTCTCACGTTCGCGCTTCTCGCGCCCAGCCTGCGCTCGCTACGCGGCACGAATGCCCGCACGCTGCGCGGCGTACTGGGCGTCGGCCTGCTGCTGCTCGCCACGTTGCTGAGCGAAACCTTCGGCATCCTGATGACCCGCGCGGCGAATGCCGCGTTTCTGATCAGCGTGTGCGTGGTGCTGACGCCGCTCGTCGAATGGGGGCTGTTGCGGCGTGCGCCGAGCCGTATCGAATGGATTGCGGTGCTGCTGTCGCTGTTCGGCGCATGGCTGCTCGCCGGCGACGGCGCGTTGAGCCTCAATCCCGGCGACGCGCTGATCCTGCTGGCCGCGCTGCTGCGTGCGTTGACGGTCTGCGTGACCAAGCGCGTGATGCGCGATTCGACGGTGCCGCCGTTGACGGTGACCGCGGTTCAATCGGGTGTCGTCGCGCTGGGCAGCGCGGCCGCGGCGTGGCTGTTCGCGCCGCGACAGTGGCAGGCGTTGCCGTCCTGGCATGACCATCCGGCGTTCTGGGCTTACGTCGCGTATCTGGTCATCGCGTGCACGCTGTTCGCGTTCTTCGCGCAGAACTTCGCGATCAAACGCAGCAGTCCGACGCGCGTGTCGCTGTTGATGGGTAGCGAGCCGGCGTTCGGCGCACTGTTCGCGTGCCTGTGGTTGGGCGAGCGGATTTCGTTGACCGCGTGGGTCGGGGGCGGGTTGATCGTCGCGGCGTCGATACTCGCGACGGTGCGCTGGACCGCGTGGCGAGCGGTGGTCGCGCGAGTGCAGGCTTGACGGGCGACGGTTCTCGTCTGCGGCACGGCGCGGATCGCGCGGGGATACGCCGCGCCGTTATCGCACCCCGCGCGTCCAATACGCGCATACGCTACAGCAATCAGGCGCTCGCCAGTTCCTCGTCGCGCTCGAGCTTGCGGGTGTGGCGCAACTCCGGGAACAGCCGCATCCACAGCAGCGCGATCGCGATCGTCGCGACGCCGCCGACCAGCACCGCCGGCTGCGCGCCCCACCATCCCGCGGTCAGCCCCGATTCGAATTCGCCCAATTGATTCGAAGTCCCGATGAATAGCGAATTGACCGCGTTGACGCGGCCAAGCATTTCATCGGGCGTACGAAGCTGGACGAGCGACAGCCGTACCACCACGCTGATCGTGTCTGATGCGCCCAGCACCATCAGCGCGATCAGCGAGACGATGAACTGATGCGACAGCCCGAACACGACCGTCGCGATGCCGAACGCGATCACGCCGCCGAACATCGCCGCGCCGGGCCGGTTGCGCAGCGGGAAATGCGCGAGCCAGATAGTGCCCGCGAGCGCGCCGATCGCGGTGCCCGAGCGCAACAGCCCGAGGCCGATCGGCCCCGCGTGCAACACGTCGCGCGCGAAAATCGGCAGCAGCGCGGTCGCGCCGCCGAACAACACCGCGAACAGATCGAGCGACAACGCGCCGAGAATCACCGGCTCGCGGCGAATGAACGCGATGCCCGAGAAGATCGATTCGAGCGTGACGGGCACGCGGCTCGCCGGCTTCATCTGCAGCGGAATACTCCACACGGATATCGCCGCGGCCGCAAACGACAGCGTGCACGCCAGATACGCGGCGCCCGGCCCAATGCCGTAGAGCAGACCGCCGAGCGCGGGGCCCGCGATCTGCGCGGTCTGATTCGCGGAAGTGGCCCACGCGGTCGCCTTCGGCAACTGACCGCGCGGCACCACGGCCGGCAGCAGCGACGACACCGCGGGCGATTCGAACGCGCGCGACGCGCCGACACAGGCGGCCAGCACATAGATCACCGGCGCGGTGATCCAGCCGCCGAAGGTGCCGATCGCGAACAGCAGCGCGGCAATGCTTTCGAGACTCTGACAGATCGCGGCGATGCGGCGTCGATCGTAACGATCGGCAACATGACCGACGACGAGCGTCAGCAGAAACATCGGCAGAAACTGGGCGAGACCGACCAGACCGAGTGCGAACGCGCTGTGCGTGAGCGCGTACACATGCCAGCCCATCGCGACCGCGAGCATCTGGAACGACAGCGACGACAGGATGCGGGTGCACCAGAAACGCTGGAACGGCGGGTGTTTCGGCAGGCTGAAGTTGGGAGAATCGGCGGGATCGGCGGCTGGGGGCATCGGTGTCTTGCTCGTGTCTTGCTCGTTACGTGACGTAGCGCGCGGGCGGCGTGGGTTGGGCGCGCTAGTTTAGAGCAAGATCGGGGCGGCTGCTGAAGGTGGTCCGATAGCGAAACGGGCCGATTGCGGTGTGCTTTCAGGTCACTTACATTGCACGGCCCGCGCCTGCTTTCGCGAGTCGTTCATCGCGTGCGCCGACTCGCAACACGTCGCACGCGCAGGCGTGCAGCGGCAACCTGCACGCCTGCGCAATCTCCGTCTCTACGCCGCCTTCGCTTTACAACGCCTCGAGCTGAAACGAGCGCACCACCGAGCGCAGCGTCTGCGCCTGCAGCTTCAACGCCCCGGCCGCCTGCGCGCCCTCCTGCACGAACGCGGCGTTCTGCTGGGTCACGCGATCCATCACCGTGACCGCCGCGTTCACCTGATCGATGCCCGAACTCTGCTCGCGCGTCGCGTCGGCAATCGAATCGACGAGCTCCACCACACGTTTGACCGAGCCCAGCAGATCGACGATCGTCTCGCCCGCGGAGCGCACCGCGATGCCGCTCTGGTCGACCTCGGCCGTCATCTCCTTGATCAGCACGTCGATTTCCTTCGCGGCGATCGAGCTGCGCTCGGCGAGCGCCCTGACCTCCTGCGCGACCACCGCGAAGCCGCGTCCCTGATTGCCGGCGCGCGCCGCCTCCACCGCCGCGTTCAGCGCCAGCAGATTGGTCTGGAACGAGATGCCCTCGATCACCGACGTAATCTCGCGCACGCGCGCCGAACGCTGCGCGAGCGCGCTCATGCGCTCGGCGGCATCGCGCGCGGCGCGGTCGCCGTCGCCGGCTTTGGACGATGCGATGCCCGCGAGATTGCGTGCCTCGACCGCATGCCCGGCATTCGCTTTGACCATCGACGCCAACTGCTCCATGCTCGCCGAGGTCTGCTGGATGCTTGCCGCGTGCTCTTCGGTGCGGCTCGCGAGCGTGCCGTTGCCGGTGGCGATGCCGGCGCTCGCTTCGGCGATCGTCTCGGTCGAATCGCGAATCTCGCCGATGATCGACGCGAGCCGGTCGCGCATCGTCTTCATCGCGCACAGCACGCTATCGGTGTCGCCGGGCGCGAGCGGCACCTCGACCGACAACTCGCCGGCCGCGACGCGATGCGCCACTTGCGCAGCGACGTGCGGCTCGCCGCCGAGTTCGCGAAACAGATTGCGCGCCATCGACACGCACAGCAACGCGACCACCAGCACCCCACCCGCGATAAAGCCGACCACCAGCCATTCGACCATGCGTCCGCTGCGGCGCGCGTGCTCGTATTCGGATTGCGCAACCGCGAGTTCCAGTTTGCGTAGCGCCGCGCCCTGGGTTCTGACCGCACGCGACATCGGCTCGATGGTCTGCGTCTGCACCCATTGCGCTTCGGACAGATTGTTCGCGCCGAGCAGCTGGATCGCCGGACGCAGCCCCTTGTCGCGCAGCGTGTGCCAGTTCGCCGTGAATTCATCGGCGCGCTTGCGTTCATCAGCCTGCACGCTGCCGGCGAGATACTGGTCGATGAGCCGGTCGGCCTGCTCGATGCGCGCGGACGTGCCCGCGCTCACCGCCTGGGTTTTCTGTGCCGACGGATCGAGAATCGCGTCGCTCACGGAGAAGCTGGCTTCGGCGACCAGCTCGTTGATCGTCGAGATCGCCTGCAGCGCTTTGGCGCGCCCTTCGAACATCTGCTGAAGAGCGTCGATCGAGGTTGAAACGCCGACGAGGCCTGCCGCGCCGATGCCGAGAGCAACGACGGCGACCGCGCCGGTCAGGATGAAAAGACGGGCTTTGATGGTGAGTTTGCGCATTGCGGGCCTACGAGAAAGTACGCCGCTGCGCACGGAACAGCGCAACGGCGTTGCCATGCGGGCAACTCGCCTGATTACGGCCGCTGGTGGGCGTTATTAAGTGAATTTTTCATGAACTGACGCACCACCAGCGAGCATCGCTGCGCGTCAGTTGTCCGGATTGCCCGACGTGAAGCTCGTGAACGCGTTGTACGACGGATTCAGCGCGGTGCCGTTGAGCATGATGCCGTACGTGTCGTTGCCGCTATCGAGCACGTAGTACATCACCGACTGGATGTTGTGGGTCTTGCGATTCTGATAGAACTCGCCGAGCTTCGTCGTGATGTAGTTCCCGCGATAAGTCTCGGTCTGCTCCGGCCCGGTGTTCCATTCGCTGACGATGAACGGCACACCGTAGCGGGCCTTGCAGTAGGTCGGTAGATCGAAGCCGGGACCTGCACCGTCGGTGCCGATATCGAACGCGTCGCCGTACACCTCGTAGTTGTGCCACGTCGTGATGTCCCAGCGCACGGTCGGATAGCCGCCGCTGCCGTCCGGCTGCATGCCGTCCCACAGCGCATCCGACGCGCCGACGTCGGCCACGCAGAAGTTGATCCCGCATTTGGCGTTCGACTGCACCGACTTCACGCCGTCGATCATCCCGCGCATCACGCCGCGCATCACCGGCCAGTTGCTGTTGTTGAAGTCGGACGCCTTGGTACCCGCGTAAGTGAAGTTGTTCACCGTCGCATTCTGTCGCGTCAACTCGTTGCCGCATTCGTAGATGGTCACGCCATAGGGCTTCAGCGCATTGGCAATCGTCTGCGCCACCGAATAGCCCTGGCTATAAGCAGCCGATTCGCCATTCAGCAGATTGCCGCTGGCATCGTAGACGCCCTGATTGATCAGCACGACCAGCGTCATCCCCGCCGACTGGAAAGACTGTGCGAGGCCGATCACCGCATTGATCTGCGTTGAATCCGTCGTGCAGCCCACGCGATAGCTCGTGCAGCCCATCCCCTTCAGGATCGATACGATCTGCTGCGGCGTGTACGTGTAGTCGAAGTGGCCGTTCATGCCGTAGAACATGCCCGCAGGCGCCGCGATCGCAATGCGCGGATCGCTGCAAGGCAGCCACTGGTTGGCGACGTCCGCATTCACGTAGAACTGGCCACCCGTGCCGCAATGCCAGATCTTGCCGCCGTACCACAGCACGAGCGACACGTTGTACGTGTTGCCAACCGTCGCGCCGTTGCGGTAGATCACGCCATTGGAAAGCGTCCAGATCGCGCCGGCCTTGTCGATGATGTACGGCGACGTGGGCAGCGAAGTGCCATCAGCAGAGGTGCCACCCAGACGCGGATCGTTGCACGATACCCAGCCCGAGCCTGTCCATCCGTAGAACTGGCCGCCCGTTCCTTCGTGGTAGATGGTGCCGCTATAAAACAGAATGAGCGAGACGTTGTAGGTATCGCCGGCCTTCGCGCCGTTACGGTAGACCGAGCCTCCGGAGAGCGTCCACACGTCGCCGTTGTTGTCGGTAATCGACGAAGCCGGCGGGATCGCCGTGCCGCTCGATGAAGCCGATTTCGCGCGTGCCGTGGCCTTATTCGTGGCATTCGAAGCGTTAGACGCATCGGAATTGCCGCTACCGCCGTCCGAACCGCCTCCACCACACGCGCTCAAAAGAGCGCTTGTGCCGAGTGCCGTCAGGCAGCCAATAAATTGACGTCGCTTTACCATACAGAATGATTTCCAATGTCGGGAAAATTCCCGATAAAAAGACTGAGTTTGTATTCGCTGAGATTCGGACGGACAGTGCCGAAGGACTGAATGCGATTGATCGCAGTCCTTATCAAGCAACCGTCCTGCAGTGCTTCTGAACGCACGTCTTATGTCCGATTGAACCGGTGCCCACGAAATACGTGCTTTCGCGGTGGTTCAGATTGACAGGGTCGACACGTACGGCGCGGGGTCAAACCTCCCGCGAACCTTTTACCGATCGCAGCCCACGCATTACCTTGCCGGGAAATTTTTCCCGAAAATGCCACAACCGGCGTAAATCGTACCCTGAAGACCCGGTACAGCCCAGCAGAAATCACACTTTATTACCTAAAAAGGTAAAGTATTTCTAATATTTGTTGTGCTGACAAAGATTCGCGCTTTATGAAGTGGATCAGAGGGCGGATAGACGCGGGCATTATGAATTCGACCCTCTATAGCGCGCCGAGGCCAACGAAACCAGGCAGCGGATGAAGGTGGCATCGCGCCTTTTCGGTCGATCTATTGCGACGACATCAGCGAAAACGGCAATGCAAGAACAGATAGCCGCGCAGAGCGATTTGAGTCGATTAATGACAACCCACTCTGAAGATAAAAGCGACACCGCTGATCGCTTCGCTAATTTCTTTAATATTCGCGCTGATGGAAAATTGAAAGGCGGTGTAATGCCTCTGCGAATTCGATCAATGGCTCGGCGAATTGCGATTGTCGAAGGACCGCTGCCGTTCGCTGTTTTGGCGTAGCGTGCATTGCCAAGCCGTACGCTCAGAACACCCCGCTAAACGGATCGCCTCCCATCCGATAGTTCCGGTTCGTCTGCTCCGCGTTGCGATTCACCAGCGGTCTCGCGTAAAGCGGATGACGCAGGCTGCGCACTTCATGTTCGAGCGTGAAGCAACGCGCGCCGCTTACCGGATCGACAAGATCGGCGAAGCGATATTGATGCGCTTCCTCGCCGTACGTCAGCCCGCGCGCCGCAAGCCGCGCATACGGTCCGGAAAAGTCGGCCACGTAAATCTGGATGTGATGTCCGTCGTATGGCTGGCTTGCGGTGAACGTTTCCGCGTAGATCAGTTGCTGATGCGTGCCGACCGCGACCACGGCCTGCAGCGAACCATCGCGCTCGCGAAGCTCGACGTGCGCCTCCAACATCTCGCGGTAGAACGCCGCGATCGATGCCGCGCAACCGCTGGGCACATCGAGCTGAACATACGCGATGCCAAGGTCGATGCCTGACCATGGATCGGCCGCCGCGACAGTCGCGCGATCGAGGCAGTCGTAGCGATTGCCCCATGGACAGATCACCTCGATGCGATCTTCCCGCTCGGTCCAACCGAAGCTGCTTTGCGCGAGCAATGGCCGCACCGCGCGCAACCGTTCGAGCAGCGACGCGCGTTCGCCGACCCGCAACCCGACATGTCCGCGCAGATGCTGCGCGTCGCCATGCGGCAAATGAATCTGCGAACGGCCGACGTTGATCCACATGTTGGTCACGCCCGTCATCAGATAGGGATCGCGCGTGAGTCCGAGCCCGCTCACGTAAAACGCCGTCGCGAGACGCTGGTCCGGTATCGTGAGATTGACATGCTCGAGCAGCACGAGGTTGCCGGTGTCCTCGCGTGCGTAGTCGAAATGATCCATCTGCGTGCCTTTGAAGAATTGGCGCGATGCGCGGAACGTTTGGCCGTTGCGCCGCGTTTATGAGATCTTGCCTGCCTTACCCTTCTCAGGCAATTGGATGGGCTGGATGTCGGTAGAAGGAGCGCGTCGCGCCGGTCGGGCTCTCGCGCTGGGGAGAACCGGGACTGACTATCGTCGACGAGTCGCGGCTGGCCGGGCGATAGCGATGACACCGCGTGGCCGCCCGCCGAGGGCCTACGACCCTCATTACACGCCCCCTGCCACAGAGGTGTAGCGCACGGCGCGAAGTTTGCTATAATTCGGCCCCTCAGCGGAGAGATGGATGAGTGGTTTAAGTCGCACGCCTGGAAAGCGTGTATAGGTTAATAGCCTATCGGGGGTTCGAATCCCCCTCTCTCCGCCAGAAAAAATAATGGAAACCCCGTAAATTCAGTGATTTACGGGGTTTTTGTTTTTCTGGCCCATCAATTAGCCCTTCAGCGGGCAAAAAGTCGCTGCCGTCAGGTCCGCCAGCCTTCACTAGCATCCGTCTCATGTTTGCCGCATGTAGTGGGGCCGACAATGGCCGAGCCGAAAAACCCTCCATTCGCCATCATCGCAGCGGCGCGGCTTGCCAGATTCATATCGAATCGTGAGGACGTAACCAGGCTGGCGAAACATACCGACGATTCGCACAGTGAAATCGCGACGGAGCTACAGGCCGCTGGTCCTGAGGATCCGAACAGGGGCGTTTGAACCGGACTGTTTTGAGTCCAAGACGCAAAACCCTGACCGGAGCGGATGATTGCCCGAGCGGTTCATCAGAGCATCGCGGGAAAGGAGTAGCCCTGCCCCAACTCGCTACGTAAGCCGCTTTATACGCCGCGAACGGCGAAGGATCGTGCATATGGCCGCCCAGCGGTTTGCATCGAACTGACAACGACGACATTCCATTCGCCAACCTGTTTGAAAACCGCCACGATGAAGTGGAAGAAACCGGGAGCCTCCAGGCGATGCGCCGCCTTAAAAAGCAAGTCGAAGTGACATTGTGCGAAATCGCATCCGCGAGATAAGAGGTGGCCTCACCCGTTCGGACAGACTTCTGAGATTTTTAAGTGGAACGTCCGGGGCAGTCATGCTGCCAATTTGATCGCAGGCAGCGTCGCGAAGTATGCCTCATCCGGCGTGCGCTCTTCCAGACTCGAATGAGGTCGTCTCTGGTTGTACAGACTGATGTAATCGCCGATTGAGCGCCGGGCGTGGCTGACCGATTCATAGGCTTTCAGATACACCTCTTCATATTTCA
>NZ_JABBFZ010000027.1 GCF_012927125.1 Paraburkholderia antibiotica
TCCTTAACCTGTTCACGTCGCTGGAACGCTCGCCACCTAAGGCTCTCCCGCTTCCCCGTGCCCCGGTGTCCGAAGCACGAAAGAGCGAGATTCTAGTCGCCACGAACGTGGCTTGCAAGCGTTATTTTGGTATGCATCAATCGCGCCGGAAAAGACGTCTGCACATCGGTGCTCAACGTTCCGGCGGCAATCGGCAAAGGCTGAATTCAACCCTGCTCCGACGCGACCTCAAGAGCCTCAAGAGCATCTCAAGAGGCATCAAGCGACTCACGCAGCCGCATGCCCGCGCATCACCCGTTCGACTACGCCCAGATAGTGATCGATATCCGGCGTCGCGCGATTCCGCTCCTTCGCGCGATCGTCCCATCTACGCAACCGCAACGCATCCTCCGCATAGGGCTTTCGCCGGAACGCCTCAGCCTCCTCGTCACTGAACACGCCGCCCTGCAACTTCAGGCTGCGCACCGAATCGGCGGATAGCTGGCCGAAATAGGCGGCATCGATTGCACACAGGCAGCGCTTCGCGTCGACATGCAGGCGAATCGGCTCCAACACCGCCTCCGGCAACACCGGCCGCAAAAACGGCAGCGCGAAATACTGATGCAGATCGTCGATGCCCTGCTGCGTCGGCGTCTTTCCCTGCAGATTCAGCAAATGCCCGAGGTCGTGCAGAAACGCAGCGGCGACCAGCTCGTCGCTCGCGCCTTCCGCCTCGGCCAGCGTACCGCTCTGCAGCGCGTGCTCCAGCTGCGTCACCGGTTCGCCGCTGTACGCGAGCTCGCCGTGCCGCTCGAATAGCGCGCGGATATCGTCCAGACTCAATGCCACCTTGCTACTCCCACGGTAATGAAAAGGTCTTCAGATTGGTAAAGCTCTTCATCGCTTCCTGCACGCCTTCCTTGTAGCCGAGTCCCGAATCCTTGATGCCGCCGAACGGCGTCAGCTCGATCCGGTAGCCCGGCACCTCCCACACGTTGACCGTCCCCACGCGCAATTCGTTGATGAGCCGCGTGATCGCGTCCTGCCGGTTCGTGCACACGCCCGACGACAACCCGAACGGCGTGCCATTGCTGATCCGGATCGCGTCGTCGAGGGTATCGAACGCGATGACCGGCGACACTGGCCCGAAGGTTTCCTCGCGCACCAGCGTCATCGACGGATCGACGTTGTCGAGCACCGTCGGCGCATACAGCGCGCCGTCGCGCTCGTTGCCGATCCGCAGCCGCGCGCCGCCCGCGATCGCAGCGTGCACGCGCGCTTCGAACAGCTGCGCGGCGACAGCATCGATCACGGTGCCCATCTGGTTCGACGGATCGAACGGATCGCCGTAGGACCACGCGCGCGTTTTCTCGACGACCCGCTCGGTGAACTCCGCCGCGACATTCCGTTGCACCAGCATCCGCTTGACCGCCGTGCAGCGTTGCCCCGAGTTCTTGTACGAGCCCTGCACCGCAAGCGTCGCCGCGCGCTCGAGATCGGCGTCGTCGAGCACAATCAGCGGATCGTTGCCGCCCAGTTCGAGCACGACGCGCCGGTACGCGGCTTTCGTCGCGATGTATTTGCCGATCACGACGCCACCCGTGAACGTCACCAGTTCGACCGACTCGTGCGTGATCAACTCCTCGGCAAGCTCGCGCGGATCGCCGGTCAGCACCTGCAGCATCGGCGCGGGCAAGCCCGCTTCGTACAACAGGTCGGCAAGATAAAGCGCCGACAGCGGCACCTTCTCCGACGGCTTCAGCACCACCCGGTTATTCGTCGCGATCGCCGGCGCGACCTTATGCGCGACCTGGTTCATCGGATGGTTGAACGGCGTGATCGCGACGATCACACCCGCGAGCGGCTCGCGCTGCGAGAACACGCGACGCTTCCTGCCATGCGGCGTCAGATCGCAGGAGAAACTCTGGCCGTCGTCGCGCAACGCCTCGATCGACGCGAAACGGAACACGTCGGCGACGCGGCCGATCTCATAGCGCGAGTCCTGCTTCGACAAACCCGATTCGAGCGTGATCAGATCCGACGCCTCCTCGGTACGCTCGCGCAGCAGCCCCGCCGCGCGCTCGAGAATCTGCGAGCGCTCGTAACGCGACAGCATCGGTTTATAGGCCATCGCGTAGTCGAACGCGGCGCGCACGTCGTCGACGCTGGCGAGCGGCGCCGTGCCGACGCGCATGCCGGTATAAGGATCGAACACATTGAAACTGCGGGCGCGCGACGCGTGCTCGCCGCCGAGCCGCAACGCTTCGGCGCGGAACGCCGGATGGTCCCGCAGCGCCGTGTTCATGATGTCGCGACGCGATTCAGCGCGAGGTCGAAGATATCGAAGTTGCGCAGCCGCTTGCCTTCGGTGCCGCCATCGCCAGTTTCCCCAGGCTGCACCGGCCGATTGAACAGCAGCGGCACTTCCTGCTCGGAAATGCCGCCATGCGAACGCAACGGCACGGTCAGCCCCGACAGATCATGCTCGTCGCGACGCGTGCCGAGCACCACGTGCGTCGTACCGATCACGACGAGGTCGCCGATGCGATCCTCCGGCAATTCGAAACGCGCGCACGCGGCACGCCGGTCGAGCGCGACTTCGATGCCGGGCAGCATGCCGATGCGCGCAACCATCTGCGCGACGTCAACCTCGCGCGGTAGATAAACCGTCGCGAACGATCCCAGCGCGCCGTGATGCACGACGTACGGATCGGTGATCGGCAAAATCACGCGCGCCGCCGACGCGCCGAGCCAGTCGTCGAGCAGATCCTGCAGATAGATCACGTTCGGCTCGCCGGTTTGCGGATCGTGCTTCGCGTTCATCCCATGATCGGCGGTCAGGCCGATCACCCAGCCGAGCGCGTCGAGCTTCGCGAGATAGCCGTCCATCATCGCGTAGAACGCGTTCGCGCCGTCGGTGCCGGGCGCGCATTTGTGCTGGACGTAGTCGGTCGTCGACAGATACATCAGATCGAGCTTGCGCGTCTGCGCGAGCCGCACGCCGGCCGCGAACACGAATTCCGACAGTCCCGCGCTGTACACGTCGGGCAACGGCAGGCCGACCAGCGCGAGCACATCGTCGATGCCGTTCTCTTCGCGCGTCGTCTCGTCGGCTTTTTCCGCCGAGAAGCAGATGCCCTTCAACTGCCAGCCGAGCAGCCCGCGCAGCTTGTCCTTCGCCGTGACGACGGCGACCGCCGCGCCCGCGTCGGCGGCGGCCGCGAGCAACGTGGGCGCGCGCAGGTAGGCGGGATCGTTCATCATCACCGCCGCGCCTGCGCCGTCGTTCGCGTCGGTGTCCCAGAAGTAGTTGCCGCAGATGCCATGCACGGACGGCGGCACGCCGGTCACGATCGACAGGTTGTTCGGGTTCGTAAACGACGGAATCACGCAGTCGCCGCGAAACGCCGCGCCGCCGTCGAGCATCGCGCCGATGAACGGCGCGACGCCGGCCGCGACCGCCGCCTGCAGATACTCGAACTCGCAGCCGTCGACGCACACGACGACGGTCGGTTGCGCAGGCAGCCGATAGCGGCGGCCATTGACTTCGATCGTGCGGGTGTCGGGGTGGGTCATCGTCGGGTTGTCCAATGCGGGGTTGTCATTCGTTGCGCGGTCGGCGCGTTGCTTTCGTCGCGGTCGTTGAGTTTGTCCCACGCTCGTTGTTTGGGCGAGACACTCAGGCACTCCACTCAGGCACTCCACTCAGGCACGCCGCCGCTTCACATTCGCCACGGCGGCATCTACTCCATCCGCCGCTCCATCCGCGACTTCATCACACGCGTCGCGAACCACCTCGCCCGCCGCCCCGCATGCCGCCCCGCATGCCGCTCCACACGCCGCCCGGGCGCGCTGCAAGCCGCCTTCCACATGCGCGCGTATCAACGCCGCGGCCTGGTCGGCGTCGCGCGAAGCAAGCGCCGTCAGAATCGCGCGATGCTCGGCCAGCGAGCGCTCCATCGCATCGACGCGCACCACCAGCGCCGCGCGCCGGAACAGGCTCAATTCGCTGACCAGCCGTCGATACGTCTCGTGCAGCTTCGCGTTGCCCGCCGCCGCGACCAGCGCGTCGTGAAACGCAACGTTCGCGCGCGCATAACCGTCGCGATCCCGTACCGCGCACGCCGCGCGCATCGTATCGACCCAGTCGCGCAGCATCGCGAGCTGGCCCGCGTCGATACGCGCCGCCAGCAGCCGGCACGCGGCTTCTTCGAGCACCGCGCGCACCGCGTAAATCTCGTCGGCTTCCACGAGCGATACCGTCCGCACGAACACGCCACGGTTCTTCTCGGTACGCACCAGCCCCGCCTGTTCGAGCGCGCGAAACGCCTCGCGCACCGGTCCACGCGACACCTGCAGCCGCGCCGCCCAGTCGGCTTCGTTGAGCTTGTCGCCCGGTGCCAGCGTGCCGTCGACGATATGCCGCTCGATCTCGTCGCGCACCAGCGTCGTCAGCGAATGGCGGCGCACGACTTCGATCGGATCGACAGAAGCAGATTGCATATTTTCGGTCACTTTGACAAATTTTGCCACATCAGCATCGGTGAGCCACGGCAGGCGCGCCCTCTCCGGCACGCCTTCGCCATTTGTCGAATCATGAAAATGGCCGCCCAGTCTGCCCAGTCTGCCCAACCCGGCCGACGCGCTCAGTCCATCCGGCGCCGCGGCGCACGCGCCGCAATCAACAACAGCGCAACCAGCGAAACCATCAGCAAAATCAGCGACAGCGCCGAAGCCGGCAGGTAATAGCCGCGCTCCACTTGGCCGACCACGACGATCGGCACCGTCGCGAAGCCGGGCGGATAGACGGTCAGCGTCGCGCCGAGCTCGCCGAGCGACAGCGCGAAGCCGAGCGCGAGGCTCGCGCGGATCGCCGGCACCAGTTGCGGCAGCACGACGCGGCGCAGCACCATCGACGGCGGCGCACCGAGGCTCGCGGCCGCCTCGCGCAGCACGGTCAGCTCAGGCCGCAGCGCGGCGGCCGCGCAGCGATAGCAGAACGGCAGCACCAGCGCGAGCTGCACGAACACGACGATCGCCGCCGAGCTCGACAGATCGAGCGGCCGCTTGTGATACGCGATCAGCACCGCGAGACCGAGCACCACGCTCGGCACGCCGTTGGGCATCATCGCGATCGTGTCGACGAGCGCGCCGAGGCCGCGTCGGTCGCGTCCTTCGAGCGCCAGCGCGAACCACAGCCCGAGCGCGGTGCCGAGCATCGCGACGCCCATGCCGACTTCGAGACTGGTCGTCAGCGCGTCGAAGTCGCTCGAGCCGAGCCGCTCGAACCAGCGCATGCTGAAGCCGTCGGGCAGGATCGTGCCAGACCAGTGCGACGCCACGCTCGACAGCGCGACCACCAGCACCGGCAACACGAACAGCCAGAAGCACAACAGCGCGGCGAAGCCGAGAAACAGCCCGCCCAACAGACGCACCGCGAGACTGTGGCGCACCGGCCGGCCCTTCCTGTGCATGACCGGTAAAACGGTCGGATCGGGTTCAACGGCCATGACCGACTCCTTTCGCCGAGCGACGATTGACGCGCCGGTACAGCGCATACAGCGACAACGACATCAGCAGCATCACCACCGCGCCGGCGGCGGCGGTCGGCAGATCGAGATCGACGGTCGCGGCGCTGTAGATCGCGACCGGCAGCGTGATCAGATGCGCGCTGCCGAGCACTAGCAGAATGCCGAACTCGTTCAACGTCAGCAGGAAACACAGGATCGTGCCGGCCGCGATGCCCGGCCACGCGAGCGGCAAGATCACCCTGAACGCGACCATCAGGCCGTTCGCGCCGAGGCTGCGCGCGGCTTCGATCAGGCGCCGGTCGAGCAGCGCGAACGACGCCAGCGTCGGCCGCACGACAAACGGCGTATAGAACACCACTTCCGCCAGAATCACGCCGCCGATGCCGAACAGAAAGTTGAGCGGCGGGGCCTGCAGATTGAAGAGCCGCTGCAGCCCGATGCTGACCGAGCCCTGCGAGCCGTACAGGAAGATCAGCGTGAACGCGACGAGGAACGATGGAAACGCGACGAACAGTTCGAGAAAACGCGTGACCATCCGCGCGCCGGGAAACGGCTTGAAGAACAGCAGCGACGCCAGCGCGACGCCGAGCAGCGACGCGAGGCTCGCGCTCGCGAACAGGATCCACAGCGTGGTGCCGATCACGCCGCGCGTGTCGGGATTGCCGAAGAACGCCGTGTACGCGTGCACGTCCACGCCGTGCGCGCCGCTCAGGCTCAGCATCACGAGCCGCACCAGCGGATAGATGACGAGCGGGCCGAGCACGACCACGACGATGAACAGCAGATGCCATTGCGCGACGCGTTCGCGCCGCTTCACCGCGGCCGTGTGCGCGGCGGCGCTGGCGAGCCGGCGCGCGGCGGCGGCTTCGGCCTCCGCTTCCGCGTGAAGGCCGAGCGGAGTGGGCGCGTCAGGGCTGGATAAGGACGACATCGTCAGCCTCGTAACGCAGAGAAACGCGCGCGCCCTTCTCCGGCGACATGCCGTGGCCACGCTGCATCGAGACGAGCACCGGCTCGTTCGGCAATGCGTCGAGCACGACCGACACCGACACCACCGCGCCATACCATTCGACCGACGCGATCACGCCATGCAACTGCCCGTCGCCGAGCGGCACGATGCGCAGCGCCTCCGGGCGCAGACACGCCACCCGCTCGCGTTCGTTGTAGCGCGCGTCGTCCATGCCGAACGCGACCTGCGGCGGCAGCAGATTGGCCGCGCCCAGATAACGCGCGACGAAACCGTCGGCCGGCGTGTCGTATAACTGCTGCGGCGTGCCGAGTTGCGCGATGCGGCCGTCGCGCATCAGCAGCGTGCGGTCGGACAGCACCAGCGCGTCGTCCTGATCGTGCGTCACGCAGACGATCGTCAGATTCGGCAGACGCTCATGCAGCGCCTTCAGCTCGGAGCGCACCGACGCGCGCAGATTGGCGTCGAGCGCGGACAGCGGTTCGTCGAGCAGCAGCACGTCGGGCTCGATCACGAGCGCCCGCGCGAGCGCGACGCGCTGCTGCATGCCGCCCGACAGTTGCGCGGGCATCACGTGACCGGCGTCGCCGAGCTGCACGAGCTTCAGCGCCTCGGCGACCCGACGCGCGACGTCGCGTGCCGGCACCCGCCGCGCGCGCAGCCCAAACGCGACGTTCTCGAAGACCGACAGATGCGGAAACAGCGCATAGCTCTGGAACAGCAGGCCGAGGTTGCGCTTGTGCGGTGGCACGTGCGTCAGATCGTGACCGGCCACCGTCAGCGTGCCGGCCAGACCGTCTGCCTCGATGAAGCCCGCGATGAAACGCAGCAAGGTCGTCTTGCCGCAGCCGCTGCGGCCGAGCACGGTCAGCAACTCGCCGCGCCGGATCGTCAGCGACAGATCGTCGAGCACCGTGCGCGTGCCGAAGCGCACCGTCAGGTGATCGATCTGCACGCCGGCCGCTGCGTCCGAGCGCGCGGCATCGGGCGCATCCAGGGCAGCGCCAGGCACAGTGGGGGGAGCGAGGCTGGCGGTATTCACCGGGGGTCCTCCAACAGTCCAACAGATTTAAAGCCGATGCGGCGCCGCGCGTTGCGCGCGGTCGCCGCGTGAATCGACTGCTTGATGGGTCACATGAGTGGTCACATGAGTGATCACTCGATCGGCCACTCGATCAACTGCAGCCGCGAGCCGATCGGACCAGCCGATCGGCAGCGCGGCACGCGGCCCGATCCGGCCGCTTACTTACTTCGGCTTAACGACTTCCGTCTCCTTGCCCGACGAACCGATCACGTCGCTCTTCCAGCGCGCGGTCCAGTCGGCCTTCTTCGCCATCACATGGTTCCAGTCGACCGGGATCAGCTTCACGCCGCTGATCGCCTGCTTGACCGCCTCGCCGTTCTTGCCGGCGAGCGGCACGTCGGTGCGACCCGGGATGCCGAAGATGTCCGGCACCTTCGACTGCACGTCCGTCGACATCAGGTAATCGATCAGCTTCTTGCCCTCGGCCTGATTCGGGCCGTTCTTGATCAGCGCGATCGCGTACGGCAGCTGGAACGTGGTCGGCTGGCCGCCGGGCGCGGCCGCGAGGAATATCGGCTTCAGCGACAGGCCGCCGTTGGCCGCGTCGTCGAGGTCCATCTGCAGATCGCCGTTGGCGAACGCGATTTCGTTACGCGAGAGCAGCACGTCGAGATAGCCGGTACCCTTGGTGTGGAACTTGGCGCTCTGCTCGAGCTTCTTCAGGTAATCAAACGCCTTGTCTTCGCCCATCAGCGACGAGGTCAGGATGATCACGGCCATGCCGTCGCCGGCGGTCGCCGGGTTCGAATACGCGACCTTGCCGCTGAAGTCCGGATGCAGCAGATCCGCGAAGGTCTTCGGCTGGGTCCTGGTGATTTCCGGGTTGATCACGAACGAGAAGTAGTTGTTCACGAAGGTCGCCCACGCGCCATTCGATGCCTTCGCGATCGCCGGCACGTTCTTGTAGTTCGCGCTCTGGTACGCCTGCAGCAGACCGCTCTGGTCCGCCTGCTGGATGAACGGCGGCAGCGTGACGAGCACGTCGGCCTTCGGCTGATCCTTCTCGATGGTCGCGCGGTTCACGACTTCACCGCTCCCCGCCGTGACGATATTGACCCTCACGCCTTCTTTTTTCTCGAAGGCCGGCAGCACGTCCTTGTAGAGATTTTCGAGGCCGTCGGCGGTGTACAGCACGACCGCGTCGGCCGCGTGAGCCTGCATCGCCGTAGCGCCGCACGCGGCGGCGGCGACCAGCGCCGGCAACAGTTTGCGCGCGAGGCCGGCCACGGCGTGAAGGGAATTCGTCTTTGTCATGTCGCACTCTCCGAAAGGCAAAAACCGGGCGGTCGGGGTAACCCCATACCTGTAGTGATTGAACGGCGGCATGCGCCGCGCCGCTTGCGTGTTGCCCGCGACGATTGCCACCGGTCCGCGCTGAATTGCAGATTGCCGACAACCTTGCCGCTTCTCGCCTGGCCTGACCGGCAGCCTGCCTGTCGCACATCGCTGCCGGCCGCGCCTGAACGGGCCCGGCAAGAATCACAGGTTTCGATGACAAGGCCGTGACGATTGTGGCAAATTCCAAAAAATGACACAAATTGCCAAATCAAGCCAACTTCCGCAGCGTGCCGCGCACCGATCCCGTCAGGAGCGTACATGGAGAAAATGACGATGTATGCAGGGTAAGTCGGAGAAATTACTGATCGGCTGGGAGGTGGGTCGCGGCGCGGTAACTCACGCGGAGGGGCGGCTTGCGTCATGCGTCGCTGGCGCGCTGGGCATTTTTGCGGTGTTCGTGCGGCTTGCGGCGGACAAGTATCCTCGCAACGGACGCGTGGCGCGTCCTAACCACTTTGGATTTCGCGGCAAAAAACGATCGGCCCGGCCGGCTCTTTTTATTGAGGTTTTGGCGGCCGAGGAATGGGTCTGCCTCAGCTCACCCGCAAGCGCATACCAGGTCGCTCGCGCTGCGCCATCAGGCGATCAGGATTTCCAGCCCATGCGCGCTGATCGCCTTGCCGAGCGCGCGCTCCGGCGCCAGTTCGGTGACCAGATAGCGCGCCGACTCGATGCCGTTGATGCGCACCGGCGTCACACGCCCGAACTTCGAATGATCGGCAACGATCACCACCATATCGGCCGCGGCGATCATGCGGCTGCGCACCTCGGCGGCCATCCGGCTGTAGTCGGTCAGATAGCCGTCCGGCGAAATCCCGCCCGCGCCGATGAACGCGAAGTCGGCGTGGTATTGCGTCAGTTGCTGGACCGTGTCGAGTCCAAAGGTTGCGTCCTCGATGTCCGACAGCTCACCGCCGAGCAGCGTCACGCGATTGTCGTTGCGCCGGCCGAGCAGCAGCGCGATGCGCCAGTCGTTCGTGTAGACCGTCAACCGATGCCGGTCGAGCAGCGCCCGCGCGACCGCCTGGGTGGTACTGCCCGAATCGACGATCAGCGATGCGCCGTCCGGTACGAACTCGGCCGCGCGCTCGCCGATCGCGCGTTTCGCGCCGGCGTTCTCGGCCTCGCGCGTGTCGAGATCGGGCTCGCGCCGGTCGTTCGACAACGCGCCGCCGTGCGTCGTCACGAGCAGGCCGCGACCGGCCAGCGCGTTGAGGTCGCGCCGGATCGTCTCGCGCGATACGTTCAGTTCGCGCACCAGCTCGGCAACCGAGAGCGCGCCGTTCTTGGCAACTTGCGCAAGGATGTATTGATGACGTTGTTCTGCGAGCATTACCCGATATTTTCCTGCTCATCCCTGACGGGCCCGCTAGGCGGGGCTTCTTTCGCGCAATACCTATCGCGACAAGGACTTACCCTCTAGCCACCTTGCGCCGTAGAGGTTATCAACGGGCGTCGCCAGGTTGCGAAAGTCTCCGCATTAGCGTAGCTTTTTGACCTTTCCAGCCGAAAACCTACGCCGACCACAATGAGATTCGATGCAAGGGCCGCAAAACAGCTCAAGCCCGACACCCATCTTACCTTCGAAGCCTTTCCTGGCTTACGTCTCGAGGCGACGGTCTCCCGGCGCAGCTGGATCTATCGCTTCAAGTCGCCAGTCGATGGACGCATGCGCCAACAGAAACTTGGTGAGTGGCCGGCAATGTCCTACGCCGCAGCGATCGCGGCCTGGGAGGATATGCGCGCCCGGCGCGATGCCGGAGAAGATCCCGCATTGACGCGGAAGGCTTCAAACCGGACAGTGATTGCCACGACGCCGGAATCATACACGGTCAAGCAACTGTGCGAAGACTTCCTCACTGGCCACATTGAGAGGCACCGGGATGCATATGGCGCCGCGAAAACACGTCAGCGCATGATCGCAAAAATTGCACCGATTGCCGATCTACCCGCATGCGCCATTACACGTCGGCAAGCATTCGAACTTCTCGAAGGCGAGCGCCAAGCGCCCCGCAACGCTGCCGTCTTCCGGTCGGAACTAGGCGCGGCGTGGGACTACGCATTAGACGCCGGCCGCATTCCCGAAGACACTCCAAACTGGTGGCGACAGGTCATGCGCGGCAAATTGCGGAGTGTCGGCCGCAGCCGCGGCGGTCAGGTCGAAAACATCAAGCGCGTACTGAGCGAAGACGAGCTCGCAACGCTTATCCCATGGCTTCCCAACCTATCGGGGACGATCGCCGACATCCTGTCCATGTATCTCTGGACAGGACTCCGTGGCGGCGAAATCGTGCTGATAGAGGGCAAAGAGGTTTCGAATGAGCCGGATGGTCTATGGTGGACCATCCCCAAGGCCAAGACAAAAAACAGGAACCGAGCCAACGCGACCGACCATCGTGTGCCACTGGCTGGCAGAGCCGATGAAATCATCCGGCGTCGCCTCAAGTTGCATGGAAAGGGTTATCTGTTTCCAACAGCCGACAGTCCGTATATTCCACAAAAGAGTGTGCAGGCTGTCGTATGGACACATCAGCCCTATTCGCTCGAGCCTGGGCAGACATTGCGGCCAGTGCTTCCCGTCTCGCATTGGGCGCCGCACGACTTGCGCCGCACTTCGCGAACCATGCTGGCCGCAATCGGATGTCCTCACGAGGTTGCAGAAGCTGTGCTGGGTCATATCCTCCCCGGGGTGGCTGGAGTGTATAACCGACATTCCTATGACAAGGAAAAGCGTGAATGGCTGACTAAACTGGCGGATCACCTTGAATCAATTGCCAATCGATCAGTCAACGTGAGCCCATGACTTCCCTGCCATCATGTCTACATATGCCGCGTCGATGCATGAGAGGGGGCCTATCGTTTCGAAATCGTATCGTTTCATGGCTCACGCAGCTTGCTGCTCATCTTGAAGAAATTGCGAACCGCCAAGCCCGGGCGGGAGAAGTTGCGACACCGGGCATGCCTCAACCCAAGCCTCCACTTCCCTGACGAGCCAAGCGACGCGTCGGCCTGATAGCTGGCGCGGCTGCGGGAACTTCCCTTCCCTGACTAACTTCTTCACGACCGATTCCGACAGCGCCACCGACTGGGCTACGCTCGGAAGGTCCATGTAAAAGACCGGCTTCGTGATTCCCTTCATCTTCCCTCCCTCCGAAACCATTCCTGTTGCGTGATTTCAATTACGCGTTTCGCAGCTTCGGTCATGCGGTTTGCGCTCCATACGGCGTAGGCGTGAGCGCGTCCACCAGATCCTTCAGAGCCGACAGTTCGGACGGCGCCAACATATCGACAGGATCATCGCCCGCACCGCTGTGGAACCAATCGTCATATTCAGCCGTGCGTCCGTCTGGCGCCTTCACGTTGTCGACGTAATCGAATTCAAGGACGTCATTGAAAATGGTGATGTGCCACTCGCCGAACATGAATTCGACGTCACCGCAAAGCACGTCATTCCAAGCCTCGTCGCCCAACAACTTCACGGCAATTTCACCGCGGATTGCCTGACGGAACACCTCCGCGACTTCTTCTGCTGGGATGCTCATCCCTTCACCTCCTCTTCTTCCACACGCTCGGCTGCAGCGATCGTCCGCCCATCTTCTTCGACTGCAGGCTTCCAGTGCGTAGGCGTGTAGTAGACATACATCCATTCGCCCGGCACAAACCACAGCCTGCCTCGGCGAATCAGTGTCTGCGCGTTGCGCGTCCCTGCTGCGTCGTCGATCTTCGTCATGATCTCGGCGCCTTCTGGTGCAGTGCTGATCGATTGCCACTCATCCATTCGTCTCTCCTTGTGCTGTCTTTTGGGATAGGGCGCGGATAGCTTCGGCGCACTTCTCGGCGCCATCCGATTCGCCTTCGACGTAGGGATTCGCGCGCCCGTCTTCAGAGCCGGTGTATGGTGAATGGCCCTTGTAAAGATTCCATCGATCAACGGCTATGTCGTTGCATACCGTGAACGCTTCCTCCAGCGCTTCACGCCGCGATGCATTCCACGCCGCAAACGCGAACGAGATTTCGTATTGACCTCCACCGGCACGCACGAACTGGCCGTGCTCTTTCCACCACTTGGTAAATGCTGGCGGAATAGTCATTGGCCACTCTCCACTTCACGCATGCGTGCCCGATATTCCGAAAGCGCGCGAGAAGCCCAGGTATGGCCGCGGCCGGCGGTGTCGGCGATGGCGCGCATCAGCACTTCGTCGGTGAGGGTCGGAGTGCTGGCGGCGGTGGAAACAGCGTGCGCGGCGCGGGGTGACATATCGTCATCGACGCACTTGTTGCCGAGTTGGCAGCGCACGCGATAGCAACCTTTCGGGTCATAGACATGGACGCAATCCGCCCGCTCGCCGCTCTGCACATCCTCCGGTGTGCCGATGAACGAAAGAAGATGCTCGGCGCAGTTGCGCACGACCGGCGCGAAGTCTTCAATGCGGGCGATGCCGCTCAGGCTGTTGTGGCCGATCGTCAGGATGTCGCGGGCATTCACGTTGACCGTGACCGACCAACCTTGAATGTCGGTCGGGTCGAGGTATTCGCTCTGGGCATCCGCAATGGTCGTCGTTGTCGCCTGAGCGCTGGCAGCGGCGACACGCTCAAGCGCAGCATGCTTTACGATCGCTTCTGCCAATGCCAACGGGTTATGCATATCGAGAGGCTCAAGCATCACGGCCAATTCACGTACTCGGCCATCGCGTAGAAGCGCTGTTCTCGACCATTCGAGCAATTCGGCAGCGCATTCGATGAGGTGCTCTTTAGCGAACGATTTAGCGCGGTCGTTGACGGCCTTCAGGCTAAGCCCACCCGAAGCGCCATCGGTATTTGTAGTGGTCGTGGTCATGAATTAGCCTCGAACGTTGATAGCGAACACCCTCACCGGCTCAGGCCCGAAGTGTGGATGCTGGATTGTTCGCTCGACATAGCCGCGCCACGGTCTGACGATGCGGCGCTCGTGGTCGTCGGCTTTCGGATAACCGAGCATTAGCACGATGTGGTCGAAGTCGCGCATGGCAAGCCTCCGATACCAGTAGGCGTTATAGAGCCGATATTCCTCGACCTTCTCGCCCCTCCTGATTGCTTCGAAGTATTCACGCTTGAGCGGAAGGATCAGGTCAGCCATGATCACCTCCGCTTGCGGCTTGGGATGCGGCCTCGCCAGTTGATGGGGCGGCGCTCAGGGCTTCCAGCGTATCGTTGATAGCCTGAGAAGCTGCGGAGCGGAATGTTGCATGCGGCTTCAGTCGCTCGCATTGTGTGTGAACGCGTTCAGCGATCTCCCACTTCTGCGCAGCGGTAAGTGTCATCACCTGCGTCGGCTGTGCTGCCGGGGCGGTGTAGACAGGCGTCGTAGCGAGCCTTGGATGTGGCTCTGGATGGATCGTGGTAGTGCCGGTCCGATGTTGTGCCCACATCGAGTTGACATACCCAATCGCCTCCGCACCCTGCGCCACATTAGTGGAAGGGGATGCGGCGCGGGCTTGCCATCCGGCGCGAAACGACACTCTTTCGCCGGAACGTTTCGGCCAGTCGCTTGCTTCGAACGCAGCGTCGCACGCACTGCGTTCGTCCTGCACCTGATCAGCTGAACGAGACGCAGCATGAACAGCAGCAACGATTTTTCGCACGGTATCGACATGGACGATTTCATGGCTGGAGTCGCTCATGATGGAAGCTCCATGGCCGAGAAAATAATCGTCCTGCTGTGTAAAGTCGGATAGCGCTTCACGAACCCGGTCCATTGCATCGAGTGCGGCCGGGTGATCCCTCCATGCCCCGTGCTCGTCCTGCGCAACCGATGGCGCGGCAACTTCCGCAGTCGGCTCGCCATCCAGAACTGACAGCGCGAACTTCTGGATTTGTTCTTCACTGCCATCAAGCCAGCAGGCAATTTGATACAGCGCTTTTCGGTAGAACGCCGCCCGCTCATCATCCAGCACCACGGCAGATTGCGCGGTCTGTGCTGGCGGGGCAGCGCTCGTGCATCGGCAGCGTGTGCCAGTGACCGGATCGTCGCGAATCTTCTCTTTACACGTGCCGCAAACGCCGTGATACCGCACCGCCTCCGCACCCTGCGCCATATTGGCGGAAGGGGTACATGCTCCACTTGCAGCGGCGTGTAGATCTTTTGCCAGTGTAATTAATTGATCCAATGCGTCATTAAACCCTTCATCATATCCAGTAGATACCTTGCTTCGGCCAACATCAGGTTTTTTCTCAAGCAGGTCAACGCCGATGCAGAGCTCTTCCAGAAAATCCGAGACCGATTGAGGTTCTTCTTCGCGCTCACCCTGCGCCACATTGGCGGAAGGGGATGCGGCCACGCACAATGCCGCATAAAGCTGGTCTTCAGTTTGGTAGACTGAGTCCTGATTACGCAGCACTGCTCGCATTGCATCGTTGAGTGCAGGCATGCTCATGACTTTTCCCCAGCAGATACGTGAGCCGGAGCGACAATCTCCCACTCGTGGCCGTTCTCGGTAATGTTGAAGATGCGAATCGTCGCGGCGGGGATGCGCTTCGCGAGGTCCAGCCTCAACTCAAGCGGCTCTTGCGTCGGCCACGCCTGATCGACTTCATATTGCACGGCTTCATCGATCGAATGGAACGATGTCTCACCGTCGTACGCGGGCCACACCATGTCGGCGTCACAGGCCGTCAGCGTCACAGTCGCGGCAGCTTGGGGATCGGCGAGAATGGCCCGCAAGTCCTGAGCGCGGCGATACATCAGAGTCCCTGATTTAGGCTCTGATTGTTCAGCGGTCAGGATTGCCCACCAAACCGCTTTGCGCTGCTCAACAGTCAGTGTCACAGTCGCGGCTTCGCGAGGGAGCGGGGCGGCGTAGAGCGGGACGAACCCGTCGCGCGGCTCTTTGTTCAGGAAGCAGCCTTTGCCTGATATGCGAGGATCTTTGAGCGAATCAAGATCGGTCGCGCGCACATAGATCGGCTCTTGCGGCCCACCAGCAGCTATCGTGGCGTCTGCCTGCACGGCGGGAGTGGGAGCGCGGCGGTTCCATGCGTCGAGAGCCCGTTTTTCGACAGTGCTGTTATCCGCATAGCCGCCGTGCGGGATGATGCCCATCGCGCTTACGCTGGCGCCGCATCCAGAGCAGCGATAGGTGATCCGGTCGGCGTATGCAAATCGTTCGTCCAAGCCTTCCTTGTACAGATTGGCGTGGCCGCCGCAAAACGGGCATGACGACAAGCTCGCCCGTGCTTCAGTCCTGGTATTTGATGTCATGATGTGTCTCGGGATGGTTAGGCTGTCAGGTCGATTGCTTCGCGCGATGCGCGGATGAACTCGGCTGCCGCTTCCGCGTTGATCGCGTTACCGTAGGCGCGCAGTCGTCCCACTCGGGCGGGAGCCCCATCAACCAGCGGGAATGTGCCGGGTTCAACTGGCCGCCACTTTCCGTCCCGGCAGAGCAGCCAGTCAGCAGCTCGCCAGAAGCCGTTAGTCGGGCCGGCTGCGGCGGCAACTCCGGCAGATCGATCCCATGCCCCTTGATCGCCCGGCCGCAGAGCGCTTCCGTCTTGCGCGAGAAGTCGTTGTTCCCCGCCATGTTGTTTCCGTTCTGCGCTGGCGTTCCGGCCATCGGCGTCGGCCAGCCGGCCAATGTCGCCGCCATGCCCAGCGTCATCCCGAAGCCGTTGTTGCCGTGACGAGCTGCGCACTCCGCTCGCCGCGCTTCCCATGTCGAATCGTTGTCGTTCTGCGGCCCCGCGTTCGGCGTCGGCCACGATGCGAGCCACGCCACTCGACCGAGCAGCGCGTTCAGCGGCACGTTCGCGCACTCGCTGCCGTCCTTGTGATCGCGTGTTGTTGGCGTGGGCCATGAAGTACGCGCGGTCGCGGATGTGCGGAGCACCGACGCCCGCAGACGGGAACGGGACACACCCGAGTGCGTAACCCATCGCTTCCAGGTCAGCTTGAACAAGGTCGATCCAAGGGTCGATGTCCTTGCTCGCAACCTGTTCTCCAAAGATGACTGCAGGGCGGCGCTCGCCGACGAGCCATGCCCAAGCGGGCCAAAGGTGCCGCTCGTCAGCAAACCCAACTCCTTTGCCTGCCGCGCTGAAAGGTTGGCACGGACAGGAACCGGTCCAAACAGGTCGATCGTCAGGCCATCCGGCGAGTCGAAGCGCGTACGACCAGACACCGATTCCGGCGAAGAAATGGCACTGCGTGTAGCCTCGCAGGTCATCGGGTCGGACATCCTCAATGCTCCTTTCGTCTACGTCGCCTGCGGCGATATGCCCCTTGGCGATCAGGTTGCGCAGCCACTGCGCGGCGTATGGGTCAATCTCGTTGTAGTAAGCGGCCATGCCGGTAACGTGGTGGGTCAGGAGGGCTTGCGGATCATGACGTGCGAAGATCCGCTTTCGACGTCGGCGAGTGCGGATTCAAGCCAGCCCTTCACCCATTCATCACCGACGATGCCGCGCAACAGTTGGTAGCTGACAAGCAGACCAGCAGACAGGTAGTCAATCTTTTCCGCTTCAGTTTTGGTGGCGATCCCGTCGCGCTGAAAGCTCGCCAAAATCATGTCCAGTTGGCGCCGTTCTTCTGCACGCTCTTTGTCATGTGCTGCGCTCATGCTCGCCTCAATAGAAGTGTTTATTCGTGTGTGATGCGCTTTAGCTTGATGACCCAGACCCACGGGTTCGCTTGCCAGTTGGTAGCGGGCGTGGCAAGGCTGTCCCACAGGCTTTGAAAGCCAGCGCGGAACTTCAGGTGTTCAAGATCCGCGCCGACGATCGACGGCGTTGCGCCTTCGGCGATCGCGTCGTCTTCGTTGATGTCCTGCAAGCGATCGACGCGCACGCCAGTGACTTCGAGCGTGATGCGCGACGCCCAGCGCGGCATGTGGATGGACGGACGCCATGGCTCGCTGTCGCGGCCCTGCGTCGCCTGATACTCGACGCGGCGGCAGTACCGCTCATCCGGCACGTAGCGAGCGACGCCGTATTCGAGGGGCGCGCCGGGCGCACTGATTTCCACGACGCCGCGCCACGTCTCGCGCACCCACAGACGGTCGCCGGGTTGGCCGTAAGGACAGAACTGCAGCATGTCTCGGATGCACCATTGATCGGCCGGCAGGATGCCGCGTGCCGGGCGACGCCCCCAATACGCACCGCCGACCCAGCCGGTTTGCTCGACTGGCTGCGGCTTCACGACGCGCCGCGTCTGCGTCTTGCTGCCGTCGAGCAGAGCGCGCACCATCGGGCCGCTGAAGAGGATCGGACGTTCTTTTATAGTCATTTGCTGCCCCGATAGGTCTTGGTCAAAGCATGGTTGGCGGCGTGTCCGCGGCGACGCACGGCGTTCGCGAGTTGTGCGCGGTCGTGGTGGCTGCTCGGTGCTTGACCCAGCAGGCCGAAATAGCTGTTTGCGACAATCATTTCCACGTTCGCCCAGCGACGATTGCCCAGACGGTTCCTTGGGCCAGCCCGAATTCGCGCGCGAGTGCCAGTGACCCGTCCGTTCGGCTGTAAGGCTTGAAGCGACTCCGAATCTTCGCGACAATTTCAGGCGTTGCCTTGGTATTGGCCGGCTTATTTCCGACGGCGCGCCGAGCGCGACCCTTGCTGATCATGTCGCGTATGTTGTCAAGGCGCGACCCTAGGCTCAGATGCGCTGGATTGATGCACTTCCGGTTGTCGCAGGAGTGCATTACGTCTTGCTTTTCCATGATCGGCGCGTTGTGCAGCTCGAACGACACCCGATGCGCGAGCCGATTCTTGCCTTCGTGCCAGACTAGACCGTAGCCGGCCTTGCAGATGTGGCCAGTGAATTCGAGGCATTCGCCGCTCCTCGCAGTGCGGCGCATCAGGTTGTCGATCGTTGCCATGCTTAAACCTCGGCGCGAGAAGGAATAAATCTGCGGACGGCGCGGGCGCGGAACTCGTAGTGCTGGGGGGTGTAGTACTGATGGCCGTCGCGGAAGTGCTGACACCAGGCCCAGCCGGACTCCGATTCATGCGCCTCGGCCGACCAGTACGCGCGCTCTTCGAACTCGCTTTTCAGGTTCGCGAAGAGCAGTGATTGCTCGCGGCGTGTCGGGAGTTCGCCACCCTGCTCGGCGGCCCATTCCTTCGCAGCCGACCACGAGACGTCGTCGACGTCGCCCGGCAAAAGAATCAGGTGATGCGACAGTTCGCCGTTTTCGTCGAGCACGATCCCGGCGTAGCGCTCACCCGGTGCGAGCGGAATCGTCACGGCCGGGATGTGGAGTTCCGTTGCGCGCGTTGGCTGCTTCCTGAACTCATCGATCAGTTTGTTGATTCGGGACTGTTCGGCCTCGATGGCCTCAAGCGTGATGGTCATTGCGATGCTCCGTTGTGAATGGGCAAATGATTAAATCGACAATCTGCGGACGGCGCGGGCGCGGAACTCGCCGCCCTGGCGGTCGTAGCCCTGACTGCCGAAGTCGAAGCACTGAAACCAGGCCCAGCCGGAATAACCGGGGTCGCTGTCGGGCGTGTTCGACCAGTAGGCGTCCTTCTGGAACTGGTCGCGGTGCTGCTCGAACGCGATCACGAGCTCGGCGCGCGTCGGCAGGTCGCCGCCGATGCTTTTTGCCCAATCCATCTGGGCCTGCCACGACGCGTCGTCGTTGTCGCCGGGCAGGAGGATGGTGTGTGTGACATCGCCGTTCGCATCGACGAAGCCACCGAGGTAGATTTCGCCATCGGCCAGCGGGGGAATCTGAATTTGTTGCATGGTTTCTCCGGGGAAAAAGGACCGGCCCATACAGGCGCCGGCCAACACACACATGCGGAGATCGCAGCGTGTTTCTTTGATGGGACGCACCACTACGCCACTCGCGCAAGAGATTCGCGCCGTGAAGGCTTCATCTTGCGTGGCGAGCGGTGCGTGGAGGGTTCAGGCGGCTTGCTGGCGGAGCATTTGTTCGAAAGCGGTCACACGTCTTTCGAATGCGACAAGCATCTCGACCATTTCGTCAATGAAGTTGTCGTCACGATAGATGCGCTTGTAGAACAGATCCTTGCCGACCGGCTCAAGCGCTGGCACGTACTGGATGAAATCGATCCACTTCCGTCCTGTAATCCAAAGTCCGCCCTGTAACTGGCATTCGTACTCTGAGATATCGTGCGTCGTGAGCATGTCCATGATTTTCACGCTATCGACCGGACACTTGATCTCGATCAGGCCGTCATCACCCACCAGGCCATCAGACGAATACCCGAACTTGCGGTCGTCTGTCAGGATCACACCCGATTCACTGGCCAGGTTGCCGGTGCGGGCCTCATAGCCCATCCTCGCGAACCCTTCCATTTCATGTCCGCGGTCAAGCGTCCATGCTTTGACAGGTTCACCGTAGGGTTTGCCGCTTACGCGCTCAATCGCAATGTCCAGTGCGTATTTGTCGGATGCGCCCGTCGGGTCGCCCGGATTCTTGTTGCCGGATTTCCGTTGCAGCACGGAAATGGCATCAGCAAAGCATGATGCGGTGATAGCGCCGCAGCGGGATTCCAACCAGAGGGGCGTGCCCTGTTTGCAATTTACGACAATCATTCCTGTGCCCCCTGTTCCGCTGCCATCTGGCGTTGAAAATCGGCTTTGAGTTCGGCGTCATCGGAACCGTGTTGACGCTCTGCCGTTTGCGCTGTCTGAGCCTTGAGAACTGGTCCACGCGCCTCAACTGCCGCCTTGAACGAGTTCGACGCGGACACGTCCTTGGCGGCGTTGATCTCACGGACACCCTCTTTCCATACCTTCGCGAGTTCGTCGGCAGTCTTGGCGGCGTTTGCTGCCGTTACCCACTTCAGGGCAAGCGCACTCAACACCGGCTCACCCGGCTCATCGTGAGCTCGCAACTCTTCCGGCACATCTTCGATGTCCTGCGTGAAGATGTCCGACGCGCCAGTCACATTCAGAGTCATGGCGATCTTCGCGCGCTTGCATGCCATTTTCAGGATGGTGTTCGCCTGATCGGCCGACTCGGTGCGGATCTGCTGTTGCTTCTCGACCTTGTTTTGCCACTTGGAGAATTTCAGGCGACGCAGGTTTTCCGGCGTCACTTCGAATTCCTCTGCGCAGATCGCGCGTCGCCACTTGTACTTTTCCTCGTGTGATGAACATTCGCCGAGCCCTTCGCCCAGCACGACACCGGTCACTTGGTGAACTCCGATGCAACGAACCCGGTAGCGGGCCATGCCGTCGACCGTCAGGTCTTCTATCTCGTACTTGTCGGCGATCCGGAAAGTGACGCATAGTACCTCCGCGCCCGGCTTGTACAGCGACGGCTTCTTAGTGCCTGGGATGACGCCGTAGTGCGTGTCGCTCTTCATGATCGAGCGCATTACCTCCTGCACCAAATTCACGCGCTGTCGGATCTCGACGGCGGAAAACTGATGCACCTCGCTCGATACGATGCCGGCCGTCTCTCGTCGCGGCATTTCGATTATTTCGTTCACGCTGCCTTCTCCAATTTATTGATCAGCGCCGCTACGTTGAACTTGGCGAGCCAGCCCAGTGCAACATCAGCGTCGACGTCGAACTGCGTCGCCACAGTGACCAGAATTTGATCGTCGCCCGGGCCATGCTTCTCGAATTCCACGCGTTCACGGCGCTGCTGCTCGGCAATCGCCGCGTCCTGTTCGGCGCGGATTCGTTCGGCTTCGGCACGTGCCGCCGCTTCCTCGGCTTCCCGCTTGCGCCGCTCTTCCTCTGCAACACGCGCAGCCTCGGCTGCAATCGCTGCCTGCTTCTCACGTTCGACCCGGGCGGCTTCGTCGGCCTGACGTTGGCGCTCGGCGTCGATTGCTGCCTGCTGACGGGCGATCTCGGCGCGCTGCTCGGCCAACTTCGCTTCCTCCACCTCGCGCTGCCGGCGCAACTCTGCTTCGTGGGCTTCGCGTTCGGCCCGCAGACGTGCTTCCTCTGCCTGACGTGCTTCGCGGGCTTTACGCTCTTCCTCAGCCCGCGCTGCCGCAGCGATGCGCTCCCGCTCGGCTGCTTCGGCGCGTTCGCGTTCGAGCTGGGCACGTTCCGCAGCGATGCGCGTCTGCTCGACTTCATGTGCCTGCTGACAGGCCAGCATTTCGCCGAGCTTGGCGATAACTACGGCCTTAACAATCTCCGCTTCCCCCGCGAATTCCTGGTGGCTTTCCAGCGTGATCTGCACGACCTCCAGACTGTCAATCGCCGCCGCGATCGTCTCGGCCGACTTGCCGACCAGCAGTGACGGAATTGCTTGCATGTCGGTGATGCGCTGACGGATAGCATCAACGCGCGCTTTCTCGGCGGCGGCCTTCGCTGCTTTCTCGCGTTCGCGCTCGGCGTCCCATTCATCCCGCAGCGTGCGCAGCCGCCCTTCTTCCGGCTCGATCAGCGCAACCAGCCGCTTTTCTTCTTCGATAACAGCCTTCGAAAACTTCGTGGCATCGTCGCGGGCTTCCTTGCCTGCTTTCGTGATCGCGATGCGTCGGTTTGCCAGTTCCATCATGGCGCCGTGCGTCTGCTCGCGACCTGCCGGGTTGCGGATCTCGGTAATGTCCGAGTACTTCTTCGCCAGCGCGATCAATTCCTGTTCGTGCCGGGCTGATTCCAGCGCGACAGCTGCACGCTGCGGCACCGTCAATTCTTTGCTCTCGCTCATGCTGCTTTCCTCTGTTGTTCTTTCCATGCCTCAAACCTCGCCTCATACACTTCGAAATACCCGGCGAACGTTTTGCGCAACTTTGTTCGGTTGATCGAATCGGCCATCAGATAGCAATGAGCGAGCGCTTTAATGAATGAGCCGCCCTCCACTTCCATGACATGCAGGGCGTTGTCGTAGTGCTGTGTCATGCCGCCCCCGCCCGAATCGCCACCGCGATCCACCAGACGCAGCCGATCGCGATACCGCAGCCGATCGCCCAAACCCATTCCTTCGCACAGCTTCGGCGCTCGACGTGCAACTTCGCGTAAGGTCCGAATGCATCATTGATCGATCGCGATGTGCGGTACTGAAAATTCCGAATGTCTCTTGAGAACATGGTCAGGCTCCCATCAACTGTTTAATCACCAGTGCCGCGAAAGTCACAACCATGCCGATAGCCGAACCGGCGAAGATTGCGGTATGGATGCCGGTGGTGCGGTTCATGCGCTGCTCGGTGGCGAGGCGATCCCGGCCAATGTCGGAGATCAGCGTCGTGCAGCCGTCGTGGACTTCGTGGATGGTGCTCATATCTGGCTGCCTGTAACTTTTGCGATTGCGCTCAACGCCGACTGGTACTGGCTCAAATGAGCCGGATCCCATCCGTTTGTCGTACAAGTTGTGATCCATATATCAACCATGCCTTGGAGCGCTTCGAGCAGCTCGGGCGCGGCGGAGATCAGGCGGGAATTGGCTTCGCTTATCCCAGGAAAGTCGTCGCTGAAAGTCACGTCACAAACTGGATATCCGTTCGGACCGCGTACGATGAACTTGTCCGGGCTGCCGACATGCCAAGGCGCTGTCGTATGCTTGATCTTGCTCATCACCATGTCCCCCACTGCCGATTAGTGCGCGGATAATCGACACGCTCGAAGTGCTTGTCCGAAGCGATCTCCGCCAATTCCTTTTCCGTGATCGGCGGTTCCGGATCGAGATGCGCGTCCAGAAGGTTGTCCTGCCGATACTCCGCCTCTCGCTGGGCTTGCTTAAACTTCCGCAGGCTTCGGTAGCTCATGATGGTCTCTATATGTAGGACTGCTATTCATTAAGACGTGCACCCTGGCGACTGGCTACGGCTCGCGATGCCACGCGTCAGGGGGCCGGTCTTTCCCGGCTGTCATCGGCGCTTGCATCCGATTCACTCGTTCACCCATGAGCTTTCGCTGGGTCCGTCTCTCCGGATGTCGCACCACTCCTTTCGCCCACTACAGGCCCGGCAGGTGTCGCGTTGAGTTCTCGGCCCGAATCCCACGGACCTCGGCAATCTAGAGAATGAAACAGCCGCCGTGGCTTGATCCTGAATCAGTCGAGTTGGTCAACTACAACCGTCCCACTCACGCGAACAAGTTTTCCGGTTGCTGCGTCCATGAAGTACCAGCCGTCGCTGTGGCTTTCGGTCTGAACCTTGCCATTCGAGCGCCATTGCTTGATCACTGAGCCGTTGGCCGCATAGAGTGTGATTTCGAATTTCGCGCCAAACCCGCCTATCTGCGCCTTGTCCGCATCCGTACAACCCTGCAGGGCCGACGCGGCGATCAACGATGCGATGAGAATTGATTTCTTCATGTGTACCTCTGTAGTCAGTCGGTCGGCAACAGCTCGCGACGGAAGCGGAGCCACGCCGCCTCATCCTTTGCCCGATCCGCCGCCATCTGCTCGTCAACCCATGCGAGCGAGAATTCGAGCCATTGTTCGGTTTCTTCGCTCATGTCGGCCTCACCAGAATTTAGCGACGAAATGCGAGAGCACAAAAATTCCGAAGCCGATCCCGCCCAGCATAAATAACGTGAGCAAGATGGCAGTAAGTTCAACTGACGTAAATCCGCGCTGCTTCTTCACGCTCCCACCTCCACCCTTGTTGATCCATTCCGCCGCGCATCGCGTCGTTCATCGGCGCCGCGAATAAATGCCATCGCCAGCAACGACAAAGCGGCGTAGCCGATGATCCCGGCCCAGACATATTGGATGTCGATGTTCATTTCATTCCTCGATTTCGATCGGAACAGCGACGGCAAGAGCGCCGATCAAACTCCTGAATTGGGCTTCATGAAGCGTGTCATGCCACACTGCGCGATAGCCGCCAGCAATTATTGTGGCGTGCTCTGGATACAGGTTTACGTACACCGTCCGCTTCTTCGGCGCCATTCGGAGCCAATCGCTAAGGTCCCCCGAGTAGCGAAGCATCCCTAGGCTGACGTGATCGACAATCACCGCGTCTGCCCAGCCGAGGCCGACGAACTTCACGTTGTTCCATTCACCATCAATGCGCGCCTGGATGGGTTCGCCGCGCTTTGCAGCGTCAAGGTCAAACGGCTTCATCTTTTCTCCTAGCACCACGCGATCTGGCCGTAGTCCACCGACTGAACCAGCCGCGAATTGGAATAGACGTCGAAATGCCTGGCAAACGTCAGGAAGTAGTTGGATATTCTCGGCGCGTAGGACCGAAACCCGAATTCGCTGTAGAACATGATTCACTCCTATCCTGGGTGGCGGTCAGGCAGCATCCTTTTCTTCGAATTGCACTTCGACCCAAAATCCGGTCATCAGATTGGCGGGTTTAGTCTTCGCGATAACTCGCCCATAGACAGACCATTTGGGTAGGCGCAAACGAAGTGCAGCGAAAACGCCATAATTCTCGCCAGCCTCGATGCCCCGGCCAGCCTCGATGCCCTCGCCAGCCTCGATGCCCCCGCCAGCCTCGATGCCCCCGCCAGCCTCGATGCCCCCGCCAGCCTCGATGCCCCCGCCAGCCTCGATGCCCCCGCCAGCCTCGATGCCCCGGCCAGCCTCGATGCCCCCGCCAGCCTCGATGCCCCCGCCAGCCTCGATGCCCCCGCCAGCCTCGATGCCCCCGCCAGCCCGCAACGAAAATTCGATGGTGATCGAGCCAGAAACGCGGATCGATCCGGCAAACACGAAGTGCCTCTTCTCCAGCCTCTCCACGTCGAGAACGTCATCGGTTTTCCCGAATGCGTTCAGCAGCCAGTACGCGTCATCGAATCGATCGTCATCGCATAGTGCGTCGAGAATTTCCTGATACTCTCCGCCTTCTGGAAAATTTCTCAAATACCATTCATAGCCCTCCGCACACGGATGCTTTTCTTTCAGAAATTCCTTCGTGATTTTCATATTCACCTCTGTAGGAATACTAAGTTATGAAGAATCACCTAACCGCTACCAGCTCATCGAACCGGCAACGGCAAGGGGACTCGAAACAGTGTTCAGGCGTGAAAGCTGGCCGGTGGTACTCGCCCCACTTAGCCGATCCATTTCGATGATCGGCGCCAACCTCCACACCTCAAAACTGCTGAGGGCCGTCTTTCCGGCTGTCATTTTGGCGACCAGCTTCCCGCCAGACGCCTGCCGCTACGTGCACTCACTGGCAGTAGCGCGCCGACTTAGATCGTGATCTCGCTCAGAAAGGATCGGCAACTTCGCATATCAATCTCCTTGAGTTGATGCCGGGTCGTTCATGGCCAGCCCGGATTCGCCAACAAAGCCGGATCACGCCGGTACGTACTGCAAAAACTTCAGTGCTTCGTGAATGACGCTGCGGCCAAGGCGCTCCCGCGACCTCTTCGCCAGTAATAACGGGTTCCGTCCCGCCAACCAACTCGGCGCTTCACAGTGCTATGACTCCACGCCGCACAACGCCATTCACGAAAAACTGCTAGGCGGGAACGGTACGATTCGAACGTACGGGGTCTTGGGGACTTGCCCCTCACCACCTGAACTCAATCAGGCTGCTTTAAACCACTCAGCCACATTCCCAAAAACTGCTCACGTGGGGCTCCGGTCTGTCTCCCTTCCCCGCACGCCTTCCGCAACAGCCACCCGAATCCTGTTCCGATGACTGCTGCGGGCGCTCCGCTTTTTACTCGAGCGGTTGCTTTGTTCCGAGCCCCGAAGGGAATGGTTGCGATACTCTGCTTTCTCGCGTCCACCATGAGGACAACGGCTCGACAGATATCTCCGGTCACCCCGGCCTTACGTGTCGTGCGCTATGGATCGAGGACGTTTGTTTAAGGCTTGCTCAGCGTACGTTGCCCATTTGCAATTCCCGGGACAATAGTCGCCGTCGTTGTCGATTCGCTCAATCGTGAGTTTCTCGTGTTCTGGATAACCCATATCTGCTATGAAGTTATCCAGTGACTCCATCCATCGGTCGCACACCTTGATTCCGCGGCCACCGTAGTGCTCGTAGCCGATCGCTTGCGGGTCGTTGCATCTGCGGATCATCATCACATACCGGTTCCGCAATTTGACTCGCGCCTTCCGTTCTTCCGGTGAGGCTATTGGCCCGTGCTTTACGGTGCCTCGGCCAATGCATCCACACGATCGAGACATACCGGAGAGCGTGTTACCGACCTGTTTCACCGTTTTATTCCCGCATGCGCAGAGAAATTCGCCGCTCGGGTTCCTCTTGTCTCTTTCCGGGTCTACCTGCACGAACCCGATGAATTCCACTAGGTGCGTCCCTTCAACCTGCTTCAATCGCGCATTAACATTCGCGACGCTCAAGCGTGTCTTAAACATTCGGTCCTCAATTTGTTAAAGAACATTTGCCCCACCAGGCGACGCCATGCGCCTGTGGTCCTCTACTGCGGTGCTATTCGCACTGAGAAGCGATCTGGCGCTTCTCGCTACGAACAGTTACTTCTTGATATTTGCCTTCCAATACCGCGCTATAGAGATAGCGTCAGGCCCTGCGATGCTCTTTCGGCAGTGAAGCTTCTGGTCTGCCGAGAGCGCTTTAAACCACTTCATGGCGGCTTTCACTTCTTCCATCGTCACATCCAACATTTCAGACTCCTTTTTCACGGTCTCGTCAGTGAGCGCTTTACGCTCAGACCGCCGGAGCGGTTTCGACCTATTGGGCTGTTTCGAGATTAGCGATGGACTTATGCAGTGCGTAGCCTTTGCGGAAAGCATCGAACAACGCATTGACGTGACCGTCCTGATACACAATGCCCTTGAGCCACAAGTCTTTCGGCTCTTTGTCCAAGCGACATCCCTTGAACGCGCGATCGAAGTTCGCGATTAGCTCGTAATGCTCTTGGCTCTTGAGTTGCATCTCTCATCCCCTCGGTTCGTGCTGCGTTGGTAGTGCTGCGGTGTGCTGCTTGCTTGAGGTGAATTATTGCAAATGTACTTAGTCGATTCAAGTACATTTGCAATTTAATTTGTAACAGCGATCTGCGCGCTCGAGACGTCGCGACGAGCGCAGACGCAAAAAAGCCCGCTCGGGCGGGCTAGTTGTGTTGCTGTGCTTAAGTGGGCCGGGCGGCCATTACGCGTGGACGGATAGCTGTTGTGGTAACAGCCTTGGCCTAAAGAAGCAAATCAACGGCCTGCATTAGACGCCTGGTCTCGCTGGAGCCTTTCTCGACAGTCTCATGAATCGCGTCGACCAGACAATCGATGAAGAACGATGCTGCCACACCGAGCGGATGTCCCGCGCGCGTGACAATGCCGATCTCCTGCTCATCGATCTGCTCGCGAACCGATATGGCACACAGATTTTTATGCTTTGCTTCGATTTCGATAAGCGGCCACGGGAAAATGCTAAGCATATTACTTCGCTGCAGCATATAAACGACGACCGAAATCGAATGGACGTAGTGTATTGCCTTTGGCATGGGCAAATTATTACGCACAAAAATGGGCAACTGGCCCTGCACATCCGGATCGGTGCATAAAAGAAAATCGAAATCACATAGATCTGCAAGCGAGCGGCCGTCCGCTCCCGGGTGCCCAAGGCGGGCGACGATCCCGTAGCCACAAAGGCAGACCGGGCGAAAACTGATTTCCGAGCCAGCGATATTCGGGGCACGCCGGCCAATGATAAAACTGATTGTCCCGTCGCGTAGACGCGGATTAACGATCGCGGGATGCCCCTCGAAAATCTGAAAATGAATATCGGGGTATTTCGCTTGAAACCGTACGATTGCCTGCGGGAGAAATGCCTGGGCGACCCACGGCGTTACACCGAACGATAGCCACCCGCTCGCCGTGCCGCGCATCGCATCCACATCCTCCTGAGCATGCTTCAATTGCGCGATGACTATCCGGGCGTGCGGCAACAGGGTGCGCGCGGCCTCGGTCAGCATTGCGCCACGGGACGTGCGCTGAATCAGGCACAGCTCCGTCTCAGCCTCGAATTGACGAATGCTCGCTCCGATCGACGCAACCGTCAGATCAAGTGATCTAGCAGCTCCACGCATGCTGCCTTCATCGGCAACGGCTACGAGCGCGCGCAGGTGATGCAGTTTCATGCGGCCTTTCCGTCAGTGACAACTCTCGTGTCAGGTACTGCCTGCTGGCGTCAGGCGCCACCTGACCTTCTCAGCAACTTCGCGCCAGAGTAATGTTTGACCTGCCGGCCCTCATACAAATCTGCGTCGAAGTTCGGGGAAGAATGACACTTATGCTAATTGCATTGTACTTCGTAGGGTTGAATTGAGAATCCCGGTCAATCGAGAATGTGGCCAAAGGGGCGTAAATGTCGGTCATTGCTACATGTAGGCCGATGCGTGAGCGACAAAAAAGAATTTGCGGGGACCATAAGTGAATACGTCTTATCAGACCAATACGAACGACACGACCAACGTCATCAACTTTCAGGATCAATGCAGACGCCGGGATGCCTCGAAGGGAGGTGCAATAGTCAAAGTTTGCAATGAACAGAAGTCACAGCGGGCCATGCTGGAAGAACTTGCCGATCTTGTGTACAGGCAGGCGATACTACTCGAGATCCTGACGCGTATCGGATAGAGGACTGGTGGCGTGTCGTATTGAAATGAAAAAGCCCCGCTGGGGGCGGGGCTAGGGCATCCGGTCAATCTCTTTGTGGGTTGCTATTCGACGTAATGTTGCGCATCCGCCATCAAGTTCCAGAGAGATTTTGTATGCTTTATTCGACGTCGCGTCGATCGTATAGATCTTGGGGTTTTTATGGCCGCTAAGCGAATGGAATCGTCGTGTTGGCGGTATAGGATTCCGCAGTAGATCCACAAGCGCTGCGTCGACTTCGCCTTTTAACTGCTGCGAGGGCAAATTGTCATATTCCCTCTGGAAGCGCTTCTTTCGGCGCAGCGTAGTGATCACCTGCTCATCCCCTCAGCGCAGCGATCATTTCCTCGGCTGATCCAAACTCTCCATTCAGGACTTCATCAAAATCAGCATCGTGCTCGCCAAGCGCCCAGCATAGGTCGTTCATCGCATTATGCGCGGCAGCCATGGCATCGAGCAGATTATCAAAGGCCTCAACGACGCCATCGTCTTCCCGAAGTGCCGGATCAGCGGCGGCGGAATTGCGCCTCGACTGATGTTGAGCGTAAGCGGTGGCAAGTGCGTCTCGAGCAGCTTCCAATCCTTCAAGCGCCTTACCATCCGGATCAACCGCTTTTGTTGCTCTATGGAGAGCCTGAACAAGCTCCTGCGCCTTGCCTGCCAGGTCGTGCAGCAGATCACGCTCAACGCAACAAGCATAGATCGTGTCATCGATTTGCTTGAGAAAATCTACGCTGCGCGATGCTTGATACTCTACAACTTGCCCGAAGGAGCGCAGGCGCTGTACCTCAGTGCGTACCATTGCTTTCTCCGTGCCACTCGACGAGCGGCGAATTAGGGTTACCGAAAAACCTGCACCCAGTAGTTTGATTGCCATTGTAGCCTGAAAATTCAGAGGGCTGCACACCGGTACGTGCGGCTCCCCGCTCTTCTGACAAAGCCAGCACCTCAATCAGACAATGATCGCTCCCCATTATTTATGGGATGTCTTCCGGTGCGGCTTGGGCGAAGCAGCGTGACCCGCATCGGCGATCTCCCCGCTTGGCACCCTATCTCTTCCCTGTGGCTTCAACATCTCGGTGGCGGCGTCCAGTTTCTCAGCCGTGCTCAACTGGCGACCAGGCGCACTGCCGCCGCTCAGCAATACCTCCAGCGCGTCCGCGATCCGGTCAACTTCCTCCGGGGTGCGGCCGCGGAGGGCTGAGCGAATCCGCGCCATGCCACGATCATCCGAAGTCGAATCGACGGACGCAGAAGGCGCCTCGTCCTCGGGCTGATCGCCCACCTTCTCCAAATTAAGCACAACTCGGTGGTTCGCCCCGGTTTCCAGCCACTCAGGCGCAACTCCAAGCGCTCTCGCGAGCGCCAAGATATGTTTCGACCCCTTGTTTCGACCACCCTCAATCTGCGCGATCGTAGATTGCGAAATCCCGGCCGCCTTGGATAGGTCGGCTTGCGCCATATGTAGGCGCTCTCTTTCAGCTCGGACCCGTTCGCCAAATGTATTCATATTGCAATCGTAATATTTTGCATGAGTAGTTTGGTACTTGCCATGTAAGTACAAATGCAATATCCTTGAGCCATGAATGCTCAATCGATGATTGCCGACCTGATGAAAGCCGGCCTGACCCAGAAGGAGATCGAACGCCGATCCGGTGTCGATCAGTCGACGGTTTCCAGCCTACATACAGGGAAACGTGGCAAACGCGTCTCCTACGAAACAGTCAGCAGGCTTCAGCAGGTATGGCGGCAAGTCTGCTGCGATATTGCTCAAGCCAAGGAGGCGTAAATGCTCACCACTCTCTCCGTGGGCTGGGACGGATGAAAACAATCCTGACCATCCTCCACTTTTGGCGATTGCATCGCAAGGAGCAGAGTCGCTAGAAGGCGCGATTTGTTGAAGGTAGCTGTGTAGCGGTTCCGGTTTCATCGTTTCACACAGGGCTCTTCGGAGTCCTTATTTTGCGGTGCGTCGCAACTGGGTAATCAAGTTGGGACGCATCTGGGGTCCGATTGAATTTATCTACGAGAGGTTTTGGTGGAACAGATTGAGATGCGAATGTTTGCGATGTATCAGGAGCCGGCACGCCTGCCTGAATCGCAAATTGAAGCGATGACGTTTGAGGGCACGCTTTCGCTCGCGCTAGAGCTTGGCCTCAAACGTTTTGATCGGAAGACGCTCGCCAAGCAATGCGGGATTCACTACCCCCACTTCGGGGATCTGATAGCCGGTCGTCGACCATTTCCCGCGGTCAAGTTGTCCCGGTTTTGCATGCTGTCTGCCTGCGACTACCCGCGGCAATGGATCGAAATTCAGGATCGGCGCGACCTGGAAAATTACAAGGCCCAGAGCGCCCAGATTGTCGGGGAATACATCCAGAAGGCTATGGGGAAGGCGGCATGAGGGCCTTTTTCTTCTGCTGCTCCCTTGTCTGGATCGGGATGGTGATCGTGTGGACCGTTGGTGAACTTATTGGGGTGATTCGATGAATCTCGAGCTGCACCCGCTCTGCACGCTATTCCCGCGCCTCTCCGGCGCGGAGTTCGAATCGCTCAAAGATGACATCCGAGCTAACGGCCTTCGAAATCCCATCGTTATCCACGAAGGGATGATTCTAGACGGCGGGAATCGCTACCGCGCATGCGCCGAAATTGGTATCACGCCGCAGACGGTCAAGTTCGGCGGAGGCAATCTCGTGTCGTTCGTGCTGTCGGCCAATCTCCATCGTCGTCATCTTTCGCCGGGGCAGCAGGCGGCGATTGTTGCGAGCGCTCAGGATTGGGCTGCGGCACAAACACATGGCGGAGTCCGCTCAAGTGTTCACGAGAACACTTGCCTTGATACGACCGAGCAGAGAGCGGCGCAATCCGGTGCAAGCATCATGACCCAGCGTCGCGCTGATGCCGTCGCTAAGGCCGACCCCGTCCTCGCGAAGAAGGTTGCACACGGCGAGGTCAGCCTCTCGAAAGCAGTCGAGACGGTCGCGCCAAAGCTTGCGCCTAGACCAACTGCCAAACCCAAGACCGGCCCGAAGGCTGAAGCCATGCGCGAAGAGCTTCGCGCTGCCAAAGAACGCCATGTGTCGATGCTGTGTACATATGGACGCCTGACGTTGAGCGCTATCCAGGCGCAAGACGAATTCACCGAAGAAGAGCGTGATTTGCTTTTGCAAATCGCAAGCGCCATTCATCAACTAAACCTTAAAGAGGTTCAAGCATGACGAAGCCTGTATCAGCTTATGAAACGATCACGCCGGCCATCGCTCGTAACTGGCTAGGTCAGAATACTGCAAATCGAAACCTTCGCCGCAATGTCGTCGATGGATACAAATCGATATTTGATCGCGGCGAATACAAGATCACGCATCAGGGTATCGCATTCATCGCGGATGGCACGCTCGTTGATGGCCAGCATCGCTTGACGGCCATATCTGAAATGCCTGATGACTTCTCAGTGGTGATGCTCGTCACGCGTGGTCTCGACGAGGACGCTTATATGGCGATCGATTTGGGACTCAAGCGTACCGCTGCGGATGTGCTTCGTGAGAATTCTCGTGTCGCCGAAGTCTCCCGCTTCCTGGCGGCCCTGGTCGCCAATAACAAGTCTGCGATCACGCCGGCATTCATGCTCCCGTTCGTAGAGTATTTCAGGCCCGCTCATGATGAGTTGATGGACTTCTGCCCCACTGCATCGAAGACATGGAGTAGCGCGCCTGTCCGCGCCGCTGCAATTCTTCAGCTGGTAAATGGAGCGAACCCTGACTATGTCAAAAGCACGTATCGAGCACTGGTATTGATGGACGTGGATGCGATGCCGACAGTTGCGAAAAGCTTGTTCAAATCAGCTTTGACCGGTCACGTGTCCGCGTCTGGTCGTCTCGACATGCTTTGTCGGTGCCTTAAAGCATTCCAGCCGGAAAACCATGGTTTGCGCCAAATCAGAATTAACCAGGACGAAATGGTCGCCGTAGTTCGCAAATTCCTTAACGACAACATCGTTTCGGTCGAACAAAAGAAAACGGCCGCGACGAGCGCGACCGTGAAGAAGTTCAAGCAGCCCAATTATCGCATCGTTGGGCTGTAAATACTAGGGTCCGCCCCATCAAAACGAGCGGGCTATTCGATCAGGATTCCTAAACCCACTGGGTTATTTTTGGGTTATGAGCGACGACACCGAAGACCGGGAACCCATGAAGTACTACAGCAAGCACATAGGCGACTTCGCCACCGCGACGAGGCTCTTGAGTCTCACGGAGCGGGGTGCTTATAACGAGTTGATGGACTACTACTACGCCACTGAGAAGCCGTTGCCGGCCAACTTGGATGCGTTGTGCCGCATTGCCGGCGCATTCTCGGAACAGGAGAGAACCGCTGTGGACAAGGTTTCGCAGCAGTTCTTCGAGGAAGTAGATGGACAACTGTTCCAGGCGAAGATCGAAGATCAGATCCTCGCCTACAACGAAGAAGCCGAAAAAAACAGATTGAATGGGGGCAAGGGGGGGAGACCCCCTAAACCCAGAGAAAACCCACTGGGTAACCCAGAGGAAACCCAAAGGCAAACCGAAAAAAAAGCGAATCCAGTAACCAGTAACCATATATCTAAACCTAACGGTTTAGATAAGGGCAAAAAGGCGCCTGCGGCACCTTTTGTCATTCCGGATTGGGTCCCGACTGATACATGGATTGATTTCGTGACCATGCGCAAGCAGATGCGCAAGCCAATGGGCGAGGCGGCCATCCGTCTGGCAGTGCGAACGTTGGACGACCTGCGAAGCAAGGGCAATGACCCGAAGGCTGTGATTGAGCAATCAATCCTGCGTGGCTGGTCTGGCTTTTTTCCGCTTCGTGGCGACTTCGCGCGACGAGGTAGCAACCAACCCCTACGTAACGACCGGTCAGCGGCAGCAGCAGCCATTTTCGGGGCTTCTAGCGCCCCTAGTGAGGTCATTGATGTCTAAGGCAATCGATGAAGTCCAGGTTAAGCAGATTTTCATGCTGCTTCACGGAATGTACGGAAACAGCGTCCTCGACAAGTACCGCATTGGTCAAGTGGACGAGAAGACGGGCGAGGATGTCGGCATGGCAACGGCTCGGTCGGTTTGGCTGAATGGCCTGCGCGAGTTCGATTCCGGAATGGTCATGAAGGCGATCGGCAAGTGCGCCGAGAAACACAAAACGTTTCCGCCGACGCTGCCTGAGTTCCGCGACCTCTGCAAGTTGTTCCAGCCGACGAAGTGGATTCAACAGCCCTCGGCGCCCCGCCTAGAGATGAGTGAGGCGCTTCGATCGGAACAGGCCGAGCGCACACGTCAGTCGATCGCTCAAATTCGACTCAGGCGTGAAGGCGGGGTTAGCGTCAAACCCGGCGAAGAGGGGATTCCGACGTTGCATGTGTTGATCGCGAAAGCTGTAGGTCTGGCTGGAGGCGATGAAATTCGGACACTGATGCAACTTGATGAGCGACGGGAAAAAGCATGAGCGCACCACTTAGACCACGAATCCTCAAGTTCTTCGCGGACCATCCTGACGGCGCATCCGTCGAGCGGCTTGCGGAATATCTTGGCTCGGACAGCGATTCGACGATCCGCTCACTGCGATCGATGGAGGGCCGCGGCGAGGCAGTAATGATCCGTGACTCCGCCCTGCTCCCGCGAACGGTTTGGTCTCAAGCGAAGACGACGCCGCCGATTTTCAGGGCCGTCGAAACGCTCGAGGCGATGCAGAGCGCGGCGAGGTGCGCATGAGCACGGACCAGTTGAAAGACGTACTCGACGAAATCGCGCCGTGGTCACTCGAAGAGCTAAGGGCCTTCATCGCGAACCTCGCGATTCACAGCACAGAGGATGCCGAACAGGTGAAGGCTGGATTGCTGGCCATCTGGGAACACAGGAAACGGTAAGGGGTGATGGGATGAGTGGAAGAACTGAAATGGGACTGAATAGTATAACTAAGTGGCTTGACCAATGCCACTTTGGCGATTGCCGCGACACGATGCGCGCGATGATCGCTGATGGCGTGAAGGTGCAGACGATCGTCACGTCGCCGCCGTATTGGGGTGGACTTCGAGACTACGGGCACGAAGCACAACTCGGGCTTGAGCGTGATCCGGCCGAGTACGTGCGCGTTCTGGTAGAGACGTTCCGACTTGCTCGAGATCTGCTCGCCGAAGACGGCACGTTCTGGCTGAATGTTGGCGATGTCTACGCCGCAAGCGGAAAAGGAGGCGGCGGTAATCGCGGTGATCGTGCCGCATGGTCGACGATCAAGGAGCGCAAAGGATTTCGCATGCCTCCCGCTGGATACAAGATGAAAGACCTCACGCTGGTTGCATTCCAGCTCGCTGACGGACTGCGCCGCGACGGTTGGTATCTGCGGCAGACAGTTATCTGGAAAAAGCCTGCAGCCGTCGAACCGATGCGTCTGGACCGCCCCGCCACCAGTCACGAATACCTGTTCCTGTTCTCAAAGTCGGAGATGTACCGCGCACATAACCCCGGTCACAAATGGTGGGGCCACTCCGTGTGGGAGATCGGCTCAGATAGCGATGGCAGTCACCCGGCAGCGATGCCTAGCGAACTTCCGGAGCGCTGCATCCTCGCAACAACAGAACACAGCCATATCGTCTTTGACCCTTTCCTTGGTAGCGGCACCGTCGCAGCATCAGCCCAAAAGTTAGATCGCAGTTGGATTGGCTGCGAGTTGAATGAGAAGTATGAGCCGCTACAGCGCGACCGCCTGCGCCAGCCCGGTTTGCAACTGGAGGTGGCGTGATGCTCACAACCAAACACAAAAATCGCCGCGACCGCAACAAAGACCCGCGTCACCTGTTCTCAGGCATCAACCGCCTGATGGCTGCGAAGGTTTCGAAACAGGAAGTGGTCGAAGGCGACGTCGACGAAATGGAATTGCCCGTCCTCGCGGCTATCGAGTGCATCGCCAAGGGCCATGGAAATGTTTCGCACTGGAACGAGATAGCGCACGCGATCAATCAGTCATGGGTGTTGTGCACCGAGGGCGGCGTTGGCGAAGAGGCTAAGCCGTATCTGCTGGTCGCGCAGGATGCGATGAAACGCGTGGCAAAGCGATACCACGATACCGGTCGCTTTGGATTCGATGAGCTCGGACTGGAAGCGGTCCGACGCGTGGTCGAGATCTGGTCGACGCAACTGACGATGTGCACGCTGGGCGAAGTGCATGCGGCCAGCGAGGTAGCGGACAAACATTTTTGGAAAACGCCGGAGACAGCGTGAAAAACGATTGGCTCACCACGGAAATAGCCTTGTTGCGGGAGCGCTATGCAACCGCTCCATCGTGCGCCGAGCTCATGGCGCTCTTTCCACGACACACGCCTGCATCCGTGCGCCGAACGGCTCGCCTTGAGGGGTTGTCGCGGCCGCTATCAGGTGTCGTTAAGTTGAGGCCAGGCCTGGATCGCGTACTCAACCTTCTCGAGCGCGAAGGTCCGATGACATCGCGTGAGATCGGCGAGCGTTTAGGAATCCAGTATCGGGCTGTGGAAAACATTCGGCAAACGTACCGCACGGAGTTTCGCATTGCTGGATGGGAGCCGCCTCCCAATGGCGGCAAGTGGGCGCCCAAATTGGCGCCGGCAAACGGGCTTCTGGATGCACCGAAGCCGTTTGCACGAAAGAAAACAAAGATCGGCCGAAAGATGGCTAATCCGTTTGCTATCGCCGCCGGCGTATCACCCGTCCCGACCGCGCCAAAGGGCCGCGTCTACATCCACCTGACCGATTCACCCGAAGAAGAAATGGAGGCGGCATGAGAACCGATCTGAAAGAGACGACCCAACTCGTTATAGGCCTTACGTATCGCCAGATGCTCGATTGGATGGCCGAAGACGGCGTGTTCTGCTCGCCGGATAAATACGCACGCCGGCTTCAAGAGGCGCAGCGTCTGGCTCTGGCGGCACGGAACGAAGCTAACGAGAAGGAGAAAGCATGAGCCAATCGCGCAAAGGATCGATTGCAGAGGCGATCACCAACACCTGCATCGGTTTCGGAATCAACTACACCGCGAACCTGCTGATCTTCCCGCTTTTCGGTATGCACATCAGCCTGGCGAATAACTTTCTGATGGGGATTATCTACACCGGGATTTCCATCGCGCGTTCATATGTGCTCAGAAGAGTTTTCAACGGCTTTACGGCGAGGAAGGCATGACGAACAAACCGACGAACCCCAAAGACAGCATCGGAATTCGAAAAGCGCCGATGTCAACCGTCTCCGCTGCCGTGATGGCCGAGATCGGCGTTGCGATGCTCGAAGGCGCGGCGAAGTATGGCCGGCACAACTATCGCGCCGTTGGTGTGCGTGCCTCGGTCTACTACGACGCGACACTTCGCCACCTGTTCTCATGGTGGGAAGGCGAAGACGTCGATCCCGACTCGGGTATGTCGCACATCACTAAGGCGATTACGTCGCTTGTCGTGCTGCGTGACGCGATGATCCAAAGCAAGGTTGAGGATGACCGAGCGCCATCATCGAAGGCGTTCTATCCGGCGCTCAACTCTGCCGCTGGCTCGATCCTTGATCGCCACGCCGACAAATCACCGAAGCACTATACGATCGAAGACGAGTGCCGCAGCAGCTATTGCGAATGCGAGCCGGGCAAGTGCAGCTCGGGCCGCATCGACAAGCGGGCCGACCATGTCGCCGCCATGACCGAACACGCCGCACGCGAGGAAGACGCGAGGCTGATCGCTGAGAGCAACAGGGAGGCTGCATGACTTTCGTAAAACATTTCGAACGCAACACCTCTGGCCGCGATTTCGCGGTCGGTGACATCCATGGTTGTTTCAAGCTGCTCCGTACCGATCTCGACAATATGGGCTTCGATCCGTCGCGCGATCGTCTCTTTAGCGTAGGCGATCTGGTCGACCGCGGGCCGGATTCCGAACTCGCGCTGGAATGGATTGACGAGCCGTGGTTTCACGCCGTGCGCGGCAACCACGAAGACATGGCTATTCGCTATCCCAGCGGAAACATGGATGCGGCGAACTACGCAGCCAATGGCGGCGCTTGGAATGTCGGCAATCCGCGTCACCTGCAACTCGCCTTCTCGTGCGCCTTTGATGCTTTGCCCGTAGCCATTGAGGTGGAGACCGAGGGCGGCTTGATCGGCATCCTGCATGCGGATTGCCCTTTCCCGACGTGGCGTGATTTCACAGTCTCGCTCGACGACGCGAACATGTCGAACAAGATGCGCAAGGCCGTGTTTGAGGCGGCGCTGTGGTCGCGCGAGCGTATTCAAGATGAAGACGTCAGTGGCGTACCGGATCTGCGCGCACTCATCGTCGGCCACACTCCTCTCAAGAGCCCAGCCGTGCTCGGCAATGTGCACTACATCGACACGGGCGCGGTATTCCGTGGCGGGTACTTTACGTTCATCAACCTAGCCACGCTGGAGACGGTTCCGGCGATGCAGAAGAAGCTCGAATGGGAGGCAGCGTGAGCGCCGCCCTCTACCGCGAATTCACATTGCGTAATGGCGGCGTCTGGAATGCCGTCGTCGCCTTCATCAAAGCCAACGCGCCGGTCTTTGCCGACAAGGGTGAGCCGTTGCGCCTGATCGTGACGGCTGAAGAGCGGCAGCGCAACGCCCAGCAGAACAAATTCTACTGGGGCGCCGTGCTCAAGCAGATCAGCGAAGCCGCATGGGTCGATGGGAAGCAGTACGACAAAGACACCTGGCACGAGTTCTTCGCGCGCCGTTTCGGGATTCTCGACGAACTCACCCTGCCCGATGGTGAGATTATCACACGCCGTAAGTCAACGACGCTGATGAGCGTGGGGGAGTTTTCGGCTTATCTGGATGCCGTGCAGAACTACGCCGGGGAAACATTGGGGGTGGAGTTCGATGCTTAAAGGCGCCCTGATTTTCTTCTCGGCATGGACGCTGGCGTACATGACAGTCCAGGCCGAATGCACATACATGGGCTCATTCCTTGTTGGGACGCACGTCTTTGATTGCGAGGTGCGGAAATGGTAGGCGTCCTTATGACCATCAATATGGTGGCGCTGGTTATCTTCCTGTCGTGCCAGGGAATCGAAATTGGCAGCCCGCCCTATTGGATTGTGATGTTGCTCGTCACGGTTCACGGAGTGATATGTGCATGGAGTCGCAAGTGATCCGCACCTCCATCAAGCCGAAGGCCCTGAAGCCGCGCAAATGCCGCATGTGCTCAAACGTCTTTATTCCGTTTCGCAGTACGACCACGGTTTGCTCGCCAAAGTGTGCCGAGGCTTGGTCCAACAAGCTCAAGGCACAGAAAGCCGCTCGGGCGAAGCGTGAGGAGCGGAAGTCACTCGCCGAACGCAAAGCCAAACTCAAGACGCGCCGAGAGTGGATTGCCGAGTGCCAGGCGATCGTTAATAAGGTGGCGCGGCTGCGGGATCAACTGGCTGACCGCGGCTGCATTTCGTGCGGCTCCTACCCCACCGAGAGGTTCGGCGGTGGAATGGACGCCGGCCATTTTAGAAGCGTCGGAAGCGCTGCGCACATGCGTTTCTTCCTCCCCAATATTTCTGCGCAATGTAAGAAATGTAATCGAGACCTTGGGGGTTCGCATACGAACTATCGCAAGGGCCTGATAGAGCGCATCGGAATCAATCGCGTTGAGGAAATCGAGTCGATGCAGTGGACAGCCAAGTGGGATATCGATTACCTCAAGCGGCTTAAGAAGGTGATGAACAAAAAGGCTCGCCGGTTGGAGCGGCGGATTGAACAACGGAAAGAATTGGAGGCAGCATGAATCTGAGAGAGTATTTGATGAGAAAGTACGGCCCGAAGAATAAGGCGCTCTCCACCATTGAAGCGCGCGCATTCGGGGTTCCCTACCCGCTACAGGCCGGATGGCTAGACGAGTACGGACATTTACCCCTTACCAAAGAGAGGGCGCGCCGCATCCTGGAGTCGTTCACATCGTCAACCAAGAGAGGTGGCACTCATTCTCACAAAGAGTCCGCGACCGCTGTACTGATGGCTGTAATTGACGGCGTGCCTGCATCGGACATGAGAAACCTTGTGCCGGCCGGCATGAAGTCGAATCTATATCCGAATAGTGACCCCGTGTTTGTAGCGATGATGTTGCTTGAAATGGCCGCTGGCGATTTGCAGCCCAGCGAAGATTCCAAGTCTCGCTGCATTTACGCGGCTCACTCGTACCTGCACTTGTTGAAATACGGTAGCCATTCATGGGACGAGGCAAAACAATTTGTCACGGAAGTTCTCATCGCTTCCCGTGCGAAGGAGGCCGCATGACCAACCCAACACGCTACGGCACAAGCTGCGCCCCTCGCGAGGATGGTGTATTCGTTCACTTTACGGAGTATGAGAAGGTGGTCCGCGAACTTGAGGAACTCCGCCTGAATGAGCGCTCCGATGCGCCGCGCCGGGCGGTTCAATTCACTCTCGATCTTCAAGCCGACAGTATCGAGGCGTTGTCGTCTGCTCTATACAACCTCTCAAATCAGATCGCTGCACGCGATATGAGCCGCGTCTGCATCAGCGGAGGATATGACTCAGGCTACACATTCCGCCTCGAAGTCAGTGAAGGCCCGACGCATGATGAGTATGTGAAGCAACTGAATGCATGGATTGAAGCGCGCGACAAGGAGAAAGCATGATCAACCTCGGCGTTCTACTCGTCGGCTTCATTCTCGGAGTCTTCGCCCTCGGCCTACTCCTATTTCTCGTTGTGCTGCATAAGCCGCGGGTCTCGGCGCCTACGTTGCGGAGGAAGCGGGATAAGCCGGTGTTGGAACGTGATCTTCTCGTCGAGCTATTTGATGAGCTTAACCGGAAACGTCCGTCGTCAGAACCGATGTACATGTACGGTGTTACTGGAGAGGAACGATGAAGCGCCTTCTGGTCACAAAAAAACTTTTCGGACTATTCCCGTATCGAGTCATGCGCCCTCTTCCGCATATCTACAAGAACCCGAAAGGTCTTTGGATCTGCGCAGCTGATGGCACGTCTACTGGGTTTGGATGGACTCCGGAGGAAGCATGGAATGACTGGGCAAATTGGGCGCTTGTTTGATCTCAAGGTACAGGGTTGACAGCTCACCCCAATTGGTACATGTAGTATTTTTACTGTAAAATAGCACTACTAATTGTGGTTCTGTGATAACGAATTTATTCAAGTGCGCGGGGTTCAACATGAGTGCTGCAAACTGGGTGGATCATGAGCTGCGTAACTGGGCGCGATGGGCGAATTCCGGACCTTCCCCGCACCCGCGTCTGCCGGGTAGTTTCCTCGGCACCTGGGTTATATCGGAGCTTCACGTGGATAGCGCAGCAGACGATCGCCCCGCGCCGATCCACGAAGAAAACGCGATGCGGGTGCAGAGAGTGTTCGACGTCGCAATTCGAATTGAGCGGAAGGTTCTCCAGGCTGAATACTTGTCACCGTGGCAATACTCGCGGCACAGTGGCGGCGTTGCTGCTGCGGCCCGAAAACTGGAGCTGACGACGCCCGCTTACGAGACGATTCTCGCGAGCGTCAAGCGTCGCGTCGAGAGGGCCTTTCAATGAAGTATGCCGCGGAGACCATGAGCCTCCTCGCCTCCTACCCGGGCAGACAGTTCCGTATGCGCCAGATCGTATATTCGATCGTAGGGCGAAAAGCCGACGAGCGCGAGAAGAAGCAGGTCCGCATGGGTGTGTGGCGTGTACTCAAAATGCTTGAGGAATCCGGGCATATCGTGGTTGAAGCGCAGGAGGGTCGAGGCGCATCAGCACTATATGCCTGGAAGGCTTCAGAGCCCGAGGCAAAAGTGTTACACGAAGAACTTGCGAACTACTACTGAAGGTATAACATTCACCCAAGCCAAGTTGCGTCCACGCGCAACGCACACACAAGCCACCCTTTTCGGTGGCTTTTTCATTTCTGGTTTCAATGCGCTCGACCGCTCTTCCCTCGCATCAGTACGGCGATCCCTGTCGTGTACTTGAAGAGAAGCAAGCCCGAGAAGCCAATGAACAGAAGCGCGCCGAAAAGCGCCGCACGCTGACTGTCCGCAAGGAGTGGTCGGAAGCGCGCAAGGCTGCCGAAGCCCTTTTCACCCTGCCGCAGCCCATTCGAGAGCTGTAACCCGCCCGCAGACGCGCAACGTGTCTCTTGCCGGTTCGCCGGCCAGAATTTGAGCAAGCAATGAACATTCAGGAACTGATCGACAGTCTGGAGCGTGACATCGAGCGCATGCGCGCTATTGATCCGGCGCTCAGGGCTTCGATGATCGCGCGGTTGGACCAACTTCGGGCGCTCACAAAGTGAACGAGATCCTGGAAGTTCTAGCGTTTGGTCCGCTACTCGCGCTCAACTGGCATTTGGCTTGCGCGAAAGTATTGACCACCTGGTGCGACATGCTTCTGGGTGAATGATCCCCTGCTTCCGCCGCCAATGCAGGTCGGCTGCACAGAGTTAGACGGGCGACGGAAGCGCCTATTTGTATCTCAAGGGTGTCACGAGTCAGATTAATCGCTGAGCTTGTGGCCCGAGAGCATCCTGATTCAATCGCTGAGACTGCCCTAACGGGTCAAACGCACCACTAAAGGTGGACGGGTTGCAGCGATTCAATGAGGGTGAAAAGCGGATAGCGTCGCCCGGGTCGGATTGAGTTTCGGCAAGGCGCCCCCCCTCAACGAGCAGGCCGGTTCGATCCCGGCTCGCTGGCCGAGATCTGGTGAAGGACACGGTTCGAATCCGTGACGGGCATGTGACAGAGATTCATTGCCTAAGACAGTGCTCCAGTGGGTGTGGAGAGGCCTGACGGCTCGGAAAGACGAGCACTTTCACGCATGGCGGCTCCGCGTATGCCAGTACGCGTCGCTGGCGCGAGCCCACCTTACAGGGTTGAGCAGCCAGTCGTGAAGGTGAATGTCGTTGGCCGCGCGCGTCGATAGACGGGTAAGCGCCCATGCGGGCCGACGACTAGTAGCTTTCTTCGCTCTCATAGCTCAGCAGGCAGAGCAGCGCTTTTGTAAAGCGCAGGTCGCAGGTTCGAATCCGTGCTGAGGGCACCAGTTTTCTCCTCGCCAACTCCCCCTGTTGGTCTGCTCTCCCGAAAGGTTGAGGGCTTTTCTATTGATGGTGCGCCGATGGCATCGCGAAAGAAATCCGAAGCTGTCGATCGCACAGAGATTTGCAAGGAATGCAGGTTCGCGCATTTCGACCGTGCCGAAGGTCTCCGCTGCCGCCGCTATCCTCCGGTCTACGTCTATGACGTGTCGACTGGAATTACGGGCGTCGCGTGGCCTGAGGTTGACAGCGATCATTACTGTGGCGAGTTTAAAGCCACACTCGCCTCATAAAAGTGGCGCAATCAGCCAATTCAGACCGAAAGCGCCTCATATAGGCGGCGCAAATAGATAAGGGGAAGCCGTGGCCACTACGCGACAGTACGACGAACGATTAAAAGAGTTTGCCGGCGCGCGCGAGGCCGAATTGCTTAAGGCAGTCATTGAGCACGGCTCGCCGAGTGCGGCCGGCAAAGCGTTGGGACTGCATCACAGCTCGATTATTCGGACGCTGGATAGTCTTGAGCTGCGGGCGGCGAAGATGGGATTCAGCCCGCGCCACGATATGACTAAGACCGTCCCTGACGGCTTTGTGGTCAAAGGCGTGTCGACCTACTACGACGACGAGGGAAAGCCTCGCGGGCAGTGGGTGAAGTCGGCCGTGAATGCTGAGCGCCAGGCGGAGATATTCCGTGAAGCGTGCGCCGCGATGGCTGAGACGCTGCCGCGCGTTAAGCCTGCGCCGCTTCCAGCGGGCACAAGCGACGCGCTGTGCAATTTGTACACTTTCACGGACTACCATTTGGGCATGCTGGCCTGGGGCAAGGAGACCGGAGCGGACTGGGACCTAAAGATCGCTGAACGCACGCTGGTTTCCGCATTCGCGCACATGATCGATGCCGCTCCGAAGGCGAGCACCGCATTCATTGCCCAGCTCGGCGATTTCCTGCATAGCGATGGCAGTGGCGGCATGTTGCCGGTGACGCCTCTTCACTCGAACATTCTTGACCAGGACGGGCGATATTCGAAAATCGTCGGCGTGGCCATCCGGGTGTTGCGCAGGATCGTTGACTTCGCGCTGGAGCGGCACCAGAAGGTTGTCGTGCTGATGGCTGAAGGCAATCACGACTTGTCGTCGTCGGTTTGGCTTCGTGCCATGTTCCGCGCGCTGTATGAAAACGAGCCCCGTGTGACAGTGATCGATTCGGAGTCGCCCTATTACGCATGGCAGCACGGCACGAACATGCTCGGCTTCCACCATGGGCACCTGACGCGCAAAGAAAGCATGCCGCTTCTGTTTGCGTCGAAGTTCCCGGCCATGTGGGGCGCTACGACCAAGCGTGTGATTCACACCGGCCACCAGCACCACAAAGACGAGAAAGAGCATAACGGCGTGACGGTCGTGCAGCATCGCACTCTTGCGGCAAACGACGCCCACTCCGCGCGGCACGGCTACGTCTCCGAGCGATCGGCTCAGGCGATCACGTATCACGCCCAGTATGGCGAAGTGGCACGCAACACGGTGGTACCGGAGATGTTCGAGGCAGCGTAAGAGAACACCATGGGACGCAAGTCAAAACTCACCGAAGAACAGTGGGCACGTATCAAGGAGCGCCTGCTGGAAGGTGAATCGGGGCGCGCCCTCGCTGAAGAGTTCGGCGTCTCCGAGACGGCGATCAGAAAGAAAGTAAGTTCGCAGGTTTCGGAAATAAAAAGCGTTGCAAATCAAATAGCTACTGCGCAGACCGCACTTTCGAAACTGCCGATTAGTTCGCAGATAAGTGCGCAAAGTTTGGCTCAGCGGCTGATGTCGATCAGCAGTCACCTGGCCAGTGCAGCCGACTACGGCGCAGCCACGGCCCACCGTCTTGCCGGCATCGCTCACATGAAGGTTGCCGAGATTGACGACAGCGCGCCCCTCACTGAGGAGAGCGTGCAAACCCTCAAGGGCGTGGCGGTCCTTTCCCGTATGGCGAACGAAGCGAGCGAGATCGGCGTGAACCTCCTGAAGGCGAACAAAGACAAGGCGCTCGACGAGCCAGAAAAGCCGACAATGACGCTCGATGACTTCTATGGGGGCTCCAAGCCTTAACCCTGTCCTCCGTGACTTCTGGATGACGCCGGCACGCAATCGCGTGCTCTATGGCGGCCGGTCGAGCTCCAAGTCATGGGATGCGGCAGGCTTCGCGATCTTCCTCGCGCAGCAGATGAAACTGAAGTTTCTCTGCACACGCCAGTTCCAGAACAGGATCGAGGATTCGGTCTATAGCCTGTTGAAGATCCAGATCGAGCGGTTCGGGCTGCGTTCGAAGTTCCGCATCCTCGACAACAAGATCATCTGCACGGCGACGGGCAGCGAGTTTGTCTTCTACGGATTGTGGCGCCAGATCGACGAAGTGAAGTCGATCGAAAGCATCGACATCCACTGGTCGGAGGAAGCCCATCTGCTGACCGAGGCGCAATGGAAGGTTCTCGAGCCGACCATCCGCAAGCAGGGTTCGCAGCACTGGTTGATCTTCAATCCGCGTCTCGCAACGGACTTTGTCTACAAGCGGTTCGTGCTGAATCCGCCGCCCCGGACGGTCAAGCGGTTGATCAACTACGACGAGAATCCGTTCCTGTCAGACACGATGCGGCAGGTGATCGAGGCCGCAAAAGAAGAGGACGAAGACGAGTTCGCGCATATCTACCTTGGCCAGCCCAAGGATGACGACGACGACGCGATCATCAAGCGCTCGTGGATCATGGCTGCGGTGGATGCGCATAAGACGCTTGGCTTCGAGCCGTCCGGCAGCAAGCGGATTGGATTCGACGTCGCCGACAGCGGCAACGACAAATGCGCCAACGTCTTCGCGCATGGCTCCGTGGTTCTGTGGGCTGACGAGTGGAAGGCTGGCGAAGACGAGTTGCTGAAATCGTGCAGCCGCACTTACGCAGCCGCCAAAGAGCGTGACGCCCAGATTCATTACGACTCGATTGGTGTCGGCGCATCTGCCGGCGCGAAGTTCAAGGAAGTCAACGAGTCATCGACTGATCGCTTTCCCGTCCGATACGAGAAGTTCAACGCGGGCGGCGCCGTGTGGGAGCCAGAGCGCGAATATCAGCCGAAGGTCAAGAATAAGGACATGTTCTCGAACATCAAGGCGCAAGCGTGGTGGATGCTGGCCGATCGATTCCGCAATACCTTCAATGCCGTCCGTCGCGGCGAGAAATTCCCCGATGACCAGCTAATCAGCATCTCTGCTGAATGCCCTCATCTCGAACGCCTGATCGATGAACTATCGACGCCTAAGCGCGATTACGACCAGAACGGGCGCGTGAAGGTGGAAAGCAAGAAAGACCTCGCCAAGCGTGAGGTAGCGTCGCCTAACCTCGCAGATGCATTTGTTATGTGCTACGCGCCAGGCGGAAATAATCTCGACATTTGGGCGCGGCTGGCGGGATAAAACCGCTCAAAGGCCTCGTGCCGCAAAAAAGGAAATTCCTCTAGCATGGCAAAGTCACGTCGAACCCAGCAGGCAGGCGTGACAGTAGCGCGTACCAACGATTCTTTTGTCAATGCCACCGCAAACCTGGGGTGGGGAACAAACAATCAGTCATCGGCCTCGCAGTATGCGCTGTCGTATCAAAGCCGGAACCGCATCAACCTTGAGGCCGCTTATCGTGGCTCGTGGGTGGTGCGCGCGGCTGTTGACGCGATGCCGGAAGACATGACCCGGTGCGGTATTGAAATGTCCGGGCTTGAGCCTGAAGACATTTCGCTGATCGAGCGGGACATGATGCGTCTCGCGATCTGGGACGCGCTGTGTGACGACGGCAAGTGGGCGAACCTGTACGGTGGATGCCTGGCCGTCATGCTGATCGATGGGCAGGATTTCGCTACTCCGCTGCGTGTCGAGTCGATCGGTAAGGACCAGTTCAAAGGGCTTCTGATTCTTGATCGTTGGATGGTGTCACCGCCCGTTGGTGAAGTGGTGAAAGAATTCGGCCCCGACATGGGCAAGCCGGTCTATTACAACGTCATCGCCGACTACGCCGCGATCCCGAAGGCCAAGATTCACTACTCGCGCGTGATTCGTCTGGATGGAATGGATTTGCCGTTCTACCAGCGCGTCTCTGAGAACGGCTGGGGATTGTCGGTGCTTGAGCCGATGTGGGATCGCCTAATTGCATTCGACAGTGCATCTGTCGGTGCTGGCCAGTTGATCTACAAAGCCCACCTTCGCACCATGACGATCGAAGGGCTGCGCGACATTATTGCAATGGGCGGCCCTGCCCTTGCCGGCCTGAAGGCTCAGATGGAATTTACGAGGTTTGCGCAGACGAACGAAGGTATGACGCTGGTCGATGCCAAAGATAAGTTTGAGGCGCATACGTACGCGTTTTCCGGCCTATCCGACATGCTCACGCAGTTCGCACAACAGCTTTGCGGCGCGCTCAGCATGCCATTCACTCGCCTGTTTGGGCAGTCTCCCACCGGTCTTAACGCGACCGGCGAAGGGGAAATGAAGCAATGGCATGAGAAGGTCAAGCAGAACCAGGAGCGGCGACTACGCAATCCGCTGCATCGCTTGCTGTCCGTGATGTCGATGTCCACGCTCGGTAAGCCCCTGCCCGACGACTTCTCATTCGAGTTCCGCAATCTTCAGGAAATGTCGGAGAAGGAAAAGTCGGAAATCGCGAAATCGACCGTCGACGCCGTCACGGCGGCAGTCGATGCGAACCTGTTGACGGTGAGCGGCGGCATGAAGGAGCTGAAAGCGTCGGCCCCGGTGACCGGCATGTTCGGGAACATATCTGACGACGACATCGCCGAAGCCGAAGAGCAGGAAAAGAATGCTCCGCCACCCGGCGAGATGGACTTGCCTGATGTTTCAAAGCTGACCGGTGATTCTGGCAGCGCGTTGGACTGGCTTAAGCGGTTTCGGAGGAAGTGATGGGACATCGGTGTATCAACTATCCGCGGCCTCCGACTCGTCCCGTCAATCCATTCGTCCAGTATGCGGGTGACTTCGAAGAGGCTGCCGCTCGAATGCGCCGCGCGATGAACAAGGACCAGGCAATTGATTGTTTACGTTCCATTCGCCACTTTCTTCAGATAGCCGAAGAAGCGATTAAATGACGCTCACTCTTGACCGCAAGCGAGCCCGCAACCCGGTCAAGACGGGCCGCATCGAGCAGCGTTACGCCCTGCAACTACGCAAGGTCGCCGAACAGGTTGGCTCGATCGTCGCACCTTTCACGCCGGGCGATATGTCCGCGGTTCCGACGATCGAGCATCTGCTGAATGCCTACGCCGACATGCTCAAGGGCTGGGCGACGCAGACGGCAAGCAACATGCTGATGGACGTCGCGCTGCGCGATGAGCAGGCATGGCAGACGATGGCCAAGGATCTTTCACGCGGCCTTCGCGAAGAAATCCGCAACGCGCCGACCGGCCGCGTGATGCAGCAATTGCTCGCTGAGCAGGTTGACATGATCCAGAGCATTCCGAGGGAAGCGGCGCAGCGGGTGCATCGGTTGGCGCTGGCTGGGCTAGAGGATTCCACTCGCTTCACGGAGATCGCCAAGGAGATTCGGCGAACAGAAGAGGTGACAGTTTCTCGTTCGATTTTGATCGCACGCACGGAGACCGCTCGTACAGCCTCAGTGTTGACGCAGGCGCGGGCTGAGCATATCGGTTGCACTCATGCCATCTGGCATACGAGCCACGACGGAGCGGTGAGAAAGTCGCACCGCGAGATGGACGGGAAGATATTCGCGCTGGATAAGCCGCCGCGTCTGTCAGACGGGACCGAGACTTTCCCAGGGCAGATTTTCAACTGTCGATGTTGGATGGAGCCCATCCTAAGTGACTGACCCATGCTCATCGAGCTCGCAGTAATCGCCATTGCGGCCTTCATAGGCCATCGGCTTGGCCGGCGCAACGTTGTCATTGTGCTGCATGACATCGAAGTCGAAGCGCCGGCGCGAAAGCAGGCCGAATACCTTCTGGATCTGGCCATTCGGCTGAAGAAGTCCGATTAATCGCGCGACTTCATGACTCTCCCCCAACCCGCCCCGAGCGGGTTTTTTCATGCCTAAGGCAGGCTAAATGGCCCTCCCCGATTTCATCTTTACCGGCGAAGCGGTGCTTTCCGCTAACGGTACGTCGCAATACGTTGCCGTTCCGGCAACCGGTACGCCAACGCAAGTCATCCTGACCAATCTGGGACCAGCTGTCGCCTACGTTGGATACGGCACGACGGTTACGGTCGCAACCGGTCATCCCCTTGTGCAGAACGTCCCCGTCGTCATGAATCTGAACTCGGCGACGAACATCGCTGCGATCACCACGGGCGATCCTGCGCAGATTCGAATCACCGCCGGGAAGTGACATGACGTGCCATTGCGATTCATGCAAGACGAAGCGCACGAATGACGCGATCACTGTGTCGGGATTCTTTGCCGTCGAGCAGCTCGGCCCCAAGCAGTCGTATACGCCAGAAGGCTACCTGCTCTGTGAAGAAGTGCCCATTGCGCGGACTGGCGTCCAGGACTACGCCGAGATGGAGCTGGAAGGCATCGAGGCCAAGGATGGCGTGATCGAGGTTGAGCGCAACGAAGATGAGGTCTTTGCGCCAGACACGATCGCCAGCTTTCTCGGGAAGCCTGTCACGCTCAACCATCCCAGTGATCCGGTAACGCCGGATACATGGTCATACCTCGCCAAGGGTACAACGCACAACATTCGCCGCGGCGAGGGCGATCAGAGCAACCTGCTCATCGCTGATCTGTTGATCACCGATAAAGGGGCGATCAACGAAATCCGCAACAACGGACTCAAGGAAATCTCATGCGGCTATGACGCCGGATACGAGCAAATCGCGCCTGGGCGGGCGCGGCAAACGTCCATTGTGGGCAACCATGTGGCGCTTGTGAAGAACGCCCGCTGTGGCCCTGTATGTTCAGTACAGGATTCGAAAGAGCTTATGGGAGAACCCCTGATGGCGAGCAAGAAAGGCGCATCCTTTGCGGACAAAATGCGCAAGCTGTTCATGACGCGCGACTCGGAAGGTTTCGAGAAGGCGCTGGAAGAAGTGAAAGATGAAGACGGCTCGGTTGAAAACGTGCCCGCGATCCACATCCACATGCCGGGCACCGAAAAGGCCAACGCATCGGAAGACACCAAGGACGACGAAGGCGAAGCCGATCCGATGGCTAAGGTAATGACCGCCCTCGACGGTATCGCACAAGGCATGGCGGCGCTCGGCGAGCGCGTGTCGAAACTCGAATCTGGCTCGACCAACGACGCGGACGAAGAGAAGAAGGACGAAACCAAGGATGACGGCGAGGAAGTTGATCCCGATGCCGACAAGACCATGGATTCGGACGAGTCAGAAGAAAAGAAGGGCGACGACGAGAAGAAGTCGACCAGCGATTCCACCTCGTTCCGCGACGAATTCCAGGACGCCAAGGCGCGCGCCGAAATCCTCGCTCCAGGCGTGAAGCTGCCGACCTTCGATGCGAAGGCAGCGGTAAAGCAGACGGCTGATGCGCTTTGTGTTCTGCGCCGGCGCGCTCTCCGCGCTGCGCTGACCAACGACAACGGTGACCTTGTACGCATGATCACGGGCGACGCCGATGTCTCGAAGATGGATTGCGCCGCCGCAAAGATGGCGTTCCATGCTGCATCGGAGCTCGTGAAGCAGAAGAACAAGACCGCGAAGACGTCGACTGCCGACTCGCAAACACCGGCCAAGAAAGACCTCAACCAGATCCACGCCGATTTTTGGGCGAAACGTAAGTAAGGAGCCGACATGCCCTCGTTGCAAGCTTATACTTTCCGCATGCCGGCTGGTTTCGCCGGCGACCTTCAGCGCGCCGAAGTCGCGACAATCGAAACGCAGCAGATCGATTCGTCGGCACCCCCGACCGTGTTCGGCGTGGCCGTCAAGCTCGTATCGGGCAAGGTACAGCCGATCAATAACTCGGCCGACACCGCAGCATCGGTCTATGGCATCAATCTGCGCCCCTACCCGATCCAGACGAACGGCACTGACGCACTCGGCACGTCTACCCCGCCGACCTCTGGCGTGACGGATGTCCTCAAGCGCGGCTACGTGAACGTCGCGTTGGGTGGGGTCGCAGCGGCAGCAAAGGGTGGCACGGTGTATGTGCGCGTCGCTAACCCGGCTTCTGGCAAGCCGTTGGGCGGCTTCGAGGCCGCATCGGATACGACCAACACGATCGCCCTTCCGTCGAATACGTACTTTACTGGCCCCGCAGACGCATACGGGGTCACTGAAATCGCATTCAACATCTGATCCCCGGCGCATAACAACGCCCCATAGACCCCGCCTCGGCGGGGTTTCTCGTTTCTGGAGCAAACACTCAATGGACATGTCTGTTCAAAAATTCCTCAAGCGCCGGGAAATCGCTGAAGCGTCGCGGGAAGCAATCCGCCACTTCACGGCTGACCAGCAATACACCTACGACCAGGCAACGGTCGACTCGACCGGCGTTTTCCTCGTCGGTCAGCTGGAACGCCTGGATCAGACGCTCAACGAGCCGCTGGTCGAGTTCACCTGGTCGCGCGACGTCGAAATCCGCACCGACGTCTCGCCGGCTGACGAGATCGCCTCGTGGACGAACTCGGCGTTCGCCATGTCGGGTGGCATCAATCCGGGCGGCCTGAACTGGATCTCGAACGAAGGCAATGCGATCGCCGGTCCGTCGCTGGACATCGGCAAGACGCCGCAACCGATGCGCCTGTGGGGTGCTGAGGTCAAGTACACGGTGCCCGAACTGGTGAAGGCGCAAGCCCTCGGCCAGCCGGTCGACGCGCAGAAGGTTGAAGGTATGAACCTGAAGCGCAACATGGACCTCGACAACATCATCTACTTCGGTGATACGTCTCTGGGCTTCACGGGTCTCGTCAACTCGAACAGCGCGGTCGGCAGCTATCAGAACGTCGCCAACGGCGCCGCAAGCACGCCGCAATGGACCACCAAGACGGCCCTTGAAATCCTCAAGGACGTCAACGAAATCCTGACGAGCGCATGGGCGGCTTCGGGCTGGAAGGTGCTCCCGAATCGTCTGCTGCTCCCGCCGGCGCAACTCGGCTATATCGGCAGCCAGCCGGTCAACACGGCAGCACAGGACACGATCCTCGCGTACATCCTGAAGAACAACATCTGTGCGCAGATGGGCCAGCCGCTGGACATTCTGCCTCTCAAGTGGCTGATCGGGGCAGGCGTCGGTGGTACACCGGGGCAACTCGGTACGGTTGACCGTATGGTCGCGTACAACAAGGACAAGAAGTATGTCCAGTACCCGATGACGGAACTGCAGCGCACGCCGCTCGAGTATCGCTCGCTGTTCCAGATCACCACCTATTGGGCGCGTTTTGGCCAGGTGGAATTCCGCTACGGCACGACGCTGGCCTACCGCGACGCAATCTGATCGCGCGGTCAGGAGGCGTTGTAATATGGACGCTTCCTGACCTCTTTCAGGAAAGAAAATGACCCGAATCGCCAATCAGGATTTCACACTGACCCGCGACGACTGCCGGCCGCTGTACTTCAAGGCGGGCGACGAAATTCCGGCGGAGTACGAAGAACACTGGTTCGTACTTCTGCACAGTGATGAGCGCGCCGCGGCCGAAGTCGCCTCCGATGTCGCAGTCGAAGAAAAACGCAAACCCGGTAGACCAGCCAAGCCATGAGCATCACGCCCAGTCAGCTACGATCCGACTTTCCGGAGTTCGCCGATGTGACGATCTACCCGGACTCGCTCGTCAACATGTGGTTGACTGTGGCGAATTCGCTGGTCAACCCCATTCGGTGGGCAGAACTGACGGACCTCGGCATTGAGCTCGCTGCCTGTCATCACCTCGCCATTTCGGCCAAAGATCAACTTGCGGCTTCGGTTGGTGGTGTGCCCGGAGAAGTAAAGGGACCGACAGCATCCAAGTCGGTCGACAAGGTATCTGTTTCATACGATACGTCGGCGGTCACCCTGACTGATGCGGGGTTCTGGAATATGACCAGTTATGGAACCCGTTTCCTCGGCCTCGCACGCATGTTCGGTGCCGGCGGATTACAGATAAATTGCTGATATGACCGTCAAGATCACGATCGACAAACTGGGCGACGTGATCAAGGCGCTCAGTCAACTGTCAAACAGGGATGTACTGGTCGGCATCCCGGATAGCTCTCCCGAGCGCACCGATACGCCTATCACGAATGCTCAGATCGGCTATGTGATGGAAACGGGCTCTCCGGCCAACAACATCCCCGCCCGCCCTTTCCTCGTGCCAGGCATTGCCGATGTGCAGGACGAAATAGCAGCTCGACTTCGTAAGGGCGCACTCTCTGCGCTCTCCGGATCTGCGGCAGGCGCCGAAACCGCGCTCAAAGCGGCCGGCATGGTTGGCCAGAATGCCGTCAGGAAGAAGATCAACGACGGCCCCTTCGCTCCGCTCTCGCCGCGCACTATTGCCCAGCGCAACCGCAGCCGGAAAACAAAATCAATGCGCAAAGCTGAGAAGGATTACGCGACGCTTCTGGCGCAAGGCAAGACGGAGCAGGAAGCGCAGGACGCTGCCGGCATCAAGCCTCTCATCAACACCGGCTCGCTGCGCAACGCCGTGACGTTCGTCGTACGCAAGAAATAAGGATCAGCATGCCCTTACTCGATGTTTCGGACGTCCTGCTCGATCCATCCTTCATGGATCTGACGCTCTCCGTCACGCGTAATGCGCAGACGGTCGGCAATGACGGCAACACCGTTATCAGTTCGACGACGACGTCATTCTATGGCGTGGTGACGAGCCTGAGCGGTTCCGTACTGCATCGCGTCGCAGAAGGCGAACACATCAGCGACACGATCACGATTCACTCGCAGTTCAAACTGATCGACGGGCAGTCCGGCTATGACGCCGATGTCGTCAATTGGCAAGGGTTGCAGTGGACCGTGACGAACGTCAACGATTATTCAACCTTCGGCCGCGGCTTCGTCTCAGCAACCTGTACGCTCAAGCAACTCTCAGGCTAATCCATGGCAGGCAACGATTCCAGTACTGGCGGATATCTCTCGCCAGCGGTGGCGTCGCCGCCGCTTGAGGACGACGCGCTCACCGCGATCTTTCAACAGATGATCGTCGGCATCACGGCGCTACCCGGAAACATGGTTCGCCCTCGGTGGCAGCCGAATCCGCCGAAGCAGCCGGAGCCGACCGTCAACTGGTGCGCGCTGGGCATTGCAGTACAGACGCCCGACGATGGACCCGCGATCATCCACAGCGGTACGGGCGATGGCTCGGACACGTACATCCGTCACGAACAGATCGACGTGCTGGCCTCGTTCTACGGGCCGAACGCCATGCAGAATGCGCAACTGCTCTCTGACGGTCTGGCGATCCCGCAGAACCTCGAGCAGTTGAAGGCGCAGGACATGAACAGCGTCGATACAGGACCGATCATCCCTGCTCCCGATCTGCTCAACGAGCAATGGATCAGACGGTATGACCTGACGCTCACCTTCCGCCGTAAGATCACCCGCACCTACGCTGTACTCAACATCCTCACCGCCCAAGGCACGGTCCAGACCGACATGGTTACTGGCCCGATCAGTTCCCAGTAACCCGTTTCACCCTCTTAGACAGGCCCGCCACTGAGCGGGCTTTTTTCATTTCTGGAGCCCTAGATGGCGAACACTTTGCCGGTTTCGCGGCTTATCAATGTCACGATCAACATGTCGCCGCAGGCGGCGCAAGGTGCGAACCTGAATACGGGCCTCATCATGGGCGCGTCGACGGTTATCGACACTGGCGAGCGCTTTCGCTCGTATGCTTCGGCATCTGCTGTTGGCACTGACTTCGGTATGACAGCACCCGAATACCTCGCGGCCAGCCTGTACTTCCAGCAGGTTCCGCAGCCTTCTACGCTACTTGTTGGCCGCTGGGCCAAGACGGCCACGTCTGCGAAGCTCAAAGGCGGCTTCACGTCGGTTGCTGCTCAGGCGATGTCGGCATGGACCGTCGTATCCAACGGCGGCTTCACGGTGACGATCGACGGCACTGTCAAGAACGTGACGGCGCTCGACTTCACGGCGCAAACGAATCTGAACGGCGTCGCTTCTGTCATCTCGACCGCGCTCGGCGCCGCGGCTTCGTGCGTATGGAATGCAAACTACAGCCGCTTCGAAATCACGAGCGCGACGAGCGGTGCCGGCACGACGGCAAGCGGTACGATCACGCTGGCCGGCCTTCCGGCGAACAATGACGCGGTGACCATCGGTGGCACGGTAGTCACGTTTGTCACCGGTACGCCGACCGGCAATCAGGTTCAGATCGGGGGCACCGCAGCGCAGACCGCAGCTAACCTGCAATCGTTCCTGCAGTCCTCGGCTGACGTCAATATCAGCAAGTGCAAGTATTCGACGACGCTGGCTGCCACGACTATCACGTACGCGTCTGTCGGTACGGCTGGCAATACGTTCACACTCGCCAAAACGTCGACCAACATCACAGTTTCGGGCGCAACGCTCGCGGGTGGGGTGAATGCTTCGAGCATTACCTATGCCACCTCGCCGGCCAGCGGCCAGGATGTATCGGCTCAGCTCGGCCTCACAAGCACTCTCGCGTCGACACCGGTCAATGGCGTGAACGCAGAGCAGCCGGTGGACGCTGTATCGGCAATGATCGGCTATGCGGGCACGCAGTTCCTCGGCGTCTCGTTCGCTGACACGAGCATCACCAACGTACAGCATCTTGCCGTGGCAGTGTTCATCGAAGCCGATCAGAAGCATCTCTACGGCGCTACATCGCAGGAGCCTGCTGCGGTTGATCCGACGCAGACGAGCGATCTGGGATACCAGATGGCGCAACTCGGCTACAAGTACAGCATCGTGCAGTATTCGAGCACGAGTCCGTACGCCGTCGCATCGCTGTTCGGGCGATTGTTGACCGTGAATTTCAACGGCAACCGGACGACGATCACGCTGGATTTCAAGCAGGAGCCGGGGATTGTCGCGGAGTCCCTGAACACCACTCAGGCGAATGCGCTGGACGCGAAGCGCTACAACTACTTCGTCAACTTCGACAACTCGACTGCGATCATCCAAACGGGCGTGACGCCGAGCGGTATCTTCATTGACTCGATCTACAACGCGATCTGGTTCCGCAATCGTCTGCAGACGGACCTGTACAACGCTTTGTACCTGAGCCCGACGAAGATCCCGCAGACGGATGCTGGCAATCAGCAATTGGCCGCAGTGATGGAAAAGTCCGGTGATGCAGCCCTGAACAACGGCTATGCCGGTGCTGGTGTCTGGACGTCGGCTGGCTTCGGCGCGCTCAACCAGGGCGACACGCTTTCGAAAGGCTACTACGTGTATGCCCCGCCGATCTCGTCGCAATCGACGTCCGATCGTCAGGCCCGCAAGTCCGTGCCGTTCCAGATGGCATTGCTTGAGGCTGGGGCGATCCATTCCGTATCGTTAACGGTAAATGTAACGCGATAAGGTGACCCATGAGTGCGTATTCCTTTAAAGATGTAACCGCAACATTCGTCGGCCCGACCGGCGTTTTCTCGCTCGGCTATGGGTCGTCTAACGCCGAGGAAGGCATTGACATTGCCGCTGCCGGCGACAAGAACACCATGACGGTCGGAGCCGATGGCGAGGTGATGCATAGCCTGCATGCCGACAAGTCTGGACAGGTCACGGTGCGATTGCTCAAAACCAGTCCGATGAATCAGAAACTCATGGCGACGTACGAAGCTCAGGCGATCAGTTCGTCGCTGTGGGGACAAAACATCATCACGATATCGAATGCCGCTGTCGGTGATCTGCACGTCGCACGTCAATGTGCGTTCAAGAAGAAGCCCGACATGAAGTACGCCAAAGACGGCGACATCATCGCTTGGACCTTCGATGCTGGAAAAGTGGACTCCGCTCTCGGAACGTATTGATTGGCTTTGCGTCGGCTAGATTGATCATCGAAAAGCGCTAGTCCAGCGCCTGCCGACGCTCCCTCACTGGACTATCTCCAAGGACACGAGATGTCTATCGAGTTTGAAATCGCCGACCATCGATATCGCGCGGAAAAGCTTGACGCGTTCAAGCAACTCCACGTTTCCCGAAAGATCGCGCCGATTGTTCCAAAGCTGTTGCCGATGTTCATCAAGTTTGCGGGCAACGCGGACTCGCTGAAGGACGATCTCGCCGGCATGGCGGAAGCATTCGAGCCGCTTGCGCAGGCTCTGGCTGAAATGCCGGATGCAGACTGTGAATACGTCTTCAATGCCTGCCTCGGCGTCGTGATGCGCAATCAGCAAGGGAACTGGGCATCGATCTGGAGCCAGAGTGCCAAGTCGCTGATGTTTGACGACATCGACCTCGGACAGATGACCCAGATTACGGTCAAGGTGATCTGGGATAGCTTAGGTGCTTTTATTCGCGGCATCCTCGCGAGCCCGCCGGGGAGCCAAGCCGCGGCATTGAATGGGTAAGCCTGCCTGATGGTATGGACTGGCTACTCAGGCCGGTCGTCAAGGGCATGTGCCGCTACGAAAGCCTGAAGGACGGCACGATTGATCTGGCTGATATTGCGCTAATGAACGACTGTCTCGACGTGCTCGCCGAGAACACCCAGATAGCCCAACGCATAAACGAGAATCAGAATGTCCGGTAACGTCGACACGATCAAAGAGTTTCTCGTATCGTTAGGTTTTTCCGTCGATCAGTCAGGCCAGAAGAAATTCGTTGATGGCGTCGCTTCGGCATCGCTGAAGGTGGTCGAGCTCGGCGCGGCTATCGCGGCGACGTCAGCGGCTGTCGTGGCTGGTGTGGCGAAGATCGCCGACCAGATGGAGGGGCTGTACTTCGCATCGCAGCGTACGGGCGCGTCTGTCGCGAACATTCAGGCGCTCGGCTTTGCTGCCGCCCAGATGGGCTCGACGGCCTCCGCGGCAGCGGGGTCGCTCGAAAATCTCGCGCGCTTCATGCGTAACAGCCCGGGCGCGTCGGGCCTGATCCAGAGTCTTGGCGTTCAGACTCGAGATGCCAACGGCGGATTGCGCGACACTACCGAAATCCTTCGGGATCTCGGCAAGCAGTTCGCGAACATGCCGTATTACCGCGCGAATGCATACGCTCAGGCGCTTGGCATCGACGAAAAAACTCTGATGGCGCTGCGTCAGGGCATGGGCCAGTTCGGCGATGAGTACAGGGACATGCTGGCAAAAGCCGGCTTGGACTCGCAGCAAGCCGCAGCCTCGTCGCATGAGTTCATGAATCAGATCCGTACGCTCGGATCGGCGTTCGTGATTCTCGGGGATAAGGTCGCCGCGTCGCTCGCCGGCAAGATGTCTGGCGACATCAAACGCTTCCGTGAAGGCTTGGTCGACAACTTCGGGCGCATCTCCGAGATTGTTGAGAAGATCGCCAACGGCATCCTGTTCCTGGCTGACGTCATCAGCACGCTCGGGCTGCGGGCAATGCAGATCGTCGGCAGCATCATCGACTGGTTCAATAGTCTGGATGACGGCACAAAGAGTCTGATTGAAGGCGTCGGGGGTTTGCTGATCGCATGGAAGCTCCTGAATGCAGGTTTCCTCGCGACTCCGCTGGGTCAGTTGGCTGCACTTGGCTTGGCAATCGTCGCCCTGTACGACGACTTCAAGGTCTGGAGGGAAGGCGGCAAGAGTCTGATCGACTGGTCGCGCTGGATGCCGGACATCGAGCTCGCGAAACGCCTGCTGCACACGATGGGCGAGCAGTTCACCGAGTTGGGCGAGATCATCCATGCGGTAATGGATAGGCGTTGGGGCGATCTTGCAACCCATGCGAAGAAGTTCGCCGCGCTTGCTGTCGGCGGCTGGAAAGACGTCTACAACACGATCAAGAACCAGTTGGAGGGCACCCCAGTTCCGGCGCCCAAGGTAGAGCCGACATCCAGCACGCCCCCAGCGAGCTCACCTGCAGGACCTGCGCCGGCCAATCCGAATGCACCTCGCGGCATACGCAACAACAACCCCGGCAATCTGAATTACGTCGGGCAGACTGGCGCGACAAAAGAAGCAGGCCCTAACGGTCGTTTCGCGGTATTCCAGACGGCAGAAGAAGGCTTGCGCGCGCTCGGTAATCAGTTGCGCCTGTATGGCACCCGCGGCATCAACTCGGTGCGAGCGATCATCTCGAAGTTCGCGCCACCCAGCGAGAACAACACTCAAGCATATATCGGCAGTGTCTCAAAAGGCCTGGGTGTAGGCGCCGATTCGGCGCTCGACCTGAATGATCCGCGAGTCCTGCAAAGTCTGATGGGCGCGATTATCAAGGTCGAAAACGGGAGAAACCCGTACAGCGCTGAGCAGATCGCTGCAGCATCGGGCGTCCGCTCAGCGGGTGCGCCTGGCTCTGCTCCAGTATCGGTTAGCCAGACAACGACAATTCACGTCGCAGGATCTGGCGACCCTCACGCAACGGCACAGGCAGTAGCTCAGGCTCAGGGCGGGGTGAATCAGCGCCTCGTGCGCAACATGAAAACGGCGGCGCAATGAGTGGATTCCTGGAAACCGGCATCGGGATCGCCGCCTCTATCGGCGGCGAACTCGTTAGCGCATTTTTCAGCCCGAAGCGGTCGATCAATTCATCGATCGGCTCGTTCCAGGGATACGTCACCATTGATGAGCACCATCATGATGAGATGGTGATTACCGATCACCCGGTTGAGCAAGGCGCGGCCATCTCTGACCATGCTTACAAGAAGCCCGCCGAGATCACGTTGACGCTCGCATGGTCCAATAGCGGTCTGAGCTCCATTACCTCGCTGCAGTTCGGCAGCTACAGCCAGTTCGTCTACAAGAGCCTGTTGGCGCTTCAGGCATCACGTACGCCGTTCGACCTGTCGACTGGCAAGCGCAGATACACAAACATGCTGATCCAGTCGTTGGACACGACGACCGATGCGAAAACGGAAAACTCGCTGATCGTGACCCTACATTGCCGCGAGGTGATCATCGTTCAGACGACGACCACGCAACTGCAGCCAGCAGCTAACATGTCGAGTCCACAGAAGACTGCGGCGACGACGAACGCAGGCACGAAACAGCCGCAGGCGACGAATACCAGCATACTTTACCGCGTGTTCAACTGATGTCTTCGACCTTCGAAATTCCGCTGACGCCGGTTCCTCGGACATTCCTCGTATCGCTGGTGGGAGCTCAGTATCAGTTCACGCTTCAATGGCGCGACCCTACCGGCTGGTTTCTGGACATTGCTGATTCGACCGGAAATCCAATGGTAAGCGGCATTCCGTTGGTGACGGGCGTGGATCTTCTCGCACAATACAAGTACATGTCCTTCGGCTTTGAACTCTGGGTGCAGACGGACGCCGCCGATGCACCGCCGACCTATACGAATCTCGGGTCAACCTCGCACCTGTACGCAGTCACGCCGTAGTGGCTCAGTAGTCTCGCAGCCCTGGACGAGTGCGGGCGATCCGCATGCATGCCGCCCAGGCGTGGAAATCGTTGGAATAGTTGAATCCGCTCTCGGCCTTGCAGACGTCCCACATCTGTGCGCTGATGGTGTCGTCCTTTCCCAGGGCAACGATCTCTTTGACGCCGTCCATTACGCCGTCCATGCAGGCCTTCTGCAGTGCCGGCTGGCCCTCGCCTGCCGCAAGATCGGCACAGCGCTGTTTCCATGCCTTCATGATCGCGAGATATTCCGCATCCGGCATGTCCTTCTTGGCATAGACGACCGTTGGTTCAGCGTATGCAACTGCCGTGATCGATGCGGCGGCAAAGATAGCGCAAAGGCGTACGGTTGTTTTCATTTTTTTCTCCTTATGAGCGGGTTGGCAAAACATGACTGCGCAGTTTCTGCGGAAGGTTAGCCTGATAGTAGGCAACGCGAGCGGTCAAGGGTTGGATCTGTCCGAACTTCATATCAGATTCACGATCTGGAGCGCAACAACGCAGAGCCCGAAGCATACGACGATCCGTGTCTATAACGTGGCCGACGCCACCGCCAAGCGGCTGCAGCAGGAGTTCCAGCAGGTTTTCCTTCAAGCCGGATATGGCGATAACGTCGGCCAGATATTTTCGGGTGCCATCAAGCAGATCCGCAAGGGACGCGAAAATGCCACCGACACCTTTATCGACATCATCGCAGCGGACGGCGACGAAGCTTACAACTGGTCGGTGGTGAACACGACACTGGCCGCCGGATGGAGCCAGACGGACTACCACGGTGCGCTGATCCAGTCGATGTCGCCATACGGGGTAACGGCAGGCTATGTGCCTCAGTTCGCCTCGACGCAACTTCCTCGCGGCAAGGTCTGCTACGGCATGACCAGGGATTACATGCGGCAGCTTGCCGGCGCATCTGGAACGCAATGGACAGTTCAGGATGGCCGGCTCCATATGATTCCCGTCAATGGCGTTATGCCTGGCCAGTCCATCGTCATCACGTCGGCAACAGGGATGGTTGGAATTCCTACGCAGACGGTCGACGGGATTCTCGTCAAGTGCCTGCTGAACCCGAACATCATCCCCGGTGGCCGGATCCAGATCGACAACGCGAGCGTTCAACAGATTCAATTCGACGTGTCATACGGTGCCGTCAGCAACTTTTACGATCCGACCAGCGCAAACAAGAATACGGGCCTTGATGCCGATGGGTTTTATAAGGTCTACGCGATGACCCAGACGGGCGACACGCGCGGACCAGCCTTCTATACCGACATGATCTGCGCTGCCGTCAATGGCACGCAGCCTCTCACGTCAACTTACACGAACGCTGTTGTGAACGGCCAGCAAGGAGGCTGAAATCGATCCGCGCGAAAGATGGGACGACCCCGAAGAAGCGCTGCGCGTCGCGATGGACGGACTCAAGTCTGGTCTCTGGACGTCCATGCCAGGAATCGTTCAGTCCTTCAACGCAGGCGCAGCGACAGCGACGGTTCAGATTGCGATTAAAGGAGTGGTGACCAAGCCGGACGGTAGTGCTCAGTTCGTCAATATGCCGCTTCTAGTCGATGTCCCTGTGCATTTTCCCAGAGGTGGCGGCTGCACATTGACTTTCCCGGTTGCGAAGAATGACGAATGTCTTGTCGTATTCGCTGCTCGGTGTATCGATAGCTGGTGGCAATCGGGCGGTATTCAGGCTCCGGCAGAGCATCGCGTGCATGACCTGAGCGATGGCTTCGCCTTCGTTGGTTTCTTTTCTCAGGCCACGAAGATCAGCGGCATTAGCACGAACAGTGTGCAGCTTCGCAGCAATGACGCTTCGACCTCCATCGATCTGAATCCAACGACGCAAAAGGTCACGGTCACCGCTCCTGGCGGGCTCTATGTGAATGGCCCGGCCTACTTCAGTAGCACCGTGATCATTCAAGGCCTGCTTTCCTGGCTTAACGGCATGACTGGCAGCGCGGCAAGCGGTGTCGCGGCAACGATCACGGGCGTCATCAACTTCATCGGCTCTGTCACATCGAACGGGAAGGCGATCGACAGCACCCATACGCACCACGAAAACGGTGCGGGCAGCAACACTAACCCGCCGAACTGATCATGCGCTATCGAAAGCAAGATGCCAACGGCGACTACGTCTGGGGCCATCAGCAGAACGATTTCTGGCTGAATGCTCCGGATGGCGTCGCGCTGGCGATAAAGACGCGTCTCGCGCTGTTTTCGGGAGAGTGGTTCCTCGATGTGACGGATGGCACGCCGTGGACTACGCAAGTCCTCGATAAGTACACGAAGGACCAGTACGACGCGGCGATCCAGGATCGAATTCTCGGCACGCAAGGCGTCACGCAAATCACCGCCTACTCCAGTTCAGTCAACACGACGACCCGGACCCTCACCGTCACCGTGACGGTTGAAACGCAGTACGGCACAACCACGCTCTCGACGACGATATGACGATTACCTCTGTTGCTCCCGTCATCAGCGCGACAGGGATCAGCGCGCCGGCTTTCTCGGATGTGCTCGCGTATGTGACTGCCCAGTATCAGAGCATTTATGGTACGGACATATACTTGGGCAATGACTCGCAAGACTATCAGTTTCTGTCCGCGGGCATCGCCATGCCGATCAACGACCTGAACGCCGCAATCATCGCCGCATACAACGCCTATTCGCCTGCCTCAGCACAAGGCGCGAATCTCTCTAGCGTTGTCAAGATCAATGGCCTGAAGCGAGATGTTCCAGACAATTCCACGGTCGACCAGATCATCGTTGGCCAGGCGGGTACGACCATCATCAACGGCGTTACGCAGGATGAGAACCAGAACAAGTGGAGTCTTCCCGCCATCGTCGCAATCCCGCCGAGCGGAACAATCACGGTAACTGCTACTTGCCAGACTCCGGGTGCCGTTCAAGCCGGCATCGGAGCGGTCAACCAGATCGCGACTCCCACTTTTGGCTGGCAGTCGGTGACGAACGCAACGGCGGCGAATGCCGGGGCTCCCGTGGAAACCGATTCTCAGTTGAGAGTGCGCCAAGGGAATTCGACTGCCCTGCCCTCGCGCACAGTATTGGAAGGTACGATCGGTGCAGTCTGGGCAGTCTCCGGTGTGACCCGCGTCACGCCATACGAGAACGACCTAAGCACGACGGATGCGAACGGCGTTCCGGGCAACAAGATCTATCTCGTTGTAGAGGGCGGTGACTCGACGGCCATTGCCCAGGCGATCGCCTTGAAGAAAACGCCCGGCACCGGAACGTACGGCACGACGACGGTTTCGGTGACTGATGCTTACGGCATTGCGCACAACATCAACTTCTACCGTCCGACCTACGACGCGATCACCTGTGCGATCACCCTGAAGGCGCTAGCTGGATACACGTCGACCATCGGAGCATCGATTCAGAATGCGGTAGCCGCGTACGTTAATTCGGTCGCGATCGGCGGCGCTCCTGGTGGAACGGTAGAGTGGGACTCGGCGCTCTCGGCAGCGAAATCGGTCTCGGGTAGCAACACATTCCGCATCACCTCGTTCTCGCTGAGCGGCCCGGGAGGAGCAGGCACCCCAGATGTAACACTGGCTTTCAATCATGCCGGGCAGATACTCGCGCCCTCATCTAGCGTAACGATTACGGTGACCTGATGGCCGCAGCGACCGATTACACGGCACTCATCACCAGCGAGCATCAGGCCGCGCCGAATTTTATGGCGATGGTCGCGGCAGTATCGCAATGCTTCGTCGACCAGATCAACGTGATGCAGTCAATTCCGGCTGCTTTCGATCTGGACACGGCAGTCGGCGTTCAGCTTGATGCGGTTGGCCTGTGGGCCGGAATCACGCGGCAGGTACGGGCACCGCTGAACGTCTATTTCTCACTCGATACTGCGAATCTCGGCTTCGATCAAGGTTCGTGGCAGGGGCCGTTTGATCCTCCCGGCGGACTTGTTTCGCTTGATGACGCGACGTTCCGAACGCTGATCCGAGCCAAGATCGCAGCGAACAGTTGGGACGGCACGATCCCCGGCGCGGCTGCGGCCTATGCGAATCTGTTCACAACTCCGGGCGCCTTTGTTCTGGACAGTAGTGTGTTGGATTCAGGGGTTCTGACACCTGTCAGTTTTATCTTTATTCAGGATAACCAGGACATGACGATGACGGTCGGTATCTCCGGGGCCATCCCGAGCGCCGTCCTGCGATCCCTTTTATCGGGGGGATATCTGCCACTGCGGCCGGAAGGCGTCTTGGCTAATTACGTCGTCCCATCTGTCGACAACACGTCGCTCTTTGGATTCGACGTCTCCAATCAGTACATAGCCGGTTTTGACTTCGGCTCCTGGGCCGTCCCCGCATAACCCACCCATCTCTATCCATGCAAGCCGCCTTCGGGCGGCTTTTTGTTTTCCGGGCACTAAATGACCATCGAGAATGATTTTCTGCCATTCGCGACCGCTGGTGGTGCGAATGTCGTAACGCAAGCCCAGTATGCAGCACTCTCGGCCATTTCGACCGGCTATCAGTCGGGGGTTGCCCAGTCTGCGCAACTGAACAAGACGTGGCGCCAAAGCTCAATCATGTCGGCTGTGCTGGCGCAATTCATCGTCAACAGCACAGGCCAGCCGGCGATCGATGACGGCACGACAGCGACGCTGTTGGCGAACCTGACTGCTGCAATCAGTGCGCAATCGGAAGCGCTGATTGGCTCGGTGCGAAACCTCTCGATGAGCGTTACGGCTGCATCTGCTTCGGCAACGCTGACTGCAGACGAGATCGTCGTCGGTTCCGCGCTGGGCGGCCTGAAATACACACTTGCCAGCTTCAACAAGACCATCACGCTCACGACGCCCGGCGCGGGCGGCATGGATACCGGCAGCGCACCGGCATCCGGCTACGTCGCACTGTACGCGATTTACAATCCGTCAACGGCGACTGCTGCCCTGCTGGCAACCAACGCAACGAGCGCCATCGCGCCGAACGTGTACGGTGGAGCGAACATGCCGGCCGGCTATACGGCAAGCGCGCTGTTGAGCGTCGTGCCGACGACCTCTGGAGGGTTGTTTTCGGTTGTATTGGTACAAGATCGCAAGACAAACATCCTGCAATACACTGCACTTAACAGCAGCACGACGAGCACTATTGCTGCTACATCACTCTCGATTGCAGGCGGTGTGCCGAAAAATGCGAAGCGTGTCGGCGGCAGTCTTTCACTGAGCAATACGACATCTTCAAATTCAACATGGGCATTCTATGCCACATCTAGCGGAACTGGCGTTCAACAATTTTCCGTGAACACTACTGGTTCAGGCGGCAATCTATTTGGATATTCCACGCTAGACTTGAGTTCGCAACAAACACTTACCTACGCGTTGCTGTCGATCACTGCGGGCACTTGCGCGTTCATCGTTTATATTTCTTCTTACGAGATCTGATATGACATCGCTGAATGTTCAATTCGCAGATGGCACTGAGAAAGTAATTGTTTCGTATTTTGGCGCCCCTCAAGATCCGTCTGCGTGGCCCAATCTTGGCACTGTCAATGCGACAGATGCGCGATGGGAAGCGTACTATGCCGAGCAACCCACCAATGCGCAGGCGTTTCTTCCAGTTCCGGAAACCGCTGATTAGCGACGAATGAAGAATACGTCCTGATGGTTGTCCCAGCCGCCCGGCCGGTGTTCGATGATGGTGAGTTCGTTTTCACGGCAAACGTCTTTGACCCAGTCGGTGGGGATCATGGCGATGCCATAACTGTTGCCGATATAGTCCACAGTCTTTGCCTCAAGCGAGTGATCGGCGCGGTAGTTGACGAAGCCATACTCGTTCGCATCGTATGCTGCGAGAAGATGCTGACGAGCTGCATCGCCGACCTGGTAGATGTCCGAACCGCCAAGATGTTCGCGTGACTTCTCTCCGTGCGTGGTTACCACGGCTACACCGCCGCGCCGCAACTTGGTGAAGAAATGATTCATGACACTGCGGGCATTTACTTGCGACAGGTGAGTGATGAGAGAGCCGAGCAGCGCAACATCGAAATTGCTTGATTCAATATTCCTGAACTCATAAACCGGATCGACAACATAGTGGCCGTGCACGCCAAAAGTTGAGGTGCAGAAGTCGACGGCAGGCACCATGATGTCGGCGACATGTATGCGTCCCGGATCGAAATGATCCAGCAGTTTCCGTGTAACGCGGCCATATCCGCAAGGCAACTCCAGAATCCTCGGCTCGGCATCCCCCGCAAGCTCCGCGGCTCGGCGTCCGAATTCGGCCATCTGTGATCCGACTGAATCATAGTGTTCGATCGATCCATGGAACATGTCGTCGTTAGGGTGGATGGGTGCTGACGGCATTGAATTCTCGCTGTTCTGGTCAAGAAAGATCACGATTGTACCCAAGCTATTCTCCCGCGCGCCTTTTTCACATCCGCACCACACCCATGCTCAAACGCCTACTGCTAGTCGTCCTGTCGCTGATCGTTGTCACGGCGCAGGCCCAGTTCACGCCCGGACAAGTCCTCACTGCGGCACAGCTAAATGCGGCGCTTGCGGCCCCGACCATTACTGGCGGCTCGATCTCGGGGGTTCCCGGATCGTTCACGAATCTGAGTGCGAGTGGGACTGTTACGCTGCCCGCAGGAAGCGTGGCCTTATCGGGATTGGCCGCACAGGCTGCGAACACGGTACTTGCCAACGTCACTGCATCCAGCGCGTCGCCGGCAGCGTTTGCCATGCCGAGTTGCAGTGCGACAAATAGCGCGCTGCAATACACCAGTGGAACAGGGTTCGCGTGCGGCACCAGTTTCGCTGGCCTGGGATCGAATACGTTCACGGCAAATCAGACGATCGCTTCGAATACGCCGTCGATTTTCCTGAACGACACGTCGGGCACCAACCAGTCAGCCGTCTATTTCCAGAACAGCGGCTCCCCGGTCTGGTCTCTCAAGAATGCGTCCGGCGCGACCGGATCCCTGCAGATCAACCGCTACGTGAGTGGCGCAGTCGTTGATCAGCCGATCTCCATCAGCAATGGGACAGGCTTTGTCACGATGGTTGACGGCGCGGCCATTACGGGCGGCAGCCTCAACAATGCGTCGGTCGGCGCGACGACTCCTTCGACCGGCTCATTCACGACACTTGCTGCGAGTGGCGCATTCACGCCATCCCAGACTGCCGGCATCGTTGGCACGACGACGAACAACAATGCGAACGCGGGTAGCATCGGCGAGGTCATCAGTTCGTCGATAGCCACCGGATCGGCCGTCTCCCTCACGTCGGGGTCTGCGACTAACGTCACATCGATTTCCCTGACTGCGGGTGACTGGTATGTGTTCGGAAATGTCACCTTCAATGTAGCCACAACCATGAACTACGTTGCTGGGGGAGCAGGCACGACCAGCGCAACGCTGCCCACTGGATACACGTTTCTGACGCTCGCGCCGGGCAGCGCCGTGACGTCCTTCGCCGGGTATCCCATTCCTTCGCAGCGCCTCTCCCTTTCTGCATCGACTACGGTTTATCTCGTGGCGCAGGCATCATTCTCGGGGACATGCTCGGCCTACGGAAACATCATTGCTTGGCGTCGCAGATAGGTGCGCAAGCTTGCCGATAGCTGTTGCTGGAATCAATATCTAAAAGTCTCACCCAGGCCCGCCCCGAGCGGGCTTTTTCTTTTTCCGACCGGGGTCGCCTTGAACCATCCATATCCGCACGACGACGATCGCAATCACCGCATCGCCAGGTTGGAGGAGCGCATGAACACATTCGAGCAGCACTGGAGTGCCGAGCTTTCGAAAAATACCGATGCGACATTGCGCGTCGAGTCGAACACGAAAGAGCTTGTGGAGTTGATGCAGCTAGCCAAAGGCGGCATCGCGTTCTTCGCGGCCACCGGGCGACTTCTGAGGCGTCTCGTCTTGTGGTTCGGTCCGTTCATCACCGTTGTCGGTGCTCTTTGGGCTATTGCGCACGGTAAATTTCCGGGGCAAACATGAATCTCCAACTTCTTGAGGCAGAGCTGCGCCGTGACGAGGGTGTGCGGTACTCGGTTTATCTGGACGGCGTCGGCGTGCCAACTGTTGGCGTGGGGCACAACTGCAAAGTCTCGCCGTTGCCGGATGGCTGGGTCTGTCCGCTCACCAACGGCCAGGTGAACCAGTTGCTCGCCCGCGACATCGCATCGACCGTGGCGAAGCTCGACAAGAATTTGCCGTGGTGGCGGCAGATGGACGACGTACGCATGCGCGTTCTCGCGAACATGTGCTTTAACTTGGGAATCGGCGGTCTGCTCGGCTTCAAGAACACGCTAGCAGCCATGCAGCGCGGCTCGTATGCCGTGGCGGCTGCGGGAATGACCAGCTCGAAGTGGGCCTCGCAAGTGGGCGCTCGCGCGCAAAGACTGGCGCAAGCAATGGAGACCGGCGTTATGCCGATCGCGGCGGCCATCGCCTGAAATCCGCGACACGAATAAACGTCAAATATTCGCCTCATAGATAAGCCGCTCCTGCGACTCTTTTTACGCCCATGCCAACGACCACCAACTTCCAGCCCGGCCAGGTTCTGACGCATAACGGGCTAAACAGCGCATTCGCAGCAACGGCAAGTGCCGTGGAAATGGCGGTCTTTGAGAATGGCGTGCCTTCAGTTGCTGCAATGCAGGCGCTCGACACGCGCATATTTACCACGGTCAAAACGTTGGGGTATCGCGTCCCCGGCGATTCTGGGCACGGAAAGTATTATTTCGTTCCGACAGCCACTTTGCCGACACCAAACGGTGTCACGGTCTTTCTGTCAAATGATGGTCGCGGCTATTGGCAACTCGTTCACCGCAACGAAATATGGGTAGAGCAGGCTGGAGCCTACGGCGATGCGCTAGTCACTGGCGGTGGCCACAACGACACTGCGGCGATCCAGGCAGCGATGAACGCGCTTGCACAGAATGCGGCAGACTCGCGATCTATCTCCACGGCAAGCGCCCCTAACTCCCGCGCGACTGTACTGTTCCGTTCGGGTCGGGCATATCTGTGCGATCAGATGTTCTGGCGCGCTGGTGTCAGCCTGAAATGCTCTGGCGAAGCGCTCATCGTGCCGAGTGTTGCTGCCGCGAGCGCCGCCGCAACGTTCGCCGGTGACGCTTATACGAACACGGCGATCGCTGCCTATGACAGCGCCACGGTAACGGGTGGCGCCTATGCGTTCATGTTTAATCCGCAGGGCATTACGCAGACGCAAAAGGTTGATGGTGTGTACGTCGAGGGGATTAGCGTGGCTCCGGGCTGGAACTTCGCTGCGCTCGCGGGATCCAGGCCGACTGTTGGCGGATTCGACTTCTCGTACATGGAGAAGAACTGGGGTGCGACGCGCTTGCGTTGCGCCAACCTTGCCGGGACGGCATTCAACTTTGATGACGCACAGGATGCGAAGGTGGACCGGTGCGAAGCCCTGCTGTGCGATAACGGCCGGCTCGTGGGATCGAGTCAGTGGAACGCCACGAATGCCGTTGTGTTTCACAAGATGCGGCTTGAGCGGAACATCTACTGCAACCACATCAGCTGGAACAAGGGTCATTTCCCCCCGCGCGGCAATATCTACCAGGGCGACAAGATCGAGATCGGCGCGGAAATCAGTTCGACGATGACGCACCCGTCGTGCCTGGTCCTCGCGAGCGACGGCGAGGCGCGCATTGGTGTTCACGACGTACCAGGGCAGTTCCCGAACAGCGTTGGAACTCCTATGTGGTCTGTCGGTTATGGAGGTGTCGGAGCCAGCGTCTATAGCGGATTCTCGATCAAGGGCGGTCTCGCTGAGGCGCCCAGCCCAGGCACCGGCCAGTTCAGCAACTTTCTGTATCTGGATACCGACGCAACGGTCAACGACTTCACTCAGATAAGTGATCTGCGGATCAACAACATGGCTGATTTCGCCATCAAGGGCAATACGGTCGTCGAGAACTGCGGAGGTAACACCAATCGATCTCCGGTGATCCGGACCAATGACAATATTCCGCAGGGCAAGCTCAACCACTTCGTGAACACGGCCAACGCGGCCGCAATCGAGCCGAGCCAGGTATTCGGATATTCGTCGACTTCCGGTCTGCCGAAAACTGCGCGACGCGGACTGGCTACCGTTATTGCAACGCGAATTCCGACTGCGGCGCAGTTGCTGGCCGGGCTCGGCGGCATCGTACAGAAGGGTTCGCGTGCGAACGCGCTGGCGGCGACGCTGGCTGTCCCGAACATATCCGGTCAGGGACAGGATATTGACGTCGTGCTGTACGTTTCGGTGACTGCCGGAACACCGCAAACCGTCGAGCTGCTAACCACTCACGACATCAGCAGTGCAGCGAATTGGGTTTCGCGCGGAGGCGTCATCACTTTACCGAATCTGACTGCAGTCTTCCCCGTGCCGCTGCGGTTTCACGTGTTGCCTGGGCATTACTGGGGGATCGTTGTCAACGATACGACTGTTGTGACGATCCCTGGGAATCCGACCGCCATGTACGACTGCTGACGCCATATTCCATCCTCTTCACCAAGCCGCCTCCGGGCGGCTTTTTTATTTCCGCCATGAAAACGACAGACGTACCGCACGAACACCTGCGCAAGGAAAGTGTCGAGGAAGCGAACTACTACCCCGACCATGATGAGCGTACCGAGTCGGCCACTTTCCGCAAGACGAAACGAGACGACAAGAAAAAAGGTGCGCGCTGTGCCATCACCGGTCAACAGGTAGATCTTGAGTGGCATCACGCCACCCTTGAGTGGGCATTCGGCTCGGCCGTGCGGCTCGACATCGTTCGGGACATCGCGCTCGGCAAGATCAAGGAGTTGCCAGTGCTCGACCCATACACGTGGGAGCCAACGGGAGAAAAGGCACCTGTCGAAGGCTTTCTCATCTACTGGATCGTCCTGTTCTTCAAATGGCGTGGCTTCGACTTTGATGCGTGGGATCCGGCCGACGCCGAAGCGTTCATCGATAGCCCGCAGGCCATGTTGATTCTGCACAAGCATCTGCACCGGGAGAAGTTTCACGGCGCGCATGCGATTACAGGTCCGATCTTTCTGTTGCAAGCGTTTCCGTTCGTAGACGAATTCGTTTTTTCGCCTGATGAGTTGGAAGCTCGTCACAAACCCAAGGAGCATTCATGAACCAGACGTCAAGCATCCAGACCGGTGCGATCACTCTCACTGCAGCCTCTCTCGTGCCGATCATCGACTGGATCGCGCAAGCCATGCACGTCGTCATTCCGATGGAGGCGCAGTTGCAGATTTCGGCGCTCGTCATCACGGCTGGCCACGCTGTCTACAACTACGCGGTCGCTCGCGCCGCAGTCAAACAAGTCACCGCGCAGTAACTCTCCCTCGCCGCACCTGCGGCAATCACTTCAGGAAATCCCATCATGAAACGAATCATGCTGCTTGCAGCAGGCCTTGTCCTGTCCATCGCTCTCGGTGCATGCTCGACTGCACAACAGACATCGGCTACCGCCGACCTCGCCAAGCTCCAGGCTATCGTGAGCAATGGCTGTCTCGTCGTCCAACCGACGCTGACTGCCGTCGCCGCGCTCGATCCTGTTGTGGCCACTGCGGCCACCGCGAACGGACTATTCTGCGCAACGGCTGGCGCTATCACTGTCACTTCGGTGCAGTCGCTCATCTCGACCGGTATCCCGGCAATCGAAAAGGCGATCACCGACTCGACGCTCGTGCCGGCTGAGCAAAAGCCGATCATCATCGCAGCGATCGGCGTGTTTCAGTTGACGGCGGTCAATGCGCTGGCGGTGTACAGCAATGCGGCGGCGGCTACTCCTGCTGCTGCGTCGGCACCGGTCGCAGCGAGCCAGTAATGCAGGCCCGCGACTTCGCGCTGATCGCCCAGGAAGCGTACGTTGCAAAGCCGGATATCGGCAAAGCGGATAGCGCCTCGCGGGCGATCGTGCGGCATACGGATGCAGGCTTGGTGGTGGCGTTTCCAGGCTCCGACAATGACGCGTGCTGGGCGACCGACTTCGACGTGCTGACGATCAATGTACCGGACGCCGGAGAAATCCATCGAGGATTCTGGGCCGCGTGGATGGCGATCGCCGATGATGTTGTGAAGGCGATCGGCAATCAGCCGGTAACGCTGGTTGGGCATTCACTCGGCGGCGCTTTAGCTATCTGCTGCGCGGTCGCGCTCACGCTCGCCGGAAAGCCACCCGTAGCCGTCTATGGATTCGAAGCCCCGCGCGTCAGCCCCGGTCTCGGCGTTCGCACTTTGCTCGCGAAGGTTCCGGTATACATTTACAAGTGTGGAAGCGACCCAGTGCCGGATGTTCCGCTGGGCTGGCATCAGTCCGCACTGGTGACGCATATCGGGCCGCCGGCCACGATCATCCCACGCGTGGCCGACCACATGATCGAACGGGTCATCGATGCCTTTGGCTCAGGCGTCCCGGCCTAGTCTTAATTCTGCACGAGCCTACAGGCCAACCGCTGTAACCCCGCAATATCGGCGATCGCTTGTATGGGATCGCCCACCCCTCTTTTCTCGCCACTGGCGACGATCAATTCCTAGCGCCTGCCCTTGTTCGCTTCCATGTGCCGGTAAGCGCGGTCTAGTCTGGCCTCCTGTCGAGGCGTCGTCTGGTTGCTCCGTAAGCATGGCTCCTCCGCGAGTTCTCGCTCGAAGCATTGCCAGACCGTACCTGCGACATAGGCAGTCCCATATGATCCAATCATTTGACGGATCTGATCGGCACGCCTGATCGTGTTGTGCAGGCGATGAATTTCCTGCAGAAGACGCAGGATATTCGGCGTCGGCTCCGCGTCATAAATGGCCGCGAGCTCGTGCGCTGTGAGCGGCGGATAGATTCTCATGGCGGCACAAGTACTGTATGAATGTACAGTAGTATATCCAGGATTTCTCCGATTGCATCTGGAACTATCATTGGATGACTTCGGGAGACTTCCATGTGCACAGACTACGAGCCGGCTCAGCCCGATCTGTTTGAGGCGTTCACCGATTTCCCGGTGCCGCAGTTCGAATATCCGCGTGAGACCTACAAGGATTATGTGGCGCCGATCCTTCGGATGACGGCCGGCGAACGCAGCACCGACCCAGCTACATTCGGCATGGTCCCCCGCAAGCACATTCCTCCTGGCGTCAAGGTGTTCGACACCATGAATGCGCGCGCTGAGACAATCGGCGAGAAGCGTAGTTTCAGCGGTGCATGGAAGAAGCTGCAGCTCTGCCTGATCCCCTGCTCGCGGTTCTATGAGCCAAACTATGAGACCGGCAAGCCGGTGCGGTGGCGGATCGGCATGGCGAACGGTCGACCGCTGGCGATCGCCGGGCTATGGCGCGCATGGGACGATCCGGAGGGGCCGACGCTGTCGTTCACCATGCTCACTGTCAATGCCGACAGCCATCCATTGATGAAACGGTTTCATCGGCCGGGCGCTGAGAAGCGATCCGTGGTGATCGTGCGGCCGGAGGACTACGGGGACTGGCTATGCTCAAGGTCGACCGACGAAGCTCGGTCGTTCCTAAACCTATACCCGGCGGAGGAGATGAAGGCTGAAGCGTATCCGTTGCCGCCTCGGAAGCCTAAGGGCGGGGATTCGGACGCTGGATCATTTCTCGAATGAGCACATGTCACGTCAATATCGACAGCGTAGCTTTCGGCGTAGGTTTGCAATCCGAGGCCCGTCAAGCAAGGCAATGACGTTGTTCTGCGAGCATCTGTGGAGGCCGGAAGCCGGCACGCTGGGTTTCGCCGGGATTGAGGAAGGCCGGCGTATTGTATTACGCGTCGATGCCGTATTACGCGTCGATGCCGACGACGTCGGGCGTTGCGCCATGGATCGCTTTGCGCGCAAAGGTGCCCGCCGCCGCGCCGACCTGCTAACCTTGACGGGCTCGGCTCGTCGGGTGGGCTGCCGCCGCGCGGCCTCGCTCACCGACAAGCGCGCAGCTCGCCTCGTCCGTCAACCGAACCGCCGATGCCGTCACTGTTTCGCCGTCTACTGCTGCTGTTCCATGCGCTGCGTTACGGCGCGCGCCTGATCTGGCTCGCCGCCCCGCCCGACCACAAACTGCACTGGCTGATCGAGCTGATCGGTCGCGTGCATGCGTCGGAGCGCAGCGGCGCGCAACTGCACGGCATGCTGCCCGCACTCGGCCCGCTCGCGAGCCGCTTCGCGCAGACGCTCGCCGAGCGCCCCGAACTCGCGGGCAGCACGCTGCACGACGCGCTCGACGCGATCGATCACATGGAAGCACCGCTGGCGCCAGACGAGTCGGCGCAGGCATTGGCCGACGCCTTCGGCCGGCCGCTCGCCGAACTGTTCAGCGCGGTCGATCTCGTGCCGGTGCGCAGCGGCTTTGCCGAGCAGACGCATTTCGCGCGGCTCGCTGTACCGCTCAAAGGCCACCGCGAAGTCGCGATCAAGCTGGTGCGCGCGCAGCAATTGCAGCAGATCGGCGATGAGCTCGCGCTGCTGCGCTGGGTCGCGCGCTGGCTCGAAAAGCTCTCGCGTGTCGCGCGCCGCCTGCAACTGCGCGCGCTCGCGCAAACCTTCACCGACGACATCCTGCGTCGCTTCGACCTGCGCGCCGAAGCCGCGAACCTGAGCCAGACCGGCCATCATTTCGACGGCGACAAACGCATCGTCATTCCCGACGTGATCTGGGAACTGTGCACCGACCACACGTTGACGATGCAGCGCATCAACACGCTGCCGGCGAGCGACCTGCCCGGCCTGCATGCGCATCGCATCAAGCTCGCACCGCTCGCCGCGCATATCGTCGAAGTGGTCACCGAGCAGGCGTTCGAACACGGCTTCTTTCACGCGACGCTCGATGCGCGCCGGGTGCGCGTCAGCATCGAGCCGGACACGCTCGGGCGCCTCGTGCTCGCGGAGTTTTCGATCATGTCGACGCTCTCGACCGGCGAGCGCGAGTTCTTCGTGCACGGCGCGACCGCGCTGTTCGACCAGGACTATGGACGACTCGCCGATCTGCATCGCGACGTCGGCCACGTGTCGCCCGACACGCGTCCCGAGATGCTCGAAGCCGAGTTGCGCACGCGCGCCGAAGCGCACTTCGCGGCCGCGCCGCAGGATCGCTCGGCGGGTTCGCTGTTTCATCATCTGCTGCACGGTGTGCAGCCGTTCGACGGCCACGTGCCGGGCCGGCTCGCGACCGCGCAGCGCTCGTTCCAGCAGGCGGAAACGCTCGCGCGGGCGCTGCATCCGGGCGTCGATACATGGAACATCGCGCGCGACGTGCTGGCCGGAATCGCACGACGCGACCTCGATCATCGCGGCTGGCTCAAGCGCATCTCGCACGAACTGCCGCATCTCGCGCACACGCTGCCGCGGCTGCCACAACTGGCGGTGCGCTATCTGCAACAGCAGCACGATCGCGCGGGCACGCCGCAACAGAACGCGCAACTGCTCGCGGATCTCGCGCGCGAATACCGGCGCACGCGCTGGCTGTTGTGGGCATGCGTGGTGTGCGGCGGGGTGCTGGGGGTGGGGATGGTTTTGCTGATGGGGTGATGGGGTGATGGGGTGTGGGCTGTGGGCTGTGGGCTGTGGGCTGTGGGCTGTGGGCTGTGGGCTGTGGGCTGTGGGCTGTGGGCTGTGGGCTGCGGGCTGCGGGCTGCGGGCTGCGGGCTGCGGGCTGCGGGCTGCGGGCTGCGGGCTGCGGGCTGCGGGCTGCGGGCTGCGGGCTGCGGGCTGCGGGCGGCGGGCTGCGGGCTG
>NZ_JABBFZ010000028.1 GCF_012927125.1 Paraburkholderia antibiotica
ATCGGCTGTTAGTTTTTAAAGATCGTTCGCAAATCACAGCACCTACAACCACCGGCACCGCTTCGTTTGCGTCGCTGCGTCTGCAGCAGAGAAACGAGATTATGGAGAGCCGGTCGCATCACGTCAAGGCCTTTCTGCAAATTTCTTTCGAGACCACGCGACAAAGGTGCCGCCTCCATATAGTGGACACCAATGAACACAAACACAGCGAGCCCTTGTATAACGGCCAGTGCGCCTCCATCTGCTCAACAGCGCGCATGCATCCAGACATCCGCGCGACAACCAGCAGCAACCTACCGGGCAACAACACACACGATGAATTCATGTGTACCCATGAGCGTGAACACACAAGCTCGTATATAATATGAGCCGCGCAAAATTTCGCATGTCCATCGGCCCGCTTCGAGCGGGCTCATCTTTTTTGCTCCCCAGAGCACAGCCCAACAACCGCGTTGAGTCACATCAGGTGATGCTGAGCCCTGCTCGAAACGCCTGACGGTAGCGTCTTGCGTCTCATAGCGAAGCCTCTAGAGGAAATTACGTGAACCCTTTTGATCGCGAAGATTCGCAACACGAAGCCGCCGCCTTTACCGCCAAACTCCCCTCCGGCCGAGCGGCCAAGGGCAAAGGCGCCGGCAAAGCGATCCCCTCGGCAGCCGAATTGCTGCCGCAGCAAGCCGAAGAACGTCAGCGCCTGATGCGCGCGCTGATCCAGCTGGGCAAGGAGCAAGGCTACCTGACCCACGCTCAGATCAACGACCACCTGCCCGACAACTTCACGGCAACCGCCGCGATCGACAGCATCGTGAGTGCGTTCAGTGACATGGGCGTGCAGGTCTACGAGCAGGCGCCGGATGCGGAAACGCTGCTGCTCAACTCGAACTCGCCCGCCGTCGTCTCGGACGACCAGGCCGACGAAGAAACCGAAGTCGCGCTGTCGACCGTCGACTCGGAGTTCGGCCGTACCACCGACCCCGTGCGTATGTACATGCGCGAGATGGGCGCCACCGAACTGCTGACGCGCGCCGGCGAAATCGCGATTGCAAAGCGCATCGAAGACGGCCTGCACGAGATGGTGCAAGCCATCGCCGCGTGCCCGCTCGCGATCTCCGCGATCCTCGCGAGCGCACAGCAGGTTGCCGACGGCGAACTGCGCATCGACGAACTGGTCGACGGCCTCAATGAGGAAATGGTCGCCGCGGAAGACGAAGCAAGCGCCGACGCCGACAGCGACGAAGACACTGAAGTGGATTCGGACGACGAAGACGAGGAAGAAGACGACGCTGCCCCGGCCGATTCGTCGGCGGCAGACGAAGCACGTCTGAAGCAGCTCACCAGCGACTGCCTCGAAATCTTCGCCCAGGTCGGCATGCTGTACGAACAGATGAGCGCAGCGCATACGCGCGGCGACGTCAACTCGAAGCCCTATCTGCGCGCGCGCGAAGAAATCCAGCAGCACCTCGCGAAGATCCGCTTCACCGCCCGCACCATCGACCGTCTGTGCGGCGACGTGCAGCACCAAGTTGCACAAGTGCGCGCGATCGAGCGCAACATCCTGCAGATCGTCGTCTCGAAGGCCGGCATGCCGCGCGAGAAGTTCATCGAGACGTTCACCGCGAACGAAACCGATCTCGGCTGGACCGAGCGCGCAGCCCGCACCGGCTCGTCGACCTACGGCGCGGCGCTCGAGCGTCATCTGCCGGCGATCCAGTCCGAGCAGCAGAAGCTGATCGACATCGAAGCGACCGTCTCGCTGCCGCTCAAGCATCTGAAAGAGATCAACCGCCAGATGGTCGCGGCCGAATCGAAGATGCGCAAGGCCAAGAGCGAGATGATCGAGGCGAACCTGCGCCTCGTGATCTCGATCGCGAAGAAGTACGTGAACCGCGGCATGCTGTTCCTCGACCTGATCCAGGAAGGCAACATCGGCCTGATGAAGGCGGTGGACAAGTTCGAATACCGTCGCGGCTGGAAGTTTTCGACGTACGCGACGTGGTGGGTTCGTCAGGCCGTCACGCGTTCGCTCGCCGACCAGGCGCGCACGATTCGCGTGCCGGTGCACATGATCGAAACGATCAACAAGCTGAACCGCATCTCGCGCGAAATCCTCCAGCAGACCGGCCAGGAAGCTCACCCGGCGGTGCTCGCGGAGCGTATGGAGTTGTCCGAGGAGAAGGTGCGCGGCATTCTGAAGATCGCGAAGCAGCCGGTCTCGCTGGAAACGCCGGTCGGCGACGACGGCGATGCGACGCTCGGCGACATGATCGAAGATGCAGCCGTGTCGTCGCCGGCCGACGCTGCGATGCAGGCCGACCTGCGTGCCGCGATCGACGACGCGCTCGACTCGCTGTCGCCGCGCGAAGCGAAGGTGCTGCGTATGCGTTACGGCATCAACACGAAGTCGGACCACACGCTCGAGGAAGTCGGCAAGCAGTTCGACGTCACGCGTGAGCGGATCCGTCAGATCGAGAGCAAGGCAATGCGCAAGCTGATGCACCCGAGCCGCGCGGACCGCCTGAAGTCGTTCCTCGACCGTTAAGCGCCTCTTTGCGCTTGCCGTGTGTACGTATGGCAAGCGCACGCATCATCTCCGCATCACCGCTTGCAAGCAGCGGGACAAACCGGTCGACGGTCAATCCCGCTGCTCTCCTCCGCTGTTCTCCCCGCCCCTTCAGTCACACCCGAAAACGCATGTGGATCGACCACAGCGCGTGTCTTTGCTCGTCTGCGCCAGCTTGCACTCAGGCAGCCCGCGTCTGCGCCGTTGTCCACAGAAACTGGGAACAAGCTTGTGGACAACCTGCGCATGAGCGCGCTAACTCACTGAGCGCATTGAGTTTTGTGCTCGCGCTCTCAGTAGGTCTCGAGCGCGTCGCCGCGTGCCAACGGCGCCGCCACACCTACTCTCAGAACGCCCCACCATGATCGAGCAGATTCAGCATGCCCTCACCGGTCATCGGCATCGCCATGCTGTTTTGATGCAGCGTTTGCGGATCGAGGACGCCGGACACCTGCAGCGTGGCCGCGGCAAAGCGCATCAGCCGATGCCGCACGATCGGCATGCCGAAGCCCAACGTGAACACGATGATCGCCAGATTGCCGAACTGCAACGCGAGCAGACGCCCCACGGTCACCCCACTGCCGAACCGCAGTTGCGAACCGAGCGCGGTATTGCCCATCACATGGCGCGCGAGCGCCGCGACATAGAAGCTGCGGATCAGCATCACGCCGATGAAGAGCAGCGCGTAAAACAGGAATATCGGACCGTACGCCGCCAGCGACTGTGCCGTATCCGACGCCGACACGGGACCGATATGCATCGACGCGAGCGCGCTCCTCAGAAAGACCGTGAAAAGTACGGCAAGCAGCACGACCGAGCCGGCGAAGGTCACCGCGAACAGTCCGTACACCGCTCTTGCGCGACCTTTGAAATGAAACGGCAGATTTCCGAAACTGCTCGCATTGATGCGGCGCTCCGCAAGACGCATCGACATCCACGGCGTCGCCTGGCCAAGCGTCACGATGCACAGCAGCGCGTACAGCAGCGCGCACACACCGTAACTGAACGCCGAACCGCTCATGCCGCCGCGAATGCCGCACCACTGCGTGCGACTCAGCCGATAGCGCTGCGCGCTGTAAAACGCCCCCGCCGCAAGCACGATGATCACCAGGTAGAACACGATGACCGGCAGTTCGGCCAGCAGCACGCTTTTCGTCAGTACGCGCAAGACCGCGCTCAGCACCCCCGCGGAAAGCACCGCGCCGAACACAACCGCAAACGCGAGCAGAAAGCCCTTGAACAATTCGCCGCCGGTGCCGGTGTATTCGAACCGCTCGTCCTGAAATCGCATATGCGACCAGATATAGCGACGGTTATTCGTGATCGCCCAAAAACGGTAAATGCCGAGCGTCAGAATGACCAGCAGCATATTTTTAAAAAATATGCGGTAAAGATCGCCGAGCGTGCCGTCGTAGATCAGCAACGACCGCTTCGGGTCGGGTGAATTCATTTGGTGCCCTCTTCTCATCATCCAACGTTTTTGTGGCCCGCAAATGCATACGTTTATGCGTACGACATGCATACGCATAAACGGCGGGCTAGCAGTGGTGCTTCCCCGTGCGAAACCGGCTCGAGCGGTGTGGTCTCCTCACAACCCAACCCACCAGCCTGCCTTTCAGGCATACAGGAAATCAGGCAAACCGCTGCCGGACAGCGGGTACGATAATTACACGCTTTTCCATCTTTATAAACGGCGTTTCCGCATATAAATCTGGAGTGACATTACGAGATTTATCGAAACGCGAACTTAGCCAATTTGCATAATTCCGTAATAAAGTGCATCGCCGGATTTATGCCGCATCAATGCAATCGCATATCGATACGCGAGGGCGTCAAGACTTCAAGGCATCACGAACGTCTTGACGAGCGTCAGTTCACCGGGCTTACGCATCGGCACACGAATCGTTTCGCTTTTTTCGTTCGGTGTGTTTTCGTTCGTGATGATCGTGATCTGGGCAACCGTCATGTCGCTGCCGCTATTGCCGCTGCCGTAGTAGTTGACGAACACGAGGTAGGTGCCCTTCAACGGTGCCGCCGACGAATAGATCTCCGGCCCATAGCCAGTCGTCACGTCGACGTCGAGCGCGCCGCCGTTCGGCGCGACGCGCTCGCCATACCACGTGTGCACGCCGTCGGGCGAGACGACGTGCAGATCGAGGTCGGTGCCGTCGGTGTCCCATGCGAGCAGCACACGCAGCTTCGTCTGCGTTTTGCCGCTGTACGCGTCGTAGAACTGCACGCGTTTGCGGCTGCCGTCCGGCGCGCGCAATTCGACGCTGTTGCTGCCCGACGCAAACGCATACGGCCGCGAGAAGCGCCCGTCTTCCTCGACGCGCTGCGGCAGCGGCGTGCCGTTCACGACCAGCGTGCCCACCGAGGTTCCCTTCTTCTTCGGCGTATTGCGGATCTGTCCTTCGATCAGCGCGAACTTCGATTGCCCTTCCGGCGTCGCCACCGACACCGCCGGATAGTGCACGTCCTGCGTGTAGCGCTCGTTGTCGCCGCTGGTGTTGCGCCAGCCGTTGAGCGGCGCGGTGAAGTCGATGTCGGCGGCCGACGCGGAAGGCATAGCCTGCAGGCAGAGAAGCAGACAGCAGCACGCCGCCTTCAGCCACGCGGGCGCGGCGCTTCGCATCGTCGCCGGTCCTCGGCCACCGTCCACGCGGAAGAAATTCCGTACCGTCGCATCACAGATTGAATTGCTCATTGCATCGCTCATTGAACAGGATTGTCGGTACGAATCAGCGTGCGCGCGGTGCGCTCGACGAACGCTTCGTCGAGTCCGCGCGGATGATGCTGGAACGCGAGGTGAACGTATTCGTGCGCGAGCGCGATGCGGTCCTCCTCGCTCACGAGGCGGTACACGTACACGCGATTGCGCTGCGCATCCGCATACGGCCGCCCTTCGCGCACCGCGCACACGGCCGGCAGGTCGGGCGTCTCGTAGCCGGCCGCGCCTTCCATGCGGCGCGCCCACAGCGGCGCGTTGCGTTGCAGCCAGGCCTGCGCGCCCGCCACCGCGACGCAGTCGCCGGCGAGCGGGCTTTCGAACGACGTCAGCGTCGCCTGCGGCCACGTGCGCGCGAGGATCGCGTCGAAGCTGCGACCGCCTTGCGCGGAGGCCTTCGCGGCAAGCCAGCTCATCTGCCCCGGCGCGGCTTCGTCGTGGTGATACTGGACCGGCACGCCGGCGAGCACCAGCGCGTCGGTCAGATCGGCCGCGCGACGTGCGGCGGCGGACGGTACGCGCGGCAGCACGCGCTGCGTGCCGCTGCTGTCGTCGATACGGAAACAGCCCTGGTCGTGACGGCCGTGCTGCACGACGTAGGTCCGCGCGGCGACCGCGAGCGCCTTCGCGGCCTCGGGCTCGCGCGTGTCGCCTTCGCGCTCGACCACCCGCGCCACGTAATCGTTCATGCCGAAGCGGCCGACGATGCGCGGCGCGCCAGCCGCATCGCGATCGAGCCGCAACTCGCCCCGGCTCGTCACGCGCGCCCAGTTACCGTTGACGAAACCGACGCGAAACTCGCCGCGCAGCGGACCGTCCGGCGCGGCCTGCGAGCCCCGTTTGCCGGACGCATCATCACGCGCATCAGCGAGCACTTCGCGAACCGGATAGCGACTGAAGAAATCGACCAGCACGCACGCGCCGTCGTCCGGCACCACGATCGATGCGAGCAGCGGCGCGACGCGCGGCGCCGCTGCCGCGAGCACGCGCGCGCTGCCGCCCGGGCCGCCGAGCCACACCGGCGTGCCATCGGCGAGCCAGCCTGCCGCGCCGCCAAGCGACGCGCCCGGCCGCGACGGATCGGGCATCGTCCACGTCTTCGCGCGCAGCAGACCGCCGTACAGCGACACCGTGCCTTCGCCGCGCCCGCTCGTCAGCACCGACACCAGCGTGCTCGCCGCCGCCTCGCGCGGCCGCGCGGGCATCGACTGCAATGCGGCGAGCAGTTCCGCGACGGGCACGCGGCGCGCGGGCGTCATCGCGTGCAGGTCGCGCAGCCATGCGGGCGCGTGCACGGCGCTCCAGTAGCGGCGCCAGTCGGCGGCATCGAGATGCAGACGCGCGGGATCGAAGAACAGCCCGCACGATTGCACGAGCGCGTGCTCACGATCGACGTGGCCGCCTGTCATGCAGCAATACACTTCGTCGGGGTCGCCGCCGTTGCAGACGTAATCGGGTGTCGCCCTGTTGCGATCGACGAGGTAGCCGTAGACGAACAGCTTCCAGACGCTGCCGAGCGGCGTGTCGAGCGTCGCGGGCAATGGCTGCGCGGCTTGCGGCGACAGTGCGGGCGCGGCGCCGCTCGCATCGGTTTGCCAGAGCTGGGGCCGGTTGTCGCGCAGCCAGGCGAAGCGCAGCGGCGGTGGCGACGCTGTGCGCGTGGCCACGTGGCTGTTCGCGGCGGGCATGCGTGCTGATGCGGACGAAGCGGGAGCCGCCGCCGAGGGCAAAGACGATACCGAGGGCGAAGCTGACGCGGGGACCGCGATCAATGCAAAGGCCGAAGCGGAAATCAACGCCCATGCCAACGCCGAAACGGAAGCCTGCGCAGCCCACGCCGATTGCACGTCCCGGTTGCGGCGCGTCGAACTGATGCGTGACAACCACCGCGCTGACAAAGCCGACGCCCGCATAGCGGCGATAACCGCCACCGCAAGTGCCAACGGCAACGCTGCAGCCCAGGCAGACCCCGCATCGCGCGCATAACGCACGCCGCCCACGCTCGCGCCGCCGCCCACAGCAAATGGGCGCCACCACCGCGCAGCCAACCGCTCACCTATCCGCCTCCGCGCCCCAAGCATCGCCGCCCCCGCCTACTGAATCCGCCACGCGGTCATCCGATCGCTCCGGCCGCCCTCGAACGCCTTCGCGTCCGGCTGATACATGCGGAAGTAGCGCGCCGGCGGCAGCGCGAACGTGCCGGGCAACGAGAAGCGCACCAGTTGCCGCAGCGTGACCGGCCGGTCGAGCAACGGCACCGGCTGGTGATACGCAAGCTCGCCCATCTCGTACGACGCCGCGCGCTGGAACGGCTGCGGCCCGCTGCCGTCCTTCGCGCCCGGCAGGCCGTCGATCGACACGCCCCAGCTGGTCGCCTCGACATCGCCGCCCGGCGGCAGCGGCACGTCGAGCAAACCGTAGTGGTAGGCGTTGCCGGAGCGCGGCGTCAGCGTGACTTCGTCGACGTACAGTGCATTGCTGTCGATCGCGTCGCCCGGCTTCACCAGACGCGCGCTGAACGTCGCGCGGCCCAGCTGGCTAGCGGCGTCGGAAGCCTTCTTCGGATCGGCAGCAGACGTAGACGCCGCCGCGACCGGTTCGAGCTTATACAGCCGACGCGCAATCGTGATGTTGAGCCGGCTGTCCTCGCTGGTATGGCTGCGGTACGACACCAGCGCGCTGACGTCCGTGCGCGGCGCGGCGGCATCGAGCGTGACCGGCAACGCGGCGCCGTTCCAGCGATAAAGCGGCGCACCAGTCGGCGTCGTCGCGCGCACCCAGCCCGCGCCTTGCAGAGTCGGCAACGCGCTTGCGGTCGCATTCACGCTCGCCGCCGCATCGCCGCCGAGCGCCTTGCGCAACCACAGCAGCGTCAACGCACGATCGATCGTCGGAAAAGCGGCGCTGCTTTTCGCGAGCAACGCGGCGGGATCGGTCGGCGCGTTGCCGGCCTCGGCGGAACCTGCGCCGGCGCCTGCACCAGCCCCCGTCATGAACAACAGGCTCTGCACCAGCGGCGCGGGATCATTGGCAAGCGCGGCACGCGCGGCGCTCACGCTCGCCTCGAAGCCCGCGGGCAAGCTCGCGTTCGTCGTCCGCGCGAGACTCGCGACGAGCAGCGTCGCCATCTGCTTGCCGCGCGGCGAGTCGGCCTGCGCGAACACGATGCTATCCGCCGCGCCGTACGCATTGCCGCGCGCCGTCGCAGTCGCAGTCGCACTCGCCCCCGCACCGCCGCCCTTGCCCGCCACCGCAGATGCCGACGCCGACGAAGCCGCCAACGCCGCCGCATCCCCCTGCAAATCCTCCGCCACGCCCGTCACCGGCGTCGCGACCGGCAAGCCCATCTGCTGCAACAACCACAGCGCCAGCGCACGATGCAGCAGCGGCTCCTTCGCACCCGCATCGCGATACACGTCCAGCGCGTGCTGCCAGTTGTCCGCGGGCAGACTGATGCCGAGGCTGCGGCTCGCGAGCCAGTCGGCGTAATACGCGTACGCGGTGATCAACGCGCTGCCGCCCGTCGTATCGCCCCACCAGCCGAACGCGCCGTTGACGCCCGCGAGCAACGCGAGGCGCTGCCGCTGATTGCGCAGCAGCGCCTCGAGCCCCTCGGCCGCGTTCGCGTTGTCGCCGCGTCCCACCGCGTCGTGAGCGAGCGCGAGCGGAATCAGCCGGCTCGAGGTTTGCTCAGCGCAACCGTACGGATAGTCGATCAGATCGTCGGCGACGCGCAGAAACTGGCTCGCCGCGTTGCCGACGAAACGCACGCTGACGTCCTGCGCATCGGCCGGCAGATCGAGCTTGCCGGTGCCATCGAGTGCAACGGTGTTCTGCCGCAGATCGAGCCAGCCGTTCGCGTCGAGCCGGATCGTCGTTTGCAGGCGGTCGACGTCCTTGCCGCCCGCGCGCAGCGTTGCATCGATCACACCGGCCTTCAGCGCGCCGCCCGGCAGCCGCAGATAATTCGCGCCGCGCTTTAACGTCACCTTCTGGTTCAGCGCGAGACCGCCGCCGTTGACGACCCACTGCGCGTCCATATCGACATCGGTCTGGTTGAACGCGATCACGTCGATGGCCGGCTGATCGTCCGCGCGGAAATGCGCGGGCCCGCTCCACTTCAGATACAGCGCCTTGTCCGAGCGCACGTACGCGGTGCGCTGCCCGACCATGCCGTCGGGCGCCGCCGCGCGCACGGTGATGCGCCAGCGCGCGAGCGAGTCCGGCATCCTGAAGCTCATCGTCGCGTGACCGTTCGCGTCGGTCTTCAGGTTCGCCTGCCACGCGGCCGTGTCCTGCTCGTCGCGGCGCGGCCGCTCCAGCACCTTGACGCCGCGCTCGTTGTAGTTCGCGCGCTGCGGGCCGCCCGGCGCGCCCTTCAACGGCGCGCGCGCGAGGTCGTAGGTGATGAACGACAGGCTCGACGAAGTGCGCACGTTATTGCGGCGCGGATGATAGAAAAAGTCGGCGAGGTCCGGCGCGATCTCCGGCTGCAGCACGTAGACCATTTCATCGACCACGCTGACCGTCAGATTGGCCGCCTCGGGCTTGCCGCCGAGCGTGCTATCGAAATTCAGCGTGACGGTATCGCCCGGTCCGTACACCGGCTTGTCGCTCTTCACATTCAACTCGATGCGCGGCTGCGCGACCACGATGCCCGCGTTCTGGAACACGGATTCGCCGCCGTGCACGTACAGCACCGAGAACGTCATGTTCGGCGCGAACCCGGCGTCGACCTTGATGCGCGCCTTCCATTGCGACGGCGCGACGCGCTGCAGTTGCAGCCAGTCGCCGCCCGCGCTCAGCAACGCGCGACGCTCGACGCTGTCGCGCTCCAGCGTCAGCAGCGCGTCGTCGACCGGCAGCGGGAACGTGATCAGCGCCTCGGCGGTGTCGCCGATCGAATAGCTGGCGCGATCGAACACGATCTCGACACTGCCCGGCACCGCCTTCAGTCCATCGCCGGCCACCCAGTGGGAGGTCGCCGCGAGCAGATTGCCCTGGTCGTCCTTGACCGACAGCATGTACGAACCAGGTTCGTCGAACTGCACCGGGAACGACAGCTTGCCGCCGGCTGCGTTCTTTGCGCCGCCAAGCGTGCCTTCGCCATGCGTTTGCGATTCGAGCCGCGTCCATTGCCATTTCGTCGGCGCATGCGCGGCGGGATCGACTGCGCCGAGCGGCTGCAGATCGAAGCCGACCGCCTCCTTCGGCTGCGAGAATGACTTCGCGCTGCTCAACCGGTACGGCGTCGCGCCGCGCGCGATCAGCACCTCGCGCGTCACGCGCACCTTGTACGCGGCGCCATCCTGCGCGAACAGCGTCAGCGCATAGCGGCTCGGTTCCTGCGCGGCCGGCAGCGTGAGGCTCGCGTTGCCGTCGCTGTCGGTCTTCAGCTCCTGCTGTTCGAGCTTGACCGGAAAGAGCCCCGCGTAACGCAATTCGCCGTCGACGATCGTCACCTTCTGCGCGCGCAGCGTGACCGAAATCCGGCTGTCACGCACCGGCTTGCCGTCCGGATAGCGCAACTGGATCTTGCCCTTCAGCGGCTCGCCGGTCGCGTAGTCGGCCTTGTCCATCGCGAGGTTCACGTCGAAGTGCGGCTTCACGTATTCGGCGACGCGAAACGCGCTGCCGTACACGTCACCGCGATAGTCGAAGCGCAGCGTGTAGCCGCCGGCGGTCGCGGCCGACGGCAGCGTGAACGCGGTGTCCCCGCCGGTATCGGACGCGAAATGCACGCTGCGGGCCGCGACCGGCGCGCCGTTCGGATCGAGCACGTCGAGTTTGAGATCGGCGGCGGCCGGCGCGGACGATTGCGTCGCGTTCTCGAAGGTCCGGCCGATGAACTTCACCTGCACCGTGTCGCCCGGCCGGTACATCGGCCGATCGGTGACCGCATAGATCTTGGTGTTGTAGATCTCGCTGTCGTAATAGAAATTCTCGGAGACGAACACGCCGCCCTGCGGATCGACGCCGAGCACATAGCTGCGCTCGGGGCTTACGTGCTGCAGCAGCAGTGCGCCGTCGCCGCCGGTCGAGCCGCTTTGCAGCACGCCGACGCCGTCGGTCCAGCTGATGTCCGTGTTCGCGACCGGCTTGCCGTTGTCGCGCCGCGCGGTCCACACCAGCATGCCGGCCGAGGCCGCCTTCACGACCGCGACCGTGTCCGACACGAACAGCAGCGTATGCGCGCGATAGTTGCCGATCACCGCCTCGACCAGATAGAGGCCCGGCGGCAGCTTGCCAAGTGGAATCATCACGTTGCCGGAACTCGGGTCGATGAAATTGCTGCTACTGCCTTCGAGATTCACGCCCTTCGGCGGCGCAATCACCTTCGCGTCCCAGATCGGATAGCGGAAGCGCGCGACCACGTCGTAGCCCTTCAACGGCGCGAACGACGAGCGCGGCTCGAACTGCGTCGGCTTGCCCGGCTGCTCGCCGAGCCTGAATTGCGGCGCGGCCTCGGTGACCTTGCTGCGCGTCGCGAACGACAGCACGCGCTGCCACGCGCGGCGCGCTTCGGTCAGCCAGCGGTCCCACAGATAGGCGAGCGTATTCGCGAGCCCTTCGCCCTGATAGTTCGGCGCGACATTCAGCCGATGCAGATTCTTCTGCGCCTTCAGAAACTCGAGCGGCTTCGCCACACGATACACGACGATGTCCGCGCCGCCATACGGCGCCAGCGCGTCCTTGAAATCGCGGCCCGGCGCTTCGAGCCGCACCTGCGCGAGCTGATCGCTGCCGAAGCTCGCGTCGGACAACAGAAAGAACGGCTGGCCGTCGACTTTCTGCGCGCTGTAGTTGCTCGGCGGCGCCGTTTGCAGAGTCGGGTTCGCGGCGATGCTGGTGTCGGCGGCGTTGTCGGAGGCGGCATCGTCGGCACGGGCGGACGACGTGAAGGCGAACATGAAGGCGAGCGCGAGCGTCAGCATCGCGAACAGCGCGACAAAACGGCACAACGCGCGGCACAACGCGCGGCACGACGCGCGACCGAACGCGCTGCGTTTGATGGATCGGATCATGGTGTCAGAAAGCTCAAACGGAACACGCCAACGAAATTCGGATTGCCGTCGCGCGGCTGCCAGCGGGAATCTTTCCATTGCATCAGCTCGGAGACGGCGAGCGCGCGCAGACCGGTATCGGTCGGCGTCACGGTGCCGGTGTGATAGGCGATATAGCGGTCCAGCCAGATCATCAGATGCTGGTCGTCGCCCTGATCGAAGAACAGCAGGTCGCCGGGCAGCGCCTGGTTGATGTCTTGCGCGATGAAGCGGCTGTTGCGCTGGACCAGCGCGATCGCCGACGCGTACGCACCGGTCGAACCGTCGAGCTGGGTCCAGCGGTTCGCGATCGAGCGCTGCGCCGCCGACAGTTGCAGCTCGGGCGGCATGCTGCTCGCGTCCGCGAGACCGCTCATGCCGTTCGCGCGCAGCCATTTGCCGTCGTGCGGCTTCAGCGTTTCACCGACCGCGAAGCGCACGAGGCCCGCGCAATCGCGCTGGGTCCAGCGCGGCGTCGGGCCGCGCCGCAATTGCTGATCGACGATGCGCGCGAACCACGCGCGAAACGCGGCCGATTGCTGCGGCGTGAAGGCGTCGGGATCGGCTGCGGCGGAGGTGCCGGTCAGTGCGCGCGCGAACGGCGCGGTGCCGGCGAGCGCGAACAGCGACGCCGCGCGCGCGAGACACAAACGGCGGCCGGCGTTGGGTGGCGAAGCAGAGGTAGTCGCAAGTGGGAACGCAGGCGGAGCGGCGCTTGCCCTCCGTGCGAAATTCGACATCGCGCGCCCGAACCCGCGGCCGCGAACCGGCAACGTATGCGGCCGCGCCGGCGCATCGTTGGGGAAAAAACGGCGCACGTCAGTCGTCCCCGGCGCCGGGTTGATCGGGCGCCCGCAGTCCGTCGGAACCGCTCAGCGCGCCTGCCACGCCCTCCGTGGAGCCGGCTGCCCGCTGCGCACGTTCGAACCACCACTCCACCGGCACCCAGCCCGTCGAGCTCGGCAGGTTCTGCGGCAGCGTCAGCGACACCGGCGGATAGTGCGCGAGCGCATGCAGCTTCGGCACCAGGTGCGTGCGCGCCGCGTTGCGGAACACGGCTTCCTGATCGGCCGGCAACGCCGCGCCCGCCTCGCGTTCGATCAGCGCGGCGGCCGACGACGGCGTCAGCGTCAGAATCGTGCGCGGCAGCCGCTCGGGCGCGAGCGTGTCGGCGAGCGCCGGATAGCGCTTGCCGAGCACCGCGAGCGTATCGTCGACGAGCCCGCCGTCCGGCGAAAAGATCAGATAGTCGTGCGCGAGCGCGAGCGTCACCGGGAAATAGCGCTCCGCCGATAACTCCGTGGCGAACGACGCCTTGCTGGCGAGCGCGGTACCCGAGCGCGCGCTGACCGGGCGCTGCCACACGGTGACGTCGGTGCCCTGCTGATGCATCGTGACCGGCAACCGCCGATAGCCCGCGGTCATGCCGTCGTGCAGCGCGGCCTTCGCTTCGTACGCGCCGATGCTGTCACTGAAGGTCTTGCCGAGCGTGGTCTTCAGCGCCGCGCTCGCGGTCGCGTCGAGCGGCTTCACGCGCGCGACGAACACCGGCGCGAGCAGCGTCGACTTCGCGTACCAGCAGACCGCCGCCGGTCCCGCCAGTTGCTCGCCGAGCGCGGCCGCGCCCTGCGCGCCGCCATCGATAATCTTCGCGAGCAGCGCCGACGCGTCGTGCCAGTCAGCCGGCAAGCTCGCGCACGCGGCTGGCCGCGCCGGCAGCGCGTGCCACAGGTCCGTGCTGTTCCATTGCTGCGGCAGTTTGCCGGGATCGATCAGCGCCCAGGTTTTCCAGCTCGCGGCGGCGTTGGCGTTCGGTGCGGAAGCGGTTGTTGAATCGGTGGCGAAGTCGAAGCGCAACGCGTCGATGCCAGAGAAGAAGGCCTGATAACCGAACGACAGATAATTTGCCGAGATCACCAGGCGATGCCCCTTCACCGCGTCGCCGGCGGCGTCGAGCCGATATGCGCGCGCCGCGTCGTCGCGGCCCGACGACAGCATGTCGGCCACCGCATCGGCACGCTCGCCGAGCACCGCGCCCTTGTCGTCGAGCAGCACGCCCGGCGCGGACAGCACGACGAGGCGCTCGTCCTTCGCGACGAACAGCAGCGTGCGGCCGACCGCGAGCTTCAGCGCGTACACCGGCACGTCGCCCGGCAGCTTCGCGACCTGACTCAGCTGCGTGTCGCTCGTGGCGACGTTGCCAAGCCCTTGCAGCAGCTTCGCGAGTCCATTGCGATGGATCGACAGCAGCCAGTAGCCGAGCCGGCCGTCGGGCGAACGCCACAGCAGCACGTGCGCGGGTTCGTCGAAGACGCGGCGCACCAGTTCGTCGCGCCAGTCGAGCTCATGCTCGAACGCGAGACGCCGCAGCGCGCCTTCGGCGGACAGCCGCGTCGTATCGGTTTCGTAGTAGTCGACGAAGTCTTGCGTCAGCACGTCGCGCAACAGCGGCACGCGCACGATGTCGCGCGGCAGACGCGATAGCGCTTCGCTGTCGATCACCGCATCGGGATGATGAATATCGAGGACGATCGCGCCGTTCTCCACGGCCTTGCGATGCCCGAACGGACGCCACACCGCCTGCACGATCACGCCGGCCACTATCAGAAGACCGACACTCAGGATTGCCATCTTTTTTCGCGACATCTTCATCTGATTTCTTCTTCTGTTCGATGCGACGGAATTAATACCGATGACGAGCCAGAATTAACGCGGGCGCCACCGGGTATTGAAGGCGCGATGATAACCGATATTTTTCTGCCAAAACCAGCAAGGACTGGCATTTAACAGTCAGCCATTTTTGTCGATCAATTAGGAATGGGAATGGGTTTGAAAAACCGGTTTAACGGTGTTTCACCCATGGATTTCAGGTGGTATTTATCGGAAAAAACCTGATGCGAAAGGCCTAGACATTCAGACGGATTATTGCTGGACGTAGTGCACAGACAGCCTGGTCAACCACTCATCGCCGCCCATTTTTTCAAATTTTCTTGACTTTCTGCATGGGTATAAAAAAACCCGGCTGCGTCATACGCTCGCCGGGTTATTCATGCACATTAGCTACCAGCTTAACGGGAATAAGGTTTTATTTTCCCTCAAGAAAACTGTTCGAGCGCGCACTTCATTTTCCGAACGCCCGTTTCAATATCGACGACGCCCGGCGCGGCGAACGACAGACGCAACGCCGCCGTATCGACATCGTCCTTATAAAACGCGACGCCCGGCACGAACATCACGTTCTGTTCGATACAGAGGCGCAGATACGCGGACGCGTCGCGCCCCGACTTCAGCCGCGCCCACACGAACATGCCGCCGGCCGGCCGATGAAACGCGAGCTCATGCGCGAGATGCGCGTCGAGCGCATCGCACAGCGCGCGGCATTTCGCGGCGTACGCATCGACGATACGCGGCAGATGCCGCTCCAGCGCACCGCTCGCGAGGTATTCGGCGGCGATCGCCTGGGTCCACGGTGAGCTGCACAGGTCGACGGTCTGTTTGGCGATCACGCAGCGACGCACGATCTCCGCATGCGCGACCATCCAGCCAACCCGCAAACCCGGCGCGACGATCTTCGACAGACTCGAAAAATGCACGACCCAGTCGCGCGAACCGGGCACCTGTTCGCTCAACGCGAGCAGCGACGGCAGCGCCGCGCCGTCGAAACGCAGATCGCCATACGGGTCGTCCTCGACGATCACGAAGCGATAACGCGCCGCCAGTTTCAGCAGCGCAAGACGGCGTTCGAGCGACAAGGTCGCGCCGGTCGGATTCGCGAAGGTTGGCACCGTGTACAGCAGCTTCGGCGCGCGCGGCAGCGTGCCCGCTTCGAGCCGCGCGGCGAGCTTCGCCACGTCGAGACCGTGTTCGTCGACGGGCACCGTCACCACGTCGGCCTGTTGCAACTTCAACGCCGCCAACGTGGCCGGATACGCGGGCTGCTCGACCAGCACCACGTCGCCCGGCGCGACCATCACGCGCAGCAGGAGATCGAAGCCCTGTTGCGAGCCGGTCGTCACCAGCAGATCGGCGGGCGAACAGGGCGTGCCGCGTCGCGCCATCAGGTGCGCGAGTTGTTCCTTGAGGATCGCGAGGCCGTCGGTCGGGCCGTATTGCAGACACAGCGTCGGCTGTTGCGACGCGCGCGCCGCCGCCGCGTCGAGCCCTTCACGATCGAACAGATCGCTCGCCGGATAGCCGCCGGCAAACGAAATCATGCCGGGCTGTGCGAGGTATTTGAACAGCTCGCGAATCGGCGAGCCGGTTGGCGCTTCGAAAGCAGGATTGAACGAGAACATGGTAAGGGCCGCCGGTTGGATGCGTGGAGTCCGCGTGGAGTCGATAGGTCGGCGTCGATTGTGGCTATCGGCGGAAGCAGCGGCAAACGATATCTACGCACCAGGTAGTGCGTTTTCCGCATGACCTACTCGCGCGTTGCAACACACGCCACGCGCGCCGCTACACCACGTTCTTCTCGACGATCGGCCGGTTCTCGAGCACGCGCGCAAAGCTCAGCGAAGCGAGGTCGAGCGTCGTATAACGGCCATGCAGGATCAGTTCGCTGATGCCGCGTCCGGTGGCCGGCCCCTGCTGCAAACCGTGGCCGCTGAAGCCGTTCGCGAACAGACAGTTCTCGACGTCCGGATGAGGGCCGATGATCGCGTTCTGATCGAGCACGTTGTACTCGTAGTAGCCGGACCAGCAGTTCTGCACGCGTAGCGCCTCGAATTGCGGCACGCGGTTCGCGAGCGTCGGCCAGATCACATCGTCGAACAGCGCGTGATCGACTTCGTCAAGCGGCAGGTCGTCGGGGTCGTTGTCGGCCGCGGGCGAGGTGCCGCAGATATACGAATGGCCCTCGGGCCGGAAGTACACGCCGCTCGGATCGATCAGCAGCGGGCAGCGTTCCAGCCGCGCGGGCGACGTCACGTTGAAGATGCTGCGGCGTCGCGCATACACCGGCAGGTCGATGCCGAGCATCTGCGCGATCCTGCGCGACCACGCGCCGGCCGCATTCACGACGACGTCGCATGCATAGGTCTCGCCGTCGGCGGTTTGCACCTGCGTGACGCGGCGGCCGTCGCGCTGCAACGCGGTCACATCCGCGGCGACGTAGCGCGCGCCGAGCGCCTGCGCTTTCTTGCGCAACGCCTGCACGAGACCGTAGCCGTCGAACCAGCCCTCGCCGCTTTCGCCGTAGGCGCCGGCAATCAGGTCATCGGTATTGAGCCACGGGAAGCGCGCTTGCAGACCGTGCGTGTCGAGCAGGCGGATGTCCGCACCGAGGCTTTTTTGCAGCGCGTGATTTTCGCGCAGCGTCGTCTCGCCCGCGGGCGTCGCGAGAAACAGATAGCCGCCTTCGTGCAGATCAATCGAAGGACGCGTGCCGTCGACTTCGAGCCGCTCGCCGATCGAGCGCAAGAACTCGATGCCGTACAGCGACATCTGAACGGAAAGCGGCGTGGAAAACTGCTGCCGGATCGATGCCGCCGACAATGCCGACGACGAGTGCGCATAAGTCGGATCGCGCTCGATCACCGTGACGCCGACTGTCGGATCGGACAGCCGCAAGAAATACGCAATCGAACTGCCGATCACCCCACCGCCGACGATCACGACTTTCGAACTCACGTCTTGCTCCACGAGTCACGCGGCCGCGCCGGCATGCCGGGCGGCCTGAACGGATTGCAGTCAAAAGCGTGCGAGGCGCACGCGTCACGGTAGCGGCGAGGGCGGTGCATCGAGGTCGCGCTGACATCGCGCGATTGCATCGTTTCCGCTTCGATGCAACGCGCCGCCATGCCTCGCCGCCGCGACCCGCCACTTCACACACTTCACACTCGACGCTCAGCCGAGGTTGAAGTCGATCCCCTGCGCGAGCGGCAGCGCCGACGAGTAGTTCACCGTGTTGGTCGCGCGGCGCATATAGGCCTTCCATGCGTCCGAGCCCGACTCGCGCCCGCCGCCGGTTTCCTTCTCGCCGCCGAACGCACCGCCGATCTCCGCGCCGCTCGGCCCGATATTGACGTTGGCGATCCCGCAGTCGCTACCCGATGCGGACAGGAAGCGCTCCGCTTCACGCAGGTCAGTCGTGAACACGCACGACGACAGACCGTGATGCGCGGCGTTGTTCGCTTCGACCGCGTCGGCGAAATCGCTGTAGCGCAGCACGTACAGGATCGGCGCGAAGGTTTCCTTCAGCACGACCGCCGTTTGCGACGGCATCTCGACGATCGCCGGGCGCACATAGTGGCCACCCTCGTAACCCTTCACGTCGACGCGTTCGCCGCCGAACACCTTGCCGCCCTCGGCCTTCGCCTGCTGCAGCGCTTCCTGCATGCGGTCGAACGATTGACGGTCGATCAGCGGTCCCATCAGCGTGCCCTTTTCGAGCGGATTGCCGATCGGCACACGGCTATACAGCTGCTTCAGACGCTCGACGGTCTTCTCGTACACGCTGTCGTGCACGAACAGACGCCGCAGCGTGGTGCAGCGCTGACCGGCCGTGCCGACCGCCGAGAACAGGATGCCGCGCAGCGCGAGTTCATGGTCCGCCGTTTGCGTGACGATGCCTGCGTTGTTGCCGCCGAGTTCCAGCAACGAGCGGCCGAAGCGCTTCGCCACTTCGACGCCGACCTTGCGGCCCATTTCCGTGCTGCCGGTCGCACTGACGATCGACGCGCGCGGATCGGCCACCAGCTTTTCGCCGACGTCACGCCCGCCGTTGATCAGCGCGGTCAGGCCGGCCGGCGCATCGCCGAATTCCTTCAGCACGTCGCCGAGAATCTTGTTGACCGCGACCGCCGACAGCGGCGTCTTCTCCGACGGCTTCCAGATCACCGCGTTGCCGCACACCAGCGCGAGCGCCGCGTTCCACGACCACACCGCAACCGGGAAATTGAACGCCGAGATCACGACGCAGGTGCCCATCGGATGCCAGCTCTCGGCCATCCGGTGGCCGGGGCGTTCGGACGCGATCGTCAGACCATACAGTTGACGCGACAGACCGACCGCGAAATCGCAGATGTCGATCATTTCCTGCACTTCGCCCATCCCTTCCTGCAGGATCTTGCCGGTCTCCAGCGACACGAGGCTGCCAAGCGCGTGCTTCTGTTCGCGCAGACGGTTGCCGAGCAGCCGCACCAGCTCGCCGCGACGCGGCGCCGGCACGTTGCGCCAGGTGGCGAACGCCTCCTTGGCCTGCGCGAGCGCCGTATCGACCTCGGCCACGGTGTTGCTGGCCACACGGCCGATAAGCTCGCCGCTGACCGGCGAATGAACCGCGATGTCGCCGGCTTGCGCGGCTTGAGCAATGCCGAGATCGGCGAGGATGGTGGACACGTCCATTTGAACCCCTTTAATTTCCGATACGAAACAAGAGTAAGTTCGGAAACTATACACGCGGGTTTTTACCGCGGCAAGAAGGTTCGAAACGGGTAAAACGCGGGTTGACAGCGGCGCCCGAGTTTCCATAAGGAAACATCGGGGCGTGAGGAGGAATGCACGGCGGCCCGCCGCGAGCGGGTCGCCGCTGTGTGCTGGCGCTTAGAACGAGGTGCGCAGACCGGCGGTGACGACCCACGGATTGAAGCCCGGGGTGACCGTCGCATAGGTCGAGTTGAGCAGCGCGAAGCCCTGGGTCGAGTGGCTGTTGTTGGTGATTCGCGCGGCGTAGCCGTACAGCTGCGTGCGCCTCGACAGGAAATACACGTAGCCGACGTTATAAGCCATCGCGCGCGCGTCGCCGTTCTCGATGCGGCGCGCAACGCCCAGTTCGATGTCGCCGGGGCCGGCCGGAATCCGCGCGTTCAGCATGAACGACGACGCGAACCACGCGGTGGAGTCGGTGCGCTTCGAATACAGATAGTTCGCGCCGATCACGTTGTTGGAGTTGGGGATCTGATACGTCGCGCCGACGATCTGCGTGATTTGCGACGATGCCGACAGCGTCGTCGCGTTCTCGTAGTACTGGTAGCGGTTCACGCCGTAGCCGAGCATCAGCCCGTTCTTCGCGTACTGCACGTTCATGCCGAGATTGCGGCCGTCGGCGGTCTGCCCGCTCGCGTTCTGCGCGCCGAACGAATAGCCGAGTTCCGCCGAGAAGCCGCCGAGCGTATTCGGTGTGCGGTAGCGCACCGAGTTCGAATAGAAGCCGCCGGTGCCCGACTTGCCGAGCGTCGTCGTGTGTTGCAGCGACATGATCGCGGCCGGGTTCGACAGGCCGTAGGTGCCGACGTCCGAACCGAGGTAGACCCAGTAGATCGGCAGATACAGATTGCCGGCGTCGATGCTGCCGTAGCGATCGCTCGACAGACCCACCGCCGCGCCCCGATTGAACATCGTCGCGCCGCCGCCCACGCCGGTATAGGTATTGAAGCCGGTTTCGAGCTGGAAGTTCGCGTGATACCCGCCGCCCAGATCCTCGCTGCCACGGAAGCCGAAGCGCGACGCCTGCAGGTTGCCGCTCGCGGCCATCGCGGTCGGCGACACATTGCTATTGAACTTGCCGTACTGCACCGCCGCGTCGACGATCCCGTACAGCGTGACGCTCGATTGCGCATGCGCGGCCGGCACGCCCGCGCATGCGGCGGCAAGCGTACACAGCTTGAGGCCGTGGCCGAGCAGACGGCGTTTGCCGCCGCGCGTGCGGTGAGTGTCGGGTTGCGAGTTGCGGTTTTGCGTACCGCAGTAGTGCGAAGTATTTTTTTCGGCTGCCATCAAAGCGTCTCCAGACCTGTATTTTCTGTTTTAATCACACCCACGAACTTCGATCGAACTTCAACCGAAGCTCGATCGCTCCACTTCAATCGATCCGTCTCACCCCACCACCGACACCTGCGCGAGCCCCGCATCGACGACGAGGTTCTGCCCAGTGATCGCCGCGGCCTGCGGGCTCGCGAGGAACAGCACCGCGTCGGCGATATGCGAGGGCTCGACGCGAAACTTCAGACATTGCAGATCGATGAACTGCTTATCGGCGCTCGCATCGCGCCACAGCGCGCTTTGCCGTTCGGTGACGACCGCGCCGGGCAACACTGCGTTCACGCGGATGTTCTGTTCGCCGAGTTCGCGCGCGAGCGTGCGCGTGATGCCGGAAATCGCCGCCTTCGACGCGGTATAGCCGATCAGATTCGGCCGCCCGCGCAGCCACGAAATCGAGCCGAGATTGATGATCGAGCCGCCGCCGGCCGCCTGCATCGCGGGGACGACGCGCTGCGTCGCGAACACGTGATGCGTGAGATTCACCGCGAGCATGTCGTGCCACATCTCGACGCTCAGATCGCCGAGCGCGTGACGCGTATCGCGGCCCGCGTTGTTCACGAGCGTGCGGATCGGGCCGAACGCGCGCGCCGCGTCGTCGAGCACAACGCGATAGGCGTCGATGTCGCGCACGTCGCAAACGGCGAACCACGGCTTCAGACGCTTCACGTCGTCGCCGTTGTCGGTCGCGGCGAGACGTTCGCACAAGGCCTGGGCCGCCGCGCTATCGATGTCGCAGAACGCGACCTGTGCGCCCTGCTCCCAGAACGCTTCGACCAGCGCTTCGCCGATGCCGGACGCGCCGCCGGAAATGAACGCGAGCTGGCCCGCGAGGCCCGGATAAAGTGGCCGTGATGTCATGACTGTGTCCTTGCAGATTCGGGTGTGGGCGGCGACAGCGTGAGCCGCATCCGCGCGTCGAGCGTCGCACCCGCTTCGAGCACGTGCATCGCCGGCTCGACACCGTTGAGCGCGTTATTCGGATGGCTGACCGGCTCGAACGCGTAGAACGGCTGGCCTTCGGGGCGAAACAGCACCGCGCAGCGCAACGCTTCGCTCGCGTCGATCGCTATGCGGTGATGCGGCGAGTCGATCGATGCGGCGCGGCTCCAGCCGGTGAAGCAGTTGTCGATCACCGTGTCGTCGAGTGGCCGCGGTGCCGGCGGTGCGACGCTTTCGCACGGCAGCCGGTCGGGACCGCTGACCAGCATCGCGTCCCAGTGCGTAACGAGCCGCGTGTTGCCGAGCGCCGTCTGCAGCGGGAAGAACGGATGCCAGCCGAGCCCGGCCGGCGCACGGCGCGCGTCGAGATTGGTGAGGCTCATCGTCAACACGAGCGTGTCGCCTTCGATGCAAAAACGCTGCCGCGCTTCGAACGCGAACGGCCACGAACTATCGGGCGTATGGCTCAAACGCAGAGCGAGCGCGGTGTCGCTGTGCGACTCCACCGCCCATTCGCGCTGAAAGCCGACGCCATGAATCGAGTGCGGCTCGTCGGGGAAATTCGTGTGCAGCGTATAGGCCTCACCGTCGAACTCGAAGCGCGCGAAGCCGACGCGATTCGAAAACGGCACCAGCGGATAGCACGCGGTCTTGCGCACCAGCGCCGCCGCGAGGTGTTCGTCGGTGGTCGGGCGCAGCACGTCGTGACCGCGCCAGCGCGCATCGACGACCGAACCGCCGAGCGACGGCGCGAGCCGCACGCGCCACGCGTCGCTGGTCAGTTCGAGCAGGGGATGAACGGCGCTCATCTCAGTACGGGCCGCCCGCATTCTCGGCCGGCTGCGCGTCGGTCAGCTCGGCGATGAACGCATTGGCCTGACGCATCATCATGCCCATGTCCGATGCGATCGCGACGAAGTCGTAGCCCATCTCGACGAACTCGCGCACCATCGCCGGCGTCGGTCCGACGATGCCGATCGGCACGCCCACCGCGTTCGCGCGGCGCGCGCAATCGGCCAGCGCCGCGCGCACTTCCGGGTCGGCGAGATTGCCGATCTTGCCCATTGCCGCCGACAGATCGCCGGGGCCGACGAACAGCGCATCGACGCCCGGCACCGCGGCGATCGCTTCGAGTTGCGCGATCGCTTCCGGCGTCTCCAGTTGCAGGATGCAGGCGGTCGCTTCGTTCGCGCGTTTGCCGAATTCGCTCCACGTGCCGTAGCGGCTCGCCCGATGCATCGCCGCGAAACCGCGCGTGCCGAGCGGCGGGAACTTCGTGCACGCGACAGCCGCGCGCGCTTCCTCGACGCTCTGCACGAACGGGAACATCAGCGTCGGTGCACCCATGTCGAGCGCGCGCTTCGCGAGCGTCGGGTCGGTCTTCGCGAGCCGCACGATCGGCGCCGCGCCGCCGCAATCCACCGCCTGCAGCAGATGCAGCACGTCGGTGAATTCGAGCGGCACGTGTTCCATATCGATCAGCAACCAGTCGAAGCCGGCATGGCCGAGCGCTTCGGCGCTCGCGGGCGAGCTCGCCATCAGCCACGTGCCGAGCGGTTTCGCGCGCATCGTGCTGGTGCCGGCCGGTGCTTTCAGCGCATCGCGGAACGCATTGCGCGTGGGGTCCTGTCTGTATCGTTGAGTCATCACGTATCCTGGGGAAGCTGAAGAATCAGAAGATGGGCGGTTCGACCGGTTCTTCGAAGCCGGCGAGGAAGTCGAAATCGCAGCCCTGGTCGGCCTGCGTGACGTGATCGACGTAAAGGCGGATGTAGCCGCGCTGGCGCGGTTTCGGCGGCGCACGCCACGCTTCGCGGCGAGTGGCCAGTTCTTCGTCGGACAGCAGCACATCGATGCGCCCCGCCGCGACGTCGAGCTCGATCACGTCACCGGTACGGATCAGCGCGAGCGGGCCGCCCGCCGCCGCCTCGGGCGCGACGTGCAGCACACAGGTGCCGTAATGGGTGCCGCTCATGCGCGCATCGGAAATGCGCAGCATGTCGCGCACGCCGGCGGCAAGCAGCTTCTTCGGGATCGGCAGATTGCCCCACTCGGGCATGCCCGGCGCGCCGATCGGACCGCCGCCGCGCAGCACCAGCACGGTGTCCGCATCGACGTCGAGATCGGGCGCGTGAATCTGCGCATTCATTTCGGCGACCGAATCGAATACCAGCGCGCGGCCGCGATGCTTGAGCAGATGCGGACTCGCCGCGCTCGGCTTGATCACGGCGCCCGACGGCGCGAGGTTGCCGCGCAGCACCGCGAGCGCCGCGCCTTCGGTGACGGGGTTATCGAGCGCGCGGATCGCGTCTTCGCCTTGCGGACGCATGCCCGCCTCGAAGGCCGCGAGGTTTTCGCCGAGCGTGTTGCCGTTCACCGTCAGGCAGTCGAGCGACAGCCGCGCCTTGAGCTGCGCGAGCAACGCCGGCAAACCGCCCGCGTAATAGAAGTCCTCCATCAGCCGCGCGCCCGACGGGAAGATGTCGGCGAGCACCGGAATGTTCGCGCCGACGCGCGAGATTTCATCGAGCGTCAACGGCACGTTGCCACGGCCCGCGATCGCGATCGTGTGAATCGCCGCATTGGTCGAGCCGCCGAGCGCCATATACGCGACGATGCCGTTCTCGACCGCCGCGCGATTGAAGAAACGGCTCGGCTTCAGGTCCTCCCACACCATCCCGACGATGCGTTCGCCGCTCGCCGAGCACATGCGCGGATGCGCGGAATCCATCGCCGGAATGCTGGTCGCGCCGGGCAGCGTGAAGCCCATCGCCTCGACGATCGAGGTCATCGTGCTGGCGGTGCCCATCGTGTTGCACGTGCCGGGCGCACGCGTCATCCGCGCTTCGAGCGAAATCCATTCGGTCTGCTCGAGATTGCCGGCCACGTATTCGTCCCAGAACTTCTTCGTATGCGTGCCCGCGCCAACCGCCTGGCCGCGATGGCGATCGCTCAGCATCGGGCCGGCCGGCACGAAGATACACGGAAGATCCGCCGACAGCGCGCCCATCAGCAAACCCGGCGTGGTCTTGTCGCAACCGCCCATCAGCACCGCGCCGTCGATCGGCAGCGAGCGCAGCAGCTCCTCGGTTTCGATCGCGAGCAGGTTCCGGTAGATCATCGTGGTCGGCTTGACCATCACCTCGCCGAGCGACATCGCCGGCAGTTCGAACGGCATGCCGCCCGCCTGCAGGATGCCGCGCTTGACCGCCTCCGCGCGCTCGCGCAGATGCGCGTGACACGGCGACAGATCGCTCCACGTATTGATAATCGCGATCACCGGTCGCGACATGAATTCCTCGCGGCGCAAACCCATCTGCTGCAGACGCTGACGATGCGCGAACGAGCGCATGTCGTCGGGCGCGAGCCAGCGCTGGCTGCGCAGATCGGCGAGTTGTTTGAGCTTGAGCTTGTCTTCTTGCACGATAGTGAGAGCCGAAGGCTTAGGAAGAGGGTTGGGACCGCGCATGCTGCGCGGCGAAGGCCGAGGTCACCGCGGGAGCGACGAGGCTCGCGCCGGCGCAGGCCAGCAACACGAACACGACACGGCGCACCGCGCTCGGCGACCAGCCCGGCGGATAACGGCGCGCGAGCCACGTCAGCAGCAGCACGACCGGCAGCGCCTCCAGACTCAGCGCGACCGAGTCGGCGCCGAAGCGGCCTTGCTGCAGCACGATCAACAACCGCAGCACCGCGTTCACCGCGAAAATCAGCACCAGCGTGTCGCGCACGACCAATCGGTCGAGCGGCTGGCGATACAGGTGGAACACCATCGGCGGCCCGGCGCTCGCGAACACGCCGCCCATCACGCCTGAGAGCACGCCATAGAAACCGAATTCGCCCGGGCCCGACAACTGCGCACGCGGCTTCGTCTGCACGACCAGCAGCACGCTGCACGCGAGAATCGCGATACCGAGCACGACGCGCAGCACGCCGATCGCGTTATCGGACAGCCACGCGAGCAGGAACGCGCCGAGCGCGACGCCGACGAGGCTGCTGCCGAAGGTCGGCGCGACGATCGCGCGCGGCAACGGCGGCATCCGGCGCACCAGCAGCGCGGCGTTCGCGAGCACCATCACCGTGACGACGTTCGCGGCGACCGGCAGCGGCGCGAGATGAAACACCGCGACGAGGCCCAGCAACACGAGGCCGAACGCGAAGCCGGTCAGGCTCTGCGTGAACGTCGCGAGCGCGACGCACAGCGCGAACATCAGGTGATGGAACCACGGCGCGCCGCTCATCACAGATCCTTCGCGAGCGCGAGCCATTGCGCGGCCCGCGCGGCGCCACGGCGCACGAACACCGGCGGCTCGCCGAGCGGCGCGGCGACCGTCACACGCTGGCCGCCGTCATGATCCGCACCACTCCACAGATGCGTCCACGCATCGCCAGCCGGCAGATAGACGCTCCATTCGGCGGCGCCCGCCGCATGCACCGGCGCGACCAGCAGATCGCGGCCGTACAGGTACTGGTCCTGAATCGCGTAGGTCGCGGCGTCGTGTTCGTAGTGCAGGAACAGCGGCCGCTGCAACGGCAGACCGCGCGCCGCCGCTTCGTCGACGAGCCCCTGCACGTAGGGCTTCAGCGCGACGAACAGACGCGTCATCCGCGCGAAGTGCGCGAGCACGCCGGCGTCCTGCCAGAACTGGAAGTTCTCGGCGGGACGATTGCCTTCGTGCGTGCGCATCACCGGCGTGAACGCGGCCATTTCGGCCCAGCGCTGGAACAGCTCGGGTGTGCGCACGTTGCCGAACAGGCTCGTATAACCGCCGATGTCGCTGTGGTGATACGCATTGCCGAGCAAGCCCGACGACAGCGCGCCGCAGATCACCGTCTGCAGGCCGTCGTGGCGCGTGAAATCGACCGACTGGTCGCCGGCCCACAGCAGCGGACAATGCGCCTGCACGCCCGTGTAGCCCGCGCGCATGAAGAACAGCGCGTCGCCGGAGCGGCCCGCGCTAGCGATCGCGCGCGCGTTGACTTCGGCCCACAGCGTCGGCCACGCGTTGTGCATCAGCATCGCGTCGACGCCGTTGGCGAGCGCGAGGTCGGTCGGCAGATATTCGCCGAAGTCGGCCATCCAGCCGTCGAGGCCGCGCTCGAGCATTTCAGCGCGAATCACGCGCTCCTCGAACCAGCGCGCCGCCGCCGGATTCGTGAAGTCGACCACGCCGCAATCGAACTCGCCGAAATCGACGAGGTAGTCGCCGCCGTCGACGCGCGTCGCCAGATAGCCGGCCGCGCGCGCTTCTTCATACAGCGAACCGTCATTACACAGATACGGGTTCACGTAACCGAGGAAACGCACACCGTCCTGCTTCAGTTGCGCAAGCCACGCGTCGTGATCCGGATAGCGCTCGTCGTTCCAGCGCCAGTTCCAGAACAGCCGCTTGCCGAACGAGGTCTGACGGATGCCGGCCCAGTCCTCGCACCACAAGCCGCTGACCGCGACGCCCGCCGCACGGCTCGCGTCGAAAATCTGCTGCGCGTGCTCACGGCCGTTCTTCAGACCGAGGATCGCGCCATCCATCACCCAACTCGGCAGCGCCGGCTGACGGCCGAAGCGCAGCGAGATACGCTCGACCAGCTCGACGAAGGTATCGGCGACGATGAATTCGAGTCGCTCCGGCACCGCCCAGAATTGCAGCTCGTGCCAGTCGTCGTGACGGAAATCAAAGTCCGCATACGCGGTCGTTTCGGCGTGCAGGCAGTACTTGCGCGACGACACGAAGGTCGGTTGCGGATAGTTCGTGTGGTAGTAGTCGCCGCCCGCCTTCGAGGTCACGTCGGCCTGCCACGTCAGATGCGTGCTCTTGTCGCGACCGACGCCGGGCTCCGAGGTCCACAGCGGAAAGTGCCGGCCGCGCAGGTCGAAATACGACATCTGCTCGCCGCAGCCCCACACGTGTTCATCGGCCTGCGCGGGCACGCGCCACCACACGCGATTCAGCGACGCGTTGCCGGTCAGCTCCAGCGTCGCGCCGTTCGCGGTGCGCCGCGCGACGACGGTCAGCTCGGCCGGCGCGCCCGGCTGACGGGCGAGTTCGATGCGCACGCTGCCGTCGGCGTCGTGGGTGAGGCGCGCATCGCGCAGCGCCACGCGTTCGTCGACGTAATCGCTGATATCGAAGTTGCCGCGATACATCTCGACCGTCGGCGTGCCGTGCCCGACGAACACCGCCGGCGCCTGCGGGGTGTGCTCGAACAGCGTGCGGTTCGCCACGCGCAGCACCACGCTGCCGTTTGCCTGACCGTTCGACTCTGTCTGCCAGTCCATCACTTTCGTCCTTGCTTCGTATTGCAGAGTAATCAGTGCCGATGTTCCGACGGCGTCGCGTGCCATTCGACACCGCGCTGCGCGACCGTCGCCGCGCGGCGGCGGAACAGCGCGATCAGCGCCGCGGCCACGCACCAGGTGATCGCCATCCACACGATGTAGTCGGTCGTCACGCCGCCGTGCCGCGCGACGCCAAGCGGCGAGAACGTCAGATACAGGCTCACCAGCATCGCCATCAGCAGCACGCTCATCGTGCTGGCGAAGCGCCACGGCGTCAGGTCGCCGTGCTGGCGGAAGTGCGGCTCATACGGCACCGCGCGCGGATAGCGGATGCCGAGCAACAGCATCAACGCGACTTCGCAGACGAACAGAATGCCCATGATGTGAATGAAGTTGATCCCGTACACCTTGTCGACCTTGAACACGAAGATCAGCAGCGTGTAGGCGATCACGTGTAGCAGCAGCACGACCTTGGCCGGCAGCGCGGCGATCTTGCTGTTGAAGAAGCCCACCAGCACGACGGCGATGATCGGAATGTTGAAGAAGCCGGTGAAGCGACGCATCACCGTGTAGATGCCGTCCGGCGCGTACATCAGCAGCGGCGCGATCAGCAGCGACACCACCGCGATCGCGACGCTCGCGGTCTTGCCGACGCGAATCAGTTTTTCGTCGGAGGCCTGCGGTTTCCACACCTTGTAGAAGTCGAACGCGACCAGCGTCGCGGTACTGTTGATCACCGCGTTGAAGTGGCTCATCACCGTGCCGAACAGCACCGCGACGAAGAAGCCCTTCGCCCACCACGGCAGCAGATCGGCGACCAGTTGCGGATACGCGAGGTCAGGCCGCGCGAGCGGATTGCTCTTGTACAGATGAAACGCGATCACGCCGGGCAGCATCATCACGATCGGCACCAGCAGTTTCAGCAGGCCCGACAGCAGCACGCCCTTCTGCCCTTCGGCGAGATTCTTCGCCGCGAACGTGCGCTGCACGATCGCCTGGTTGGTACACCAGTAGAACAGGTTCGCGAAGATCATCCCGGTAAACAGCGTGCCGAACGGCACCGAATCCTTCGGGCCGCCGATCGCCGACAGCTTCTCCGGCGCCTGCGTCGCGACCATGTGAAAGCCGCTGAAGAAGTCGCCGTGGCCGAGCGCGTAAAAACCGAGCACCGGCACCATCAGACCCGCGATCAGCAGACCGATACCGTTGATCGTGTCCGACACCGCGACCGCGCGCAGCCCGCCGAAGATCGCGTACATCGCGCCGATCGCGCCCGAGAACCACACCAGCAGCGTGATCGTCGCCGGATACGAGGTGCCGAGCAGCGCCTGCACGCCGAACACCTGGTTAAACGTGATCGCGCCGAGATACAGACCCGACGGATTCACGACCAGCATGTAGCCGACCACGAAGAACGCGCTGACCACGCGCCGCGTGGTGGCGTCGAAACGCTCTTCGAGGAATTGCGGCAACGTCGAGAAACCGCCGCGCAGATAGCGCGGCAGGAAGAACATCGCGAGCGCGACGGTCGCGACCGCCGCCGTGCACTCCCACGCCATCGCGGACAGGTTGTGCGCGTACGCGTCACCGTTCAGGCCGACCATCTGCTCGACCGACAGATTGGTCAGCATCATCGAGCCGGCGATGAACCAGCCGGTCAGCCCGCCGCTCGCCATGAAGTAGCCGCGCGCGCCGACGTCTTTCGCGCGGCGCGTGAACAGGTAGGACACAAAGCCGACCAGCGCGGTGAAGAAGGCAAAACTCAGTATCGTAAAAATGATCGTCTCCTCGGATGCTCTTCTGAGGTTAATGCGGGCGCTGTCTGGTGGGCACGGTCGAATGCCGGCGTCATTTTCGCAGCGCTACGATTTTGAGGCAAAAAAATCGACTGCTTCCTGCAAATCCTTGAATCAGCCGCGCCAGCGCGGCTCGACGAGGCCGGGCACCGTGGTTCGCAGCGCAAAGAGACCGCCGGCGAGCGGCTCGCGCGCGAGTTCGTCGGCGGGACGGCCCGCGCGGGCGCTCGTCACGTACAGCGTGCGCAGGTCCGGACCGCCGAACGCGCACATCGTCGGGCATGTGACAGGCAGCGGATAAACCGCGTCGACGCGACCGTCGGGCGTGAAACGCACGACCCGGCCGCCTTCGTAGAACGCGCTCCAGTAGTAGCCTTCGGCGTCGACCGCCGCGCCGTCCGGGCGGCCGCGATCCTGCGGCGTGGGCTCGACGGTGATCCAGTTTTCGCGCGGACCGCACGCGCCGGTCGCGGCGTCGTAGGCCGAGCGGTAGACGGTGAAGCGCGGCGTGTCCGAGTGATACAACCAGCGGCCATCGGGACTGAACGCCAGACCGTTCGACGTCATCAGCCCGGCGCTGAGCGCATCGAGCGTCGCGCTGGCTTTGGTCATGTTCAGGCGATAGAGATGGGCGTGGCCGCCCGCCTTCGGTTCGTCGATCGTGCCGGCGAAGAAACGGCCGGCGGCGTCGCAGCGGCCGTCGTTGAAGCGGCTCGTTTGCGGATTTTCGGGGTTGGCGGCGAGCATCTTCAGCGGCTTCGCATCGCTATCAAGCGTCCAGACACCCGAGCGCAGACCGGCGATAAAGCCGCCGCCCTCGCGCAACGAAAAGCAGCCGATCGATTCGGGCAACGCGAACGTCGCCGTCGCGCCGCTCGCCGGATCGAAACAATGCAGCGCCGGCGCGAGAATGTCGACCCAGTACAGCACGCGCTCACGCTCGTCCCATCGCGGACATTCGCCCAGCTGGGCGCGCGCGTCCAGCACGCAGCGAAACTCGGTGGACTGGGATTCAGCGGTCATGGTCGGGTGGGACGAAAAGGTCTCGCAAACGGTGCGATAGGGAAACGATAGAGCGGCGACGAGCGCCGCGATCATCCTCTTCTGGCGAAAATCGCAGCGCTGCGAAATAATAGCGCTACGATTCTGGACAGGGCCATCAGGGTTATCCCCGATCGGATAATTCGTTGCGCTACGGGTTTAGAATGACAAATCGCGCCGCGTGGCATTGGCGGCCCCCTCCGAAATGTGCCGAATGTCCCAGACCAGCAAAGCTCCCACCCGCATTCGACGCGGCACCAACCGCGTCACCATGGACGACGTCGCGGCACGCGCACGTGTTTCCGCCAGCTCCGTTTCGCTGTTCCTGCGCAATCCGGATGCAGTGTCGCCGCGCATCGCGCCGCGCATCAAGCAGGCCATCGAAGTGCTCGGCTATGTGCCGAACCTGCTCGCGGGCAGCCTCGCCGCGGCGCGTACCCGCGCGATCGGCGTGGTCGTGCCGTCGCTGAGCAACGCGTTCTTTTCGGCGACCGTCGCAGCGATGCAAAAGGAGTTCGACCGCCACGGCTATCAGCTGCTGCTCGGCGCGAGCGACTACGACACCGCGCGCGAAACGGGCCTCGTGCGCACTTTCCTGTCGTGGTCGCCCACTGCGCTCGTCGTGACCGGCTGTCGCCATGACGACGCGACGCGCACGCTACTGCGCCAGGCGCGCGCGCCGGTCGCCGAGATGTGGGAGCTCGGCGGCGAGCCGTTCGATCTGCAGGTGGGCTTCTCGCATCGCGCGGTCGGCGAGACGCTGGCCGAGCATTTGTATGAACTGGGCGCGCGCCGGATTGCCTTCGCCGGGGCACGCATGACCAGCGACTTGCGCGCGCGGCAGCGCTGCGACGGCCTGCGCGACTGGCTGGCGAAGAAAGGCGTCGAGGTATTCGTCGTCGATCTGCAAAGCGGCGCATCGCCGACGAGCGGCGGCGACGCGCTCGGCGCCGCGCTCGCAGGCATGCCCGACCTGCAGGCAATCGCCTGTTCGAACGATGTGATGGCCTTAGGCGTGCTGTTCGAGGCGCAGCGGCGCGGCATCGGCGTGCCGGATCAACTGGCGGTGACCGGCTTCGGCGCGCTGCCGTTCAGCGAAGTCTGCGTGCCGCCGCTGACGACGATCCAGCCGCACGCGGCGACGATCGGCTTACGGATTGCGCAGGAGTTGCTGCAACGGCTGGAAACGCAAGGCGATACCGACAGCACCGCGAGCGCGGACGGCGCGCCGGAACCGCAGGTGGTCGACGTGGGGTTTCAGCTGGTCGTCAGACAGAGCAGTCTGACGACGCGGGCGGTCGCGGCGAGCGAGGTGTCCTGACGCGTGTGCGTCAGGAGCCGAAATCCGCTGCGGTTTGCGGTGACGTCTGCACGGTCGGACGCATCTGCCGCGCGAATTGGCGCCGGCATGCGGCGCGGTTCTGAGGCGTGCCCGTCGCGAAACTGACGGAATCGCACTGCGCCGACAGCACGGGCGGCGCGGCACTCGCGGCCGAAGACGATGCATCGGGTGCAGCAGCCAGGACCGGCTGAGCCACGGCCATGCCCAACCACGCCGCAACGAGGAACCACTGTCTGGAAGGCTTCATGATGAGGGCGAGCGCGCAACCTCCCGGCGCGAAAACCTGTTCCGCCGGCCGAGCGTCTTCAGCGCTGAGGAACGTGAAGTGAAGCTTTGAGTTTAGGCGAGAGTAGACCGCCCTTCTACCGCGTTCGCCACAACTTACTCTTCCAGCACGCGCTAATTATCAGCACTGCGACGCCATCCGTGGCACGGTGGCACCACGTCATGGCTGCGCCACACCGTCCCCCTCCACTGCCGTCATCAACCGGTCGACGAGCGCCCGCGCGAATGGCGGCAGATCCTTCAGACTGCGCACGCAGATCTTCAGCTTGCGCTCGGCCCACGGATCGTTGAGGCTAACGAGCGCGATCTGCATCGTCCTGCGATGCCGCAGCGCGACCGATTCCGGCACGATGCCGATACCGACGCCCGCCTCGATCATCCGGCACGCGGCCTCGAAGTTGCCGACCTGGATGCGCAGCTTGAGGCGCGCGCCGAGCGCATCGGCGGCACTGATGATGAACGCGTGAATCGCGCTCGACGTCGGCAGACTCACGAAGTTCGCGTCGAGCAACTGCGAGAAATCCACCGACGGCAGCTGGGCGAACGGATGATCGAGCGACGTGACCAGCACGAGCCGATCGTCGCGATACGGCAGCATTTCCAGATGCTCCGCATGCACGTTGCCCGCGACGATGCCGATATCGGTCGCGCTGTCGGCGACCCCCTTGACGATCTCGCCGCTCAGCACCTCGCGCAGATCGATGTTCACGTCCGGATGATCGCGCAGGAAACGGCTCAGCACGGCCGGCATGAACTCGCTGATCGCGGTCGTGTTGGCCCAGATGCGCACATGCCCCTTGATGCCCTCGCCGTACTCCTGCATGTCGCCCGCCAGATGTTCGACGCGTTCGAGCACGAGCCGCGCGTGATGCACGAACGCCTCGCCGGCCGGCGTCGGCGTCACACCCTGACTGGTGCGGTAGAGCAGCTTGAAACCAAGCTGCTCCTCCAGGTTCTTCACGCGATTGCTGGCGGCCGGCGCGGACAGGTGCGAACGCTCGGCGGCACGCGCGAGATTACGCGTGTCGGCGATGTGAAGGAGCAGACGAAGATCGACGAAATCGAAGTGCATGATGAAAGCTGCTCGCGAAACATGGGCGGGACAAACTTTCATCTTAACCGGGCGCGGGGCGATCGGGCCGGGAAGCCGGCTTGGGCGTTACCCGGATTGTGGGTTCGACGATGCGATGAACGCGATGGACGCGATGGACGCGATGGACTGGCTCGCGTCTGCTGCGGCGTACTGTCATTTCGAATACGGGTGCCTATACTTCGACCGAAGCACAGTAGGTGTGGGGATAGGTCGGCCTCTTGTCCCGCGGTTTGCCGAGCTTGTCGTCGCGAACCTCGGACAGGCCATCGCTGCGATAAGCGATCCCCCTGATCGAACAGGATCGGCAAGTTGCGCATTTCCGCATTTCGCCAGAGCGATCGCAAAGATCGCAGAAGAGTTTCGTGAGTGTTCCTTTCGTCAATTCATGGGATGGTGAAAATCATGGGGCACAAGAAAGAGAGGAAGTCCGATCATCACGAGAGTTCGAAATCAGAAGCGAAGCCGAAGCTTGGGCGGAAGGAGTATGAAGAGCAGATGGCCAGGCTGCACGTCGAATTGGTGAAACTGCAGTTCTGGGCGAAGCGGACCGGCGCGAGGATTATCGTGATCTTCGAAGGTCGAGACGCAGCCGGAAAAGGCGGCGTGATAAAGCGAATCACCGAGCGGGTCAGTCCGCGCGCATTCCGGATCGTCGCGTTGCCGGCGCCATCCGAGCGGGAGCGCACTCAGATCTATTTTCAGCGCTACTTCATGCACCTACCCGCGGCGGGCGAGATCGTGATTTTCGACCGAAGCTGGTACAACCGCGCGGGAGTCGAACGAGTCATGGGGTTCTGCACGGACGAGCAGTATCACCGCTTCCTGAAGCTCTGCCCTGCATGGGAAAACGACATCATCGAGTCGGGCGTGACGCTGATCAAGTACTGGTTTGAAGTCAGCATGGAGGAACAGACCCGCCGATTCTCCGAGCGCATGACCGATGGCCGCAAGATCTGGAAGCTGAGCCCGATGGACCTGGAATCGCACCGGCGCTGGTACGACTATTCGCGTGCTCGCGATGCCATGTTTGCCGCGACCGATACGAAGACGTCGCCATGGTACGTGGTCGCGGGCGATGACAAACGACGCGCCCGCCTGAACTGCATCTCCCATTTTCTGAACCTGATTCCTTACGACGAGATCTCGCTACCCGAGGTCGAGCTTCCGCCCAGGCAAAAGGCAGAGGGTTATAAGGAACCTGACCATCCGTTCAGATGGGTGCCTGATAAGTATTGAGGCGTGGTTTGGTTTTTATCCGGTGCGGTGGGCAGGTGCCTGTGTTGAGACTTAGCCGCTAATCGTAGGCATCCGCGAGATGGAGGAAACGGTCGAGCGTAGATGAAGCTGCGCTCGACCGCTTTCCATATCCTCAACGCAGCCTACCTGTAATCCGCGCGTTGAGTCTGCTGATGCATCGGCTCGCACGGTGCGAAATCTTGGCCATCCTTCAGCGCAATGCATCGAACACCTGGTCTCGATCGCTGTTCTAACGCACGTTAAGCCGACTTTTGCAACATCTCCGCTTGCGGCATCGCGTCGGTATCGGGGGAAATCTCTTCGAGCGTTTGCTGACTCGTTTCGATCCGCAGCGCGAGAATCGCGACGCTCAGCAACAACAGCACGCTGCCGACCATCACCAACACACCCGTCACGCCGAATTGCGTATAGAGCAGCAATGCGACATACGGCGTCGACATCGAGGCCGCGCGTCCGCAGGTGCCGGCGACACCCGTGCCGCGCAACCGATACGCAGTCGGGAACAGCTCGGGGATATAGCCGAACAGACCGAGCGTGCAGACCGTATAAATCGTCGTGACGAGCGCGAAGCCGACTACCGCGATCGTGACCGGATCGCGCATCTGCACGTAGATGAAGCCGAGCAGGATCGTCGCGAGCGAGAACAATACGATGCCGTTGCGTCGACCGATGCGGTCCGTGACGAGATAGCCGACCACCGCGCCGGCCGGCGCGCCGAACGACATCAACAGCACGAAGCCGAGCGACTGCACGATCGTCAGCCCTTCCTTGACGAAGAACGTCGGCAGCCACGCGACGAAGCCATACAACGACATGTTGATCGCCATGCAGGTCAGCGCCGCGACCAGCGTGCGACCGATCATGCCGCGCGCGAACAGCGCCGAGAACGGAGCGGCCGGCACCTCGTGACTGACCACGCGCGCGACCGGCGGCAACTTGCCGACGCGCGCCTCGACTTGTCGCTCGATCGCGGCGACGGTCGCCTCGGCCTCTTCGAGCCGGCCGACGGTTTCGAGCCAGCGCGGCGACTCCGGCATCCGATGCCGCAGGAACCACACGACAAGCGCGCCGACGCCCGCGATCGCGAACATGTAGCGCCAGCCGAGATGCGGGATCACCCAATAGCCGATCGCCGTCGCGCCGAGCAGCCCCGAGTTGATGATGAGCGCGAGCAGCGCGGTCCATCGACCGCGCGTGGCAGGAGGCACGAACTCGCACAGCGTGCCGGCCGCGACGACGAGCTCGGCGCCGAGACCGACGCCCATGATGAAGCGCAGCAGGATCAGCCAGTAGATGTTCGGCGCGAAGGTCGCGACGATCGACGCGATGCCGAAGATCGCGAGATTCGCCTGATAGGAATAGCGACGGCCGAATTTGTCGCCGAGGTAACCCGATAGCCCGGCGCCAATCATCATGCCCATGAAGGTGGCGGAGATGAAGAACGAGCCGAGGCGTAGATCGGTGAAACCGGATTTGACCATCGCGGCGAGGACGCCGCTGGCGAGGTAGATATCGAAGGCGTCGAGGAACGCGCCCGCGCCGATCAGGCCGAGGATGTTCCAGTGGAAACGGCTGATGGGAAGGCGGTCCAGACGGGCGCCGGAGTTGACGGTGGGCACGGGGTGTCTCCTGTTTAAGGCTGCGCGAGGGTGCTGGGCTCGCGCGAAGTGCTGGGCTGCGGGCTGCTTTTTGTTTGGTGGAGCGTTTGGTGAGGCGGTTGTGAGGCGGCAGCTTTTTTATGCAGGGTGGTTAGTGGTGAGTGGTTGTTTGGGTTGCTCCGCTTGTTCAGGTTGCTCAGTCTTTTGATGCGTGGTTTGGGGTTAAGAGTGCGGGATGTGGCGTGGGGTGGGAATTGGGTTTTTTGGAGGGGGGTGTTTTGGTTTGGTTAAGGGTGGGGAGTTATGCGATATGCAAAATTGCTTACTTGCTCGGGGTCAGTTATCACTGAAATCAAAGATGATCATCAGTTTCACGAAAACGCTTGAAAATCCAATCGGCATAAAATTTCAACGAAAATATTAAAAAAGATAAAGAATTCTGATAAGTTTGTCGTTAAAGTGGAACATGCAGGGGTTTAGACATGCTGACACTTATTCGAAGATGCCCAGTCCCGTCATTTGAACCGGTGCCAATCGCTTGCCCAACACTTGATAATATCCCTGTCTGATAACAGCATTAACGAATTTTTCTGCAACGGCTCCTGGTTAGCAATTCAATCTCAAGCCATTTAGATCGAGCGTCAAACCTACGTATGCGATTGATAGACGTATATTGGAATCTGACAAATTTCCGCGTTCGGCCATCTGCGGTCACTTGGCATCAATGCATAGATCGCCAATAATTTTTATGGAAAAATCAAACTGACAAAATTTTAAAAACTATGATTACGGCGCTAGCGTCTCTTCCGGGCACAGCACCCCTGCAACCACATCAAAAAATATCATCAATGAGCACAACGAATAAGATTACTCCATCAAACCCCCGTCTGGGCGCACTACTTTCTGACGTCAGCAGAGGAAATATAAAAATTCCCGTTTTCCAACGAGAATATGTCTGGAAGGATGAGCAAATCATGAGCCTTTTAGACTCGATTTATCATGGATATCCAGTCGGATCCCTTCTCCTTTGGAGTACAAAGGAGTCTTTGAGACATGAGCGTGATGTAGGCGGCTTTAAACTTCCCAAAACGCCCGAAGATTTTCCGGTCAACTATCTCCTCGATGGTCAGCAACGACTGACCACTTTGTACGGCGTCTTCAACTCAGATGCGGAAACAGCTGAGCCAGAGCTTGCACAACGATTTAACGTCTCGTTCGTTCCGGGAAAGGGGATTTTTGTACACACAAGCGTTGCCGATACTGAAAAAAGTATCAATCTGCGTTCGATTCTTGATACGACAAGACTACTCCCCGAGTTGGCGAGATTTTCGCCTGAAGATCAACGAACAATTGCAACGCTAACCGAAAGATTTAAAGATTATGAATTCCCTGTTGTCACCATTCGAGAAAGATCAAATCAGGAGGTCTGCCGGGTGTTTCAGAGAATTAACTCGTCCGGAACCAGTCTGTCGACATTGGAATTGCTTTCGGCATGGACTTGGTCAGATCAATTCAATCTCGTAAATGAAATCAAGGAATTACTCGACCGATTGTCCGATAGCGGTTATGAGGAACTAGGCGAAGAACTGGTTCTTCGCTGCCTGACTGCCGTTGTCCTAGGTACGATTGACGCGGAGGATTTGGTCGATACACCTCCAAATCAACTGATTCAAGGCATGACAAAGTTGAAGCAGGCAATGTACTCCACAGTTGATTTTCTGGAAAAGGAGTTACGAATCAGAAACGTTGTCTTCGTACCTTTCCCTATAATGCTTGTTCCGCTAGTCGCGTTTTACGCCCGTACGCTCAAGCCCACTGCGGAGCAAATTCTTGGACTGAAACGTTGGTTCTGGCATTGCGTCTTCACTCAAAAATATAAGGCTGGAACAAACACTGCCGTTGTAGAAGATCTGAAGAAAATGGAAATTTTAGCAACAGATTTTTCAGTATTTTCGGCTTTAGATGCAAAAATTGATTCCGAGATTTTCAAGAAAACTTGGCGAATTAATTCAACGATTGCCAAAGCTGCAATTTGCATGCTTGCACAAGCAACACCTCGTAGCTTTTTGAATGGTAATGTAGTCGACCTAGGATCGGTTATGTCTGCATACAATGCACGAGAATTTCATCATATTTATCCGAAAGCATTTTTGGCAACGCAAGGAATCCAATTTCACCAATCCAATATCATCGCAAACGTCTGCCTACTAACTTCATCAGACAATAGAAGCATTAGTGACGAAAACCCAGCGACTTACATGCCGAAAATTCCCTCAGATCTAAAGAATCAAATTGCAGACAGCGCCCTAATACCGAGGACGCTGCTAGACGGCTCCAAGACTTACGCAGAGTTCATTGAGGCAAGGGCTAATCTGCTCGTAGAAAAAGCACAATCGTTAGTGAAAACGGGGAAACTCTGACGTTTCCCCCTAAGTACCAGCTTGACCGACCGCGCGAGAAGCTGCCGTTTTCCTAACGCTCAGTTGATCGACCGTTCTCATCAAGCTTGGAGCGTTCGATTTCGAGATTTCCAGGGCAATCGTAATGAGTCAGCTTCCGTCCTTCTCATCTATCGAGAAGCGCCCAGTCGCAATTCTGTGATCATGGCCGGTCAGCCGTCCACCAATTTACGCGAAGTACTCGCGGACGGACGACTGGCCATACCGCCTCACCAAGCTTGCTCCTTCCGCCTACCATTTTCTCCACAAAATCCAAATGCGAGATAGCCCAGCCTCTACAATCATCAAGCCGCCGGGAAACACCCAGCGACCAGGTTTGACAGCCTGCAACGTTTAACCCGCACGCCTGCCCACGCAGGCCGTGCGCTTGCTTCTGCGCGTCTATATTCCAATGGGCGGGCCGTGGTGGGAGAGCCGCAAGGTTCGCTGGTTTTGGTTAAACGCCAGTCTGTCAATCCCGCCATCGTGCCCGCTCACCACTTCCCCGAAAGTGACTGTCCGAGCGAGCACCCCACGAAGCACTTGGGAGAAGATCGCGCATGACCACGTCCGTCAAAAATCAACCCGCTTCCCGTCCGCCCGTCGACGCACTCCAGTACGAAAAGCTCGCCCTTTCCGCATTCGATCTATGCGACCGCCAGGTGGCGCAACTGGAAACCCTGATCACGCTCGTATCCTCAATATGTAGTAATCCTGCCATTACACGCGACGAACGACGGCATCATCGAAAGCTTCTCGAATTGCTGCTGGACACGACGGAGCAGTATCAAATGGAACTCGAATGCGACCGCGAACTGTTCCAGGTCATCGCACTCGATGCAAAAGGTGTCCCGCAAAGCCGCATTACCGCACGCCACGCAGCCACGCTGCTCGCCGACACATCGCAGAGAACGAAAGCACCCATTGCCTGCGCAAAAGGATCGCGACGCAAGCGATCCTCCACGAAAAGCGCCGCTGCCTTGACTGCGGACATCACGCGACGCCCCGTCACCACATCGCACTAAGCAATCAAGTTCAAGCTAAAAAAAACAAAGACCTGTCGAAAGACAGGTCTCCGATCACACCGCAACCCCTCGCAACCCGCGAAGTCTCACAACAACAACATCAACCAAACCCCAGCTCAAACAACCTCCACCTGCCGCTCCCTCTCCAACTCCCTAACCAACGGCAACACCCACTTCCCAAAGTACTCCACCTCTTCAATGAAGTGCAGAAACCCGGTCAAGATAAGATCAACCCCCACCGCCTTCAACTCGACGATACGCTCCGCAATCTGCCGCGGCGTACCAATCAGATTCGTGCGAAAGCCATCGTTATACTGCACCAGATCTTCGAAACTCGATTTGGCCCAATTCCCCTCACCCTCCGGCGAAGCCTTACCCGCCTGCTTGACCGCATCGCCGAACGCTTTCACCGCATCCACGTGCGCATGCTGGATGATGTCATCAAGCACAGCCTTCGCCTCTTCTTCCGTATCGCGAGCAATCACGAAAGCATTCACACCAATGCGCACCTTGTGATTGTTTTTTGCCGCCTTCGCCTGAATATCGTCGATCTGCGCTTTAAGGTTTTCCGGCGTATTGCCATTGGTGAAATACCAGTCCGAAACGCTCGCCGCATTGTCACGCGCCGCGCGTGAACTACCGCCCTGAAAAATCTCCGGATGAGGCTTCTGCACCGGCTTCGGACTCAGCGTGTAATCGTTGAATCGATAGAAGTCACCCTTGAACGTAAAATTATCCTGCGTCCAGATGCCCTTGAGCGCCTGAATAAATTCATGCGAGCGACGATAGCGTTCATCATGTTCAAGCCACGGCTCACCAATCGCCGTGAATTCGCCCTTGAACCAACCACTCACCACGTTAATCGCAACGCGGCCATTGGAAATGTGATCGATGGTGGCGAGTTGCTTCGCGACCACGGCCGGATGCCACGGCCCGGGCAGAATCGCGGCCAGCACTTTCAGCTTGGTGGTGGCATGCAACAGCGCCTGACTGAACGAAACGGACTCATGTTGATATTCCGCGCCATAGCCGGCCGTAAAGCGAATCTGGCTCAGCGCGTATTCGAAGCCCGCCTTCTCCGCGGTTTGCGCGAGCTTCTGGTTGTACTCGAAACTCCAGTCGGTACGCTGTTCGATCGTACTAACGACCAAACCGCCGCTGACATTGGGTACCCAATAGGCGAACTTAACGGCGTCGTCCTGTGAACGGTTCTGACTCATGATTTTCCTGTCAACTGAATGAAATAACGAAACGTTTTACGCGGCCACTCGCGAGGCCGGTGAGAACTGAACCGGAACACGGCCCGCATGCAGCCAGGGCAGTGCGCGCGATATCGCGAGCGCAATGCGTTCCTGCAACGCGTGGCTCGTGAGCTGATAACCGTTGAAGTCCGCTTCCGACGCATACACGCCGACCGGCAGCGTGCGTGCCTGGAAGAAGCTGAACAGCGGTCGCAATTGATGATCGATCACGAGTGCATGGCGATCGCTTCCGCCCGTCGCGGCCAGCAGAACGGGCGCATCGAATAGCGCTTCGTGATGCACGAGATCGAACAGATGCTTGAAGAGTCCGGTATACGAGCCACGATAAACCGGGCTCGCCACCACCAGCAAATCAGCCGATTCGATCGCCGCAATATGTGTGTCGAGATCTTTGGACACCTGCGCGCGATGAAGCGCGCCTGCAAGCTGCGGCGCGATCTGTCCGAGTTCAATCAGGTGCGTATCGACCGGATGTACATCGGCAAGCGCCGCGAGAATGTGCTCCACCAGCACCAGCGTGCGTGACGGTCGTTGCAGACCACCCGAGACCGCGACTACTTTCAACCTGTTTGGCATTTGAACAATCCTTTCACCTAAAAACCCTGACTTCGAAGTGCGGATTGTTTAGCGAATACCGTGCCATCCGGTTTCACGCGAGCGATACGCCATTTTGGGGAAAACGCCAACGGCACCACAATCACCCGCAACGTCAAGTGGAATAACTGTTTGCGACATATGGCCTTCGCGCATATCACGATGGCGTAGAAGCATTGCAGTCTTTCGTATGAAGCTGGCGAAGCAATATGCTCGGCATGTTGCTGCCGGAGCAGCAATGCGAGCGAGCATGCCCTTACAAAAAATCTTCCAGCCTCCGACATATCCGCGCGATTGCAAATAGAACCGTCGCCCTGCTGGCAGAGAAACAGTATCGAGAACAGTACTGCTGCGTAAGCAGCAATTCGACTTTGGTTACCATAACAAAATGAATCGGAGATTGTCGTGAGCAGTCAGAATGTGCTTCTCAGGAAGCAACGCCGGGTTTCTATTCATGAACGATTCACTCCAACTCAATCGCGCATTCCGCGCGCCGCCGACCATCGAGCGAACCGAAGCATCGCCCGTGCTATCGATGCCCGACAAGCGCTCGCTCACCACGTCGATTCGCGCAACCGCCCAGGTCTTCTCCGACCCGCAATCGGTCGCATTACTCGAACGCATCCGCATGGTCGCGCCGAGCGACGCGAACGTGCTCGTGATCGGCGAAACGGGAACCGGAAAAGAACTGGTGGCTCGCCACGCGCATAACCTCAGCGCGCGCAAAGACGGCCCCTTTGTAGCGGTAAATTGCGGCGCGTTTTCCGAGTCGCTAGTGGAAAGCGAATTGTTCGGTCACGAGAAAGGCGCATTCACCGGCGCGTTCTGCGCAAAGCCCGGCTGGTTCGAAGCAGCCCATGGCGGCACGCTGTTTCTCGACGAAATCGGCGATCTGCCGCTGTCGATGCAGGTCAAGCTGCTGCGCGTGCTGCAGGAACGCGAAGTCGTGCGGCTCGGCTCGCGCCGCAGCATCCCCATCGACGTACGCGTGCTGGCCGCGACCAATGTGCATCTACAGGACGCTGTCGCGGCGGGTCATTTCCGCGAGGATCTGTTTTATCGCCTGAACGTCGTGCATCTCGCCGTGCCGACGCTGCGCGATCGCCCCGGCGATATCCTGCCGCTCGCCCGCTACTTTATCGACGAATATCGGCACCGTCTGGGCTATGGTCCCGTCGATATCGAGCCCTGCGCGCAACGCAAGCTGCGCGCACATAGCTGGCCCGGCAATATCCGCGAGCTCGAGAACGTGATTCACTATGCGCTGCTGGTGTGCCGCAGCGATTCGCTACGTGAAAGCGATCTGCAGATGTCGTCGTTCGGCATGCACGTCGCGCGGCGCACGGCCGGCGAATCCACTTCGGCAACGCCGCTCGAAGGACTCGAGCAAGCCCTGCGCCATCTGTTCGATCAGGCCGAGGACAATCTGTTCGAACAGATCGAGGACACGGTGATGCGCGCGGCGTTCGAGTTCAGCGATCGAAATCAGCTTCAGGCGGCGAGGCTGTTGGGCATCAGTCGAAATGTGCTGCGCGCGCGCCTGATTCGTGCGAAGGAAATTTCGGCCCAGAAGTAGACCGCCACGCACAAGGCCTCACACTACTCGCCTTCGCCCCACGCTCAGGCCAGCCGTGCTGTCCGCACAACCTGTCCGCACGAGCTTGCACCCCACCCATCCCCCGACAATTCGCAAGACGACGAAGAGCGCCGCTCACCGCTAACCCGAACCACGCGCCCCCGATCCCTGTTGCCAACGCAACGTCTGGACTATCCTACGCATAACCACCCCGCCCACACCCCGTGTCGCGGCGTCCTCGACGGCAAAACATTCGGCACATGGAAGCGGACAGCCCAGTTCCTCACGATCCTCACGGCGGAAAGTCCATGGTCGGCGCGCGCCGCTGGATGCGCTGGCTACCGGGACTGACGGTCCTCAAAAGCTACCCGCTCAAGTGGCTGCCGAACGACCTCGCCGCCGGCCTCGTGCTGACCACGATGCTGGTGCCCGTCGGCATCGCGTATGCGGCGGCATCGGGCGTGCCTGGGGTCTACGGCCTCTACGCGACGATCGTTCCGCTGCTGGTGTACGCGCTGTTCGGCCCGAGCCGGATCCTCGTGCTCGGCCCCGATTCCGCGCTCGCCGCGCCGATTCTCGCGGTCGTCGTGCAGGTCGCGGCGGGTGACCCGGCGCGCGCCATCGCGACGGCCAGCATGATGGCAATCGTGTCCGGTGTGTTCTGCATCGTGCTGGGCCTGCTGCGACTCGGGTTCATTACCGAGCTTCTGTCGAAGCCGATTCGATACGGCTATATGAACGGCATCGCGTTCACCGTTCTGATCAGCCAATTGCCGAAGTTTTTTGCCGTTTCCATCGACGAACGCGGGCCGTTGCGGGACATCGCGAGTCTCGTGCAGGCCATCGTCAGTGGCCAAACCAACTGGTACAGCCTTGCGGTGGGCGCCGGCACGCTCGTGCTGATCCTGTTGCTGAAGCGCTTCGAGAAACTGCCGGGCATCCTGATCGCCGTCATTCTCGCGACGCTGTGTGTCACCGTGTTCCACCTCGATAGCGTCGGCGTAAAAGTACTCGGCAAGATTCCCCAGGGACTCCCGACCTTCGCGCTGCCCTGGCTCACCGACGCCGATCTCGTCAAGATTCTGCTCGGCGGCTGCGCGGTCGGGCTGATCTCGTTCGCGGATACCAGCGTGCTGTCGCGAACCTATGCGGCGCGTTTCCATAGCCGCGTCGATCCGAATCAGGAGATGGTCGGGCTCGGCGCCGCCAACCTGGCGGCCGGTTTGTTTCATGGCTTTCCGGTCAGCAGCAGTTCGTCGCGCACGCCGGTCGCGGAAGCATCGGGCGCGAAGACGCAAGTGACGGGCGTCGTCGGTGCAATAGCGGTCGCGACGCTGCTGCTGGCCGCGCCCAATCTGATGCGCTCTCTGCCCACCAGCGCGCTCGCCGCGGTCGTGATCGCCTCCGCGATCGGGCTCTTCGAAATCACGGACCTCAAGCGGATCTATCGGATCCAGCAATGGGAGTTCTGGCTGTCGATGGCCTGCTTTGCCGGCGTCGCCGTGTTCGGCGCGATTCAGGGCATCTGCATCGCGGTGGTGATCGCGGTGATCGAGTTTCTGTGGGACGGGTGGCGACCGCATTACGCGGTGCTCGGCCGTGTCGACGGTCTGCGCGGCTATCACGACGTGACACGCTACCCGCACGCGGAACGTATCGCCGGGTTGGTGCTATTTCGCTGGGATGCGCCGCTGTTCTTCGCGAATGCCGAGCAGTTTCAGGAGCGTCTGCTCGAGGCGGTCGACGCATCGCCGGCGCCAATACGGCGGGTGGTGGTGGCGGCCGAGCCGGTGACGAGCGTCGACGTGACGTCAGCCGACATGCTGCGGGAGTTGACGCGCACGCTCGGCGAGCGCGGCATCGCGTTGCATTTCGCGGAGATGAAGGATCCGGTGCGCGACAAGCTCAGGCGCTTCGAGTTGACGGATCTGATTGGGGACGAGTGCTTTCATCCGACGGTCAGTAGCGCGGTCGATAGCTACGAGACGATGTCCGGCGATGTGGCGGCAGAGTTCCGTTGTTCACCTGACAGCCGGCGGTGATCTACACGCTCACCTGGAACGTCGTGGTGGTCGCCGTCTGAATCGGTACGGTCGCGCCGTTCGCCAACGCTGTTGTGTCCGGCATCGGTATAGACGCTTATGGGATGTAGTATGTCGTTGGCCATCACCTGCACGCCCGCACTCGTCAACACCGCGGACTGATCACCGAAATCGAGCGTGCCGAAAAAGTCGGACTAGTAACGATTATCGTCCTTCCAGAATTCTTCTCGCCTTCAAAATCACCGGCATATCGACCATCTTGCCATCCACCGCGACCGCAGCGCCCTGACTTGCGTCCACCGCTGCCAGCACCCGCCGTGCCCATTCCGTCTCCGCGTCGCTCCACGCATACGCGCGATGCACGGCGTCGATCTGCTTCGGGTGAATGCAGAGCTTGCCGCCGAAGCCGAAGCGTCTGCCACGCCGCGCGTCGGCTTCGACCGCGTCGGTATCGGTGATCGTCGTCGAGACGCCGTCCACCGGCGCGCCGAGGCCGGCGAGCCGCGACGCCAGCACGATCTGCGAGCGAAACAGATGCAACTCCTCGCCGTCCCCATCGATTCCCAGATCGACCTGGAAATCGAGCGTGCCGAACACGATGCGCTGCACGCGCGGCGCGGCGCACAACTCCGCGAGATTCGCGAAGCCGCGCGCGGTCTCGACAATCGGCAGCACGTTGAGGGCCGGATGCGCATGCGCGAGCACCGTGTCTACCTGCTCGCGCGTCTCGGCTTTCGGCAGCACGATGCCGGCCACGCCGGGTTGACCGACCAGCGCGGCGACATCGTCGCGGAACCATGAGGTGTCCGAACCATTGACGCGCACCCACGCGGCGCGCTCCGCGTGCGCGGCCACCTCGGCCAGCACCACGGCGCGCGCGGCCAGCTTGTCGCCCGGCTGTACCGCGTCTTCCAGATCGAGAATCACCGCGTCGGCGCCGGCGGCGTAGGCCTTATCGAAACGCTCCGGCCGGTTGCCCGGCACGAACAGATACGAGCGAGGCAGCGGGCCGCTCATGCCGCCACCGCCGCTGTCGCCGCTGTCGAACTAGCCTCGAACACCGCGCCGACCTGCGCCTGCTGCGCGATCTGCCACGCGTTCGCCAGCAGCCGCGCCGCCTCGGCTTCGCTCGCCGCGCCGGCAAACGCCGCGAGCCGCTGCAGCTTCGTCGCGATCTCGTCGCGCGACAGCGTATTGCCCGGATCGCCCTTCGGCTCGTCGACGCGGCCGTCGAACACCCGGCCGTCGGTCGTCGTCACCGTGACCTTGCCGATCCAGCGCGCCGGATAGGCTGCGTCGACTTCGGCGTCGAGCGCCATCGAGACCTTGTCGCGGAACGCCGCGATCTCGCTCGCGTCGAAGCCCTGCTCGAACTCGGTCACGCCCGCATAGCCGTGATGCGCGACGAGCCCGAGCACCGTGCCCATGTTGAACTTCGCCTGATGCACGGTGCGCGGCGTCACGACCGCGCCGAGCACGTCGATCGCGCCTTGATGGACGTGCGCGACGACCTTCGCGATCTCGCGCGGCGCGAGACGATGCGCCTGCACGACCGCGAGCAGCGCGTCGGCGGCCGGGTGCGTGTGGCGGCACGCCGCGTGATATTTGAACGAGGTCTCCGCGGTCGCCCAGCGGCTGCCGAGCCGGTCGACGAGGCGCGCCGGATCGGCATCGCTCGACAGGCCCGCCGCCATCCCCTTCGCGCCTTCGAGAATATGCGTCGCGCCCTTGAAGCCGTCGGCGGCGAGCTGCGCGGCCATTAGGCCGTTCGCGGCCGCCATCGCGGTGTGCAGTTGCTTCGAGTCGGCGGCGTCGCGCAGAAACTCCCACAGCCCGCTCGCCTGCGTGCCGGCCGAGCCGAACGCGTCGAGCATCTGCAGCGGCGACAGGCCGAGCAGCCGGCCGGCCGTCGCCGCTGCCGCGACCGTGCCGACCGTGCCGGTGGTGTGAAACACCTTGTAGTGCGAGCGCCCGAGAAATTCGCCGATGCGGATGCCGACTTCGTAGCCCGCGACCGCCGCAGCGATGAACTCGCGCCCCGACGCGCGCCGCGCCTGTGCGAGCGCGAGCGCGACCGGGAACACCACGGTCGCCGGATGAAATACCGAGCCGTTGTGCACATCGTCCTGCTCGGCGAAGTGGGAAGCCGCTCCGTTGACCATCGCGGCGAAATACGGCGTGGCGCGGCTGCGGTCGATCAGCACTTCGCTGGGACCGTTACCGGCCGCATCGGGCACGCCGCCCGCCTGACGTGCAAACCGCGCGATCGTTTCGACCGGCCGCGCGCCCTTGCCGGCCAGCGCCGAGCCGAGCCAGTCGACGTACAGGTTGACGGTACGCTCGACGACCTCGCGCGGAATGCTGTCGAAGTCGAGTTGCGCGGCGAAAGTGGCAAGCGTGAGACTGGGATGGTCGTTCATGAGTGTCGTGCGCGCTGTCGCGCCGGTGTGCATGAGGTTCGTTTGAAAATGCCGGCGCGACGCGCGCATCGCACGCATCGCACGTCTGCGCCGGCGCAAAACAAAACAGGCTTAGCGCGTTCAGATCGTGCCGGCCGCGCGCAACGCATCGATACGCGCAGCGTCGTAACCGAGTTCGCGCAGAATCGCTTCGGTATGCTGACCAAGCGCGGGCACCGGATCCATGCGCGGATCGAAGTCCGTCGGCAGACCCGGCGGCAGCAACGCGGGCACCGTACCCGCCGCCGTGCCGACTTCCTGCCAGCGCTCGCGCGCCTTCAGTTGCGGATGCGCCCACACGTCGGCGAGCGTATTCATCTGTGCGTTTGCAATGCCGGCCTGATCGAGCCGCGCGATCACCTGCGCGGCGCTCAGCGTCGCGAATGCCGCGACGATCACCTCGCGCAATGCGTCGCGCGCCGCCGTGCGTTTCGAGTTCGACGCGAAGCGCTCGTCGGTTGCGAGCTCGGGCTGTTCGAGCACGCGCTCGCAAAAGAGCTTCCATTCGCGCTCGTTCTGCAAACCGAGCATCACGACCTTGCCGTCGCCGGCCGCGAACGGACCGTACGGATAGATCGTCGCGTGCGCGGCGCCCGCGAGCGCGGGCGGAGGCTGACCGTCGATCGCATAGTAGAGCGGGTAGCCCATCCACTCGACCATGCTCTCGAGCATCGACACGTCGATGCGGCAACCGCGCCCCGTGCGTCCACGCAGCAGCAGCGCGCTCAGGATGTTCGAATACGCGTACATGCCCGCCGCGATGTCGGCGATCGAGCAGCCCGCCTTCGCGGGCGCGCCCGGCGAGCCGGTGATCGACAGGAAGCCGGATTCGCTCTGGATCAGCAGGTCGTAGGCCTTCTTGTCGCGGTACGGACCATCCGAGCCGTAGCCGGAAATATCGCAGACGATCAGCTTCGGATACTTCTCGCTCAGCGCGTCGTAGCCGAGGCCGAGCCGTTCGGCCGCGCCCGGCGCGAGGTTCTGCACGAGCACGTCGGCGTCCGCGACGAGCGAATCGAGAATTTCCGCCGCCGCCGGTTGCTTCAGATCCAGCGACAGACTTTCCTTCGAGCGATTGGTCCAGACGAAATGCGACGACAGCCCATGCACGCGTTCGTCGTAACCGCGCGCGAAGTCGCCGACGCCCGGCCGTTCGATCTTGATCACGCGCGCGCCGAGATCGGCGAGTTGCCGCGTGCAGAACGGCGCGGCAATCGCGTGCTCGAGCGTAATGACCTTGATACCGTCGAGTGGTCTCATGATGTTCGTCGCCTCAGAACGAACGCGGCAGCCCGAGGATATGCTCGGCCACGTACGAGAGAATCAGATTGGTCGAAATCGGCGCGACCTGGTACAGGCGCGTTTCGCGGAATTTACGCTCGACGTCGTACTCGCACGCGAAGCCGAAGCCGCCGTGAAACTGCAGACACGCATTGGCCGCTTCCCACGACGCATCCGCCGCAAGCAGCTTCGCCATGTTTGCCTGCGCGCCGCACGGCTCGTGTGCATCGAAACGGCGTGCCGCTTCGAACCGCATCAGACTCGCCGCCTCGACGTTGATGAAGGAGCGCGCGATCGGAAACTGCACGCCCTGGTTCTGGCCGATCGGCCGGCCGAACACCACGCGATCCTTCGCATACTCGGTGACTTTATCGACGAACCAGTAGCCGTCGCCGATACATTCCGCGGCGATCAGCGTGCGCTCCGCGTTCAGGCCGTCGAGAATGTATTTGAAGCCCTGCCCTTCCTCGCCGATCAGATTCTCGGCGGGGATTTCGAGGTTGTCGAAGAACAGTTCGTTGGTCTCGTGATTGACCATGTTCAGAATCGGCTGCACGGTCATGCCGTGACCGATCGCTTCGCGCAGATCGACGATAAAGATCGACATGCCCTCGGATTTCTTCTTCACGTCCGCGAGCGGCGTGGTGCGCGCGAGCAGGATCATCAGGTCCGAGTGCTGCACGCGCGAGATCCACACCTTCTGGCCGTTGATCACATAGCGATCGCCGCGTCGCTCGGCAGTGGTCTTGATCTTCGTCGTATCGGTGCCGGTGGTCGGCTCGGTCACGCCCATCGATTGCAGGCGCAGGTCGCCGCTCGCGATCTTCGGCAGATACTTGCGCTTCTGCTCTTCCGAGCCGTGCCGCAACAACGTGCCCATGTTGTACATCTGACCGTGGCACGCACCCGAGTTGCCGCCGGCACGATTGATCTCCTCCATGATGACCGACGCTTCGGTAAGCCCGAGCCCCGAGCCGCCGAACTCCTGCGGAATCAGCGCGGCGAGCCAGCCGGCCTTCGTCAGCGCGTCGACGAACTCCTCCGGATAACCGCGTGCTTCGTCGATCTTGCGGAAGTACTCGCCGGAAAACTGCTGGCACAGATCGCGCACGGCCTCGCGAATGTCCTGGAACGAATCGTGTTGCGTGGTTTGCATAATCGGGTCTCGTGGAGTTCAGGCAAGCGCGGCGGTCGCGCGCATGGTCAGATAACCTTCGTGGTCTTTGGCCCACAGGTCGATGGTCTTGCCGTCGGCGGAGGGCTTGCCGCACACCTTGAACGGCTGATTCGCGAAGGTCGGGCGCAGCGCGCGGAACGCGAAGCTTTGCAGCGTGGCGTGCGGCAATTCGCGGCGCAGCAGATCGACGAGCAACGTCGCGATCAGCGGACCATGCACGACGAGGCCGGGATAGCCCTCGACCTGGGTGACGTACGGCTGGTCGTAGTGGATGCGGTGGCCGTTGAAGGTCAGCGCCGAGTAGCGGAACAGCATCACCTCGTCGGCATCGATCGTGCGGCTCCACGTTTCGCCTTCGGGCGCGAGCGACGGCTGTTGCGGCCGCGCGCCGTCCTGCGGCGCGTCGCGATAGACGATGTCGTGTTCCTCTTCGAGCTTCAGCTCGCCGCCGGCTTCGTACGCATGCTGCACGGTGACGAACACGAGGCGGCCCGAGCGGCCGGTCTTGTCTTCGATATTGGCGATCGTCGAGGTGCGCTTCGCGTGCTCGCCGACCTTCAGCGGCGCATGGAACGTGAGGCGGCCGCCGGCCCACATGCGACGCGGCAGCGGTACCGGCGGCAGAAAGCCGCCGCGCTTCGGATGACCGTCGGGGCCCACTTCGGCGAGCGCCGCGACCGGCAGAAAATACAGCCAGTGCCACAACGGCGGCACCGTATCGCCGCTTTCCTCGCGATCGAGGGTGGCGGCCAGTGCCTGCAGCGGAAACGCGGTGATGTGGTCCTCGGTCACCGCCTGCTTGTTAAGCCAGTCGTCGAGTTTTTCTGAGCCTACTGACATGGCAAAGTCTCCCAGGTACGGATGTTGATCCTTGTAGGCCTTTACTATGACCGACGCACGGCCCTCCGCGAAGTTTGCATTTTCGAAGCGGGCGTTTGGTTTTGGTTAAGGCGCTTGACTGACATGCCGCTAACGCGCCGCTGACGCTCCGCTTCCCCGTCAGCCCTAACCGCGCAGATGCGCGGACGCTTCGTCCTCGATCCGTTGCCAGATCTCGATCGCCATCGGCTTTTCGCCTTCTTCCATGATATGACCGACGAGGCCGATCGCGCGCGCCATCACGCCGAAGCCCCGCACGATGCGCCACGGAAAGCCGAATTCGCAGCAGATCGCACCGATCGCGCCGGTCGCGTTGATCGGCAGCGTCTTGCCCGATGCGCGCTCGGCTTCGGCGCCGATCAGCTTCATCAGCTTCACGTAGCGGCCCGCCATGCCGTTGTCGGCCGCCAGTTGAAAGAGTCGCGGGGTGCGCGGGTCGATCGGCTTATGCAGCGGATGACCGAGGCCCGGCACGATCGCACCGCGCTCGCGATAGGCGGCGACGGTGTCGCGCGCGATCCGTTCGAGGTCGGCATCGCTCACGTCGGCCGACGTATACGGCAACGCCTCGGACAGCATCCGGCACGCGGCCTCCATACTGCCGACGAACACCGAGCCAAGCCCGCACAGGCCCGCCGCGACCGCCGCCTGCAACGATTCGGGCGCGCCGGCATAGGTCATGCGCGCGGCGATCGCGCTCGGCGTCATGCCGTGTTCGACCAGCGTGATCAGGATCGCGTTGAACATCGCCGACTGCTCGCGCGTCGCCTCGCGGCCGGTCAACTGCAGAAACGCGAAGTCACCGAGATTCATATGCCCGAGTACTTCGTTGGGCAGATCCTTGCCGCGCACGACGATGCGATCCGGCGTGCTGTAGGCGATATTCGAATGAATCAGCGGCTTGGGTGTTCTGGACATGATGAGCGTGCTTCCTCTGAAGGGTTCTGCAACGATGAATTCGTTCGATGCGATGCAACGCGATGCGGCGCATCCGCTAGAAACGCGTGACGTTCACGCGTTTTCGAGGTCTTTTGGGAGGTCTTCCTGTTTCAGCGTGTGAAACTTTCACTGCAATTCCGCGCGGCCGTTGTTGAGCACAACCACATCGCGCTCCAGCACCCGCGAGCGGAATTGCACCGCGCCATCGTCGCGCCACAGCTCGGTGCGGATCGTCTCGCCCGGATAGACGGGTGCGCTAAAGCGCGCATACAACGACGCGAGTTTCTCGGGCCGCCCCGCGCACGCGGTCTTCAGCACCGCATGACCAGCCACGCCCCACGTCGCGAGACCGTGCAGGATCGGCCGCTCGAAACCCGCCGCGCGCGCGACGGCGGGGTCCGCGTGCAGCGGATTGTCGTCGCCGGACAGACGGTAGATCAGCGCGGTTTCGGGGCGCGTCGGCAGATCGCAGACCGCGTCGGGCGCGCGTTCGGGCAGCGGCGACGGAGCGGGCGGGGCCGCGTCGGAAGGCTGGCCGTTCGCGCTGAAACCGCCATCGCCGCGACAAAAATTCAGTTGTTCGATCGTCGCGAGCAGCGCGCCGCTCGCTTTTTCCGTGACGGTGCGCTCGATCAGCACCAGCGCACCCTTGCCCGGCCCCTTGTCGACGACACGCGTGACGCGCGAACGCCCCACCACGGTCGCCGCGACCGGCAACGGCCGATGAATCCGCAAGCGCTGCTCGCCATGCAGCAGCTTCACCCAATCGATGCCGGTGCCCGGATGCTTGGCCCAGAAGCCCGGATAGCCGAGCACGGCCGCGAAAGTGGGCGGCACGCGCTGCGCTTTCTCGTAGACGAACGGCAGGTCGTCGGGATCGAGCGGATCGTTGCCATAGCCGAGACCGAGGCTGTAGAGCATCGCGTCGCGTTGCGTGTAGGTGTGTTCGATGTCCTCGAACGGCCAGTTGCGCAGCGTGTGATAGTCGATGGCCATGGCGACCTCACGCGGCGGGCCACTGGAACAGCGGCGCCTGTTTGTCCTTGAAACGCTGCACGGCCTCGCGATGAAACGCGGTCGAAAACGCAATGCCCTGCGCGGCCGATTCCATCTCGAGCATGCTGCGCAAATCCACGCTGAGCGACTGGTTCAGCGCCCGCTTCGCCAGCCCGAACGCGACCGGCGATGCGCTCGCGAGACTCGCGGCGATCTGCATCGCGCGTGCGCGCAACGCGTCGGGCGCGACGATCTCGAACACCGCGCCGAGGCGCTGCGCTTCGTCCGCGCCCACTTCGCGAGCGGTGAATACGAGGTCTTTCGCGCGCGCCATGCCTACGATGCGCGGCAACGTATAGAACGCGCCGCAATCGGGCACCAGACCGATCTTCATGAACGGCATGCAGAAACGCGCGCGCGGCGTGGCCAGCACGAAATCCGCGGTGAGCGCGAGACTGAAACCGGCGCCGTACGCGACACCATCCACAGCCGCGATCACCGGCCGGTCCAGGTCGAGCAGCATGCCGACCCAGCCGTGCAGATCGTCGATGCGATTGCGGCCTTCCTCGGCGCTCTGCACGTTCATGCCGCGCAGGTCGCCGCCCGAGCAGAAGTCTTCGCCCGCGCCGCACAGCACCAGCGCACGCACCGAACGGTCCTGGCGAATCGCGTAGATCGCTTCGCGCAGCGCGACGCGGATCGACGCGTCGAGCGCGTTCTTCTGGCGCGGACGATTCAAGGTCAGCGTCGCGACGCCCGTGTCCGCGTCGACGTCGTACAGCAATGCGTCGTCGCTCATGCGGCCACCTCCGCGCGGTCGAGATCGGCGAGCGCGAAATCGAGCGCCTTCAGCAGATGCGCGGCCTCGACGCCCGCGAACTCGACATCGGCCCGCGCGAGAAACGCATGGATGTGCGGCTCGCACGCTTCGCGCGTCGCGGGCAAACCGGCGAAACCTTCCTCGAGCCAGTCGACCGAGCGGATCGGCCGCGGATGCCAGTCGCCGTTGACGATCGCGCGCAGCACGACGCCATCGCGCACCAGCAGGCTCAGCCAGATCAGCCCAGCCGGCGCTTTTTCGCGGCCCCGGCCGATGCGGTCGCCCGCGCGCATCAACGGCTCGTAACGCACGGCTTCGCTCTTTTCATGGAACCACGCGTCGCTGGTCAGCTCGCGCGCGAACTGCTGCGCGAGCGCCTGTTCCTGCGGCACCAGCGTGCCGTCCTGCAACGTGGCGTCGCCGAACGTGCGTTGCATGCACGCGTTGACCCACGCGATCAGTTCGTCGTGCGTGACCGGACGGCCGAGTTCCTTTTCCAGAAACGTGTAGCGCGAGCCGAGGTCCTTGTGTTTCTTGTCGCGGGTTTTCTCGGGCGCGAGCGGCATCGCGCGCGCGGCGATGTCGGTGTTGATCGCCTTCACGTTCAGCAGAATGCGAAACGTCAGCACCTCCTCTTCGATCTTCAGCGACGTCGCGATCAGCTTGCGCCCGTCGATCTCGACGTCGTTCAACGGCCGGTACGACGCCTGCAGATCGAACACGTCGCGCAGGCTGTCGGCGACGTGGCCGAGGATGGTCGGAAACGCGGCCGCCGCGCTGGTCGGCACGCCGGCGAGGCTGATCGGCAGATACATCGCGAGAAACGCGGAGCCTTTGCCCGCGTAGATCGCACCGCCGCCATTCACGCGACGCCGCGTAAGCACGCCGTTGGCGCGGCAGAACGCGAGATCCAGCACCTGCTGCGGATCTTCGTTGACGCCGATCGTCACGCTGTCGTCGTCGAAGATGTTCAGATAGACGGTCGGCGGAGCGATGCCTTCGGCCACCGCGCGCTCGACGGCCGGCGAGATCGAAATCGAAAAGTCCGCATAGCTGTGATGACCGACGATAAAACGCCACGGCGCGCGCTGCGCGTCATTGCTGATGCCACTGCTCATGCTGTGCTCCTTTGATCGATAACCAGCTCGCTGCCTTCGAGCTTCGCAACCGCCTCGATGACATCGGCGCTGATCAGGGTCTGTTGTTTGAAGCGCGCGGCAAGCGCGTCGACCGCCGCGGCCGTGGGCGTGGGCGTGCCCTCGATCTGCAGGCGCAGATGATCGCTGCCGCTCAGGCTGCGCGACACCACCAGCCGACACGCGCCGCTCACGCCGTCGACGCCGAGCAGCAGCGTGCGCAACTCGGACGGATACACCTTGACGCCCTTGATCTTCACCATCGAATCCACGCGGCCGAACACCACGCGCGGCAGCGACACCGTGCGGCCGAATAGCGGCTCGGTGTGCTGCAGCATCGTCAGATCGCCGGTGCGATAGCGCACCAGCGGCTGCAATTCCTTCCGCAGATGCGTGAGCACGAGTTCGCCGCGCTCGCCCGCCGCGACCGGTCGGCCGCTATCCGGATCGACGACTTCCGCGTACAGCAGCTCGTCGAACACGTGCACGCCGGTGCCGCCCGGAAACGTGCGCGCCACCGGCAAACATTCGGATAACGAAAAGCTGTCGATCAGCAAGGTGCCCGGCATCGCGTCGCGCACGCGCCGATATAGCGCTTCGTTGCCGGTAAAAGCCTCGCCGCCCGCGAAGAACACGCGCGGCACCGGGCAGCCCGCTTCGATCAGCTTCAGCGCATGGGACGGATTGCCGGCCAGCACCGTGACGCCGCAGCGGCGCGCGATATCGGCGGCACGTTCCGTTTCGCCGGGACCGTGCGGAATGCACGCGACGCCGCGCGCTTCCATCTGGCTCTGATAGAACAGCCCGGCAACGAACAGGTGATAGCCGAACGTGACCATGCAGACATCGCCGGGGCCGATGCCGCACGCGTCGAGATGCTGGCCGCAGGCGGCCTCGATCGTGCGCAGATCGGCGGCGCTGTGCAGGATCGGTACCAGCGATGCGCCCATCGGCGTCAGATGGATGCGCACTGGCGGCACCGCGGGCGCGAACGCGCCGTAACCGGGGCGTGCCATTTCGGCAACCAGGTCCGCGCGCGACATCAACGGCACGCGTTCGGCGAATTCCTCGGCACTCTCCACGCGGGACGGCAAGCGCCCTGCGTAGAACGGATGCGTATGCAAACGCGCCAGTTGCGCGTTGAGACGGTCGAGCATGTGCGCGGCTCCTGTTACACCGGGTCCCAGCTGAATACGTCGGCGGACACGTCGAGTGAATGGAAGCCCGCGCGCAACGCCGGCATCGCGTGCTCGGCGATGCTTTCGGGCGTCCAGCCTTCGCCGCGATGCACGGAGCGCACCGGGCGCGGCTGGCTCATCACGAAGATTTCGTTATTGCGCACCGCGAAGATCTGGCCGGTCACGTCGCGCGCGGTGTCGCTCGCGAGATAGACCGCAAGCGGCGCGATCTTCGCGGGCGTCATCTGGCGAATCTTCGCGACGCGCGCTTCCTGCTCAGGCGAATCGATCTTGATCGAGTTGATCATGCGGCTCCATGCGAACGGCGCGATACAGTTCGAACGCACGCCGAACTTGTGCAGATCGAGCGCGATCGATTTCGACAGCCCCGCAATGCCGAGCTTCGCGGCGCTGTAATTGGCCTGCGCGAGATTGCCGATCAGCCCCGAGGTCGACGTCATATGCACGAACGCGCCGCTGCCCTGCTCCTTGAAATGCGCGGCAACCGCGCGCGACACGTGATAGCTACCGTACAGATGCACCTTGAGCACCGCGTCCCAATCGTCGTTGCTCATCTTGTGGAAGAAGCGGTCGCGCAGAATGCCTGCGTTGTTGACCACGCAATCGACGCGGCCGAACGCGTCCAATGCGTTTTGCACGATACGTTCACCGCCTTGCGCATCGGCGACGCTATCCGTATTCGCGGTCGCGCGGCCGTCGAACGCAAGGATTTCATCGACCACGCTTTGCGCGGGACCCGCGCTATGGCCCTCGCCGCCGAGCGATGCGCCGATATCGTTGACCACCACCTGCGCGCCCTCGCGCGCCATCAGCAGCGCGATATCGCGGCCGATGCCGCCACCCGCGCCGGTTACGATCACCACCTTGCCATCCATCATGCGTTGCGTCGTCATGCGTGTCGCTCCTCGCTGTCTTGTGTCTGTCCGGTGTTGTGCTGCGTGTTTTGCTGCATTCGGTATCGCATATGTCGCGTCGAGCGCGATCAGCTTCCGACGCAGCTTGACGCATCGGCCAGCACGCGACAATTTGGATATGCCGAAACCCCGTTTCGGCTAGCATTAACCCGTAATTCGCCTAATGTCGGAAAGCGTGTGGCGGCGCAATAATGACCCTGCCCTTCAACGGACCCGTTCATGCATTTCGATCTTGTCGATCTCAAGCTCTTCATTCACATCGCTGAAGCAAGCAGCCTGACTCGCGGCGCGGAGCGGGCGCATCTGTCGTTGCCGGCCGCGAGCACGCGGATCAAGAATCTCGAAGAACAGGTCGGCGTGAAGCTGCTGAGCCGCACGAGCCAGGGCGTGACGCTCACCGCGCCCGGCGAAACACTGCTGCTGCATGCACGGCGCGTATTCCAGCAACTCGAACAGTTGACCGGCGATCTGCAGGAATACGCAAAAGGCGTGAAGGGTCATGTGCGCGTGTTCGCGAACACCACCGCCATGAGCGAGTTTTTGCCCGCGGTGCTGCGCACCTATCTGGTCAATCATCCGGACGTGAACGTCGACATGCACGAGCGTCTGAGCCCGGACATCGTCAAGGCCGTGCAGGAAGGCACCGTCGATATCGGCATCGTCGCGGGCAACGTGCGCACCGACGGACTCGAAGTGATGCCTTACCGGCGCGACCGCCTGGTGCTCGCGACCGCGTTGAGTCATCCGCTCGCGCAGCACAAGAAAATCGATTTCGGCGCCACGCTCGACTACGACTTCATCGGCCCACCCGAAGCGAGCGCGATCTATGGCTTCCTGAAGCGCGCATCGGCCGAGCTGCAACGCACGATGCGCTGGCGCATTCAGGTCAGCAACTTCGAGGCGGCCTGCCGGATGATCGAGGCGAACATCGGCATCGGCGTGCTGCCCGAGGGCACCGCGCGACGGCACGCGCAAACCATGGCGCTGCGCATCATTCCGCTCACCGACGAATGGGCGGTGCGCAAGCTGCAGATCTGCGTCGCCGATCGCCAGGCGTTGCCGCTGTTCGCGCGCAAGCTGGTCGATCTGCTGGTGGCCGACGGCGTCGGGCGGCTCGAATAGCTTTCGTATATCAGGCTCAACGCGCGAAATACATATCGTGCAGCGTGTCCACGTCGACCTCGGCCGCGCGCGCCGATAACGTGACCTTGCCGCCCTGCATCAGATACACCTGATCCGCGAGCCGCAGCGCCATATTCGTGTTCTGCTCGACCAGCACGATGGTGCGGCCCTCGGCCTTCAGTCGCGCGAGAATCTCGAACACTTCCTGCACGATCACCGGCGCGAGCCCGAGCGAAGGCTCGTCGATCAGCAGCAGGCGCGGCGACGACATCAGCCCACGGCCCAGCGCGAGCATCTGCGCCTGCCCGCCGGACAACGTACCGGCCGGCAACGCACGACGCTCCTTCAACAGCGGAAACAGCGCGAACACTTCTTCGAGCTGCGTCTTCGCGGCTTGTCGGCGCGCCTTCGGAAACGCGCCGAGCATCAGGTTCTCCTCGATCGACATGTCGCGGAAAATCATTCGCCCTTCCGGCACCATCGCGATGCCGCGCTCGGGCAGATCCCACGTCGGCACGCCGGCGAGCGACACGCCGTCATAGACGATCTGCCCGCGCTGCAACGGCAGAAGCCCCATGATCGCGCGCAGCAGCGTGGTCTTGCCCGCGCCGTTCGGCCCGACGATCGTCGTCACTTCGCCGCGCGCGACGTTCAGCGACACGTCCCACAACACGTTGATCGCGCCATAGCCGGCTCGCACCGCGTTCATCTCAAGCATCGATCACCTCTCCGGTATAGCTCTTCACGACGGCCGGATCGCGGAATACTTCGGCGGGCGGTCCGTCGGCGATCAACTCGCCGAAGTTCAGCACGCACACGCGACGGCACAGGTTCATCACGGTTTCGATGTCGTGCTCGATAATCAGGATTCCGACCTGATAACGCTCGTGCACGTCGAGCAGCGTCTTCATGAAGCGGCGCTTGCTGGCCGTTTCGAGTCCGCCGAGCACTTCATCGAGCAGCAGCAGCTTCGGCGCGGTGGCAAGCGCCTTCGCCACTTCGAGCGCCTTCAGTTCGGTCAACGCGAGTTCGGTGGCCGCGTTGCGCTCGGCCTTGCCGCGCAGATCGAGAAACTCGAGGATTTCGTCGATGCGCGCATGATCCACCTGTCCCGCGCCGAAACGCTGCGCGACCAGCAGGTTTTCGCGCACCGTCAGCTCGTGCATCGGCTGCGGCACCTGGAACGTGCGGCCGATGCCGAGCCGCGCGCGCCGATGCAGCGAGGTCTTCAGCATGTCCGCGCCGTCGAAGCTGATCGAACCCTGCGTCGGCCGCACGAGCCCGGAGATCGCGTTGAACAGCGTGGTCTTGCCCGCGCCGTTCGGCCCGACCAGTCCCACCAGATCGTTCTTGCCGACCTCCATCGAGACATCGTTGACCGCCGTGATGCCGCCGAAGCGGATCGTCACGTTGCGCAGTTGCAGGTCAGCTTGCGGCATACGCGCCTCGCTTGGTTTTACGCCACGCCAGCGCGGTCAGCCCGGACGGACTGACGATGATCATCGCGACCAGCAGCATGCCGAGCACGATCTGATGCCCAGTCGGCAGCACGCTCTTCAGGAACAGCTGATCGACCAGATACACGACCACCGCGCCCGCGAGCGGCCCGAAGATGGTCCGATAGCCGCCGAAGATCGCCGCGATGATCGGCACCACCGCCCACGACGAATTGAACGCGTAGTCGGGTTCGAGAAAGTTGATGTAGTGCGCGTTGAAGGCGCCGACGAGACCCGTCATCAGCGCGGACAGCATCAGCATCGAGAGCTTCAGCATCACGCTGTTCACACCGACCACGCGCGTCGCGTCCTCGGATTCGTGCATCGCACGCAGCGCGAGACCGACGTAGCTGCGCCGCAGGAAGTGATAGACGAGCGCGAACAGCAGCACGAGCGTGAGGATCACCAGATAGTTGCCGGTCTTCGAACCGAAGTCGAAGCCGACGATGGTCGGCAAACCCGGAATGCTCGACAGACCGCCGGAACCGCCAGTGAGACCGGCAAACTGCGTGGCGAGAATGCGGAAGATCTGCGCATACGCGAGAATCGCGAGTGCGAAGTACGGCCCCTTCAAACGCAGCGCCGGCAGCATCGCGAGCGACGCGATCACCGCGCCGACGCCGCCCGCGAGCATCGCGGGGAACACGGGCCAGCCGGCCTTGAGCGTCAGCAGCGCGGAAATGTACGAGCCCACGCCGAAGAACGCACTGTGCCCGAAGCTCACCATGCCGCCGAGATTGCCGAGCAATGCCCACGCCAGCGCGATACCGGCAATCGTCAGCGATGCGACCGCGAGGCTCATCAGATACAGGTCGTGCCCAAGCGCGAGCGGCACGCCGAGATACAGCGCGAGTACCAGCACGGCCAGCAGCAGTTTGCGTGTCATCCTCTTCTCCTCGCGACGCCGAACAGGCCGTTCGGCAGCACATACAGCACCAGCAGAAACAGCAGCATGCCGGCCAGCTCCTGCAATGCCGAGCTGAACAGCGTGACGGTCAGTGCCTCGGCAATACCGAGCAGCATCGCGCCGAGCAGCACGCCGGGGATCGAGCCGATGCCCGCGAGCACCGTGATGATGAATGCCTTGACCGTCATCGCTTCGCCGATCGACGGCTGGATCGCGCTGCTCGCATACATCGCGACGCCCGCGCACGACGCGAGCACGCCGGCCACGATGAACGACACGAGTTCGGTCTTGCGCGGATTGATGCCCATCAGCCGCGCGGCGTCGCGATTGCTCGAAATCGCCCGCACCGCGCGCCCGTACCACGAGCGCGACAGCCACCACCACAACGCGCCCATCAGCACGACGCTGATCGCAAACGACAGCAGTTCGCTGCGCATGCTCAGCACGTTGCCGAGCATCACGCTGTCCTGCAGCCACGCGGAGTTGGTCGAGCGCACGTCGGCGCCCCAGATCAGCAGCACGCCGTTGGTCACGATGATGCCGAGACCGTAGGTGAGGATCAGCGAATTCAGTTCGCGGTCGCGCGCGATCCGGCTGACCAGGAACCATGCGGCGGCGGCCGCCGCGCAAACCACCGGAATCGCGGCCGGAATCGCGAACACCGGATTGAGGCCAAGCCGCGTCTCGAACGAATACGCGATGTACGCGGCGAGCAGCACCAGCTCGCCGTGCGCGAGATTGATGATGCGCATCGAGCCGAACACGAGCGCAAGCCCCAGCGCGACGAGCGCGTAAGCTCCGCCGACCAGAATGCCGGAGTAAAGCGACTGCAGGATCAGATCGGTCATGACGACTCCTCGTTGGCGCGGCGCTCACGCCCAGGCGCATGCGCGAAGGCGCACTGCATGAGCTGCATGAGCGGTATGGCCCGCCTCACCACGGCTGCGACGGATAGTTGAGCTTGCCGCTCGCCTTCTCTTTCGGCCAGATCACCACCACCTTGCCGTCCTGAATCTGCGCCATGTTGTTCAGGAACGCGGGGTTCTCGCCGCGGTTGTCGAAATGCACGGTGCCGATCAGCGTATCGAAGGGCCGCGCGCGCAACTCAGTCGCGATGCCGCCGCTCTTCAGCGTGCCCTTGTCCGACGCTTTCGCAAGCGCGTCGAACAACACCAGCGACTGCACGTACGAAAACTCGGCCAGATAATCCGGGTCCTTGTTATAGGCCTTCTGATATGCAGCGACGAAGGCTTTGCCTTCCGGCGACGCGAACTGCACCGGATGCGGCAGCATCGCATTGCCGATCACGTTGTTCACGAGGTCGTGAAACTCGCTCGCCATCTTCGGCGTGACGAGCGCCCAGCAGCCGACCACCGCCTTCAGTTGCGGCTTGAGCACCTTGGCCGCGCGCAGGATGCCGATATAGTCGTTCTCGTAGCCCATCATCACCATCACGTCGGGCTTGTCCTGCAGCTTGATCTTGTTGACGATCGGCTTGAAGTCGGTCATCGACGGATCGAATTCGTGCACCGTGACCTTGACGCCTTTCGCGCTCAGCGCGGTGCTCACGTCTTTGGACAGATCGGTCGGTGCCTGCTTGGTCGACGATACGATCGACACCGACTTCACGTTCATGTCGCTCAACAGGCCGACCATCGCTTTCGAATAGCCGGACGAAGGTCCCACGCGAAAGAAGTTCTTCAAGCCGCGCGAGGTCATCGCGCTATCCACGCCACCCGAGGTGATGTACACGAGCCCGGCCTTGTCGGCCGCTTCGGAGGCGGGGCTCACCGAGTTCGAGCCGTAGCCGCCGGTAATCGCGAGCACGCCTTGCGACGCCAGTTTTTCCACCGCCGATACGGCCTTCGCCGGCTGCGCTTCGTCGTCGATCACGGTGAGCTTCACCGTGTGCTTCGGATCGCGCTGGTTGAACATGTCGGTCGCGATCTTGATCCCTTCGAGCTGCGCATTGCCGGCGCGCGCCATGCTGCCGGTCAACGGCAACTCGACGCCGACCGGCAGATCGGCGGCTTGTGCGGCAGCGACGAGCGCGAACGCCGACACGGCCGTGAGGATTTTCAACGACGCGGCGAGCGGCGCGCGAGAGAGGCGGGTCATAGGTGTCTCCTGCTTTCTGATTGGACGGGCACGACGTGACGAATAGTGGTTGTGGTTGACTGCCGTCGTGCCCGCTGTATCGATCAGCGCGCGGCTGCGCGCATCATGTTGCGGGCGATCAGAATCTGCTGGATCTGGCTCGTGCCTTCATAGATGCGGAAAATCCGCACGTCGCGATAGAAGCGCTCGATGCCGTACTCGGACATATAGCCGGCGCCGCCATGAATCTGCACCGCGCGATCGGCGACACGTCCACACATTTCCGACGCGAACAGCTTCGCGCACGATGCCTCGGTGCTCACGTTCTCGCCGTTGTCGCGTTTGCGCGCGGCGTCGAGCACCATACAGCGCGCCGCGTACAGTTCGGTCTGACTGTCGGCGAGCATCGCCTGAATCAGCTGGAATTCGGCGATCGGCTGGCCGAACTGCTTGCGCTCCATTGCGTAGCGCAGCGCGTCGTCGAGCATCCGTTGCGCGACGCCGACGCAGATCGCCGCGATATGAATGCGGCCTTTGTCGAGCACCTTCATCGCGGTCTTGAAGCCGACACCTTCCTTGCCGCCGATCACGTTCTGCACCGGCACACGGCAGTTTTCGAAGATCACGTCGCAGGTATGCGCGCCTTTCTGGCCCATCTTGCGATCGCGCTTGCCGAAGCTGATCCCCGGCGTGTTCGCCTCGACGATAAACGCGCTGATGCCGGCCGCGCGCGGCTCTTCGGGATTGGTGCGGGCCATCAGCGTGAAGATGCCCGCTTGCGGCGCATTGGTGATGAAGCGCTTGGTGCCGTTCACGACATAGTGATCGCCGTCGCGCACCGCGCGCGTTTTCACCGCCGCCGCGTCCGAGCCGCATTCGGGTTCCGTCAGCGCGAAGCTCGCGATCGTCTCGCCGCTCGCGAGCTTCGGCAGCCACTTCGCCTTCTGTTCGTCGGTACCGTCGATCACGATGCCTTGCGAGCCGATGCCGACCGTCGTGCCGAAGATCGAACGGAACGCGGGCGATGTCTTGCCCATTTCGAACATCACCAGAACCTCTTCTTCCATCGTCAGATCGAGGCCGCCGTACTGCTCGGGAATCGTCAGCCCGAACAGGCCGAGCGCCTTCATGTCGTCGACGATCTCGGCCGGAATCTCGTCCGTTTCGGCGACGCGTTCTTCGTTCGGCACCAGACGTTCGCGCACGAAGCGCGCCACGTTGTCGAGCAGAACGTTCATGGTTTCCTGATCGCGGATCATCGTTGCTTGACCTCTTTCGTGATGATGGATTGAAGGGTGCGCGCGCTCACCACGGCACGCCCGGATAGACCGGTTTGGCGGTTGCGTAGTCGGCGGGCCAGACGACCGCGAGCTTGCCGTCGTGCGTGAACTGGCCCATGTGCGCGACGTAACCGGGGTTATCGCCGCGCGTGTCGAAGCTGATTTTGCCGAGGAAGGTGCCATCTCCTGCGCTCTGGCGCAGCGTGTCGGCGAGGCCGCCCTTGTCGAGCGTGCCGGCCTTCTGGGCACGCGCAATCGCGTCGAACAGCAATTGCGCGTACGCGAACGAGGTCTGCGACTGATAGTTCGAATCAGTCTTGAAGAGCCGCTGGTAGGTATCGGAAAACTCGCGTTGATCGGCCGAGCGGTAATCGGCGGGCGATGCGAGCACGGTCGCGCCATAGACGTTCGGCACCAGATCCGGGAACGACGCGGCCATCTTCGGGCTCGCGAACGCCCACGGCGCGGCGATCGCTTTCAGGTTCGGCTTCAGGACTTTCGCCGCGCGCAGAATACCGACGTAGTCGTTTTCATAGCCGATCATCGCCATCGCATCCGACTTGTCCTGCAGCTTGACCTTGTTGACGATCGGCTTGAAGTCGGTCATCGACGGATCGAATGCATGCAGCGAGGTCGCGACGCCCTTCGCCTTGAGCGCGCTGTCGAGCTGCTGCGCGAGGTCGCTCGTCGCGTCCTTCGTCGAATAAACGATCGACACGGACTTCACGCCAAGCTGCTCGAACAGACCGACCATGCCCTTCGTGTAGCCCGGCGTGTTGCTGACACGAAAAAAATTCTTCAGGCCGCGGCGCACCATGTCGTCGCTGGTGCCGCCCGAGGTCACGTAGACGATACCGGCCTTGCTCGCCGCTTCCGAGGCCGGCCCCGCGCAATTCGAATTGGCCGCGCCGGCAATCGCGACGACGTTCTGCGACGCCAGCTTCTCGACGGCGGCGACCGCTTTGGCCGGATTCGATTCGTCGTCGATCGCGACGAGCGTGACCCTGTTCTGCGGATTGCGGCGGTTGTAGACGTCAGCGGCGACCTGGATGCCGCGATACATTTCGGTGCCGGCCTGCGCGAGCGAACCGGTCAGCGGCAACTCCACGCCGACGCGCGACTCGCCGGCGTTCGCCGCCGTGGATACCGTCAGTGCGGTCGCCGCGCCCGCGCACGACAACGCGGCGGCGGCACAGCTCGCGACCAGCCGGCCGCGCAACGCGAATTGCTTCATGTCTCCTCCGTGGCCCTGGCTGGGCTGCTTTTTCGAGGTGATGCCGGCGTGGCGCCGATGGCGTCGCGCCGGGTGTTACGTGAAATGCCGCTGCGTCATGCTTATTGGTTGCCTGAGTCGCTGCTTGAGTCGTTGCCTGAGTCGGGTTTCATTCGTGCGTCTGCAGTTCGCCCGCCAGTTCGCGCAGCTTCTGCTTCAGCAGCTTGCCGCTCGCGGTGGTCGGGATCGCGTCGATGCGAACGATCTGTGCGGGACGCTTGTAGGCGGAAAGCCGATCGGCCAGATAGTCGCGCAGCTCTTCCGCGTCGAAGTCGGCGTCCTCTTTCACTTCGACGAACGCGATCACTTCCTCGTTGCCGTCGGCTGTCATGCGGCCGACCACCGCCGATTGCTTGACCGGCTCATACGTGTTGATCACCGATTCGACTTCGATCGGATAGACGTTGAAACCGGAGCGGATGATCAGATCCTTCGTACGCCCAACGATAAACAGTGCGCCGTCGTCGCCGAGCCGGCCGATATCGCCGGTATTGAGCCAACCTCCCGGGCGCAGCGCTTCGGCGGTCTGCTCCGGTGCGCGGTAGTAGCCGCGCATCACGCCGGGGCCGCGTACCCATAGCTCGCCCGGTGTGCCGCGCGTCACGTCGTCGCCGTTCGCATCGACGATGCGCAACTCCGCGCCCTCGACGATCTCGCCCGACGAGCAATCGCTGCGCGGCCGCTCCATCCGCGTGATGAACAGCGAACCCGCGTATTCGGTCATGCCGTAGCCGTGATGCAGCGGCTGCCCGAACAGCGCCTCGACGTCCTTCTTCAGCGTCGGATCCAGTGGACCGCCGCCGGTGTACAGATAGCGCAGTTTCGACGTGAAACGCAGGCCGCCCTGCTCGCGCACCTGCGCGACGATGCGCGTGAACATTGTCGGCACGCCTTGCAGGATTGAGATTTCGTCGGCGGCCAGCGCGGCGAGGACTTCTTCCGCGCTGAAACGGGCGGCGAGCAGCAGGCTCGCGCCGGCCTGGAAGGTCGCGAGCAGCAGCGTTGCGAGGCCGAAGATGTGCGAGACCGGCATGACCGCATACGCGCAATCGGCGGGCGTCATGTCGCGCGACGTTGCCGACACGCGAGCGAAATGCAGCAGGCCGCGATGCGTTGCCATCACGCCTTTGGGTTTGCCGGTGGTGCCCGACGTGTAGATCAGCACCGCGACTTCGCGCGCCAGCGCTTCCGGCTCGCGCGGAGCGTTCGCATCCTGCGCGCCGAGCATCAACGGACCGAGGCCGGCCGGCGCGATTTCACGCGCGCGATAGCGCACGCCATGACGCACCGCATCGGGCGACGCCGCATGCGTGAACAGCATCAGCCGCGGCTGGCAATGCGCGCGAATCGCCTCGATCTCACGCTCGGACAAGCGCGCGTTGACGATCGCCGGCCATGCGCCGAGCTCCGACAATGCGAACAGCAGCGTAATCACGGCCGTGCAGTTCTCGGCGACGATCATCACGCGATCGCCGCAGCCGACGTCGTGCTCGCGCAGGAACTGCATCGCGGCTTCGATGTTCTGCCACAGCTGTGCAAAACCCAGTTGCGCGCCGTCTTCGCGGATCGCGATGGCAGCGGGCGCGCTTGCGGCCCAGTAACGCGGAATGTCGCTGATCTTGTGCGGCTCCGGCCCAGCCAATCTCATGGTCCCTTTCCCCCGTGCTGCGCGACGCGTCAATGCATCGCTCGACTGGCTGCCAGTGTGTTCGAGCCGCGCGGCGCCAACAATTTGTTTTCAGCGAAGTGGGGATTCGGCGTGGCTTAACCTGGTAGTTTTACTGAGGGGGAAAGAAGAGGCGCCGCCGCGCGCTAGTGTGTGGTTTGCCTTGCGTACCCGCGGTTATCGCGGCTATTTGAGGCCGAGCCGTTTTGCCAGCCGATTCAGATTCGCGCGATCCAGGCCGAGCTCGCGTGCAACGGCCGCCCAGTTCTGCCTGTTGCGCACCAGCGCTTCGAGCACGAGGTTGCGTTCGAACTCGGTCACCAGACTGCGGAAATCGGTCGCGTTGCTTTGTGGATCGTCGATGGCCGCCTGATTTGCTTCGCTATCCTTTACATCTGACAACGCAAAGTCGGCAGCGGTCAGCGTCAGAATGCGGCGGCGCTCGCGATTGGCGGCCAATGCCTTCAGCGCGCTACGACTGATCAGATGCTCGAGTTCGCGCACGTTGCCGGGCCATGCGTAATGCAGCAGCGCGGCTTGCGCGTCGGCCGCGAGACGCAGACTCAGCAGGCCGAGTCGCGAGCGATTGTCTTCGAGAAAGAAGCCCGCGAGCAGCAGCACGTCGCGGCCGCGTTCGCGCAACGGCGGCACGCGCAGCGGATAGACGCTGAGACGGTGATACAGGTCGGCGCGAAAACGCCCGGCGCGCACCTCCTCGGCCAGATCGCGATTGGTTGCCGCGATCATGCGCACGTCGACACGATGCTCATGGTCCGAGCCGATACGCTGCAACTGGCCGTTCTGCAGCACGCGCAACAGCTTCGCCTGGACGGCGAGCGGCAATTCGCCGACTTCGTCGAGGAAAATCGTGCCGCCGTCCGCGAGTTCGAACTTGCCGCGCCGATCCGACGACGCCCCCGAAAACGCGCCGCGCACGTGTCCGAACAGCTCGCTCTCGACCAGCGTATCGGGCAGCGCCGCGCAGTTCAGGCTGATGAGCGGCTTGTTCGAGCGCAACGACAGCGCGTGAATCGCGTTCGCGACCAGCTCCTTGCCGACACCGGTCTCGCCGGTCACCAGCACGGTCAGATCGCTAGCTGCGACCACTTCGATTTCCTTGACCATCCGCCGATGCGCGTCGCTGCTGCCGATCAGCTCGCGGCGGCTCTCGCTGCTCGCGAGGCGATACGCTTCGGCGCGGCGCTGCGCCTCCTCGCCGTTGCGCGCCAACGCATCGATACGCTCGACCACGCTCACGGTCGCGGCCGCGAGCCCGAGGAAGGCCTGCAACGAGGCCATATCGATGGTATCGAAGCGCGCCGGGTCCAGCGCGTCGAGCGTCAGCAGACCCCAAGGCTCGCCGCGAATGAAGAGCGGGCAGCCGAGGCAATCGTGCACTTCGAGATGCCCCGCGGCCATGCCTTGCACGAGGCCGTCGTAGGGGTCGGGCAGATCGGAATCGGCGGCGAAGCGGGTGGGCCCGGGCTGCGCCAGAAGCTGCTGGAAGCGCGGATGCTCGGCGATACGAAAACGGCGGCCGAGCGTATCGCTGCTCAGGCCGTCGATCGCGAGCGGTACTAGCGTGTCGCCTTCGAGACGCAGCAGCGCGGCGGCGTCGCCGGGAAACAGCGTACGCAACGCGCTGAGCAAACGCCGATAACGCTCGCGCTCGGACAGCTCGCGCGACAGGTCCAGAATCAGCGGCGTCAAAACATCGAGCACCGCTCCTGCAGTCAAACCGACCGCTGACCGAGTCTTTTCGACTAGAGTCGAATTAACCATTTAAAGCACCAAATGTTTGATTTCACGCCATTTTATACCTGGCACGAATCGTGGATAGTAGACACGTCTGCCGAAGCCGGCTTTGATATTCGCTGATAGACAGACTCTTATCGACTTTCATCAGGACCCATTCACTATGCTATCCGCCGAACACCGCGCCATCATCAAAGCAACCGTACCGCTCCTCGAAAGCGGTGGCGAGGCGCTCACCACGCACTTCTACAACCTGATGCTCAGCGAGCATCCGGAGGTGCGCCCGATGTTCAACCAGGCCAATCAGGCGAGCGGCGCACAGCCGCGCGCGCTGGCCAACGGCGTGCTGATGTACGCGCGTCATATCGATCAGCTCGAACAACTGGGCGACCTCGTCGCGCAGATCATCCACAAGCACGTGTCGCTGAACGTGCAGCCCGAGCACTATCCGATCGTCGGCTCGTGCCTACTGCGCTCGATTCGCGAAGTGCTCGGCGCGGACGTCGCGACCGATGCCGTGATCGAAGCGTGGGCCGCCGCGTATCAACAACTCGCCGATCTACTGATCGGCCTCGAAGAGAAAATCTACGCCGAACACGAAGCGGCGCCGGGCGGCTGGCGCGGCACGCGGGTGTTCCGCGTCGCCCGCAAAGTGCGCGAGAGCGACGAAATCACGTCGTTCTATCTACGCCCCGACGACGGCGGCGAGTTGCTCGCGTTTCAACCGGGGCAGTACATTGGCGTGCGTCTCGTGATCGACGGCGAGGAAGTGCGCCGCAACTATTCGCTGTCGGCGATGAGCGATGGCCGCGAATATCGCATCAGCGTGAAGCGCGAGGCGAACGGCACGGTGTCGAAGTATCTGCACGAGCAGATCAATGAAAACGACACGCTCGAACTGTTCGCACCGACCGGCGAGTTCACGCTGCAGCCTGGCGACAAGCCGCTGGTGCTGATTAGCGGCGGCGTCGGTATCACGCCGACGATGGCGATGTTGCAGGCGGCGCTGAAGACGAATCGTCCGGTGCACTTCATTCACGCGGCCCGTCATGGCGGCGTGCATGCGTTCCGTGACGCGATCGACGCATTGGCTGCGCGTCATCCGCAACTGAAGCGTTTCTATTGCTACGAGCAGCGTCGCGCGGGCGATGCCGCCGCGAATGAAATCGGCTATCTGAACGAAACGAACCTGAAGAAGTACTTGCCGGAAACGCGCGACGTCGACGTGTATTTCCTCGGGCCGGTCGCATTCATGAAGGCGATCAAGAAATGCCTGAAGGCGCTCGGTGTACCGGAATCGCAGAGCCGTTACGAGTTCTTCGGCCCGGCTGCCGCACTCGAGTAATACGCTCGAATGGCGTGCTTGAAGTACTGAGACCTTAGCTTTGTTGAATCGTCGGGAAGCGTGGATGCTGGGCGTGAATTGGCAAACGGCATCTACGCTTATCTACTCTTTCCATTTTAGTCGGGGCTTTCCGATTCAATTCCGCCGCGTTAAAAGAGCAGTCCCGCAAGATCGATGCGCCGCACGCATTAGCGCTCTCTTCTCCGGCGAAACGCCCACCAGCCTGTCAGCCCGGTAAAGCCGGCGACCAGCAACACCATCATCCAGAAGCCATGCTTGTTCTCGGCGAGCGGAATGCCGCCGACATTCATGCCGAAGAAGCCGGCGACGATATTGATCGGCATCGCCAGCACGGTGACGAGTGTCAGCGTGAAAAGCGTGCGGTTGTTCTGCTCTTCGAGCCGCGCCGTGATTTCTTCCTGAAGCAGCCTGACCCGCTCGATCAACCCCGCCACATCCGACAGCACCACCGAAAACTCTTCCGTCGATTCGCGCAGATCCTGCACGTCTTCCGGATGCAGCCAGCGAGGCGGTCGCGCGAGCAGACGGAAAATCGCGCCGGGCTCCGGTGCGAGCATCCGCTGCAGACGTGTCAACGTGCGCCGCATCGCGCCGAGGTCGAGGCGGTTCTGCGTCGGCCGTTGCGACAGAAATCGATCCTCGATCCGATCGACATCGGCACTGGTTCGACGCACGATCTGCACGAGCAGGTCGGCCTGGTCGCGCATCAGATGGACCAGCAATTCGACAGGTGACCTGAATATTTCGCCTTCCCGCACCGACGCGCGCAAGCGGTCGACCGAGCGCAACGGTTTGAGACGCGCGGTGACGATCAGCTGTTTGTGTGCATAGATCCAGAGTGTCGCGATTTCGGACGGAATGAATTCGAGGTTGAACATCACATCGTTGACAACCGCGCGCAGCGCGCCGTCCGCGTGCTCGATCCGCGTCGAATGCGAACCTTCCTGCAAGGCGTCGAAGAAGGCTTCCGGCAGATCGAGTTGCGCTCTCATCCAGCGCTCGCTCGCACTGTGCGCGAGATTGAAGTGCAGCCACAGAAACTCGTCGTCTTTTGCGGCAGTGTCCGCATGATCCGCACGCTCGCGAAGCCATTGGACGACGTTGTCGGCGTCGATTGGCTGCCCAGCCTGCGTCGGCGAAAAGCGGAAACCGCAGACCATGCCGGACGAGTCCGCGCCATAGGTTTGCAATAGCAGTTCAGATTTCATAGGTCATTCAATGCCAGCACATCCGAAAGGGATACGTGAGCATAGCCTGACCAATTGAAAGAAGGTTGATGCGCGCGTTTTCCGACGTCGTATTGTCGAATCGCGGCTGCGGGAGTGTCACGAAGACGTCACGTGAAAGCGCTAGAGAAGCGAACGCTTCGATAGCGGCCAGCTCTATGGAGCCGTAAACGCAAAAACCCCACCTTTTCGGGGTGGGGTTTCTGACTGAGGAGAAGCCTGACGATTACCTACTTTCACACGGGCAATCCGCACTATCATCGGCGTAGAGTCGTTTCACGGTCCTGTTC
>NZ_JABBFZ010000029.1 GCF_012927125.1 Paraburkholderia antibiotica
TTCGGCAAACGCACCTTCCTACGGTTCGAACAGAACGGTGATCGAGGTCCCGGCGTCTTCGCCGCCACTACAACGCGGGCAGCAAACTGCGCGATGCGCAGGAAGCGGGTTGTGCAGACCTTCCTTAATGGTTTTTCAGGCGACGAGTTGAAAATTAGCCATCGGAGCAGTCACGGTCAAACACTTTAAATCGGGATAGTCTGGCTTTGACAACTATTTACATAGGCATCCGATTATTCGAAGTGCGTAGTGATTTTTCGCCTTGCTACTCACTCGTAACCCGTTGTCAGCGCATGCGGCAGTGCTGACAGATCTTCAGGTTTAGTGAGTCGCGAGCGACGCGTACTGGATCTGTACGGCATCGAAACCGTGGTTCGAATCGTTGAACAGGATTGACTCCTGCGTGGTGAGGCTCGTGTCGCGATGGCCGTATTGAAGGCGATTACGACTGCAAACGCGGCACGTGACCTCTCCCCACTCGCGCGAGTGGCCGATGAACAGGCCTTGAGCCGGACCCCGCATTGCACGGGATATGTCACTGGACGCAGCACGCCGCGAGTCATTTCCCGCCCGGCTCCTTGCGCTGCGATTCGCGCCCGCCGCCGCCCGGCGGCTCCGCGTGCTGGCCGGTGCCGAGCGGCACCTCGGCGGTCTGCCGCGGCCGCTCGTCCGAGCGCGGCGGATTGGTCTGCCGGTCGACGCCGGTCTGCTCGACCGGCTCGATACCGAGCGGACTCGGCTCGACATAGTGCGTACCGCTCGGCCTGTTGCGGGCTTTGACTGCGTCGGACGGCTCGGATGTAGCGCCTCGCTCGTGACGCGTCGGTTCGGTTTGATCCTGCATGACGTGCTCCTCGTGGTTGGGCGGGAGTTGCGGGAGTGCGGAAGTTGCCGTTCCCCTGCTGCATTCGAGTGGGGCAGCAACAATCGCGCCTTGTCGCTCACGCGTCCATGCAATGGCGATGAGCGTGACTGTTGAAAAATGAGGTTGCAGGTTCGACGACGGCAACACCGCGCGATCACTTTGTAAAAAGGAAACCCTGCGGGGCGCAATCCGAAGCGGAAAACAGCAGAAATTCCGGGGGATAAAGTCATGGGCATGACGACCGTCTCACGCCGCGACACAAACAGCCGCTTAACAGAGGCGCTTAACAGCCGCTCAACTCTCGGGCGCCGCGCGATCCGCCGCGACGATCTCGCGGCCATACGCGATCGCCGCGCGCCGTGCTTCGTCGGCGGTCGCGAACGGGCCGATCTCCGGCGCGCCGTCGAACGGAAACAGAATCTTCCGATCAGCTTTCCTGACCACTTTCAGGCCGCCGATATAGCGACCGTCGCCTGTCCCGTGATAGCTCGCGAAAATTTCGAAGTCGTCGTCAGCCAGATCGGCCTTGTGTCGCGCCATGTGCATTCCTCGTCCGGTGCTCTCGCGGTGGCAGGTTCAATCGATGCGCGCGTAGCAGGTATCAGACAAGGCATCGCGCAAAGGGCACCGAGCAATCGACGTTCCACGCATTGCGCGCGTGCGTCGTCACGGCATGCGGGTTGCGCACGACGATAGCGATGACTAGAGATGACAACCGCAGGAATAGCAACGGCGGCACAGACCTTCAGGAGAGCACGATGCTTTTACCGCACCCGATGATCCGGGAGATTCGCCGCGCTGCCGGCTTCGCGGCGCATGGATGGGCGCCGCTGGATGGTGCGGCGCTCGACCTGCATGTGCCAACGCCCCCCGAGGCCGATCCGGACGTCGACCCGCGCATCGATCCGGATGCGCCGCCACCGGACATCGATCCCGATCCGTTTCCCGACGATCCCGCCAATCTTCCCGGTGATCCCACCGAGCCGCCCGCAGGCGATCCGCCCTCCAATCCACCGCCGATGCGGACCGAGTGCGGTCATTGAACTCCGCCGCTCATCCGGCGCGCCGAGTCCGCTCGCGCATTGCGCGCCAGCGCGAGTCGTGGGTCCAGCGAAATCGATCCCGATGGCGCCCGACAAGCTGCACGCGGCGGATTCTGCCGCCGCGGCAGCCGCGCACACTTAGAACTGATGCATCATCCCGACGTACGCGCCGGTCTGCGATTCGCCGACGAGCGGGCTCGTGCCGCTGCTCGAATCACGCGGCGCGGCCTGCAGCGAGAAGTTCGAGTTGCTGCCGTTGCGCACGTAGCCGACGGTCCCGTACACGAAGGTGCGCTTCGACAGGTTGTAGGTCGTGCCGAGCACGTACATCATCGCGTGACCGGACGGGTCGTGCGCGACGTCGCCCGTGCCGTCGCCGACGTGGATGTAGTAGCCGCCCGCCGTCACCGCCCAGCGCGATTCCGGGGTGTAGGTGGCGCCGAGCCAGTAGTGGTCGGCTTTATCCGCGACGCCGACCGGCGAGTCCGGCGCCGAGTAATGCGTATATGCGCCCTGGATCTTCACGTCGTGCAGATGCACCTTCGCGCCGACGAAGTACTCGCGCGACGCCTGGAAAATGTTGCTGAAGCGGCCGTTCGAATCGCGCAGTTCGTCATAGATGCCGCGCATGTCGAAAAGCGGCGAATGGTAGCTCAGCATGATGCCGTTCGAGCGGCCGAATTCGCCCGGCGCGCCGCTGTTGAACGCGCCCGGCTGATTGCCGAATGCGTATTGCCCCTGCACGTCGAAGCCCCAGAACACCGGGCTCTTGTATTCGATATTGTTGCTGGTCTGCTGCCAGTTGCGCCCGCGCACCAGCGACGCCGACGAAAACGCCTGCTGCACGAACGGATCGAATTCCCACACGCCGTCGCTATCGATAAACAGATTACGACCGGCTTGCACGGTGCCCCACTGCTCGCTCTTCACGCCCACGAACGCGCGCCGCGACCACAGGCGTCCGCCGCTCGTCGTGCCGTCCATGATCTGCAGACCGGTTTCAAGGTTGAAGATCGCGCTGAGGCCGCCGCCGAGATCCTCGCTGCCCTTCAGGCCGAGCATGCTGGTACCCCAGTCGCCGCCTTCCGCGCGCCAGCGGCTCGAGCTGCCGCCCGCGCCGTTGTCGATGTGGTTCATATATTCGATGCCGCCGTCGAGGCGGCCATACAGCGTCACACTGGTTTGCGCATAGGCCGGGGAAACGGCCGCCAGCGCGCTCGCGGCGACGAGCAGTGCGTTGATTCTGATCGGTGATTTCATTGTTTTTCGTGAGTCGGTGCGTAGCAATGCATAGGAGAGAGAAAGCTACCCACGCTAAGATACCAGGCAATCAGGCTGTCTCCAAATATGAAACGCATTGTTTGATCAATCTTTGGATGTTCTTCCATGAGTGCGCCCGATCCGATCGAAGCCGAAGACGCAAGCCACGACGCCGACCTCGGCGTCTATCGACGCGCGACAGCAGGCGACCCGGAGTGGTGGCGCGTGAGCATCGGCGAGCGTCCCGAAACGTATCGGCTCGAACATGGCGTCGATGCCGATCCCGCCAGCCATGGCGCGGCCACGGTCGATATCGATCTGGTCGTCGATGCGGAAAACCTGCGCGCGAAGCTGAAAAAATGGCGCCGTGAAGGCTTCGTGCTGGAGCGCGACGTGGCGGCGAGCGAGGCCGGCGCGCCGGCGCGCATCGCCTTCATGCCGGAATTGCAGCGCGCGCACATGCGGATGCTGGCGGCGAAGCTGCGCGATGCGCAGGCGGAAGACGCAGCTATCCAGCAGGCCCTCGATCAGACCGCAGGAAAAGCAGCGAACCGCCCGGCCATCGAGACCGTGCGCATCGGCAACCTCGACGTCCGCTGTGGCGCCGCGCATCCGCTCGTGCCGCGCGTGAACCCCGCTTATCTGTTTTCGCCGCGCTTTAACGACATCGTCGCGGACATTGTTGAAAATCGTCGCGTGATGCTGATCGGTCACACCGGCGCCGGCAAGACAAGTCTGATCGAACAGGTCGCCGCGCGTTCGCGCCACGGCGTGCTGCGCTCGAACATGAACGGCCAGACGACGGTCGGCGATTTCGTCGGCTTCTGGACCGTCAAGGGCGGCGAGACGCTGTGGGTCGACGGCGTGCTGCCCACGGCGATGCGCGAAGGCTTGTGGCTGATCGTCGATGAAATCGACTTCGCCGAACCGTCGATCCTCGCCGCGCTCACGGCCGTGCTCGAACCGCAGGGCCGTCTGGTGCTGAAGGAAAAAGGCAATGAGATCGTCGCGCCGCATCCGGCGTTTCGCCTGTTCGCAACCGCCAACGCGGTCGGCGCGATGAGCCAGTTCCGCCATCTGTATCAGGGCGCGAATCTGATGAACGAGGCGTTTCTCGATCGCTGGCGCGTGTATCTGCTCGACTATCTGACGCCCGCCGAGGAAACCGACGTGCTGCTGCGCACGCTCGCGCCCTATCTGACGCAGCCGCTCGCCAGCACGCTCGCCGCGATCGCCGCCGACTGCCGTGCGGCGTTCGCGCGCGAGGATCTGTCGAGCGCGTTCTCGACGCGGCGGCTACTCGACTGGGCCGAGCTGATGCTGCGCACTGGCGACCCCGAACGCGCGGCGGGCCCGGCGATTTACGCGAAGGTCAGCCCCGAGGACGCGGCGACGATTCGCGGCATCGTCCGTCATCACATCGCGCCCGTGGGCTGAACGACCGCGACGGGCGCCAGTCTCTGACCTCGACCTCTCGACGACCGCAACGATGACCGCACGGCAGCCGCCCCATCTGCAACGCGACACGCAAGGCTTCGCGTTCGAGTCGACGCTCGGCAAGATCGCGCGCGTGCTGACCGGGCAATACGGGGTGACGGTCGTGTTCAGCCCGGACGGGCCGCGCGTCGAACCGGGCCGGATCGTGATTCCCGATGACGACGCGCATGGCGAGCTCGGGCGCGACGTGCTGATCGGCTATCTGGACCTGCTGGTCGCGCGCGCGAAACATGCGTCGCTGGCGCAACTCGATGCGCTGCCGGCGGGCATTGCCGCGAAGCTCGCGCAGGTGATCGACGATCGCCGCGTGTGCGCGCAACTGCTCGACGAATATCCGGGCGCGCGCTGGTTCATCGGCGCGTTGCGCGCGCATGCGGCCGAACGCGTGCGGCAACGCTGGCCGACGCTGCATTGGCGCGACCGGCTCGCATGGCTTGTCGAGCGCGCGCTGTGGGACGAGCCGCCCGGCCGCGACGAGGCGAGCCCGTCGCTGCTGGCCGCGCTGCATGCAGCGCAGGACCTGCTGCAGGAGGCACGCGCGAGCGGCTCGACCGCGCGCAGTATCGCGCTCGCGCACGAGCTGGTGGCACGTGTCAGGTCGCTGTCGGCGGGCGACGCGAACAACATGATGTTCACTGCCGCGGCTGCCGAGGACATCGATACGCAAACCGCTACGGCGTCCGAATCGTTCGGCGACGACGCGGCCGCCCCGCCCTCGTCGTCCGAACGCGGCGACTCTGGCACACAAGCCGACGACGCCGTCGGCATGGGGCAAACGCCCGGCGACGCGCACTCACCGTCCACGCGTAACGGAACCGACACCGCCGACGCTGCCGTCCCGAGACACGCAGACGCGCAACCCACACGTCAGCGGCTATCGATCCCCCTCGCCACCGAATTCGACGTGATCGCCGACCTCACCGGCCAGGGCGACAGCGCCGCATGGCGTGCGTTGCGTGCGCGGGCTCGCGCGGACACTGCCCCGCTGAAAGAAAAGCTCGAACGCGCGCTGTGCGCCGACGAGCGCGTGCGCTGGCGCCGCGAGCAGGAGCGCGGCGAGATCGACCGTGGTGCGCTCGCGAAGCTGGCGACCACGCCCGGTTATCGCACGCCATTTCGCACGCGCCGCGCCGCCGCCGGACGCGACGTCGCGGTGACACTGCTGATCGACCGCAGCGGCTCGATGGCAGGCCGCAAGATCGAACTCGCGCGGCTGTGCGCGAGCGCGCTGTGCGATGCGCTCACGCAGCTATCGTTCGATTGCGAAGTGCTCGGCTACTGCTCGCTCGAATCGGCGCGCATGAAACAGCTGTACGAGCGACAGCGCGCGGCCGGCGCGGACCTGCGGCGCTACAACCGCTTCGTCGAGCGGCTCGACCTGAAGGTGTACAAACGTTTCGGCGCGACCGACCTGAGCGGCATCGCCGACATCGATTGCGGGCACGAGAACCCGGATGGCGAGGCGCTCGCGTGGGCCGCGACGCGGCTCGCCGGTCATCCGGCCGCGCGCCGCATCCTGATGGTGTTCTCCGACGGCTATCCGTCGACTGGCGACGGCGACCCGCAGGTGCTGCGCAGCGACCTGCGCGAGCGCATCGCCGCGATCGGCCAGCGCGGCATCGAACTGGTGGGAATCGGCGTGCTGACCGACGCGGTCGAGGATTTTTATCCGCGCAACGTGGTGGTGAGCCGCCTGGCCGAATTACCGTCGACGGTATTTTCGGTGTTGAGCGCGATGCTGCTCACGCGTTGAGCCGGCGGCGCAACGCGCGTCAACGCATTAACGCTTCAAAGCATCAACGCGCCACCGGCGGCATCGTCGCGATCGGGATCAGGAATTCGGACACGCCGGTGAGGATAATCTGCACGCCGATGCACAGCAGCAGGAACGCCGACACCCGCAACGCGACCTTGGTGCCCTCGACGCCGAGATAGCGCGCAAACACCGTTGCGCGGCTATAGACGAGATACACGGTGAACGCCACCGCGAACGTGATCGCCACCGACGCGATGCTCGACATCACGAACGCCGACAGCTTGTGCGTGCGATTCGCGGTCAGCGCGATCGCGGTCGCGATCGAACCGGGGCCGGTGGTCAGCGGCACCGTCAGCGGGAAGAACGCCTTGGAGGTCGCGCTCTCGGCGTCGACGCGCTTCACGCCCTGCGGCTCGGCCGCTGGCGTATCCGGCGCGTTGAGCATCTGCCAGCCGCCCACCGCCAGCGCGAGGCCGCCGCCGATCCGCAGCGCCTCCATCGAGATACCGAAGAAATGCAGCACCGGCGTGCCGATGAAAAACGCCACCAGCAGCACGCAGGATGCGTTGATCGCGATCTTGCGGGCGAGCGCGGTGCGCTCGTCGCTGGTCAGCGACGCGGTCCGGTCGAGGAACACGAACGCGCCGCCGATCGGATTGATGATGCTGATCAGGCCGGTGAAGCCAAACAGAATGTCCGAGATCAGACTTTCGACCATGTACTTGTCCGTGATGCCCGAGTAAGCGCCAGGCCGGTCCGCCGGCCGCGCGATGTTGACGAAGCCGGAACGCGCGACGCGGTCCGGCAAATGCTGCACTGCTGGCAGATGATATCGCGCCGCGCCCGGCGGACTACAAAAAACCGCCACGCACGCAGCGCCCGACGAGCCCCCGACGACCCGCCGCACGCCGCGCCGCGTCTTGCAGCGCAGCAATCCGGCCGGAAAGATGCATGCGCAACTTTCACCCTGCTCACATTTATTTTGATCGACTTTACGCAACCCGAGTATCCGGCATACAGTCGTCAGCGAAGCACGCCTTTCAACGACATTTATTACTAGTTCGAGGAGCTGCCCTCATGTTGCTTCGAGTACTCGCCGCACTGCCGTTCGTCGGCATTCTGGTCGGCATTACGTTTGTCAACCGTGTCGAGCCGCTGGTGCTCGGCATGCCGTTCGTGCTGGCCTGGATCGTCATGTGGGTGGTCCTGAGTTCGATCATCATGGCGATCGTCTATCGCCTCGATCCGGCCAACCGTCAGCTCGCCGCCGATACCGCGGAGGTCCGCCCATGAGCGCACTCGTCATCATCGCGATCGCCACGCTGGGCGCACTCTTTCTCGGCGTGCGCGCAAGGCGCGGCCATGACATGAGCCTCGAACAATGGAGCGTCGGCGGCCGCAGCTTCGGCACCGCGTTCGTGTTCCTGCTGATGGCCGGCGAAATCTATACGACCTTCACGTTCCTTGGCGGCAGCGGCTTCGCGTACGGCAAAGGCGCGCCGGTCTACTACATCCTCGCGTACGGCACCCTCGCCTACATCCTGTCGTACTGGATGCTGCCGCCGATCTGGCGTTACGCGAAAACGCACCGCCTCGTGTCGCAACCGCACTTCTTCTCGCGCAAGTACGAGAGCCCGGCGCTCGGCACGCTGGTCGCGCTGGTCGGCGTGGCCGCGCTGATTCCTTATCTGGTGCTGCAACTGAAGGGGCTCGGCATCATCGTCGCGACCGCGTCGTATGGCGCGATTTCGTCGACGGCGGCGATCTGGATCGGCGCGATCGTCGTGACCGCCTACGTGATCGTGTCGGGCGTGCGCGGCTCGGCGTGGAACTCGGTGGTCAAGGATCTGCTGATTCTGGCGATCGTGCTGTTCCTCGGTATCTATCTGCCGCTGCACTACTACGGCGGCGTCGGCGAGATGTTCCGCGCGATCGACGCGGCCAAGCCCGGCTTCCTGACCTTCCCGGCGCACGGCTCGAGCGTGGTGTGGTTCCAGTCGACGGTGCTCCTGACCGCGCTCGGCTTCTTCATGTGGCCGCATACGTTCGGCTCGATCTTCACCGCGAAGGACGAACGCATCTTCCGCCGCAACGCCGCGGTGCTGCCGCTCTATCAGTTGATCCTGCTGTTCGTGTTCTTCGTCGGCTTCGCGGCGACGCTGCGCGTGCCGGGCCTGAAGGGCGCCGACATCGACCTGTCGCTGTTCCGCCTGTCGCTGCAGACCTTCGACCCGTGGTTCGTCGGCGTGATCGGCGCGGCCGGCATTCTGACCGCGCTGGTGCCGGGCTCGATGATCCTGACCTCGGCGTCGACGCTGCTCGCCAACGACGTCTATCGCGGCATGATCAATCGCAACGCGTCGGATGCGAGCATCGCGACCATCGCGCGCATGCTGGTGCCGCTCGTCGCGCTGGTCGCGGTCGGCTTCACGCTGAACGGCGGCGAGACCATCGTCGCGCTGCTGCTGATGGGCTACAACTTCGTCACGCAACTGTTCCCGGCGGTGATCTGCAGCCTGTTCCCGCGCAACCGCGCGACCAAACAGGGCGCGTTCTGCGGGATTCTGGCGGGCGTCGCGGTGGTTGCGCTGACCACCACGCTGCACTGGAGCGTCGGTCAGCTGATGCCGTTCCTGCCGGAGCCGCTGAAGGACGTCAATATCGGCTTTCTCGCGCTGGCCGTGAACGTGATCGTGTTCGTGATCGTCAGCGCGGTCACGCAACCGCGTCCGGCCGATCAGAAGACGCATGCGTCGGTGCATTGAGTTTTTTTGCGGTGCGGTGGGTGCCCGGTTGAACGTATCGAAGAGCATCGCATCGCTCGACGAAACCCCGCTTCTGACGCACATCGATACCCATCGTCACGCGTTCACGTGATACGTTGCAGGGGCTGTCCGCTTTGGCGGCAGCCCCTTTTTACGTTCTGCCCGCGGAGTTCTCTGCATGTCCTACGTTCTGTACTACTCGCCCGGCGCGGCCAGCATGCCGGTGCACTGGATGCTGCTCGAAATGGGCGTGCCGTTCGACGCGCGCCTCGTCGACATCGACGCGGGCCAGCAGCGCGACCCCGAGTATCTGCGGCTCAATCCGGCCGGCCGGGTGCCGACGCTGGTGGTCGACGGCGTCGCGCGGCACGAGTCGGCCGCGCTGCTGATGCTGCTCGCCGAGCGACATCCGGAGGCCGGCCTCGCGCCCGCGCCGGGCTCGGCGGCGCGCGCCGGCTGGCTCGAATGGATGGTTTATCTGGCGAATACGCTGCTGCCGGCGATGCGCGACTGGTTCTACGCGGCCAGCGACGGCGATCCGGCCGGCGCCGAGGCGGTACGCACACTCGCGCGGCGCCGCATCGAAGAAGCCTGCGCGCGGCTCGACGCGCATTGCGCGGCCGGCCACGACTACCTCGCCGGCGACCGGCTCAGCACCGCCGATCTGCTCGCGCTGGTGCTGCTGCGCTGGACCCGCAACATGCCTCGCCCCGCGACGGACTGGCCGCATCTGACCGGCTATATCCAGCGACTGCGCGCGCTGCCGTCGTTCATCGAGGTGAGCGCGCGCGAGCAGTTGACGGAGTGGCGCAACGACGCTTGACGCCTGACGGGGGCGGGCAGGCCGACGGGCGGGCCGACGTGGCGGCGGATCGATATGCGTGAGAAAGCGGCCGCTGGCAGATGTGTGCGACCTCGCCGGCGAGGTACGGCGTGCCGTCTGCTGCATCGCAGCCGCGCGTTGCAGCCACCTCGCGCCGACGCACGATCTGCCGCATGCGACTGCGCCCAGGCGGCCTTCGGACCACTGCCGCCCGACGCTCTCCCCACGCCCGCCACAACCTCACACCGGCGCCGCCTTCCCGGTCTGCGCCGCGAACGCATAGCCGTTCTTGCCGTCGCGTTTGACCTGGTACATCGCGAGATCGGCGGCGGCGAGCAGACGATGATGATCGTCGACATCGTCGGGAAAGCTCGCGATGCCGATGCTCGCGCGCACGAGACCGAGGCCCAGTTGCGCGTCGGTGTCGGTCACGCAGGCGATCAGCCGGCGCGCGATCTCGGCCAGTTCCGCTTCGTTCGAAAACGCCCGCACCAGCACCGCGAATTCGTCGCCGCCGATGCGGGCGACCAGGTCGGTCCGGCGCACCGACGCGCGAAAGCGCGCCGACACCGCGGCGAGAAATTCGTCGCCGGCGCGATGGCCAAAGCTGTCGTTGACCTGCTTGAAGCCGTCGAGATCGATGTACAGCACGGCAATGCGGCGCGGTTCCCAGCCGGTGCTCGCATGGCCGGCGGCTTCGTCGAGCGCGGTCAGCAGCTTGCGACGATTCGGCAGGCCGGTCAGCGGATCGTGCAGCGACGCATGCTCGAACTCGTGCGACTGCCCGGCCAGTTGCCGGTTGCGTTTCGCGTACATGCCGAGCGCGGTGATCAGCATGCAGAACAGCAGCGCGGCGAGCGCGATCAGCGTGTGCGCGACGTGCGTCACCCGCAGCCGCAGGTCGGCGCTCGCCGCATCGCGTTGCCCGCGCCAGTACTCGGAGACGCTGCCTAGCAGCGCGGCGGAATCGTCATTGATACCGGGGCTGAGGTCGGAGCCTGGGTTGGGACTCGCCCCCGCCTTTGACGTGACACCCGGGGCAACCGCCCCGCCCTGCGCGGCCTGCGCCACTAACGCGGGCGGCAGAGGCGGCGCCGGCATCGGGCTTGCGTCGACGAGCGCAGCAAGCGACGCAACGCGCCTCGCGAACTCGGCGCGCGTCTGCGCGTAGCCCTGCGCGAACGCCGCATCGTGACTCGCCAACGCGCCGGGCACGCGTTGCCACACGGCCAGTTGCTCACGCGCGCCGTCCGCGCGCTCGGCCGCCTCCAGCACGAGGCCCGCGTACTCCTGCTTCAACTGATCGGAAAAGACCGCGCGGACCTGCATCGCCAGATACAGCAGGCCGATCAGCAGACACAGCAGCGCGGCCACCGCGATGCTCGCGGGACCGGGCCCGAAACGCCCCACCAGCCCGCGCGCGTCGCCGACGCGCTCACGGATGCGAGTAGGGGTCCTGTTGCTGGCGTCCACTGTCGTGCTGGCGATAGCTCACGCGTCGGAAGAACTGGCTCACGCGCGCAAACAGATTGCTTCGGTGCTTCGCGTTCGATGCCGTCGCGCGCCGCTCCTGCGCAAGGTGTGCCTCCCGTGCGGGGCGTGCGCTCACAGTTTGTTGCGCCGCGGGCGTGGCCGGATTCGCGGCGGCTTGCTGCGTGGAGCGGAAAGCTGGGGAAGGATCGGTGGGAGCGGCTGAGGAGGAGGAAGGGTCGGCCGGGATGTCGGCCAGCGTGACGGGGGGAGTCGCGACAGACGGACTCTGTCGGACCTGCCCGGCCCAGACGGCCTGCTCGGTACCCTCCTCGCCCGGCGTCGTCTGGGCGACGGCGTCGTGATCGGCTGGCGGGGTTGGGGTTGGTGTCGCTATCGCTGCCGCTGCTGTGGCGACGGGTGGTACGTCCAACGGCACGGCGGCACCGGGACTAGCCAGCGTCGCCAGTTGCGCGGGGGCCGCAGCAGCAGCCGTCGCCGCGGCCGCAGCCGTCTGCGCCCCGCCGCCGCCCGACGACCCCAGCGCCTCGCGCGCACCCGCGATCGCCTCGGCATACGCCTGTTGATCGTGATTGAACCAGACGCTGTAGGCGACCGTGCCCATCACGCCGGAGGCCAGCGCCGCGGCTGCCGCGACGCACAACGCGAGGCGGCCGAAACGCGGCGGCGAGCGGCCCGGGGCCGGAGGTTCGTCGAAGCCGGAACCGAAACCGGCATCGGCATCCGGACTGTCGGCAGGGTAATGGCGCAAATCGGTATCGTCGGTATGGGTAGCCATGGCAATACGCTCCGGAATCCGTGCTACATCTGGCTGACACGCCGCAGGCGCGCCGCGCTCGCGCGCTGACATGCCCACGTGGGCGCTGTTCGACGAATGTAACCCTCTCGCCGACCCGCGACAACGCAAAACCCGACAGCGTTGCGTTTCAAACGCAAGCCCATGACGTGACGCCAGATACGCTAAAAAAACGGGCAAAACAGGTAAAAGCTGCAACGTGGGGCGTCGCGATAAACGCCGCCGTCAAACGCTACGTTCGATGCGACGCGGGTTCCGCGAAATGCGCCAACGGGCTTGCCCTGTGTGAGCAACAATTACGCCTATAGGACGGTTTGCACCAGACTTCAAGCCGGCCCCAATTGAAACGGCTGTTGGCATCGAGAGAGTCGCCGCGCGGATTCCCGAAATCGTCGGCGGCTAGTGGTAAGGTCTCGTCCGCGCGCATCGCGAAGCCGGGCCGCTCCGGCCAGAACGCGCGCTTCGGTGCCCATGTCGGATTTCACGTCATCGTCAGCATAAACATCATGTCCAACGTGTATCAGCACAAACCGCTCACGCCGTTTCGCCGCTCGCTCGCGCGTTTTTCGCTTTCCGAGACCGCCAAGTACGCCAAGCTGACGCTCGGTTTGTGGATCGGTTTCGGCATCCCCTCCCTGCTCGGCTATCCCGACGCGGCCGTGCCGCTGGCCGGTTCGACGATGCTGACGCTCGCGCTCGGCAGCTCGATTTCGGCGGCCCGCAGCTACTTCTACAAGCGGGTGTTTTCCAACGTGGTGGCGATGCCGATCGGCACGCTGCTGATCTGGCTGACCGCGCCGCATCTGTGGCTCGGCGCGGCGCTGCTGCCGGTGGTGATCTTCAGCATCGTCGCGCTGCGGCCGTCGCTGTTCCAGATGACCAGCATCACGGTGCCGATCACGCTGGTGCTCTATACCGGCGAGCACATTCCGCTGCTCGAACAGCGCCTGATCGGCGTCGTGCTCGGCATGTTTCTCGGCTTCATCCTCCAGCAGATCGCGTTTCCGCCCGATCACGGCTACTGGGCCAATACGCTCGTCAACGACGGTAACGATCAGGCCACGGACATCGTCGCGCAACTGGCCGACGGCAAACTGGACAAGGCGCAGATCAAGCCCGCCACCGCGAAGCTGCGCGCGCTCAGCACGAATCTGAAGCAGGCGCACCTGCTGCTGAAAAACGATCTCGATCAGGCATGGGTGTCGCCGCACCTCGCGCGCAATCGCGTACGGCTGCCCGTGTTCGCCGCCTATCAGGAGACCTTCGACTCGCTGGTCAACTTCCTCGAAACGATGGACACCTTTCACGACCAGTTCGCCGCGCTCGATGCCGCGTGGCGCGAAGCGTTTCTCGCACGGCTCAGGACGCTCGTGAACACGCACCGGCAACTCGCCGAAGCGGCCGACCTGCGGGTCGAGCGCGAACCGCTCACCACACCGCCTCTGCAGATGGAAGATCTGCGTCAGCTGACCGGGGACCTGCCGGCGTCGAACGTGTTTACCAGCGTGTACCTCGGGCATCTGACCGGCTATGGGATTCTGCTGTGCCGGCTGAGCGACATGCATACCGCGTGAGCGGCGGGCGTTGCATTGCCCATTGAATCGCTCATTGCACGGTGATGGTCGCCTTCATGTTCGGATGGATGCCGCAGAAAATCCGGTACACGCCAGGCTTGTCGAACTTGAACTGATACGTGTCGTTCTGATCGAGCGCGGCCGAGCGGAACATGCCCGCGTCGTTGACGACCGTGTGCGGCTCGCCGTCGAGATTCTTCCAGGTCACCGTCGAGCCGACCTTGACGGTCAGCGCCATCGGCATGAACATGAAGTTCTTGATGACGATCGCGTTGGGCGTTTGCGCGACGGTCTGTTTTTGCATGGGCATCGGCATGGGCATCGTCGATTGCGCGAAGCCGAGCCCCGCCGACACCGCCAGAATCGCCAGGCTGCCGAGCACAACCAGCAGCGCGCGGCCCATCAGATTGATTTGCATCGCTGATCTCCAGAGCATTGAGAAAGGCACGCGCCATCAGGCGAGCGTCGTGTCGTCGAGCGTCGCCTTCAGCGGATGACGCGCAATGCTGACGCTCGTCACGCCCAGCATCTTCGGCAACTGGTCGCTCGCGACTTTCAGCGGCCCCGGGCCTTCGCCCTGCCCCGCGCCCGGTTGCGGATAGGCAGTCGAGCGCGCGGTATGGAACGTGATGTTGCCCTCCACCTTCGACACGATCTGATGGATGTGGCCGTTCAATACCGTCACCGAGCCGAAGCGCTTCAGATAACTCATGGCCTGGCCGGCGTCGCCAGTGCCCCAACCCCACGGCTCGTAGATCGTCCACATCGGCATGTGCGCGAACACCACGACCGGCGTGCTCGACGAGCGCCCTTTCAGATCGTTTTCGAGCCACGCCAGCTGTTCGTCGCCGAGACCGCCGAGGCCGTTCGGCTTGAAGTGCATCACGTTGACGAGACCGACGAAGTGCACGCCCTGGTGATCGAAGCTGTAGTAGCCGCGGTTATCCGAGGCCTTGCCGAAGCGGTTGAAGTACTCGGTGCCGGGGCCGTCGGTGACGTCGTGCTCGCCGGGCACCGTGTGCAGCTCGGGGATTTTCAGGCCCGACATCAGTTGCGCGGCCAGATCGAACTCCGAGGCCTTCGACAGATGGGTGATGTCACCGGTGTGGATCGCGAGCGGCGGGCGCGCCGGCATCGCGTTGACGAAGTCGATCGTCTGTTTCAGCGTGCCCGCGACGTCGGGATTCGCTTCCTTGTTGAAACCGATATGCGTGTCGCTGATCTGCAGGAACAGCGGCACGCCGGCCGCAGGCGCGGTTTTGGCGTCGGCGGCAAGCGCCAGTTCGACCGGCGTCAGCACGCCGCCCGACAGCATGAACACGGTGCCGAGGCCACCGAATGCCAGGCATTTCAGCGCGCCGCGTCGCGCCGGATCGAAGGAAGAATGGGACGACATGATGACCTCACGATGAAGATTCGCAGAACCGGCCACCGGACCGGGTTCGTGAGGCAAGACTGGTGTCGCGCGGGTTTTATTCCCGCGCGGCGGGTGATTTTTCGGGTGGGGCGGCTCAGTGCTGCACTTCGCTCTCTTCGCCGTAGCGCATGCCGTGCGCCGCGATCAGCCGGTACAGCGTCGCGCGTGAAATGCCGAGCTCGCGCGCGGCGTCGCTCGACCGTCCGCGGTGACGCAGCAGCGCCATTTCGATCGCCTGGCGCTCGGCGGCTTCGCGCGCCTGGGCCAGCGTCGCGGTAGACGTCGTCGCATACGCGGACAGTTCGAGATCCTCGGCGGTGATCGTGCGCCCTTCCGACATCACGATCGCGCGCCGCACGCGGTTGAGCAGCTCGCGCACGTTGCCGGGCCAGTCGTAGCCGTGCATCGCCATGATCGCGTCGGGCGAGAAACCGTACAGCCGCCGGCTCGCGTCCTTGCGATAGCGCTCGAGTACGTACAGCGCGAGCAGTTCGATGTCCTTGCCGCGCGCGCGCAGCGGCGGCTCGTCGATACGCAGCACGCACAGCCGGTGATACAGGTCCGAGCGGAAGCGCCCCGCTTCGATCGCGGCTTCCATATCGACGTGGGTCGCGCAGATGATGCGCACGTCGACATTGATCGACGACTCGCCGCCGAGCCGGTCGATCGTATTTTCCTGCAGGAAGCGCAGCAGACTCGCCTGGCTCTCGTAAGGCAGATCACCGATTTCGTCGAGAAACAGCGTGCCGCCGTTAGCCGCCTCGACGCGGCCGATACGCCGCTGATTCGCGCCGGTAAACGCGCCGCGCTCGTGGCCGAACAGCTCCGACTGCAACAGCGAGGGCGGAATCGCGCCGCAATTGATCGCGACGAACGGCGCGTTGCGGCGCGCCGAGCGCGCGTGAATCGCCGCGGCCGTCAACTCCTTGCCGGTGCCCGATTCGCCGGAGATGAACACCGGCGCATCGGTCACCGCGACCTTGCGGACCGAACGGAACAGCGCGAGCATCGCCTCGCAGGTGCCGATCATTTCGCCTTCGGCGCTCGACGTATCGAGAAACGCGGGCTCGCCGAGCGAGATCATGCCGCACGCGTGGCCGACGGTATCGACGATCCGCGTATTGGCCGCGGGCAACGTCACGTAATCGAAGCAGTAGTCGCGCACGAGGCGGCGCGTGGTGGGGTCATCGAGTTGCGGGGTTTCGGCCATCGCGACCCAGCCGACGTTCGGCAGCGCGAGGCAGGTCTGCAGCGCGCTCGCGTCGTGCAATTCGAGCACGCTGGCGAGATCGACAAGACCGCCCGCTGGCGCGCCGTCCTGCACGGCGCTGCGCACGCTGTGCACGGAGTCGATCACCTCGACTTCCCAATCGCGTTTCTGGATATCCGCCAGCAATTGCGGTGCGGGATCGCGCGTGAAATAGATCACGCGCCTCGGGTAGGCTTTAACTTTCTGCATTGCTCTGGTTCTCCTGCTGCGGCTTTACTGACGCCCGCCTTGACAGGTACTGCGCCGGAGCCTCTTGCCCGCCGGGTATCGCGGGTCCCAATGGCACGCCAGCTCGCCTCGAGGGAGGAGGAATTGGCGGGGAGGGGCTATTTTTTGGGCGGCGCACAGGCTGTCAGCAGCCCGATACGTTATGAATGATGAATCGATCATACGTGTCGATGCCGCGCTTTCCACTCGACCTGACGATATTTAATAATTGGTTCCACGTCTAAGGCGCGAAGTCCTTATCTGGCAGGGTTGTGGTGATTTTCTAGTGCGCGATGAATTGACATTTGCATCGATTTGTAACAATTGCGGCTACAGATTTGAGTGTACTTGTTGTGCGTTTTTTGCACATGCCGCGCTGCTATGTGTCGCTGCTAGCGACCGCTTGTGCGGCCCCCGCACTCGGTCCGCACTCAACCCCCTTTTGCCCGCAACGGCCTGAAGAACTTGCGGATTTCGGCCGCCAGCAACGCGGGCTGTTCCATCGCCGCGAAGTGGCCGCCCTCGGGCATGTCGCTCCATTGCACGACGTTGAAAGTCCGTTCGAGCCAACTGCGCGGCGGATGATTGATCTCCTTCGGAAATCGCGCGAAGCCGAGCGGCGTGTCGACGCGCTGGCCGTCGGCGAAACGCATCGGCTGCAGACGATTCTCCCAATACATCTGCATTGCCGGGCCGATGCACTGCGTGAACCAGTAGAGCGAGATATTGGTGAGCAACTCGTCCTGCGAAAACACCCGCTCGATGTCGCCGCCGCAATCGCTCCACGCGCGAAACTTCTCGCCGATCCACGCGGCGAGCCCGAGCGGCGAATCGTTCAGCGACGCCGCCACGGTCAATGGTTTGGTGCCGTGCAGATGCGCATAGCCGCCTTCGAGCGCGGCCCAGTCGTTCTTTTCACGCAGATAGTCCTGCTCGTCGGGCGTCAGCGGCTGCCGGTCCGCATCGGTCGCGGGCTCGTACGAACTCGGCAGGAAGTTCAGATGGATGCCGTCGACCGCGTGCGGATGACGCACGGCCAGCGCGATCGATACGCCCGCGCCGAGATCGCCGCCCTGCGCGCCGAAGTGCTCGTAACCGAGGCCGCGCATCAGCGTTGCCCACCGGTCCGCGACCTGAAACGCCGACATGCCTGCCTGCGCGGGCGCCGGCGAAAACGCGAAGCCGGGCAGCGACGGCGTGACGACGTCGAACGCATCGGCGGGATCGGCGCCGAACGCGGCCGGGTCGCATAGCTGATCGAGCAGCGCGTGAAACTCGAAGAACGAGCCGGGCCAGCCGTGCGTGATCACGAGCGGATAAGGCTTGAAGCCGGGCGCGTGGCCGGCGCCGCGCCGATGCACGAAGTGCACGGTCTGGCCGTTCACGTCGGCGAGAAATTGCGGCAGGCGGTTCAGCTTGCGTTCGGCCGCGCGCCAGTCGAACTGCCCCGCCCAGTAGCTCGCCAGTTCGCGCAACCACGCGGAGTCGGCGCCCTGCTGCCAGGCGGGCGCGGGCGTGGCCGGCGCCCAGCGGGTCGCGCGCAGACGATGGCGTAGATCGTCGAGTTCGTGATCAGCGATGGCAATCTCAAACGGCTCTATCTGCATGGTGGTCGGTCCGGCTCGGAGGCGCAAAGGTGAAGCGTCCCTGCCATCGTACCCGCGTCGGACGAAAGCCGGATAATGGGCGTCCCTATTCATATTCCACACTAGAGGAAATTGACGCGATGTCCGCCTACGAATCCAAGTTGCCGCGTGTGCTGTTGACCAACGACGACGGCATCGACGCGCCCGGGCTCGCCGTGCTCGAAGCGGTCGCCGCGGAACTCGCGCACGAAGTCTGGGTGGTCGCGCCCGAACACGACCAGAGCGGTACCTCGCATTCGATCAGCCTGCATTCGCCGCTGCGCGTGAGCCGTCAGGGCGAGCGCCGCTTCGGCGTGAGCGGCACGCCCGGCGATTGCGTGGTGATGGGCGTGCGCCATCTGATGCGTGAGACGCCGCCGTCGCTGGTGCTGTCGGGCGTCAATCGCGGTGCCAATCTCGGCATCGAAACGATGTTTTCGGGCACCGTCGGCGCGGCGATGACGGGTCTGCTGCTCGGGCTGCCGTCGTTCGCGCTGAGCCAGACCTTCCGCGATCGCGAACGCGTGCGCTGGGACACCGCGCGCACGCTCGCGCCCGGCGTGATCCGTCAGTTGCTCGCGATCGAGCATGCGGCGCCGACCTGCCTGAACATCAACTTCCCCGACGTCGACGCCGCCGACGCCCGTCCGCTGACGCTCACGCGCCAGGGCGTCGGACTCGTCGAGGGGATCGATGTGCAGGCGGAGATGGACCCGCGCGGGATCCCCTATCACTGGCTGCGTTTTCAGCGCGGCGCACACGCCAACGATCCCGACAGCGAGACGGCGGCCATCGCGGCGGGACGCGTATCGGTCACGCCGCTCGCGTTCGATCGCACCGACGACGCGACCTTCAAGCGGCTCGCCGCGTCGTTGCGCTGAGGTGCTCGGGGGCTTGGGGGGCGCCTGGCTGGTACTCAGGTGGAACCCAAGTCAGGAGGGACTCAGGCGAGACTCAGACGGCACTCGGCTAGCACTTACGCAGCCTCAGGCCACCTACGGGCGTTCCGCGAAACGCTGATTCGGCGCGCCCGCCGGCCCCATCGGATTGGGATTGCCGAACGCCGGCATGCTGCCGTCCTCGCGGGCGCGGGCCAGTTCCGCGCGGACCTGCGCGCGGGTTTTCGGCGCGTTGCCGGCTTCGACGGAGTGCAGCCCGCGACTGTTCAGCAGCCACGCACGGTCCACGCCGAAGATCGATCCCGAGCTGGATCCCGATGTGCCCCCTGACGTTCCCCCTGAAACCGCCCCCACCGTTTGCGCCGATCGCGGCTTCTTCGCGAGGACAGCCGCGCTTCTCACCTGCGCGCGCAGCACCGCGCGGCTCTCGCGCGAATGCGCGCTCTTCGCCGTTTGGGTTCGCTTCGGTTTTGTCGTCGGCGGCGACGGCTGGCTCGTCGTCTGCGGCGCCGGCCGTGCATCGCCCGGCTGTATCTGAGGAAGCCGGGTATCGACGCCTTCACCCGGCTGCAGCGGGCTGATCGCGTTCAGGTCGTTGCGCAGCGCGCTCCTGCGCAGCGCCTGGTCGTCCGGCATCGTTTCATCGAGACTGCCGATCCGTCCTGACGCTGCGTTCGCCCGGATGCTCGCGGCCTCGATGCGGCTGATTTCGTCGGCCGACAACCAACCGCCTTCCGACTGCGACACATACGCCCCAAGCGCCACCGCGCCGACGACAAGACCCGTGCACACCGCCATGATGGGTTCGTTGTACAAGACTGGCTCCCTCTGTTCTTTTGAGCCGACGTACGAAGTCGACGCGCGATTCCACCGCTGCCCAGCCGCCCGGATGCATGAAAGCGCCGCTCGCGCCGCCGCGTCGAATGCCACCGTCACGGCCGCTCGCGAAGTCGACCGACTCATCACGGAGTGTGAGCGAATCCGCAGCCGCGAGTCTTCGCTTTCCGCGTATCACACGACGAATCGGCGGATCTGGCCGTGGGTGTGTCCGAAATGGCCGGTCGTGTTGCCCTCCATCCCGGTCGCGCCCAGCGCGGCTTAACGGTTACACCAGCGGCCCCTCTTCCGGCTTGCCGCGCATCGCCACCACGATAGAACTGCCGACAATCAGCGCGATCCCGAACAATGACAGCCCGCCGATCGTTTCGCCCCACACCAGATAGCCGAATAGCGCCGCCCAGACAATGCTCGTGTAGTTGTAGGGCGCGAGCGCGCCCGCGTCGGCTTGGCGGAAAGCCATCGTCATCAGTAGCTGGCCGGCGGTCGCGAACACGCCGAGCATGGCCATGATCGCGAGCGCCTCGAACGACGGCGTGCGCCACGCAAACAGCAGCGACACGCTCATCACCAGCGTGCCGACCATCGTGAAATACAGTACGGTCACGCCCGAATCGTCGCTGGCCTTGATGCGCTTGATCTGGATGATCGACAGCGCACCGCATAACGCGCTCGCGATCAGCAACGCCGGCCCCAGCCAGCTCGAATGCGAGCCGTCGGGGCGCACTACGAACAGCACACCGGCGAAGCCAATCGCGGCCGCCAGCGCATCGCGCGGCTTCAGCGTTTCCTTCAGCAGCAGCGGCGCCAGCACGATCACCAGCAAGGTCTCCGAATAGACGATCGCGACCGCCTCGCTAAGCGGCATATACGGCAACCCCGCGAAGAACAGTCCCGACGCCCCGAGTAGCGTCAGCGCGCGCAGGGTCTGGCCGCGCACGTCCAGTTGCCGCAGACGCTCGGCGAGCGGCTCGCCGCGCAAACACATCGCCACTGCGGGGAACAGCCCGAACAGCATACGAAAAAACGTGACTTCATTGGCCGGGTAAGCCAGCGCAAGCGACTTCGCCAATGCATCGACGAGCGCGAAGCAGAACATCGACACAAGGATCAGCGCGACGCTGCGCAACGGCACGACGCTTGAGCGGACGGCGGCAACAGGCGGCATGGTGGTGTTCGGGTGGGGGCGGTGAGGAACGTCGATTATGCCCGTACCTTTTCCGTTACCTGCCTGGCTTTCCCAGGTCGCACGTCGATTTATTCATTGGACATGATCCGCCGCCGCATACGCCCCCACCGACCCCGCCGCCGCCTTTCCTGACAATGCCGGGTATTCACCGATACAGCCCGCCGAAACTAATAATATTATTCATATCGATTTCTACCTGATCGCAGAATCCCGCTCTGCGAGTCTGGCCGTAGGTGTTTTTAATAATAATTATGACCATCAACTAAACGGGGACCTCAGGAGATAGAAGGTGCGCAATTACATGGTGCTGGCGACGCTCGCGATGCTGAGCGCATGCGGTGGCAACGACGGTTCGTCGAATCCGGCGACGAGCGCGGACAAGCAGGTCAATGCGATCGACGCGACCGCGGCCTCATCCGCCTCGACCGCTTCTGCCGCCTCCGCGGCGCAGGTCGACGCGTCCGACGTACAGAAAGAGTTCAAGGCCGCGAAGGCGATCCCGGTCGGCATGAAGACGACCACCCCGCCGCTCGTGATCGCCGATCCGACGCTGAACCTGGCGCCCTACACGCCCCCCGCGGCGCCCTCGCCGGTGTCGACTACGACGCTGTCGTTCGGCGACTTCACCAGCTATCTCGCGCCGGGCTCGGCGAGCACGTGGCACCCGGGCAGCAACGCATCGACGATCGTGATCGACGCGCCGCCCGCCAATGGCACCGGCGCCGGCGACAAGGCCGTGGCACTCGCCGGCACCTACGCGACCGCGTCGTACGAAGCGGACCTGACCGTCAGCGCGCCAGTCGGCACGGGCGCCGCCAACGCGGGCTTCATCGTGCGCACGACCAACCCGACCGCCGGCGGCCCGGACAGCCTGACTGGCTACTACGTCGGCCTCGACACCGGCACGCACACGGTCGTGGTGGGCCGCCAGAACAACAACTGGACCAACTTCATCCAGTACCCGGTCGCCTCGGTGGTCGGCGGCAGCACGCATCATCTGAAGGTAACGACGAGCGGCAACGCGATCCTCGTCGACCTCGACGGCCAGCGCGTGATCAGCGTCAACGACGCGACCAACGCGCTGCCCGCGACATTCCAGAAAGGCAGCTTCGGGCTGCGGCGCTTCGGCGTCGGCGCGTCGTTCAGCAACATCACGATCCATACCTATCCGACCGTGACTTCGCCCGCCTACGACTTCTCGAAGGTGGTCGGTGCGGTCTACACGCCGTCCAACGCGGTCAACGCGATCGACTTCTGGGAGAACTACGATCCCGAGATCGTCAACCGCGAGCTCACCTATGCGCAGACCTACGGCATGAACACGATCGCCGTGTATTTGCACTATCTCGTGTGGGCCAACGATCGCGTCGCATTCCTGAGCAAATTCGAGAACCTGCTGAAGATCGCCGCGCGTCACGGCATCAAGGTCTCGCCGATCTTCTACGACGACTGCTGGGACGCGAATCCGCAGTACGGCCCGCAGGCCGCGCCGGTCTGGGGCGTGCATAACAGCCGCTGGGTGCAGTCGCCGGGCACGCCGGTCGAGCAGGCGTATTTCCAGCCGAGCGCCGCGAACTCGTCGATCACCTACAAGCAGAGCCTCGCGAGCTATATCACCGACTTCGTCGCGCCGCATCGCAACGACCCGCGCATCATCTTCTGGGAGACGATGAACGAGCCCGGCTGCAGCGGTAACGGCTCATTGCAGAACACCCGCGCGGTGCTGATGAACGATGCGCGCATCGCGATCCTCAACGCGGGCGCGACGCAGCCGATCAACGCGCCGCAGGTGCAGGAAGACGAAGGCAGCTATTTTTCCGATTTCTACGCGTTCCATCCGTATGGCAATCCGTACACGGGTCCGGTGAACGGCAGCAGCATCAGCGCGCTGAACTCGGAGACGCTGCAACGCGGCTTCGAAGGCACCGCGGGTCAAACGATGCCGGGCATCGTCGCGAACTACGGCGGCAGCACGGGCTTTATCGTGTGGGAGCTGATGATCGGCCGCACCAATACGCGCTTCCACTGGGGCCAGGTGCCGGACGCGCCCGCGACGGTCGAACCGGCGACGCCGTTCCAGGGGACCATCTACCCGGACGGCCATCCGTGGCAAACCTCGGAGACCCAGGCGCTGACGGGCGGCTTCGACGTCAAGCTGCCGGTGCTGCAGGTCGCGTACTACAACGACCCGACCTTCGCCGCGGCGCCGGTGAAAACGTCGATTACACCGCTGATCGATTTCGATCTGAACACCGAACGCGGCACCGACTCGCCTGACGCGTCGGCCGGCATCAACGCGACCAACTACGGCGTGCGCTGGACCGGTGCGATCAAGGCGACGCAGGAAGGCAACTACACGTTCTCGATCGATAGCGACAACGTCGCGCGTCTGTGGATCAACGGCACCAGGGTGATCGACAAGACGAGCACCGCGCAAGGCACGGCGAGCGGCAAGGTGCATCTCGCAGCGAACCAGCGCGCGTCGATCAAGGTCGAGTACGTGCACGGCAGCGGCGCGGCCAGCATGCACCTGCTGTGGTCGAACCCGGCCGCGAAGAGCCCGGACACGCTGAAGATCGTGCCGTCCGATTCGCTGGTGACATCAAGCTGATAGAACCGGCGGCCTAAAAAAAACGCGGCGCACCGCTTAATCGGTGCGCCGCGTTTTTCATTCAACGTACGGTTCGCGAGTGACGCGCATCGATTGCGCGTCGCACGCTTTAGTACCGTTTTAGTACCGCTTAGACGGCATAAATTTCCGGATTTTCCGCGAGCGGCAAAAAGTTACCTGTCTTGCCGTCGAGCGCGAGCATCTCGCCGCTTTCGATGTTGAAGATCCAGCCATGCAGACGCAGCGTCTTGTTCGCAAGCCCGACCGCCACCGACGGATGCGTGCGGATATTGCCGAGCTGCGCGATCACGTTGTCCTTGACCAGCGCGGCGAGACGCTCGGCATCCGAGCAGTAGTGGCGCGATGCGTTGATCGCCTTGGCCGCATCCGCGTGACGCAACCAGCTCGCAACTGCCGGCATGTGTTCGAGATTCGTGCAGCTCGAAATCGCGGTCATCGCGCCACAGTTCGAGTGACCGCAGATCACGATGTCCCGCACGCCGAGCACCGCCACCGCGTATTCGACAGTGGCCGACACGCCGCCCGGCTCGGGTCCGTACGACGGCACGATATTGCCCGCATTGCGGATCACGAACAGCGAGCCCGGCTCGGTCTGCGTGAGCAGTTCCGGCACCACGCGGCTATCCGAACAGGTCACGAACAGCGTGCTAGGGCTCTGTGCGGTCGACAAACGCTTGAACAGCGCACTCTGCTGAGGAAAGACCTCGCGTTGAAAGCGGATCAAACCTTCGATGATTTCCTGCACGATATTCTCCAGAGAAGCGAAGAGACGATTTATTGGTTGCCGCGACTATACCGCAGCCGTCCGATCGTCGCGCGAATCGTCGTGCTAATCGTGGCGCGCAAAGGCACCGCGACATCCATCGACGTACGCGCATGAACGTGCATAAAACGTGCATAAAAAAAACCCCGGCTGCTGCCAGCCGGGGCCAACTCTCTCGCTCACACCGGAGACGATGCGGGCATTGCTACTGTAGCGGTGGGGGTGAAGCGGATATAGACGCTAGCGTGGAAGAGTCCTTTCCAGCGCTGCCCGCAGCACGAATCATCGCCGGCTCACTGCCCATGGATTCGCAACCGACTCGCCGTGCAACGAACGATCTCAGCGCGCGGGTGCCGCAGCCGGTTGACCGCCTTGCGATGCCGCCGGTGCCGCGCCGCCGTACGCGTTCGCAGCGGCGCTTTTTGCAGCGGCGTTCTGCGCGGCCACGCGCGCTTCGGCCTGCTGGATCGCTTCGGGATAATGCGCTTCGTCGCCGTCGCCGACGTGATAGCCGTTGCGCTCGAGCTGGATCAGTTCCGCGCGCACCTGTGCACGCGTGAGGGGGGCATTCGATTGGGGGACATTCGATTGCGCGAAAACCGCGGCCGAAGCAGCGATGGACATACCGATGACGGCGGCCTTGAACAAACACTTCATGATGAAACAAGCTCCAGTAATTGAGGATCCGCGGCACTACGCTTTGTCGTGCTACACGTGCTGCACCGCTGGTGTCACTCAATATAGGCGCTACCTTACGGACGAATAACGGCTGCGCATCGAACGGATTGTTGTCGATTCTGGAGAAGTGGCGAACGCATGCGCACCGTCACGGCACACGTTCGCGCCACCGCGTCGACTAGTCGAAGTCGCGCGTTTCGAGTTCCACGGACTGCCCTCCGTTGCGTTCGAGCACGCGTCGCGTAGCATTTTCAATGCGCGCGCGATTCGCCTCGAAGGTCCCCACCAGATCGTGAGCCGACGGACTGCCATTGCCGAAATGATCGTTGAGCGCGTCGAGCGACACGCTGCACCATACGCCCGCCCCGTCCACATTGGCCTCGAAGGCGACGCGCGCGGCTGCCACCACTTCCCGGCGTCCGGTGAATTCGATCCTCATAATGGTCCTCCATGTATCAAAGGGAATCCTGACTACGCAACCGTCGTGCCAAACCGGCCGCATCCGCGCGACCGATCGGACCTCACTCGCGCAGGCTCCGCTGCGTACCGACTTCATCGCAGCCGCCACGCGCGGCCCTGTCGATGCGGTGCGGCAACGCTTCCTCGGAGCAGCCGTCGAACGCGCTCGACACGTCGATACTACGCCCTTCATGAGTGGTGGCCGCCGATCTTCATCGGCGGATTGTTGATCGTTGCGGTGAGGACGTTGGTGGTTTTGGTAGCTTCGATTGCGAGGATCGCGATTGAAGCGGTGATCGCTATCGTGCTGTGCGTGGTCGGATTGCTCGCGCTGGCGTCGATGCTCAGACCCGGTGGCGAAGATAAGAAAGTGCCGCTCGACGTGCTATCGCCGCTAGCAGATCGAACCACGTAACGCAGAAGGAAAAAGCTGCGAGCGCGTGGTCCGCGCGCCCGCTCATCGCTCGTCAACGACGGCACGCAAACGCGTCGCCGCTACGCACCCGCCGCCAATGTCGTCGCGAAGAAATCGCGGACCTGTACCGCGGTTTGCGCATGCACCGCATCACGATCGACACCCGGACCGTCCCGGCAGATGGTCGCGAGCCGCTCGATGACCGCCGCTTCGCACACGTCCATGAACGTGTAGTGCGAGGCGCCCGGCACCATCGTCACCGAGGCCCGCGGCATGAAGCCCGCGATGCGATGAATGTTCGTATTCACCGGCGCGGTCACGTCGGCCTCGCCCGCGAGCAGCGCGACCGGAATCGTCACCTCCGCGAAGGCGTTCGGATCAAATGCCTCGCCGAGCGCGGGCGCGATCGCGAACACGGCCTTGATGCGCGGGTCGCGATACGAATCGCCCGAACGCGCGCGCGAGGCCTTCGTTGCCGGCGATAGCGCATCGAGCGTGAGCGCGGACGCGCCCGGCGCGTGCGGAAGTTTCGCCGCTTCGGGCGGCGTGCAGATCGCGTCGGCGGCCGGCGACGTGCAGAAGCGCTCGAATGCGGCGACATCGGTGCGCGCGCCCGCAAGTTCGAGCACCGTATAGCCGCCGAGCGAAAAGCCCAGCGCGCCGATCCGCGTCGCGTCGACATGCGGGCCGAGTCGCGGGTCCGCGAGCATGCCGTCGAGCACTTCGCTGACGTCGGTCGCGCGCTCCCACCACAGCATGAAGCCGTCGCGCGTAAGCGGCTCCAGCGCATTGTTGCCCGGATGATTGACGCCCGCGACGATGTACCCCTGCGCGGCCAGCGACGCCGCCAGCCAGTCGAGACTGTCCGCGCTGCCGCCGGTGCCATGCGATAACAGCAGCAACGGGTACTTCGCGTGGGCGGCGGACAGCGGCGCATCGTCGGCGGCCGCATGGCCGAGGAAGATCGGATGGCCGGGCGCGCCGATCTCGTGCGCGGTCTCGGGCTGCGTAGCGTCGGCCGGATACCAGATGCGCGTGACCAGCGCCTCGGTTTGCGCGCCACGCCAATGACGCGACGCGCTCGGATGGAACACGCGGACCGTTTCGCCGACGTGCCAACCGGACGGCGCGGCTTCGGCATTCGCGCGTGCGGACAGCGCCAGCGACGCCGATACCGGCAACAACATCGACATCGACAACCATGCCGCCGACGGCGCAATCGACAACGACAAGGCCAACGCGCACGACAGCGCGCTACGGCTTCGACGCAACATGATTAGTCCTCCCGAATGGGAATCAGCAGATCGGTGATGCAGGTGGGTTGCGCGCCGGGATCGGGCGAACTGCGATACAGCTCGAGCGCCGGCCGCCGATCGCGCCGGTAACCGCTGCGTGGCAGCCAACCGCTGTTGAGCGCGCGGAAGGTCGGCGAGATCAGCGCATAGGGGCCGATCAGCCGATGCACCGCATACAGGCCGCCTTCGAGCCGCAATGGCTCGATGTGTTCCGGTGATTCGACGCGCGCCGTTTCGTCGCCCCATCCCGCGACGACACCCGCGCGATAGCGAAAGCCGCCGGTCGCCGCATCGCGCGCGCAGATGCCGATCCGCTGCGGCGCCAGCGGAGTCTGCTCGCAGCGCAGTGTCGTCATCAGCGTGCGAAAAGTCTGGCCGATCGTCGCGACCGGGCCATCGTGATGCAGGCACAGCACGTCGAGCGGCGGCAATTCGACGACTTCGACGCATGACGCTGCGGTAGCGGCGGTTTCATCGACGTTGGGACGCGAATCGCTCGCGCTACCCTCGCCTGTTCCTTCGTATTGCGTCGCCCCGTTCATCCGCACCGCCTGCCGCCGCGCGGCATCGCAAGCAGCCGAACCTGCCGAGCCCGCCGTCGGAGACCGCACCGACGCCGCCCCGACCAGCGGATGCCCAACCAGCAACCGCTGCCGCGCCCGGAACTCGCTCGGCGACACGCCGGTGAAATCGCGAAACGCACGCGCGAAAGCCTGCGGACTGTCGTAGCCGGCATCGTGCGCGACGGCGGTCACCTGCGCAGCATCGGTCAGACGCTGCGCCGCCTGCGCGAGCCGCAGCCGCTTGACCGTCTCGACGACGCTCTCGCCCATCAGCGCGCGATAAATCCGGTGGAAGTGATACGGCGACAGATGCGCGACGGCGGCGAGGCTGTCGAGCGTATGCGGCGCGCCGGGATCGACCAGAATGGCCTCGATTACGCGAGCGATCCGTCGACGGTAATCACGTTCGGTGCTGGGCTTCATGATGACGCCACGATAGCGGCGTTCGCGCCGCGCTGCAGTGCAGAACTTGCGGAATTTGGGAATTTCGCGCGCTGTATCGCATCGGATTATGCGCGACAGGTCGCCACAATTCCTTTCACTTGAAATAAACAGCCGCCCGAATCAGAATGGCGCCACGCCTACGAGGGCAAGAAAAACACTAGTACAAGAACAACACAAACAACACAACGAGAGAAGGCGATCACATGGATCGTGTCGAACCTGGCTTCGGAGCGTCGGATCGCGCTGCTGGGCTGCCCCCTTACGCCACTAGCGTCTCCGAGGCCGCGGTCGGACACGCGGACCGCGCCCCGGTATTCAGCGTGCGTTATGCGGTCAGGCCACGCCGGCCGGGCCGCACCGCCACGCTTCGCCATGGATTCGGCATCAAAGGCACGCTGTCGATCAACGGCGACTTCGTCACGTTATGCCGATCGAATGGCAGCGAGCCGCGCAGCTTTTATCGCAGCGATATTTTCGACATCGAGTTTCACGGGCGGCGGATCGGCTTCGACCTGCACGTGACGCCGCAGGACGTGCAACGCGTCACGCTGAAAACCCGCCACGTCGACGACGTTCGGCGCATCGTCGAACGATTGCCCGCGCAGATGACGCCCGCGTTCGCCGCCGAGCGCGTCGCGCTCAACACGTTCCCGCAGCGGCTCGTCGAGCTGACGCCGCTGCCGTGAGTCACCTATGCGCTGATCGCGCTGAACTTCGCGATCTTCATCGCGATGTGCGCGACGGGCGCGAATGCGTTGCGGCCGGATCCCGCCGCGCTGGTCGCGTGGGGTTCGAACTTCGCGCCGTATACGCTCGACGGCGAGCCCTGGCGTCTGCTGACCGGCGCGTTCGTGCACATCGGCTTCCCGCATCTGTTGTCGAACATGGTCGTGTTATTGCTGCTCGGACGCACGACCGAGCGGCTCTACGGCAACCTGCGCTTTCTCGCGCTTTACCTGTTCGCCGCCGTCAGCGGCGGCATCGTCAGCATCCTGATGCATCCGGGCGTCAACAGCGCGGGCGCGTCCGGCGCGATCTTCGGCGTGGCCGGCGCGTTGCTCGCCTTCGTGCTGCGTTATCGCAAGGAACTGCCCGCAGAGCTCGCGGCGCGTAACCGTCGCGCGATGCTCGTATTCATTCTGTACAGCCTGTATCGCGGCTTAGTGCAACACGGCGTCGATAATGCCGCGCACTTCGGCGGCCTCGTCGGCGGCGTGCTGATCGGCGCGCTGCTCGCGCGGCCGCTCACCGAAGAGGCGCGCGAACGCAGTTCGCGTCCGAGCGCGATCGCGGCCACGACGGCTGCGGTGCTGTTCCTCGCCGCGCTGAGCTGGCCGCTCACGCATCTGAACCCCGACCGGCTTCAGGAAGCCAGCTTCGACAGACTGCTGATCGAACTGCAGCCCGCGCAGAAGAAGACCCTCGCCGACGTGATCGCGTGGAGCCACTCGCGGATCGCCTCGCAGATCGAACGCGACGCGGCGTCGAACCGGATCATCACGCAACTGCTGCCGGAGTGGGACGCGATGTATGCGAAGGTGGAAAGCGCGCCGTTGCCGCCCGGTTCGCGCTACGTGCCGCTACGCGCGACGATGCTGCGCTACCTCGACGACAACCGGCGGATGTATCGGCTCGCGGCCGTGTTGCTCGCGCATCCGCAGGAGCTGGATGCGGCGGCGTTCGCGCCGATCCGCGCGCTGGCGAAGGACGCGCACGCGCAGATCGACGAGATCAAGCGGCTCGCGCCTCAACTGCGGGGAAATCCGGCGCGGCGTTAGTCAGGAATCAACCCGGCATCAGCCAGAAATCACCCAGGCTCTAACACGCGCGCGGCAATAGGAAAGGATGTGGACCCGGCGCGTCAGAAGCGATGCCGGATCCCGACGCGAAACGCCAACTGGTCGTTCGCGCCCACGCCCGAAGGGCCGAAGAAAACCGGCGTGGAGCCGATCTGCGCCTGCACGTCCTGGGTGCCGTTGCGCCCCGACGCGACCTGATAGACGCCGAGCGCGTACACGTCGGTGCGCCGGCTCAGCGAATAATCGACGCTCAGACTGCCCTGATTCCAATGGCCGCTGTGGGCGTCGCCCAGGTGCATGTACGTGTAGCCCGCGCCCACGGTCAGCGCCGACGTGAACGCGTATTTTGCGCCGGCGTCGTAGGCGGTGAAGGTCGTCGCCACATCCGTGACCGTTTCGAAACGCGTATTCGTGTAGAGCGCCCAGAACGTGGCCGCGCCGAGCGCATAGCGCGCGCCGGCGCCGAAGGTACGCAGGTCGCGCACGTTGCCCATCGATACATTGGCGATGGTCGTCGAAAACGCCGGTACGGCCTGGCTCGGATAGCGAATGTCGGTATAGGCGGTGCCGAGGCTCAACGGTCCGTTCGCATAGTTCGCACCGAAGCTGTACGTGCGCGACGAGCCCGCTTGCGGTGCCGCGCTGTTGCCGCCGGCCGGCGCGCCCGCGAATGCGCCCGCCTGGTTCGAGAAGCCATACAGCGCGCCGAACGTGAAGCCGGAAAAATTCGCGCTGCTGAACTTGATCGCATTGTTCACGCGGCTCGCCGTCAACTGATCGACGTCGTTGATCCGGTACGCGTAGTTGCCGGCCACGGTCTGGCTGCCGTTCGAATAGTTGGCGCCGAGCACGTCGGTCGACAGCGAGTACTGCCGGCCGAACGTCAGCGAACCGACACCTCTCTGCGACAGACCGACGAACGCCTGGCGGCCGAATATGCCGCCGAGCAGCATCGCGCCATTGCCGGTGTTGAAGCCGCTTTCCACCACGAACAGCGCCTTCAGGCCACCACCCAGATCTTCGGTTCCGCGCAGCCCCCAACGGTTGCCCGACGCGACGCCTTCGCCGTACTTGACGACGCTGCCATGGCCGGTGTCGGTGCGGGCATGGTTCACGTAGCTGATGCCGGCATCGATCAGGCCATACAGCGTGACGCTGCTCTGTGCATGGGCATCGAGCGCGAGGCCCCCGAGGATGGCGGCGGCAAGAACCGTTTTTTTCATGTTTCCTTTTTTCTTCTTTGAACTGCCGTGCCACGCGTAGTCGTCGACGCCACGCGAGGCCGGCCCGGCAAGCGACGCGAGCGGCATATCGACGCGCGTCCGACCGCTGCACGCGGTGGCACGGCAATGAGATCGGTGTCTGGAAGGTGCAACTGAACCGGGTCACGGCGACAACCGCGGTGTGCGCGGTAGCCGCCGATCGATGGCGGAAACGTCGGAACGTCGACGAGTCGGTCAGGCGCGTGGCCTGGGTGAGTGAAACGAAGCGTCTATTCCGTCGTGTGGCGCGGAATATAGCGACTCGTCATGAATTCGTAAACAAATGCAAAGGGAGTTGTCGTCTTTATGACACACGACTGTCATCGGGCATGATGTGCGTCAAGGAGCGTCGACATGCGCGCCCGGATCGCCATCCGGGCAAGGTCGTTCATTCTCAATAAAGTGAACGCTCAGCCGCGACGGCTTTTCCCGTGGAACGACCCCGCCGCATACTTCGGCTCGGGCATCTCGATCTGGATACTGCCCCGCTCGCCGCCCGGATCGGACGGCGCTTCGCTTTCTTCGTCGGCCTCCGCGCCGGTCCTGCAGGCGGGCAGCAGGAGCATGGCCATCAGCGAAGCCGCCGCGAGTGTCGAAAAGCGCTTTTCCACGTTCAGTATTTCCGTTGTGATGGGTCCGGGCGTTGGCACCGGACCGGCATCATCGTCGATATGTGGTCGGGCCGCAATAGCCTGCACGGGCGAAAATTGCCTCTCGTTGTTCCTGCTCTACCTCTGCACCAAAATTTGCAGTACGGCTAACGAGGCTGTCACGACGTGCGTCGATGCATCATCGCGCTTTCCACCTCGCTACGCAGATAGCCTTGCGCCCACTCGCAGCCAATGCGCCGCGCAATCTCCAGCCCTCCGCTATCTTCCATCCCTTCGATAATCACGGTGTGCGCGAGCCGACGCGCCAGAGTGGCGAGACTGTGGAGCCGCTCGACGCCGCGCGTGCTGTCCTTCGCTTCCCTCAAAAAGAAAGCGTCCAGCTTGACGATATCCGGCGCGCCGATCCGGATTGCGTTTTGCACGCCATAGTGCGAACCGAAATCGTCGATCGCTACCCGGCAGCCGAGCCCGTGCAGATAGCGCAGGAAATCGCGCGCGCCGGGCGGCACCACAGGCGCGGTTTCGGTGATTTCGATAATCAGCCGATGGGCGACCTCCGGCAGACGCCTCAGTCTGTCGAAGATGATCATCCACCACGGCGAGATCAATGCGCTCCCCGCCGAAATATTGCAACCCAGCACCAGCGTTTCATCGGCCACGAGTCGATCGATCACCGACGTCACGACGATCTGGTCGAACTCGTGCATCAGCTGCGCGTGTTCCACGCTGGGAATGAAACTGGCCGGCATCATCGCGCAATGGGCGTCCGGCAACAGCACGCGCGCGAGGCATTCGTCGTACAGCGAGCGGCCCTGTTCGTCGACGTTGAAAACGGGCTGACGCGCCAGCGCCAGATGCCCCTGAGCCATCGCATCCAGCACCTGCCTCGCATGCGCGATATGCATGCTCGCTTCCGACGCGGGAATTCTGATCACCTTCGTATGGGGGCCGCCGTCTCGACGCTCGACGGTAATCTCCATCGCCGCGAGCGAGAGCACGCCTTTGGACGCGGCAATATGTTTGAGCAGAATTTCGACGCAGGCACTCGTCTTCGACAGGCTCATGCCGTCGCTCAACATATTCGTGACCCGCACGTAGCCGCGGCTCAACTGGAAGACCGCCGACGGATCGTCGACCACCTCGCGGATACGCTCGACGAATGCGCTGGTGATCGCGCGAACCACCTCTCTCGGATATCGCCGCTCGACTTCGTCGATATTCGTTATTTTCGCGACCATATCCAGCCATCTGTCACCACAGTCACGCGTCGGCGACGTATTGGAGTCAGAGTTAATCAAGATCCTCTCCGATCGAAATGTATTGGCCGGCCGCGGGATACTCGTCGCGAGCGCGGACGCGTCGATCGGCAAGCCGGCGAGAGCGATCGCCCAGATCGTCAGGAAGCCAAAGCACGATGGAACAGCGCGCGTAACGGGTCTTTTCTGCTGATGCACGCGCTGGCGCAAGAACGTCCGGGCGCGTGAGTTTCATGCTTATCCTCTTCGATAAATACTGCCGTGCTTAAGATCGTGTACCGGGTTCCGCAATGACGCGGCACGCAATCCGACCGCCTGGGGCTGATTATCGAGATAGAGTCGAAAACAAACCGTTAAGTAATGTTAATGCCAACAGGATTGATTGATAAATTCTGTTAAATGCAGAAAAATCAGAGTGATAGACTTGGAAAAATGCGAATTGGATACGATTGGGAGACGGTTGGGAGACGGTTTTTTTCGCTATTCCGGCCGAATTCCGGTTCGTCCGGGTCGCCGCAGTGGAGTCGGTGGAAGCGCTGAGCGGTGTGAAGCGCCGTGCTCCGTGGGATGAAAAACGGCGCGGGGAAATGGCAAAAGCCGGCGCGGCGCGCCGCGCGCTTCCCGAGGGCGCGCAAACGGGATTTTCCATTGGCCCGGCAGCCGCGCGCGGCGACTCATCCAGCCCGGTTGAATACTCTCAAGGCCCCTTCCCATACAACGTCGAGTCCGCGAAACCCTCGGCCGCCAGCACCCGTCCGACCAGAATCAACGCAGTCCGCTCGATCGCACTGCCCTGCACCTTCGCGACGATATCGTCGAGCGTGCCGGTGATTTTCTCCTCGTCGGGCCAGCTCGCCCGATAAATCACCGCGATCGGACAGTCGCCGCCGTAATGTGGCCGCAATTCGTCGACGATGCGCGCGAGATGCCGCACGCCGAGGTGAATCGCCATCGATGCGCGATGCCGCGCCAGATCGCCCAGTTGCTCGCCCTCCGGCATCGACGTCCTGGTCGCATAGCGCGTCAGAATCAGCGTCTGCGACACGTCGGGCAGCGTCAGCTCGCAGCCGAGCGCCGCCGCGCAGGCCGCGGTCGCGGTCACGCCGGGCACGATCTCGTACGGAATATTCAGCTCGCGCAGCCGGCGGATCTGCTCGCCGATCGCGCCATACAGCGACGGATCGCCCGAATGCACGCGCGCAACGTGCTGGCCCTTCGCATGCGCGGCCGCGAGCAAAGCAACGATCTGGTCGAGATCGAGTTCCGCGGTATTGATCACCTGTTCCGCGCGATGCCCTTCGAGCACAGCGGCCGGCACGAGCGAACCCGCATACAGGATCACCGGGCAACTGCGCACGAGGCGCTGCCCCTTCACCGTGATCAGCTCCGGGTCGCCCGGACCCGCGCCGATAAAAAACACCGTCATTCAGGACTCCAATTATTCAGGTTCCGCGTCGCGCGAATACTCGTGCAACGCGTTCAGCAACTCGGCGACGCTAACGAATTCACGCTCGACTTCCGGCAACGTCGGCCGGCGCAGCATCACGACCGGCAGCCCACGTTCGTGCGCGACCTCGAGCTTCGCCTCGGTCGCGCCGCCGCCGCTGTTCTTGCTGACCACGACGTCGAACGCCTGCAGCGCGAACAGCGCGCGCTCGCCATCGAGCGTGAAAGGCCCACGCGCGGCCAGCGTTCGCGAGCGCGCGGTGTCCGGGTGCGCATCGAGCACCCGCACGGTCCAGAACTGATGCGGCGGAATCTCGTCGAGATGCGCGAGCGGTTCGCGCCCGAGCGTCAACAGCGGCCGACGGAACGGCGCCAGCGCATCGACCAGTTCGTTCCAGGTGTCGACCATGCGCCAGTCGTCGCCGGTTCGCGGCTGCCATGCCGGCCGGCGCAGCGCCCAGCACGGCACGCCGGCCGCGCGGCTCGCGTGCGCGGCGTTGGCGCTGATCCGCGCGGCGTACGGATGCGTCGCGTCGATCACGAGGCCGATCCGTTCGCTGTCGATGTATCGCGCGAGCCCGTCGCTACCGCCGAAACCGCCGACGCGGACCGCGCAGCGCAAATCGTCGGGCACCTTGCCGAGGCCGGCGAGACTGTACACGTGCGTGGGGCCGAGTTGCCGCGCGATCTTCAGTGCGTCGCCGGTGCCGCCGAGCAGCAGGATGCGCGTCATCGCGCGACTCCGACCAGCTTGCCCTGGCGGTCGATCGCGAACATCTCGACGCTCACCTGCGCCGGCACGATGTCGCGCGCGACCGCCAACGCACGCTGACAGACGCTATCGCCGAGCGGCACCTGCTGCGCGTGCGCCAGCGCGAGCGCCTGCTGGCTCGTGTTGGCTGCGCGCATCGCGGCCTGCAATGCGTCGTCGGCGCCCTGCGCGGCGGCCCACGTGGCGAGCTGTTCGAGATCGATGCTGGAATTGCGGCTGTGCAGATCGAGATGACCGCCAGCGAGCTTGCTGAGCTTGCCGAAACCGCCGCAAATACTCAAACGTTCGACCGGCGCGCGTTTCATGTGCTTCAGCACCGCGCCGACGAAGTCGCCCATTTCGATCAGCGCAATATCGGGCAGACCGTAATGCGCGCGCATCGCGTCTTCGCTCGCGTTGCCGGTGCAGGCGGCCAGATGCGTGTAGCCGTTCGCGCGCGCGACGTCGATGCCCTGATGGATCGACGCGATGTACGCCGAGCACGAAAACGGCCGCACGATGCCGGTGGTGCCGAGTATCGACAGCCCGCCGAGAATCCCGAGGCGCGGGTTCATCGTTTTCAGCGCGAGCGCTTCGCCGCCCTCGATGCCGATCGTCACCTCGAAGCCGCCGCGATACGCGTGTTGCGCGGCCAGTTCGTCGAGATGCCGCGTCATCATCTGGCGCGGCACCGGATTGATGGCCGGCTCGCCGACCGGCAGCGTGAGCCCCGCGCGTGTGACCGTGCCGACGCCGGGCCCCGCGCGAAACCGCACGCCCGGCTCGGCCACGAGGCGCACGCGCGCGAACACGAGCGCGCCGTGCGTCACGTCGGGGTCGTCGCCGGCATCCTTGAGCGTGCCCGCTTCGGCGATCCGGCCGGTCTGAGCGTGTGCTTCCCCGGCCTCGGCTTCGGTTTCGGCTTCAACTTCGGTTTCGGCGACAAACCGGCAGAACGTGAGTCGCATCGGCACCCGCTGGCCCTTCGGCAACACGATCTCCGCGACTTCGCTGACCACGCCCGCGAGCAGCAATCGCGCGGCCGCGAGCGAGGTCGCCGTCGCGCAGCTGCCGGTCGTGTAGCCGCTGCGCAGCGGCGCCGGCTGTTCGGGCGTCTCGTCGCGCATCACGTTGCGGCGCGCGCGGTTGCCGGCTTGGTCACGTCGAGCAATGTGATCGGCAACGCCTGACGCCATGTATCGAAACCGCCGAGCGGCTGCGCCTGCGCGAGCGCGATGCGCGTCAGCGTGCCGCCATGCTGCTCGCGCCACGCGTTCAACACCGCTTCGCCTTGCAGCGTGACCGCGTTCGCGACGAGCCGGCCGCCGTCGCGCAAGCGCGCCCAGCACGTGTCGAGCACGCCGGGCGCAGTCACACCACCGCCGATAAACACCGCGTGCGGCGCCGGCAATCCTTCCAGCGCGGCGGGCGCGCGGCCGGCCACCAGTTGCAGGCCGGGCACGCCCAACGCGTCGCGATTCTGTTCGATGAAGCGTTGCCGCGCGTCGTGCGCTTCGATCGCGATCGCGCGACAGGTCGGATGCGCGCGCATCCATTCGATGCCGATCGAACCGCTGCCCGCACCGACGTCCCACAGCAATTCGCCAGGCGCGGGCGCGAGTCGCGCGAGCGTGATCGCGCGTACGTCGCGTTTGGTCAGCTGGCCGTCGTGGATAAAGGCGTCGTCGGGCAAACCGCAGGTCAGCGGTAAACGCGGCGCCTGCGCCGATGCGCGGCAGTCGAGCGCGATCAGATTGAGCGCGGCCGTCTCGCCGGCCGGCCATTGATCCGCGCGACCGTCGATGCGCCGCTCCTGCTCGCCGCCCAGATGTTCGAGCACGCTCATGCGGGTCCCCCCGAAGCCGCGTGCGGAGAGTGACTCGGCCAGCGCCGCGGGCGTGCGGCCGTCCGCGCTCAGGATGAAGAGCCGCGCGCCGTCGTGCAGATGTGCGTTTAGCGTGGCCAGCGGCCGTCCGACCAGCGACACCGTCACGACATCCTGCAACGGCCAGCCGAGTCGCGCGGCCGCGAGCGACAGCGACGACGGCGCGGGCAGCACCCGCAGTTCATCGGCCGGCAGTTGCCGCGCGAGCGTCGCGCCGACGCCGAACAGCATCGGGTCGCCGCTTGCGAGCACGCACACCGCGTGCGGACGCTCGGCCAGCAGCGGCGCGAGATCGAATGGTCGCGGCCAGGCAGCGCGGCGCGCGGCGAGCCGCGCGGGCAGCATCGCCAGATGACGTTCGCCGCCGTACACCACCGACGCGCCCAGCAATGCACGCCGCGCGGACCGCCCCAAACCGGCGAAGCCGTCGTCGCCTATGCCCACCACGGTCAGCCATGCCGGCATGCATTCATCCTCATTCGTGTCGTCGACTCTTTGCAGCGGATGCGCCGCGCCACCGCAAGCCTGTAGCCTTGCGCGCGCGTCCCCGTGCTTTGAAAGCACGCATGATACCGCCGCGACGCGGCTGGCGGGGTGCCGCACAGGCTATCGCGCATTACGACTTGCGCTATCGCAGCGAGTTTGCCGTTATTTACAAACTCTCCATCTAATAATCGTTATCCTCATGAAATCGTCGCCAACGCAAAATTAAATCAATCCCGGTAAAATACCTGATCAACATATGAATCCAATTTAATCAGAAAGAAAAAGCTGGCATGGATTCTTATTAATCAGATATTCGCGTTTCCAGTCGTAAAATATGTAAAAATTAGTAAATATCATTAACTCCGGTACTTATTAATTCGAACATCAATTCATCGGATGATTGCTCTAATATATTTAGGATGGCTTTATCATGCGCTTCTTTATTCACGAACGTGGTTGACACCCCGCTCCATGCCTCGCGCATGGAGCGGCGGAGAGAGCTGCGTCTATGACGCAATGAATGAAAATGCACAGAGCAAGATAATCGGTTCGAGTGAGGTGATGCTCGCGCTATTCCGGATGATCCATAAGGTCGCGACCGTCGACGCGCCGATTCTTATTGTCGGAGAAACCGGAACCGGCAAAGAACTGACGGCGCTGGCCATTCACGAACTCTCGCCGCGTCGCGATGCGCCATTCGTCGCCGTGAATTGCGGCGCCATTCCGGCTCAATTACTTCAATCCGAACTTTTCGGTTACGAACGCGGTGCTTTTACGGGCGCCAGTCATCGCAAGATCGGACGTGTCGAAGCCGCCATCGGGGGCACGCTGTTTCTCGACGAAATCGGCGACATGCCATTGGAAAGCCAGGCCAGTCTGCTGCGCTTTCTCCAGGAAGGCCAGATCGAACGGCTCGGCGGCAACGCCGCGATCGACGTCGACGTACGGGTGATCTCGGCCACTCACGTCGACCTGCCGGCGGCGATCGCCGCCAACCGCTTTCGCGCGGACCTGTATCACCGGCTTTGCGTGCTGCAGATCGAGGAGCCGCCGCTGCGCGCGCGCGGCAAGGACATCGAGCTGCTCGCCGGACATTTCTTCGAGCGCTTCAAACATGACGCCGGCCGCAAGTTGTGCGGTTTTTCGCACGACGCGATCGCCGCGCTCTACGACTACGACTGGCCGGGCAACGTGCGCGAACTGAACAACCGCGTGCGCCGCGCGATCGTGATGTCGGAAGGCCGCATGCTGACCGCGCGCGATCTCGGCCTGCCGGCGCAGATCGAAGTCCCGCCGGCGACGCTCGCCCAGGCGCGCAAGGCGGCCGAACGTCAGGTGATCGAGCACGCGCTGCTGCGCAATCACGGCAAGCTCGGCGATACCGCGCAGCAGTTGGGGGTCTCGCGCGTCACGCTGTATCGGCTGCTGAGCGCACACGGCATGCGCCACGGCAACAACGACGCCGCCGACAACTGGCACGGCGGCATGCCTATCGAAGCGTCCGCGTAAGCGCCGGCACAGCCGCGCTCCAGCCGCGGGCCACGCCGATAAACAGGCGCTGCGGCCGGACCGTAAAGATATAATGGCCGCTTTGATTGCCCACGGTTAGCCCGAAGCGCTTTGCGGCCGCATGGTTCACGCCGGTCCCCATCGGGCGGCATGTAGCGATGCGGCAGCCCTGCCCGTCGCGCGACGCTAAACCCGGTGTCCTCTTGAATCGAGCTTCGCCCTCCAACGTTTTGCCCCACGCGCTCGCCACGTCGCGGTCCTCCGCATGTCCGGGACTCGTGCGCATCGTCGCCGCGCGCGATGGCGGCATCTGCCGCATCAAGCTGCCCGGTGGCGTGCTGAGCGCCGCGCAGGTCCACGCGATCGCCGATGCCGCCACGCGTCACGCGCACGGCGTGATCGAACTGACCAATCGCGCGAATCTGCAATTGCGCGGCGTGCGCGATGGACATGAAGCGGCTTTGAGCGCGGCGCTGCTTCGCGCGGGGCTCGGGCCGGCTTCGGCATTCGCGTCGGTCACGTGCGTCGCGTCTGCGGCCGCTTCTGCCGCTTCCTCTGCTTCCTCTGCTTCCGCCGAAGTCTCCGCTGTCGCATCGCCGTCAGCATCGCCCTACGCCGCGGCGAACGACGCCGACTCGCCCGACACCGCCGCGCTCAGTGCCGCCGACGACGTGCGCAACGTGATGATCAGCCCCGCCGCCGGCCGCGATCCGCATGCGCTGATCGACACGACACCGCTCTGCGCCGAACTGCTCGCGCTGCTGCAAGGCGACCCGCGCTTCGCGGCGTTGTCGCCGAAATTCGCGCTGCTGCTCGACGGCGGCGAACGGCTCGCGCGGCTCGATCATCCGCACGACGTGTGGCTCGCGGCATCGATCGGCGAAGAAGGCGTGCGTTTCGTGTTCGGTTTCGCGGGATGTCCGGGGCCGGCGACTGCCAATACGGCCGCCAACAATGCATCCGCCCACGCGAGCACCGAGGCAAGCACCAACGCCAATCACAACGCCAGCGGAAACGCGAACGAAAACGCGAACGGCACCGGCGCGCTCGGCACCGTGCTGCCGTCGCGCGTACCGGCGCTCGTGCACGCGTTGCTGCACACCTTCCTCGATCTCGCCGCCGCCGACGCGGCCCGCATGCGCGACCTGCTCGCCACGCACAGCGCCGACGCGGTACTGCGGCACGCGCAGCGCTACGTCGATTTCCCGCTCGCGCGCGACGCGTCGCTCAGCCACTGGCAACGCCCACGCGCGGCCGACGCGCTGCTGCGCCTCGGCGCGCACGCGCAGCACCACGCGGGACTCTGGCACGTCGGCGGTCAGCCGCCGCTCGGCCGGCTCGATGCGAGCACGTTGCGCCGTCTCGCGGCGCTCTCGCAGCGGTACGGCAACGGCATGCTGCACGCGACGCCCTGGCAAAGCGTGCTGCTGCCCGATATCGCGACGTCGGCCGTGCCCGCCGTGCTCATCAGGCTGATCGCGCTCGGCCTCGCGTGCGACCCCGCGCAGACCATCGCGCACGTGATCGCGTGCGCCGGTTCGAGCGGCTGCGCGAAAGGCCTCGCCGACACCAAGGCCGACGCGCTGCAACTCGCCGCGCAATTGCCCGCCGGCGTCGACGTGCATCTGAGCGGCTGCCCACGTTCCTGCGCGGCCGCGCATTGCGCGCCGTACACGCTGCTTGCGGCCGCGCCCGGCCGCTACGACATTTATCAACGCGACGGCAGCGCCGGCTTCGGCCGCTGCATCGCCAATCAACAGACGATCGACGAGGCTGCCGCGCTACTCGCGCGCCTCGCCCGGAGTAACCCCCATGCTTGACTACATTCGCGACGGTCAGGAGATCTATCGCCAATCGTTCGCGACGATCCGCGCGGAAGCCGACCTCGCGCGCATCCCCGCCGACCTGGAAAAACTCGCGGTGCGCGTGATCCACGCGTGCGGCATGGTCGACGTGATCGACGACCTCGCCTTCTCCGACGGCGCCGGCCACGCGGGCCGCACCGCGCTCGCGCAAGGCGCGCCGATCCTGTGCGACGCGGGCATGGTCGCGCAGGGCATCACGCGCGCTCGGCTGCCCGCCGACAACGACGTGATCTGCACGCTCACCGATCCGAACGTGCCGGCGCTCGCGCGCGAACTCGGCAATACGCGCTCGGCCGCCGCGCTCGAATTGTGGCGTCCGCGTCTTGCCGGCAGCGTCGTCGTGATCGGCAATGCGCCGACCGCGCTGTTTCATCTGCTCGATCTGCTCGACGCTGGTGCGCCGAAGCCCGCGCTGATTCTCGGCTTTCCGGTCGGCTTCGTCGGCGCGGCGGAATCGAAGGCGGCGCTCGCCGACAACAGCCGCGGCGTGCCCTATGTGGTCGTGCACGGCCGACGCGGCGGCAGCGCGATGGCCGCCGCCGCGGTCAACGCGCTCGCGACGGAGGTTGAATAAATGACGGCTTCCGTGGCGACGATGGAAACCGCGGCGAAGACTCGCGGCACGCTGTTCGGCATCGGCGTCGGTCCCGGCGACCCGGAGCTGCTCACGCTGAAGGCACTGCGTTTGCTGCAGGCCGCGCCGGTGGTCGCGTATTTCGTCGCGAAGGGCAAGAAAGGCAACGCGTTCGGAATCGTCGAGGCGCATCTGCACGACGCGCAACAGCATCTGCCGCTCGTCTATCCGGTGACGACCGAAGCGCTCGAGCCGCCGCTGTCGTACGAGGCGATCATCGCCGACTTCTACGACACCGCCGCTGAGATCGTCGCGGGTCATCTCGACGCGGGCCGCGATGTCGCGGTGATCTGCGAGGGCGATCCGTTTTTCTACGGCTCGTACATGTATCTGCACGACCGGCTCGCGGCGCGCTACGACAGCGAGGTCGTGCCCGGCGTGTGCTCGATGCTCGGCGGCGCGGCGGTGCTCGGCGCACCGCTCGTGTATCGCAACCAGAGTCTGTCGGTGCTGTCCGGCGTGCTGCCGGAAGACGAATTGCGCCGCCGTCTCGCGGATGCGGATGCAGCGGTCGTGATGAAGCTCGGCCGCAATTTCGACAAGGTGCGACGCGTGCTCGACGAACTCGGCCTCGCCGGACGCGCGCTGTACGTCGAACGCGCGACGATGGCCAATCAGCGCATCGTGCCGCTCGCCGACGTCGATCCGATGGCGTCGCCGTATTTTTCGTTGCTGGTCGTGCCGGGGCAGAAATGGCAAGGCTGAGCGCACCCGCCATCGTGATTCTCGGCGCCGGAGCGCTCGCAACCGCGCGGCGGATTCAGGCGCTGTATGCCGGAGGGGGGGCGTCCCGCGCGGCCGATGCCGCTGATGCCGCCGCTCAAGGCATTCACGCCGCGCCGCGCATTGCTACGGATTGCCAGGTACATGCGCTGCAAGGCCGTGTCGATGCCGACGTGTCGTACGTTGAACTCGGCGCGCATCTGCGTGACCTGTACGCGCGCGGCACGCCGATCGTCGCGTTGTGCGCGGCCGGCATCGTGATCCGTTGCCTCGCGCCGCTGCTGTCGAACAAGGGCGCCGAGCCGCCGGTGCTCGCGGTCGCCGAGGATGGCAGCGCGGTCGTGCCGCTGCTCGGCGGTCTCGCGGGCGTCAACGTGATGGCGCGCGAGATCGCCGCCGCTTTCGCCGTGCAACCGGCGATTACGACGACCGGCGAGCTGCGCTTCGGCACCTGCGTGCTCAATCCGCCCGACGGCTACGCGCTCGCCGATCTCGGCCAGGGCAAGCGCTTCGTGTCGGATCTGCTGGCGGGCGAAAGCACCCGCATCGAAGGCGACGCGCCGTGGCTCGACGACGCGCAACTGCCGCGCTCCGCCTCCGCGCGTCTCGCGATTCGCGTGACGCCGCGCGCATGGGATGGGCGGGATGACGAGCTGGTGATTCATCCGCGCAGTGTCGTGGCGGCGGTGGCGCCTGTGGGAGTGACCTTGGGCGGTGACGGGTGGCGTGAGCGGGATGCTAGCGTTAGCGGCGGCACGACTGCGGAGGCGGATGCCCGTCATCTCGCGCGCGCTAAAACTGGAACGGATGCTGATGCCGCTTTCGGCACTGGTGCCAATGCCGCTTTCGACGCCAACGCAGAAGCCGATACCAGCGCCAGTAGCAGCCCCGCCCAGGCAATCGCAACACGCGTACACGCCGCCCTCAGCGCGCACGGCCTCTCACCGCTATCGCTCGCGGCGTTGCTCGCCCCCGCGGCCGACATGGCCGACCCGGCGCTCGCCGAAGCCGCCCAGCTTCTGAACGTGCCACTACGCTTCGCTTCGACCAGCTCCGAAGAGGCCCCCCCCAAGGCAACCGCACTGCTACACGCGGCCCTACGCGTCCCTCACGACACGCTGCACGACCCCGCACAGCCCGGCGTCGCGCTCGCCGTCTCCGCCCTCGCAATCGATCCCGCGACGCTCGGCCGTCCGCGCGGCCGCCTGACCGTGATCGGCCTCGGCCCCGGCCGCGCCGACCTGATGGTCCCGGCCGCGCGCACCGCGTTGAACGAGGCGACCGACATCCTCGGCTACGACACCTACGTGAAAATGGCCGGCCCGCTGCGCGCCGATCAGCGCGTGCACGGCACCGACAATCGCGAGGAAATGCAGCGCGCGCGGCACGCGTTCGAACTCGCGAGCAACGGGCGCTCGGTCGTGATGGTGTCGTCGGGCGATCCGGGCGTGTTCGCGATGGCGGCGGCCGTGCTCGAAGCGCTCGAAGCGTCGCGGAACGACGCGTGGGCCGCGGTCGAACTCGCGATCGTGCCGGGCGTGTCGGCGGCACTCGCGACCGCCGCTCAGGCCGGCGCGCCGCTTGGCCACGACTTCTGCATGCTGTCGCTGTCCGACAACCTGAAGCCGTGGACGATCATCGAACAGCGCCTGCGTCACGCGGCGCAAGCCGATCTCGTGATGGCGTTCTACAACCCGATCTCGCGCGCACGCCCATGGCAACTGGACAAGGCGCTCGACATCGTGCGGGAATATCGCGCGGCATCGACCGAGGTCGTGCTTGGACGCGACATCGGCCGACCGGGCGGCACGCTGCGCACGCTGACGCTCGGCGAGTTGCGTTCAACCGACGTGGACATGCGCACGATGGTGATCGTCGGTTCGTCGCTGACGCGCAGGTTTACTGCTGGCGGCGAGCACGGCGCCGAGTGGGTCTATACGCCGCGCTGGTACGAGTGAGATACCCGCAGGAGAGGCATGAGTGAGACACCTGAGCGGGCCCCCACCCGCTCAAACTCATGCTCAAGCTCGCCGCTCACGCATCCATCCCCTCGCTCTCCAGCCACGAACGAAACAGCGCGACCCGTTCATCACCCGACTTCGCGTCCGCCACGTAGGTGCAATAGCTGCGCGACGCCAGACGCGGACCGGTGAACGGCGTCACCAGGCGGCCGGCGGCGAGATCGTCGGCGACCAGCGCGGTCGGTCCCATCGCGATGCCGATACCGTCGACAGCGGCCTGCAAGCTCAGATAGAAATGATCGAAGGTCAGGCTGGCGGCGGGCCTCAGCGCCGGCATCCGCACGCTCGCCAGCCAGTCGGGCCAAAGCCGCGGCAAACTCGACGTGTGTAGCAGCGTGTGATGTCGCAAGTCACCGGGCGCTCGCAGCGGCACGCGCTCCAGCAGCGCCGGACTGCAGACCGGCAGCCGCTCCTCGGACAGGAACGGCCGCATCGCGTAGCCATAGAACGTGTCCGGACCGCCGCGAATGATCACGTCGTAGTTCTCTTTCAGACTCTCCAGCGGTCCGTTCGACGTCTCCACGTTGACCTCCACGTCGGGATGCCCGGCGCGGAATTTCGCCAGCCTCGGTACCAGCCAGCGCAGCGTGAACGTGGCGGGGGCATTCACGGACAGCGTGCGCGACAGCGCTTCGGGCACGCCGTACTGCGCGGTGGCCTGCGCGAGTTGTTCGAACAACGGGCCGATCTGCTCCAGATAGGCGCGCGCCGCCGGCGTCAGCGTCACGCGCCGGTTGTGCCGTTCAAACAGCGACGCGCCCAGCCACGCTTCGAGCAGACGCACGTGCTGGCTCACCGCGCCGTGCGTGACGTGCAGTGCGGCGGCGGCCTCCTTGAAGCTGCCGAGTCGCCCCGCGGCCTCGAAGGCGCGCAAAGCATTGAGCGGCGGCAAGATCCGTTTCATTCGCAAGAGTTTTTCTAACGCGATCAGCCAATTTATCTGGTTTGCCGCGCGTGAACAAGATAGATATCCTTTCTATCGCCTCACTGACAGCACCTCCGCTTTCTTCCAACACCAAATCCGACACCGAACTCGCATGCTCAGCTATACCGGTGGCATCGTGCTTTTTGCCGCGCTGCTCCACGCGAGCTGGAACGCGCTGCTGCACGGCAACCGCGACCGTTTTCTGTCGATGACATGGATGAGCATCGCCATCGCGGCGGTCGCCACGCTCGTCGCCGCGCTCAATCCGGCGCCGCCCCGCGCGTCGTGGCCTTATCTCGTCGCGTCGGGGCTCGTGCACATCTTCTACAACGTGAGTCTCGTGCGCTCGTATCGCCGCAACGATCTGGCGCTCGCGTATCCGATCGCGCGAGGCTCGTCGCCGCTGCTCGTCACGCTCGGCGCGGTACTGGTCGCGCACGAGGCGATCGGGCCGCTGCACGCGCTCGGTATCGCGATGATCTCGGGCGGCATCATCGCGATTGCGCTGCAGGGACGGCACGTATCGCGCGCGGGCGCGCGGGCCGCGCTGACGACCGGCGCGACGATCGCGCTCTATACCGTGATCGACGGCATCGGCGTGAGGTTGTCCGACGGCCAGGCGCTCGCCTACACCGCGTGGATGTTCCTGTTCTACTGGTTGATGCCGCTGCTGTTCGTCGCTCAGCGCGGGGTCGCGCCGTTGTGGACGCCAGTACGCGACGAGCCGCTGTCGGTCGCCTCGTCGCTCGGCGGCGGGATGGTGTCGATCGCCGCCTACGGCATCGTGATCTGGGCGCTGCAGTCGGGCGCGATGGGCACGGTCTCGGCGTTGCGCGAGACCAGCGTGGTGTTCGCGGTGCTGATCGGGCGGGTGTTTCTGCGCGAGACGGTCAGCGGGCCGCGCTGGTTCGCCTGCGTGGTGGTCGCGGCGGGCGCGGCGTGTCTCGGCGCCTGACAGGCCGCGCTCCCGTTATCTCGTCACGCCACCTTCAGATCCGCCACCGCCCGCTGCCTGACCCCGAGGTCGTCCCACAACTCCGGATGACAGGTGAACACCAGAATCTGATGCCGCGTTGCCGCGTCGAGCAACGCACGTTTGAGCGCGTCGCGTCGCGCGGCATCGGTATGCACGGCGGCATCGTCGAGCATCAGCAGGGTCGGTCGGCCCGAGGCCTGCAGCAGGTCCGCGTACGCGAACCGCGTCAGGATGCCGAGCTGCTCGCGAGTGCCGAAGCTCAGCGCGTCGAGCAACTCGGCGCGGCCGTCGCGATCGAGCATCGCCGGGCTCAGATCGTCGCCGAGCGCGAGGCTCGACTGCGGAAAAATCCGCTTCAGATAGTGCCCGAGCCGTTCGGTCAGCGGCGCGCGCAATTGCGCGAGCGCCGCGTCGCGTTCGTCGACCAGCACTTCGTCGAGCAGACTCAATGCGCTCGCGCGCAGGCTCAGTTCGTCCTTGCGGCGCGTCGCCTGTTCGAGCTGCGCGTCGAGCGCGGCGAGCCGCTCGCCGAGACCGGATGCGCCCATCGTCTCCAGCTGGCTGCGCAATTGCGCGATCCGCAGCTGGCGTTCGTGCTGCTCGTTGCGCGCCAACTCCGCCGACGCGCGATAACGCTTCGCCTCCGCCGCCGGATCGTCGAGACGCGCGGCGTCGAGCTCACGCTCGCGCTCGCCGCGCTGGTTCTTCAACGCGTCGACCTTCACGCGCTGTTCGACGATATGCGCCTGCCACTGCGCGCGATTGCGACGGTACGCGTCGTCGCTCAACTGCGCCTCCTTGCGCTGCAGTTGCGCGGCCAGCGAATCGGCCTTCGCGACACCGGTGGATTGCGCAGCGGCCGCCTGCGCGAGCACCTTGCGCGCGGCCTCCAACGCGTCGCGCGCGAGGTCGGCATGACGGCGCGCTTCGTCGAGCGGTAGCGCATCCGACACGTCGGGCAGGCTCGCCAGCCGCGCGCTCGCCGCCTGCAAACGCGCGGCCGTCGAAGCCAGCGCGGCCCGCAATGCATCGATGCCCTGCGGCGCATGCACGGCGAGAATTTTCGCGTGGCTCTGCTGTTGCGCGACGAGCGTCTTCCACTGTTCGTGCCGCGCCTGCGCCGCGCCGGTCGAGGTCACGCCGAGCGCGCGCAACAGCTGCGCGTGTTGCGCTTCGAGCGCCGACAGCTCAGACAGTTGCGCGGACAGATCGGACACGCCCGGAATCACCCGCAATTCGCCCAGCGCGCCGAGACCGATGCGCTTTTCTTCGTCGATGCGCAGCACGCCCGCGCCGCTGATCGTCTGATCGCCGACGCTCAGCTCGCCGTTCAGGCGGTACTCGATGCGCGTCATCGCCGCCTCGGTACGCGCGCGCAGCACCGTCAGCTCGCCATCGAGCGCGACGAGCCGCTTCAGTTGCGCGCCGTCGATTTCGAGCGCGGCGGCGTCGCGCGCGGCCTGCAACACCGCCGCGTTCGCCTTCTCCGCGTCGCCGATCGACGCGTCGAGCCGCTCGCTGTCCGCGCGATAGATATCGAGCTGGCCGCGCAGATCGGCGGCGCTCACGGCCGCGTTCGCGAGTTCGAGCGCGCGGTTCGCGGCGGCCGACGCCTGCTCGAATTGAGTGACGCCGCGCTCGGCCTGCGCATGCGCGGACTGCGCGGCAGCGAGTTCGGCGCGCGCCGCGTCGAGCTGTTCGCGTTCGCGCGCCACCGCGGCTTCGAGTTCGAGCGCGCCCTGCTCCTGCTGCACCGACACCGCCAGCTCGGCCTCGCCGACCCGCAGCGACTGCGCGAGCCCCTGCAGGCCGCGCTCCAGTTCGACCACCGCCGCCGCGCGCTGCTGCGCAAGCGTCGCCTTCTGATCGTGCAGCTCCCACGGACGCCGGCGCTCGGCGTCGTCGAACGCTTCCTGCTGCTCGGTGAGGCGCCTGATGTTGTCGTCGAACTGCTGGCGCTGCTGCTGCAACTCGTCGCGGCTCGCGCTCAGCGCGGCGAGCTTCTGCTCGGCCTCGGCGAGCGGTCCGGTCGATTTCTGCGTGCGCGCGGTCAGCAGTTGCCGCAATTCGCGCTGCACGGCCGCGATCAACGCATCCTCGCCGGCCGATTCACGGCCGCCCGACAATTGCGTCAGCGCGTCACGCAGATATTGCGCGGCGTGACCGGTCGAGTCGCGCAGTTCCTGGGTGCCACCCTGCTGCACCCACAACAGACCGGGCACGCCGGCATTCTCGGCCTTCATCGGCCCGCGTGCGGCGCGCGAAAAACCGAGCAGCGCGGCGAGCTTGTCCTCGGCTTCGTCTTCGGTGAATACCGACTGGCCGATCCGCAACTCGCAGCGCTGGCGCGACACGAACTGCTTTGACAGACGGCACGCGAGGCCGTCGAGTTCGAAGCTCACGTCGACCGACGGTTGCCCGCTCGCGAGCCCCCACGGCAACAGATCCTTCAGATGCGAGGCCTTGTAGCGCTCGAGAAACACCGCGCGCACCGCCTCGGCGATCGTGCTCTTGCCGGCCTCGTTCGGCCCGATGAACAGGTTGAGGCCCGGTTGCAGATCGTCGATCACGAGCTGCCCACCGAACTGCCTGAATTCGCGGATCGCGATACGTTGCAGCTTCATACGGACCTCGCTTCGCGCGATTGCGCCGCTTGGGTCGATTGTGCCGATTGTGCCGATTGCACTGCCTGTTGCGCCGGCTGCTGTTCACGCTGAAAACGCGCGAGCAGCAGCAACGCTTCGGCCGCGCGCCGGGCCTGCTGCGGATCGGCTTGCGCGTCTTCCTGCAGGCCGATCAGCCGCGCGACCACCTTCGCCAGATAACCGCCCTGCGCGCCGAGTTCGGCGAGATCGTCGGCGGTGGGCAGCACCTGCAGCCCGCTCAGATCCGCACGCAGCGCGCGCACGCGGGCGCGGCTCTCTTCGACCGCGACGTGCAGCGCCTCGGCATCGGCCAGCGTGGCGCTGCCGTCGACCGCGATCCGCAGCACGTCGTGCTGACCGAGCGCGGCGAGACGGCCCTTGAGCGCATCGACGTCAGTCGCGACCGCAATCGTCTCGTCCCAGCGATGCCACCGATATTGACCGACCCGCACCGCCTCGACGCGCGGCACCGCACCCGGCTCGCTCACCGCGACGTCGAGCACGAAGCCCGGCTCGTTGGCGCGAAAGCGGTCCTGCTCGTGCGTGCCCGCGTACCACGTTCGATCGTCGACACGCAGATGACCGTGCCAGTCGCCGAGCGCGAGATAGTCGAGCCGCGCGCTCGCCGCGCGGGTCGGCGCAATCGGATTCGACGAATCGATGCTCTCCTGCAGGATGCCGCCGACGCTGCCGTGCGCGAGTCCGATGCGGTGATAACCGGGCGGCGTATCGGTGGCATCGAAGAAGGCGGTGGTGTCGTCGTAGGTGATGCGCTGCGTGAGCGGCGCGCACAGCAGCGCGCAGCGACACGCGTCGAGCAGTACGACGCCGGGTTCGAGCACCACGCGCACGTTCGGCGCGATGCAATTGAGGCGTTGCGCGCGGGTCCACACGCTTTCGACCAGCGCCGCGTCGTGATTGCCCGGCAGCATGATCCACGGACCCGCATACGGTTGCAGCGCGGCGAACAGACGCCGGATCACGGTGTCCGACACGGTCTGCAGGTCGAATACGTCGCCCGCCACCAGCACCGCGTCGACGTTGCGCGCGCTCGCCTCTTCGGCGATGCGGCGCACCGTATCGAAGCGCGCCTGCGCGAGATGCGCGGCCTCGTCCGGTTCGAACTGGCCGAACTGCGTGCCGATCTGCCAGTCCGCGGTGTGCAGAAACCTGATCACTGTGCCTCCATTGCGATTGTGTTGCGTCGTGCGTGGTGTCGTGTGTTGCTTCGGGTTGCGTTGGTTCGCGGGCAAGGGTTGCGTGCCTGATGTGGCGTGCCCGATGTAGCTTGCCTCAGGTGGCTTGCCCCAGGTGGCTTGTCTCATGTGCCGCGCATCATCGCGCGTGCTTCATGATGCGTGCCCGAGGTTGCGCCGGCGTGTTGAGGACGGTGTCCTAACGGCAAGCTATCGCCACAGCCACACAGCCCAAGCCCAACCGCGCATGTTACCTTGCCGGGGCCGTCGCGCGTAGGCAGGCTGGACGCGCGCGCCGCGCTTATCGCATCATGGCAGGCGACGCGGCCACGCCGCCGCCCGACAGGATCACCGCACCGATGGACATGAGCACCGACAGGAACGCCGACAAAAGCATCGAACTGAAGAAGGCCCGGCGCACGCCGCTGCTGCTGCTCGTCGCGGCCGCCTGCGTGTTCGTCGTCACCGCGTTCCTGCCGCGCGGAGTCTGGGTCGACGGCATCAAGGCAGTCGCCGAAGCCGCGATGGTCGGCGCGCTCGCCGACTGGTTCGCGGTCGCCGCGCTGTTCCGGCGTGTGCCGATTCCGCTCGTGTCCGCGCACACCGCGATCATCCCGCGCCACAAGCACAAGATCGCCGACAACCTCGCGCGCTTCGTGCAGGACAAGTTTCTCGACGCGCCGTCGCTGGTCGGCCTGATCCGCCGCCACGATCCGGCGCAGAGCGTCACCGCGTGGCTGACCGAGCCGGCCAACACCGCGCGTCTCGGCGACTACGTGGTGCGTCTGACCGGCGGTATTCTCGACGTCGCCGACGACGCACGCATCCAGAGCTTCATCCGCGACGCGCTGCGCGACGTGCTCGCGAAGGTCGATCTGTCGCAATCGCTCGGCGCGATTCTCGACACCCTGACGCGCGACGGCCGCCATCAGCAGCTACTCGACACCGCGATCGATCAGGTGATCGCGCTGTTGCGCGAAGAGCCGTCGCGCGAGTTCATCGCCGCGCGCATCGTCGACTGGGTCAAGAGCGAGTATCCGAAGATGGAGAAGCTCCTGCCGTCCGCGTGGCTGGGCGACAAAGGCGCCGACGCGATCGCGAGCGCCGCGAACCGGATGCTCGAACAGATCGCCGAGAACCCGACCCACGAGTTGCGCGAGCGCTTCGACGAAGCGACGCGCAAACTGATCGCAAAGCTGAAGACCGATCCCGCGTTCATCGAACAGGGCGAGGCGCTCAAGCACTATCTCGTCGAGGGCGAGGCCTTCAGCGCGTATGTGAAGGACATGTGGGGCGATCTGCGCGCGTGGCTCAAGCGCGATCTGCGCAGCGCCGACTCGGTGCTACATGCGCGCGTCGCCGCGATGGGCCAGTGGATCGGCCATGAGCTCGCGCACGATCCGGCGCTGCGGCAATCGTTGAACGATCACCTCGAAGAGGCCGCGCGCGCGATGGCGCCGGACTTCGCGCAATTCCTCACCCGCCATATCAGCGATACGGTGAAGAACTGGGATGCGCGCGAGATGTCCCGGCAGATCGAGCTGAATATTGGCAAGGATCTGCAATACATCCGCATCAACGGGACGCTGGTCGGCGGCTTTATCGGGCTGCTGCTGTACGTGAGCTCGCAGTTGCTGGAGATGCTGCGCGTGCATCTCGGCTGAACACGGCCGGCACGCGGGTGCGGGTCATGTGGGCGGTCGCGCGGCCAGCGCTTGCCTTGCGCCATTCGCCCTCGTCATTCGCCTTGACCATTCGCTCCCGACGCTCGTCCCCCGCGTGGCCAAACCGCCTACAATTCGGGCATACGTCTTGCTGACGACCGATGCTCCTCCCGGCCGTCAATGCGTCCCAACCGGAAACTCTAATCACATGAAAATTTCGCTCCCGCCACCGCATGGGCGGCCGAACCGCGTCTACCCGCCGGGCACGCCGGGGCTGCATGGGCTCGTGTCGCTGATCACCGGCGTGGTGGTCGTCTGCGGGCTGTACTTCGGCCGGGAGGTGCTGATTCCGATCACGCTGTCGGTGCTGCTGAGCTTCCTGCTCGCGCCGCTCGTGCAGATGCTGCGGCGCCTGCACATGGGACAGCTGCCGTCGATCTTCATCGCCGTGCTGTTCGCGCTCGCGTCGCTGCTGGCGGTCGGCGCGCTGATCGGCGCGCAGCTCGTGCAGCTCGCGGGCGACCTGCCGCAGTATCAGGAAGCGATCGAGCGGAAGATCGAAACCGTGCAGGAAAAAACCGTCGGCCGCGCCGATTCGCTGATGAGCAGCGCTGCCGGCGCGCTGCAACGGATGGCACCGTCGCGCCCCGCGCCGCCGCGTCCGACCGGCCGCGCCGCGCGCAACGCGCCCGCGGTGCCGCAACCGGTCGAGGTGCACGAACCCGCGCCGACGCCGATCCAGCTCGCACAGCGCGCGCTGTCGCCGGCCATCGCGCCGATCGAGACGACCTTCATCGTGCTGGTCGTGACGATCTTCATCCTGCTGCAGCGCGAGGATCTGCGCGACCGGCTGATCAGCCTGTTCGGCTCGCGCGATCTGCACCGCACCACCACCGCGATCAACGACGCGGCCGGCCGCCTGTCGCGCTACTTCGTCGCGCAGCTCGGCGTGAATCTGAGCGCGGGCGGCGCGATCGCGATCGGACTCGCGATCATCGGCGTGCCGGGCGCGCTGCTGTTCGGCGTGATCGCCGCGCTGCTGCGCTTCGTGCCGTATATCGGCATCTGGATCGCCGCGATCCTCGCGTTCTTTCTCGCCACCGCGATCCAGCCGCAATGGACGATGGCGGTCTATACGCTGATCCTGTTCATCGTCGTCGATGTGGTGGCCGGGCAGATCGCCGAGCCGCTGCTGTATGGCCATCGCTCGGGGCTGTCGCCGCTCGCGGTGGTGGTCGCGGCGATTTTCTGGAGCTGGCTGTGGGGGCCGATCGGCCTCGTGCTGTCGACGCCGCTCACGCTGTGCGTCGTCACGCTCGGCCGTTACGCGGATCGCCTCAACTTCCTGACCGTGCTGCTCGGCGACCAGCCGGCACTCACGCCCGCACAGAACTTCTACCAGCGCCTGCTCGCCGACGATCCGCACGAAGCGATCGTGCAGGCCGAGCGGCTGCTGCGCGAGATGTCGCTGATCGACTACTACGACAAGGTCGCGCTCGAAGGACTGCGGCTCGCGCGCAACGACGCGCTGCGCGGCGTGCTGATGCCGGACCAGTTGCAGCGGATCAACGAGGCACTCGTCGATATCGTCGAGAACCTCGAAATCGCCGACGGCCTGCCGGACCCGCTCGCGCGCGTCGAACCGGCCGAGCCCGGCAACGCGCTACTCGCTGCCGACATGGCGACGGATGCCGCGGACGGTCACGCCAGTCACGACAGCCACGTGCTGGCGCACGCGCGGCAAGCGCCCGACGCCGGCAAGACCGCGGTGCTGTGCGTGCCCGGCCGCGGCGCGTTCGACGAAGTCACGACCGCGATCGCCGTGCAACTGCTGAACCGCCAGGGCTTCGCGCCGCTGATGGCGACGCACTCCGGCTATCGCAGCGCGCGCGCCGACGAGCCGAGCTTCCGGGACACGCCGATCATCTGCATCGTGTCGCTCGACGCGCCCGACGCGCCGCCGTATCTGCGCAACATGCTGCGGCGCACGCGCGAATGGCGGCCGGAAGCGACGCTGGTGATCGGCGTCGGTGTCGGCGACGAGCCGGACAGCGCCGCCGAACTCGACACGAACGGCGAGTTACAGGCAGCGCCAACGTTTCGCTCGATGCTGGAGGAATGCCGCGCGGTCACGGAGGCGACGGCGCTGCGGCAGCCGTCGCAGACCGCCTGAGCGGGTTGGAGCCGGCGCGGGTTTCACTCAGGGCAAAGGCAAAGTCATTGACGACGAACCGCGAGGATGCGCAAGCGCCTTGCGGTTTTTTTACGCCCGCCTGATACCCGCCTGATACCCGCCTGATACCCGCCTGATACCCGCGCGCCGCGTCGTACCCAAAATGAGGACAGCGGCGGATTGGCGCTGCTGCATACTGCGTCGAACCGCAGACATAAAAGCAGCACCGCAAATCGGAGACACGCATGACTCGCCCGTTCAAACCCTACCCGTTCGAGCCGCGCCATTATCCGGCCGAGGTGCCGCCGCTCGTCGACGGCCGCGACCCGGTTGAGCGGCCGGTGGCGATCGTCGGCGGCGGACCGGTCGGCATGACGCTCGCGCTCGCGCTGGCGCGCCAGGGCGTGCGCTCGGTGCTGATCGAAGCCGACGACAGCGTCTGCACCGGCAGCCGCGCAATCTGCATCTCGCGACGCAGCCTCGAAATCTTCAAGCGGCTGGGCATAGTCGACGGCTTTCTGCAGAAAGGCCTAGCGTGGACCGGCGGACGCAGCTTCTATCGCGACGCCGAGGTGTTCCGCTTCGCGATGCATCAGGACGACGAACAATCGCTGCCGCCGATGATCAACATCGCGCAGTATCAGATCGAACAACTGCTGCTCGACGAGATCGAACGGCACGCGGCATTGATCGACGTGCGCTGGCAGACGCGTGTGACGGCTATCGAGCAACGGCCCGAAGGCGGCGCGACGCTGACGTTGCGCAGCGGCACGCCGGCCGATCCGTCATGCGCGGACTGGCAGATGGACGCCGCGTGGGTGGTCGCCTGCGACGGCGGCCGCAGCACGATCCGCGATCTGCTCGGCCTGAAGCTCGCCGGCACCAGCTACGAAGGCCGTTATGTGATCGTCGATATCGAACTCGACAGCACGCGCGCGACCGAGCGGCTCGCCTACTTCGACCCACCGTCGAATCCCGGCTCGACCGTGCTGGTCCACAAGCAGCCCGACAACGTGTGGCGCATCGATTATCAACTGCGCGACGACGAAGACCCCGACGCCGCCGTGCTGCCCGAGAACGTGATGCCGCGCGTGCAAAGCGTGCTCGATTCGATGGGCGAAACCGGCGCGTGGTCGCCGATCTGGATCACGATCTACAAGGCCAACGCGCTGACGCTCGAACGCTATCGACACGGCTGCGTGCTGTTCGCCGGCGACGCCGCGCACCTGGTGCCGATCTTCGGCGTGCGCGGTGCAAATTCCGGTATCGACGACGCCGACAATCTCGGCTGGAAGCTCGGCTGCGTGGTCAACGGCATCGCGTCGCCGGCGCTGCTCGACAGCTATAGCGACGAGCGCGTGTACGCCGCGCACGAGAATCTGGGCTACGGAATGAAGAGCACCGAATTCATGGCGCCGCCGAGCTTTGCGTTCGATCTGATGCGCACCGCAGTGCTCGGTCTCGCCGAGCGACATGCGGCGGTGCGGCCGCTGATCAACCCGCGGCAGACGCATGCGATTGCGTATCGGCAGTCGCCGCTCAACCTGGCGAGCAATGAAACCGACGTGTTCGCGCGCGGCCCCGCGCCGGGGGCGGTGTTGCCCGAATGCCGGCTGCTCGGGTTAAACGGCGATGGCGCGCGCGTCGACATTCATTTGACTGATCTGCTCGGGCCGTGCTTTACGGCGTTGCGGTTTGGCAGGCAGCCAAATCCGGATAACAAGGCCAGCGACGACGCGTGGCGGCAACTGCAAAGCACGCTCGCCGGTAATGGGGTGCCGTTCAGGTTGATCAGGATCGGCGTGGCCGATGCACGAGATTCGTCGTCGACCGATGCCAATGTTGATGCCGATGCCTTCGATCCGACAGGCCGCGTTCACGAGATGTTCGACGCGCAGCCCGGCACCGTCTATCTGATTCGCCCCGATGGTCATGTGCTCGCGCGCTGGCGCGACGGCATGCCGGCGGCCGTGCGGCAGGCGCTCAATGCGACGCTGGCCAACCTGAACTGACAGGCAAGGACCTTTAAGATCATGACCGATAGCGATCTCGACCTCGTCTATACGAAGCTGTGCAAGACGCTGACTCAGGAGGGTGAAGCGCAAGCGTCGTTGTATCTGGCGCGACTGGCGTTGCTGTGTCTGACTGAGCTTGATGACCCGGGACGGGCGTTGGAGTTGATTGAGGCTGCGAAGTTGGAGGAGGCGTCAACGGTGCCGGCAACTGCGGTTTAAGAGGTTCTCGCACATTTCCGCAGGCGATGCGTCGACGCGTGGCGGGCATCGGCCATTTCCGGACGGTTAAAATTTGGCCGCTCCACGGGGCTTCGGATTCTGATCGGCCCCTTCCCTCTCTGGTCACCTTGCTTCCGCTATGACCGGCGGCAATTCAGGGGCGTCGAGCCCCGCGAACGGATCCCGCCAGGCCGGTATCTCCATGAGCCGCCTATGCCAGGCATCGACCTGCGGAAACCTGGCGAGCGGCAGGCCGGCAAGTTCGGCGAACGGAAGCACGCAGGCAACGCGAAAATCGGCGTAGGTGACCTCGTTGCCGACGAGCCAGTCCCTATCCGGGAGATGCTGCTCCAGAATCGCGGCCGACGATGCGAATTCATTCAGGCCCGCTTCGACGACCTCATGCCTGATCGGACCCAAGCCATAACGCTGCTTGGTCACCCGTTCGAAATGAACCTGATCGCAGGCGCGCACGAAATTGGAGTAGCCCCAGCTAAGCCAGCGGATGAGGTCCGGCATGACGTCGTCTGTCGGCCAGAAGCTTGACCTGGCGAGGCGCGAAAGCCGGCAAGCGATCGCGTCCGCTTCCCACAGCGTCGTCTCTCCCTCGACCAGAATCGGAAGGCTCAGATTTGGATTGAGCTTGCGGAACTTCTCGCGCTCGCCCGGGGAAAAGGGAGAAGCGAATTCAAACTCGACGGGCGAGTTCAAATAGCGCGCTACGGCAACGGCGAGACGCGGGTTGTAGTTGCGGCTGAAGTAGAGCTTCATGGCGAGTATTCACTAGAGAAGGTTTAGCCTCTTGTCGGAATGATTGCATTAAACCGTGTCCAAGCGACGCCTGCTCACAGCCGCATGCCGTCGGCGAAGATCTGTTTCCAGATCAGCACGCGAACCGATCGATGCCAACCCGTCGGCCTGAATTTGAGCCGCCGCGATACCGACATCGCCGTGCGCCTCGCGAGACCTGGAGACTCGGTTGAAAACCATGTTTTCGCCCGGTGAATCGGCATGCTGCGTTATGGCGTGTATGCATCCAGGTCCCGCAAAGATGATGCGCACACTCTCCCGTGGGTACATACGAAGACTCAATGGCGTCGCTTCCGCAGGCTCGATGGGTCGATGACGCAGCCACACGCGGGGCGGCGCGCCGGCCGACTCAAGGAGTTTTAGTCACGCTGCTCAATGTCGTAGTCGCTCTGCTCAATGTGGAACAGTGTAGCGAGTGCTTTACGCTTGCGCTTCGATTCTCGACTACGCGCCTCGAACGAGTAGTCCGAATCCATGGGAAGATGAGGCGACGCAAAGAGGTCGCTGATCTTTTGGAGCAATGCAATAATGATGTTCATATGGATTCCTGATTGATTGCCGTATCTTTACCAACTCGCCCCTCCGGCCCGACGGGCCGAAACCTTCGAAAGACGCATCGATCAGATGTCTGTTTCCGCTATTACTAAATTCGCATATCTAAATATCTGATGCGGCGAAGCCGTCATGCGAATCACTCCAGACAAAAGCCACAGGTTGTTTCCTTCGAACAGCTGCTTCAATCACCGACGTCCACGCCCCCCAGCTCGGCGATGAGACTGTCCAGTTTTCCGAAAGCGCCGTTCCAGCCGGCGTGATGATCGTCACGCGTGGCTTCATCGAAAAATTGCGCGTGCGTGAACTTCATCTCCGTGCCAGCATCGAGGGGGCGCAACTCGATTGTCACCAGAGAGCGTCGCTCCGGCAGCGTGACCCACTCCCATGTGAAGACGAGTTTGCGATCCGTCTCGACCTCCTGGTATTCGCCGCGGCAGTCATGCGTTTCGCCGTCCAATGTCTGGAACACCACACGAAAGCCGCCGCCCACGCGCGGGTCAGCTTCCGCGCTCAGCACCGGCCCGGCGTCGGGCCCCCACCAGCACGCTATCAATTCTGGCCGCGTCCAAGCCGCGTAGACTTGCGCGGGCGATGCCTTCAGGCGCCGCACGATCGTCAGACTGGGTTTCTCCTCACTCATTCATCTTCCCCCTCGACAAAATTGGCAAGGCGGTCGAGACTCGCGGACCAGAAGCGCTGATAGCGCGACAGCCACGCCATCGCCTCTTCCATCGGAGCGGCGACAAGTTCGACCGACACCGTTCGGCCGCTCTTTGTGCGCGAGATCAGCCCGGCGTCACTCAGCACGTCGAGATGCTTCATCACCGCTGGTAGCTTGATCGGCAGCGGGCGCGCGATTTCCGTCACCGACAGGCCCGGTTGACGCTCCAGCCGCGCGAGGATGGCCCGCCGCGTAGGGTCGACAAGGGCGGAAAACGTGCGATCGAGTTGACTGACTGGATACTTTGCCATGTGGCAAACTATAGGGCGACCGTCGGGCTGAGTCAAGTCCTTGATGGGCTCCGCCATAAGCAGTTCAAGCACTTCGGAAAATGACGACTGCTCGTTGGTTTTTGATCCCACTGTGCAGCGCCACGACTAGCTGGGTCGAGCGACTGCAGCCGCATCCACACCAGCCGCTCAGTCAACCAGGGCGTATATCGCTTGTGGGTCGACAGCGTCCACTAGCCAGCGCGCAAACCCGATCTCCCCTCAGTCATAGAGGCGCACGCCTGCCCCCCGGCTCGCACGTGCTGTGGAATAAAGGCAAGCTCACGAGCCAGAAGCCGCCTTTGTCGCTGCCGGCAATCTGGGCGATTCGCGCCGGGCTCCAGATGTCGTCGAACAACTCACCCCTTGCCGCCCGACACCAACCGCTAGAATTGCGCTTTCAGTCCGGAATACGCCCCATGTCATTCGCCTCGCTTGGCCTCATCGATCGCTTGCTGCGTAATCTGCAGGACCTCAATTACCAGACACCTACGCCGGTGCAGACCAAGGCGATTCCCGCCGTGCTCAGTGGCAAGGACGTCATGGCGGCGGCACAGACGGGCACTGGCAAAACGGCGGGTTTTGCGCTTCCGCTGTTGCAGCGGCTGGTGCAACACGGCCCGGTGGTGTCCAGCAACCGCGCGCGTGTTCTGGTGCTGGTGCCCACACGTGAGCTGGCCGAACAGGTGCTGCAAAGCTTCATCGATTACGGCAAAGGCCTCGATTTGCGATTTCTGGTCGCCTATGGCGGCGTGAGTATCAACCCGCAAATGATGAAGCTGCGCAAAGGCGTGGATGTGCTCGTTGCCACGCCGGGCCGTTTGCTGGATCTTCATCGCCAGAACGCCGTGCAGTTCGATCAGGTACAAACGCTGGTGCTGGACGAGGCCGATCGCATGCTGGATCTGGGCTTTGCGCGCGAACTCAACGCCGTCTTCGCCGCGTTGCCCGCCCAGCGCCAGACCCTGCTGTTCTCCGCCACGTTTACCGACGATATCCGCACCATGGCGGCGGGTATTCTGCGCGCCCCGGTCAATATCAGCGTCAGCCCGCCCAATGCCACGGCCAGCAAGATCAGGCAGTGGGTCGTGCCGGTCGACAAAAAGAACAAGCCTGACCTGTTCATGCACCTTGTGGCGAAGAACAGGTGGGAACACGCGCTGGTGTTCGTCAAAACGCGTAATGGCGTCGATTACCTCGCGGCCATTCTGGATGAAGCGGGCTATGCGATCGACACCATCCACGGCGACAAACCGCAACCCGCGCGCCTGCGTGCGCTGGAGCGCTTCAAGACGCGCGAAGTACAGATGCTGGTCGCCACCGATGTCGCCGCGCGCGGGCTGGATATCGACGATCTGCCGCTGGTGATCAACGTCGATCTGCCGATCGTCGCGCAAGACTATGTGCACCGTATTGGCCGCACCGGCCGCGCGGGTGCGAGCGGCGTGGCGGTGTCGCTGGTGTGTGCCGATGAAGCGCCGCAACTGGCCGCGATCGAAGCGCTGATCCGGCAGACGCTGCGCCGTGAAGAAGAGCCGGGGTTTGAAGCCGACCACCGCGTGCCGGAAACCAGCGCGACGGGTCAGATCATCAAGAAACCCAAAAAGCCGAAGAAGCCGAAAGTGCCGCTCGCCGCGGCGGGCGCGATGCAGGTGCCTGGTAAAAAGCCGCGTCCGCAAGGTGGTGAGAACAAGCGTAAGGCTGCGACGCAACGCGCTGGGGCTGCGGGGAAAGGTACGAGTTTGTCTAGTGGTAGCCCGTTCAGCTCGCAAAAGCCGCGTGGGAAACCGGCTGGGAAGTCGGTTGCGGGTTCGGGGAAGCCGGCTGGTAAAGCGGCTGGTGGGCGTGGGAAACGGCAGGCTTGATCGAGGGGATGCCCGACGCCGGCTCGGCAACTGGTGTGCGATTTATGGTCCTATGGCAGGCAGAGGCCTGGCTTCGGCGTAAATCAGGTCCACGGATCAGGACGCGCACTGGAGTCTGATCGGTTCGAGGCTGGTCAGTCGACGATCCGGTTGAAATCGTCGACGATCTTCGAGGCCTCGCCTGGTTGCGCGAGATCGCGAACGCGCTTCCGCCATCGGCCAACCTTTCCTCGGAAGTTGCCATGCCACTCCCGCTCGTCGATGGGCGAAACCGCCGGACGAGAATCGGCCTTATTACGACCAGCCACCCGTCACCATGACATCCTCCGACGTGATCATGCGGCTGTCGTCGGCCGCGAGGAAGAGCGCCATGCGCGCGAGATCGCCGGGCTCCATTTCCTCGTCAATGCACTGGCCGCGTCGTATCTCTTCGCGGCCTTCGTCGGTGAGCCACAGGTTGCGCTGCTTCTCAGTCAACACCCAGCCCGGCACGAGCGTGTTCACGCGGATCCCATACGCGCCGAGTTCCTTGGCGAACCCGCGCGTCAGGCCTTGGACTGCCGCCTTGCTCATTGCGTAAACCGGGAACTGGCTGCTCTTGAGCATCCAGCAATGCGAGCCGAGATTAATGATCGAGCCCGCGCGTGCGGCCTTCATATCCTCGACCACGGCCTGCACCGCGAACAACTGATGCCGCACGTTAACCGCAACGCCTGCATCGAACGACTCGGGCGTAACGTCGGCGAGCGCGTGGCGGCGATCGTTCGCCGCGTTGTTCACGAGCACCTCGATCGGTCCGAATGCAGCCCGTACTTCGGCGATGGCCGCGTGCAACGCGGGAATGTCGGTGACGTCGCAGGCGACGAAGAGCGGTTTATGGCGCGCGTTACCGAGCGATTTGGCAAGAGCGGTTCCCGCGTTCGTGTCGATGTCGAGAAAGCCCACACGTGCGCCTTGCGCAACGAAGTGCTCGACGAACGAAGCGCCAATGCCACTCCCGCCGCCCGTAATGAGCACGACCCGGTCTACCAGGCTGGGATAGCTCGCGTAACGTGCTTGTCCCGAAGATTTTTCGCTAGAAGTTGCCATTCACATCCCGTATTGATTAATCGCTGCGACGACGAAACCGATTGTGCGCCATGCAAGGTTTCTTTCTTATGAGCCAGGCAGGTCCGGCTTCGTGGCGTCCTCGCGTCTGACGCCCAGATAACGCATTGTCTACGAGAAGGTGGCGATCCGCCAAGACGTGCTCGTCGTCGTGCGTTTCGAATACAACGTCGCCCGGGCAAACGACATGGGGCCAGTGATCAAGCGGATGGACGACCCGCTGCGGACCGCCGCAACGGCAACCGACGCGGTTCGGCCACAAACACCCACTCGACGGAGCCACCTATTTTGCGGACAGTTGTGTCAGTCGCCGACCTGGCAGGAGCAGTGCCGCCTCGTAACCTGACTTGTATCGACGCTACAATCCAATTTGTTGCGGCCGTCAGGCGGGTGCGGACGTCAAAGAAAATATTTTCAGACGCGCGGGGTGGAAATGCAAAATAATCAACAGGGGACGCTGCGGGCTGCTCCAGGTCGAGATCTTTTCGTGCCGCGGCTCCTCATCGGCATTTTTCAGGGATTAATACTGCATCTGCTCACGAATGCTGCGCATCATCGCAGCGGCATTGCAACTATCCCCCTTCTACTCTTTCCGTTGCTTCTTGTTAGCCTGTTTATCCCGTCGACGTTTATCGTGGGCCTACAACGAATGAGGGTGGCTCGGCTCGCGATGTGGGCCGCCGCGCTTGCCGCCATTGTGGCAATCCTCGGCAGTCACGACGCATGGCGATCGGCGGGCGTTGAACTTGCCGGCATGCAACCACCCGGCCGCACCGGAGTTCCGCTGCCTTCATTGGCCGTGACCTTCTACAGCGGCGTGATTGTATTTATTGGATATTGCCTCGTTCTCGCCGGGGAGACCGCAAGGTCGTGGTTTGCCCCGTACGACTTGTACTTCGAGTGCAGTTGGAAACTCGGGCTGCAAGTCTGTCTGTCCGGGTTGTTCGTATGTGCGCTCTTTCTTGTGCTCTGGCTGGGGGCAGCACTCTTCCTGTTGCTGAAGCTGGATTTCCTCCGGCAACTCCTGCGCGAATCATGGTTCAACATTCCCGTGAGCACAATGGCGTTTGCGTCGGCCCTGCACATCACCGATGTGAGACCAGACATCATCCGGGGCTCGCGCACGCTTGTCCTGTCTCTTCTCTCCTGGCTGCTCCTGGTCCTCGTCGTCATCGTTGGCGGATTCCTCGCGACCCTGCCGTTCACGGGACTCGGATTGCTATGGGCTACGCGGTCCGCTACGTGGATCCTGCTTGGCGTTGCGGCGCTAAAGGTAGTCTTCATCAATGCCGCCTTCAAGAGTGGCCTGGAGTCCGATCAGGCACCACGAGTGTTGCGAGTCTGCATGAGAATTTCATGTCTGATGCTACCCGTGCTGGTGATACTGGCGACTTACGCCCTCGCGCTGCGCATTGGGCAGTATGGGCTTACGCCACACCGCGTATTGGCCTGTGCTGGAGCATTCGTTGCTTACTTCTATGCCATCGGCTATACATGGGCGGCGGTCGCTCGCTCTGACACTCTCACGAGAATTGCGCCTGTGAACGTGGTCACGGCGTGGGTATCACTCGCGGTACTTGTTGCCGTATTCACGCCGCTGGCTGATCCGGCACGGCTGTCGGTGGCCAGTCAGGTAGACCGTCTCCTCGCCGGGAGAGTGGCACCCGATAAATTCGACTACACCTTCCTGCGATACAGATCTGCAAGATATGGCATGCAGGCCCTCGCACGGTTGCAAGGGGAAACAAATGGGTCGAACGCTGCAACCGTTCGCGAACTGAGCAAGCAGGTTGCGAATCAGCCCACTCCGGGCCCTTTGGGTGTGGCTCGTCCGGACGCCGCAACACTAGCTCGCAATATCGTGTCACGCACTCCCGGGCAGTCGGTTCCGTCGTCATTTCTCTCCATGGACTGGAAGCAGGCTACGCAAAACTGGATGCTCCCAGTTTGCCTGAACTCTGTTGAAGTGAAGTGCGACGCTTATCTCGTCGACCTGACCGGAGAGCACAAACTTCAGGTTGTACTCTTCCCGAACGGCGGAAGCGCGGGATTCGTGTTTGATCAGGCCGGCAACGCAGATTGGCAACTCGTCGGCAAGTTCTCGATCGCACCGGATTGCGCCGCGGTTCGCGATGCTCTGGCGAAGGGGACATTCGAGCTCATTGAGCCGCGACTGCGAGACATTCAGGTCAATGGTCAACGCGTCGAGATAGAGCCAACGCGGACGCGCAGCCCGGTGTGCGCGCGATAGTACGAACTTAAAGCAAGAGCGACCGGGGTTTGCAGCCAAAGATGACGTTGATGCGCCGTGTCGCGTTTGGGCTATACAGCGATTCGTTAAGCTCCCAGAACCAGACGAACACGAACAGCACGAATGACATGCGCACGACCCATGGCGCATCCGTGCCGAAAAGCGGAACTCTTTCAGTGAGTCGTTGATACATCGCCGTTATCAAGCTCGTGCAACAAGTCGACCAAGGGATCGGGCGTCCGTTTTCCTGTCGGTCGAATGGACGTAACGGGTCCAGAGTGTGTGGAAACTCCATTTTTGCCGCCAAGCGGGCGATTGCCGGTCAGGTCGATCGAGTTTGATACCGTGAGTTTGCACTAATCGAACATCGCGAGCGCAACAAAGCCCCTCGGGGCTTCAG
>NZ_JABBFZ010000003.1 GCF_012927125.1 Paraburkholderia antibiotica
AATTTCGGCAAACGCACCTTCCTACGGTTCGAACAGAACGGTGATCGAGGTCCCGGCGTCTTCGCCGCCACTACAACGCGGGCAGCAAACTGCGCGATGCGCAGGAAGCGGGTTGTGCAGACCTTCCTTAGTGACGCCGTGGAGCAGAAGGCCCGTAACAGCCAGCAAGGCTGGAGCGACAACTCGGAAATGGCGGCGACATACACACGTAGATATACCGCGAAAAAGGGACGTGAGATTTCTTTGAAACTCCAGGAACGACTCGATGACAAGCTCGATCGCAACAAGTGAAGGCACTTCGACTGGACTCGTGCCCCGCCTGCCTGAGACTGCGTACACGAGAAGCGGCATCGAGTTTCGACCATATGAAAATGTCTGGCATTGGACCGATGGACCCTTTCGCCTACATCTGGACTTTGGCAAGGTGAAGGTGCATGCGGCATTCCCGCGCGATTCCTTGAAGCACACGTTGCTGGTGTTCGCGAAACGTAGCTCGGCATGCCATGTCAGCAACCTGTTCGGTGTATTTCAACACTTTCTTGCTCTTAGGGTGAGCTCGGCGCCGCTGATGTCGATAACTACCCAAGAGGTCTCCAATTATGCTGCTTGCCTCAAGGAACACGAGCGGTGGCGCGTCGGCACATTGAATGTGCTCCTTCAGAAGTGGGCTGCCCTCGGACATAGCGGCGTTGAGCCCGACTGCACGCAGTATTTGCGAGAGCGGCGCAAGCCAGGTAATGAAAAGGGGGCCGCCGTACGCACCCGCGACCCTGAGGCCGGTCCATTCAGTGAAGCGGAATACACGGCCCTCTATAAATCGGTAGACGCGGCGTACGGCTCGGGCGAAGTGCCGCGATGGATCGCCGTCCTGACCCGGTTGCTGTTCGCGTGCGGCGGGCGGATTTCTCAGTACGCCTCTCTCAAGGTGTTGGATCTGGCCGGGCGCCAAGCCCCCTTCGTGCTTAGTCTTCCACAGGTCAAAACAAGGGAAGTGCACTCTCGTGTTTCTTTCAAAGAGTTCGACCTAAGTCCGCAAACGGGCAGGCTTGTGCTGGAGCACATCGAAGATTTGAGGTCGCAGGGCTTCGATAACGACGCGCCGTTATTTCCTGAGTCAATCCTGATGACGCTGGGGCCAAAGGAGGAGCGTCGAGTTTCCAGCGACCTGTTCTTCGACCACTTCACGAGCGATGGGCTTTCCAAGCTGTATAGCGCAATCATGAAGCCGATAGCGCCGCCGACCGCACGTCTCCAGTTCGAACCGATGCCGGTCAGTCCAAGTCGATTTCGGTACACGTTCGGAACCCGACTTGCGGAGGAAGGCGCCAGTAAAGCTGTCATCGCGGACCGCCTGGGTCACGCGGATCTTCAGAACGTAGACGTGTACTTTGAAGCCTCCCCGAAAAGTATTGAAAACATCGATAAAGCGATGGACCCTCAACTTGCACCCTTGGCGCAAGCCTTCAGGGGGCGCCTCGTTGAGGACGAGGAACACTCGACACATAAGGGCGCTCCGGGTAGTCGCATCATTGACTTCCGCGTGTCAAAGGCGCCCGTCGGAAGTTGCGGCTGCAAAGGCGAAGGGTGCGGATTCTCCCGCCCGACTGCTTGCTATACCTGTTTCAAGTTCGAGCCCTGGCTTGATGCACCTCATGAAAAGGTGCTCCGGCGACTGCAAGATGAGCGAAAACGCTGGGAGGGCGACGAGCGACTGGCGGCTGTTAACGATGACGCCATCCGGGCGGTACGAGAGGTCATTGCTGAATGTGCACAGGCCAATGAACAGCGCAGATCGGGAGGGGCCGCATGAACGCGCCTGTCCTTCATTTCACTCCCCGTGCAGAGCTGGAGCCGCAGGCCAATCTCGAGGCTTTCATTGCGCTCTGCAGGAATTCGGACGTGCTGGGTGCCCGGGAGCAGTTCGATAAGAACGCTTGGGAAGTTGGATACGTCAAAGGACAGAACAAAGTAAATCGGGTTGGGTTCAGCACCCTCGAAGCATCCCGCGAAGACAGGTCCGAGCCGAGCCTGCCACATCCGTTTCTGGACTTCGCGAAGGCGACTATCGTCTACCTTCACGATAAGCGCCCGGTCACGTCTCAAGCTCAGCGCATCGCGGCTCTTCGATGTTTAGAGGCGGCGTTGCGAGAATGGAACAAGGCGTCGCGCCCGACGGCGGTTAACGTTGAGGTGCTGAACACTGCGGTCGAGTTAGCCAGAAAGCAGGTCTCGGATGCGGTGGCTTACCGTATTGCCGGCCAACTGCAGCTGATTGCGGAATTCATGAATTCGAAAGGCTTCATCTCGCTTCGGCAGACATGGGTCCATGGGATGAAGAGGCCTCGGGAGCTCGGTTCGCGAATCTCTAAAGAGGCTCTCGATGCTCGCCAGGAGAAATTACCTTCCGCAGCGGTGCTACGGGCGCTAGGCGGTATCTTCCAAGAGGCGGTTCAACCGGCAGACGTGGCGGTGTCCAGCTACCTGGCGGTGATGCTCTGTGCGCCGGAGCGGATCAACGAGGTGCTCCGATTGGCGCGCAACTGTCTGGTCGAGGGCGACGGGAGATTCGACGGAAAGCTTGGCCTCCGCTGGGCGGGGTCCAAAGGTGCGAAGGACACGACGAAATGGCTCCCCACCCAGATGGTCCCTGTGGCGAGGCAGGCTATTTCCAACCTGCTGAAAGTGACAGCACCCGCCAAAAATATAGCAGCGTGGTACACGGACAATCCGAACACGCTTTACCTTCACGACGGCGCGGCGCACCTCCGCGGTCAAGAGGTCCTTACGGCAGCAGAAGTGGCGCTGATACTGTGGGGAGATGAGGGTGCGACTAACCAGGCTAACACTTGGGCTCGGGAGACAGCCGCATTGCCGAAAGTACAGCTCGCCGGTCGCAAGGCTGGGTACTGGTTCGAAGACGTTGAGCGCGCGGTACTGGGAATGCTTCCGGAGACCTTTCCGTTCGTTCCGGGCGCTCCTGAGCTTCTGTGCAAAGACGCCATGGTCATCATCCGGACCAACGAGATGCACGCGCAGAAGGCGACGTACCTCTGCATGATTACTTGCGTCGACTACAGCTCGATAACGAATCCGCTCGGGGCACGGGAGGGTCAGTCTTCTATCTTTGAGCGCTTCAACTACACGGAGGACGACGGTTCGCCCATCGAGCTCCGGAGCCATGCTCTTCGGCATTACCTGAACATGCTCGCCCAGTTGGGTGGTCTTAGCAACGCAGAGATCGCTATCTTCTCCGGTCGTAAGGACGTTCGTCAGAACAGAGCCTATGACCACATGAGCTCGGACGAGGCTCAGGCACCCATCAGCCAGGCTCTGAAGGCGGGTTTTACAGCCGGCCTTATTCCTGCGGCGACGCGGGATTTGATAACGCGTAGCGAGTTCAAGAGGTTTGGGGTCGTCGCCGCCCATACGACGGAATATGGCTGGTGCATGCACAACTTCGCTAGCGAGCCATGTCAGATGTACCGCGACTGCATAAACTGCGAGGAGCAGGAGTGCGTCAAAGGCGATGCGCACAAGGAAGCCAATTTGCGCCTGCTGAAGGAAGAAACTGAGTTCCTTCTGAATGAGGCGCGGGAGGCGTTGAACGACGAAGAGTACGGTGCCGACGTCTGGGTGGCGCATCAATCAAAGACGCTGGAGCGCGTGAACGCCCTCCTGTCCATCATGGACGACCCGTCGGTACAACCTGGATCTCGGATTCGGCTCAATCTGGAGAACGCTGCCCTCATTACCGCTGACTCCACGCAACCCATCTACTTCCTCAAAGCCGAGGAACAAAAGCTGCTGCCATGAAGAAGACCCGCGCCCCTGATCTGACCGCAGAGCGTATCAAGCTTGTGCTCGACACTCTGGATGGGTGGAAAGGCAAATTGACTTGGGACCTGCTGATTGGAGCTATCCGGAAGGACACCGGCATCACTTACTCGCGGTTCACGTTCGCGGAATACACGGAAATTGCCAACGCGTTCTCGCTGAAGAAAGACGCTTTGCGGGGCACCTGGAAGGGCGAGCGCGGTCAGCCTCGGGATGAACGCGTTCGGGCTGCACTTGAGCAGGTCGAACGGTACAAGGCCAAGGTCGAGCGTCTTGAAATGCAAAACCAACTGCTCCTGGAGCAATTCGTGACTTGGGCGCACAACGCCGAGCGCAAGGGGGTGACGGTGATGATGCTAAATGCCCCACTGCCCAAGCCCGAGCGCGACCGAACCAAAGGGGTGAAGTGATGGCGAGCGGACAACACCTTACAGAAGAAAACGTCAAACTTGGGACCGGTGCATTTCGACGCTGAAACGGCGCGGGGCACGGCTATCAAGAAACGAATTGCCGCCGTTGCCGCTTACGCTCGGCGTGCCGATTTCTTGCGGTCCTGCAACAGCGATGCTGGCTCGACTCCCAGAGCGTCAGCGATGCGCTCGATGTTATAGATCGTCACGTTCTTTTCGCTGCGCTCCAACATCCCTACATACGTACGATGGACGCCGGCCCTCTCTGCAAGGGCCTCTTGCGAGAGATCCAATTCGATGCGTCTTCGCCGAACGTTAGCGGCGAAAATGGCAACCAGGCGGCACTGTGTGGGAGCAACGGACATCCATGAAATGTCCGTCGTTGCATACTTTGATTCTACATACTAAGATTAGCATTTTTACTGTAGGCGCCATGTGCGAGTCGTTCTGCACTCGTGCTCATGGCAGACACCCAGCACACCCATGCTTTTGACTCAGACGACCTGGGAAGAAAAGAATCCCGTACGCCGACAACTAGTCAGCCCCTACACCGCCTTCCGATGCGTGGCCGTATCCAGCGAGTCCCTTTGCTTTTTAATTCAGCATACCCGCGGGGACATCGAAGAAGATTCACTTCCCGTGGGCACTTACCTTGTGACAAAGGCCGAGGACGTTCTCGAAGTAGTTGGACAACTCGAAGCCGGGTGCAGTCGCGTTTATGCATTTCAGACGCAACCACTGGAAGACGAGCGATGTGTCATGAACGCGATTGCCGATATCAGGAGCTATTGCGAAGACGGCGTGACTTGGTTTTCATATGTCACCACAGACGGCACCATTACTCCTTGCCTCCCTTGGCAGCCTCGTGCGCGTTCCGACCACAAATTGAAAGTTGAGTGGTCGTCAAAGCGATAGCTTGGAGTCAAGGTCCGTGTCAGCGATCGAGTTCCGTGACGAACTGCTTGAGAGGGGATGGCCCGACGATATCCAGGTTGCCGAGCTGGCCGACGAGGCACCCGGCCCGGAAGCGACAACATTTGCGATCCGGGCGCAAGCGAGCGGTGACCTGCTGGGAGTGTGGTGTGCGCCCCGGCATTGCTTCCTTTACCCCGACTTCCAGTTCCACCGCTCGGGCGCAATACGGAAGGACGTTGCCGACCTCCTCGCCGTCCTGCCCAGCGAAGACGATCGCGGAGGCTGGAGACGGACGTTCTGGCTATATTCGCCGCATGCGTTGCTTGATGACCGGACGCCTGCGGAGATCTTTTTTGACGATCCGGCGCGGGTGATCGCTGTTGCGCGAGAGGAATTTCTGGGCGATCGCGAGGCGACCTGGTGAATTTTCAACCGGCCCCTGCTGGCCCGTGCGGCGGGCCGGATTTCCGTCTCGCGCATGCTTGGCACTCTGCGGACTGGGTCCGCGGCACGGCGAGGTGATAACGAACAGCAGGCGGCCCGCTGGCCGATACATTGGTAGCATTTTTCCCGGGGGCGAACCATGACTGTGCACATCATCCAGAATCGCCAGGAGTATCGCGAAGCCCGACAGACACTCCTCGATCTGGTTAGACGTGACCCGATGCTTGGCACGCCGGAGGACGACCAGCTGTTGGCACTGGCAATCGGTGTCGAACGCTACGAAGTGCAGTATGTCCTGGATCTGCCCGCTGGCTCCCGACTGACGATGGTCGCGAAGCACGGCTGGAACGCTGACGGCTCTCACCGGTTTCTGCTGCCGGCATGGGAGCGACGGCGGCTACGGTTCGCGCTGGGCCTGCACACCCCTCTGACCCAGGACGACCGTCAGGTTCTGCAGCAAGTCGTGCCCGTGATTGAGGACGCAGGCGAGCCGTACGCAGTGCGGATCGCGGACGTGCCCGAGCCCCTGCGGGAGGAATTGAGGGAGTGGTGGCGGATGTGGTGCTTGCCGTTGTTCGACCCGGATGGCTGCGGCGACTGTATATATGTGTGGGACTGGTCGGACTGGCTCGACAGGCGGGTTCCGGACCTCCCTTGAGTCCAGACCGCCGCAGGACACCAGTCCCACAAGGTGACGTTGTTCGATCGCGCTGTAATGCGTCGCAAACGACGCATTACTAATGCATTGATCCATCGGGATGGGGCGGGACGACCGGCGCGCTCCCAAACGACGCAGTTTTACGCAAGCCGTCGGCGGCGTCGTTCGCCGCCTTGACTGGATGGTGCAAACTTTCGTGCTCGTGCGGTTTGCGGCCGTTTCGCTCAGTTGCGAGCGATTTGCTTCGGTGTTGCCCCGTCCTGCTTTACTAGCCTGAGACCACCCTGAGGACGTAGACCATATAGTCGAGCCAGTTCTTCGAAATGAAGGGAAAGCGCGCCAACGAGGTCTTCGTCCGAATACCCGAGGGTCGTAGTTAGGTTGTTGATCAAGCCGTTCATGACCGTAGACGTTTCAGGGGCGAAGTCGAGTGCTTGCGGTTCCTGAGTTCGATAACCACGGCTCGACATCTGTCGCCAAAGCCATTGTGATTTGTTGCTATCGATCCTATGAAGTGACGTTGCGCGCACAATCAAGGCTGCCATCGAGACCTTCCAGAACGGCTTCATATAGGCAGCTTTTTCCAACGTCAGATTGCTAAGGTACGGCCCAATATCGTCGGCTGGCATGAGCAATTCGGATGCGAACTGATCTGCTTCCTCCTCCATGCTCGGCGTCGGATAGTCGTGCATCACAAGGTGTCCGAGTTCATGCGCGAGCGAGAACCGCTGCCTATCGGCTGGTCGATCTTTGTTTAGAAAAATCAACGGCGGTAGCCCGGCAACGCGGTAGCTAATGCCGTCCACTCCAGCGTCTGCCATTTCACAGAAGGCGACGATGCATCCCGCCCTTTCGGCATACTCGACCAAATTACTAACGGGGCCGGACGGCATATACCAGGCGCGACGGACATTGCGTGCTATCTGTGCCGTATCCCCGTTGAAATCATCAAGGTCATAGTGCGGAAACGGTAACTCCGGTGCGATATCTGCACTTTCCAGTAAAGTTCTGACATGGCCAATGCGGACATTGATCTCAGCGATCAATTTGTCGATCACCTTTTGTCCCGTCGCCGCTCGCTTCCTAAACATCGGGTGCGCACTCAGCGGCGCGCCGTACACGCGCTCCGTACGGCAAAAGAAAGAAACCGGGCAGTCCAACGCGACGCCCAATTTCTCTATTACGTCGTCCGTAGCCGGCCGAAGTCCCTGTTCAAGCTTTGAGAGAGTTCCTTGCGCAATTCCGGCTCGCTCAGCGAGTTGAATTTGTCCCAGCCCGAGCATCCGCCTGCGCAGTGAAACAAGCTCAGGTCGGAATGTCTCCGCCAGCGGCTGCCTTGTCTTGAGTTCCATCTTTCCGTGATCCATCTGTTTTCGGCTTGATAACGCGGTCGGCAACTGCCATTCCGTCCATCATCGGGGACGGGGCAAACGGCATTACCGTTTGCGTGTCGGTGCCCGACTCGCCATGCACGTCGATTTTCCAAAGGATCTGCTTCTTGTGTCGCTGCACCAGTACGATTTGCTCGATCTCGGTTTCGTCTTTCGAGAGCACATACAGCAGTTCCAGCCTGGCGATCCCGCCGAAAAGATCCTGAATCTGATCGTGAAACGCCAGAGCGGCCTGCGTCGGATAGTTGCGAGACAGAAGCGACTCTTCTGCCTTCTTCATGCGAATGAAAATTCGGTCATCGATCAATACCCCATCCCAATTGCGCAATGTTTCGACGCGCGCGGTAGGGTGTCCATCGAATCGTACCTTGGCGTGCGAGATCAACTGATTCCACATCAGGTTTGCACGCACGCGCTTGTGCTGCATCCGCGACGCCACTGGGCTGGCGAGCCAATCTTTCCATGCCGAAGCATAGATGTGCTGGAAATCAGCAAAATAAGGGAGCACTACCTTGCGCACTTCTTCTTCGGCGATGAAAGGCATAGCAACACTCAGGCAAATGACATGGGCACTATGATAGCGGCTGACTACAAAATCAACAACAAAATATTCCAAAAATTATTCCATCCCCTCCGGCGGTGTTAGTTGCTCGCCCTACTTAGTGACGTGCCTCAGTTGACAACGGTTCGCCGGCGCGGCGGCCATGAGTAAAGTGGGCCGTATGCGGATTGACCATAGAATGAAAAGCAGAGAGCATGAAGGCCTTAATACATGACCGAACATGCCATCTGCTTCAAGTGCATCGAGGACGAGGTACTACGCGGCCACGGTGAACCCTTAACGATTCGTGGAGCTTGATGAGAGGGAGTGCCTTAAATTTCGTCGATGCTGACGCTTGAAAGCCGTTGATAGCTCGCGGCGAGGATGTCTGGGCGGCGCCCCAAGCGGGCGGTGTAGTATGCTTCAGAAGGTTCAATGTTGAATGGACAATAGCCTTGGCCGCCTTTGACTTCAAAGAAATAGCTCCCCCGAACAAAGGGGAGGATCGAGACCAATTTGAGTTGTTCGCACGCGAGTTTCTAACGATGAAGGGGTTTGCCGTTTTGATCGATCCCGATCGAGGACCCGACGCAGGACGAGATCTTGTAGTCGAAGAAACGCGCACTGGCGTCGCGGGCGAAACCAAGGTCAAGTGGCTAGTTAGCTGCAAACATAATGCCCACTCTGGGGCATCTGTTCTGCAAAGCGCCGAGAGTGACATTCGAGACCGAATTGAAACACACGGTTGCGCGGGGTTTATAGGATTCTATTCAGCCGTCGCGAGCAGCGGCCTAGCCACGAAGCTGCGTGCTCTAGAAAAGACTTATCCCACCATCGTTTTCGACCGCGAGAAGATCGAAGCCTCGTTACTGGCATCCCGAGAGGGAATCGTGCTTGCCCGCAGGTTCATGCCGGTCTCAACCTCATCGTGGGAAAGAGACCATCCGAAAGCTGCGAAGATATTCGCAGAAGAGCCTTCTCTGAAATGCAAAGCTTGCGGTAAAGAGCTTTTGGGCAAGCATCCAAGTGGAATCGTCGTTAGCTGGCAAACCTATTCCGAAGAGGCGAATCTTTCATTCAAGACTAAGCATGAGCATGTATATTGGTGCTGCAAGGGCGATTGCGACGCTCGGCTTGAAGAGGAGTTTGCAAAACCAGGACTTATTGATGGGTGGGAAGATATTTCGGATTTAGCGATTCCGATCGCATACATTCGGTGCGTTATGTCGACGTTAAATGAGTTGCACAACCGTGAGCAATATTCTCAGGAAGCATTCGACGCGACAAAAGAGCTGCTGCTGAATCTTTTCCCCATGGTTGCGCGAGAGCCATCAGCAAACGACCATGAGCGAATCCAAAGCCTAAGCGCGATTCCTGCGCATTTTGGTGGTTGGGGATACGAATGAGGGGATCGGCTTCGGCCGGGGTTCCCGCAATACTTGGACGTTACCGGACGCGGTGAAAATGTGCGCGAGGCGATCCTCTCCGTAATCTTTGAACGATCGAATACGGCTGGAGTGTATGCCAGCCCACGGTGCGTCTATCTCGTCTCGGTCCGCTACCGCCTGATGGCGATCGGCAGCAAGCGACCCGCTGCTGCCGGTCGCCATCTCGGGAGCCATGCGGCCGTGTTGAATGTACAGCGGCCATTCGAAAATCGGGAATGGTCAGCCGCGTGCGAGTCGCTTACCGGACGTTCGCATCTCAGCAGGCAGCGAATAGCCGGTCTCAACGAAATCAGCTACTCCGGGTATCGGCGGGGCGAGTAAAAGTTCGACATTGCGCTCGGCGGCATTGCCCCTCCTCGTGTCGCCGTTACCCGTGGACAAAACGTGCGCGACTTAGGGTAGATAAAGGGAGAAGCTATGGCCGCGCAAGTGTGGCGCGCGGTCCCGCCAGGTCGTGACGCACACAACGAAACGCTAGTCGACGGAAGTCGGCTCGTCTTCGTTCTGTGCAACGGGTGCAGTCCGCTTTGCGCGGGGAATCCTCGTCGCGGCGGTGCTTTCGCCAGACCGTTCTCTCGCCAACCGCTTCAACAGCTCTGCTACCGGTTCATCGCTCGGGTCCTGCGGAACGAGTTCGCCGCGGAATGCCTTGGCGAGCAGCGCAGGCGTGAGCGCGCTGGCAGTGGATCGCGCACTATTTAAGCGAGCCTCAAGACGGTCGGCGAGTGCGAATAGATGCTCGACGCGGCGGACTATTTCGTATTGTTCCGGCAACGGAGGCAGAGTTAGCTCAAGCTCCCGAACCCGCTGACAATTCAGAGCTTGCGGGCCTGTGCCATTTCCCTCTCTGCGGTTGGCCTCGTACTTTGCCTGAAATGAGTACCACAAGTACTCCGCGTGAAGAAGGCCCTCGAATGGCACAACGGCAGCGACATTCTGATTAATCGTGGCCGGAATCTTCAAAACTGCCGATTGACCTCGCGTTTTCCCTTCTCCGATCATCGCGATGAGCACGGTATCAATCGGCAATAATTTGACCGAGCACGAAGAGAACCCGTCGTCTGTGATTTGCTCCCTCGTCTGGTAAATGAGATTGTTGCGTACCTCACCCGAGCTTACCCATGGCACACCCGCGCCCCACAGTGCCTGATCCGCCCGTGATGGCGTGCTGCCATTTGACACCATACCCACGATGCCGACCGGGCAATTGACCCATCCCAGAGGCAGGTCTGGTGACTCTCGAATCAGCGAAAACAGTTCAAGAATCTCGTCCCGCCGTTTACCTTTGAGCTCGACAGAGAGCCTCTCTTTCAGCGTACGAAACTCCGCTCGCCGGTTGGGCGAATCTGTCGATGGCGACGCTTGACGCTTCGTCCGCCAGTCCGCCGTCAAACGCCCGGATGTAGCAGCGGAAAGGACTGAGAGCCTAAAACGCGCCGTAAGTGCAGTCACAGAGTCGAGTCGTTCACGGCACGCATCCACTCGCGCCAGCACGGCGTCGAGTTTCTCTGCGATGCGTTTTTGCTCGGGTATGGGGGCGAGCGCAATCTCATGCGATTTTAAGATTCCCTGACTAATGTTTTGTTGCGCGCCCCCCTGTCCCTTTTTTACTAAGGCACGCTTTGCATTCATCAAAGCAAAGAAAAGATATCGTAGGTGAACGACCTCACTACTTGGTCGACAGAATGCGATGGCTTGATTAGTTGCGCATTCAAAGGTCGTGATGCCGAGCTTTCCTATCGATCCGTACATCGCAACCAACAGGGTGTTCGGCTGCAACTTCTTCGCTGCGCTATTTACGAGCCCTTCATTCGTGATGCTTGTGGCCGCTGAGTCGACGTAGCCATCGTTGAGATCTCCGATGACCAACCACGGGAGGGTACCTGACTCGTAGTAGCTTTTGACGCTCCGAGAGGGTGTCCCTCCGCTCCCCCATTCTCCGAGAACGGAGAGTGGAACCAATTGCCAGCCATCTGCGAGGTTGTTCATTGCTCGGCAGCCTCCACACCCAATTCATCCATCAAAGCCCGCAGTTCATCAAGCGCGCCCTCGATCTCGTCAATTACTTCCTGCGCCAGCACCTCGGGCTTCTCAATCTCCCCGTCAGCACCGTCGCTTTCATCCTTGAGCCACGCTATATCTAGACTATCGCCGCGCTTCGAGATGTCCTCGCGCGAGAAGTATCGGAATCGCCCTTCTTCTCCAGTGTCAACTCGTGCAGCGCTACCATTTGGCGCGCTGCCATAGGCTTTCTCAAACTCGGCGAAATGCGCTCGGGTCAACGGCGTGCGTTTACCGAACTGCGGCATGTTTGCTCGAAGGTCGTAGACCCACACGCCAGCTGTATTGTCCTTTTCGGTCTTGCCTCGGGTGAAAAAGAGAACGTTGGTCTTCACGCCTTGCGCGTAGAAGATGCCCGTGGGTAGGCGCAAGATCGTGTGCAGGTTGCACTTCTCCATCAGATCGCGTCGAATGTCCGCGCCCGTGTGTGACTCGAAGAGCACGTTATCGGGCAGCACAACCGCCGCACGACCACCTGGTTTGAGTGCCCGGTAGATGTGCTGCAAGAATGCGAGCTGCTTATTGCTCGTCGCGTACGTGAAGTCGTCCCGCGTGGGCAGGCCTCCGCCCTTCTTGGTTCCGAATGGGGGATTTGTGAGTATCAGATCCGCCTTCGGCAGTTTCTGACCTTCGCTCGAGAGCGTGTCGCCGTACCGGATCCCGCTGCTTTCCCCCGACTCAAGATCGTGCAGCATCAAATTCATCAGTCCGAGTCGGTGCGTGTCCTGCACTAGCTCCATGCCATGAAATTGCAGCCGGTACTTCTTGTAAGCCGTTTGGTCGAGGGCCTCGATATCATTGTGCTCGCGAATAAAGTGATTCGCTGCAATGAGAAACCCGCCCGTACCCGCAGCAGGATCTTGGATTACCTCCCCCAACTTCGGCTGCATCAGATCTACGATGCTATCGATGAGCATTCGCGGCGTAAAGTATTGCCCCGCGCCAGACTTCTTCTCACCGGCGTTCTTCTCCAGCAAGCCTTCGTAAAGATCGCCAAGCCCTTCAGTTTTGGCTGAGTACCAGTCGATAGTGTCGATCGCCGTGATGAGCGCGGTTAGCGTCGCGGGCTTGTCGATGAACGAACGCGCTGCCGCGAAGATTTCCTTCGTGATGAGCGAGCCGTGCGTGCCAAGGTGAATGAGCATCACCTTGTAGGCTTCGAGCCGCTCGGGCGCGGCCTTGCTCTCGAGGTCGTCCCAGCGATAGTCCTCCGGCAGCTTGTCCTCAGTGCCCGTCTCCTTGGCCATTTTGAGGAACAATAAGTAGGTCAATTCGGTCACATATTCGTGATATGTCACTCCATCGTCGCGCAGGACGTTGCAGAGGTTCCAGAGCTTCGCGACAATGTCAGTGGTGATATTGCTCATCAATCAATTCTCTTTAGTTCGAAGCGGCTTGCTGCCAGATGGCTTCATTCATATCTGCCAGTACTTCGGGGAGTTGCTGCTCAAAAATTTGATTCAGGCGTTTGAAGCCACCCTGTTGCCCGAAAGGGCCTTCGTTGATGGAAACATCATCGAGCAAGATGTTGGCTTTGATCTGCTTCGCGATACGCTTGAGCCAGTCTTGCTGCATCGGAGGTAGTTTGCGGTCATGGATCACGCGATGCACGGCAGCGTCTACGCGCTGGTCGAACGGGATGAGCGCGTCGCCAAGCGCGGCCTGCCGCACAAAGCCCAGCACACGCGCCGCGATCTCGTGATTCGATTTCTGCGCCCACGCATGCGTGAGCGAGTTTTCATTGAAACCCGCGCGATCGAGCGCGACCACAAGCTCCCGCAAATCCCGGCGCGTCAGCTCGCGCGGACGCTGCACCACAGCGATTAGTGCGGGAAAGGTGTTGCTGTTTTCTTTCACAAACTGCGCGAAGCGTTCGAGATAGTCCTCGGGCGGACCATATACCGGGGACACGTCAAGGAGTGAATCCTCGTGTGAAGATATCACGAGCGGGTCCGCGGGTACGTCGCGCTTGCGATCGAGAGTCTCGCCGAGGCCAACGTTGTTCGTCCACCATTCCGCCAACTTCTTGATGTCGGCGGTTCTGATGAACTGCGCGAAGTCTTGCGGATCGCAACCCGCGTGTTTAAGCGCGTTGGTCTGTGCCTCAGTCAGGTGGCGTGTTTTGCGCTGCCACTTCGCGAGCAACTGCTCCCGCGCGCGCTCCGCAATGGCCTCGTCAGGATGGTCGGTGATTTCCTTCGCCAGCTGCGCGAACCCGATGTTCGGATTCTGCACAACGGGCTTCATGCTGGTCACGGCTTCAAGATTCGCGTAGAGGTCCACGGCATCGAAGATGCGGAAGACTTCTTTCTCGATCTCGTCGCATCGGCGCGTCGCGCGCCCAAGCATCTGTTCGTACAGAATCCGGCTATTGACCCGGCGCAAGAAAACAAGATTGCTGATCGATGGCACGTCGATGCCGGTCGTGAGCAGATCCACGGTCACCGCGATTACTGGCAGCGCCTCGTTGCGGTAGCGTCGGATGAGCTGCAAAGGTTTGTCTGCCGTACCAGTAATTTTAAGCACCGCGTCATCTTCGATCTCGATGCCCTTGGCTTCGAACGAGTCTTTCAGCAGCCGCACAACCATATCCGCGTGCACGTCGGTCGCGCAAAAGATCAGCGTCTTATCCGGGCCTGCGGGATTCAAATAGTCTGAGAGCGCATCGCAAACTATCTTGTTGAACGCTTCAGTAATAACCTTGCGATTGAAGTGCCCGACATCGAAGTTCAGTTCATCAGGCGTCTGGAACAAGTCCATCTGCTGCGTGCCCGCGTTGTAGAACTGAACCTGCTCGCCGGGTTTGTAGTGAATGCCGCCATCGCTCAGGCTGGTGCGAATGCGCAAGGCAGGATCATGGTCGATGAGATGGCCGTCGAGGACGGCCTCTCTGTACGAATAGACGAAGACGGGCAAGTCGAAAATCTCGGTCGTATGCAGCGCGGGAGTTGCTGTGAGTCCAATCTTCACCGCATCGAAGTGATCGAGCACGCGCCGGTACTTCGAGATGTAATCCCCTTGGTCCCGAAACTGCACCTCCACATCGCTCATCTCGCGATCTAGCAAATAGCCCCTATGGCATTCATCGACGACTATGCAGTCGTAGGAATCGACTGGCAAGCCGCCATCATCCGAGTAAAGCACGCGCTGTACGAGACCCTGCACCGTCGCGATATGGACCTTGGTATCTGCCTCGGGCTGCTGGTCGTCAATCTCCTTGATCCCAAACACATCAGCGAAGCGTTGCAGCGACTCCATCTGCGTTTCCTTGAACGCATTCGCGGCCTGCTCGCCGAGCGCAGACCGATCGACGAGGAATAGAATGCGCCGGAAGCGTTGGGCCTTGAGCAGCCTGTATACAAGCGCAATGCAAGTCTTCGTCTTGCCCGTCCCCGTTGCCATCGCGAGCAAGATGCTCTGCTTACCCTCCTTAATGGCGTCCTCGGTCGCGAGGATCGCGCGCCGCTGATAATCGCGCAGAGGGAAGCCGTAGTTGAACTCCATGCTGTTGAGCTTTGCTTCCGCGCCGTCGATATCTTGCTTGAGCAACTCGCGCACGCCGCCCGGCGTCCACCAGCCATCGAGCGTCTTACGATGATTGGTCGGGCGACGGAGGTCACAAAACCAGATGCCACTCACCTCGGCGAACTGACGCTGGAATGGGCGACCGTTGGTCGCGAACACGAGCGGCACGCGAAACTGGCCCCATTGCGCGAGCATCGGCGCGTTCGCCTCATCCAGCGCGTCCTTCGCATACCGCTTGGCTTGGTCGATTGCCGAGACGACGTTCTTCGCGCCGCGCTTGGCCTCGACCATTGCAACGCATTCCGCGCCGATGAATAGCGCGTAGTCTGCGGGGCCGCTCGCAGTTGGCCACTCGGCGATGGCGAGGTAACGATTTGGCTCCGGGCGCGTGCCCGCGCTATACCGCAGCGCAACCGAGTCTGCTTCCCAGCCCGCTTCGCGAAGTTGCAGGTCGATAAGCTCGCGCGTGGCTTTTTCGTCGAGAACGATCAGACTTGCGGCTTTGTCGGCTTGCTTTTGCAGCTGGACCAACTGTTCCTTTGGCTGCGCCGCGGCTTTGGCCTGCAATTCGGCTAGCTGCGCTGCCGAGTCTGACTGCAACTGCGCGAGCCTGCTTTCGAGCGTACCGACCGCGTGGCTCCCGTCTATTGCGAGGGATTCCCAGAGTTTCGCTTCTTCCTTGGCGTGCACGGCGAGTTGCTGCGCGGTCTGCACATGGCCGGCTTGCTCTTGGAACTTCTTCTGAAGGTCAGCTAGCTCGGCCTTCAGTGCGGCCGATTCATCAACTGGCGCCGAGGGCGGGATGAACGCACCGCCTTTGAAATCGGCATTGACGAACGTGCGGTGGAACCAGAACCCAAGCTGCGTCGCGACCTTGAGGCCCTGCAACGCTGCGCGGTGATCGCCGGAGAATTGATGGTTCGCCTCGTTCCCCGCCTGGCGGAGCCAGTGAAACAAATCCGCGGTATCGCGTGGCAGCCAGCCGCCGCCTTTGAGCCGCGAGAGCAGTGCGGCCTGATTGCCTTCGTTGGGAGCATAGACGCCCACGCGCGCCGCCACTTGCTGCGCCATCGCCTCGCCAAATTGGCGCAGCTTGAGCAAACTCGTGTTGGGATCGTCGACGAAGTACCGCTCGGCAGCTGCCCCGAGAACGGCCAAGTCTTCCTGCGCGCGCGCCATATGCGCAAAGTTCGAGCGAGGCTGGGACATGTCTAGTTGTTCTCCTACGGCGCGCTCGCGCCCCCGGACCGGAATTTTACCGCAATATCCTCGGCGGTCTGCGAACGTTCAGTTCCGATATTGCTTAGCTTTCACAAACGCATCCGGATGGCCGCTTTTAGCAAATCCTCATCCGAGGTTAAAAGGATGCAGTGGACAGACGCAGATATGCTTAATCCAGCGTCCAGTTCTAAAAGGGAACAGTCATTCGAACGTCTTGGCGGCGGCTACGTTGAATGACTGAAGGTGGCCGACCGCTGTCCCACGCGCCCGCCTGAACCCGACCCACACGGGACAGCCGAGCTGCTCCGAAGCGGTCAGTCCAATGCACGGTACGCCAGTTCTATGGTCTAGATTAGCTCGGCGACGCGTACGATGATGAGCGCGGCCGGTACGAGGATTATTTGTGCGCACACGGTCCCAAGAACACGTGCACCGGCAAGGGTAGTGATAGCTCGCCTAAAGCTATTCTCGGAGATCCGGCCTTCGATCACGTCGTCCGTCATGACAGAAACCTGCGGGTCGATTACCACCGCCAGAACCACGGTCGCAAATCCATTGATGACCGACGATAGATTGGCGCACGTCACGCGCAAATCTGGCTTCAGGTATCCCGCGTAGAGTGACGCGAAAACGCCGACCGTCCAGATGGCTATCGCGAAGACGTTGAGAGCTATCACCCTTTCAGAGACACCCGCACCGCTCGTCAACTGAGAGATGTTTTGGCGTGACGGGATGCGTGCACCGTCACGCATATAGTTGATGCCGCCGCGACTGAAAATATGGAGCAAAAGGCGCGGCAATGAACGATTGGCTTGGAAGTGCTCGACTGCGCGACTGAAATAGCGCTGGAACGTTGGGATCAGCAACGCGCCGACTATGCTTGCTGCAGTGGCCGTAACCAGAAAGAGCCGAAAATCACCGAGCAGCTCACCCTCCAGATGCTGAGCGATATCAAGCTCTACGCGCTTGGCTATGAACGGCCATTGAAACGAGTTCGCGGTTCGGGAGACAAGCGCGATGATCCCGAACAGAGAGAACGACACGGCGATACGCCGCGTGCGAACACCTGCGATCCGTACCGCATAGGCTAGCGTCGCGATGACGTGGATTACGAATGTAAGTCCGCAGATGATGAAAAGCTGGGTGTCCATGCTATCGCAACGAGGTTGGGCAAGAGTTGGAGTCTACTGGAGTGCCGTCCCCGGACCGATCCTCAACAAACTGAAGATCGATCTCGTCACGAAGCTTGGCTCGAAAGCCTCCAGTGTCGCGTCCTGCGCTTCAGCGGAGACCAAGCGTCGACGACCGAGTGCGGCAGACTACCGATTCGACCACGCGGAACATCTGATTTCCATGTATCGCTTGCCGGACCGCCTCTGGTCGGCTAATGTCTGATCGAACGTTTTGGTCACACGATCAGCGATTCTTGCAAAGGGACAGCAGTCAGGGGCGCTTCTTCAACACATCCGTTTTGTTGTCTAACACGATACGCTGTAGACGTGGACGCCCATGACACGGTCTTCACCAACTGCTGATCTTCAAATAGAACGGCCGCAAAATCGTCGATCGCGAGTGTGGACGGTATTAGGCCACGATGCATCTCTGCAAGGAGGTTGACACGTCGTTCAGAGACATGAGCGTTGTGGTAGTGGGCTGCGCATGCTCCCGGAAGTAGCCCCAAGCCGCGCTGGACTCCGTAGTTTCCCTGCTCGAACGGCCCCCCTAGCGCCGTCTCAAACCAGCACATCGCACCAGCACTCATTCCTGCAAGCAGAACGCCGCGATTCCATGCTTCCTTCATCGCAACGTCGAGGCCCCATTCCCGCCATACTGCAAGGGCAGATCGGAGATGGCCGCCTCCCACGAAAATTGCGTCCTGACTCAAAAGGTGCGGCTTGAAATCGGTGTATGGAATGACGTTTGGACCCCAGCCGTTGAAGAACGGAAGGTTCGACACCTCACAGTCGAGCGAACCGTATGCCTCGTAAAACTTATCGATCTGCGCACGGTTATCGCCACTTGGAGTCGCGACGAAACATATACGCGGCCGAGGCTTGTCGATGAGCCGGTGTATGTATGCATCGACTAACGATGGTTCTTTTTCGGTCGTAAATCCGCCTCCGCCAATAGCCAATATGCGTCGCATTCCTTTTGCCTCGAAAACGTACCGGAGTCATTGTTGACGATTTGGGCGGGCGTGTCGAACGGCCGGTGATGGCAGAAACTGAGTCCGACAGCCTCCGGTCCAGTTCGACCGAGGCCATGTGAAAACGTAAAAGTACTCGGTTTTCGGGCGTCGCTTTACTCTTCCCAACGCGCCGCCAAGCCAACATAGCGCGATCTGGAGGGTCGCCTTGCTCGACCTCCGCGTTTAGCCAGCGTTTTCACACGGCCTCGACCGAGAGTGTGTGGAAACGTGCTGATCGCCTATAGTGAATCAATACATCTTCCGGTGATGGCCCATGAAGCGATACATCGAGTGTGCAGCACGAGACCAGATCGCATTGCTTCCAGAAGCTCTTGAAGACTATGTCGATGTTGAGAACCCCGTACGCGTAGTCGATGTCTTCGTTGACGAACTTGATCTCGCTCAATTGGGTTTTGAACGTGCGGCACCAGCATCGACCGGCCGGCCTGGCTATTACCCGGCAACACTACTAAAGCTGTACATCTACGGGTATCTCAATAGGCTTCAATCGAGCCGCAGACTAGAGCGCGAAGCTCAGCGCAATCTCGAACTTATTTGGCTGCTCGGGCGGCTGACACCCGACTTCAAGACGATTGCCGATTTCCGCAAAGACAATGGCGACGCGATACGTGGGGTTTGCCGCCAATTCGTCACGATGTGCACTCGCCTTAAGCTGTTCGTCGATGCGACCGTTGCCATAGATGGAAGTAAATTCAAGGCGGTGAACAACCGCGACAAGAATTTCACTGACCGCAAGCTAGAGGCTCGCGTCGAGCAACTCGAACAGAGCATCGCTCGATACATGGACGAGCTGGATCGTGCAGACCGTGATCCAGCAAACGTACCCGAAGGACGCGTTGCGCATCTGCACGAGAAGATTTCGAAGGTGCGCGAGCATATGCGCAAGATTCGGGAGATCGAGGTGCAAATGAAGGCCAGTCCCGACGGTCAAATTTCGCTGACCGATCCCGATGCTCGATCAATGGCAACCAGCGGGCGCGGGACAGGCATGGTCGGCTATAACGTGCAGACCGCAGTTGATCTCAAGCATCACATGATCGTTGCCCACGAGGTGGTCAACGTCGGTCACGACCGGAATCAACTTGCCTCGATGGCGCGACTCGCGCGGGAAGCCATAGATTCGACTACGCTTTCGGCGTTTGCAGATCGGGGCTACTTCAAGAGCGAAGAAATCATGCGTTGCCAGCAGGACGGAATAACGCCTTTAGTGCCGAAGCCGTTCACTTCGAACAACAAAGCCGATGGTCTGCTCGATAAACGGGACTTCGTTTACATCGAAGCCGATGACGAGTATCAGTGTCCCGCGGGTGAGCGTGCGATACATCGCTTCACCACCTTCGAGGCAGGACTGACCATACACAAATACTGGTCGTCCGCCTGCCCCAGGTGCGCAATGAAACCGCAGTGTACGTCCGGGGTTAACCGAAGGATCACGCGTTGGGAGCATGAATCGATACTGGAAGAGATGCAAAGTCGACTCGACAACATACCGAATGCGGCGAGGTTAAGACGTCAGACTGTTGAGCATCCGTTCGGAACGTTGAAGTTCTGGATGGGCGCCGCACACTTCTTAACAAGGACGCTTTCGAATGTCCGAACCGAGATGAGCTTGAACGTGCTTGCATACAACATGAAGCGGGCGATCAAGATCCTCGGTGCGCAAACCTTGATGGCAGCGATACGGGCGTAAGCCCTGTTCACGCGCTTAAGGCGTTGCCAGCTTCGGCATTCCCAATCGGGCGTTGCCTCGTTCGACGCAAACACTGGGCGGGTGTTTTCACACGGCCTCGACCCATTCGAGTCACTCTGTCTGCATTAACAGCGGTCCGCTGCCTCTCGAAGTGAGACGTTCGCATGCAGCGCTGTTATCGCTAGCATCGCCTTCCGGCGGTTCCGCGATTTACCCTGCCCCGGGACTGCTTGATTTAGGCAGTAGAGTGAGAGAAGATGACTGGTCATTCGTTATCAAGCTGCATGCCCTGTTCGAGTCGGCACTCGGCTATGTCGTCGGTCAACGCCTCGGTCCTGAGGTCGCAGCGGTAGTCATGCGGCCGGACATGAACGGCTCGAAGGGCAAAGTGGCGTTCGCACGCGCGCTCGGCGTGATCAACGACGGCGAGGTCCGGTATCTTGACCTGCTCTCGAAACTGCGCAATCGCTGCGCGCATGGCGTGCGGCAGGCGGTGGAGTTCTCGCTGCCGGGTTACCTCGCGAACGTTTCGCCGAACGAGCGCAAACAGTTCGTGCATGCACTGCACGGCGACCAAACCGACCGGCCAGTCGCCCTCGCGGGCCGTACCACTACGGCGGCGAAGTTCGCGCTCGACAATCCGAAGATCGAGATCTGGCTGATCGCGATGTGGATGCTTGCCTCCTTGTACCTGCTCAAGGAACTGGAGGATCTTGTCCGCGCGAAGGAACGTATGCTGATCGAGGCGTCGCTGCGCCGGCAGCAGCCGGTCCTAAACGGCCTGTTCGCCGCGCTGAGAGGCAGCCCCTCTGCTGCGGCCCAGCTCGCCACGGAGCTGCTCGGGACATCACCTAGCGCGTGCCGGCACTCCGTGGCGTCTCCGGCTCATGTTCGCGCATAGTGCAGCAGGACGTGACGACTAAGGCTAATCTCAGGGAGCGTTATCAGCCGAAGAGTAACCTCGCTGCAGACGCTGCTTGACCGGTTTTCCAGAGAAAAGTACATATCTTATGGCACTACTTCGAGGGGATGCACTCGACAACTTCCGGCAAATGGTCGTCTCGGCGAAAAAGATTGAGCCGCACTGGCATGTCGGAAGTGACCATTGGCTGGACAGGGCGCTAGTTAAGCTCTGGCGCCAATATATTGAATTGCGAGCAGAGATCGAGGTGGCCGCGAGCGATGCGGCAAGCAAGGCCCAAGCAGACCTTGAAATGTGGCGCAAGCGGCTCTCAGAACTTAACCCCGACGCACTGAGGGAGGAAGTCGAGAAGGAAGCCCGAATGATCTCGGCAATCGATGCTCAACCATACGAAAGGGTTGCTGCCCGGTTCAGCGGGCGCCTAATGCCACTATTCACGGAGGTGACCATCCTCTCGGCGGCATTATGCGAAGCCGACATTAATCTTGCTCTCGAGTGGGGATGCTCGTTCATTGGCAAGCCGGAGCTGTTCGTACTCATCGAGTCGCGCACGACCGTGGATAAGTGGCGGCATGGACCGAAAATGTTGCTGTCAGACTATTTGCTTCCCTCAGATTCAGGTGAGTTCGAAGCATTGGGACGGGTCTCTCGCGAACGCAATCGGCTGATCCATCCTAAGGCCCATGTTCAAGTCCAAGGGAGAAAGAATCGCCTCGCCGAGAAGCACAAGAGTTTAGGAACTGCCGAAGTGCTGTTCTGGTTGCCTCGCTTTTTCAGTCTTCCCTTTGATTTGACCGATTTTCTGCGAGGCTGCACGCCGGTCAACGGAGCGAAATTTCCCGTTTTGTCGCATCGGGGCGAAATTAAGCGAGCGAGCCAGCACCGACTAGCATGCGCGGTCGATCTGGACTCGTCAGGCGAGGGCGTGAAAAAAACAGAAACGACCGCTTCCGGAAGGCAACCGCCGCTCAGCAGCAACCTTTGAATGTCGCTTCCTTGTCGGTCGTTGCCAAACAGCGTCCCACTGCCAGGTTCGACGATCGCCTCGGGCGCGCGGTCCATGCAAGCTCAGCACCATTCAGACGTGGTGTCCAACGCCGCACAGCACCGCATGTATTGCGCCGCCCGCGCGCTTTGCATCAGATCCAGCCGAATTTCCCGTCTGCCGTCATGTGACCGATGACCGTTTCGATCGCACTTCGAGGTTTGATAATCGCGCTTCCGCGTGCGATGCCCCGCCGCAAGCACAAGGGAGGTAGATCTTCACGCTGTCGATCGCGACATCCTTCCAGGCACGGGCAACGATAGCGAGGACTTAGGCTCATCTGTGAATCCGACATGGGGTGGTCGAAGCGAGATTCGGCAACGGGGAGCGAGCCATCTTGTAAGCCGTCGGACGGCAGCGGGCACCCGACCAAGTTTCTCATTTGACAATGTATTCAGTCATGCCGCGCCCTGTTCGCCCGTCACGTCGAGCGCAGCCAAGTCAATCACCGGAACTAAGCTCAAGCGATTGTCTAGTATGACTTCGACCGGTGATTTCCCATCAAGCTCGTCTCGCTGACGCCGCATGAACGAATGGATCACCCAAGCGTTTGTTTTCGCATTGGCGAACGGGCGGAGAACCGCGACCAGCCTCGCAGGCTCGGCATCGAACTGCCATTTTGGGTATCGAAACCCTCTCGCCTTCCCTGGTGGAAGCAGGGCATACAGTTCACCGTTCTGGCGCTGATCATTGATCGTCCGCTCGTTGCGACCCGCATATTAGCGGGCAAGTAGGAGCGCAAGGTTGTCAGGGCTCTCGTATTCGACGAGAGCCAGGCGCCTTCCCCGAGCACGGGCTCCAGGCAGCAAGTCAGCGACGACTGCACTGCGTTGGGCCAGCCTAGTATGCCTAGCTGCTCCGTCATTCGGAACATTGCCGCTCCGCACAGTTTCTAGAGCGGCCGTCAGATATTCAATGGCATCCCGCGTAGCATTTGCGACAAGTGTCCCCGCGATCTGGCCAGCAAGCTTGCGCAAGGCAGCTTTTCCATCAATCCCCCCTGTGAGACCGGACATGCGTATACGAGCGGCCGCGTCTATGCCCAGCTCACTGTGCGACGCGTCGGCACTGAGGGCGGGCGGGATGATATCGGTCAACAGGCCCGTCAAGCCAACCCAATTCTCAGTCGACCGTTCTTCCGGCCGTTCGACGATTTCCCTGTCTAGCTTGCAGGCGAACGGCACCAGCCCTTTCGCTTGATCGACCTTGCGTTGCTCCCTGCGATCCAGAGCAGTCGTGGTGCACCTCTTGTCTACGCGCTCAGAGCTTTCCAGCTTCAAACTGTTCGGCCTTGCGGCCCTATGTTTCTCGCAATCGCCTTTTTTCATCGCCATATGCTCTTGTACCGACAACATTCTTGCCGCGATAACCGACCCGACTGGACGGCTGTAATAAATCAATACTTCGAGGTCACGCACGTGACGCTACGACGACAGTTCTGTGCCGCGCGCGCGGCGAGGACGATGGTCGTACGTCCGCGTCGGGGCCTCATACCCGCAAATCGAATGGCGCCAACTCCTTGTCGGAAGGCTCTTTGCGGTATGCCGGTACTCTTGTAGCACGCGGCGCCAGACGTTGTAAAACAGCTTGGAGGCATCGCTCGCTGATCGCCGACGCCAATGTATCGGGCAGCGCTCGAAGGCTGTGCGGTGGACCGGCACATGTTTTTCGGCTAACACGGGGCTTCTTTTTGCGGATGGGCACGCGTGATCGCCGTGGCAATTATTTGTGGATAACTTCTGTTCATTACTCCCCCGCACCCCCTCATGCCAACGAGAGATATTGTTGCCAAAACGTCCAAAGCGACGAAATGCCGAAAACAACCGCCGCGGGGCATTTGCGTTAAAGCGAAGTATTACCCACAGTTCGGTGGCTCGCGTCGATTTTTTGCGTGGAATATGCGCGTAAAACTACGTGTACCCACATTGTTTGCGCATATGACGGCATGAAACTGCCCAACTTAGAGGCATTGCATCATCTGCCAACACTTTTTAGTGTGGATAACCGTTCTAAGACGAATATCGCGCACTGAGGTCAGAAAGGCCCCGGATTGTCCCGCCAGATCAAAAGTCTGGCAGGATTTTCCGGGGCCTTTTCTATTGATTCGACGGGATCAAACCACCCCGTCCAACCTCGTACTCAAACGCTCGATTTCAACGCCTCGAGCAAAGGCGGCAACCATCTTTCCTCGGGTCCTTTCCGGCGAATCAGCGCCACAGGCCGGCGAGGCAGCGGCGGCGACACGCGGATCGTCCTGACTTTATCTCCCGCCGCCTGGCTGCGCAGAATCGGCGAAGGCAGGACGCTGATGCCCACATTCTCGGCAACCAGCTGCAGATTCGTCGACGGTTGGCTGGAATTGACGATCGGTTCAGGCGCGGCCAGTCCCTCCTGGCTGAACATTTCCACGACCGATCGGGTGAGGAGCGAATCGGCCGGCGGCAGAATCCATCGCTCGTTGCTTAGCATGTCCCACGACACGCTTCGTCGTTCGGTGAGAGGGTGAGCGGTCGCGGCAATCACCTCCATGTTCGCCGTGAACAACTTCGTGATGTCCAGTGCCTCCGTCCTCATGCTCGGCAGATCCAGCGAACTGATCAGAAAATCCAGTTCGCCTTCCTGCAATCTGAGGAACAGATCGGGCACCGCGGCTTCGACCATCTTCACGCGTATGGACGCATCGAGGCTGAGTAGCCGTTGGAAAACACCGGGCAGATAACCTTGCGCGATGAAATGAGGCGCGCCCACGTTAAGCGACAAAATCTGGCTGTCGCTCAGGGTCTCTTGACGCAGTCGCTCCAGCTCGCCCATCAGGAGTTTTGCGCCGCGCAGCACCGTCGTCCCGTACTGGGTCGGCACCACGCCACGCGCGTCGCGCTCGAACAACGGAACGCCGAACGCGCTTTCCACCTCGACCAACGCCTTGCTCAACGCCGGCTGCGTGACGTTGAGGAGCCTCGCTGCCGAGTGCAGGCTTCCGCTCTCCTCCAGCGTCAGCAGGATATGCAGATGCCGGAATCTCAACCGGCCGACGAGTCGGCGTAAGCCCTCGCTGTCTTTTTCTGCTGGCGGCACGGTGATTCCAAAAAGTTTTCGCTAGATAAAATCATATCACTATCAGTAATTTCATCGGATGCGTAAACTCCGAACACAACAACTGCTCAAGTTATCGACATGCCGCCTGCTTTTCGCTCTTCGTTATAAGACGTGGGGCGGATGCGGAGACGGACTTGGGAGTGGTTGGTGTCAGCAATAAAAAAGAGACGTGATGCAAGCGCCGTTCGCGGTAGCTCATGCAGTCCAAAAAACATATTGGAGACATGGATGGACAGTTCGACTGGAACGTATTCGCCGCCTGCCTGTGCCCGACCGATTGTTCGGTCCCGGGAGGAGCGCTCATGACGCAGGCCACCGTGGGCGGACATCGTCGGTGGGTCATCGTAGCGATGCTCACCGCTTTCATGCTGATCAACTTCTGCGATAAAGCCGTATTCGGCATCGCCGCGCCGTCGATCATGCGCGACCTGGGACTCGGCCCAGCGCAGTTCGGCACGCTGGGCGGCAGTTTCTTTTATCTGTTCTCGTTGGCGCTGATCCTGTTCGGAAAACTGGCGGAGAGAATCAGCCCGAAAAAGCTTCTGCTGGTCTGCGCGTTCATCTGGACGGTGGCGCAGTTGCCCATCGCCTTTGGTGCATCGATTTCCCTGCTGTACGCGTCGCGGATTCTGCTCGGATTCGGCGAGGGTCCCTCGGCGCCGTTGTGCAATCACGCCGCGTTTACCTGGTTCGAGAACAAGGAGCGCAATTTGCCCAGCACGTTTGTTTCGCTGGGAGCATTCGCGGGGCTGCTGGTTTCCGGGCCGCTGCTGACTCATATCATCGTCGAATACGACTGGCATCGCGCCTATCTGGTCCTGAGTCTCGCCAGCCTCGCGTGGGGCGTGATCTGGATATTCGTGGGTCAGGATGGACCGTACTCCAGCCTGAATATCAAGTCGTCCGCTGCCGCCATACTGCGCGCACGCTACTTTCAACTGTTCTTTAACAGGACATTTCTCAGTGCCGCGTTTGTGATCTGGACGTCCTATTTCGCCTTCTCGCTTATTTTCAGTTGGGTGCCGTCTTATATGCGCGCGGTTCTGCATTTCGGCGACTCCGCGACAGGATGGGCATTCATGCTGTTCTCTTTCTTAGGGATGCCAATTCTTCTCGTGACGTCGTTGACGAGTCAGCGTTTGCAGATGCGCGGTGTCTCTTCGAAGCGCGCGCGAGGATGGATGAATTGCGGCCTCCTGATGCTAAGCGGCGTGTTGACCGTCGGCGCATTGATGCTCCCTCTCGCTCCGATGGTCCGGGCGGGCATTCTGGCCGTCGCGTGGAATTTGCCGCAGGTGTCGTTCGTGCTTGCCGTCGCTATCGTCGCGGAAATTACGCCGGATTCACAGCGCTCGACCTTGCTGTGCGCATTGTCCGCCATCGGGACCACGGCTGGATTGATCGCGCCGGCGATGACGGGACATTTTCTCGAAGGGGCGGCGGGGGTGGAAGCCGGATATCACAGCGCATTTGAAATCGCGGGTGCGTTGCTGATCGTGTCCTCGTTAGTCGGGTTCTGGCTCATCGACCCCGAGGCAAGCAAACGACAGATCCTGCTCGAAGCGCGTGACGACAAGCAACAGGGCAACACCGAAACCGTTTTGAGCAGTCAGGCCTGAGCCTGAATGCAGATAAAGATATCGATAAAAATCCCGGCAATGCCGGCTTTGAATAACGAACTCATTAGGACGATCGAGAAACGAGCTTCGCGATAACGATGTAACGCCAGCATTCAGCCCCTTTCACGGAATTGTTCAGCAGACGGTTGACGCCAGTCTGGCGGGATCGCTCGTCCGTCGAATTTCGATCGACCTATTTACGCAATACAACCTGATCCGCCGATATGTCCATCGGCATCGGCGATCCGGCTATCAGTTCATATCAGGAAGAAGACAGGAAGCGACCATGATTAAACCGCTGCAAGGTGTGCGCATCGTTGATATGTCCCATGTTATTGCTGGGCCTATGGCGTCACTCTATCTTGCGCAACTCGGCGCGGAGGTGATCAAGATCGAGTCGCCGACGGGCGGCGACGTGATGCGCTCCAAAGCGTCGAAGAACCAGGTCGATTGTTTCGATACGCCGTCGGCGTTCGCTGCGTTCAATGCCGGAAAGAACTCCGTGGCCGTGGACATCCGGCAGCCTGAAGGCGCGGACATCGTCCGGTCGCTTGCCAGGCAGGCGGACATTTTCATCGAGAACTTCCGGCCGGGCGTCGTCGCCAAATATGGACTCGGCTTCGACGACATCCGCAAAGACAACCCCGACATCGTCTACTGCTCCATTTCCGGCTTTGGACAAAACAGCAAATGGTCCAGTCGCGGTGCCTACGACCACGTCATCCAGGCACTTACGGGCATGATGATGATGTCCGGCGATTCCCCCGATTCGCCGCCTGCCAAAGTCGGCTTCCCTGTCGTCGATATGGCAACCGGAATGATCGCCGCGCTCTCGATGATGTCGGCGCTGCGCATGCGCGATATCACTGGCGACGCGCAGTACATCGACTGTTCGATGACGGATGCGTCGTTGATGCTGATGTATCCCCACGCGTGCAGTTTCCTCACGGACGGCGTCGAGCCCGAACGAATCGGCAATCGCGGTTTTACGGGTAGCCCGGGTGCGAATACCTACAAGTGCCTGGACGGCTGGCTGGCGATTGCGGCCAACACGCCTGCGCAATTCCGCAAGCTCGCGGACCTGCTGGGACTGAGCGGTTTGTGCGAGAACGACGACATCATCGATGTGCAGGCATTCAACGCACCGGGAGGCGGATTCGTTGTCGCGCGTAACGAAGCGCTGGCGCAGGAGGTGCTGTCGTCCGCTTTCGAAAAACGGGCCGCGGCGGAAATGGAAGTCGCGTTGAATGACGTCGGCGTGCCTGCGGCGAGAGTGCGCAGCATCGGTGAGTACCTCTCCACGGAACACTCGGAAAGCAATCTCTCGCCGCACGCCAGTTTCGATCAAGGTCCGTTTCGCATGCGTACGCCGGGCCTTGGATTCCGGTCGCAAGACTGGGGCAATGAAGATTCGAAAAAGGCTCCTTCATTAGGAGAGCAAACCCGTGAGCAGCTTACGCAACTCGGGTTGGATAAAGACCGCGTAGAGAGTCTGTTTGAACGTGGGATCGTAGGTTCACCAATAAAAAATAAGGAGACATGTCAATGAAAATCCGTCACCTCGCATGGATCGCCGGCACCGTCGCATGCGCGGCTCATGCACAGAGCAGCGTTACGCTTTATGGCGTTATCGACGTCGGCGTCACCTATGCCAATAACGTGCAGACCGCCGTCACCAGTCACGGTTTAGTGGGCGGCAGTCAGGTCGCGCTAAGCGACGGCGCCGCCAACGGTGCCGCCGGGAGCCGCTGGGGCATCCACGGCGTCGAAGACCTCGGAGGCGGTCTTGCGGCGATCTTTACTCTGGAAAGCGCGTTTACGGTCAACAACGGCGCGCTCGGCACGGGTGGCGCCGAATTCGGCCGACAGGCGTTCGTCGGCTTGACAGGCCATTACGGTACTTTGACGCTCGGGCGTCAGTACGATACCTATACCGACTTCGTGCAGCCACTCACGGCAACCGGGCAATGGTCCGGTTACATGGGCGCGCAACCCGACGACGTGGATAGTCTGTCGAATACGAGCCGGATTAATAGCGCGATAAAGTTTAGAACACCTACTTATAAAGGCGCGTCGGCAGCGGTCATGTACAGCCTGGGCGGCGTGGCCGGAAGCTTCACGCAGAATCAGGTCTTTTCGATCGGCGCCGGGTATTCGCAGGGTCCGCTGACGGCAGCCGTCGGTTATCTGAATGCGCGGGACCCCAATATTTCCCTCTACGGGACCATGCCGAACAAAGGGTCGACGACGACCAACAACATCGGTTCCTTCGGCTCTCCGACGAGCCCGCAATCCTATCCGGTGAATGCGGGTTACGCGTCGGCCAAAACCACCCAGTTCGCCGGCGCCGGCATCAACTACACGTTCAATCCGGTGACTCTCGGCGTGGTCGTCACGAATACGCGCTACTACAGTCTCGGCTCCAGTTCGGGACCCAATCCGTTGGGATATACCGGCACCGCCTCGTTCATGAACTACGAGTTGAGCGTCAAGTCGCAGGTGACGCCGGCGTTTCTGGTCGGTACCGCGTTTCACTATACCGACAGGAGTTCGGTCAACGGCGACGGCGGAGCCAAATATCTGCAACTGGATCTGGGCGCGTTCTACTACCTGTCGAAACGCACCGACGTGTACATATTGACGGTATTGCAACGCGCGAGCGGCCGCGATTCGCTCGGTCAACCCGCGGTTGCGTCGATTACCGGCTTCAGTCCGTCGACCACCAATCGTCAGATCGCCGTGCGCGTTGCGTTACAGCAGCGGTTCTAGATCGGGTCTTGCTCAACATCTGAAGACGCATCGTTGGTGCCCGGTTGCAGCGTGAGCGTGGAGCTTGCCATGCGGCCGGCGCATTGAAGCGTCGTCTGTTTAACTGGAATTGGAGAAGGGTTCGCATGAGAGAAGCTGTCATTGTCTCCACGGCTCGCACGCCGATTGGCCGCGCGTTCAAGGGGGCGTTCAACCAGACGAAATCGCCGACCTTGCTCGCGCATGCGCTTAACCATGCCGCGCAGCGCGCATCGATCGATGCAGCGGAAGTCGGAGACGTCGTGATCGGCTGCGTGCTCGCCGCCGGTACGTCGGCGATGAACGTGGCCCGCAACGCGGTCCTCGCGGCGGGCTTTCCCGCCACCGTGTCGGCGCAAACGATGGACCGTCAGTGCTCGTCCGGTCTCATGGCGATTGCGACCGCCGCCAAGCAGGTGATCGTCGATGGCATGGACATCACCATCGGCGGTGGGGTGGACAACATTTCCGCGGTTCAGAACGAGTACTTTGCGTGGTGCGCGCGGGAGCAGGACGCCAAGGTGATCGGGCACGCGCCGCATGCGTATATGCCGATGCTGCAAACGGCGGAGTTCGTGTCGAGCCGCTATGCGATCAGCCGCGAAGCCGCCGACCACTACAGCCTCCAGTCCCAGCAGCGCACGGCGGCCGCTCAGGAGGCGGGCTACTTCGACGCGGAGATCGTTCCGGTCACGACGACGATGGCGGTGTCGGATCGTCAGACCGGCGCAATCAGCTACAAGGACGTGACGATCGCACGCGACGAAGGCAATCGGCCGGAGACGACGTACGAGGGGCTGGCGAGTCTCAAGCCCGTGATCGAGCATGGCGTGGTGACCGCGGGAAACGCGAGCCAGTTGTCGGATGCGGCCTCCGCGTGCGTCATGATGGAACGCGCCGTCGCCGAGCGACGCGGCCTCGCTCCCATCGGCATCTATCGCGGCATCGCGGTCGCGGGATGTGCGCCGGAAGAAATGGGCATTGGTCCCATCTACGCGGTGCCGAAGCTTCTCGCGCGGCATGGTCTTAAAGTCAGCGATATTGGCCTGTGGGAATTGAACGAAGCCTTCGCATGTCAGGCGCTTTTCTGTCGCGACTACCTCGGCATCGATCCCGACATCTACAACGTCAACGGCGGCAGTATCGCGATTGGTCATCCTTATGGAATGACGGGAGCGAGACTGGTGGGGCATGCGCTGATCGAAGGCAAACGTCGTGGCGTAAAGTACGTGGTCGTCACCATGTGCGTTGGTGGCGGCATGGGCGCCGCGGGGCTTTTCGAGGTCGCGTGACGGTGCGATCAGCGTAACGCGGTCAGGCGGCTTATCCCGTGCGATTGCGAGCGTGAGTTGCACGACGGCTCTTCTCACAGGTCACCCGCGCGGATCATTCGCGCAGGTCATTCGGATTGATGCACGGCGCTCGTGTCATTACGACGCCGATTTCACGCAGGGGCGAAAAGAAGCAATGAGATTGAATGGAAAAGTGAGCATTGTCACTGGCGCGGGGCAAGGCATCGGCGCGGCGACCGCACTCAAATTTGCGCGGGAGGGGGCGATCGTCGTCGTGGGCGATCTGAACCAGGCGGCGGTGAGCGGCGTGGTGAGCGCATGTCGGGATACCGGTGCCGAAGCGTTTGGTATCACGCTCGACGTGGCGAACCGCGAAGCCGTCGATCGCATGGTCGAGACCGTGCTGGAGCGTTACGGAAAGATCGACGTGCTGGTGAACAATGCCGGCATTACCCGCGATGCACGCCTGCAGAAAATGACGCCGAAACAGTTCGACGACGTGATCGACGTGAACCTGCGAGGCGTGTTCCATGCGTCGCAGGCAGTGGTGGACGCGATGATCGAGCGGGGCACGGGGGTGATTCTGAATGCCAGCTCGGTGGTGGGTATCTATGGCAATTACGGCCAGACCAACTATGCCGCCGCGAAGTTCGGCGTGATCGGTTTCACGAAGACGTGGAGCCGGGAGTTGGGACCGAAGGGCATACGCGTCAATGCGGTGGCGCCGGGCTTTATCGACACGCCGATCCTGTCCACCGTGCCCGACGACGTGCTGGCGAAGATGCGCGAACAGGTGCCGTTGCGCCGACTCGGCAAAGCCGAGGAAATCGCCAACGTGTACGCCTTTCTGGCCAGCGACGAAGCCAGTTACATCAACGGCGCGGTGATCGAAGTGTCGGGCGGCATGACGCTGTGAGCGATCGGACTCGATCATTTAAAAGCACTCCTGAGGGCATGATTCATGAAACCGTTCGCAACGCTCAATCGTCGTAACGACATCGCCTTGCTATGTATCGATAACCCGCCGGTCAACGCGTTGTCGCCGGCGGTGATCGCGGACCTCGTCGCCGCACTCGACGCTTTCGAGGCCGATCGCAGCTACAAGGCACTGGTGGTGTATGGCGAGGGCCGCACGTTCGTGGCCGGCGGCGACATCGCCGCGTTCGATCTCGACGACTTCTCGACGGCCCCGTTCAACCGGTTTCTCGCGCGGCTCGAAGCGCTCGATCGAATCGTGGTCGCCGCGTTGCATGGCACGGTGCTCGGCGGCGGGTTGGAGCTCGCGTTGGCCTGCCACTATCGGGTCGCGCAACCGCGCACGCAGCTCGGCCTTCCCGAGGTCAAGCTCGGCATCCTGCCGGGATCGCTGGGGACGCAGCGTCTCCCGCGGCTGGTGGGCGTCGACGTGGCGCTCGATCTCATCGCCAGCGGCCGCAGCATTGGCGCCGCCGAGGCGCTGGAGATCGGTCTCGTCGATGAACTGAGCGACGCGGCACCGCTGGAGGCAGGTCTCGCGCTGAGCGCGGCGCTCGTGGCGCGCGGCGCCGCGCCGCGGCGCGTCAGCGAACGCGAGGTGTCCACGGAAGCACTCGCACCGACGTTCTTCGAACAGGCGTTCGACGAAGCCACGCGTCGCAAACCGTTCTATCCGTCCGCGCGCAAGATCGTCGAGGCGGTCCAGGCGTCGACGTTGCCGTTCGCCGAGGGCGAGGCGGTGGAGGCGCGGCTCTTCGAGGCACTGCGTCTTTCGCCCGAATCGCGGGCCTTACGCCATCTGTTTTTCGCCGAGCGGCAAGCCGCCCGAATTCCGGGCCTGCCGCGCGATACGGCGCTGCGCCCGGTGCGATCGGTCGGCGTTCTCGGCGCGGGCACGATGGGCGGCGGCATCGCGATGAACTTCGCCAATGCCGGCATTCCGGTCGTGCTGGTCGAGACCTCGCGGGAGGCGCTCGATCGAGGGCTCGGCATCATCCGCCGCAACTACGAGGCGAGCGCCGCGAAGGGCCGGCTCACGATGCAGCAGGTCGAGGAGCGCATGGCGTTGCTGTCCGGCTCGCTGGACGACACCGCGCTAGCCGACTGCGATCTCGTCATCGAGGCGGTGTTCGAAAACATCGATCTCAAGCAGCAGGTCTGCGCGCGGCTCGGCGCGGTGTGCAAGCCGGGCGCGATCATCGCGACCAACACGTCGACACTCGACGTCGATCGACTGGCCGAGGCCACGGGTCGTCCGGCCGACGTGGTCGGCATGCACTTCTTCAGTCCGGCCCACGTGATGCGCCTGCTCGAAGTGGTGCGGGGCGCGCGTACCGCGCCCGACGTGCTCGCCACCGTCATGCAGCTTGCGCGCACGATCCGCAAGGTGGCGGTGGTGTCGGGCGTGTGCTACGGATTCATCGGCAACCGGATGCTGGAAGTCTATCTGCGCGAAGCGGAGTTCCTGATGATGGAGGGCGCCAGTCCCGCGCAGATTGACAGCGCGGTCGAGGCGCTCGGTATGGCGATGGGGCCCTGCCGCATGCTCGATATGGCGGGCATCGATGTCGGTGCGAAGGTGGTGATCGAATGCGGCAAGGCCGGTGGTTTGCCGCCCGACGACAGCTATCGCGCGATGGTGCGCCGGATGTTCGAGCTTGGCCGCCTCGGGCAGAAGAGCGGAGTGGGCTACTACCGCTACGAGGGCCGTACGCCCGTGGCGGACGCGGAAACCGCGCGCATCGCGCGGGAGCTCGCCGGGCATCATGGGATCGCGCAGCGCACGGACATCGGCGCGCAGGAAATCGTCGAGAGGCTGCTTTACCCGCTGATCAACGAGGGCGCGAAGATTCTCGAAGAGGGCATTGCTTATCGTCCCGGCGATATCGACATGGTGTGGACGGCCGGCTACGGTTTTCCCGATCACAAGGGCGGCCCGATTTTCATGGCCGATGCGATCGGTCTCGAACGCATCGTCGAGCGGCTCAACCATTACGGGCAGGTGCGTGGTAATCGCTTCGGCTACTGGAGCGTGTCGCCGCTGCTGGCCGCGTGCGCGCAGCGCAAGCAGCGGCTCGGCGCTGTCGCGTCGAGCTGAATGGAGTGAATGTGTGCGCGCGTCGGCGGCTCTGCAGGCTGACGCGCGGCACGATCGAAGCACGCGAAGACGCCGCCACATTCACGCTCACCGCCGCAAATGCTCCAACGTATCCCTTAACGGCGTACTCGAAATCACGATCGGCCCGGTGAACGGCGTATCCAGATCCACGATCACATAAATCGCCGACGCGATCGACACCGCCCCCAGCGAGATCGTCACCAGCGCCAACGCATTGCGTGGCGCGATCAGGCCGAAGCTCAGAAAAATCACGCCCAGCCAGAACGTCAGCGTCTTGAGGAACGGCTGCGAGATCGAGCTATGCGCTTCCTCGATGAGTTTCCAGCGAGCATCGACGACGCGCCGATATTGCGTCAGCGAATCTTCGAGCGCGCGTTGCTGCAGCGAATCCTGCGTGCGCAGTTGCCGCAACTGCCGGCCCACCGCGGTCAGCATGTCGCCGAGTTGCACGTTTTCAAGTTGCTGCAGATCGTCCGGCGCGCCGAGATTGCGCGGATAGTCGCCGCCCGGCGCCGCCTCCCGTGGCCACGTCGACGCGATCGCCGCCGCCGTGTACTGGCGCAACAGTTGCCGCGATTCGTCGGCGGCGCTGCCGAGTTCGCGCAGCGTGGTATCGAATTCGATCAGCTCGGCCGCATAGGTGCGCAGATCGTTCGACGCCGTATCGAAGCTCGATTTCGCCGACGCCGTCATCAAACCGAGCACCAGCGCCGCGAACGTGACGAGCATGCCGATCACCAGTTGCACGAGCTGCACGGTCTCGTGCGCCTTGTGCTCTTCCGGCAGCAGCGGCCGCACGCCAACACCGATCGCGGTGGCGACCAGCAACAGCGCGAATACGACTATCGCTGAACCGATTTCCGACATGGCGTGCTCCGGGTGGACAACAGGCTTCAGCAAGCAGCCCTGAGGAAACGGGCTTGGACACTTATTGATTTAGCGCAAGCCGCGTGTGCGATCAACCATAAAGTTTTCCGCTGTTGCGCCGTTGTTGCTCAATGTGGTGTTTGCTTACTTTTCAGTCAAGTTGCGGACCGGGCCGAACGGGCGTGGAGCGCAGCCTGCGTGGGCAGGGCGCGGCCGGAGACGATCCGGCAGGCGTTGTGCGCGCAGCCCAAGGAGACCAGTCCGATGTTGAAAAAGCTGTCGATTCGCACCAGCCTCACCCTGATGATCGTGTTTTTCGGCGTCGCGCTGCTGCTTGGCGCCGCCGCGGGATTGTTGTCGCTGCGCTCGGCCAATGCGTCGCTGCAGCAGATGTACACGGTCGACACCCCCGCCGTCGCCGATCTCGAGGGCAGCTCCGGCCAACTGTTGCGGCTGCGTCTTGCGCTCGCGACTTATGCGTCGCTTGCCGCGCTGAACGATCAGGACGGCGCGAACGCGGTGCTCAAGCGCTTCGATCAGTACCGCAAAGCATCCGACGAGCGGCTCGCCCACTATTTGAGCAATGCGGGTACGGAGAGCGGCGAACAGCGCCTGATCGCGGCGATGCAGCAGCAACGCGATACGTTCCTGCGCGACGGCGTCGAGCCGGCTCTCGCCGCGCTCAAGGCCGGCGACGTCAACGCGTTCCAGCAACTGCAGGCGCACAAGCTGCCGTCACTGTACAGCGCGTACGAAAAGGCGATGCTCGCGCTCGAACAGCTGCAACTCGATCACGGCGCGCAGCGCTATCAGGACGCGCAGAGCCTGTTCTACGCGATCTGCACGACGGTCGCGATCGGCATGGTGCTGTCGCTGCTCGGTGGGTGGTTGTGCCGCGCGGTGCTGGTGCGTGCCATCGTCCGTCCGGTCGACGCGACGATCGCGCAGTTCCAGCGTATCGCCGGCGGCGATCTGACTGGCCGCATCGAGGTGACCGGCGACAACGAAATGGGCCGTCTCGCGGCCGCGCTGCGCAAGATGCAGACATCGCTGATCGCGACGGTGAATTCGGTTCGTCAGGGCACCGAATCGATCGATACCGGCGTCAGCGAGATCGCCGCGGGCAACGCCGATCTGTCGCAGCGCACCGAGGAGCAGGCCGCGTCGCTCGAAGAAACGGCCGCGAGCATCGAGCAGCTGACCTCGACCGTCAAGCAGACCGCCGACAACGCGAAGCAGGCGAGCGCGCTGGCGCAGGGTGCGTCGACGCTGGCCGCGCAGGGCGGCGAGCTGACCGAGCAGGTGGTCGGCACGATGCATGGCATCGTCGACGATTCGCGGCGGATTGCCGATATCGTCGGCGTGATCGAGGGCATCGCGTTCCAGACCAACATCCTCGCGTTGAACGCGGCCGTCGAAGCGGCGCGTGCGGGTGAGCAGGGCCGCGGCTTCGCGGTGGTCGCGAGCGAGGTGCGCTCGCTCGCGCAACGCAGCGCGGCGGCGGCCAAGGAGATCAAGGGCTTGATCGATGCGTCGACGGCGCGCGTCGAACAGGGTTCGCAGCTCGTCGAGCGCTCGGGCACGACGATGTCGGATATCGTCGCGGCGATCGCGCGCGTGAGTTCGATCATGGGCGAGATCGCCGCGGCGGCGCTCGAACAGAGCACCGGCATCGATCAGGTCAACCTCGCGGTCGCGCAGATGGATGAGGTGACGCAGCAGAATGCGGCGCTGGTCGAGCAGGCGGCTGCGGCGGCGAGTTCGCTGGAGGAGCAGGCGCGGCGACTGTCGGCGGCGGTTGCGGTGTTTCAGACCGGGGGCGGCGCGCGGGCAGTGGCGGCGGTGGCTGGGAGTAAAGCCTCGGGTTTTGCTTCGGAGCCCAAATTGACGGGCGAGTTTGCGGCGGCATAAGCGTAGGCCTGCAAAGGCCGCTTCGTTGCGCGACTGGCCATGGTTCGTTATGAATGGAGTCGAGCCGAAGCTGCCAGGCAAGTTCGCGGCAGCCTAAGCGCAGTGCCGAGAAAGTACTCCGTCACGCGGCCTGGTCGCCGTTCTTCACGACTTGCGCCGAGCCTAAGCCGACGGGGGCGTTCGCGGCAACCTAAACGCAGTGCCACGAAGGCACCTCGTCACGCGGTCTGGTCACTGTTCTTCACGACTAGCGCCCAGTCCAAATTCACAGGCGAGTTCGCGGCTGCCTAAACGCAGGCCTGCAAAGGCCCACTCATAACACGGTCGTGCCGTCGTTTGTGATGAGAGCCCCGACCATGACGCCGCACGGCGCCACCACCTGCGCCTCTTACCCCTACTGCATCGCCGCGTAATACCTGGCCACGCTATCGATTTCCTCCGGCGTCATCTGCCGCGCGACGTTGCGCATCTGCTCGTTGATGTCGTTGTGCCGTGCGCCCGACGCGAACGCCCGCAGTTGCGCGGCCAGATAGTCCGCCGACTGCCCGCCGAGCCACGGCGCCGCGCCCTTGCGGTCGAGCTGGCCGTGGCAGGCCGCGCACGGCGCGATGTTGCGCTGCGGGTCGCCCTGCATCGCGAGTCGGACCGCCGTCGCATCCGGCTCGGCGCCGGCGCGCGTTGTTTCGGCCGCCGGCGGACGCGCGAACGACGCGAAGTAAGCGGCCAGATCGCGCAGATCCTGGTCGCTGCGCTCGGCGATGATCGCCTGCATCACCGCGCTGGGCCGCTGGCCGCTCTGGTAGTCGCGCATTTCCTTGTACAGCACGTCGGCGTACTGACTGGCGAGCGCGGGCGCCGTCACCTGCACGGTGCCGAGCACACCGTGGCACATCGAGCAGTGCTGCGTCGCGATCGTCGCGCCGCGGCCGATCGAGTCCGCGGCCGCGCGCGTCGAGCCCGACGGCGGCAACACCACCACGTCGCTCGGCACATGGCTCGCCGCGTTGCCGCTGTACCAGCTCGACGGCACGCCGGCGGCGCCGCAAATTCGCGCCCACAGGCCGCATTCACATTTTATTCATCGCGTCATTCACGGCCTTTTCCACGGCTGCGTGCGCCAGTTCGTTCCTGTTGTGCGCCACCTGCGTCACGCGAAGAGCCGCATCAACGCCGCACGCGCGTTGCTGACCAGTTCGCTTTCGCCGGCACGCGGCGGCAGCAGATGAAACTCGATGGCGGGCAGCGCGGGCAGCCCGACATTCGCGGCACAGGCCACCACGCCGTCGCCCAGCGACGACTCGTTCAGGCAGGAGATGCCGAGCCCCGCCTTCAACGCGAGCTGCAGACCCGCGACGCCCGACGCCGAATGCGACACCACGTACGGCACCTTGTGTTCGTCGAGCAGCTTGACGACGAAGCGCTGCAACTGACACGTGGTCGGCAGCAGCACCAGTCGATACGGCGCGTCGGGGCGCGACCCGGTATCGGCGGCACTGGCCCACAGCAGCTTTTCGCGCCGCACCACGGTGCTCGTGGCGCGGCCGCCGCTGCGTGCGCGCGTGGGTGCCGGCATGAAGCGCGCGGACAGGCCGATATCGAACGACGCGTGATCGTCCGCGCCGCTGTCGATCACCGTGCTCGGCAGCACGGTCACGTGCAGCTTCAGGCGCGGGTGCTGTTCGGAGAAGGTCTTCAGGATGCGCGCGATGTCGTGTGGACGGTAATAGTCGGTGATCGCGATGCGCAGTTCGCCGTCGAGCGAGCGGCCTTGCAGGTCGTCGAACGCGGCTTCGCTCATCGCGATGATGCGGCGCGCGTGCTCGAGCAGGCGCTCGCCGGCGGGTGTCGGATGCACGCCCTGGCGGCCGCGCACGAAGAGCGGCTGGCCGGCGCGTTCCTCGAGTTTCTTGAGCTGCTCGCTCACCGACGACTGCGACAGAAACACCCGCTCGGCACCCGCCGACACGCCGCCCGATTCGGCCACGGCGACGAAGGTGCGAAGCTGCGTGAGGTCAAAACCGCGTTGACTCATGATTCGGATTTTCCGATGGGTTCGATCTGAATTTCCGGCTTTTCCGATGGATAGCCCAGCCGTAGGATACCTCCGAACGACTTGCGGAGGGTGTGATGGAAAACGGATCTTTAGCGGCACAGCGTGGCGTCGACGAACACGGCGCGCGGCATCGGTGGAAAGTGCTCGGCGTCGGCTTTGCGGCGAACGCGAGCTTTTCGGCGGCGTTCTCGGGTATTCCGACCACCGCGGTGTTTCTGCGCTCGGGTTATCACCTCGGCAATCACGAGCTCGGTCTGGTGCTCGGTATGCTCGGCCTCGGGATCGCGGTGAGCGAACTGCCGTGGGGCCTGCTGACCGACCGTTGGGGAGATCGTCGCGTGCTGCTGCTCGGTCTGCTGTCGACGGCCGCCGCGCTGGCCGGCCTCGCGCTGTTCGTGTCGCCCGGCGGCGCGCACGTGCCGGGTATGACGCCGCTCGCGCTCGGGCTTCTGCTGGTCGGGCTGCTCGGCGGCAGCGTCAACGGTTCGAGCGGGCGCGCGGTGATGGCTTGGTTTCGCGAGGGCGAGCGTGGTCTCGCGATGAGCATCCGCCAGACCGCGGTGCCGGCGGGCGGCGGACTCGGCGCGCTGGTGCTGCCGGTGCTGGCGTCGCGCTTCGGTTTTGCGAGTGCGTATGCGGTGCTGGCGGTGGCGTGCGCGTTCACCGCGTGGTTTGCGTGGCGCTGGCTGCATGAGCCTGGGTATGGGAATGAGGCGGCGAAGGCCGTGGTGGCATCGGCGGGGAAGGGCGCGACGGCTGGAACGGCTGCAACGGTAGTGAACGGCACGAACGGTGTGAACGGCACGAACGGCACGAACGGCACGAACGGCACGAACGGCACGAACGGCACGAACGGCATGCGACCAGTCCACCAGCCGACGTCTCGAACGAATGCCGTGAACCCCACGAGCGCCACCTCGACCGCTTCCGCCACGTTCGCCCGCGCCGCATCAACGACTGCTCAGTCCACCAGCGCTTCATCCACCGCCGCATCGCCACTGCGCGATCTCGCGATCTGGCGTGTCGCGCTCGGCGCCGGTGCATTGTGCGTGCCGCAGATCGCCGTGATCACGTTCGGCACGGTATTCCTGCACGACTTCAGCCGCGCCGGTGTATTCGCGATCAGCGCGACGATGGCGGCGGTGCAGGCGGGCGCGGCGGTCGCGCGGGTCTGGAGCGGCGCCTGGACCGACCGGCGCGGCAATCGTCGCGCGTATATGCGTGCCTGCAGTCTGCTGACGGCGGTGTTGTTCGCGTTGCTCGCGCTCGCGACCGGGCTCGTCGGCCTGCATCGCACGGCGAGCGTCGCGCTGTTCGCGCTGATGATCGTGCTGGGCGGCGTCAGCGCGTCGGCGTGGCACGGCGTCGCCTTCACCGAACTGGCGACGCTTGCCGGCACGCGCCGCGCGGGCACCGCGCTCGCGATGGGCAATACCTGTGTGTTCCTCACGCTGTTCCTGACGCCGCTCGCCATTCCGGCGTTGCTGTCGGTGGGGGCGTGGCCGATGGTGTGGGCGGTGGCGAGCGCCTGCGCGTTGCTCGCGCTGCCGGTGTTGCCGCGCGCGGCGGCCACACGCGCGCTGCGCGCGGTGCGTGCCTGACATATAGGGGGAAGAGCACGCCGGCGCGGCCGGCGCGCGTGTCGATCGTGAAGTGCCGACCGCGAAGTCCAGATTGCCTGTTCGGGCTAAAAACAAGAAATTTTCTCCCTGGATTCGGAACACTCCGATTGTCGCGACATGGTGAGGGTGATGTGATGGCTTTACCCGCGCGCGATCCGTCGCCGGGATGCCGGATGGCCGCGCGCGGGACAACGCGGCCATTGCCGCGCGCAAGCGCACCACTCTGACAATGCGAGATCAACCGCAGTGAATCTTCGAATCATTCTGGCTGACGATCACCCCTTCGTTTTACTCGGCTCCCGATCGACGCTCGAGACTTGCGAGGACCTTGCCATCGTCGGCGAGGCGCTCACGCCCACGGCGTTGCTCGCGCTGCTGCGCGGCACGCCGTGCGACGTGCTGGTGATCGATCTGTCGATGCCCGAGCCCCGCGGCCAAGGCGGCGTAGTCGAGGAGGGCATCGGCCTGATCCGGCGCATTCGCCGCGACTGGCCCGCGTTGCGCGTGCTCGTCGTGACCGGGCAGACCAACGGCGCGATCCTGCGCACCGTCGCGGCAGACAGCGCCGTCAGTCTGCTCGGCAAAACCGATTCGCTCGACGAATTACCGCACGCCATTCGCGAATGCGCGCGCGGCGTGCGCTACCTGGGCCGTTCGGTCGCCGCCGCGCTCGCGCTATCGCACGAGGACGACAAGCTGTTCCTCACGGCGCTGCTGTTGTCGAAGCGTCAGACGGAGATTCTGCGCAGACTGGTCAGCGGCGAGTCGATCGGCGAGATCGCGGCGGCGCTCGGCTGCAACCGCCGCACCGTCACCCGGCAAAAACAGGCAGCGATGGCGCATCTCGGCGTCAGCGACGACCCCGCGCTGTTTGCCTGCGTGCGTACCTGCGGGATGCTGTTTTCCGATTTTGCCGCCCGGCGATAAAGCTCATATTGCCTGAGTCATTTCGGAGTGCTCCGATGTCGATCCGCGAAGAATTCCTCGACCATTGAGCGGTATCGGTTACGCGAAGAAGGCCGGGAAATGAAGGCAATGAGGAGCGTCGGGTAATGAATCCGTTAGCGGCGGCAGGTACACCGATTCGCACGCCGGTTCGCACGATCATCGCGGACGACCATCCGCTGGTGCTGCTGGCTATCGAGAATCTGATCGGCCATTACCCGAACCTGCAGGTGGTCGGCCGCGCGGCGGACGTGACCGGGCTATTCGTCGAGGTCGATCGCAGTCCGTGCGACCTCGTGCTGATGGATCTTTACATGCCTGGCGCTTTCGGCGGCGATGGCTTCGACGTCCTCAGGCAGTTCAAGGCGCGCTATCCCGACGTGGCGCTCGTGATCCTGACCATGGAAACCGAAGCGGAAGCGTTGCGCAAGGTGATGTCGCTGGGTGTCGACGGCTTGCTCAGCAAGCGCGACCGCATCGATCTGATTCATGTAGCGGTGGTTACGGTGCTCGCGCGCGAGCGTTATATCAGCCCGGCGGTGCGCGCGTCGCTCGCGGATAACACGCTCGCGCAGCGGCGCGAGTTCGTGCGAACCACGCTGACGCGGCGCGAGTTCGAGGTATTTACGCAATATGCGCTCGGTTTTTGCGTCACTGAAATTGCCGCCCGCCTCGGGCGTAGCGTGAAAACGATCAGCACGCAGAAATGCGCGGCAATGCGCAAGCTGGCGCTCCATAGCGACGCGGCGCTGTTTCGCCTGGCCGGCGAGTGCGGTGTGGTGCCGAACGAGTAGGAGGACCGCCAGCGGGTGGCGTTCATTCCCGCAGCAGGAGCAATCGAAATCGCGGCAGCAGTATCCCTCTCTGCCTGACCGGGGGAGCCACCTTGCGTGCAAGGCGGGCCGGTCGGCAATACGAAAAAACACAACAACACATGACCCGGAAAATCAGCCTTGTCGTGGCGGACGACCACGACTGCATTCGCGCAGGTATCCGCTGTCTGCTGCGCGACAAACCCGAACTCGAAATCGTCGGCGAGGCGGCGCATCTGTCCGGTCTCGCGGATCTGCTCGATGCCTGTCCATGCGATGTCGTCGTCTCGGACATCGGTATGCCGGGACTCGATGGAGACAACAGCGCGGTGCCGTTGCTGCGGCGGCTGCTACGGCGCAAGCCGCATCCGCGTGTGGTCGTGCTGACGATGGAGCGGCGCGCGCATGTGCTGTCCGGATTGCTCAGCATCGGCGTGACCGGCATCGTCGACAAACGCGATGCGCCGTACGCATTGATCGATGCAATCGAAGCGGTTGCCGCCGGCGGGATCGATCTGTCGGCGCAGGTGCGGACTGCGCTCGAAGCGGCCGAGCCACGGCTGCTGCCACGCGACGGCACGATGAGCGCGCGCGAGTGGGAAGTGTTCCAGCTTTACGCGCGCGGACTAGCGGTGCATGAGATCGCGGCGCGTCTGCAACGCAGCGGCAAGACCATCAGCACGCAGAAGCGTACCGCGATGCGAAAGCTCGGGCTCGAAACAGAAGCCGATCTGATCAATTACGCGAAGCAAATAGGACTGGTATGAGGGAAACCAATCTATAAACGTTCGTTTTTGTCCGGAAATTGCCAGGCAAAGTAATTCTCTAGGACTTTTCTGATTGGCGAGCGCCGAAGGGCATTCAATAATTGAGTCTGGCCTAAGTGTCCCGATCGCGTGCGCGTCATGCATTTGCGATGGGCGCTTAGGCTATTTCGTGATCCTGAGCTTTCGTGGGACGAAGGCGGATCCGGAAATCGTGTGCAGATGTTCTTCGTGCAATCGTGCGGTGCCTTCTGCTTCGTGGCTGGACGAACGAGTGGAGGGTAGATGGTTGCGTTAGGCAAGCGATTATGGTGCGAGGGTGTGGGCACGGCATGGCTCGTGTTCATTGGTTGTGGCAGCACCGTGCTGGATACCAGCGGGATACTGCAAGGCGGTAGCGCGCTCGAAATGTCGCTGGCGTTCGGTCTGGCGCTCATCACCGCCAGCTACGCGTTCGGCAAGGTGTCGGGCGCGCATTTCAATCCCGCGGTCACGGTCGGTTTCACGGTTGCGAACCGCTTTCCGGTGCGCGATCTGCTGCCGTACATCGCCGCGCAGATTCTCGGCGCCATCGTCGCGGCGGCGTTGCTTGCCTATATCGCGAGCGGCCGGCCGGGCTTCGACCTCGCGGCGAGCGAATTTGCCGCGAACGGCTTCGGTGACCATTCTCCCGCCGACTATCCGTTGCATTCGGCGCTCGTACTGGAGTTCGTGCTGTCCTTTGCCTTCGTTGCCGCGTGTCTGCTGCCCATCGATCGGAAAGAGCTTGCGCCGGTTGCGCCGTTCATCGTCGGCTGCTGTCTGATACTGGTTTATCTGGTGTCCATCCCGGTCACCAACGGCTCCGTCAATCCCGCGCGTTCCACCGCACAGGCGCTGTTCGTCGGCAACTGGGCGCTCGATCAGCTGTGGCTGTTCTGGGCCGCGCCGCTCGCCGGTGCGATCGCGGCCGGCGGCCTGTTTTCGTTTCTGAATGGTCATCCCGATCCGTCCTCGGCGTCGTTGGCGGACGGCCGGGGCGACATCGCGTGAACGGGAAGCGAGGCCATTCTTTGCGGTTCGTCGTCGGCGTTCTGCGCGTGCTGGCGGCGAAGCTGCGGCGGTACGCGTTGCCGTGCCTCTTCACGTTGGGTCTGCTGATCGCGGCTTACGCGCTCTACGGGCCGAGGCTCGCCGGCGTCGCCTGGGCGGCGCGCACGGCTTCCTCCATGGCGACCGGCAACGCTTCCAGCCAGGCCGGCACTTCTGCTGCGCCCCCAGCCACGACCTTGCCTGCTCATCTGACCGTCGGCGTACTCGAAGACGGCTGGCCGCCGTTCGACATCCCGCAGGACGGTCAACTCGCCGGTATGAGCGGCGAACTGCTGCGCGCGCTCGTGGGGCCGGACGTCGTCATCGAGACGAAGGCGTTTCCCGATATGACGCAACTACTTGCCGCCGCCTGTGCCGGCCAAGTCGATCTGTTGATGAGCGCGGCGCGCACGCCCGAGCGCGAACGTTGCCTGAGCTTCACGGCGCCGTATTTTCACTCGTTCGCGGCGGCCGTCGTGCGACGCGACGACGATCGCTACGCGAGCGCCGCCGCGCTTACCGGCGCGCGGATTGCGGTCGAGCGCGGTTTTGCGCGTGAGCGTCTGCTGCGCGACAGCTTCCCGCGAGCCAAAGTCGTTGCGTTCTCGAATACCCGCGAAGCGCTCGGCGCGGTTCTGCGCGGGGATGCCGACATTTACTTCGGTTTCATGCCGGTCGTGCAATTCGAACTGGCCACCGACGCGTTTCGCGGCTTGCGCGTGGCATTCGAGCAGAGCGGCAAGGCGCTCAACCTGCGCTTCGCGGTCCCGCTCGACCGGATTGCGTTGCGCGATCAACTGAACCACGCGCTCGAATCGATGAACCCCGTCGAGGCCGCGGCGATCCGCTCGCGCTGGTTGCCCGGCAATTTCAATGCCGCATATGTGCCCGATGTCCCCGGCTTCAGGCTGAGCGAGGAAGAAAAAAACTGGCTGGAGGCGCTGCCGCCGCTGCAGATCGGCTTCGACGGCGACTGGGCGCCGCTCAGCTATGTCGACGACAGCGGCCGTCCATCCGGTTTGACCGCCGATTACCTCGCGTACCTGAGCAGCACGCTCGGTGTCGAGTTCAAGCGCGCCCACGAGGGCGACTGGGCGGCCACCGTCGAAGCGTTCCAGCGCGGAGATCTGGCCATGCTGTCCACGGCGTCGAGCCACGGTCAACTGCTTGAAGGTGTCAGCCGCAGCCGCGTCTACGAGAGCGATCCGCTGGTGCTCGTCGCACGCAGTGGGACGCCGCCCGCCTGCGCGCTCAAGGATTTCGCGTCGTGCCGCATCGTCATGTCGCCGCATACGGGCGGCTCGGTGCCGCTTGCGTTCGGTGCCGTGCCGCCCGGGCAGCTCGTCGTCGCGCCGAGCGTGGCCGACGCGCTACATCAGGTCGCGACCGGCGAGGCGGACATGCTGGCCGGCAACGCGGCCGTCGTCAATGCGCAGCTGCAGCAGGGCTACGAGGGCGTGCTTCGGGAGTTCGGCACGCTAGGCGAGTCGCATTCGCTGTACTTCGCGGTGCGTGAGGACCTGAGCCCGCTCGTCAAGCTGATCGACCGCGCGTTGAAGGCCATGCCGACCGCCGAGAGACAGCGCATCCGCGCGAAGTGGGTGAGTGCCGACGCGTCGGGCAACCCGGTGCTGAGCGTGACCGCGATGCGTCTGCTGCCGGTGCTGATCGGCATCGGCGTGGTGTTGCTGGTCACGCTGCGCGCGTACGTGCTGCTGCAACGCGAGGTCAGGCTGCGCAAGCAGACCGAGCGGGAGCTCGCGCTGCAGCTGAATCTGCAGGACACGATGATGAAGACCGTGCCTTATCCGCTCGTCGCGCGAGATCTGGACGGGCGCTACATCGCGGTCAACGAGGCCTATGAGAAAGCCAGCGGGCTGAGCCGCGAAGCCGTGCTCGGACGCACCACGGCCGAGGTCGGCACCTGGGGCGAGGCGAACAGCCGCATGCTCGACGACATGACGCGCGAGATGCTGCATGGCGGCAGCATGGCAAAGGTCGAACTGCAATTCGAGGACAGCGCGGGCGAACTGCGCCACGGCCTGTTCTGGACGAGCGTGTGCGACGGCAGCGACGGGCAGCCGGTGTGCATACTCGGCACGATGGTCGACATCACCGACATCCGCCGCGCCGAAATGCGTGCGCGCAAAACCGAGCGGCGCCTGTTCGACGTCACGCGCTCGTTGCCGGCGGTGGTGTTCCAGTTGCGGCGCTCGCCGGCCGGCGAGTATTCGTTTCCGTACATCGGCGGCGATACGCTGCATCTGGTCGGCGACGCGTCGCTCAGGCATCGCGCGCGAGTCGATTTCGAGCGCGTGGCGCAGCCGGACCGCGCGCTCGTGCTCGCCGAACTCGAGCGCTCCGCCAGTTGTGTGACGCCGGTGCACATGGAATTCCGCCTCGAAACCATGGGGCAGCAGAAATGGGTGCGCGCCGAGCTGGTGCCGCGGCGCGACGCGGATGGCAGCGTCGTCTGGGGCGGCTACTGGGTCGACGCGAGCATCGAGCGCGCGCGTTCCCAGGAGCTGGCACGGGCGCGCGACGTGGCCGAAGCGGCGTCGCGCGCGAAAGACAATTTCCTCGCCATGATGAGCCACGAAATCCGCACGCCGATGAACGGTGTGCTCGGCCTCGTCGAAGTGCTGGAACGCACGCCGCTCAGCACCGACCAGAGCGAAATGCTCGGTATGGTCAACGAATCGGCGGGCGCGTTGCTGCAGATTCTCGACGACCTGCTCGACTATTCGAAGATCGACGCAGGACGGCTCACGATCGAAGCCGAGCCGATCGATCTGCGCGAACTCGTCGATAACGCGGTCGGGTTGCTCGCGGCGCGCGCGCATGAAAAAAGGCTGAAGGTGCGTGTCGAAATCGCGGCCGAGGTGGCCGCGACGCTGCGCGGCGACAGCGTGCGGCTGCGACAGATTCTCTTCAACCTGCTCGGCAATGCGATCAAGTTCACGCCGACCGGCGAAGTGGGCGTGAGCGTGTCGGTGATCGGTCATGACGACGGCACGGGGACGTCTACGCAGACGCTCGAAATGATCGTGCACGACACCGGCATCGGTATCGCGCCGGACGTGCAGGCGAGTCTGTTCGAGCCGTTCGTGCAGGCCGAGTCGTCCACCACGCGGCGTTTCGGCGGCACGGGGCTGGGGCTGACGATCTGTCGCAAGCTGGTCGAGCTGATGAACGGCACGCTGGCGCTGCACAGCGAACCCGGGCGCGGCACGAGCATGATCGTGCGGCTGACGATGCCGGTCGTTGCGCAGCACTACGCGATCAGCGGCTTGCGCGGCAAATGCGGCGTCGTGATGGCGAGCGATCCGCGTGTCGGCCGGGCGCTGCTGCACTTCGGCAAGGCGCTTGGGCTCGAATTGCGCGGCCTCTCACCCGACGCGCTCGATGCGTCGACGTTGCGCGAGCGAGCGGCGCTGACCGACGCCGATCTGCTGTTCATTAGCGAGGATGCGGATTTGCCTGAAGGGATCGGCGCGAACACGCGCGTTGTCACGTTGACGGAAAAGTCGAAACCGACCGGCTACCGCATTCTCGACGACAAGGTGCGCGTGAGCATCAATCCGATTTCATGGCGAGGTCTCGGCGCCGCGTGCACAGCCGCGATGACGGGCCTCGCGTCGCTGGCGCCCCGCTCGAACGGCGTGCCGCTGACGGCCGAAGGCGTTGCGATGCCGCCGGATCGCGAACGCGCGATCGCGAGCGGACGGCTGATTCTCGTCGCCGAAGATCATCCGGTCAATCAGGAGCTGATCCGTCATCAACTGGCGTTGCTCGGTTTTGCCTGCGACGTCGCGAACGACGGCGCCGAAGCGCTCGCCGCGCTCGAACGGACGAATTATGGCTGCCTGATTACCGATTGCCACATGCCGAACCTGTCGGGCTACGAGTTGACGCGGCGGATTCGCGAAACGGAAGCGAAGCGCGGCAATGCGCAACGTCTGCCGATTCTCGGCATCACCGCGAACACCGCGCCCGACGATCTGCGTCGATGCCGCGACGCCGGCATGGACGACAGCCTGATCAAGCCGACCCGGCTCGCCACGTTGCGCGACTATCTGGACCGCTGGTTCGGCGGCGACAGCGCGTGGCAGGGCACGTCGGCGGAGGCGGCCGGTCAACTGCCGGCCGGGCCGACTATCGAAAGTCCTGTGCCTCAGGCTAGCGTCGCGGAACCGTTCGTGCCGGTCGATCTCGCGCATATGACGCAGTTGTGGGGCAGCGAATCGACGGTCAAGGTGTTGCTCGACTCGTTCGTTTCCTCGTTGCGTGACGACATGCAGGCGCTCGCGTCGCTGCTCGAACACGCGGAGCTCGCGCGGTTGCGCGAGTGGTTGCATCGGGTGATGGGGGCGGCGAGCGTGCTGCAATATGCGCCGCTCATCCAGGTACTCGACGCATATCGCCACGACATCGCCGGCAAAACGCCGCAGTGTTTGCGAGAAGAGGGCTTTGCGCTGATCCACAGCTGTGAAGTGATGTTCGACGGCATCGAGCAGCAGGCAGCCTTGCTCGCGTAGCGTCGGCGATTGCGCACGTGTGGTCGTGCGCACCACGCCGGCATTTCAAATTGCCGGCATTTCAACGGCTCGAGGCGAAAAAAAACGCGGCCGAGGCCGCGTTAAAGATTTGGAGACACCCTTCGATGAAGGAGTCACTTCTCGCAGGCAGGAGCATACCAGGGATGGGGTGCTTTATTCATTACAAATTGCACAATTAACTCTTTGGATAAATCGATTAAAACGCGCACCTGACACATTTTAACCCTCTATTTAGGGCCTATTTTGCGAACGTCTGTGCGTGGTGCGCACTTTTTCGCCTGTCGGGGCGTTTGAATTCCGCGCGAATCTTTATCGTCTCCAGGCTCGCGCGGCGTCGCGGAATCTGCGCGAAGCCAACGAGAAGAGGCCACGACGATCCCCATCGCGGCCGTCACCCGCGTCGAACGATTTGCACTAGTATGTGGAAACCCCGCGCGGTTGACGTGACACCGCGGCGGCGCGTCAAAGTGCGGAGAAGACCATGATTACGCTGCGAAAACTGAATCTGGCCGTGGTGTTGTGGGCGTTGGCGTCGGGCGTTGCGTGCGCGGATACGGTGGCGCTGAAGGCCGATCTCGAACCATCGAGCGAAGTGCCGCCGCGCGTAAGCCACGGCCACGGCATGCTGAACGCGACCTTCGACACGTCCACCCAATCGCTGCAATGGACGATCACCTACGAAGGCCTGAGCGGCCCGGCGACCGCCGCGCATTTCCACGGTCCGGCGCCGGTCGGCCAGAACGCGAAGGTGCAGGTGCCGATCGACAAGAGCGCACTCGCGAGTCCGATCAAAGGTACGGCGAAGCTGACCGAGCAGCAGGTCACCGATCTGATGGCCGGGCAGTGGTACTTCAACGTCCATACCGCGCAGAATCCGATGGGCGAAATTCGCGGCCAGGTGTTGCCGGCGAACTAGGCGTTGTATTGGCGTGGGCCGCTGGCGGACGATCGAAGACCGTCGCCGATTAGAACCCGCCACCCACGCGGCCTGCCCGCCAACGCACGTACCATGACGGGACTTCAACGAAGGAGCCTGTCCCGATGAGTTGGCAAAGCGCGCTCGCCTGCTGGTATTTGCGCCGGCAGTTCAAGCCGGAAACCCTGAAGCCGTCCATCAACGTCGAACGGGCGCGAGCGCTGAGCGCGAAGCGCGTGTGGTCGCCCCGCGTGCCGCACGGCTGGCATCTGCGTGAAACCTATGGCGCGGCCGATGCCCCGCTGCTCGGCGAATGGCTCGAACGCGTGGATGGCGGCTCGGCCGGTGGCGCCGAACCTCTCGTGCTGTATTGCCACGGCGGTGGCTATTACTTCTGCTCGCCGCGCACGCATCGTTCGCTGACGTTCGGGCTGGCTACGCGCGCCGACGCACGGCTTTTCTCCCTCGACTACCGCCTCGCGCCCGAGCACCGTTTCCCGGCCGCGCTCGACGACGCCACCGCCGCGTATCGCCAGTTACTGGCGATGGGCGTCGCGCCCGGTTCGATCGTAATTGCCGGCGACTCGGCCGGCGGCGGTCTCGCGCTCGCTACGCTGGTCGCGCTACGCGACGCCGGCGAGCCGTTGCCGGCCGGCGCCGTGCTGTTCTCGCCGTGGACCGATCTCGCGACGACCGGCGCGAGCCTGCGCACCAACGACAGCGTCGACCCGATGTTCTGTGGTGCGTCGATCGAACGCGCGGCCAAGGTCTATCTGGGCGATGCGGCGGCCACGCATCCGTACGCGTCGCCGGTCTACGCCGACCTGCGCGGGTTGCCGCCGCTCTTCATTCTGGCGGGCAGCACCGAGGTGTTGCTCGACGACTCTCGCCGGGTCGCCGACAACGCGCGCGCGGCGGGTGTCGATTGCGAATGCGAGGTGTGGAAGAAGCTGCCGCACGTGTGGCCGATGTTCGCGCCGTTCATGCCGGAGGCGAACCGCGCGCTCGACCGCGCGGCCGCGTTCGTGCGGCGCGCGACGAGCCGCGCGTCGGCGGCGGCGAGCGCCGCTCAGGCGTCCAGCGTGACGTCGAGCGTCTGATAGACGGCCTCGATCGTTTCCTGACCGTACTGCCGCTCCAGTCGCCGCACGGTGAAGTGACCGTGCGCGACCTGCTGGAAGTGGTCGATAAATACCGTGTTGACCATCGCGCCGAGCACCGCGCCGATCGCCGGAATCGATTTGGCCGCGATCTGCTCGCTCACCTGCACCGAAAAGCGCGCGGCGATCGCGTTGAGCAGGCGCAGCAGCGCCGCCGAGCCGTGCGTCGCGAAACCCTTGCTCGCCACCTCCGACGACGCCTTCGACACCGCCTGCGCGAGCGCGCCGCGCATGAAGAAATAGCCGAGGTCGGCGTCGTCGTCCTCGCTCGACGTGCCGCCCATGCCGAGCACGGTCAGGCATTGCAGCTGGGTTTCGACCGAGCTCAGATCCTCGCCCTCGCTGCGCGCGATATCGCAGATCGAGCGGAACATCAGCGTGGTCGTGACCGGCAGCTCGACCGGCAGCGCGACGAGGCCGAACGCGCCGCCGGCCGCGCCGGTCGTCGCGACCGCGAACTTGTGCAGCAGGTTGCTCGGCTTGTCGGGCGCGAGCGCTCGCGCGGCGTCGCGCCGGCCGAGCGTGCGCAGCGCGATCGACAGGCATTTGCGCAACGCGGCCTGGGTCGCGTCGGAGACCTTTTCGTTGGCGAATGCGGGGATGCGCGACAACAGCTTCTCGATCGGCGCACCGACGACGCTCGCGAGCTTCATCGTGAGAGCGGGGCTTTCGAGCTGGTGTTTGGCGCGCCGCAGCGCGTTCAGATCCTGCTCCGATAAGGTTTGGGCTGCAAGCGGACTCGGCTGCATGGGCCTCCCTGAAGGCTTCGTGTGATGAGTAATGTGGGGCAGTTTAACGGCGCGGCGCGATGCGTCGCGGGTCACGCTTAGAGCGTCGCACCATGGTATGATTCCCGACCCTTTGACAAGTCAACTTTTGCTCCATCAAAAATGGCTGTCCATACCGCCGCCCATCACTCGAGTGGGCAAGTTCTACCGTTTCGCGAATCCCTGCTGGCGATGCTCGGCATTTCCTTCGTCACGATGCTGGTCGCGCTCGACCAGACCGTGGTCGGCACCGCGCTGCCCACCATCGTGTCCGAATTGCGGGGCTTCGAGCTCTACGCGTGGGTCGCCACCTCGTACCTGCTGACTTCAGTCATCACCGTGCCGATCTTCGGGCGGCTTGGCGATTACTACGGGCGCAAGCCGTTCGTGATCGCGTCGATCGTCGTGTTCACCGGCGCGTCGGTGCTGTGCGGCGCGGCCAACAGCATGATGTTTCTGGTGCTCGCGCGCGGCCTGCAGGGCATTGGCGGCGGGATGCTGGTCGGCACCGCGTTCGCGTGCATTCCCGATCTGTTCCCCGATTCGGTCGTGCGGCTGCGCTGGCAGGTGCTGATGAGTTCGGCGTTCGGGATCGCCAACGCGGTCGGGCCGTCGCTCGGCGGTTTTCTCACGCAGTACTACGGCTGGCGCTCGGTGTTCTACGTGAATCTGCCGGTCGGGCTGCTGTCGCTGTTTTTCGTCTGGCGCTTCCTGCCGCATCTGCGGCAGGTCGAGCACACGACCAAGATGCGGCTCGACTGGCCCGGCGCGGTGCTGATCGCGGTCGCGCTCGGCTCGCTGCAACTGTTCGTCGAATTGCTGCCGAAGCACGGCGTCACGCTCTCCGCGGTCGCGCTGCTCGGGCTGAGCGTGGCGGCGGCCGTGTCGTTGTGGAAGTGGGAAAAGCGTTGTCCGACCGCGATCCTGCCGGTCGACATGTTCCGCAATCGCAGTCTCGCCGCGTTGTTCACGCTGGCCGTGCTCGGCGGCTTCACGATGTTTTCGATGCTGTTCTACGCGCCGCTGCTGTTCCAGGGCGGCTTCGGGATGTCGCCGAAGGAGGCGGGGCTCGTCATTACGCCGCTCGTCGTGTTCATCACGATCGGCAGCATCGCGAACGGGCGCATCGTGTCGCGCGTGAAGAATCCGAACCTGATGCTGTATATCGGCTTCGCGATGATCGCGCTGTCGTGCCTCGGCGTCGTCGTCGCGACCCGTTCGATGCCGCAGTGGATGCTGATGTCGTTCATGGTGCTCGGCGGTCTCGGCCTCGGCTTCGTGATGCCGAACCTGACGATCTTCGCGCAGCAGACCGCGGGCCGCGAACACCTCGGCATCGCGACCGCGCTGATGCAGTCGCTGCGGATGATCGGCGGCATGCTCGGCACGGCGCTGACCGGCACGCTGGTGACGCACATGTACCGGAGCGGCGTGCGCAACGCGCTCGATACCGACGGCGCGACGCACTGGTTCGCCGATCTCGGCGATCCGCAGATCCTGATCAATCGCGACGCGCAGACCACGCTCGTCGAGCAGTTGACGCACGCGGGCCACAACGGCGCGATGTTGCTCGAAAGCGCGCGCGAGGCGCTGGTCGGGGCCATCCATCTGGGTCTCGCGATGGCGGCGGTGATCGCGGTCGTTTCCGTGTGGCAAAGCCGCCGCGTGCCGCCGATCAAGCTGCAACGCAAGCTCGAACCGGTGATTCACGCGGACTGATTTTTTGACTTGGTGTTGGACAGCAGATTATGGAAGAACAGGACCGCGTCGCCGTGATGCAGCAATTCGGCCGCACGTATCGGGCGTTCATGTCGGCATTCGAGACCCAGGTGGGTCATCCGTTGCCGCGTTGGCGCATTCTGCTCGCGCTGCACGAGCAGGCCGGCGAGTCGTCGCAGAAGCGGCTCGTCGAGCGGCTGCGCGTCGATCCGGGCGCGCTTACGCGGCAGCTGAAAACGCTCGAAGGAATGGGCTGGATCGCGCGCAGCATGGATACGCGCGATAACCGCGTGACCAACGTGCGTCTGACCGAGGCCGGGCAGGCGGCAACCGAAGAGAGCCTGCCGCGCCGCAATGCGTTTTTGCACGACACGATGGCGTCGTTGCCGGATGACGCGCTCGGGGCGCTGTCGGGTGCGCTGAAGATGCTGGAGGCGCGGATCGGTGAGGTGGTGGCTACCGCCGCTGCCACTGCGGTTGCCGGCGCGGCCGTCGCGACTGCCCCAGCCGCTCCGAAAACCACCGGCGACGAGACTGCGCAACGCGCCTGATTCATCCAGCGCGCGTCGCAAGGAAAAAAGGCTGTGGACCATGGGTCCGCAGCCTTTTTTCATTTCAGAATTCATTAACAGCCCACGCGCGAGCGCAGCGCGGGCCGAGCGCAATCGCAATCAGAAGAACGTCTCGATCACTTCCTTCACGCGATACTGCGGATCGACGACCAGCACCTGTTTCCATTTATCGAACGTCAGGCACGGGTGCGAAATGTCGAACGCGATCATGTCGCCCACCTTCAGATCGGCGCCGGCGGGAATTCGCAGATACGCGTGCTGGTCCATCATGCCGAAGATTTCCCAGCCTTCGCTCGCGGCGATATCGCGCGGCGCTTCGCTGCCCGGACGATAGTGACGCGCCGGCTCCGGCATGCCCGCGTCGAACGCGGAGTCGCGCTTGCCGAGACCGATGATCGCGCGATCCGGTTCGGGAATCGACTGCACGTATGCCCACAACTGCAGCGCCGGAATCAGCCCTTCGCCCATTTTCTTCGCGACCGGATTGCGCTTGAAGATGTCGGTCTGCGCCTTGCGGTAGATGCCGACGTCGTGAGTCAGATAGCAGCCGGGGCGCAGCACGACCTCGACCTTGCCGGTTTGCGTGGCTTGCGCGAATTCTTCGGCGACCACGTCGTACCACGCCGAGCCTGCGCCCGACAGCACCGCCGGCGAACGCGCGAAGCGCCCCTGTTCGACCAGTTCGCGCGTGACCGCGACCGCGCCTTGCAGAAACGCGCGCACCTCGGCTTCTTCCTTCAGCACGCCTTCATACAGTTCGACGCCCGCGAGCTTCAGCACGTCCGGATAACGCGCGATCGCGTCGAGCACCGCATTGCGCTGCGCTGCGTCGCGCACACCGGTGCGGCCGCCCGGCACGCCGAGTTCGAGCAGCACCTGCAGCGGCTTTTTCACCGACGTGAAAAACTCGCCAAGCTGCTCGGCGCCTTCGGCCGAATCGACGAGGCAGAAGAATTCAAAGTCCGGATCGCTGAGCAGTTCGGCGACCATCATCATGTTGTGACGGCCGACCAGCTGGTTCGCCATCAGCACGCGCGACACCCCGCCGTGATACGCGGCGCGCACCTGATGCGCGGTGGCGAGCGTGATGCCCCACGCGCCGGCGTCGAGCTGGCGGCGGAACAGTTGCGGCGCCATCGTCGTCTTGCCGTGCGGCGCGAGCTTCACGCCGTATTCGGCGACGAACGCCTGCATCCACTTCAGATTGTGCTCGACGCGATCCGCGTACAGCACCGCGGCCGGCAGGCTCACGTCCTCGTCGAGCAGGTTCCATTCGAGGCGCGCGGCATCCGTCAACTGGATGCTGGTGCCCGGAACCATGCCCAAGCCCTTGCTATAAGGATCAATCGTCGCGCCTTGATAGTTTGTAACTTTCATGTCTCCGTGCTCCATCGTCCGGTTAAATTGAATCAGATTTGACTTCATCATGTTACCGAAAGTACGATGTCTGGAGAAATGTTATTTAGTACCAAAACTTTCGCGGACCTTTCCAGCGGCCGCGCAGGCCGTGTCGCAAATCGCACCGTATCGCACCGCCATGAACAGTAGCGCCGAACCGCTTGCTTTCGACATCGTCGCGCGCATCGCCGAATGCGCGCCGGAATTGCGCTCGGCCGAACGTAAGGTCGCCGCGCTGATCCTCGACGACCTGACTGGAGCGTCGCGCGCGAGCATCGGTGCGCTCGCGCAGCAGGCCGAGGTCAGCGTCGCCACGGTCACGCGCTTCGCGAAAGCGGTCGGCTGTCGCGACGTGCGCGAACTGAAGCTGCGGCTCGCGCAGGCGGCCGCGGTCGGTCAGCGCTTTCTGGAGCGTGACGCAGCAAGCGACGCACCCGAGCCGATCGCCACCCGCGTGTTCGACGAATTGCAGACCGCGCTCGCGCACAATCATCAGTTGTTGCGCCAGGCGCCGCTCGGCGACGCGGCGGCGGCGCTGCGCGATGCGCGCATGATCTACGTGTTCGGCATGGGCGGCGGCTCGACCGCGCTGGCCGACGAAATGCGCTTTCGTCTCGTGCGCCTCGGCCGGCCGGTCGCGACCTATCAGGACGGGCTGTTGCAGCGGATGGTGGCGAGCACAGTGTCGCGCGAATGCGTGGTGATCGCGCTGTCCACCACCGGCCGCGTGCCGGAGATGATCGAGAACTGCAAGATCGCGCGCAGCTACGGCGCGACCGTGATCGCGCTGACCGCGCCCGCGTCGCCGCTGGCGAAGCTCGCGGATTGGGTGATCCCGATCGTCGCGTTCGAAACCGATTTCATTTACAAGCCATCGTCATCCCGTTACGCGATGATGATGGCACTCGACGTGCTCGTCACCGAACTTGCCGTCAGTCAGGGCGACGAGAGCCGCGAATTGCTGCGCCGCATGAAGCACGCGCTCGACGCGCATCGCGGTGGTGGCGATCGACAACCCCTAGGGGACTGATAGGAGACTGATCCATGCATTCGCATCCCGAAGCCGCCGACACGCTGATCGTCGGCGCGCAACTGTACGACGGCACGGGCGCGCCGCCCGTCGAGCGCGACGTGGCGATCCGCGACGGGCGCATCGCCGCGATCGGCAATCTGTCGAACTGGCTCGCCGAAGAGGTGATCGAGGCCGAGGGCCGCGCGCTCGCGCCGGGCTTCATCGACGTGCACACGCACGACGACACCCACGTGATCCGCTCGCCGCAGATGCTGCCAAAGATCACCCAGGGCGTGACGACGGTGATCGTCGGCAATTGCGGGATCAGCGCGTCGCCGGTGTCGCTGAAGGGCGATCCGCCCGATCCGATGAACCTGCTCGGCGAGCGCGACGCGTTCCAGTATCCGAGCTTCGCCGACTACGTGAACGCGGTGAATGCCGCGCGGCCGGCGGTGAACGTCGGCGCGTTGGTCGGTCATACGGCGTTGCGCAACAACCAGATGGACCGGCTCGATCGTGCGGCCACGGCGCAGGAAATCGACGGCATGCGCGCGCAGCTCGAGGAAGCGCTCGCGCATGGCGCGCTCGGCCTGAGTTCGGGGCTCGCGTACGGTTCGGCGTTCGCCGCGCCGACCGAGGAGGTGATGGCGTTGGCCGAACCGCTCGCCGCCGCCGGCGCGCTGTACACCACCCACATGCGCACCGAGTTCGACGCGATTCTCGACGCGATGGACGAGGCGTATCGCGTCGGCCGTCATGCGCATGTGCCGGTGATCATCTCGCATCTGAAGTGCGCGGGGCCGTCGAACTGGGGGCGCAGCGTCGAGGTGCTGAAGTCGCTCGAAGGCGCGCGCGGCGCGCAGCCGGTCGGTTGCGACTGCTATCCGTACAACCGCAGTTCATCGACGCTGGACCTCAAGCAGGTGACCGGCGACATCGACATCACGATTACGTGGTCCGAGCCGCATCCGGAGATGGCGGGCAAGCTGATCCGCGAAATCGCGACCGAATGGGGCGTGTCGCAGCAGGAAGCGGGCAAGCGCCTGCAGCCGGCCGGCGCGGTGTATCACAACATGTCGGAAGACGACGTGCGGCGCATCCTGTCGCATCCGGCGACGATGGTCGGCTCGGATGGCCTGCCGAACGATCCGCTGCCGCATCCGCGGTTGTGGGGCGCGTTTCCGCGCGTGCTCGGCCATTACGCGCGCGATGCCGCGTTGCTGCCGCTCGAAGAAGCGGTGCGCAAGATGACGAGCCTGTCCGCGCGCCGCTTCGGTCTCGCGCAGCGCGGCGAGGTGCGCATCGGCTATCACGCCGATCTGGTGCTGTTCGATCCGTCGAAAGTGCTCGACACGGCCACCTTCGACAAGCCGCAGCAGCCGGCGGCCGGCATCGACGCGGTGTGGGTCAACGGCGTGCTGTCGTATCGTGACGGCGCGGTGACGGGCGAGCGGGCCGGCCGGTTCGTCACGCGCGGCGCGCCGTCGAGGGGCGATGCGCAGCACGCGTTCTGATTTTTTCTCGATCGATTGATAACGGTACGCGCGGCGAGGGCGTCGCGCAGGTGCCGGACTTTTTAAGGAGTGTGACGATGAAGCGATATGGCGTGGAAGGCGGCAAGGGAACGGGCGGTCAGGTGATGCCGTTCGCGCGCGCGGTCGAGGCGGACGGCTGGCTGTTCGTGTCGGGCCAGACGCCGATGGAAAACGGCGAGGTGATCAACGGCGGCATCGTCGAGCAGTCGCACAAGGCGATCCAGAACGTGTTCGCGATCCTGAAGGAAGCGGGCTACGGCGCCGAGCACGTCGTGCGTTGCGGCGTGTGGCTCGACGATCCGCGCGATTTCGCGTCGTTCAACAAGGTGTTCCGCGAGTACTTCGGCGAGAATCCGCCGGCGCGCGCGTGCGTGGTGTCGTCGATGGTGATCGACTGCAAGGTCGAGGTGGACTGCGTCGCGTACAAGAAGCCGGTGGCCTGAGCGGCTTGATGGCTTCGATGTGACGAGGGCGCCGCAGGCTGTGATGGCCTGCGGCGCCCTCGGTGCGTTTACCGCCGTGTTTTAGTGCGCTTCCGTGTTGCCGTTACTGCCGCGCGAGCCGCAGATTGTCCGGCATCGGCGAGTTGTAGTTGGTGCGGAACGGGTTGATGTCGAGCCCGCCGCGGCGCGTGTAGCGCGCATACACCGCGAGCTTCAGCGGTTTGCATATCTTCATGATGTCGACGAAGATCCGCTCGACGCACTGCTCGTGAAAGCCGGTGTGATTGCGGTACGAGATGATGTAGCGCAGCAGGCTCGCGTGATCGATCTGCGGGCCCGCATAGTGAATCTGCACGCTGCCCCAGTCGGGCTGGCCGGTCACCGGGCAGTTCGACTTCAGCAGGTTCGAGAACAGCGTTTCCTCGACCGGTGCTTCGTCGTGCGCGGCGCTCAAAAGCGACGCGTCCGGCTGATAGACGTTCGCTTCGAGATCGAGGCGGTCGAGCGACAGGCCGTCGAATTCTTCCATTTTCAGCTTGCCGAATTCGTGCGGCGTGCTCAGATGCACCGACACCGTCGCGCCGCACGACGCCGATACGTCGTGCTTGATCGTGTCGCGCACGTTTTCGGTCGATTCGAACGCGGTCTGCGCGAACGAGCCGAGATACAGCTTGAATGACTTCGACTCGACGATGTTCGGCGAGTCGGCCGGCACGAAGAACGTCGCGACCGCGATCTGCGGCTTGCCGCGCGCGTTCAGCCACGACAGCTCGTAGGCGTTCCAGATGTCGGTGCCGAAAAACGGCAGGCGCGCGCCGATGCCGATTGCTTCGCGCGCGGCGCTGCGCGCAATCGGAAACAGCAGCGAGGGATCGTATTGTTCGGTGTAAGTCGAGGACTTGCCGAGCGGAGATTGTTCGGGTGTCATGATGCGTTCACGATGCCACTCAGCACGTGCCCGGTCGCCGTTACGACGCGGGCCGATTCGCAGTGGCCAAGCTGGTCGTCGAAGAAAAAGTCCGGCTCGAACTCGCGCAAAAATGCGCTCTTGTCGAGGCCGCCGAGGAACATCGCTTCGTCGATTTCGATGTTCCATGCCATCAGGGTGCGGATCGCGCGCTCGTGCGCGGGCGCCGAGCGTGCTGTCACCAGTGCCGTGCGAATCCGCATCTGCGAGGCCGTGTCCGCGAGTTTCTGCAGACGGTGCAGCGCTTCGAGCAGCGGTTTCAGCGGTCCGTCCGCGAGCGGCAGGTGCTTGTTGTCGATCTCGTGACTGACGAAAGCACGAAGCCCGTCTTTCTGGAAGATGCGTTCGGCTTCGTCGGAAAACAGGACCGCGTCGCCGTCGAACGCGATGCGGATTTCGTCCGGGTACTTGCCCGCCATTTTCGCCGATTCCGGCAACACGCGTGCGGCCGGAAAACCGGCGGCGAGCGCATCGCGCACGTCCTGCTGATTCGCGGACAGAAATAGCGACGCGTTCAGCGGCTTCAGATAACCGAACGGCGCGCGCCCGCGCGTGAACACTCCGCGCTCGATCGTGAGCCCGTGTTCGCGGCACGAATGAAACGCGCGCAGGCCGCTGATCGGATCGCTGCGCGACAGGATTGCCACTTCGACGTGATGGCCGGTGGTGTTCAGCGCGAGCAGCTTGCGGATCAGCGGAAACGCGACGCCCGGTTTCGCTGGCACGTTCAGACGTTCGCGCTGCAGCGCTTCATAAGCCTTCAGATCGCCGGCCTCGTACACGTGGTTCTCTTCCTCGAAGTCGAACAACGCGCGCGACGAGATGGCGACTACCAGTTTGTCGACAAGCGAAAGCGGCATGGGTGCGTTCCGGTTCCAGGCAGCCAATCAGGCGAGAAACAGTCGATAAACCGGGTTTTTCGTCTCTTCCCAGTACGGATAACCGAGTGTCGCGAGGAAGCGCTCGAACGCCGCGTTCTCGCTCTCCGGCACCTGGATGCCGACCAGAATCGAGCTGTAGTCCGCGCCCTGGTTGCGGTAGTGGAACAGGCTGATGTTCCAGTTCGGCGCCATCGACGACAGGAACTTCATCAGCGCGCCTGGCCGCTCCGGAAACTCGAAGCGGAACAGGCGTTCGTCGTGCGCGAGCGGCGAGCGGCCGCCGACCATGTAGCGGATGTGCTGCTTCGACAGTTCGTCGAAGGTCAGATCGACGGTCGCGAAACCGTGCGCTTCGAACGCGCCCGCGATCTGCGCGGATTCGCTGCGATTGCGGATCTGCACGCCGACGAAGATATGCGCGGAGTTCGCGTCCGCGATCCGGTAGTTGAATTCGGTGACGCTGCGGGTGCCGACCAGTTCGCAGAAGCGCCTGAAGCTGCCGCGCTCTTCGGGGATCGTCACCGCGAACACCGCTTCGCGCGCTTCACCCACTTCCGCGCGCTCGGCGACAAAGCGCATGCGGTCGAAGTTCATGTTCGCGCCCGACGTGATCGCGATCAGCGTCTGGTTCTCGATGCCTTCGCGCTCGGCGTACTGCTTCAGGCCGGCCACTGCCAAAGAACCCGCCGGCTCCAGCACGCTACGCGTGTCCTGGAACACATCCTTGATCGCGGCGCACAACGCGTCCGTGTTCACGAGCAGCACGTCGTCGAGATACTCGCTGCACAGACGGAAGGTTTCTTCGCCGACCAGTTTCACCGCGGTGCCGTCGGAGAAGAGACCCACTTCGTTCAAAGTGACGCGTTCGCCCGCTTTCAACGAAGCGGCCATCGCACAGGAGTCATCAGTCTGCACGCCGATCACCTTGATCTCGGGGCGCACTGATTTCACGTAAGCCGCAACACCTGCCGCAAGACCGCCGCCGCCGATCGGCACGAATATCGCGTGAATCGGCCCCTGATGCTGGCTGAGGATTTCCATCGCCACCGTGCCCTGACCCGCGATCACGTACGGATCGTCGAACGGATGCACGAAGGTCAGGCCGCGCTCTTCCTGCAGTTTGACCGCATGCGCATACGCGTCGCTATACGACTCGCCGGACTGCACGACTTCGACGGTCGGCCCGCCATGCGTGCGGATTGCGTCGACCTTCACCTGTGGCGTCGTGACCGGCACGACGATGATCGCCTTCACGCCCATCCTCGCCGCCGACAACGCCACACCCTGCGCATGATTGCCCGCCGACGCGGTGATCACGCCACGCGCGAGCGCGTCGGCCGGGATGTGCGCCATCTTGTTGTACGCGCCGCGCAGCTTGAACGAGAACACCGGCTGGTTGTCCTCGCGCTTCAGGTACACCGGATTGCGCAGCCGCGCCGACAGGTTTGGCGCGCGTTCGAGTTCGGTCTCGCGCGCCACGTCGTAGACGCGCGCGGTCAGGGTCTTTTTCAGGTAGTCGTGGGAAGCCATGCGGGTGGCGCGGTGCGCGGTGTGAGACGGGAAAGGGTCAATGATAGCGCCAACGGTGTCCGCTCTGGCCTTTGTACGTGTTCGCCGCAAGCCGTGTCGTGCCCGGCGCGGGGCTGCTCTCGCACCCCGCGATCCAGATTTAGCCCGGGATTGAGCCGACCGTCCGGACGGTTAATAGGGGTTAATAGGGGTTAATGGGGGTTAATGGGGGTTAATGGGGGCTTGGCCGCGCGCTTGCGAAAGATCGAGCGATCCGCCGCCTGACTCACAGTCTGATCCACAGCCCGATTTGCCGCCCGACTCACCAACCGGTTCACCGCCCGGTTCGCCCCGAAACCGCCCGAACCCCCGCCGCCGCCCGATTTCCACCGTCAACGCGTGGCGGAATCATGCGGTAGAATTCCGTTTTGGAATAAGGATCGGAAGATGCACTGGCAGCCCCGGAGCGCCCACTTGATGCCCGTCCCGCGCGAATCGTGTCCCGCGGCGCAGCGTCATGTCCGTCATGCACGATCGTGTAGCTGCCTCTGAGTGCCGCGAAACGGCTGGCGTGGGTAGACCGCTGGCCGTTCGCTTCCTTGCAAGCCCTAGAAGATTTCAAGCATTGCGCCCCACGCGCATCGTCAGCCGACGCCTCGTGATGAGAGCGCCCGGTTGACCTACCGAGTCGTCCAAACATGAACGCACCTCAAGTTTTCGATCCGCACGGCGCCGTCGCTGCGGTGGCCGCCGATCCCGAAGCGCGTCTGCGCGAAATTCCCTATAACTACACGTCGTTCTCCGACCGCGAAATCGTCATTCGACTGCTGGGCAACGACGCCTGGGACGCGCTCGCCGAACTGCGCGCCGAACGCCGCACCGGCCGCTCGGCACGGATGCTGTACGAAGTGCTCGGCGACATCTGGGTCGTTCGCCGCAATCCGTATCTGCAGGATGACCTGCTCGACAACCCGAAGCGCCGCGCGCTGCTGATCGAGGCGCTCAATCACCGCCTCGCCGAAATCGAGAAGCGCCGCCGCGCCGATCTGAGCGAACACGGCGACGAAGCCGGCATCGAGCGCGCCGCGCGCGTCGAAACGCTGGTGCAGGCCGCGCGCCGCGCGATCGACGAATTCGCCAGCGAGTTCCAGAAGAGCTACGACCTGCGCCGCCGCGCAACGCGCGTGCTCGGCAAGGTCACGCAGAAAGACAACATCAAGTTCGACGGTCTGTCGCGCGTCGCGCACGTGACCGACGCGACCGACTGGCGCGTCGAATACCCGTTCGTCGTGCTGACGCCGGACTCCGAGGCCGAAATCGCCGGCATGATCAAGGCCTGCTTCGAACTCGGCCTGACCGTGATTCCGCGCGGGGGCGGCACCGGCTACACGGGCGGCGCGGTGCCGCTCACGCCGTTCTCGGCCGTCATCAACACCGAAAAGCTCGAACAGCTCGGCCCGGTCGAGATGACCGACCTGCCGGGCGTCGATCGCAAGGTCGCGACGATCTTCTCGGGCGCGGGCGTCGTTACGCGTCGGGTGACCGAAGCGGCCGAGCAGGCCGGCTTCGTGTTCGCGGTCGATCCGACTTCGCTGGATGCATCGTGTGTCGGTGGCAACGTCGCGATGAACGCGGGCGGCAAGAAGGCGGTGCTGTGGGGCACCGCGCTGGACAACCTGGCGTGGTGGCGGATGGTCGACCCGGAAGGGAACTGGCTCGAAGTCACGCGCCTCGACCATAACCTCGGCAAGATTCACGACATCGAAGTCGCGCGTTTCGAGCTGAACTGGTTCGACGGCAACTACGCACCGGGCGAGAAGCTGCTGCGCACTGAGGCGCTCGACATCAAGGGCCGCGTGTTCCGCAAGGAAGGCCTCGGCAAGGACGTTACCGACAAATTCCTCGCCGGCCTGCCGGGCGTGCAGAAGGAAGGCTGCGACGGGCTTATCACGTCCGCGCGCTGGGTGCTGCACAAGATGCCCGCGCATACGCGCACCGTCTGCCTCGAATTCTTCGGCCAGGCGCGCGAGGCGATTCCGAGCATCGTCGAAATCAAGGACTATCTGTTCGAAACGTCGCGCCAGGGCGGCGCGATTCTCGCGGGCCTCGAGCATCTGGACGAGCGCTATCTGCGCGCGGTCGGCTATGCGACCAAGAGCAAGCGCAACGCGTTTCCGAAGATGGTGCTGATCGGCGACATCGTCGGTAACGATGCGGATGCGGTCGCGCAGGCCACCTCCGAAGTCGTGCGGATGGCCAACGGCAAGAGCGGTGAAGGCTTCGTCGCGGTCAGCGCCGAGGCGCGCAAGCGCTTCTGGCTCGACCGCAGCCGCACCGCCGCGATCGCCAAGCACACCAACGCGTTCAAGATCAACGAAGACGTCGTGATTCCGCTCGACCGGATGGGCGAGTACACGGACGGCATCGAGCGCATCAACATCGAGTTGTCGCTGAAGAACAAGCTGCAACTGGTCGACGCGCTCGAAGCGTTCTTCAAGGCCGGCAAGCTGCCGCTCGGCAAGAGCGACGACGCGAACGAAATCCCCAGCGCCGAGCTGCTCGAAGACCGGGTGCAACAGGCGCTCGATCTGCTCGCGCGCGTGCGCACGCGCTGGGAATTCGTGCGCGACAAGCTCGACCTGTCGCTGCGCGAGGCCCAGCACTATCTGGTCGGCCTCGGCTACGAGGCGCTCGCCGAGCGCTTCGCCGACCGCGTCGACGCGCAACCCGATGCGACGGTGTTCCACCTCGCGCAGGACCGCACGATCCGAGTGTCGTGGAAGCAGGAAATCCGCGCCGAATTGCGGCAGATTTTCAACGGCGGCGAATTCAAGCCGATCCTCGACGAAGCCCAGGCGATCCACAAGCAGGTGCTGCGCGGCCGCGTGTTCGTCGCGCTGCACATGCACGCGGGCGACGGCAACGTGCACACGAATCTGCCGGTCAACTCCGACAACTACGAGATGCTGCAGGACGCCCACACGGCGGTCGCGCGCATCATGAAGCTCGCGCGTTCGCTCGACGGCGTGATTTCCGGCGAGCACGGCATCGGCATCACCAAGCTCGAATTCCTGACCGACGACGAGATCGGCGAATTCCGCAAGTACAAGCAGCGCGTCGATCCGCTCGGTCGCTTCAATGCGGGCAAGCTGCTCGAAGGCGCGGACCTGCGCAACGCGTACACGCCGAGCTTCGGGCTGATGGGCTACGAATCGCTGATCATGCAGCAGTCCGACATCGGCGCGATTTCCGAGTCGATCAAGGACTGCCTGCGCTGCGGCAAGTGCAAGCCGGTGTGCGCGACCCACGTGCCGCGCGCGAACCTGCTGTACAGCCCGCGCAACAAGATTCTCGCCACCTCGCTGCTGGTCGAGGCGTTCCTGTACGAAGAGCAGACCCGCCGCGGCGTGTCGATCAAGCACTGGGACGAGTTCAACGACGTCGCCGATCACTGCACCGTCTGTCACAAATGCGTGACGCCGTGCCCGGTGAAGATCGACTTCGGCGACGTGACGATGAACATGCGCAACCTGCTGCGCAAGATGGGCAAGAAGAAGTTCAACCCGGGCAACGCGGCGGGCATGTTCTTCCTGAACGCGACCAATCCGCAGACCATCAACCTCGCGCGCACCGCGATGATGGGCGTCGGCTACAAGGCGCAGCGCCTCGGCAACGAAGTACTGAAGAAGTTCGCGAAGAAGCAGACGGCGCACCCGCCGGCGACGGTCGGCAAGCCGCCGGTCACGCAGCAGGTGATCCACTTCATGAACAAGAAGATGCCGGGCAACCTGCCGAAGAAGACCGCGCGCGCGTTGCTCGACATCGAGGACAACAAGATCGTCCCGATCATCCGCAATCCGAAGACGACCACCGCCGACACGGAAGCGGTGTTCTACTTCCCGGGCTGCGGCTCCGAGCGGCTGTTCTCGCAGGTCGGTCTCGCGACCCAGGCGATGCTGTGGGAAGCGGGCGTGCAAACGGTGCTGCCGCCGGGCTATCTGTGCTGCGGCTATCCGCAGCGCGGCTCGGGTCAGTTCGACAAGGCCGAGCAGATCGTCACCGACAACCGCGTGCTGTTCCACCGCGTCGCCAATACGCTGAACTACCTCGACATCAAGACGGTGGTGGTGTCGTGCGGCACGTGCTACGACCAGCTTGCCGGTTATGAATTCGAAAAGATCTTCCCGGGCTGCCGGATCATCGACATTCACGAGTATCTGCTGGAGAAGGGCATCAAGCTCGACGGCGTGAACGGCGTGCGCTACATGTACCACGACCCGTGCCATTCGCCGATCAAGACGATCGATCCGGTCAAGCTCGTCAATCAGCTGATGGGCTCGGAGAACGACGGCTACAAGATCGAGAAGAACGATCGCTGCTGTGGCGAGTCGGGCACGCTCGCGGTCACGCGTCCGGACATCTCGACCCAGGTGCGCTTCCGCAAGGAAGAGGAGATGCGCAAGGGCGCGGCGAAGCTGCGCGGCATTCCGGTGGTCGCCGACGCGGGCGCGAACGCGATCAATCCGGCCAATGCATCGGCCGGCGACGGTCCGCAGCCGGGCAATGGCAACGGCGGCGGCAATGCAGGTGCGACCGACGTCAAGATTCTCACCAGCTGCCCGTCGTGCCTGCAAGGGCTGTCGCGCTACAACGAGGACGCGGGGACCGAAGCCGACTACATCGTGGTCGAGATGGCACGCCACGTGCTCGGCGAGAACTGGATGGCGGATTACGTTCAACGGGCGAACAATGGCGGAATCGAGCGCGTGCTGGTTTAATGGCACGACCAACGATTTTTGCTGAGGACGACGATGGACTGCGTTTTTTGCCGTGAAGACGGCGGCGATGTGCTGTGGCAGGACGACTCGCTGCGAGTCGTTCTCGCCGACGAACACGATTACCCGGGCTTTTGCCGGGTGATCTGGAACGCGCACGTCGCCGAGTTTTCGGATCTTTCTGGTGGCGAGCGTGATCGCGTGATGAAGGCCGTGTACGCGGTCGAGCGCGCGATCCGCCGGGTGATGCAGCCCGTGAAGGTGAATCTCGCGAGCCTCGGCAACCAGGTGCCGCACGTGCACTGGCACGTAATTCCGCGTTATTCGAACGACGCACATTTCCCCCTGCCGATCTGGGCGCCGCGCCAGCGCACGGTGTCCGAAGCGATGCTGTCGGCGCGCCGCGCGCAAGCCACGCTGCTGCGCGAAGCGGTACGGCAGGAAATCGAACAGGCGTTGGGCTGAGCGTCACGAAGTTGTCGCTGAACCGTCGCCGCGTACCGGGCTCGCCTTGCGGGCTGTAACCGGCGCGGCGCCCCGCCGTTATCTTATGAGGCTCAACATGAGCGGATTGACTCCCGAGACGCCGGTGCCGACCGGCGTGGTCGTGCATTCGAAATCGCGCGTGCTCGAATTGCAGTATGCGGACGGCGCGGCGTATCGTGTGCCGTTCGAGCTGCTGCGCGTGTATTCGCCGTCGGCGGAAGTGCAGGGCCACGGACCCGGCCAGGAAACGCTGCAGACCGGCAAGCGCGACGTGACAATCACGATGATCGAAGGTGTTGGCAATTACGCGCTGCAGCCCACGTTCTCCGACGGCCACGCCACCGGCATCTATTCGTGGGATCTGCTGTACGACATGGCGGTGCGGCAGGATGAACTGTGGCAGGCGTATCTCGCGAAACTGGCCGCGGCCGGCATCGACCGCGACACGCCGATGGTGCCCGCCGCCGCTGCGCACGGCCACTGTCACTGATACGATTCGCCCCCGAACGCCGCCTGAGCGGCGCAACATTCAAGAACACGCGAAAGGACGAGCGCGATGAGCAAAACCCACTTCGGCTTTCAATCGGTCGACGAACAGGACAAGGCGCAGAAGGTGGCGGGGGTGTTCCACTCGGTCGCGGCCAACTACGACTTGATGAACGACCTGATGTCGGGCGGATTGCACCGGGCGTGGAAGGTGTTCACGATCGCCCAGGCGAACGTGCGGCCGGGCTACAAAGTGCTCGACATCGCGGGCGGCACGGGCGACCTCTCGAAGGCATTCGCGAAACAGGCGGGCGAGACAGGCGAGGTCTGGCATACCGACATCAATGAATCGATGCTGCGCGTGGGCCGCGACCGGTTGATCGACAAGGGCATCGTCACGCCGACGCTGCTCTGCGACGCGGAGAAAATTCCGTTTCCGGACAACTACTTCGACGTCGTGACGGTCGCGTTCGGTCTGCGCAACATGACCCACAAGGACGTCGCGCTCGCGGAAATGCGGCGCGTGCTGAAGCCGGCGGGGCGCCTGCTGGTGCTGGAATTCTCGAAGGTTTGGGACCCGCTGAAGAAGGTTTACGATATCTATTCGTTCAAGGTGTTGCCGTGGCTCGGCGAGCGCTTCGCCAAGGACGCGGACAGCTACCAGTACCTGGCGGAGTCGATCCGCATGCATCCGGACCAGGAAACTTTGAAAACAATGATGGAACAAGCTGGACTCGATGGCGTCAAATATTACAATTTGTCAGCTGGCGTGGTAGCTTTACATGTGGGGACCAAGTACTAGGAACCCTAACCCATCGATTTTTAAAGGAAATTCAGAAATGTCCGATTCTAATTTGTTATCTCCCCGTAAGGTTAAGCGGTCTTTGGCGAGAAGAATCGGACTGCTTGCAATGGTCGGTCTGCTGATGACCGGCACCCTGGCTTCTCTCGACGCGGAAGCTCGCCGCATGGGCGGCGGCCGCAGCATCGGCCGTCAGTCGAATAGCCTGCAGCAGCAGCGCCAGACTCCGCCGCCGTCGCAGCCGTCGCAGAGCAATCAGGCTAATCAGGCCACGCAGCAGCGCGCGCAGCCTACGCCCACGCCGCCTGCCGCGCCGAATCGCAACCGTTGGCTGGGGCCGATCGCCGGTCTCGCCGCGGGTCTCGGCATCGCCGCGTTGCTGTCGCACTTCGGGCTCGGCGAGGCGTTCGCCGGCATGTTCGCCAATATGATCGTGATTGCGTTGATCGCGATGGTGGCGATCTGGCTGATCCGCCGCTTTATGGGCCGCAAGCGCGCTACCGCGCAGCCGGCCTACGCGGGCAGCGCGCCGTCGCTGAATACGGGCGGCACCGGCTATGCGCAGCAGGAGCCGCGTTACACCGCGCCGCCCACCGGCTCGTATCTCGAACCGCAAGGCAATCCGCTGACCACGCCGTCCGTCGGCGCGACGCCTTCGGTGCCGGCCGATTTCGATTCGGAAGCGTTCCTGCGTAACGCGAAGGTGTACTTCGTGCGCCTGCAGGCCGCGTGGGACGTCGGCAACGTCGAGGACATCCGCGAATTCACGACGCCGGAAATGTTCGCCGAGGTGCGCGTCGATCTGGCATCGCGCGGCATGCAGTCGAATCAGACCGACGTCGTGCAGCTGAACGCCGAGATGCTCGGTGTCGAGGAGCGCGCAAACGAGTACTTCGCGAGCGTGCGCTTCTCAGGGCTGATTCGCGAGGAGCCGGGCGCGGCTGCCGAGCCGTTCGTCGAGGTCTGGAATCTGACCAAGGCGAACCGCACTGGCGAAGGCTGGTTGCTCGCCGGCATCCAGCAGGTCGAGCAGCACTGACACTGATGTGCTGAAGCGCTGCGCGAGGTTTGTCTTGAAAAAAGCCCCGTGCGGCGTTGACCTTGCGCATCGTGTGCGCATCGAATAGGCCGTTCGGCATAGCAGGCCGCGAAGCGAACGGACGTTACAATAGGAACCCGCGCAAGCACCTCGCTTGCGCGGGTTTTTTCTTGCCACTTTCGATGACCCTTGCCGCCAAGCCCTTCGCTGCTGCTGTCAATCATCTGCTCGCCCGCGAATCGTGGGCTCGTGAGCGTCTCGCCCCGTACGCGGGCAAGACCGCCCGTCTGTCATGTCCACCGGTTGTGCTCGCGCTGCTCGTGCAGCCGGACGGTTACCTCGGCACGCTCGACGAAGCCGACGCGCCGCAATGCGACGTGACGATCTCGGTGCCGTCCGATGCGTTGCCCGCCTTCCTGCAAGGCGGCCAGGCCGCCGTGATGAAGCACGTGAAGATCGAGGGCGATGCCGAGTTCGCGACCGTCATCGCGAAGCTCGCCGAGCATCTGCGTTGGGAGCCGGAAGAGGATCTCGCGAAGCTGATCGGCGATGGGCCGGCGTGGCGCATTGCATCGGTGGTGCGTTCGGTCGGTGAGCATGTGCAGCGCACCGGCCGCAATCTGCTCGATACTGCCGCTGAATATCTGCTCGACGAAAATCCGCAGCTGGTGCGCCGCACCGCGCTCGCGGACTTCAACGTCGAGCTGGCCCGCGCGCGCGATTCGCTGGCGCGCGTGGAAAAGCGTATCGAGCGTCTCGAACAGAAGGTCGAAGCCCGCGGCGCGTATGCGCCGGGCGGCGCCGCCATGTCGCGCGGCACGCGCTAGTCACCGGGCCCAGCTATGCGTTTTCTGCGTTTCCTCAAAATATTCTTCACCGTCATCCGCTTCGGCCTCGATGAAATGATGCTGATCCGCATCAACGACCGGCGCGTGCGCCTGTTGCTGCGGATCACCACCCTCGGCCGCAAGTTCGATGCGCCTCCCGGCGTGCGTCTGCGGCTCGCGCTCGAAAGTCTCGGGCCGATCTTCGTCAAGTTCGGCCAGGTGCTGTCCACGCGCCGCGATCTGCTGCCGGTCGACATCGCCAACGAACTCGCGAAGTTGCAGGACCAGGTGCCCCCGTTCGATTCGGCGGTTGCGATCGGGCTGGTCGAGAAGTCGCTCGGCGCGCCGGTCGACGTGCTGTTCGACGATTTCGAGCGGGTGCCGGTCGCGAGCGCGTCGATCGCGCAGGTGCACTTCGCGAAGGTCAAGGCCGGTCAGCATGCGGGCAAGGCGGTCGCGGTGAAGGTGCTGCGCCCGAACATGCTGCCGGTGATCGATTCCGATCTCGCGCTGCTGCGCGACATCGCCGTGTGGGCCGAGCGTCTGTGGGCCGACGGCAAGCGTCTGAAGCCGCGCGAGGTAGTCGCCGAATTCGACAAGTATCTGCACGACGAACTCGACCTGATGCGCGAGGCGGCCAACGGCAGCCAGTTGCGCCGCAACTTCCAGGGGCTCGACCTGCTGCTGGTGCCGGAAATGTACTGGGAGTTCTGTACGCCCACGGTGCTGGTGATGGAGCGCATGGTCGGCGTGCCGATCAGCCAGGTCGACACGCTGCGCGCGGCGGGCGTCGACATTCCGAAGCTGGCGCGCGAAGGCGTGGAGATTTTCTTCACGCAGGTGTTTCGCGATGGTTTTTTCCACGCCGACATGCATCCGGGCAACATCCAGGTGAGCCTCGATCCGGCGCACTTCGGGCGCTATATCGCGCTCGACTTCGGCATCATCGGTGCGCTGTCGGACTTCGATAAGAACTACCTCGCGCAGAACTTCCTCGCGTTTTTCAAGCGCGACTACCACCGCGTCGCGACGCTGCATCTGGAGTCCGGCTGGGTGCCGCCGACCACCCGCGTCGAGGAACTGGAAAGCGCGATCCGCGCGGTCTGCGAGCCGTATTTCGATCGGGCGCTGAAAGATATTTCGCTCGGTCAGGTGCTGATGCGGCTGTTTTCGACGTCGCGCCGTTTCAACGTCGAGATCCAGCCGCAACTCGTGCTGTTGCAAAAGACCATGCTGAACGTCGAAGGCCTTGGCCGCTCGCTCGATCCGGAGCTGGATCTGTGGAAGACCGCGAAGCCTTACCTCGAACGCTGGATGAACGAGCAGATCGGCTTGCGCGGCTGGTACGAGCGTCTGAAGATCGAGGCGCCGCAGTGGAGCAAGACGCTGCCGCAGTTGCCGCGCCTCGTTCATCACATGCTGGCCGAGCGGCATCATCCGGTCGGCGGTGCGAACGATGACGTGATCCGCCAGATTCTGCTCGAGCAGAAGCGCACCAACCGTTTGCTGCAGGGACTGCTGCTGTTTGGCGTGGCGGTCGGCGTGGGCGCGGTGCTGGCGCGGGCATTTCTGGCGCTGGCTTATGGCGGTTGAGTGGCGGTTGAGCGGCAGTTGAGCGGCGGGCCCCGCGCCGGGCTAAGCGGTTAGCCACGCAGCGACTAAGCGCGACCGCTTGTTCCGGTTGCCGGTCGAGCCAGCCGCCGGTCGCCTGCTGGCAGGCGCCGCCGACCTGAACGCCGACCCCAGCCGCCAGTTTGGTCCACCGGTCCTGTGCTCCGCTTCCAATGGCGGGCCGACCGCAACCTGTACGAGGCATCCGATGAGCGATCCGACCCAACCTTCCATACCCGATTTCTCGACTCGCGACCCCAACGCGCCCGAGTTCTGGGACGAACGTTTCGAGCGCCATTTCACGCCATGGGATCAGGCGGGCGTGCCGTCGGCGTTTCGCGCGTTCGCCGACCGTCATCGCGATGCCGCGGTGCTGATCCCGGGCTGCGGCAGCGCGTACGAAGCGGTGTGGCTCGCGCGGCAGGGCAATCCGGTGCGCGCGATCGACTTCTCGCCGGCGGCCGTCGCGGCGGCGCGCGAGCAGCTTGGCGCGCAGCACGCGCAACTGGTCGAGCAGGCGGATTTCTTCACCTATGAGCCGCCGTTCAAACTGGCGTGGATTTATGAGCGGGCGTTTTTCTGCGCGCTGCCGCCGACGCGGCGCGCCGATTACGCGCGGCGGATGGCGGAACTGCTGCCGGCCGGCGCGTTGCTCGCGGGTTTCTTTTTCCTCGGCGCGACGCCCAAGGGGCCGCCGTTCGGGGTCGAGCGCGGCGAACTCGACGCGGTGCTCACACCGTACTTCGAGCTGATCGAAGACGAGGCGGTGGCCGATTCGATCGCGGTGTTCGCCGGACGCGAGCGCTGGCTGACCTGGCGGCGTCGCCCGTGACGCGGTGAGGCGCCTACACTGCGCCGGTCGCTCTTGACAGCTTCGCGAGCCGTCCCCATCTACCGCGATGACGCGCGCGTCGCGCGTGCGCTTCCCGAAATCCGGGGAGCGGTCATCGTTTGCGGCTATAATTCAAGGCTTTGCAAGCGTTTACAAGATTTCAGTAGGGATTGGGAGTAGGAAAGGATCATGCCGATCTACGCTTATCGTTGCGGGTCATGCGGCTTCGGGAAGGACGTGCTCCAGAAGATGAGCGACCCCCAGTTGACGCAGTGTCCCGAGTGCGGAAAAGACACTTTTAGCAAGCAGCTCACCGCCGCCGGCTTCCAGCTGAAGGGCTCGGGCTGGTACGTGACCGATTTCCGCGGCGGCAGCGGCGGCACGAGCGCGCCGGCCACCTCGGAAGCGAAGTCCGAAGCGGCGCCGGCAGCCACCGCGGACGCAGCTCCGGCCGCGCCTGCGACCCCCGCCGCCGCGGCTCCCGCCGCGAGCCCGAGCGGATCCGGCAGCGCCTAGTGGGACAGCCGCCCCGTGCGGGTGGCGCATCGACCGCGTGTCGGGCTTCGGCCCGCGCGGCTTTCTGGCGGTACACATGACGACGAAAAAAACGACGCTCAAATCGGTGTTTCTGACTGGCCTGCTGGTGCTGGTGCCTCTGGCCATCACACTGTGGGTGCTCGGTCTGATCATCGGCACGATGGACCAGACGCTGTTGCTGCTGCCCACCTCGTGGCAGCCGGAACGCGCGATCGGCTATCGCCTGCCCGGCCTCGGCGCGGTGCTCACGCTCGCGTTCATCTTTGTCGTCGGGTTGTTGACGCAAAACTTCATTGGGCAGAAGCTCGTGAAGTGGTGGGAACTGCTGGTCGCGCACATTCCGGTGGTCGGCCCGCTGTACACCAGCGTCAAGCAGGTATCCGACACGCTGCTGTCGAGCAGCGGCAACGCGTTTCGCAAGGCGTTGCTGATCGAGTACCCGCGCCGCGGTTCCTATACGATCGCGTTTCTGACCGGCGTGCCGGGCGGCGACGTGGTCAACCACCTGAAGGAAGACTTCGTCAGCGTCTACGTGCCGACCACGCCGAATCCGACGTCCGGCTTCTTCCTGATGGTGCCGAAAAGCGAAGTGATCGAGCTCGACATGACCGTCGACGCTGCGCTCAAGTACATCGTCTCGATGGGCGTCGTGGCGCCGTCCGCGCCGCCGCCGGCGCCGGTGCGCCGTACCACCGTCGAGCCTCCGCTGTAATGCCGGCGCGCACCGTTTCATGCAGGTTCACCTGCGGCGCGCCGTTCAACCAATGCAAAACGAAAGACAAACATCATGTCGATGAGATCTGAATACTGCGGTCTGGTGACCGAAGAACTGCTGGGCCAATCCGTCTCGCTGTGTGGCTGGGTAAGCCGCCGCCGCGACCATGGCGGCGTCATCTTCATCGACCTGCGCGATCGCGAAGGGCTCGTTCAGGTCGTCTGCGATCCGGATCGCGCGGACATGTTCAAGGTCGCCGAAGGCGTGCGCAACGAGTTCTGCGTGCAGATCAAGGGCGTCGTGCGCAGCCGTCCGGAAGGCACGACCAACGCGTCGCTGAAGAGCGGCAAGATCGAAGTGCTGTGCCACGAGCTGATCGTGCTGAACGCGTCGATCACGCCGCCGTTCCAGCTCGACGACGACAACCTGTCGGAAACCACGCGCCTCACGCATCGCGTGCTCGATCTGCGCCGTCCGCAGATGCAGCACAACCTGCGTCTGCGCTATCGCGTCGCGATCGAAGTGCGCAAGTACCTCGACGAGCAGGGCTTCATCGACATCGAAACGCCGATGCTGACCAAGAGCACGCCGGAAGGCGCGCGCGACTATCTCGTGCCGTCGCGTACCAACCCGGGCCAGTTCTTCGCGCTGCCGCAGTCGCCGCAGCTGTTCAAGCAGCTGCTGATGGTCGCGAACTTCGACCGTTACTACCAGATCGTCAAGTGTTTCCGCGACGAAGACCTGCGCGCCGACCGTCAGCCGGAATTCACGCAGATCGACTGCGAAACCTCGTTCCTGTCGGAACAGGAAATCCGCGATCTGTTCGAAGCGATGATCCGTCACGTGTTCAAGACGACCATCGGCGTCGAACTGGCCGAGAAATTCCCGGTCATGCTGTATTCGGAAGCGATGCGCCGTTTCGGTTCGGACAAGCCGGACCTGCGCGTGAAGCTCGAATTCACGGATCTGACGGACGCGATGCGCGACGTCGACTTCAAGGTGTTCAGCACGCCGGCCAACACGAAAGACGGTCGCGTCGCGGCGCTGCGCGTGCCGAAGGGCGGCGAGCTGTCGCGTGGCGATATCGACAGCTACACGGAATTCGTGCGCATCTACGGCGCGAAGGGCCTCGCATGGATCAAGGTCAACGAAGCGGCGAAGGGCCGTGACGGTCTGCAAAGCCCGATCGTCAAGAACCTGCACGACGAAGCGCTGAAGGCGATCATCGAGCGCACCGGCGCACAAGACGGCGACATCATTTTCTTCGCGGCGGATCGCGCGAAGGTCGTCAACGACAGCCTCGGCGCGCTGCGCCTGAAGATCGGTCATTCGGAATTCGGCAAGGCCAACGGTCTGGTCGAATCCGGCTGGAAGCCGCTGTGGGTGATCGACTTCCCGATGTTCGAGTACGACGAGGAAGACAACCGCTACGTCGCCGCGCACCACCCGTTCACGAGCCCGAAGGACGAGCACCTCGAGTATCTCGAAACGGACCCGGCGCGCTGCCTCGCGAAGGCTTACGACATGGTGCTGAACGGCTGGGAAATCGGCGGCGGCTCGGTGCGTATCCATCGTGAAGAAGTGCAGAGCAAGGTGTTCCGCGCGCTGAAGATCAACGCGGAAGAAGCGCAGGCCAAGTTCGGCTTCCTGCTCGACGCGCTGCAATACGGCGCGCCGCCGCACGGCGGTATCGCGTTCGGTCTGGACCGCATCGTCACGATGATGGCCGGCGCCGATTCGATCCGCGACGTGATCGCGTTCCCGAAGACGCAGCGCGCGCAGTGTCTGCTTACGCAGGCGCCGAGCGAAGTCGACGAGCGCCAGTTGCGCGAACTGCACATCCGTCTGCGCACGCCGGAACCGAAGGCGTAAAGCCCGCGGTCGCTTCGTGCGACCAGCGAGCGGTCGGTATCAGCGGTCGCGCATCAGGCCAACCGGCCCGCGACCGCAAAAAAGCCACACAGGTGCAACGAAAAGGCGCTGAGGGAAACCACCTCAGCGCCTTTTTCGTTTTTTGCGTTACAGTGAGGCCACCGCTTTCCAACCCCTTTCGACCGTCATCCGACATGTACCGCGCGCATCGTCGCGCCTAGTTTCCAGCCATGCCGAAACCGCCGAAAATTCCGCAGTCCGTCCTCGTCGTCATCCATACGCCCGCGCTCGATGTGCTGCTGCTCGAGCGCGCCGATCATGCCGGTTTCTGGCAGTCGGTGACGGGCTCGAAGGACCGGCTCGACGAGCCGCTCGCCGACACGGCGGTGCGTGAAGTCGGCGAGGAAACCGGCATCATGATCGGCGGCGCGCTGGTGCCGCACAGCGCGCTGTTCGACTGGCAGTACGCGATCGACTACGAAATCTACCCGGAATTCCGCCATCGCTACGAAGCGGGCGTGATCCGCAACACCGAGCACTGGTTCAGCCTGCAGGTGCCCGAGCGCATCGACGTGACGCTCGCGCCACGCGAACACACCGCGTTTCTGTGGCTGCCGCACGAGGAGGCGGCGTCGCGCTGCTTCTCGGCATCGAATGCCGATGCGATCCTGCAGCTGCCGCGCCGGCTCGCCGCGCGTTCCACCGATCCGCAGGCCGGCCCGCTGGCCGGGGAGCGTGGCCAGTGAGCGCAGGCGGCGGTCGTTTCGCGCGACTGCGGCACACGCTGCTCGGCCGCCGTTACTGGCAGCGCTACCGCTTCACCAGTAACAACGAGGTCAAGCTGCTGCGCTCCGGCGACGAATTCTTCGACGCGCTGATCGAGCGCATCGATGCCGCCGCGCAAAGCGTCGCGCTCGAAACCTACATCTTCTGCGACGATGAATCGGGCCTGGCGGTTAACGAGGCCTTGCTGCGCGCGGCCGCGCGCGGCGTGCGGGTACGCGTGATCACCGACGGCATCGGCACCGCGCGCCTGAAGATGTTCGAGCAATGGCCGGATGCCGGCATCGAACATCGCATCTACAACCCGCATCTGTTCGGCCGCTTCGGCTTTTCGCGCACGCACCGCAAGCTCGCGGTGATCGATGGCGAGATCGCGTATTGCGGCGGCATCAACATCGTCGACGACTACGAGAACAACGGCGAGAAGCTGCCGTACCGCCGTTGGGACTTCGCGGTCGAGCTGCGCGGCCCGGTGGTCGCCGACGTGCGCGATGCGATCGACGTGCAATGGCGGCGGATTCGCGTCGGCCATCGGCCGCTCGAATCGATGAAGCCGGACCTGACGCCGCACGATACCGCGTCGCTCGGCAGCCTGCGGCGGCGCAGACGGCGCCGCAACGAGGAGCTGTGGGCGCGCGGCGAGCCGTGCGTGGCGTTCGTTGCGCGCGACAACCTGATCAACCGTCGCGCGATCGAAAAGGCCTACCTCGCCGCGATCGGCCAGGCGCGCCACGAAATCCTGCTCGCCAATCCGTACTTCATGCCGGGGCGCAAGCTGCGTCGCGCGCTCGTGTACGCGGCGCGGCGCGGCGTGGTGGTGAAGCTGATCATCGGGCGCAAGGAGTTCAAGGCGCTCGATTACGCGGTGCCGTTCCTCTACAACGCGCTGCTGCGCGCGGGCGTGAAGATCGCCGAGTATGAGAAGACGCTGCTGCACGGCAAGGTCGCGGTGGTCGATTCGAACTGGGGCACCGTCGGTTCGTCGAATCTCGATGCGTTGAGCCTGATGCTCAACAACGAGGCGAACGTGGTGCTGGTCCACGATCCGGCCATCGCCGGATTGCGCGAAGCGATCCTTGGCGCGTTCGCGGACGCGCGCCCGATCGATGAAGCGCACTACGAATCGCGCCCGGCCCGCGTGCGCGCGCTGAGCTGGATCGCGTACCTGAGCTATCGTCTCGCGATGAAACTGCTGACGGTCGGCGGCTACGACTAGGCTTCGCGAAAGTCCGGCGCCGACTACATCATGTCGGTGTAATCACGGCAAGCGTCGACTATCGGCGAGCCGTAGCGAACGTAAGAAGAAAGAGAACACGTGCGCGCTGATCGGCAACCCTTCAATCAAGACAAACGCCTCTAAAAATCTGATTGATCTGATTGACGAAAGCCGCAAAATTAGAGTCCCGGTTAGACACCGGTTTCTAATAAAGTCCTTGTTTAGCGGACGGTCGCCCTGAATAATAGTACGGCCGTTCGATTTTAATTTCGGCACATTAGAACGGTAAAAAAGCTATGCGAAAAGGCGAACAAACGCGAGTCGCGATTCTCGATGCAGCACTCGATCTGGCAAGCCGTGACGGACTGGAAGGTCTGACCATCGGTTTGCTCGCCGAGCGTATGCAGATGAGCAAGAGCGGTGTGTTTGCGCATTTCGGGTCGCGCGAGGATCTGCAGGTCGAGGTCGTGCGCGAATATCACCACCGCTTCGAAGAAGAGGTGTTTTTCCCGAGTCTGCGCGAACCGCGAGGTCTGCCGCGCCTGCGCGCGATGATTTCCCGCTGGATCGAGAAGCGCATTCAGGAAGTCACGACGGGATGCATCTACATCAGCGGTGCCGTCGAATACGACGATCGCGCGGACAGCCAGGTGCGCGAGCAACTGGTGGCGAGCGTGACGATGTGGCGTGCGGCACTCACGCGCGCGATTTCGCAGGCGATGGAAGAAGGCCATCTGCGGGCCGATACCGATCCGCAGCTGATGCTCTTCGAACTGTATAGCGTCACGCTTGGTCTGCATCATGACGCGCGCTTCCTGCATCTGCCGGATGCGGTGCGTCTGACGTGGGCCTCGCTGGAAAAACTGATTAACTCGTATCAGAGCGAAAGCCGTTAGCGGCGTCGCCGGAATTCACCGGAAACGCGCCGCGCAGAAGGTCCGTCCACGGACCCGGCCAACGGCCTGGCTTTTAGTCAATCTTGGGAGAGAGTCATGGGACAGTACGCCGCGCCGCTGCGCGACATGCAATTCGTGTTGCACGAACTGCTTAACGTCGAAGCCGAACTCCGGCAAATGCCGAAGCACGCGGATCTCGATGCCGACACGATCAACGCGGTACTCGAGGAAGCCGGCAAGTTCTGCTCCGAAGTGCTGTTCCCGCTCAATCACAGCGGCGATCAGGAAGGCTGCACGTACGCCGGCGACGGTGTCGTGACCACGCCGAAGGGCTTCAAGGAAGCCTATCAACAATACGTCGAAGCCGGCTGGCCGGCGCTTGGCTGCGATCCGGAATACGGCGGCCAGGGGCTGCCCGCGTTCGTCAACAACGCGCTCTATGAAATGCTGAACTCGGCGAATCAGGCCTGGACGATGTATCCGGGTCTGTCGCACGGCGCGTACGAATGCCTGCACGCGCACGGCACGCCGGAATTGCAGCAACGCTATCTGCCGAAACTCGTCGCCGGCATCTGGACCGGCACGATGTGTCTGACCGAGCCGCATTGCGGCACCGACCTCGGCATTCTGCGCACCAAGGCCGAGCCGAACGGCGACGGTTCGTACGCGATCAGCGGCACCAAGATCTTTATCTCGAGCGGCGAGCACGATCTGTCGGAGAACATCGTGCACCTCGTGCTCGCGCGTCTGCCGGATGCGCCGAAGGGCACCAAGGGCATTTCGCTGTTCATCGTGCCGAAGTTCGTGCCGAACGAAGCGGGCGAGCCCGGCGAGCGCAACGGCGTGAAGTGCGGCTCGATCGAGCACAAGATGGGCATCCATGGCAACGCGACCTGCGTGATCAATCTCGACAACGCGAAGGGCTGGCTCGTCGGCGAGCCGAACAAAGGCCTGAACGCGATGTTCGTGATGATGAACGCGGCGCGTCTCGGCGTCGGCATGCAGAGCCTCGGGCTCACCGAAGTCGCGTATCAGAACTCGCTCACCTACGCGAAAGAGCGTCTGCAGATGCGCTCGCTGACCGGCCCGAAGGCGCCGGAGAAAGCCGCCGATCCGATCATCGTGCATCCGGACGTGCGTCGCATGCTGCTCACGCAGAAGGCCTACGCCGAAGCCGGCCGCGCGTTCTCGTACTGGTCGGCGCTGCACATCGACAAAGAGCTGTCGCACGCGGACGAAGCCGAGCGCAAGGAAGCCGCCGACCTCGTCGCGCTGCTCACGCCGATCCTGAAGGCGTTCCTGTCGGACAACGCGTTCGAAGGCACCAATCACGCGATGCAGATTTACGGCGGCCACGGCTTCATCGCCGAATGGGGCATGGAGCAGTACGTGCGCGACGCGCGCATCAACATGATCTACGAAGGCACCAACGGCATCCAGTCGCTCGACCTGCTCGGCCGCAAGGTGCTCGGCGACATGGGCGCGAAGATGAAGAAGTTCGGCAAGCTGGTGGCCCAGTTCGTCGAGGCCGAAGGCATCAAGCCGGAAATGCAGGAGTTCGTGAACCCGCTCGCCGACATCGGTGAAAAGGTGCAGAAGCTGACGATGGAAATCGGCATGAAGGCAATGCAGAACCCGGACGAAGTCGGCGCCGCGGCCGTGCCGTATCTGCGCACCGTTGGCCACCTGGTGTTCTCGTACTTCTGGGCGCGCATGGCACGCGTCGCGCTGGACAAGGAAGCATCGGGCGATCCGTTCTACAAGTCGAAGCTCGCCACCGCGCGCTTCTACTTCGCGAAGCTGCTGCCCGAAACGGCGATGACGATCCGCCAGGCGCGCGCCGGTTCGAAGCCGATGATGGACGTCGAAGAAGCGTTGTTCTAACGCCGATCCCTCACGCGAGGCGCCGCATGAATCGCACGACGAAGTGCACGACAGTGCGCCGCCTCGCTCCCGCCACACCTCGCGCGAAGCCCGCCTGACGCTTCGCGCCACCGCATCACTCTCCGGAGAAACGACGTGAGCAATCTGATCATTCGCAAGGTAGCCGTGCTCGGCGCCGGCGTGATGGGCGCGCAGATCGCCGCGCACCTGATCAACGCCAAGGTGCCCGTGCTGCTGTTCGACCTGCCGGCAAAAGAAGGCCCGAAGAACGCGATCGCGCTGAAGGCGATCGAGAATCTGAAGAAGCTGTCGCCGGCGCCGTTCGGCGTGAAGGACGACGCGCAATACATCCAGCCCGCGAACTACGACGACGACATCGAAAAGCTCGCCGAATGCGACGTCGTGATCGAAGCGATCGCCGAGCGGATGGACTGGAAGCACGACCTCTACAAGAAGGTCGCGCCGCACATCGGCCCGAACGCGATCTTCGCGACCAACACGTCGGGTCTGTCGATTACCGCACTGTCCGAAGGTTTCGCCGACGAACTGAAGGCGCGTTTCTGCGGCGTGCACTTCTTCAATCCGCCGCGCTACATGCATCTGGTCGAACTGATCCCGACCGCGACGACGCGCCCGGAAATTCTCGACCAGCTCGAAACGTTCCTGACCAGCGTGGTCGGCAAGGGCGTCGTGCGCGCGAAAGACACGCCGAACTTCATCGCCAACCGCGTCGGTATTTTCTCGATCCTCGCGGTGATTACCGAAGCCGCGAAGTTCGGTCTGCGTTTCGACGAAGTGGACGACCTGACCGGTTCGCGTCTCGGCCGCGCGAAGTCGGCGACGTTCCGCACCGCCGACGTGGTCGGTCTCGACACGATGGCGCACGTGATCAAGACGATGCAGGACACGCTGCCGGACGATCCGTTCTTCCCGGTCTACGAAACGCCGGCCGTGCTGGCCGAACTGGTGAAGAAGGGCGCGCTCGGCCAGAAGACGGGCGGCGGCTTCTACAAGAAGGAAGGCAAGGCGATCAAGGTACTCGATCCGAAGACGGGCGAGTACATCGACGGCGGCGCGAAGGCGGACGACATCGTCGGTCGTATTCTGAAGCGTCCGGCTGCCGAGCGTCTGAAGCTGCTGCGCGAAACGCAGCATCCGCAGGCGCAGTTCCTGTGGTCGATTTTCCGCGACGTCTATCACTACATCGCGGTGCATCTGGAGTCGATTGCCGACAACGCGCGCGACGTCGACCTCGCGATCCGCTGGGGCTTCGGCTGGAACGAAGGCCCGTTCGAAGGCTGGCAGACGGCCGGCTGGAAGCAGGTCGCCGAATGGGTGCAGGAAGACATCGCGGCGGGCAAGGCGCTCGCCAACGTGCCGCTGCCGTCGTGGGTGCTCGAAGGCACGGTCGCCGAGAAGGGTGGCGTGCACACGGCTGAAGGTTCGTGGTCGCCGGCCGCGAAGCGCGTCGTGCCGCGCTCGTCGCTCGACGTGTATCGCAAGCAGGTGTTCCGCGCGCCGCTCGTCGGCGAAACCGGCGCCGATCCGAAGACCTACGGCAAGACGCTGTTCGAAACCGACGCGGTGCGCGCATGGGTCGACGATCGCGCGGGTGAGAACGACGTGCTGATCGTGTCGTTCAAGAGCAAGATGAACACGATCGGACCGTCGGTGATCGACGGTCTGACGCAGGCGATCGAGCTGGCCGAGAAGGACTACAAGGGGCTGGTGGTGTGGCAGCCTACTTCGCTCAAGCTCGGCACGCCGGGCGGTCCGTTCTCGGCGGGCGCGAACCTCGAAGAGGCGATGCCCGCGTTCATGATGGGCGGCGCGAAGGGCATCGAGCCGTTCGTGAAGAAATTCCAGCAAGGCATGCTGCGCGTGAAGTACGCGAACGTGCCGGTGATCTCGGCGATCTCGGGCATCGCGCTCGGCGGTGGCTGCGAGCTCGCGCTGCATAGCGCGAAGCGCGTCGCGCACATCGAGAGCTATATGGGTCTCGTCGAAGTCGGCGTGGGTCTGGTGCCGGCAGGCGGCGGCCTGAAGGAAGCGGCGCTGCGCGCGGCGGAAGCGGCGAGCCAGGTCGGCGCGACCAACGATCTGCTGAAGTTCGTGCAGAAGTCGTTCGAGAACGCGGCGATGGCGAAGGTCTCGGCCTCCGCGCTCGACGCCCGCTCGATGGGCTACCTGAAGCCGTCGGACACGATCGTCTTCAACGTGTTCGAACTGCTCGACGTCGCGAAGAAGGAAGCGCGCGCGCTTGCCGCGGCGGGCTACCGTGCGCCGTTGCGCGCGGTGCAGGTGCCGGTCGCGGGCCGCTCGGCGATCTCGACGATCAAGGCGTCGCTCGTGAACATGCGCGACGGCCGCTTCATCAGCGACCACGACTTCCTGATCGCGAGCCGCATCGCGGAAGCGGTGTGCGGCGGCGACGTCGAAGCGGGCAGCCTCGTCGACGAAGAATGGCTGCTGCAACTCGAGCGTCGTGCGTTCGTCGATCTGCTCGGCACGCAGAAGACGCAGGAACGGATTATGGGCATGCTGCAGACCGGCAAGCCGGTGCGCAACTAAGCGGCGACCAAAGAAGAGGAACTCGAAATGGCAAAGCAATTGCAGGACGCATATATCGTCGCCGCGAGCCGTACGCCGATCGGCAAGGCGCCGCGCGGCGTGTTCAGGAACACGCGCCCCGATGAGCTGCTGGTGCACGCGATCAAATCAGCGGTCGCGCAAGTGCCGGGTCTCGACACCAGCGTGATCGAAGATGCGATCGTCGGCTGCGCGATTCCGGAAGCGGAGCAGGGCCTGAACGTCGCGCGCATCGGCGCGCTGCTCGCCGGCCTGCCGAACACGGTCGGCGGCGTCACGGTGAACCGCTTCTGCGCGTCGGGTCTGACCGCGCTCGCAATGGCTGCGGACCGCATCCGCGTCGGCGAGGCGGACGCGATGATCGCGGGCGGCTGCGAATCGATGAGCATGGTGCCGATGATGGGCAACAAGCCGTCGCTGTCGCCGCACATCTTCGATCGCAACGAAGACATCGGCATCGCGTACGGCATGGGCCTGACCGCGGAGAAGGTCGCCGAGCGCTGGAAGATCAGCCGCGAAGCGCAGGACGCGTTCTCGGTCGAATCGCACCGTCGCGCGATCGCTGCGCAGCAGGCCGGCGAATTCAACGACGAAATCGCCGCGTACACGCTCACCGAGCGTTTCCCCGATCTCGCGAGCGGCGAAGTCAGCGTGAAGACGCGTGAGGTCAAGCTCGACGAAGGTCCGCGCGCGGAGACGTCGATGGAAGGGCTCGCGAAGCTGCGCGCGGTGTTCGCGAACAAGGGTTCGGTGACGGCCGGTAACAGCTCGCAGACCTCGGACGGCGCGGGCGCGTTGATCGTCGTGTCGGAGAAGATCCTCAAGCAGTTCAACCTGACGCCGCTCGCGCGCTTCGTCAGCTTCGCGGTGCGTGGCGTGCCGCCGGAAATCATGGGCATCGGTCCGAAGGAAGCGATTCCGGCCGCGCTGAAGGCCGCCGGTCTCACGCAGGACGATCTCGACTGGATCGAGTTGAACGAGGCGTTCGCCGCGCAATCGCTGGCGGTGATTCAGGACCTCGGGCTCGACACGTCGAAGATCAACCCGCTCGGCGGCGCGATCGCACTGGGCCACCCGCTCGGTGCGACCGGCGCGATTCGCGCGGCGACCGTCGTGCATGGCCTGCGCCGCCGCAACTATAAGTACGGCATGGTGACGATGTGCGTCGGCACCGGCATGGGCGCGGCGGGCATTATCGAGCGTCTGTAAGCGGGTTCGCGAGGGTCCGCGCGGTATCGTCCGCCATGTTCGTACCGCGACGGACGACGCAACGGTTCGCAGGCCACCCGGCTTGCGAACCGTTTTGACATTCAGCAGGAGCCAAAGGAGATGAACGGGATGACGACGGATATTCTGGTCGAGCGCGCCGACGCGGTGCTGACGATTGCCTTCAACCGGCCCGGCCGGAAGAACGCGATCACCGCCGCGATGTATCAGACGATGGCCGACGCGCTCGTCGAAGCGCAGCGCGACAATTCGGTGCGCGCGATCCTGATTCGCGGTAGCGCGGGTATTTTCAGCGCCGGCAACGATCTCGACGATTTCATGAAGACGCCGCCGGGTGGCGAGAACGCGCCGGTGTTCCAGTTCCTGCGCGCGATCAGTTCGGCGGAAAAGCCGGTCGTCGCGGCGGTTGCGGGGCCGGCGGTCGGCATCGGCACGACGCTGCTGCTGCATTGCGATCTGGTCTACGCGGCCGACACGGCGAGCTTCTCGCTGCCGTTCACGCAACTCGGACTGTGCCCGGAGGCGGCGTCGAGTCTGCTGCTGCAGCGCGTGGCCGGCTATCAGGCGGCAGCCGAAAAGCTGCTGCTCGGCGAGGCGTTCGACGCGGCGGAAGCGTACCGGATGGGTATCGTGAATCGCGTGCTGCCGGCCGGTGAGGTCGAGGCATTCGCGGCGGCGCAGGCGGCCAAACTGGCGGCGTTGCCGGCGTCGTCGCTGCGGGTGACGAAGAAGCTGATGAAGCAGGCGAGCCAGCAGGAACTGCAGACGCAGATGGCCGAGGAGGCGGTGCACTTCGGCAAGATGCTGCTCGCGCCCGAAGCGCGCGAGGCGTTCAAGGCGTTCTTCGAGAAGCGCAAGCCGGATTTCCGGCAGTTCGATTGATGTGCTGAGTGCCGGGTGCTGAGTGCGGGTTCCCGGCAACGCATCACCGAACGATCGACGGCGGCGGTGTCCTGGCGGTTTGACCGCTAGAGGCGCCGCCGCTTTTGTTTTGGCGCAGCGCCTGTGGTTAGACGTTCAGCCACTCAGCCGTTCAGCTTTGCTGCGGCTGCCACGTGTCGTAATCGACGTAGCTGCCTTCGCGGCAGAAGCTCACGAGCCGCACGCCGGCCTCGCGCGCAATCGCGATCGCCAGCGACGACGGCGCCGAAATCGTCGCGACCATCGGTATGTCCACACGCGCGGCCTTGCGCACCAGCTCGTAGCTCGCGCGGCTCGACAGGAACACGAAACCGTCGCGCGTATCGGCGCGAGCGAGCACCAGTTGGCCGATCAGTTTATCGAGCGCGTTATGACGGCCGACGTCCTCGAACGCGTAGCGGATCGCGCCTTGCGCATCGCACCAGGCGGCCGCGTGCAGGCCGCCCGTCAAACGCGTGAGCGCCTGATGCTCGGGCAACGCACGCGCGGCGCGCGCGATCGCATCGGGCGCGAGGCGCTGCAAAAAGCCGGTGTCGGGCACGCGCTGTGGTTTCAGATCGAGCAGATCGATGCTTTCGATTCCGCACACGCCGCAGCCGGTGCGCCCGGCGAGCGCGCGACGCTTTTCCTTCAGCCCGACGAACGCCTGCTGCACGACCTGCAATTGCACCTCGGCATGCGGCAGCTCGCCGTGGTCGTGCAACTCGACCTCGATGTCCTGAATGTCGCTGCCGCGCTCGACGATGCCCTCTGAAATCGCGAAGCCGACCGCGAACGCTTCGAGATCGCGCGGCGTGCACATCATCACCGCGTGCGAGATGCCGTTGAAGACGAGCGCGACCGGCCACTCCTGGCCGACGTGATCGGTGGCGGTTTCGACCGACGCGCCGCGATGGCGGCGCACCTCGAGCTGCACCGCGCCGGCTTGCCCGTCCGGGTCGTGGGCGACGGCGGGGGCGTCGGCGCGACCGCTGCGTGGCCCGTTTTGCTGTTCGTTCAAGCTGCTTCACTCCTCTTCGTGCCGCGCGTTTGGGCATCCGTCCGCCTTGCGCAGCGGGCCGACGTCGCGCGAATAAGGTTCTAAAATACCTCAAGCGACGCCCGCACGCTGTCCGTTAGAGAGAAGGAGCCTGGTCATGGGACTCAACGAAGCACCGCTTCTGTTCGACTTCGAAGTCGCGTCTTCGGAGAATTTCACCTATATCCCGATGTCGGTGCGCTTCAATCTCGACCGCTTCGGACTGCGCATCTCGCTCGTGCAGTGGCAGCAACTGCCGCTCGAAGACCGCAAGCTGCTCGCGCGTTTCCCGGTCGACGAAGACACCCAGATCGAGCCGAATTTCGATCACGCGTTGTTCGAAATGCTGCGCACGCACGCGAACGTCGAGCCGGAGTGGTTCTCGCCTGAAGAATCGCCGGCGTGGCGTCGTACCGACAGTGTGCCGGAGGGTGTCGCGCATCAGGCTGGGCTCGCGGGTCTCGCCGTGCCGAGTGTCGCGCGTTGGGCCGAGCTCGAACCGTTCAAGCGCTATGTGCTCGCGAAGCTGTCGCGCAAGCCGGAAGCGAACCACGACTTCGTCCCGGCGATGAAGGAGTTTGGAGCGGCCGGCTAGGTGCGGCCGGCTAGGTGCGGCCGGCTAGACGCGGCCGGCTAAGCCAAGGTCAGCCACGCGCGTAGCCACCCGCTTGCCATTCTTCACAAAATTTTTCACCGCGACCCTCAACCCGCTCCCGAACGCTGCCGATATCCAAAGGTTGGCGCGTAAAAGAATCGCATCGATGCAGCCACGACGCACCGAAAGCGAACGCGCGCTCCCGCCCTCGGAACGATTGACGTTCGGAATCCATGAATCCTTTCTTATCGAAGCGGCTGCTGATCAATATCGCGGTCGTGGTCGTCGCGGTCGGTGCGAACGCGTTCGTCGCGTACACGCAGATTCGCGGTCAACGCGACGCCGATGCGCGTCTGCGGCACTCGACGAGCGTGCGCCAGAATCTCGATGCGTATCGCGCCGCGCTCGATAATGCGTTTGCCGCGCTGCGCGGTCTGAAGGCGTCGGGCCAGCCGGTCTCGCCCGACGAGGCCGCTTCGATGACGAAACCGCTCGCGAGCCGCGAGCACGCGTTGCGCGACGAACTCGCGAGCGAGCCGCACATGGCCGGCGCGCTCGCGAGACTCAGCGCGGCACGGCACGCGTTGCAGAACGACATCGACGACACGCTGCAGAAAAACGCGAGCGACATCCCCGCACCCTCCCAGGCACCCGCGCCTGCCAACGTATCCGCCGACGCACCCACCCACATCCAGCTCGACCCCTCCGTCGACCGCTCCCTCGACACCGCCCCCGCTCACCCCCGCCTCGCCGCGGCGCTCGAACGCGTCGGCGTCGCGCTGGCCGCGTTGCGCGCCGAGGAAAACCGCTCGCTGCAGAGCTCGCTCGCGGCCTCGGCGAGCGACAGCCAGCGCGCGATGTTCGTGCTGATCGTGTCGATGCTGACCGGCAGCACGCTGCTGATGCTGACGTTCGGCGCGCGCGAAAACAGCGCGCGGGAAAAGCTGCGTAGCGCCCGCGCCCTGGTGCGCAACGACGAACGCTTTCGCAGCCTGTTCGACGATCATTCGGTGCCGATGTACATCTTCGATCGCGACACGCTGCGCTTTCTCGCCGTCAACGCGGCCGCGATCCAGCAATACGGCTACACGGAAAGCGAATTTCTGAACATGACGATCCGCGCGATCCGGCCGAGCGCCGAGATCGGGCGTCTCGAAACGCATCTGCAACGCAGCGCCGCGCTGCGCCAGGGGCACACGATGGCGGGCATCTGGCGGCATCGGCGCAAGGACGGCTCGATCATCAGCGCGAACGTGTCGTATCACTCGCTCAATTTCGTCGGTTGCGAAGCGCTCTTCGTGATCGCCGACGACGTGACCGACCAGATCAACGCGGAAGCCGAAGCGCTGCGCTCGAACCAGATGCTCGAAGCGGTGATCGACAACATCCCGCAGCGGATCTTCTGGAAGGACCTGAACTCGCGCTACCTCGGCTGCAACATGGCGTTCGCGCGCGACGCGGGGCTAGCCTATCCCGAGCAGGTGGTCGGCAAGAGCGACGCCGAATTGCCGTGGCGCGCGTTCTCCGAACTGCTGACCGAGCACGATCGCGAAGTCGTGAGCACCGGCGTGCCGAAGATGAACTTCGAGGTCGACTTCCTGATCGACGGCACGCATCGCACCACCGTCACGAGCAAGCTACCGTTCACCGACAACGACGGGCAGGTGATCGGCGTGCTCGGCTCGTACACCGACATCACCGAGCGCAAGCGCGCCGATCTCGCGCTGCGCCTGCAAAGCCGCGCGCTCGACGCGAGTGTCAACGCGATCCTGATTACCGCGCCGTCGCCGTCGGGTAATCTGATCGAGTACGTGAACCCGGCGTTCATGCGGATCACCGGCTACGATCCGGCCGAAGTGATCGGCCACGATTGCCGCGTGCTGCAACGCGACGACCGCGATCAGGACGGCGTTGCGCTGATCCGCGCAGCGCTCGCGGCGAATCGCGAGGTCAGCGCGGTGGTGCGCAACTATCGCAAGGACGGCGCGCTGTTCTGGAACCAGCTGTTCATCGCGCCGGTGCCGAATGCCGAGGGCGTGATCACGCATCACATCGGCGTGATCAACGACGTGACCGAGCTGATCCGCTATCAGGAACAGCTCGAATACCAGGCCAACTACGACGAGTTGACCCGCCTGCCGAACCGCAATCTGCTGCGCGACCGGCTCGAACATGCGCTCGTCGTCGCGCAGCGGCATCACAGCGGCGTCGCGGTCGTGTTCCTCGATCTCGACGGCTTCAAGAACGTCAACGACAGCCTCGGCCATAGCGTCGGCGACCGGCTGCTCAGCGTGGTCGCCGAGCGGCTCGCACGCTGCTCGCGCACCAGCGATACGGTCGCGCGCCACGGCGGCGACGAGTTCGTGATCGTGATGACCGACACCGTCGACGAACAATCGCTGATCGCATGGATGGAGCGCGTGCGCGCGTCGATTGCGGAGCCGGTGTGGCTCGACGGCAACGAACTGTATGTCGGCTGCAGCATGGGTGCGAGCCTGTTCCCGCAGGACGGTGAGGATGCCGAAACGCTGATGAAGAAGGCCGACGTCGCGATGTATCGCGCGAAGGACATGGGCCGCAACACGTTCCAGTTCTATCAGCCGGAGATGAACGCGAGCGCGGGCGCGCGCCTGAATCTCGAACGACGCCTGCGCCGCGCGCTGCGCGACAACGAATTCCTGCTGCACTATCAGCCGCAGGTCGATATCGGCAGCGGCCAGATCGTCGGTATCGAGGCGCTGGTGCGCTGGCTGGATCCGGAGGTCGGGCTGGTGCCGCCGTCGTCGTTCATTCCGCTCGCGGAGGAAAGCGGGCTGATCGGGCCGCTGTCCGAGTGGGTGCTGCGCGAGGCATGCCGCCAGAACAAGGCGTGGCAGGATCAGGGGCTGCCGCCCGCGCGCGTGTCGGTGAATCTGTCGGCGCGGGTGTTCCAGCAGCGCGACATCGCGAAGCTCGTGACGCAGGTGCTGGCCGAAACCGGGCTCGAGCCGAAATACCTCGAACTCGAATTGACCGAGAGCACGATCATGCGCAACGCTGAGGAGGCCGTGTCGATGCTCAACGAGCTGCACGCGCTCGGCATCGGTCTCGCAATCGACGACTTCGGCACCGGCTATTCGAGCCTCAGCTATCTGAAGCGCTTCCCGGTCGACCGGCTGAAGATCGACCGCTCGTTCGTGTCGGACATCGGCGTGTCGGGCGACGACGAGACGATCACGTCGGCGATCATCGCGCTCGCGCATTCGTTGAAATTGCAGGTGATCGCCGAGGGCGTCGAGACGTCGGCGCAGCTCGACTTCCTGAAGGAGCGCGCGTGCGACGAGATGCAGGGTTTCTATTTCGCGAAGCCGCTCTCGACGGACGCGATTTCCGAGTTGCTGCACGGCGGCATGGTGCGGGAGCTGGAAACGGCGTAAGCGGGACGCCCGACGCATGATGGGCGAGGCACCTGCTGCAAGTACCGGCTTCGGACAGGCCATGCCGACGCGTCACCCGACAGGGCGCCACGCGGCGCCCTGTTTCACCTCGGCATCGCCACGGCGTGGGTTGAGCGCCGCTTATTCCGGCGGCGTGTCCGCGAACACCGGCAGGCTTTCCGCGAGCGCACCAAACTTCTCCAGCTGCGGATGCGCGGCTCTGCTGACCAGCTCCGGCAGCATCATGTGCGTGAAGCGCCACGCGACGGCAACCGCCACGTCTGCTGCGGTGAACTGTTCCTGGCGGGTGGGCGGCGGCGCGGCGCTCAGTTCGCGTTCGAGTTCGGCGTAAGCGGCGAGCACTTGCGTGCTAACCCGCTCGATCCACGGTTCGTGCTGCTTGTCGGCCGGCCGCAGATTGCGCTCGTAGACGATCTGCACGCTCTTTTCGCTCGCGGCGAGCGCGAGGCCGGTCAGGCGCGCGGCGCGCAACGTCGCGTCGGGCTGGGTGGGAAAGAGCGGCGTGGCGTCGGTGAGCGTCGCCAGATACTGCAGGATCACCGTCGAATCCATCAGGACCGTGCCGTTGTCGGTGACGAACGTCGGCGCCTTGACGACCGGGTTGAGCTTCGCGAACTGGTCGTAGGTGCGGAACACCGAAATCGACTCGTGCGCGAAGTCGAGCTTGAGCAGCTTCATGCAGATGGCGACGCGCCGCACGTAGGGCGAGTCGAGCATTCCAATCAGTTTCATCGCATTTTCCGTTAGAAGAGCTACCAGTGAGCGCCGGCGCCGGCTGGCCGGTTCGTTTCCCGTGCAGGGGCGACGGGCGGCGCCGTACCGATAGACTACGCATTCCGGTCGCGCGAAAAAAGCGACAATTACCGACGAAATACGTCAGAATTTCTAACATGAAGCCGATCCCGCCTCTTACCGCGCTGCGCTGCTTCGAGGCCGTCGCGCGCCTCGGCGGCGTCACGCAGGCTGCGCGCGAGCTGCACATCACGCACTCGGCCGTGAGCCAGCAGATCAAGGTGCTCGAAGGCACGATGGGCGTCGCGCTGTTCGTGCGCGAGTCGCGTGGCTTACGGCTGACCGACGAAGGGCGCCTGTACGCGCTCGACGTACGCATTGCGCTGAGCGAGCTGGCCAGCGCGACGCGCCGTGCGCAGGCGCGTCCGCACGAGGGCGAGCTGGTCGTCGCGACCGTGCCGTCGTTCGCGCAGCACTGGCTCCTGCCACGGCTCGCGCGCTTTCGCGACGCGCATCCGTACTATCGCGTACGCCTCGTGACGAGTTTGCAGGTCGAGGATTTCCGCCAGAGCGGCAGCGACATCGGTATTCGCATGGGGCAGGGGCATTGGCCCGATGTCGCGCAACAGAAACTGTTCGACGACGAGATGGTGGTGGTCGCCGCGCCGCATTTCGCGCTTGGGCCGCATGGGCGCGTGCCGGTCACCGCGGAGGAGGTGCTTGCCTGTCCGTTGATTTCGAGCCCCGACGCGCCGTGGGCCGACTGGTGTCAGGCCGTGCAGGTGGCGCCGCCGCCGGCCGAAGCGGTGGTGTTGTCCGCGAACGATTCGAACGTCGTGATCGGCGCGGCACTGCTCGGTCAAGGGATCGCGCTGGAGAGGCGCAGCCTGGTCGCGCATGCGCTCGCACAGGGTGCGCTGGTGCAGATCACCGGGATTCGCGTGCCGTACCGTTTTTCCTACTGGCTCGTGTGGCAGCAGCGCGAAATGCTCAACGCGCGCCAGGCGCATTTCGCGCAGTGGCTCGAAGCGGAGGTGGACGTTTATTTGCGCGAGAGCGGCAGTGGCAACAGCGGCGGCAGTGGCGGCAAGGCTGGTCGCGGCGAGGCCGGAGCCGCAAGCCGGAGCGCTACATGACCTGTGCACGCATGCGCGGCTGAAGGCGCATTCGGTCCGGTCGTGTGCGCGTTACAAACCAGGCGTTAAACGCGCGTTTCAGCCAGACTCAAACCAGCCTCAAAAGCAAAACGAGGCGCCTGAGCGCCTCGTTTTCATCGTGCGGATGCCGTTGAGCGGGTTAGTCCAGCACTGGCAGCGCGCGCGGACGACGGTCGCTGTCGGTGGCGACGTAGGTGAGGATCGCTTCGGTGACCTTGACGACTTCCTGCGTGAGGCTCATCCGCTGCGCGTAGACCTCGACCGACACCGTCACCGAGGTATTGCCGGTCTTGACGATGTCCGCGTAAAAGCTCAGCAGATCGCCGACAAACACCGGTTGCTTGAACAGAAACGAGTTGACCGCGATGGTCGCGACACGGCCGTTGGCGCGGCGGCTTGCCGGGATCGAGCCGGCAATGTCGACCTGCGCCATGATCCAGCCGCCGAATACGTCGCCGTGGATGTTCGCGTCCGACGGCTGCGGCATCACGCGTAGCGCGCAGGGTTTGGACGGAAGTTGAAGAAGATCGGTCATCGGGACATCCTTGGGAAACGCGGTCACGCGTATTGATTACGTATTGATTTCGTAGCGGTTACGTATTGGCTGGACCGGCTCGACCGTCGAGGCGCCGCGTGCCCGGCTGTGCGGTCCATGGAAAGCGGCGCCAGCCGGCTTCTGCGACAATACAAAGATCAGGAATTGTACGGGAAAGCGCCCAGCGAAGCGCGACCCGCGCGCCGTCAGGGCCATCGGGCCGGGCAGCACGCGCGGGTCATCGAGGCCGCCCGAGCCGCCATGCGCCGCTGCGAACTCCGGCAATTCCACACTCTCCCCCACGACCCATGCGCCGCGCTCTTCCGTCCGAACCCTCGCCGATTTCCACCCAGCCCCGCAACGACTGGCAGACCATCTTGTCGCTGCTGCCGTATCTGGCCACCTATAAATGGCGCGTCGGCTTCGCGCTCAGTTGCCTGATTGGCGCGAAGGTCGCCAATCTCGGCGTGCCGATCGTGATGAAGCGTATCGTCGACAGCCTCGCGTCCGTGCAGCATCTGACCGCGCTCGGCCGCGCGCACGACGCGCCCGGCATCGTGCTGCTCGGCGGCGTCGGTTTGCTGGTGGTCGCGTATGCGGTGGTGCGGCTGTCCACGTCGCTTTTCACCGAGCTGCGCGAAATCCTGTTTTCGAAGGTGACCGAAAGCGCGGTGCGCCAGCTCGCGCTGAAGGTGTTCCGTCATCTGCACGGGCTGTCGCTGCGCTTTCATCTGGAGCGGCAGACGGGCGGCATGTCGCGCGACATCGAACGTGGCACGCGCGGCATCACGCAACTGATTTCGTATTCGCTCTACAGCATCCTGCCGACGCTCGTCGAAGTCGGCCTCGTGCTCGGCTTTTTCGTCGTCAAATACGAGGCCTATTACGCGATCGTCACGTTCGTCGCGCTCGCGGTGTACATCGTGTTCACGGTGAAGGTCACCGAGTGGCGCACGCATTTTCGTCGCACGATGAACGAGCTCGATTCGAAGGCGAATTCGCGCGCGATCGACTCGCTGCTCAACTACGAGACCGTCAAGTACTTCGGCAACGAGGAGTGGGAGGCGAGCCGCTACGACGAAAACCTGAAGCGCTATCGTACGGCGGCGATCAAGTCGCAGCGTTCGCTGTCGGCGCTGAACTTCGGTCAGCAGGCGATCATCGGCACGGGGCTCGTGTTCATTCTGTGGCGCGCGACGCAAGGCGTGATGGCCGGACGTCTGACGCTCGGCGATCTGGTGCTGATCAACACGTTCATGCTGCAGCTGTATATCCCGCTGAATTTTCTCGGCGTCGTGTATCGCGAGCTGAAGCAGAGCCTCACCGACATGGACCGCATGTTCTCGCTGCTCGGCGCGCCGCAGGAGGTGCCCGACGCACTGGATGCGGTGGCTTTGCGGGTGAGTGGCGCGCAGGTGCGTTTCGATAACGTGAGCTTCGCGTACGAGCCGTCGCGGCAGATTCTGCACGACGTCAGCTTCACGATCGCGGCCGGCACGACGACCGCGGTGGTCGGGCATAGCGGCTCCGGCAAGTCGACGCTCGCGCGGTTGCTGTTCCGCTTCTACGATCTCGACCGCGCGACGGGCGGCGCGATCCGGATCGACGGACAGGACATTCGCGACGTCACGCAGGACTCGCTGCGCGCGTCGATCGGCATCGTGCCGCAGGACACGGTGCTGTTCAACGACTCGATCTACTACAACATCGCGTATGGCCGGCCGTCGGCGACGCGCGACGAAGTGATCGCGGCGGCACGCGCCGCGCACATTCACGAGTTCATCGAGAGCTTGCCGAAGGGCTATGACACGCCGGTCGGCGAGCGCGGGCTCAAGCTTTCCGGCGGCGAAAAGCAGCGCGTCGCGATCGCGCGGACCATCCTGAAGAATCCGCCGATCCTGCTATTCGACGAAGCGACCTCGGCGCTCGATTCACGCTCCGAGCGCGCGATCCAGCACGAGCTCGATCAGATCGCGCGCGAACGCACGACGCTGATCATCGCGCACCGGCTGTCGACGGTCGTGCACGCGCAGCAGATCATCGTGATGGACAAGGGGCGGATCGTCGAGCGCGGCACGCATGCGGAACTGCTGCGCGCGAACGGCCTGTTCGCGCAGATGTGGGCGCTGCAGCAGCGCGCCGCGCAGACGCCGGAGGCGACGCAAGGTGCGGACGGCTCGGAGCCGGTCGGTGCGAGCGAGAGCGCGGCGAAGTGATGTGCTGCGGAGACGGGCGAAGAGGTGGGCCGTCTACTTCACTAACCGGCCAGTCGGTGGCCAGAGCGCGTGATGCGGCGCAGGCCGTTTGAGCGCCGCCGTGGTTCAAGAAAGGATCGAGACTCAGGCCGCGAGACCCGGCATCCGGGGTCGCGGCTCAACCTTCGCTTCAGCGTGCCCGCAGCACCCGATCCAGCGCTTCCAGCTGCGCCTGAGTACCGACGTTCTCCCACAAGCCTTCATACAGCTCGCCGCTCGCGAGCCCACGCGCGATCGTCTCGCGATAGTACGGGCTCAGCGCGCGCCGCGTGCCGCGCGGCAAATCGCGGAACATCCGCGTGTCGTAGAGCCCGAAGCTCGCGAACGTGAAGCGCGGCTGCGTATCGAGCGAAAGCGCGCCGTCGGCGAGGCCGAAGTCGCCGTTCGGGTGAAACGCGGGGTTCGGCACCATCACCAGATGCATGCCCGGCTCGGGCAGCGCCTCCAGCCGGCCGGCATGCGCGTGTAGCGCGGCGTAGTCGTAATCGGTATAGACGTCGCCGGCCACTGCGACGAAGAGCTGATCCGCGCCGTTATCGGTCAGGAGCGGCAGGGCCTGGGCGATGCCGCCCGCCGTTTCCAGTGCCTCGTGCTCGGGCGAATAGCGCAACTCGACCTGCCAGCGCGAGCCGTCGCCGAGTGCCGCTTCGAACTGCTCGCCGAGCCACGCATGATTGATCACGATGCTGCGGATGCCGGCCCGCGCAAGCCGTTCGATCTGCCACACGATCAGCGGCTTGCCGCCCACTTCGAGCAAAGGCTTCGGGCACGCGTCGGTCAGCGGACGCATGCGCTCGCCGCGACCCGCGGCGAAAATCATCGCTTTCTTTACGGACATTGACATCGGTCAGAAGGTGTAGCCGACTTCCTGCGCGCGGCCTTCGAGGTCGTCGAGCAGTTTCGCGAACCCGCGCAGCGGCGCGTAACGTTCCGCCACCTTGCGCGCATAGCCGATGAAGCGCGGCAGGTCGTTCATGTAATGCGCCTTGCCGTCGCGGTAGTTGATCCGGCAGAACAGGCCCAGCACCTTGATGTGGCGCTGCAGGCCCATCCATTCGAGCTGGCGGTAGAACTCGCCGAAATCGGCGTCGACCGGCAGGCCGGCTTTTTTCGCGCGCTCCCAGTAGTACACGAAGCAGTCGAGCTCGAACTCCTCGTCCCAGCTGAGGAACGCGTCGCGCAACAGCGACACGACGTCGTAGGTGATCGGTCCGTACACCGCGTCCTGAAAATCGAGCACGCCGGGGTTGGGCTCGGCGATCATCAGATTGCGCGGCATGAAATCGCGCAGCATGAAGCTCTGCGGCTGCGCGCGCGCGCTCGCGACCAGCAGCGCGAAGGTGCGCTCGAGCAGCGCGCGGGTGTCGGCGTCGACCTCGCGGCCCAGGTGCCGGCCGATGAACCACTCGGGCATCAGCTCCATTTCGCGGCGCAGGAACGCTTCGTCGAACGGCGGCAGCACGTCTTCGTGCGATGCGAGCTGCCAGCGGATCAGCGCGTCCAGTGCGTCGCGCATCAGTGTGCGGGCCGCGCGGGTGTCGCCCGCGGCCTGCGCGTCGGTCAGCGCGCCGAGGTACGACGCGGTGCCGAGATCGGTGACGAGCATGAAACCGGCATCGAAATCGACTTCGAGCACGCGCGGCACGTGCACGCCGGCGGCGCCGAGCAGTTCGGCGACCTGCACGAATTCGCGGCATTTTTCCGGCGGCGGCGCGTCGACGGCGATCAGCGTGGCGGCTCCATTGCCTTGCGCCGCCTTACCGGCGAGCCGGAAATAACGGCGGAAACTGGCGTCCGACGAGGCCGGAACGAGGCTGTCGAGCTCGAGCGCGTGATGCGCCGCGTGGCCTTGCAGCCAGGCTTTGAGCAGGGAGAGACGGGAGTCTTGGTGGTCTTGGGTGGCGGGCAGCGTCATGAAAACCGGCGGCAAATTCTTGGGGGCAACGTCTTGCCATATAATACCCCACGACTTTTTTGACGCGACTCACACGCCAGCTTTCGCGTGTTTCGTTTTACCGCCCGCCTTAGCACTCGGCAAATGGTGAATCCAGATGTGCAGCCGACTCTCACGGTCGCGGTGTGCAGGCGGTGGATCGTGACGACGGCAGCCTGCGCACGGGTCGATTCGCCAAACGATACATGCCGCCCAGACAGCTTTCCGATATCACTCCCTCCTGTGCAGTAGTGCCGCGCAAAAGGCGGCTCGTCGCGGCGCTCGTCGCCGTTCCGGGCCTGATGCCCGCGCTTGCGCACGCCCAGCTGGCGGGGGAAGCTGCGCAGCCGCAACCGATCGATCCGCCGTGGGGCATGCAGATGGCCCCGCAGCTCGAGGACCATCCGCTGCAAAGCGGTCAGCGGCCGGCCACCTTCGTGCTCGGCGACCACGCGAGCGGCACGATCGATCAGGACCTCGCGGCCAAGGGCTCGGCCGAGGTGCGCCACAACACGGCCGTGATCAAGGCCGACGCGCTGCACTACGATCAGGACACGGACATGGCCGATGCATACGGCAATGTCCACGTGATCAACACCGGCAATACCTTCATCGGGCCCGAAGCGCATCTGCGCGTCGATTCGACCGAAGGCTTCATGACCGCGCCGAAGTACCACTTCAACCTGACGGGCGGCTCCGGCAGCGCGCAGCGCGTGGACCTGCTCGACGCCGAGCGCTCGGTGTTCACGCAGGGCACCTACACGGCGTGCGCGTGCACGGACAATCCGGCCTGGTACATCAAGGGCAGCGAGTTCGATTTCGACACCGGCGCGGACGAAGGCGTCGCCTACAACAGCGTGCTGTTCTTCCAGGGCGTGCCGGTATTCGCGTCGCCGTGGCTGTCGTTCCCGCTGTCGGGCGACCGCCGCAGCGGGCTGTTGCCGCCCACGTTCTCGCTGAGCTCGACCAACGGCTTCGAGTTGTCGGTACCGTATTACTTCAACATCGCGCCGAACCGCGATCTGACCGTGACGCCGCGGCTGATCTCGAAGCGCGGTGTGCAGCTGCAGAGCACGTTCCGCTATCTGTCGCCGACGTATTCCGGGTCGATCACCGGTGAGTTCCTGCCCGACGATCGCCTGACGAAGACCAACCGTTACGCGCTGTACATCCAGCACAACCAGAACTTCGGCAACGGCTTCGGCGGCTACATCTACTACAACAAGGTTTCGGATAACACCTATCCGGAAGACCTGTCGTCGTCGGTCAACCAGTTCATGAACGGCACCCAGCTCCTGTACCAGCAGGAAGCCGGGTTGACCTACAACAACGGACCGTGGTCCGTGCTCGCGCGCGAGCAGCACTGGCAGACGCTCGAACCGTCGGTCGCGCCGTACGGCCGCGAGCCACAGTTGAACGTGAAGTACGCGAAGTACAACATCGGCGGCTTCGACTTCGGCGCCGAGGCCGACTACACGCGATTCCGCATCACCACCGCGGACGTGAGCGAAGGCGAGCGGGTGCTGTTCAACCCGTACCTGTCGTATTCGGTGGTGGGGCCGGGCTACTTCGTCACGCCGAAGGTGCAATGGCACTTCGCGTCGTACAACCTGAACAACATCGGCACCGACCTGAACGGCGTGCCGAACGCGCAGAAGAATTTCACCGAGTCGATCCCGACCTTCACGTTCGACACCGGGCTGATCTTCGAGCGCTCGGTGCGCATTTTCGGCGCGGACTATATCCAGACGCTGGAACCGCGCCTGTACTACGTGTACACGCCGTACCGCAATCAGGCCAACGCGCCGCTGTTCGACACCGCGGAATCCGACTTCGGTCTCGCGGAAATCTTCACGCCGAACACCTTCGTCGGTAACGACCGGATCGCCGACGCGAACCGTCTGACCGCCGGCATCACGACGCGCTTCATCAACCCGGCAACGGGCGACGAACGCGCGCGTTTCGTGATCGCGCAGCAGTACTACTTCCAGGATCAGCGCGTCACGCTGCTGCCGAGCCAGACCAGCACGCAGGCCACCCATTCGGACCTGATCGTCGGCGCGTCGGTCAAGCTGGGCGCCGGTTTCGCGTCGGAAACGGCGTTCCAATATAATGCCGACAACAATCAGCTCGTGAAGACCAGCGTCGGTTTCGGCTTCAGTCCCGAGACCGGCAAGGTGCTGAACGTCGGGTATCGCTACACGCGCGCCAACACCACGCTCGACAACCAGCCGATCAACCAGGTGCTGGTTTCGGGCCAATGGCCGCTGTCGCACCGGGTGTTCGGGGTGGGCCGCCTCAATTACGACCTCGGCGGTCACCGGGTCGTCGACGCGCTGGTCGGCCTGCAATACGACGCGGACTGCTGGACGCTCGGCGCCGGCATCCAGCGCTATGCGAACGGCCTGAACACGTCGGGGCAGAATCAGTCGAGCACGCGGTTTCTGGCGCAGTTGACGTTCAAGGGGCTGTCGAGCGTCGACAATGGGCTGATGACCGCATTCCGCAGCAGCGTGGCCGGCTATACACCGTTGCCGCCGCCGCCACCGCCGGAGTCGCGGTTCACCAACTACGAATGACGCTCGCGCGGTCATTCATGGCATGCGAAAAGACGGGCGAAGCGCCCGACATCATTGGAGTATCTGTGGCAATCATGAAACAGCTTCGCTTGGCAACGCTCGCGGCGGGTCTCGTCGCCGCGGCGTCTTTTCTCCCGGTTGCGCCGGCACAGGCGCAGGCGTTGGGCGGCGGCAGCGGCCGCACGGTCGACACCATCGCCGCGGTGGTCAACAACGGCGTCATCACGCAGCGTGAGCTCGACGAACGGGTCGGCCTGATCACGCGCCGGCTGAACCAGCAGAACGCGCCGGTGCCGCCGGTCGAGCAGCTGCGCCAGCAGGTGCTCACGCAGATGGTGCTGGAACGCATCCAGCTGCAGAAGGCCAAGGAAGACGGCATCGTGATCGACGACGCGGCCGTGCAGCGCACGCTCGAACGTCTCGCGCAGGCCAACAACATGTCGCTCGAAATGTATCGCGCGCGCATCGAGGCGCAAGGCGTGCCCTGGAACACCTTCGTCGGCGACGCGCGCACCGAGCTGACGCTGTCGCGTCTGCGTGAGAAGGAAGTGGACAGCAAGATCACGGTGACGGACGCCGAGGTCGCGAACTACATCGCCAGCCAGCGCGGTCCGAACGCCGGCCAGACGAACGATCTGCACATGCAGCACATCCTCGTGAGGGCGCCGCTGAACGCGTCGCAACCCGAAATCGAGGCGGCGCAGAAGAAGGCTGAAGGCCTGCTCGCCGAAGCGAAGGGCGGCGCCAATTTCGAAAAGCTCGCGAAGTCCAATTCGCAGGCGCAGGATGCGGCGAAGAACGGCGGCGATCTCGGTTTCCTCGCGCCGACGAAGCTGCCGCCCGAGTTCGTGACGGCCGCCTCGACACTGCGTCCGGGTGAGGTCAATCCGGCGCTGATCCGCACCAACGACGGCTTCGAGATCGTGCGCCTCGTCGAGCGTCGCGCGGGCCAGGGCACCAGCGCGGATGCGCCGAAGCTGGTGCAGACGCACGTGCGCCACATCCTGCTGCGCGTCGGCGACGGCATGTCGGAGCCGCAGGCCCGCCAGAAGCTGCTCGACATCCGCAACCAGATCGCCGCGGGCGGCGACTTCGCGAAATTCGCGCGGACCTATTCGCAGGACGGCTCGGCGTCGCAAGGCGGCGACCTCGGCTGGATCAGCCCGGGCGAGACGGTGCCGGAATTCGAGCGCGCGATGAACTCGCTGCAGGACGGCCAGATCAGCGACCCGGTGCGCAGCGAATACGGCTACCACCTGATCCAGGTGCTGGGCCGCCGCGACGCGGAAGGCTCGGTCTCGCAGCAGATGGATCTGGCGCGTCAGGCGATTGGCCAGCGCAAGGCCGAGCAGGCCTACGCCGATTGGCTGCGCGAGCTGCGCGACACCGCATACGTCGAAGTGAAGCCCAGCGTAACGGGCCTGCAATAACCGGACTCACGTGATGACGAGCGCCGATCCGTCCGCTAATCGCCCGCTGCAGATTGCGATCACGACCGGCGAGCCCGCCGGCGTCGGTCCCGAGCTGACCGCGCAGGCGTTGGCCGGCGCGGCGGCGCACTGGCCCGGCGCGCAGTTCACCGTGCTCGGCGACGCGCAACTGCTTGCCGAACGCGCGCGGGCGGTCGGCGTCGACTGGGACGCGCTGCTCGCCCAGGGGCCGCGCGTGCGCGTCGAGCATTGCGCGCTCGGCACGGCGTCGCAGGCGGGCAAGCTCGACGCCGCGAACGGTCGCTACGTGCTCGATCTGCTCGACGCGGCGATCGACGGCGCGGTCGGCGGCAGGTTCGACGCGATCGTCACCGCACCGCTGCAAAAAAGCACGATCAACGATGCCGGTGTGCCGTTCACCGGCCACACCGAATATTTCGCCGAGCGCACCCATACGCCGCGCGTCGTGATGATGCTCGCGGGCACCGGCAAGCGGCCGCTGCGCGTCGCGCTCGCGACCACGCATCTGCCGCTGAAGGATGTCGCGACCGCGTTGACGATCGAAAGTCTGGTCGAGACGCTGCGCATCATCGATCGGGACTTGCGTCAGCACTTCGGCCTGCCCGCGCCGCGTATCCTCGTGACCGGGCTGAACCCGCATGCGGGCGAAAACGGCTATCTGGGCCGCGAGGAAATCGACGTGATCACGCCGGCGCTCACGCAGGCGAATGGCGAAGGCATCGACGCGCGCGGTCCGTATCCGGCCGACACGCTGTTCCAGCCGCGCCATCTCGACGAAGCCGACTGCGTGCTCGCGATGTTCCACGATCAGGGCCTACCGGTGCTCAAGTACGCGACGTTCGGCGAAGGCATCAACGTGACGCTCGGCCTGCCGATTATCCGCACGTCGGTCGACCACGGCACCGCACTCGATCTGGCCGGCACCGGTCGCGCCGACGCGGGCAGCCTGATGGCCGCGATCGACACGGCGGTGTCGATGGCAGGGCACCGGCGCGGGGGCTGAGCGCCGCTGCCGCGTGAGCGAGCGGCTGTGCAGTGGGCCCGTAGGCAGTCTCCGTGCGCGTCCATGGAACGTGCCACAAGCGTGGCATCATGCAATGTATTCAGCGGCGGCACGCACGTCGTGCGCGTCGCGCATGCCGCGCAACGTGTAGGCCGCGTTTCCTTTTTTCAGGCAGTTTTCTTTCTAGCGTTTCTTCGATGTCCACCAGCAGACAGCAAGGCCGACACCAGGGCCATCTCGCGCGTAAGCGTTTCGGTCAGAACTTTCTGGTCGACATGGGCGTGATCGATTCGATCGTCGACGTGATCCGGCCGCAGCGCGGCGAGCGCATGGTCGAGATCGGCCCGGGCCTCGGCGCGTTGACCGAACCGCTGATCGAGCGACTCGCGACGCCCGAGGCGCCGTTGCACGCGGTCGAACTGGACCGCGATCTGATCGGCCGTCTGAAGACGAAGTTCGGCGAGCTGCTCGAACTGCACGCGGGCGATGCGCTCGAGTTCGATTTCGGCTCGCTCGCGGCGCCGGGCGAGAAGGCGTCGCTGCGCATCGTCGGCAATCTGCCGTACAACATTTCGAGCCCGCTGCTGTTCCATCTGGCGACCTTCGCCGAGCGCGTGATCGATCAGCACTTCATGCTGCAGAACGAGGTTGTCGAGCGGATGGTCGCGGAGCCGGGCACCAAGGCGTTCAGCCGGCTGTCGGTGATGCTGCAGTACCGCTACGTGATCGACAAGCAGCTCGACGTGCCGCCCGAGTCGTTCCAGCCGCCGCCGAAGGTCGATTCGGCGATCGTGCGGATGATCCCGTACGAGCGGCACGAAATGCCGGTGGTCGACGAAACCGTGCTCGGCGAGGTGGTGACGGCGGCGTTTTCGCAGCGTCGCAAGATGTTGCGCAACACGCTGTCCGCATTGCGCGACACGGTGGATTTCGACGCGCTCGGCTTCGATCTGCAACGTCGCGCGGAGGATGTGCCGGTCGCGGAGTATGTGAGCGTTGCGCAGGCGGTGGCGGCGGCGCGCTCGGCGGCTGCGCCGGAATAAGCTTCGACAGGGGCAGCCAGACGGAGAGACGGGGTGTTGGCCTGCGCGCTTCGCGGCCAGCTTCGCAGAGCCCCCTTCGCAGCTGTGCGCTGAAGTCAGCCCGGCGCCGCGTGGGGCAATTTCAGGGCCACCTCAGCCGCACTTCCGTCTCACTTCAGCCGCGCACTCAGGCTCAGACCACCAAGGCCACGAAACCCCCCGCGCTCAAGCCGCGCTCCGTTTCGCCGGCGCATTGACGAGCGCGATACCGGCCAGCACCAGCAGCGCGGCGACGAGAAAGCGCGTGCTGAACGATTCGCCGAGCAGCAGCACGCCGAAGCTCACGCCGAACAGCGGCGTCAAGAACGAAAACACCGACAGCCGCGACGCGATATAGCGCGTCAGCAACCAGAACCACAGCAGATAGCTGACGAACGCGACCACCACCGCCTGATAAGCGAGGCTCGCGAGCGCGAGCGGCGTCACCGTGTCGACGCGTACCTGGCCGAGTCCAAGCGCCAGCGCGAGCAGCACCACCGCCGATACCGTCAACTGATAGAACAGCGTCTTGCTCGCGCTCGTATGTGCGAGCCGCGAGCCCCGTACCACGACGGTGGTCGCGGCCCACGCGATGCCGGCGAGCACGCCGAGCGCATCGCCGGCGGCGCCCGAAAGCGTCGCGCCGTGAGCCGTGCCTGCTGCTGTTCCTGCTGCGGTCCCGCCCGCGCCCGTGGCGGCGCCCGCATGCAGGAAGCCGTCCGCGAAGGCGAGTGCCATCCCCGCGAATGCGACGATGATGCCAATCCACTGGATGCGCCGCATCCGTTCGCCGTCGACGAACCAGTGCAGTCCCAGCGCGGTGAAGCACGGTGCCGTGTACAGAAACACCGCCATGCGCGATGCGCTCGTCAGCGTCAGGCCGAGAAAGATGCAGACGAACTCGGCGGCGAACAGCAACCCCGCGAGCAGGCCCGCGCCGAGCGTGCCGTCGTCGCGAAAGAGCGGCGTGCCGCGCGAGCGTGCCCATGCCCACACCAGCAGCGCCGCGATCGCCGAGCGCAAGCCCGCCTGAAACACCGGCGGCAGCGCCGCGTTGGTACTCTTGATCGCGACCTGCTGGAGTCCCCAGATCGCGCACAGGCCGACCATCAGCAGGATCGCGAAGCTATCCGGGGCGCGGCGCGTGGGCAGGGCGGTAGTCGTGGTGCTCATGGGCGATGTAGACAAGGTGAGCGAAGCAGGATCAGGCGCGGGAACGCGCTGGCGGACCGCTCAGGCCATTGGATCGTTGGGTCGTCAGGCCGCGCGGCGCGGCGGAGGCCATACGATAGCAAACCTGCGCTGCGCGAATCGCAGCATCTGTTTTCTACGTGGGGTTGCTTGCCTGTCATCGCCGCCTGGATTCGACGGCGTCGAATCCAGGCGGGACGTGAATGAGATGCGGGGGAGCAGATGTGGACCGGATGTGGATTATGAGTCCGGCTTTCTATCGTTGTGATTCTGGCGCCGGGCCGCGCGGGCGCGAGTGCGAGTCTTAGTCGACTCGGCCCTTCTTCTGGATCAGCTCGATCTTGTAGCCATCCGGATCGGCGACGAAAGCGATGACCGTCGTACCGTGTTTCATCGGACCCGCTTCGCGCGTGACGACACCGCCGCGCTTTTTCACTTCTTCGCACGCGGCATACGCATCGTCCACTTCGAGGGCGATGTGGCCGTAGCCGTTGCCGAGGTCGTATTTATCGGTATCCCAGTTGTGGGTCAGTTCGATTGCCGCCGCTTCCGATTCGTCTTCGTAACCGACGAAGGCCAGCGTGAATTTGCCGTCCGGGTAGTCGTGCTTGCGGAGCAGGCGCATGCCGAGCACTTCGGTATAGAAGCGGATAGAGGCGTCCAGATCGCCAACTCGAAGCATCGTATGCAAGATTCGCATGGGTCATCCTTTGAGAGAGTGTCGATAAATGCATCGACTTCCGGCAATTGTAAATGATTGCCTCATAACCGATGCGAGCCTGCATGGGCGCGGCGGCGAAGCGCGGCGAGCCTTAAAGCGTCGGCAGCAATTCCGGCGGATGCGACTTCAGCGTCTGCCGCGCCTCGCGGAATTCCGGAAAAATCGATTCGACCGTTTGCCAGAAACGCGGGCTGTGATTCATCTCGCGCAGATGCGAGAGTTCGTGCGCGACGACGTAGTCGATGATCGACAGTGGGAAATGAATCAGCCGCCAGTTCAGGCGGATCTTGCCGTCGCTCGAGCAACTGCCCCAGCGCGTTGCCGCCGAAGAGAGCGCATACGTGCGGTAGTTGACGCCGAGCTTCTGCGCGTAAATCGCCAGACGCTCGCCGAACAGGCGCTTCGCTTCGCCTTGCAGCCAGCCCTGCACGCGGTCCTTGATCTGCTGCGGATCGGCCTGCAACGGCAGCGGTAATTGCAGCACCGCCTGCCCGGCATCGAACGTGAGCATGCCGCGCGGTGCGCCGAGCGTCACGCGCACCGGCTGGCCGAGGTAAGGTACTTCGGCGCCGTCTTTCCAGTCGATCTTCGGCAACGCGCGCTGCTCAACCCGCGTTTGCCATTCGATCAGCTTCGTGAAAATCCAGCGCTGTTTTTCGGTGATCGCGGTTTCGATGTCGGCGAGCGTGACCCAGCGCGGTGCGGTGATCGTGAGGCCGGAGCTGTCGATCGCAAAGCCGATCGAACGGCGTGCCGAACGCTTGAGCGCGTAATGCAGCGTGCGCGAACCGATGGTGAGACTGCGCAGCTTGCTGCCGTCCGGCGCGAGCAATGGGGCGGGCGGCGGCACGGACGATGCACCGGCTGTGCCCGGCAAACCAGGCGCCGGCGCGGCAGGTGATGGAGACGAGGATGTCGACCCCGGCTCGGCGAAGAGTGGGAGATCGAGTTGCCGGTTTTCGAGCGCCGCGGCGGGCTGCGGCGTAGGAGACTTCTGCATCGGCTTCGCTTCGCGCAATACGCCTTCAGGCTTCGAGGGCGTGGCGCGTCAGATGGGAGCGGCGGCGGAACCACCTGCCGCTGCGCTATAGGCAGTCGGATCGATGCGGCGCATTTCGGCTTCGATCCACTGTTCGACGCGCGTGTTCACTTCGTCGGGCGTGAGCCCCGTCGTATCGATCGGCTTGCCGATCGACACCGTGACTATACCCGGATATTTCGTAAACGAGTTACGCGGCCAGACGCGCCCCGCGTTGTGCGCGATCGGCACGACCGGCGCGCCGGTGGCGACCGCGAAGCGCGCGCCGCCGGTCTTGTACTTGCCCTGCTTGCCGGTCGGCGTGCGCGTGCCTTCCGGAAACATGATGACCCACGCGCCTTCGGCCATGCGCACCTTGCCCTGCCTGATCACCGATTCGAACGCGTACTTGCCTTCCTTGCGGTTGATGTGAACCATCTTCAGCATGCCGAGCGCCCAGCCGAAGAACGGCACGTACAGCAGCTCGCGCTTGAACACGTAGCACAGCGGCCGCGGCATCAGCGCGGGGAACGCGAGCGTTTCCCACGCCGACTGATGCTTCGACAGCAGCACGGCCGGCCCGTTGGGCAGATTCTCGAAGCCTTCGATCCGGTAGCGGATGCCGTTCAGGTAGCGCACCGTCCACAGCGTCAGACGGCACCAGCCGGCCGCCATCCAGTAGCGGTTTTCCGCGCGCAGGAACGGAAACGCGATGAAGCACGCGGTCGCGTACGGCACCGTGACCAGCACGAAATAGATCAGCAGCAGCAGGGAGCGGAGAAGGCGCATCGGCGGGATCGGCGGGATCGGTGAGGGTGGGGAGCGCGCGGCGCACGCGGGCGTGCCGGCGTCACTCCTGAACGTCGGAGAGGAAGTCGAGAGCGAACGCGCGCAGGTCGTCGTGCACGATCGTGCCTTCAGGCAGGCCGCCGGCCGCGAGTGTCTTGCGACCCTTGCCGCTCAGCACGAGGTGCGTCGGATGACCGAGCGCCGCGCCCGCCTGCAGATCGCGCAGCGAATCGCCGACCACGTGCGTGTGCGCCGGATCGATCTCGAAACGCTCGGCGATCATCTTCAGCATGCCGGGCTTCGGCTTGCGGCATTCGCAGTGATCTTCGGCCGTGTGCGGGCAGAAGAACACCGCGTCGATGCGCGCGCCGACCGCGGCCGCCAGCCGGTGCATCTTCAGATGCATCGCGTTCAACGCGTTCATGTCGAACAGACCGCGGCCGATACCCGACTGGTTGGTCGCGACCGCGACGCGATAGCCCGCCTGGTTCAGGCGCGCGATCGCTTCGAGCGCGCCGGGCAGCGCGACCCATTCGTCCGGCGACTTGATGAACGCGTCGGAGTCGACGTTGATCACGCCGTCGCGGTCGAGGATCACCACTTTCTTGTTCGGCATGGCGCGGTACTCAGGCGGCGAGTCGGGAGATGTCGGCGACGCAGTTCATCTGCTGATGCAGTGCGCCGAGCAGAGCCAGACGGTTCGCGCGCAACGCCGGGTCTTCGGCGTTGACCATCACGTCGTTGAAGAACGTGTCGACCGGTTCGCGCAAGGCGGCCAGCGCGGTCAGCGCGCCGGTGTAGTCGCGCGCGGCCAGTTGCGACTGCACGCGCGGCGTCACCTGTTCGAGCTGCGCGTTGAGCGCCTGTTCGGCCGCTTCGGTGAGCAGCGCGGGCTGCACGCCGCCGTTCGTCACGCCTTCCGACTTCTTCAGGATGTTCGAGATGCGCTTGTTGGCCGCCGCGAGCGACGCCGCTTCCGCGAGCGACGCGAATTCGCGCACCGCATCCAGACGCGCGACGATGTCGTCGAGGCGCGTCGGGTTCAGCGCGAGCACCGCGTCGATTTCGCCGGCCGCGTAGCCGCGTTCGCGCAACAGGCCGCGCAGGCGGTCCATGCTGAACTCGTAGATCGCGTCGGTCGAATCGGCGACGTTCGGCACACCGGCGAATTGCGCATACGCGGCGCGCAGCAACTCGACGAAGTCGACCGGCAACTGCTTCTCGACCAGAATCCGCAGCACGCCGAGCGCATGACGGCGCAGCGCGAACGGGTCTTTCTCGCCGGTGGGCTGCAGGCCGATGCCCCAGATGCCGACCAGCGTTTCGAGCTTGTCGGCGAGCGCGACGATCGTGCCGGTCGCGGTGGTGGGCAATGCATCGCCCGAGAAGCGCGGCTGATAGTGCTCCGAGCACGCGAGCGCGACTTCTTCCGGCTCGCCGTCGTGGCGCGCGTAGTACGTGCCCATCGTGCCTTGCAGCTCGGGGAATTCGCCGACCATGTCGGTGATCAGGTCGGCCTTCGCGAGACGCGCGGCGCGCTTCGCGAGCGCGACGTCGGCGCCGGTCAGCGCGGCGATCGCGCCGGCCAGCCCTTCGAGTCGCTCGACGCGTTGCAGCGCCGAGCCGAGCTTGTTGTGATAGACGACGTTCGCGAGCAGCGGCACGCGTTCGGCGAGCGGCTTCTTCTTGTCCTGCGTGAAGAAGAACTTCGCGTCGGCCAGACGCGGACGCACCACGCGTTCGTTACCTTCGACGATCTCGACCGGCGTCTCGGTCTCGATGTTCGACACGATCAGGAAGCGCGAGCGCAGCTTGCCGTTCGCATCGGTCAGCGCGAAGTACTTCTGGTTCGTTTGCATCGTCAGGATCAGGCATTCCTGCGGCACCTGCAGGAATTCGTCCTCGAAGCGGCACTCGTAGACGACTGGCCATTCGACCAGCGACGTCACTTCGTCGAGCAGCGCTTCGGGCATCACGACCTTGTCGTCGCCAGCCTGCGCGAGCAGTTGCGAGCGGATCGCGTCCTTGCGCCTGGCGAAGCTCGCGATCACGCGGCCCTTGTGTTCGAGCGTTTCCGCATACGACTGCGCGTGCTGGATCGCCACCAGACCGTCGGACAGGAAGCGATGGCCGAGCGTGGTGTCGTCGGCGTCGATGCCGAGCGCGCTGACCGGCACGATCGCGTTGTCGTGCAGCGCGGTCAGACGATGCACCGGACGCACGAACTGCACGCTCGAGCCGTCCGGACGCTGATAGGTCATGACCTTTGGAATCGGCAGCTTCGCGAGCGTTTCGTCGAGCGCGCCTTGCAGGCCGTCGGCGAGCGTTGCGCCCGGCGCCGCGTAGCGCAGGAAGAACGCTTCGGCTTTACCGTCCTGCGCGCGTTCGAGGTCGTTCACCGAGAAGTCGGGGAAACCGAGCGCGGCGAGTTTCTTCGCGAGCGGCGCGGTGGGCTGGCCGTCTTTGTCGAGCGCGACGGAAACCGGCAGCACTTTTTCGCGCACGTGTTTTTCCGGCGCGACCGCGCGCACGTTGTGGATCATGACCGCGAGGCGGCGCGGCGTCGCATAGCGTTCGAACGACGGTTCGCCGTCGATCAGGTCGCGCGCCGCGAGGCGCTGCGCGATGCCTTCGGCGAACGCGTCGCCGAGACGGGCCAGGGCTTTCGGCGGCAGTTCTTCAGTCAGCAGCTCGACGAGCAGGGTAGCGTGTTGAGATTGAGTCATGGGTTGATGTTCTCGTCAGTCCTGGTCGATCTTGCGTTCGACTTTCAGCGGCGGCGCCCACGCGGGCATCGCGGCTTCCTGCGCGTCGGTGGTGAGGCCGGGCACGCCGTGCACCGGATTGCCGAGCATCGGGAAGCCGAGCTTTTCGCGTGACTCGTAGTAGGCCTGCGCGACCAGACGTGACAGCGCGCGAATCCGGCCGATGTAGGCCGCGCGTTCCGTGACCGAAATCGCGCCGCGCGCGTCGAGCAGGTTGAACGTGTGGCCGGCCTTCAGCACGAGTTCGTAGGCGGGCAGTGCGATCTGCGCGTCGATCATGCGCTTCGCTTCCGCTTCGTAGCTGTTGAAGAACGTGAACAGCAGATCGACGTTCGCGTGTTCGAAGTTGTACGTCGATTGCTCGACTTCGTTCTGGTGGTAGACGTCGCCGTAAGTCAGGCGACGGATTTCCGGGCCGTTCGGGCCCTGCTCTTCCCACTCGGTCCAGACGAGGTCGTAGACGTTTTCGACCTTCTGCAGATACATCGCGAGGCGCTCGAGGCCGTAGGTGATTTCGCCGAGCACCGGCTTGCAGTCGAGACCGCCGACCTGCTGGAAATACGTGAACTGGGTCACTTCCATGCCGTTCAGCCACACTTCCCAGCCGAGGCCCCATGCGCCGAGCGTCGGGTTTTCCCAGTCGTCTTCGACGAAGCGCACATCGTTCTGCTTCAGGTCGAAGCCGAGCGCTTCGAGCGAGCCGAGGTACAGGTCGAGAATGTTTTCCGGCGCGGGCTTGAGCACCACCTGGTACTGGTAGTAATGCTGCAGACGGTTCGGGTTCTCGCCGTAGCGACCGTCTTTCGGACGACGCGACGGTTGCACGTAGGCGGCGCGCCACGGCTCGGGGCCGATTGCGCGCAGGAACGTATGGACGTGGGACGTGCCCGCGCCGACTTCCATGTCGATCGGCTGGAGCAACGCGCAGCCCTGCTTGTCCCAGTAGGACTGCAAGGTCAGGATGATTTGCTGAAACGTGAGCATGAAGTGCCTTTCGGGCAGGGGGCCATGCCGCGTGCGCCTGAGCGCGCGAGGGGCCGTGGAGCGAAGTGCTAAACCCGAGATTTTAACGGAAAGGACGGGGGGCGGCCGGTTTTGCGGGGTCGGACGCGCGCGGATGCGGTTTTTTGGACGACAGCTGGAGGGGCGAGGGTGCTGTTCGGGGAGGGGCTGGCACAGGAAGGGGGCGTTGCCGATGAGGTTTCCGATGTCGATGAGCCGTGCTGGTTAAATTATATCTTGATTGAGATAAAAATTAGTCCGATTCCGATAGACGGTGGATCGTGCACTTTCGATACTGTCGTGCGCGCATCGCTTGGGGCATGCAGGTTCGCTTTCGACGGGAACAGGCCGCTGGCGATGGCTTGCGGTTGCAGCGCAGACGATCCCTCACGAGATGCAGGACACCATGACGATCAGGCAGATGACCCCCGACGACCAGGCGCTGCTGCTGCGCCTGACCGACATCGCGTTGCAATGGGCGGCGGGGCGGATCACGTTCGAAGAGGTTACTCAGCGCATCGGTAAGCCGCCCGATCAGTCGGACGAGTTCGACCTCATCCGATATGAGTACTACGTGAACCGAGTCATGACGTTTGAGTTCGTCTACGACAAGCTGAAACTCGTCGATGGAAAACCCAGCCTCGCTTTCTTCGGGCTCGAAGTCGGTAGTGACGTTCACGCCAACATCCCCTACGAATGTTTCGACAAGCTGGGCCTGCACCGGCTGGTGCGGGGAGAGACGATCGATGGTGTTCGTCGCGAGCGCATGGATTTTTTTGTACCGTCAGGCGCGCTCGATATAACGGGATTCTATGGGACGGACTACGTTTCTTTTGGATATCGGCTACCGCTGCCGCCTGACTCCCTATTCGACGTATATGCAGGCTGTAGCTATTACGTGGAATGGATCGACGCTAACGATGCGCCAACTCTCGGCAATATTCGCAAAGCAGAAAACTTGCGCGATCTCGGGGTTAGTCGTCATTACCTGACGCCGCAAGAACTGGAGCAGCGTCGCCAGGCCGCGCAGGCGGCTTCTGATTCAATACAGCGAGGCCCGAGATGACAGCAGCGGAAAAGCCACGTACCCACAAGGTAGGGCCCCATACGATGCACGTGAACCGGATTCAGCCAACCAGCGCGAACCGGATGCCGCTTTATGTCATGTGTACGCCGGACCGGTGGGGTCTGCGCTATTCGGACGAGGAAAAGGGGGCGCTCGCGTATCCGGTTGCTCGCGACTATGCGAAAGAAATCCTTCAGACGCTGACGACGCAAGTCCAATGGGGCGAAGCGTATTTCGGACCGCCAGGGAGGACGCCGACACTCAAGCTTCAGTGGCCACTGGAACCGGGCAATCAGATAAAGAATTTAAGCGAACTGCTCAGGCCGCACATCGCCAAGGCGCTCACCAGTCCAACGGCGGGATTCGGTATTCCGTGGGGCGCGGTCCCAAGGAGCATGGGGCTTTATTCTCCTTCGGCTGATCGCCCATCGGGTGAACAGGGCGCGTTCACCGTCAACGACTGGAGCCTGCGCCTGAACGTAGGCATGCTCAAAGCCATGTTCGGCATCAAGGCCAGCGAGGTCGCGCCAGAGTCGGATGCCGCTAGCCGTGCCGATCAGATAGAACCGCTCCAGATACTCGCCGATACGCTCTACCACGAAGCACGACACTGCCAGCAATGGTTCTGGGTCTATGCGCTGGTTCAGCAGTATCCCGACAATTTCCCGGACACGCCGAACATTGCGCAATGGCCCACCGCACTCGCGTCGGGTGGCAAACAGAATAACCAGGTCGACCAGGCGCAGTCAGTTGTCACGTTGGCCGCGAGCCAGCCAATTCCCACGGACCCGCTCGCCCTGGCCAGCCTCAAGCGCATGGCAGTGGGCCTCTATCTCTACACGCTGAATATCTGGCGATACAACAAGGCAGGGGTGCATTACCCGCCGTTCATCCGGACGACCCGCGAATTGGACGAAGAAATCCGGCGCGCGCGGGCTCACGCAATCGATCTGCTGCAGCACGTCGGCGTGGGCGGAACTCCAATCGACGTCGATGCCATGGTGGCCGAACCGAGCCGATGCTACTGCGACTACACGGCGCGGCCTTGGGAAAACGATGCATTCTTCTGCGGCGAGACGGCCACGGCCTACTGGAAGTCGACGGTCGATCCGCACAGGGCGCTCGATATCCATGAGTCGGATCAGTGCAGCCGGGCCTATGAGTTAGCCGACGCCCACCAGAAAAAGCTCACCCGCCTGGCCGATGCTGCTGGCGCGCGCACCAGCGACTCCAGTTCAGGTGAGAGCCAGTGACATTGCAAACCACGGCGGTAGAAAAGCAGATGACCCCCGATGACCAGGCGCTGCTGCTGCGCCTGACCGACATCGCGTTGCAATGGGCGGCGGGGCGGATCACGTTCGAAGAGGTGACTCAGCGCCTTGGCAAACCGCCATATCACTCGGAACAGGTAGACATCATCAAGTACGGGTATTTCGTGAAGGGTGTCATGTCGGCTCTTTTCTTCTACGACAAGCTGAAACTCGTCGATGGAAAACCTCGCATCGACTTCTTTCAACTTGAGGTCGATAGCGATCTTCGCACCAATATTCCCTACGAATGCTTCGATAACCTCGGCCTGCACCGACTAGTGCGCGGCGAGACGATCGATGGCGTTCGTCGCGAAGGCATGGATTTTTTTGTACCGTCAGGCGCGCTCGATATAACGGGATTCTATGGAAAGAACTACGTTTCTTTCGGGTATCGGTTGGCGCTGCCGCCTGACTCCTTATTCGACGTATATCTAGGCGCTAGCTATGACGTGGAATGGATCGATGCTAACGAAGCGCCAGTCCTCGGCAATATTCGCAAAGCGGAAAACTTGCGCGATCTTGGGGTTAGTCGTCATTACCTGACGCCGCGAGAGCTTGAGCAGCGCCGCCAGGCTACGCAGCACACGGACTGACACGGAGAGCTTCGACATGACAGCAACGGGAAAGACACGAAGCCACAAGGTAGGGCCTTACACGATGCACGTGAACCGGATTCAGCCGACCAGCGCGAACCGGATGCCGCTGTATGTCATGTGTACGCCGGACCGATGGGGGCTGCGCTATTCGGATGAGGAAAAGGGTGCGCTCGCGTATCCGGTTGCTCGCGACTATGCGAAAGCGATCCTTCAGGCGTTGATCACGCAAGTACAGTGGGGCGAAGCGTATTTCGGGCTGCCTGGGAATACGCCGACACTCAAGCTTCAGTGGCCGTTGGATCAGACTGATCGGACGGACTTGAGCGATCTGTTCAGACCGTACATCGCCACGGCGCTAACCCGTTCGACGGCAGGCTTCGGGATTCCATCGGACGCGGTGCCAAAGAACATGGGGCTTTACCTTCCCTCCGCTGACCGTCCACCGGGTGAACAGGGCGCGTTCACGGTCAATGACTGGAGCCTGCGTCTGAACGTGGGCATGCTCAAAGCCATGTTTGGTATCAAGGCCGCCGAGGTCACGCCAGCGTCGGATGCGGCGAACCGTGCCGATCAGATAGAACCGCTGCGGATACTCGCCGATACGCTCTACCACGAAGCGCGACACTGCCAGCAGTGGTTCTGGGTTTACGCACTGGTTCAGCAGTATCCCGACAATTTCCCGGACACGCCGAACATTGCGCAATGGCCCACCGCACTCGCATCGGGTGGCAAACAGAATAACCAGGTCGACCAGGCGCAGTCAGTTGTCGCGCTTGCCGCGAGCCAGCCGATTCCCACCGACCCGCTCGCCCTGGCCAGCCTCAAGCGCATGGCAGTGAGCCTCTATCTCTACACGCTGAATATCTGGCGATACAACAAGGCGGGTGTGCATTACCCGCCGTTCATCCGGACGACCCGTGAGCTGGACGAAGAAATCCGGCGTGCACGAGCCCACGCAATCGATCTGCTGCAGCACGTCGGCGTGGGCGGAACTCCGATCGACGTCGATGCCATGGTGGCAGAACCGGGCCGATGCTACTGCGACTACACAGCCCGGCCTTGGGAGAACGACGCATTCTTCTGCGGCGAGACGGCAACGGCCTACTGGAAGTCGACGGTCAATCCGCACAGGGTGCTCGATATCCATGAGTCGGATCAGTGCAGCCGCGCCTATGAACTGGCTGACGCCCACCAGAAAAAGCTTGCCCGCCTGGCCGATGCTGCCGGCGCGCGCACCAGCGACTCCAGTTCAGGTGGGAGCCAGTGACATTGCAAGACACGGCGGTAGAAAAGCAGATGACCCCCGACGACCAGGCGCTGCTGCTCCGCCTGACCGACATCGCGTTGCAATGGGCGGCGGGGCGGATCACGTTCGAAGAGGTGACTCAGCGCCTTGGCAAACCGCCATATCACTCGGAACAGGTAGACATCATCAAGTACGGGTATTTCGTGAAGGGTGTCATGTCGGCTCTTTTCTTCTACGACAAGCTGAAACTCGTCGATGGAAAACCTCGCATCGACTTCTTTCAACTTGAGGTCGATAGCGATCTTCGCACCAATATTCCCTACGAATGCTTCGATAACCTCGGCCTGCACCGACTGGTGTGGGGCGAGACGATCGATGGTTTTCGTCGCGAGGACAGCGATTTTTTTTCACCGTCAGGCGCACTCGATATAACGGGATTTTATGGAAAGAACTACGTTTCTTTCGCATACCGGTTACCGCTGCCGCGCGATTCCCTATTCGACGTATATCTAGGCGCCAGCTATGACGTGGAATGGATCGATGCTAATGAAGCGCCAGTCCTCGGCAATATTCGCAAGGCTGAAAATTTGCGCGATCTTGGAATCAGCCGTCATTACCTGACGCCTCAAGAGCTGGAGCAGCAGCGCCGCCAGGCCGCGCAAGCGACTTCTGATTCAACACAGGGAGGCCCGAGATGACAGCAACGGCAAAGCCAGGAGCCCACAAGGTAGGCCCCTACACGATGCACGTGAACCGGATTCAGCCAACCAGTGCGAACCGGATGCCGCTTTATGTCATGTGTACGCCGGACCGATGGGGCTTGCGCTATTCGGACGAGGAAAAGGGTGCGCTCGCGTATCCGGTCGCCCGCGACTATGCGAAGGAAACCCTTCAGACGCTGACCGCGCAAGTCCAATGGGGCGAAGCGTATTTCGGACCGCCAGGGAGCACGCCGACACTCAAGCTTCAGTGGCCGCTTGCCCAGACTGATCAGACGGACTTGAGCGATCTGCTCAGACCGTGCGTCACCAAGGCGCTAACCCGTTCAACGGCAGGCTTCGGGATTCCATCGGACGCGGTCCCAAAGAACATGGGGATTTATCTTCCCCCCGCTAGCCGCCCAGCCGGTGAGCAGGGCGCGTTCACGGTCAACGACTGGAGTCTGCGCCTGAACGTGGGCATGCTCAAAGCCATGTTTGGCATCAGGGCTGGTGAGGTTGCGCCAGAGTCGGATGCCGCGAGCCGCACCGATCAGATAGAACCGTTGCAGATACTCGCCGATACGCTCTACCACGAAGCACGTCACTGTCAGCAGTGGTTCTGGATTTACGCACTGGTCCAGCAGTATCCCGACAATTTCCCCAGCACACCGAACATTGCGCAGTGGCCAACCGTGCTTGCATCTGGCGACAACCGGCACGTTCGGATCAACCAGGCGCGGTCAGTTGTCACGTTGGCCGCGAGCCAGCCGATTCCCACGGATCCGCTCGTCCTGGCCAGCCTCAAGCGTATGGCCGTGGGCCTCTATCTCTACACGCTGAATATCTGGCGATATAACAAAGCAGGAGTACATTACCCGCCGTTCATCCGGACCACCCGTGAGCTGGACGAAGAAATCCGGCGCGCGCGGGCCCACGCAATCGATCTATTGCAGCACGTCGGCGTGGGCGGAACTCCGATCGATGTCGATGCCATGGTGGCCGAACCGGGCCGATGCTACTGCGACTACACAGCTCGCCCTTGGGAGAACGATGCATTCTTCTGCGGCGAAACGGCCACGGCCTACTGGAAGTCGACGGTCAATCCGCACAGAGTGCTCGATATCCATGAGTCGGATCAGTGCAGCCGGGCCTATGAGTTAGCCGATGCTCACCAGAAAAAGCTTGCCCGCCTGGCCGATGCTGCCGGCGCGCGCACCAGCGACTCCAGTTCAGACGGTAGCCAGTGACATTGCAAGCCACGACGCACGAAAAACAGATGGCCCCAACACCCTAACACCAGGCACACCCGTCCCTCGTGTCATCGCTTATCTTGTTGCTCAGGTCGCCGCCAGTTCCGCCTTTGGCGAGAACGAATCGCTCTGCGCGATCGGCCAGTACTTCTCGAACAGCGTATAGCGATAGTTGCCGCTGAGCAGATCACCCGGCTCCAGATACTTCAGCAGCTCCGACATCAACCGCACCTCATGCGAGGACACGCGCCGCACGATGTGATGCGCGCGCAGTTCGGCCGGATGATTGAGCCCCGCTGCCTGGATGATCTCCTGCAACGCGTGCAACGTGTTGTGATGGAAATTGAACACGCGATCGGCCTTGTCCGGCACGACGAGCGCGCGCTGGCGCACCGGGTCCTGGGTCGCGACGCCGGTCGGGCAGCGGCCGGTGTGGCAAGTCTGCGCCTGGATGCAGCCGACCGCGAACATGAAACCGCGCGCCGCGTTGACCCAGTCCGCGCCGATCGCGAGCGTCTTCGCGATGTCGAACGCGGTGATCATCTTGCCGCTCGCGCCGATGCGGATGCGTTGCCGCAAGCCGATGCCCACCAGCGTGTTGTGTACGAGCAGCAGCCCTTCCTGCAACGGCACGCCGACGTGATCGGTGAATTCGAGCGGCGCCGCGCCGGTGCCGCCCTCCGCGCCGTCGACGACGATAAAGTCCGGCAGGATGCCGGTTTCCAGCATCGCCTTCGCGATGCCGAAGAATTCCCACGGGTGGCCGATACACAGCTTGAAGCCGGTCGGCTTGCCGCCCGACAGCGTGCGCAGCCGCTCGACGAATTCGAGCAGCTCGCGCGGCGTCGAGAACTCCGAGTGCGTGGCGGGCGAGATGCAGTCACGGCCCATCGGCACGCCGCGCGTCTCGGCGATTTCCGGCGTGATCTTCGCGGCCGGCAGCACGCCGCCGTGACCCGGCTTCGCGCCTTGCGACAGCTTCACCTCGATCATCTTCACCTGCGGCTCGGCGGCCTGCTTCGCGAATTTCTCGGGGTTGAAGGTGCCGTCGTCGTTACGGCATCCGAAGTAACCGGAGGCGATCTCCCAGATGATGTCGCCGCCGTGCACGCGGTGATACTTCGACATCGAGCCCTCGCCAGTGTCGTGCGCGAAGTTACCCTTCTTCGCGCCGAGGTTCAGCGCCATGATCGCGTTGGCTGACAGCGAGCCGAAGCTCATCGCCGACACGTTGAAGATCGACATCGAATACGGCTGTTTGCGATCCGGACCGACGACGATGCGGAAGTCGTGACCGTCGAGCTTAGTCGGTGCGAGCGAGTGGCTGATCCACTCGTGCGCGACCGCCTTCACGTCGATCCGCGTGCCGTACGGACGACTGTCGACGTCGTTCTTCGCACGCTGATAGACGATGCTGCGTTGCGCGCGCGAGAACGGCTTTTCGTCGGTGTCGTCTTCGACGAAGTACTGGCGGATTTCCGGGCGGATGAATTCGAAGATGAAGCGCAGGTGGCCCCACAGCGGGTAGTTGCGCAGGATCGCGTGGCGCTCCTGCTTCAGGTCATAGATGCCGAGTGCGACGAGCGCGGCTGGCACGATGATCCAGAACCACGACAGATGATGTGTCGCGGCGAGCGCGGCGCACGCGACGAACAGCGCGATTGCGCACCACATGGCCAGATAGCGTCGAGAAAACATGGGGACTCCAGTGCAGTGAAGATCGTTGCGGCGGGATCGTCCGCGCGAGTGGCGCGGGCGGAATCCGTCGCGAAGGAAAACTGGCGGCTGCGGGGCACGGCGTGGCGCACCTCAGATGCAGCGCGCCGTGCGCGCCGGCGCGTGCGCGTGGCGTGCGGAGCGGGGAAGCCCGAAGAGACGGCATGCGCAAGACCAACGGTCGCATGCGAAGGTGAAGCGTGTGTGAATGGGATGCTCGACGGCGTGCCCAGCGGCACGCTGAACGGCACACGTGGAATGAACGCAGCGGGCGCAGCAGGCGAGGCAGGCGCGGTCCGCGATAAAAATGAGATGGCGGAGGCGAGCGGCGCGCGGAGGTCGGGGTTGCATGACCCGTCGCACGATCCGCTGCGCTCGCCGTTTTGCATCGCTTAGCGGCCGCCGAGCAGCGCCGCTTTTTGCCGCGGCGTTTGCGGCGCGTCTGGCGACGGGTCTTGCGACTGCTTTTGCGCCGCTTTATGAGGCTGTTTGTGCGCCTGCTTGCGCCGCTGCGTGCGCGTCTGCTTCGGTGGCTGATCCTGCGGCAACTCGGCCGGCTGACCGGTCATCGCACGTTCGATGATGCCTCCGCCGAGACACACGTCGCCGTCGTACAGCACCGCCGATTGTCCCGGCGTGACGGCCCATTGCGCGGTCTCGAAGCTCAGCTCGAACAGGCCTTCGCCCGCGGTCGCCGCACTGAATTTGCACGGCGCGTCGGCCTGCCGGTAGCGCGTTTTTGCGCCGCACGCGAAGCCTTCGGCCGGCGGCTCGCCCGCGACCCAGCTGACGTTACCCGCCGACAGCGTATTGCACAGCAGCCACGGATGATCGTGCCCCTGCGCGACGTACAGCGTATTCGTCGGAATGTCCTTGCCGGCCGCGAACCACGGCTCGCCGCTGCCGTCCTTGCTGCCGCCGAGGCCGATGCCCTTGCGCTGGCCGAACGTGTAGAACGCGAGGCCGATGTGTTCGCCGACGGTCTTGCCGTCGGTGGTCTTCATCGGGCCCGGTTTGGTCGGCAGATAGCGGTTCAGGAAGTCGCGGAACGGCCGCTCGCCGATGAAGCAGATGCCGGTCGAGTCCTTCTTCTTCGCGTTCGGCAGGCCGATCTTCTCGGCGATCTCGCGCACTTTCGTCTTCGGAATCTCGCCGAGCGGGAACAGCGTCTTCGACAGCTGTGCCTGGTTCAGGCGATGCAGGAAGTACGACTGGTCTTTCGTGTGATCGAGCGCCTTCAGCAGTTCGAAGCGGCCGTTGTTTTCACGCACGCGCGCATAGTGGCCGGTCGCGATGGTTTCCGCGCCGAGCGACATCGCGTGATCGAGGAAGGCCTTGAACTTGATTTCGGCGTTGCACAGCACGTCCGGGTTCGGCGTGCGGCCGGCCGAATATTCGCGCAGGAATTCGGCGAACACGCGGTCCTTATACTCGGCCGCGAAGTTGACCGCCTCGACATCGATGCCGATCAGGTCCGCGACCGACACCACGTCGATCCAGTCCTGCCGCGTCGAGCAGTATTCGCTGTCGTCGTCGTCTTCCCAGTTCTTCATGAACAGGCCGACCACGTCGTAGCCCTGTTCCTTCAGCAACCACGCGGTGACCGACGAATCGACGCCGCCCGACATGCCTACTACGACTTTACGCTTGCTCATAAGGTGCTCACTGGGTGCTGCATGACTGCATGGATCGTGGGGTGGCCGCTCGTGACGGCACTGCCGTGATGGTGCTCGCGGGCCGTGCCGCGACGCCTATCTTTTGGGCCCGACCGAATGCGTATGCACGAAGTCGAGCGGGAAACGCCGGCCGGCCAGGTAATCGTCGATACATTGCATCACGAGCGGCGTGCGATGTCGCTCGGGACAGGCGCGCACTTCGTCCGCGCTCATCCACACGGTGCGCACGATGTCGGCATCGAGCGCGCGGGCCGGGTCGGCTTCGCCGCCCGCGCCGCAATAGGTGAAGCGCAAATACGTGGTGCCCTCGCGGGCCGGCCGCTCGAAGTGGGTCATGTACATGCCGACGAGTGCCTCGGGCACGAACGGATGCGCGGTTTCCTCGAGCGTTTCGCGGACCACCGCTTCCAGCAGCGTTTCGCCCGCCTCCAGATGGCCGGCGGGCTGGTTCAGTCGCAAGCCGGCGGACGTGTGTTCCTCGACCAGCAGAAAGCGCCCATCGCGCTCGACGATCGCCGCGACGGTCACGTGCGGCAGCCAGGTTTCCGGTTTCATGGGTGCGCATTTTACCGTTTATGCGCGCCGGCTGCCGGGCGACGACTCGCGCGGCCGCGCGGTTCGCGAGCGAACATGGCCAGGCGCGGCTTGCCGCTGGCTGGCGCCGACTGGCGGCGCGACGGGGCTCCCGCCGGGGGTCCATGAGCGGCGGGAGCCCCGCCGATTCACTATCGATTCACTCCCGGTTCGCCGCCGCTTTGCCGACAATAGCCGGCAATTTGGTGTCCGTTTGACAGTTATTTGGCCTCCAATCGACAGTCCCGCCACACCCCGCATTGACCCCGATTTTTGCGCCGTAGCGGTTTCGGTTAAAGTGGGGCCTGCGTTTAGCCGTTGCAATTGCAAGCCGGCGTGCCTCGTCGGCCGAACTGTGGTCAAACAGGAAGTCGAGGAGGAACAACGATGCACATCGGAGTGCCAGCCGAGACGCGCGCGCATGAAACACGCGTTGCCGCGACGCCCGAGACGGTCAAGAAGTACGTGGCGCAAGGTCACCGGGTCACGCTCCAGAGCGGCGCCGGGGCCGGCGCGAGCTTCCCCGACGAAGCCTACACGGCCGTCGGCGCGGAAATCGCCGATGCCGCCGCCGCGTTCGGCGCCGACCTCGTCCTCAAAGTCCAGTCCCCCACCGATTCCGAACTGCCGCTGCTCAAGCGCGGCGCGACGCTGGTCGGCATGCTCGACCCGTTCAACGCGGACAACGCGCAACAGCTCGCCGCGGCCGGCGTCACCGCGTTCGCGCTCGAAGCCGCGCCGCGCACCACGCGCGCGCAGAGCCTCGACGTGCTGTCGTCGCAGGCGAACATCGCCGGCTACAAGGCGGTGCTGCTCGCGGCGACGCTTTACCCGCGCTTCATGCCGATGCTGATGACCGCGGCCGGCACCGTGAAGGCCGCGCGCGTGCTGATTCTCGGCGCGGGCGTGGCCGGCCTGCAGGCGATCGCGACCGCCAAGCGCCTCGGCGCGGTGCTCGAAGCCTCGGACGTGCGGCCGGCTGTGAAGGAGCAGATCGAATCGCTCGGCGCGAAATTTCTCGACGTGCCCTACGAAACCGACGAAGAACGCGAGGCCGCGCAAGGTGTGGGCGGCTACGCGCGGCCGATGCCGCCGTCGTGGCTCGCACGCCAGTCGGCGCTGGTGCACGAACGCGCGAAGCAGGCCGACGTGGTGATTTCCACCGCGCTGATTCCGGGCCGCGCGGCGCCGACGCTGCTGTCGGTCGAAACGGTGCAGGCGATGAAGCCGGGCTCGGTCATCGTCGATCTTGCGGCGGGCCGCGGCGCCGAGTACGAAGGCCGGCGCGGCGGCAACTGCCCGCTGACCGAAGCGGATCAGGTGGTCGTCAAGCATGGCGTGCAGATCGTCGGCTATACGAATCTGGCCGCGATGGTGCCCGCCGACGCGTCGTCGCTATACGCGCGCAATCTGCTCGACTTCCTGAAGCTGATCGTCACGAAGGAAGGCACATTGAACATCGATCTCGCGGACGACATCGTCGCGGCCACGCTGCTGGCGCGCGACGGTCAGGTCACGCGTCAAGCCTAGGGGGTCGGCGATGGAAGTCATCAATCACACCGTGATCAATCTGATCATCTTCGTGCTGGCGATCTACGTCGGCTATCACGTGGTCTGGAACGTCACGCCCGCGTTGCACACGCCGCTGATGGCGGTGACCAATGCGATCTCGGCGATCGTGATCGTCGGCGCGATGCTCGCGGCGGGGCTGACCGTCGGCGGCGCCGGCAAGTTCTTCGGCACGATCGCGGTCGCGCTCGCGGCGGTCAACGTGTTCGGCGGCTTTCTCGTCACCCGGCGAATGCTCGAGATGTTCAGGAAGAAAGAGCCGAAGAAACTTCCTGCAGCCGGCAAGGAGGGCGCGTAAATGAGCCTGAACGTCGTTACGCTGCTGTATCTGGTCGCGTCGGTCTGCTTCATCCAGGCGCTCAAGGGGCTGTCGAATCCGAAGACCGCGCGGGTCGGCAACACCTTCGGCATGGTCGGCATGGCGATCGCGATCCTGACCACGATCGCGCTGATCTCGCGGCAGGCCGAAGCGCTCGGCTCGAATCTTGGGTTGGGGCTCGGCCTGCTGCTGTTCGGCCTCGTGGTCGGCGGCGCGGTCGGCGCGTTCGTGGCCGCGCGCGTCGAAATGACGAAGATGCCCGAACTCGTCGCGGCGATGCACTCGCTGATCGGTCTCGCGGCCGTGTGCATCGCGTACGCGGTGGTGTCCGAGCCGGCCGCGTTCGGCCTCGTCGATCCGGAGTATCCGATCCCGGGCTTCCTGCCATACGGCAATCGCATCGAGCTGTTCATCGGCACCTTCGTCGGCGCGATCACGTTCTCGGGTTCGGTGATCGCGTTCGGCAAGCTGTCGGGCAAGTACAAGTTCCGGTTGTTCCAGGGTGCGCCGGTGGTCTACGGCGGTCAGCATCTGATCAACCTGATGCTCGCGCTCGCGATGCTCGGCTTCGGCATTCTGTTCTTCCTCACGCAGTCGTGGCTGCCGTTCATCATCATGACGATCATCGCGTTCGTGCTCGGCGTGCTGATCATCATTCCGATCGGCGGCGCGGACATGCCGGTGGTCGTGTCGATGCTGAACTCGTACTCGGGCTGGGCGGCGGCGGGCATCGGCTTCTCGCTGAACAATCCGATGCTGATCATCGCGGGCTCGCTGGTGGGGTCGTCCGGTGCGATCCTGTCGTACATCATGTGCCGCGCGATGAACCGCTCGTTCTTCAACGTGATTCTCGGTGGCTTCGGCAATGACGCGGGCGCGGCGGCGGCCGGCGGCGCGGCCGAGCAGCGGCCGGTCAAATCCGGTTCCGCCGACGACGCGTCGTTCATGCTCGGCAACGCCGAAACCGTGGTGATCGTGCCGGGCTACGGTCTCGCGGTGGCGCGCGCGCAGCATGCGTTGAAGGAGTTGACCGACAAGCTGGTCGAGAAGGGCATCGAGGTGAAGTATGCGATTCACCCGGTGGCCGGCCGCATGCCGGGTCACATGAACGTGCTGCTCGCCGAAGCCGAAGTGCCGTACGACATGGTTTACGAGATGGAGGACATCAACGGCGAATTCGGCCAGGTCGACGTGGTGCTGGTGCTCGGCGCGAACGACGTCGTCAATCCGGCCGCGAAGAACGATCCGAAGTCGCCGATCGCGGGCATGCCGATCATCGAGGCGTACAAGGCGCGCACGGTGATCGTCAACAAGCGCTCGATGGCGGCGGGCTACGCCGGGCTCGACAACGACCTGTTCTACATGGACAAGACGATGATGGTGTTCGGCGACGCGAAGAAGGTGATCGAGGACATGGTGAAGGCGGTGGAGTAACGCGTCGTCGCGCTAACGGAGGCTCGTATAAAAAGGACCGTTACTGCGAAGCGCAGCAACGGTCTTTTTTTTGTCGGTCTCGCGTCGCGCTACCGTTACGCTACCGCGACTTCGCGTTCACATGCCGCAGCAGATCCGCGAGCCGCCTGCCTTCCTGATCCGGAAACGTCTCGAGCACTTCGAGCTCGCGGATTTTCTCCAGCCCGAAATTGCGGAAGTCACCGCGCAATTCGCACCATGCGCCGAGCGTCCAGCGTGCGCCCCAGTACGCGAGCGCGAGCGGCCACACGCGTCGCTCGGTGGCCGCGCCTTGCACGTCGGTGTACGCGAAGCGCACCACCTGGCGTGCATCGATCGCGCGATGCAGCGTGTCGAGCTGTGCGGAAAAATCTCCCTTGATATGAAACGACGGCGCGAAGATCGCGAGGCGTTCGAGTGTCGCGCGCTTGTCGGCCGGCATCGCCGAGGCGATCTTCGCGAGGGCGCCGCGCGCGCCGCTCGCGAAGCCCGCGCCGCCCCACGATTCGAGCATGCGCGCGCCGGCCGCGAGCGCGGCGAGTTCGTCGGCGGTGAAGGTGAGCGGCGGTAGGCTCGCCGAGCGCGACAGCCGGTAGCCGATGCCCGCTTCGCCTTCGATCGGCACGCCGGACAATTGCAGATCGCGCACGTCGCGATAGACGGTGCGCAGCGAGATGTTCAACCAGTCGGCGAGTTGCTGCGCGGTGGTCAGGCGCCGCCCGCGCAGCAACTCGGCGATCTGGAACAGGCGGTCGGCGCGGCGCGTCATCGTGGGCGTCGGGTGGAGGAAGGGAACGGTCCCGCGATGATAGCGCCGCATGACGGCCTGCGGTTCGGGTGGGTTGCGGGCGCTTCGGCTTGGTGTGGCCGTAGTCGGCCGCATTAACCGTGATTAGCCGCCGCTAGCCGTTCGTTAATCGTTCATTAGCCGTTGGTCATCGAATGCAGGCCGAGGCGGTTGCCTTCGGTATCGGTGAAGAACGCGACGTAGCCGATCTCCCGCGGCATCTTGATGACCGGCCCGTTGCTCTTGCCGCCCGCCCGTTCGATGCGCGCGAGCGCGGCGTCGACGTTGGGATGCGCGTTCAGGTAGACCAGCACGCCGTCGCCGGTGGGCTTCATCGACGGGTTGTGGACGATCGAGCCGCCGCAGGCCGGCTCCTCGTAGTTGAACACGGCGATTGTTTCGCCGCCCAGCTCCACGCGGTTCAGCGCGGTGTCGAGCGCGGCTTCGTAGAAGCGCACCGCGCGCTCGAAATCGATGGACGGAATTTCGAACCAGTCGACGACTTTGGACAACGTGGACATGACACTCTCCTTCGGATGGCAGTAGGCCGGATCAGCGCCGGATGGCGTGAGAAGGAGTGTGCGGGGGGGCTACTGACAGCGTGGTGTCAGTAGGTCACGTTTCTTTCGTCACCGCGATCAGCACCAGCGACAGCACCGCCGCGACCACCAGCATCGCCGACATCGCGACCATGCCCGCGAAGAACGAATGCGTGGTGTCCTTCAGCACGCCGACCATCCACGGCCCGACGTAGCCGCCGAGGCTGCCGGTCGCGTTGATGAAGGCCATCCCGCCCGCCGCCGCGACGCCGCTCAGATAGCGCGACGGCAGACTGTAGAACGCCGGCCGCGCGGAACTCAGGCCGATCACCGCGAGCACGATGCCGATCATCGCCGGCGTCAACGCATCGAACATCACCGAGAAGCCGAGTCCCACCGCCGCGACCAGACACGCGCCGACGAGATGCAGCACATGGCGCCCGGAGCGATCCATCCAGCGCGCCCAGACGATCATCACGACCGCCGCGATCAGATACGGCAGGCCCGACAGGAAGCCGACCAGCGTATTGGTGAGGCCGTGCCCCTTGAGAATCAGCGGCAACCAGATCGCGATGCCGTTGATGCCGATCCAGTAGCTGAACAGAATGCCCGTCATGATCCACACCTTCGGATCGCGCAGCGCCGCGCCGAAGTTTTTCTGCGGGATGCTCGCGCGCTCCTCGTCGAGCGCGTCGATCAGCGCGCTGCGTTCGTTGTCGGTGAGCCAGTTCGCTTCCTGCGGGCGGTCGCGCAGCAACAGCAAGGTCAGCACGCCGAGCACGCAGGCGGGCAGCCCTTCGAGCAGGAACAGCCACTGCCAGCCGCGCAGACCCATGATGCCGTCCATCGTCATGATCGCCACCGACATCGGTCCGCCGACCACCGAAGACAGCGGAATCGCGACGAGAAACCACGCGAGAATCTTCACCCGGTTGCGTGCCGGGAACCAGCACGACAGATAGAACAGCACGCCCGGAAAGAAGCCCGCTTCGGCCGCGCCGGTCAGAATCCGCAGCACGTAAAAGCTGGTCGGTCCGCCGACGAACGCGCACGCGCTTGCGAGCAAGCCCCACGAGATCATGATCCGCGCGAGCCAGCGGCGCGCGCCGAAACGGTACAGCGCGAGATTGCTCGGCACTTCGAGCAGGCAGTAGCCGATGAAGAACATCCCCGCCGCCGCGCCGAACTGCGTGTTCGTCAGGCCGAGATCGTGATTCATCGTCAGCGCGGCGAAGCCGATGTTGGTGCGATCGATGTAGTTGAAGAAGTAGCCGATCGCGAGCAGCGGCACGAGACGCAGCAGGTTCTTGCGCGACGCGCTGTGCAGCGCGCCTTCGGCAAGGGCAGCGCCGCGCGCGGCGGACAACGGGGAAGAGGACATGGTTTTACACGAAGCCAAAAAACTCGACGGGGTTGTCGACCAGCAGCTGGCGACGTTGAGCCTCGTCCGGCACGATCTGCGCGATCAGGTCGGTGAGGTCGCCGTCATCGGGCATCGGGCCGTGCAGATTGACGTGCGGCCAGTCGCTGCCCCACAGCACGCGTTGCGGCGCATGCGCGGCGAGACTGCGCGCGATGGGCAGCACGTCGTGAAACGGCGTGCCGGTCTTCGACAGACGATCGGCGGCGCTGAGCTTCACCCAGACGCGGCCGCTGTCCATCAGGCGGCGCAGCGCGTTCATCGCCGCGCTATCCGGACCCTCGGCGATGTCGAGACGCGCCATGTGGTCGATCACGACCGGCATGTCGAGCGACAGGATGAACGGCGCGTACTCGACGATATCGTTGCCCGCCACGTGGATCGCCACGTGCCAGCCGAACGGCCGGATCCTCGCCGCGACCGTGCGGATCACGTCGAGATCGGTGCGCCCGCCGAGATGCGCGAGAAAGTGAAAGCGCGCGCCGCACACGCCGGCCGCGTCGTAGTCGGCGATCAGCGAGTCGGGGTCGGTCGGGCGCACCAGCGCGACGCCGCGATAACGGCCCGCGCCAACGCGCAGCGCGTCGAGCAGCGGCCGATGATCGAAGCCGTGCCCCTGGCTCTGCACGATCACCGCACGGCTGAAGCCGAAGCGCTCGTGCCACTGGCGCAACGCGGTTTCGGGCGCGAGCGCGGGGTTGAAGCTGCGATCGTCGGGCAGCGGATAGCGGTCGAACGGTCCGTAGATGTGGCAGTGCGAATCGCAACTGCCGGCCGGCAATTGCAGCAACGGGGTGCGCGGATGCGCGAGCGGCGCGTCGGAAGTCTTCAGAGACTGGGTCATCGATGCACTCCTTAACCGCAACGCACGGTCATGCCGCCGTCGACGATCACCTCGGTGCCGGTCACGAAGCGCGCTTCATCCGATGCGAGGTACAACGCCGCGTTCGCGGTATCGCGGCCGTCGCCCATGAAGCCGAGCGGGATGCGCGCGAGACGCTGCTTGAGCAGCGCCTCGACGTCGCCGCCCGCGCGCTGCCCGGCCAGACGCGCCTCGACCATCGGCGTATGCAACTGGCCCGGCACCACCGTGTTCACGCGAATTCCCTTGCTCGCATATTCGACCGCGACGACGCGCGACAACTGGATCACCCCGGCCTTCGACGCCGCATACGCGACCTGCGCGGCACCGGTCCAGCGTATTCCGGACGTCGATGCGGTATTGACGATCGCGCCCTCGCCCTGGGCTTCCATCACGGGCAGCACGTGCTTGCAGGTCAGGTACACGCTCTTCAGATTCAGCGCGATCTGCGCGTCCCATTTGTCTTCATCGAGCGCGACCGGGCCGCCGGCCGCCGAGCCGCCGACGTTGTTGACGAGAATGTCCACGCGCCCGTAAGTCTGGACGCAGCCTTCGACCATGCGCGCCACCGCTGCGCTGTCGGTCACGTCGCACGCTACCGCCGTCACGTCACCGCCGACCGCGCGCACGCGCTCCAGCGTTTCCTGCATCGCGTCGAGATTGCGATCGACCGCGTAGATCTTCGCGCCTTCCTCGGCAAAGCGCACCGCCACCGCGCGTCCATTGCCCCAGCCGGGGCCGATGCAGCCCGCGCCCGTCACGATGGCTACCTTGTTGTCGAGTCGTTTGCTCATGTCATTCATTCTCCGAGTTCGTTCGGCACGCCCGTGGGCGGTGCCAACTGAAAGACGTCGATCGTCATCGAGATCAACGTGTAGTAGCCGGGCAGTTATTGGCTGACCCGCTTCGCAAAGGTCGAAATGGCGTCGGCCATCGCCTTGGGCTGTTCGGGCGCCATGGCGTGCCCCGCGTTCGGCAACACGATCACCGTCACGCGATCACCCAGCATGGTCTTGAGCACTTGCGAGAACCGCCGGGGCGCCACCGCATCGTTCTCGCCCTGCAGGTCGAGAATCGGTGCTGTACCGGCGGCGAAGTAGTCGTCGACCGGTGTGGTGTTACGGGCATGCCCCTCTGCCTCGAGGGTTGCCGGATACCAGCCGCCCAGCCACACGCCAGGGTCGTTGCCGGGCGCGAAAAACGCCTTCTTCAGGTACTGAAGCCGTTGTGCTTCCGGAAGCCCGAGGTCTCCCGCACCGTCAATCGCTTCGCGCATCTCCGCGCTGATGGGCTTCTCGGTGATACCCGGAGGAACCTTGCCTGCCGACCCGGCCGCTACGACGACGCCCTTTACCAGGTCGGGGCGATCCGCTGCCAGTTGACGCGCGGCGAAGTTGCCCCAGGCATGTCCGATGACGACAACAGGGCCGACATGCTTCTGGTCGATGACCATCGCCACGTCGGCCGCAAAGTCGTGGACGCTCAGGTTCTCCATCGGGCCGCGGCTCTTGCCAACCCCGCGCGGTTCGGGGCGCAGCACGCGGAAGCCATCGGCCACGAGGTACTGAGCGACCTGGTCATAGTCGTGCGCCGAACGCCCCAGCGACGGGAGAATGACGAGGGTTGGCCCCTTGCCCTGGCTCAGCACTTCGATCTGGACGTTGCCGTGTTTGACGACTTCGTCGGTGACGTGAGCTGAGCTCGTCGCCGCGAAACAGCTCACCGATACGGTGAAGAGAACTGCAGCGAGACGACCTCTGGCGAATTTCATGATCATTCCCCGAGTTCGTTCGGCACGCCCGCGGGCTGCGTCACCTGAAAGACGTTGATCGTCATCGAGATCAACGTGTAGTAGCCGGCCAGTCCGACGAGATCGATCACGCCCGCTTCGCCGAGCCGCTCGACGGCTTCGGCGTAGCGCGCATCCGATACCTTGCGCTCGCGATGCAGCTCGATCAGGAACGCATGGACCGCTGCTTCGTCGGCTTGTGCGAAAACCGGCTGCGCGTGCGTGCGAATCGCTTCGACGATGTCGGGGCTCACGCCGGCTTCGAGCGCGATCGGCTTGTGCGCATACCATTCGTACTCCGAACCCCACACGCGGGCGAGCGTCAGGATCGCGAGTTCCGACAGGCGCGGTGGCAGCGTCGTGTCATAGCGGCAATAGCGGCCCAGCGCCTGCGCGTGCTGCGCGAGTTCCGGCCGATGCAGCCAGACGGCGAGCGGTCCGCGCACGCCTTTGCGAGGGCCGTTGGCGATCGCGTCGTAGACGCCTCGCTGCGCCGGCGTCATCTGGTCGGGATCGAGATCGGCAATGCGTTTCATCGAAGTTCCTTGGGTTGCGTGAGAGTTGCGTGAGGGTTGCGCAGGTGGCGTGCCGGTGTGGTTCAGGCGGCACCCACTGCATGAAGTTGAAGTGAGGTAACGCTTATTTCGTCGACGAGCGGGGCGACGCGAGTGTCGCCGCGCGCTGCTCGTGAGCGTCGTGTCGCGGGTCGGACGTGGGGGGCGTGTCGAGCTGACGGGACGTCGGCGCATGCGTGTCGCGCCACGCGCGAAACGCGTCGATGTCGAACGCGTGCTCCCATTTCGCCAGCGCGATCACGGCGACCGTGTTGCCGATCATGTTGGTCAGCGCGGTGCAGGTCGCCATCAGACGGTCGATGCCGAACAGCAGTCCGAGCCCGCCCAGCGGTAGCACGCGCAGCGATTCCATCGTCGCGGCGAGCTTGATGAACGCGCCGCCCGCGACCGTGGTGCCGCCCTTCGAGGTCAGCATCAGCACGCCGAGCAGCGCGATCTGCTGGCTGATCGAGAACGGCGTGTCGGTGGCCTGAGCGATGAAGCCGACCGCCATCGCCATGTAGATGCCGGTGCCGTCGAGATTGAAGCTGTAGCCGGCCGGCAGCACGAAGCCGACCACCATCTCGTCGCAGCCCGCCTGCTGCAGTTTCTGCACGAGACGCGGGAACGCGACTTCGCCCGAAGCCGTGCCGAACACCAGCAGCAATTCTTCGCGAATCAGCCGCAGCACCGCGAAAATCGACACGCCGCACGACGCGGTGATGCCGCCGAACACCAGCAGCACGAAACCGATCGAGGCGGCCCAGTAGAGCAGCACGAGCTTCATCAGGTAGAGCAGCGTGGCGCCGCCGTAGCTGCCCACCGCGGCGGCCATCGCGCCGAATGCGCCGAGGGGCGCGAGACGCATGATGAAACCGAGAATCGTGAACAGCACGCGCTGCGCTTCGCCGACGCCGCGCAACAGAATCGAATCGCGGCCGACCGACAGATTCAGCGCGATGCCGGCCAGAATCGCGATGAACAGCACCTGCAGGATGTTGCCGGTCGCGAATGCGCCGACCAGCGTCGCGGGCACGATGCCGAGCAGAAAATCGCCGACCGTCATATGCGCGGCCGACGCCGCGAACTGCGCGATCTTGCCGGTGCTTTCGAGGTGCGCCGCATGCATGCCGACGCCCGGTTTGAACACGTTGACGAGCACGAGGCCGACGAACATCGCGAAGGTGCTGACCACCTCGAAGTAGATCAGCGTTTTCGCGCCGAGCCGGCCGAGCTTGCGCATGTCCTGTACGTGCGACATGCCGTGCACCACCGTGCAGAACACGATCGGCGCGAGCAGCATCCGCAGCAGCGCGATGAACGCGTCGCCGAGCGGCTTCATCGCGATCGCGGTGGCCGGCGCCAGCACGCCGAGCACCACCGCGAGCACGAGCGCCAGCAGCACCTGCACGTGCAGTTTCCTGAGTTGGGCCATCTCTGTCTCCGGTGAGTCGTAATTTTTTTGCTACTGCTTTTACTGCATCGTTGCGTTACTGCATCGCCGCGCGTCGCGCTCAGTAGCTGCTGCGCTGATACGGCGCATACACGTTGAAGCTGCCGATGCCGCAGCCGCACGGCCGGCCGATCTGCGCGGCGAGCGTCGCACTGGCCGGCGAGTCGAACGCCGCGAATAGCCACAGCGTGGTGTCGTTCTCGACGAAGCCGCGTAGTTGCAACAGGTCGCCGCGCGCGGCCAGCGATTCGCGCACCGCCGCGACGACCGCTTCCGCCGACGCCGCGCCGGGCGTCAACCGCACGCTCATCGCGAGCAGACGACAGACCGCGTGCGCTTCGTACTGCACGCGATCGTGGCCCGCGAGCGCGACGGCCACCACGCGCGAGCGGCCCACGGTGCGCGGCAACACGCGGCGGCTCCACGGCGTCGACTGCGCGCCGGACACGCTGCGGTACGCGTCGCTCTCCAGCGCATCGATCGACGCGAGATCGTAGAGCGCCATCCAGCGCGGCCAGCCGTCGATGCACACCCAGCGCGACGCCGACAGGAAGCCCGGCAACGCGAGCCGTTGCGGAAAATGCTCGGTGTCGTACCAGTCGTTGAACTCCTCTTCGAGCGACGCGGGCGGCTCCATCGACACCATCAGCAATGCGGATCGGTTGGCTTCGCTCATGGGCGGTCTCCGTCGATAAACGCGTGGATTTTCGCGAGCACGTCGGCGGGGCGTTGCACCGCCATCAGATGACCGGCCGGCACCGTCGCGAATACGCTGTCCGGAATCCGCGCGGCTTGCGCGGCGACGCGCGCGGGCGGGCGCTGCAGATCGTGCTCGCCGGCGAGCAGCAGGCAAGGGCAGCGCAGCGCCGGCAATTGCGCGCTCAGATCGAGATCGGCGAGCGCGTCGTTGGCGAGCGCGTAACCGACCGGATCGTTGGCCAGCAGACGCGCGCGATAACGCTCGAAGGCTTGCGGGTCGTCGCGCAGCACGGGCGGCCACGACTGCGCGAGCGTACCGTCGACGATCGCGCGCATGCCGTCGCGGCGCGCGCGCTCCGCACGTTCGCGCAAATAGTCGCGACGCGACATATCGACGTCCAGCGCGGGCGCGCACATCACGATGCCGGCGACGCGCGCCGGGTACTTCGTCGCGTAGTCCACCGCGATCGCCGCGCCGGCCGCCGCCGCGACCAGCCACCAGCGTCGAGCCGGTGCAACGGCATCGAGCAGCGTGCGCAGATCGTCGGTCTGATCGGCCAGCGAGAACCGCGCGCGCACTTTCTCCGATTCGCCCTGGCCACGCTGGTCGTAGCGCAGCACGCGGTGCGACGTTTGCAATGCCGGCGCGATCGCGTCCCAACTGACGACGCTGCCGCCGAGTTCATGAATCAGCACGACCGGTTCCGCCGTGTCGCAACCGTCGAGAACGTAGCGCAGGCTGACGCCTGCCGCGTCGATCCATGCCTGATTGCTATCCGTGAGCGATAGCGCGGTAAAGGGCTCTGAAAGCGAGTTCACGAAAGGATGTCTCCGTTTTTCGATACTGTGCCGCGCGCACGAGCTATTGACAAAAACCTTTTTCTGATGGAAATCTATGCTCCAAAAGCATAGCTCGCGTGGGGACACGCGACGCACCGGGAGACGATCATCGAAATCAAGGAATTGCGCTCGTTCGTGCATATCGCGCGAGTGGGCAGCTTCAGCCGCGCGGCCGCGGAACTGTACGTCGCGCAGCCGGCGTTGAGCCGGCAGATCGCCAAGCTCGAGGAAGAACTGGGCATCGCGCTGTTCGTGCGGCATGGACGCGGCGTGCGTCTGACGAGCGGCGGCGCGCAGTTGCTCGAACGCGCGGAAATGATCATCAACTTCGTCACGCAGACGGGCGAACACGTGCGGGCGTCGTCCGACCGGCTGAGCGGGCATATCGCACTCGGCTTGCCGCCGGCGGTGGGCGTGCGCGTGTCGGCGCCGATCGTCGAAGCGTTTCGTGAACGCTGGCCGGCGGTGGGGCTGCATATCCGCGAGGGACTCAGCAGTTCGCTGCAGGAATGGCTGCTCGATCGACGCGTCGATCTGGCGATCGTCTACAACCAGCCGGCGCTCGAAGCCTTCGACGTGCTGCCGCTGTGCAGCGAAGCGATGGTGATCGTCGGTCCGCCGGACGATACCGTGATCGAGCGACGCGGCGGCGAGCCGCTGCGCATTCGCGATCTCGCCGAGTTGCCGCTGATCGTGCCAGGCTTTCCGCATGCGAACCGTCGCGTGCTCGAACAGGCGGCGGTGCAGCATGGTGTGCATCTGCGCATCGTTCTCGAAGTCGACAGCGTGACGTTGACCAAGGCGCTGGTGAAGCGCGGGCTCGGCTATTCGCTGCTGACCTACACGGCGATCCAGGAGGAAGTCGAGCGCGGCGATCTGTGCGCGCTGCCGATCGAGCGTCCGGCGATCCGCTCGATCGTGTCGCTCGCGACGTTGCGTGAACAGCGCGCGTCGCGGCTCGTGCGCACGATGGCCGAAGTGGTGCGCGACAACGTGCGCGATCTCGTGGTCGACGGCGCGTGGAAGGACTACGCGACGTGGCTCGGCGACAGCGAGCACGGCGCGGGGCTTTCGGTGGCGGACGAATAGGAGCGGGTTGCGTTGCTTTACGTCGCGCCGTATCGCGTTGCGTTGCGGCGCGTTGCGTGAGTGGAGAGCGTGCGTTGTCGAGGTGAGGCGCAGGTCGCGAGCCCAGCCCAACCACGCACGGCATGCCTGTGCCCGAGCTATCCCCTCAAAGCATGGCTTTCCATCGCAAAAAGGTCTTTGTCAATCGCCGGCGATGCCTTCAAAGTGCGCTTCACGGCAAGCGCGCGCCTGCCGTGATTTCCCCCCGCCACACGTAGCCCTTTCTCTCGCCTGTGAAGGGACGCGTGGCCGCCACGCGGGGGACGCGGCACGACCAGTCCGGCTCGTGCCCGAGCGGTTCCTGCCTGAGCGTTTCTCGCCGGAGGCCGGCCCGGCTTCATCGGCCGCGCATCGTCGCGGGCTACGCGCCCGACGGCTCTACAACAACATGATTCGAATATCGCTGGAGACATATCGATGAGTACCCCTGTGACCGCATCGGCGGATGCCCTGCATCGCGCGGCGACGCGCAAAGCGATGCTGCGTCTGATTCCGTTGATGTGCCTGATTTATCTGCTGTCGTATCTGGACCGCACCAACGTGTCGATCGCCAAAAGCCAGCTGGCGATCGATCTCGGTCTGTCGGCCGCCGCCTATGGTTTCGGCGCGGGCATTTTCTTTCTCAGCTATGCGCTGCTCGAAGTGCCGAGCAACCTGGCCGCGCACCGCTTCGGTCCGCGCCGCTGGATCGTGCGGATCGCGATCACGTGGGGCGCGTTGTCGGCCGCGATGATGTTCGTGCGCGGCGAGACCTCGTTCTACGTGATGCGGATGCTGCTCGGCGCGGCCGAAGCCGGGCTGTTTCCGGCGCTGATGTACATGATCACGTTGTGGTTCGCGCAGGAAGACCGCTCGATCGCGGTCGGCTGGGTCTATACCGCGCCGGCGCTCGCGTTGCTGATCGGTAATCCGGTCGGCGGCGCGCTGATGCAGCTCGACGGCAGCTTCGGTCTGCACGGCTGGCAATGGATGTTTCTCGCCGAAGGCGTGCCGTCGATCCTCGTCGGCGTGCTGTTGTGGTTCAAGCTGCCGGAGCGTCCGCACGACGCGCGCTGGCTCTCGAAACAGGAAGCCGACCTGCTGACCGCGCGCGCGGTGAGCTCCGGAACCGGCGGCGGCCACGACGCGAGCCGGATCACGCTCGCGATGCTGAAGCAGGCGTTGCTGAAGCCGTTCGTCACGCTGATCGGCGCGATCTATTTCTTCAACCAGATCGCGTTCATCGGTCTGATCTTCTTCACGCCGGCGATCGTGCAGCAGATGCATGTGAAGACGCCGTTGCTGGTCGGCGCGCTGTCGAGCGCGATCGGCGTCGGCTCGGTGATCGGCGTGCTGGGCGTGCCGCGCATTCAGCGCTGGCTGCAACGCGATTGTCTGTTGCTGGGGCTGCTGACTTTCGGTTTGATCGCCGGTTCGGTGTTGTTCCTGCTGGTACCGACGCTGGTGGTGCGGATCGCGTTGCTGGCGATTCTCGCGTTCTTCGGCAAGGGCGTGCTGACGCTGTACTGGACCATCGCGATGGGACGCATGCAGGGCTTCGGCGCGGCGGCGGGGCTCGCGTTCATCAACATGCTGGGGCTGATCGGCGCGTTCGTCGGCCCGTATGCGTACGGGCTTGCCGAGTCCGCGACGGGCAAGGCGTCGTCGGGGTTCTTCGTCGCGATTCTGGCGTCGGTGCTCGGGCTCGTGCTGGTGCCGCTGTTGCCGGCCGCGCTGCGTCGCGCGGATGCCGAGGCGTCGCAGTCGCAACGCACGTCCGCACGGGTGATGACGGCGGATTCGCCGGTGGTCTGACGGAAGGAGTCGGAGAGCGTGCGTGGTTGTCGCGATCTATCGACAACCACGCCGCATGAGGCGAAAGCGTGCCGGCTCAGGCTGCCGGTGTATCGCTTTGCGGCCGTTGCCGCACGCTGCCCGCGATCAGATCGAAGCGGAACAGCCGGCATTCGAGCGCGCCGTTAAAGAGCGGCGTCTTCGTCGATTCGCGCAACCGCAATTGACCCGGCAGCTTGCGATCCGAGGTCAGAACGAACGCGTGCCAGCCCGTGAAACGCTGCTTCAGCGCGTTGCCGAACAGCTGGAAAAACTCGCTGTCCGGCGCTTCTTCCTGAATGCGGCGGAAGCTGTCGTCGTCGCGTTGCTCGCGCTGGCCGCGGCCTTCGCGCAACTCGCCGCGCGCATTGCGGCCGCGCACTTCGATCCGTTCGCCATATGGCGGATTCGCGACGAGGATGCCCGGCGCCGACGACGGCGGCGTCATGTCGCGCGCGTCTAGCTGCTTCAACTGGATGGACGGCAGACCGGCGCGCTCGAAGTTCGCGCGTGCCTTATCGAGCATGTTGCTCGAAATGTCGCTGCCGAAAATCTGCAGATCGGCGCGTGAGCCGCGCGCGGCGTTCTTCGCGTCGAGCGCGGCGTTTTTCAGCTCGCGCCATGCCTTGGAGTCGAATTGCTTGAGCTTCTCGAAGCCGAAGCGGCGCTCGGCGCCCGGCGCGATATTCAGCGCGACCTGCGCGGCTTCCGCGAGGAACGTGCCGCTGCCGCACATCGGGTCATACAGCGGCGTGCCGGCCTGCCAGCCGGTCAGGCGCAGGATGCCCGCCGCGAGGTTTTCGCGCAGCGGCGCCGCGCCCTTGTCGAGACGCCAGCCGCGCTTGAAGAGCGGATCGCCCGAGGTGTCGAGATAGAGCGTGCAGTCGGTCGCGGTCAGAAACGCGAACACGCGCACGTCGGGCATCGCGGTATCGATGCTCGGGCGCGCGCCGCTCTTTTCGCGCAGACGGTCGCAGATCGCATCCTTCACGCGCAGCGTCGTGAATTCGAGGCTGCGCAGCGGCGACTTGATCGCGGTGACGTCGACACGCAGCGTTTCGTGCGCGGAGAACCATTGCTCCCAGCGCTGCTCGACGGCGAGTGCGTAGATGTCCTGCTCGCTGCGATACGGCCGATGCGCGATCTTCAGCAGCACGCGGCTCGCGAGGCGCGAATACAGGTTGGCGGCCATGCCGGCGGCCCAGCCGCCGCGAAAATGTACGCCGCCCGGCACCTGGGCGCCGGCCGTGAAGGCGGCGCCGTTCAGATGGTTGGCGGCAATTTCGGCGAGTTCGGCCGCGAGCGAGGCTTCAAGCCCGCGCGGGCACGGAAGGAAAAAATCGAAGGACATTGAGGTTGCCGCAAGGCGTTGGATAAGGCGCTATTGTACGCGGTCGGGGTGCGGCGCCCCGTTCACCGGCCAGACCAGTTCCAACGGACGCCGCCGGACCCGCTGCCAGATCGCGCCGCGCAGCGAACGCACCGCATTGCGGCGCAAATCGCGCGATTTCACCGCCATATAGAACGCCAGCGCAAAACTCACCGCGACGTTGAGAATCGCCATGCTGCCGACGCCCGCCACCGCCCACCATAATTCCGGCAGTTTCAGCGCGCTTTCGCCGAGCACGCCGAGCGCCACGCCGATCGATCCGGCGCTGAGTGTCACGTGACGTACCTCGAAGCTGAACGCGAACGCGGTGAGGATCGCTGGCACGAGACCGAGCATCAGGCCGAGCGTGATGTTGCCGACTACGCCCGCGACATTGGTGCGGCAAAAGCGTGCGAGACGCTCGGCGCCGGCCACGCCGAGCGTCATGCGCAGGCGCCGGTTGTAGGCGAGCGCATCGGCGACGCGGTGCAGGATGAACCAGTTGTCCGCCCAGCCCGCGAGCAGGCTCGACGACCACAGCAGCACGCCGGTCAGCGCCGCGTAGAACGGCGTGGGCCCGATCAGCGAAAACGAACGCAGGGTGGCGAGCGCCTTCTCCGACGAGATCAGGTCCGTGCCGAACAGCGCGTGCCACGCCAGATCCACGCCGAGGCACACCGGAAACACCAGCAGCACGTTGCCGAGCACCGCCGCGGCCTGGGTGCGCATCAGCGCGGTCACCGAACTGACGAAACTGTCGACACCCGCCTGCGTGTCGACGTCGTCGAGTTCGCGCGCGAGCGTCGGCGCGGTCATCGCGGGCTGCTTGGTGGCGAGCGAGAAGTGCAGGAAGTGCATCAGCAGGAAGCTCGCCGCGTAGTTGATGCCGGCGAGCAGGCCCTCGATCATCGACTGCAGATGCGCGCCGGTGATCGCGAACTTCACGCACACGGTGACCACCGTGACGAGTCCGCCGCCCGCGGCCATGCGCATCATCTTCAGATACTCGGCGCGATCGCGCGCGATGTAGTGCTCGCCGGTGTCGGCGCTGTACTCGACGACCTTGCGCGCGAGCAGCGAGAAATTGCTGCGCGCGAGGTGCGCGACGCTCTGGCTCGCGTGATTCGCGCGCACCAGCTCGGCGGTCAGGCGCGCGGCCGCGTGCGGATCGTGCTGCGCCATCCACGCATCGAGCAGATGCTCGGCGCGTTCGATGCGCATGCGCATCCGCTCGACCTGAAACACGATGTCGACGCTCACGCCGTTGCGATACAGATGCGCGAACACGTTGTTGGTCGCGCCGCGGCATTCGTCGAGCAGCAGACGCAGAAAGTTGACCTCGCGCAGCAGCGGTTCCTGCGGGCCGCCCGCCGCGTACTCCTGATGCGCGGCTTCGACCGCGAGCATCGCGCGGGTGAGGCGGTAGAACGGCTGGCTTTCCATCGCGACGCGTACGTCGCTGGTGTCGGCGGTGCGCGTGTCGTTATCGCCGCCGAGACGGCTGCGCACGGTTTGCGACAGGCCCGTCGAGCTGATCTGGCAGGTGAGGTTGTGCAGCGCGGCCAGCAGGTCGAGCGAGAACGGCGTGCTGTCGTGGGCGTCGTCCGCGTCGGGCGCGTAGTCGAACAGCGCGTGAATGCGCACGAGCAGATCGGTGGGCAGCGTGTCGATCCACGCGGCGTCGAGCTCGGAGCCGAACATCAGCGTGACGATCGATTGCAGGTCGCGGCGGTTCGGCGCGGGAGGAATCATCGCTGCTTCGACGCGCTCGAACACCGCGCCGACGAGGCCCGAGTGCACCGGCATGCCGGCGTCGCATAGCAGCGACAGGCCGTCGCTTTCGCGCAGCAGCGCGCGCAGGATGCCGGCGACGTTCGCCTTCCATGCGGGATTGCGGTCGAGCACGTGCAGCAGATAACGGATGCGCGTGTGCGCCGGATTCGACTGCGCGACCGGCGCTTCGTCGGGCTCGGCCTCGGCCGCGCCGGGGCGCACCGCGTGACCGCGGCGGATCCAGTGCGCGAGTTCGATCAGCCACTCGCTGCGCTCCGCGTAGGGTGCGGTTTTATCCGCGATCGCGAGCAGCGCGTCGAGCTGATGGCCGCCGTCGCGCGACGCCCGCCATTTTTTGATGAGTCGTTTGATTGAGTCGAACATGGGTTTTTCCTGCCGAGGCGTGCGGGACGAAATGTCGTGCCGACGCCGCGCAAATCCGCTCGCGGGCCGCACGCCTGCGAGCTTGGTCGGTGGGGTGATGAAGGGACGCGGCTTGCGTGGTCCGGCGGTTCAGCCGGGCCACGCCGGTTGCTGCATGTTTTGCATCGCTTGGACGACCAGCGTCACACAACGGTTGCACAACGATGCAATATAAATTGATGTGGATCAGAGAAGCACGCTCGGGCACACCCTCGCGTACAGACTCGTCCGATCCACCCGCCGACGCTGTCAGGCGCCGGCTGCCGCGCCATTGGTCGCGGACGGGCATGGCGGCACCGCGACCGCAGCGGCGGGCTTCGCCGCCGACGCCGCCCGGCCAGTGGTAGCGCCGCTATTCGCCGCGGCCATCGCATGCACGCCGGCCGCGATCTGCGTCGACACTTCCGCGAGCGCGCGCCGATGTCCATCGACGAGCGCATCGTAGCCGCCGCCGACCGTTTCGCTGACCACGCTGCGGCAGGTCATCACCGCATTGCTGCGCACGGCCCGCACGCTCCACACCGCGTCGATCAACGCATGCGAGCCGGGCCACGACTCGAAGCGCTGCACGTTCATCGCGATCCGGTACACGGCGACATCGTCGGGATGCGCGGTGCCGAACGCGTCGAGGGTGCCGAGCTGCTGCGTCAGATCGGTCGACAACGCACGGCGGATTTCGTCGCCGGGCAGCGAGGCCCAGCGTTCCTGTTCGAGCAGTTGCACCTGGGTGGGGCCGGTCTGCACGACCAGCTGGTTTCTCGACACCTGCGGCGGCACGTTGACCGGTGCGACTTCGATCAGCCACGCGGGCGCGGCGGCGGTGCGCGCCACCGCCGGCGTGGCGCCGTTCGCGGCGGCCGGATCGGCGCCGCCCAGCGTATAGAAACGGCTCGACGGCGACGAGCACGCCGCCAGCAGCATCGCCGCGCCCAGCGCGCCGGCAAGGGCCGCACGACGCACAGTGCCGCGCGGCAGACGGGGGAGCCGGGCAAACATCATGGTTTATCTCCTGATTTACCGCGCAACAGCGATTCGGGATGACGCTCCAGGTAATCCGACAGCGCGTTCAGCGACTGCAACGTGCGCGTCAGTTCCTGCAACGCCTGATGAACGTCGGACTGCAACGGCGAGTCCTGCTGCAAGGTCTGCTGAGCCGAACTGAAGGTCTGCTTCGCGGCCGTCAGCGTGTCGCGCGCCTGCGGCACGACTTCCTTGTCCAGCCGCGCGAACAGCTGGTCGGCGTTCTTCAGCGCGCTGTTCAGGTTGTCGCCGATCTGGTCGAACGGCACCTTGTCGAGCTTCTTCGCGATGTCCGCGACCTGCAGCTGCAACTCGTCGAGCGTGTTCGGGATGGTCGGCAGTTCGAGCGGATCGCTCGTCACGTCGACCTTGGCCGGCGGCGCTTTCGGGAAGATGTCGAGCGCCACGTACAGCTGGCTCGTGATCAGGTTGCCGGTGCGCAACTGGCCGCGCAGGCCGTGCTTGACCAGCTGTTCGAGCAGCGTCTGACCGGCGAGCGAGCCGGGCTGCGGCGCGTTTTCGCGGAAGCGCTTGCCGAGGCGGTCCGGATACACGTTCATCGTCACCGGCATCGTGAAGCTGCGGGTCTTCGGATCGTAGTCGATGCCGATGTTGGTCACCTGGCCGAGCACGATGCCGCGGAAGTCGACCGGCGCGCCGATCGACAGACCGCGCAGCGACTGGTTGAAGTTCATCACGACGCGCAGCGGCACGCCGTCCGGTTCGCGCATCGCGTCCACTTCGTCGGAGCCGAGGCGGAAGGTCTGGTTGTTCGGCGCCTGCGGGCCCATGTTCTGACCCGGCGGCGACTGGAACGACAGACCGCCGACGATCACCGTCGCGAGCGACTGCGTGTTCAGCTTGAAGCCGCTCGAATCGAGCCGCAGATCGACGCCGCTCGCGTGCCACCAGCGCGTGTTGGTGCCGACGTACTGGTCGAAAGGCTGCGACACGAACACCTGCATCGTCACGCCGGTGCCGTCTTTATCGAGCGAGAAGCCGACCACCTGGCCGACCTGCACGCGCCGGTAGAAGATCGGCGAGCCGATGTCGATCGAGCCGAGCGAGTCGCCATGCAGCGTGTACTGGCGGCCCTTCTGGTCGCCGGTGATGGGCGGCGGCGTTTCGAGGCCGACGAAGTTCTTCTCGGTATCGGTCGAGCGGCCGGCGTCCGTGCCGATGTACGCGCCGGAGAGCAGCGTGGTCAGGCCCGACACGCCGCTCGCGCCGACCCGCGGGCGCACCACCCAGAAGCGTGAATCCTTGACCGCGAAGTTCTCGCCTTCCTTGGTCAACTGCACCTGCACGAGCACGTGCGACAGATCCCTCGACAGCGTGATCGTCTTCACCGAACCGACGTCGACGTCCTTGTACTTGACCTTGGTCTTGCCCGGCTCCAGCCCTTCCGCGCTGATGAAGCTGATCGTGATCACGGGCCCGCGCTCGGTCACCGACTTGATCACGAGCGCGATACCGATCAGCGCGGCGATCAGCGGAATCACCCAGACGAGCGACGGCAGCCAGCGGCTGCGCGGTTCGATGTCGGGGTCCGGCAGTTGGGGCGGCAGTCTGGGTCCGTTCGAATCGTTGCGCGGCGCGTCTTCGGAAGCGGGCGTCGGTCCTTGCGGGCTAGTCATGGTCAGAATCCTGAGGTGTTGGGGTGCTGCTTTCCACGGGGTCCCAGATGAGCCGTGGATCGAATTGCATGGAAGCTATCATGGTCAGGATCACGACCGCGCCGAACGCGATCGCGCCCGGCCCGGCCGTGATCACGGCCAGCGATTTGAAGCGCACCAGCGCGACGGTGAGCGTGACGACGAACACGTCGAGCATCGACCAGCGACCGATCCGCTCGACCATCCGGTACAGCGTGGTGCGCTGCTGCGGCCGCCAGCGCGAGCGGCGCTGCGCGGTGACGGTGAGCAGCACCAGCACGCTGAGTTTCAGCATCGGCACCATGATGCTGGCGATGAACACGATGACCGCGAGCGGCCAGTCGCCCGAGGTCCAGAAATAGACGACGCCGCTCATGATGGTGTCGTCTTCGGCGCCGAGCAGCGAGTACGTGTGCATCACCGGCAGCAGGTTGGCCGGAATATACAGCAGCGCGGCGGCGATCAGCAGTGCCCATGTGCGCATCAGACTGTCGGGATTGCGCGAGTGCAGGGGCGCGCCGCAGCGGCCGCAGTGCTGCGGCGTGACCGAGCGGATGCGCGTTTCGACGCGTCCGCACGAATGACAGGAGACGAGGCCCGCGCGTTTCGCGGTGACGTATTTCATCGCGGGCTCATCCTTCGCGCGGCGTGGGCGGCAGGCCGGGCGGGGCGTTGCCGGATGGGCCATTGGACGGGCCGGTGGCGTTGCCGTTGCTCGTAGTGATGTCGGGCGGCGGCGCGGTCTGCGCGCCGTGCGACTCTGGCGGTATCGGCGACCCCGGCGCCATCGGCGTGCCGAGCGCGGCGGCCGCGCTATCGGCCGAGGTGCGCGGCAACGGACGGTCGTCGCGGCCGCCGAGTTCGTCGGCGATGTCCCACAGCACGGCGGGATCGAATGTGACGACGACCGCGAACATCAGCGTCAGCGCGCCGAACGCGAACAGCGCCGCTTCGGGAATCACGCGCGCGAGGCTCACCATCTTCACGATCGTGATCAGCACGCCGAGCATGAAGACTTCGATCATCCCCCACGGCCGCACGAACTGGATCGCGCGCAGCACGCGGTTGAAGTGGGTCGGCACGTAGCCGGCGCGCAGCGGCACCAGCACATACAGCAGCGCGACGAGTTCGGTGAGCGGAAAGAGAATGGTCGAGCAGAACACCATCACCGCGACGATTTCCATGTCCTCGCCCCACAGCGCGACGAGCGCGCCGAACAGCGTGGTCTGCGAGGTGATGCCGTTGGTCTCGAGTTCGACGATCGGAAAGCCCTGCGCGATCAGGAAGGTGATCAGCGCGGCGAGCGTCATCGCGCAGATTGCGTCGAGCTTACGCGATACGCCGCGATAGAGCGTCGCGCCGCAGCGCGGACAGCGCGCGGCGGTGCGCCCGACAAGCCGTGGCTTGCGGAACAGCGTGTCGCATTCATGGCACGCGATCAGGTTGTCATGTTCCATGCAGCAGGTGACCTAACGACATGAGTGGCGACTTGAGTAGCGGCGTGCAAGGCCTGTTCTCTGGGACGAGTCAGGCGGAGTGGGAGCAATAGTACCAAACGCGGCCTCGCGCACCGCATGAATCGCGCGGCGCCCGGAACGGTGCCGGGCCGTGGCCAGGCTCGTCCGCGCCGCGCGCTCTGACCGCTTTGTCTGTCGATTTGTTCAGGCTTGCTGGCGCCGCCGAGGCGCTGCGCTGCAAAAATCGGACCTGTCCGGCCAACGCCGCTGCAGCCAGCTTCTCGCGCTTCGGGTAGCATGGCGGCCTTGAGCCGCGCGTCGTCCGTGCGTCCGTCGATACCGCCGATGCGGTGTGCATAGACGGCATAGGCGGCATCAGCGGTAGCGGCGGCTGTAGCAGGCCCCACCGAGGCGCCGCCGCACGCAGCGCGGAATAGCCGGGCGCGCCGCACCGTTAACTTCTACCAGCCAGCGTTGACCTGTCATGACACTCAATCCATCGTTCGGTAACCGGGAGTCGTACACACGGACCGCCATCGCGTTTCACTGGCTGATCGCATTGCTGATCGTCTGCGGCTTCGCGCTTGGCTGGGTGATGACCGATATCCCGGGCTTCACGCCCACCAAGCTGCGCTATTTCTCCTGGCATAAATGGATCGGCGTGACCGTGTTCGCGCTCGCGATCCTGCGCATCCTGTGGCGCGCGACCCACGCCGCGCCGCCGATGCCGCGCCGCATGCCCACCTGGCAGCGCGGCGCCGCGCATCTCGTGCATCTGCTGTTGTACGTGCTGATGATCGCGATTCCCGTGTCCGGCTATCTGTACAGCTCGGCGGCCAACGTGCCGGTCGTCTATCTCGGGCTGATTCCGCTGCCGCGCCTGATCGCGCCCGACCCGCAGCTCAAGGAAGTGCTGAAGAACCTGCACATCGCGCTGAATTACACGCTGCTCGTGCTGGTCGCGCTGCACGTGGTGGCCGCGCTCAAGCATCAACTGGTCGACCGTGACGGGCTGCTGTCGCGCATGCTCCCTTTCCTCAAATAAGGACAACCATGAAGGTCTCGTTTTATCGCTACATGCTGGCGGCGTTCGCGGCCGCGTCGCTGACCGCCGCCGGCGCGGCGCTCGCGCAGGTCGACGTCGCGAAGAGCTTGGTGACGGCCACCTCGAAACAGATGAACGTGCCGGTCGAGGGCAAGTTCGGCAAGTTCACCGCGCAGGTCAGCTTCGATCCGGCCAAACCGGCGGCCGGCAGCGCGCAACTGAACATCGACGTCGCCAGCTACGACCTCGGTGACGAGAGCTACAACGAGCAGGTGCGCGGCAAGGAGTGGTTCGACGCGAAGACGTATCCGAGCGCGACCTTCGTGTCGAGCGCGATCGCGCCGGCTGGCGGCAACCAGTTCAAGGTGACCGGCAAGCTGACCATCAAGGGCAAATCGCAGACGGTCGTGGTGCCGGTCACCGTGAGCCAGCAGGGCGCGACGCAGACCTTCGACGGCGCGCTGCCGATCAAACGCTCGCAGTTCGACATCGGTACCGGCGAATGGAAGGACACCTCGGTGGTCGCCGACGAAGTCGTCATCAAGTTTCATATCGTCGCCGCGCACAAGTAACGTGGCGTTCGTATGAGGTAGGCCGCGCCGCGTGGGGCGCGGCGGGTTTCGCAACGCAGGTTTCACCGCGATTTTCAACGTAATACAGGAGCACGAATTGAAAACGACCATGTTGATCGCTGTTGGTGCGCTGGCTTCGTCGCTGTCGCTCGGGGCATTTGCCGCCGATACCTATATGCTCGATCCGACCCATACCTATCCGAGCTTCGAAGCCGATCACTTCGGCGGTCTGTCGATCTGGCGCGGCAAGTTCACGAAGACCACCGGCACGGTGACGCTCGATCGCGCGGCGAAGACCGGCACGCTCGAGGTGAGCGTCGATCCGGCGTCGGTGCAGACCGGCAACGCGAAGCTCGACGACCATCTGAAGACGCCCGAATTCTTCGACGTCGCGAAGTATCCGACCGTGACCTACAAGGGCACCGAGATCAAGTTCGACGGCGACAAGCCGGTCGAGGTGATAGGTAATCTGACGATTCGCGGCGTCACGAAGCCGGTGAATCTGAAGATCGATTCGTTCAAGTGCATGCAGCATCCGGTGCTCAAGCGCGAAGTGTGCGGCGTCGAGGCGAGCACGGAATTCAACCGTGCCGACTTCGGTCTGGACTTCGGCGCGAAGTACGGCTTCAGCATGCAGACGCGCCTGCATATCCAGTCGGAAGGCGTGAAGCAGTAAGCCCGACGATGAACCGCTCGTGCCTCTGTCGAAGGAGGCACAGGCAGGCAGCTTCCGCGCTGCACCGCAACACGAAACCGCTTCCATCAACCGCTTCTGTCGCCTCGCGACGAAGCGGTTTTTTATCGCCTGTAGCGAGCGTCGCGCGCTTGCTGCCGCGTTGCGGCGTCTTCGCCGCGTCCACCTGCGACGCACCATCCAATATTTGTCGCTCGCGTCGGTTTATTTTTTTCAGTTAAATAGAGCGCATGGAGTCATGCCGGTCGAGCGCGTAGCCGGTGAGGCTGGCGCGGACGTCATGCGTTCGCGTCGATCGATAAATAGTTCGCGCGATACAGGAGATCTGGATGAATGCAACGACAGCGGCAAGTGTCGCGGGAAGCCGGCAGAACTCGTGGCGCGCGGTCGCGGCTGCCTCGATCGGCAACGCGCTCGAATGGTTCGATCTGGTGGTGTACGGCTTTTTCGCCGTGACGATCTCGCGGCTGTTTTTCCCGGCCGGCAACGAGACGGTGTCGTTGCTGCTTACGCTCGGCACGTTCGGCGTGTCGTTTTTCATGCGGCCGCTCGGCGCGATCGTGATCGGCGCGTACGCCGACCGCGCCGGTCGCAAGGCGGCGCTGACGCTGTCGATCCTGCTGATGATGAGCGGCACGCTGATCATCGCGATTCTGCCGACCTATCAAAGCATCGGTCTGGCCGCGCCGCTGATTCTGGTGATCGCGCGGCTGATGCAGGGCTTCTCGGCGGGCGGCGAGTTCGGCAGCGCGACCGCGTTTCTCGCCGAGCACGTGCCGGGGCGGCGTGGCTTCTACGCGAGCTGGCAGATGGCGAGCCAGGGGCTGACGACGCTGCTCGCGGCCGGTTTCGGCGCGTTGCTGACGAGCCAGCTGTCGCCGCAGCAGATGGCGTCGTGGGGCTGGCGCGTGCCGTTTTTCTTCGGCCTGCTGATCGGGCCGGTCGCGTTCTACATCCGCACGAAGCTCGACGAGACTCCCGAATTTCTCGCCGCCGAAACGACCCAGACGCCGCTGCGCGATACCTTCGCGACGCACAAACTGCGCCTCGTGATCGCGATGGGCGTGGTCGTGCTCGGCACCGTGTCTTCGTATCTGGTGCTGTTCATGCCGACTTATGGCGTGAAGCAACTGGGGCTTGCGCCGTCGGTCGCGTTCGCAGCGATCGCGGTGACCGGGCTGATCCAGATGGTGTTTTCGCCGGTGTTCGGGCATCTGTCGGATCTGCATGGCCGCACGCGCATCATGCTGGGCGCGGCGGTGGCGCTGCTCGTGCTGGTCTATCCGGCGTTCCTGTATCTGATCGCGCATCCGAGCTTTGGCACGCTGATCGTGTGGCAGATCGTGTTCGGCTTTCTCGTCAGCGGCTACTTCGGCGCGACGCCGGGGCTGCTGTCCGAAATCTTCCCGGTGCAGACGCGCACGACCGGCATGTCGCTCGCGTATAACATCGCGGTGACGATCTTCGGCGGCTTCGGGCCGTTCATCATCGCGTGGCTGATCAGCGCGACCGGTTCGAAAGCGGCGCCGAGCTACTACATGATGTTTGCCGCGCTGATCAGTATCACGGCGCTGTTCGGCGCGCGGCGCAAGCTCGGGTTTCGCTAGGGAGCGGAGCGGGCAGGGATGTAGCGGCAACTGCCGTCGTGGGTATGGCCACGAAGTGACGACGCCCGAAGAGGCGGAGAGGGACAGGTCAACGCAAAAGGCCGGTTCGCGAGAACCGGCCTTTTTGTCTGAAGCTTCCTACGCGTGCATCAAACCTGCGCGCCCGCGTTCGGATCGTTCGGATCGACGCGTTCCTTCTTGTCCTTGATCAGATCTTCGCGCTTGATGCCGAACCACATCGCGAGCGCCGCGGCGACGAACACCGACGAGTAGATACCGAACAGAATACCGACCGTCAGCGCGAGTGCGAAGTAGTGCAGCGTCGGGCCGCCGAACAGGAACATCGACAGCACCATCATCTGCGTGCTGCCGTGCGTGATGATGGTTCGCGACATCGTGCTGGTGATCGCGTGGTTGATGACCTCGATCACGCTCATCTTGCGTTCGCGGCGGAAGGTTTCGCGAATCCGGTCGAAGATAACGACCGACTCGTTCACCGAATAGCCGAGCACCGCGAGCACCGCCGCCAGCACGGACAGTGAGAACTCCCACTGGAAGAACGCGAAGAAGCCGAGAATGATCACCACGTCGTGCAAGTTCGCGATCACGCCGGCCACCGCGTACTTCCATTCGAAGCGGAACGACAGATAGATCACGATGCCGATCACGACGCACGCGAGCGCGAGCAGACCGTCGGTGGCGAGTTCCTTGCCGACCTGCGGACCGACGAACTCGACGCGCTGCAACTGCACCTCGGGCGTGTCGGCCTTCAGCGCGCCCAACACCTGTTCGCTCTGCTGTGCGGACGTGTAGCCGGCCTTCAGCGGCAGACGGATCAGCACGTCGCGCGCGGTGCCGAAGTTCTGCACCTGCGCGTCGCCGTAACCGAGCTTGCCGAGCGTGTTGCGCACCGGGTCGAGCGGCGCCGCGTTCGGATACTGCACCTCGATCACGGTACCGCCGGTGAATTCCACCGACAGATGCAGCCCGCGATGCACGAGGAAAAACACGGCGGCGAGGAACGTCAGCAGCGAGATCATGTTGAAGATCAACGCGCGCTGCATGAACGGGATGTCTTTACGGAAACGGAAAAATTCCATGGTCTTGTTCTCCGGGACTCAGCGGGATGAACCCGGTTTCTGCGACGTCGGGTCGTTCGACGACGGCGTGTCCGGCGCATTGCGGCGACGCACGGTCGGCTTGCCGCGACCCTGCGCGCCGGCTGCGGCCGGTGCCTTCGTGCTCGACTTCGAGCTGGCCTGCGCGTTGGCGATGGCCTGCGCGGTGTCGCTGGCGGCGTCGTCGTTGCCCAGATAGGCACCGGCGGTGGCCGCTTGCGGGCGCCACACCTGGCCGATCGACAGCGACTTCAGCTTCTTCTTGCCGCCGTACCAGAAGTTGACGAGGCCGCGCGAGAAGAACACCGCCGAGAACATCGAGGTCAGGATACCGATACAGTGAACCATCGCGAAACCGCGCACCGGACCGGAGCCGAAGGCGAGCAGCGCGAGACCGGCGATCAGCGTGGTCACGTTCGAGTCGAGAATCGTCGCCCAGGCATGCGCGTAGCCGTTCTGGATCGCCAGCTGCGGCGGCGCGCCGTGGCGCAACTCTTCACGCACGCGCTCGTTGATCAGCACGTTCGCGTCGATCGCCATACCGAGCGCGAGTGCGATAGCGGCGATACCCGGCAGCGTGAGTGTGGCCTGCAGCATCGACAGCACCGCGACCAGCAGCAGCAGGTTGACGGACAGGCCGATCACCGAGATCACGCCGAACAGCATGTAGTACGCGACCATGAACACGGCGATTGCCGCGAAGCCCCACACCACCGAGTGGAAGCCCTTCTTGATGTTGTCGGCGCCGAGGCTCGGGCCGATCGTGCGTTCCTCGATGATTTCCATCGGCGCGGCGAGCGAACCGGCGCGCAGCAGCAGCGCGAGGTCGGCGGCGGCTTGCGGGGTCGGCTGACCGGTGATCTGGAAGCGGTCGCCCAGCTCCGACTGGATGGTGGCGACCGTCAGCACTTCGCCCTTGCCGCGCTCGAACAGCACCATTGCCATTGGCTTGCCGATGTTGTCGCGCGACACCGCGCGCACCGAGCGGCCGCCGGCCGAGTCGAGACGGATGTTGACCGACGGACGCTGATGCTCGTCGAAGCCCGCCGACGCGTCGATGATGCGGTCGCCGGTGAAGATCACCTGCTTGCGCAGCAGCACCGGCACCTGGTTGCCTTGCGTGAACAGTTCGTCGCCCGGCGGCACCGGGTCGTTCGGGTTCGGATGCGTGTTGACCGGGTCGGCGAGGCGCGCTTCGAGCGTCGCCGTACGACCGATGATGTCCTTCGCTTTCGCGGTGTCCTGCACGCCCGGCAGTTCGACCACGATGCGGTCCGCGCCCTGTTGCTGGATCACCGGCTCGGCCACGCCGAGTTCGTTCACACGGTTATGCAGCGTGGTGATGTTCTGCTTGAGCGCGGCGTCCTGCACCGCGCGCTGCACGGCCGGCGTGAACGTGCCGACCAGCTGCACGCCGCCATCCGCGCCGACGTTCGGCTGCGAGGCCCACTGGAGTTCGCTGACGCCGCGGCTGAGCAGCTTGAGCGCCGCGTCCGCGGTGGCCTGATCGGCCAGATTCACCACCACCGACTGGTTCACGCGATTCACGCCGCCGTCGCGCACGTTGTTGTCGCGCAGCAGTGTGCGCACGTCCGAGGCGTCCGAATCGAGCTTCTTGTTGAGTGCGCCGGCCATGTCGACCTGCAGCAGGAAGTGCACGCCGCCGCGCAGATCCAGACCGAGGTACATCGGCAGTGCGCGCAGCGCGGTCAGCCAGCTCGGCGACGCGCTTTGCAGGTTCAGCGCGACGATGTACTGCGGATCGTTCGGGTCGCTGTTCAGCGACTTCTGCAGCAGATCCTTCACGCGCAGCTGCGTGTCGGTGTCAGCCAGACGCACGCGGATGTTTGCGTTGTTCTGCGCGTTGTCGAACGTGACCGCGGTCGGCTTGATCTGATTGCCGGCGAGCGCGGCTTCGACCGACGCGAGCGTGGTGGCGTCGAGCCTGACCGTCGCCTTGCCGCTCGACACCTGCACCGCCGGCGCTTCGCCGTACAGATTGGGCAGCGTGTACACGAGGCCGATGACCAGAGCCACCAGCATCACGGCGTATTTCCAGAGGGGGTAGCGATTCATGAGTGGTCCAACGGGAAGGTTGGCTTGGATGCGATGCGTCCGGCGATGAGCGCGGCCAATTGGCGAAACTGCCTGATTGACCGCGAGGCCGCGCCGGACGCGGGAGAGCAGGCCTTACAGCGACTTGATCGTGCCCTTCGGCAGAATCGTCGTGACCGACGCCTTTTGCACGGTGATTTCCGTGCCTTCCGAGATTTCGATGCCGACGTAGGCTTCGCCCACCTTCGTCACCTTGCCGACGATGCCGCCGTTCGTCACGACTTCATCGCCCTTGGCCATCGCGGCGAGCATGTTGCGATGTTCCTTCTGGCGTTTCATCTGGGGGCGAATCATGATGAAGTACAGCACGCCGAACATCAGGATCAGCGGCAGGAAGCTCATCAGGTTCGATTCGATGCCACCTGCTGCAGCGCCTTGAGCATAGGCATTGGAAATGAACGACACGTTGGTCTCTCCGTTATCAGTCAAAACTAACAAAAAAGTCAGCCGATTATTCTACCACCGGCCACACGCGCGCCGGCGCGGCGAATCGGCTTTGCGATCAACCGTTTAAAGGCCCGCTTCGAGGTTCCAGGACGAGTTCGAAGCGGCACTGACGAAAGCTTATTGTAAGTTTTTCGGTGGAACGACGCTGAAGCGATCGTGAACGGCCCTGAATCGACAGGGAAATACGCGCGAATTCTTCAGTTCAATCCGCGCGCTCCGCGCACTCAGGACGCCGGTTCGATGCCGCGCGCGCGGTCCTCGTGGAACCGCTTGCGGAATGCGTCGAACATCTTCGCGTCGATCGCGTCGCGCATTTCCTGCATCAGTTCGAGGTAGTAGTGCAGGTTGTGGATCGTGTTCAACTGCGCGCCGAGGATTTCGCCGACGCGATGCAGATGGTGCAGATAGCCGCGCGTGAAGTTGCGGCAGGTGTAGCAGCCGCATTGCTCGTCGAGCGGGCGCAGCGAGTTCTTGTGCGTCGCGTTGCGGATCTTGACGTCGCCGAAGCGCGTGAACAGCCAGCCGTTGCGCGCGTTGCGGGTCGGCATCACGCAGTCGAACATGTCGACGCCGGCAGCCACCCCGGCCACCAGGTCTTCCGGCGTGCCGACGCCCATCAGGTAATGCGGCTTGTCGGCCGGCAGCTTCGGGCCGACGTGGTTCAGGATCCGCATCATGTCTTCCTTCGGCTCGCCGACCGACAGCCCGCCGATCGCCAGGCCGTGGAAGTTCTTCTCCGCGAGGCCGGCGAGCGACTCGTCGCGCAGGTCTTCGAACATGCCGCCCTGGACGATGCCGAACAGCGCATTCGGATTGCCGAGGCGCTGGAATTCGTCGATCGAGCGCTGTGCCCAGCGCATCGACATACGCATCGAGTCGGCCGCTTCCTTGTGCGAGGTCGGGATGTTGTTGGTCGCGTACGGCGTGCATTCGTCGAACTGCATCACGATGTCCGAGTTCAGCACCTTCTGGATCTGCATCGACACTTCCGGCGACAGGAACAGCCGGTCGCCGTTGATCGGCGACGCGAACGTGACGCCGTCTTCGGTGATCTTGCGCAGATCGCCGAGCGAGAACACCTGGAAGCCGCCCGAATCGGTCAGGATCGGCTTGTTCCAGCCCATGAAGCGGTGCAGGCCGCCGTGCGCCTCGATGGTTTCGAGCCCCGGGCGCAGCCACAGGTGAAACGTGTTGCCGAGGATGATCTGCGCGTGCATCTCATCGAGTTCGCGTGGCTGGACCGCCTTGACGGTGCCGTAGGTGCCGACCGGCATGAAGATCGGCGTTTCGACCACGCCGTGATTGAGCGTGACGCGGCCGCGGCGCGCCTGGCCGTCGGTGCCGAGCAGTTCGAATTTGAGGCCGTTGTCCGGGCACTCGTGGACGGGCTGTTGCGACGAGGGATGACCTGAGGTCATTGAGATAACTCCTGTGCTACCGGAAAACAGTCCGGCGCGGATAGGGAAACGCCGCCACGAGATCTCGCGGCGGTTGGGAATACTACAAGACGTCGAAGCGGTGCCTGGATCCGCTTAAGCATCGCGCCGCGTAAGCAGCATCGCATCGCCGTAGCTGAAAAAGCGATAGCGCTCGTCGATCGCATGACGATACGCGGCGCGAATCGTCTCGACGCCCGCGAATGCCGACACCAGCATCAGCAGCGTCGACTTCGGCAAATGGAAGTTCGTGACCAGCCGGTCGACCACGCGAAAGCGATAGCCCGGCGTGATGAAGATGTCGGTTTCCGCGCTGGCTGCCGCAAGCGGGTGGCCGGCGGCTTCGGCGTCGCGCGCGGCGGCTTCGAGCGCGCGCATCGAGGTCGTGCCGACCGCGATCACGCGGTTGCCGCGCGCTTTGGTCGCGGCGATCTTGTCCGCGAGCGCCTGCGGCAGGTGATACCACTCGCTGTGCATCTTGTGTTCGGCGATGTTCTCGACCCGCACCGGCTGGAACGTGCCGGCGCCGACGTGCAATGTCAGCGTCGCGCGTTCGACGCCGTGCGCGTCGAGCTTCGCGAGCAGCGCGTCGTCGAAATGCAGGCCCGCGGTCGGCGCGGCGACCGCGCCCGGATTCTGCGCGAACACCGTTTGATAGCGGGTTTCGTCGGTCGAGTCGGGGTCGTGCTCGATGTACGGCGGCAGCGGCAGACGGCCGTATTGCTCGATCAGCGTCAGGCAGTCGGCGGGGAAGTGCAGCGTGTAGAACTGGTCGACGCGCTCGCCGACGGTGACGTCGAACGCATCCGCGAGACGGGCGGTGGTGCCCGGCTGCGGGCTCTTGCTCGCGCGGATCTGCGCGAGCGCGGTGCGCTCGCCGGTCAGGCGCTCGACCAGCACCTCGATCTTGCCGCCGCTCGCCTTCTGGCCGAAGAAGCGCGCCTTCAGCACCTTGGTATCGTTGAACACGAGCAGATCGCCCGGTGCGATGCACGCGGGCAGCTCGGTGAAGCGGCGGTCGATCAGGCGCGCGGCGCCATCGGGGGCACCCGCGGCGTCCACGTCGAGCAGACGGCTCGCGCTGCGCTCGGGCAACGCGACTTGCGCGATCAGCTCGGGCGGCAGATCGAAATCGAAATCGGAAAGCGTAAACATGCGAACGACTGGAAGCGAATTGGGACGGAATTGAGCCGAAGCCGGAGCCGGGCGGCTATGATGGCGGGACGCCGAAGCGGCCTGTGCGCCCTGCGCCGCATCCCGCATGCGAGACAGCACGTGGCGCGGCACGACGTTTTTTTCGACAGCAGCCGATATTGTACTTGCGAAGCAGCCCATGCCTTTGTCCGACCGCCGATTGTCCGTTGCCACCCTCGAAGCGGGCGCCACGCCGCGGCGCCGCAGTGCGCGAGGTGAGGCGCGGGATGACGAGGCATCGCAAGACGGTGAGGGCGGTGGCGTTGGCGTGACGGCGGCCGGCAACGACGTCGGCGCTGATGGCGAGAATGCCGGTGGCCGCGCGGGCGATCCGCCGGAAGCCGTCGCCGACAGCGGTGATGGCAACGGCAACGACGAGCCGCCCACCGCCAAAACCAAAGCGACCGCAAAGGCTGCCGGCGCAAAACCCGCAGCCAAACCCGCAGCCAAAGCCCCCGTCAAAACCGCCGACAAGCTCGCCAAACTCGGCCTCAAGCGCGACATCGACCTCGTGCTGCATCTGCCGATGCGCTACGAAGACGAAACCTCGCTGACGCCGATCGGCCACCTGCTGCCCGGCGGCATCGCGCAAACCGAGGGCGTCGTGTTCGACAACGAGATCGCGTACCGGCCGCGTCGCCAGTTGCTCGTCAAGTTGCGCGATGCCGACGGCGACGAACTGGTGCTGCGCTTTCTCAATTTCTACGGCTCGCAGGTCAAGCAGATGGAGCCCGGCACGCGGCTGCGGGTGCGCGGTGACGTGCGCGGCGGCTTCTTCGGCATGGAGATGGTGCATCCGGCCGTGCGCGTCGTCGATGAAGACACGCCGTTGCCGCAGGCGCTCACGCCGGTCTATCCGAGCACGGCGGGCGTGTCGCAGGCGTATCTGCGCAAGGCGATCGACAACGCGCTCGCGCGCACCTCGCTGCCCGAACTGCTGCCCGCGCCGGTCGCGCGCGCGTATCTCGAACCGCTCGGCGTGCCGTCGCTGATGGACGCAGTGCGCACGCTGCATCATCCGGGCGCGCACTCGGACGAAACCGCGCTGATCGACGGCACGCATCCGGCGTGGGTGCGCATCAAGTTCGAAGAGCTGCTGGCGCAGCAGATGTCGCTCAAACGCGCGCACGACGAGCGCCGCACGCGCGCCGCGCCAGCGATGCCGCGCCGTAAGCTCGGCGACGAATCCGCGCTGGTCGCGCGTCTGCTGAAGGCGTTGCCGTTTTCGTTGACGGCCGCGCAGGAGCGCGTCGGCGGCGAGATCGCGCTCGATCTGACCCAGCCGCATCCGATGCAGCGGCTCTTGCAGGGCGACGTCGGCAGCGGCAAGACGATCGTCGCGGCGCTCGCCGCCGCGCAGGCGATCGACGCCGGCTACCAGGCCGCGCTGATGGCGCCGACCGAAATCCTCGCCGAGCAGCACGCGCGCAAACTGCGCGGCTGGCTGGAGCCGCTCGGCGTGAGCGTCGCGTGGCTCGCGGGCAGTCTGAAGACGAAGGAGAAGCGGGCGGCGATCGAGGCGGCCGCGCTCGGCACCGCGCAACTGGTGATCGGCACGCACGCGATCATCCAGGACGCGGTCGAGTTCGCGCGCCTCGGGCTCGTGATCGTCGACGAACAGCATCGCTTCGGCGTCGCGCAACGGCTCGCGCTGCGCGCGAAGGCGCAGGGCGCGGCCGATGGCGCGCGCGACTTTCAGCCGCATCAACTGATGATGTCCGCGACGCCGATCCCGCGCACGCTCGCGATGACCTATTACGCGGACCTCGACGTATCGACGATCGACGAACTGCCGCCCGGCCGCACGCCGATTCTGACCAAGCTCGTCTCCGATGCGCGCCGCGACGAGGTGATCGGCCGCGTGCGCGAAGCGGCGCTGACCGGGCGCCAGGTGTACTGGGTGTGTCCGCTGATCGAGGAAAGCGAGACGCTGCAATTGCAGACCGCGGTCGAGACCTACGAAACGCTGGTGGCCGCGTTGCCCGAGCTGCAGGTCGGGCTCGTGCACGGGCGGCTTGCGCCCGCCGAGAAGGCCGCGGTGATGGACGCGTTTTCGCGCAACGAGACCCAGTTGCTAGTCGCGACGACGGTGATCGAAGTGGGCGTCGACGTGCCGAACGCGTCGCTGATGGTGATCGAGCATGCGGAGCGCTTTGGCCTCGCGCAGTTGCATCAGCTGCGTGGACGGGTGGGGCGCGGCAGCGCGGCGTCGGTGTGCGTGCTGCTGTACACCGGACCGCTGTCGATGACCGCGCGCGCGCGTCTGCAGACGATGCGCGAAACCACCGACGGCTTCGAGATCGCACGGCGCGATCTCGAGATTCGCGGGCCGGGCGAGTTTCTCGGCGCGCGCCAGTCGGGCGCGGCGATGCTGCGTTTCGCCGACCTCGAAAACGATCAATACCTGATCGAGCCCGCTCGCGAGGCCGCCGCGACGCTGCTCGAACAGTATCCGGACGTAGTGCTTCAGCATCTGGCGCGCTGGCTTGGCGCGCGCGAGCAGTATCTGAAGGCGTGATGAAGGCGTGAGTCCGCGGGCGGCTTGCGCCTGGTCAGGGACAGCGCTGAACGTGGGCCGTCGCACGGCTAAAAGGTTGGCGAACCGACCCTATAGGTGTATAACTAGAACCTATCGAATCCCTCGTACTGATTGATCCCCGAATGACGCTCACCGAATTGAAATACATCGTGGCGGTCGCCCGCGAGCGGCACTTCGGCCGGGCCGCCGAAGCGTGTTTCGTCAGCCAGCCCACGCTGTCCGTCGCCATCAAGAAGCTCGAAGACGAGCTGAACGTGCAGATTTTCGAGCGCGGCACCAGCGAAGTCAGCGTAACGCCGATCGGCGAACAGATCGTCACGCAGGCCCAGCGCGTGCTCGAACAGACGCTCGCGATCAAGGAAATCGCCAAGCAGGGCAAGGACCCGCTGGTCGGCCCGCTGCGTCTCGGCGTGATCTATACGATCGGACCGTACCTGCTGCCCACGCTCGTCAAGCAGATGATCCAGCGCGTGCCGCAAATGCCGCTGATGCTGCAGGAGAACTACACGCTCAAGCTGATCGAGTTGCTCAAGCAGGGCGAGATCGACGTCGCGATCATGGCGCTGCCGTTTCCCGAAACCGGCCTGATGCTGCGTCCGCTGTACGACGAGCCGTTCGTCGTCGCGCTGCCGTCGGGCCACGCGTGGGAAAACCGCCCGAAGATCGATCCCGACGATCTGAAGCAGGAAACCATGCTGCTGCTCGGCAGCGGCCATTGTTTCCGCGATCACGTGCTCGGCGTGTGCCCCGAGCTGATGCGCTTCTCGCAGAACGCGGACGGCATCCAGAAGACTTTCGAGGGGTCGTCGCTGGAAACGATTCGACACATGGTTGCGAGCGGCGTCGGCATCACCGTGCTGCCGCGCATGTCGGTGCATGAGGTCAAGCCGCATGCGGGCGGAATCGACGCGGGGCTGCTCAGCTATGTTCCATTCGACGAGCCGGTGCCGGATCGCCGCGTCGTGCTCGCGTGGCGCAAGAGCTTCACGCGGATGCCCGCGATCGAAGCGATCTGCGACGCGATCTCCGCCTGCGATCTGCCGGGCGTCAAGAAGCTCGAACTGCCGGCCGCGGTCAACTGACGACCGCAGGCGAAGGCCGACGACTGCGCTGAGTTCCCCGGCGCAGTCTGTCTTGAAAAAAGGGGGGCGAACCTATCGAATAGATAAAATTAATTAAATATAGATATTCGATAGTATTGTTATAGTGTCCTCAAAGGGATCGCCCGATCCCTTACTCCACAAGGCCCAGGCGCACCCATGACGCTTGAGGCTCCGGGAAGCCAGGAGGACACCGTCATGCAAGCAGATTCATTGCCCATCTCCGCACTCGACGTGCAACCGGCCTCGACGCTCGCCGCGACGAGCGCGCGCACCATCGCGGTGGCCTTGCTGGTCGACCGGGTGCTGGCCGCCATGACGCGTCGGCCGGTCGCGGCACCGCCTGACTCGTATCGTCCGCTTTCCCTCTGTTTGACAAAAACCACGCAGGAGTATGTATGTCCGAACGTAAGCTCACCAATGCCGCTGGTGCTCCCATCGCCGACAACCAGAATTCGATGACCGCCGGTGCGCGCGGCCCGGTCGTGCTGCAGGACGTCTGGCTGCTCGAAAAGCTCGCTCACTTCGATCGTGAAGTGATTCCCGAGCGTCGCGTTCACGCGAAGGGCTCGGGCGCATTCGGCACGCTGAAGGTCACGCACGACATTTCGCGCTACACGAAGGCGAAGGTGTTCGCCGAGGTCGGCAAGGAAACGCCGCTCTTCATGCGCTTTTCGACGGTGGCCGGCGAGCGTGGCGCGGCCGACGCCGAGCGCGACGTGCGCGGCTTCTCGATCAAGTTCTACACCGAAGAAGGCAACTGGGACGTGGTCGGCAACAACACGCCGGTGTTCTTCATCCGCGATCCGCTGAAGTTTCCGGACTTCATCCATACGCAGAAGCGCGATCCGTACACGAACCTGCGCAGCAATGTCGCGGCGTGGGATTTCTGGTCGCGTCATCCGGAGTCGCTGCATCAGGTGACGATTCTAATGAGCGATCGCGGCATTCCGAAGAACTACCGGCAGATGCACGGCTTCGGCTCGCACACGTACTCGTTCATCAACGCGAACAACGAGCGCTTCTGGATCAAGTTCCACTTCAAGTCGCTGCAGGGCATCGAGAACTTCACCGACGCCGAGGCTGGCCAGGTGGTCGCGGACGACCGCGAAAGCGCGCAGCGCGATCTCGTGAACAGCATCGACGCGGGTAACTTCCCGAAGTGGCGCTTCGCGATTCAGGTGATGCCGGAAGCGGACGCGGCGAAGTATCGCTTCAACCCGTTCGACATCACGAAGGCGTGGTCGCAGAAGGACTATCCGTTGATCGACGTCGGCACGATCGAGCTGAACCGCAACGCAGCGAACTATTTCGCCGACGTCGAGCAGGCCGCGTTCACGCCGGCCAACGTGGTGCCCGGCATCGGCTTCTCGCCGGACCGTCTGTTGCAGGGGCGGCTGTTCTCGTACGGCGACACGCAGCGTTACCGGCTCGGCATCAATCACCACCAGATTCCGGTGAATGCGCCGCGCGCACCGAACGCGCATTCGTTCCATCGCGACGGCGCGATGCGCACGGACGGCAACCTCGGCGGCAACGTGAATTACGAGCCGAACCGTTTCGGCGACTTCGCGCAGGACGCGAATGCGTCGGAGCCGCCGCTCGCGGCGGGTGCGGTCGATCGTTACGATCATCGCGAGGACGACGATTACTACACGCAGCCGGGCATGCTGTTCAAGCTGTTCGACGCGGCGCAGCGTGAGCGTCTGTTCGGCAATATCGCGCGGCATATCGATGGCGTGCCGCAGGAGATTATCGCGCGTCAGATCGAGCATTTCCGCCGCGCCGATCCGGCCTACGCGGAGGGTGTGGTCGCTGCACTGGCTGCGTTGCAGGAAGGCAAGAGCCGTGAGTCGTCACGCGCTAGAGAAGCACTAACAGGAAAGCAGTAACAAGGCAGTCGACGGTGGGGCGCAATGCGCTCCGCCGTTCAGGTTAGAACCGGGAGTACGGACGTGATCCAGATGATGATGACAATGACAGGCAGTGGCGCGATGGCCTCCGCGGGCGGCATGCTGCGTGAGCGGCGTGTGTGGGCGCTGCGCAAGATGACCGGCTTCGCGATCGTCGCGGGCGGCTTCGCGGTGATCGGCGCGCAGGTATTGCATGGGCTGGGTGGTTGAGCGTAGGCGTCTGGGCGTGAGCGTCTCTCGCGCGAACCAACCGCAGAGCCACCGCAAACCTGTCGAAACCGTGGCGGACGAGCCGCGCCGTGACCGCAAATTGACACCGGAATGACAGTCCATCTGCGGCAAACTGCCATTGAATAAAGGCCACAAGCGCGTGCGTGGCGCGCGAACCTTGCAGCATTTCACGCTACACTGTCGAACGTTTTATCTCTGTTCCTGCAGACCGTCATTCGCGACCGGTTCGTATCACTCTTCGAAGGAGTCATCATGGCCAAAAAAGAAGCCGCAGCCGTACAGCACGTCAATATCGGGATCAGCGACAAGGATCGCAAGAAGATTGCAGAGGGACTGTCGCGCCTGCTCGCCGACACCTACACGCTGTACCTGAAGACCCACAACTTCCACTGGAACGTTACGGGTCCGATGTTCAACACGCTGCATCTGATGTTCGAAACGCAGTACAACGAACTGGCGCTCGCAGTCGATGCGATCGCCGAACGTATCCGCGCGCTGGGTGTACATGCGCCGGGCAGCTACAAGGAATTCGCGAAGCTGTCGTCGATCCCGGAAGCGGATGGCGTGCCGGCTGCGGAAGACATGATCCGTCAGCTCGTCGAAGGTCAGGAAGCCGTGGTGCGCACCGCACGCGCGATCTTCCCGTCGACGGAAGCCGCCAACGACGAGCCGACCGCCGACCTGCTCACGCAACGCATGCAGACGCACGAAAAGACCGCGTGGATGCTGCGCTCGCTGCTGGCCTGAGCGGCTGTCGAGTCGCATCGGAGGGCGAGGTGGGCGATGCCCGCGCCGCGCTCCGAAACGAACAAGCCTCCCTTTGGGGAGGCTTTTTTTTGCGGCACCGTCGTGCGTTCGAATCTGCATGCGGCACAAGCGTGCCTTTGCGGGAGCGCAGCGGGCGGCTCGCTCGCTTCCCGTAGAATAGCGGGACCGTGTTCGCACTTCACTGCGCACTTCAACGCGCACTTACCGAATTCGCCCATGTTCGCCCGACTTCCCCTGTATCTGCGCCTCGTGCGCATGGACAAGCCGATCGGCAGCCTGCTGTTGCTGTGGCCGACGCTCAACGCATTGTGGATTGCGTCCGGCGGTCATCCGTCGTGGCAACTGCTGGTGATCTTCACCGTCGGTACGGTGCTGATGCGCTCGGCCGGCTGCGCGATCAACGATTACGCGGACCGCGATTTCGACCGTCACGTGAAGCGCACCGAAAACCGGCCGCTGACGTCCGGCAAGATCAAGGCGTGGGAAGCGGTCGCGCTAGCCACCGGGCTGTCGCTGATCGCGTTTCTGCTGATCCAGCCGCTCAATGCGCTGACCAAAGAGTTGTCGGTGATTGCGCTGTTCGTCGCCGGCACGTATCCGTTCATGAAGCGTTTCTTTGCGATTCCGCAGGCGTATCTGGGCGTCGCGTTCGGCTTCGGCATTCCGATGGCATTCGCCGCGGTGCAGGATCACGTGCCGCTGCTCGCATGGGTGATGCTGATCGCGAACATCTTCTGGGCGGTCGCGTACGACACCGAATACGCGATGGTCGATCGCGACGACGACATCAAGATCGGTATCCGCACGTCGGCGCTGACCTTCGGCCGCTTCGACGTGGCCGCGGTGATGCTGTGTTACGCGGTGACGCTGGGGATTTACGTCGGCATCGGCCTGACGCTTGGATTCGGTGTGCTGTACTGGCTGGGCTGGGCGGCCGCGGTGGGTTGCGCGATCTACCACTACACGCTGATTCGCAATCGCGAACGCATGCCGTGCTTCGCCGCGTTCCGCCACAACAACTGGCTTGGCGGTGCGCTGTTCGCGGGGATTGCCGCGCATTACGCGGCTGCTTCGTTTTAATTTTTCCGCGTGCGGTCTTGTTGAGTGCGAGACCGCTGCTGTTTTCGAAGTTTCCGAACGCCGTAGACGCTCGTCCTGAATCGAACAGGGGCGATGCGTTCTACGGCGTGTTCGTTTCTGCTACGCCTTCGTTGGCGGCCCCATCCGCGGCTTCATCGACAAGGTTGCGCACACACGACATGCGGCGGCAAGATGCTCGAGCGTCTTGCCGCAACAGCAGCGCAACTTACTGCTTGCCGAACTCGTCGCCCATCTCTCTCGCGCGCGCATCGGCGGCGAGCGCGCCGCGCACGATCGCGTCCTTGATCCCGCTGGCTTCGAACGACGCCAGCGCCGCTGCCGTCGTGCCGCCCTTCGACGTCACGCGCTCGCGCAGCACGCTCGGCGGCTCGTCGGAATTCGCCGCCAGCTGCGCGGCGCCCGTGAAGGTCGCGACCGCGAGCGCGCGGCCTTGCGCTTCGTCCATGCCGAGCTGGCGCGCGGCTTCCTGCAGCGCCTCGATGAAATAGAACACGTAGGCGGGGCCGCTGCCCGAGATCGCCGTTACCGCATCGATCTTCGCTTCGTCGTCGAACCAGACGGTTTCGCCGACCGCGCCGAGTACCTGCGACGCGAGTTCGCGGCCCGCCGCGTCGACGCTGCCCGTCGCCACCAGCCCCGTCACGCCCATGCCGATCAGCGCCGGCGTATTCGGCATCACGCGCACGATACGGCTGTGGCCATTGAGCCAACGCGACATATCGCCGATCCGGATGCCCGCGACGATGCTGACCGCCAGTTGCGACGCGCGCAGATGCGGGGCGATCGCCTCGGCAACGCTCTTCAGGATCTGCGGCTTCACCGCGAGCACGACCGCGTCGTAGTCGGCGAGCGCGCCGTCGGCGGCCGCGCCGGTGCGGATGCCGAATTGCTGCTCGTTGCGCTTGCGCGCGTCGTCGTTCGGATCGATCGCGTACAGGTCCGCGGGCGCGACGCCCCGCTTGATGAGGCCGCCGATCAACGCCGCAGCCATGTTGCCGCCGCCGATAAACGCAATTTTCATGATGGTCCGGATAGGTTCAGGTGAGAGGCGGAAAATGCGCCGGGGGCGTCGCGCATGAAGGAAGCCTGCGCGCGCCACCCGCGGAAAAATTCAGTGAGCGTGCAGCGCACGCTCGGCGCTGCTTCAGTGGGAATAATCGCGCGCGCCGAAGATCGCGGTGCCGACGCGCACGATCGTCGCGCCCTCGAGCACGGCCGCTTCGAGATCCGCCGACATGCCCATCGACAACGTATCGAGCGCGAGCCCGTCGGCGCGCAGGCGCTCGAACAGCTCGCGCAACGCGCGATGTGGTGCGCGTTGCGCAGCGAGATCGTCGGCCGGTTCGGGAATCGACATCAGCCCGCGCAACTTCAGCTTCGGCAACGCGGCGATCTGCTGCGCGATCTGCGCCGCCTCGGCGATAGCGACGCCGCTTTTCGATGCCTCGCCGCTGACGTTGATCTGCAGGCAGACGTTCAGCGGCGGCAGATGATCGGGCCGCTGCTCCGACAGCCGCTGCGCGATCTTCAGGCGATCGACCGAATGCACCCAGTCGAAATGCTCGGCGACGGGGCGCGTCTTGTTCGATTGCAGCGGCCCGATGAAATGCCATTCGAGCGACGCGCGCAGATCGGCGAGCGTGTCGATCTTGTCGAGCGATTCCTGCACGTAGTTCTCGCCGAACGCGCGTTGACCGGCCGCATGGGCGGCGCGCACGGCATCGGCGGGAAACGTCTTGGAGACCGCGAGCAGCATCACGGTGTGCGGATCGCGGCCGGCCGCTTGCGCGGCCCGGGCGATGCGCTGCTGCACGTCGGCGAGTTGATGAGCGAGATGTTGATCCAGATCGGACATGGAACGGAACCGGTGTTCGGCGAAAGACGATGCCCCGATTATACGGACAGCATGTGCTCGACCAGTTCGATCCAGTGTGCGACCGGCGTCGATGTGCCGCTCTGCAGATGCGCGATGCAGCCGACGTTCGCCGACACGATCACCTGCGGCTCCTGCGCCTGCAGCCGTTCGAGCTTCTGGTCGCGCAACGCGTACGACAGGCGCGGCTGCGTCAGCGAATAGGTGCCGGCCGAGCCGCAGCACAGATGGCTATCCGCGGGCAGACGCACTTCGACGCCGAGCGCATTCAGCAACTGCTCAACCTGGCCGCGAATCTGCTGGCCATGCTGCAGCGTGCAGGGCGGATGAAACGCGACCGTGTGCACCGAGCGACGCCGCGTGATCGCGACCAGCCGTTCCTCGAACTCCGGCAGGATCTCGGCGACATCGCGCGTCAATTCGACGATGCGGCGCGCCTTCTCCGCATAGTGCGGATCGTGACGCAGCAGGTGCGCGTATTCCTTGACCGTCGCGCCGCAGCCCGATGCGTTCATCACGATTGCTTCGGCGCCCTGTTCGACGTACGGCCACCATGCGTCGATGTTCGCGCGCAGGTCGTCGAGCGCTTCGTCGTTGTAGCCGAGATGCAGACGGATCGCGCCGCAGCAGCCGGCCTCGGGCGCGATCACCGTTTCGATGCCGAGCGCGTCGAACACGCGCGCGGTCGCAATGTTCACGTTCGGCATCATCGACGGTTGCACGCAGCCGGCGAGCATCAGCATCTTGCGCTCGTGTTTCGCGCTCGGCCATTCGAGCGGACGCTGGCGCGCGGGCACCTTGTCGCGCAGCTTTTTCGGCAGCAGTCCGCGCACGTGCTGACCGAGGCGCATCGCGGGCGTGAAGATCGCGCTGTTCGGCACGACGCTCGCGAGCAGCCGGCGCATCAAGCGCTGGTTGAGCGGGCGCGTGACCTTCTCTTCGGTGAGCTTGCGGCCGATCTCGACCAGCCGCCCGTATTGGACCCCGGAAGGGCAGGTGGTCTCGCAGTTGCGGCAGGTCAGGCAGCGGTCGAGATGAACCTGCGTGCTGCGCGTGACCGGCGCACCTTCGACCATCTGCTTGATCAGATAGATGCGCCCGCGTGGGCCGTCGAGTTCGTCGCCGAGCAGTTGATAGGTCGGGCAGGTCGCGGTGCAGAAGCCGCAATGTACGCATTTGCGCAGGATGGCGTCAGCTTCGTTGCCATCGGGCGTATTGCGAATGAAGTCCGCGAGGTTGGTTTGCATCGCGTCGCTCAGAAGTCGGAGTAGAGACGGCCGCGATTGAAGATGCGGGCCGGATCGAAGGCGTGTTTGAGGCCGCGATGGATTTTCATCAGCGGCGCGGGTAGCGGCGTGAACACGCCGGCGCTGCGATCGTAGCCGTGGCCGCTGCGGAAGATGGTTGCGTGGCCGCCGGCCTGCTTCGCGCTGATGCGCACGGTTTGCGCGTCGGTGTCGGTGATCCACCAGCGCTGGCCGCCGCCCCATTCCATCAGTTGCGCGCCGGGCAATTGCAGCGGCTCTGTGATGGTGGGCAACGCGAGACGCCACAGCGCGGCTTTCGGCGGAATCGCCGCGAAGAACGAATCGGTCTGCTCGCGCAGGCCGGCCCAGAAACGCTCGGCTTCGACCGCATCGACGACCTCGCCGCCGAGCGCCGTGCGCGCCGACTTGACCGCCGCCTCCGAGCCGCCGAGCCGCACCGCGAGCGTGCCATTGCGCCATGCGCTGGCAGTGATCGGCAGCGGCCGGCCGCCCCATTCGTTGAGCTTGCGCACCGCGTCGGTACCGTTCATGTCGAACTTCAGCGTGGCTTCGACCTGCGGACGCGGCAGCACCTTGACCGACAGTTGGAGCATCAGTCCGAGCGTGCCGAGCGAACCCGCGAGCAGACGCGACACGTCATAGCCCGCGACGTTTTTCACGACCTGACCGCCGAAATGCAGCGTCTGCCCCTGACCGTTCATGACGACCGCGCCGAGCACGAAGTCGCGCGCGGCGCCGACCGCCGGGCGACGCGGACCGGAAATGCCGGCCGCGATGCAGCCGCCGAAGGTGGCCTGCGGACCGAAGTGAGGCGGCTCGAACGCCAGCATCTGATCGTGCTCGGCGAGCGCGGCTTCGATTTCCAGCAGGGGCGTGCCGGCGCGCGCGGTGATCACGAGCTCGGCCGGATCGTACGCGATGATGCCGCGATAAGCGCGCGTGTCGAGGATTTCACCTTCCAGCGTCTGACCATACCAGTCTTTGGTGCCGCCGCCGCGGATGCGCAGCGCGCGTCCCTCGGCGCTGGCCGAACGTACGCGCTCGGACCATACGGCGACGATGTCGTCCTCTTCCATGGTGTCCTGCTCGTTGTGTTTCGATTGATTGTACCGGGCGGGGGCTCGCTGGCAACCCGGAGCGGACCCGCATCGGCGTATTGGCCGAAGGGGAGCGCCGGGTGTTGCGCCGATCGCGTTGATCGCCTCGGCCGCGTCGGCGACCTGAGGAGCCGGCCGGCGCGGCGCGCGATTATGCGCGATGCGAGCGATGAAGCTTAGAACCGCGGCAGCTCGGGATGAGGCAGCAGCCCGCCGCGCACGTGCATCTTGCCGTATTCGGCGCAGCGCGCACGCGTGGGGATGCCCTTGTCCGGGTTCAGCAGGCCGGGGGCGTCGAAGGCGCGCTTGACCGCGTGAAAAGCGTCGCGCTCCTCGGGCGAGAACTGTACGCACATCGAATTGATCTTCTCGATGCCGACGCCGTGTTCGCCCGTCACCGTGCCGCCGAGTTCGACACACGCTTCGAGGATGTCGCAACCGAATTCCTCGGCGCGGTGCCACTCGTCCTGATCGTTGCCGTTGAAGAGAATCAACGGGTGCATGTTGCCATCACCGGCATGGAACACGTTGATGCAACGCAGCCGGTACTTTTTCTCCATCTCCTCGATACGCGCGAGCAGCGGTCCGATACTGCGGCGCGGCACGGTGCCGTCCATGCAGTAGTAGTCGGGCGAGATGCGGCCGGCGGCCGGGAACGCGTTCTTGCGGCCCGACCAGAAACGCAGCCGTTCCGCCTCCGAGCGCGAAATCTGGATGCGGGTCGCGCCGTGTTCGCGCAGCACCGCGGTCATGCGCACGATCTCGTTGGCGACTTCCTCGGGCGTGCCGTCCGATTCGCACAGCAGGATCGCCGCCGCGTCGAGGTCGTAGCCGGCGTTGACGAATTCCTCGACCGCGCGCGTGGCCGGCTTGTCCATCATCTCGAGGCCGGCCGGAATGATGCCCGCCGCGATGATGCCGGCGACCGCGTCGCCGCCTTTGATGACGTCGTCGAAGCTCGCCATGATGACCTGCGCGGTTTGCGGCTTCGGGATCAGCTTGACAGTGACTTCGGTGACGATCGCGAACATGCCTTCGCTGCCGATCAGCACCGCGAGCAGATCGAGCCCCGGCGCATCCGGCGCGAGCGAGCCGAACTCGACGATCTCGCCTTCCATCGTGACCGCGCGCACGCGCAGCACGTTGTGCACGGTCAGGCCGTACTTCAGGCAATGCACGCCGCCGGAATTCTCGGACACGTTGCCGCCGATCGTGCAGGCGATCTGCGACGACGGGTCCGGCGCGTAGTAAAGCCCGTATGGCGCCGCCGCTTCGGAAATCGCGAGATTGCGCACGCCGGGCTGCACGGTCGCGGTCCGCGCATACGAGTCGACTTCGACGATCTTCCGGAAGCGCGCAAGCGATACGACCACGCCGTGCGGAATCGGCATCGCGCCGCCGGACAGGCCCGTGCCCGCGCCGCGCGGCACGATCGGCACTTCGAGCCGGTGGCAGATCTGGACGATGCGCTGCACCTGCGATTCGGTTTCCGGCAGCGCGACCGCGAGCGGCAGGCGCCGGTAGGCGGCGAGGCCGTCGCATTCGTACGCGACGGTGTCTTCTTCGCGATACAGCAGACAGTGGGTCGGCAACACGGCCATCAGCGCCTGCACGACTTCGCGCTGACGCTGCGCGAGTACTTCGGCCGACAGTTCAGCGGGTGCGTTCATGTGACTCGTCTCCTCGTGGCTTTCGCCGTTCCGGCTCTTCATGCGAGCCGGCAGTTGCAAGCGGCCCTGCGGTAAGCCACTCCACTCGAAGCCGGCGCGGCAGCCGCTGACACACTGCCGCGCCCAGCCTGGCCCGAGCTATGTCAGGCCGCCCAGGCGAAGATCTTGCCCGGGTTCATCAGATTGCGCGGATCGAGCGCGTGCTTGATCGAGCGCATTGTGTCGACCGCGATGTCGCCGTGTTCTTCGAGCAGGAAGGCCATCTTGTGCAAACCGACGCCATGCTCGCCGGTGCAGGTGCCGTCCATACGCAGCGCGCGCTGCACGATGCGATGGTTCAGCCGTTCGGCTTCCTCGAGTTCTTCGGGCTTGTCCGGATCGATCAGGATCGCGACGTGGAAGTTGCCGTCGCCGACATGGCCGACGATCGGGCAGGGCAGCGGCGACGCCTTCAGGTCCTGCTCCGTTTCGACCACGCATTCGGCTAGGCGCGAGATTGGCACGCAGACGTCGGTTGTGACCGCGCGGCAGCCGGGCTTCAGTTGCAGCATCGCGAAATAGGCGTTGTGACGCGCGTTCCACAGACGGCTGCGGTCTTCGGGCCGGGTCGCCCACTCGAAGCCTTCGCCGGCATTCTGCGTGGCGATTTCCTGCACGAGCTCGGCCTGTTCTTTCACGCTGGCCTCGGTGCCGTGGAATTCGAAGAACAGCGTCGGCGCTTCGCGCAACGTCAGGTTGGAGTGGCGATTGATCGAGCGGATCGCGAGCGAATCGACGAATTCGACGCGCGCGATCGGCACGCCGATCTGGATCGTCTCGATAACGGCGCGCACCGCATCGCCCATCGACGGGAACGCGCACACCGCGGCCGACACCGCTTCGGGCTGCGGATACAGACGCAGCGTGATTTCGGTAATCACGCCGAGCGTGCCTTCCGAGCCGACGAACAGACGCGTGAGGTCATATCCCGCCGACGACTTGCGCGCGCGCGTGCCGGTTTTGATCACGCGACCATCGGCGAGCACGACCGTCAGGCCGAGCACGTTCTCGCGCATCGTGCCGTAGCGCACGGCGTTGGTGCCGGACGCGCGCGTGGCCGACATGCCGCCGATGCTCGCGTCCGCGCCCGGGTCGATCGGGAAGAACAGGCCGGTGTCGCGCAACGCTTCGTTCAGCTGCTTGCGCGAGATGCCGGGCTCGACGGTGACGGTCAGGTCTTCGGCGTTGATCGACAACACCCGGTTCATTGCCGACAGATCGATCGACACGCCGCCCTGCACCGCGAGCAGATGCCCTTCGAGCGATGAGCCGTTGCCGTACGGAATGATCGGCACGTCGTGGCGCCCGCAGAGTTTGACGACGGTTTGCACGTCTTCGGTCGTGCGCGCGAAGACGACGGCGTCGGGCAGTTGCGGATCGAACGGCGACTCGTCGCGGCCGTGATGAGCGCGCACGGCTTCGGCCACCGACACGCGTTCGCCGAAGGCGGCCTTCAGTTCGTTCAGCAACTCGGCGGGAAATGGCCGGCGCAGCGGGGCCGGCGGTACGGGATGATTCACTGATGTCTCCTCAAATCTTTCGGATGCAGCCTGTCTGCAGCAGGTTTTTCATTTTACGCCGTTCGCCCGCGAACCGGCGCCAGGCGGGCTCCCGCCCATATAATGGCGACGCTTTCGCGATGCGCGCAATATGGATAAACGTGATGCGTGCATCGTCACTGAACCTTACGGAGACATCATGGGCAATCGCCTGAGCAAGATCGCCACTCGCACCGGCGACGACGGTACCACCGGTCTCGGCGACGGCCGCCGCGTGCGCAAGGACAGCGCGCGCATTGCCGCGATCGGCGATGTCGACGAACTCAATTCGAATCTCGGCGTGCTGCTGTGCGAGAGCCTGCCCGACAACGTACGCGCGGCGCTGGTCGCGATCCAGCACGATCTGTTCGATCTGGGCGGCGAGCTGTGCATTCCCGGCCACACGATGATTACCGAGCGCCATCTGGCCCAGCTCGACGGCTGGCTCGCCGACTACAACGCCGCGCTGCCGCCGCTGAAGGAATTCATTCTGCCCGGCGGTTCGCGCGCAGCTGCGCTCGCGCATGTATGCCGGACCGTTTGCCGCCGTGCGGAACGTGCGATCGTCGCGCTTGGCGAACACGAAGCGATCAACGCGGCGCCGCGTCAGTACGTGAACCGGCTGTCCGATTTGCTGTTCGTGCTGGCGCGCGTGCTCAATCGCGCCGACGGCGGCACCGACGTACTGTGGCAGCACGATCGCGGCACGCATTGAACGACGGGGCGCCAGCGCGTATAGGCAACACGCGGGCCGCCACGCAAAGGCAGCGACTCAACCGACGGCCAGCGTGACCGGCTTGCCGATACGGCTCAGCATTTCGACGAGGGTGTCGATCGTGAACTTGGTGGTTTTCTTGTTGACGACGTCGGACACGCGCGGCCGCGACACCATCAGAATTTCAGCCGCCTCGGCCTGCTTCAGATGATGCTGCTCGATCCAGCTGGACAGCTCGGTCATCAGCTGTTCCTTGAGCAGCCGCGTGTCGTTGATCTGTTTTTGCGACGCGACGTGCAGACGTTTCGCTTCTTCGGCGGAAAAGCCGAGTTCGAGGAACACGTTCGCGCCGGGTCGGGTTACGTGACGAATTTTGGTGTCGATCGTCATGGCTGAGTGGTCCTGTAAAGAGTGATGGCGCGGTAGCGCGTTTCGGCGATTTTCCGGTCGCGCAGCCCGAGCTTTTGCGTTTTCTTCTGAAAACAGTGCAGCACGTAGAGCGCTTCGGCGTATTTGGTCACGTACATCACGCGAAAAATGCCGCCCTCGTCCTGGATGCGAATTTCGCGCGTTCCCGCGCCAATCGACTCGAACGGTTTCCAGTCGTCCGGGTCGAGTCCAGACTGAATCTTGTGAAGCTGAAACCCCGCCAGACGACGCGCTTCGTCTGGAAAGGCGAGCAAATCGCGATAGCTGGAGCCAAGCCAGCGAATTTCTTTTTCCTGCTCCATCGCCGCCTCATGTATAAAATATTATACGCAATCTCCCACCCGGTCAACTCATCCATGCAACCGGGGAACGAGTCGTTACGGTATCGAGACGGCTGTCCGAGCACCATTCGTCCGAATGACCAATAAAAAACCCGGTTCGGGATCGAACCGGGTTTTGCTGTGGACTACTGACAAGGTGCCGCGCCGGCGGCGCGGCAGATGTTCAGTTGCCGCTGCCGCGTGCCACGCGGCGCTGCCGGACCGCTTCGGCGAGGCCTTCGAGCACGGCGATGCTTTCGTCCCAACCGATGCACGCATCGGTAATGCTCTGGCCGTACGTGAGTTCGCGGCCTTCCAGCAGATCCTGGCGACCCGCCACGAGGTGCGACTCCACCATCACGCCGACGATGCGCTCGTCGCCCGCGGCGATCTGACGGCCGATGTCCGCGCACACCGGAATCTGGTTCTCATGTTTCTTCGAGCTGTTCGCGTGGCTCGCGTCGATCATCAGACGCGCGGCGAGACCCGCCTTGCCGATATCGGCGCAGGCCGCGTTCACGCTGTCCGCGTCGTAGTTCGGCGTCTTGCCGCCGCGCAGGATCACGTGGCAGTCCTCATTGCCGGCGGTCGACACGATCGCCGAGTGGCCGCCCTTCGTGACCGACAGGAAATGGTGCGGCTGCGACGCGGCCTTGATCGCGTCGACGGCGATCTTGACGTTGCCGTCCGTGCCGTTCTTGAAGCCGACCGGGCACGACAGGCCCGACGCGAGTTCGCGATGCACCTGCGATTCGGTCGTGCGCGCGCCGATCGCGCCCCACGAGATCAGGTCCGCGATGTACTGCGGGCTGATCATGTCGAGGTATTCGGTGCCGGCCGGCAGGCCGAGTTCGTTGATGCGCAACAGCAGCTCGCGCGCGGTGCGCAGACCTTCGTTGATCTTGAAGCTGTTGTCCATGTGCGGGTCGTTGATGAGACCCTTCCAGCCCACCGTGGTGCGCGGCTTTTCGAAGTACACGCGCATCACGATTTCGAGTTCGCCGGCGAAGCGCTTGCGCTGCTCGATCAGACGACCCGCGTAGTCGAGCGCGGCCTTGGTGTCGTGAATCGAGCACGGTCCGATCACGACGATCAGACGGTCGTCCATGCCGTGCAGGATGCGATGCATCGCGTTGCGCGAGTTGTAGATCACGTTCGACACCGTTTCGTCGCAGGCGAATTCGCGGATCAGGTGAGCGGGCGGCGTGAGTTCTTTCAATTCGCGGATGCGGACATCGTCGGTATTGTGCGGGGGCATGGAGTTCTCCTGAATCGGTTTGTAGCGTGTCTATGAAGCAGTTTCAAAAGCGTGAGGCGAAAAAAAACCGCCAGGCTGGCTGGCGGTTTTTCGGGAATTCTCGGTGTCCTGCGTGCACTAACACCCCTCTCGATCCGCCAGCGGTCTGAGATACCAAAAAAAGTAAAAATAAAACTTGGCGGACATGGCGGGATGGAATGCGTCGCTGGTCAAAAAAGGGTGAGTGACTTTATAACCCGGTACAGGCTCGGCTGACAAGCCGGGAGGCTTGAAAATGCGGAAAATCCGCACACTTCGCGCTTTTCATGCGCGAAATGTGCGTTTTCTGCAAAATCAGGCCGTGCCGCCGACCGTCATCTTCTCGATGCGCAGCGTCGGCTGACCGACGCCCACCGGCACGCTCTGGCCTTCCTTGCCGCACACGCCGACGCCCGAATCGAGCTTCATGTCGTTGCCGATCATCGTCACGTACTTCAGCGATTCCGGGCCGCTGCCGATCAGCGTCGCGCCCTTGACCGGATACGTGATCTTGCCGTTCTCGATCATGTATGCCTCGGAGGCCGAGAACACGAACTTGCCGTTGGTGATGTCGACCTGGCCGCCACCGAAGTTCACCGCGTAGAGGCCGTTCTTCACGGACTCGAGGATTTCCTGCGGATCCTTGTCGCCGTTGAGCATGTAGGTGTTGGTCATGCGCGGCATCGGCAGGGCTGCGTACGATTCGCGGCGCGCGTTGCCGGTGATCGGCATCTTCATCAGCCGCGCGTTCAGCGAGTCCTGGATATAGCCCTTCAGGATGCCGTCCTCGATCAGCGTCGTGCACTGGGTCGGGTTGCCTTCGTCGTCGATATTGAGCGAGCCGCGGCGGTTCGGCAGCGTGCCGTCGTCGACCACGGTCACGCCCTTCGCGGCGACCTGCTCGCCGATGCGTCCCGCGAACGCCGACGAACCCTTGCGGTTGAAGTCGCCTTCGAGCCCGTGGCCAATCGCCTCGTGCAGCAGCACGCCGGGCCAGCCCGGGCCGAGCACGACGGTCATCGCGCCGGCCGGCGCCGGACGCGCGTCGAGATTGACGAGCGCCGAGTGCACCGCGTCGTCGACATAGCGCGACAGCACTTCGTCGGTGAAATAGCCGTAGTCGAAACGGCCGCCGCCGCCGCCGCTGCCGATTTCGCGCCGGCCGTTCTGTTCGGCGATCACCGTGACCGACACGCGCACGAGCGGCCGGATGTCGGCCGCGAAGCCGCCGTCGCTGCGCGCGACCAGCACCACGTCGTATTCGCCGGCGAGGCCCGCCATCACCTGCTGGATGCGCGGATCGCGGCCGCGCGCCATCTGTTCGATGCGCTCGAGCAGCTTGACCTTGGCGGTCGCGTCGAGCGATTGCAGCGGATCGGACGGCAGATACAGATCGCGCCCGGCGATGCCGGTCAGCGACGACGCCACCTTGATCTTCTGCTTGCCGCCGCCCGCCTTGGCGATCGCGCGCGTGGCGATCGCAGCCTGGCGGATCGCTTCGGGCGACAGGTCGTCCGAGTACGCGAATGCGGTGCGGTCGCCCGACACGGCGCGCACGCCGACGCCCTGATCGATGCTGAAGCTGCCCGACTTCACGATGCCTTCCTCGAGGCTCCATGCCTCGCTGCGGGTGGCCTGGAAGTAGAGGTCCGCGTAGTCGACGCGGTGCGTGAAGATTTCGGCGAGCGTGCGCGTGAGCAGCGATTCGTCGAGACCGTAGGGCGTGAGGAGGATGTCCTTGGCGGCGGCGAGATTACGGATACCGGGTTCGATGATGTTCATGCGAAGTATGTTCTGCTCGATACGAAGGGGTCGGGGAGCGCCTGAGTCGCTATATGCGTGACAGGCGCCGCAGTTTCAATGTCGGTTTCAAGGTCGATTCAGGCCAGCACGCGATGACGCCATGCCGGCAGGCTCTGCCGCACTTCGTCGAGGCGCGCGCGCTCGAGATTGCCGGCGACCACGCCGGCGCCTTCGTCGCGCACCGCGACGATCTCGCCCCACGGGTCGATCAGCATGCTGTGGCCCCAGGTGCGGCGGCCGTTTTCATGTTTGCCGCCTTGCGCGGCGGCCAGCACGTAGCACTGGTTTTCGACCGCGCGGGCGCGCAGCAGCAGCTCCCAGTGCGCGCGGCCGGTCGTGTACGTGAACGCCGACGGCACCACGATCAGCGCGCAGTCGCCCATGCGCCGGTACAGCTCCGGAAAGCGCAGATCGTAGCAGACCGACAGGCCGACCCGCCCGAACGGCGCCTCGAAGCTGCGCACGTCGGTGCCGGGGCGGATCGTGCGGGCTTCGTCGAACGATTCCTCGCCTTTCTCGAAATTGAACAGGTGAATCTTGTCGTAGCGCGCGGCTTCGTTGCCGTCCGGGCCGAACACGAGCGTCGTGTTCAGCACCCGCGATGCCTCCGGCGCGGTCAGCGGCAGCGTGCCGCCGATCACCCAGACCTTGTGGCGGCGCGCGGCGTCGGCCAGAAAGCGCTGGATCGGGCCGTCCTGGTAGGGCTCGCGCACGGCGAGCTTGTCCGTGTCCTTGAAGCCCATGAAGCAGAAATATTCAGGCAGCAGCACGAGTTGCGCGCCGTCGGCGGCGGCTTCGGCGATCAGGCGTTCGGCATCGGCGAGATTGCGCCCGCGATCCGGCGTGCTGACCATCTGCAGCGCGGCGACCCGGAAGGGGCTGACGAAGGGGCCGCTGGATGCCGCGGCGGGCGAGGAAGAAGAGACGTGTGTTTCGCTCATGAGCGTGTCGAAAGGCTCCCGGCTGGGCGGCGGCTGGTGGTGCGGCCGCTGTCTGCGTCGTTCAGGGCTGGCATGGCCGGGGTCGACGCGCTGAGAGTCGGGGGGAGGTACCTGCAGGTCGGCGCACGACCCGCCGGAACAGCCCACGCAACCGGCAAACTCAGTGCGCTTCCACGGTCGAAGCCGGAGCGTCCATCTTACCCCGTTCGGTCGTCACCCGCTCGACGTGCGGTTTCGACCACGAACCGGTGATCGCGTACTCGCGCGCGAACACGTGCGAGACCGAATGCGCGAACGCGATATCGGCGATCAGCGCGCCCAGCCCGAGCAGCGGATTGACGACCGTCGCGGCGACCACCGCGGCCCCCGCGCTGACGGTCGGCACCACGTGCAGGTGCAGGTCCTGGGTCTTCTGCGCGATGTCGACGGAGCCCGTCATCTCCGCGCGCGCCGGCGCGGTCACCATCCTGAAGTCGTCGGTGCGGCCGATGCCGTTATGGATCTGCGCGGTGCCGGTTACGCTCGAGAACGGCAGCCCTTCGCCGAGCACGTCGCGGAAATCGAGCGTGGCGATACGCGCGAGGCTTTGCAGGCTCAGCACGCCGAGCAGCGTGGCGACGCCCGGGTCGACCTTGAGGATCTGGCCGTGGTGCATATCGAGCGCGAGGTTGCCGTTCAGCGTCGAGTAATCGATCGTGGTCGGGCCGCCTTGCCACACCACCTTGCCGGCGAGCGTGCCGCTGCCTTTCTTCAGCGTCTTCGGCTGGCCGAGGCGTTCGAGCAGCGCGCCGGCGTCCTTGACGTCGAGCTTGAAGTCGAACACGGTGCGGCGCGGCGTGGCTTCGTCGGCGGAGGTGGGCAGCTCGGTCGAGGTGCGCCAGTTCGCGGTCGCGCTGAGCGTCGCGTCGGGGTTCGTCACGTCGAACTTGTCGAGCTGCCAGACCGGCACGCCGTTTTCGTCGAAGTTGTGCGCATTGACTTCCAGCCGACCGACGTTGCGATCGCGCACGATCAGCTCGTTGACGACCAGATCGATCGACGGCATGTTCAGCGCGGGCGCGGACATCGCCGGGCCGAGCAGATCCTTGTCGGCGACCGCCGGAATCACGACCCGCGCAAAGCGTGCCTCCAGCGCGCCGGGCGACTCGCGGGTCGCGCCCGGCAGCCACGACACGTGGCCGGACACCTGGTTCGACGCGATATTGGCCTGCCACGCGCGGTCCGCGCGCGACGCGCCGACGATCACGTTGTCCCAGTGACGCTTGAGCAGCGTCAGCGCGTCGATGTGCAGCGCGAAGCGGCTCGGCAGGAATTGCGCGAGCGCGGGATTCTGCGCGGGGGAGGGTGAGGGCGCGGGGGGCGACGCGGATGAGGACGTCGTGGCCGGCACTGCCGGCGCGCCGCTGGCGCTGGTTGCACTCGCGGTACTAGCGGCGCCCGCAGAGCTGGTGGAGCTGGCGCCACCAGCCGCTCCACCACGCAGTTGCGCGATGAGCGCGCGCCAGGCGTCGGCGTTCAGTTCCTTGATATCGACCGCCGCGACCACGCCCTCGGACGGCAGATCGGCCGGCCGGTTCACGCCGATCGCGCCGCGCACGACCGTCGGCGGCGTATTGGGCTGGACTTTCGGCTGATAGCGCAGCAGATACGCGGCGGCGATCGGCCCGAAGGTCAGGTCGGCGCGCTCCAGACCGGCTTCGTCCGCCTCCGTCGACGGATTCACCGAGAAATGCAGCGGCATCGGCGTGCCGACCGGCTTGTTGAACGGCGCGGGGAAGTCGAGCGCGAGGCCGGTCAGGTCGGAGTCGGCGCTGACTTCCGGCAGGCGGCCCTTCGCGCCGTTGACGTTCAGCGCATACGGCGCGCTACCGCTCATATGGGTGAGCACCTGGGCGGCCGGGCCATGCAGATCGAGGCCGCGCGCGGCGTCGACCGCGACGTGGCCGTCGAGTGCGAGCGCGTAGGTACCGTTCTGCCGCAAGCCTCCGTTCGCGTGCACGTCGCCGCCGAGGAATTGCCCGGAGAGCCGCTCGACCTCGGCCGTGCGTTCGGTGAAGCTCACCCGGCCGTTCAGTTGCGACAGCGGCGGCACGTTATTCATGCTCAGCCGGTTGTTCTGGAAACCGAGCGCGCCTTCCACGCCGATGTGCGGCCTCGGCGTGCGCGGAATCGTCAGCTTCAGCGCGAGCGTCGCTGGCCCTTCGGCGCGGATCTTCTCGGTCTGGTGCCGCGCCATGATGCCGAGCGAGCTGCCGTTCACATAGTCGAGCATGTCGGCGAGCGGGCCGCGGCCGTTGCCCTGGATGATCAGGTTCGAGCTTTTCGTGCCGAGATCGTCGATACGGCCGTTCACGCCGGTCAGCGCGACGCGCTTGTAACGCCCACGGTCGATGTCGAAGCGCAGCACGTTCTGTTTCATCTCGAACTTGCCGTCGATGCCGTCGAGCGGCGGCCATACGTTCGGCGTGCCGTTGCGCATGTTGCGCGGCGGGTAGGGCGTCGGGTCGAACTTGCCGCCGGTGAACGGCGCGACGATATGGAAGATGCCGGCGTCAGGATCGCGCGAGTACGGGAATTTGGTCAGGTCGCCGTGGATCTCGATCGTGCCGCCGCGCGACATACCCGCCTGCAGCCCGTGGCCCAGATAGATGCGCAGCTTTTCGCTGACCGCGGTCGGCAGATAACGGGCGATGCGCGCCACCTGCGCGCGCTGGAAGTCGGCTTTCAGATCCAGCGAGCCGCGTCCGTGGCCGGGGTTGCTGTAGTTCGCCGTCGCGCTTGCATCGACGTCCGGGTTCGACACACGGAAGTCGGTCAGCTTGACCGCGAACCCAGGACGCCCTTCGCCCGGCGCCTTCGGCAGCATCGTCCAGTCGGCGCGGCCGTGCAGACGGTCGAGCAGCAGGCGCGGATCGTCGAACACGCCCGGTAGCGTGATGGCCAGCTTCGAGGTGTCGAGCAGCGCGTGGCCGCCTTTTTCGTCGGCGTCGACGCTGCCCCACAGGTTCTCGAGGCCCGGAATGCCGGCGCGCGGATGGCCGCGCGGCGTGAGCCCCGGTCCCGGCTCCTGCGCGGCGAAGCTGATGCCCTGCAGATCGCCCTTGAAGCGATATCGTTCGATCGGCTCCGAGCCCGCCGGCCGGTGATCGCTGCCGACCTCGCCCGATTCCGGCTTGCCGCGCTCGACCTCGATCAGGTAATTGGCGACGAGCCCACGCGGATTGATGCGCACGAGTTCGTTCAGGAAATGGCGCGGCAGCGGCAGCGCGCGGCTGAATTCGGCGAGGATGCCGAGATCGACGCGGTCGCCGCCGACGCTCAGCAGCTGTCCGCGCTGCTGCGACGCGGTCCGGTAGCGGCTGTCGAGGAGCTCGAACTGCAAGATGCGGGTGAGCGGCGTGCCGTCGTCGAGCGGCGGCTGGCCGAGTTCGGCGCGCAGATCGGTGAGTTGCAGCCGGAAGTCGCCCTGGTTCGCCTCGACGCGCCACAGGAAATGGGCGACCGGCACGAGCAGTTTCGGCTGCGTCGGACGCACGCGCAGCGCGACGTCGTTGCCGCTCAACTGGCCGTTCGCGCTCGTCATGCGGCCGTCGCTGAAGTCGATCCAGATCGCGTTGTCGATGCGGCCGGCGAAGGTCTCGATCGGGAACTTGACGTAGCGCGCGAGCGCCGGCAGATCGACCGGGCCGGTCGAGACGTAGGCCTGGCCGGTCCAGTTGATCGGCTTGCCGATTGCGGAGAGCGGCGTGTGGCGAAAGTGCGTGCGGAAGTCGAGCGGGCCGTGCAGCACCTGGCCGTCCGGCGGCGCCTGGAGCGCCATGCGATGGTCGTAGCCGTCGTTCAGAATCGCGATGCGGATGTCGCGCAGCGCGATTTCGGGGGCGTCGCGGGTCGCGTCGCGCCAGCGCAGCACGCCGCCGCGCACGACGATCGCCTGCTGGCGCAACAGCCACGTGGACAACGCGTCGTTGCCGCTGTGACGGGTCGGCACCGGCACGCCCGCCACCGACAGCACGCCGTCGTCGCCACGCGACACCAGCACGTCCGGCTGATCGACGATCAGGCTCGACAGCGTCGGATGAAACTGCCACAACGAGCGCCATGACACGGTGGCGGTGGCGTGCGGAATCGTCAGCGCGGGGCGGCCGTCGTGATCGCGGATGACAAGGTTTGTAACATCGAGTCCAGGCTGGAAGCCGCTCCAGTGCGGCGCCAGCCGGCCGATCGTGAACGGGGTGCGCAGCTTCTCTGAGACCGCGGCTTCGATGCGCGGGCGGAACGTGTCGATGCGCGGCAACACCACGTAGCGCAAGCCGAGGAACAGTCCCGTCGCGATGAAATACAGGACGAGCGCGAGCGTAAGAACCACGCGCAAAGTCCGACGCAGCACGACGTGGTCACTTCCGCTCACATGCCGGACCTGCTGCTGTTCGTGCGGGTCGGCGGATTCGTTTCGCTCGGACATGCTGCGGCGGCTGGGCGTATGGTAGTTTTGCGAGATTAACGACGAAATGTAACACACGGAAAAGGCTCGGCGGACCTCCTGCAAACCCTGTCCGCACGCCGCGCAACGGCCGTCGACGGGCAATCCGCGAAGGCCGCCGCCCGTACCCGCCGGCGCATCGGCGCAGCCGCGCCGCGGGTGTTCCCGGGATGTGCCGCGAGTGTTCCAATCTCACAACAGAACGACACGACGACAACATCTGCACGGCATCCGGACCTCACCGGATAACACCAACAAGCAACGAGCGAGCCAGACTTTTGATGACTGACGCCACTCTCCTGAGTTCCAGCTATTCCCACTACGCCGCGCGCGCCGCCGCGGCCCGCCCGCAACTGGCCGCGAACGTGAATGCGCTCGCCGCCGGGCCGCTCACGCGCGAGCGCATCGATGCACGTCTCGACGCGTTGTGCACCGAGGCCGCGGGCAGTTCCGGCGCGGGCGCCGCGCCGTTGAACGAAGAAGCGCTCAAGCGCGCGCTGCGGCAACTGCGCACCGAGGTGTTCTGCGCGGTGATGGAGCGCGACCTCGCGGGTGAGGCCGACATCGCCGAAGTCACCGGCGCGATGACCGATCTCGCGGAAACCACGATCCAGCGTGCGCTCGCGGTGTTGAGCGCCGACCTCGAAACGCTCTACGGCGAGCCGCGCGGCCCGCAGGGCGAACGGCTGACGCTCGGTGTGGTCGGCATGGGCAAGCTGGGCGGGCGCGAGCTGAACGTGTCGTCGGATATCGATCTGATTTTCGTCTACGAGGACGATGGCGAGACCGCCGGCGGCCAGCGCTCGCCGCTCGCGACCCAGGAGTTCTTCACGCGCCTCGGCAAGCGGCTGATCGGCGCGCTCGCCGAAGTGACCGCCGACGGCTACGTGTTTCGCGTCGACATGCGGCTGCGGCCGAACGGCGATTCGGGGCCGCTCGTATGCAGCCTCGGCATGCTCGAAGAGTATTTCTACGTGCAGGGCCGCGAGTGGGAGCGCTATGCGTGGATCAAGGGCCGGCTCGTGTCCGAGGGCGACAGCGCATCGGCGCAGCGGCTGCAGAAGCAGCTCGACGCGATCGTCACGCCGTTCGTCTATCGGCGCTATCTGGACTTCGGCGTGATCAGCGCGATTCGCGCGCTGCATCTGCAGATCCGCCAGGAGGCGCAGCGTCGCGCGTCGATGCGGCCCGACAAGGCCGACGACATCAAGCTTGGACGCGGCGGTATCCGCGAAATCGAATTCAGCGCGCAGGTGTTCCAGCTGATCCGCGGTGGCCAGGATGCCGGCTTTCGCGTGCGGCCGACGCTCGCGGTGCTGCGCCACGCGGCCACGCACGGGCTGATGGACCCGGCGGTGTGTCTGCGGCTGTCGCAGGCGTATCGTTTTTTGCGCGAGCTCGAACATCGTCTGCAATACCGCAACGACGCGCAGACCCATGCGATGCCGGTCGATCCCGAAGACCGCGCGGCGCTCGCGCGGGCGATGGGCTGCAACGACTACGCCGACTTGATGACCAGGCTCGACGCGCATCGCGAGTTCGTCGAGCAACAGTTCGACCAGATTTTCGCCGACAAGGTGGGCGGCCGCGACGGCTGCGCGGCACCCGAGGATGGCGCGGCCGCGTGGGTGTGGAGCAGCGCGCTTGCCGACGACAGCGCCGACGACGCGCTGCGCGCGCGCCTCATCGAACTGGGCGTGGCCGAGCCGGACGATCTGCTCGCGCGGCTGCAGGGCGTGTGGCGTTCGTCGCGCTACACGGGGCTGAACGAGCGCAGCCGGCAACGCTTCGACATCGTCGCGCAGCGCGCGCTCGAAGCCGCGCGCACGCTGGAGCCGGCCGGGCGACGCGGCAATACCGTCGCGCGCTTTTTCGATCTGCTCGAAGCGGTGAGCCGGCGCGGCGCGTATCTGGCGCTGCTAACCGAATATCCGCAGGCGCTGCACCAGGTGCTGTCGGTGCTGGGTGGCTCGCGCTGGGCGGCCGGCTATTTGATCCGCCATCCGCAACTGCTCGACGAACTGCTCGACGGCGAGGCGATCAACAGCCCGTTCGACTGGCCGGAGTTCAAGCGCACGCTGCGGCTGCGGCTCGCGGCCGCCGACGGTGTCGAGCAGCAGATGGATCTGCTGCGCCACGCGCACCACGCCGAGGTGTTCCGGATTCTGCTGATCGATCTCGCCGGCAAGCTGTCGGTCGAGCATGTGAGCGACAGGCTCTCCGAACTCGCCGACGCGGTGCTCGACGTGACGCTCGAAGCGGTGTGGAACCAGCTGGCCAAACGTCATCGCGAGGTGCCGCGCTTCGCGGTGATCGCGTACGGCAAGCTCGGCGGCAAGGAACTCGGCTACGCATCCGACCTCGACCTGATCTTTCTCTACGACGACCCGGACGATGCCGCCGCCGACGTCTACGCGACCTACACGCGTCGTCTGATTACATGGCTCACCACCGCGACCGGCGCCGGCACGCTGTTCGACATCGACCTGCGGCTGCGGCCGAACGGCGAGTCGGGCCTGCTCGTCACCGACCTCGACGCGTTTCGCCGCTACCAGTTGCGCGAGGGCGACGCGGCTAACACCGCGTGGGTCTGGGAGCATCAGGCGCTGACCCGCGCGCGTTACTGCGCGGGCGACGCCGAGATCGGCGCGAAGTTCGAGGCGATCCGCGAACAGGTGCTGACGACGCCGCGCGAGGCGGCGCCGCTCGCGCAGGAAATCGTCGAGATGCGCGCGCGCGTCGAGGCGGGGCATCCGAACCATACGCCCGAGCTGTTCGATCTGAAGCACGATCGCGGCGGCATGGTCGATATCGAATTCACCGTGCAGTACTGGGTGCTGCTGCATGCGGCGCGCGATCCCGAGCTGATCCGCAATACCGGCAATATCGCGCTGCTGCGCGAGGTGTCGCGCTTCGGGCTGATGAGCGAGGCGGAGGCGGAGACGGTGGGCGCCGCGTATCGGCGTTATCGCAAGCTGCAACACACGCTGCGACTCGACGGGATGGAGAAGGCGCGGGTCGATCCGGCGCTGGTCGCGACCGAACGCGAGGCGGTGTTGGGCTTGTGGAAGCGGGTGTTTGGGTGACACGCGGGCGTGGGCGGCGCGTGGGCTGTGCGTAAAGGGCATGGCTTGCGTCGCTCGCGTTGCGGCGCGGTTGTGGTATGTGGTGGTGCGTTGAAGCGCTTGCCGCTGCAGCATGCCGCGCTACGCCGCGCCGCGCTTTCGCGGCCGGCCGGCCGCGGTATGACGCCTCGGCCGATTTACTTCGGGCTTCCTGCTTGCAAGCCGCGCTTTTCAACTCGTACGCACTGGCCGCGCGAGGGGCCGTGAGAAGGGCCATGCGAGGGGCCGCACGAAGGACCATGCGACGGACCGCATGAAGGACCTCACGAAAAGCCGCGCCCCCAAGCCCTAAGCCGCCAGCATTTCCTTCGCGTGCTTGCGCGTGGTCGCGGTGATTTCGAGGCCGCCGAGCATGCGCGCAACTTCCTCGATGCGACTCGCCTTGTCGAGCGAGGTCACGCTGCTGAGCGTGCCGCCCTTGCCGTTGCCGGTTTTCGCGACCTGGAAATGATGATCGCCGCGCGCGGCAACCTGCGGCAGATGGGTCACGCACAGCACCTGGCGCGCTTCGCCGAGCTGATGCAGCAACCGCCCGACCACTTCGGCGACGCCACCGCCGATGCCGGTGTCCACTTCGTCGAAGATCAGCGTGGGGGTCGGACTCGCCGCGCTCGCAATGACCGCGAGCGCGAGACTGATACGCGCGAGTTCGCCGCCCGATGCAACCTTGGCGAGCGGCCGCAGCGGCACGCCGGCGTGGCCAGCTACGCGGAACTCGATCTGCTCGAGTCCGTGCGCGCCGCCTTCGGGCAGCGGCACCAGCGCGACTTCGAAGCTGCCGCCTTTCATCGATAGTTCCTGCATGCCGGTCGTGACTGCCTCGCCGAGCGCCTTGCCGGCCTTCGCGCGTGCCTTCGAGAGCTTTTTCGCTTCGGCAATGAACACCTCTTTCGCGCGGGCTTCGGCGGCGCGCAGGGCGTCGAGGTCGGCGGCAGCGTCGAGCGCGGCGAGTTGCTGGCGGCGCGCCTGGTGTTCTTCGGGCAGGGTCTCGGCTTGCAGGCGGAACTTGCGGGCCGTCGAGTGCAACGCGTCGAGACGCTTTTCGACCTGCGCGAGCCGCTGCGGGTCGAGTTCGAGCTTCTGCGCGTAATGGCTCAGCGAGTACGCGGCTTCCTGCAACTGGATCTCGGCCGGTTCGAGCGCGGCGAGCACGTCGTTCAGCGCCGGGTCGATGTCCGCGAGATCGCGCACCTTCGAGACGATCGAGCCGAGATGCGTGATCATCGCCTCGTCCGATTCGGACAGCGCGCCGAGCGCGCTCTGCACCCCGTCGATCAGATTCGCCGAATGCGATAGCCGATGATGCTCGGCGTTGACTTCTTCCCACTCGCCCGGCTGCGGCGCCAGTTTGTCGAGCTCGGTGAGCTGCCACGCGAGCCGCTCGCGCTCGAGCTGCAGCTCGCGGTCGCGCGTCTGCGCATGCTCGACCGCCTGCGCCTTGTCGCGCCACGTGCGCCACGCGCGCGTCACGGCGGCGGACAGATCGGAGAGCCCCGCGTGCGTATCGAACAGCTCGCGCTGCGCGTCCGGACGCATCAGCAACTGGTGCGCGTGCTGGCCATGAATGTCCACCAGCATTTCGCCGACTTCGCGCAGCTGCGCGAGCGTCGCCGCCGTGCCGTTGATGAACGCGCGCGAGCGGCCGTTCGCGTCGACCACCCGGCGCAGCATCACGGTGCCGCCGTGCGGGTCGTCGTCGGTCGCGCCGAGCGCCTGGGCGTCGAGCCACTGGTCGACCTGTGCGTGCGTTTCGAATTCGGCGGTGATGTCGGCGCGGCTCTCGCCGGTGCGCACGACGCTCGCCTCGGCGCGCGCGCCGAGCGCGAGCGCCAGCGCGTCGATCAGGATCGACTTGCCGGCGCCGGTTTCGCCCGAAAAAACGGTAAAGCCGCTATCGAATTCGAGATCGAGCGCGGCGACGATGACGAAGTCGCGTATCGAGAGGTGGCGAAGCATGGAAGTCGTCGGATGAGCTTGGGATTCGGATGGCGGCGTGCGGACGCGAATAGGGCGGCAGCGCTTACGGCCGCGAGTCTTCTTCGTGCGATGGGTACTCGTGCCAGTGCAGCTTCTTGCGCAGCGTCGCGTAATAGCTGTAGCCGACCGGATGCAGCATCGGCACCGTGTGGCGCGAGCGGCGCACCTCGATCGTGTCGCCGAGTTCGAGCGAGGTGAACGACTGCATGTCGAAATTGACGTTCACTTCGCGCCCGGACACGATCTGGATGCCGACCTTCGACTCGTCCGGCAGCACGATCGGCCGGTTGGACAGCGCGTGCGGCGCGATCGGTACGAGCACGATGCCCTGCAACTGCGGATGCAGAATCGGCCCCTGCGACGACAGCGCGTAGGCGGTCGAGCCGGTCGGCGTGGCGACGATCAGGCCGTCCGAACGCTGGTTGTACATGAAGCGTCCATCCACCGACACGCGCAGTTCCGCCATCCCCGAGAAGCCGCTGCGGTTGACCACCACGTCGTTGAACGCGAGTGCGTGGTAGATCGGCGTGCCGTCGCGCATGATGCGCGCCTCGAGCAGCATGCGCTCTTCGCGCTCGAAGTTGCCCGACAGCATTTGCGGCACGATCTCGCGCATGTTGGAGATCGGGATGTCCGTGATGAAGCCGAGCCGTCCGTGGTTGATGCCGATCAGCGGCGTGCGGTAGGGCGCGAGCTGGCGACCGATGCCGAGCATCGTGCCGTCGCCGCCGAGCACCACGGCGACGTCGGCGCGCGCGCCGATCTCGGCGAGACGCAGCGCCGGATAGTCGGTCACGCCGATTTCGGCGGCGGTGTCGGCTTCGAACACGACTTCGAGGCCGAGCTTCGCGATGCACGCGGCGAGCGCGGTCAGCGGCTCAACGATGCCTGGCGTGTTGCTGCGCCCGACGAGCGCGACGGTCTTGAACTGGCTGGTCACTTGCATGCCGGCATTACACCATAGGTAGGGCCTGAAAAGAACCGCAGACCAACCCGGTAGTGGGCTGGCGCGCGCGGGGCGTCTGCGCATGTCGCGATTATCGTTAGAATGGTGAAGACCTGATGACATGCGTGCCGGTCGAAGCGCGGGGTTGCACCGGGCCGAGGGTTGGCCGCCGCCCCGCAGCGCAACCGCACGGCGTGCCCGCGGGCCGCCGCGCATGCGTTGGAGACGGGCGCCCCGGGCGCTCGCGGCAGTCGCGCCCTTGAGCTAAAATTTTTCGTCATGCTAGATCCTCGCGCACAAACCCTCCTCAAGACGCTGATTGAGCGCTACATCGCCGAAGGTCAGCCGGTCGGCTCGCGCACGCTGTCACGTTATTCGGGCCTCGAACTGAGCCCGGCCACGATCCGCAACGTGATGTCCGATCTCGAGGAGCTGGGGCTCGTAATCAGTCCGCATACGTCGGCGGGACGCATTCCGACGCCGCGCGGCTACCGACTCTTCGTCGACACGATGCTGACGGTCGAGTCCGCCGCGGACGAGGAAGCGGTGATGCGCACCGTCAAGACCACGCTGCAGGCGGGCGAACCGCAGAAAATCGTCGCCGCCGCGGCGAGCGTGCTGTCCAACCTGTCGCAGTTCGCCGGCGTCGTGCTCACGCCGCGCCGCAGCCACGTGTTCAAGCAGATCGAGTTCATGCGCCTGTCCGACAAGCGCATCCTGCTGATTATCGTGACGCCCGAGGGCGACGTGCAGAACCGCATGCTCGCCACCCAGCGCGACTTCTCGCCGTCGCAACTGGTCGAAGCATCCAATTACATCAACGCGCATTTCGCCGGTCTTTCGTTCGACGAAGTGCGCCGCCGCCTGCGCGAGGAAATCGACGAACTGCGCGGCGACATGACCTCGCTGATGCACGCGGCCGTCACCGCAAGCACCGACGAATCGGACACCGGCGAGACGGTGCTGATCTCGGGCGAGCGCAACCTGCTCGAAGTCGCCGATCTTTCGTCGGACATGGCGCGGCTGCGCAAGCTATTCGACGTGTTCGACCAGAAGACCAGCCTCCTGCAGCTGCTCGACGTGTCGAGTCACGCGGCGGGCGTGCAGATATTCATTGGCGGCGAATCGAACCTGGTGCCGATCGAGGAAATGAGCGTCGTCACCGCGCCTTACGAGGTGAACGGCAAGATCGTCGGCACGCTCGGCGTGATCGGGCCGACCCGCATGGCCTACAACCGCGTGATTCCGATCGTCGACATCACCGCGCGGCTGCTGTCCATGACGCTCAGCCAGCAATAGCGCGCTCGTCGTCCCGCCATCGCCCGAATGAATCGTCCGTGCTGTCCATGACGGTCATGATGCGCGAGCGCGCGTGGCCTGCCAATCGTCCGAATGGCCAGGGGCGCCTGGGGAGGCTGCGCGGAACCCGCGCCGCTATAATGAATCTCCACTGAATCGACTTGCCGCGTGAAGCGGCGAACTCTGCTGCCCATTGCTGCCTATGCGCTTCGACCTCGAGCGGCCTTCACAGAACGCGACGTCGCACCGCGTCGCCGTGTTGCTGATCAATCTCGGCACGCCCGACGCGCCGACGCCGCGCGCGGTGCGTCGCTACCTCGCGCAGTTCCTGTCCGATCCGCGTGTGGTCGAAATTCCGGCGCTGCTGTGGCAACTCATTCTGCGTGTGCTGATTCTGCCGTTTCGCGGCCGCAGCTCCGCGAAAAAGTACGCGGCGGTCTGGATGCCCGAAGGCTCGCCGCTGCGCGTCCATACGGAAAAGCAGGTGGAGGGCTTGCGCCATCTGCTGCAGCTGAACGATTACACGGTGCTGGTCGACTACGCGATGCGCTACGGCACGCCCGGCATTCCGGCGATCCTGAATCAGCTGAAGCTGGCGGGCGCCGAGCGCGTGTTGCTGGTGCCGATGTATCCGCAATACTCGGCGTCGACTACCGCGACCGCATTCGACGACGCTTTTTCGGCGCTCAAGCGCATGCGTAACCAGCCGGAAATCCGCACGGTGCGTCAATACGCGGATCATCCGGCGTACATCGCGGCGCTGGCCGCGCAGGTGCATCAATACTGGCATCAGCACGGCCGCCCCGATTTCACGGCCGGCGACAAGCTGGTGCTCAGTTTCCACGGTGTGCCCAAGCGCACGCTCGACCTCGGCGATCCGTACCACGAGCAATGTCAGCAGACCGGCGCGCTGCTGATGCAGGCGCTCGAACTCACGCCGGTGGAGTGCCGCATCACGTTCCAGTCGCGTTTCGGCAAGGCCGAATGGCTGCAGCCGTACACGGCGCCGACGTTGAAGGAGCTCGGCGCAGCCGGAGTGCGGCGCGCCGACGTGTTCTGCCCAGGCTTCACCGCCGACTGCCTCGAAACCATCGAGGAAATCGGCATGGAAGTGCGCGACGAGTTTTTGCAGGCGGGCGGCAAGGAGTTCCATCGCATTGCCTGCCTGAATGCATCGCACGCGTGGATTGCCGCGCTTGGCGAGATCGTCGCGCAGCATCTGCAGGGCTGGCCCGTGCAGGCCGTGCCGGTTCCGGTGCCGCATACCGCAGGAGCTTGAATACGCAGATGAACTACCGCATTTCAACCGAGCCGGGCGCGAAACTGCGCATCGATAAATGGCTGTGGGCCGCGCGCTTCTTCAAGACGCGCTCGCTCGCCGCGGACGCGGTGGAGAAAGGGCGGGTGCGGATCGGCGGCGCGGCGGTAAAGCCGGCCAGGGACGTGCGCGTCGGCGATCGGGTCGAGATCGAGATCGAACACCTGGTGTGGCAGGTGGAAGTGCTTGGTGTGTGCGACGTACGCGGCCCGGCGAGCGTCGCGCAAACGCTTTATGCGGAGACTGAAGAGAGCAAGGTGAAGCGGCAGGCGGAACAGGAGCGACGCCGGATGTACCACGAGCCGGCCTCCGCGTTGCACGGGCGGCCGACCAAACGCGACCGGCGCACTATCGACAGATTTTCAGGTGGGGATTGAAAAGCTGCTCCATGGTAGCGCGCACGCCGCCGTATTCGGTGGTGTGGTCGTTGACCGCACCGGACATGCAGATGGTCGTGGTGCCCGCGACTAGTACCAGTGCGACCACCCCGATTGCAAAGGTCAGTTTCACGGTACTCCCCTGGAAGATTGAAGGCTGAAACGAACTGAATCGGTACAACTGTCAGGTAGCGGAAAGGCTTACGTCAGATTAGGGTTAACGTGGCTTTTCCGATGCATGAATGGAGCATAGGCCACTTGCCGGCTGCACTCAATCTCAATCTGATTGCGCCAGGTTAATCATTGTTACGGCGCGTTTTGCCTGCACGAAGGTGGTGCGAAAAGAACCCGGAAGCCGCTTGAAATGGTTCTTTCCGGCCCCATCTGCGAAATTGATATGCGGTTGCGCGGGAGGCTGCGTGTCGCGATTCTGTCACGCACGAATCGCGAACGTGTCATGAGCTTGCGCCACCGTTGGCTTTCACTTTTTAACGACTTTCAGCGACATGGAAAACACGCAAGAGAACCCGACGAGCCAGAATCCCACGCCCGCCGACGAAGCCGCGCGCCAGGCCGCCGAGGCCGCTGCCGGGCAGCAGAACGCCGGTGCAGTCGAGCAACCCGAGGCAGCAGCCGAGCAGGCGCTGGCCGAAGCTCAGGCGAAGATCGCCGAGTTGCAGGAAAGCTTCCTGCGCGCGAAGGCTGAAACCGAAAACGTGCGTCGTCGTGCGCAGGAAGACGTCGCGAAGGCCCACAAGTTTGCAATCGAGAGTTTCGCCGAGCATCTGCTGCCGGTGGTCGACAGCCTCGAAGCCGCCGTCACCCATTCGTCCGACGATCTGCAGAAGGTCCGTGAAGGCGTCGAGCTCACATTGCGTCAGCTGAACGGCGCGCTCGAAAAAGGCCGTGTCGTCGCGCTGGACCCGATCGGCGAGAAGTTCGACCCGCATCGCCACCAGGCAATCTCGATGGTGCCGGCCGACCAGGAGCCGAACACCGTCGTCTCGGTGCTGCAAAAGGGTTTTGTGATCGCGGATCGCGTGCTGCGTCCCGCGCTCGTGACCGTCGCGGCGCCGAAGTAAGCGGCGCGGCACGTTCGTCGGCCGTCGCGTTGGTTGCATTCGTTACGTTGTCGCGCGCGGCCCTGCGTATCCGGTTCAACCCGCAGGCCGCCGTCTCGTGACAAAAAACTCCCAACGATTCAGGCACTTCCGGCGCGTCGAGCCGGCGGCGCCGCACAGGCTGACGGAACGGACGCAAGCCGTCCGTCCCCCGATTGAAAAAATTTAAAGACCGCATCGCAAAAGAGGTCTTGAAAACGATGTGGCCGCACTTATTTTGAGTGCAGGTATGAATTGAGAGCGGATCGTCCCGCCGCCAGATAGGCCAACCGGGCGTTTTCCGCAGCGATCAAAGTCAGGAGATTTGTAAAAATGGGCAAAATCATCGGCATCGACCTCGGCACGACCAACTCGTGCGTGGCGGTCATGGAAGGCAACTCGATCAAAGTGATCGAGAACTCGGAAGGCGCGCGCACCACGCCGTCGATCATCGCTTACATGGAAGACGGCGAAATTCTCGTCGGCGCACCGGCCAAGCGTCAGTCGGTTACGAACCCGAAGAACACGCTGTACGCAGTCAAGCGTCTGATCGGCCGCCGTTTCGAAGAAAAGGAAGTGCAGAAGGACATCGGCCTGATGCCGTACAAGATCATGAAGGCCGACAACGGCGACGCATGGATCGAAGTGCGCGATCAGAAGCTGGCTCCGCCGCAAATCTCGGCTGAGACGCTGCGCAAGATGAAGAAGACCGCTGAAGATTACCTCGGCGAGCCGGTCACCGAAGCCGTGATCACGGTTCCCGCGTACTTCAACGACAGCCAGCGTCAGGCAACCAAGGACGCCGGCCGCATCGCCGGTCTGGAAGTCAAGCGGATCATCAACGAACCGACCGCGGCCGCGCTGGCTTTCGGTCTGGACAAGGCTGAAAAGGGCGACCGCAAGATCGCCGTGTATGACCTCGGCGGCGGTACGTTCGACGTGTCGATCATCGAAATCGCGGACGTTGACGGTGAAATGCAGTTCGAAGTGCTGTCCACCAACGGCGATACGTTCCTCGGCGGCGAAGACTTCGACCAGCGCATCATCGACTACATCATCGGCGAGTTCAAGAAAGAGCAGGGCGTCGATCTGTCGAAAGACGTGCTCGCGCTGCAGCGCCTGAAGGAATCGGCTGAAAAGGCGAAGATCGAACTGTCGTCGAGCCAGCAGACCGAAATCAACCTGCCGTACATCACGGCCGACGCATCGGGTCCGAAGCACTTGAACCTGAAGATCACGCGCGCCAAGCTGGAAGCGCTGGTCGAAGACCTGATCGAGCGCACCATCGAGCCGTGCCGCGTTGCGATCAAGGACGCAGGCGTCAAGGTCGGCGAAGTCGACGACGTGATCCTGGTCGGCGGTATGACGCGTATGCCGAAGGTGCAGGAAAAGGTGAAGGAATTCTTCGGCAAGGATCCGCGCCGTGACGTGAACCCGGACGAAGCCGTCGCCGTTGGCGCCGCGATTCAGGGCCAGGTTCTGTCGGGCGACCGCAAGGACGTTCTGCTGCTCGACGTGACCCCGCTGTCGCTCGGCATCGAAACGCTCGGCGGCGTGATGACGAAGATGATCAACAAGAACACCACGATCCCGACCAAGCACGCACAGGTCTACTCGACGGCTGACGACAATCAGGGCGCCGTGACGATCAAGGTGTTCCAGGGCGAACGCGAAATGGCAGCGGGCAACAAGCTGCTCGGCGAGTTCAACCTCGAAGGCATTCCGCCGGCACCGCGCGGCGTGCCGCAGATCGAAGTGAGCTTCGACATCGACGCGAACGGCATTCTGCACGTCGGCGCGAAGGACAAGGCGACCGGCAAGGAAAACCGCATCACGATCAAGGCGAACTCGGGTCTGTCCGAAGCCGAAATCGAGAAGATGGTGAAGGACGCCGAAGCGAACGCGGAAGAAGATCACAAGCTGCGTGAGCTGGCCGACGCCCGTAACCAGGGTGACGCACTCGTCCACAGCACGAAGAAGGCGCTGACCGAGTACGGCGACAAGCTGGAAGCCGGCGAGAAGGAAAAGATCGAAGCTGCGTTGAAGGACCTTGAAGATACGCTGAAGAGCACGTCGAGCGACAAGGCCGAGATCGAAGCGAAGATCGAAGCGGTGGCGACCGCCTCGCAGAAGATGGGCGAGAAGATGTACGCCGACATGCAGGCTGCGCAAGGTGCCGAAGCGGCAGCGGGCGCGGCGGGCGGTGCCGGTGCATCGGCGGGCGCGAGCCAGCAGGCGGACGACGTGGTCGACGCCGATTTCAAGGAAGTGAAGAAGGACTAAAGCCAGGTCGACATTCGACCGTAAAGCCGCGCCCAGCGATGTGCGCGGCCCGGCTGCACCACAGGGCGTCCTGGACGCCCGGGTGCAAGAGCGGTTATCGCGCCTGGCGAGCCTTTCGGGGCTCTCCGGGCACGTTTGTTTTATGGAGGGCGTTGTTTTGCACCGCGTCGAAGCGGGTGGAAACAGCGGCCGGACGAGTCGTGAGACTCCACAGCATTCACAAGGAGCTACCGCGTCGTCTTGCGCGGCGGCGTTGAACCGATATGGCGAAACGGGATTACTACGAGGTTCTGGGCGTCGCAAAGAACGCGAGCGACGACGAAATCAAGAAGGCTTATCGCAAGCTCGCGATGAAGCACCACCCCGACCGCAATCCGGGCAACAAGGATGCGGAAGAGCATTTCAAGGAGGTGAAGGAAGCCTATGAAATGCTGTCGGATTCGCAAAAGCGCGCCGCGTACGATCAGTACGGTCACGCGGGCGTCGATCCGAACATGGGTGGGGCCGGCGCACAAGGTTTCGGCGGCTTTGCCGATGCATTCGGCGACATCTTCGGCGACATCTTCGGTCAGGCGGCCGGCGGCGCCGCACGCGGAGGCGGTCGCGCGGGCCCGCAGGTGTATCGCGGCGCCGATCTGCGCTACAGCATGGAAATCACGCTGGAGCAGGCCGCGCACGGCTACGACACGCAGATTCGCGTGCCGAGCTGGGTCTCGTGCGAAATCTGTCATGGCTCGGGCGCGAAGCCCGGCACCAAGCCGGAAACCTGCCCGACCTGTAGCGGTTCGGGCTCGGTGCGTATGTCGCAGGGCTTCTTCAGCATCCAGCAGACCTGCCCGAAGTGCCACGGCACCGGCACCTACATTCCCGACCCGTGCGGCCATTGCCACGGCGCGGGCAAGGTGAAGGAAACCAAGACGCTCGAAGTGAAGATCCCGGCCGGTATCGACGACGGCATGCGTATCCGTTCGGCCGGTAACGGCGAGCCGGGCATCAACGGCGGTCCGTCGGGCGATCTGTACGTCGAGATTCACATCAAGCAGCACTCGGTGTTCGAGCGCGATGGCGACGACCTGCATTGCCAGATGCCGATTCCGTTCACCACGGCAGCGCTCGGCGGCGAGATCGAAGTGCCGACGCTCGCGGGTCGCGCGAGCTTCACGGTGCCGGAGGGGACGCAGTCGGGCAAGACGTTCCGTCTGCGCGGCAAGGGCATCAAGGGGCTGCGCGCGAGCATCGCCGGCGATCTGTACGTGCATGTGCAGGTCGAGACGCCGGTCAAGCTCACCGACACGCAGCGCGATCTGCTCAAGCAGTTCGAAAAGGCGCTTGTCGAAGGCGGCGCGCGGCATAGCCCGCAAAGCAAGAGCTGGTTCGATCGCGTGAAGAGCTTTTTCGATTGATCTGAGTTGGCGGTCAGCATGACGGTGGACAGGCGCGGCGCGGTGTTCGCGCTGCTCGACGATAGCGGTGCAACGGCGGCGCGACCGTCGAGCCGCTTGTACACGGATTTCGTGCACGAGCGGGTCTGTGCGGACGCGGCGCAACTCGAAGCCGTGTGCGACAGCGTCGCGGCGGACACTCGCAACGGTTTGCACGCGGTCGTGCTGGCCGACTATGAATTTGGCCGTGCGCTCGTCGGTCTCGATGAGCTGCGGTCCTCCGAAACGCAGCGTGGTCATGCCACGCTGCGTTTTTTATTGTTCGAACGCTGCGACAAGCTGGCGCGCGACGAGGTCGACGCGTGGCTGGCCGCGCGCGATAACAACGCGGCCGAGCCGTCGGTTGCCGGCACGGCCAACGTGCGCGCGAGCGTCGAGCGCGTGCAGTTCGACGCGGCGATCGACGCGATTCACGCGGCCCTGCGCGCGGGCGATTCCTATCAGGTCAACTACACGTATCGGCTCGGCTTCGACGTGTTCGGCTCGCCGCTCGCGTTCTACCGGCGTTTGCGCGCGCGTCAGCCCGTGCCGTTCGGCGCGCTGATCGCATTGCCCGACGACGCGTGGGTGCTATCGTGCTCGCCGGAGCTGTTCGTCGAAAAGCACGGCACGACATTGCGCGCGCGGCCGATGAAGGGCACGGCGCCGCGCTCGCACGATCCCGTCGCGGACCGGCAGAGCGCGGACTTCCTCGCCAACGATCCGAAGAACCGCGCTGAGAACGTGATGATCGTCGATCTGTTGCGCAACGATCTGTCGCGGGTCGCGCGGATCGGCTCCGTCAACGTGCCGGCGCTGTTTTCGGTCGAGCCGTATGCGTCGGTCTGGCAGATGACGTCGACGGTCGAGGCGACGTTGCTCGAACGGATGTCGTTCGCGACGATCCTGCGCGCGCTGTTTCCGTGCGGTTCGATCACCGGCGCGCCGAAGCATCGGACGATGCAGTTGATCGACGAACTCGAAAGCACACCGCGCGGGCTTTATACCGGCGCGATCGGCTGGCTCGATGCATCGGCGGATGCGCGGGAATGCGGCGATTTCTGCCTGTCGGTCGCGATCCGCACGTTGACGCTGAATCCGTCCACGCAAACCGGTGACGCAGCCGGCCGACGCGGCAGCATGGGCGTCGGCGCGGGCATCGTGCTCGACAGCGTGGCCGCCGATGAATACGCGGAGTGTCGATTGAAAGCGAATTTCCTGACCGGCGCCGAGCCGGGCTTCGATCTGTTCGAAACGATGTACGCGACGCGGGAAGACGGCGTGCGGCATCTGGCGCGTCATCTGCAGCGGCTCTCTTCGAGCGCGGCGACGCTGGGCTTCACGTTCGATGCATCGCACGTTCGCGAGCAGATCGCCGCGCAGTGCGCGGCGCTGCCGGCGCGCACGCCGCATCGCGTGCGGCTCGCGTTGAGCAAGAGCGGCGCGACGCAGATGACCGCCGCGGTGCTCGCGCCGTTGACCGATGCGAGCGTCGGCGTGCTGCTTGGCGGCGACGCGCAGTTCGCCCCGACACTCGCCGCCGATCCGCTGCTGCGCCACAAGACCACGCGCCGCGCCGACTACGATCGCGGCTGGCGCGAAGCCGAAGCGAAGGGCGCTTTCGATACGCTGTTTTTCAATGAACGCGGTGAGCTGACCGAGGGCGGTCGGTCGAACGTGTTCGTGAAGCTGGCGGGGCAATGGTGGACGCCGCCGCTCGCTTCAGGCGTGTTGCCCGGCGTGATGCGTAGCGTGCTGCTGGAAGAGGGCGTGTCTGGCCTGAGCGCGGCCGAGAAAGTGCTGACACAGGCGGACGTGCTGAACGCTGAGGCACTGCTGGTATGCAACGCGTTGCGCGGTGCGGTGCCGGCGCGGGTCGTCCGTTAGAACGGGCGCGCACTAGTCACGATGCTCACGATGCCGCGTGCTTGCGCGGCATGGAAGCAGCGGGAAAAAATAGAAACCTACAGAAGCGGGCGGTCACCGCAGACGCAAACGCTAGCCGACACAAGTCGAAATAGCCGGCGTATTCGAACCAGTCGCGGCACCGCAACCGCCATTCACCAGAACGCGCACTTTGACTCACGCGCTTTGACTCAAGCACCTTGATTCGCGCGCATCAAACCCCGCACATCAAACCACGCTCATCGACAATCAGAACGTGTGCTCGGACCCCGGGAACGATCCATCCTTCACCGCCCGCACATAGGCCTCGACGGCCGCCTGAATGTTGGGCTGTCCCTGCATGAAATCCTTCACGAAGCGCGGCCGCTTGCCGGGGAAAATCCCGAGCATGTCGTGCAGCACGAGCACCTGACCCGAGCAGTCCAGACCCGCGCCGATGCCGATCGTCGGAATCCGCAGTTGCTTCGTGACCTCGCCTGCGAGTTGCGACGGGATCGCTTCCATCACGATCAGTTGCGCGCCGGCCTCCTGCACCGCGAGCGAATCGCGCAGCAGCTGGCTCGCGCCCGCTTCGGTCTTACCCTGCACCTTGAAGCCGCCGAACGCATGCACCGACTGCGGCGTGAGTCCGACGTGCGCGCACACCGGAATCGCGCGCTCGACCAGAAAGCGCACCGTGTCCGCGAGCCATTCGCCGCCTTCGAGCTTTACCATCTGCGCGCCCGCGCGCATCAGTTCGACCGAGCTACGGAAAGCGTCTTCCGGCGTGCCGTAAGTGCCGAACGGCAGATCTGCGACGATCAGCGCCGACGGCCGCGCGCGCGCAACGCTCGCCGTGTGATACGCGATGTCCGCTAGCGTCACCGGCAGCGTGGTCGTCTGTCCTTGCAGTACATTGCCGAGCGAGTCGCCGATCAGCAACGCGTCGACGCCCGCGCGATCGAGCAGCGCGGCGAAGCTCGCGTCGTAACAGGTGAGCATTGCGATCTTGTCGCCGGCATCGCGCATCGCCTGCAGTTTCGGCACGGTGATTGCGCTCCTGCTCGCTTCCTGCAAATAAGTCATGGTCAATCCAGTGAGAAAAAAGAATGGCCGCGCTGCTTACAGCGACGTGCCTTTGACAAAGAATTCCTTGCGACCGCGCATCGTCTCGATGCGTTCGGCGAGCAGCGCAAGGTCCGCGTCGGAGTCGAGCGGATTCAGGTGTTCGGCGTTGACCGTCAGCACGGGCGTGCGGTCGTAGTGGTAGAAGAATTCGTTGTACGCGTCGCACAGTGCGCGCAGATACGCGTCGGAGATCTGCAGCTCCATCGGCACCGCGCGCTTCTGGATACGCGCGAACAGCACCTCGGGACTCGCCTGCAGATAAACCACGAAGTCCGGTGCCGGCGCACTGACGGTAAGCCGTGCAGCGAGCGCGCGATACAGCTGCCACTCGTCTTCCTGCAAGGTCAGGCGCGCGAAGATGTCGTTTTTCTGCGTGAGAAAGTCGGCGATCAGCGGCGTGCCGCTGGCCTGCGCGGCATTCACTTCCTGCGCCTGCTGCGCGCGTTGCAACGCGAAGTGCAACTGCACCGGCAGCGCGTAGCGCGTGGTGTCGCGATAGAAGCGTTCTAGAAACGGATTCTCGTGCGGTCGTTCGAACAGTTCCTGCATCGACCAGCGTTGCGCGAGGCGCCGCGCGAGCGAGGTCTTGCCGACGCCGATCGGCCCTTCGATCGCGATATAGCCGAACGGCGGACGCAGTTGCGGCGCGGTGACTGTGAGCGGCGGTGAACTCATTCGCAGCGGCCTTTATCGGCGGAACCGCCGGTCAGCGCGTTGAGCATCGGGCACTGGCAAGGCGATTTGACCTTTTCGATGCGCTGATCGCTGACGCCGCCGAGCAGCGCGGCGGCCCGGCCATGTTGCGGAATGACGATCGCCGCGTCGATCTCGACGAGCGGCACCAGCGCGAACGCGCGCTCGACCAGACGCGGATGCGGCACGATCAGATCGGCTTCGTCGATCGACTGGTCGCCGTACAGCAGGATGTCGAGATCGAGCGTGCGCGGCGCGTTGCGAAACGGCCGCTCGCGACCGAACTGATGTTCGATCTTGTGGCACAGCGCGAGCAGATGCCGCACGGGGAGCGTCGTTTCGAGCTTCACGACGCAGTTGAAATAGTCGTCACCGCCCGCGTCGATCGGGGCAGTGCGATACAGGCTCGATTTGGCGAGCACGGTGATGGTGTGCTGTTGGGCCAGGCACACCACCGCGTCTTTCAGGGTCTGGCGCGCGTCCCCGAGATTCGCGCCGAGGCCAAGATAAGCAACCGTCATGGCATAACTTCCTGCAACTATCGTTCGACGGCTTTCCGCGAACGCCGCGTCAGTCTTCGTGCGAGCCTTCATGGCCCGCGTCGTTGTCCGTGCGTTCTGCGGGCGTGCCGCCCTCCACTCCGTCACCTGATTTGCGGTTTCTGGCGCCACCGCGCCGCCGTCGTTTTCTGGGGCTCCGGTCCTTCCCGCCTTGCGTGAGCAATGTCTCGCGCGCGGCGGCGTCTCCTTCGATGAACTCCGTCCACCACGTACCGACCGACTCGTCGAGTTCGCCCGATTCGCAGCGCAACAGGAGGAAATCATACCCCGCTCTAAATCTTTGGTGTTCCAGCAGCTTCAACGCGCTTCGGCCCGAGCGCTTTTCGAGGCGCAATTGCAGGCCCCAGATCTCGCGCATGTCGGCCGAGAAGCGCTTGTGGATCGCGAGCTTCTCGGTCTGCATGTCGAGCACTTCGTCCATCGCGCGATGCAGCGCGGGCACCGGATACTCGCCCTCGGCTTCGAATTTCTGCCAGCGCTGCTGCACGTCGTGCCACAGCAATGTTGCGAACAGGAAGCCCGGCGACACCGGCTTGCCGCCGAGCACGCGCGCGTCGGTATTGGAGAGTGCCAGCGAAATGAATTTTTCGCCGGTCGGCTGTTCGAGCACGACGTCGAGGAGTGGCAGCAGGCCGTGATGCAGACCTTCCTGGCGCAGCCGTTTCAGGCACGCGAGCGCATGACCCGACAGCATCAGCTTCAGCATCTCGTCGAACAGACGCGCGGCCGGCACGTTGTTGATCAGATCGGCCATCTTCTCGATCGGCGCGCGCGTGCTGGTCTCGATTTCGAAGCCGAGCTTCGCGGCGAAGCGCACGACGCGCAGCATCCGCACCGGATCCTCGCGATACCGCGTGGCCGGGTCGCCGATCATGCGCAGCAGTTGCGCGCGCATGTCGGCCATGCCGTTGTGATAGTCCAGCACGGTTTGCGTGGCCGGATCGTAGTACATCGCGTTGATCGTGAAGTCACGGCGCGTGGCGTCTTCGTGCTGCTCGCCCCAGACGTTGTCGCGCAGCACGCGGCCGCTCGCGTCGACCGCGTGGGTGCGGCGGTCGAGCTCGTCGCGCTTCAGGCGCTTCGGCGGCGGCGCGTCGGCCGCGGGCGGATCGACCAGCGCGCGGAACGTCGAGGTCTCGATGATTTCCTGGCCGAACTGCACGTGCACGATCTGGAAACGCCGGCCGATGATGCGCGCGCGGCGGAACAGCTTCTGCACCTGTTCGGGCGTTGCGTCGGTCGCGACGTCGAAGTCCTTCGGCTTCACGCCGAGCAGCAGATCGCGCACCGCGCCGCCGACGATGAACGCGCGGAAGCCCGCCTGCTGCAGCCCCTCGGTCACGCGGATCGCGTTGCGCGAGATCAGCGTGGGATCGATGCCGTGCACGTCGTGTGGAATGATGACGGGCGCGTCGGGCTCGGGCGGGGCTTTCGCGCCTGTCGCGGCACCGGCGGTTTTGCGGCGCGGACGGGCCGCGGTGGCGGACTTGCTGCGCGCGGGCGCGTTACCGGCCGCGTCGGAGTCGCTGGCGGCGGCGGAGAGGTCGCCGTCGGCGCTCGCCGCGTCCTGGCCGAATAGCTTGCGAATGAGTTTCTTGATCACGAGGGTTGAAAGAGTTCGAGGATGCGCCAGCCTTTGGCCTGCGCATGGGCGCGCAACGTGTCGTCCGGATTGGTCGCGATGGGATCGGTGACTTTTTCGAGCAGCGGAATGTCGTTGTGCGAATCGCTATAGAAATAGCTGTGTTCGAAGTCGCTCCAGCTTTTGCCGAGCGACGCGAGCCACATTTCGGTGCGCACGATCTTGCCTTCCTTGTAGCTCGGCGTGCCGGTCGGCCGGCCGGTGTAGGCGCCGTGCGGATCGCCGCCGACGGTTTCCGCCTCGCATGCGATCAGCGTATCGACGCCGAAGGCCCGCGCGATCGGCCGTGTGATGAATTCGTTGGTCGCGGTGACGACGCAGCACAGGTCGCCTGCTTCGCGATGCTGCTTCACGAGTTCGAGCGCGACCGGAAAGATGGCCGGCGTGATCACTTCGTGCATGTACTCGGCGTGCAGATCGGCAAGTTGCGCGCGCGTGTATTTCGCGAGCGGCGTGAGCATGGCGACCAGGTAGGCGTGAATGTCGAGCTTGCCGGCTTTGTAGTCGGCGAAGAAGCGATCGTTTTCACGGGCGAAATTTTCGGCGTCGACCATGCCTTTTTTCACCATGAAGCGACCCCATTCGTGGTCGCTGTCGGTGGGAATGAGCGTGTGGTCGAGATCGAAGAGTGCGAGGTTAGCCATGGGGGCCTATTTTACTTGAAGCGGGAACGGCGGCGTGTGAACCCTGCGTTGCCACGGACTCGGCGGGGGAGTTGGTGCCGGCGCCCTGGCCCGTTGGCGCGGCGCTGCCCGGAGCGGCCGCTGCGCCCGCTGTGCTTGAGGCACCGGGTGCGCCCGGCGCTGCGCGCCGTTCGTCGGCGTCGGGCGACGCCAGCATTGTGCGCAACAGCGGCAGCGTGACCGCGCGCTTCTGTTCGAGCGAAAAGCGGTCGAGCGCGTCGAGCAGCGCCATCAGGCTTGGCATGTCGCGGCGAAAATGCGTGAGCAGGTAGGCCGGCACGTCGTCGGCGAGCATGATGCCGCGCTCGCGCGCCGCGCGTTTGAGCACCGCGGCCTTCGCGTCGTCGGGCAGCGGCGCGAGATGGAATACGAGACCCCAGCCGAGCCGCGTGCGCAAGTCCTCGCGCACCGTCATGCCGATCGGCGGCGCGTTGCCGGCGGCGACGAGCGCGCTGGTCGGATGCGCGCGCACTTCGTTGAAGAGGTTGAACATGGCGATCTGCTGCGCGGCGGACAGGCCGTCGCAATCGTCGATCGCGTAGAGCGCGACGCGCGGATCGAAACTGAAGGCGGCGAGGCTGCTCTGCGGGCTCGCGAAGCGCGCATGGCCCGGCGGCGCTTCGTGCACCAGCGCCTGCAGCAGGTGCGTGCGGCCGCTGCCGGCCTCGCCCCAGACGTAGAAGGTGCGATCGGCGACCGGCCCGGCGGCGAGCGCATTGTCGAGCTCACGCAGGCGCGTGACCAGCTCGGCGTTTGCGCCGGCGAAGAAATTGTCGAATGTCGATGGCGGCGGGGTGCCGAGATCGAGCGTCAGTTGACGAAGCACAGTAGGTTAATGCCGAAAATGAGACCGACGCCCTGCCGGATGGAAGCGAGAAGCGGGCCGGGACCTCGGGGGCCTAAAACATCGATAGGCAGTCAGTTGTTATAGGAAGCATGTCCGGCGGGTCGCCAGGCCGCGCGCGGCGGCTCGCGGCACGGGGGCTCACAGGGACCGGCGACGTCGGAATCGGGGTGTCGTGTTGCAAAATCGTTTCTCGGATGTCGTCGGAACGCGCGAATTCCAGTCAGGCGGCCCGCATCGGGTAAAATCGCATTTTACCGACCTTCTCGCTCTTCCCCATGAATCAACCGAAATCCGCCCCTGATAGCCAAGGTTTGTCGTATCGCGACGCCGGCGTGGACATCGATGCGGGCGACGCCCTCGTCGACGCCATCAAGCCCTTTGCCAAGAAGACCCTGCGCGATGGCGTGCTGGGCGGCATCGGCGGATTCGGCGCGCTGTTCGAAGTGCCGAAGAAGTATAAGGAGCCGGTGCTCGTGTCCGGCACCGACGGCGTCGGCACCAAGCTGCGCCTCGCGTTCCAGCTGAACAAGCACGACACGGTCGGCCAGGATCTGGTCGCGATGAGCGTCAACGACATCCTCGTACAGGGTGCCGAGCCGCTGTTCTTCCTCGACTACTTCGCCTGCGGCAAGCTCGACGTCGGCACGGCGGCGACCGTCGTGAAGGGCATCGCGCAAGGTTGCGAACTGTCGGGCTGCGCGCTGATCGGCGGCGAAACCGCGGAAATGCCGGGCATGTACCCGGACGGCGAATACGATCTGGCCGGTTTCGCGGTCGGCGCGGTGGAAAAGAGCAAGATCATCGACGGCAGCAAGATAGCGCCGGGCGACGTGGTGCTGGGTCTCGCGTCGAGCGGCATCCATTCGAACGGTTTCTCGCTGGTGCGCAAGATCATCGAGCGCGCCAATCCGGATCTGAACGCGGACTTCGACGGCCGCTCGCTCGCCGACGCGCTGATGGCGCCGACGCGCATCTACGTGAAGCCGCTGCTCGCGCTCATGCAGCAGATCGAGGTGAAGGGCATGGCGCACATCACCGGCGGCGGCCTGGTCGAGAACATTCCGCGCGTGCTGCGCGAAGGTCTGACGGCCGAGCTCGATCATCGCGCATGGCCGCTGCCGCCGCTGTTCTCGTGGCTGCAGAAGCACGGCGGTGTCGCGGATGCGGAAATGCACCGCGTGTTCAACTGCGGTATCGGTATGGCGGTGGTGGTCTCGGCGGCTGACGCCGAGGCGGCGATCGGTCTGTTGTCCGCGGCCGGCGAGCAGGTCTGGAAGATCGGCGCGATTCGCGCAAGCGCGGCCGGTGAAGCGCAGACGGTCGTGGTTTAAAGTTTGACGATGGCCTGTGTGGCGTGCCGCAACGGGGCGCCGCGCGGGCCGGATCGTAGTACAGGTTTGGGGTTTGCTTCGAAGGGCCGGCTCCGGCTTCTTCAGATTTCCGCTTCGGTGGCGGGTTCGGTAGTTTCAGCCGTTTCGCTTCTGGCAGTTTCGTTTTTTCTCCGCTTCAGCTTCAGTCCCGCGATTGGCGCGTTATACCGGCGACTCGATCAATTCGCGTCCCCTCGCTTCAAGCCAGCGTCTCGATCAATTCCACCACCCGCGCCGTCGCGTGCGGATCGCAGCAATCCACCACCAACCGCTCCGGCATGCTGCGCAGCCACGTCAGTTGTCGCTTGCATAGCTGGCGCGTCGCGAACACGCCTTTGTCGCGCATGGTCTGATAATCGACGGCGCCGTCGAGGTATTCCCACACCTGCCGATAGCCGACGCAGCGCATCGACGGCATCTCGGGCAGCAGGTCGCCGCGCGCGCGCAACTTCGCCACTTCATCGATGAAACCGTGCGCGAGCATCGCATCGAAGCGCTGCTCGATACGTGCGTGCAGCACGCCGCGCTCGGACGGCTCGAGCGCGACCGGCACGAAGCGCCACGCGGCGGCCGCCGCGTCGACGCGCGTCGGTGCGGCGAGCAGCGCCGACATCGGCTGGCCGCTCAGCATGAACACTTCGAGCGCGCGCTGGATGCGCTGCGAGTCGTTCGGCGCGAGCCGCGCGGCCGTGACCGGATCGACTGCGGCGAGCCGCGCGTGCAGCGCCGGCCAGCCGTCGCGGGCGGCGTCGGCATCGAGTGTTGCGCGCAGCTCGGCGTCGGCGCCGGGCAGATCGTTGAGGCCCTGCGTGAGCGCCTTGTAGTACAGCATCGTGCCGCCGACCAGCAGCGGCAGCCGCCCGCGAGCGTGAATTTCGCCGACGAGCCGCAACGTGTCCGCGCGAAACTGCGCGGCCGAATACGAATCGGCCGGATCGATGATGTCGATCAGATGATGCGGCGCGAGCGCGCGTTCCTGCGCCGTCGGCTTGGCGGTGCCGATGTCCATCTCGCGATAGACGAGCGCCGAATCGACGCTGATGATCTCGACCGGGCGTCGCGCGGCGAGCGTGAGCGCGGCCGCGGTCTTGCCGGAGGCAGTCGGGCCGAGCAGGCAGGGGATGGGAACAGGAGATGACGTCATGGGCAGGCAGGCGTGCGTTGCAGCAGAGTGTGAATCAACGCAGCGCGTTATTGCCCGCGCATGAACAGACGATCGAGATCGCCCAGCGTCAGCTGATACCACGTCGGACGGCCGTGGTTGCACTGATCGGCGCGCTCGGTCGCTTCCATCTGGCGCAGCAGCGCGTTCATTTCGTCGAGCGTCAGACGCCGGTTCGCGCGCACCGCGTGATGGCACGCGAGCGTGCCGAGCAGTTCGTGCTGACGCTCGGTCAGCACGCGCGAGCCGCCGAACGCGTGCAGGTCGGACAGCACCGCGCGCGCGAGCGCCTGCAGATCGGCGTCCTTCAGCAACGCGGGCACCGCGCGGATCGCGAGCGTGGTCGGCGACAGGACCGCGAGATCGAAGCCGAGCGCGTCGAGCGTGTCGCGCTCTTCCTCGACCGTGCCGATTTCGACCGGATCGGCCTGCATCGTTTGCGGGATCAGCAGCGGCTGCACGGCGATCGCGCGGTCGGCGAGCGCGTTCTTGAACTGCTCGTAGAGGATGCGTTCGTGCGCGGCATGCATGTCGACGATCACGAGTCCGTGACGGTTCTGCGCGAGCACGTAGATGCCGTGCACCTGACCGAGCGCGAAGCCGAGCGGCTGGTCGTCGGTGGGATCGAACGACGCGGCGGCCGAGCCGGGCGCGAATGGCGTCGCCGCGCGGGAGGCCGCGTCGTAGGGCGCGGTCGTTTCGCCGGCGGAGTCGCGCGCCTCGAACAGCGAGGCGCCTTCGACCGGACCCGCGAGCGGATCCTTGCGGCCGAACAGCGCGTCGTAGCCGGCGAGCGGTTGCGCGACCGGCAGCGTGCCTTGCGTCATGCGCGCCTGGCGCATCCACGTGTTGCCGGGCTGCGAGTTGCCGAAACCACTGGATCCGCCGGCACCACTGCCACTGCCGAAGCCACTGCGGCTTCCCGTGCCGAAACTCGAGCCCGAGCCGCCGCTGAAGCCACTGCCTGAGCCGCCACCCGAGCCACCCGAAAAGCCGCTACCCGCGCCGAAACCGCTACCGCCGACGCCATCGCTCGCCGCACCAGCGGTCCCCAGCGGCGTCGAACCAAACGAAGCCGGTCCACCCGCCGACGGCGTCAGATGCGCCGCATGCCCGCCCGCCGTCGTTTCCGGCGATGCGCCCGCGTGCCGCGCGAGCGCGCGCTGCACCGCATGGAATACGAACTGGTGAATCGAGCGCGAATCGCGGAAACGCACCTCGATTTTCGACGGATGCACGTTCACGTCGACCCCTTTAGGCGGCAGATCGAGGAACAGCACGTACGACGGATAGCGCTCGCCGTGCAGCACGTCTTCGTAAGCGGCGCGCACCGCGTGCGTGAGCAGCTTGTCGCGCACGAAGCGGCCATTGACGAAGAAATACTGCTGATCGGCGCGGCCCCGGCTCGCGGTCGGCAGGCCGGCGCAGCCATAGATGGCGAGCGGGCCGGCGGATTCATCGAGCGGCAGATGGGCGGTCGCGAACGTCTCGCCGAGAATCTTCGCGACGCGCGCGGGCGGCTCGCTTGCGTTCCAGTGCTCGACGGCCTTGCCGTTGTGCAGTACCGAAATCGCGACGTCCGGCCGCGCCAGCGCGGCGCGGCGGATCTGCTCGAGACAGTGGCCGAGTTCGGTCTGTTCGCTCTTCAGGAATTTGCGCCGCGCGGGCGTGTTGAAGTAGAGCTCGCGGACTTCGATGGTCGTGCCCTGAGTGCCGGCCGCGGGGCTCAGCGCGCCGGTGTCAGCGTCGATACGTACCGCGTGCGGCGCGTCGGTGGTGCGACTCGTGATGCTCATCTGCGCGACCGATGCGATCGATGCCAACGCCTCGCCGCGAAACCCGAGCGTCGCGACCGCTTCGAGCTCGGCGAGCGAGCGGATCTTGCTGGTCGCGTGGCGCGTCAGCGCGAGCACGAGTTCGTTTTCGGGGATGCCGCAGCCGTCGTCGGTGATCGAGATGCGTTTGACACCGCCTTCGTCGAGCAGGATGCGCAGCGTTTGCGCGCCCGCGTCGAGTGCGTTTTCGAGCAGCTCCTTGACCACCGAGGCCGGTCGCTCGACCACTTCGCCGGCTGCGATCTGGCTGATCAGTTGATCGGGAAGGGGCTGGATCGCGCGCAGCGGACGCGGCGCGGGCGTCGCGTTCGAGGCGTCGGGGAGCGCGGCCGCGCTGGCGTCGCCGGCAGGCGTATCGGAGAATTCGGACATGGCGAAATTATAGCGACTCGGCGCAGCGCGTCCGTTCGTGCGTCCGACGTCGCAGATTTTTCATTGCGGTAGGGCACTTTATGTATCATGTCGCGGTCAATTTGCGGCGGTCGGCCCGTCGTTTGCATGCTTCATGCGCACACGGTGCGGTGGCCGTTACTCTTCACGCACATACTGGTTTAAAAGGACATTCCTTGGATACGTTGCTCCATTTCGCCAACCTTGTCCTGCACATCGACAAGTTTCTCGGAGACTTCATTCAGGTGTACGGCGCCTGGGTCTACGCGGTGCTGTTCGCGATCGTGTTCGCGGAAACCGGGCTCGTCGTTCTGCCGTTTCTGCCGGGCGATTCGCTGCTGTTCATCGGCGGCGCGTTCTGCGCGACCGGGCAGATGCATCTCGGGTTGCTGATCCTGTTGCTGCTGGTCGCGGCGATCGCCGGCAATACGACCAACTATCTGATCGGCCGCGCGATCGGACCACGCGTGTTCAATTCGCACATTCCGGTGCTCGAACGTTTTCTCGATCGCGCCGCGTTGCAGAAGACACATAACTTCTACGAAAAGCACGGCGGCAAGACGATCGTGCTGGCGCGTTTCATTCCGGTCGTGCGGACGTTTGCGCCGTTCGTCGCGGGTGCTTCGGCGATGACGTGGAGCCGCTTCCAGATGTTCAACGTGATCGGCGCGCTGTTGTGGGTGCTGCTGCTCGTGCTGCTCGGCTACTTCTTCGGCAACATTCCGTTCATTCGTCAGTACCTCAACGTGATCGTGCTGGTCGGGATCGGCGCGGCGATCGTGCCGGTCGTGCTCGGCGCGCTGTGGAAGATGGTGCGCAAAAGCGATACGAATGCGCGGAGCCGCTGATGGCGCGTTTTGGCCACGATGGAGCCGGGTAGGGATGTTGCCGCGCCGATGTAATGCGGTAACCGCCGTGGCGTTACCGCTGTAGCGTCATGCAGTGGTGGAGGTTGAAAACAGAAAGGCGTCGCGAGATCTCGCGACGCCTTTTTTCATGCTGCTGTGCCGGGGCGGCTTTCGCGCCGCTGAGTTCGGCGTGCTTATTGCGGAGCCGCTTTCAAACTCGCATCAGTCATGCCTCATTCGCGTATCAATCGCGCGTGATCGCGCGCGGCGCGAGCGGCGTTTCCGGTGTCGGATAGCCAGCTTCCTTGAAGGTCTGCATGATCGCGCGGTTGGTGTCGAAGTAGACCTGCCAGTAGTTCGGGTTCGACGTATAAGGACGCACGCACAGCAACGGTCCTTCCGGCGTGAAGCTGAGTACTTCGATGTCCGGCGCCGGGTTCTCGGCCACGTTCGGAATCTTCGTGATGGCGGCTTTCAAACGCGCGATTGCATCGGTCGGATCGACGCCGTTCGCGATCTTCGCCGTCAACTCGACACGCCGGAACGGCAGCACGCTGTAGTTCGAGATCGTGTCGGAGAAGATCTTGTTGTTACCGACGATGGTCGTCACGTTGTCGGGTGTCACGATCGTGGTGCCGAACAGGCCCAGCTCCGTGACCGTGCCGGTGACGCCGGCCGCCGTCACGAAGTCGCCGACCTTGAACGGCCGCAGCACCTGCATGAACACGCCGGCCGCGAAGTGCGCGAGCAGGCCGCCCCAGGCCGTACCGATCGCGAGGCCGAGACCGGCGAGCAACGCGGCGAACGACGTCGTCTGGACACCGAAGACCTGCAGGATCGCGAGGACGAGCAGCAGATTCAACAGCGCGCCGAGTATCGACGCAAGGTAATGCGCGAGTGTTGGATCGACACGGCCGTTGCGTGCGAGCACTTTGCGCAGCAGACTGGAGATAAGACCGATGACCCAGCGGCCGACGATCCACAGAACGATTGCGCCGACGACCTTGGTGCCGAGGTCGATGCCTCGGGTCATGATGAATGCACGTACGGTTTCGATATCCAAGATGTTTCCTTCGTTATGAGTTGCCATCAGCGGATTGAACGACGGTGGTGCAGAAGACCGGCAATGTGTGGTCTTCGGGAGTTATAGCCGACGGCGCCCGCATGCGCAAGGACCGTTCCCGCCGCCTGGGCGGGCAGCGGGAAAGAGATGCAGGATCGTGGAGGGCGCGTGGAGCGGTCGCCTCGCGTGTGCCGTTGGGGGGCGGTTCCGTGGCGTTGCGGGCGGTGTTGCTGGTGCGGTGAGTCGACGCGGATGGATTGACCTACATGCGCAGATGCGACTCGGAATACGGTGACGTCTGGATGACAACGGCGTTGCGCGCGTTTCTTTTCGCGGCGCGCCGACGGCTCGTCGCGCGGTGCCATGAGAACGCGATAACGATCGCGAGCGCATACGCGCCCGCGCGCTGCATGAATGCGCCCGTCCGGGTGAATTGTCCGTAGCGGTCCTGAGCGTCCGCGAACACGACAAATGTCAGCAGGCCGTCGAGCACGCACGCGATCAGCGCGAGCACGATGAAGATCGCCGGGCCACTCAAAACGACGCCGGAACCGAACCGGTTATAGAGATGGCAGGCTATCGATATGATGGCGAGCAAAGCGAGGTTCGAAAGAAGATCGAACAGAAAGTTGGTCATTATCGGTTCTATGAAAATGCAATGTGCCATGGTGTTGCCGGACGGGTTGCGGGCGCACCGTTCAGGCATCCTCCGATGAATCGGTGGCGATCATTGCATAACTTTTCGTCTCGATAAATAACCGGGAAATCGCGTAGTTGCCGATTATTCTGTTGATGCAACGGCGGTCCGGATTGTCTCTTTAAAACCGTAGGACTCCGACCGACTTCATGGCGGGGAGTGAATTAGAACCGATACGAAATGCCAATCTGGAGCGTCGGATACCAGCGGTAGGGCGATGCCTTATCGCGCAGTTGCTGCAATCCCGTGTTGATGATCTGCTGGCTCATCTCCGGTCCCACCGCCTGCGAGAGTGCCGGCGACAGCGTGTACGAAGTCCGCGGAATGCCATAGGCGACGCCGAGATCGACGACCAGCCCCCAACCTTTGGGCCGCGGATGCAAGCCATAGCCGATGCCGAGATAAGGCATCACGGTCGGGTATCGTGCGGTCGCCGTCGCATATTCGCCGGGAAAGGCCGGCGAGGCGTTGCCCTCGAACACATACATGCCGTTGGTCGGAACCGAGTTGCCGCTGACTTCGTTGTCGGTCAGACGCAGACCCGCTGTGATGCGAAAGCCGCTGCCGGACCACGGGAACAGATCGCCGTAGAGACCGCCCTGGCGCAGCCGTATGCCGTCTTCGTAGCGATTGCCGCCCACGTCGAAGTTGTGCGAGAGATTGATCGCGTTGAAATCCGCGTGCACGCCGAACCATGACGTCACGCTCCATGCCGCGCCGACGCCGATACCCAGTGTGCCGCCTTGTAAATAGACTTCCTGCGCATGCGACGTTTCGAACAGGCACGCCAAACCCACTACCCAGATTACCTTTGCAGTCTTCATGGGCACCCCCGAAGTGGCGAGCGCAATCCCGTCGTCGCGGGATGCGCTCGCCTTGCGATCGTCTCGTTCTCTCTTTGCTTCTTCGTTGCTTTTGCTTTGTTGCTTGCCTCGGCGCGCTCTCAGGCGTCCTGGAGGCGATCATGCGAGCACGTGGCGTAAGCGGTCTGTGAGGTGGCGAACCATTTGATCGAATGAATCGGACCGGGGAGGCTGCGCAGCCGAAAAGGCAGGGATAAAGGCGGAGGGGTGATGTGTGGGGCGTGTCGATGTGTTGCGTGCGGAGTGCTCGGGAGTGTTCGTGGTCGAGGGGCGAAGAGGAAGAGTGGATAGCAACGCGAGAAATCACTGCGCACTTCGAATAATCAGGCGCCTATGTAAATAGTTGTCAAGGCGCGCTTATCGCGATTTAAAGAGTTTGATCGTGGTCCGTTTCGATGATTAATTCACGAAGTATCCGCTCAAAGAATTATTAAGGAGTCCAGTGGAGAAACTGAAGCGGGAAAATAGTGAGGCGGACTGGTCGGTCCAGGAAGAGTGCCTGCGTTGTCGCATTGTCTACAAGATATATTCCAACTTCCCGCCGATGCCGTCAGCACAGGCCCTGAACGTCGAAACCGGTAAGTTCATTCCGTTTGACAGGGTGCCGTTCGCTATCGACCGGCTCCGTCGGGACGGCCGAGCCGCATTCCGAGCCGCATTGGCCTTTGGAGGATAGGCAGTGAAGCCGCCGTCCGTAGCAATTCGCTAGAGCCGCATTTGCGCTACCTCGTTGAGCACCTTGGTCTGCCGCGTGCCGATCTTCGACAGATACTCGTAGACAATGACGCTCGAATGCGTTTCTTCTGCTATTGGGACAACGAGAGCGGCGACCGCGTGCCCGATGTGCCCAACGCTATCCGCATCATGATGGAAGCAATGGGTGGGACGGTCGAGATTGACGAATACCGATAACGCCAGGACTGCAAGCGCTGGGGAAGCGCCGCCTTAACCTTGTTCGCCACGGTATGCGCGAGCGCACACACGGCAAGGTTGCACACACAATCTTTTCGATGTGCCGGGTCGCAAGCGTTTCGCGGCCAGTGTTGCCAGAGCTCGCCTGAACAGCACCTACGCGAACCCAGAAAACAAAAAGCCCATCCGGTTAAGGATGGGCTTTTTATTTGAAACAATGGTAGGCCGTACGGGATTCGAACCTGTGACCAACGGATTAAAAGTCCGCTGCTCTACCAGCTGAGCTAACGACCCAAAAGAGAAGCGAGATTATATCGACCGACTTACGGCCTGTCAACCACAGGGCCGTCAAGTTGCGGGGACTTCGCCACACGCAGTATTCCAGAGCGCGAAAATTCGCCCCGTGAAAAACGAAAAGCCCGGGCATTGCTACCCGGGCTTTCCAGCGAGAGGCGCGCGTGGCTATTACATCGGACACTGCGCGTTACTGCCAACTACACGACCAACAAACCGCAACGTACTTAACCTACTTGATCTGCGACAGCTTGCTCTGCGCGGTCTGCGCGACGTCCGAGCCGGCATATTGCGCGACGATCTGCTCCAGCGTCTTCCTGGCCGCGGCCTTCTGACCTTGCTCGAGCTGATTGTTCGCAATCGCCAGCAGTGCTTCAGGCGCGCGCGGATGCTGCGGGTACTTGGCGACGATACCTTGCCACGTCGCCGTCGAACCCTTGTAGTCGCGCAGCGCATACAGCGCGTTGCCGAGCCAGTACTGCGCGGTCGGCTGATACGGGCTGCTCGGATACTTGGCAATGAAGCTGCGGAACGATGTCGCCGCGTTCTTGAAATCGCCGCTGCGGAACTGCTGTGAAGCCGCGTTGAACGCCTCGGTTTCACCCGGCTGAACCTCGCCCTGGACGCCGTCCACCGTCTGTTGCTGCGGCTCGAATTTCTTCAGGCGCGTGTCGAGATCGGTGTAGTAGTCCTTCTGCTGCTTTTGCAGCGTCGTGAGCTGGTTCGCCATGTCCTCGTTCTGCCCGCGCAGCGTCGCGACCTGCTGGTTCAGCTGGTCGAGACGGTTGGACTGATCGAGGATCGTGCGTTGCGCCGCCGACAGTTGGCTCGACAGACTATCGGTCTTCGAACGCAGATCGAGAATGGCCTGGCGGGCCTGATCGTCGTCGAAGATGCCCGCATGGGCGGGCACGGCCGCGAGGGCCGTGCCTGCGACGCAGGCCGCTGCGGCAAGCCGCAGCCAGGAGAAACGATGCGTCATTCGGCTCATCACCCGTTGACTTACTGTTGATACACGAGGTCAGCGCGGCGGTTCTGTGCCCATGACGCTTCGTCATGACCCGTTGCCTGCGGCTTTTCCTTGCCGAGGCTCACGGCTTCCATTTGCGAGTCGCCCACGCCCATCAGCGACAACGAACGACGCACCGCTTCAGCACGCTTCTGGCCGAGTGCGAGGTTGTATTCGCTGGTGCCGCGCTCGTCGGTATTGCCCTGGATCAGCACGTGACGCGCCGGATGGCTCTTCAGATACTGTGCGTGTTGTTGCAGCAGCGACTGGTAGTCGTCCTTCACCGAGTAGCTGTCGAAATCGAAGTAGATGCTGCGCTTTGCGAGCGGGCTGTTCGGATCGTTCAGCGGGTCGACGTTGACCGTGGCCACGTCGTTCGGGTTCGGCTGCGCCGAGCCTGCGCCCTTGTTGGCGTTTTCGTCGAGCTTGACGCCCGAGTGACATGCGGCCAGCGCACCGACCATCAGGACGGCGAATGCGAAACGAAGTTTGGACATCATTTGATTACTCTCCTTGTGTTATTGCATCAACGTTATTGCATAAACGGGCCCCAGGACGGTTCGCGTACGCTACCGCCCTGAACGGACAGGACCTGCCGAGTGCGACCGTCGGTCGATACTGCGGCCAACACGCCACGGCCGTTCACCTGAGTGGCGTAAAGAATGTACTGACCGTTCGCCGCGAAGCTCGGCGATTCGTCATGTGTCGTGTCCGTCAGGCCCGTGGCGGATCCGCCTTGCAGGTCCTGGAGATACAGCTTGAATGCACCGCCGACGCGCGAGATATAGGCAAGCTGCTTGCCATCAGGACTCACACGCGGGCTGGTGTTGTAGCTGCCCGTAAACGTGACGCGTTGCGCGGCGCCGGAGCTTTCGCCCTGTGCCGGCATCTTGTAGATCTGCGGTGCGCCGCCGCGGTCGCTCGTGAAATAGATCCACTGGCCATCCGGAGAGTAGGCCGGTTCGGTATCGATCGCGCTGCCTTGCGTGAGGCGACGCAGGCCGCTGCCATCCGCGTTGACCGCGAAAATCTGCGTATTGCCGGTGCGCGACAGCGCGACGGCGAGCGTGCGGCCATCCGGCGACCAGGCTGGCGCGCTGTTGTTGCCCTTCTGGTCCGATACGACCGTACGCCGGCCCGTGGGCAGGTCGTGGATGTAGACGATCGGCTTCTTCTTCTCGAACGAAACGTATGCGACCTTGGTGCCGTCAGGCGACCATGCCGGCGAGATGATCGGCTCGGGGCTCGACAGGGCGATATGCGCGTTCTGGCCATCCGAATCCGACACCTGCAACTGATAGCGGCCCGCCGTGCGGATCACGTATGACAGGCGCGTCGCGAACGCGCCGCGGGTGCCCATCAGTTTCGCGTAGATGTAATCCGCGACCTTGTGCGCGCTCATGCGCAGGCCGCTTTCCGGGCTCACCAGCACAAGGCCGCCGAGGTTTTCACCCTTGACCGTGTCGTACAGTTTGAAGCGCACTTCGTACTGACCGTTCGGCAGGCGGTTCACGCTACCCGCGACGAACGCGTTGGCGCCCTTGGCCTTCCACGCGCCGAGGTCGACCGAATCGGTTTCCGACACCGGCGTGGAGCCCGCGTCGATATTGGTGAATTTACCGCTGCGTTGCAGGTCCTGGCGCACGATCGCGCTGACCTGCTGCGGCGAGTTCGCCTCATTGGCGAAGGTCGCCGTTGCGATCGGAAACTGGGTGGATCCGACGCCTGTCACGAGGACGTTGAGTTGTGCGTTGGCGGCACCGCCGACGGCGATCAGGCACGTTGCCACGAGGGTTCGCAGGCCTAGCTTGGTCATCAAACTCATGCTGTATGGATTCCTCAAAACGGTTTTACTAATACTTTGTGACAGCAGACAGACCGGAAAACGGCTAATTCGTTCCCACCTGACGCCGCGCCGGGTGGGGCGCGGCGTTGGCCGTCAACCAGTTGTCAGCGTCGCGTCAACCTGCCGGACGTAGCGTGATCGTGAAGTAGTCCGGCGTCTTGCCATTCGTGTCGAGAGGCATCGGATCGGAACGCTGCACGGCACGCAACGCGGCGGCATCCCATGCGGGGTTCCCGCTGCTGCGCGACACGCTGGCACTCAGCAACGTACCGGTCGGCGAACAGCGCACGGAGATCACGGTTTCCAGACCTTCCGTTTCACCGCCCCACGAGATGTTCGGTCGCACGACCCGGCGCACCTTGTCCGCGTAACCCGGCGATGCCGCCGTGCCGCCCGAACCGCTGCCCGTGCCGCTCTTGCCGAGACCGTTGCCCGTCGAGCCCGACGGTCCCGCCATCCCTTGCATCTGCGCGAGGCGCGCACGCCGCTCCGAGTCGAGCTGCTTCTTCGCGGCGGCGTCGGCTTGCGCCTTGGCCTTCGCCGCTTTCTCGGCGTCGGCCTTCTTCTGCGCGTCCGCCTGAGCCTGCTTCTGCTGCTCCTGCTGCTCTTTCAACTGCTGCTGTTTCTGCTTCTGCTGCTCGGCGAGCTGCTGTTGCTTGAGCTTCTCGGCCTGCTGCTGTTGCAGTTGTTGCTGCTGTTTAAGCTTCGCGGCTTTCTGCGCGGCGAGCTGGGCAGCCTGGTCGGCCGCCAATTGCTGCTGACGCTTCGCTTCCGCTTCCTGCTGTTCCTTCAGTTTCTGTTGACGCTGCTGCTCGAGTAGTTGCGCCTCGCGCGCCGCCTGCTGTTGCTGGCGCTTCTTCTCCTGCAGCGCGATGTCGGCCTGCTCGTCGCGCACCGGCGGGGCAGGGGCGACCGGCACTGGAGGCGCCGGCGGCGTAACGGGCTGCGGAATGGCCGTGTTCGGCACTTCGGTCCACAGTTCCGCTTCCGCGCCCTCGGGCGTGCTGTTCTGCCACTGGATGCCGTGGTACAGGAAGAACCCGAGCAGCGCATGCATCACCAGCGCGAACAGAAAAGCTCGCCCGGTGCCGCGTTCACGCGGTGGCTGAAGCGGGTATTCGGAGTTCTTGCGGATCATTGCGATTTGACGAGCAATCCAACGCGCTTGACGCCCTGAGCCTTCAGCTCGGACATCACGTTCATCACGACTTCGTACTTCACGGTTTTGTCGGCGGCGATCACGACCGGCTGATCCGGGTGCGACTGCGCCCGATCGGCGATGAAGCCCTTGAGGTCGGCCTTCGTCATGTCTTCCTGCTGCTGCGCACCGGCGTCGTCCTTATATTTGACGCTCATATTGCCGTCCGCGCGGATGTTGACCATCACGGGCGGGGTCTGCTGCTGCGGCGCGGCGCCCCCGACGGTCGGCAGATTGACGATCGACGGCGCGACGAGCGGCGCGGTCACCATGAAAATCACGAGCAGCACGAGCATCACGTCGATGTACGGCACGACGTTGATGTCGGCCATCGCGCGACGCGAGCGCGAACCGCGCATGCTGGAGGAGCGGGAGCCTGCCATCGTGGCCTCCTTACTGAGCCTGGCGCTGCAGGATGTTCGAGAATTCCTCGATGAAGGTCTCGAAGCGGATCGCCAGCCGGTCGATGTCGTGCGCGTAGCGGTTGTACGCGACCACCGCCGGAATCGCGGCGAACAGGCCGATCGCGGTAGCCGTCAGCGCCTCGGCGATGCCCGGCGCGACGTTCGCGAGCGTGGCCTGCTGCACGTTGGCGAGACCGCGGAACGCATTCATGATCCCCCACACCGTACCGAACAGACCGATATACGGGCTGACCGAACCGACCGACGCGAGGAACGCGAGGTTGGCTTCGAGCACGTCCATTTCGCGCTGGAAGGCCGCGCGCATTGCGCGGCGCGCGCCGTCGAGAATCGCGCCCGGGTCGTTCAGACGTTTTTCCTTGCCTTTCAGGAATTCGCGCATGCCGGATTCGAAAATCCGCTCGAGCGCGCCGATCGTGTGGCGGTTGTTCGCCGCGCTCTGATACAGCGCCTGCAGATCGCCGCCGGACCAGAAATCGCGCTCGAAGCGCTCAGTTTGCGCGCGCGCCCGGCGAATCGCAAACCACTTGCGGAAGATGAAAGTCCATGACAGCAGGGACAGCAACAGCAGCAGAGCCATGACGGCCTGGGCCAGCAGACTCGCATTGAGTACGAGTGAAACGATCGACAGATCTTGTGTAGTGTTCATAAAGATTCGTTTTAACGTCCCGGGAAGGGGGCGTCCGGCTGCAAGGCCGCTTCAAGCTTACCGTGGGCAAAACGGAAGCTTCGGCGATATCGAAGCCGAACCATGCTTTGTGTTGCCTGATCGGTATGAGTTCACTGGCCCCGTAACAACGAGACCCGGTTATTGTTCGTTGACATGCCGCCGCGGCTCAGTTCACGCCTTGGCCAACCCCCGGCCCGCGCCGCAGGGCGGCGAGAACCGGCGCGGGAATCGCGGCCGGCCGTAAGGCGACGCGGTCCACGCAGCCGACCCGGATCGAGCCAGCAGCAAGCAACGTGCCTTCGCACCACGCTTCCTGCGCGAAGTCTACCGAAGCCCGGCCAAGACGCTCGATCCTGCTGACAATTTTCACGATGTCGTCGAGGCGGGCCGGAGCCCGATAATCGACCGCGGTGCTACGCACGATGAAAATCGCGTCCGTTTCTTCCGCAAGCCGATGCTGGTCGACACCGCACGCGCGCACCCATTCGGTACGGGCCCGTTCGAAAAATTTCAGGTAATTAGCGTAAAACACGATGCCCCCGGCATCGGTGTCTTCGTAGTACACGCGGATGGGCCACGTGTAACCGCTTTCCGTGCCGGGCTGGCTGGTCGACATATTCATGCGGCGCATTTTACCGGAACGCATACCCCCGGGTCTGTTTCAAAGTGTGCGTCCCGTTTGGCGGGCCTGAGCGGCAATTTCGGCCGGATTGGCGGGCAGCGACCGGCCGGTTTGCAGGCCACGGGTAGCTAGCAAGCCGCTTACGTTTCCGTCTTGCCTGCCGCCACGATTTATCAGTTGCCGCGCGCGTCGCTACGACGCGCTGCCGTGCGGGCTGTCATCACCGCTGGCCCGCACGCCCCACCATCGCGATCAGCCGCGATGCACCGTCAGGCCGCCGAACGATTGCGCGACCGGCATCAGCTCGATCGTGTTGATATTGACGTGGGCCGGGCGCGTGGCGATCCAGTAGATCGAATCCGCGATGTCTTCCGCCGTCAGCGGCTGGACGTTTTCGTAGACCTTGGCGGCCTTGTCGTCGTCGCCGCGATAGCGCACGTTCGAGAACTCGGTGCCGCCGCACAGGCCCGGCTCGATATCGGTCACGCGCAGCGCGGTGCCGGCGAGGTCGGCGCGCAGGTTCAGGCTGAACTGGCGCACGAACGCCTTGGTCGCGCCGTACACGTTGCCGCCCGCATAGGGCCAGCGGCCGGCCACGGAGCCCAGATTGAAGACGTGCCCGCGATTGCGCTCGACCATGCCCGGCAACAGCGCATGCGTGACCTGCACGAGCCCGGTGCAGTTGGTCTCGATCATGGTATTCCACTCGTCGAGGCTGGCTTTGTGCGCCGGTTCGGTGCCGAGCGCGAGGCCGGCGTTGTTGACGAGCACGTCGATGGCCGCGAATTCGGCCGGCAGCGAAGCCGGCACGGCCTCGACGGCGGCGCGGTCGCGGACGTCCAGTTCATACGGCAGCAGCTTGTCGCCGAGTTCGTCGGCGAGTGCCTGCAGACGGTCTTTGCGGCGAGCGGTGGCGACGACGCGATGGCCGCCCTTGACGAAGGCGCGAGCGATGGCGGAGCCGAAGCCTGCCGACGCCCCAGTGACGAACACGATCATTGCAATTCCCTGGTCGGTAAGAGACAAAGGCCCCAAGCCTACTTCCAATGCGGCGCTGCGGCAAGGATATGCGAACCGGATCGACGAGCGCCGGCAATGGGTGCGTGGGGCGGGTGCGACGCTTTCGTCAGATGTTCGCGGCGAGGGTGTTCCGGCGTGGCTGGAGGCCCCGCCAATGGGCGCGGGAGCGCCCCGAAGCCGGTTGCCTATTCGATCCTCTTCCAATACACTAACGCGCTCGATCCTGCGTGACTGGCGATAGAACCGAGTCGTCCGACTCAGCCGATTCAACCAATCGGGTTCAAGGTGGAGCAACCCACCGTGAAGCGCAGGGTGCCGTTTTGCCGTTCGCCTGGGCAGCCGTGAACCGCGCGCATTGATCTGCGCTGACGGTGGCTGGCTTGCCTCGCGTGTGCGGCGACTCTCCATTCGCCACGTTAGGGCGGGCTTCGCCGCCTGCAGCGCTGCGTACCCTCTACGCAAGATTCGGCGCACGATCCGGTCAACCTGAACCCACTCAACGGAACCTGTATGTTTGACAGAGCCCAAAGCACCATCGCCAACGTCGATCCTGAACTCTGGAAAGTCATCGAGCAGGAAAACCGCCGTCAGGAAGAGCACATCGAACTGATCGCGTCGGAAAACTACACGAGCCCGGCCGTGATGGCCGCGCAAGGCTCGCAACTCACCAACAAGTACGCCGAAGGGTATCCGGGCAAGCGCTACTACGGCGGCTGCGAGTATGTCGACATCGCCGAGCAACTGGCGATCGACCGTGTGAAGCAGATCTTCGGCGCCGAAGCCGCTAACGTGCAGCCGAACTCGGGTTCGCAGGCGAACCAGGGCGTGTTCTTCGCGATGCTCAAGCCGGGCGACACGATCATGGGCATGAGCCTCGCGCACGGCGGTCACCTTACGCACGGCTCGCCGGTCAACATGTCGGGCAAGTGGTTCAACGTGGTCAGCTACGGCCTGAACGAAGCCGAAGACATCGACTACGAAGCAGCCGGGAAGCTCGCGCAGGAACACAAGCCGAAGCTGATCGTGGCGGGCGCATCGGCGTTCGCGCTGCGCATCGACTTCGAGCGTCTGTCGAAGATCGCGAAGTCGGTTGGCGCGTACTTCATGGTCGACATGGCGCACTACGCGGGTCTGATCGCCGCGGGCGTCTACCCGAACCCGGTGCCGCACGCCGACTTCGTCACCACCACCACGCACAAGAGCCTGCGCGGCCCGCGCGGCGGCGTGATCCTGATGAAGGCCGAATTCGAGAAGCAGATCAACTCGGCCATCTTCCCGGGCATCCAGGGTGGTCCGCTGATGCACGTGATCGCCGGCAAGGCCGTCGCGTTCAAGGAAGCGCTGTCGCCCGAATTCAGGACGTATCAGCAACAAGTGGTCGAGAACGCACGCGTGCTCGCTGAGACGCTGGTCAAGCGCGGTCTGCGCATCGTTTCGGGCCGCACCGAAAGCCACGTGATGCTGGTCGACCTGCGCGCGAAGAAGATCACGGGCAAGGCTGCGGAAGCGGCGCTCGGCGCGGCGCACATCACGGTCAACAAGAACGCGATCCCGAACGATCCGGAAAAGCCGTTCGTGACCTCGGGCATCCGCCTGGGTTCGCCGGCCATGACCACGCGCGGTTTCGGCGTGAAGGAAGCCGAGCAGGTCGGCAACCTGATCGCCGACGTGCTGGACAATCCGGAAGACGCCGCAACGATCGAGCGCGTGAAGGCTCAGGTCGCCGAGCTGACCCAGCGCTTCCCGGTCTACGGCTAAGTCCTCATGCATTGCCCCTTCTGCCGCCACGCCGATACGCAGGTCGTCGATTCGCGCGTATCCGAAGACGGCGCGACGATTCGCCGGCGCCGCCGCTGCCCGGCCTGCGACAAACGTTTTACGACGTATGAGCGGGTCGAGCTGGCGTTGCCGTCGGTCGTCAAGAAGGACGGCACCCGCACGGAATTCGATCGCCGCAAGATCGTCGCGAGCATGCAACTGGCGCTGCGCAAGCGCCCGGTGGCGGTCGACGCGATCGAAGCGGCGGTCGCCCGCATCGAGTATCAACTGCTCGGTAGCGGCGAGCGCGAGGTGCGCAGCGAGCGCCTCGGCGAACTCGTGATGAACGAGTTGCGCGCGCTCGACACGATCGCCTACGTGCGTTTCGCGTCCGTGTACCGGCGCTTTGAAGACGTCTCCGAATTCGAGGACGTGATCGAAGAATTCCGCCGCGCTGCTTCTCCTCCCAAGCCTTCCCGCAAGCGCTAGACGCACGCTCAAGTGTGCGCGAGCCGCGCATCCCCTGCGAGCGCTCGCATCCGCACCGGTGTTCCTCTCGCGCAATTCACGCGTTTTTTTCCGCATTGCTGCTCCCGCTTCCGTGATGGATCGTCGCGTGGATTGTTGCCCGCGATAGCGTCTGAATGCCACCTGGCCGTTCGGCCGATGGTGGTGCCGCCGACAAATCGCTAGATTGGCTGCATCCGTTCGAATGCCTGGGGATGCAGATGAAATGCAATGCGATTTGCCGCTCGTCGCACGCCGGTTTCACGCTCGTCGAAACATTGGCCGTGATAACGCTGCTCGTGGTGATGGCCGTGATGGCGGTGCCTTCGTTCGCCGCATGGCAGGTGCGTGATCAGGTCGACGCGCGCTCGAAAGCGTTGTTGTCGACGCTCGCGTATGCGCGTAGCGAAGCACTTCGACGCGGCGCGCGCGTAACGGTCTGCAGGATCGATGCCGCGCGTGCCTGTCTTGCCTCGGGACAGCCGTGCGCGGGCGGCGTCGCCGATTGGGCCTGCGGCTGGGCTGTGTTTGCCGAACGCGGCGGCAAGCTCTCGCTGCTGCGCGCGCAAGCGCCGCTGAAAACCGTGAGCATTACCGGCGTGCAGACCGATCTGACGTTCACGCCACCGGCTGGTCAACTGATCGGTTCGTTCCGAAGTTTCGAGATCGCGCCGCGGACTCCCGCCGCGAGCATGCAGGGCGACCTGTGGCGACGCTGCATCCGCATCGCGGCCGGCGGTCGCGCGCGAATCTCCGACGGTGCGTGCGGAGCGGCGTCATGACGCGAATTCCATCGAACTCTTCTCGGCGTGCAAGCGTGTCGGCCTGCGGCGGTAATTCGCTGATCGAAGTCATGCTGGCGGTTGCGCTGATCGCGGTAACGGCGCTGGGCCTGATTGCCAGTCAGTTATGGACCGCGCGCGAAGCCCGCGCGATGGCGATGCGCGAGAACGCCGCGTGGATCGCCGACTCGGTGGCCGAAGCGATGAGCATGTCATCGTCGGGCGATGCCGCGCTGAATCAATGGAGCGCGCGGGCGAGCGTGCTGCTGCCGCGCGGCGAGGCATCGATAGGCGAGGGCGGCGCGGTGGCAACGGCGCGCGTGACCTGGGCGTCCGTGCAAGACCGGCCGGCTGCCGGCGAGGTGATCGACAAACCGGAATCGTGCGGCGGCGTCGAGGTTCCCGCAGGCATCTCCTGCGTCGCGCTGGCGTTCGCGAGATGAGGCGGCGATATTGCGCGCGCGGCCATACGCTCGTCGAGTTCGTGATAGCGATGGCGCTGGGGCTGATCGTGACAGCGGGCGCGGTGTCGCTTTATACGACGCAGCGAACCGCGTTCGAGCGCGCGAGCAACGACACGCGGATTCGCGAGGCCGGTTTGACTGCGCTGATGCTGATCGGTCCGCAGTTGCAGATGGCGGGCTTCGTTCCTGCCGACGTCGTCGGCTACAACGCACCACCACCGTTGTTCGGCTGCTCGGGCGGCCGGCCGACCGGCGCCGACGACAGCCCCGGCTGCGCGACTTTGAGTGGCGGCTCGGATGGCGTGGCGATCCGTTATGTCGGCGACAGTGCTTCGACGTGGCCATCATCGAGCGGGCAGGTCACCGATTGCGTCGGCCAGGCGGTGAAAACTGGCGACGCGGCGCTCGGCGACCAGGGCGTGCCCGTGGTCAACCGCTACTTCGCCAATATCAGCGGCTCGACCGGCGAGCCGGAGCTTTACTGCGAGGGCAACGGCAACTCGGGATCCGCGCAGCCGCTGGTGGAGGGCGTCGAGCGCGTGCGGTTGCGCTACTGGCTGGAGGGTGCGTCCGAGGCGGTCAGCGCCGCGGCGGTGCCTGCGGATCAATGGGCGAAGGTCGTCGCGGTCGATCTTTGCGTGATCGTGCGCGGCGTACCGCAAGGGCAGCGATCGCGTTACGTCGATTGCGATGGCGTGAGTACGCTCGGCACCGATTTGCGGTCGCGGCAGGCGTTTTCGCGTCGAGTTGCGTTGCGCGGTAGTCGAGTGGAGGTGTCGTCATGACGGTTCTTCGACACGGTGTGGTGAAGCGTTGCTGTGCAGATCAAAAGTACGACGGTCGCCACGACAACTCCGAACATTCAGGTTGGCTAAGCAATCGGCTTCACGCCCGACGAGCGGGGCAACGCGGCGTCGTTCTGCCCATCGTGCTGTTGCTCTCGGCCATGATGCTCGTCACTTCGGCAATCTGGTTCGAAACATCGCTGGCAGCGGCTCGGGCGGCGACCAACGTGCGCGATTATCTGCAGGCTTTTCATGCGGCGGATTCGGCGCTGAACCTATGCGCGCGCGACGTGCTTGCGGCGGCAGGCGGCGAGACGGGCACCGCGCCGCTGGCATCCGGCGAGCCCGATCAATGGAAGTTCGAGGCTGCCTTTGACGCCGGTGCTGTCACGCCGGTCGCACAGTGGCCGGAATCGTCGCGGGCGCCGCAATGCCTGATCGAACCGTGGCGTCTCGTGCGTCGCGACAACGCAACCGCGTGGCTATTGACCGCGCGTGGCTTCGGCCGCAGCAGCGAGTCGCAGGTGTGGTTGCAACTGGAACTGGTGATCGAGAACGGTGCGATCGAGCGTCATTGGCGACGCGTCGCCGCGAGACCGTTCTGATTACACGTATCGAAGGAAGAGGCATGACAAGGTCGAATACATTCGCGTTCGCGCTGCTCGAGCTGGTGATTACGCTGGCGATCGCTGCCACGCTGGCGGTATTTGCGATTCCTTCGTATCGCAGCCATATCGCGCGTACGCATCGTGTCGATGCCGCGTCCGCGTTGTATCGGGCTGCGCAATTCGTCGAGCAGGCGGCGAGCGATAGCGTGCCGACTTTACCCGCCGGTCTCGATCAGGCGCCGCAATTCGGCACGCCGGTGTATCGACTGCGCGTATTGCCAACGGACGATACCAACGGCGGCTATTCGATCGAAGCGGCTCCCGCGGAGTCCGGCCCAATGCGCGACGACGCATGCGGCATATTCACGCTCGATGCCACCGGCTTACGAGGCAATAGAAACGACGTGGGTGGTTCGACACCCGCGAGCAGCGAATGCTGGAATACGAGTTAGCTGGGTCTTGCTGGCAGGGTGTTGCGCACAGGTGCGCTTGCCCCTGACGAGCCTGAAGAAATTGAAGAGGAGGGAGGAAAACTTGCCTGACTATCGCCGCTCGCCGCAGCGAGGACTTCAATCAATAACCGCTCCGCGTCGAGTCGGGCTGTTCGGCTGCGGACTGCGTCGCCTCTGCCGAAGTTGTCGCCGCTGCAGCCCGATTGGCCGCGGCTTCGTTCTTCATCTGCTGCCAGATCCGGAAGGCTTCCCATCCGACCAGTGCGAGGCTGCCCCACTTGAGCGCGGGCTTCGCGCCAGCCGCGACGGTTGCCCGCAGCGGCTTGGCGAGCAGCATCGAGATGATCGAACTGACGAGCGGGTATTGCTTGAGCAACGCGCCGATGGTGCCCGCGTTGATCGCGCTCGCCTTGGCGCCCTTGCCCATGCGGACGCCGCCGAAACCTGGCAGGACGAACTTCAGCCAGCTGAAATGGGTAACCGCCTGGCGCAACTCGATGGTGGCCTGCGCCAGCTCCACGCGCTCGACATCCGCGCGCACCAGCAGCAACTCCTTGCGCAGCGCGCGCAGATGCGGCGCACTCAGATCCTTCGACGGATGGCGCTTGTTGCGAAATGCGGTATCGGGACGGGGCTGGCTCATAGTGTGTCGGACGATGTGTCGGCGGCAGTGGAGGTGAAGCGATCAGATCGGCATCCAGGCTTCCCGCGTTCGATGCATGCTGGAAGCCTTCGGCCAGCGGCGTCAGTCGCGGCTGCGAAACGCGTCGCGGTCCTTTTCGAATTCGGCGATGGTCGCTTCGAATACCAACGGCGCATTACGCAAACCGCTGCGTGCTTTCAACCCGCAGGCGAGGCCGGCAATCGCATAAATCGCGGTGATGCCGCCGAGTGCCTGCAAACGGTACGTATCCCAGAAGGCGATGGCGATCAGCGCCGTCAGCGCGATCAAGGCCATCGTGGCGAGCATCATCGCGGCCAGGCCGAGAAACAGCACGCCGAGCAGACGGTCTTTCTCTTCGGCGAGTTCAATGCCCACCAGTTCAAGACGGGTCTGCAAGATCGCAAACACGGAACTGAGAATACGGCGCAGCGGGCTATGTTCTGCGCGCTGCGAGTGTGTTTCGGTCGTCATGGCTGTGAGCGTTGCGCGTGAGGGCCTACCTGACTAGCGCGCACGCGCGCCAGCGGAAGCGGACCGGCGAGACTCACACCGGTCCGCCCAACTTGCTGATGCACCGGACATGCCTGCTCCGGTTGTGTTACCGGCATTACTTGCGATTGATCAGCAAACCGACCACCACGCCGACACCCGCGGCGATGCCGATGGATGCCCACGGATGCTCGTGCACGTAGTCGTCCGTGGCGCGGGCGGCCTTCTTGCCTTTCTCGACCACCACGACCTGTACGTCGGCCGCCTTTTCCTTCGCCTGTTTCAGGCGCGTCAGCGCGGTTTCGCGCAATTCCGACGCGCGTTCGCCAGTGGCGCTCGCGGCCTGTTTCAGCAGGTCTTCAGCGTCCGCGAGGACGGTTTTGATATCCGACATCAATCTCTCCTTGTTGACTTCCGACATTGACAGCTCCCCTTTGTCTCACGCTACGCATGAATCGTAACCAAAGAAACGGCTGCTGGCGAGCGCAGTACCGGATGCTTCCGGCAACCGCACAAACCGTTCCCGGCGCCGCAAAGCGTCAAGACGCCTGTTTGAGGGCAGTCTGCTCCGGACCGGTTAGGTATGAGTTGATCTGTCCCGCAAAGTTTCTTTCAAAAGGGAGAAAATTACAAAAACGCATAACGTACTGACGCAATATTGGTTCGTCGGATGCCCGCGCTGCAATATGCTTGATCGTCGCAAAGCCGCTGTGGACCGGCGTGGCGCGCAGGTCCAACTATTTTTCAGATACTTTTTCGAATCGTTGAAAGGAGATACACGATGAGTCTACGTCTTGGCGACATTGCGCCGGATTTCGAACAGGAATCGAGCGTGGGCCGTATCCGGTTCCACGAGTGGCTCGGCCATAGCTGGGGCGTGTTGTTCTCCCATCCGGCCGACTTCACGCCGGTCTGCACGACCGAGCTGGGCCTGACCGCCAAGCTCGCGGGCGAGTTCGAAAAGCGCAACGTGAAGACGATCGCGTTGTCGGTCGACAGCGCCGAGTCACACAAGGTGTGGATCAAGGACATCAACGAGACCCAGGCGGCCAGCGTCGGTTTCCCGATTCTCGCGGACGGCGATCGCAAGGTCTCCGAGCTGTACGACATGATTCACCCGAACGCGAACGAGACCCTGACGGTGCGTTCGCTGTTCGTGATCGATCCGAATAAGAAAGTGCGTCTGATCATCACGTATCCGGCGAGTACCGGCCGCAATTTCGACGAAGTACTACGCGTGATCGACTCGCTGCAACTGACCGATCATCACTCGGTCGCGACGCCGGGCAACTGGAGGCAGGGCGATGACGTGGTGATCGTGCCGTCGCTGAAAGACGAGGAAGTGATCAGGCAGAAATTCCCGAAGGGCTACAAGGCGCTGCGTCCGTATCTGCGGTTGACGCCGCAGCCAAACCGGTAAGGCGTGCTGCGCGATACGGGCGCTGCAAAAAAAAAGCCGGTTCGAAAGAACCGGCTTTTTTCATGCGGCGGTGGAGCGGCGCAACGGCAATCGGGCCATTGAGCAAGTGCAGCCGCACGACCCAGACGCACCGCAACCGAGTCGCGCCGCCGGCGCCACCGCCACATCGGCAATCAGAAGAACGCCTGAATACCCGTCTGCGCACGGCCGAGAATCAGCGCGTGCACGTCGTGCGTGCCTTCGTACGTATTCACGACTTCGAGATTGACGAGGTGACGCGCAATGCCGAACTCATCCGAAATGCCGTTGCCGCCGAGCATGTCGCGCGCGAGGCGGGCGATGTCGAGCGCCTTGCCGCACGAATTGCGCTTCATGATCGACGTGATTTCGACCGCGGCCGTGCCTTCGTCCTTCATGCGGCCGAGGCGCAGCACGCCTTGCAGGCCGAGCGTGATTTCGGTCTGCATGTCGGCGAGCTTCTTCTGGATCAGCTGGTTCGCGGCGAGCGGCCGGCCGAACTGCTTGCGATCGAGCACGTACTGACGCGCGGTGTGCCAGCACGCTTCGGCGGCGCCGAGCGCACCCCATGCGATGCCGTAGCGCGCCGAGTTCAGACACGTGAACGGGCCGCGCAGGCCGCTCACGCCCGGCATGATGTTCTCTTCGGGGACGAACACTTCGTCGAGCACGATTTCGCCGGTGATCGACGCGCGCAGGCCCACCTTGCCGTGGATCGCCGGTGCCGACAGACCCTTCCAGCCCTTCTCGAGAATAAAGCCGCGGATGTTGTCCTTGCCGTCTTCCTCGAGCTTCGCCCACACGACGAACACGTCGGCGATCGGCGAATTGGTGATCCACATCTTCGAGCCCGACAGCGAGTAGCCGCCGTCGACCTTCTTCGCGCGCGTGACCATGCTGCCCGGGTCGGAACCGTGGTTCGGCTCGGTCAGACCGAAGCAGCCGATCCACTCGCCGCGCGCGAGCTTCGGCAGATATTTTTCCTTCTGCGCGTCCGAGCCGAATTCGTAGATCGGCACCATCACGAGCGACGACTGCACCGACATCATCGAGCGATAGCCGGAGTCGACGCGCTCCACTTCACGCGCGATCAGGCCGTACGCGACGTAGTTCAGGCCGGGGCCGCCGTATTGTTCGGGAATCGTCGGGCCGAGCAGACCGAGTTCGCCCATTTCGCGAAAAATCTCGATGTCGGTTTTTTCGTGGCGGAACGCTTCCAGCACGCGCGGCAGCAGCTTGTCCTGCGAGTAAGCCGCAGCGGCGTCGCGCACCATGCGTTCGTCTTCGGTGAGCTGCTGATCCAGCAGCAACGGGTCTTCCCAGTGAAACTGCGCGGCTACGGCCATGACGTATCTCCTGATTTCTCACTCAGAACAAGCTTGACTTGAGTTTCGCTCTGCGAAACAATGTTTTGCAAACGATGCCCGAGTGTACCACCGTTATGACGCCGCCAACCACTTTCTCCGCTCCCCTCGACGAACGCAAATTCGTCGTGGCCCTTGCCCGCGGGCTGGATCTGCTGCGAGCGTTTCGCCCCGGCGACACCTTGCTCGGCAACCGCGATTTCGTCGAGCGCACGGGCTTGCCGAAGGCGACCGTCAACCGTCTCGCGTACACGCTGACGGTGCTCGGTTATCTGCGGCTCGACGAAACCCACGGTAAATATGCGCTCGACGCGGGGGTGTTGTCGCTCGGTTTCGCGCTGCTGTCGGGCACCGACACGCTCGAGCTCGCGCGCCCGCACCTGCGCAGCTTCGCGCGCGAGGTCGGCGCGGCGGTGTCGCTCGGTTGTCGCGACGGGCTCGACATGGTGTATCTGGAGACGATCCGCAGCGAAACGGCGCTCACGCTCGGGCTCGCATCGGGCTCGAAACTGTCGATGCTGACGAGTTCGATGGGTCGCGCGTACCTTGCGGTGCAGCCGCTCGACGCACGCACCGCGCTGCTCGCCGAACTGAAAAAGGCTGCCGGCAAGGCGGGTCCGTTGCTGGTCGCCGAAGCGCAGAAGGAGATCGCCGCGTTCGAGACCGAGCGCTGCTGTTATTCGTTCCGCGCGTGGCACGACGACGTGAACGCGGTGGCGGTGCCGTTTCGCGAGCCGCGCGAGGGGCGCTGGCTGGTGCTCAGTTGCAGCGGGCCGGCGTCGTCGATGGGGGAAGAGGTGTTTCGCGAGAACGTGGCGCCGCGGCTGAAGGCGCTGGCGCTGCGTCTGGGGGAGCCGGGTTGATGCGGTGTCACGCCGCCCGGTCGTGATAGTGCGCGGTAAATAGCGGCCCCTGCACGAACCTCACGTCGTACTGCTGGAGCGCCAGAAACTGCGCTTCGTCCATCACCCGATTGAAAATCAGCGGCACCTGCAGCCGGTTCGCGTAGCCCACCAGCGGCTTCACCATCGCGTCGCGCAACGCGATGCCCGCTTCCATCTTGACGAAATCGAGCCGCGCCGTTTCCGATACCGACAGAATCTGTCCCGCGTTCGACAGGTTGCCCGCCACCTTGAACCCATAGTGCTGGTAGCTGCGCGTCAGATAGCCAAGGAAGGTCTTGTGCGCGACCGCCGCCGCGGGCAGCTCGATCACGATGCGCGCCGGACTCAGCCCAAACGACGTCAGCACCCGCGAAAAATGCTGGCCGTGGTCGTACTTCACGCTCTTCAGCAGCCGTTCGTGCACGCGGAGAAACAGCAGCCCGTGCCGCTGCGCGCCGAAGAAATTGACGGCGTGCAGTGCGCGCGACATGCGGTCGAGCGCGACCAGCTGCTGATCGTCGACGATCCGGTCGAACGGATCGAACACGTCGAACGGCGCCGCGTCGAGCCGATGCGTGATCGCCTGAAAGCCGAGTTCGTCGCCGAACCGGTCCACTCCTTCCGCGCCGCACGACAGTGATTGCGCGAGCGCATGCACGCTGATGTCGAAGATCGGCTCGTAGGCGCTCGTCAGCTCGATGCCGTCAAAGCGCGCGAGCGCGATGTCGCCATGCACACCTTGTCCCATCGCCAGATGCTTGCCGAGAAACGGGTGATCGGCGGCGCGCGCGATCAGATCGGGGATGGTCGACGGAATCATGTGAGCGAACGAGTGGCGACGTGGGAGGCGCACCGCGCGCGTGAGAACGCGCGCCGATTGCCGCATGCCTTGATGGTAGCAGTCCGCGCCACGCGGACATGAACAAAATGTTCATAACCTTATTGGCCGAACGCCGGTTGGGCGGGGCTCGCCGGCCGTCGGACCAGGCGTTACCCATGCGCACCTGGGGTATACGTTATTTTCACTATTCGTAATTCGTTTTACTATACGTAAATCGCGGCGTGACGGGGACGGCGTGCGACTGCACTACGCACGACTTCCGACGGCGGTGCATGCCGCCGCCGTTGGCGGGACCGTAGCGCCGGTAAAAATGGCCATCAGAAGCCAGAAAAAAAGCCCGAAACCGATCAGCCGGCCCGCCTGCCGCGAGCCAATCCAGCTTATTCAGCCAATCCAGTCAGGGATGAGGGGACGACCCGATGAGTGCCAAACCCACCGCGGCCCAAGCCGCTGCCAACGTGATCGAAGTCGAGCGCGTGCTCGCCGAAACGCATTGCCCGGCTTTTCAAACGATGCTGCTGGTGCTGTGCGGACTCTGTCTGCTGATCGACGGCTTCGACGCCCAGGCGATGGGCTATGTCGCGCCGAGCGTGATCGCCGAGTGGAGCGTCGCCAAGACCTCGCTCGGCCCGGTCTTCAGCGCGAGCCTGTTCGGCATGCTGCTGGGCGCGCTCGGGCTGTCGGTGCTGGCCGACCGCATCGGTCGGCGGCCGGTGCTGATCGGCGCGACGTTCTTCTTCGCGCTGTCGATGCTGGCCACGCCGTTCGTGTCGACGATTCCCGCGCTGATCGCGCTGCGCTTCATCACCGGCCTCGGGCTCGGCTGCATCATGCCGAACGCGATGGCGCTGGTCGGCGAGTTCTCGACGCCCGCGCATCGGGTGAAGCGCATGATGCTGGTGTCGTGCGGCTTCACGCTCGGCGCGGCGGTCGGCGGTTTCGTCAGCGCCGCGCTGATCCCGGCGTTCGGTTGGCGCGCGGTGTTCTGGGTGGGCGGCGCGGTGCCGCTGCTGCTCGCATTCGTGATGCTGGCGACGCTGCCGGAATCGCTGCAATTTCTGGTGCTGAAGGGACATAGCCAGCGCGCGTTGAACTGGCTCGCGAAATTCAACCCGGCTTTGCCGATCGATGCGAACACCCGCGTCGCGGTGCGCGAAAAGCGCAACGACGGCGCGCCGGTCGCCGAGCTGTTCCGCGCGGGACGCGGCCCGGTCACGGTGATCCTGTGGGCGATCAGCTTTATGAACCTCATCGTGCTGTACTTCCTGTCGAACTGGCTGCCGACCGTGATGCGCGACGCCGGTTATACGCCCGGCACCGCGGTGATCGTCGGTACTGTGCTGCAGACGGGCGGCGTGATCGGCACGCTGCTGCTCGGCTGGTTGATCGAGCGGCTGGGTTTCGTGCGTGTGCTGTTCGCGTGTTTCGCGGTGGCCGCGTTCGCGGTCGGCACGATCGGCGTGGTCGCGCATGCGTTGCCGTGGCTGCTGGTCGTCGTGTTCGCGGGCGGCTTCTGCGTGGTCGGCGGTCAGCCGGCGGTCAACGCGCTCGCCGGACATTTCTATCCGACCGCGCTGCGCTCGACCGGCATTGGCTGGAGCCTCGGCATCGGCCGGATCGGCTCGGTGATCGGGCCGCTGGTCGGCGGTCAGCTGATTGCACTGAACTGGTCGAATACCTCGCTGTTTCATGCGGCTGCCGTGCCGGTGCTGTGCTCGGCGTTGCTGGTGGTCGCCCTCGCCGGCGCGACGCGGCAACGCAGCCGCGCGGCCGAAGTGGAACCGGCCTGAGCGGAAAGATTGCGTATTAACGGAACATCCAACGGAACATCCGGAGAACCTGTATGGACACCTCAACACGTACGCCGGCCGCGGCAAGCTTGCGGCCTGAGATCGAGCCTGGCTATCAGTCGGGTTTCGCCAACGAGTTCGCGACCGAAGCGTTGCCGGGCGCGTTGCCGAGCGGTCGCAATTCGCCGCAGCGCGCGGCCTATGGTTTGTACGCCGAACAGATTTCGGGCACCGCGTTCACCGCGCCGCGCGGCCACAATCGCCGCTCGTGGCTGTACCGGATTCGTCCGGCGGCGGTGCACAAGGCGTTCACGCCGATGGCGTCCGAACGACTCGTCGCGAACTTCGCCGAGGTGCCGCCAACGCCGCCGAATCAACTGCGCTGGGATCCGCTGCCGATGCCGACCGTGCCGACCGATTTCATCGACGGCTGGGTGACGATGGCGGGCAACGGCTCGGCCGAAGCGATGAACGGCTGCGCGATCCATCTGTACGCGGCGACCCGCTCGATGCACGAGCGCTTCTTCTACAGCGCCGACGGCGAACTGCTGATCGTGCCGCAACAAGGCCGTCTGCAGATCGCGACCGAAATGGGCCGCCTCGATGTCGAGCCGTTCGAGATCGCGGTGATTCCGCGCGGCGTGCGCTTCGCGGTGAGCCTGCCGGACGGCAGCGCGCGCGGCTACATCTGCGAGAACTTCGGCGCGTTGCTGCGTCTGCCGGATCTCGGGCCGATCGGCTCGAACGGCCTCGCCAATCCGCGCGACTTCCTCACGCCGCACGCCGCGTACGAAGACCGCGAAGGCGCGTTCGAACTGATCGCGAAGATGAACGGTCACCTGTGGCGCGCGGAGATCGGTCATTCGCCGCTGGATGTGGTCGCGTGGCACGGCAACTACGCGCCGTACAAATACGACCTGCGCCGCTTCAACACGATCGGCTCGATCAGCTACGACCACCCGGACCCGTCGATTTTCCTCGTGCTGCAATCGCCGAGCGACACGCCGGGCGTCGACACGATCGACTTCGTGATCTTCCCGCCGCGCTGGCTCGCCGCCGAAGATACGTTCCGGCCGCCCTGGTTCCATCGCAACGTCGCGAGCGAGTTCATGGGCCTCGTGCACGGCGCGTACGACGCGAAGGCCGAGGGCTTCGTGCCGGGCGGCGCGAGTCTGCACAACTGCATGAGCGGCCATGGTCCGGACGCCGACACGTTCGAGAAAGCGTCGAGTATCGATACCTCGACGCCGAAGAAAGTCGACGACACGATGGCCTTCATGTTCGAGACCCGCACCTTGATCAAGCCGACCCGCTTCGCGCTCGAAACCGCGCAATTGCAGGCGCATTACTACGAGTGCTGGCAAGGCCTCAAGAAACACTTCAATCCGGAGCAGGCATGAACGCAGTGAACGATCTTCAGGCGACGCTCGAGCCGTCGCGCAAGAGCTGGATCGAGTCGGCCAACGACCCGGCGAGCGATTTCCCGATCCAGAATCTGCCGTTCGGCATTTTCAGCGACCGGCACAACGACGCGCGGCGCGTGGGCGTCGCGATCGGCGATCAGATCGTCGACCTTGCCGCGTTGCAGGCCGCGGGTCTGCTGAGCGCACCGGCGCAGAACGTCTTCGCGCGCGATGCGCTGAACGATTTCATCGCGCTTGGCCGCGACGCCTGGCGCGGCGTGCGTATCCAATTGAGCCAACTGCTCGCGCGCGACACCGCCACCTTGCGCGACGACACCGAACTGCGCGCGAAGGTGCTGGTGCGCCAGGCCGACGCGCGTCTGCATCTGCCGGTACAGATTCCGGGCTACACCGATTTCTATTCGTCGAAGGAACACGCGACCAACGTCGGCGCAATGTTTCGCGATCCGAAGAATGCGCTGCTGCCGAACTGGTCGGAGATGCCGATCGGCTACAACGGACGCGCGTCGTCGGTGGTGGTGAGCGGCACGCCGGTGCGTCGGCCGAATGGTCAGTTGAAGCTGCCGGATCAGGAGCGTCCGGTGTTCGGCGCGTGCCGCAAGCTCGATATCGAACTGGAGACGGGTTTCATTATCGGCGGCGGCAATGCGCTGGGCGAGCCGATCGCGTGCGAGGACGCAGAAGCGCACATCTTCGGCATGGTGCTGCTGAACGACTGGAGCGCGCGCGACATCCAGCAATGGGAATACGTGCCGCTCGGCCCGTTCAACGCGAAGACGTTCGCGACGACGATCTCGCCGTGGGTCGTCACGCTCGACGCGCTCGAACCGTTCCGCGTCGCGCAGCCGGCGCAGGAGCCGCAGCCGCTCGACTATCTGCGCCACGCCGGCCAGCACGCGTTCGACCTTCATCTCGAAGTGACGCTGCGGCCGCAACACGCGCGCGAGGCGAGCACCATCTCGCGGACCAACTTCAAATACATGTACTGGACGATGGCGCAGCAGCTCGCGCATCACACGGTGTCGGGCTGCAACACGCGGGTCGGCGACCTGATGGGTTCGGGCACGATCAGCGGGCCGACCGAGGATTCGTACGGCAGCCTGCTCGAATTGACGTGGAACGGCAAGAAGCCGCTGGAGTTGAAAGAGGGCGGCACGCGCGCGTTTATCGAGGATGGCGATGAGTTGACGCTCGCGGGCTGGTGTCAGGGCGATGGCTATCGCGTCGGCTTCGGCCCGTGCGCGGGCGAGATTCTGCCGGCGCGATCCTGAGCGCGGCTTAGCATGTAGTAGGGCTTAAAAAAACGAGGGCCGGCGTATTACGCCGGCCCTCGTCGCTTATGAAGCCGCAGTGGTACTCAACGTCGAACCATTGCGTCCTGACGATCTCACGCAGCGGTGCTTCGCTACCCCTTCAGCAAGCCGAACACCGCCACCCCGTTCGTCGTGCCGACATACACCTTGCCGTTCGCGATCAGCGGCGTGATGAACTTGTTGCCCGCGCCGAACTGATCGCGCGTGCCCATCTGGTTGCTGTTGTACAGCTCGTTGAGCGTGACCGGATCGAACGCATGCAGCGCGGCGACGCTACCGTTTTCGGCGGCCCATACGATGCCGTTGGTGGCGCCGTTCGCGGACACGCTCGGCGTCGTGCCCGGATACGCGAACGTCATCGCGCTCTGCGCGGAAGGCGCGCCCGACAGCTTCGCGTTGGTCACGGTGAAGGCCTTCAGATGATCGCCGACCGAGCCGAAATAAACGCGTCCATTGAAATACGCGGGCATGCCGAATTCGCCGCCGACCAGTTGCGCCGGAATTTCCTGATAGACGTTGTCGCCCGATGTGTTGAATTTGCCCATCGAGTCGCGGCTCAGCACGTAGATGATGTTGTCCTTGCCGGCGCCGAGCGTCAGGTGCTGCACGGTGCCGCTGGCGTCGGTGAGGTCGGGCAGCACGAGGGCGCCGCCGGAGCCGAGATCGATGTCGTCGCGGGCTTCCTCCACGACGTTCGACATCGCGAAGTAGTCGGCAACCGTCAGCCCTCCCGTCGTGGCGATCTTCAGGAACGCGTTGCCGAAGTCGTTGAGGTTCGGAAAGCCGTTCGCGGTGAGCGTCGTGTCGAACGTGCCGTTGGCATCGAGCAGATAGATCGACGCGCCGTCCGATGCCGGTCCCGCGCCGCTCATCCAGATCGCGCCGCCGAGGCCGTTCGGCGTCACGTTCAGCACGGTGGTCTGCAGCAGCGTGTCGGCGCCGTAGCCCATGATCCAGCCGGTGTAGCCGCCGGCGTCGCAGTGCGAGGTCCACGTCGTGTACAAGGTGTTGCCGAGCAGCAGCAGACCCGCGCGCTCCGCGTACAGCGCCGGCGTGAACGGCACGATGCCGTTGGTGTTGCCCGCGCCGGTGCCGGGGTAGGAGGCGGCGACTTCGGTGGGGCCGTTCAGCAGTTCGGCGCCGGTCGCGAGGTCGAGCGCGTGGACGCGGTGATGGTAGCCGCCGCTTGCGTCCTTCGACATCGCGACGACGTAGAGCGTGCCGTGCGCGCCGCGCGTGCGGTCGATCGCCGGTGTCGACGTGATGCCGATTTCCGTCACGATCTGGCCGCAGCCGAGATCGTCGCTGGGCGTTTCGCCGGCGTTCAGCGTGCGCGTTTGCCACAGCGTCGCGCCGCTGTCGGCATCGAACGCGAAGACGCTGTCGTGTTCGGTTGCCACGTACAGCACGTTGTGCGTGCCGCCCGCGATCGCCAATGCGCCGACGAATAGCGGCTGCGCGTCGACCTTGCCGTCGACGCCGAAAAAGCCGACTTTGCCGAACGTCGACGCGGTCACGTTCGCGGGTGTCAGCGTGGTTTCGCCGAGGTTCTGCCCGGTGCGGGCGATGTCGTTGTGATAGGTGAGCACGTCTTGCGCGGCGGCCATCGAGGTGCCGCCTGACGACGTTCCCGAGCCGCTGCCTGATGTGCTACCTGAGCTGCTGCCCGAGGTGCCACCACTGCTGGAGCCCGTGCTACCGGTGCCACTCGCGGCACTCGCGCCCGATGCGGCGCCGGCCCCGGTGCTTGTGCCCGAGTTGCCGCTGCTGCCGCCGCCACTGCCTCCGCCGCCGCAGTTCGCAGCCGTGATCGCGGCTACCACGACCGCCGCACCCAGCAGGCAGGCACGGCGCAATACGCGCAGAGTGACCATCGCGAACTCCCGATGCGTGCGGCGGCACGTTAAAAACAGGGCCGTTTCACGAAATGCCGCGCAACGTGGGAGCAAGAGTAGCACCGGGCGCCAGGCTCGCACCGCCAGCAATTAGCGCCAATTCGTCAATTGACGGCGTTTAGCGCCGGTCGCCGTCTTTCCCACCACACCGCCGCCAGAAACGCGAGGGCCGCGCCGAGCAGCACGCCGACCACCGCATCGCTGCCGATCGTCTTCATCAGCGCGCCGGCCACGAGCGGACCGCCGAAACTCGCCGCGCTCCACGACGCGCCGATCAGCGAACTCGCCGACACCAGCGCGACGCCGCGAAAGCGTTCGCCGCAGGCGACGAGCGACAGCGTGTAGATCGCGCCTGCCGCCGCGCCGAGCACATACAGCAGCGGCCAGCGCAGCCACGGCGAGCCGACGGCCCACGGCAGTAGCGGCAGCAACGCGACGACCACGATCGCGCAGCCGATATGCACGCGTTCGCGCCCGAGTCGATCGGCGAGCCAGCCGATTGGAAACTGCATCGTCGTATCGCCGAGCAGCAGCGCCGACGCGAACAGCACCGCCACTTCGCTCGTGATGCCATGAGCCATCGCGAAGAGCGGCAGCAGCGACAGCGCGATCGTATCGAACAGCGCGAAAAAGCCGGTGCCAATCACGAGCGCGGGCATTTGCGGCAGCACGCGACGCCAGCCGCCATGCTCGGCGTGTTCGTCGCCGGATGCGTGCGGCGCGCCGCGGATCGTTGCGAGCAGCGGCAGCGCGAGCAGGAAGATCGCGCCGCACAGCAGGAAGCGTCCGTGCGTGAAGCCGGCGATCTGGCTCACCAGTACCGGCCCCGACATCTGGAAGAGCGTGAAGTTGGTCGCGTAGATCGCGATCACGCGGCCGCGCGATGCGTCGTCGGCGAGCTGGTTGACCCACGCTTCGCCGATCGTGAAAAGCAGCATCAGCGCCGCGCCGCACAGCACGCGCAGCAACGCCCACAGCCACAGGTTCGCGGTGAATTGCATCAGCGCGGTCGCGCACGCGACCACCAGCACCGCACCGACGATCACCTCGCGCCCGCCGCAGCGCGTCGCGACCCAGCCGGCGAGCGGCACGATGAGGAGGCCGCCGCCCGCCTGCGCGGCGGTCAGCAGACCGACCACGTCGGTGCCGTAGCCGGCTTGCGCGAGCGCGAGGGCAGTGAGAGGCAGGGTCGCGCCGCTGCCGAGTCCGACCACGGCGACGCTCAGGATCAGCGCGAGGAAATCGCGGGTGAAGATGACTTTCATCGGCGGGGATGCTACTACCGGCGGGACGTATGCGCAGCCCGCCGGGGACTTCGTCCAGCCCTTATCCCGCTCTTATCCCGCCATCGCCATGCGGCGTTCCATCGACACCGACCACAACGTCAGCAGCAACGCGCCGAGCGAGGTCGCGACGCCGACCCACGGCAGCGTCGTCAGCGGCGCGCCCGCGCCGATCGCCATCCCGCCGAGCCAGGCGCCGGTCGCGTTGCCGAGGTTGAACGCGCCTTGATTCAGCGTCGACGCCAGATTCGGCGCGTGGCTCGCACGATCGACGATCAGCATCTGCAGCGGCGGCACGATCGCGAACGCAAGAACGCCCCACACGAACACCGTCAGCATCGCCGGAATGCGCGCGTGCATGGTGCCGGCGAATACGCACAGGATCACGACGATCGCCATCAGAAACGCGACCAGCGACGGCATCAGCCGCCAGTCCGCGAGCTTGCCGCCGAGCGTGCTGCCGACCGTCAGGCCGAGGCCGAACAGCAGCAGCACCAGCGTGACCGCGTGCGGCGTGAAGCCGGTCACGTCTTCGAGAATCGGCGTGATGTAGGTGAAGGTCGAAAAGAGGCTTGCCGATGCGAGCACGCTGATGCCGAGCACCATCACCACCTGCGGATTCTTCAGCACGCTGAATTCGCGCACGAGGCTTGCTTTCTGCATCTCGATCTTCGCGGGCAGGCACACCGCGAGCGCGGCCGCCGCCACGACGCCGATGCCGGTTACCGCCCAGAAAGTCGCGCGCCAGCCGACCGCCTGGCCGAGCGCGGTGCCGAGCGGCACGCCGAGCACGTTGGCGAGCGTGAGGCCGGTGAACATCAACGCGATTGCCTGCGCGCGACGATTCGGTGCGACGAGGCCCGCCGCAACCACCGAGCCGATACCGAAGAACGCGCCATGACAGAACGCGGTGACGATGCGCGCGGCCATCAGCACCGCGTAGCTGGGCGCGATCGCGCACAGCAGATTGCCGACGATAAACACGCCGATCAGGCTCATCAGCGCCTTTTTGCGCGGCAGGTTGGCGACCGCGATCGCGACGATCGGCGCGCCGATGGTGACGCCGAGCGCATACGCGGACACCAGCATCCCGGCTGCCGGGATCGACACGGCCAGATCGCGCGCGACGTCGGGCAGCAGCCCCATTATGACGAATTCGGTGGTACCGATTCCAAACGCGGCAACGGCAAGGGCAAGCAGGGGCAAAGGCATGGTGACGATGGGGTGTGATGCGTGATGCGGCGCGAGCGGGGCGCGCCGGGCGGCGAGCGGGCGTCGTTGAAGCGGTAGCGACAACGCCTGCGCCGGATACGGGGAAAACAGTAGGGGATTCTACCTAAGTCAAATCTCGCGTGCTGGGCGTCGCGGAAGCTGTTGTTTTTTGCGGAAAGCGGCGGGGCGGAGGCGTGGGTCGGGCGCGCTGCGCGCCATCGCTTGCCCGTACCTCAGGTGTCCACATCTCCGTCGCCGCGTGGTGTTTCCTTCCTCTCATCGAAGCTTTCGCCATGCCGGCCCGCGCCGGACGCAAAGCGTGCCGCGCCCGCCGCGCCCTCGACAAACACGGCCGCGTAGCCGCCCGCGCCTTCGCGCCGTAGTGCTTCGGCGAGATCGTCGAGCGGGCTGTTTTCCAGCGCCGAACGACGGTCGGCGAGCAGCGCCGCCTGCGGGAACGCGGCGAGTTCGGCGGCCAGTTGCTCGGCCGCCGCGCGCGCTTCGCCTTTCGGCACCACGCGATTGGCGAGGCCGAAGGCGAGCGCTTCGTGCGCATCGATCGCGCGGCCGGTCAGGATCAGATCGAGCGCGCGCGACAGCCCGAGCAAACGCGGCAGCCGGATTGTGCCGCCGTCGATCAGCGGAATCCCGACGCGCCGGCAGAACACGCCGAGCACCGCATCGTCCTCGACGACGCGCAGATCGCACATCGCGGCCAGCTCCAGGCCGCCGGCGACCGCATGACCGGCGATCGCCGCGATCACCGGCTTGCTGAAGCTCATACGCGTCGGGCCCATCGGGCCGGGGCCGCTGCCGTCGGCGTGCAGCTCGTTGCGGCGGGTGTCGTCGGCGAGCGCGCTGAGGTCCGCGCCCGCGCAGAAGGTGCCGCCCGCGCCGAACAGCACCGCCGCGCGCCACGCGGGTTCGGCCTCGAAGCGGCTGAACGCGGCGCTCAACGCATCGGCGACCTGACGGTCCACCGCGTTACGCCGCGCGGGTCGCTCGAGCACGATCGTGGCAACTCCTTTGTCGTCATTCGACTCGATTCGCACATGGTCATTGAAATATTGGGTGGCTATCATCGTCATATGCGTTGTGAATAGATGCTTCGCTGTTGATCCGGGCAACGTTGCAGCCCATTCATGCAGCGTAATTAATCCGGTGACCCGTCATGTTTTCGTCACATCCGGCTCGTAGCGTTAGCGCACTCTTTACCCGCTGGCGATTTTTCGCCGGCTCGCCGAGCCTGCCTTTGTCCCTGTCTTTGCCTACTTCATTGCCGGCCGCAGCGCCGGGTTGCGCCGAAACGGTCTGGGTCGTGCCGTTGCGCGAGCATTCATGGTACGACCACGTGCGGCTCAAACGCGTGTTCGTTACTGACGGCACGCGTCACCAGGTCGTGCTCGTCGATCTGCGCAAGCTGCTCGTCTGCGCGGATCGCGACAACACCGACTACGTGCTGAAGCCGGTCGCCGAATGGCATGCGGGCAAGGTCCGCGGCATTCGCGAGTTTCTCGATCCCGACAGCGCGCGCATTCCGCAGATGCCGTACGTGACGATCTCGACGCGTCGCGCACCGGGACTGCTCGGCTGGGTCGGCATCGAGCGCGAGGGCGTGGTGGCGTTTCGCAACGGCCAGCATCGCGCGCGCTATCTGGCCGATGCGGGCGCGCGCTGGTGTCCGGTCGAGGTGCACGAGCGCGAGGCGACGCTGCTGCGCGAACTGTGCGGCGCCGCCGACGATGCCCGCACGGAGATTCGCGCGACCCAACTGGGCGACGGCGGCGCGCAGCCGTAGCATCGCGAACGACAACTACCCCACCGCGTGCACAACATTGCGCGGCGTGCCCGCCTGCCACGCCGCGACGTTCGCGAGCGTGGTCTGCGCGATCTCGGTCATCGCCTCGCGCGTGAAGAACGCCTGGTGCGCGGTGACGATCACGTTCGGGAACATCAACAGACGCGCGAGCACGTCGTCCTGCAGCGGCAGATTCGAGTGGTCCTCGAAGAAGATGCCGCCTTCTTCCTCGTACACATCGAGCCCAAGGTGGCCGAGCTGGCCGTCCTTCAACGCGCCGATCAGCGCGTTTGCCTCGACGAGGCCGCCGCGCCCGGTGTTGATCAGCATCGCGCCGCGCTTCATCTTCGCGAGCGCCGCGCCGTCGATCAGATGATAGGTATCGGGCAGCAGCGGGCAATGCAGACTGACGACATCCGCTTCGGCGAGCAGCGTATCGAGCGGCACGTAGCGCGTACCGAGCGCGAGCAGTTCGTCAGACGGCGTACCGGGATCGTAGGCGAGTATGTGCATGCCGAAACCCGCCATGATGCGCGCGAACACGCGGCCGATAATGCCGGTGCCGATCACCCCGACGGTCTTGCCGTGCAGATCGAAGCCGAGCAGTCCATGCAGCGAGAAGTCGCCCTCGCGGGTACGCGCGACCGCGCGCGGCAGACGCCGGTTCAGCGCGAGGATCAGGCCGACCGCATGTTCGGCGACCGCGTACGGCGAGTAGGCCGGCACGCGCGCGACCAGCATGCCGAGGCGCTCGGCCGCCGCGAGATCGACGTGATTGAAGCCGGCCGAGCGCAGCGCGATCATGCGCGTGCCGCCCGCATGCAGGCGTTCCAGCGTCGCGGCATCGACCTGATCGTTGACGAATGGGCAGACCACTTCATAGCCGTGCGCGAGAATCGCGGTTTCGCTGTCGAGATTGGATTCCTGGAAATGCAGTTCATAACCGTGTGCGGTATTCGCTTCGGTAAATGTGTCGTTGTCGTATTGGCGGCTGCTGAACAGGATGATGCGCATGTCGGGCTCCGAAGAAAGCGTGTTTTTAGACGTGTTTTGCGAAGTCGGCTTTCGATTATGAAAATAATATTGACAGCGTCACGGAACTACAATATCACTTAGCAAGTATTCCGAACAAAAGCGCGCGAAGTCGTGCATGCAAGATATTGGCCAATAGCAGAATATCTTTTTCACGAAATTAGCGACTTTGCGAGGAAAGCGTGACCATCGGACCTTCGGCAAGTCTTTGCAGTGCCTGCCATGCCGCGCGGCGCGTGCGTCGCGTCGTGCTTCTTCCATCGCAGCGTCTCCCGGCTTTTCCCTAATGGCCACGTAGGCCACGCAATGCGCGATGCGCCGGCGTCATGCCCGCGGTGTCGTCGCGGAATCATTTGGTATCAGGCGGTTTGATTCGGTTTTCGAGCGGTTGGTGTTCTGCTTTCTGCTTATCAACCTGTTAATCGGCGAGCCAACATGATCGGTGAATTGCTGAGGTCGCAGCCGGAAATCGCGCTTTTTGTGTGTCTTGCCATTGGCTATTTCATCGGCTCTTTTCGGATCGGCCCGATTCAGCCAGGCGGCGTATGCGGCACGTTGATCGTCGCACTGGTGCTCGGGCAAAGCGGCGCGCGCATTGCCCCGGACCTGAAAAGCATCGCGTTCGCGCTGTTCATTTTCGCGCTCGGCTTCACCGGCGGTCCGCAGTTCTTCGCGAACATCGGGCGGGGCTGGCGTTACGGCGTGCTGTCGCTGGTCGAAATCGTGTCGGTGCTCGCGCTGATCCTGATCGCGGTCAGCGTGATGCGGCTCGACGTCGGCACCGCGGCCGGTCTGCTCGCGGGCGCCGCGACCGAATCGGCGGTGATCGGCACCGCCTCCGAGGCGATCGCGAGGCTCGGTCTCGGCGATACCGAAACGCTGCGCTTGCAGGCCAATATCGTCACCGCATACAGCGTCAGCTACCTGTTCGGCCTGATCACGATCGTGCTATTCACGAGCCAGTTCGCGCCGTTGCTGCTGCGCGTGAATCTGCGCGACGAAGCCGAGCGCGTGTGGCGCAAGCTCGGCGGCGAGGGCGCGTTCAGCGAGGGGCAACGCGCGGCCGCGCCGGCGCTCGTCGGTCGCGCGTTTCGTATCAGCACCGGCGACGGCATCAGCGTGCGCGCGCTCGAGGAGCAACACGGCTACGACCTGACTGTCGAGCGGATCGAGCGTGACGGCGCCGAGTTGCCGATCGATCCGCAACTGCGGCTCGCGGCCGGCGATCTGGTGCTGGTGGCCGGCCGTCGCGCGGCGGTGGTCGACGCGGCGGCCGCGCTCGGCGAGGAAGTGGCCGGTACGGACTTCGGCCAGGTGTTCGCACAACGGCTCGACGTCGTGCTGACGCGGCCCGATGTGCACGGCATGACGGTCGCGCAACTGCGCGCGCAGGCGAAGCCGGAAAACGCGCGCGGCGTGTATATCGCGGCGGTGACACGGCTCGAATCGACGATCCCCGCGCTGCCCGGCACCGAACTCAATCGCGGCGACGTGCTGACGCTGGTCGGCGCGAAAGCCGACGTCGAGCGCGGCGCGCAGCGGCTCGGCTATGTGCTGCCCGCGACGCAAAAAACCGACTTCGTCTATCTCGGCCTTGGCGTGCTGGTCGGCATGGTCATCGGGCGGCTCGGCGGCACGATCGGCGGCGTCACGCTCGCGCTCGGCACCGGTGGCGGCTGTCTGTTGTCGGGGCTGCTGTTCGGCTGGATCCGTTCGCGCCATCCGCTGGTCGGCTCGCTGCCGTCGGCCGCCGCGCAGATCCTGAAGGACTTCGGGCTCGCCACTTTCATCGCGGCGGTTGGACTGTCCGCCGGACCCGACGCGATCAAGCTCGTGCGCGAGTACGGCCTCGCGTTACCGGCCGCCGGCATCCTGATGGTGCTGGTGCCGGGCCTGTTGTCGCTGTGGATCGGCCACACGTTTCTGAAGCTCGAAGCGCCGATGCTGCTCGGCGCGATCGCGGGTCAGCAATGCAGCACGCCGGCGATCAGTGCGCTCGTCGGCGTGACCGGCAACTCGACGCCGGTGATCGGCTACACGATCACCTACGCGCTGTCGAACATCCTGTTGCCGTTGATGGGGCCCGTGGTGGTGGGGCTCGCCGGCAAGCTCGGCTAGCCGGAGCCCGATCCGGATCGAGCCGGCGCCTTCCTGGCCGGAGCTGTCGTACCCGCGTCGTGTCGCGTCGCGACGAATAAAGCGGCCGCGTCACGAGCGCGCGCCGCATCCAGTAACCGGTATGCCAACTAACAGCGAGGGCATGATGGACTGGCTACACAGCATCTTTCACAAATCCCCCGAGATGGCGTTGTTCCTGTCGCTTGCGGCCGGCTATTTCATCGGCCAGATCAACTTCGGCAAGTTTCAGCTGGGTGGCGTCGGCGGTTCGCTGCTCGCTGCCGTCGTGATCAGCCAGGCGGGCGTGACGATCGACAACGGCGTGAAGTCGGTCATGTTCGCGGTGTTCATCTACGCGGTCGGCTACGACTCCGGGCCCGGCTTCTTCAACTCGCTGAACCGCAAGACGCTGCGCGAAATTGCAATGGCCGTGTTTCTCGCGGTCAGCGCGCTGATTACCGTGGTGGTGTGCGCGAAGCTGTTTCATCTGAACAAGGGGCTCGCCGCCGGACTCGCGGGCGGCGCGCTCACGCAGTCGGCGATCATCGGTACTGCGGGCGACGCGATCGCGCGCCTCGGTCTGCCCGCCGACGAGGTCAAGTCGCTGCAATCGGACGTCGCGATCGCATATGCGGTGACCTATGTGTTCGGCTCGCTCGGCGCGATCATCGTGTGCGTGAACATCCTGCCGAAGTTCATGGGGCAGGGCCTGCGCGAAGCGTCGATCGAAGCGGAGCGCGAACTGTCGTCGGGTGCGCCGACGCGCGGGCCGGGGCAACTGGCGGCGTTGCCGGAACTGGTCGGGCGCGCGTACCGGATCGACTTCAGCGCCGGCAAGAGCGTGCAGGCGGTCGAGTCGCTGCACGGCGAAGGCCTGACGATCGAGCGCATCAAGCGCGGCGGCCAGCAACTCGATCCGAAACCCGACTTCGTGCTGCAACCGGATGACGTTGTGCTCGTGGTCGGCCGCCGCGACGCGGTCGTCGCGTTCGGCGCGAAGGGCAACGAGGTCGGCGATGCCGAGGACATCGGCGTGGTGATGCAAACGCGCGAGGGCGTGTTCACGCGCAAGGGCATGAATCACACGACGATCGCCGCCGCGCGTCAGATGATCGATCGCGACATGCGGCACGGCGTCTACATCCAGAGCATCGCGCGCGCCGGGCAGCCGCTGCCGGTGCTGCCCGAAACCGAGCTGCAGCACGGCGACGTGATCACCTTCTACGGCTCGCCGAAAGACACCAAACGCGCGGTCGAAACGGCCGGCTACGAGCTGCCGTACAGCAACAAGACCGACTTCATCTACATGGGCGTCGGCCTCGTCGTCGGGCTGCTGATCGGGCTCGTCGTCGTCAACGTGGGCGGCGTGCCGCTCACGCTCGGCTCGGGCGGCGGCTGTCTGCTGTCGGGTCTGGTGTTCGGCTGGATGCGCGGCAAGCATCCGATGTACGGCGTGATGCCGTCGGCCGCCTCGCAGTTGCTGAAGGACTTCGGGCTCGCCGCGTTCGTCGCGGTGGTCGGGTTGAACTCCGGCTTGCAGGCGGTCGTGACGGTCAAGCAGAGCGGCATGACGATCTTCCTGCTCGGCGTGTTCGTCACGCTGTTCCCGCTGCTGCTGACGATGCTGTTCGGCCGCTACGTGCTGCGCTACAACAACGCGGCGATTCTGGCCGGCGCGCTGTCGGGCTCGCGCAGCGCCAATCCGGCATTCGGCGGTGTACTCGACAAAGCCGAGAGCGCGGTGCCGACGGTGCCGTTCGCGATCACTTACGCGATTGCCAATGTCGCGCTGACGCTGCTGGGCCCGCTGGTGGTCGGGCTCGTGTAGCGCGGCATGTCGCGGCATCGATTCGCGGCATCGATTCTTCCAGCCGGCCGCAAGCGGGCAGTTCGTCGCCACGCCGGCGTCTTTCACCTCGTCACTGGAGAACCCATCATGGCAAAAGAGAAGGGCGACAAGAAGCGTTCGGACGCGCAGGCGGCGCAGGCCGGGCTGGCCGCGCTGAGCCCGTTCGAACTGAAGGACGAACTGATCAAGGCCGCGGGCGGCGGCGCGGTGGAGCGGCCCGCCAACGCGGCGATGCTCAACGCCGGCCGCGGCAATCCGAACTTTCTCGCGACGATTCCGCGCCACGGCTTCTGGCAACTTGGCCTCTTCGCGATGCGGGAATCGGAGCGCTCGTTCGCGTACATGCCGGAAGGCGTCGGTGGTTTTCCGCGGCGCGATGGCCTGGAGGAACGCTTCGATCTGTTCCTGCGCGAAAACCGTGGCGTGCCCGGCATCGACTTTCTGCGCGGCGCGGTGTCGTACGTGCGCGATCAACTGGGGCTTTCCGCCGGCGACTTCCTGTATGAAATGTGCGAGGGCATTCTCGCGTCGAACTATCCGGTGCCGGACCGCATGCTGAAGCTCTCCGAGATTATCGTCGGGCAGTACCTGCGGCGCGAGATGATCGGCAAGCATCCGTTCGTCGGTGAATTCGACATCTTCGCGGTGGAGGGCGGCACCGCGGCGATGACCTACATCTTTAACACGATGCGCGAGAATCATCTGATCAAGGCCGGCGACACGATCGCGCTCGGCATGCCGATCTTCACACCGTACATCGAGATTCCGCGCCTGAACGACTACCAGCTCAAGGTCGTGAATCTCGAAGCCGACGTCGCGAACGGCTGGCAATACTCGAAGAAGGAACTCGACAAGCTGCGCGACCCGAAGGTGAAGGCGTTCTTCCTCGTCAACCCGAGCAACCCGCCCTCGGTGAAAATCGACGATGCGAGCCTCGAGCACATCGCCGACATCGTCGCCGAACGGCCCGATCTGATCCTGCTCACCGACGACGTGTACGGCACCTTCGCCGACAACTTCGTGTCGCTATTCGCGCTCGCGCCGAAAAACACCATCCTCGTCTATTCGTATTCGAAGTATTTCGGCGCGACCGGCTGGCGGCTCGGCGCGGTCGCGACGCATCGCGACAACGTGCTCGACCGCCTGCTCGGCGAATTGCCGGCCGATGCGAAGAAGCAGCTGCACACGCGCTACGAGTCGATCACGACCGAGCCCGACAAGCTCAAGTTTATCGACCGCCTGGTGGCCGACAGCCGCACGGTCGCGCTCAATCACACGGCGGGGCTGTCGACGCCGCAGCAGGTGCAGATGGTGCTGTTTTCGCTGTTCTCGCTGATGGACACGCCCGACGCGTACAAGAACGCGCTCAAGCGCCTGATCCGCAAGCGCAAGCAGGCGCTGTACGAAGAGGTCGGCATCTCGTTCGAAGACGACGATCCGAACCAGGTCGACTACTACACGATCGTCGACATCGAGTTCCTCGGCGAAAGGGCGTATGGCCGTGAGTTCGTCGACTGGCTGCTGAAAAACACCGAGCCGTCCGAGCTGCTGTTCCGGCTCGCGCGCGAGGCACGCGTAGTGCTGCTGCCGGGACGCGGCTTCGGCACGCAGCATCCGTCGGGGCGCGTGTCGCTCGCTAATCTGAACGAGTCGGATTACCGGCAGATCGGCCGCGCCATGCGCAAGCTGATCGAGGAGTACGTCGAGCGCTTCAACGCGGCGACCGGCAGCAAACTCGACAAGACCCGGGTGAAGTGACGGCGCGGGCGCTACGCCAGCCAAAAAACTTGCGCAATCGCGCGGTTCGGTGAATGATCGGACGAACGGCCCCGACGGCAAGCCTGCCGCCGGGGCCGTTCTTTCCCTTGCGCTTCAGTCTCCACGCATTCACTACGTACCGATCATGCCGAATTCCACCACCGTAGCTTCGTCCGTACCCTGTCCGATCGTCGAATCGCTCGACGCCATCCTTCCCGAAGAACCGCTGCTGATGATGGGTGCCGGCCCCGTGCCGATTCCCGCCGCGGTTGCGAAGGCCAACGCGATCGTGATCAACCATCTGGGCGGCACGATGGCGAAGGTGGTGAACCAGGTGAAGACGATGGCGCGCTACGTGTTCCAGACGCAGTCGAAGTGGGTGCTCGGCGTCGCGGGACCGGGATCGGGCGCGATGGAAATGGCGATTTCCAATCTCGCGTGGGAAGGCACGCGCGTGCTGTGCATCAAGAACGGCTTCTTCAGCGACCGCATGGGCGAGATGGGCCGGCGCGTCGGCGCGCGCGTGAGTACGCTCGAGGTCGCGGATCGTAGCGTCGCGAGTCTCGAGCAGGTTGCCGACGCGATCCGTCGCGAGCGTCCCGAGATCGTCACCGTGGTGCAGGGCGAGACCTCGAACACGGTGTGGAATCATCACCTGAAGGACATCGCCGCGCTCGCGAAAGAGGCGGGCGCGCTCGTGATCGTCGACGCGGTCTGCACGCTCAGCACGATGCCGCTCGAAATGGACGCGTGGGGTATCGACGCGGTGATTACCGGCGGCCAGAAGGGGCTGTCGTCGATTCCGGGCGTGTCGCTGATCGCGTTCTCCGACGCCGCGTGGGCGCGTGTGAAGGGTCGCGCGGTGCCCAATACGCACTGGTGTCTGGATGCGTCGCTCGCGGAAAACTTCTGGCACAACGCCGGCTATCACTACACGGCGCCGGTGTCGGGCGTGCTCGCGCTGCACGAGGCGCTGCGGCTGGTGTGCGCGGAGACGCTCGAAAAGCGCTTCGCGCGCCATCTGAAGTGCTCGCTCGCGTTGCAGCAGGGGGTGAGCGCGCTCGGCCTGCAACTGTATGCGCCGGAAGATTGCCGGCTCAATTCGGTGGTCGGCATCGAGGTGCCGGCGGGGTTGAGTCCTGCCGACGTGTGCGCGCACATCTCGCGTCAGCATGGCGTGGAAATTTCCGGCTCGTTCGGCTTGCCGATCGTGCGTATCGGTCAGATGGGCGAGCAGTGTCGCGAGCACAACCTGTTTCGCACCGTGCACGCGCTCGGCCGCACGATGGTCGACCTCGGCGCCAAGGTCGATTTGCCGGCCGGTGTCGCGGCGCTCGAGCGCGGTTTGTCGGAAGGTAAATAACGTAATTCAAGCGGCGCTGCGAATATCATTCGCAGCGCGCGCGTTTTGTGCGATCCAGCACTTTATAGTCTGATAAGAAAGTTTTTTTCCGCCATTATCGCGTCGATTAATTAATCGTTCGCAACGCTTTTACATAACAATTAAGCAGACCTTCTAAACCCATACGGAATAAGGTTCCGCGCCTATTTTGTGCGAATTTAACCTTTTCTTACTTTCTCTTGCTCTCTGTGCGCCGCCGCACGTATCACTGCCAGGTGGGAACGTAGAGTAATTCACGACGAGAGCAGCGCAATGCTCGCGCCGCGGTAAATCGAAAAGCTCATGATTCGACACACGGCGCGTGCCAGGACGCGCCTGCCGCGCTCATGCTGGATTTCCGCCGAAACACCAGAGCTTGACACGCCAAAGCGCCCCCGCGAGGCGACAAAAAGGGATTTCTATCCGATTCGACTATCGATCGCGTGGTGACTCGAAGCGTTGTTTCGAGGGACCACGCACGTACGAAGCAAGGAAATCGACACTATGGCGAGCGCATACGAGGCAGGGCAATCAGCAGGCGTTATTGTCGGTGCGGAATTAAATGGATTGGGAGTCGCGCGTTCGCTCGCGCGGGCTCGGATCCCGGTTGTGGCAATCGATACGAGAAGTCGCGCGGGAATGTGGTGCCGTCACGTTCACGCGCATCAGGTGAAAAGTTTTGTCGGAAAGGTTTTCGTCGACGAGATGATCGAGCTCGGCAAACGCTTCGATTGTCCGCCCGTGCTGATCCTGACCGACGAAGACGCCGTGCATGCCGTGTCGGAGAATCGCGACGCGTTGGCGCGCTGGTTTCACTTCCGGCTGCCCGTCGACGACACCGTGAAGATGCTGTCGAGCAAGGCGCGTTTTCATGAATTCGCGCAGCGCCATCAGTTTCCGGTGCCGCGCTCGGTGGTGCTGGACCAGCTTGGCGATATCGGTCGGTTGGCCGAATTGCGCTACCCGTGCGTGCTGAAACCGGACGACAAGCGCAACGTGCTGCGCGGCGAGAAGGAGCGCGCGGTGCGCGTCGAGACGCTCGCCGACGCGCGCGATCGGGCGATTGCGATGCTGGCGACGCCGGGCGGCATCATCGCGCAGGAATGGATCGAAGGGCCCGACAGCAACATCCATTTCACGCTGTTTTATCGCGGTCGGGGCGGCCATATGGTCAGTATGTTCACCGGCCGCAAGGTGTTGAGCTCGCCGCCCGGGGTTGGCAATACCGCGATCTGCGTGGCCGCGCCCGAAGCGCGCGAGCTGCTCGAGCCGTTGACGCGCTCGTTCGCGGAACAGGCCGGTTTCGAAGGCATGGGCAGCATCGAATACAAGTGGGACGACAACTATAAGGAGTTCGTGATGGTCGAGCCGACGGTCGGCCGCACGGACTGGCAGGAGGAAATCGCGACGCTGTGCGGCGTCAACATTCCGCTTGCCGCGTATCGCGATGAACTCGGTTTGCCGCAGTTGCCCGAGCGGGTGAGCCGCGTGCCGGTCGCCTGGCGCGCGACCTTCGTCGATCGGCCGCCGCCCGAGTTGCTGAGCGCGCGCACGAAGATTTTCGACGGCTACTTTCGCTGGAGCGATCCATTTCCAGCGCTGCAGCACTATTGCCTGATGAACCCGCTGCGGCGCATGAAACGCAGCTGGAAAAAGGCGATCAGGGCGCCCGAATCGCGCCAGGCGAAAGCCTGACTGGAGACCAGAAAAATGTCCTTGACCGACACCATCATCATAGGCGCGGGGCCTTACGGGTTGTCTCTGGCCGCGCATCTGAAAGCCGCGGGCGTCGCTCACCAGATTCTCGGCGAGCCGATGGGCGCGTGGCGCCACTACATGCCGCCGGGCATGCTGCTGCGCTCCGAAGCGTTCGCGTCGAGCCTGCAGGCGCCGCGCGCGGGTTTCACTCTCGAAGATTATTGTCGTTTGAAAGGGCTGCCTTACCGGCCGCTCGGCATGGCGTTGCCGCTCGAAACGTTCGTTCAGTACGGCTTGTGGTTCCAGGCGAATCTGGTCGGCGAAACCCAGACGGCCGACGTGCTGTCGCTGCGGCGCGTCGGCGATGAATTCCAGCTGTCGCTGAGCGACGGTCGCACGCTCGCCGCGCGCAAGGTCGTGATCGCGCTCGGGCTGAAGGGTTTTGCGCAAACGCCGCCGGCGCTGCAAGGTTTGCCGGCGCGCTATGCGTCGCATTCGGAGCGCTACGGCAATCTCGACTGGGCGCGCGGCATGGACATCGCCATCGTCGGCGGCGGGCAGTCGGCGTTGGGGCTGTCGGCGTTGCTCAACGAACTCGGCGCACGCGCGCACGTGCTGATGCGCGAAAGCCACGTGATCTGGCATGAGCGGCCGCAGGGCGGTCGCCGTCTGCTGTCGCGCATCAAGACGCCCGACGCGGGGCTCGGGCGCGGCTGGCGCTCGCTGTTCCTGTCCGAATGTCCGGGTCTGTTTCATATGCTCGACCCGGCGCGGCGCAGGCAGATCATGGATCACTCGTACGGCGCGTCCGGCGCATGGTGGTTGCGCGATCGCGTGCTCGGCAAGGTGCAGTTGTCGCATCGCACCGAGCTTCGCGGTGCCGCGATCGAGAACGAACGCGTGGTGCTGCGCGTACTCAGCGACGGCAAGGAAGCGAGCGTGAGCGCCGATCATGTGATCGCCGCGACCGGCTTTCGGACCGACATGCGCCAGCACGCGTTTCTGTCGAAAGAGCTGGCGGATGCGATATCGAACCAGGGCGGCATGCCCGATCTGAGCGCGCACTACGAGACCCGCGTGAGTGGCCTGTATGTGATCGGGCCCGCGTCCGCGCACAGCTTCGGGCCCGTGATGCGATTCGTCTATGGAACCAAGCACGCGTCGCCGACGGTGGCGCGCCACCTCACGGGCTCGTTGAAAGCGGGGACACGTCAGCGCGCGTGGCCCGCCGCGCACGCGCCATTGCCGGAGCGTTCAGGTGAGTAAGTCATTTGCAGCAGGTGCCCGCGCGCGCCTCGCCGACACCTATCGCGGCCCCCGCATGAAGCGCGGCAAGGCCCTCGTCAAGGAACTACTGGCAGGGCTCGTGGTGGCTTCGGGGCTCGCGTGGCTCACGCGTGTGCTGCTGTGGCGCGACCGCGTCGCCGTGCTGCTCTATCACGATCCCGATCCGGACACGCTCGACCGTCACCTGACCTATCTGAAGACGCTGTGCGAGCTCGTGCCGTTGACCGACGTCGGCGTGCCCGGCAACGGCCGCCGGCGCGCGGCGATCACGCTCGACGACGGCCATGTGGGCAACGCGCAACTACTGCCGGTGTTCGTCAAGCACAACGTGCGGCCGACGATCTTCCTGTGCAGCCGCATCGTCGGGCGCGCGCGCAGTCACTGGTGGCTGCATCCGGGTTCGTTGCGCGCGGGCCACGAGCGCCTGAAACACATGACGAACGACGAGCGCCTCGCCGCGCTCGCCGCGCAGGGCTATCTGCAGGATGGCGACGATCGCGCGACCGGTTTGTCGGTCGAGCAGATGGAGGCGATGCGCGAACACATCGATTTTCAGGCGCATACGCGCTTCCATCCGATCCTCACGCAGTGCAGCGACGCCGAGAGCGCGACCGAAATCACCGAATGCCGCCATGAAATCGAGGCGCTGCTGCGGCAGCCGTGCGAGCACTTCGCTTACCCGAACGGCAACTATGGCGAGCGCGAGGTCGAGTTCGTCAGGGCGGCGGGATTCAAAAGCGCGCGCACCTGCGATATCGGCTGGAACGATCAGCATACCGATCCGTTCCGGCTGCGCACGATCATCATCGACGACACCGCGTCGACGCTGCGCTTCGCCGCGCAATTGAGCGGCGTCGCGCTGTTTCTGCGTTATCTGAAAGCCGGCGGCGGCTGGCGTGGCAAGTTTCCGCAGTTTTGAGCACAAAGTCCGTTCGAGGCCGTCCGATCTTTCGCGCGACGGCGCAGGTGCATTTGACAGGAGAGCAACATGCAGCGCTGCAGGGTACTGGTGATCAACGATTATGTGCAGATGGGCGGGGCCGAAGTGGTATATCAGCAATCCGCCGATCTTTTGGCCACGCTGCCGGGCGTCGAGGTCGAGCGTTTCGACGATAGCCAGTTTTCCGCCCGCTCGACGATGCTGTCGCGCTCGTGGAATACCGTCGCCGCGCGCGCGCTCGAAAAGACGCTGCTGCGCTTCCGGCCGCATCGGCTGATGGTGCACAACTATCACAACGTGCTGTCGCCATCGATCCTCGCGGTTATTGCGCGGCACCAGCGTGCGCTGCGCTATCGCGCGTATCACACCTGCCACGATTACCACCTCGTCTACTACAACCCGGCGCTGCAATATTTCGACAAGCAGGGACATCCGATCATTCTGCCGCTCGACGTGTTGCGCACGCCCGCGATCTTCACGTTGCGGCCGACGCCCAAGGGCTTCGTGCACGATCTGATGACGAAGACGTGGTGGCATGCGATCCGCGCGGCTTATCGGCCGGCGCGCGTGTTCGACAAGATCCTGTGCCCGAGCGATTTCATGGAGGAGGCGCTGCATCGCAGCGGCATTCGCAACACGGTGCTCGTGCACAATCCGTCGGCGGTGCCCAAGGCGGTGCCGCCCGTGGTCGTGCGCGGCAAGGATCGTTTCAATATCGCGTTCGTCGGGCGGATTTCGCCGGAAAAAGGCCTGCTGCAATTCATGCGGCTCGCGGAGGCGGCGGGGTTCGAGCGCATCAATTGCATCGGTGTGTATGGCGACGGTCCTGACCGCGAGGCGATCGAGCAGCGCTACGCGCAGCTGATCCAGCAACGCAAGCTGATCTTCTTCGGCAGCATGCCGCAGCAGCAGCTCTTTCCGGCCATACGCGAGTTCGCCGACGCGGTCGTGGTGCCGTCCGTGGGCGCGGAAAACGCGCCGCTCGTGGTGATCGAGGCGGCGATGCTCGGCTTGCCGGTGTTGATCCGCGACGGCGGCAGCATGGCGACGACCGCGGAGTCGGTGGGCAACAAGATCAAGTTCCAGGTCGATCCGCACAGCCTGAAACAGGCACTCAACGAGCTGGCGGTGCATCTCGCGGACGACGAAAGAACCTACGACGTCGGCGAATACCTGCCCGAGCATTACGCGGAGCGCCTCGCCGAAATCATGCATATCGGCGAGAACCCCGTGTCTTTCGTGCCGGACAGACCGCGCGGACGATTTACCAATAATCCGCATCCGGCGCCATAAAAATAAAGCGGCGTGGATAGTGAAAAAAGGCGTCTATAACCGTGGCGTTATTCACGGGAAAAGACGCCCTTTTTATGACGTTATTCGTCTGAGGCAAAACCCCTATGGCAATCGGCTTTTGTGTGCGCTGCCGAACGTTGTAATCAGAGCCACTCTGAATATTATGATTGCCAAGGAAAGGCGTTAATCGAGCGCTGAAGCGCGAGGCATGAGAGAGCAATTCAAAGGCCGCTTTGGCGGCACCGACCTGGCAATAGTCGGTTTAATGGCCAATCGATGGCCGGTACTCATCAGAACAAAAGCATGTGCAGGTCGTGGGCGTTTGCGTGGAAAAGCGGACGAGACGCGGCTGCTTGGGGGATATCCTGCTACCGGACCCGGCAGTCAGCCCATCGCATAACGAGCGTGGCCGCAAGCGGCCACGATGGCGAAACGGGGGATCCAGACGGTGGTGCGCTATGCGGATTTCAGCGCGCGCTGTAGGGATCGGAGGTCTGGGGAGACGCGTAGGTCTGGTCTGAATTCCACAAATCGTTGCTGTAGAGGTCCGCTGAATCTTTCGTGCGGGCAGGCTGGGTGATGCTCCGCCGCTTTGCTTTCGGACGGTTGTTTTGCGATTCGGTGTAGACGTTGGGCGAAACATAACGGTTCTTTTTCGCGTAGGCGAAATCCGACGCGGAACCGTAAAGCGTGACGGAACTGGCGGCGTGCGGCGTCATTGCATCGAGTTGCGATTTCTTCTCGACATAGCGCGGTGCGTAAGCGGACGAGGCGGCGGACACGATGCTTTGAGCGTAAGTCGCCTGGGCGGAAAACAATACCGGTAAAACGGCAATAAGCAGTTTTTTCATTTCGGTCTCCGTACGAAAGCGTGTGATGCGATGTTATAGGAAAAAGACCTGTATTCGCATAGTCGCTTTTGCACATAAAGCAGGTGATGTGGCGTAAATCGCCTGGCTCCAATTGCTCAATCAACAGATAAATGGAGTCGGGCGCAAGTAAATGCGGAAACGGTAGTCGATGACGAGGCGGGGCGCCGGGCGATTGCAGCGGTGGCGCGCTGGTTCCGGCGCCGGACTGAAGTGGCAAACCGTCGAGACTTTGGGAGAGCGCGCATGAACCCGAGCAGTGCACCGTTCGAAAGCCGGAACAACAACAGCGAACATCCGCCGGCAGGCTTCGCGAATTATCTGGATGCGCTGTACGACAATCGCAAGCTGATCGCGATTACCACGGCCGTGGCGCTGGCGCTCGGCATCGGTTATGCGGTGTTCTCGCAGCCGGTCTATCGCGCGGACATTCTCGTGCAGGTCGAGGAGAACGCGAATACCACGTCGAAGAGCGTGCTCGGTGACGTCTCCGCGATGTTCGACGTGAAGACGGCGACCTCCGGCGAAGCGCAGGTGATCGGCTCGCGCATGGTGGTGGGCCGCGCGGTCGACAAGCTCAATCTCGACATCGAGGCGACGCCGCGCTATTTCCCGCTGTTCGGCCGCTGGCTCGGCCGCCATTCGGATCATCTGTCGACGCCCGGACCGCACGGCTACGTGTGGGGCAACGAAAGCATCGACGTGTCGAAATTCGACGTACCCGAAGAGCTTTACGACCGTCCGTTCGTGCTGAGAATGGGCGAAGGCTCGAGCTACGAACTGCAATACGGCAAGCTGAAGCTCGACGGCACGATCGGCCAGCCGCTCAGCGCGACCACCAACTACGGTCCGATCACGCTGCTCGTCGACCGGATCTCGGCGCTGCCGGGCGCAAGCTTCGAATTGCGGCGCCAGTCCGCGCTGACTACCACCGAAAAGCTGCGCCACGATCTGTCCATTGCCGAAAAAGGCAAGGAGTCCGACATTCTCGGCGTATCGCTCGAAGGTAGCGACCCGAAGAGGATCAGTGCGATTCTCGAAACCATCGCCGGCGAATACGTCAGCCAGAACGTGAAGCGCAAGTCCGAAGAGGCCGAACGTTCGATCCGCTTCCTCGAAATGCAGCTGCCGGAACTGCGTCAGCAGTTGTCCGATTCGGAAACGCGTTTCAACCAGTTCCGCGCGAAGCACGGCACCGTCGATCTCGGCGAAGAAGCGACCAATCTGCTGCAACTGTCGGTGCAGGCGCAGACCCGTCAGGCGGAGCTCGAACAGAAGCGCAACGAATTGCTGTCGCGCTTCACCGACCAGCATCCGGCCGTGCAATCGGTCAACGCGCAACTGCATGCGGCGCAGCAGGAAGCCCAGCAGATCGCGAACCGCACGCAAATGCTGCCGCCGCTCGAACAGAACGTGCTGCGCATGCAGCGCGACGTGCAGGTCGGCACCGAACTCGACACGACGCTGCGCAATACGCTCGAACAGCTGAAGCTGATCAAGGCGGGCAAGGCCGGCAACGTACGCGTGGTGGACGGCGCGGTCGCGCCGGATACGCCGGTGCGGCCGAAGCCGTTGCTCATCATCACCGCGGCGCTGATGCTCGGTCTCTTCGTGGGCGTGGTGATCGCGCTGGTGCGGCAGCGTCTGTTCGATGCGATCGACGATCCGTACGAAGTCGAGCTGCGCACCGGTCTGCCGGTCTTCGCGAGCGTGCCGTTCAGCCGCCAGGAAGAGAAGTTCGCGCAAAGCCGCCGTCATCCGCAGGCGCAGAGTCTCGTGCTGGCGGGTGAAGCGGTGATCGATCCGGCGATCGAAAGCCTGCGCGGTTTTCGCACCGCGCTCGAGTTCACGATGACCAAGGCGCGCAATCGCATCGTGCTGATTACTGGCCCGACCCCGGGCATCGGCAAGTCGTTCGTCGCGCTGAATCTGGCCGCGGTGATCGGCGCGACCGGCAAGCGCGTGCTGCTGATCGACGCCGACATGCGACGCGGCTTCCTGCATCGCCACCTCGGCGGCGATCGCGGCCCGGGCCTGTCCGATCTGATTCAGGGTACCCTGCGCGCCGACGAGCTGATTCGCGCAACCCGTTTCTCGGGCGTCGATTTCATCGCCAGTGGCCGCCCGGTGGCGAGCCCGAGCGACGTGCTGTCGAACACGCGGCTCGATGCGCTGGTGCGCCAGGTGGCGAACAACTACGACGTCGTGCTGCTCGACGGGCCGCCGGTGCTGCTGGCTTCGGACGCGATGCGGCTGGCCTGCGTGGCGGGCACGACGTTCTTCGTCGCGCGGCAGGGCGTGACGGGCGTCGGTGAATTGCGCGAATCGATCCGGCAGATGCAGAAGGTCGGTCTGCCGGTGCGCGGCGTGATCATGAACGGTCTGCGCATGCGGCCCGGCCGCTACAGCTACGGCTACGGACGCTATCGCTACGCGAGCTACATCTACAAGCCTTACGAACGATGAAAACGGCGCTGCGTGCGCGACGTGCCCGAACTGCGAGCACGTCCGCGCGAGCGGCCGCACGCGACACCCACAACAACACCATTAGTCGAAGGGATTGAGGGGTTTCTCGGATGAAACAGCTATTTGTCACGCCTTTTCTGCCACAGAAAAACGCGCCACAAGCTGGCCACCGTCTGGCCTACGATTACCTGACCAGGTTGAGCGCGGAAGCGGATCTCGACGTGCTGATCCTGTCGCGCGTGCCGATCGACGAAAAGGATATCGAGTTTCGCGCGAGCGTTCGCAACGTGTACGTCGAGCAGGTGAGCCGGTTCGACATGATTCCGCCGTTCCTCGCGGATCCGCGCAATTTCTCTCCGCGGCTGCTCTCGCGCTACCGGAAATCGATCGGCGCCTTTATCTGCGAGCTGGTCGAGAAGAATCGCTACGACACGGTGCGGCTCGAATTCTCGCAGTGCTTTCCGTATGCGCGGGAACTGCGCGAGCGTTTCGGCCATCGCATCAACATCGTGATGGGCGTGCACGACGTGCAGATCCAGGCGGTGCTGCGGGTCAAGAGCATCGAAGGCTGGCTGTTCACGCGTCAGACCTTCGCGCTGGAGCAACAGCTTCTGAAGCTCGCCGACAAGGTGCTGGTGCTTTCGCACAAGGACGCGCAGCTGATCAATGGCCTATATCCCGGCGTCCATAACCTGCAGGTGGTGACGATTCCGCTGCCGGCGTTCCTGCAGGGCGTGCATCGTTCGAAAGACACGGTGAAGAAGGGCAACATCCTGTTCTGGGGCGCGATGCAGCGACGCGAGAACGAAGAGGCGCTGCTCAATTTCGTCGATTCGACTTTCCTGCCGCTGCGCCGCCGAGGTTTGCCGCTGAAGCTGTTCGTGGTCGGCTCCGATCCGAGCGAGCGCGTGAAGCGCCTCAATAGCGACGATATCTGCGTGACCGGCTTCGTCGAAAACCCGGGCCAGTATTTCGAATCCGCCGACATCGGCGTGGTGCCGCTGCTCTCCGGCGCCGGCGTCAAGCTGAAGACGCTGGAAATGCTCGCGGCGAAACTGCCGGTCGTGTCGACGCCGCTCGGCGCGGAAGGCATCGAGCACGACGGCACCCTGCTCAACGTCTGCGAGATCGACGAGTTTCCCGGCGTGATCGAGCGGCTTTACAACGGCGGGACGGTGAGCGTGAGCGCGCCGTCCGTCGCGTACCAGGCGTGATGCGATGATTGCGACCCTCGCTTATCTGCTTGCCGTCGTGCTGTGCGCGACGCGTGGCGTGCTCGAATACGTGATCGGCAAGGATGCCGCGTACCTGGTCCAGGTCGGCGGCATCGTCGGACTGCTGATGTGGTTCGTGTCGCCCTCGGCGATTGCCGCGTATTTCCGCGACGAGGGGCGCTGGTCGTTCGCGTTCGTGCTCGGCACGCTGTTCTCGGTGGCGGTGTCGATCGTCGTGACGCTTGCGGTGACGGGGCTGTTCGGGCCGTCCTATCTGTTCGTGTTCGTGTTCACGCTGTTCATCTATTTCTATTCGATCTCGAACTATCAGAAGCGCTTCATCCGGCCGCGCGTCGCCTATGCGGGGCTCGTGCTGATCGCGCTGATCGAGGCGGGCGTCGCGCTCGCGCAGCAGCAGAACCTCTTCCCGATCGATCTGCCCGGCGCGACCTACGGCTTCGACAATCTGCGCGCGCCGTCGCTGACCGGCAGCTACCTGCATTACCCGCTGTTCGTTTCGATTGCCGCGTCGCTGTGCGGCGTCGACTATCTGGTGCGCAAGAACGTGTTGTCGGGCATCGCGTGCGCGCTACTCTCGTTCGCGATTTTCTCGGCACTGTCGCGCAGCGGCATGCTGATCATCATCGGCACGTTCGGGCTCGCGTTCCTGCAGGGGCCGATCCGCTTCATCGCCAGAAACGCGAAGCTGATCATTGCCGGCGTCTTCGCGACGATGGCGATCATGGTGTTCGGCGGTGCGCTCAGCAGTCACAACGATAGCGTCGTGAACGTCGGCACCGAACGGATGATGGGCGCGACGAACCTGCAGTCGGACGGCAACGAAGGCCGCACCGAAGCGTGGGACAAGGCCGTGATGCTCGCGCTGCCGATCAACGCGATCGCCGGTTCGTATTTCGGGCTCGTCACCAATTCGGCGCCCGATCCGGTGCGCGAGGAATTCGGCATCGTCGAGTCGAGCGTGCTGCAGCAGATTCTGAATATCGGCCTGCTGGGTGCGATTTTCTATTACGGCGTGCTGCTGTCGCTGACGAAACTCATTAGCCGCGAAAGCAGAATTTCGCTGTGCGTATTGGCGGCTTTATTTCAAACGGCCTTCTATCAGTCGATCGAAGTCGTGCCGTTTGTTTTCATCCTGATGACATTGCCGGTGTTCGATTACGTGGGCGGACCGCGTCAAAGCACGTAGCGAACGCCAGGCAGTGTGGGTCGGACCGTCCGCCTCGCGCGGACGGAGCAGTGCGCGGGGTAGGGGTTGGAGTGGTAGATGAAGTAGTGAGCTGCGGGTAGTCGGTAGGGCGCGCCAGCGGCGCGAGGCAATGCAAAAAACAAGAACTGTATTTGGGGGTTTATTCCACGAACACCTGGTGTAAAGCAGGAGGTTGGGATGAGCCTGAAGGGAACGTTTAGCGTGGTAATCGTCAATTACAACACGCCAAAACTGGTTGGAAATTGTGTGCGCTCCGTACTCGATCTGTCGATTGCGGATAAGGAAGATATCGTCGTCGTGGACAACTCGTCTACCGACAATTCATTTTCCTATCTGAGAGAGACTTTGCCTGCGGGTGTCAGACTCGTCAGGACGTCTATCAATCGGGGGTTTGCCGCGGGCGTCAATTTCGGCATGGTCGGTTGTCTGCGCGAGCTGGTGCTCGTGTTGAATCCGGACACGTATTTCGTCGACGCATCGCTCGAGAATGCGGTGACGCTGTTGAGGAGCCAAACGGACGTGGGCCTCGTCGGCCTCGATCTGATGTATCCCGACGGCGAGCGGCAGTTTTCCGCGCGGCGCTTCTATTCGGTGCTCGACATCGTCGGTCGGCGTTCGCCGCTCGGACGTCTCGAAGCTTTCAGGCGTCGCATCGATAACCACATGATGCGCGAGGCGTGGGGCGCGGGCCTGCCGTTCGAGGCCGACTGGGTGCTGGGCACGGGCTTTATCGTGCGGCGTTCGTTGTTCGGCGAGCTCGGCGGTATGGATGAGCATTTCTTCCTCTATATGGAAGACGTCGATTTCTGCGCGCGCATCTGGCAGGCGGGCTATCGCGTGTTGTGCGTGCCGGGCGCGCGGCTCACGCACGAGCATCAGCGCGCGTCGGCGGCGGGTTTTCTGAGCAAGGCCGGGCGACGGCATATGAACAGCTTGTGGCGCTTCAGTCGCAAGTATCGGGTGCCGCTGTTCACGCCACCGGGCGTGCAGGGATTGATGCGCGGCGCGAAGGCGCGTACGTCGTCGGTATCCGTGCCGGTGGCGATAGTGCGGCCGACGGCGACCGAACAGCCGCAAACGGTGGAGTAGCGCACGCCGCCGATCGAACCATAAAAGCAGGGAGTCACGCGATGGGGGTGGGGTAGATGAAGAGCCGCCGACAGGCACTCAAGACGTTCCTGCTCGGCGGCCTGGCCGGGGCCAGCGCGAGCGCAGCCGATCTGGGCATCGCACGCGCGACGGGGCACGCGTTGCGTGAGCGGGATGTGTTCGCGCATCCCGCGCTGGACACGAACGTCGGCGGCATGCTGCGCGTCGCCACGGCCGTGCCCGAGCGCGGTGCGGAGCCGTCGGCCGCGCCGAGCTATCTGAAGACGCTGAGCGACATCGTCGCGGGACAGGAGGTGAGCGTGGCGCGCTTCGTCGATCCGCGCAAGCTCGCGACGATCCAGCGTGGCACATCGGGCTACGACTGCGGCGCCGAGCTGCGCTCCGCGTTGACGAGCGGCGCGCGCGGGCTCTATCTGCCGCGCGGCGTCTGGCGCTATACCGGCGATCTGACCACCGCGACAGGCAGCCGGCTGCGCGGCGACGGCGGCGGCGAATACGTGGTGATCAGCGATATCGCGTCGGGCTCGACGATCCTCGAACGGCAGGACACCGGCGGCCCGACCTCGGCGGCGTTGACGCTCGGCGTGTCGGCTTTCGTCGAGCACGTGCAGGTGCGGCCCGCGCATTACGACAAGGTCATCTACTACCTCGCCAACTATCCGGCTCACACCGGCAACACGGCGATTGGCATTCGCTTCGATACGTCGGCGGGGGCGCGGCGTTGCACAGCGATCGGTTTTTCGCGCGCGGGCTTCGAGCTCGGCACGACGTCGACGCTCGAGCGCTGCTATGCGTACATGTGCGAACACGGTTTCTACGCAACCGAGCACACCGACGGCTCGCTGATCAATTGCATCGGTATGTTCTGTCATACGGCCGGCGCCGATCTGGTCGCGAACTTCTGGCAGGTGATCGGCGGACGCTATGAGTGGAACGCGCGACATGGCGTGATTCTTGGCGCGGAGTCGCTGATCGTCGGCGCGGTATTCGATCGCAACGGCTTTGCCGGCGTCTATATGAAGAACGGCAACTGGGGCAAGGTGGTGAACGGCAATTACTTCTCCCGCAACGGCGCGGCCGGCGACGGCAAGCTCGGACGCTGGAAGTTCTCCGCGCGCGGACATCCGTCGTATCTCGACGTGCCGGCCGGGCAGAGCTGTCACATCCAGATCGATTACCAGCAGGGCGCGACGATCGTCGGCAATCGCTATCGGCATGGTCAGGACGACGAAGATGCCGGTTGCGACGGGCCGCAGTTCGTCTATGGCAGCTCGACCGCGTCGGGCAGCACGCCGCTCGACGGCATCACGATTCAGGGCAATTTCGGCGATCGCGCGCACGATTCGATCCCCGGTTTCAACAAGGCCTATCCGGGCGGCGGCGCGTTGGCCGGTGGTAAGGACTCCAATCTTATGAATGCGTTGAATCTCGGCGTCGGCTACGAGCGCGGCGGCATTGCGTCGGCGCTGCATTGCGGCGACCAGACCGTATCGGCCGAAACGACGCGGATTTCGATCAACGTCTTGCGCGCGACGTCGGGCCGCGTGGTGCTGCGCGCGGCCACGCGAGGCCAGGCACTGCTCGCCGAAATCCTGTTCGCAACCGACGCAGCGGATAGCGGCTACAAGACAGTCGTCAGCAATCTGATCGGTAATGCGGTGAAGAGCGCGGTGCTGGCGGCAAATAGCGCGGACGATCGCTACAACAAGATCGATATCGCACTAACCGAAGCCTGTTTCGTGTCGTATTCTGTTTTTTCGACCTGATTTTATTAATCGAGTACTGCAAACGGGACGGATTGTGTCGACGAGAAACGTCATCATCGCGCTGTATTCGGTGTACGCACTCAACTACGTGCTGCCGCTCGTTACGTTGCCGTATCTGTCGCATGTACTCGGGCCGGCCGGGCTAGGCGTGATCGGTTACGCGCAATCGATTTCGAACATTCTGCTGGTGATCGTCGACTTCGGCTTCGGGTTGTCGAGCGCGCGCAAGGTCGCGGTGCATATCGCCGATCCGATCAAGGTCAATCGCATCTACTGGGCGACTACGGTCGGCCGCGCGCTGCTCGCGATCGGCTGCTCGCTGGTGCTGATCGGCTGGGCGTTCGCCGGTCATATGTCGCCGCAGGAACGCGGCGCGACGCTGCTCGGCGCGCTGGTGATCTGGGGCGGCGTGCTGACGCCCGGTTGTTTCTACGAAGGCACGCAGCGCCTGCCGGTGCTGGCCGGCACGCTGCTCGCGACGCGCGTCGGTCTGCTGATTCCGCTGTTCCTGCTCGTGAAAGGCCACGACGACGTGATGCTCGCGGCCGCGCTGCAATTCGCGCCAACCTTCGTCTGCGGTGCGATCCTGATGGGCGTGCTGATCTGGAAGCGCGAGATTCTGCTCAACGTGCGGGTCGGCTGGTCCGACGTGATGGACGAGGCGAAAGAGGCGTATCACATCTTTCTCGGCTCGGCGCTCACGTCGGTCTATATGTACGCGAACGTGATCCTGTTGCGGATGATCAGCGGCCCGGGCGCGGTTGGCTATTACGTGGCGGCCGAGCGGCTCACCAATGCGCTGCGCGCGTGCACCGCACCGGCGATCCAGGCGTTCTTTCCGAAGATCTGCGTGGCTTACGAGCGCCACGACTTCCCCTACATTCACAAGGTCAATCGCGGCTTCATGGTCGCGTTCGCGGCGTCGGCGGTGTTGCTGCTGGTTGGCTTCACGGTGCTCGGCGAATGGTTCGTCGGACGTTTTCTCGGCGAGGCATTCGGCGAGACGTTCCGGATTCTGCGTATCCTCGTGTTCGTGCCGGCGATCGTCGGCATGACGACGACCCAGGTGATGCTGACGATCATCGCGTCGGGCAACCAGTCGCTGCTCAAGCGTATCTATATCTACGGCGCGCTGTTCCATCTGGTGCAGGCACCGATCAGCATCTACTTTTGGGGCGGTGTCGGCACCGCGTGCTCGGTGGCCGCGACCGAACTGTTCATGCTGATCGGCGTGTACACCGTGTCGAGTCGGATCAATCACGGTCAGATCGCGGTGCGCGCGCAGACGACGATCAAGCGGGAGATGGCGGCGGAGCAGGAGTAGCTTCGACGCGCGGACGAAGACGAGAGGGCGGGAAGTTGGCGGCGCGAATAAAAAGGCCGCGATGTGCGCGGTGAGAACCTCGCGCGCATCGCGGCCTTTTGCGGTTTCTGGCGGCTGTTTGCTTTAACGCTACCGCTTCGAGCGACGCATTCAGCGCGCTCTTTCCGCGCGCTTCGGTCAGTGACTCAGTGACCGAGCGCGCGCCTCACTGTGCCGCCGACAGATTGCCCACCTTCGCATTGCGCAGATACAGCACGGTCGACAGCACGACCGCCGCCGCCGCCGCGAGCGCGGCGAACAGGAACACCGAACCATAGCCGAACTCACCAGCGATATACCCGGCCAACGGCCCGGTAATGCCGAGCGACAGATCCAGAAACACCGAGTACGCGGACAACGCCGCGCCGCGGCTCGCAGGCGGCACGAGCCCGACTGCCTCGACGCCGAGCGCCGGGAACACCAGCGCGAAACCGAAGCCGGTCAGCGCCGCGCCCGCGAGCGCGATATGCGGCTCGGGCGCGAGCCACAGCATCAGCAGACCTGCGCATTCGAACGAGAACGATGCGATTGCGACGCGGAATCCGCCGTAGGTTCGGATCGTGTTCGCGAACAGCAGGCGTGCGCCGATGAACAGCGTGCCGAACAGCGTCAGCGACAGTGCCGCGTTCGGCCAATGCTTCGCCGCATAGAACAGCGTGATGAAGGTCGCGATCGAGCCGAAGCCGGCCGAGCCGAGCGCGAGACCGATCCCATGCGGCAGCACGCGCGTGAACACGCTGCGGTACGACATCCGCTCGCCGTGGACGACGGGCACTGGCGCGATCAGGCGCGCGAGGTAGTAGCCGAGCCCTGCGAGCGCGATCACCAGAATGCCGAGCGAGGTAAAGCCGATCGAATGGGAAAGCGCGACGCCGAGCGGCGCGCCGATCGCGAGCGCGCCGTAGGTCGCGATGCCGTTCCACGAAATCACGCGCGCGTTGTTGGCGGTGCCGACGCGGCCGATGCCCCACAGAATCGCGCCGGTGCCGCACAGGCTTTCGCCGAAGCCGAGCACGAGGCGGCTGCACACCAGCAGCGCGAGGCTCAGCCCCGCCCAGTGGCCGGTCAACGCGGCCAGCAGCAACAGCACGCCGCTCGCGCCGCAGCCGAGCAGACCGATCGATACCGTACGCTTCGGCCCGAGCGTGTCGGCCGAGCGGCCCGCGAGCGGGCGCGACGCGAGCGTCGCGAGGTATTGCACGCTGATCGCCGCGCCGGCCAGCACCGCGCTATAGCCGAGGTCGCCGTGCACGTAGCCCGGCAGCACCGCGAGCGGGATGCCGATGGTCAGGTAGCAAAGGAAGGTGAAAAAAACGACCGGAATGATCTGCAGGGTCGTCGCAAATTCGCTGCGGGAAGGCGCGGAGTCGGTGGACATCGGGAAAACGATACTTGAAATCGGCGGAAGTGCGTGATTCTCCCATGGAACCGATTCCCTTGCAGAATTTTGCTTAATTATTAGTCGAATTAAACGCGTGTTCGAACGGTGATAAAGGCTGATTCGGGCCGATTTCGATGGCTTCGGACCGTGTTAAGTGGTTTTAGCGTGGCGCGTGCGGTCTGTTTTGGCGTGCGTTCCGCCCGATGCCGCCGCATGCCATGATCGACCGTGGCTTTAATTCCGCAAAAAGATTAAAAAAGCGGCAAAAATTCCCATGCAACATAAGCGCAACGCCGCGCAAATTGCGTCAGATATCGCGTGGCGAATATGTCCCGCATGCGATTCGCGCTATGGGTTGCGTTTATTGACGGTGATAGCTTTCAACCATCGACGCGGCGCGTTCCCCGCGATCCCAGAACAGACGAGAGCAATGAGACATGACTGAGCCGATCCGCTTCTATCACCGCAACGCGATCCGCGAAATCAAGGACGCGCCCGTCACCCGCACGGTGCTGCAGTATCTGCGCGAGGACGCGCATTGCACCGGCACCAAGGAAGGCTGCGCCGAAGGCGACTGCGGCGCGTGCACCGTGGTGATCGGCGAGCGTAACGCGGCGGGCAGCGTCGACTTCAAGGCGGTCAATGCATGCATCCAGTTCGTACCGACGCTCGATGGCCGCGCGCTTTTCACCGTCGAAGACCTGCGCCAGCCGGACGGTTCGCTGCATCCGGTGCAGCAGGCGATGGTCGATTGTCACGGCTCGCAGTGCGGCTTCTGCACGCCGGGCTTCATCATGTCGATGTGGGCGCTCTACGAAAAGCACGGCCACGAGCACAGCTGCGCGAACCGCACGGTGCCGTCGCGCGACGCGATCGGCAATGCGCTGACCGGCAATCTGTGCCGCTGCACCGGCTACCGGCCGATCGTCGATGCGGCCGAAAAAATGTTCGATGCGCCCGCGCCGAAAGCACCGCTCGATGTGCAGGCGCTGGCCGGCAAGCTCGCTTCGCTCGAACGCGGCGAGACCTTCCACTACGAGCACAAGGGCCAGCGCTTCGCCGCGCCGCGCACCGTTGCGGCGCTCGCGCAGATCAAGGAGGAAGAACCGGCCGCGCGGATTCTCGCCGGCAGCACCGACATCGGCCTGTGGGTCACCAAGCAGATGCGCGAGCTCGGCAACGTCGTCTACGTGGGGCAGATCGCCGAGTTGCAGAAGCTCGCAACGAATGACGAGTGGATCGAGATCGGCGCGGGCGTCAGCGTCGAAAAAGCCTATGCGGAGATCGCGAAGCAGTATCCGGAGCTGACCGAAATGTGGCAGCGCTTCGCATCGCTGCCGATCCGCAACGCCGGCACGCTCGGCGGCAACATCGCGAACGGTTCGCCGATCGGCGATTCGATGCCGGGGCTGATTGCGCTCGGTGCGCGCGTGATCGTGCGCGGCGGCGAGATCGAGCGTGAGATGCCGCTCGAAGATCTGTACCTCGCGTATCAGAAGAAAGATATGGCCGCGCACGAGTTCGTGGTCGGCCTGAAGGTGCCCACGCGCGGCGGCGCGCGCAAGAACCTGCGCTTTCGCACCTACAAGCTGTCGAAGCGTTTCGATTCGGATATCTCGGCCGTGTGCGCGGCGTTCTCGTTCATTGCCAACGGCGACGTGATCCGCGAGCCGCGCATCGCGTTCGGCGGGATGGCCGCGACGCCGAAGCGCGCACTGCATGCGGAGGCCGTGCTGCGCGACGCCGAATGGCACGAAGCGACCGCGCAGGCCGCGATGCTCGCGCTCGGCAACGACTACGCGCCGCTCACCGACATGCGCGCGACCAGCGACTACCGCCTCGAAGCCGCGAAGAACACGCTGTACCGCTTCTGGCTCGAAACGCGCACGCAGCGGCCGTTGCACAGTAGCGCGCTCGACGTGCGCGCGGTCGCGCCGGCCGGCGCGAGCGTTTGAGCGCAATGCGCCCACAACGCGTTCAAGGAATACGGAGAACCCAACAATGAACCAGCAAGCCGAACCGTTCCTGCAAGAGGTTCAGGATCTCGACAGCTTCACCCAGGTGCACGTGTCGCGACCGCATGAATCCGCGCATCTGCACGTGAGCGGCCGCGCGACCTACACCGACGACATCCCCGAGCTGGCCGGCACGCTGCACGCGGCGCTCGGGTTGTCGTCGAAGGCGCACGCGAAGATCGTGTCGATCTCGCTCGACAAGGTGCGCGCGACGCCCGGCGTGGTCGCGGTCTTCACCGCCGACGACATCCCCGGCGTCAACGACGTCGGCCCGATCGTGCACGGCGACGATCCGATTCTCGCCGACGGTCTCGTGCAATACGTCGGCCAGCCGATCTTCATCGTGGTCGCCAGCTCGCACGATGCGGCGCGTCTCGGCGCGCGTCGCGCGGAGGTGGTCTACGAAGAGCTGCCGGCAGTGCTGACCGCGCAGCAGGCACGCGCGGCGAACCAGTTCGTATTGCCGCCGATGAAGCTCGCGCGCGGCGACGCCGGCACCAAGATCGCGCGCGCCGCGCGTCGCGAGGCCGGCGAAATGCTGCTCGGCGGCCAGGAGCAGTTCTATCTGGAAGGGCAGATCTCGTACGCGGTGCCGAAGGACGACGACGGCATGCACGTGTACTGCTCGACCCAGCATCCGACCGAAATGCAGCACCTCGTCGCGCACACGCTCGGCGTTGCTTCGCATAACGTATTGATCGAATGTCGGCGCATGGGCGGCGGCTTCGGCGGCAAGGAATCGCAGTCGGCGCTGTTCGCATGCTGCGCGGCGCTCGCCGCGTGGAAGCTGCTGTGTCCGGTCAAGCTGCGCCCGGATCGCGACGACGACATGATGGTCACCGGCAAGCGCCACGATTTTCACTACACGTACGAAGTCGGCTACGACGAGCAGGGCGTGATCGAAGGCGTCGCGGTCGACATGACCTCGCGCTGCGGTTTTTCCGCCGACCTGTCGGGCCCGGTGATGACGCGCGCGCTGTGCCACTTCGACAACGCGTACTGGCTGTCGGACGTGTCGATCGACGGCTTTTGCGGCAAGACCAACACGCAGTCGAATACCGCGTTTCGCGGCTTCGGCGGCCCGCAGGGCGCGTTCGCGATCGAGTACATCCTCGATAACGTCGCGCGTTCGTGCGGGATGGATTCGCTCGACGTGCGCCGCCGCAACCTGTACGGCAAGACCGGGCGCAACCAGACGCCGTACGGTCAGGTGGTCGAAGACAACGTGATCCACGAACTGATCGACGAACTCGAAGCGACCAGCGACTATCGCGCGCGCCGCAAGGAGATCGACGAATTCAACGCGAACAACGAGATCCTGAAGAAGGGCCTTGCGCTGACGCCGGTGAAGTTCGGTATCGCGTTCAACGTCACGCACTTCAACCAGGCCGGCGCGCTCGTGCATATCTACACCGACGGCTCGGTGCTGGTGAATCACGGCGGCACCGAAATGGGCCAGGGGCTGAACACCAAGGTCGCGCAGGTCGTCGCGCATGAACTCGGCCTCGGCTTCAACCGCATCCGCGTGACCGCGACCGATACCAGCAAGGTCGCCAATACCTCGGCGACGGCCGCGTCGACCGGCTCCGATCTGAACGGCAAGGCCGCGCAGGATGCCGCGCGGCAGTTGCGCGAGCGGCTCGCCGCGTTCGCCGCCGAGCGCTACGGCGCGGGCCGCGTGAATGCGCGGGACGTGCGCTTCGCGCACGATCGCGTGGTGGTCGGCGAGGTGCTCGTACCGTTCGAAGAGGTGGTCGCGAAGGCCTATCTCGCGCGCATCCAGCTGTGGTCCGACGGCTTCTATGCGACGCCCAAGCTGTACTGGGATCAGTCGAAGCTGCGGGGCCGGCCGTTCTATTACTACTCGTATGGCGCGGCGGTGTCGGAAGTCGTGATCGATACGCTGACCGGCGAGATGCGCGTGCTGCGTGCCGATGCGCTGCATGACGTCGGCGCGTCGCTGAATCCGGCGCTCGACGTCGGCCAGGTGGAGGGCGCGTTCATTCAGGGCATGGGCTGGCTGACCACCGAGGAGCTGTGGTGGAACGATGGCGGCAAGCTGATGACGCACGCGCCGTCGACCTACAAGATTCCCACCGTCAACGACGTGCCGCCGGTTTTCAACGTGAAGCTGTTCAAGAACCGCAACGTGGAGGACAGCATTCATCGCTCGAAGGCGACCGGCGAACCGCCGTTGCTGCTACCGTTCTCGGTGTTTTTCGCGGTGCGCGACGCGGTGTCGGCGGTGGGTGGGCATCGGGTCAATCCGCCGCTCAATGCGCCCGCGACCAGCGAGGCGATTCTGAAGGCGGTCGGCGCGGTGCGGGCAGCGACTGCGTCTTCGCCTGCGGTGGCGCGGCAGGCGTGATGACGCGCGTTGAATGGGCGAGTATCAGGCGGGCGCGAAACGACGCATGTGGTTACGCGTGGACAATTTCGGAGCGGGACGGTCTTCATGAACAACGACAGCTCACCAGTTCGCATCGGCCGACGTAGTGCGGTCGATACGCCGCGGCCGGCGCCGATGCATATCGTGCTGTTCGGTGCGGGCCACGTCGGGCATGCGCTCGTGCAACTGCTCGGCAGCCTGCCGTGCGTGGTCCAGTGGGTCGATGAGCGCGACGAACTGTTCCCCGACGAAACGCCGCCCAACGTGCAGGTCGAGGCGACCGACACGCCCGACGTGATCGTCGACGCAGCGCCGCCCGGCGCGTGGTTTCTGGTGATGACGCACAACCATGCGCTCGATTTTTCTCTCGCCGCGCGCATCCTGCGGCGGCGCGACTTCAGCTACTTCGGCATGATCGGCTCGAAGACGAAGCGGGTGAAATTCGAGCGGCGTCTGCTCGAACGCGGTGTGGAACTGGAGCGGCTCGAACAGATGACGTGTCCGATCGGCGTCGAGGGAATCGTCGATAAGGCGCCGGCGGCGATTGCGATTGCGGTGTGCGCGCAGCTGCTGCGCGTGCGGACGCGGCAGGGGGCGGCGGCGCATGCTTCCAGGACGGCGGGCTCTCACGTGCAGCGCGGCGAGCCGGTCACGCTCTAGCGGGCGGTTGAAAAGCGCCGCGTTTTGACTGCCGACGCACTGTTCAAGGGCCCGTTGTTTAAAAGGCTCGCGCATGCAATCGATCGCTGATCAAGGCTTTGCTGCCAGCAGTGAGGCGCGTGCTCATGCTTCACGCTTATCAAAAAAATGAGGATTACTTGTTTTATTGAGTGACCCGCTCTAGCATCTTCGCTTCAACCACGGAGAACTCCATTGCATGCCTTGGGTATATGACCAATCGAGCGGAAGGTTAAGCCGTGGATCGGCGACCTATCAACACGGGTATTCTGGGCGCGGCACGGGGAAAAACAATCCCGCCATGCAAGGCATGCCCAGCATGGGGCCAATCCCTCGCGGCACGTATTCGATTGGCGCGCCGTTCACGCACCCCCACGCGGGCACGTACGCCATGCGCCTCACACCGGGCAGCGGCACATACACCTACGGCCGCAGTGGCTTCATGATTCACGGCGACAGCATCGCCCATCCCGGCTCGGCTTCGGATGGATGTGTCATCGAACGGATGGAGATCAGGCGTCAAATCTGGTCGAGCGGAGATCACACTCTGGAAGTGCGATGAAACGCGCTCTATTCGCCCTGGCGCTGGCCGCTCCCGGCGTCTGCGTTGCCAAACTGCCTGCGGGGTTGCCGTGCCCGAGCTGGCCGACCAATATCGCCGAAGTGGCCTTGAAGAACGCGAAGATAGTTGATATCGCGGACCTCGACGAATCGAAAACGCAAGCACAGCCCATCGCCATCCAGCAAATCGGCAAGGACCTGTACCGCCAAGTCTATAGCATCACGTTTCATTCGAAGTCGGGCAAGACATTCCATGTCATCACGGTCAATAACGCATCGTCCGAAGAATGCTCGATGAGCGATGTAACCGTGTACCAGGCTTCAAAAATACCGGAGTAGCAAGCGCCGGTTTGGCCGGGGGCAACCGAACGTTATGGCTGTTCGAGCATCCCCGGCAACCCTATGAATCCTGGGGGCCATCCGCCACGGGTCGTGGCAGGCAATGCCTGATCCGCTGATATTGGGCGTCGGTGATTTTCGTCGCCGAAGGATGCGATTAAACAAGGTTAGTGTGAGCGCGTGATGGATTCTGGCGCCGTTGCCGTTCCTTGTCGCGCGGCGCCTTACGCGCCACCAACTCGCCCGACACCTCGGCCATCAACGCACGCAGCCAGATCGGGCGTGTCAACTTCGCCTTCGTCTGCTTTGCGCGCGATCCACGCGATGACCGGAAGACGCGCGAAGACTTGAGTCGGCGCGTGACGGGTTGCGACCTGTCGGGCGTGGGGGCATGCAGCGGTGGGGCGATGGAGTAAATGATTTTCAAGACAGACTTATCCAGATTTAAAGCGGTTGACCTTGGTTCGTTTCGATGATTAATTCTCCAGACATCGCCTGAAAACTCATGAGGAATCCAATGGAGATGCAGACACTGAAAAGCAATGACACGGATTGGACAGTCGAGGAAGAATGCGGGGTTTGCCGCGTTACCTATTCGATATATTCCAACTTCCCGTCGATGCCATCAGCACAAGCCCTGAACGTCGAAACTGGTGAGTTCTTTACGTTTGATCGGGTGCGTTCGCTGCCAACCGGTTATGCCATGGCCGAAGCCCTGGGTTACGACTGGGCGTGCAACTGTCGCGGGCGTCCGCAGAAGCGTTTCGATGAACAATTCACGCTTCGGGACGACAACGGACGCCTATTCGCAAACGTCCGTTACAGAATCGACACAGGTGGCGGCAAGTTTATTAACGGCACAACTGATGCGACGGGAAGGACGCTGCGTGTACGGAGCCGCGTTGCATTGGGTCTGAGAATTTACGCTTCCGGAGCGATCGGGAATGAATGATTCCAGCCAGAACAACAAGTATGGGTTCAAGGCAAGCGAGGCTGACGAATGGTTCCTGGTTCATTCTGGTGCAGTCACTAACACAACTCCCGGGTCAATGGTCGATGTCATCATCAATACGACCCGTATCTGCCCGAATATGAGTAATAACGAGTTTAGAAAGGAGGTCATGCGGGCGCGTGATGCTGGTGTATTGTTAATCAAGGAACGCATTGCAGCGGTAGCACGGTGGGACGCGAAAGAGCAGGACCGCGCCAAAATTTATTTCGCCCATGCGGATGAAGGAATTCGAAGCATTTTGGCTACTGGTCTGCCGCGCTTGCTCGCTGCGATGCAGGAGCTGGTGCCAGAAAAGATTGTGCGATTTGACGGCGAACTGAACAGGAGCCTTACATGCTCAGTCGTGCCGGATAGGGGCGTCAATCACGCAGCAGTGTGTAAGCCCGATTCCGAAAAGCGCGTTATCGCTATCTATTCGAAGTTCTGCAGCATTTCACACGGCGAGTTGTTTCATGAGTGCAAGATCAAGACGTTAATTCACGAATGCACTCATTTCACGGATACTTTCAATTCCATTGATGAGGTGTATACAGATACCGAATCGGGGGCGATGTTCTTTGCGAAGCATAACCCGGATCTCGCGATCAGGAATGCAGACAACATAACCGGCTATATTGCAACATTCGATGGGCGAAATATCAAATGAGCAGGAAACTGAAGACGAGGGGTAGTGCCATAGTCGCAGCGCTTGCCATGTCAGCCTGTCTTTATGGAATTGCTGGCGCATGCACCATCGGAGAAGAAGCGGAGATAGAGTTGCCATTCGATAAAAGTGCGCTTACTAATGCAAACAGGCTCGCAATTGCGAACGCCGTGATTGAGGCAAAAAAATGGCCCGACGTGGAGATTCAGGCAGTCATAATGGCTGGCGCATATACCGCCGAGCACGATATAGACCGGTTGAAAGAAGGCCGTGCCAGGAACGTGAAGGCGTATTTGCAGCAGCTCGGCATCAGTAGTCAAAACATTCTGATCGAGAAGCATACTTTTACAGATGAGATGGTTGTAAAGCGTCCTGACGGCACACCGGGCTACCGTCAGGTTTTCGTAGAGTTCAAGCCAATCTGTAAAGGTAGCTGCGCGTGGATGTGCGACGATCCCCGAGTCACGCCCCATAGCAGAGTTATCAACCCGTAAGCACGCGAACGGGGCTCCGCTGCGGCGGGGTTATACAATGCCGGGTCACGCAGTCAATCGGCACGACGACGACTGGGCACAGGCCACGTCGCCGATGAACTCGATGCGGGTCAGCACGAAGCCGTCCGGCCCCATCCAGCTCAGTTCTATATCGAGCGGCGGCGACGGCGGTCACGCGTCCGCCGTTACCCCTTCACGCGCGACGCTTACGCGCCACCAACTCGCCCGACACCTCGGCCATCAACGTCCTCAGCCAGCCGATATCGCTCGGCCGATCCGGCTGCGGATGCCACATCTGATAGCACTTGATGCGCGGAAACGCGATCGGCACATCGACGACTGCGAGCGGCAGCATGCTCGCGTAGTGCAGCGCGAAGCGGCGCGTCGTCGTGAAGATCAGGTCGGTTTGCAGCAACGTCTGCGCGACCAGTCCGAAGTACGGCAGCGTCGCGACGATGCGCCGTTCGGCGTGCGCGCGTGCGAAGCCGGTATCGATCGCGCCACCGCGCGCGCCGCTATAGTGCGTCGGCGCGAGATGCGGCGCGGCCAGATACGCTTCGCGCGTCAGCGGCTCGCGGCGCAACGGATGATCGGCGCGCATCATGCACACGACGGTATCGGCGAACAGATCGCTGCGCTCGAAACGCGGGTCGGGCTTCGGCCAGTTGCCGATCACCAGATCGAGTTCGCCGGCATCGAGCGCGGCCGAGTGATCGAGCAGCGGCCCGAGCGATTCGATTTCGAGCCGCGCATGCGGTGCCGCCTCGCGAAAACGCGCGATCACGGTCGGCATGAAGAAGTCGTTCAGATAATCGGGCGCGGCGACGCGAAAGGTCCGGCGCGAGCGGGCTGGATCGAAATCGCCGTGCGGCGTCGCGACGAAATCGACGTCGCGCAGCACGCGTTGCGCGGCCGCGAGCAGTGACTCGCCGTATTCGGTCGGTACCATGCCGGCTTTGCCGCGCACGAGGATCGGATCGCCGAGCGTTTCGCGCAGCTTGCGCAGCGCGGTGCTGATCGCGGGTTGGGTCTGGTTCAGCCGCAGCGCGGTCTGCGTGACGCTGCGCTCGATCAGCAGCGTGCGCAGCACGCGCACGAGCCAGATATCGAGTGAGGCGGCGGTGTCGTCCATGATCGAAGCGCGGTGGCGTGAACGGCGCGGGCCGTCCATCGCGCGGCCCGCGCGCGGGGTGCAAAGGTTATAACCTTAGGCCGGTTTGCGGGCCGGCGGCATAGCGTGAGCGGTATGGCGGGGATCAGGGTGGGGTAGCGCTGTGTTGCCGGTAGCGTCGCGCCTCGCGATCGTTTCACCGCGTGCCGCGTGCCGCGTGCCGCGCGGCGTTCGGCCTGTACCGCTAGCGTTTCGCCATCTGCCGTGCGTCGCGCGCCATCTGCCATCTACCGCCTGCCGTTTCGCCGCGCCACCGTCGTACTACCCAGGGCAGTGCGTGTTACTTCCGCCCGGCCGGCTGATCCGCGAGTCCCCACGGCAGCGAGCTGATCCGCTTCACTTCCCGCGACTCGAGCCAGTTCGGCGTGCGCGCGCAGTACAGCACCATCGGCAGCGCGTCTTCGCCCCAGAACAGCTGATCGTTCAGACGGAAGGTCGGCACGCCGTAGACGCCGAGGCCGATCGCGTCCTCGGTATTGCGCTGCAATTGCGCCTTCACGTCTTCGCGCTGCACGAGTTCGGGACCGTCGGGTCTGCCGACGCGCTCGCACAGTTCGGCGAACGCTTCGTCGCTCGACGGGTCGCGGCCCTCGCGCCAGATGAAACGGAAAATCTCGCGCACGAACTGCACGTCGCCGTTCGCGGCGGTCGCGAGCAGCAGCGGCTTCATCGAATCGAACGGATGCGCGGGCGGCATTTTGTACGGAATGCCGAGTTGTTCCGCGCGAAACAGCGCGTGCCGGTACATGAAGGTGCGCCTGGCGGGCACGCCGTACGCGGAGAGTTGACCCCAGTGGCGATACAGATCGTTCAGCACGACCGGCGTGAACGCGAAGTCGAAGCCGGGCCATTTGTCGTGTTGCTCGAGCAACAGATAGGTGAACGGCGAGACGAAATCGTAAAACCACAGCGGCTGTTTGGCGTCGATGCCAACGGTCATAAATGTCTCCCGAGGACCCATGTCCGGAGGGCGCGGACGATGCGTCCGCGATCCCGTCAAAATTGTCATGATCTTACGCGGTGCGGCTCCCGCTTGCACCGGTCGATATCCCCTGGTGGCGGGGCCTCGGTCCGCGCTCAGGCCGGCGGTTGCGTCGCCGCGTCGGTTCGCTGCGCCGACGGCGGCTCGTCCGTCCGGCTGTCGGCGTCGTCGCGCTCCTGCACGTCGCGGCTTTCCGCGAGTCGCCGTCGCACGAAACCGATGTGCTCGCGCAGCACGTAGAACTGATCCGCGTAGGCGAGCGGCATCTTCATACCGTTGACCGAGTCCTCGATCGTGTCGAGCTTCTCGATCAACGCGTCGCGTTCGGTCGCCGAATGTTCGCTGAGCGCGCCGCGCTCGAGCGCGATCAGCGCGCCGTACCAGCGGTAGATGCGCGACTTGACCCGCCACGCGTAGAGCCCCGGCACGACGCGCAGCGCCGGCACCAGCAGCACGATCAGCGGCACCACGATCACCAGCAGCCGGTCGGCGAGACTTGCGATCCAGAACGGCAGTGTGCGGTACAGGAAGCTCTTGCCCGACTTGTAGTAGCGCGCGGCGTCGTCGGAGAGCGGGAAGTCGTGGGCGATCGGCGCGGGGAATTCGCCGGCGCGCTGCAGGATCGTCGCGTTGCCGTGCACCTCGCGCGCCGCTTCGATCAGCAGATCCGACAGCGCCGGATGCAGCGAATCCCGCGCGACCAGCTCGGCGGTCGGCGCGACGATGTTGACCGACGTCGCCGGCAGGTTCTGGCCGAGGTCGAACGCGCCCATCGGCAGCTTCAGCTGGGTCAGGTACGGAAAGCGCCGCGTGTACGCGTCGGCCTGGGTGAAATCGTAGAACCGCACGTTTTGCGTGCGGTACAGCTTGCCCATTACCGCCGGCTGCGCGGAGTCGCCGGCGAGGAAGGCTGCGTCGATCTTGCCGTCGATCAGCGCGTCGGCGGCGTCGCTGCCCGACAGCGGCAGCAGTTGGGTCGGGCCGCCCGGCTCGATGCCGTTGGCCTTCAGCAACGCGAGCGCGAGTTCGCGCGTGCCGCTGCCCTCGGCGCCGATCGCGAGGCGCTGGCCCTTGAATTCGGACAGCCATTGGATCGGCGCGCCGCGATAGAAGATCGCGAGCGGCACGTAGGTGACGCTGCCGAGCGACATCAGGCTCGCATTCTTGTCGGCCACGCCGCGCGCGGTGCCGCTTTGCACGATCGCGACGTCGACGTTCGAATGGGGATCCGCGAGGCGTTTGAGGTTTTCCTGCGAACCCGGCGAGTCCAGCACATTCAGCGTGATGCGGTTGCGCGCGAGGATCGTCTTGTACTTCTGCGCGGAGTTCCAGAACGTGCTGCCGACCGGGCCGGCGCTGATCGTCAGCGTGTTCGGCGGCGCCGGCTGGATCAGCCGCACGGCGGCCCAGATCGCGACGAGGCCGAGCAGCACGAGCGGCCCGAACGAGACCGCGAGGTCGCGCCACGAGATCGCGACGAACCGGGCGACGAGGTGGGGAGGGCGGGAACGGCCGGTGGCTGGCTTCATCGGATCATCTGACGGCGACGCTCGGGAGGGCGCGTAGGTGCATGAAAAGCGCGTAAAAGCTCGCAACGGCGGGCAGACAGCGCGACAGTGGCAGCGCGGTGCGCGGGACGGGCCGCGCGGTCAACCGCGTCGCGCCGATGGTACCTGAGATTCGCGCGACGGCGAAACGGGCGGCTTCGCGGGTCTTCGTGGGTCTTCGCGTGTCTTCGTAAATCCCCGCGCGAACGCTCCGCTGCCCAGCGCCGCCGCGCGACCCGATCCAGCCCGCATCGCGCGGTCGCTGCCGGCATGCGACGCCGCGCGCTAAACCCTTTGCGCTTCTGCCCCGGCTAGATTAAATTGTGCATCGCTACCGCGAACCAACGTTTGCGCGGCGCGATTCCGGCACGACAAGAACCGGAGGCGTCGACGGACATCGCGGTTTGCCGGTTGCCGAGCCGTCGCGCGCGCCGTCACCCTGACGGACCGTTGTCGGGCGGTCATGGGCAGCCAGCCTCTCTTGCCTCTTGCACAGTGTCACAGCCGTAGCCGGCCGTTGCGAAAGCGCGCGTGCGCGCCGCGATGGCCGCGAGTAGTCGTAACGAAGCCGCTTGTAGGGGCGGTCCAATGTGAAACCAAGGAGAAGAGAGCTATGAAGACGGTCGGTTTTCTGAAAACGCTGGGATCGGTTGTGGCGATGGTGGCGGCGTGCAACGTGTACGCCCAGGCAAGCGCGCCGGCAGCGGCTTCGCCGTCGGCGGCAGCCGCCAACGTCAAGGCCGGCAAGCGCGCGAATCACGAACTCGGCCGCAAGGTGCGCGCCGCGCTCACCAAGACCCAGGGTCTCGACGTGTCGAACATCGCGGTGCGCGCGCGTGGCGGCGCGGTGACGCTGACCGGCTCGGTGCCGAGCCAAGGCCAGATCGATGCGGCTGGCGAAGCGGCGAAGGGCGTCGCGGGCGTGTCGTCGGTGTCGAACAAGCTGACGGTCATGCAGCAGTAAGCGATCGGCGGTGCGGCGTGCGCGCGGTGCCGGACGGGCCGCGCGGCGTGTAGGCGCCGCATCGGCTGGCGGCATGGCGGCGTAGCGGAATCGGATGACGTTGCGGTGACATCGCGCGGGCGGGTGGACGCCGCGCTCATGTCGCCGTGCTCGTGTTGTTGCGCTGATGTCGTTGCGCTAATGTCGTCGCGATGCGGCTTCGCATTGCCGCTGCGCGCCGCAGCGTCGAATCACCAGGCTCCGGCAGATTGTCGGAGCTTTTTTTTCGCCGCGATTCTTGCACGCTTCCTGACACGAGCGACGCTCGCCGTGTCAGTCGGATTTCCAGCGTGGAGGCGGCCGTCGTGGATTCGTGCGATGCAACACAGTGACGTCGCATTGCAAGGCGTACTCTGATGAGCAGGAATGGGGAGCGACGCTATGGGAACCACGCTTTTTCGCTATATCGATCTGCCGATCGGCGATCGCGCGGCCTTCGAGCTGGTGTGCGCGCGTCACGGCTTTGCCCCCGTGCATTTCGACATCAGCGCGAGCGCGACCTCGGACGAGCCCACGCACGAGCGCCTCGTCACGGTGCGGCGCGGCGGCTGGACCCAGTCGTATCGCGACAGCCATGGGCAGTGGATCCGGCAGTTCGAGGCGGATCTGACCTGCCGGTTTTTCAGGTAGAACGCGTCGGGACGAGGCGTGCCGCGCGGCACGCCGCAAGCGGTCCTTACGACATCACCAGCCGCACGCCGACCAGCGTCAGCGTCGCGGCGAGCAGGTTGCGCAGCAGCGCGTCCGGCGCGCGCGACGACAGATAGCTGCCGATCGCGATGCCCGGCAACGACCCCACCAGCAGCGACGCCAGCATCGACCAGTCGACCGAACCGAGCAGCCAGTGCCCGGCGCCCGCCAGCAACGTCAGCGGCACCGCATGCGCGATATCGGAACCGACGATGCGCGTGGTCGGCAGCAGCGGATACAGCAGCAGCAACACCGTCACGCCGATCGCGCCCGCGCCCACCGACGTCAGCGACACCAGCACGCCGAGAATCGCGCCGGTCAGCATCGTCAGCGCGAGCGTGCGGCCCTGGCGCGGCGCGCGTTGCTTGCGCGCGCCGAGCGCCGCCAGCTGCGGACGAAAGACCAGCGCGATCGCGGTAATCAGCAGCGCCGCGCCGAGCACGATCTGGATCAGCCGGCTGGCGCCCGGCGTGTCCATCCCGTAGCGGTGCAGCAGGATCAGCGTGATGGTCGCGGCGGGCACGCTGCCGGCCGCGAGACGCAACGTGATCTGCCAGTCGACCGAACCCTTCAGGCCGTGCACCAGCGTGCCGGTCGCCTTGGTGGCGGCCGCGTACAGCAGATCGGTGCCGACCGCGGTGGCCGGATGCACGTTGAACAGCAGGACGAGGATCGGCGTCATCAGCGAGCCGCCGCCGACGCCCGTCAGCCCGACCAGAAAACCGACGAACAGGCCGGAAACGGAGTACAGCAGATCGATGTGGGGTAGAGCCATTGAACGGACAGCTGACGGATCGCAGGTGAATGGGAGGCCGAGGCAACGCCGGCAAGGCCGGTGCAAGGACGTCGGAACGGGCCGCGGCGCGGGCGCGCCAGCCGCCGTGCGGCGCCGCGTGGGGACCGTCGTTGGCGCTGCTTGCGCCGCCGGTCCGGCCGCCGCCCGCGCGGCGAAAGGCGCTATTGTCGCAAAACTGCCGCGCCTGCGTGCGCGATCTGCCCACGACGAGCGCGACGCGGCCGACGCAGCAGCGTCACGGCGCGGCGGAGTGGGCTATCTATCGAACCGTTCGGAAGACTCTTCGGGGCGGTTGGGCACCGGTCGGCGCTGCCCGGAGCTTGGCAGCGCGTGTTGTAGCGCGTGTTGCAGCGGAGCGCCTCAAAGCGCGCGGCGAATCTCGACGACGCCGAACGCCGCGAGCGTGAAACCGACCACGCGGTCGATCGCGACGCGCAGCTTGCTGCCGATCGCATGGCGCGCGAGCGACACCACGGTCACGAGGAAGCACCACCACGCGATCGAGCCCACGAACACACCGCCGACCGTCGTCAGCGCGATCGCCGGCGAGAACGCGCCGCGCGGCGCGAGCGTCGTGAACAGCGCGGCGAACATGATGACGGTCTGCGGGTTGGTCAGCGTCAGCAGCAGCGCGCTCGCATAGGCGCGCAGCGCGCCGGCGTGGCCGATCTGCGCGAGCTTGCCGTTGCCGTTTTCACCGTTGTTATCGGCGGCGTTATCGGCGGCGTTGTCGGCGGGCGGTTTCTGCAGCAGCGTGCGCACGCCGAGGTACAGCAGGAACAGACCCGCGAGCAGATGCAGCGGGCGGTCGTACGCGAGCATGAACTGCGAAATGCCGACGAGGCCGAGCGCCGCGATCAGCCCATAAGCGGCGTCGCCGCTCGCGATGCCGAAGCCGATCGCGAGTCCGGCACGCGGGCCGCCGGTCAGCGTGCGGCGGATGCACAGCATGCCCATCGGGCCGACAGGCGCGGCGATCGCCAGGCCGACGCCGGCGGCGGTGAAGAAGAGGCTGGTGGTCGACATCGGCAGAGTCTCGGGTGTTTGTTCTGGTTAGGGTGGGTGCCTGCGGGATGTGGCGGCGTGCGTTAGTCGGGGTGGCTTGCCTGCACGGTTGTGGTGCGGGCGGGGTGCCGTGTGGCAAGCGCCGCGGATGGTCCATGCCCTCATACGCGCATATGCACGCAGCCGCCAGCATAGCGGCGCCGAAAATCGCGGGCAAGTGTGGCGTCGGTGCGTCGGTGCTCGACCGGGAGATACCCGCGGTCGTGCCTTGGCCGCCGTTTTCCTCGGGCATAATTTTCCGCAAGCCATTTCGCGGGCCGCTTTATCGTTCGTTCCATAGTCCGCTTCCAGGTCCGCGTCACGGCCCGTTTCTGAACCCGTTTCCCAACCCGTCTTTCCCCGAACCTCAGGAGCCGCCGCGCCGATGTGGCAGATCGATCAGGTGACGCTGCGCTTGTTCATCGCCGTGTGCGAGGAAGGCACGATCGCGCGCGCGGCCGAGCGCGAGTTCATCGCGCCGTCGGCGGTCAGCAAGCGGCTTGCCGATCTCGAAGCGCTCGTCGATGTCGCGTTGCTGTCGCGCAGCCAGCGCGGCGTGCGGCCGACCGCCGCCGGCGAAGCGCTGTTGCGCCACGCGAGGCTCATCATGCGCGGCCATGAACGCCTGCAGGCTGAACTCGGCGAATACGCGGCCGGCGCGCGCGGGCAGGTGCGGGTGCTGGCGAACGTGTCGTCGATGGTGGAGTTCTTGCCCGAGGCGCTGTCGGCGTTTCTGCAGGCGCATCCGGGCATTCGCGTCGACGTCGAGGAGCGCGTGAGCGCGGACATCGTGCGCGGCGTCGAAGAGGGCGTCGCCGATCTCGGCATCTGTCGCGACGTGGTGCCGCTCGGCAGCCTCGACACATTGCCGTACCGCGCCGACCATCTCGCGCTGATCGTGCCGCGCGCGCATCCGCTCGCGGACGCGGCCGCCGTCAGCTTCGACGAGACGCTCGCGTTCGATCATCTGGGGCTCGCGTCGAACGCGTCGGTGAATGCGCTGATGCAGCGCATCGCGCAGGAGAAGGGCCGCGAGCTCAATTACCGCACTTACGTATCGACCTTCGATGCCGCGTATCGCTTCATCCAGGCAGGGCTCGCGGTCGCGATCCTGCCGCGTGAGGCGCTGCCGCGTCATGCCGCCGACGCCTACGGGATCGTCGCGGTGCCGCTGCGCGACGCGTGGGCCGAGCGGCGCTTCGTGATCTGCATGCGCGATCGCGCGGCCTTGACGCTGGCGGCGGCGCGCCTGCTGGAGCATCTGCTCGGCGGGGCGTGACGCGGGTTCGTTGCGTTCGCTGGTGCGTGTCGCCAACGTGGCCGCTACAACCCAACCGCTAAAGCCCAACCGCCATTCCCCCAGACAAACCCTTAAGCATTTCACCCAGGCGCGCGCTCGCGCCCGTCCCATCGACGTGAGCCGCCATCGCGAGCGGCGATGGAGTGCGTCGTCAACGCAGACTTTGCCGCGCGCTCGTACGCGGGCACGCTGTCGATCATTCAGTCAGGCGCGTCTTCTCCAGCCAGCGGGCGAATTTCGCCCCTTGACTCGCGGTCTTCGCCCCTGACGCCTTCACCCTCCGTCCACCATCAGGATTCGAACCGATGAATGAGATCCGCGAGCGCGTCGTCGTGACCGAAGTCGGTCTGCGCGACGGTCTGCAAAGCATTGCCCGCATCATGCCCACCGAGTACAAGCGACGCTGGATCGACGCCGCCTATGCGGCCGGCGTGCGACACATGGAAGTCGCGTCCTTCGTGCCGGCGAAGCTGCTGCCGCAAATGGCCGACGCCGCCGAGGTGATCGCCCACGCGCGCCGTTACGCCGATCTGCACGTGAGCGCGCTGGTGCCGAACCTGAAGGGCGCGCAACACGCGATCGAAGCGGGCGCGCAACGCATCGTCGCGCCGATCTCGGTGAGCGTCGCGCATAGCCTCGCGAACGTGCGCAAGACGCCCGCCGCGATGCTCGACGCGTTCGCCGCGATGCGCGAGCTGATCGACGCGACGGCCCGCGCTGGCGCGCCGCGCGTCGAACTGATCGCGGGACTCTCGACGGTGTTCGGATGCACGCTGCAAGGCGCGGTGCCGTATGCGGATATCGCCGCGATCGCGCGCGGCGCGCTGCAAGCTGGCGCGGACGTGATCGCGCTTGGCGACACCACCGGCGAAGCGACACCGCGCCAGGTCGGCGAAGTGATCGAACGGGTGCGCGACGTCGCCGGCGACAGGCTGCGCTCGCTGCACTTTCACGACACGCGCGGGCTCGGCCTTGCCAATACGCTGGTCGCGTTGCGGCACGGCATCCGCGAATTCGACGCGTCGCTGGCCGGTCTCGGCGGCTGCCCGCATGCGCCGGGCGCGACCGGCAACGTGAATACCGAAGACCTCGTCTTCATGCTCGACAGCATGGGCTACGACACCGGCATCGACCTCGCGCTGCTGCTTGAATCGCGCGCGGTGCTCGCGGAAGCATTGCCCGGCGAACCGCTGTACGGCTATCTGGCGCGCGCCGGCTTGCCGAAGCAGTTCGCCGACGCGCGTCGCGTGGCGAGCGAATCCGCAGAACACGTCGCGTCGCATTCCTGAACGATTTTCCTTTCTTCACAGGCGCTGCCATGACTTCATCTTCTTTCGCTGCCGCGGCTTCGGGTTCTGCTGCTTCGCCGTCTTTTGAGCCGTCTTCCGCGTCATCGTCATCACACGCCGGCGCGTTGCCGCTCGCCGGCATCCGCGTGATCGAGCTGTCGCATATGGTGATGGGCCCGACCTGCGGGATGATCCTCGGCGACCTCGGTGCCGATGTGATCAAGGTCGAGCCACCGCGCGGCGACGGCACGCGACGGCTACTCGGCACCGGCGCGGGTTTTTTTCGTACCTTCAACCGCAACAAGAAGAGCGTCGCGCTCGATCTCGACAGCGAAGCAGGCCTCGACGCGTTGCATGCGCTCGTCGACAGCGCTGACGTGTTCGTCGAAAACTTCAAGCCCGGCCGCATGGCGAGCCTCGGCCTCGATTACGCGACGCTGCGCGAGCGCAATCCGAAGCTGATCTACGTGTCGCATAAGGGGTTCCTCAACGGTCCTTACGAGCACCGTCTCGCGCTCGACGAAGTCGTGCAGATGATGGCGGGCCTCGCGTACATGACCGGACCGGTCGGCCGTCCGCTGCGCGCGGGCAGCTCGGTCAACGACATCATGGGCGGCATGTTCGGCGCGATCGGCGTGCTGGCCGCGCTGCACGAGCGGCACGCGAGCGGCCGTGGCAAGGAAGTGCAGAGCGCGCTGTTCGAAAACTGCGTGCTGCTCTCGGCACAGCACATGCAGCAGTTCGCGGCGACCGGTGTGGCCGCCGCGCCGATGCCCGAGCGCATCAGCGCATGGGCGGTGTACGACGTGTTCACGCTCGCGCACGGCGAGCAGATGTTCATCGCCGCGACCGGCGACGCGCAGTGGCGCGCGCTGTGCGCGATTCTCGAGCGCGACGATCTGTTGGCCGACCCGCGCCTCGCGACCAACAACGATCGCGTGCTCGCGCGCGGCTGGCTGTTGCAGACGCTCGGCGAAAGCCTGAGCCGTTTTGACGGCGCGTCGCTCGTGCCGCTGTTCGAACGCAATCACATTCCGTTCGCGTCGATCACGAAGCCCGAGGAGCTGTTCGACGATCCGCATCTGAACGCCAGCGGCGGCCTCGCTCCACTGACACTTGACGACGGCAGCGAAACCGCGATGCCGCTGCTGCCGATTTCGCTCGACGGCGCGCGTCTCGCACCGCGTCGGCCGATTGCGAAGATCGGCGAGCACACCGCCGAGGTGCTGCGCGGGCTTGGTTATGACGACGCGCGGATCGCGGCACTGGCCGGCGCGACGCAGGCAGCGGTGCCGCGCGAGGCTGCCTGAAGTTTGCGCGGAGGTTGGCGCTGACGTTTGTGCTGATGTTTGCGTTGAGGTTGGCGACAGGCTTCATGCTGCGTTCTAGCGGTGCTTCGCGATGCACTCGCAGCGCAGCGGAGTGAAATGAAGCGAAGCACACTGCGCACCGCTCGCAGCATGACACCTCGTCCGCCTAATCCCACGCAACCGCTCTTCATCCATCCGATCCGGCGCGAGACCGGACTTCAAGGAGACAGACGATGAAATCGTCGAATCAGGCGATCTACGCTACCGCGCTCGGCGAGGCCGGCGCACTGAATGGCGCGCCCAAGGACACCGATGCAACCACATCTGGCCGCATCGGTTCGATCGCCCTTGATGGCGCGCGCATTTCCGCGCGGCTCGACCGCTTGCCCGCGACCCGCACGATCTGGCAGTTGGTGATGCTGCTGAGCTTCGGCATGTTCTTCGAACTGTATGACCTGATGTATTCGGGCTATATCGCGCCGGGCCTCGTGAAGAGCGGCATCCTCAGTGCGACCACGCATGGACTGTTCGGCACGAGCGGCGTCGCGAGCTTCATCGCCGCGCTGTTCGCGGGGCTATTCGTCGGCACGGCGGCGTGCGGCTTTCTCGCGGACCGCTTCGGGCGGCGCGCGATCTTCACGTGGTCGCTGCTGTGGTACACGACGGCCAACGTCGTGATGGCATTCCAGCATACGGCGCTCGGACTGAACTGCTGGCGCTTTATCGCGGGCATCGGGATCGGCGTCGAGATCGTCACGATCGGCACGTATATCTCCGAGCTCGTGCCCAAGCACGTGCGCGGCCGCGCGTCGGCGTGTTCGCAGGCGGTCGGTTTCTGTGCGGTGCCGATCGTCGCGTTTCTGTCGTATCTGCTGGTGCCGCAGCGTTTGTTCGGTCTCGATGGCTGGCGGCTCGTCGTGCTGATCGGCGCGGTCGGGGCTGTCGTCGTGTGGTGGATTCGTCGTGGCTTGCCGGAGAGCCCGCGCTGGCTCGCGCAGAAAGGCCGCATCGACGAAGCCGACGCGGTGATGACGCGTCTCGAAGCACGCGTCGCGAGCGAGTATCGGCGCAAGTGCGGCTTGCCGCTGCCGGAGCCGGCGCAGCCGGAACCGGTGCGCGCGCGAGCGGCGTTCCGCGATCTGCTGGTGCCGCCGTATCGCAAGCGCACGCTGATGCTGATCATCTTTCACGTGTTCCAGACGATGGGCTACTACGGCTTCGCCAACTGGATTCCGACGCTGCTGATCAAGCAGGGCATCACGGTGACGACGAGTCTGATGTACGCGAGCATCATCGCGATCGCCGCGCCGCTCGGGCCGCTGCTGGGACTGCTGATCGCCGACCGCTTCGAGCGCAAGAGCGTGATTATCTGCATGGCGGCGCTCAACGTGGTGTGCGGTCTTGCGTTCAGTCACGCGCGCGAGACGGTGCTGCTCGTCAGCCTTGGCGTGTGTCTGGTGCTCGCGGGCAATATCATTTCGTACAGCTATCACGCGTATCAGGCCGAGCTGTTTCCAACCAGCATCCGGGCTCGCGCGGTGGGTTTCGTGTATTCGTGGAGCCGTATTTCGGCGATGTTCTCGGCGTTCGTGATCGCCGCGTGTCTCGGCCGCTTCGGCGTGAACGGCGTGTTCGTGTTCATCTCCGGCGCGATGGCAGTGGTGATGGTCGCGATTGGCACGCTCGGGCCGAAAACGCGCGATGTCGCGCTGGAGGATATTTCGAAGTAGCGATTCGATTCGATTCGCGACGCGGGCGGCGCGGCGCAGAGAAGCAATCCACGAAAAATCCGCAGCTGGCTGCGCGCGCATCGCGATGAAAGTACTAGGAGTCGCGACGCGTGTCGTCGGTGCGCGCGAGCCGGTCCGATACGTTGGCGAACAGCAGCGTGAGCACGACGACGCCGATCGTCGCGAAAAGGAACGCACCAATCATCGCAGCCAGTATCAGCATGATCCAGGCAAGGCCGTTCATCTTCGGACTCCCGCGTATTTTGCGGCATCGTAACCCGTGTCGATGCGGGTTTTATGTGCGCTTGCCCGCCGGAAAGCTGTCGCTACACGCCGAACTATCGGCACATCGTGCCATCGTGTGGCACATAAACATTGCATGTCGTCGCGGCGTCGCCGAAGCGGCGTGCGATGGCTCATCATCGCGTGTAACCCGCTTCGTTCGTCAATCCCAATCTTGCGGAAAAGGCATAGTCCATTTCCGCAATTCGATGGCGGAATCGAACCGGGCGCAAACCGACACAATCCGCCATTCGCTTGTCAATTGACGGTACCCTGAAGCGGTCCGATTTCGATGTTTCACGCCTGAAACATTAATCGTCATTCTTATATTCAGGCGACCCAATAATGATGGATTAAATAATCTTTCGGGTCTCTATTGCGTTTATATTGGGTAAAACGAATGACGTCATTACGTTCCCCGACGGTTATTGTCTGGAGAACGGCCCATCCTGGGAGCAGGCACGCAGAAGAGGGGGAGGCGGTCCCACTCAATTCGATAGATTCTTCGCAAGAATCGCCTTCAAACACCGGCGTTCGCGGCCGAATCGAATTAGGGTATGTCCTTTTTCGAGTGGGCGTGCAGTGTGCGCTGGCGTACGCAATCAATTTTTAAATTGACTTAACATTCTCGAATGCATATTCCGGCATATGCGGAATTGGCATTAATCCATCGATAAGACGACCCGCTTCGGCAATGAGCGGAATTGCACTGACGGTCACCCATTAACGCGCCAACATGTCCGCACTTTCGGTCATGGCGGCTAAATGCTGGAAGCCGTCGCTATGATGCAGTGCACCGAGTGGGAACGCCTTATGGCCGTGGAAGGTGAAGTCTACCGATTTCCTTCGAGAGGATGACTATGACCTGCGCGAGTCTCGAGTCTGCAATGCTGCGTTGGGTGCATGCGCCGAATAAGGGCGTGCGCCATATCGCCATTCTGCTGTTCAACGACTGCTCGCTGCAGGCAGCGGGTGTCATCGCTGAAGTTTTTCAGGCCGCCAACGAACTCGCCAATGCGGGCTCGGGCGCGTGGCTCTACGACGTGTCGTTTCTGTCCGCCGATGGTGGCATGGTGACGTCGTCGTCCGGTTTGCGGGTGTGGACCGACGGGCTCGACGCGCGTCATTACGGCGGCTTTGATGCGCTGTATGTCGCGGGCGGCAAGGGCGCGACGATCGCTGCGCACGACGAGCGGCTGATCGGCTGGCTGCGCCGCGTTCGACGCAATACGTCGATGATCCGGCCGATCGCCGAAGGCCGCACGGTGCTCGATGCAGCGTACGTGCCCGACAGTCACGACAGCCACGACGGCGACGAACCGCGTCAACTGGCCTATGGCGCGAGCGGCGCTAACGGCGTCGGCGCGGCCAGTGCGGCGCACGGAGCATCAACGAACGCCGCAAACGGCGCGCGCGCTGCCGAGCATGGCGGCGTGGAAGTCAGCGACCGCCTCGAATCGATGCGCAGCGCGCTCGGGATGATCAAGCGCGATCTGGGCAACGCGACCGCGCGCATGGCGGCCGAGCGGCTGCTGTCCGACTCGTGCACGAACCTCGCGCCGCTGCTCGGCGAAGACGGCGGCATGAGTCCCGGCGACAAGGTACGCGCGGCCGCGCGCTGGCTGCAGGAGAACTGTCAGCAGTCGATTTCGATTGCCGACGCCGCGCAGTTCGCGGCGATGAGCGAGCGCAACTTCCTGCGCCGCTTCAAGATGGAAATGGGCATTACGCCGTCGAGTTTTCTGCTGCACGAACGCCTCGCGGTGACGTGCAGCCTGTTGACCGAATCCGAATTGCCGGTCGACAAGATTGCTCGCCGTACCGGCATGGGCAACGGCGACCGTCTCGCGAAAGTGTTCCGCAAGCGCATGAGGATCTCGCCGACCGAGTTCAGGATTCAAAGCCGCAGGATGGCTGGCGAGTAGCGCCGACCGAGGCAGGGCAGTTGCCGCGTTTGCCGTGACGGCAAGTGGGGACCGGACCGATCTTCCTTGTACCTTGCAGAATTATAAGGAATCCGAATATGTTGACGCAGAGCATGGTGAGCGCCAGATCTGTCGAGCCGACCGGCGCTAGCGCCGGTGCGGCCGGCTCGCGCTGCGCGCATATCGTTCCGGTGATTCTGGCGGGCGGCTCGGGCACGCGGTTGTGGCCCGTGTCGCGCGAGAACTTTCCGAAGCAGCTGATCGACGTGGTCGGCTCGGACTCGCTGCTGCAGGCCACCGCGCGGCGCCTCGACGGTTTTCCGGCGGGCTGGAGCATCGATGCGTCGCCGATCGTCGTGTGCGGCGAGGAACATCGTTTCGTGATTGCCGAGCAATTGCACGGCAACGGCGTCGACGCACGGCTGATCGTCGAGCCCGCGCGACGCGATACGGCGCCCGCGCTGACGCTCGCGGCCTTGCTCGCACGCGCGGCCGGCGACGACGCGATCCTGATCGTGATGCCGGCCGATCACGCGATCGCCGACGTGCCCGCGCTGCAACGCGCGCTCGATTGCGCGGCGCGCCACGCGGCAGCCGGCGCGATCGCGACGCTCGGTGTGCCGCCGACGCGGCCCGACACCGGCTTCGGCTATATCCGCATCGGCGCGGCGCTGGCCGAGGGCGGTCATGCGATCGACGGCTTCGTCGAGAAGCCCGCCGAGGAAATCGCCGCGCAATACGTGGCGGCCGGTACGTACTGGTGGAACAGCGGCATCTTCATCGTGCGCGCGAGCGTGTGGCTCGATGCGCTCGCGCATTTGCGTCCCGACATGCATGTGCCGTGCGAAAGCGCGTTTGCCGGCGGCAAGAACGATGGCGCGGTGTTCCGGCCGTCGCATGATGCATTCCTCGCGGTGCCCGCCGACTCGATCGATTACGCGGTGATGGAGCGGCTTGCCGAACCGCCAGCGGATGAATTGCAGAGCAGCAGCAATGCCGCCGACAGCGAAAGCGCCAACCCGAACGGCAACGAAAGCAGCAACGAAAACCGCAACGCAGACCGCAACGCAGACCGCAACGCAGACCCGCACGCCACGGCCTCCAGCCTTCCCGCCGGCGTCGTGATCCCGCTCGAAGCCGGCTGGTCCGATCTCGGCTCGTGGGACGCCGTGTGGGCCGCGATGGCCAAGGACGCGAACGGTAACGCCGGCCGCGGCCGCGTCACGTTCGAGGGCGCGGTGTCGTGCTACGCGCATTCGGAAGGGCGGTTGGTCGCCTGCGTCGGCACGGCGAACGTCGTCGTGGTCGAGACCGCCGACGCGGTGCTGGTGGTCGATCGCTCGCACGTGCAGGACGTGAAGGGGCTCGTGTCGCGCATCAAGGCGCAGCACGCGCCCGAGGCCGATGCGCATCGCAAGGTGCGGCGCCCGTGGGGCTTCTACGACTCGATCGATCGCGGCGAGCGCTTTCAGGTGAAGCGCATCGTCGTCACGCCCGGCGCGCAGCTGTCGCTGCAACTGCATCATCACCGCGCCGAACACTGGGTGGTGGTGCGCGGTACCGCGCTCGTGACGCGCGGCGACGAACAGTTCCTGCTGAGCGAAAACGAATCGACCTACATTCCGCTCGGCACGCGTCACCGGCTCGAAAACCCCGGCAAGGTGCCGCTCGAAATCATCGAAATCCAGTCCGGCGCCTATCTCGGCGAAGACGACATCGTGAGGTTCAATGACAACTACGGTCGCTGCCCGTAAGCAGCGTTTTCACGCTCCATTTGCGAACAGGAAAGGCGAGGCGAGGTAAGCAAAATGCGCAAGTTTCAGGATCTGCTCGCGCGGATTTTCGATGTCGCGCTGGTATTGGTGGGAGCGACCGTAGCGTCGCAGATTCGCTTCGACTATCTTGGCCAGTCGGGCTTCTACTGGGCGCTGGTGATGTTTTCGGCCGCCTTCGCGCTGGCGATCTTCCCGGCCTTCGGCGTCTACGAGTCGTGGCGCGGCCGCTCCAAGCTCGGGCTCGCCGGCCAGGTGTCGCTCGCGTGGCTGATCGTGCAGGCGTGCGCGCTCGTGCTGATGTATTCGCTGCACCGGATCGACATCGTGTCGCGGCTGTGGTTTTCGTACTGGACCGCGACGACCGGCGGCCTGATGATCGCGTACCGGCTGATCACGCATGCGGTGCTCGCGCGTGCGCGCGGCGCCGGCATGAACCTGCATCAGGTCGCGATCGTCGGCAACGGTTCGCAGTGCGACGCGATTCTGCGCCGGATCGAAGCGGCGCCGACCGCGGGTTTTCGCGCGACGGCCGTCTACAACACGCGACCGGACGATTCCGCGGTGACCCATCCGCGCGTGCCGGTGTTCGATCGCGTCGATGCGCTCGCCGAATACATCCGCACCAACGACGTCCACGAGCTGTGGCTGATGTTGTCGCTCTCCGAGGAGCCGCTGATCTGCGCGCTGATCGACGAGTTCCGCGACGACCTCGTCAACATCCGTTTCATGCCGGACGTGCGCAGTCATGCGCTGTTCGAAGGCAGCGGCGTGGTCGATCTGCTCGGCGTGCCGGCAATCAATCTGGTGGCGTCGCCGTTGTCGGCCAACGCGATGCTGAAGAAGGAAATCTTCGACCGGCTGTTCGCGGCGACCGCGCTGTTCGCGCTCGCGCCGCTGCTGGTCGCCATCGCGATCGCGGTGAAGCTGTCCTCGCGCGGACCGGTGCTGTTCAGGCAGAAACGCAAGGGCGCGGACGGCCGCGTCTTCACGATCTACAAGTTTCGCTCGATGCGCGTGCATACCGAAGCGAAGGGTACTTTGAGTCAGGCGACGCGCAACGACAAGCGCGTGACGAAAGTGGGCGCGTTCCTGCGCCGCACGAGCCTCGACGAGCTGCCGCAATTTTTCAACGTGCTGCGTGGCGACATGTCGGTGGTCGGACCGCGTCCCCATGCGCTCGAGCACGACGACCTCTATCAGAAGGTGGTCGCGGGCTATATCAATCGCTACCGGATCAAACCGGGAATCACGGGCTGGGCGCAGATCAACGGCTTCCGTGGCGAAACCGACCGCATCGAGAAAATGGAGCGTCGTGTGGAGCATGACCTGTATTACCTGGGCCATTGGTCGTTCGCTCTCGACATGCGGATTATCGGCGCGACGATTGTCGCCGGACTGGTGCATCGAAACGCTTACTAGAAAGTCGATAACAAACGCCTCGGGGCGAAGGAGGAAAAATCATGAGCTCGCTTGGTTTTCGCACGGGAAGTCTTGTGGTTTTCACTAGTGCAGCACTGCTTGCCGGATGCGGAAGCGTACCGGGACAACGGATGATTACTCCGGCCACGATTCAGGACACGGGTGGGGAATACAGTACCGAAGCTTCGCAGCAGACGCAGATACCGATCACCGACATCAACGCGGCGTTGCTGCGCAAGATGAATGCCGACATGCAGGCGTCGACGGTGCCGCCGGAGACCGCGGCGCTGTTCGGCAAGCCGACCTCGTATAAGGTCGGCCCCGGCGACGTGCTGCAGATCGTCGTCTGGGATCACCCGGAACTCGCGGCCGCGCTCGGTCAGCCGACGACCAGTTCGCGCACGGGAGACGCGATGCCGGGCTTCCTGATCGACGAAAACGGCGACGTGCAGTTTCCGTATGCGGGCAATCTGCATGTCGCGGGCAAGGACGTCGCGACGATCCAGCGCGAGTTGCATCAGCGTCTGGGCAAGGTGTACCAGAAGCCGGAAGTGACGGTGCGGGTCGCGTCGTTCCGTAACGCGCTGGTGACGGTGGATGGCGAAGTGCGCACGCCGGGCAGCCAGTCGGTCAACGACGTTCCGATGTCGCTGACCAACGCGATCGGCCAGAGCGGCGGCTTTACGACGACGGCGGACCGCAGCCGGGTCGACCTGATTCGCGAGGGCAAGACCTATCGGCTGAACATCGACGACCTGATCAAGCACGGTCACAACCCGTCGGATATCTATCTGCGGGCGGGCGACCTGGTGCGGGTCAACGCGCGCGAAGACAGCGGCGTCTACGTGATGGGCGAAGTCAACAAGCCGGCCACGGTGCTGCCGTTGCGCAACGGCTCGCTGACGCTGTCGCAGGCGATCTCGGACGGCGGCAGCTTCGACTCGAACACGGCCGCGGCGCAGCAACTGTTCGTGATCCGCAATTCGACCAGCGATTCGCCGCAGATCTATCACCTCGATGCGACCTCGCCGGTGGCGATGCTGCTCGCCAACCAGTTCGAGCTGCAGCCGAAAGACATCGTGTATGTCGGCCAGGGCGGCCTCGTTCGCTTCAACCGCGTGTTGAACCTGCTGTTGCCGGCGATCAACGCGGCGGTGACGGGAGTCGTGGTGTCGAAGTGAGCGGCGCGCGACGCGCAACCTGAACCGCCGGGCCTTGTCGGGTGAACAACATGGCAATCAACTTTGATAACCGCTACGACGGCCGCGCCGACGGCCGTTATGCGGACGTGTCCGGACCGGGGACGCTGCATCTGTCGGACTGCCTGCGCACGCTCGTGCGCGGGCGGCGCACGATTCTGACGGTGACGCTGATCGCGCTCGCGCTCGGTAGCGCGTACGCGTTTCTCGCGCCACCGACCTATCGTGCGGACGTGCTGTTTCACGTCGAAGACAGGAGCGCCAATGCGAACGGGGCGGCGAGCGGCGCGGCACCGTCGTTCGCCGGCGGCTCCGACACGAAGCCGTCGACGGCCGCGCAGATCGAGTTGCTGAAGTCGCGACTCGTCAGCGAGGAAGCGGTGCGCGCGCTGCACCTCGACATCACGGCGACGCCGCGTTATCTGCCGGTGATCGGCGGGATGATCGCGGGTCTCGTGAACGGAAAGTGGGGCTTCAGGTTGCCGTCGTTCGTCAATCTGTCGGGCTTCGCGTGGGGCAACGAGAGCATTGCGGTGTCGCGCTTCGACACGACGAAGCAGATGTACGACGCCACCTTCACGCTGGTGGCGGGCAGTGACAACACGTTTATTCTGCGCGATCCGAACGGCAGCGCGATCCTGTCGGGACGCGTCGGCGAGACGGTGCAGACCGATACCGCCGACGGTCCGATCACGCTGCACGTCGACAGCATGGTCGGCGCGCCCGGTTCGCGCTTCAAGCTTGCGCGCGCGTCGACGCTCGGCACGGTGGACCGTTTGCAGAACACCGTGGTCGTGCAGGAAACCGCGCCGCAATCCGGCGTGATTCGCGTGAGCCTCGAAAGTGGCGACGCGGCGCTGACCGCGGCGATCGTCAACAACATGGCGCACGAATTCGTGCGTCAGGACCTCGCGAACCGCTCGACCGAGACCGATCACACGCTCGCGTTTCTCGAGCAGCAACTGCCCGGCTTGCGCAAGGATGTCGACGACGCGGAGCAACGCTACAACAAGTTCCGCAACGCGCACGGCACGGTCGATCCCGGCGAGGAAAGCCGGCTGCTGCTGCAGCAGGTCGTCGACAACAAGACGCGGCTGCTCGATCTGCAGCAGCAACGCGTGGAGATGCTGCAGCGCTTCACGCCGAGCCATCCGGCCGTCGCCGCGCTCGATGCGCAGATCGCCGCGTTGCAGGGCGCGCAGGCCAACATGAACCACAGCGTCACGGCGATGCCCGATACCGAGCAGACCGCGCAGCGGCTCAAGCGTGATCTGCAGATGAAGACCGAGCAATACAACAATCTGCTGAACAGCGTGCAGCAACTGCGTGTCTCGCAGGCGGGTCAGGTGGGCGGCGTGCGCGTGGTCGATTTCGCCGAAACGCCCGACGATCCGATTCGGCCGAAGCGCCTGCTGGTGATCCTGAGCGCGCTCGGCGGCGGCCTCGTGCTCGGCGTCCTGCTGACTTTCTTCAGGCGCGCGATGTATGGCGGCGTCGAGCGGCCCGACGAACTGGAAGCGATGCTCGGCGTGCCGGTGTTCGCGGCGGTGCCGCGCAGCCAGACCCAGTTGCGTCTGCAGGAAAGCGTGGCGATGCGCCGTCGCGGTCAGCACGTGCTCGCGCAGCAGGCGCCGGGCGATCTCGCGGTGGAAGGCGTGCGCAATCTGCGCACGTCGCTGCAACTGTCGCTCGATCACGCCGCCAACAACGTCGTGATGATCACCGGCTCGCGGCCCGATGCGGGCAAGTCGTTCCTGTCGGTGAATCTGTCGGCGCTGGTCGCGTCGGCGCACAAGCGCGTGCTGATCATCGACGGCGACATGCGGCGCGGCGACGTGCATTCGCATTTCGGCATCGCGCATCAACCAGGGCTTTCCGACGTGCTGCGCGGCGCCGATCTCGAGGCGGTCATCCAGCACGAAGTGATGCCCGGCCTCGACGTGATCCCGAAGGGCACGCTGCCGACGCATCCGGCCGAATTGCTGATGAGCCGGCGTTTCCAGACGATGCTCGACGAACTGAAGCCGCGCTATGACCTTGTGATCATCGATACGCCGCCGGTGCTCGCGGTCACCGACCCGACGCTGGTCGGCCGGTATGCGGCGACGACGCTGCTGGTGGTACGGCATGGTCGGCAGCCGCTCAGCGAAATCATCGAAACCGCCAAGCGGCTGCGCAATGGAGGGGTGGGCTTGCGCGGCGTGTTGCTTACCGATGTGCCGCAGGAGGGCGCGTTCCTTGGCTCGGGGTATCAGGGCGGCTATTACGGTTACGACAGTATTGCGGGTTGAATGCGCGCGCCGGTGCGCGGACGCGTTGCGCTGGATGAGGACGAGGCCATCGGTGATGGCCTCGTTTTTGTTTAGGGTGGCTGAACTTTTTTGCTGGGCGATTTTTTGTTGCTGGTTTCCTGCGTGCTCGCCGTTTAGTGCTCTCAGGGCCCGCAGAGCACTCCGTGCCTAGTGATGACGCAGCAGGTCGCGCAGATCGTTCGGTGGGACCGCGGCCACTTCGGCGGCGGGTTGTTGTACGGCTCGTGGTTCTGGGTCGCGTGCGGCCAGCGTCGCGACATGCGGCGCTTCGCGGCTTTCCTTGTTGCTTGCGTCGAGCGGCGATGCGCATCCCGCGTGTCCGCCGTTGCCGCAGCCGTGAGCGAAACCCGCTGATGCGACCCGCGCGTGTTCGGGCAGGCCGATGTCCTCGTGCTGGCGCCAGGCTTCGTGATTGTCCACTGACGCAGGGCGTGCAGTGGTCTGGGTGCTCGCTGCGATGATGCGCGGTTTGGGCGTCGGCTGATTACCTTGCCGGAGGGGGACGCGTGCGATCTTCGGATGCTGTAAAGCGCTGGCGTGAAGTGGGGTCGCGCGCGGCGGGTCGATTCGCGTGGGCGAGGTGCGTTGTGTGTCGGTGGAGGCGAGGGGCGCGCGGCGTACGGTGGTTGCGGGCGTGTTGCCGTTCGATGCGATGGCGGGTGCGGTGGTGTGCGTTGCCGTTGGCGCGGTTGCGATGACGGGCGCGGGGTGAGGTGCGGGCAACTGCATTGGCGTTGGCGTCTGCGTCGGTGGCGTAATTGGCGCGGGACGTACGGACGAAGGTTGTGGCTGTTGCGCGACGTTTATGGGTGTTGGCCGCTGCGTAGCGCTGGTTTGCGATTGCGACGGTGCTTGCGTAGCGATGGCGAGCCGTGGCTGTGACGCGATGGAAGCGGTGGTTGGTGCGACCGTCGGTGTGGCTGCGATGACCAGCATTGATGTCGGCGGCGGCGTAACGGGCGTCGGACGTACGGACGAGGGCGACGGGTGCGGCTGTTCTGCAACGACGACGGCTCTTGGTTGCTGAGTGACTGCTGCGAGCGACGGCTTCGGCCGCGTCGCGACGATTGGCGGTTGCGCGGCCACCGCGACAGTCGACGGTTGCTGCGCCACCGCGGCGGCCGGTAGCTGCTGGGCAACGTTCACACTATCCGACACCGGCCGTTGCGCGACGACCGTCGGCGCAGCCGGCTTCCGATGTGCGACAAGCGACGGCGCAACGTGCGGCGTGCTCACTGCGCCGGCCAATGCGGCCGGCGCGTTACCGCTCGTCTCGTTGTCGTTGTGGGAAATGAAGCCGGCATACATGGCGCCGATCGCCGCGAGCACTGTCGCGGTGAGCACAACGGAACGCCGCAGCCGCCGGGAGCCGGGCGGCACGAACGTAGTTTCATCGATCGAGTCGTAGCGGCTCAGTTTGATTCGCGACGACACGGGCGCCGCTCCATAGCGCTGAAAAGCAGCCGACGCATGCGGCGGCTCCACGGATTCATATGGCCCAAGCGATTCGATCGACTCAAATGATTCGACCGGCCTGCGCGGCGCGGCGAGCGCCCTTGAGCGCGACACGCGCGAGCCGTGCCGGCCGGTTTGATCGAAGCCGTCCAGCGGCAACTCGTGGCACGCGGGGCACGGCGAGAAGCGGCCGGGCAGCGCCACGCCGCAGTACGCGCATTGATGGATGAACGGCTGGTCGGAGGTCGTGTCGCGCGGCATGGCCGGATCGCCCCACTGGCGTCGAAGGCCGACGCCATTAAAAATTATCGTTGTAACGACGCCGGCAAACGGCATCGACCGGAATTACTGGACGAAATAACCGCGTGCCTGCATGCATGCGCTGTAAGCGGCCCAATAGCGCGTCATCGGCGGCTCGGGGGCAGGCAGCGGCGGCAGCTTGACGCCCGATCCCGCATTGGCCTGCAACGAGGCGTCCGGTGCGCCCGGTGTGCCGAGGCTTGCGCTCGCGGCAGGAGTGGCGGCTTGCGTCGTCGTTGCGGGTGCGGTGGCTGATGCACCGGCCGCAGCGGTGGCTGCTGTGTTGGTGCCAGCGGTCCCGCCCGCGGTCCCGGCGGTCGCGCCAGGTGTACCGCCCGCGTCTGCCGCGGCCTCGTTCGCCGGTTTCGCCGACGAAGCCCCCATCGGCGCGGCGGCCGTCGGTGCGCTTGCGGCGTCCGGCATGCTCGCGCTCCACGGCAGCGGCGTGGCGGAGAAGGAACTGGGCGGCAGCGGTGGCTTCGACGGTACGCCCGTCGACGAGCTCTTTGCGGCGGGCGTCGGACGCGGCGGGATCTGCGACTCGTGAACCATGCTGACCTTGCTGACCCGGCTCGCTTCCGCGTAGCACATCGCGTTATCGATGCCGCGCTCGTACGGGCTCTGACTTCGCATCGGATAGGTGAGCGGTCGCCATGCGAACGCGGCGGTGCTCGTCATCAGGAGCACGAGTACGGTATATGTTTTAGAAGTCATCGCAGTCACTCCCGCAGCGATGTTTCGCCTTTTGTTAGTGTTGTCCATGCGCGCTTGCGTTGCCAGCCTGTTGGGTGGCGGGTCGCGTGTCGTGGTCGGTGGCGCGCGGCCGGGCAGGCAATCGAAAGCTGCCTGATCGAGCGTAACACCCGCTATTGGCGACGCGATGCGTCGGATAGCGCGCGAAAACGCCATCGTGCTGTCCATTGAGGACATCGCACGCGAGGTGGCACGGAAGCTCGGGACAATCCCTGAGCGCATATCGGAGTATCGGGAGCCGATGATGAAAAACCAGTCGTATTGCCGCCGTGCGCGCTGCGCGGCGGTATTGCTGTCGATGCTGTCGCTCGCCGTGCCGCTGGCCGGCCACGCGAGCGAAGAGGGCGCGAACCTGCAGGCCGAGACGGCCGGCGAACGGGCGAGCTTCGCGCAGGCGTTTTGCGAGGTGTCGCCCGAGCAGATCGGCAACTACAAGGAGCGACTCAGGAAGCGGCTGACCGAAGCGACCAACTTCGACCAGCACTGGGATACGGGCTGGCGTCGCGCGCAGAGCAACAATAACCAGATGAGCGGGCTGCGCGAACGCGATCCGGCGGAATTCGCGTCGCGCATCAAGGTCAACTGCGAGCGGCTGAAGTGGATGGCGCAGAATTCGTTACACGCGCCGGCGCGCAAGTAAGGGCGGCGCGCCGGTGTCACGCGTCACGCGCGGCGGCTGCGCTGCGATCTTATGCGCGTTAGGACGGGGGTTTTCCCTGGAAAGCCCGGTGACCGTGCCGCGAATGAGGGTTTGCAGGCGCAGCCGGCGCCCGGGCGTCGCTCGCGCGCCGTGTCGGGTCGAACTTTAAGTTCGTGCCGCAAGTCTTTGTTTTTTATTGAATTCACGCTCCACGTGAATGATCGTGCGGGCGCCCTCGGCCGGCGCGACGTGCGGTAAAAGGGCGTTGGCTGCCCCTCCGAACCCCTCTCGTCCCCCACTTCTTGAATTTGTCACTACCCGTCCATATAATTAGCACTCGCTGCACGAGAGTGCTAACAACATCGCCGGTTGGCTCAGCCAATCGGGTTTTCTCAGCGTTCTTCAGTCTCAATCAAAGAGAGGAGTATGTATGAACCTTCGTCCTTTGCATGATCGCGTGATCGTCAAGCGTCTGGATCAAGAAACCAAGACCGCGTCGGGCATCGTGATCCCCGAAGCCGCAGCGGAAAAGCCGGATCAAGGCGAAATCCTCGCAGTCGGCCCGGGCAAGCGCGACGACAAGGGCGCAGCTATTGCGCTCGACGTGAAGGTCGGTGACCGCGTCCTGTTCGGCAAGTACGCAGGCCAGACCGTCAAGGTCGACGGCAACGAACTGCTCGTGATGCGCGAAGAAGACATCATGGCCGTGGTGCAGAAGTAAGCGCAACGTCGCTACTTCCCCGGTTATATCTCAAGAATTCAAGGAGTTAGAAGATGGCAGCTAAAGACGTCGTATTCGGTGATTCCGCCCGTGCCAAGATGGTCGAAGGCGTGAACATTCTCGCCAACGCCGTTAAGGTCACGCTGGGTCCGAAGGGCCGCAACGTGGTCCTCGAGCGCAGCTTCGGCGGCCCGACGGTCACCAAGGACGGTGTGTCGGTCGCAAAAGAGATCGAACTGAAAGACAAGCTCCAGAACATGGGCGCGCAAATGGTCAAGGAAGTTGCTTCCAAGACCAGCGACAACGCAGGTGACGGCACGACGACCGCTACGGTTCTCGCGCAATCGATCGTTCGCGAAGGCATGAAGTACGTCGCGTCGGGCATGAACCCGATGGACCTGAAGCGCGGTATCGACAAGGCTGTTGCAGCCGCAATCGAAGAACTGCGCAAGATCAGCAAGCCGTGCACGACCAACAAGGAAATCGCTCAGGTTGGCGCGATCTCGGCGAACAGCGATTCGTCGATCGGCGACCGTATCGCTGAAGCGATGGACAAGGTCGGCAAGGAAGGCGTCATCACCGTCGAAGACGGCAAGTCGCTGCAAGACGAGCTGGACGTCGTCGAAGGTATGCAATTCGACCGCGGCTACCTGTCGCCGTACTTCATCAACAACCCGGACAAGCAGGTTGCCGTGCTCGACAACCCGTTCGTGCTGCTGCACGACAAGAAGGTGTCGAACATCCGTGATCTGCTGCCGGTCCTGGAACAGGTCGCGAAGGCTGGCCGCCCGCTGCTGATCATCGCTGAAGACGTCGAAGGCGAAGCTCTGGCAACGCTGGTCGTCAACAACATCCGCGGCATCCTGAAGACCGTCGCCGTCAAGGCTCCGGGTTTCGGCGATCGTCGTAAGGCGATGCTGGAAGACATCGCGATCCTGACCGGCGGTCAGGTCGTCGCTGAAGAAACCGGCCTCACGCTCGAGAAGGCAACGCTGGCTGAACTGGGCCAGGCGAAGCGCATCGAAGTGGGCAAGGAAAACACCACGATCATCGACGGCGCTGGCGAAGCAGCGAACATCGAAGCTCGCGTCAAGCAAGTGCGCAAGCAGATCGAAGAAGCGACCTCGGACTACGACCGTGAAAAGCTGCAAGAGCGCGTTGCCAAGCTGGCAGGCGGCGTTGCAGTGATCAAGGTCGGTGCTGCGACCGAAGTCGAAATGAAGGAAAAGAAGGCACGTGTCGAAGACGCACTGCACGCAACGCGCGCAGCTGTGGAAGAAGGCATCGTGGCTGGCGGCGGCGTCGCGCTGATCCGTGCACGTACGGCAATCGCCGGCCTGAAGGGCGCTAACGCCGATCAGGACGCAGGTATCAAGATCGTGCTGCGCGCGATGGAAGAGCCGCTGCGCCAGATCGTCACGAACGGCGGCGAAGAAGCGAGCGTCGTGGTCGCGGCAGTTGCTGCTGGCCAGGGCAACTACGGCTACAACGCAGCGACCGGCGAGTACGTCGACCTGGTCGACGCTGGTGTCGTGGACCCGACGAAGGTCACGCGCACGGCGCTGCAGAACGCAGCTTCGGTTGCTGGCCTGCTGCTGACGACCGACGCAGCTGTCTGCGAACTGCCGAAGGAAGATGCACCGATGCCTGGCGGCATGCCCGGCGGCATGGGCGGCATGGGCATGGACATGTAATTCCGCTCGGGTCTTGCGGTTCAGCCTCGCGGTTGGGCCGCATCACGGGACCCGGATGGAAGTCCAGCGGGGAAGCGCGTCGCAAGACGTGCTTCCCCAAAGAAAAAACCCGCAGAAATGCGGGTTTTTTCTTTGGGGCCGGCGAAACGCTCAGGAAATTTCCGAATCAGGCTCTTGCCGTATGGACGGCCGGCTGTGCTGCTGTCTCGAGGCAATGGTCACGCAGATAGCTGAAGATCTGCGCAACGCTCTCGGCGGGACTCAGCGTGCCCGTGTCGACGCGCAGCTCGGGAGCATCCGGTGCTTCATACGGCGCCGACACGCCGGTGAACGAACTGATTTCGCCGGACCGTGCCTTCGCATACAGGCCTTTCGGGTCGCGGCTCTGACAGGTGGCGAGCGAGGCGGACACATAAGTCTCGACGAACTTGTCGGGGCCGATGATTTCGCGCGCCATCTCGCGGTCTTCACGGATCGGCGAGATCAGCGCGGTGATCACGATCAGGCCGGCGTCGTTCATCAACTGGGCGACGTGGGCAACGCGGCGGATGTTTTCGCGGCGGTCCTCCCGCGCGAAGCCGAGGTCGCTGGCGAGGCCGTGGCGGACGTTGTCGCCGTCCAGCACGTAGCACGCGTGGCCTAGCGCGATCAGTTGCGCTTCGAGCGCGAACGCGAGCGTCGATTTGCCGGCGCCGGACAGGCCGGTCAGCCAGATCGTCGCCGGTTTCTGGCGAAACATGCGCATGCGGTCCTGTGCGGCGATCGTGCCGTGAAAGCGTTGCAGGAAGTTCGGCGGCTCTTTCATGGATGGATTCCTCATTCTGCTGACGCTCATTCGCAGTGCCAGCCTTGCCGCCACGTGCCGGCGTTGTGCAAGCTTTCGGTCGAGTCGGCGATGGCGACGCGAAAGCCTTCCGGCGTGCCGTCCGGCAGCGGAATCGAAAAGCCGGTCCGCGCGCTCGGATAGCCGGCGCTCGCGACGTCCGGCCGGGGTTCGCCGCTCCAGCCGGTCGCAACGATTTGCGTGCCGACGCGCACTTCGAGCGGCACCTGTCGGTCCGGCCGGGTCAGATTGACCGCCCACCCCGACACGACGCCATCGCGCACGGTGTCGACGAAACCGTCGAACAGATCGACCGACGCCGGCTGCCGGCTGCGCGCGAATTTCAGATAGTCGTTGATCGGGGCGAGATCGAAACGGCGAATCACCTCGTGGACCTTCGACAGAAACGAGCCGTCGAAGCCGAAAACCGTCGAACTGAAGACGTGCGGATTCTCGAGCTGATTGATTTCGGCCTGAATCACGTGGACCAATTCCAGCGCGTTCGAAAAGATGCTACCGGCTTCTTTCGCATACGTATCGACGATACGATTCGCGTCCTGAAAGAGTTCGTAATCGAGTCTATTGTCTTCGATAAATTTTTGTCGCGCGGTATCGCTTAAAGGGCGTCTGTCTTTCGATAAGCTGCTAGTGCGGTTGGTTTCGAAATAAAACGGCAAATTCAATTCGCTCGCGCCGCAAAGCCGCAGCAGGAATTCGCTCATGTTTTCGCAAACGCCGACTGTGCCGATATGCTCGCGCAGATGGGTTCGCGCAATCGCGAGACTCGCTTCATTGGCGACCGGTTCGCCGCTGAGCATATGCACGAACAGATTTCTGCCGCCGAGCGATTCGCCGACCCATTCGTCGAGCGACAGCGCGCCTTGCTGCGCGAGCGCTTCGTCGGGCGATACGCTGACGCCGCGCATGACTTCGCCGTTCTTGCCGTTCGCCGCGTACCAGTAATGCGAGATCTGGCGCGCGAGCGGATCGCGCAGGATCGTGCAGTAATTGACCGGATATCTGACGATGCGGTGAATGCCATAGGGTCGATGTCCGCCGCCAATACGGTTTTCGAGCAGTCTCGCGCGGTAGTTTTCCCCGTTGGACTGATCCCAATCGAAATTAATAAACTGGTCTTTACCTTTATTCAAATCAAAAAACGAAATAACGGTCGAACCGCCGCATTTCGGGGGATGAATGAAAAAGATAGGAAAAGACATGTGGGGACATATGACAATTTTGTGATGGGTAAAGTCTAGTCGCACGATTGCAATGAGGTTGTAACGTTTAATTACGCGATACAACAGTCGCTTACATGGTCCGCGCAGCGTTTGTGCTGTTATGCGAAATAAATCGACGAAGGCCACGCCCATATGGCGTACGCACCGCAGCGTTAGCTGATGGAGGTCGTCTCAAATTTGCCGGTTATTTTTTTGATATTTAGTAAATCGGCAAAAATTGCAGATCAGAAAAATGCGATGAAATGTAAAAAAACCCGCCTCTGAGCGGGTTGTTTCTGGTGGACTGGGGACGGCTCGATTCGCATGACGTGACGCGAGTCGTCGGGCGTCGCTTAATGCCTCGCTTCGCCTGGCTCCGCGCCTTTGCCTTGAGCGGGCGGCGTGTCGTCTTCGTCGTCGCTGCTGCGCGCCCAGAAGAAACGGTCGGGCATGTACGAACCCATGCCGGGCCGGAACGCATTGCGCACCGCCTGATAGAGGTACTCCTGGCTCTCGCGTACCGCTTCCGCGGGTTCCTGGCCGTTGGCCAGCAACGCGGCGATCGCCGAACCGAGCGTATCGGTGAGGCCGGTCAGCCGATGGCTGGCGCGATCCCACATGTCCTGGCGCAACTGGCCGTCCTCGCTGAACAGCGTGTTGACGAGCCGGTGCGAGCCGGTTTCCGTCGACAGGATGTACTCGCAGCCCTGCGACAGCAGGTGCGAGATCGCGGCGTCGAGGCTCGGCGCTTCGGCATCGCCGTCCGGTTGCGCCAGCGCCAGCAGCGTCGACGAATCGGCGACCAGCAGCGTGGTTTGCGGCGCCAGCAGATCGGCGATCGCTTCGCGCAGTTCGTCGGCGGCGAGCACGTGTTCGTCGTCGAGCGTGAAATCGGGGGCGAGGATCAGCGGGATGCTGTCGTAGTCGGCGACCACTTCGGCAATCGCGCTGACCACTTCGGCACGCGTGCACGCGCCGACCTTGAATGCGGCGATCGGCATGTCTTCGAGCAGCATGCGCGCCTGGGTCGCGACGACGTCCGGGTCGAGGCCGGTGACTTCGTCGCAGCTGGCCGAGTCTCGCACGGTGTAGCCGGTAAGCACGGAGACGCCATGGCAGCCCATGCTGGCAAGAGTCATCAGGTCGGCTTGCAGGCCGGAACCGCCAGTGGGGTCGGAAAGGCCGAAGGTGAGGACGATCGGTGGCGTGTCGCTGGGCATGAAAATGAGTAAAAGGAGCGGGATTTCGGCGCGGGGCGTAATGGGCTCCGCAGTTGGCTCAATTATGCGGCCTAAACCGCGGTGAGGGCGTTTTTTCGCGTGGCACAGGCTGCGCGGTGTGCAGTCCGCGCAAAAAATGCAGGGAGGCGGTCGCCACGCGCATGTTGCGAAGGTTGACGACAGAATCAACCGGATTCGCTCCCGAGGTCCTCCTCTACCACGCGACGGGTTCGCAAGCGCTCACGCGTCCGATGCGCGGCATGACGCCGCAAGTGCTATCCAGTTTGTCCTCGGACGCCCCGCCGAAGGCCGGCGCACGCTACGATTGCGCGTTCTGGATTGCTAGGCATGGGGGCGCCAACACGGTACCATCATGGCTCCCGTTTCCACGGACTTAACGACGCGACACAAGAATGGAATATCAAAGCTGGATGTGCCTGATTTGCGGCTGGATTTACGACGAAGAAGCCGGCTTGCCGGACGAAGGCATTGCGCCGGGCACGCGCTGGGAAGACGTTCCCATCAACTGGACCTGCCCGGAGTGTGGCGCGCGCAAGGAAGACTTCGAAATGGTCCAGATCTGAAGTTCGGCATGCTGCCGGCCTCGGCCGGTGGCGTGGTTCGACGAATTTCATCGATCTTTCCGGCGCCGCGGCTTCATGGCTTGCGCGGCGCGCCGGCATCCGCCGGAGTTGGCCTGTCAGGGCCGGTGAACGCAATGAATGGAAGAGGGCCAGGGGCGCTGATCCCAAAGTCTGATCCGCAAGTGCTGCTCCCCCAGGTCCGGCTTCAAAGTTTGACCCGCAGTTCGATCCCGAAGGTGAGCGGCGCCGCGCGCCGCGCAATTGCTGCAATCGCTTGAAGCGTCCGGTGTGCCCGGCATCCTGTGTCATCTTGCCAGCGCGGAACATCGTCGGGCGCGCCGTGTCGCAACGGTAGTCTGTCATTGTCCTGTCGCCGCTTCTCGCGCGTTGGCCGAGCACTCTGCAAGCGGCGCGAAGCGACGGCCCGTCAGCTTCGTGTCGCTCGCCCATGACTCTTCGATCCGCAGCACCCGTTTCCTTCGATGCCCTGCCGAACCCGCGCGGCGGCGCGGTCCGCCCCGCGGAACTGGCGCTCGCCGAGGCATCGCTCGCGTTCGAGCAGCAGCACGAGAGCGGCGCCGCGTTGCTGCGCGCGTCGCACGCGCTACGCACGGCCGGTTGGCTCAGCGCGCAGCGTTTCGCCGACGCGCTGGTGCGGCTTTCGCCGCTCGCGGGCGGTGAGCCGGCCGAGGCGGAGAGCGCGCGGTCGGTATTCGGCGCGGCGCTGCGCGACTTCCGCGCGGCGCTCGAACGTCACAATCTGCGCGAGTTGTGCTGCTCGCCGACACTGTTCGATCACTACCGGCAGTTATGTGCGCAACTGGCCGACCATACGCCGGGTTCCGCCGTCGCATTCGAGGACCTGGCATTGTGCGCGCGACCGGTGCCACCGGCGTCGCTGCACGCGCAACCGGCCGATCGTCTCGTGCATCTGCGGGCACGCTACGAGCGCGCGCTGCTGCCGGTGCTGCGCTCGCAGGCCGACACCGGTAGCGCGGTGGCGCTCGCCGTCACCAATGCCGCGCTCGACGAGCTCGACGCGGTCTTCAGCGAGCTTGCCGGTCCCGATCCGTACGACTTCTGGCGTCTCGCGCGCGCCTGCGCGAAGGCGCTGCGCGCCCGCGGCCACGCGAGTCGCGATACCGACGCGCGGCGCTTCTATGCGCGCTGCAATCTGGCGTTGGCCGATCATGCGCGCGGCATTGAGCGCGCACCGCGTTCGCTGGTGCGCGCGACGCTCGCGCTGCTGTGGCGCGATTACGCGCTGTTCGGCGCGGCTGCTGAAGATGCCGATCAGGTCGAGGTGCTGCACGATTACGGCCTGACCGTCGACTGGCACGTCGCCGGCACGCAAGCGTCGGAGATGCTGTGGGAGGCGGGCGCGCAGCAGACCCAGGCGCTGTCGCTCACGCGCGATCTCGGCGTGCTGACCGTCAACGCGAACGCCTACGAAGATTTTCTGCAGACCGCCGACGCGTCGATCCAGGCGCTCACCGCGCATGCCCGCGCGGCCGACCAGCCGGAGAAGGCCGATCCGAGCGAGGCGCTGCAGGCGGGCGATGCCGCTTACCGGCTCGGCTCGGCGGCCTGTGCGCTCGGCCTCGGCCACGTTGCGCTGCTCGCCGATGCGTTGGGGCTCGCGTGGCGGCGTCGCGCGCATGCGGGTGTCGCGACGCCCGCGGTGCGCGCGCACGTGATCGTCGGCGCGCCGGCCGCCGATACGCTCGAGCAGGCCGCCGAGGCCTTGCGCGCGACGCTGCATCAGGTCGCCGCGGGCGTCGCGCCGGCCGGCGGCAGTCTCACGCAGACGGCGCTGTCGGCGCTCACGCGTGCGATCGAACAGGGCGGCGCCTGAATTTGCGCATAAGTTCGTACATCAGTTTGCGCACCAATTTGCAGATGAATTCGCACGTCGGTCCGCATCGCCGGTCGGACCTGAAGCCGCGTGTGAAGCCCCAGCCGGCTGCGCGCTCGCCGCGCGTGGCCTTTGCGCGCCATTCGAGGTGACGCGGCAAAAAGCCTTCCCAAACGCTTCGCGCGCACCCGCCATCGCGCAACCGGCGAGTCGCGGCGAACGCATCGTTCTGCGCGGTGTTTCGGCGCTTGATCGCGGCATGGCGCGAGCCGTGCGCGTGATAGAGTGCAACCTGATCCGGCGTCGATGGCACACGGCACGCGCATTGCAACGCATCGCGCGATGCTGCTCGAAGCAGCCCGCCATCCCGCATCGTCTTTGCTAAAATCCGAACTATGTCCAAGAGTACCGATCGCATCAATCTGACCAACCAGTTCCTGATCGCCATGCCGAACATGGCTGATCCGACGTTTTCAGGAACGGTGGTCTACCTTTGCGATCACAGTGAGCGCGGCGCGCTCGGCCTCGTGATCAACCGGCCGACCGATATCGACCTGCAGGCGCTCTTCAATCGCATCGATCTGAAGCTCGAGATCGAACCGCTTCTCCATGTTCCCGTGTATTTCGGCGGCCCGGTGCAAACCGAGCGCGGTTTCGTGCTGCACGACCCGAAAAGCGGCAGCGGCTATACGTCGTCGATGTCGGTGCCGGGCGGGCTCGAAATGACCACCTCGAAAGACGTGCTCGAAGCCGTCGCGAGCGGTACCGGCCCGGAACGTTTCCTGCTCACGCTCGGCCACGCCGGCTGGGGCGCGGGTCAGCTCGAAGACGAAATCTCGAAGAACGGCTGGCTGACGGTCGAGGCCGATCCGAAGATCGTTTTCGACGTGCCCGCCGAAGATCGTCTCGAAGCGGCGCTCGCGCTGCTCGGCGTGTCGCTGTCGATGCTCTCCGGCGAGGCCGGGCACGCATGAGGGGCCGCGCATGAATCTGCCGGCCGGACGTGAGGCGACGCTGCTTGCGTTCGACTACGGCGAAAAACGCATCGGCGTGGCGGTCGGCAATTCGCTCACGCGCAGCGCGCGGTCGCTCGTCGTCGTGCAGAACCGCAGCAAGGACTACCGGTTCGAGGCGCTCGGCAAGCTGATCGCCGAATGGAAACCCGACGCGCTGGTGGTCGGTTTGCCGATGCATCCCGATGGCACGCCGCACGAACGCACGCAGCTCGCGAAGCGCTTCGGCAACCAGTTGAACGGCCGTTTCAATCTGCCGGTCACGTGGGTCGACGAACGCTACTCGTCGGTCGAAGCCGAAGCGGAAATCCGCGCCGGCAACGGCCGCGCCGACATGCTCGACGCCGAGGCCGCGCGCATCATCCTCCAGCAATATCTAGACGGACTTTCCGACGATCATGAGTTCCATTGACGCCGAAGCGCTGTATCGCGCGTTGCTCGACCAGATTCGCGCGGCGTATGGCGACAGGCTCGCCGCCGCGCCGGGTAGCGCCGAAGCAATCGTGCTGGCCGGCATCCATAGCGGCGGCGCGTGGCTCGCCGAACGGCTCGCGCGCGATCTGAAGCTGCCGAGCTTCGGCGTGGTGAACGTCGCGCTGCATCGCGACGACTACGCGAAGAAGGGGCTGCACGCGCAGGCGAGCCCGACCTCGTTGCCGTTCGCGGTCGACGGCAGCCGCATCGTGCTGGTCGACGACGTGCTGTACACCGGCCGCACGATTCGCGCGGCGGTGAACGAGCTATACGACTACGGCCGGCCGGCGTCGGTCGAACTTGCGGTGCTCGCCGATCGCGGCGGACGTGAGTTGCCGGTGGCGGCACGCTTCGTCGGCGGCACGGTGGACGTGCCGGCCAACGCGACGCTGGTGCTGGTCCGCGACGATAGCGACAGCGCAGCCGGCCCGCGGTTTTCTTTTCACACTGAAGCGCGCGTCGATTGAAACTCGTGCGCGCAGTACGCGGCGCGTGCGGCCCGAGGGCAACAGGGTCGCAACGAGGCGGTCCCACGCAAGGTGGCGCGACGCACACAAGGCCGCGCTGCCGCCAGCCATCACACAACGCCGCGCGACTCGACACACGCCATGCGCCGCGACACCGATCAAGTTGAAGTCCGTATTTGAAGCAGGTACATCATGAACACCGCCACCCAGGCTCCGCAGGATTCCTCCGCTAGCGCATCCGAGCGCTTTCGCTATGGCTTCCTGAAGGGCAACCCGCAGCTCACGAAAAACGGCGAGCTCAAACATTTGCTGTCGATCGAAGGTCTGCCGAAATCCATCGTCAATCACATTCTCGATACCGCCGACCAGTTCGTCAGCGTGACCGATCGCGAAGTGAAGAAGGTGCCGTTGCTGCGCGGCAAGTCGGTGTTCAACCTGTTCTTCGAGAACTCGACGCGCACCCGCACCACCTTCGAGATCGCGGCGACACGTCTGTCGGCCGACGTGCTGAACCTGAACATCAACGCGTCGTCGACGAGCAAGGGCGAATCGCTGCTCGACACGATCAACAACCTGTCGGCGATGCACGCGGATCTGTTCGTCGTGCGTCATGCGTCGAGCGGCGCGCCGTATCTGATCGCGCAGCACTGCGCGCCGCACGTGCACGTGATCAATGCCGGCGACGGCCGTCACGCGCACCCGACGCAGGGTCTGCTCGACATGTACACGATCCGCCACTACAAGAAGGACTTCACGAAGCTGCGCGTGGCGATCGTCGGCGACATTCTGCATTCGCGTGTCGCGCGCTCGGACATTCATGCGCTGACCACGCTCGGCGTGCCCGAAGTGCGCGCGATCGGTCCGCGCACGCTGCTGCCGGGCGGCCTCGAACAGATGGGCGTGCGCGTGTTCCACAACCTCGACGAAGGCCTGAAGGACGTCGACGTGATCATCATGCTGCGTCTGCAGAACGAGCGCATGAGCGGGGCGTTGCTGCCGTCGTCGCAGGAGTACTTCAAGAGCTGGGGCCTGACGCCCGAGCGTCTCGCGCTCGCCGCGCCCGATGCGATCGTGATGCACCCCGGTCCGATGAACCGCGGCGTCGAGATCGACTCGCAGGTCGCGGACGGCCCGCAATCGGTGATCCTGAACCAGGTGACGTTCGGCATCGCGGTGCGCATGGCGGTGATGGGGATCGTCGCGGGCAACAACGACTAGGTAACGATCAGGCAAGGTCTGGTCACGCAGCCGGACCACCGGCTGAACCACAGGTTTAACAAAGGCAGCGCATGAAGATTCATATTCAAGGCGGCACGCTGATCGATCCGGCAGCGGGCACCGAACAGCAGCAGGACATTTTTATCGACGCGGGCAAGATCGCCGCCATCGGCCACGCGCCGGCCGGTTTCCAGGCGGAGCGCACGATCGACGCGCACGGTCTCACGGTCGCACCGGGTCTCGTCGACCTGTGCGCGCGGCTGCGCGAGCCGGGCTACGAGCACAAGGCGACGCTCAAGTCCGAAATGGCCGCGGCGGTCGCGGGCGGCGTGACGAGCCTCGTCTGTCTGCCGGACACCGATCCGACGCTCGACGAACCGGGCCTCGTCGAGATGCTGCGGTTCCGCGCGCGCAATCTGAATCAGGCGCACGTGTATCCGCTCGGCGCGCTGACGGTCGGTCTCAAAGGGCAGGTCATCACCGAGATGGTCGGGCTGACCGAAGCGGGCTGCGTCGGCTTTTCGCAGGCCGATACGCCGATCGTCGACACCCAGGTGACGATGCGCGCGCTGCAGTACGCGAAGACCTACGGTTTCACCACGTGGCTGCGTCCGGTGGATGCGTATCTCGGCAAGGGCGGGGTTGCCGCGAGCGGTGCGCTGGCGTCGCGGCTCGGTTTGTCGGGCGTGCCGGTCGCGGCCGAAACGATCGCGCTGCACACCATCTTCGAACTGGTGCGCGTGACGGGCGCGCGTGTGCACATCTCGCACGTGTCGTCGGCGGCGGGCGTCGAGCTCGTGCGCGCGGCGAAGGCCGAAGGCTTGCCGGTATCGTGCGACGTCACGGTGAACCACGTGCATCTGATCGACCTCGACATCGGTTACTTCGACGCGCAGTTCCGCCTCGATCCGCCGCTGCGCCAGCAGCGCGATCGCGAAGCGATCCGCGCGGGTCTGCTGGACGGCACGATCGACGCGATCTGTTCGGCCCACACGCCGGTCGACGACGACGAAAAGCTGCTGCCGTTCGCCGAGGCAACGCCGGGTGCAACCGGCCTCGAACTGTTCCTGTCGCTGACGGTGAAATGGGCCGACGAAGCGGGCGTGCCGCTCGCCACCGCACTTCATCGCATCACGGCGGCGCCGGCGCAAGTGCTCGGTCTCGAAGCGGCGGGCAGCATCGCGGTCGGCGCGGTGGCCGACGTGTGCGTGTTCGATCGCCACGCGCACTGGCGCGTCGAGCCGCGCGCGCTGAAGAGTCAGGGGCACAACACGCCGTTCCTCGGCTACGAACTGCCGGCTTGCGTGCGGGCGACCGTCGTGGCGGGCCAGCTCGCGTACGAAGCGCGCTGAGCCGCATCGTTCCGGTTTCGGTTCATTCGAGGAAAGCTCCGCTCATGAAGCTCGCGTTACGTAAGGTCCGTCTCATCGCGCATCTGCTGCACGGCATGTGGACCGTCGCGACGCGTTTTCCGAACGCGAGCGCCGAGCGGCGTCACGCGCTCAATCGGGCATGGTCGCTGAAGATGCTGCGGCTGTGCGGGATGCGGCTCGTCGTGCATAACGACGCGGTGCGGCTCGATCGCGGCGCGCTCGTGGTCGCCAATCACATCTCGTGGATCGACATCTACGTGATCAATGCGTGGCGGCCGACGCCGTTCGTGTCGAAGGCGGAGATCCGTCAATGGCCGGTGGTCGGCTGGCTCGCGCAGCAGTTGGACACGGTCTTTATCCAGCGCGAGAAGCGCAGCGACGCGAAGCGGATCATGCACGAACTCGCGGATCGGCTGAGCGCGGGCGAGCTGATGTGCGTGTTTCCAGAGGGCACGACGTCGGACGGGCTCGGCTTGCTGCCGTTTCACGCGAACATGTTTCAGGCGGCGGTGTCGGCCGGCGTGCCGGTGCAGCCGGTGTGCATCATGTATGAAGACGCGCAGGGCCGGCAGTCGACGGCCCCCGCGTACATCGACGATCTGTCGCTATCCGACTCGCTCGACATGCTGTTGCGCGGCGCTCCGCTGACCGCGCATGTGTACGTCGGCGCGCCGCTCGCGCCGGGCGCGGACCGGCGCGAACTGGCGGCGCAGGCGCAGCAGGTGGTGGCGGACGCGTTGCTCGACATGCAGCGCGGCCAGGCCGTTACCGGTACGCTCGCGCGGGAGAGTGAAGCGCAGGCCGTTGCCGGGACGATTGCTCCCGCCGCTGCCGCCGCTGTAGTTGAGCCGGAATCCTTGATCGAGCCTGCCGATCATTCGGGGCGCTCGGCCTGAGCGTGAAATTGCGCTTTGGCGGAAGCCACGGCGCCGGGTGCGCCACGAATTCTTCTTCGTTTTAATTCCCGCCGCGCGGCACGCCGCACGCATCGCAATCGACCTGCGTCAGCGTGCGTTCCGCCGGATTCTTCGTCAGCCGTACCGCCGACAGTTTCTGCCCCCACACGCAGCCCGAATCGAGCCCGACCAGGTTGTCGCGCAACAGCAGGCCGAGCGCGGCCCAATGGCCGAACACGACGGTGAGGTCGGCGGTCTTGCGCGACGGCACATCGAACCACGGCATGCAGCCGGCCGGCGCGGAAGCGAGCGTGCCGCTGCTGCTGAAATCCATCGTGCCGTCGGTGTCGCAAAAGCGCATGCGCGTGAGCGCGCTGCAGGTGACGCGCAGGCGGTCGATACCCTTCAGGTTGTTCTTCCAGCGATTCGGCTCGTTGCCGTACAGGCCCGCCAGCGTCTCTTTCCAGTTCGGCGCGCGCAGCGCGCGCTGCAATTCGTCGGCGAGTTCGAGCGTGAGCGTGAGGTCCCATTGCGGCAGCACGCCTGCGTGGACCATCAGCATGCCGTCGTCGAAATGCGCGAGCGGGCGGTGGCGCACCCATTCGATCAGGTCGGCTGCATCGGGCGCGGCGAGGATCTCGTCGATCGTGTCGCCTTTCTTCGACTTGCGGATCCCCGCCGACACCGACAGCAGATGCAGATCGTGATTGCCGAGCACTGGCACCGCGCGCTTGCCGAGTGCGATCACGTCACGCAGTGTCGCGAGCGATTCGGGGCCGCGGTTGATCAGGTCGCCGGCGAACCACAGCGGCGTACCGGCAGGCGGTGCGGCCTTCGCGAGCAGTTGTTCGAACGGCTTGCGGCAGCCTTGCAGATCGCCGAACGCAAGAGGGACCGGGGAAGCGGACGTGCTGGAGGCGGTGGACGGAGTCATCAAACGAAGTGGAAGCAATTCGATACACGCGGTGACGCACGAGACGTGCCGCGGTGGGCGGTGCAACAAGCTAGCGTGACATAATAGCCCGTTTGCGGTTCGGATATCGTGCCATTGCATGGCGGGAGGCCACTTGCCGGCGAGCCCGCGTGAATCGCGCGCGTTATTGCGCTACAACAAACAGGATGACTCTCGTGAACGAAGCCAGCATGCCGTCTTCCGGTACGAAGCAACCTTTTCGCACGCTCGTCACCGGCGCGAGCGGTTTTACCGGCCGCTATCTGGTCGAGCAATTGTCAGCGCGCGGTCATACCGTGATCGAGGCGGTGTCCGGCCGCGACGAGCCCGACACGCCGACGCGCGTGAAGCTCGACATCACGTCGCCGGAACAATGCCGGCGCGTGCTCGATAGCGTGCGGCCCGACTACATCGTGCATCTGGCCGCGATCAGCTTCGTCGGTCACGACGATCCGCTCGACTTCTATCGCGTCAACGTGATCGGCACGCTGAACCTGGTCGAAGCCTGCGCCGCGATCGGCCACGTGCCGCGCAAGCTGCTGATCGCGAGCAGTGCGAACGTGTACGGCAACGTCAGCAGCGCGGCGATCGACGAGACCTTCCCGCTCACACCGGTCAATCACTACGCGGCCAGCAAGGCGGCGATGGAAGCGATGCTGCGCACATGGTTCGACCGTCTGCCGATCCTGATCGTGCGGCCGTTCAACTACACCGGCCGCGGCCAGGCGGTGAATTTCCTCGTGCCGAAGATCGTCAGCCACTTCGCGCGCCGTGCGCCGTCGATCGAACTCGGTAACATCGACATCGCGCGCGACTTCTCGGACGTGCGTTATGTCGCGAGCGCATATGAAGCGTTGCTCGCGGCGGACGTCGCCGGCGAAATCGTCAACGTCTGCACGGGCACGCCGTACTCGTTGCGCGAGATTCTCGGCGCCGCGAGCGAGCTGACCGGGCATGAACTCGAAATCCAGGTCAATCCCGCCTTTGTCCGGCAAACGGACGTCAGGATGCTGGCCGGTTCGCCGGCGAAATTGCGCACGCTCGTGCCATCGGTCGAGTCGATTCCGTTCATCGACACGCTGCGCTGGATGCTCACTGCCTGAATGGCGCATACGGGCGCCGCTTCGCCCAGTGTCTCAGCGGCGCCGGCACGTGCTGCATTTACAGCCTTTCACGATGCCTTCAGCGTGCTTCTCCCGCGTTTACGTTGCCTTCCCGGGATCACGGTGTGCTGCACGGCGCACGCTCATATGTGCATCAAAATGCGCGTAAACGCACCTAAAAAGCCGGTTTTCAGGCTCAACGGCAACCAATTCTGTCAAGCTGTTTCAAGTTGTTAGGGTTCTAGTTTTTGCCCGGGGCGGCTTTATAATCGAGGCTTCATAAAAATTGGCGTCTGAGTGTCCGTTGGTTGTGAGACGGCGCGACGGGCGCCAGCGGCAACGGACACCACCACCACGCGGGGTGTACGGGTCGGCAAGCTCGCTGCCGCCTGTCACTAACATCTAGAAGGGAATTTCATGATCCTGGTAACGGGCGGTGCCGGCTTTATCGGTGCCAACTTCGTGCTCGACTGGCTGAATGCGTCGGACGAAGCGGTGCTTAACGTAGACAAGCTGACCTACGCAGGCAATCTGGGCACGCTGAAGTCGCTACAGGGTAATCCCAACCATATCTTCGCGCGCGTCGACATCTGCGACCGCGCCGCGCTCGACGCGCTGCTCGCCGAACACAAGCCGCGCGCGGTGCTGCATTTCGCGGCCGAAAGCCACGTGGACCGCTCGATTCACGGCCCGGCCGATTTCGTGCAAACCAACGTGGTCGGCACGTTCACGCTACTCGAAGCGACCCGCAACTACTGGAATACGCTGGGCGAAGCCGAGCGTGCCGCGTTCCGCTTCCTGCACGTGTCGACCGACGAAGTGTTCGGCTCGCTGTCCGCCACCGATCCGCAATTCTCCGAGACTACGCCGTACGCGCCGAATAGCCCGTACTCGGCGACCAAGGCCGGCTCCGACCACCTCGTGCGCGCGTACCATCACACGTACGGGCTGCCGGTGCTGACCACGAATTGCTCGAACAACTACGGCCCGTACCAGTTCCCCGAAAAGCTGATTCCGCTGATGATCGCCAACGCGCTCGCGGGCAAGCCGCTGCCGGTGTATGGCGACGGGCAGAACGTGCGCGACTGGCTGTACGTCGGCGATCACTGCAGCGCGATCCGCGAAGTGCTCGCGCGCGGCAAGCCGGGCGAAACCTACAACGTCGGCGGCTGGAACGAGAAGAAGAATCTCGAGGTCGTGCACACGCTGTGCGATCTGCTCGACCAGCAGCGTCCGAAGGCGACGGGCTCGTATCGCGACCAGATCACCTACGTGACGGACCGTCCGGGTCACGATCGCCGTTACGCGATCGACGCCCGCAAGCTCGAGCGCGAACTCGGCTGGAAGCCGGCGGAAACCTTCGAGACCGGTCTCGCGAAGACGGTCCAGTGGTATCTGAACAACCAGGCATGGTCTGACGAAGTCGCTTCGGGCGAGTACCGGAAGTGGGTCGAGACCAACTACGCGCAACGCGCGTAAAGGCACGGCAATGGCGCGCAAAGGCATTATTCTCGCGGGCGGTTCGGGCACCCGCCTGTATCCGATCACGCATGTCGTCTCCAAGCAGCTGCTGCCGGTGTACGACAAGCCGATGATCTACTACCCGCTGTCCACGCTGATGGTGGCGGGCATCCGCGACGTGCTGATCATCTCCACGCCGCAGGACACGCCGCGCTTCGAGGCGATGCTCGGCGACGGCAGCCAGTGGGGCATGAACATCCAGTACGCGGTGCAGCCGTCGCCGGATGGGCTCGCGCAGGCGTTCATCATCGGTCGCGAGTTCGTGAACAACGATCCGTCCGCGCTGATTCTCGGCGACAACATCTTCTACGGCCACGACCTCGCGAAGCAGCTCGAGCGCGCCGACGAACAGCCCGATGGCGCGACCGTGTTCGCGTATCACGTGCAGGATCCGGAGCGCTACGGCGTGGTCGAATTCGACAAGCAGTTCCGTGCGTTGTCGATCGAGGAAAAGCCGCTCAAGCCGCGTTCGAACTACGCGGTCACGGGACTGTACTTCTACGACAAGCAGGTCTGCGACATCGCCGCCGACATCAAGCCGTCGCCGCGCGGCGAACTCGAAATCACCGACGTGAACTCGCGCTACCTCGCGAACGCGGCGCTGAACGTCGAGATCATGGGCCGCGGCTATGCATGGCTCGACACCGGCACGCACGATTCGCTGATCGAGGCGGCGACCTTCATCGCGACGCTGCAGAAGCGTCAGGGTCTCGTGGTCGCGTGTCCGGAAGAGATCGCGTACCGCCGTCAGTGGATCGATGGCGAGCAGTTGCTCGCACTCGCCAAGCCGCTCGCGAAGAATGCCTACGGGCAATACCTGCAAAACATTCTTACGGATCACGTCGCATGGCCATCCAGGTAACCGCAACCGCGCTGCCCGAAGTCAAGATCATCGAGCCGAAGGTGTTCGGCGATGCACGTGGCTTCTTCTTCGAAAGCTTCAACGCAACCGAATTCGCCGAGAAGGTCGAGGCGGGCGTCGAGTTCGTGCAGGACAACCACTCGCGTTCGGCGAAGGGCGTGCTGCGCGGGCTGCACTATCAGATCCAGCATGCGCAGGGCAAGCTCGTGCGCGTGGTCGAGGGCGAAGTGTTCGACGTCGCGGTCGACATCCGCAAGAGTTCGCCGAACTTCGGCAAGTGGGTCGGCGTGACGCTGTCGGTCGAGAACCATCGGCAATTGTGGGTGCCGCCGGGTTTCGCGCACGGCTTCGTGGTGCTGTCGGAGTCCGCGCAGTTCCTCTACAAGACCACCGATTACTGGTTCCCCGAGCACGAGCGCAGCATCGTCTGGAACGATCCGGCGATCGGCATCGAATGGCCGTTCGACTTCGAGCCGTTGCTCGCGGCGAAGGATGCGGCGGGCAAGCGGCTGGCTGAAGCCGAAGTCTACGCATAAGCACGAGGGGATCGCATGAGCGCACAGAATGCCACGCCGACGATTCTCGTCACCGGTGTGAACGGCCAGGTCGGCTACGAACTCGCGCGCACGCTGCAAGGGCTCGGCAACGTGGTTGCGGTCGACCGTTCCCGGCTCGATCTGTCGAACCTCGATCAGATTCGCGCGGTGGTGCGCGACGTGCGTCCCACGCTGATCGTCAATCCGGCCGCGTACACCGCGGTGGACAAGGCCGAAGAAGAGCGCGATCTGGCGATGCGCATCAACGGCGAAGCGCCCGGCGTGCTCGCCGAAGAGGCGAAGAAGCTCGGTGCCGCGCTGATCCACTATTCGACCGACTACGTGTTCAACGGCACCAAGGAAGGCGCGTACGTCGAAGACGATCCGACCGATCCGCAGAACGTCTACGGCGCGAGCAAGCTCGCCGGCGAACAGGCGATCGCGGCGAGCGGCGTCAATCATCTGGTGCTGCGCACGAGCTGGGTGTACGGCACGCGCGGCAAGAACTTTCTGCTGACGATGCTGCGCCTCGGCGCCGATCGTCCGGAGCTGAAGGTCGTCGCCGACCAGTTCGGCGCGCCCACCTGGTGCAACACGATCGCGACGCTGACCGCGCATCTGTGCGCTCAGTCGTTCGCCGCCGAAGACGGCGCGAAGTGGTGGAGCGAGCGCTCGGGCATCTATCACCTGTGCGCGGGCGATGCGACTTCGTGGCATGGCTTCGCGTCGGCGATCTTCGAACTCGCCGATCTGCCGAACAAGCCGAATACGCTGCCGATTCCGGCGGCGGATTATCCGACGCCGGCGAAGCGCCCAGCCAATTCCAGAATGTCTAACGACAAGCTGGCGCGCGTGTTCGGGCTGGCCGCGCCGCATTGGCGCGACGCACTGCGGCTGTGTCTGACTGACGGCTTTCCGAAGTCGCCGGCGGCGCGCGGCTGAGGCAGGTTTTCGACGCAGCCGGCGGCAGGCGCTCGCGCGGGTTGCCCGCACCGCATCGAACGGACTGTCTGGCGTTGTCGTTGCCGCACGCGCCGTTGCGTTACACGCTGTGTTACCCGATGTGTTACCGATACTCGCCGCAGTGTCGCGTCACGCTAACGGTGCCTGACAATGGTGAAAGGGCACAGCGGTAGAATATCGCTCGACGAGAAGGCGCACTGCAGCGCCCGTCGGGCAGCGCGGCGTATCACTACTCGACGCGTGCAGGCAACCGCATTCCCGTACCACCCACCGGCTTTGCGGGCCGGTCAGGTGCTCGACGCGAATGCGCAAGTCCATGCAAGTCCATACGCAAATCAATACGACCGCGTAATAAATACGGTACTGAGAGGGGAGCTGTGAGTTTGTTACCGATTATTCTGTGCGGCGGAGCGGGATCGCGGCTCTGGCCGGTGTCGCGCGAATCGCACCCGAAGCCGTTCATCCGTCTCGCGGACGGCGAGAGCCTGCTGCAGAAAGCCTTCCTGCGCGCGGTCGCGCTGCCCGATGTGAAAGAAGTGCTGACGGTAACCAACCGCGAGCTGTTCTTCAAAACCGAGGACGATTTCCGCGAGGTGAACGCACGCGGCATCGCGACCTCGTTCATTCTCGAACCGTTCGGCCGCAATACGGCCGCGGCGGTCGCCACCGCGGCACTGCATACGGCGAAGGCGCACGGCGAGGACACGGTGATGCTGGTGCTCGCCGCTGATCATCTGATCGCCGACCAGAACGCATTCGCGGCGGCGGTTGCGCGCGCGCGGACGCTGGCGCAGGCCGGCAAGGTCGTGACCTTCGGCATGCGTCCCGACACGCCGGAAACCGGCTATGGCTATATCGAGGCGGACGGCGAGAACGTCGTGCGTTTCGTCGAGAAGCCGTCGCTGGATAAAGCCCGCGAGTATCTGGCATCGGGCAAGTTCGTGTGGAACTCGGGCATGTTCTGCTTCACCGCGGGCACGATCCTGAAGGAAATGCGCGAGCACTGCCCGGAGATTCTCGATGCCGCGGCCGACTGCATGGACAAGTCGCCGTCGGCCGAGGGCAGGAGCGGCGCGCAGGTGCGTCTGGAGCCGGGTTGTTTCGGCGCGGTGCCGGATCTGTCGTTCGATTACGCGGTGATGGAGAAATGCGAGCACGCGGCGGTCGTGTGCTGTGATCTCGGCTGGACCGACGTCGGTTCGTGGACCGCGCTGTCCGATCTGTCGCCGGCCGACGCGAGCGGCAATCGCGTCGAGGGCGAAGCGCTGCTCGTCGACGTGAAGAATTCGTATCTGCGCAGCGGCGGTCGCCTGATCGGCGCGGTCGGCATCGACAATCTGATCGTGATCGATACGCCCGACGCGCTGCTCGTCGCGAACAAGGACCGCGCGCAGGACGTGAAGCAGATTTTCGCGGAGCTGAAGGCGCGCGGTCATGAAGCGTACAAGGTGCATCGCACCGTGCATCGGCCGTGGGGCGCGTACTCGGTGCTCGAAGAAGGTCCGCGCTTCAAGATCAAGCGCATCGAGGTGAAGCCGGGCGCGAGCCTGAGCCTGCAGATGCATCATCACCGCAACGAGCATTGGGTCGTGGTGAGCGGCATGGCCAAGGTGGTCAACGGCGAGAAGGAGTTCTTCGTGTCCACCAACGAGTCGACCTATATTCCGGCGGGTCACAAACATCGCCTCGAAAATCCGGGCGTCGTCGAGCTCGTGATGATCGAAGTGCAAAGCGGCGAATATCTGGGCGAAGACGATATCGTTCGCTTCGAAGACATTTACGGACGTACTTGAGATGGATATCAGTTTTACCAACAACTCTGAAGACCTCACGCGTCACACCGAGCAAGACGACCTGCTGGTCGGCATGAAGGCGGTGCGAGTCTGGGGCACGCTCGGCTGGCATGACATCCGGCAGCGCTATCGCCGCTCGGTGCTCGGACCGTTCTGGTTCACGCTGAGCACGATCATCATGGTGGTGGTGCTCGGCGCGCTGTATTCCACGCTGCTGCATCAGGAAATCGCCGACTATCTGCCGTATCTGGCGGTGGGTCTCGTCGTGTGGGCGTATCTGGCGGCGGTCGCCAACGAGGGCTGTCTCGCGTTCATCGGCGCCGCGTATCTGATCAAGCAGATCAGGCTGCCGCTCACGGTTCACGTCTGCCGGATCGCGTGGCGCAACTTCGTGATCCTGCTGCATAGCCTGCCGGTCGTCGTCGTGCTGCTGCTGGTTTTCGGTCATTGGCCGGGCTGGGAATTCGTGCTGGTGCCGCTGGCACTCGTGATCCTGCTGCTGCACGGCGTGTGGCTCGGCGTCACGCTCGGCGTGCTGTGCGCGCGCTTTCGCGACATTCCGCCGATCGTCACCAACCTGATCCAGGTCGTGTTCTTTTTCACGCCGGTCATGTGGTCGCCGGAAATCCTGAAGGACCGCGCGTGGGTCGCCGAATACAACCCGCTCTATCACCTGATCGAAACGGTGCGCGCGCCGCTCACCGGCCGCCCGACCCACTGGGAGTCGTGGGCGTGGTCGATTGGCCTGCTGATCGTCGGCTTTGCGTTCGCGCAGTTGCTGATGAAGCGTTTCCGTAATCGCGTTCCTTACTGGCTTTGATATTGTGAGTTCCTCATCGATTGTCGCTCGTAACATCTCCGTCGAATTTCCGATTTACGAGAACTCGCACCGCTCGCTGAAAAAGGCGGTGCTCAATCTGACGACGGGCGGCCGGATCGGCCAGGACGCGGGTCGCCATGCGATCGTCCGCGCGATCGACGACCTCAGCTTCACCTTCGGCGAAGGCGAGCGCGTCGGCCTGATCGGCCACAACGGCTCGGGCAAGACGACGCTGCTGCGCACGCTGTCGGGCGTCTATGCGCCGGTGCGCGGCGAGCTGAAAGTGCAGGGCAAGATCGCCTCGCTGCTCGACGTGTCGATGGGCCTCGACCCCGACGCGACCGGCTTCGAAAACATCTATCTGCGCGGCATTCTCGACGGGCTCAAGCCCGCGCGCATCCGCAGCAAGATCGACGAGATCGCCGACTTCAGCGAACTCGGCGACTACCTGAATCTGCCGGTGCGGACCTACTCGAGCGGGATGATGCTGCGCCTCGCGTTCGCGATCTCGACGAGCGTCGAAGCCGACATCCTGATCATGGACGAGTGGCTGAGCGTCGGCGACGCCGAGTTCAGCGTGAAGGCGGCCGAGCGTCTCGAGAGCCTCGTCGGCAAGGCGGCGCTGCTGGTGGTGGCCTCGCACGACCCGAAGCTCGTCGCGCGCGTGTGCAATCGCAAGATCTCGATGGAGCACGGCAAGATGGTCGCCGACGAACCGGTGACGCCGCCGGCAAAGACCGACGAGCCGCTCGTCAGTCAGGCCGCGCAGATGCCGCACTAAGACCGCCGGCGCCAGCTCTGCAAGTGCAAGGCTGGCGCCCACCCCATGCGCGACAGCACGGCGGCCACCGTGCCAACGTCGCGGGATCGGAAATCCGCCGGGCTTACCGGGCGGGCGAAGAGCATGGCGAGCGTCGCGTAACACGATCGGGCAGCCGCGCCATCCGAAGCGCGCGCTTCAGACAACGCAGTCCAGAAACACCCTCGGGCCCGACCCGAGGCGTAACAAGGTTCGAATTTCATGCGAGCTAATCACCCATTCCTGCGCTACTCCGAATCTCTGCTCGTGCGCCAGCCGTTTCGCACGCTGAAGGGTTTCGCGGGCGGCTATATTGCGTATCCGATTGCGGAGAGCGCAGAAAAGCGCAACGTGCGCCCGAAAATCCGCGAACTGCGCGAGCACTACACGCTGCCGATGCCGCATCGTCGCCGCATCGCGCTCGAACGGCTCGCCGCGACGCTCGAATTCGCCGGCGCGAAGGTGCCTTACTATCGCGATCTGTTTCAGGCGAAGCAGTTCGATCCGCTGAAGGTCAAGGACGATCCACGCTATCTGGAAGAGCTGCCGTATCTGACCAAGGACATCATCCGCGAGCAGGGGCCGCGTCTGCTGTCGGGGCCGCTCGAAGCCGGCAAGCATCACGCGTGCAAGACCGGCGGCTCGACCGGGCTGTCGACGGTCATTTACTACGACCAGCAAGGCGCCGATTATTCGTCGGCGGTCACCAGCTATTGCCGCGAACGCATCGGCAAGCTGCGTCATCGCTCGGAGCTGCACTTCGCGTGCCGCTTCCCGGATCAGGCCGTGCCCGAATGGCCGTCGCGCGAAGACTTCAAGTGCTTCGCGATGAACCGCAGCAACATCTTCTTCGATCGCATCGACGACGAAGGCCTCGAGGAAATGTGGCGCACGCTGAAGCGTCGCCGGCCGTACCTCGCGCACTCGCATCCGTCGACGATGTACGCGCTCGCCTGCTACGTCGATCGCAAGTACGGCGGCGGCAACGCGTTCAAGGTATTCGAGTCGAGCGGCGAGCTGCTGGAGCCGCATGCGCGCGAGATGATCGCGAAGGCGCTGCGCTGCCGCGTGATCGACCGCTACGGTCTCGCCGAACTCGGCGTGATGGCCTACGAACTCGACGGCCATGAAGGCGGCTTCCAGATTCTCGAATCGGAAGGCTGGCCCGAAAGCCGCGTCGCGCCCGACAACCCCGACGGCGCGCACGAACTCGTGTTCACCGGTTTCCGCAACCGGCTGATGCCGCTGATCCGCTACACGACCGGCGACCTCGCGCGCGTGCAGGAGACGGACAAGGGCTTTTTCCTGACCGACGTGGTCGGACGGATTCACGACGTGGTGCCGATCAACGGCGTCGCGCATCCGACCCATCACATCCAGGACATGCTCGATCACCGCGTCGGCGGAATCCAGGAATTCCAGATCGATCTGCGCACCTCGCCGCCCACCTTGCGCATCGTGCTCGAACCGCATGCGAATGCGGAAGAGACGACCGCGAAGCTGCGCCATTTCTGGCAGGACGCGTTCACGATCGCCTATGTCGGTCACGACGATTTCGTGCGCGTGGGCAGTCGCGCGAAATTCCGCCACGTGGTGAGCGCATGATCGGCGTCGCGTTTCCGGATACGCGCGCCGAAGCGGGGCAGCACGTGCTGGCGGCGCTGCGGCGCTCGGTCAGCGCGACCCAGGCGCAGACGATCACGCGCAATATGCTGCAGGAGATGGCCCCGGACGTGGTGGTCGCCGTCGACGCGCCCGATGCGTGGAGCGCGGACCTGATCGCCTACGTGACCGGGAACGGAAACGGAAACGCGCGCCCGCGCAAGCTGATCGTGTTCGGCCATATGCCGATCGCGCTGGCCGACTATCTGCGCTACCGGCCGGCGAGCCTGCCGGCCGAACTCGGCGACGCGAGCCGCAGCGCGTCGGCGCCGTGCGGCGAGTCGCGCGAAAGCGCGGCGGCGGTGCGCTACGGCGCGCTCGCGCAGACACTGGGCGGCGCGGCCTGGCATCGGCCGTTCGAGCGCTTCGACTTCACCGACGAATGGAACAACCTCGGCTACGGCGCGATTCGCGCCGACGGCTCGATCTGGGCACTCGCGGAAGCCGCCGAGGTGCCGGCCGAAGCGGAGCTGGCGGCGGTCGTCGTGAACGGCGAGCGGCAGTTCGCGTACGCGGCGCTGTGGGATGCGGGTACGTCGGGTGTGCTGTGGTTCAACCGTCCGGTCGGTCCGTGCGATTCGTTCGAATGGCGCCTGGTCGAGCAGTTCCTGTCGGCGTATCGTGCCGATGCGCTGCCGTGTCAGCCGGTGCTGAGCGAACTGCCGTGGGGCTACGATGCGGCGATCACGTCGCGGCTCGATTGCGACGAGGACGTCGAATCGGCGCGGCCGCTGTGGCAGGCCTACCAGCGTCTCGGCGTGCCGTTTTCGCTCGCGGTGCATACGCGGAATCTGGAGCGCGAAGGGCAGCACGAGATCCTGCGCGAACTGCTCGCCGACCGGCGGCAAGGCGCGGTGCTCTCGCACACGGCCACGCACGCGCCGAACTGGGGCGGCAGCTACGACACCGCGCTCGCGGAAGGCGCGCATTCGGCCCATCTGCTCGAACGCGCGACCGGCGTGCCGGTGCGCTACGCGGTATCGCCGTTTCACCAGTCGCCGCCGTATGCGATGCGCGGCCTCGCCGACGCGGGCTACGCGGGCTGTATCGGCGGCATCATCCGCAACGATCCGGAGTTTCTGAGCGCGCGCGGCGGCGCGTTGGCCGGTCTGTCGGCGGGCTTCGTCGCCCATAGCCAGCAGTGCATGCTGCACGGCGACTGCATGCTGAAAGAGGGCGATCCGCTCGCGGTCTTCAAGCAGGCGTTCGACCTCGCTTACGCCACCAACACGCTGTTCGGCTATCTCGACCATCCGTTCTCCGAGCGCTACGCATACGGCTGGTCCGACGAGGCCGCGCGCATCGACGCGCACGAGCAGCTGATCGCCTACATGCGCGGCAAAGCGCAACGGCCGCTGTTCCTGCACGAAGAGGCCGCGCTCGATTTTCTGCGGATGCGCTCGCTCGCGCAGATCGTCGAGGAAGACGGCGTGTTTCGCGTCGTCATGCCGTGTGCCGCGACGTCGCCGCTGATGCTCGGCGTCGAATTCCGGGGCACTCATACCAAGGTCGAAGCGGGGAAAGCACTGCAATGAAAGTAATGGTGGTGATGGGCACGCGGCCCGAGGTCATCAAGCTCGCGCCGCTGGTGCGGGCGCTACGTGGCGAGTTCGAGACGATCGTCTGCGCGAGCGGACAGCACAAGGACATGGCCGCGCAAGCGCTGGAATTTTTCGGCATCGAGCCGGACCTCACGCTCGACACGATGCATCCGGGCCAATCGCTGAACGCGCTCGCGTCGCGTCTGATCGCCGCGCTCGATCGCGCGCTCGACGAAGTGCGTCCCGACTGGGTGATCGTGCAGGGCGATACGACGACCGCGTTCTGCGCGGGCTTCGCGGCGTTCCAGCGCGGCATTCGCGTCGGCCACGTCGAGGCGGGGCTGCGTACCGGCGATCTGGCGAGTCCGTTTCCCGAGGAAGCGAACCGCAGCCTGCTCGGCCGTATCGCGACGCTGCATTTCGCGCCGACCTCGCGTGCGCGTGACAGCCTGCTTGCCGAAGGCGTCGCCGCGGAAAAGATTCTGGTGACCGGCAATACGGTCGTCGATGCGATCGACGAAGTGCGCGCGAGCTGGCGCGTCGCGCCGCCGGCGAGTCCGCTGCCCGCGTGGCACGGCGCGCAGCAACAGCACGTGCTGGTGACGTGCCACCGGCGCGAGAATTTCGGCGACGTGCTGCAGGACATCTGCCGCGTGCTGCGCGATCTGTGTCAGCGCTACAGCGATTACCGCTGGGTGTTTCCGGTGCATTTGAATCCGGCGGTGCGCGGTCCCGTGCATCGCGAACTCGACGGGATTCCTAACCTTGCGCTGATCGAGCCGGTCGACTATCCGACCAGCCTGCATCTGATCAGCAATAGCGCGGTCGTGGTCAGCGACTCCGGCGGCATCCAGGAAGAGGCACCGACCTTCGGCGTGCCGGTCGTCGTGATGCGCAATCACACCGAGCGCCGCGAGGGCGTCGATGCCGGTTTCGCGACGCTGGCGGGCCAGAGCGCGGCGAGTATCGAAAGTGCGGTGATCGGCTGGCTCGACGACCCGGCGCGGCGCGCGGCGCTGCGCGATCGCGCGAATCCGTATGGCGACGGGCTGGCGTCGAAACGCATCGTCGACAGCCTGCATGGCCGACCGGTCGAGGTGTTCGTTGGTTGAGCGCAATACCGCCGCGCTTCCCGCGCAAGACTGCGTACTGTTTTCGACCGCCGACTGGGACGAACCGTACTGGACCAACAAGCAGCACACGGCGAGCATTCTGGCCGCGCGCGGCTGGCGGATTCTGTACGTGGAAAGCGTCGGCTTCCGCTCGCCGAAAGTGGCTAGCGGTCGCGACTGGTCGCGGCTGTGGCGGCGTTTGTGGCGCGGCGTGCAGTCGCTCGTGCTCGGGCCGCCGCGGCGTGCCGACAACCTCTGGGTGCTGTCGCCGCTGATGGTGCCGGCGGGGCATCATCTGCCGTTCGTGCGCTCGCTGAATCAGGCGATGCTGCGGTTTTCGGTGAACCGTTTCGCAAGAGCACATCGTTACGACAAGCCGGTCGTGTGGACTTACCACCCGTACATGCTCGATTCGATCGCGACGCTGCCGCGCGGGCCGCTCGTCTATCACTGCGTCGACGATATCGCGGCGATTCCGGGCGTCGACGTCGACGCGTTCCGCAACGCGCAGCAGGCGCTGCTCGGGCGCTGCGAGGCGGTGTTCACGACCGCGCAGTCGCTCAAGGACGTGTGCCTGCCGTTCAATCCCAACACGCACTTTTTCGGCAACGTGGTCGATGCCGCGCACTTCGGGGAAGCGCGCGCGGAGGGGCCGTTGCCCGCGGAGCTGGCCGCGATCGCCGAGCCGCGGCTCGTCTATCACGGCGTGCTGTCGGACTTCAAGGTCGACTTTCCGCTGCTGCTGCAAACCGCGCAGGCGCGGCCGCAATGGCAGTGGGTGATCATCGGCGAGGAACGCGAAGGACAGCGCAGCGAACTGCTCGCGCAACTCGCGCGACTGCCGAACGTGCATCTGCTCGGCTATCGGCCGTATCAGGCACTGCCGCGATATTTGCGCGGCATGCGGGTCGGTGTGCTGCCGACGCTGATCAACGAATACACGCATTCGATGTTTCCAATGAAGTTCTACGAATATCTCGCGGCGGGTTTGCCGGTCGTGTCGACGCCGCTCGATTTCGCGAAGGAGCCGCGCGAGGGTCTCGAAGTCGGCGGCGATGCAAATGCGTTTATCGCGGCGATCGAAAAGCAGCTCGCGCGCGGCAAGCTGAGCGAGGAGGAAGCGCGCACGGCGGTTGGCGAGAATACGTGGGAAGCGCGGCTCGACAAGATGCTGGCGATCACGTTCCACTGCCCGCCAGCAGGCGGCAGCGGCGCGCGGCAAGCGGGCGCGGAGGTGCGCACGTGAGGGTCGTTCATGTGTACCGCACCTACTTCCCGGATCCGCCCGGCGGCTTGCAGGAAGCGATCCGCCAGATTGCGCTGTCGACGCGCGAGCGCGGCGTCGACGCGCGCATCCTGACGCTGTCGCCGAACCCGACGCCGACGGTGGTCGATTATCCGGAAGGGCAGGTGATTCGCGAGAAGTCCTGGGCCGCGCCGGCTTCCTGCGACCTCGGCGGGCCTGGCTCGGTGAGCCGATATCGCGAGATGGCCGGGTGGGCCGACGTCGTGCATTTCCATTTTCCGTGGCCGTTCGCCGACGTGCTGCATCTGCTCGGGCGCACGAAGAAGCCGACGGTGATGACGTATCACTCGGACATCGTGCGGCAGAAGCTGCTCGGCGCCGTTTATGGTCCGCTGATGCGCCGCACGCTGCGCAGTATGTCGGCGGTGGTCGCGACCTCGCCGGCCTATGCGCGCACCAGCGAGACGCTGGCGGCGTGCGTGTCGAAGGAGCGCCTGAAGACGATTCCGCTCGGCATCATCGATTACCGCGACGTGCCGCAACCGGCCGACGCGCAGCGCAACCTGGAAGCGCGGCTGGGTCTCGCCGATGGCGAGCCTTATTTTCTGGCGCTCGGCGTGCTGCGCTACTACAAGGGGCTGCACACGCTCGTCGAGGCCGCGCGGCAGGTGAAGGCGAAGATCGTGATCGCGGGCTCCGGGCCCGAGCGCGAGCGGCTCGCCGCTTTGGCGCAGCAGCACGGCGCGACCAACGTCGTATTTGCCGGCCAGGTCACGCACGAGGAAAAGGTCGCGCTGCTGAAGGGCTGCCGTGCGATGGTGCTGCCGTCGCATCTGCGCTCGGAAGCGTTCGGCATGGTGCTGGTCGAAGCGGCGATGTTCGGCAAGCCGATGGTGTGCTGCGAAGTGGGCTCGGGAACGTCGTTTGTGAATGAGGATGGGGTGACGGGTTGGGTCGTCGCAAAAGAACAGGCGCCAGACCTGGCGCGCGCCATGAACGCGCTGCTCGCCGACGACGCACTTGCCGCCGCGATGGGGCGCGCTGCACGCACCCGCTATGAACGGCTGTTTTCCGGCGAAGCGCTCGGCAAGGCTTATAGTGCGCTGTACCAGGACGTGACGCAAAGCCACCAGGGGAAGGGTTAGCGAAATGCAATGGAAGACACTGGCCGTCGATCTGGACGGCACGTTGATCCGGTCGGACATGCTTATTGAGACGGGGTTCGCCTTTCTGAAGGCCCATCCGCTGCGCTTCTACCAACCGCTGATGTGGCTCGCGCAGGGTGGTAAGGCGCATCTGAAGGCGAAGCTCTCGGAGGCGACGCATGTCGACGTCGCGACCTTGCCGTACGACCCCAAGGTGATCGAATGGCTTCGGCACGAGCGCGCGGCGGGCCGTTCGCTGGTGCTCGCGACGGCCAGCGATGCCCGTTACGCGGAGGCCATCTCGGGCCATCTCGGTCTGTTCGACAAGACGCTCGCGACCGACGGCAAGGTGAATCTGTCCTCCGGCCGCAAGCGCGACGCACTGGTTCGCGAGTTCGGCGACAAGGGCTTCGACTACGCCGGCAACTCACACGACGACATCGCCGTGTGGGAGGCCGCGGAGCGCGCGTATGTCGTGAATCCGGCGTTCGGCGTCGAGCGGCGCGCGCAGAAAATCGGCAACGTCGAGAGCGTGCTGGAAACGCGCAGGAATCCGCTGCGCGTGTGGCTCAAAGCGCTGCGCATGCATCAGTGGCTCAAGAATCTGCTGATCTTCATTCCGCTGCTCGCCTCGCACGCGGTGTCGTCGCTCGCGCTCGATCTGCGCGGCGTGCTCGCGTTCGTGCTGTTCGGGCTGTGCGCGTCGAGCGTCTATCTGCTGAACGATCTGCTCGATCTCGAAGACGACCGCCATCATCCGACCAAGCGCCGGCGGCCATTTGCGTCCGGCGCATTGTCGATCGTCTGGGGCATGCTGGCCTTTCCGGTGCTGGCGATCGGCGCGTTCGCGGGCGCGCTGATCTGGCTGCCATGGCGCTTCGCCGCGGTGCTCGCCGGCTATTACGTGCTGACGATGGCGTATTCGTTCCTGCTCAAGCGCCGCGTGATTCTCGACGTCGTCGTGCTGGCGATGCTCTATACCGCCCGCATCATCGCCGGCACGGCGGCGTTCGGGATGACGCTGACGTTCTGGCTGCTGGGCTTTTCGATGTTCCTGTTCCTGAGCCTCGCGCTCGTGAAGCGTTATGCCGAGCTGCATGCGACGCGCGCGGCGGGCGGAGCGAAGGCGCGCGGTCGCGGCTATGTGGCCGACGATCTGCCGATGATCTCGTCGCTTGGTGCGGCTTCAGGCTATCTGTCGGTGCTGGTGCTCGCGCTGTACATCCAGGACTCGAAGACGACCCATCTGTACAGCCATCCGCAGGTCATCTGGCTGGCTTGCCCGCTGTTGCTCTACTGGATCAGCCGCACCTGGCTCATCACGCATCGCGGACTGATGCATGACGATCCCGTCGTCTTTGCGGCGAAAGACCGGACCAGTCTGCTCGTGGTCGCGCTGACGGGCTTCGTGTTCTGGCTGGCGATATGACGAAGGCGCTGAGCTCCTGGGGGCGTTACCCGAACTTCCCGCAGGCGGGACATCCGGTGCAGTGGCGCGATGCGCTTCAGTCGGTCTGGCGCGATGTCGCGCGCGCGAACGGCACGACGCTCGCTTACGGCAATGGCCGTAGTTATGGCGATAGCTGCCTCGCCGCCAGCGATCAGGTCGTGCATACACGGCCGCTCGATCGCCTGATCGCTGCGGACTGGCAAACCGGCGTGTTGCGCGCGGAAGCCGGCACGACGCTCGACGAAATCCTGCAGGTCGCCGTGCCGCGCGGCTGGATGCTGCCGGTCACGCCCGGCACCAAATACGTGACGCTCGGCGGGGCCGTCGCGAACGACGTGCACGGCAAGAATCATCACGTGAGAGGGACGTTTGGCCGTCACGTGCGGCGGTTCTCGTTGCTGCGCTCGGAGCGCGCGCCGCTCGAATGCTCGCCGGAGATCAACACCGAGTTTTTTGCCGCGACGATCGGTGGTCTCGGGCTCACCGGCGTGATCGAGTGGGTGGAAATTCAGCTCATGCCGATCCGCTCGAGCCGCATCTCGGTGACGAGCATCCGCTTCGCCAACCTCGACGAGTTCTTCGCGTTGTCGGAGGAGCTCGACAGCCGGCATGAATACAGTGTGGCGTGGATCGATTGCCTGAGCCGCGGCGCCGCGCTGGGCCGCGGCATCTTCATGGTCGGCGATCATGCGCAGACGGGCGGACTCGACGTGCCGGTGAAGAAAAAGAAGACCGTGCCGCTCACGCCGCCGATCTCGCTGATCAACCCGCTGACGCTGCGCGCGTTCAACACGCTGTACTACCAGCGCCAGCAGCGTAAGACCGTGTACAGCGAAGTCGATTACGACAGCTACTTCTATCCGCTGGACAGCCTGCTCGAATGGCACCGCATTTATGGCCGGCGCGGTTTCCAGCAGTATCAATGCGTGCTGCCGCAGGATCGCTCGCGCGATGCGATGCACGCGATCCTGGAGACGATCGGCAAGAGCGGCACCGGCTCGTTTCTCGCCGTGCTCAAGCGCTGCGGCGACCAGATTTCTCCGGGGCTCCTGTCTTTCCCGATGGAAGGCGCGTCGCTCGCGCTGGATTTTCCGCAGCATGACGAAGGCAACCGCGTGTTGTTCGAACAACTCGATGCGATCGTCCGAGAAGCGGGCGGTCGCATCTATCCGGCGAAAGACGCGCATATGTCGGCACAGGATTTCCAGGCCGCCTATCCACAATGGCGCCGGTTGGAGGCATTGCGCGATCCCGCGTTGATGTCACGTTTTTGGCAGAGAACCACACAGACATGAAAAAAGTCCTGATAGTCGGCGCGACATCCGCCATTGCCATCGCCTGTGCGCGCCGTTGGGCGGCCGAGGGCGCGGCGTTGTTCCTCGTCGGGCGGCATGCGGAGCGCCTCGAGCAGATTTGCGCCGATCTCGTGGCGCGCGGCGCCGCTTCGGCAACGAGCCACGTGCTCGACATGAACGATTTCGACGGCCACCAGCCGATGCTCGATGCCTGCGCATCCGCGCTCGGCGCCATCGATGTGGCGTTGATCGCGCACGGTACGCTGTCGGACCAGAAGGCCTGCGAACAGGATGTGAAAGTCGCGCTGCGCGAACTGTCCACCAACGGTCTTTCGGTGATCGCGTTGCTGACGCCGCTCGCCAATCTGATGGAGAGTGCGAAGACGGGCGTCATCGCGGTGATTTCTTCGGTGGCCGGCGATCGTGGCCGCCCGTCGAACTATGTGTACGGCACCGCGAAGGCGGCAGTCAGCACGTTCTGCGAAGGCTTGCGCGCGCGTCTCTTCAAGTCCGGCGTGCACGTGCTGACGATCAAGCCCGGCTTCGTCGATACGCCGATGACCGCCGGCATGCCGCTGCCGGGCCCGCTCGTGGCCACGCCGGAGCGGGTGGCGAACGACATCGTGCGTGCCGTCGGGCGACGCAAGGATTCGATTTATACGCCGTGGTTCTGGTCGGGAATCATGCTGATCATCCGCTCGGTGCCCGGCTTCCTGTTCAAACGGACCTCGTTGTAGGCGAAGTGCCGCCTGCGTGCCGGCACGTCCGGCGGCGAGGCTCTCGCGCCTCGCATCCTGCCGCGCAAAAGAGCCGCTTTCCGCACCCTTTACAATGACGGATTCGAGCTCGGTAGACCCTGGTTGCCGGCCTTTCGACGATTAGCTTAACGACAGATCAATGAACAATACACGCATCATTCTTCCCGGCGGCGCGGGTCTGGTTGGCCAAAACCTCGTCGCACGGCTCAAGCAGCGCGGCTACACGAATCTCGTGGTGCTCGACAAGCGTCGCTCCAATCTCGAGGTGCTGAGAAGCGTGCATCCGGACCTGACGATCGAGTACGCCGATCTCGCGGAACCGGGTGACTGGGTACGCCATTTCGACGGAGCGGAAGTCGTCGTGATGCTGCAGGCGCAGATCGGCGGCCCGACCATCGAGCCGTTTATCCGCAACAACATCACGTCGACCGAGTTGGTACTCGACGCGATCAAGCGTTACAACGTGCCCTATACCGTTCACATCAGCTCCTCCGTCGTGAATTCGGTGGCCAAGGATTTTTATACGGACACCAAACGGAAACAGGAAGAGATCGTGCTCGCGTCGGGCATCGAATGCGTGGTGCTGCGTCCCACGCTGATGTTCGGCTGGTTCGACAGAAAGCATCTGGGCTGGCTGTCGCGCTTCATGCAACGCGTGCCGGTGTTTCCGATTCCCGGCAGCGGCCGCTATATGCGTCAGCCGCTCTATGCGGGCGATTTTTGCAACGTGATCATCAGTTGCATCGAATCGCGCAAGAGCGGGGCGGCGTTCAATATCAGCGGCCTCGAGCAGGTCGACTATATCGACATCATCCGGCAGATCAAGCGGGCGACCCGCGCGCGCTGCGCGATCGTGCGTATTCCGTACGGACTGTTCTACGTGTTGCTGAAGATCTACGCGCTGTTCGACAAGAATCCGCCGTTTACCGCGGCGCAGCTGAAGGCGTTGACCGCGGGCGACGAGTTCGAAGTCATCGACTGGGAAGGTATTTTCGGCATCAAGGCCACGTCGTTCGCCAACGCCGTGGACGAAACCTTCAACGATCCGGTCTATAGCCAGATCGCGCTCGAATTCTGAACTGGACGTAAGTATGAGCAACGAAAAAATTGCGGTGCTGGGCGCGGGGCCGATGGGACTCGGCGTTGCGTATCAACTGGTGAAGGACGGCCGCAAACCGGTGATCTTCGAAGCGGACGACCGGGTCGGCGGGATGGCTGCGTGCTTCGACTTCGGCGGCTTGTCGATCGAACGCTACTACCATTTTCACGCGATCTCCGATCACGCTTTCTTCGAGGTGCTGAGCGAGCTAGGCATCGAAGACCAGCTGAAATGGGTCGAGACGAAGATGGGCTACTACTACCAGGGGCATGTGCAGGCGTGGGGCAATCCGATCGCGCTGCTCAAGTTCAAGGGCCTCAGCCTGAGCGCGAAAATCCGCTACGGCCTGCATGCTTTCCTGTCGACCAAGCGCAACGACTGGAAGCCGTTGGACCATGTGGAGGCGTCCGGCTGGATTCGCCGCTGGATCGGCGAGGAAGCGTGGGAAGTGCTGTGGCGCAAGCTGTTCGACTACAAGTTTTACGACTACGCGTACAACCTGTCGGCGGCATGGATCTGGAGCCGGATTCGCCGTATCGGCCGGTCTCGCTACGATCTGTTTCGCGAGAAGCTCGGCTATCTGGAGGGCGGCTCGGATACGCTGCTCGAAGGAATGCGGCGCTATATCGAGGCAAACGGCGGCGAATTCCGGCTGACGTCGCCGGCGCAGAAGGTCGTTATCGAGAATGGCGCGGTCACGGGTGTGCAGGTGAACGGAGAAATGCTGCCGTTCGACAAGGTCATCAGCACGATTCCGTTGCCGTATGTGCCGCGCGTCATGCCCGATTTGCCGGCCGATGTGGCGGCGGCGTTCCGCAGCGTCAAGAACGTGGCGGTTGTCTGCGTGATCGCGAAGCTGAAAAAGGCGGTGACCGAGAATTTCTGGCTGAACGTGAACGACCCGGAGATGGATATTCCGGGGATCGTCGAATACACCAATCTGCGGCCGCTCGACGAACACATCGTGTATGTCCCGTTCTATATGCCGGGCGAGCACGCGAAGTACCAGGAAGCGGACAGCGTATTCGTCGATAAGGTCAAACGCTATCTGATGCGGATCAATCCGGCGTTGACGGAGCAGGACTTCATCGAGGTCCGGGCGAGCCGTTATCGCTACGCGCAGCCGATTTGCGAGCCGGGCTTTCTGGATCGCCTGCCGCCTATCCAGTTGCCGGTGAAGGGGCTGCTCGTGGCCGATACGTCCTACTACTATCCGGAAGACCGCGGCATTTCGGAGAGTATCGGGCTCGCGCGCAAAATGGCGAAAATGGTATGACGACCGAATTACTGAGCGTCAAGCGGAAACGGGCGTCGCCGCAATTCCTGAAGTTTTTGCTGGCGGGAGGCGTGGCGGCCGCGGTGAATTTCGGCAGCCGCATTGTCTTCAATCACTGGATGCCGTTTTCGGCGGCGATCGTGGTCGCGTATATCGCCGGCATGATCACGGCGTTCGTGCTGACCAAGCTGTTCGTCTTCACGGATAGCGAGCGTCCGACGTGGCAGTCGGCGGTGTTCTTCACGCTCGTGAATATCGTTGCCGTGCTGCAGACATGGGCGGTCAGCGTGGTGCTCGCTTATTACGTGCTGCCATGGCTGAATGTGAGCTGGCATCCGAAAGAGATTGCTCACTTTGTCGGCGTGGTGGTGCCTGTTTTTACGAGTTATATCGGGCACAAGAAGCTGACTTTTAAGTAGCGGTCAGCGGGGGCGGCGGAACGATAAATAACACAATGAAAGTCGATGCGGCCGCCAGCGAATAATACCGATGGCGTTTGAGGCAACTACGCATTCAAATGCCTCAGGTTTTGCGGAAGACGATTGCCCTCACGAATTACCATGAGGAGCAGTCGTCTTTCATCGCCGATCTGAAGTGGCGTTTTTAATTGGCGAGAGACTTCAGGCTGCAGAACTTACCGCCAACGTAAGCGAAAGCCTGCAGGTTGCCGGGTCCGTTTTTCGCGAATCCATACCAGCCCGCATCAGCAGGTCCGTTAGTCTGCTTCGCGACGTCCTTTCTTTCCATTCCGGTGACGCCATAGCCTACCGTGTCGCCGTTTTCGTTAGTCAGAACGATGAGTGTCGCCGGCTGACGATATTGTTGCGCAATGGCCCAGCCGGTAGCGTTGCGGCCAATCGCGTCCGTGCCGGTATGCTCATGGAATCCAACACACAAGGAATCGTCGCGCAACTGACTGTCGTATTTGACGATGCCCGCATCGTGAAGCCATCCTGAAGCATAGGGGCCGATATCCATCGCCGCAGCGAATGAAGCCTGATTCAAAAATCGTTCATGCGCGGAGGGCGGAAACAACTTGGCAGCGAACTCGGGATGATCGAGGCCGATCTTCGCGCCGAGCACGGCAAGCTTCCAGTCATAGATGCTACCCCGAACAAAATGAGGCATGAGTTCGGTGTGACCTATCGTCACGAGTTGCAGCGGAAGCAACGCAGTCGCGAAAAGGGCTGTCGCTGTTGCGACAAGCACGCGCCGACGGGGCAGCACTTCAAGCAGTAGCGTCACGAGCAGCACGCAGCCCAGCAACGCAGGTGTCGTGTAGCGGCTGTCGTGCGCCGAATCGAACCCTATCATCCAGCGGCCGTGCGCAACACCAATGGCGGAAGCGATAATAAAGCCGTAACTCGCGATCAGAAACGACCGGTACGGAGTGATGGCCTTGGTCGCGAACAGCCACAAAACGACGACGGCGGCTATTGCAAACATTAGCAGCCCGAAGATGCCCGCTGCGAGATTTCCCAAGCCCAGATAGGTAGCCGGATTGCCGAGGAAGATGAAGAAATATCGTAGCGAAACCAGATGCGCGTGGGCCAACTCGGGCGGCACGGGCAGCAGATTAAGCCTGAGGCCGTGCAAATAAATAGCGGCAGCAATAGCTCCAATCAAACCCAGAGACAGAATTTCGCGTCGAGGCCTCTTGAGTAAGACGCCCTGAACCGCCATCACGAACAAGACCGCCAATCCATTCGCCATACTGAGAATAGACATCAGCGCGAATAACACTGCCATGGGAAGTCTGTGGCGATCGCTTCTGGAAAATCTGGCGAATCCGAGCATCGCGAAGAGATACACGGAAATAAACTGGCTTTGAAAACCGGATGTGAAATTCTCATACTGAAGCCACGAGAACATCAGGCCTATCGTCATGAAGCCGACAAACCAGCGATTTTCGCGAACGCCATTCTTGCAGTTTTCGTAGATCAGGGCTGCACATAGCAGGACCATCAGCACGAATACTGAAATGACGGAAAAGACGTTCAGCGCGCCAAAGATTTTGTAGTCGAACCAGAATAAAACACGGGAAAAAACGATGCGATGTTCCATCTGAGGGTCCCACCAGGCACGGTAACCCCCATCGTATAAAGCATGGATAAACCCGATATATGCGTCCCACTGATCTGCAAACGGGATAGCGGAAAAATAACGGATCGCTCCCAATAACGTGGTAACGACCATAAGGGCCGCGATGAGCATCGTCCAAACAGGCAATATCTTCCGCAATTTCCCCTCGACTCGCATATTTTTGAACGTGAAACGATAGCAAAGTCCCGAGGGGGCGTCTATTAGCCCATCACAGCGCTTGCCAGATGCATAGGGCGTGATCGCCGTTCGGCGTTACGCGGGTTGCGGTGTCATGCGGCGGAAGATGGCCGGATTGAGCGGCCCTCGCGCCATCCGAATTGCCGATAGTGAACCACGGGGTCCACGCCAGCTGCGGCAACGTCCGGGTTGGCCTCGAGATAGGCACTCGGATCAAAATCCGGCGGCATCGCGACTGGTTCGCTGGGATCCAGTTCGCTGTGCTGGCCACCCACGCGCGGCACGATCGGACTATCGCCATGGCCGGCGCGGAGTTCCTCGAGCTTGCGACGTGCTCGCCAGAACGGGACGCCAGGCGTCGCGTCGCGGGCCGATTGCGCCATTCGCGACCAGCTATTGGCAATATGTTCAGGGTCGCTTGAGCGCCGCATGACGACGGAAAACTCGAGGTCATTGACGAGCGTGTCGCTGAAATCTTCGCAGGCGAAGTCCAGCAGCCCCATCCTGCAAAGATCGGCGATGAGTCGTGCGAACGAGCGTGGCGTGAAGACCCAGCAATGTATGTCGTGATACGTGCCGTTCCTGAATGCGTCTTCCGCCAGTCCCAGCGCGGCTTCCCATGTGTGATGGCGTTTTGCCCAGCTCGGGTTAACCCGATTTTGCCATGCGTCTACGGCGGAGACTTCGACCGCGGCCAGGCAGCAATCCAGGATCGAGTAGGGCTGAGGGATACGAGCTCGGGCGATATAACTCGCGAGCACTTCGGGCAGGCGGCTTTCGCGGCGGAAATAGTCGAAGGTGTAGCGGCGGTCCGGGACCACGAGACGCACTTCACCGGTGGGCTTGAGGACGGATGCCAGTTCCTTGAGCCACGTCACCAGGTCGGGAACGTGTTCGACGACATGCGAGGCGACGACATAATCGACATACCGGCCCTTGACCGCTTGATGGAGGGTATTGCGTCCCCATACTGCGTCGACATTGACAATTTCATTGACGTTGAGGTTGGGGTCGTTCCTGTATTTCTCACGAAGGTGCGGTGTGTCCGTGTGGTCGACGTAAATGATTTCCCCGCCGTCGCTGCGTCGTACGAGTGGCCAACATAGCGGTCCTATTTCGATGCCGACGCTGTCCCTAATATTTAAGCCGCGTAGAAGGCGGTTACGCCGCTGATCTCGAACTGAAAGGACACCGTGGCCATCGACTTCATTCGTCATACTGCCTCCGTAAGATGAACTGGAATTCTTCGGTAGCGTGTTCGGAATAGGCGTTATGTTGTCCGTGGAAGAGCCAATAATTTAACGATTCGTTATTGGCTGGCCGCTTTGCGACGGCTCGTTTTATCGAACATGGTTGACAGAATATCTTACGCTTACGGCATTACAAAAATATTCTGTTTGTTCCCGAATGTGGGATTCAATGGCGCGATGGCTGCACGCAGCACGATACAGCGACTCTTCGATCAACTGCGCGCCGGACTGAGAGCATACGAGGCCGAACGACCTACCCCAAGCTCACGGGCTGCCCCGTATGAGGATGCGGCCGTGTCGCGTAGAAATCGAAGAAGTGCTTTTGCCACAAAGCACAGACCGTATCCATCTGTTCCACCAGCGCGGGCGAGAACGCCCCGGCGGCATCCGCTTCGTCGATTTTTCCGCGCATACGATCGAAGAGCAGCTTTTCGAAATCGTTGATGCAGTAATCGCGTACGTCGCTTGCGTCAAAGCGGTAGGCGGCGCGTGAGAGTTCAGGATGCAGCGACACGTAGGTGCTGAACAGCCGCTCGATGATGAACGGCAAAAACGGCGCGGGATCGGTATGCATCGTATCCGTCATCACCGCGAGCGCTGCCTCGTGCGACGGATTGGCTTCGAGAAAGTCCGCAATCGGCACCAGCGTACCGCCAACGTACTCGTCCCAGAACCGCCGCGAGCCAACCCAGAAGTTGCAGTACGCCAACGATGCAGGCCCGTGCCGCGGTGTATTCGCGATCGATATATCCACGCCGCTCGCATCGAGCAATGCCTGCGCGGCGCGGGTGAGTCCCGGGTGCGCGTGCTCGCCTTGCATCCAGACGTTATACGACCAGTACGCAAGTTGCGGAAACGGATTGATAAAGCAAATATCCGCATTCGCTTGCCGTTGCGCGAACTCGATAAACATAGCGCCGCTGATTTTCGACTTCAGCGTGAATTTAGGCGAGAAAAGGCCCGTGTAGTCGTGCCGCAGATGATCGCCGTTGCGATACATGTCGATCAGAATCTTGAACTCGCGCCATTCGGGGCGCGAATTGTCAGTGCGCACGAGCGGAAGAAATTCCGCGCAGTTGAGCGTTTGATCGCGCGAGTAGATCGGCTCGAAGATCGCAACGGTTTTGTTCATACGTGGCCAGCCCGCTCAAGGCAATAGCGATGCAGATCGGGACGCCACTTCAGATAAGTGAAGGACGCATTCGGGACCGTAAAGCTCGGATAGTGCGTCTCGATCGGCACGCCGAGCAGGTGTTGCAGAACGACGCTGATCGGGCCGCCGTGAGCTACCGCAACGAGCAGTCCCGCATCTTGCACCTGCGGACGTACTTCGGATTCGACCCATTGCTGCACGCGTTGCGCCATATCGAGGTGCGACTCGCCGTTTTCGTAACGGTTGCGGATGTCCCGGTTGAAGTCGGGAAAGGCGCGGTTGAAATCGGCTTCGAGCCACGATCCGTAGATGCCGGGATGGGTTTCGGCGAGACGCGCGTCGAACGTCATCGGCGTCGACTTCTCGAATAGCAATTCGGCGGTCTGACGCGCACGGGCCCACGGGCTGCAATAGATCTTCGAGGGCTGGAACGCAAAGCGTTCGAGTGTCGCGGCGAGGTTGACCGACTGCTTTTTACCCAGTTCGGTCAACCCGTCCTGGTCGGTTGAAATCAACAAGCCTTTTTCATTGGCGACCGATTGGCCGTGTCTGATCAACAAGAGGTCCATATTGGCATTTTCCGTTCAGGCAGGGCTCTCGCCGGTGATGAGTTCGAGGAAGGTTCTGGCCGGTGCGGCAAGGCCGAACCGTTCGTGCGTGTCGGCATGCGCGGCGGCTCGCAATGCATTACGCAGTTGCTGGTCCTGGTACAGCCGTTCCATCGCGCCGGCCCATTCTTCCGCCGCGTTATTGACCAGCAGGCCGGTCTTGCCGTCCGTGACCGCCTCTTCATAGACGGGAGAGCGCGAGTAGATACCCGGAATTCCCAGACTGCCGTAATCGATGTATTTGATGCAGGACTTGCAGCTATTGAAGAACAGTTCTTCGGGATCTTCGCGCCCGCCTAGCGGCACGATCGAGAACATATAACCCGCGTCGCGGATCGCGGCTTTGTACGCGGAGTTTTCCATGAAGCCCTTCGACACCAGGCGAGGAATACGCGACATCTCTGGAAAGCCGTCGCCCCAGAATTCGAGCGAAACGTCCGGATGCCGCTCCAGAAATTCGACGATGACCTTGAAAAACTCTTTTCTGAACTGAACGAGTTTGATGCCGTCGGTATTCGAGAACAGGATCTTCGGCGGTTGCGACTCGTGCCATGTGGACGGCGCCGAGGGCAGCGACTGATGATCGAAACCGTTCGGAATCACCACCACCGACGCCCTGATACGCCGCAGCTTGTTTTGCAGCGTCTCATTGGAGACGGTCGCAATCGACGCCTGGCGGATCAGCCAGGTGATGTTCGCCAGCAGGTCGTCGTTCAGATCCGTCACGCTGTACATCGGTAAATCGATGATCCAGTCGTCCATGTCGTAGATCGTGCGCAGGCCCAGGTCGTTGGCCATCCGCATCACGTCGGTCGCACGATTCGAACTGTGCTTGTTGAACAGCACCGCATCGAAACGCCGCAACTGTCCGACGGTGACTTCGTCTTCGACAATTTCTTCCCACTCGAGCATCCCGTTGTGCGCCATATAGCCCAGCAGCGGGCCAAAGCGGGCCGCGATCGAACGCGACATCAGTCTGTCGTGAGAGAGCGAGATTCGCTGTACAACCAGTAGGCGGGGAATCTTCGGCATTTCAGATACTTTCTTGTGCAAGCATTTCGGCGATCTGCGGGCCAATCGTCGATGCAGAATGACGTGCCATTACACGGGCATACGTTGCTGCGACTTTCTCATCGCGGTTGCTGTCACCGATTGCGCTGGTGATCGCGGACGCAATCGCGCTCGCCGAATTCGCTTCGGTGTACCACACGTCGTCGGCGAAATGTTCGCGTTGCCAGGGGCCATCGGTCATCACCAGGGGCTTCTGCATGATCGCGCCTTCGAGGCTCGATCGTCCGGGTGGATCGATGCTCGGCTCCACCATCACGCGGCAATTGGCGATGATCGAGCGAAGCAGGGCGCTGCAAGGCTGAATGAACGGCAGGAAGCTTATGCCGGGATGGGCCTCGGCCACGCATTGGCGATAGTACGCGTCGTCGCGCGTGCCGCCGACGAACAGGCCGTCCAGCCCGATTTCGTTCAGCGCGCGGATCGTCTGCAACTGATTCTTGATCGGTTCGACGAGCCCGAGGCAGAGCGCGAAGTCCGTGCTGTTCGACACAGTCGACATCAGATCCAGGTCGGGCTGAGCGAGGAAGCGGTTCGACACGCAGGTCGGCAATATCACCACCTTGTCCGTCGGCACCTGAACGTACTGCGTGAAATTATCGAATTCGGCTTGCGATTTGAAGAGCAGCTTGTGCGCGGTGCCGATGATGCCCTGGATGCGCTCGACTTCGCTGTTCGGAATGGGCTCGAGCCACCACACGTTCGGCCACAGAAAGATGCGCTTGTTTCTGTTCGCTGCCTCTCGCAGAATCGCGTGGCCGTCGGCATGCACCGAAAAATGAATAACGCCGTCGTAAAAGCTGAGCGGCCGGCTGCCGATGCCGTAGATGTCAGTATGGACGCCCGACGCCTTCAGGATTTCCGCAACCTGGACCAGTTCCGACTCGCCGCCACCGCTGACGGTAAAGGCGGTGCTATAGGTTGTCAGAAGGAATTTAAGGCCGGTCATACATTTCTCCCTGTGTTTCTCCGAGCCGTGCTCTGATCGACAGATCCGCTTCGCAAAACAGAAATCTGTCGGGCACTGGGCAATCGCGCTAGCGGGTGGCGCAAGATCCGTTGCCCGTCTATCCCCGCACAGCCTGCTGAAGCACGGTCTCCCAACGCGGCCAGCACGTCAGGTCCAGCAGCGCCCGCGCCCGCTCGAACGCCTTATGCGTCAACGTGCTCCAACCCGCCGCGTCGTTGCGCAACGCGATGATCTGTGCGGCGATCTGCTCCGGCGTTTGAGCGGTGCCGACCACCAGCCCCGCATCCGCCACCACCTCCGCGGCCGCATGACCGTCCCGCACGACCGCGGGAATGCCGCGATGCATGGCTTCCAGCGCGGGGATGCAGAAGCCCTCGTGACGGCTCATCGACAGCAGCATCGACGCCCGGTCGTAGCTCGACAGCAGGTCCGCGTCGTCGACCATGCCGGTGAAGTCGATCCGCGTCAGTACGCCGAGTTCGCGCGCGCTTTTGAGCAGAAACCGGGTGTAGTCGTAGTTCGGCATGCTGCCGACGATCGTCATCGTCGCGTCGAGTCCGCCTTCGGCGACTCGCGCGCAGACCTCGATCGCATCTTCGATCCGTTTGTGCGGCACGACGCGGCCAAGCACCAGCATATTGAAGGTGTCCGGCTCGCGGCGGGCCGCGCCGTTGCCGGCCAGGGTCGACAACGTATCGAACACCGGCGGAATCACGACGATGCTCGCAACGTCGACGTACGGTGCGAGATCCTGCGCGACGTGCTTCGAGTTCGCGACGATCACGTCGAAGCCGGCCAGTTGCGGCAATTGCGCGAGCGCGCGCTCGCACAGTTCGGCCGTGACCGGCTCGAACTCGCGCAGCAGCGCCGGATCGGTGACGCCGTGGTAGTAGCAGATTTTCCGGCAAGGCAGCGCGAGCAGCCGGTCGAGCAGCGGCGCGACGATCGAATAGCTGACGTACAGCAGATCCTGATCCGTCGCGTCGGCGAACAGCGTTTCGAGCGGCTGAACCTGCGCTACCGTCGCGTCGAAGTTCTGCGCATAGAGACGCGACTCCCAGCCGCCTTGCGCGGCCATCTCCGCCAGCCCGAGGCAGTGATTGCCGACGGCGTCGCCTTCAAAGATGTCCTGTGCACAGATCAGCAGTCTCATCGTTAGCTCGTCGTGTTGCGGATTTCATCGAGGCGCTGCGCGTACGCGCGTGCGACCGCCGCCATCGAATAATCCCGTTCGATGCGTTCGCGTCCCGCTTGCGCCACCCGCTCGCGCAGCGCCACGTCGCCGAACAGGCGGGCGATCTGGCTGGCGGCGAGATTTACGTCGGGATCGCACCAGTACTGGCCTTCATGGAACAGGTAGTCGCCCGCGCGCAGCGGCACCAGCTCGCCGTCGACGAGAAACGCCGTCTGCTCGTCGCAGAAGTCGACGTTGCCCGAGAAGTTGGTCGCGACCACCGGCTGACCCAGTGCCATCGCCTCGGCGATCACACGGCCGAAGCCCTCGCTGCGATGCAGCGAGATATATGCGTCGCAGCAGGCCATGAAATCGATCGTGTCCTGACGGTTCAGACGTTCGGAGACGATATGGATGCGCGAGTCGGCCGCGGCCAGCTCGAGCACCTGGCGCCAGGTCGGGTCGTCGTTGCGTACGTTCATCGCCTTGATGACGAGGCCGACGCCGGGCGTTTCCTGCGCAAACGCCTGCTTGAACGCCTGAATGCCCGCGACCGGGTTCTTGCGCGTGAGCCAGGAGTTGCCGTCGAACATCAGATAGAACAGGAAGTCGTTCTCGGGCAAGCCATAGCGGCGCCGGTCGATGGCCTGCGGAGTCGGAATCACGACGGCCATCGGCATGTGCCGCACCCGCGTGCGCCCGAGCCGCGCATACACCGCTTCCACGAAACGGCTTTGCGCCCAGATTTCGTCGACGAACTCATGCGTGCTCCCGAACGCGCTCGGCCAGTGAGGCAGTTCCCACGGCCATGCGCCGATCCGGTACGTGTCCATTTCGATCAGGCGGCGGCCGCCTTCGAGCGTGAGCCGCACCATTTCGGGCGGCGGCAGGCAGAACAGGCTCACCTGATACTGGAGGTCATCGCGCAGCAGATGGTTGACCGAGGTATCGATGCGCGGCGGTCCGCTCATTGGCGCGTTGATCAGCGCGACGTCGGTGTCGCCAAGCTGGAATGCCTGCGCGGCCATCCGCGCGTCTTCGCCGAGACCGAGTACGCCCTGGGGGAAGCCCACGATGTTCACGCCGAACGGGCGCTGCTGCCGGCTCGGCTGGCGCTTGCGTCTTTCGGCTGAGGCCCGCTCGCGGATTTCGGTTGGCACGACGCGCAGATGCCGTAGCCCCGGATATTCGAGCCGGCCAGACGTGTACCACCATCCGATCAATGCAAGCGCGCCCTGTTCGGTGTTGATATCGAACGATGCAGAGAGGTCCGGCCGGCTCTTGCTGAACAGAACCAGCAGCCGAGGCAATGCAAGTGCGCCGGTCGCCTGGTTTTCCGTTTGCAGCAAATCGTCGACGCTGTCTTGCAGCGTCCAATGCAGGCTCGGATATTCGTGATATCCGCCGCCGAACCACCATTGCATGGCATCGATCCGGCCGAGGAATGTGTCCAGATCGAAGAGCGCACGCAGGTCCGGCCGACTGCCGATCAGCGATGCCAGAAACTGCGGCGCACGAAAGAGGCCGCGTTTGTCGCCGTTGTCGAGTTCGTTCAGGCGATCGAAGATTTTCGCGGTCGACCAGTCGAGCCGTCGATACTCGCGCTTGCCGTGGCTATCCCACCACAGCAGCAGCCTGAAGCGGCCGCTGAAGCTGTTCAGGTCGAAACTGCCGCGCAGGTCCGGCCGGCTGTCGACAAGCGGTTTGATGAAGCGCGGCATGTCGATCAACATGCCGCTCTCGTCATCTTCGATTTCGTTGAGCTGAAGGATCGTGGACGCGGTTTGCCAGACGAGCCGCGGATACTCGAACTTGCCGTGCTCGTCCCACCAGATCAACGCGCCCAGGCGGCCGGTGAACGTCGTCATGTCCATCGCCGCGCTCAGGTCGGGACGGCTGCTGACGAGCAGATCGAGAAATGCCGGAACGTTGATCCGCGTGGCGTGTTGCTGTTCGCTGCCCAGTTCGTTGAGACCATCCCACACCGGATTGGGCGACCACGTCAGCCGCGGATATTCGAACTGGCCGTGCGTTTCCCACCAGCTCAACGCGGCGAGCTGCCCCGAAAACACATTGAGATCGATGTTGGCGCGTAGGTCCGCGCGCGAGTCGACCAGTAGCCGGATGAAGCGCGGCAGCCGCGCGCGGGTCGGCCCGATGGCCAGATCGTCCTGCAACAGCGCGGCAAACAACGCTTTTTCGTCGAGCATGTCCGGCGCGTTACCGGCCAGCCAGAAACCGATCGCGCCCGGCACCAGGGCGATCAACGCCGGCGCATCGAATTTGCGCAGATAAGCGACGTCCTGAGCACCGAGTACCCATTCGAAGTCAGGGTAGTCCCGCTCACCATAGGCCTTCCACCAGAAATACAGCGTGATCCGGCCTTCAACGGTTTGATGCTCGAACGGTGCGAGGTCCGAGCGGAACTTCAGCAGAAAGTAAATTGCGTTCGGCAACGCAAAGGGGACATTGGGTGACGGGTGTCGGCATTCCGCCGCCCATTCTTTAGTCTGGGGCATGGTTTTATTTAAATTTCGGAAGACGAGGGCTCATCGTCATCACGAATTCGGTCGAGTCGATGGACAGATTCGGCGAATAGAACGGATCGTTCCACAGCGCGTCGCCCCAACGTTTCTTGACGTAATCGATTTCTTCGACGAAGCGCGCCATCTTCTCGGGGGTATCTTCGTAACCACGAGACGCGGATTCGTGATGGTACAACTCCGCGAATGGCGTCCACACATTGCGGTAGCCGGCTTCGCGCACGCGCAGGCAGAAGTCGACGTCGTTGAAGGCGATGACGAGGTCTTCGTCGAGGCCATTCACTTCACGGAAAATGCTCGTGCGGATCACGAGGCAGGCTGCCGTCACTGCGCTCACGGCATTGCGCAGCACCGCGCGGGAGAAATAGCCTGGCGCATTGCGCGGCAGGTATTTGTGCCCGTGGCCGGCGAGGCCGCCCATGCCGAGAAACACGCCGGCATGCTGGACGGTGTCGTCGGGGTAGAGCAGTTTCGCGCCGACCGCGCCGACGTTGTCCTGCAAGGCAATCGACACGAGCTCGCTCAGCCACTCGGGGGTAATCACCTCGATGTCGTTGTTCAGCAGACAGACAAGTTCACACTGACTTGCCATGGCCACGCGGTTGTTCAGTGCCGAATAATTGAACGGCGAGTCGTCGCGGACCACGCGGATGCGCGCGTCGTTCTCGTAGCTTTTGAAAAGCTCGAAAGTTTCCGGCTTTTGCGAGCCGTTGTCGATGATCGTGATCAGGTAATTGCCGTACGTGGTGCGCTCACGGATGGAGTCGACGCACTGCTTGACGAGATCGGCGCCGTCGCGAGTCGGGATAATGATTTCGACGCTCGGTTCCTGCTTCGGCAGCGAGTAGATGATGCGCTGGTACATCACGGCGTCGTCTGCTGCCTGCACCTTCGCGGCGATGTTGCTGCGCTTCAGATGCTCGTCGATCGCGCGAGTCGCGGCAATGACCGCGTACGGTTTCGCGTCGGCGCTGGATGCCGTGCTCTCCGGCAACACACGCCAGTGATAGAGCACGCGCGGAATATGGTGGATGGCTTGCGGACCGGCCGCCTCCAGCACCCGCAGCGCGAGATCGTAGTCCTGCGAACCTTCGAGTCCTTCGCGAAAGCCGCCGATCTCCCGCAGCACCGACGTCCTGTACACGCCGAAGTGCGAGATCATGTTCTGGCTGAGGAACAGGTCGTAGTTGAAATCGCACTTGAAGTACGCGTCGTAGCGCTTGCCTTCGACCGTGATCTTGTCTTCGTCGCTATAGATCAGCGCGGCCTGCGGATGGTGCTGGATCAGCTCGGCCACGTAGTACAGCGCGAGCGGATGCAATTCGTCGTCGTGATCGAGCAGGCCGGTGAATTCGCCGGACACCAGATCGAGTGCGCTATTGGTCGCCGCGCTGATGTGGCCGTTGGTCGGACGATAGACGACCTTGATGCGCGGATCGCGCGCCGCGTATTCGTCGAGAATTTCCTTCACGTGGGGCTGCGTGGACTTGTCGTCGGCGATGCAGAATTCCCAGTTCGTGTACACCTGCGCGATGACCGAGTCGAGCGCCTTGCGCAGATATTCGGCCGGCGAGTTGTAAGTCGGCATCACGAGGCTGATCAGCGGCTGATGCTGCCACTCGCGGGCGGCTTCGGCGAGACTCGGATAGCGTTCCGGCGAGACCTCGTTGATGGCGATCCAGTTCTCGTAGGTGGCGGCCAGCGGCGTGCCGGGCGCCGCGACCGCGTCGGCCTGCGCAAGCGCGGCTTCGTCCGCTTCGCCGAACGGCAACGACGCTTCGTCGACGCTCAGCTCGAAGTCCTTCAACGAGAACGGCCCCGGAAACGCGAGCGGGTCGAAGCGTACCGCGCGCAGCGTCCACGGGAACGATATTGTCTGATCGACCTTGCCGTCGGCGTCCACGCGCAGCCACGTCGCGCCTTGCTCCGACATGCCGTCGCCCTTGTCGACATACAGCAGGCAAGGCGTTTTCGGCACCTTACCCGTGACGAGCGAAAACGACAGGTGCACGGTGCGTCCGCGCATGAGCTCCCAATTCACGATGCCGAATTGTGGATCGTTTGTCGTCGCATTCCATTGGTATTCGGAACCCGAAAGTGCTTCAACGTTATTGAGTGGTTGCAGTTCAAGTTTCATGTTGAATGTGGGCTCTGGCTATTTATCTAGGAAAAACGACATTGACGAAACGTGGACTGGACGTTGCGCGGCAATGCCGAACGGCACGGGGTGATGTCTGCTGACGCCTACTCCTCGCCGGTTACTGCGCTTGATGAATCAGTGCTCGTTCGGGCGGTTCAGATCCGCTCGGGTACCACGTACTTCGGTGAGCGAAGCACGCAATTCATTTGCTCGACAGCGACGCATAAATCTCTTTCAGCGGAGACAGCACGGCTTGCCAGCGCAGATCGCGTTCGCGCGCGGAGGCGGTGCGCTCGAGTGCCAGCGCGTCGCGAATCGACTGCGTGATGCTACCGGTGTCGTCGGGGTCGAGATAGGCAACCTTGTCCGAGAAGTACTCCTGCGTGGAGCCCACCCGCGTGACCGCGATCCGCGCGCCGGCCGCGTACGCTTCGAGCGCGGCGAGGCCGGGCGTTTCGAGCGTGCTCGGCAAACAGAATGCGTCGCACGCGGCATAGGCCGAGCGCAGCAGCGGTGAGTCGTGCGGCAGCGGGCCCAGATAGACGACCTGGTCGCCGCCTGTTTCGAGGCAGGTGCGTGCATAGGCGGGGTCGCGCTGATGGCCGATCAGCACGACCTTCAGGTCCGGCAGCGCTTTCATGGCCTGCATCAGCGCAAGCTGATTCTTGCGCGGCTCGATGTTGCCGACGTTGAGCACGAACGGCCCGCGAATATCGAAGTGTTCGCGAAAGAGCGTAGCCGGCACCGGCTCGTAAAACGCTTCCTCGACGCCGTTATAGACAGTTACAAATTTTGCACGTGGCAAGCCAAATACTTGCGCAAGCGTGTCGCATTCGATGTCCGAATTCGCCACCACACGATCGGCAAGCGAGAACTGATGACGGATTTCGTCGATGGGATAGAGGTGCTTCGTCGCCTCCGTGACCCACAGGCTGGACGAGACGACGAGTGGCAGGCCGAGTTGCCTGACGAAGTTGCAGAAGTGCACCGAGCCGCCCACGCACGAGAAGAAGTGCACGACGTCGTGTTCGAGAAAGCGCGGATTCCACAGGTCGAACAGATCGACCTCGATGCCGTGCGCAGGCAGATGTTTGCGATACGCGAGTAGCTGTATCTCCCCACCGCCGGGCGTATGGAACGCCATGGGATACGTTGCGAACAGCACTTTCATCATAGATGGCAGCTTATATCTTCGAACCTTCTCAACTCTCTGACTGCGCGGTCGCGCTTGCCATGAGGATTACCCGCTTACAATATGCGGCCTGAACTCATCGCGGCTCGCCGCCCTCGACTCTACAGATGCCGTATTGTACCGTGCTTCGTCTGCCGTTCCGCTGCCGTGTCGACCCTTGCCGCCGCTATACGGGCGACGGATTCGCGTTCGCCGGACCGGCGCGCGACAGGGGCGGGCGCTTGCCGATTCCGATGTCTGGATCGCCGTCGCAATCATCGCGGCAGGCAGGGACATGAGTCGAACGATCGTCGTCACCGGCGCCAACGGTTTCGTCGGCCAGGCCGTGTCCCGTGCGCTGCTGCGGCGCGGCGACCGCGTCGTCGGCGTGGTGCGCCGGGCGCAGAGCGGCGTCGAAGGCATGCAGGAATGGCTGCTCGACACCGAGGACTTCGCCGGCATCGAGCAGCGCTGGCCGGTCGCGCTGACCTGCGACGCGGTGGTCCATCTGGCCGCGCGCGTACACGTGATGCACGAGACCTTGACCGACCCGCTCGCCGCCTATCGCGCGACCAACGTCGAAGGCAGCTTGCGGGTCGCCGCCGCGGCGCGGCGCGCGGGCGCGCGGCGCTTCGTGTTCGTCAGCAGCATCAAGGCGGTGGGCGAGGCGAGTGCGCGGCAGCCCATCGCCGAAACCGATCCGCCCGCGCCGGCCGATCCCTACGGCATCTCAAAACTGGAAGCCGAGCGCGCGCTGTTCGACTACGGCCGCGAGTCGGGTCTCGAAGTCGTGGTCGTGCGTCCGCCGCTGGTCTACGGGCCGGGCGTGCGCGCGAACTTCCTGCAACTGATGAACGCGATCGCGAAGGGCATCCCGCTGCCGCTCGGCGCGGTCGCTGCGCGGCGCAGCCTCGTGTTCGTCGACAACCTCGCGGATGCCATCGTGCATTGCACGACCGATCCACGCGCGGCCGGCGAGACCTTTCACGTGACCGACGGCCGCGATCTCAGCGTGCCGGAACTCGTGCGTCTGCTGGCCACACAATTGCATGCCCCGGCCCGGCTGGTGCCGGTGCCGGCCGGCGTGCTGCGCGTCGCTGGCCGTCTGAGCGGCCGCTCCGCGCAGATCGAGCGGCTGATCGGCGAATTGCGGCTCGACAGTTCGCATATCCGCGAACGTCTCGGCTGGTATCCGCCGCACACGATCGAGCATGGCTTGCTCGAAACCGCCGCCTGGTATCGCGCCACGCATTGAGCGTCGCGCTTGCCTCGAACCCGCGTTGAATTTCGCCCTGAACTGAGCGCCCCATCGAATGCCTGCTTCGCACTCCGTCTCTTCCATCGTTCATCTGCTGCCGTGGGGCGTCGTCGCGCTCGTCGCGTGCGCGGCGATCCTGTGGGCGCTGCTTCGCACCGGGCTCGCCTGGCGTCTTGCCACCGACATCCCGAACGACCGCTCGCTGCACACGCGTCCGACGCCGCGCGTCGGCGGCTGGGGCATCGTGCCGGTCGCGCTGGTGCTGATCGCACTGGCGGCGCCCGCGTTGTGGCTGCCCGCGCTGGCCGCGGCGCTGCTTGCCGCGCTGTCGCAGATCGACGATCGACGCGGCCTGCCGGCGCGCGTGCGTTTCGGCGGCCACGCGGCGGCGGTCGCGGCGCTCATCGCCGTCTATCCGGCCGACGTGCCGTGGTGGGCGCTCGCGGGCATGGCGGTTTTACTCGTCTGGCTCGTCAATCTTTACAACTTCATGGACGGCTCGGACGGTCTGGCCGGCGGCATGGCGTTGTTCGGCTTCGGCGGCTACGCGGTGGCCGCGTCGATGTCGGCGCAGCCCGACCCGTCGCTCGCGGCGGCGAGCCTGATCGTTGCGGGCGCGGCGGCGGGCTTTCTGCTGTTCAACTTCCACCCGGCGCGGATCTTCCTCGGCGATGCCGGTTCGATCCCGCTCGGCTTTCTGGCCGGTGCGCTCGGCTACTGGGGCTGGCGCGAGGGCGTGTGGCCGGTGTGGTTTCCGGCGCTGTGCTTCGCGCCGTTCATCGGCGATGCGTCGGTCACCCTTCTTAAGCGTCTGCTGCGTGGCGAAAAATTTTGGCAGGCGCATCGCGAACACTACTATCAAAGACTGGTGCAGTCGGGTCTGGGCCACGCGTCGACCGCGTGGATTTGGTATTTGTTCATGACGGCGGGCATAATGCTTGCTATCTGGGCACTACAGTTCGCCCTCCTGTATCAATGGCTGGTTGTCGCCGCATGGGTCGTCGTGCTTGTTGTCGCGGGGCTGTGTATTGATTGCCGCTGGCGGCGCCATGTGTCCCGTTCCGGGCCAATCTGAGGTTCTGCGCAATGAAAACATTCAAAGCCAGGTGGCTTTCGTTCAGTGCGTTTGCGTTCGACCTGTGCGCGGTGGCCCTCGCGTGGATGTTGGCCTACGTGATCCGTTTCAATGGGCCGGTGCCCGGGCCGTTCTGGTCGAGCGGGCTGCATGCGCTCGTCTGGGTGCTGCTGATCTACGCGGTGATGTTTCGCAGCTACGGGCTTTATCGCGGCATGTGGGTATTCGCGAGCCTGCCCGATCTGGTGCGGATCGCGAAGGCGATTGGCGTCGGCGGGCTGGTCGTGATGATCGCCTCGGCGCTGCTGCAGCCGGCGCCGATCGTGCCGCGCTCGGTGCTGATCGTGTCGCCGATGCTGCTGTTTCTGACGATGGGCGGTTCGCGCGCACTGTATCGCGCGGCCAAGGAGTTCTATCGCTACGGCGGTCTCGTCGGTCAGGGCAAGCCGGTGCTCGTGCTCGGTGCGGGCAATGCGGGCGCGAATCTCGTGCGCGAACTGAAGCGCTCGGGTGAATGGCGCCTCGTCGGCCTGCTCGACGACGATCTGATCAAGCACGGCCGTGAAATCTACGGCTATCGCGTGCTCGGCGCGATCAGCGATCTGCAGAAAATCAGCGCGGACCTGAAGGTCGAACATGTGATCATCGCGGTGCCGTCGGCATCGGTTGAAGCGCACCGCCGCATCGCGACGCTGTGCGTGCGCGCCGGCGTACGCGCGATGACACTGCCCGCGCTCACCGCGCTGACGCAAGGTCAGGCGTTTCTGTCGCGGGTGCGCCAGATCGATCTCGAAGACCTGCTGGGCCGCGACCCGGTGACGATCGATACCGAACACGTCGCCGCGCTGCTGAAAAATCGCGTCGTGATGGTGACGGGCGCGGGCGGTTCGATCGGCTCGGAGTTGTGCCGGCAGATCCTGCGCTTTGGACCGGTGCAACTGGTCGCGTTCGACATCTCCGAATTCTCGATCTATCGTCTGAACGAAGAACTGCGCGACAAGTATCCGGAAGTGTCGGTGGTGCCGATCATCGGCGACGTGAAGGACTCGCTGCTGCTCGATCAGGTGATGGCGCGCTATTGCCCGCACATCGTGTTTCATGCGGCGGCGTACAAGCACGTGCCGCTGATGGAAGAGGTCAACACGTGGCAGGCGGTGCGCAACAACGTGCTCGGCACCTACCGCGTCGCGCGCGCGGCGATCCGCCATGACGTCGCGCATTTCGTGCTGATCTCGACCGACAAGGCCGTCAACCCGACCAACGTGATGGGCGCAAGCAAGCGGCTCGCCGAGATGGCCTGCTCGGCGCTGCAACACCAGGGCGCGCGGCGCACGCAGTTCGAAACCGTACGTTTCGGTAACGTGCTGGGCAGCGCCGGCAGCGTGATTCCGAAGTTCCAGGAGCAGATCGCGCGGGGCGGCCCGGTCACGGTCACGCATCCGGAGATCACGCGCTTCTTCATGACGATTCCGGAGGCGTCGCAGCTGGTGCTGCAGGCGTCGAGCATGGGGCGCGGCGGCGAGATTTTCATTCTCGACATGGGCAAGCCGGTGCGCATCGCCGATCTCGCGCACGATCTGATCCGCCTGTACGGCTTCACCGAAGAGCAGATTCGCGTGGTGTTCACGGGCCTGCGGCCCGGCGAGAAGCTCTACGAGGAACTGCTCGCCGACGACGAAACGACCACACGCACCCCGCATTCGAAGCTGCGTATCGCGCAGGCGCGCGAGGTGCCGGACAGCCTGATCGACAACCTGCTGCCGTGGCTGATGCAGCACCGCGTGCCGTCGGATGACGAAGTGCGGCGCGATCTGCGGCGCTGGGTGCCGGAGTATCTGCCGGCGAGTACGACGACGCTGCGCACGGTGACGTCGGCGACGAAGGTGTCGTAAGCACACAAGCCGTCCGATCGAGTATCGGCATCAACGAAAAAGGCGCCCGTGGGCGCCTTTTTTTTGATGTTTGCTTATTTGATGCTTACTTACCGCTTCGCTTTCCTCACCACCATCCACCGCGGCGACTTGAACCGCACGATGCTCATATACAGCCATACGTAAGTTGCCGCGAACACCACCACGAAGCAGAAGAGATGCAGCGTGTGCCGCCAGAACAGCGTCGCCGGCACCACCGCGATCAGGCACAGCAGCCAGAGATACGGCGACGTCAGCGAGTTGCGCCGCGTCAGCTCGCGCGCGGTGCGCGCGCCGACGGCCCAGCGCATCAGCCGCTTGTAGACCAGCATATGCAGATGCACGCCGTCGGGAATGCCCGGCGACATGCCGCGAATGAATTTCTTCCGGTAGATCGAGAAGCAGGTCTCGAAGATCGGGTACATGAAGAGCAGCACCGGATACCACGCGGACACGTCGTGATTGCGCATCACCAGCAGGATCGACAGTTCGGCGAGCATGAAGCCGATGAAGTATGCGCCGCCGTCGCCGAGAAAAATCAGCCCGGCCGGGAAGTTCCAGATGAAGAAGCCGAGCACCGCGCCCATCATCATGAACGACGCCGACAGCACGACCGGGTCGTGCACCTGGAACGCGACGTAGGCGAGCGACGCGAACATCATGAACGCGACCATCGACGCGAGGCCGTTGAAGCCGTCGATGATATTGATCGCGTTGGCGAGCGCGGCGACCGCGAGCACCGTGATCACGAACGAAACGGCCGCATACGACAGCAGGAAGTCGAGCGGCGGCACGCTGATGCGCGTGACCGCGATGTCGAGAAAGAACCACGCGAGCGCGGCGGCCGCCATCGTGCAGACGAGGCGCGCGAGCGGCGACACGCGTTTGGTCAGATCCTCCACGAGCCCCGAGCCGAATGCCGGCAGGCCGCATGCGATCAACCCCAGAATGCCGCCCGACACGGCCGGATACGCGTAATGCAGTTGCACCGCGGAGACGATCAGGCCGATCAGGATGCCGGTGCCGCCGATGCGCGGCACCGGCCGCGCGTGGAATTTCTGCACGCCGCCCAGATCGCTATCGGTCGAGAATTTTTCATGCAGATGCGCATAGCGCACGATCAACAGCGTGATCAGCAGGGAAACGAGAAAGCCGAGCGCAAAACTGAGCATGAAAGTGGGCCTGAGCGAAGACGCGGAATTATACAAACGAAACGCACGGGGACCGGCGCGTATGCGAGTGTCGAAGCTTTCAGTCGCGCGCCCAAAAAATCCCAGATAGTGAGTGAAAAACCGCCCGCTGAGGCGCGCCAGTGCTCGCTTCTCATGGATTCCCCCTATGCGGCGAACGCGCGCGACGGCCGTAATCCTGGATGCGGCGAAGTGTAAGTCGCGCGCAACAGCCGCCTGGCGATCCGCTCCGGGCGATTCGTCGAATCAGCCATCGAGTGAAGCCGTTGCACGGTGTTGTCGAGCCATCCGGTTCGGCGCGACCGTCGACGTTCAGCGATGCGTGGCGAGCTGTGTGCGCGTGCGAGTGTGAGTGCGATTGCCAACCTGTATCGCCGCATCAGGCAAGACGTTCCGGAGACCCAATGCTAAACAACATCACAATTCGTGGCGGACTGACGCTGGTGATCAGTGTGTTCGTCGCTTTCCTGCTGACGGTGATCGCCGTCGGCTACGGTGCGCTGAAGCTCGCCAACGACAGTCTCGACGACACCCAGCGCAGCGCCATGGCGCTGTCGCATCTGAAGGCGAGTTCGGAGAAGCTGCTGCAGGTGCAGCTCGCGCTGGGCACCTATCAGACGCTCTTTAGCGTCGGCAAGCAGACCGACGATCTGCTGCCGGCCGCGCACAAGGTGCTGGTCGAGTCGAACAAGGACTTCCGCAATTACATGGCTGGTCCGTTCGCGAGCGAGGCCGAACGCAAGCTTGCGCAAAGCGTCGGCGACGCGCGCGCGTCGCTCGTCGACAAGGCGATCGAGCCGGAATTCAAGGCGCTTACCGATTTCGACTTCAACACCTTCCGCAACATTCAGGGCGATACGGCGAACAGTCTCTATGCGTCGTATTCGAAGGCGATCGACGCGCTCGAAAACGCGCAGATCGACAGCCAGCATCAGCAGGCCGCGACCGGCGTGCGGCGCTTCCAGCTCGCGACGCTGCTGTTCGGCGCGATCGCGGCGATCGCGCTCGTGATCGGCGTGGTCGCGCGCATCGGTTTGTCGTCGGCGCTGATCAAGCCGGTCAACGCGACGGTCAAACATTTCGAGCGCATCGCCGCCGGCGACCTGAGCGCGACGATCAAGGTGAAGTCGCGCAACGAGATGGGGCAATTGCTCGGTGCGTTGACGCGGATGCGCGACGGCCTCGTCGATACGGTCGCGAAGGTGCGCGGCAGCACCAGTGCGATCACGCAGGGCGCGAACGAGATCGCGTCGGGCAACGCCGATCTGTCCGCGCGTACCGAGCAGCAGGCGGCCGCGTTGCAGCAGACCGCCGCGAGCATGGAGCAACTCTCCGCGACCGTGAAGCAGAACGCCGACAACGCGAAACAGGCGAACCGCCTCGCGCACGGCGCGCTCGATACGGTGACGCGCGGCGGCAAGGTGGTGTCGCGCGTCACCGAGACGATGGACGGCATCAGCGAGTCGTCGCGCAAGGTCACGGAGATCATCGGCATGATCGAAGGGATCGCGTTTCAGACCAACATCCTCGCGCTGAACGCGGCGGTCGAAGCCGCGCGCGCGGGCGAGCAGGGACGCGGTTTCGCGGTGGTGGCCTCGGAAGTGCGCAGCCTCGCGCAACGCTCGGGCGCGGCGGCCAAGGAGATCAAGGAGTTGATCGGCGAATCGGCGTCGAAGGTCGAGGAGGGCGCGTCGCTGGTGTCGGACGCGCAGAAGACGATTCAGGAAGCGATGAAGGCCGTCGAGCGCGTGACCGGCGTGATGAGCGAGATCGAGGCGTCGGCGCTCGAACAGAGCGACGGCATCGAGCAGGTCAACAAGGCAGTCTCGCAGATCGACGAAGTCACGCAGCACAACGCGGCGCTCGTCGAGCAGGCGGCGGCCGCGGCGAAGTCGCTGGAGGAGCAGGCCATCGTTCTGAAGGAGGCTATTGCGGTGTTTCGGATCGAGGAGACGGGCGCGCTCGCCTAGCGCGCTCATTTGGGGCGCTTACCTGGCGCGCTAATTTGGCACGTTCAGCTGGCGCTCATGCCGTGGTCATGCGCGGCTGCCTGCCGATGGCAGCGCGCACTTACCTTAGAATCCTGCTTTCCATTTTGATCTGCGTTTTTGCTGCCGGTAATTGCCACGCTCCTCATCGGGTGATTCGCTGAAGAGCCGCGCCGGATCATCGTAAGACGCCGAATAAAACGAAAACAGGTGTTCTATGCTCAAGGGGTTGGCCGCATTTTTCATTTCGGCGCTCTGTGTCGGACTGTTCATCATCGTGTTCGGCCAGACCTTCGCGTCCGTTCAGCTTCACGAAGTCGGCGATTTCGCGGCGAATTCGTTGCTGATTGCGGACGCGAAGCATTTGAAGCTGCTCGTTGGAAACTACTCGCGCATCGGGTTCAATCATCCGGGGCCGGCGTTTCTCTACGTGCTTGCCGCGGGCGAGATCGTATTTTTCGATCTGACGCACTGGGTCGCGTCGCCGTTTGCCGGTCAGATCTATGCGGTTGCGCTGCTTTCCGGTTTCTGGATCGCGGCAATCGGCACACTCCTGATCAAAATGCAGCGAGGGGCCGACGGAGCCGTTGCGGCGGCCCTGGTCACGACGGCTATCTTCGTCGGCGTCACCGCGTACATCAACTATCAGGCCTTCGCAGGCCCGTGGTTTCCGCATCTCTACTACTTCGCTTTCGCTGCGTTCACTGTGTCCCTCGGCGCATTGATCATGGGGCGCGCGGACGGACTTCCATTGCTTGCCGTGAGCCTGGGTTTTCTTCTGAATGGCCATGCCTCGTTTCTTGGTATGACCGTCATCATGCTGGCGTGCGCGCTGCTAGCCAATAGCTGGATTGCCATCAGGTCGGGTTCCCGTGAAAGCCAGATATTGAGCCGCCATTACCTCGCGAGCCATTTTCGAACGATCGTAGCCGCATTGGCGATCGTGGTGCTTTTCCTGATTCCTCTCGCGATCCGGACGATGCTTCATTTCCCCGGACCGCTCGCCGAATATGCGGCGTTCGGGCATGCCCACAAAGCCAATCGTGTCGTAGACGCCGTGCGCTTTGTCGGCCTGTTCTGGAGCAACGGAATCTTCGGCCTGCTCCTTGGCGCGGTGGCGTGCGCGGTCCTCGTGACCAACAAGCCCGCGCGAGAAAACGAAGGCCGTGTCGCGCCTGAGCGGGCCTTGTCGTTAGCATTGGCCTGTGCGACGGTCGCTTTCCTCTTTTATGCCGTTGTCGGCGTCGACGATTTTTCGCTGATGTATGTCGGCATCTTCTACTACGTCGTGCCGGCTCTGGCGCTCACGTTGCTGGCGAAACGTTGTCTCGACAATCTGATGGTGGTGACGCTGCCGGTCGCCGTGATCGTTTGCGTGGCCGTGGGGGCGTTCACCGCGATCCGGATTCATCAGCCGCCCGAGAACGTTTCCCAGTACAACGACCCTCGAGTTCCCGGTGCTTACGCAGCGATCCGCAATCTCGAAGCGGGCGGCGGCCCGCTGGTTTTCGATCTCGATGGCACCGCGAAATGGGAGCAGCTGTGGCCGCTTCTGGTGGGCATCGAAGCGCAGGCGAAGCGCGAGGGCAGCGTGCCGTTTTGCATCGCGCAAAACTGGCAACTGGTGTTCACTCAGGCGGCGCGTTGCTCACCTGATGAAATGAGCCGCCCGCATCGGCGCTTTCTCGTGTCGGCGGTGCCGAAGGATGGTTTGAGCGGTGCGGTGAATATTGCCGGCTTGTACTTTTATCCGCGCGAATCGGCGGAATGAAGCCGCTCGCAACATCGGACGAGCGATCACGCAGGTGTTGCCGGCCCGGCGCATTCTTCGATGATGCACCGGGCCCGCGGCTACATCAGGTCAGGCAAACCCTCGCGGATTCATCGACTGCCAGCGCCAGTGATCCGCGCACATGCGCTCGATGCCGAACTGCGCACGCCAGCCGATGATCCGCTCGGCCGCCGCCGGATCGGCGAAGCACTGCGCGACGTCGCCCGGGCGGCGCGCGACGATCTCGTACGGCACCGGCCGGCCCGACGCCTTCTCGAACGAGCGCACCACGTCGAGCACGCTATAGCCCTGACCCGTGCCGAGATTGACGACGAAGCTCGCATCGCGCTTCACCAGTGCGTCGAGCGCGGCCAGGTGTCCGCGCGCCAGATCGACCACGTGGATGTAGTCGCGCACGCCGGTGCCGTCCGGCGTGTCGTAGTCGCCGCCGAACACGCGCAGCTTGTCGAGCTTGCCGACCGCGACCTGCGCGACGTACGGCATCAGGTTGTTCGGAATGCCGGCCGGATCTTCGCCGATCAGGCCGCTCTCGTGCGCGCCAACCGGGTTGAAGTAGCGCAGCGTCGCGATGCGCCACGACGGGTCCGACAGCTCCAGATCGCGCAGCACCTGCTCGGCGATCAGCTTCGACTGACCATACGGGTTCGTGGCCGACAGCGGAAACGATTCGTCGATCGGCGAGCTTTTCGGCACGCCGTAGACGGTCGCCGACGAACTGAACACGAACTGCCTGACGTTACGGTCGCGCATCACGCCGAGCAGCGTCAGCAGACTGCCGACGTTGTTGCTGTAGTACTCGATCGGCTTCGCGACCGATTCGCCGACCGCCTTCAGCGCCGCGAAATGGATCGCGCCGGTGATCGGATGCGCGTCGAAGATCCGGTTGAGCGCTGCTTCGTCGCGCGCGTCGTCGTCGTAGAAGGTCACGGCGCGGCCGGTGATCTGCTCCACGCGTCGCAGCGATTCGCGTTTGCTGTTCACGAGGTTGTCGATCACCACGACGTCGTAGCCGCCATTGAGCAGCTCGACGCAGGTGTGCGAGCCGATGAAACCCGCCCCGCCCGTTACCAGAATCGTGCCATTCGTGGTCATGCTGTTGCTCCGTTAAAGTAAAACGCCCGTGATTTTCTGAACCAGGTCTTTATAGGTTTCGACGACCATGCGTTCGTCGAATTCCGTTGCGACTTTCTGTCGGCCGCGTTCGGCCATCGCGCGTCGTTGCGCGCCGCTCATGTCGAGCATGCGCGCGAGACTCGCGGCGAGACTATCGGCGTTGCGCACTTCGCACAGCAGACCGTTGACGCCATCGGCCACCACTTCGCGGCAGCCGGGCACGTCGGTCGCGACAATCGGCCGGCCCATCGCCGATGCTTCCATCAGCGTGCGCGGCACGCCTTCGCGATACGACGGCAGCACCACGCAATCCGCGTCGGCGATGTGCGGCCGCACGTCGTGCGCTTCGCCGAGATATTCGATCACGCCTTCCCGTTCCCACGCGGCGACTTCGTCGCGTGTGATCGCGCTCGGGTTGTCGACGCCGACCGGCCCGAGCAGCTGGAAACGCGCCTGCGGATAACGTTCGCGCAATTGCCGCGCGGCCTCGACGTATTCGCCGACACCCTTGTCCCACAGCAGCCGCCCGATCAGCACGAAGCGGAACTCCGCGCGCTCGCGCAGCGGCGTGAACGCGAACTGTTCGAGATCGACGCCTTCGCCATGCAGCAGGCGCGCGCGCTCCGGATGCACGAGCAGCTTCTGATCGACGAACGCGGATTCGTCGTCGCGATTCAGAAACCACACCTCGCGCGGAAAGCGGAACGCGAAACGATACAGTCTTTTCGCGATCTGCGCGGCGCGGCTGTGCTGGATAAACACGTAGCCGAGGCCGGTCGTGACCGCGACCGATTGCACGCCGGCCAGCTTCGCCGCGATCGAACCGTAGATGTTCGGCTTGATCGTGTAGTGAAATACGACGTGCGGACGGATCGTCCGGTATTGCCGGTACAACGCGAGCAGCGTGCGCAGATCTTCGCGCGGACTCGTGCCTTTCGATGCGACCGGCAGCTCGATGCAGCGGCAGCCCATCGCGCCGAGCAGCTCGAAGGTCCGGTCGCGCGGCGCGAGCACGGTGACGTCGACGCCGCGTCCGATCAGCATGCGGATCAGCCCTTGCCGATAGGTATAGATTGCCCAGGCCGTGTTGCAAACGAGTGTAATGCGCAGCGCGGGCGTCGACTTGAAAGAAGGCTTCATGCGGTGAAGGGCTGGGCGTTGAGTGGGACGTTGGTGAGACGCTAGTGAGACATCACGCAGGATAACGGGTCGCGCGCCAGGCTCAGTGACTCGCGCGCGGCGCGAGCAGGCTGCGTTTGAGCCGCTGCAGCGTGCGATACGGCAGCATCAGATGCAGCAGGTTCTTCGCGAGGCCCAGCCAGTCGTACGGATTGGCCACGTTGAAATAGCGCAATTGCAGGCGCAACGTCGAGCCGATCTGGCGGCGCCGCTTCGTCGCGCTGATGCCGCCTTCGTTCAGTTCGTAATACAAACCGAGCTCCGGCAGATTCGCGCAGTCGTAGCGCTCCATCAGGCGCACGAACAGATCGAGGTCTTCCGCCGAACGATACTCGGCGCGATAGTTGCCGACTGTGCGCACGGCATCGATACGCAGCATCATCGACGGATGCGCGAGGCAGGAGCGGAAAAAGCGCTGCCGGCGAATCGCCTTCGGCTCGGCCGGCGGCGTCAGCATGAAGAGCGGTTCACCCGCGCGCGTGACGACCTGGGTCCACATGCCGAGGCCGGCCACGCGCGGATGCAGCTCCATGAACGTGCGCTGCTTCGCGAGCCGCTGCGGTACCGCGCGGTCGCCGGCATCGATTCGGGCTGCGTAACGAAAGCCGCGCTGCGCGAGCGCGTCGATGCCGGTCTGCAGCGCGCGCTCGATGCCGCCGTTCTGCGCCATGCGTAGAACTTCGATTTTCAGATTCGGCAGCGCGGGCGCGACGATTGGCGGCGTGCTGCCGTCATCGACGATCAGTACGTGCACTAGCGCACTTTCATTAAACGACGCGAGCGTAAAATCCACGTCCGCCTGACCGTTGTACGCGGGCATCAGCACCGCGACATCGTCGAGCGTCATTTGCGCGGCGGCGGATAAATTCGTCATGGGCGCAATTTGAAACGGATGTAATAAAGATTAACCGACGCAGCCGCCAGATAGCCGGCCGCGAGGCCCACGAGCGCGCCGTAGGCGCCGAGTCGCGGAATCGCCAGCAGGTTGACCGCGAACGCGACGGCGAGCGCGAGCAGCCACTTGGAAAGCAGCACGAATTTAGCTTGATACTTGAGTACGACCAGATTGCCGATCGCCTCGATGCCGGCCGGCACCGACAGCCACACGGCCCAGCGGAAGATCTCGATCGCGCCTTCGAAATCCGGCCCGAACACGCGGCGGATGATGAAACCCGCGAGCAGATCGAGCACCAGCGCGCCGCTCACCATCAGCACGGCGGTCAGCGCGGTGAGCCGCCACATGTTGCGGCGCAGTTGCGCGATGCCCTGCACGCGATAGACGAACGCGGGCGCGATGGTCTGCGCGAGCATCAGCGCGAGGGTGATCCAGTTTTCGTTGAGCTGCTGGGCGGCCGAGTAGCGGCCGAGGTCGGCGAACGAGATCGCGCGCTCCAGCATCAGCCGGTCGAGTTTCAGGAACAGATACATACAGATGAGCCCGAGCCAGAACACCGTGCCCGCGCTCGCGAAATGCCTGAACAGCGATCGATCGACCTGCCAGCCGAGCTTGCCGCCATGCCGGCGCATGAAGTAGACGACCAGCACCGCGCCGATCGCCGCCGATTCGAGCGCCCACAGCCAGCCGAAGCGCGCGGGCGCGGCCGCGGCGCGCACCAGCAGATAGACGAGGCCGGCTTTGACGATCGCGGTGCTCATGCTGGTCAGCAACTGCGGCTTGCTGAAGGTCATGCTTTGCAGCCACGCGTTGATCACGCCGACGAACGGCTCGCGAAACAGCATCGTCACCGCGAGACCCGCGAGCATCGCGCCGACGAGCGGATCGAAGAAGTGCAGCGCGATCCCGAGCCATGTCAGCAGCAACGCGAGCGCCGACACCGAGAAGCGCAGCGCGAACGCACTGCCGAGCACGGTGCCGAGCTGGTCGGGCGGCCGGTTGACGATGGTCGGCACGAGGATTTCCGCGCCGCACACCCAGGTGATCGGCGAGAGCACCAGCAGCAGCGTGTTCGCGTACTGCCATTTGCCGAACGTATCGGGCCCGAAGTAGCGCGCGAGCATGCCGCTGATCGCGATCGCGACGCCGATCTGCGTAAGCCGTTCGAGCCCCAGCCAGACGATGTTCGTGAATGCGCGCGTGACGTCGGGATTGGCGAAGCGCTTGAGCGTCAGCATCCGGTGGCCGCGCGCCGCTGCGCGCCGATAAAGCGGCCTTGCGCGCTTGCGCGGGCGGCCGTCGAGGTGGCCGTCGGCGCATGCGCCCGGCCCGCCGGCAGCCGGGGCAACTTTACAAAGGGACGGCGTCTAAGCATTAGAATGGCGTTATTCAGGCTGGTCAGAAGAACGCAATTATAAGTTGGAACCGGACCGCTTCCGGCAAGGGCGCACCGCGGCGTGACAACGCCCGGTTTTACCGATTCATCGACGGTGCGCAGGTCAAAATTTTCCATTGCACGCAAGTGAGCCAACATGATCTCCAAATCCATTTTCAAGGCGTATGACATTCGCGGCGTGATCGGCAAAACGCTCGACACCGACGCCGCGCGTTCCATCGGTCGCGCATTCGGCAGCGAAGTGCGGGCGCAGGGCGGCGACGCGGTCGTCGTCGCGCGCGATGGACGTCTGTCGGGTCCCGAGCTGATCCAGGCGTTGTCCGAAGGTTTGCGCGCGGCCGGTGTCGACGTCGTCAACGTCGGCATGGTGCCGACGCCGGTCGGCTACTTCGCGGCGAGCGTGCCGCTCAAGCTCGCCAGCGGCGAGCGTCGGGTCGATTCGTGCATCGTCGTGACCGGCAGCCACAATCCGCCGGACTACAACGGCTTCAAGATGGTGCTGCGCGGCGCGGCCATCTACGGCGAGCAGATCCTCGCGCTGCATCAGCGCATCGTCGATGAAAACTTCGCGCAAGGCAGCGGCTCGTACACCGAATACGACATCTCCGACGCGTATCTCGAGCGCATCACGAGCGACGTGAAGATCGCACGTCCGATCAAGATCGTCGTCGATACCGGCAATGGCGTCGCGGGCGCGCTCGCGCCGAAGCTGTTCAAAAAGCTCGGCTGCGAACTGGTCGAACTGTTCACCGAAGTCGACGGCAACTTCCCGAATCACCACCCGGACCCGGCTCACCCGGAGAACCTCGAAGACGTGATTCGCGCGTTGAAGGAAACGGATGCGGAAATCGGCTTCGCGTTCGACGGCGACGGCGACCGCCTCGGCGTCGTCACCAAAGACGGCCAGATCATCTACCCGGACCGCCAGCTGATGCTGTTCGCGGAAGAAGTGCTGTCGCGCAACAAGGGCGCGCAGATCATTTACGACGTGAAGTGCACGCGCAACCTCGCGAAGTGGGTCAAGGACAAGGGCGGCGAGCCGCTGATGTGGAAGACCGGCCACTCGCTCGTGAAGGCGAAGCTGCGCGAAACCGGCGCGCCGCTCGCGGGCGAAATGAGCGGTCACGTGTTCTTCAAGGACCGCTGGTACGGTTTCGACGACGGCCTGTACACTGGCGCGCGTCTCCTGGAAATCCTCACGCGCGTCGCGGATCCGAGCAAGCTGCTGAACTCGCTGCCGAACTCGCACTCCACGCCGGAACTGCAACTGAAGCTCGAAGAGGGCGAGAACTTCGAACTGATCGCGCGTCTGCAGCAGAACGCGAAGTTCACCGGCGCGGACGACGTGGTCAAGATCGACGGCCTGCGCGTCGAGTATCCGGACGGCTTCGGCCTCGCGCGTTCGTCGAACACGACGCCGGTCGTTGTGATGCGCTTCGAAGCCGACAACGACGCGGCGCTCAAACGCATCCAGGACGATTTCCGCCGCGTGATCCTGGCGGAAAAGGCCGATGCGAAACTGCCGTTCTGACGGTTGACGCAGCGGCGCTTCGAGCCTCGCGGGACCGGCTCGAAGCGTCACCGCTGCTCATGAACGCGGCGCGGGCGAGATGCCCGCGCCGCGTTTTTCATGTCGCTTTTCAGGTGCGTCACCGATGACGCGCTAGAATTGCCGACCGCTGTATCCCCCGGGGGCCTGGCGCCGTGCGCCGGGTTGGGGGCTCCTTTCAACGCATCTTCGAGCCGGATCGCCGGTTTTCACACTCTTGAGCGCGCAAAAGATTCTGATCGTGAGAGTGTCGTCGCTGGGCGACGTCGTTCACAACATGCCCGTCATCGCCGATATCCGGCGCCGCCATCCCGACGCGCAGATCGACTGGCTCGTCGAGGAAAGCTTCGTCGGGCTCGTGGAGCTCGTGACCGGTGTGCGGCGCGCGATTCCGGTGTCGCTGCGGCGCTGGCGCAAGCGCATCCTGTCGGTCGACAACTGGCGCGAGATCGGCGCGTTTCGCCGCGCGCTCGCCGCCGAGAACTACGATCTGGTGATCGACTGTCAGGGGCTCATCAAGACCGCGTGGGTCGCGAGCATGGCGCGTGGGCCGCTCGTCGGCCTCGGCAACCGGACCGACGGCGCCGGCTACGAATGGCCGGTGCGCTTTTTCTACGGGCAGCGTGTGCCGATCGAGCCGCGCACGCACGTGGTCGAACGCACCCGGCAATTGGTGGCCGCGGCGCTGGGCGACCCGCCGCCGCAACCCACCGACGACATCGATTTCGGCCTCGACACCGGACGGGCGGCGCTCGCGCTGTCCCAGGCGAATCTGAACCTGCCGGTGCCGTACGTGGTGTTCGTGCACGCGACTTCACGCGCCGACAAACAATGGCCCGATACCGCGTGGATCGAGTTGGGGCAGTCGCTGGTGCGGCGGGGCGCGTCGATCGTGCTGCCGTGGGGCAGCGACGCCGAGCGCGCGACCAGCGAGCGGCTCGCGAAGGAGTTCGGCGCGGCCGCGATCGTGCCGCCGAAGCTGTCGCTGCCGGCGGTGGTCGGCCTGATCGACGGCGCGGCCGCGACCGTCGGGGTTGACACAGGTCTGGTTCACATTGCCGCGGCGCTGAAGCGGCCGACGGTCGAGTTGTACAATTTCTCGACCGCGTGGCGTACCGGCGGCTATTGGTCGCCGAACGTCGTCAATCTCGGCGCGGCCGGGCAGCCGCCAACGCTACAGCAGGTCAAGTCGGCGCTGGCCGGCTTCGGTCTGCTGTAAGCCGGGCCCGCTGTCAGCAGGAGCCCGGGTCTGCCGCAGTGCGACCGGGCTGCCGCAACCCGCCGGTGCGCTTCGCCTTGCGCACCTCCGTATCCAAGGGCGACCATGAACGAAACCCAGATCATCGAAGTAGCGAGTGCCGACTGGCACGGCTCCAACCTGTCCGTGCCGCGCGAGACGCTGCTTGCCGGCGTCGAACGCGGCAAGGTGCTGTATTTCCCGAACCTGCGCTTTGCGATCGAAGGCGGCGAGCAGGCGCTGCTCGACCCCGCGCTCGCCGATCCGAACCGCAAGAACATCAGCCTTGAGCCGAACGGCGGCGCGCTGCACGGCGTGGCCGGCGACGCGGTCACGCAATCGGCGGTGCGCGCGTTGATCGCGCGTTATCAGGCGAATGCGCGCACGCTCGTCGACGGCCTCTTCCCCGAATACAACGGCAAGCTGCGCGTGGCGCCGACGAGCCTGCGGCTGCATCAGGTCGAAACGCGCGAAACCTCGTGGCGCAAGGACGACAGCCGTCTGCACGTCGACGCGTTTCCGTCGCGGCCGAATTACGGCGAGCGCATCCTGCGCGTGTTCACCAACGTCAACCCGCACGGCGCGCCGCGCGTGTGGCGGGTCGGCGAACCGTTCGAGGACATGGCGCAGCGCTTCCTGCCGCGCATCAAGCCGCAGATGCCGGGCTCGGCGTGGCTGCTGAATCTGCTGCACGTCACGAAGTCGCCGCGCAGCGAGTACGACCATCTGATGCTGAATCTGCACGACGGCATGAAGGCCGACCTCGACTATCAGAAGACGAGCCCGCAGGAGACCATGCCGTTCCCGCCGGGCAGCGTGTGGGTATGTTTCTCCGATCAGACCTCGCACGCGGTGATGTCCGGCCAGTTCATGCTGGAGCAGACGTTCTTCCTGCCGGTCAAGGCGATGGCGCAGCCCGAGTGCGCGCCGCTTGGCATTCTCGAGCGCCTGAAGGGCAGGGCGCTGGTTTGAGCGCGGCGGTTCGTACCCTGTCCGGGCTGGCTGTGCCGGCCCGCTCGCCGCGGTATGCGGCGAACCCGCGGCGTCTGAGCCGCTTCAATTCCTTCGGTCATGTTGGCCATGCGGAGCGTCGATGCTAAGAGCGATCTATCGTGCGCTCTGGTGGCTGATTGCGCCGCTGGCCGTGTTGCGTCTGCTGATCCGTTCGCGCAGGGAGCGCGGCTATCGCGAGCATATCGGCGAGCGTTTCGGTTATTCGCGCGGACGGTTGCCCGAAGATCAGGCGCCGTTGATCTGGGTGCATGCGGTGTCGGTCGGCGAGACGCGCGCCGCGCAGCCGTTGATCGAGGCGCTGATCAAGGCACGCCCCGACGCGCGCATTCTGCTCACACACATGACGCCGAGCGGCCGCGCGACCGGCATCGAGATTTTCGGCGACCGCGTGCTGCGCAGCTATCTGCCGTACGACATGCCGCACGCGGTGCGGCGTTTTCTGCGCGCGTGGCGGCCGTCGCTCGGTCTCGTGATGGAAACCGAAGTGTGGCCGACGTTGATCGACGAATGCCGGCGCGCCGACGTGCCGCTCGTGTTGACCAATGCGCGGATGTCGGCGCGCTCGTACAAGCGCGCGGCGAAATTCGGCGGCGCAACGAAGGACGTGTTCGGCGGCTTTGCACGCGTGCTCGCGCAGAGCCCGTCCGACGCCGAGCGCCTGACGTCGCTCGGCGCGCGCAACGTCGCGGTGCTCGGCAATCTGAAATTCGACATGAGCACGCCGCCCGAACTCGCGGCGCGCGGCCATGCGTGGCGCGCGGCGATCGGCACGCGGCCGGTGTGGGTCGCGGCGAGCACGCGCGAGGGCGAAGAGGCGCTGGTGCTCGAAGCGTTCGCGGCGCTCGGCGTCGATAACGCGTTGCTGATTCTGGTGCCGCGTCATCCGCAGCGCTTCAATGAAGTGGCGGCGCTCGTCGACAAGGCGGGGCTGCGGCTTGCGCGCCGCTCGGACTGGGCGCCGGATGCGAAGGTCGCGTCGGCGGCGCTGGGCGCGGAGGGCGGCGTGCCGCCGTTGCCGCAGGACGTGGCGGTGCTGCTCGGCGATTCGATGGGCGAGTTGGGTGCTTATTACGCGGCGTCGGATCTCGCGTTTATCGGCGGCAGTCTGTTGCCGCTTGGCGGGCAGAACCTGATCGAAGCATGCGCGGTCGGCGTGCCGGTGCTGATCGGTCCGCACGTGTTCAACTTCACGCAGGCCACGGCGGATGCGGTTGCCGCAGGCGCGGCCGTGCAGGTGCAGGATCCGGCCGATCTGGCGCGCGCGCTGCGCGAGCTCTTCGGCGACAAGGCGCGGCGGCTCGCGATGGGCGGTGCGGCGTCGGCGTTCGCGGCAAGGCATCGTGGGGCGACGGTGCGTACGGTGGATGTGTTGGCGGCGTTGTTGCCGGAGTGAGGCTTTAAGCGCGTCGACGTCCAGCGGAATTTTTGCGAAGCGCTTGATTCGTGTTCAGTCAATGCTCAATCGGCCCACTCGTATCGCACGACGATTCACGAGTGGGCGTCTTGCCCGCTCCTTTGCTATGAGACGGCCTGGCCGTCGACAAATGCGGCTGAAGGCCTTGCGCGGGACGCTGCGCATCGCGACCGATTTCAACGATACCCAGCCTGACTGTCAGCACAGCAGTTAGCAATGCAAGCCATCTTCGTCCGCCTTTGTGCTTCTTGCGGCGGCGCTCCGATTCTCGTCGGGCACGGATGCATATTTCTATATCGATGGGCATGAGCGCCTCGTGAGATTTTGGTCTCACGGTAGCGCACGCGGTATCTGTTCGGCGAACACGAAAGCAGGAATTTTTATTGGATTTTGTGTGCGATGACGGGAAACGCCTCGTGCTATTTTTTCAGGCGTCCTCGTACACAAACCACAAAAGTCGTTCCTTATTCGCCATGCCCGTAGAACAGCTCCTGCACCCAAAATTCAAGGATCTACCCACGCGCTCCATTCGCGTCAGTGCTTTTACGTTTGAAGTGGAAAAGCACTTCGTGTCCGATGTGCAGTTCAGGGAGCGTTTGTCTTATCCGGAGATAAAGGAAAAAATCGAGACTGCGTTGTGGACGGCAACGAATGCGGATAGTGGGCTCAGTGCGCGCCAATGGCCGAAGTGGCTGAAAGGAAACCTGAAAAACGAGCCGAATTATTTGCGAAAGCTCGCGGAGGCGTTGTATCTCGATACGAACGTTTCGGCCATACTCGACTTCGACGCAAGCAATCGTTCGATTGGATTGTTTCTGCGGATGCTCGATGTGTTCGCTTACCGGAGCACAACGGCGAAGAGGGAGTCGAAAGACGCACGCGCCAAACGGCGCACGGCGAGAGAAGGTTTGCAAAGACTTCAGTCGGTCTGGGAAGTGGGTTATTGGCATCACATGTTCCGGTTGCGCAAGCATTGGCTGGTTCCCGGCGACGGCATATCGGACCATAGCCTGCCGTGTGCAAAGGTGCCTGTCAGACTCAGGACGGGCGTAAATCTTCCTTCAATGTTCATCAAGGAAGATCCGTCGATTATGTATTTCTATCTCCCGCCTGAACTGCTCTCACGCTATGAGCCTGATGCGCCGTTGACCGTGCTGCAATTTCTCCTGCGGTTTCTATTGCACATCGATGCTCGGACATTTGCGCCTATTCAGACGTTTGCTCTCGATCTTGCGTCGGCAAGCCTTGCCATGTCGACGCTGGCTCACTGGGACGACGAGAACATCTTTTTCCGTTGCACTGCGAAAAGGCGCGCATTTGACGCGGTAAAAGGGCTGTTCTTTTCGGATAAGAGGGCCTTCGATGACGTTGTCTCGATGATCGAAGAAGACCTTCCGTGGTTGTCCGACAGGCTTAACGACGTGAGTCATCTTCCCGGGTTGCTGGAGTCGCTCAGACAGCAGTTCGACACCGCGCTCGAAAGCTATGGAATAAGCCCGAGAAAAATCCGGCAGCTTTATTGGAACGCTGGTGCGGATTCGCTGAGCGGAGTATTCGGTACGCCGGAGGAAGCCGCCCGCATGATCGGTTTGGACTTGCTTCGAACGCGCCGGTCTTTCAAACCCTCAACAATCCCTTCTTCTCGATAAACGCAACCACCTCACCCAGCCCGTCGAGCGCCTTCAGATTGCACATCACGAACGGCCGCTCGCCGCGCATCTTCTTCGCATCCGATGCCATCACGTCGAGGTTCGCGCCGACCAGCGGCGCGAGGTCCGTCTTGTTGATCACCAGCAGGTCCGACTTCGTGATGCCGGGGCCGCCCTTGCGCGGAATCTTCTCGCCGCCCGCGACGTCGATCACGTAGATCGTCAGGTCCGATAGCTCCGGGCTGAAGGTCGCCGCGAGATTGTCGCCGCCCGATTCGATGAACACGATATCCGCGTCCGGAAAACGCGTGAGCATGCGGTCGACCGCTTCGAGGTTGATCGATGCGTCCTCGCGGATCGCCGTGTGCGGGCAGCCGCCCGTCTCGACACCCATGATCCGTTCGGCCGGCAGCGCGCCCGCTACTGTCAGCAGACGCTGGTCTTCCTTCGTGTAGATGTCGTTGGTGATCGCGACGAGGTCGTACTGGTCGCGCATCGCCTTGCACAGCATTTCGAGCAGCGTGGTCTTGCCCGAGCCGACCGGGCCACCGACGCCCACGCGCAGCGGCGGCAGCTTCTTCGTGCGAGTGTTTCGATTGTTCAGGGGAGCAGCGGGATGATGCGGTGCGTTCATGATGAATTGTCCAGTGATTCCAGTGATTCCAGTGATGCCAGGCGTGCTGGTCGTCTCGATCGCGCAATAGCGACTACGAGCGGAACAGTCGCGAATACTGCGACTCGTGGCGCGCCGACAGAATGCCGAGTTGCGGTGCGAAGGTGTTGAGATTCTCGCGCGACGTGGCGAGCGCGCGCGCGACGGCCGCGTCGATCGGTTCGCGTAGCGCGACGATGATGCGTTGGCCCGCGAGCTGGCCGAGCGGCACCGCCTTCAATGCGGCCGCCGCCTGGTTCTCGACCCAACTGAATGCATAGGCGGCGAGCGCGGCATCGACGGCGGCGTCGTGCGCGTGAACAGCGAATGCGAACGCGGTGGGCTGCGCGAGCGGCGTGATCGCGGAGAGCGTTGCGCGTCGTGACGCATCGCCCCATTCGAGCGACACGCACAATTGCCGCAGCGACCAGCCCATCTGCTCGGTTTCGCGGCGCAGTTCGGCGGACTCGCGGCTTGCGAGGAATTCGGCGTTCGCGTCGCGGAGGTCCGCGATGTCATGCGTGCGCCAGCGCTCGATCTGCTGCGCGAGGAATGGCAGTTCGCCGCGCGCGAGCACGTCGGTCAAACCACTTTCGATCCATGCGCGCGCGGAATCGGCATCGGTAATCAGTTGCGCTTCGATCGCCGCTTCGAGCCCCTGCGAATAGCTGAACGCGCCGATCGGCAGTGCCGGCGACGCGAGATGCAACAGCGCGGTGAATTCAGCGATGCGCATGACGATGCGGGTGGTGCGCGTGGCCGTGGCCGCAGCAATCGTCGTGCGAGTGATCGCCGTGGTTGTGGCCATGCTCATGCTCGTGCTTGTGCGAGTGAGCTTGCGCGGGTTCGTGCGAATACGCATGCTCATGCGAGCCCTCGTGGTCATGCGAATGCTCGTGATGCTCCCCGAACACCTGCTGCGCGAGCGCATAGTCTTCAGCGAAAGTGTCGTCGTGCCCATGCTTGTGTCCGCCGCCATACGCGCCGGTTTCCGGTTGGAACGGCAGCGCCGCCTGCTCGACCGTCGCGCCGATGCGCGTGAGCATGTCGGCGAGCACCGGATCGTATTCGAGCTTCAGATAATCGGCGCCCACTTCGACCGGCGTGTGCCGGTTACCGAGGTGATACGCGGCGCGCGTGAGCGTCAGCGTGTTCGGCGCGCGGACGTAGAGCACGGCTTCAGGCGCGGCCACCACGCGCACGAGGCCGCCGTCGTCGGCAATCAGCACGTCGCCGTCGCGCAGCACGGTGCCGCGCGGCAGCAGCACGGCGACGTCTTCGCTGTTATCGAGCGTCGCGGCGAGGCGGCTTTTGCGGCGCTCGTCGAACGCGAGGGTCAGGGTCGGCGCGCGCTTGACGAGCACCGGCGCCAGCTTCAGATGCGGCGCGAGCAGTTTGTTCAGGGTACGCATCATCAGAACAGGAAATAGCGTTGCGCCATCGGCAGCACGGTGGCCGGCTCGCAGGTCAGCAACTGACCGTCGGCGATCACCTGATAGGTTTCCGGATCGACGCTGATCGACGGACGCCACGCGTTGTGAATCATGTCGGCCTTCGTCACGCTGCGGCAGTTCTTCACCGCGACGATACGCTTCGTGAGGCCATAACGTTCGGCGACGTTCGCATCGGCCGCGAGCTGCGACACGAAAGTGAGCGACGTGCGTCCGAGAGCGCCGCCGCGCGTCGCGAACATCTCGCGATAGTGAACCGGCTGTGGCGTTGGAATCGATGCATTCGGGTCGCCCATCTGCGCCATCGCGATCATCCCGCCCTTCAGGATCAGCGACGGCTTGATGCCGAAAAACGCCGGCTCCCAGAACACCAGGTCGGCCCACTTGCCGGGCTCGATCGAGCCGACCTCGTGCGCGATGCCGTGCGTGAGCGCCGGATTGATCGTGTACTTCGCGACATAGCGTTTCGCGCGGAAATTATCGTGGCGCGCATTGTCCTCGGGCAGTGCGCCGCGCTGCACCTTCATCTTGTGCGCGGTCTGCCACGTGCGGATGATCACTTCGCCGACGCGCCCCATCGCCTGGGAATCCGAAGAAAGCATCGACAGCGCGCCGAGATCGTGCAGGATGTCTTCGGCCGCGATCGTCTCGCGACGAATCCGCGACTCGGCAAACGCGATGTCTTCCGCGATCGACGGGTCCAGGTGATGACACACCATCAGCATGTCGAGATGCTCTTCGAGCGTGTTGACCGTGTACGGCCGGGTCGGATTGGTCGACGACGGCAGCACGTTCGCTTCGCCGCACACCTTGATGATGTCCGGCGCGTGGCCGCCGCCCGCGCCCTCGGTGTGATACGTGTGGATCGTGCGGCCCTTGAACGCGGCCACCGTCGCTTCGACGAAGCCCGCTTCGTTCAGCGTGTCCGTGTGGATCGCGACCTGGGTGTCGGTGTCGTCGGCGACGGACAGGCAATTGTCGATCGCGGCGGGCGTCGAACCCCAGTCCTCGTGCAGCTTCAGACCGATCGCACCGGCCGCGATCTGTTCGAGCGCCGGCTGAGGCTGGCTCACGTTGCCTTTGCCGAGAAAGCCGAGATTCATCGGATAGCCGTCGGCGGCCTGCAGCATGCGCTCCATGTGCCACGGTCCCGGCGTGCAGGTGGTCGCGTTGGTGCCGGTCGCGGGGCCGGTGCCGCCGCCGAGCATCGTCGTCACGCCGCTCGCGAGCGCTTCCTCGATCTGCTGCGGGCTGATGAAGTGGATGTGCGTATCGATGCCGCCCGCCGTCACGATCAGCCCTTCGCCGGCGATCACCTCGGTCGACGCGCCGATCGCGATCGTCACGTCCGGCTGGATGTCGGGGTTGCCCGCCTTGCCGATCGCGGCGATGCGACCGTCCTTGATGCCGATGTCGGCCTTCACGATGCCCCAGTGATCGAGGATCACCGCGTTCGTCACGACCGTATCGACAACGTCCGCATGCACGCGCTGCGACTGGCCCATGCCGTCGCGAATCACCTTGCCGCCGCCGAACTTGACCTCTTCGCCATAGGTCGTGAAGTCGCGCTCGATCTCGATCAGCAGGTCGGTGTCGGCGAGGCGCACGCGGTCGCCGGTGGTGGGGCCGAACATCTCTGCGTATGCGCGGCGGCCAATGCGTAGTGTCATGGTGTGAGTCCGAAGCAACGAGGTTGCGGGGGAAGAGGAGGCGTCACAGCTTGCCCATCACCCGGCCGTTGAAACCGTAGACGATGCGTTCGCCCGCCAGCGCGACGAGCTCGACCGTGCGTTCCTGGCCCGGCTCGAAGCGCACCGCGGTGCCGGCCGCGATGTTCAGCCGGAAGCCGCGCGCGGCCTCGCGATCGAACGACAGCGCGTCGTTCACTTCGTAGAAGTGGTAGTGCGAGCCGATCTGCACCGGACGGTCGCCGGTATTCGACACGAGCACCGTCACGGTGGCGCGGCCTGCGTTCAGCTCGTGCTCGCCGTCGTCGATGAGGAGTTCGCCGGGAATCATGAAAGCTGCCTTGACGATGAAGGGTTCACGGAATCGGATGGTGCACGGTGACGAGCTTGGTGCCGTCCGGGAAGGTCGCCTCGACCTGGATGTCGGGAATCATCTCGGGCACGCCTTCCATCACGTCGGCGCGCGTGAGCAGCGTGGTGCCGTAGTGCATGACTTCGGCGACGCTCTGGCCGTCGCGCGCGGCTTCCATCAGCGCGGCGGTGATGAAGGCGACTGCCTCCGGGTAGTTCAGCTTGAGGCCGCGCGCGCGGCGTCGTTCGGCGAGCAGCGCGGCGGTGAAGATCAGCAGCTTGTCCTTCTCGCGAGGTGTCAGCTTCATGGGAGTCGGAGTTCCGGCGTTGAGGTGTCGTAGCGGTGTGGCGGTATGACGATGCGCGGTGCGGTGATGCAGAACGATTGGCGTTGCGCCATCAGCCGGTCACGGTAGCAAGTCCGGCTAACGGCGCGCTTACAGAGGCGGTTGCGGCTGGGCTTCTCGCTACGCTTGTCACCACGTCTGCCGCCACGCGTGTCGCTAAAGTCGCGTCACAGATCGGCGGGCAACGGTGCGCCGAACCACTTCTTCGACATCGTGTTGAGCGTGCCGTCGTGCTTCGCCTGCGCGATCGTGGCATCGACTTTCTGCTGCAGGCGCGGCTCGTTTTTGTTCATACCGACGAAGCACGGCGAGTTTTTGATCACGAACTTCGGCTCCGGCCGGCGCGGCGGATTTTTCGCGAGGATCGCGGCCGCGACGATGTTGCCCGCCGCGATCAGTTGCACCTGGCCGGACAGGAACGCGGCGATCGTCGCGTTGTTGTCCTCGAAACGTTTGATCGTCGCGTTCGGTGCCATCTGCGAGAGGCCGATTTCCTCGAGCGCGCCGCGCGTTGCGCCGACGGTCTTGCCGGTGAGATCGGCGGGACCGCTCACCTTGAGGTCGGCGGGGCCGAACACGCCCTGGTAGTACGGCGCGTACGAGGTCGAAAAGTCGATCACCTTCTCGCGCTCTGGCGTCTTGCCGAGCGACGAGATCACCAGATCGACCTTGCCGGTCTGTAGATACGGAATGCGGTTCGCGCTGTTGACCGGCACGAGTTCGAGCTTCACGTTCATCGCTTTCGCGAGCAGCGTGGCAGTGTCGATGTCGTAGCCCTGCGGCTTCATGTCGGGGCCGACCGAACCGAACGGTGGGTAATCCTCGGGCACCGCGACCTTGAGCACGCCGGCTTTGGCGATGTTGTCGAGCGTGTCGGCGTGCGCGGCGCCCGAATGAAACGCGAGATCGGCGACGATGGGTAGCGCGAGCAGGGCGGCCAGCAGCGCGCGGCGTGCGGGGCGGGGAAAGGTGCGAGTCATGGTTCGGGCGGTAGCGTGGTGGTGTGGGTGTTGGTGTCGTTCGCGTTGTCGTTGGCGGGGCGGTCGGGATTGGTGCGTCGTCGCTTGCCGCCGGGTGCCGTCGTGCCGTTGTGCGTCCGCGCGGCAGTGCGATGACGGCGGCGCGGCGGAATCTAACGCAAGCTATATGCCAACGCGTGACGGTGGGTGTTTGGCGGGCCGATAAGCGGCGCGCGCACGGATTTGGGGCGCGCGAATGCGCCGGTTTGGTGCGGCCTGGGTGTTATGAAGGTGAAAGGCGGGGCGCGGTTTGGCGCGGCTTCGCGTGGAGTTCGCGGTATGCGCGGCTTGATGTGAACTGCGGTACAGCCCGGCGCAAAGGGTCACGCATGAACTACGCACGGACTACCGTGAGCGAACTACCGGGCAACCGTTGCGTTGCTTCGTGCTACCGAGCTCAACGACCCCGCCCGACCACTCAGGTTGACCAGATCCGCAACGGCACCGCGTCAACGCCATGCACGAGCGGCCGCAACTGCAGCCAGCAGCGCGTTAGCGCATTCTGTAACGTTTCCATCGACCGTGACACCGCGCGCACCAGCAGCACCCCTTGCGTTACGCACGAGGCCGCCGCTCGCAACGTATCGTCGAACGGCAGTTGCGCGGTTAGCGCTTCGGCGAGCGCATCGTCGCACGCGGGGCCGATCGCCCATAGCGTGCCGTAGGCGGGAAAGCCGGCCAGCCCTTGCGGCGCGTCGCGCAACGGATCGTCGGCGGTGAGGCTCGCGCGTTCGAACCACAGCAGCTCGCCGTTCGCACCGACGATGCGCGACACCGCGCTCAGGCTGCCGGCCGACCAGCGCTCGCCGGCCGCCTGGCGGCCGAGCTGCGTCGCGTCCCAACCGATCGCGCTCGCGCCGTCGGCGAGCGTCAGCGAGAAATCGAGCTGCGCATGCGCGTGGTCGAACACGATGTTGTTCTGCGGCAGCCAGTCGAGCTTCGCGTGTGCGCCGACGTCTAGCGCGATGCGCTGCCGCGCGGCGCGGCCGTTCGACTTGTACCACTTGGTTGCGCCGGGCGTCGTCAGCACCGCGTGCGTGCGCGTGCCGACCGCGATGTCGATGTCGAGCTGATCGCCGCCCGCGATGCCGCCAGGCGGATGCACGATCACCGCGTGACAGATCGCCGGTCCTTCCGGATAGAGCGGCCGCTGCACGCGCAGCGGGCCGTCGTGCCGCCGGTGCGCGAGCGTCGTGCGTCCGTCGTTATCGACGAAGCCCAGTTCGAGACGCGCGCGCCACGGCGAATGCGCGGCGGGCTGCGCGGTAGCGAGCGTGACGTGGTTTTCGTGAAGCGACATGCGAGTGAAGAAAGTGAAGAGGCGAGGGGCGTGGACGACGCGGCGAGAATAGCACGCATGCCACGGCGACAGACGTGCGGGTTTGCAATGCCAGGTTCAACTACCGAAGTTCAACTACCGCAGTTCAACTACGACGCCGTGCCCTCCGCCGAAGGCTCGGTCGCCGACAACACCTTGATGCCTTCCCAGTGCGGATGCAGCAGACGCAGCATCGCCGCGATCGCGCGTGGCGTGTTTTCCGCGACGGTCAACGAATCGCTGCCCGTCAGGATCGCTTTCTTGCCATGCTGGCAGTACTGATATTCGACGTGAACCGTCACGGACATATGTTTCTCTGTGATCGATTGAGGGGATACAGGTATCGCGGTTGAAGCGAAACAGCGAGCGTGTCTAGCGGATGAGCGCCTGCTTGACGTGATCGTCGACGCTGCGCTCGGCCCGGTCGACGAAGCCGCATGCCAGCAGCAACTGACAGAACGCTTCCGGCGAACACGACGGACCGGTCGTGCCGGCCATCTTCGCGAGCACGTCGGGAAAGGACGCGAGCACGTGCCAGCTGTCGTAGTACGCGTGCAGTTGCGGCGCGAGTTCGTTGCCGAGCTTCTCCCAGCGTACCGACAGCATGCCGACCGTTTCGCCGGAATCCACCCGGAACAGGCCGAAGGTGACCGCCGATTCGACGTCCATGACCCGGCAATACGAGGCTGAATTTCGGTAGAACTCGCGTCTGGGCTGACTTTTTTCGTCCATGGTCTCCACTCTCCGGCTGGTCTGTGCGGCACTGCCTAGCCTGTGTAACGGTTGCGCCGCCGATAACTTGAGCGACTACGCCGCACTGGCATCGGGCGCGCCACAGCGCGTCGCGGTGAAGAGGCCACCGGTAGTGGACCAGGAAGGGGGAGAGGGTGCAGACGGGAAGGCAGACGTGTTCGAGCCGAACTCAACCCACGCTTAAATCACACCTGAATCAGGCTCGAAGCGCACCCAGTCCGCCATCCAACCTGTGATCAAACCGCAATCAACGCACGAACCCCATCCGCCTCCATGTTCGCGCCGTCGCCGCCCGCGACAATCTCGCCGCGGCTCATCACCCAGTAGCGGTCGGCGATCGCCTTCGCGAAGTCGTAGTACTGCTCGACCAGCAGCACCGTCATGCCCATTTCCTCGACCAGTTGCCGCAGCGTGCGGCCGATGTCCTGAATGATCGACGGCTGGATACCCTCGGTCGGTTCGTCGAGGATCAGCAATTGCGGCTCGCTCATCAGCGCGCGGCCGATCGCCAGCTGTTGCTGCTGACCGCCCGACAGATCGCCGCCGCGCCGGCCGCGCATATCCTTCAGCACGGGAAAGAGCTCGTAGATACGCTCGGGGATTTTCTTCGGCGCCTTCTTGCTGGCCGCGCCGACCAGCAGATTTTCCTCGACGGTCAGACGCGGAAAAATATCGCGGCCCTGCGGCACGTAAGCGAGTCCCTGGGCGACGCGCGCGTGGGTCGGCAGCTTCATCAGCGGTGCGCCGCGCCACGCGATCGCGCCGCTTTTCGCGGGCACCACGCCCATCAGGCAGCGCAGCAGCGTGGTTTTGCCGACGCCGTTGCGCCCGAGCAGCACGGTGAGCTTGCCGTCGGGCACCGTGAGTTGCACGTCGCGCAGAATGTGGCTGCCGCCGTAATACTGGTTCAGTCGATCGACTTCGAGCATCGTTTCGTCATCCTGTTCAATCGTGGTTCAGCGTCCCAGATACGACTCGATCACGGTCTCGTCGCGCTTCACTTCGTCGAGCGTGCCGTGCGCGAGCACACGTCCTTCGGCCATCACCGTCACCTTGCCCGTCGTGCCCGCGAGCGCCGCGACGAACTCCATGTCGTGCTCGACGACCATCATCGAGCAGGTGCCGCGCAGCCGGTTCAGCAGGTCGGCGAGCTGCATCGTTTCGTCGTCGGTCATGCCGGCCGCGGGTTCGTCGAGCAGCAGCAGTGCCGGTTGCTGCATCAGCAGCATGCCGATTTCGAGCCGCTGTTTCTGGCCGTGCGACAGCTCGCCGGCGAGCCGCAGCGCTTCGCTTTCCAGCCCGATCAGCGCGAGCGTTTCCTCGATGCGCGCCTGCGCGTCGCGATCGAGCCGCGCGCGCAGCGATGCCCACCAGCCCTTGTCGGCTTTCATCGCGAGTTCGAGGTTTTCCCACACTGGATGCTGCTCGAACACGGTCGGCTTCTGGAACTTGCGGCCGATGCCCGCGCGCGCGATCGCCGGTTCGTTCATCCGCGTGAGGTCGATCGACTGGCCGAGGAAGACCTTGCCGTCGTCGGGCGCGGTCTTGCCGGTGATCACGTCCATCATCGTCGTCTTGCCCGCGCCGTTCGGGCCGATGATGCAGCGCAATTCGCCCGCGTCGATCGCGAGCGTCAGCGTGTTCAGTGCGCGAAAGCCGTCGAAGCTGACGGTCACGTCTTCGAGGTAGAGGATCGTGCCGTGCGAGGTGTCGATCTCGCCGGGCACGACCGCGTGCCCCATGCTCGCGACACCGCTCAGCGATCGTTCCGCCGGCGCTTCGGGCAGATCCAGATCGGGGACCATCGGGTTTTCGTTCATCGAGAATTCCCCTTGCGCTTGAGCAGATCGGCGAGACCCATGATGCCGTTCGGCAGCAACAGCGGCACCAGCACGAAAATCAGGCCAAGGAAAAATAGCCAGTACTCCGGAAAATTCGCGGTGAAAAAGCTCTTCGCACCGTTCACCGCGAACGCGCCGATGATCGGTCCGATCAGCGTGCCGCGTCCGCCCACGGCGACCCAGATTGCCATTTCGATCGAGTTGCCCGGCGACATCTCGCCCGGATTGATGATGCCGACCTGCGGCACGTACAGCGCGCCCGCGATTCCGCACAGCACCGCCGACACGGTCCACACGAACAGCTTGTAGGCGAGCGGGCTGTAGCCGAGGAACATCAGCCGCGTTTCGCCGTCGCGCACCGCGGTGACGACGCGGCCGAGCTTCGACGTGACGATCGCGCGCGCGCCGATGAAGGCTGCGATCAGCACCGCGAAGGTCAACAGCAGCAGCGCCGCGCGTGTGCCCTGGTGCGTAATCGGAAAACCGCCGATGCGCTTGAAGTCGGTGAAGCCGTTGTTGCCGCCGAAGCCGGTTTCGTTGCGATAGAACAGCAGCATCGCGGCGAAGGTCATCGCCTGGGTGATGATCGACAGATACACGCCCTTCACGCGCGAGCGGAACGTGAAGAAGCCGAACACCCACGCGACCACGGCCGGCACCAGCACGACCAGCAGCAGCGCGTAGCCGAGATGCTGGGTGCCCTGCCAGTACCACGGCAACTGGTGCCAGTCGAGAAACACCATGAAGTCGGGCAGATCGCTGCCGTACTTGCCGTCGTGGCCGATCGCGCGCATCAGGTACATACCGATCGCGTAGCCGCCGAGCGCGAAGAACAACGCATGACCGAGGCTCAGGATGCCGCAGTAGCCCCACACCAGATCGAGCGCGAGCGCGGCGATCGCGTAGCACATGAACTTGCCGGTCAGCGTCATCGCGTACGCGGACAGATGCAGTGCGCTGGTCTCGGGAATTACCAGTGCCGCGAACGGCACACCAAGACCGAACACGACGATGAGCGCGATCAGCGCGAGCCACGCGCGTCGCGACAGCAACGCGGGGCGCGGCGGCAGGCCGAGTGCGAAGCCCGTGTTGGATTCGCCGCGCGCGCCGTGCAGGGCGCCATCGGCTGCCGGATGACCTGCATGACTCGCATTGCTTGTGTTACCCACCACACCGCCGCGCGACGCCGCAGTGGAATTCGGGTTGGCCGAAGAAGTCGCCGATGTCATCTCATGCCTCCGCGCTACGGCCCTTCAGGGCGAACATGCCCTGCGGACGCTTCTGGATGAACAGCACGATCAGCACGAGCACCGCGATCTTCGCGAGCACCGCGCCCCAGAACGGTTCGATCGCCTTGCTGACGAGGCCGAGCCCGAAGCCGCCGAGCACCGTGCCCGCGAGCTGGCCGACTCCGCCGAGCACGACCGCCATGAACGAATCGATGATGTAGCTCTGGCCGAGGTCGGGCCCGACATTGCCGATCTGCGACAGCGCGCAGCCGCCGAGTCCTGCGATGCCCGCGCCGAACGCGAACGCATACGAATCGACCCGCGCGGTCTTCACGCCGACGCACGCGGCCATGCGGCGGTTCTGCGTGACCGCGCGCACGAAGAGCCCCAGCCGCGTGCGCGTCAGCACGGCCCACGCGATCGCGACGACGATCAGCGAGAACGCGAGAATCGCGAGCCGGTTATACGGCAGGATCAGATTCGGCAGCACGGTCACGCCGCCGCTCATCCACGCGGGATTCACGACCTGCACGTTCTGCGCGCCGAACAGCATGCGGGTCGCCTGAATCAGGATCAGGCTCACGCCGAAAGTGGTCAGCAGCGTCTCCAGCGGACGGCCGTACAGGTGCTTCAGCACCAGCCGTTCGAGCACGATGCCGACCAGCGCCGCCGCGACGAACGCGGCCGGCACCGCGAAGAGCGGATACCAGTCGAACGCGCCGGGCGCGAAGCGTTGAAAGAGGTTCTGCACCACGTAGGTCGCGTACGCGCCGATCATCAGGAATTCGCCGTGCGCCATGTTGATCACGCCGATCAGCCCGTAGGTGATCGCGAGGCCGAGCGCGGCGAGCAGCAGCACGCTGCCGAGCGAGAGCCCCGCGAACAGCGTGCCGGCGATCTGGCTGCGGCGCTGGATCGCATCGAGCGCGTCGATGCCGCTTTGCGCGGCGGCACGCACACGCGCATCGGTTTCGGCGTACGAGCCGTCCGCCTTCTTCGCGACCAGCGGGCGCAGCAGTTCGTTCATGTCGAGGTCGTGGCGCGCGGCGACCAGTTGCACGGCTTCGAGGCGCTTCGCCGGATCGGCGTCGTGCAGCGCGCTCATCGCCCACAGCGTGTCGAGACGCTTCTTCAGCGCAGGGTCGGTCTCTTTCGCGCGGGCCGCGTCGACGAGCGGCTTGAGCGACGGGTCGGGGTTGCGCAGCAGCGCGTCGACGGCGGCGGCGCGGGCGTCGTGGTTGGGCGACGCGAGTTGCAGGCCGGACAGCGCGCCCGCCACCTTCGAGCGCAGCAGGTTGTTCAGCGTGACCGGCTGCGCGTCGCTCGCGGCGACGGCCTGGCCGGTGACGGCATCGCGCGTGGTGTCGCCGTCTTGCAGCAGCAACGCGCCCGAGTCGGTGGCGAGCGCGCTGTCGTCGGCGAGCGCGTTCAGGACCGCGAGCGAGGCGGCGTCGTGCGTCGCGATCAGTGTGTCGATGGCGGCGGACTTCGCCGCGAAGTCGTCGCCGGCGAGCGGCGCGACGTCGGCCTGGGTCAGCGCGAACGCGGCGGATGGCATCGCGAGCGCAAGCAGCACGAACGCGGCGCCGCAGATCGTACGGGATGCGAAGTAACGTGCGGCGCTCGGAGTGACGTGTCGGGGTATGGAGGTCGGAGATAAAGACGCCATGATGGCCTTGTGTACTTGGGCGAATCGATGAGCGGATGAAACGGGCGAACGCGGCGCAGTGGGAAAGCACGCGCCGCTGCGCGTTCGAGTGGTGCTTGTCGTGCGGATGGCAACGGCGGGCGAGCTACGTGGCGAGTCCATCGCAGCGCGCGAAGCGTCGGCGACGCGCACAACATCTGGCGCCCACGCGATGTGCGGCCACGCCTGCGCATCGCCATGCGGTGGCTGCGGTGGCGTCGTGCGGCGGCATGACGGACACTCAGCCGTCCGCCATGCCGCTCGTCTCTCACCGCATCACGCAACATCACGCAACGCGTGCGCGCCTGAGAAACGCCGGAATCGACGACACCACATCCGGCTTGCCCGCATTGCCGGCGATGAACGGACTCCACGGCTGCGCGCGCACCGGTCCCTTGGTGCGCCATACCACGTTGAACTGGCCGTCGGCGCGCACTTCGCCGATCATCACCGGCTTGTGCAGATGATGATTGCCGTCCATTTCGAGCGTGAAGCCCGACGGCGCCGCGAAGGTCTGCCCGACCATCGCGACGCGCACCTTGTCGACCTCGGTGCTCTTCGCTTTCTCGACCGCCTGCTTCCACATATGAATGCCGACGAAGGTCGCTTCCATCGGATCGTTGGTCACGCGCTTCGCGCCGCCCGGCAGGTTGTTGTCCTTGACCCACGTGGCCCATTGCTTCTTGAACTTCTCGTTGGCCGGATTGCGCACCGACATGAAGTAGTTCCACGCGGCGAGATTGCCGACCAGCGGCTTCGTATCGATACCGCGCAGTTCCTCCTCGCCGACCGAGAATGCGACCACCGGCACGTCCGACGCCTTCAGCCCCTGATTGCCGAGTTCCTTGTAGAACGGCACGTTCGAATCGCCGTTCACCGTCGAGATCACCGCGGTCTTGCCGCCTTGCGAGAAGGTCTTGATGTTCGCGACGATGGTCTGATAGTCGCTGTGGCCGAACGGCGTGTAGACCTCCTGAATATCGGCTTCCTGCACGCCCTTCGATTTGAGGAACGCGCGCAGGATCTTGTTGGTGGTGCGCGGATACACGTAGTCGGTGCCGAGCAGGAAGAAGCGCTTCGCGCCGCCGCCTTCGGCGCTCATCAGATATTCGGTCGCGGGGATCGCCTGCTGATTGGGCGCCGCGCCCGTGTAGAACACGTTGCGCGACATCTCTTCGCCTTCGTACTGCACCGGATAGAACAGCAGACCGTTCAGCTCCTCGAACACCGGCAGCACCGATTTGCGCGACACCGACGTCCAGCAGCCGAACACGACCGCGCACTTTTCCTGAGTCAACAGTTGACGCGCCTTCTCGGCGAAGAGCGGCCAGTTCGACGCGGGATCGACGACCACCGGCTGGATCTGCCGGCCCATCACGCCGCCGTTCTTGTTGATGTCGGCGATCGTCATCAACGCGGTGTCTTTCAGCGAGGTCTCGGAGATCGCCATCGTGCCGGACAGCGAATGCAGGATGCCCACCTTGATCGGGCCACTGTCGGGCTGCGCATGCGCGAACGGCACGCGACCCGCGAGCGCCAACGCGCCGGACATGGAACCCAACTTCAACAGACTGCGACGTTTCATGTGTTTCCCCTTGCCATGGATGGTCACTGTTTATGAGCGTCGATTTCGGCCAGCAACGCCGAAGCCGCACGATTTGCCGCTCGTGTACTGCAAGGCACATGCCAGTTTGAACATGCGGGGAGCATGAAGCGCACAGGCGCGTGCGCGGCGTGTTGCGGTGCGGCTTGTGGCGTCGACACGCGAGCGCGCGCTCGCTATCGGCCGTGGCAAGCCGTGGCATACGGCGGCGCGAAACTGGTGCAGCCGCGTGCGCCGCGCCTCGTTCGGGTGCGCGCCGCGCCGCGACGACGCGCGCTTTGCCGCCAGCTAGGGGCGATGAGCACGAGCGATGCGGAGGCGGTGCATGCACGCCGCGACTTTGTGCATGACGCGCGCTGTGCCTACACTGAAAGACCATTAATCAGGAGACCCGACATGAGCGAGCGTGCCCCCGTCAGCCCACCCGATATGTCCGCGTTCTGGATGCCCTTCACCGCGAACCGCCAGTTCAAGAGCGCGCCGCGTCTGCTTGCGAGCGCGAAAGGGATGTACTACACGTCGCACGATGGCCGACGCATCCTCGACGGCACGGCGGGACTGTGGTGCGTGAACGCCGGACATTGCCGCGACGAGATCGTCGCGGCGGTGCAGGCGCAGGCCGCGGAAATGGATTTCGCGCCGACCTTCCAGATGGGGCATCCGAAGGCGTTCGAGGCCGCGAGCAAGATCGCGCGTCATACGCCGGGTGACCTCAAGCACATCTTCTTTGCGAACTCCGGTTCCGAAGCGGTCGATACCGCGCTGAAGATCGCGCTCGCGTATCACCGCGCGCGCGGCGAAGGACAGCGCACGCGCCTGATCGGTCGCGAGCGCGGTTATCACGGTGTCGGCTTCGGCGGCATTTCGGTTGGCGGCATCGCGCCAAATCGCAAGGCGTTTTCAGGCGGCCTGCTGCCGGCGGTCGATCATCTGCCGCACACGCTGAATCTGAAGGAGGCGGCGTTCTCGAAAGGGCAGCCCGCGTGGGGCGCGCATCTGGCCGACGAGCTCGAGCGGCTCGTCACGCTGCACGATGCGTCGACGATCGCGGCGGTGATCGTCGAGCCGGTGGCGGGCTCGACCGGCGTGCTGATTCCGCCGCAGGGCTATCTGCAGCGGCTGCGCGAGATTTGCGACAAGCACGGCATCCTGCTGATCTTCGACGAAGTGATCACCGGCTGGGGACGCCTCGGCGCGCCGTTCGCCGCGCAGTATTTCGGCGTCACGCCCGATCTGCTGACGATGGCCAAGGGCACCAACAACGCCGCCGCGCCGATGGGCGCGGTCGCCGCGAGCGCGAAGATTCACGACACGATCGTGAACGGCGCGCCGGGCGGCATCGAGCTATTCCATGGCTACACGTATTCGGGGCATCCGATCGCGGCGGCCGCCGCATGCGCGACCATCGATCTGTACGAACGCGAGCAACTGTTCGAACGCGCCGCGCGGATGGCGCCGGTGTTCGAGCGTGCGATCCACAAGCTGCGTGGCGAGCCGCATGTGATCGACGTGCGCAATCTCGGACTGGTGGGCGGCGTGGAGCTGGCATCGCGCGACGGCGCGCCCGGCACGCGCGCTTACGACGTGTTCGTGCGCTGCTTCGAGAAGGGCGTGCTGACGCGTTATACCGGCGACATCCTCGCGTTCTCGCCGCCGTTGATCGTCGAGGAAGCGCAGCTCGACGAGATCTTCGGGACGGTTGCGGAGGTGTTGAGGGAGACGGCGTAGGGGCGAATGAGCGGCGAGTGGGTGGCGGCTTGCTACGCCGTGCAGCCTGCGATGCAGCAGCACCAAAGACAAACGGCGCAAGGACCATCAGTCCTTGCGCCGTTTCAGTGTGCGACTTTGCCAGCGGCCCTGGCGGCCAGCGCGGCGAATCTCAGTACGTCGGCACCGAAGGATCGACCTGACGCGACCACGCGTCGATGCCGCCTTGCAGATTGAACACGTTGGTATGGCCGCGCGATTCGAGGAACATCGCGACCTGGGCGCTACGCGCGCCGTGATGGCAGATGCAGACGATCTGCGCGTCGTCGTCGAGTTCTTCGCTGCGCGCGGGAATCTCGCGCATCGGGATCGACACGATGCCGGCCATCGACGCCGTTTGCAGTTCCCACGGCTCGCGCACGTCGAGCAGCACGGGCGCGGGGCGCGAAGTATCGGCGAGCCATTCGGCAAGTGCCGGAGCGGTCAGGTTTTGCATCTGCGGAACATCCAGTTCGGAGGACGGTGGCGGTTGCGCCGTCCGGATCGGTAACGCGTCTCGGAAGACAGTTTAGAACTTGAAGCGTGCCGGCTGCACTGCGTTAGCGAGCGGCTCGATGTAGGTTTCGAACACGTCGGAAATCCGGTACTGCTTTTCGTCGATACGCGTGATGATCTGCGCCTTCATCACCGGCGCGCTACCGACGAACGCCGCGAGACGGCCGCCCACCTTCAGTTGTTCGAGGATTTCCTGCGGCAGCACCGGCAGGCCGCCCGAAACGCAGATCACGTCGTACGGTGCCGCGCCGGCCCAGCCGCGCGCCGCGTCGCCGGTCGCGACTTCGGCGTTCAGCACGCCGTTGGCGATCAGGTTGCTCTTCGCGAGTTCGGCCAGTTCCGGCTCGATGTCGACGGTGAGCACGTGCTGGGCGCGGTGTGCGAGCAGCGCCGCCATGTAACCCGAGCCCGCGCCGATTTCGAGCACGCTTTCGTGCTTCTTCACCGCCAGTTCCTGCAACACGCGCGCTTCGACGCGCGGCGCCAGCATGTGCTGACCGGCCGGCAGCGGGATTTCGAAGTCGGCGAAAGCGAGGTCGCGGTAAGCGGCGGGGACGAAATTCTCACGTTTGACGATCGACAGCAGATTCAGCACGTCCTGGTCGAGCACTTCCCAGGGGCGGATCTGCTGTTCGATCATGTTGAAACGCGCTTGCTCGATGTTCATGGTGGATTCGGCGGTTTTGGTTTGGCGAGCGGGTAGGGGCCGCTGACTTTTGCCCTGACTTTTCGCCCGGGTTGGGCGAGGGCGCGTGGCCTCGCGGAACAAGCCTCTGCGTCGAACTGCAGGCCGGCGGGCCGCGTGGTCAGGGAAACTGCGGGATTGTACCAAATGGCGGACTCGCCCCGGCCGCTCGCGGGCAAGCGGCCGGCTGGACGGGACTTGGCGGGAAGGGGCGGCGGGGCGCGTGCGTACGGAACGGGCCGGTTGTGGCGAGCGCGGCGAGGGCGGCGGCTATAGCCAGGGTCGTAGCCGTGGGTGCGGCGTGGCGCGGCGGCCCGATGCCCGATTCGCGCCCCCGTATTAATCCCTAGCGATCGGTCCTTGCGCTTCGCATCGCCATCGCCCAAAAATGTAATCGATTACATTTTGCGCTACGGGTCTCGTGTCCAGAACATCGTCCTCCTCGTCGTCGGCTGTCGTGCCGGGCGCCGCAAGCTCGTCGCGGGCGCGCGCGGCGCGTCACGCGCAAGCGTCCGACGGTCCGTCGATTGCCGGCGTCGCCGAGCAGGCGGGGGTGTCGGTCGCGACGGTGTCGCGCGTGCTGAACGGTCACGACAACGTGCGGCCGGCGACGCGCGACAAGGTGCTGGCCGCGATCGATGCGAGCGGCTACCGCGTCAACGAACTCGCGCGCAATCTGCGCACCGCCGAAAGCCGCCTGCTGCTGACGATGGTCCCCGACTTCGGCAACCCGTTCTACGCGGAAATCGTGCGCGGCATCGACAGCGTCGCGCGTCAGCACGGCTATTTCATGCTGCTGTGCGACACGGGCGCCGATCCGGGCCGCGAGCGCAGCTACTTCGATATGCTGCGGCGGCGTCGCGCGGACGGCGCGATCTGCCTCGACCCGGCGACCATCCAGCAGGCGCTCGGCGACGCGTCGCAGGCGCTGCCATGGGTCGCGTGCTGCGAATTCGATCCGGCGATGGGCGTGCCGTACGTCGGCATCGACAACTACCGCGCGGCCGGCGACGCCGTGCGGCATCTGCTCGCGCGCGGCCACCGGCGCATCGGCCTGATCAATTCCGACGTCGACTATCTGTATGCGCGCCAGCGTCAGCAGGGCTATCTCGACGCGTTGAGCGACGCGGGCATCGCGCCCGATCCGCGCTGGCGCATGAACCTGAACAGTCTCGACTACGAAGCGGGCGCGAGCGCGGCCGCCGCGTTGATCCAGCAGCCCGACGCGCCGAGCGCGATTTTCGCGGTATCGGACACGCTCGCGATCGGCGTGATCCACGGCCTGCGCAGCGTCGGCAAGCGCGTGCCCGACGATGTCGCGGTGGCCGGCTTCGACGACATCTCGCTCGCCGCGCAGATCGATCCGCCGCTCACGACGATCGCGCAGCCGATGCGCGAACTCGGCGAGACCGCCGCGCGGCTGCTGCTGCAACGCCTCGCGAATCCGCAGGTCAACGTGCCGGGCGTGCTGCTGCCGCATCGCCTCGTGATACGCGGGAGCGCTTGAGCGATGAGCCTCGCGATCCGCTTCGACGACATCCGCAAGGACTTCGGTCCGGTGCGCGTGCTGCACGGCGTGAGCTTCGAGCTGGCGCCGGGGCGCATCTACGGACTGCTCGGCGAGAACGGCGCGGGCAAGTCGACGCTGATGAAAATCCTTGCCGGTTACGAGGCGGCGAGTTCGGGCAGCGTGTTCGTCGACGGTCACGCGCAGCGCTTCGCCGGTTCGCGCGATGCCGAAGCTCAGGGCATCGTGCTGATTCACCAGGAGTTCAACCTCGCCGAGCATCTGACGATCGCGCAGAACATGTACCTCGGCCACGAAAAGCGCCGCGGCTGGTTCGTCGACGATGCCGCGATGCGCGCCGACGCCGCGCGCTATCTCGCGCAGGTCGGTCTGCAGAAATCGCCGGACACGAAAGTGCGCGAGCTGATCGTCGCGGAAAAGCAGATGGTCGAGATCGCGAAGGCGCTGTCGCGGCGCGCGCGGCTGCTGATCATGGACGAACCGACCGCGACGCTGACGCCCGCCGAAACCGAGCGCCTGTTCGCGCTGATGGCGAAGCTGAAGGCCGACGGCGTGACGATCGTCTACATCTCGCACAAGCTCGACGAGGTCGAACGCATCACCGACGAAGTGATCGTGATGCGCGACGGCCGCTTCGTCGCGCGCGGCGAAACCGCGGGACTCGCGCGGCAGCAGATGGCCAACCTGATGGTCGGGCGCGAGCTGTCCGACATGTTTCCGACCAAGCTGACGGTGCCCGCCGACACGCCGCTCGCGTTGCAGGTGCGTGGTCTCACGGTGCCCGACTGGGTCGAGGATCTGAGCTTCGAGGTGCGCGCGGGCGAAGTGCTCGGCTTCGCGGGGCTCGTCGGCGCGGGCCGCACCGAGGCGTTCGAGGCGATCATCGGCTTGCGCAAACGCACGGCCGGCACGATCGAGATCGCAGGCCGGGCAGTCGATCTGAGGAACCCGCGCGACGCGATGCGCCACGGCCTCACGTACCTGAGCGAGGACCGCAAGGGCAAGGGCCTGCACGTCAACCTGAGCCTGCAGGACAACCTCACGCTGATGACGCTCGAACGCTACGCGCATCCGCTGCTCGACCTGAAGGCGGGGCGCGCGGCGTTGCAGAAGGCGGTCGGCGAATTCGGCATTCGCACCGGCGATCTGTCGAGCCGCGCGCGCATGCTCTCCGGCGGCAATCAGCAGAAGCTCGCGCTCGCGAAATTCTTGCAACCCGAACCGAACGTGATCGTGCTCGACGAGCCGACGCGCGGCGTCGACGTCGGCGCGAAGCGCGACATCTATTTTCTGATTCACCGCCTCGCTGCGCAGGGCCGCGCGGTGATCGTCATTTCATCCGAACTGATCGAGCTGATCGGCTTGTGCCATCGCGTCGCGGTGATGCGCGCCGGACGCCTGCAAGCGACGCTTACGCTCGAACATCTGACCGAAGAGGAGTTGATCGCCCATGCGACCGGCACCCACTGAAGCGGTGCAATCCCGCCGCGCGTTGCGCGTCGCCCAGCGTCTCTACGCGCTCGGGCCGCTGGTCGGGCTGATCGTGCTGTGCATCGTCGGCACGCTGCTCAATCGCGACTTCGCGACGCTCGACAATCTGATGAACGTGCTCACGCGCACGTCGTTCATCGGCATCATCGCGGTCGGTATGACCTTCGTGATCATTTCCGGCGGCATCGATCTGTCGGTCGGCTCGATGGCCGCGCTGATCGCGGGCAGCATGATCTGGCTGATGAACGCGCTGGCATCGGGTGCAACCGGCCACACGTTCGCGCCGCTCGCGATTGTGACGATCGGCATCGTCGCTGCTTTGGTTCTCGGTGCATTGTTCGGCTGCGCGCACGGCCTGCTGATCACCAAAGGGCGGATCGAGCCGTTCATCGTCACGCTTGGGACGCTGGGGATTTTTCGCGCGGTGCTCACGTGGCTCGCCGACGGCGGCGCGCTGACGCTCAACGATTCGTTATCCGATCTATATGGTCCCGTCTATTACGCGAGTCTGTTTGGCGTGCCGGTGCCGATCTGGGTGTTTCTGGTGGTCGCGGCGGGCGGCGCGTTGATCCTCAACCGCACCGCGTTCGGCCGGCACGTGCAGGCGATCGGCTCGAACGAACAGGTCGCGCGTTATGCGGCGATCCGCGTCGATACGGTGAAGATCGTCACCTATGTGCTGCTGGGGATTTGCGTCGGCGTCGCGACGGTGTTGTACGTGCCGCGGCTCGGTTCGGCGACGCCGACCACGGGTCTGCTGTGGGAGCTGGAGGCGATCGCGTCGGTGGTGGTGGGCGGTACCGCGTTGAAGGGCGGCGAAGGACGCGTGATCGGCACGGTGATCGGCGCGATCCTGCTGTCGGTGATCGCCAATATTCTGAATCTGACCAGCATCATCAGCGTGTATCTGAACGCGGCGGTGCAGGGCGTCGTGATTATTTTCGTCGCGTTCGTGCAGCGGGGGCGGCGGTAGTGGTGGGTGGCAAACGAAACGAGCAAACGCAACAACGCAGTCGCAGTGAACCAACGGCAGTTCCGAATAATCGGGGCGCGCGAACGCCTCATGACAGGAGACACACCATGAAGCAGGTCATTCGAGCGATCGGCGCCGGCATGCTGGCGTTGGGGATGCTGGGCACGGCCGGCGTGGCGCGCGCCGACGACAAGGTCACGCTGGGCGTCGCGATTCCGACGGCCGATCACGGTTTCACCGGCGGCATCGTGTGGTGGGCGAACAAGGCGAAGGCCGATCTGGAGAAGGCGCATCCCGATCTGAAGGTGATCGTGAAGACCGCGGCCAACGCGCCCGAGCAGGCGAACCAGCTGCAGGACCTCGTGACGGTCAACAAGATCAATGCGCTGGTGATCTTCCCGTATGAATCGGCGTCGCTCACGCAACCGGTCGCGCAGGTGAAGAAGAAAGGCGTGTACGTGACGGTGGTCGATCGCGGCCTGACCGACACCAGCGCGCAGGACGCGTACGTGGCCGGCGACAACACCGCGTTCGGCAAGATCCCCGCCGAGTATCTGGCGAAGGCGCTCGACGGCAAGGGCAACATCGTCGCGCTGCGCGGCATTCCGACCACGCTCGACAACGAACGTTGGACCGCCTTCACCGGCGTGCTGAAGAACTACCCCGAGATCAAGATTCTCGACGGCAAGTACGCGAACTGGAATCGCGACGACGCGTTCAAGGTGATGCAGGACTACCTGACGCGCTTCAAGCACATCGACGCCGTGTGGGCCGCCGACGACGACATGGCGGTCGGCGTGATCAAGGCGATCGATCAGGCCAGGCGCAACGACATCAAGATCGTGTTCGGCGGCGCGGGCTCGAAGGGCATGGTGAAGAACGTGATGGACGGCGCGCCGATGATCAAGGCCGATGTGTCGTACTCGCCGAAATTCATCTACGACGCGATCAAGCTGACTGCCGAAGCGCGCCTGAAGGGCGACAAGCTGCCGGCGACGACGATCATTCCGTCGGTGCTGATCACGAAGGAAAACGCGCAGCAGTTCTATTTCCCGGACTCGCCGTTCTGAGCGGCGCTTTGAGCCACGCTTCAGGCCACGCGTTGGGCAACGCATAGCGCGCGCGTTGCACGGTCCCGTTCGCGTCAGGTGAGCGGAGGCCGTGCGGGCGCGCGCCCGTTCGAGGAGCCGTACGATGAAAACCATCAAGGGTCCGGCGATTTTTCTCGCCCAGTTCATGGGCGACGACGTGCCGTTCGACAATCTCGCGCATCTGGCCGGCTGGGCCGCGGGGCTCGGCTTCAAGGGCATCCAGGTGCCGTGCGATTCACGTCTGATCGACCTCGAAAAAGCCGCGACCAGCGACGCGTATTGCGACGAACTGCGCGAAACCGTCGATCGCGCGGGCGTCGCGATTACCGAATTGTCGACGCATCTGCAGGGCCAACTGGTCGCCGTGCATCCGGCCTACGACACGTTGTTCGACGCCTTCGCCGCGCCGGCCGTGCGCGGCAATCCGGCGGCGCGCACCGAATGGGCGATCGCGCAGATGAAGCTCGCGGCGCAGGCGTCGCGGCGTCTGGGCCTCAGCACGCACGTCTCGTTTTCGGGCGCGCTCGCGTGGCCGTATCTGTATCCGTGGCCGCAGCGGCCGGCCGGTCTCGTCGAGGCCGCATTCGACGAACTCGCGCGCCGCTGGCGGCCGATTCTCGATGCGTTCGACGCCGCCGGCGTCGACGTTTGCTACGAGCTGCATCCGGGTGAAGACCTGCACGACGGCGTGACGTTCGAGCGTTTTCTCGCCGCGCTCGACGAGCATCCGCGCGCGAACATCCTGTACGACCCGAGCCATTTCGTGCTGCAGCAACTCGACTACCTCGCGTTCATCGACATCTATCACGCGCGCATCAAGGCGTTTCATGTGAAGGACGCCGAGTTCCGACCGACCGGCAAGCAGGGCGTGTATGGCGGCTATAGCGGCTGGGTCGAACGCGCGGGGCGCTTTCGCTCGCTCGGCGACGGGCAGATCGATTTCGGCGCGATCTTCTCGAAGATGGCGCAGTTCGATTTCGCGGGCTGGGCGGTGCTCGAATGGGAGTGCGCGTTGAAGCATCCGCACGATGGCGCGCGTGAAGGCGCGGAGTTTATCCGTCGCCACATCATCCGCGTGACCGAGCATACGTTCGACGATTTCGCCGGCAGCGGCGTCGATGCCGCGCAACTGAAGCGCGTGCTGGGCCTCTGACGGCGGCGCGCTCGCGAACCCAGGGAGTGCAAACGATGCAACACGGAAAGCTCAGGCTCGGCATGGTCGGCGGCGGGCAGGGCGCGTTCATCGGCGCGGTGCATCGGATCGCCGCGCGGCTCGACGACCGCTTCGAACTGGTGGCGGGCGCGCTGTCGTCCGATCCTGAGCGCGCGCGGGCGAGCGCCGCCGAGGCCGGCATCGCGCGCAGTTACGCGGACTGGCGCGAGATGGCACGTGCCGAAGCCGCGCGCGACGACGGCATCGACGCGGTCGCGATCGTCACGCCGAATCATCTGCACGCGCCGGTCGCGACGGCGTTTCTCGACGCCGGCATCCACGTGATCTGCGATAAGCCGCTGGCGGTGTCGCTGGCCGAAGGCGAAGCGCTCGCGCAGCTTGCGCGTTCGAAAGGGCGGTTGTTCGCGCTGACCCACACGTATTCGGGCTATCCGCTGGTGCGGCATGCGCGCGAGCTGGTCGAGCGCGGCGAACTCGGCGAGATCCGCGTCGTGCAGGTCGAGTATGCGCAGGATTGGCTCGCCGAGCCGGTCGAAGCGGGCGGCGCGAACCGGCAGGCCGTCTGGCGCACCGATCCGGCGTTGGCCGGCCCGGCCGGTTGTCTCGGCGATATCGGCACGCATGCGTATCAACTGGCCGCGTTCGTGACGGGGCGCAGGCCCGACGCTTTGTCGGCGGAACTGCACACGTTCGTGCCGGGGCGTCGCATCGACGATCATGTGCAGGCGATGCTGCGCTACGCGAACGGCGCGCGCGGCATGTTGTGGGCGAGTCAGGTGGCGAGCGGCGCGGAGAATGCGTTGCGGCTGCGCGTGTACGGCACGAAGGCGGGGCTCGCGTTCGATCAGGAAGCGCCGAACGAATTGTGGTTCACCCCGCTGGGCGGCGCGGCCGAGCGATTGACGCGCGCTCGCGTGAAGAGCCCGATCGCCGCGCATGCGACGCGCGTGCCGGCTGGGCATCCGGAGGGCTATCTGGAAGCGTTCGCGCAGCTATACAAGGATGCGGCGTTGCAGATCGACGCGTTGAACGCGGGTCGTGCGCCGCCACCGGAGAGCCTGCTGTTGACGACCGTCGATGACGGCGTCGACGGTTTGCGGTTTATCGACGCGGTGCTGAAAAGCAGTGCGGCCGATGGGCGGTGGGTGAAGCTTGCCGGCGCGTGAGAGGGTGCAGAAGGTGATGCATTAAGCGCGGCAGTGGCGCAGGTATCGAAGCCGCTCGGGGCCTCAACCGCCCTTGCTCTTCTTGATCTGTGCTTCGAACGCGATGTCGAGCTTGCTGGCCTTGCGCGGTTTTTGCGGGCCGTAGGCGTCGACGAATTTGACGAAGTCGTCGAGTTCGAGCGGGTCGGAGACTTTTTTATCGATGCCGCTCGATTTATCGACCAGGTAGAACACGCCGCCGGACAGGCTGATCGCGGCGAAGCGCGGATTGCCGGTGCGCGTTTTCAGGCGCTCGACGGCGTGGATGGCTCGGGTGGTGCGCATGGTGGGGACTGCGAGTGCGGATGGGAGAGAATCCGCTACTTTAACAATTTCGTTGTCGTCGTGCCGTTGCGCGATAACGGTCGACGCGCCGACAATCGGCGGCACAATCCTCACCGCCAACCTTTCCGGGCCACGCAGCCAATGAACCTCGACCCCTTGAGCGACAGCAAGATCATCGATGCATGGCGGCACAACGCGGCGCCGTGGCAGAGCGCGGTGCGCGACGGCGCAATCGAAAGCCGGCGGCTCGCGACCGATCAGGCCGTGCTGGACGCGGTGCTCGCGTGCGAACCGGCTAGCTTGCTCGATCTGGGTTGCGGCGAAGGCTGGCTCGCGCTCGCGTTGCAGCGCCAGCGCATCGACGTGACGGCGGTCGACGTCGTGGCCGAACTGGTGCGCGCGGCGACCGATGCGGGCGTGAACGATGCCCGCGTGCTGTCGTACGAAGAGATCGCCGCCGGCGCGCTCGATCTGCGCGTCGACGTGGTGGTCTGCAATTTCTCGCTGCTCGGCAAGGAGTCGGTGGACGATCTGCTGCGCGCGATGCCGACGCTGCTCGCACCCGGCGGCTCGTTGATCGTGCAGACCTTGCATCCGGTGCTGGCGTGCGGCGACGCGCCGTACGTCGACGGCTGGCGCAGCGGTTCGTGGGCCGGTTTCGGCGACGCCTTCAGCGATGCGCCGCCGTGGTACTTCCGCACCTTGCAGACGTGGATCGAGCTGATCGGCGCGAGCGGGCTGGTGCTGCGGCAGATGCGCGAACCGCTGCATCCGCGAACCGGCAAGCCGGCGTCGGTGATTTTCCGCGCGCAGGCGTGGACTACTGGCTCAACTCCCGATGCAGCGCCCGATACTCCTGTGCGAGCTTGTGTCCCGGATCGAGGTGAATGACCGGCGTCGCCTGCTGATGCGACTCGCGAATCTTCACCGACGACGACAGCCGCGCCCCCAACACCGGCAGACCTTCGCCGATCAGTTCGTCGACCAGCTTCTGCGGCAGACTCGCGCGCGGCTGGAACTGGTTGATGACGATCCCTTCCACTTCCAGCGCGTCGTTGTGATCCTGGCGGATCTCCTTGACGTTTTCGAGCAGCGTGTAAAGCGCGCGACGCGAAAAGTCGTCGCAGTCGAACGGAATCAGGCAGCGCTCGACGGCGATCAGCGCGGAGCGGGTGTAGAAGTTCAGCGCGGGCGGTGTGTCGATGTAGATCGCGTCGTACATGTCGAGCTCGTTGAGCGCGTCGCGCAGCTTGTAGATCTTGTAGCGCGATTCCAGCTTGCCGTGCAGCGTGTCGAGGTCCGCATGCGCGGGCATCACGTCGAGGTTCTCGAAGCGGGTCGAGTGAATGAACGAGGTTGCCTCGACGGGCTTGAAGCTGAACGACAGCGCGGTGTCGAAGAAGTCGGCGGCGGTCGGGCGCAGCTCGCCTGCCTGCGGGCCGAGCAGATATTGGCTCGAATTCGCCTGGGCATCGAGGTCGATCACGAGCGTGCGCAGCCCTTCGCTCGCGCTGATCGCCGCCAGGTTGCAGACGATGGTCGATTTGCCCACGCCACCTTTCTGATTGAATACAACGCGCCGCATGGTCTCCCCTTGAGCGGAACTGGTTACGAAAGCGCCCAGCATACCTGAGTCGGATGACCGGATTGGGGTGGGCGGTGGCTTTTCTGCGTCGCGTGCGGTGCCGGGTGGCGGTTGGCGGAGACGCCGCCAGTTGTTAACTTTGATCAAAAAGTGCCCCGCGTCGCCAGCCGCGGTCTACGATGCTTTGCCGCTGGCCGTTACAGGGAGGGCGGCGAATCCTCCCGTACGTATCGTGTGTGGCCGCGTGCCACACGCCCTATATCAATCGAGTTTGGAGAATGCTATGAAATATCTTCTCGCTGCCCTGCTGGGCGCAGGCCTTGGCATCGGTCTGTCCGGCGCGGCGTACGCGGTCGACGTGAACGTCAACGTCGGTACGCCCGCTCCGGTCATGGTGCAGCAGCCTGTCGTCGTTCAGCAGGGTTGGCACGGCGACCGCTATTGGGACGGTCATCGCTACTGGGAACGCCGGGAATGGGAGGAGCGCCATCACCACCACGAGCGTGGTCACTGCCCTCCGGGTCACGCGAAGAAGGGCGAGTGCTGATGGCGGCATCGTCTGCGTCGCTCGGCGGCCTGGCCGTCTGAGCGGGTCACCGCTCAGCGAACCGCTCAGCGCGCGGCGGCCTCCATCCAGCGGGCCGCCATCGAATGTATCAATCGGAATCCCGGTTCAGAACCGGGCCGCGATCCTCACTGACTCAGATAAACGAACTTGCCGTCCTTGATGATGCCCATCACGCTCGCCCGCTGATCGAGGCCGACGTGATCCTTCGGGCTCGTATTGACAACACCGTTCGGCACCACCAGCTCATGCGCGTGCTCCAGTTCGTCGCGCAGCGCGACGCGGAACGCCGGCGTGCCCGGCTGCGCGGTCTTCAGCGCACGCGCCACCGCGTCCTGCAGGCGCGGATACACGCCTGCTGCATCGCCGGCGAACTGCGTGACGCTGCCGGGACCGTATTTCGCCTCGTACGCGTTGACGAACGCGAGCGCCGCCTTCTTCGATGGATGATCGGCCGGCAGCGTGCGCGCGACCACGACCGGCTGGGTCGGGAACAGCGTGCCTTCCACGTCCTTGCCGCCGAGCTTGATGAATTCCGGCGTCGCGATGCCATGCGTCTGATAGATCGGCCCCTTGTAGCCGCGCTCGATCAGCGTGCGCTGCGGCAGCACGGTCGGCGTGCCCGCGCCGGCGATCAGGATCGCGTCCGGCTTCGCGGCCATCAGCTTGAGGATCTGGCCGGTCACGCTTGCGTCGGTGCGGTTGTAGCGCTCGGTCGCGACCAGCTGGATATGGCGCAGCGCCGCGAACTTGCCGAACTCGTTGAGCCAGCTTTCGCCGTACGCATCGGCGAAACCGATGAAGCCGACCGTCTTGACGTTGTGGTTCGCCATGTAGCGCGTCATCACGTCGGCCATCGCGCTGTCGGTCTGCGCCATCTTGTAGGCCCAGACCTTCTTGCCTTCCTGCGGCTCGACCACGCTCGCCGAGCCGATCAGCGTGATCATCGGCGTCTGGCTTTCGGCGACCGGATCGAGCGCGGCCATCGCGGCCGGCGTGATGTTCGGGCCGACGATCACGTCGACGTGGTCTTCGTTGATCAGCTTGCGGATGTTGCGCACGGCCGCGCCGGGGTCGGACGCGTCGTCGAGGAAGATGTAGTCGGCTTTCTGGCCGGCGATGGTCGGCGGCCACATCAGCATCGCGTTCTTGCTGGTGATGCCGATCACGGCGGCGGGGCCGGTGTTCGACAGATCGATGCCGACTTTCAGGTCGGCGCGCGCGGCGCCCGCGACGAGCAGCGCGCCGGCGGCAGCGGCCACGGCCGTCAGGCCGCGCAGGGTTTTCCGAAGCTTATTGTTATGCGACGTCATCAGAAGGTCTCCAAAGCGGGAAGGCAAGGTCGTGCCGGGGTGGTGGCGGTCCCCGGTCAAAGTTCGTAGGATTCGTGTTCGCCCTTCAGCGCCTGCTCGATCAGCCTGCGGTTCAGGCTCGGCGACAGCAGCTCGACCAGCGTGTACACGTAGCTGCGCAGATACGCGCCCTGTTTCAGCGCGACGCGCGTCACGTTGCTGCCGAACAGATGGCCGACCGGCATCGCGCGCAGGTGGCGGTCGCGCTCGGCGTTGAACGCGATGTCGGCCATGATGCCGACGCCGAGGCCGAGTTCGACGTAGGTCTTGATCACGTCGGCGTCGATCGCCTCCAGCACGATGTCCGGGTGCAGGCCGCGCAGGCGGAACGCCTCGTTGATCTTGGTGCGGCCGGCGAACGCGTTGTCGTAGGTGATCAGCGGGTACTGGGTCAGATCGTCGAGCGACAGCAGCTTGCGCTCGAGCAGCGGATGATCCTGCTGCATCACCGCGACGTGGTGCCACTGGAAGCAGGGCAGCGACACCAGTTCCTTATAGTTGGAGATCGCTTCGGTCGCGATTGCGAGGTCGGCCTGGTCGTGCAGCACCATTTCGGCGACCTGGGTCGGGCTGCCTTGCAGAATCGAAAGGTGAACCTTCGGGAAGCGCTTCTTGAATTCTGCAATCGCGGCGGGCAGCGAGTAGCGCGCCTGGGTGTGGGTCGCGGCGATCGTCAGGTTGCCCTGATCCTGCGCGGCGTAGTCTTTGCCGACCCGCTTGAGGCTTTCCACTTCCTGAAGGATTTTTTCGATCGATTGCAATATGATGCGGCCCGGCTCGGTCAGCGAGCGCACGCGCTTGCCGTGGCGGGTGAAGATCTCGACGCCCAGCTCGTCCTCGAGCTCGATGATCGCCTTCGAGACGCCCGGCTGGCTGGTAAATAGCGCCTTGGCCGCTTCAGTGAGGTTGTAGTTCTGCCGCACAGCCTCGCGGACGAAGCGGAATTGGTGCAGGTTCATATATAACCTCGCCGCATATAAAAAGAATTTTTTAGTCGTTTGAAATATAAGGCGAGTTTATTACGATCTGTCCATCTTTTTCAATATGGATATCTGTATTTGTCATAAGCAAATAAGCGATCGGTCTAAACGCTTGTCTGCCTGAACTGACCAACACGGATATTCGAGCCGCGGCGGAACCGGACCGCCGCGTGACACGCAAGTTTCGAAAAATTGGGGTCCCCGAATGTACCAATACGATCAGTACGACCAGACCATCGTCGATGAACGGGTCGCGCAGTACGCCGATCAGGTTCGCCGCCGCTTGTCGGGCGAATTGAGCGAAGAGGAATTCCGTCCGCTGCGCCTGCAGAACGGCCTGTACTACCAGCGTCACGCGTACATGCACCGCATCGCGATTCCGTACGGCAACCTGCGCAGCGACCAGATGCGCGTGCTCGCGCAGATCGCGCGCGAACACGACCGCGGCTACGGCCATTTCTCGACCCGTTCGAACATCCAGTACAACTGGATCAAGCTTGAGGAAACGCCGGAAATCCTGCGCAAGCTCGCGTCCGTGCAGATGCACGGCATCCAGACCTCGGGCAACTGCATCCGCAACATCACCGCCGATCAATTCGCGGGCGTCGCGCCCGACGAAGTGGTCGATCCGCGTCCGTGGGCCGAAATCCTGCGTCAATGGTCGACGTTCCACCCGGAATTCGCATGGCTGCCGCGCAAGTTCAAGATCGCGGTGTCGGGCTCGAAGGAAGACCGCGCGGCCGTGCAGATCCACGACATGGGCGTGTATCTGAAGAAGAACGAGCAGGGCGAACTGCTGGTCGACATCCTTGCCGGTGGCGGGCTGGGCCGCACGCCGATCGTCGGCGCGATCATCAAGCGCGATCTGCCGTGGCAGCATCTGCTGACCTACTGCGAAGCCGTGTTGCGTGTGTACAACCGCTACGGCCGGCGCGACAACATGTACAAGGCGCGGATCAAGATTCTCGTGAAGGCGCTGTCGCCGGAGAAATTTTCCGCGCAGGTCGACGAAGAGTGGCAGCACCTGAAGGACGGTCCGTCCACGCTCACGCAGGCGGAAGTGGATCGCGTCGCGCAATACTTCGTGCCGCCCGCCTACGACAAGCTGCCGGACACCGACGCATCGTTCGAAAAGCATCTGCTGGAAAACCGCTCGTTCGCCCGCTGGGTCGAGCGTAACGTGCGTCCGCACAAGGTCGGGGGCTACGCGTCGGTCACGCTGTCGCTGAAGCCGACCACGATCGCCCCGGGCGACGCGACGGACGCGCAGATGGAAGCGGTCGCCGACTGGGCCGACGAGTATTCGTTCGGCCAGATCCGCGTGTCGCACGAACAGAACCTGATCCTCGCGGACGTGAAGAAGCGCGATCTGTTCGAGCTGTGGGAAAAAGCCAAGGCGCAAGGTTTCGCGACGCCGAACATTGGTCTGCTGACCGACATCATCGCGTGCCCGGGCGGCGACTTCTGCTCGCTCGCGAACGCGAAGTCGATTCCGATCGCGCTGGCGATCCAGGAACGCTTCAACGATCTCGACTACGTGTACGACCTCGGCGATGTGTCGCTGAACATCTCGGGCTGTATCAACGCGTGCGGTCACCACCACGTCGGCAACATCGGCATTCTGGGCGTCGACAAGGACGGCTCGGAGTGGTACCAGGTGACGCTCGGCGGCGAGCAGGGCACCGGCGCGACCGGCGCACATCTGGGCCGCGTGATCGGCCCGTCGTTCTCGGCCGAGGAAATGCCGGACGTGATGAGCAAGGTGATCGATACGTTCGTGGAAAACCGTCAGGACGGCGAGCGTTTCATCGATACGTACAACCGTATCGGCCTCACGCCGTTCAAGGAGCGCGTGTACGCCGCGCGTCAACCGGCTCACGCGTAACCGCGAAAGGATACTGAACAGATGGCTTCTATCATCAAGAATCGCGCGATCGTCAACGACGACTGGACCGTCGTGCGCTCGGCCGAAGACGGCACGCTGCCGGCCGTGAACGCACTGCCGGCCGGCAAGGTCATCGTGCCGCTGGCGCTGTGGCAGGCCGAGCGCGATGCGCTCATCGCATCGCGCGGCGCCGCCGAACTCGGCGTGTGGCTCGCGCCGGATAGCGAGCCGGCGGACATCGTCGTCGATTTCGACAAGCTCGCGCTGATCGCGGTGGACTTCCCGGTGTTCCGCGACGGCCGTGGCTACAGCATCGGCCGCCTGCTGCGCGAGCGTTATGGCTACAAGGGCGAACTGCGTTCGATCGGCGACGTGCTGCGCGACCAGATCACCTTCATGTACCGCTGCGGCTTCGACGCCTACGCGCTGCGCGCCGACAAGGACCTCAACGATGCGCTGAAGGCGTTCGACGAGTTCAGCGTGCAATACCAGAGCGCGGTGGATCTGTCGCCGCTGTTCCGCCGCCGCGCCGCGCAGGCCGGCGCCGACAAGGTTTCGGCATGAGCACCGTTCAGTCGCTGAGCCCGGAACTGGCCGCGAAGGTCGAGCGTCTCGACACGCTGCTCGATTCGATCGCCGCGCGCCACGCGAACGTGAAGCTCGCGAGCAGCCTGGCGGCCGAAGACATGCTGCTCACCCACGCGATCCTGTCACGCAAGGTGAAGATCGGCATCTTCTCGCTGAATACGGGCCGTCTGCATGCCGAAACGCTCGGCATGCTCGATACCGTGAAGGCGCGCTATGGCTACGACCTCGAGCAGTTTCATCCGCAGGCTGCCGCGGTCGGGCAGTATGTGAGCGAGCACGGCCTGAACGCTTTCTACGAAAGCGTCGAGTTGCGCAAGCGCTGCTGCGAGATCCGCAAGGTCGAGCCGCTGAACCGCGCGCTCTCGGACGTCAGCGCCTGGGTGACGGGCCAGCGCCGCGAGCAGTCGGTCACCCGTGCCGAGCTGCATGAGGAAGAGCTCGACGGCGCGCGCAACATCGCCAAGTTCAATCCGCTCGCGGACTGGACCGAAGCCGAGGTCTGGGATTATCTTAAGGCCTTCGACGTGCCGGTCAATCCGCTGCATGCGCGCGGGTATCCGAGCATCGGCTGCGAGCCGTGTACGCGGGCGATCCGCCCCGGCGAGGACAGCCGGGCGGGGCGCTGGTGGTGGGAGTCGCGCGATACCAAGGAATGCGGCTTGCACATCACGGCGATTACCCCGATCGCGGCCGAGCGCAGCGAAAACGCGTCGGCCTGAGCGCCTCGCACCGAATTTGCGGCTCGCGCCGCCGAAACGATTTGAATACTTCCGCTCGCGCGCCAGCGCGCCGGGCGCACCAACGAAGGACTCGCTATGAGCACCACGCTCGATCCCACTGTCAACGCTCCGCTTGCCAACACGGCCAACCGGATGGATCACCTCGATTGGCTCGAAGCCGAGTCGATTCACATCCTGCGCGAACTGGTCGCCGAATGCAGCAAGCCGGCGCTGCTGTTTTCGGGCGGTAAGGATTCCGTGGTGGTGCTCGCACTTGCGCTGAAGGCGTTCGGCCTCGGTGCGAACCGCAAGACCCAGTTGCCGTTCCCGCTCGTGCATATCGACACCGGCCATAACTACGACGAGGTGATCGACTTCCGCGATCGCCGCGCGCAGGAAATCGGCGCCGAGCTGGTGGTCGGCCATGTCGAGGATTCGATCAAGCGCGGCACCGTGCGTCTGCGTCGCGAAACCGATTCGCGCAATGCCGCGCAGGCGGTCACGCTGCTCGAAACCATCGAGCAATACGGCTACACCGCGATGATCGGCGGCGCGCGTCGCGACGAAGAAAAGGCCCGCGCGAAAGAGCGCATCTTCTCGTTCCGCGACGAATTCGGCCAGTGGGACCCGAAGGCGCAGCGCCCGGAACTGTGGAGCCTGTACAACGCGCGTCTGCACAACGGCGAACACCTGCGCGTGTTCCCGATCTCGAACTGGACCGAACTCGACGTGTGGCAGTACATCGCGCGCGAACAGCTCGAACTGCCGTCGATCTACTACGCGCACCAGCGCGAGATCGTGCGTCGCAACGGGCTGCTGGTGCCGGTCACGCCGCTCACGCCGATGCGTGAGGGCGAGACGAGCGAACAGGCGCTCGTGCGCTTCCGGACCGTCGGTGACATCAGCTGCACGTGCCCGGTCGAAAGCGACGCGGACGACATCGAGAAGATCATCGCCGAGACGGCCGTTACCGAAATCACGGAACGCGGCGCGACGCGGATGGACGATCAGGTGTCCGAAGCGGCGATGGAACAGCGCAAGAAGCAAGGTTATTTCTAAGCACACGACCAAGGGTAATTCAATCATGAGCGGTATTCATCAACCAGAAGACCTCGGCGTGCTGCGTTTCATCACCGCGGGTAGCGTCGACGACGGCAAGAGCACGCTGATCGGCCGCCTGCTGTACGACAGCAAGGCTGTGCTGAGCGATCAGCTGTCGGCGCTGTCGCGCGCGAAGAACAAGCGCACGGTCGGCGACGAAATCGATCTGTCGCTGCTGACCGACGGCCTCGAAGCCGAGCGCGAGCAGGGCATCACGATCGACGTCGCGTATCGCTACTTCGCGACCGCGAAGCGCAAGTTCATCATCGCCGACACGCCGGGCCACGAGCAGTACACGCGCAACATGGTGACGGGCGCGTCGACCGCGCACGCGGCGATCATCCTCGTCGACGCGACGCGCGTGACGTTCGAGAACGGCGTCGCGCAACTGCTGCCGCAAACCAAGCGTCATAGCGCGATCGTCAAGCTGCTCGGCCTGCAGCACGTGATCGTCGCGATCAACAAGATGGACCTCGTCGACTACAGCGAAGCGCGCTTCAACGAGATCCGCGATTCGTACGTCGAGCTCGCGCGCCACCTCGGTCTCGAAGACGTGCGCTTCGTGCCGGTGTCGGCGTTGAAGGGCGACAACATCGTCACCGCAAGCGAGCGTATGCCGTGGTACGCGGGCCAGCCGCTGCTCGACGTGCTCGAAGCGCTGCCGGTCGAATCCGCGAGCGGCGAAGCGCTGCGCTTCCCGGTGCAGTGGGTTGCGCGTCAGGATGGCAGCCAGGCCGACGATTTCCGCGGCTACATGGGCCGCGTCGAGTCGGGCGAAGTGAAGCTCGGCGACACGATCGTCGTGCTGCCGGCCAATCGCGAAGCGACGGTGGCCGAGATCATCGCGCCGGTGATCGGCGGCACTGCGCAGGTGGACCGCGCGTTCGCCGGTCAGACGGTGACGATCCGTCTGGCGGAAGACGTCGACGTGTCGCGCGGCGATACCTTCGTGCTGCGCGAAGCGGCGCCGGAACCGGCGAAGAAGCTCGAAGCGGACCTGTGCTGGTTCGACGAGACGCCGCTATCGACGCAGCGCAAGTACCTGCTCAAGCAGACCACCAACACGGTGTTCGCGAAGATCGGCGCGATCAAGGAAGTGCTCGACGTGCATACGCTGTCGCAAGCGATCGACCGCAAGGAACTGACGATGAACGACATCGGCCGCGTGGCGCTGACACTGCAAAAGCCGCTCGTGTGCGACGCGTACGACGCGCATCAGGGCACCGGCGCGTTCGTGCTGATCGACGAAGCGACGCATCACACGGTCGCGGCCGGCATGATCCGCGAGTTTTCGGCGTAACAGCGCGGGCATAAGCAGTGACATAAACGCGCGCCGTCGGCGCGTCATGCAGGGCGGTGAAGGCGGCGCGCGATGCGCCGCTTTTGCCTCATGGACGCTCTAACGAAACAGGTTGAAGTGATGGGCAAGGTTTATCTGATCGGTGCGGGACCCGGTGCCGCGGACCTGATTACGGTGCGCGGCGCGCGTCTGCTCGGCACTGCCGATGTAGTGTTGCACGACGCGCTGGTCGAGCCGGCGATGCTCGACTACGCGCCGCGACACGCGAAGCGGATTGCGGTCGGCAAGCGCTGCGGACAGCTGTCGACGGCCCAGCAGTTCATCAACAAGCAGATCGTCGATGCGGCGCTGGAGCACGACGTGGTCGTGCGTCTGAAGGGCGGCGATCCGATGCTGTTTGGCCGCGCCGACGAAGAGATGCGCGCGCTCGAAGCGGCTGGCATCGACTACGAAATCGTGCCGGGCATCACCGCCGCACTTGCGAGCGCGGCTACGCTGAAGCGTTCGCTGACGTTGCGCGGCGTGTCGCGCAGCGTCGCGCTGGCGACCTTCAGCCGCGCGCCGGGCTCCGACGAAATCCGCGAGCAGGTCAACGCCGATTCGCTGGTGTTCTACATGGGCCGCGACAGCGGCGTCGAGATCGCGCAGCAGTTGATCGACGCGGGCAAGCCGGCGAGCACGCCGGTCGCGATCGTCGAGGCGTGCAGCACCGAGCGCGAGCGCATGCTCACGCTCACGCTCGAACAGCTGGCCGCCGGCGAAGCGCTGCGCTGGGTCGATGCCTCGCAACCGAGCCTGCTGATGATCGGTGCCGCGTTCGCGGCGCGGCAGGCCGAGCCCACGCTCAACGCCAGCGGTCTGCTGGTCGCGGCCTGACACGGCCGCTGACGCGCCAGCGCGGCCGCGCCGCCTGGCGCGATCCGGCCGCGCGGCGTGTCGTCGATTTCGCGCGGCGCCGCGCGCAACTGCGCCAGATTCCGTCGGTGCACATGGCCGCCTCAGTGAACCAGACTCAGATAATTGCCGCTCGGATACGCGGCATTCAGCCACGTCGACAGGCGGTTCAGCTGCGTACCGTCGATCCCTTCGCCGCGCATCAGCGGCACCTGATTCCACGTCCACGTCGGGAAATTCTCGATCGTCCCGCCCGATAGCGTGCCGTGCACGTAGTCGAGCGCGCACAGACTGCGAATGCTCCAGCCGCAGGTCGTCTCGTAGCTCACCGCATTCGGCTGACCCTCGCGCTGCCAGTTGCTCAGATTGAAACTCGTCGTCGTGTCGAGCCAGTTCGCGAGAAACGCGTTGACGACCGCCTGCTCGGTCGCGACGCTCGTGCCTTTCCACACGCCGTTCTGCCCGCCGCTCCAGACGTCGAGCGGGCTCGTGTCGCGCGTGGTCCAGCCCTGATTGACGTTGGCGACGCCGACGCCGTTGTCCATCTCCTGCGCACCCTTGAGCACATACAGGAAGTTGCGGATCGGCTCGGTGCGGCCGCTGACCTGATAGAGGTTGTCGAGCAGGCCATACGCGTATTGCCAGTCGACCGGCAGGTGCACGTTGTGCGCGCCCGAACCGGGATTGAGCAGAATCTGCAGGTAGTACCACTGGTTCGACTTCACGTATTGCGCGACCGAGCTGCCGAACATGCTATTGGCGGTGGGGAAGTTCAGGATATGCGGCGACACGTTGAAGATGACGCGCCAGTAGCCGCACCAGCCGCGCGCTTCCGGTTTCGGTGCGTGCTGGAGATTGACCCATGCGCTCGGGCAGCTCTGTTCGAGCGAGTACTCCTGCGCGAGCTCCCACGACTTCAGCAGTTGCCATTGCGCGGTGCCGTAAAGGTTCTCCTGCTGTGCGATCGTGTAGCTGCCGTTCGTGCCGGCATTGGGCGGCGCGAATTGCTCGCCGAACGCGATGCCCCAGCTATACAGGTCGTTGAAGATGTTGCCGGTCTTGCCTTGCGCGTAACTGGCGCCGCCCTGCGCCAGTTGGGTCTTCATGTTGAAGGTCGCGCTGCCGCTGCCTTCGCCCGCGTACAGCTTGTTCAGATTGCTGTTGGTGAAGTAGTCGCCCCACGCGTCTTTCGGATGGATGCGCGGCACCCAGTGATTCCAGTCGGGCAACTGCAAGCCGATCGGAATCTCGCGCAGGTTGATCTGGCCTCTGGTCGCGACCACGCTTCTGTCGACCACGCCGTTCGGGAAGATCGCGGCCAACGTGTCGAGATCGTTCTCCGACACGGCGCCGAGGCCCGCGCCGCAGGTCCAGTCGCTGAGCGGCGCCGAGTCGAGCCCGGGACCGGGTTGATACGGAGGATTCCACGGCCGGCAGTTGGCTCCCGGCGTCGGATACCGGTTCTTCAGGCTGCGGATATAGCTTGCGATCTGCGCGCCCTGAATGGCGCTCAGCCCATGAAACTGGCTGCGTACGATGATCGAATTGTTCGAGTAGTTGAACTTGAACAGGTCGCTGCCGCTCGCGCTATGACAGTCCATGCAATGCGCGCGTAGCTGATGGCTCGGGTTGATCGGCGATTCGTTGAGGGTGGCGCTTTGCCAGAGTTGCTTGCCGGTGGCGACATCGCTCGCGTTCGCGAGCGGCGCGGTCCACGCGGTCGGGTCGTCCTGCGTGAAGCTCGACGCGGCAATCAGTGGATTGCCGGCGCTATCGAGCAGATTGAACGACAGCACGCGATAGCCGGAACTCACGCCGTCAGTGCCATTGAAACGGAAGCTGATCGTGTTGGTGCCGTTCACCGCGCCTGTGATCGGCACGTTCAGGCTGATCGTGTCGTAGCCGCCGCCGATGCCGCCATACAGCTTCGCGTTGCCGAGCACGGTGACGCTCGCGTTGGTCAGCGTGATCCAGCTGCCGCCGTTGATCTGAACGGAAGCCTTGCCGTCGTACGACAGGTTGTTGACCTGCATCGTCAGCACCTTCGCCGATGCGCCCGCCGAAATTTTCAGCGTGGCGCTGACGGTCTGGCTGCTGCCCGCGCTCATGACTTCGAGCGGCATGACGATCGTGCTCGACGACGGGCGCGTTCTCGATGACGAGGACATGGCGTGGTCGATGGGCGTGTCGACTGCGCCGCTGCTGACGCTCGCATTGCTTTCGCCCCCGCCGTTTGCGCTGCCCGCGCCGTCCCCGCCGCTTGCGCCGCCTCCACCGCACGCGCTCAACAAGGTTTCGCTCAATACCGAAATGACGACCATACGATTAAGTCGTTTCATTATTTGCCTCTCGCAGAGAAAGCGGTAGCGCGGCATTACGTAAATGCCGTATCGCTTGAAACGATGAGTAAAGAGGATCGCCCGATTAAATTAATTATCGGGAGCAATACTCGACAGAATCAGAGGACGCAAAGAGTGCGTCGCGCGGCTGCGCGAAAAGGATAGAAGGTCGTGTGGCGAGGCACGCGGAACGCGCCTCGCCAGTTGACATTGCCTCGTATAGGTATGCACTGCATATTAGCCAATTTCCGCCAATTTCAAAGAAAAATTAACACTTTTCTTTGTCATTCGCGTAATGCGATGATTCGAATTTATTGGCCGGTTGAGTGGCGATTTGATTGATTTAACATTCGCCTCAATTAGGAATTGGGATTGCGGTTTTGAGATGAATGAAAGCCGCGAATTATGGTCGACCGCCCGCAATTGCGCGGGCGGTTCTTTTGGTTTTGTCGCGGCTCCGACGACGCGTCAGTTGCCGAGCAGATTCGAATAGTTACCGCTCGGGTACGCCGAATTGAGCCACGTGACGAGCCGGTTCAGTTGCGTGCCGTCGACTCCTTCGCCGCGCATCAGCGGCACCTTATTCCACATCCAGGTCGGGAAGTTTTCGACCGTCCCGCCCGATAACGTGCCGGGCACGTAGTCGAGCGCGCACAGGCTGCGAATGCTCCAGCCGCACGTCGTCTCGTAACTCACCGTATTCGGTTGGCCTTCGCGCTGCCAGTCGCTCAGGTTGAAGCTCGTCGTCGTGTCGACCCAGTTCGCGAGGAACGCGTTGACGACCGCCTGCTCGGTCGCGACGCTCGTGCCTTTCCACACGCCGTTCTGGCCGCCGCTCCAGACGTCGAGCGGGCTCGTGTCGCGCGTGGTCCAGCCCTGGTTGACGTTGGCGACGCCGACGCCGTTGTCCATCTCCTGCGTGCCCTTGAGCACGTAGAGGAAGTTGCGGATCGGCTCGGCACGGCCGCTGACCTGGCGGAGGTTGTCGAGCAGGCCATACGCGTACTGCCAGTCGACCGGCATCTGCACGTTGTGCGCGCCCGAACCGGGATTGAGCAGAATCTGCAGGTAGTACCACTGGTTCGACTTCACGTATTGCGCGACCGAGCTGCCGAACATGCTATTGGCGGTGGGGAAGTTCAGGATATGCGGCGACACGTTGAAGATGACGCGCCAGTAGCCGCACCAGCCGCGCGCTTCCGGTTTCGGTGCGTGCTGGAGATTGACCCATGCGCTCGGGCAGCTCTGTTCGAGCGAGTACTCCTGCGCGAGCTCCCACGACTTCAGCAGTTGCCATTGCGCGGTGCCGTAGAGGCTTTCCTGCTGCGCGATCGTGTAGCTGCCGCTTGTGCCTTCGTTCGGCGGCGTGAAGTTGTCGCCAAACGCGTCGCCCCAGTAGTACAGGTCGTTGAAGATGTTGCCGGTCTTGCCTTGCGCGTAGCTGACGCCACCCTGCGCCAGTTGGCTTCGCATGTTGTACGTCGCGTTGCCGGTCCCTTGGCCGGCGTACATCTTGTTCACGTTGCTGTTGGTGAAGTAGTCGCCCCATGCGTCTTTCGGATGGACGTGCGGCACCCAGTGATTCCAGTCGGGCAGTTGCAGCGCGATCGGAATTTCGCGCAGATTGATCTGGCTTTTGGTCGCGACCAGGCTTCTGTTCACCGCGCCGTTCGGGAAGATCGATGCGAGCGTGTCGAGATCGTTCTCCGACACGGCGCCGAGGCCCGCGCCGCAGGTCCAGTCGCTGACCGGTGCGGAGTCGAGTCCGGGACCGGGCTGGTAGGGCGGATTCCACGGCCGGCAGTTGGCGCCCGGCGTCGGATACTGGTTCTTCAGGCTGCGGATATAGCTCGCGATCTGCGCGCCCTGAGTGGCATTCAGCCCATGAAACTGGCTACGCACGACGATCGAATTGTTCGAGTAGTTGAACTTGAACAGGTCGCTGCCGCTCGCGCTATGGCAGTCCATGCAATGCGCCTGTAGCTGATGGCCCGCATTGATCGGCGATTCGATGAGCTGCGCGCTTTGCCACAACTGCTGGCCGGCGGCGATATCGCTCGCGTTCGGCAGCGGCGCGGTCCACGCGGTCGGGTCGTCCTGCGTGAAACTTGAAGCGGCGATCAGTTTGTTGCCGCCGCTATCGAGCAGATTGAACGACAGCACGCGATAGCCGGAGCTCACGCCGTCGGTCGTATTGAAGCGGAAGTTGATTGTGTTCGCGCCGTTCACCGCGCCGGTGATCGGCACGTTCAGGCTGATCGTGTCGTAGCCGCCGCCGATGCCGCCGTACAGCTTCGCGTTGCCGAGCACAGTGACGCTTGCGTTGGTCAGCGTGATCCAGTTGCCGCCGTTGATCTGGATCGAGCCTTTGCCATCGTACGACAGGTTGTTGACCTGCATCGTCAGTACCTTCGCCGCGGCGCCCGCGGGCACCTGAAGCGTGGCGCTGACGACCTTGCCGCTGCCCGCGCTCATCACCTCAAGCGGCATGATCAGCGCGCCCGAGGCGGAGAGCTGCGCGATCGTCGGCGAGGAGTCGGTCGAGCCCGTTGCGGCGGGCGATGCGATCGAACTGCCGCCCTGCGAGCTATCCGTGCCACCGTTGCCACCGCCACCGCCACCGCCGCATGCGCTTAGAACCGTCGCACTCAGAAGTGCGATGCTCCATACCTTAACTATTAAAACGCGATCGAGTTGTCTCATTAATTGTCTTTTGGAAAATTGGGCGGTATGGCATCACGGATGCCGTATGGCCAGCGGAGTTAAATGGCAAGCGTTGTCCCACGCAATTGCTTCTCGCGAAGCAGTGCTCAAGGGCGCTAATTGACGGGAAATTGCATCACGCGAATGCACGCAATGACGGACGACCGTCGCGGCAGCGCAAGCACGATGTGCCGTGCCTTCTGGCGCGGCTTGGCCTGAAGTCTACGTACCCTTTGTGTCAGATCGAGTACGGCATCTTAGATAACTTCGATTCGTTTCAAAAAAAGAAAATTGTATCTTTTCTTAAATTCGCATAATGCGATGATTAAATCCAATTTATCTCTAAAATTTAAATGGAATTAATTTTATGTTTGGAGATATTCGAATTGGTGAATTGATTTTGAGATGAAAGAGGTTTGAAACTTCTTTTGCGGATTCATTGTGGGTCATTGTGCGGCCTATTCCGGTCCATTCCGGTCGCGTCAATAGGGCGGGGGGCGCCCCGCGAGCGTGGCGCCTCGACGACCGGAATGGAAAGGGAATCAGAGTTGCCGCAGGCAGTACTGCGCGAGCGCATCCAGCACGGCGTCATCCTCGCCGACCGCCACCGCGCAGCGGATCTCGACGGCGGGATGGGTGGCGCGGCATTGATCGATGAGCGCCGGCAAATCCTTGCGAATGTGGCCGCCTTGCCCGAAGAACACCGGCACGACGGTGATCGTGTCGCAGCCTTGCGTGATGAGTTGGGCGGTGGCCGTCGGCAGATCGGGTTCCATCAATTCGAGGAAAGCGACAGCGACGGCCTGCGCGTCGCCGCTCGCCGCGCGCGCGGTGCGCAGCTTGTCGGCGAGTCGCTCGAACGGCTCGCGCCAGCGCGCATCGCGCGCGCCGTGGCCAAACAGAATCAGTCCATGCATCGCCATCGTGTCGACTCCCGATTCCGATGAGGGTCTCGCGGCCTGCCTCAGTGCCGGTCGACCCACTTCAGGCCGACGAGCCCGAGCACCAGGTAGATGAGCCCCGGCGTTGCCGCCGTCAGTGGTGCGGGCCACGTATTGAGCGTGCCGATATGCGAGAACAGCGTGTTGAACAGCTGGAAGCTCATGCCAAGCATGATGCCGCCGAACACCTTCACGCCGACCACGCCGGCGCGCGTATGCAGATACGCGAACGGCAGCGACAGCACCAGCATCACGAACACCGCGAACGGATACAGGATCTTGCGCCACAGCGCGATTTCATAACGCTGCGTGTCCTGATGGTTCTCGGTCAGATGCTGGATGTAGCGGAACAGATTGAACATCGACATCCGGTCCGGCGACACCAGCAGCACCGACAGAATCTGCGGCGTCAGCTCCGAGCGCAGCGAATACTCGGGCAACGTGACCTGATTCGCGCGATACACCGGATTGAGCGCATCGGCGGGCGTGCTCGAAGGCGGCGGCACGTCGACCAGTTGCGTGTCGGTCACGCCGGTCAGCAGCCAGTGGCCCGGCGGCTGATAGCGGCCGCTTTGCGCGATCCGCACGTTCGAGAGCCGGAATTTCGAATCGAATTCGTAGATGCGCACGTTGCTGATCGTTGCGTCGGGCCGCAGTTCGCCGACGTTGACGAAGCGCGTGACCTGCTCGCCGTCGGCGCGCTCGGTCAGCGTGTCCTTGACCCACACGCCCGACTGGAAGTTGCTCGACACCGACGAGCCGAGCGCCTCGAGCCGCACGCGCTCGGACAGCTGATCCGTGTACGGGCCGACCACTTCGCCGATCAGGTAGGTGAGGAACACGAGCGGAATGCCGATTTTCAGCAGCGAGCGCAGCGCCCGGTTGGTCGCGAGACCCGATACGCGGAAGATCGTGTATTCGGAGTTCGCGGCCATCTGCGCGAACACGTAGATCGCGCTGATCAGCGCGGCGACCGGAATGATTTCGTAGAAGCGCGACGGCGTTTGCAGCGCGACGCGTAGCACCGCGTACTGGAACTTGTAGTTGCCGTGGCCGATCGAATTCAGTTCGTTGATCAGGTCGAAGAAAAAGAACAGACCCGAAAAAGCAAACAGGATGAAGACGAACGTGAGATAGATCTGACGCGCGAAATACCTTTCATAAATGCGCATCGGTCAGGCTCCCTGCGAACGGCTGAACATGGCGCGCGTGAAGAGCGGCCGGTTGCGCACGCGTAGCCAGAAGATGACCGTGACGATCGCCGCGACGATCACGTGCAGGATCACGAGCCCGAGCCCGAACGACATCTTGCCCTGCTCGATCCACGCCTGCACGACGTTCAGCAGGTTCGAATAGGTGAGGTAGATCAGCACGGCCATCACGAGGTTGATCGTGCGGCTGCGCCGCGGATTCTGGTGGGCGAGCGGAATCGCCAGCAGCATCAGGTTGATCGCGATCAACGGCAGGCCCGCGCGCCACGCGAATTCGGCGAGATTCTCGTTGGTCGGATTGCGCAGCAGCGTGAGCGTCGGCAAGCCGGTGGTGGTCGGCGTATTGACGACCGGCTGGCTCTGGATCTTCACGCCGTAGCGCTCGAACTCCATGATGCGGAAGTCGGGGTGGCCCGGCTCGCCGTCGTAGCGGCGGCCGTTTTCCAGCACGACGAAGCGGTCGCCGTTCTTGTGCGTCTCGACGTGGCCATTCTTCGACACCACCACGTTGACCTTGCCGCCCTCGGTGCTGGTCACGAACACGTTTTCGACGTGCCCCTGGTCGGGCGACATCTTCTCGATGAAGAACACCCGGTGCGTGGTGGGCGATTCGCGGAATTGCCCCGGCGCGAGCAGCGAGACCTCGTCGCGCTGCTGGAAGCGCGCGCGGATCAGCTTGCTCTGCTGGTTCGACCACGGCCAGCCGACGAACACGAAGAAGCAGATCAGGATGATGATCGGCGTGGCAAAAATACCGATCGGCTTGATGAATTGCGTGAGACTCACGCCCGAGGACAGCCACACGACCATCTCGGAGTCTTTGTACCAGCGCGTGAGCACGAACAGGATCGACACGAACAGGGTCGCGACGAGCATGATGGCCAGATAGCCGATCACGGTGAGGCCGATCAGGACCAGCACGTCGCGCGGGTCGATCTCGCCCGAGGCCGCGAAGCCGACGATGCGGATCATCATCGTCGTCAGCACGAGCGTGAGGAGAACCATGAACACGGCACCCGCCGTGTACGCGAGTTCACGCTGAAGGGAGCGTTCGAAGATCATTATTGATGACGAGAGGGGGCGCTCACGGCAACGCGCGGGTTCGGTCCCGTCACGCCTCCGGTGCAGCCGCCGCGGGAAAAATAGCGGATAATTGCGGCTTTCATCCTAAGCCCTGATTTTATCCGAGGACAAGCGCGATGGACTTTAGCATAAAAGCCTGTGATTGGACCAAAGGCTCGACGAACGGTTTCCTGACCGGGAAATCCGATTGCATCGTGATCGGTGTGTTCGAGTCGCAAACGCTCTCGGGCGCTGCGCTGGAGATCGATGAAGCGACGCGCGGCCTGCTCACGCGCATCATCAAGGCGGGCGACATGGACGGCAAGGCCGGCACCACGCTGTTCCTGCACGAAGTGTCGGGCATCGGCGCATCGCGCGTGCTGCTCGTCGGTCTCGGCAAACAGGACGCGTTCAGCCAGAAAGCCTACGGCGACGCGGTGCGCGCCGCGTGGCGCGCGCTGCTCGGCACGAAGATCGTGCAGGTCACGTTCACGCTCGCGCAACTGCCGGTGCTCGAGCGCGGCTCGGACTGGTGCGTGCGCGCCGCGATCCTCGCGCTGCGCGAGCTGACCTACCGCTTCACGCAGATGAAGAGCAAGCCGGACAACACGCCGCGCGCGCTCAAGCGCATCGTCTTCAGCGTCAACACCGGCGACGAAAAGGCTGCCAAGCTGGCCGCGAAGCAGGGCGCCGCGCTCGCCAACGGCATGGACCTGACGCGCGACCTCGGCAATCTGCCGAGCAACGTCTGCACGCCGACCTACCTCGCGAACACCGCGAAGAAGCTCGCGAAAGACTGGAAGCTGAAGGTCGAAGTGCTCGGCGAGAAGCAGTGCGAAGCGCTGAAGATGGGCTCGTTCCTGTCGGTCACCGCGGGCGCGGTCGAGCCGGCGCAGTTCATCGTGCTGCAGTACCAGGGCGGCGCCGCGAAGGCCGCGCCGGTGGTGCTGGTCGGCAAGGGCGTCACGTTCGATACCGGCGGCATCTCGCTGAAGCCGGGCGAGGGCATGGACGAGATGAAGTACGACATGTGCGGCGCGGGCTCAGTGCTCGGCACGCTGCGCGCGGTCGCCGAGATGGGCCTGAAGATCAACGTGGTCGGCATCATTCCGGCCGTCGAGAACATGCCATCGGGCACGGCCACCAAGCCGGGCGACATCGTCACCAGCATGAAGGGCATCACGATCGAGGTGCTCAACACGGACGCCGAAGGCCGCCTGATCCTGTGCGACGCGCTGACCTACGCGGAGCGCTTCAAGCCGGCCGCGGTGATCGACATCGCGACGCTGACGGGCGCCTGCATCATCGCGCTCGGCCATCACAACAGCGGGCTGTTCTCGAAGGACGACGCGCTCGCGGGCGAGCTGCTCGATGCATCGCGCGAAGCGTCCGACCCGGCATGGCGCCTGCCGCTCGACGACGAGTATCAGGACCAGCTGAAGTCGAACTTCGCGGATGTCGCGAACATCGGCGGACGTCCGGCGGGCAGCGTGACGGCGGCGTGCTTCCTCGCGCGCTTCACGGACGCGTACCCGTGGGCGCACCTCGACATCGCGGGCACCGCGTGGAAGAGCGGCTCGGCGAAGGGGGCGACCGGCCGGCCGGTGCCGCTGCTCGCGCAGTTCCTGATCGATCGCGCCGGGCAATGACGCAGTGCGGTAAGCGCGCGCACGGCGCGCGGCAAGCGAGGCGTCAAGCCGGGCATCAGGCTGAGCATCAAGCGGGGCGGAGCGGCCGATGACGAGAATCGACTTTCACTCGAACGTCGGCGATTCGCTGCTGTACGCGTGCCGCCTCGTGCGCAAGGCGTATCTGGCGGGCCAGCCGCTCGTCGTGCTGGCCGAGCCCGCGCGTCTGCGGGCCTTCGACGAAAAGCTGTGGACCTTCTCGCCGCTCGATTTCATCCCGCACTGCATGGCGGGAACGCCGCTTGCGGCCGACACGCCGGTCGTGCTGGCCACGAATCTCGACGACGTGCCGCATCACCAGGTGCTGCTCAATCTCGGCGCGACGGTGCCGGCGCAGTTCGCGCGCTTCGAAAGATTGCTCGAAGTGGTCGGTAACGCACAGGACGAACTGGTCGCGGGCCGGGATCGCTATCGCTTCTATCGCGATCGCGGCTATGCTTTGAACAACTACAAGCAGGGCGGCGACGCGTGATTTTTCGCGCGGCGCGGCGGGTCCGGTAGCTTGACGGGCCGGCGCGTAGCACGAGGTCCGCCCTGTCCGGCATTGCCGATACCGTCTGTTATTCCGCGCTGCACCTATCGTCGGGCGTCGCTGCTGCGAGGTGATGACGTCTGAGGTGGCGCTAGCGGTGGCTGCGGCGCGCGGCATGCGGACAGCCCGCTTTGGCTTCGACTCAAACACGGAGAGCGCACGTGTCCGATCCCAACGACAATTCGATTCCAGTCCTGAACGAGGTCATCGTGCCGGGTCGCGCGTCACAGACGCGCGATACGTCGGCCGATGCCGGCGCAGCGGTCGCGCCTGCAGCCCAGTCGGGCGCTGAACCCGCCGCTCAGGCCGTTCCCCCGTCTCCGACACCGCGCGAGCCGACGTTTCGCACGGAGCCCGCGTTCGTGCCGCCTCCGGCGCAACAGGCCGAACCGGTGCTCGCGCCCGAGCCCGTGCTCACGCCGGAACAGATGGTGTCGCCGGCGCCTGTGCTGGCGCCGGCGCCGCTGTCCACGGCGCCGGCCGTGCATCAGGACCGGCCGCCGGCATCGACCGAGGCGCAAGCCGAGCTGCATCAGCCGCACGTGGCCGATCACACGCATGCGAAACAGCGCCAGCGTCCGCATCACGGTGTGCATGTCCGCCATGGGCATGAAGACGTGCATGAAGACACGTCGGTGTCGCCGGGCGTGTTCGATCGGACCGAGCCGGCGATCCCGCTCGAAGCCGGCGCGACCGTGCCACCCGATGTCGGCAGCGAGGCCGCGCAAGACGTGCCTCGTGACGTGCCTCAAGACGCCGCGCAAGCCGCCGAGCCGCCGCTCGATACCGACGCGATCGCCGAACGTCTGCGTGGCCGCTTCGCGAGCTTCCTGACGGGCGACGGGCGCGGCATCATCGAGGCGCGTTGCCGCGATGCGTTGCAGCAGCACACGAACCTGCTGGTGACGCAGATCACCCGCGAAGTCGCGCAGACGCTCGAAGCCGAGATGACCGGCTGGGTACGCGAAGCGGTGGAAGAGGAGCTGGCGCGGCACGCGGGCCGCGCGTGAGAGCGTGGGAAGGGGCTGCGGGAAGGATTACCTGAAGGACTGCCTGAAGGATTACCTGAAGGACTACCCGAGGCGGAGCAGGGAACGGCGCAGCCGCCGGGCGCCGTGAGCAAATCACGTCATTCGGCGGTCGTGCGCCTTTATCGCAACTTTTCCATCAACACGCCGCAATTACTTCAGCGTCAACACCCAGGCCGCCAATGAGGCCGCCTGATCGGGCGTCAGCTGCGTATTCGCGGGCATCGGCACCTGGCCCCACACGCCGGTGCTGCCGTCGAGAATCTTGTGCTTCAGGTAGGTGGCCGCGTCCTCGCGTCCCGCGTATTTCATGGCGACGTCGTGCAGCGCGGGCCCCATGAACGGACGCGTGACCGAGTGGCAGCTCATGCAGTTCTTCTGCTGCGCGAGCGCGAGGCCGGTGGCGGTCTCTGCATGGGCGGGACGGGCGACGCTCAGGGCGGCGGCAAGCGCAACAGCGGCGGCTACGGCTGCATACGACAGCGATTTCATTGTGGTCTCCGCCGGTGCGAAAGCCCGGCCTGTGGTGCACGCATTATAAGAGCAAAGGGGCGCACGTTTTTTTCGTGCGCCCCTTTGCATTGTGGCGTCGCGCGACGGTGGCCGGCGCCGCTTTGGGCGCTTTGTTCGGCACTGTTATCGGCTGTGGTTGACCTCGCTCAACCCGCCGTTCAATTCACCTCTCAACCCGTCACCGCCCCCCGGTTCGCCGGCTGCGCAAGCGTGAAGTACTTCGCCATCACGCCGCGCGTGTAACGCGGCTGCGGCGCCTGCCATGCGGCGCGGCGGCGCTGCAGTTCGGCGTCGTCGATGTTCAGTTGCAGCAGCAGTTTGTGCGCGTCGATCGTGATCGAGTCGCCCTCCTGCACCAGCGCGATCGTGCCGCCGACGAACGCCTCAGGCGCCACATGCCCGACCACCATGCCCCACGTGCCACCCGAGAAGCGGCCGTCGGTGATCAGGCCGACCGTCTCGCCGAGCCCCTTGCCGATGATCGCCGAGGTCGGCGCGAGCATCTCCGGCATACCGGGCCCGCCCTTCGGGCCAAGGTAGCGCAGCACGACGACATCGCCGGCGACGATCTTGTCCGCGAGGATCGCTTCGAGCGCGCTCTGCTCATCGTCGAACACGCGCGCCGGGCCCGTGATCACCGGATTCTTCAGCCCGGTGATCTTGGCGACCGCGCCGTCGACGGCGAGATTGCCTTTCAGGATCGCGAGGTGGCCCTCGGCGTACAGCGCCTTATCGATCGGGAAGATCACCTGCTGATCGGCGCGCGGTTTGCTGGGCACGTCCTTCAGTTCTTCGGCGATTGTCTTGCCGGTGATCGTGATGCAGTCGCCGTGCAGCAGGCCCGCATCGAGCAGGATCTTCAGCACCTGCGGGATGCCACCGGCCTTGTGCAGATCGGTCGCGACGTACTGCCCCGACGGCTTCAGGTTGCAGATCACCGGCACCTTCTTGCGCATCCGCTCGAAGTCCTCGATCGTCCATTCGACCTCGGCCGCATGCGCGATCGCCAGGTAGTGCAGCACCGCGTTGGTCGAGCCGCCGGTCGCCATGATCAGCGCGACCGCGTTTTCGATCGACTGCTTCGTGATGATGTCGCGCGGCTTCAGATCCTTCTTGACCGCTTCGACGAGCACGCGCGCCGACTCGGCCGCCGAGTCGACTTTCTCCTGGTCGGGGTTGGCCATCGTCGATGAATACATCAGCGACATGCCGAGCGCCTCGAACGACGAGCTCATCGTATTGGCCGTGTACATGCCGCCGCACGAGCCGGTCGACGGGCACGCGTTCTTCTCGATGCCCTCGAAGTCCTCCTCCGACATGCGTCCGGCGGTGAATTCGCCGACCGCCTCGAACGACGACACGATCGTCAGATCGGTGCCTTTCCAGTTGCCCGGGCGGATTGTGCCGCCATACACGTAGATGCCTGGCACGTTGATGCGGGCAAGCGCGATCATGCCGCCCGGCATGTTCTTGTCGCAGCCGCCGATCACGACCACGCCGTCCATCCATTGCCCCTGCACGCAGGTTTCGATGCAGTCGGCGATCACCTCGCGCGACACCAGCGAATATTTCATGCCCTCGGTGCCCATCGACATGCCGTCCGAGATCGTCGGCGTGCCGAAGGTCTGCGGGTTCGCATCGGCGCGCCTGATCGCGGTGACGGCCGCGTCGGCGAGGCGCTGCAGGCCGGCGTTGCACGGCGTGATGGTGGAATGGCCGTTGGCGACGCCGATCATCGGCTTGTCGAAGTCTTCTTTCTGGTAGCCGAGCGCGTAGTACATCGAGCGATTCGGCGAGCGTGCGACGCCCTGGGTGATGTTTTTCGAACGACGGTTGTAGGCCATGGGGAAGCTCCAAGTCTGTCGGTTCTGTTGGTTCTGTCGGTTCCGTTCGTCAGTCAGCCGGGCCGCGTGGGGACCTGCGGCTGCGTCGGGGGATGCGCGCGGCGGGTGCTCGCGCGCGCATCCGTTCAGTGTAGTGCCGCCAGGCGTCGCGGACAGACGGTTTTGCGTAGCGCGTGCCGCGTGTATTATTCGCCCTTATTCAGGTCGAAAAAAGTATTAATGCTGCCGACGATTCCCGATCTGCGCCAGTTGCGCTACTTCGTTGCCGTCGCCGAGGAAAAGCACTTCGGCCGCGCGGCCGCGCGTCTGTCGATGACGCAGCCGCCGCTGTCGCAGGCGATCCGCGCGCTCGAGGAGACGCTCGGCGTCGAGCTGTTCGCGCGCACCAAGCGCTCGGTCGAGCTGACGGCGGTCGGCGCCGATCTGCTGCCCGAGGTCCAGCGGCTGCTGGCGGCCGCGGAAGGGCTGCGGCCGCTCGCGCAGAGCCTTGCGCGCGGCGAGGCGGGGGTGCTGTCGCTCGCGTTCGTGTCGACCGCGGACTACGGGCTGTTGCCGCTGTTGCTGCGCGATTTCGGCGTGCGCCATCCGCGCGTGCGGCTCGAGCTGACCGAGGCGACCAGCGACGTGCAGATCGAAGAGCTGGTGGCCGGGCGCATCGACGCCGGTCTCGTGATCGCGCCGCTGCCGTCGCGTCACGCGGCGCAATTGTCGTGGTTGCCGCTCGCGCGCGAGCCGCTGGTGATCGCGATGTCGACGGAGCGCGCGGCGCGCTTGCAGAGTGGCGCGCAAGCCGACGGCAAGGGCCGGGCGAAGGGGAGCGGCAAAGGCAGCGTTAAAGGCAACGTCGAAGACAACGCTGCCGTCGCTCAGGACCCCACAGCCGAATGGCTCGACGTGCCGGTGAGCCTGCGCGATCTCGCCGACGCGCCGCTCGTGATCTTCCCAAGGCGTCTGGCGCCGGGCTTTTATGACATCATTATGGATTGCTACGGCGTCGCGGGCCTCACGCCGCGGATCGGCCAGGAGGCGATCCAGATGCAGACGATCGTCAGCCTCGTGTCCGCCGGCATGGGCGTCGCACTGGTGCCGCAATCGTTGCGTAACCTGCGCCGCACGGGCGTGGTGTATCGGCCGCTGTCGGAGTCGGTGCCCGCGATCGAGACCGGTCTCGTCTGGCGCACGGACGAGGTGAGTCCGGTGCTGGCGGGCTTCATCGAGATCGTGCGCGCGCATGCGGCGACGGTGGCCGCGCGTCTCTAGTCGTGCCGCCGCGAACGCAATGCGAACGGCGGCGTCCAATGCAGGCACGCGGCGCGTGCTAGCGTCGTGCCCGCTGCCGCTGCTTGCGGGGCAAGTGGCGTGCCGTCGTTGATCATTCTGTAAGGCCGCTGCGGTAAAACTGCCGCTGCAAAACGCTTCTGAACCTGAACTGCCCATAACTACACGATGCTCATTCACCCCAATTTCGACCCCGTCGCCATTCATCTGGGGCCGCTCGCCGTGCGCTGGTATGGCCTGATGTACCTCGTCGCGTTCGTCGCGGCGATCGTCGTCGGCCGGTTGCGGCTGCGCTTGCCGTACGTCGCCGCGCAGGGCTGGACCGCGAAGGATATCGACGACATGCTGTTCTACGGTGTGCTGGGCACGATCCTCGGCGGCCGGCTCGGCTACGTGCTGTTCTATAAGGCGAGCTTCTATTTCGCGCATCCGCTCGACATCTTCAAGGTGTGGGAAGGCGGCATGTCGTTTCACGGCGGCTTCCTCGGCGTGACGCTCGCGATGGTCCTGTTCGCGTATCAGCGCAAGCGCTCGTGGCTGCAGGTGACGGACTTCGTCGCACCGATGGTGCCGACGGGTCTCGCCGCGGGGCGCCTCGGCAACTTCATCAATGGCGAGTTGTGGGGCCGCGTGACCGATCCGTCCGCGCCGTGGGCGATGCTGTTTCCGGGCGCCGCGCCCGACGACGCCGCGTGGCTCGCCGCGCATCCGCAACTGGCCGCGCAATGGCATCTGAATGAGGTGTTCGCGCAATATCACATGCTGCCGCGGCATCCGTCGGAGTTGTATGAGATCGCGCTCGAAGGCGTCGCGTTGTTCTTCGTGCTGATCTTCTTCGCGCGCAAGCCGAAGCCGCTCGGCGCGATTTCGGCGATGTTCCTGATCGGTTATGGCCTCGCGCGCTTCACGGTCGAATTCGCGCGCGAGCCGGACGACTTCCTCGGCCTGCTCGCGATGGGGCTGTCGATGGGGCAATGGCTGTCGCTGCCGATGATTCTCGTGGGCATCGGTCTGCTGGTATGGGCGTATCGCCGCGGCCGCCGCGAGCCGACGCAGGCGGTGAGTGCGAGCTGAACCACCGCGCAACCGTAGCTGAGCGGCTCGGCGGATCGCGTTGATCACGCAATGAGCCGTCTGCAATGAAAAACGCCACGGCATGTATTCATGCCGTGGCGTTTTCTATTGGCGCGCGTGCATCAGCGCACGCGTTGCCGCTCGCACGGCGCACGCATCACTTCATCTGCACCGAGCCGGACACGTTGACCGTTACCGTCGACGTACCGCCTTCTAGCGGCATCGGCGCGGACTTCGCGTCGGCACCCATCGCGCGCGCGCTCATCATCATCACCGGACGCGGCATCACGCCGCTGTGATTCACGTTGACCTCGCGGATCGAATAGCTGCTAAAGCCGAATGCCTGCGACGACGACGCGGCCTGCTCGCGGAACGACTTGATCGCCTCGCCGGTGAGCCGCTGCTCGGCGGCGCGCTGCGCTTCCGGCGACAACGAAAAACTCACGTTGCCGACCTGCATGATCGATGCCATCTGGCCGGCCAGTTTCGAGGCCGCCGCGAAGTCGCGCGATTCGAGCACGACTTCCGTGCGGCCGCGCCACGCGGAAATGCGGCCGTCGCGATCCGTCGACGGGAAGATCGAGAACGCGCCCGAGCGCGCGGTCACGCCGCTCACGCCGCGCGCTTTCTGCAATGCCGCGTCCGCGCGTTGGTTCAGCGTCGAGGTCAGCGACGACGGATCGCTCGCTTCCTGCTCATAAAACAGCGTGATGTCGACGACGTCCTGCGGTACTTCAGCGCTTGCCTGCGCGTTCAGCGACAGCACGCCCGCCGGCTGCGGCATGACGCTCTGCGCGCGTGCGACGGTTGGACTCAGCGCGAGCGCGACCGATGCAGTGCAGGCGAGAGCGAGTGCGAGGGCCCGTGCGGCTTTTTTCGTCATTACTGGACTCCTTGTTGGAACAGGTTGTGCACATTTGACGCCAGCGCCGAGGTGGCGCAAGGATTGCGGTTTCGCCGGGCGCGGCACGTGGAACGCCGCACGCGACTCCAGCGCAAACGGAATTACCTCTAATTCGCCTTTAAACAAGCTGTTTAGTGATGAAGCGCCATTCGGCTTCGGTGACGGGCGTGATCGACAGACGGTTGCCTTTCGCGAGCACGCGCATGTCCTGCAACTCCGGATGCTCGCGCAGCGCGGCAAGCGGAATCAGCGGAATCTTTTTCTTGAACACGACGTCGACGAGCATCCAGCGCGGCGTTTCCTGCGACGACTTCGCGTCGTAGTACGGGCTCTTCCTGTCGAACTGGGTCGGGTCCGGATACGCGCCCGACGAGACTTCCGCAATCCCCGCAATGCCGGGCTCGGGACAGCTGGAGTGGTAGAACAGCACACCGTCGCCGAGCTGCATGATGTCGCGCATGAAGTTGCGCGCCTGATAGTTGCGCACGCCGGTCCACGGCAATGTGCGATGCGGGGCGTTGGCGAGATCGTCGATGCTCGCTTCGTCCGGTTCGGACTTCATCAGCCAGTAGCGCATGAATCGAATTGAACGTTAGAGATGAGCGTTAGAGAGTGAACGACGCGAAGCAGGAAACAGGCGCCCGCACAGAAAGCCTCAGCGGCCACCGGAAAAAACGGCGCCCAAAAAGAAAAACGGCATCGAACCGAAGTCCGACGCCGTTCCAGATAAGGTCCCCGCCTTAGCCGCTAGGCCGGCATCCTGAACCGAGGGTTCAGAATTGGTCGCAGTTAGCAACACTTCGGGTACATCAGACAGAGTGACGCGCACACCCGTGCTACAAATTTCCGCAACCGTGCACATGGCATTGGTTCAAGGAATATATGACCTTGGCGAACCAGGCAGGGAAGCTAAACCGATGAAGCTACTTCTATTCAAACTTTAGCAACTGAATTCAAACGTTTGCCGCGAACTGTTCACTCACTTCACAAGCATTGTATTTGAAGCTACTTCGTTGAATACGTGACCGGTGCAAACCGGTCGACAACTTATTTACTGCAAGCTGTACTGCTCAATCACAGTACCCAGCTGTTCGTTCATTTGCTGCATTGTACGCCGGATTTCTTCAGCAGGAAATGCTTCTCCGTGACGCACGCTGTTTTGCAGCTTAAGCAGTTCCGATGCCAGCGACAGCGCAGCCATGACCGCAATACGATCCGTGCCGCGCACGTTGCTGTTGTTGCGGATCTTCTTCATTTCCGCGTCGACGCGCGCGACCGTTTCAAGCAGCGCGCCTTCCGTTTCCGGCGAGCAGGCGAGACGATAGGGGACGTCGAGAATCGAGACTTCGATCTGCTTGGTGCTCATGCGTTTTCTCCGTGGCGGCTTACGTCGCTTTCCGCTTCCTCGCCTTCGGGCTGAGCGGCCTCGAGCAGATCGAGCTGGTTATCCGGTTCGCTGCTTGCGCGGGCACGCGGCAATTTTTCGAGAATCGCATTCAGGCGCACCTGAGCGTCGTCGATCTTGGCGGACAGCGCGTCGCGTTCCGCTTGCAGCGCGTCGCGCTCTTCGCGCAATTGCGCGAGTTCCGCACGCGTAGCGTCTGCGTCCGCGCGCGATTGCGCGAGCTGCTCTTCGAGCGCGAGCCGCGCTTCGTGGTGGCGTTGGCTGATCGCTATCAGCTTGCCGATATTCTGGGAGAGTGATTCGAGTTCGGTGAGCATGTGCTGCGTCCTCTAAAGACATCGCATTTTAGCGCGGAATATTGCAGGTTCCGACAATTGTCTCGTTTCGAGACGTAACAACATTGCTTCGTGCAGGTTCATCGCGCCGCGTGGGTCGACTGTCGGCGGAAAAAGCAGGGATCCATCGGACAATAATCGGTGCTTAACGGAACGCATTGCGCGCGATTGACCTTTCTTGACGCTGTGCGACGCCGCTCCTAAACTTCCCGCACTCTGGTGCCAGTGCGCGTTTTTCGGCGCGCACAGTTAAACGGGAAGCAGGGCGCGCGTGGTCTCGAGACCGCTGGCGCGAACCTGCGCTGCCCCCGCAACGGTAAGCGACCGCATGAACTCATGCAGGTCGGTCCTGATCGCAGGTTCGAAGTTCAAGGTGCGAGTGTGCCACTGCGCGTCAAGCGTGGGAAGGCTGGACCGATGTGTCGTAGCCCGGATACCGGCCAGAGAAGAGGGACGTCCCCCGCGAAAACGTTAAACAAGGGACGCCTCGTGACGCGTCGGCCTGCGGGGAAGCAGGCCGCGCATGCTGCCCACAGGAACTTCACCGATGTTGTCCCCTATCGCCCGCGCGGCGCTGCTCGCCTTCGCGAGCCTGCCGCTCGTCGTGCACGCGCAAAGCGCCGAGCCCGCGGCACCTGCCGCGTCTTCGTCCTCCTCAGCGTCGGCGGTCGACGCAAACGTTGCAACGGATGCGCCAGCCGGCGCAAACACCGGCACCGCAAACGCCGGCACCGCAAACACCGGCACCACAAATGCAACGACAGCCGTCGCCCCGGCGATCGTGCTCTCGCCGGTCGTCGTCACCGCCGGGCGCGGACCGCAAGCGCTCACCGACGCGATCCCGCAAACCACGCTGTTCGATCAGCAGGATATCGCCGACACCACCGCCACCGATCTGCCCGGCCTGCTGCAACTCGCGCCCGGCGCGCAAATCACGCGTACCGGCAGCCCCGGTTCGACGACGAGCCTCTTTCTGCGCGGCGCGTCGTCGACGCAATCGCTGTTGTTGATCGACGGCGTGCGCGTCGATTCGGTGGGCCTCGGCTCCGCGCAACTCGCGCAGATTCCGCTCGATCAGATCGAGCGCGTCGAAGTGGTGAACGGCAACGTGTCCGCGTTGTACGGCTCGGGTGCGATCGGCGGCGTCGTGCAGGTGTTCACGAAAGACGGTGGCGATCATCCGCCGCGTTTCAATTTCTCGGTCGGCTACGGCAGCTATCACACGCAGACGCAAACCGCCGGCGTGAACGGCGCGCTCGATCAGGACGGCCGCACGACCTTCAGCATTTCGCTCGCGCGCAGCAAGACCGACGGCTTTTCGTCGCTCAATCCGAACGAGGCGCCGGCCGCGAATCCGAATGCGAACGGCTATCTGAACGAGAGCATCTCGGCGTCGCTGCGTCATAAGTTCAATGACAATTGGGATGCGGGCGTGCGCTATTTCCAGTCGAACGGCAACAACAGCTACGACAACGCGTACGGCGAACCGACCGATCTGAACAACCTGTATAGCAAGGTGCGTCAGGTGTCGGTGTTCGCGAACGGCAAGCTGACCGACTGGTGGACCACGCACTTCACGATCGCCGAGGGCGACGACCGCAGCGTGTCGAACACCAACGGCATCTACAACGGCCGCTTCGATACCGACAATCGCCAGTACACGTGGCAGAACGATTTCGCGCTCGCCGCGAACCAGAAGCTGCAGCTCGGCTACGAACATCTCGACCAGAGCCTCGACTCCGACACCTTCGCCGCGCCCGACCGACACGTCGATTCGGTGTTCGCGGGCTATACGACGCGGTTCGGCCGCAACCAGATTCAGGCCAACGTGCGGCGTGATCAGTATTCCGATTTCGGCGGCGCGAACAGTTACTATCTCGGCTACGGTTTCGACATCACTTCGCACTGGAAGGCAACCGCAAGCTATTCGGACGCGTTCCGCGCGCCGAGCTTCGACGATCTGTACTATCCGTACAGCGGCAATCCGTCGATTCAACCCGAGCGCAGTCATTCGGTGGAGGCGGGCTTGCAGTACGCGTCGACTGCGCTCGGCGTGCTGCGTTTGAACGCATTCCAGACGCGCTATACGAATCTGATCCAGTACGTGCAGACGATCCCCGGCATCTATCTGGCCGAGAATGTCGGCCATGCGAAGGTGCAGGGACTCGAAGGCTCATGGAGCGGTCATGTCGGCAAGACCGACGTGCGCGCATCGGTGACGCTGCAAAATCCGGTCGATCTCGACAACGACGTCGACCTCGTGCGACGCGCGCGGCGCTTCGCGTCGTTCGCGGTGAATCGCAGCATCGACGGCTGGCGCGTGGGCGGCGAGTGGATCGTCAGCGGGCCGCGCACGGATACGGCCGGCAATCTCGGCGGCTACGGCATCGTGAATCTGTCGGCGCGCTACAACATCACGAAAGCGTGGTACGTGAGCGCGCATATCGACAATCTGCTGAACAAGGACTATGAGACGGTCTACTCGTATAACTCGCCGCGACGCGGTGCGTACGTCACGCTCGGTTGGCAGCAGCAGTGATGCACGCGCGGTCGTGCGTGTCGCTATGCGCACACGCGTGAGCACTCGCGGATGAACCGTGCGTCCGCGTCGCTGCCCGCCACCGTGCGCTCGCCGCCGACGATGAGCGCGAAGCGCGCGGCCGCGATCTGGCTCGGGCTCGCGCTGGCCGCGCTGGCGGTGCTGGCTGCGTCGCTCGCGCTGGGCAGCGTGCCGCTCGCGCCGTCGCGCGTGTTCGCGGCATTGATGCCTTCGCATGGCTTCGGTAGCGTGGTCGGCGGTGCAGGGGCGGACGATCTGGCCGGCGAAATCGTGCGCACGCTGCGCTTGCCGCGCGCGCTCGCCGGCTTTGCGTGCGGCGCCTTGCTCGCGCTCGCCGGCGCGCTGCTGCAGGTGCTGCTGCGCAATCCGCTCGCGGAGCCGTATGTGCTCGGCGTATCGGGCGGCGCGGCGACGTTCGCGCTGGTCGCGATGATCGCGGGCGGCGCGTGGTGGATCGTCGACGCCAGCGCATTCGCGGGCGCGTTCGTGTCGATCCTGCTGGTGCTCGGTCTCGCGCGCCGCGAGTTGTGGCGCGGCGAGCCGCAGGACACGTCGCCGCGTCTGCTGTTGACCGGCGCGGTGCTCGCGGCCGGCTGGGGCGCGCTGATCACGCTGCTGCTCAATCTCGCGCCCGACAGCCGTCTGCGCGGCATGCTGTTCTGGCTGACCGGCGATCTCAACGGCGGCGCGCTGCCGTGGCCCGCGCTGCTGGCGCTGGCGTTCGCATTGTTCGCGATCGTGCCGGTCGCGCCGCGTCTGAACGTGCTGCTGCGCGGCGACGCGGCCGCGCAGGCGCTCGGCGTCGCGGTGATGCCGCTGCGTTTGCGCGTGTACCTGGTCGCGTCGCTGGCGGCGGCTGCCGCGGTGACGACCGCGGGCACGATCGGTTTCGTCGGCCTCGTGGTGCCGCACATGCTGCGGCTTGCGTTCGGCAACGATCAACGCATGCTGTTGCCGGCGGCCGCGCTCGGCGGCGGCGTCGCGGTGATGGGCGCGGATCTGATCGCGCGCACGGTGATTGCGCCCGCGCAATTGCCGGTCGGCGTGATTACGTCGCTGGTCGGCGTGCCGGTGTTCCTGTGGATGCTGCTCAGGCGTCGCCGATGATACGCGCCCACTCCACCTCGTCGGTCGCGATGCTGAGCGCGCAACGCGTTACCTTGCGCGCCGGCGCGCGCACCTTGCTCGACGCGTTCACGCACACCTTCCACGCGGGCGAAATCTGGTGCATCGCCGGACCGAACGGCGCGGGCAAGACGACCTTGCTGTCGACGCTCGCGGGCCTGCTGCAGCCGGCAGCGGGTCATGTCGAACTCGAACGCGTGCGGCTCGCCGACTGGCAGCCGCAGGCGCTCGCGCGGCGTCGCGCGTTGATGCCGCAAAGCGCGACCGATGCCTTCAGCGCCAGCGTGCTCGACATCGTGTTGCTGAACCGTTTCCCGCATCTGACCGGCTGGGGCTGGGAGCGCGACGAGGATCGCGCGGCCGCGCGGGCGTCGCTCGATCTGCTCGGCCTCGCGGAATTCGCCGCACGCGACGTGCTGTCGTTGTCGGGCGGTGAGCGTCAACGGGTCGCGCTCGCGGCGGTGCTGTGCCAGGACGCGCCGCTGCTGCTGCTCGACGAACCGCTGTCGCATCTGGACCTGCATCACCAGATCGACTGTCTCGACGCACTGCGTGCATGGACGCACGAGACCGCGCAGCAATTGCCGCGCTGCGTGCTGTTCTCGTGCCACGATCTGAACCTCGCGCGCCGTTTTGCGACGCATGCGTTGCTGCTCGATGGCGCCGGCGGCGTGTATGCCGGCCCGGTGCGCGACGTGCTGACGCCCGAACTCGCGAGCCGCGCGTTCGGCTATCCCCTGATTCTGATTCGCGATGGCGAGCATGAAGCGCTGATTCCCGCGCCGCGCTCGCATCGGGAGTCGCAGGTCGGCCATGACACGAAGTCAGGCTGACCTTTCCCCGACACTCTCTTTTCCGGTTTCGCTGATACCTATGACTCGCTTTCCCTGTCCCGCCGGTTTGCCCGCCGTCGCGCCGCTCGATCAGTCGCTGCGCGCGGAGCTGCAGCAGATCATCGATACGCGCACCAAGCCGCCCGGCAGCCTCGGCCGGCTCGAAACGCTCGCGCGGCAGATGGGCCTGATCCAGCGCAGCACGCGGCCCAGCGTGCAACGTCCGGTGATGATCGTGTTCGCCGGCGATCACGGTATCGCCGCCGAAGGCGTGAGCCCGTATCCGCAGGCGGTGACCGCGCAGATGGTCGCGAATTTTCTCGCGGGCGGCGCGGCGATCAACGCGTTGAGCCGCGTCTCCGACGTCGCACTCGAAGTGGTCAACGCGGGCATCGCGACGCCGTTGCCGTCGGCTGAGGGGCTCGTCGACATTCCGGTGGCGAGCGGCACGCGCAACTTCGCGCACGAGCCGGCGATGACGCACGACGAAGCGCTCGCCGCGATGCACGCGGGCGCCGCGCGCGTGCGTCATCACGCGGCGCTCGGCAGCAACGTGATCGGCTTCGGCGAAATGGGGATCGCGAATACGTCGGCGGCCGCGTGTCTGATGAGCCGTCTGTGCGGTGTGCCGATCGACGAATGCGTGGGCCGCGGCACCGGTCTCGACAACGCCGGGCTCGCGAGAAAGCGCAACGTGCTGGCCTCGGCGCTCGAACGGCACGCCGATGCGCGCGCGCCGCTCGACGTGCTCGCGACCTTCGGCGGCTTCGAGATCGCGATGATGGCGGGCGCGTATCTGGCGGCCGCCGAAGCGCGCATGACGATCCTCGTCGACGGCTTCATCGCGACCGCGGCGCTGCTGGTCGCCGATGCGTTCCAGCCCGAGGTGCGCGAGTACTGCGTGTTCGCGCATGCATCGAACGAGGCGGGGCATCGGCGCATGCTCGATTATTTCGGCGCGCAGCCGTTGCTGTCGCTCGACATGCGTCTGGGCGAAGGCACCGGCGCGGTGCTCGCGGTGCCGTTGCTGCGCGCGGCAGTGGCCTTCGTCAATGAAATGGCGAGCTTCGATTCGGCGGGTGTGGCGGATCGCGACGCGTGATGAGCGATACGTGATGCGGCGGTTGGCGGATGTCACGGACGTTATGGCGATGTCGTGCAGGCTTGCGGATCGCAAATCGCGAGCCGCTTGCGAGCGCTTGCCGATCGCCTGCAAACCGTGAGCCATGGTCAATCAACGAACTGCCACTCAGCACCGGCAAAACACCGGTAAATAAGCAACCCGCGAATCGATCGTCGCACCTCCCAACCGTCATCGCTTCTCACATGTCTTCGCTCCGTTCATGAATCCGCTCGCGGAATTGCGCTACTTCTTCACGGCACTCGGTTACTTCACGCGCGTGCCGGTGCCGCGCTGGGTCGGCTACGAGCCGCACTATCTGAACGCGGCGGCGCGCTACTTTCCGCTCGTCGGCGTATTGATCGGTGGATTCAGCGCGCTGGTCTATCTGGCCGCGCTGCGCGTGTTTCCGGCGGGCGTCGCGGTGCTGCTGTCGATGGCCGCGTCGCTGCTCGTCACCGGCGCGTTCCACGAGGACGGTCTCGCCGATTGCGTCGATGCGTTCGGTGGCGCCTATACGCGCGATGATGCGCTGCGCATCATGCACGACTCGCGCATCGGCGCTTTCGGCGCCATCGCGCTCGTGATCGCATTGGCGATGAAGTGGCAAACGCTCGCGGCGTTGCCGCCTTTGCGTGCCGCAAGTCTGATGATTGCGGCGCACGGCGCGAGTCGCGCATGCGCAATCAGCTACCTGGCCACGCTCGACTACGTGCGCGCCACGGGCAAGGCGAAACCGGTCGCGCAGCGCCTGAGCGGCCCCGCACTGGTGTGCGCGGCGCTGTTCGGCCTGCCATGGCTGCTGTGGCCGAATGGCCCCGGCGCGCCGGACTGGCGTTTCGCCGCGCTGGTGTGCGCGGTGCTGTTCGTGCTGCGTCTGGCGATCGGCCGTTATTTCGTCAGGCGCATCGGCGGCTATACCGGCGATTGCCTCGGCTTCGCGCAGCAGATCTTCGAATTGACCATCTACCTGGCGGGACTCGCATGGATATCGTCCTGATTCGTCATCCGGCCGTCGCGCTCGACGCGGGCGTCTGCTACGGCCATAGCGATGTCGCGTTGGCCGAAAACGCCGAAGTATCGTCGAACGCGCTCGCGATGAAACTCGCGACCTTGCAGGTGCCGGCGCCGCGCGTGCTGATCTCGAGCCCGCTCACGCGTTGCGCGGCGCTCGCCGCCGAGATCGCGAACGACTTCGGCTGCGTGGTCAGCCACGACGAGAACCTGAAGGAAATGAATTTCGGCGATTGGGAAACGCAGCGCTGGGACGCGATCGATCGCGCGCAACTCGACGACTGGGCCGCCGATTTCGAGCACGCGCGCACGCACGGCGGCGAGAGCGTCGCGCAGTTCGTCGCGCGCGTGCAGGCGTGGTTCGATGCGTTCGCTCAGACGCGCGAGCTGTCGCCGGCCTACGTGGTCACGCACGCGGGCGTGATGCGCGCGATCGCGTCGTGGGTGCTGGAGGTGCCGCTCTCGCGCTGCCTGCAGTGGCCGCTCGATATGACGGGGATCGTCTGGCTGCGACGCGACGATGAGACGCGGCAGTGGGCGCTGGTGCGGTGGAATGCGTGAGGGCATCGACGCTTGCCATGCACTGCTTTCGCGTGGAGAGCGTGCTGGTTTACTGTGACGAGCGTCGTACGGACAACTGACTGATGGTTGTGGCGGTAACGCGGTGCGCGGTCGATGCCCGTAGCGCGGGCAGCCGCGTTTCGCGTGGTCGAGGAAGTCCGTATGGCCCGCATGGTTGGTCCGCACGATTGGCACGAGACTGTGCCCAACATTACGGCACTACCGCGCGGGCTATTTTCTACGCGAGCGCGCGAGTTCGAGATCCCCGCACAGCTGTCGCGCGCCTTGCGCGATACGCGGCGCGGGACGGTTGATCAGATCGCCGTCGATTGCGAACAGATTGTTGTTCGCGACCGCGGCGAGGCGTGGCCACGCGCGCCACGTATCGAGTTGTGGCAGCGTCGTGTCGGGCCGCGTCGCGCCGGGCGCGGCGGTGACGATCACCTCCGGATTGGCCGCGAGCACCGCTTCGGTCGACACCGTCGGCACCAGCGGCTGCAGGTTCGCGAACACGTTGCGACCGCCGCAAAGCGCGATGACGTCGCTGAGCATGTGCTCGCCGTTGAGCGTCATCAACGGCTTATCCCAGACCTGATAGAACACGCCGACGGCCGGTCGCTGCGCGTAACGCGCGCGCAATCGGGCGATGTCGTCGCGATACGCGCTGGCCGCCGCATCGGCGGTCGCCGAGGTGCCGAGCAGTTGCCCGAGTCTCGTCAGCGAACTGGCGACGTCGTCGAGATGGTGCGGCTCGCTGAAAAAGAGTGGCACGTGCAGTTCGCGCAGACGATCGAGTTGACGCTGCGCATTGCCATGACGCCACACGACGATCAGATCGGGCTTCAGCGCGACGATGCGTTCGAGGTCGAGCGCCTTGTTATCACCGACGCGCGGCAACTGCTTCGCTTCGGGCGGGTAGTCGCTGTACGACACCGCGCCGACGATCTTCGAGCCACCGCCCGCCGCGTAGAGCAATTCGGTCACGTGCGGCGCGAGGCTGATCACGCGCTGCGCGGGCGCGGCGAGCGTGACGGCGGCGCCGCTGTCGTCGGTGACGGTGATGGCGGCGTGGGCGGTCAGTGCGGCGAGTGCGATCAGTGTGCCTGCGGCGAGCGAGGCCGCGCTGGCCGGGCGGATCGGGCTGATGAGGTTGGCGGCGGAGCGGTGCAGGCGAGCGAGGCGGATCATCGGGTTGGGTGGGTTAGGTCAGCGCGTTGGCGTACGTAGCGTGGGTGGGCGCGGTGTGTGTGCGTCGTGGGCGTGAGCGTCAGGTGGGTAACTGGCGAGTGCGGAACGAGGCGGAAGTTGGTGGCGGGTACGTGGCAAGTGCGTAATGAGCGTGAGCGCGCGATGCGAACGGCACGAGCGGAGCACGTCGCGCCCCGCGCGAACACACCACGCTAACCCGCGTGTCCGCCATCGATCTCACCCACCGCTTCGCGCAACTGCTGCTCGAAGCGGATCCATTCGGCTTCATTCCCTGGCAGCCCGAAACGAACACTGCCCATCGGCGCGATCGACGATGCCGCGAACAGCCGCGTCCACACCCCGCGCCGCGCGAGCGCTTGATGCAACGCGGCGGCGCGCGTGTCGTCGGTCCATGCGAACAACGGCGTGCCGCGCGTCGCGAAACCATGCGCGTGCAAGAGCCCAACCAGTCGCGCGCTTTCGTCGGCGAGTCGCGCGCGCATTTGCGTCTGCCATTCGATGTCGGCGAAGGCGGCGCTCACCGCATGACGCGCGGGACCGCTGACCGTCCACGCGCCCAACGTATCGCGCAACGTCGCCAGCAACGCGGGCGCGGCCAGCACGAAGCCGGAACGCACGCCCGCGAGGCCGAAGAACTTGCCAGGCGAGCGCAGCACGATCAGCCCGTCCAGGTACGTGTGCGCGGCGAGCGACGCAGCCGATGTCTTTCCTTCACTCGCACGCGGCAGCGTATCGGCGAAGGCTTCATCGACGAGCAGGCTGCCGCCGCGCTCGCGCAGTTGCGCATGCCAGTGCAGCAGCCTGGCGGCGTCGAGCTGCGTGGCGGTCGGGTTGTCGGGATTGACGATCGCGACGTGCGTGAGCGTCGCGGGCAACGTGTCGCATTGCGCGTCGAGCGGCGCGACCGCGTGTCCGGCGCGCGCGAACGCGGGCGCGTATTCGCCGTACGTGAGCGTCGCGATGCCGACTGTCGCGCGCGGCAGCAGCGCGGGCAACGCGCGAATCGCCGCCTGGCTGCCGGCAACCGGCAGCACGTGCGCGGCATCGGGCGCGCCGTAGTAGTGCGCCGCGCGCGCGGCGAAGCCGTCGCCGTTGTCGGGCAGACGCCGCCATGCGTCGGCGGGCAGCGGTGGCACTGGATAACCGTGCGGATTGATGCCCGTCGACAGATCGAGCCACTGCGCGTACGGAATGCCGTAGCGCGTCGCGGCTTCGTGCAGGTTGCCGCCATGCGCGATCGGGCCGGCTGTCGTGTTCGACTGGGGCTGAGGCTGTTGCGGTGGCGTGGCGGTGGTCACGCGTTCATCGGAATGTGCGTCGACGTGCACCTCGCGGCATGCGTCACGCTCGCGTGCGGGGATGCCGGGCGCGAGGCCATCGCGCGCAGGGTCGTGACGCTCAACCATGGAATGGCACGCTCAGCAGCGCCAGCACGATCAGCACGGCCAGCCACAGAATCACCGTGCGCTCGACCAGCATCAACGCGGCGCCGACGTGCCGCGTCTCGGCGGGATGGCCGAAGCCGAGCGTCGGTCGTGATTCGAGCGTGCCGTGATAGACCGCCGCGCCGCCGATCAACACATTCAGACTGCCCGCGCCCGCGGCCATCACCGGGCCCGCGTTCGGGCTGTCCCAGCGCGGCGCCTGCTCGCGCCAGCAGCGCCACGCGGTGTGGGTGTCGCCGAGCAGCGCGTAGCTCGCGGCGGTCAGGCGCGCGGGAATCCAGTTGAGCACGTCGTCGAGGCGCGCGGCGGCCCAGCCGAAGCGCAGATAACGCGGCGTGCGATAGCCCCACATCGCGTCGAGCGTATTGGCGAGGCGAAAGCCGAGCGCGCCCGGGCCGCCCGCGATCGCAAACCAGAACAGCGCGCCGAAGATCGCGTCGTTGCCGTTCTCCAGCGCGGATTCGACCGCGGCGCGCGCGAGCGCGGCTTCGTCGGCCTGCGCGGTGTCGCGCGACACGATCCGCGCGGTCAGCTCGCGCGCGGCGGGAAGATCGTGTTGACCGAGCGCCCGCGCGATCGGCGCGATGTGATCGCGCAGGCTGCGCGCGCCGAGCGCGAACCACAGCAGCACGACGTGTAGCACGCAGGCCGCGAAAAGCGGCAGCACCGCGACGAGCCCCCACGCGATCAACACCGGCGGCAGTACCGCCAGCATCCACGCGGCGAGCCCCTTGAGCCGTAGACGCCGACCGTGATTGAAGCGCGCCTCGATGCGCGCGGCCCAGTTGCCGAAGCCGACGAGAGGATGCGCGCGGCGCGGCTCGCCGAACCAGCGGTCGACGGCCACGCCCGCGACCGCGAGCGTCGCGATCAGCGGCATCGTCAGCGTCGACATCACGCGCGGCCCGTGCTTTTCAGCGCGAGCGGCAGGCCGGCGACCAGTAGCGTCGCCGTGCTGCTCAATGCGGCGATGCGCTGGTTGAGGCGGCCGAGTTCGTCGACGTAAAGACGCGTGGCCGCGCCGAGCGGCACCACGCCCAGGCCGATTTCGTTGCTGACCACGATGAGCTTGCCGCGCGCGCCGGCGAGCGCCGTTTCGAGCGCGGCGGCCTGCGTGTGATAGTCGGCGAGCGATGGCGCGGCGCCGTCGGCGGGACACAGCAGGTTCGCGAGCCACAGCGTCAGGCAGTCGATCAGCAGGCACTGGCCCGGCGCGTCGTGGCGCGCGATCGCGTCCGCCAGCTCGCGGTCGGCTTCGACGAGGCCCCAATGCGCGGGCCGCCGCTCGCGATGATGCGCGATGCGCGCGCTGAATTCGGCGTCGTCGGTGACGCGGGCGGTAGCGATGTAGGTGACGGGCAGGGCGCTGTCGCCGGCGAGCCGCTCGGCGTGCGCGCTCTTGCCCGAGCGGGCGCCGCCGAGAACGAAGGTGAGGTCGCGGGAAGTCATCGCAAGATTGTACCGGCGCGGTGGGATAATGCCGCTCGATTCCCGGTGCGCTGACTGCCTGTTCAGCGCCCAATCATCGTTCAATCTCCGCCGATTCACCACCGATTCACCGCCACTTCCAACCCGACCGTCTTGCCGTGACCCGAACCTCGATTCCCTTCGACGCCTTGCCCGTGCCGCGCGGCACGCTGATGATCCAGGGCACCACGTCCGACGCGGGCAAGAGCACGCTGGTCGCCGGTCTGTGCCGCCTCGCGCGGCGCGCGGGCGCGCGGGTCGCGCCGTTCAAGCCGCAGAACATGGCGTTGAACAGCGCGGTGACCGTCGACGGCGGCGAGATCGGCCGCGCCCAGGCGTTGCAAGCGGTGGCGGCCGGCATCGCCGCGCATACCGACCTGAACCCGGTGCTGCTGAAGCCGACCAGCGATCGCGGCGCGCAGGTGATCATCCACGGCAAGGCGCGCATGAACCTCGACGCGCGTGCATATCACGAGTACAAGCCGGTCGCGTTCGAGGCGGTGCTGGAGTCGTACGCGCGGCTGCGCGCGGCCTATGACACGGTGTTCGTCGAAGGCGCGGGCAGCCCGGCCGAGATCAATCTGCGCGAGCGCGACATCGCCAACATGGGCTTCGCGGAGGCGGTCGATTGTCCGGTCGTGCTGGTCGCCGACATCGACCGCGGCGGCGTGTTCGCGCACCTGACCGGCACGCTCGCGTGTTTGTCGGCGAGCGAGCAGGCGCGTGTGCGCGGCTTCATCATCAACCGGTTTCGCGGCGACCTGAGCCTGCTGCAACCCGGCCTCGACTGGCTCGAAGCGAAGACCGGCAAGCCGGTGCTCGGCGTCGTCCCGTATCTGCACGGCCTCACGCTCGACGCCGAGGACATGCTGCCGCCCGAGCTGCGCGCGGCCGGTCGGGGCGACGCGGGGCGGCTGTTGCGGGTGGTCGTGCCGGTGCTGCCGCACATCAGCAATCACACCGATTTCGACGCGCTGCGCGTGCATCCGCAGGTCGATTTTCACTACGTGCGCAGCGGCATGCCGATGCCGCCCGCCGACCTGATCGTGCTGCCGGGCTCGAAGAACGTGCCGGGCGACCTCGCGTTTCTGCGCGAGCAGGGCTGGGACGAGGTGCTCGCGCGGCATCTGCGCTACGGCGGGCGGGTGATCGGTATTTGCGGCGGCATGCAGATGCTCGGCCGCGAGATTGCCGATCCGCATGGCGTCGAGGGTGCGCCGGGCACGGTCGTGGGGCTCGGCTGGCTCGATTATGCGACGGTGCTCACGCGCGAGAAGACGCTGAAGAACGTGACCGGCCGGCTCGCGCTGCCGGGCGCGCCGGAGGTCGCCGGCTATGAGATTCACATGGGCGAGACGCACGGGCCGGCGCTGGACGCGCCCGCGCTGCGGCTCGACGGCGAAGCAGCAGTGAAGGGCGTGGAGAGTGTGGATAGCGTGGCGGGCGCGCTGGCCATGGAGCGTGCACGAAGCGCGGACTCTGGCCGCCCCGACGGCGCGCTATCCGCCGATGGCCAGATCCTCGCCACCTACGTGCATGGCCTGTTCGACACGTCGGCCGCATGCGCGGCGCTGCTCGGGTGGGCGGGCCTGAGCGATGCCGAACAGATCGACTATCCGGCGTTGCGCGAGGCGTCGCTGGAGCGGCTGGCCGATACGCTTGCGAGCCATCTCGATCTCGAGCGCCTGTTCGCCGCGGTGCGATAAAAAAAGCACGCGCCGTAGCGGCCGCGTGCTTTGTCTGTTCTTCCCGCGAGCCGGCTCAGGCGCCGCCGACCCGGGTTGCATAACCCGACTCGGTCCGACTCGATCGGGCTCGACTCAGTACCTCAGTACAAGACCATCTGCGTGCAACGGAACAGTGCGATCGTCCTGCCGTCCGGAGCGGTGACGGTCGCGTCCCACACCTGGGTGCTGCGCCCCAGATGCACGCCTTTCGCGACCGCGCGGATCGTGCCTTCCGTGGCGGTGCCGAGGAAGTTGCTCTTCAGCTCGATGGTGGTGAAATTGCGCGCGTTCTCCGGCAGATGCGCGAGGCACGCGTAGCCGCAGGCGGTGTCGGCGAGGCCGATCACGGTGGCCGCGTGCAGGAAGCCGTTCGGTGCGAGCACTTCCTCGCGCACCGTCAGCTCGGCGACCAGCGTGTCCTGGTCGACGGACAGCACGTGCACGCCGAGCAGATCGGGCAGCTTGCCCTTCTGACGTTCGCGCAGACGTTCGACGGTGTATTCCGGGCGCAATTTGCTCATGAGATTCAGGTCCTTGTCGAAAAAAACGGCGGGTTCGGCTGGCCGATTCGCGCTACGGGGCTTCGGCCACGCTGGATTTGTCGATATTATCAACGGCTGGACCCGCGGGCGACTCTCGCGAGTGAACCCGCAGCCTAGGGTTTGCCCGTTGTGCTTGCCGAGGTCGGGGCAGATCGGACGCGGCAGCACAGGCAGCAATGGCAGCAGCGCGGCAAACCGGCTGGCGGCGTCCAGCCTTCTTTCCGGGAGATTTCATGTCGGTGATCGTGGTGGCGAATCCGAAGGGCGGCGTGGGCAAGAGCACGCTATCGACCAATCTGGCCGGCTATTTCGCGTCGATCGGCGAATGGGTCGCGCTGGCCGACCTCGACAAGCAGCAATCCGCGCACGCGTGGCTCGATCTGCGGCCCGCGACGCTGCCGGCCATCGAGACCTGGGAGGTCAATCCCGACGTGCCGGCGAAGCCGCCCAAGGGGCTTGAGCACGCGGTCATCGATACGCCGGCCGGGCTGCACGGCAACCGCCTTGGCATCGCGCTCGATCTCGCCGACAAGGTGATCGTGCCGCTGCAGCCGTCGATGTTCGACATTCTCGCGACCCAGGAATTTCTCGAGCGGCTCGCGAAGGAAAAGGCGGTCAGGAAAGGCGCGATCGAGGTCGGCGTGGTCGGCATGCGCGTCGATGCGCGCACGCGCTCGGCCGAGCAGCTGCATCGTTTCGTCGAGGGGCTGAAGCTGCCGGTGCTGGGCTTTCTGCGCGATACGCAGAACTACGTGCAGCTCGCCGCGCACGGGCTGACGCTGTGGGACGTGGCGAAAAGCCGGGTCGAGAAGGATCTGGAGCAGTGGCAGCCGATCATCGAGTGGACGAATGGGGCGGCGAAGAAGGGCGTGGGCGAGAAGGGCTGAGAGGGTGGCAGGTTTGGCCTTCGCGGCGGGCGTGGAGTCAGATGGGCCACGCCGCGCCACGCCGCGCCACGCCCGCGATGGCGCCACCTTGGCTTTAACGCCGCAGCTTTAACGCGTCGATGCATTGCCAGAGCGCCGACGCAAAAACGGCCGCCGATAGCCGAAGCCGCGGCGGCCGTCATGGGCAAGTACCTACAAGTTCACAGCCGGCGCAATGCCTGGCGGATCACTTGCCGAATTACCCCGCGAAACCTTGAAAAAACTGAACCGGCCCGACCCAACCTGGGCGAGCCGGCGTGGCCGGCTTAGTTCCAGGCCTGCGTCGGCACGTGATCGCGGCTGCCCTTGATCTTGTTGTTTTCATCGACGAACACGAGGTCCGGCTTCCAGCCTGCCTTCAGTTCCGCCTCGTCGACCACCGCGAATGCCGCGATGATGACCAGATCGCCGAGTTGCGCGCGGCGCGCGGCCGAGCCGTTCAGCGAAATCATGCCGCTGCCGCGCTCGCCCTTGATCGCGTAGGTCGAGAAACGCTCGCCGTTGTTGATGTTCCAGATGTCGATGCGCTCGTTTTCGACGATGTTCGCCGCTTCGAGCAGATCTTCGTCGATCGCGCACGAACCTTCGTAGTGCAGTTCGCAGTGGGTGACTGCGACGCGGTGAATCTTCGACTTCAGCATGTTGCGTTGCATGACCAATCCTGTGTGACTTGGGTGACGCCGGCGAGGGCGGCGTCAGATTTCGAGGTTGTCGATAAGCCGGGTCGCGCCGAGTTTGACGGCGGCCAGCACGACGAGCTGGGCGTCGGCGTCCTGCGCGCCCGGCGCGATCAGGTTCGAACGCTTGCGGATCGCGATGTAGTCGGGCTTCCAGCCGCGCGCGGCGAGCGCCGCCTTGGCGGCTTCTTCGAGCTTCGCGAAGTCGCGGTCACCGGCAAGCACCGCATCGCGAATCCGGTTGAGTTCGAGCGCCAGCATCGGCGCCTCGGCGCGTTCGGCGGCCGACAGGTAGCGGTTGCGCGAGCTGAGCGCGAGGCCGTCGGCGTCGCGCACGGTTTCGGCGGCGATGATCTCGGTCGGCAGCGCGAACTGATGGCACATCTGGCGCACGATCATCAACTGCTGGTAATCCTTCTTGCCGAACACGGCGACACGCGGCTGCACGCACGACATCAGCTTCATCACCACGGTGCAGACGCCATGGAAGAAGCCCGGGCGGAATTCGCCTTCGAGGATGTCGCCCAGATCGTGCGGCGGATGCACGCGATACTCCTGCGGCTCCGGATACATGTCCCTTTCGGTCGGCGCGAACAGCACGTAGACGCCTTCCTTCTGCAACTTGTCGATATCGGCTTCGAGCGTGCGCGGATATTTGTCGAAATCCTCGTTCGGGCCGAACTGCAGCCGGTTGACGAAGATGCTCGCCACGACCGGGTCGCCGTGCTGGCGCGCAAGGCGCATCAGCGACAGATGGCCCTCGTGCAGGTTGCCCATGGTCGGCACAAAGGCCGTGCGATTCTGGCCGCGCAACTGGTCGCGCAATTCATGGATCGAGCTGATGACTTTCATGATCGGACAGGGATGGATTCGCGCTGCGCGCAATCCGGTGGGCGCAGGACTTCACGAAAAAACGCGCGGACCGGCGCCTTACCGGCGATGACGGGTTCGGAGCGCGGATTGTAGTGGATTTGCGAGCCGGGCGCACCGAAACGCCGCCCCCATCGGGCATTGGCCGCGATGCGTGCGTCGCCGGGCCGTCTCGCATAGGCCGCGGAGGCCCGCCAGGCCTTGCGCTGGCGGCCGGGGCGCGGTTTTCCCTGGGGTGGTGCGTGAAACGGACGCTTGTGCTGGGGGGGGCGGCCGGGTGTTGCGGTGCGTTCCAGTGCGTTGCGGCCCGTTTCGCAGGCAGGCCGGGCTGCCGGGCGCCGTCGGACCGAACCCGGGCCGTAAAGAGTCGAATCCGGTGAGGCAAGCCCTACGCGGCAAATCCAGAGGCCGAAAGGCCGAGCCCGACCGGATTCAGGTCGGCAGATAGGCGAGCCGGACGTAGATCGGCGCGAACGGCTCTGCCTGGGTGATCTCGACCAGCGATTCGCGGCACAGCTCGAGCATCGCGATGAAGTTCACGACGACGACCGGCACGCCCCGGCTCGTGTCGAACAGCTCGGAAAATTCGATGAAGCGCGCGTTCTGCAACTGCCGCAGGATCAGGCTCATGTGCTCGCGCACCGACAGTTCCTCGCGCGAGATCTTGTGATGCTGCACCAGCTTCGCGCGCTTGATCACGTCGGCCCACGCGGCGCGCAGGTCTTCGCTGTTCACGTCCGGGAAGCGCGGCGTGATGCTCTGCTCGATATAGACCTCGGCGCGCAGGAAGTCGCGGCCGAGTTGCGGCAGTTGATCGATGCGTTGCGCGGCGAGCTTCATCTGCTCGTATTCGAGCAGGCGGCGCACCAGTTCGGCGCGCGGGTCTTCGGCTTCCTCGCCGGTGTCGGCCTTCTTGACCGGCAACAGCATGCGCGACTTGATCTCGATGAGCATCGCGGCCATCAGCAGGTACTCGGACGCGAGTTCGAGATTGGTCTTGCGCAACTGCTCGACGTAGCCGAGATATTGCTCCGTGACATCCGCCATCGGGATGTCGAGCACGTTGAAGTTCTGCTTGCGGATCAGGTACAGCAGCAGATCCAGCGGCCCCTCGAAGGTCTCGAGAAACACCTCGAGCGCGTCCGGCGGGATGTATAGGTCGCTCGGCAGCTTGAACAGCGGCTCGCCGTACAGACGCGCGAACGCGATGCCGTCGACCGTGTTGGGCGTCGAATCGGTGGCGGGCGTGGAAAGCGCGGCGTCGGTCGGCGCCGGGCCTTGAACGGGTCCCTGACCCGGGCCGTGTGCCTCGTCGGCGTGGCTCATCGTCGGCGTGACTGGGCGCTTAGAAGTTCTGATAGTACTGGTAAGACGTCTGGGCGACGCGCGAAGCCGTCTGCTCGGCGCGCTCTTCGAGGTCGATCGGCTGCTTGTCCCACAGGAGCGCGCGGCCCTTGCGTTGTTCGGCTTCCAGATTGGGCTTTTGTTGCTTGAGCTGATTCAGGAACTGCGTGATGTCCGATTGATACATGGCTCGAGGTCCGTGATGGGTAAAGTGGCGGCCGACCGGCTGGCGTCCGCTGCACGCGCGCTGTGTTTATAGCTGCGTGCGAGGGGCTGGCGGGATGCGCAGGAGGTGGCGCCGTCGTCCGCGATTTTACCGCATGCGTCGCAGGTGGGCGAAAAACGCCGCGCGCCGTTTTTTTTCGGGACGATGCATGGGGCGTAAGCCGATTCGCGACAAGGTCCCGAGGCGGTCCCGATGTGGTCAAATAGCATGCCTCGATCGCGCTTTGCGGCCGCGGGCAAGAATCTATCCATTGTGGGCGGAGGTCCTGTTTGGCGGGAGGTACGATTGACCAGCCGCGTGCGTGGCACGGCGAGACCGGCCTGAGGCGAGGGCACGCCCGGGCGCGCCACGCTTTGGCGTGGCGCTGGCTGCGCGTGTCGCTCGTCTTCGGCTTCGGGCTCGGCCTGATGCTGCTGCTGATGGCCGGCGAGGCGCAGGCCAAACGTACGCCGCCGAGCTACAAGGTCGACGTGATCGCCGAGCCGCGTTCGTTGCGCCGCTTGCTCGAACAGCATCTGGACGTCTCGCGGTTCGCGAAGCGGCCCGACATCAGCGACGACCAGTTCTCGTTCCTGATTACCGCCACGCCGCAGCAGGTGCGCGACCTCGCCGCGACCCAGGGCTATTTCTCGCCGATCGTCAGCACCGACGTGCGCACTGTCGACGGCGAGCGGCACGTCACCGTGCGGGTCGAATCGGGGCCGCAGACCATCGTGACGTCGGTCGACCTGTCGTTTCGCGGCGCGGTGCTGACCGAAGACCCGGCGCAGGAAAACGCGACCCGCTTCGCGTTCTCGCTGCATGAGGGCCAGCCCTTTTCGCAGGGCGACTGGGACGACGCGAAAAACGCGTCGCTGCGCCAGCTGCAGTCGCGCCGCTATCTGGCCGCGAAGATCTACCATTCCGAGGCGCTGATCGATCCGCGCACGCACGAGGCGAAGCTGTCGGTCATCTACGACAGCGGGCCGACCTTCACGATGGGCGCGATCGACGTCTCCGGCACGCGCCGCTATCCGGAGCGCATCGTCCATAACGTCAATCCGATTTCGCCGGGCGACATCTACGACACCCGCACCGTCGCCGAGCTGCAGCGGCAGCTGCAGAACACGCCGTATTTCGCGAGCGTCGCGATCGACCTCGACAACGACCCGAACAAGCCCCTCGACACGCCGGTCCACGTAAAGGTGTCGGAATTTCCGTATCACAGCTTCCGCGGCGGTGTCGGCTATTCGACCGACAACGGGCCGCTCGTGCAGGGCGCGTACTCGTACCTGAACACGTTCGGCATGGCGTGGCCGTTCACCGTCGAAGGCCGCGCCGACCGGACCCAGCAATACGGGCAGGTCCAACTGTCGATGCAGCCGGGCCCGCGCGGCTGGACCAATAGCGTGCTCGCGTCCTACACCACCACCGACGTCTCCGACACGCGCATCTACAGCGTGCGCGGCGGCGTGCAGCACGCGCGCACGTCGCAGTTCCTCGACTACAACTACTCGCTGCTGTTCTATGACGACCGGCTCGACCAGAACGCCGCGCCGCCGACCAATGCGCGCGCGCTGGTGCCGGCGTGGTCGTGGACGCGGCGCGACACCGACGACCCGTTGTTCCCGCGGCGCGGCAACCTGATCCACGTCGAGGCGGGCTTCGCGGTGAAAGGCCTGCTCGCCGACCAGTCGTTCATCCGCGGCTATGCGCGCGGCCAGCAGTACTTCCCGATCGGCGCCGACGACATCGTGCTGATCCGCGCCGAACTCGGCGGCGTGTTCACGGGCGGCAGTTCGAGCGGCATTCCGGCATCGCTGCTGTTCCGCGCGGGCGGCTCGAACTCGGTGCGCGGCTACGGCTTCCAGAGCATCGGTAACGACGTCGCCGGCTCGATCCTGCCGACCAAATACCTGGTGACGGGCGCGGCCGAATACCAGCACTGGTTCTCGCACAGCTGGGGCGCGGCCGCGTTCTTCGACATCGGCACCGCGACCGATACCTGGGGCGACAAGGTCTTCTACCCGGGCGTCGGCGTCGGCGCGCGTTGGCGCAGCCCGGTCGGCCCGGTCAACGTCGACATCGCGTACGGCATTCGCAATCACAGCGTGCGGCCGTATCTGACGCTCGGCATCGCGTTCTGATCAATCGATGACAATTCGCCACCTTCCTGACCCGACTCACGCATGACCACTGACGTCACCGATCCGCCCTCCGCGCAGCCACCCGGCGATACGCCGGGCGGGCAGCCGCCTGAACCGCCGCCGCCGAAGCGGCGCTGGGGCCGGCTGCTGCTGAAAACGGTCGCGAGCACGGTGATCGTGCTGGTGCTGCTCGCCGTGCTCGTGGTCGGCCTCCTGTACGGCGCGCTGACCACCGAGCGCGGCACCGCGTACGCATGGCATGCGGCGGTGAAGCTGCTCGGCGGCCGGCTCGGCGGCACGCTCGACGGCGGCACACTCGCGAACGGCGTGCAGTTGCGCGACGTGCGCTGGCGCAGTCTCGATGGCAGCGGCACCGATATCCAGATCGACCGCGCGGCCGGCCGCTGGGCGCTCGGGCGCGAGCCGTGGCGCTTCACGATCGAGTATCTGCACGTCGGCACGATCGACGCGCGCATCGGCGCATCGTCGTCGGGCAGCAGCGAGCCGCTGAAGTTGCCGCAGGATCTGCAACTGCCGATGCAGCTCGAGATTCGCGACGTGCAGGTGGCGCGGCTGCTGCTGCATCAGGGCGCGTCGACGACCGAGCTGTCGGACTTCGCGTTTCATGGCCGCAGCGACGGGCGCCATCACGAGGCCGCGGTCGACCGGCTCGACACGCCGTTCGGCGCGCTGACGGCGTCGGCGAAACTGGACGGCGTGAAGCCGTTCCCGCTGTCGGGCGAGGTGGGCTATGCGGGCAAGGTCAACGACGAGGCGGTGCAGGTGGGCGGCCATCTGAGCGGCACGCTCGAAGACCTCGTGGCCGAGCTCGACGCGAGCGGGATGAAGCTCGCCGGCCACGCGCGGATCGAGGCGACGCCGTTCGCTGCGGTGCCGCTGCAACGCGCGACGCTGAGCTTCGATCACGTGAATCCGCAGGCATTCGCGCCTGGCGCGCCGCTCGCGGATCTGGCGGTGCGGGCGGAGTTGCAGCCGGTGGAACTGGCGGGAGCGGGTGGTGCGGATGCGGTGCGGGCGGCGAGTGGGGCTCTCGCGGGTAGCGGGGCGAGCGGGGTAGCAAGTGGTGCAACAAGTGGGGCAACAGGCGGCCCGACCGCCTCGGCCATCGCGGCCAGCCCGGCACATCGCGGCGCCGCGGCCAGCGCGGGCCACGCAGACCATCACTTCAGCCTCGGCCATCACCACGCCGCCGCGAAACCCGACGCGGGCTTCGCGGTCGCGGGCCATGTGTCGATCGTCAACGCGAAACCCGGCGCGATCGACCAGAACCTGCTGCCGCTGATCGACGCGAATGCCGACGTGCGTCTCGACGCGCGGGCGCAAAGCATCTCGAACCTGAACGTGCGGCTCGTGCGCAACGCGGCCGTTACCGGCGGCGGCACGCTGAGCGGGCGACGCGGCCAGTTCGATCTGAACGTCGCGCGGCTCGACCTGAACGCGTTGCAGGCGACGGTGCGGCCGACGCAACTGTCCGGTCCGATCGGCATCCGTCTGAACGACGACATCCAGACCCTGACGCTCGATCTCGCCGACCCCGCCGCCGCACTGCGAGCCCAGGGCAAGGTCACGTTCGATCCGGCGCGGATCAGCTTCAACGATCTGCGCATCACGTCGGGGAGCGGGCGTATCGATCTGTCGGGCGCGCTCAAGCACGACGCGAATTCGACCTATAACCTGAAGGCGCAGCTGACCGATTTCGATCCGTTGTCGCTGACGTCGCAGATGCCGTCGCGCACGCCGGCCACGGCATCGTCGGCATCGACGTCATCCTCGGCCGCTGGGGCGAGCAGTGCGCAGCGCGCGCGCCACGCGCAGGCCGCCGCACTCGCGGGCAGCACGGCCGGCGCGAAGAGCGCGGCGCCCGGCGATCAGGCCGCGGCGATCGCGAAAAACACCGCCAAAGCGGCGGTGCAGACCGAGGTGCTGGAACGCAAGACGCCGCCCGCGGCCCATCGCGCCGCGCCGAAGGTCGCGGCGCCGGCACGCAGGATCGAAGCGCGCGTGAACGCCACGTTGAGCGCGACCGGCGTGCTCGCGCCGACCTTCACGACCCGCGCCGAATTCAAGCTCGGCCCGAGCGTCTACGACAACCTGCCGTTGACAGGCGGCGGCACGATCCAGCTGGCCGGCTCGCGGATTCTGCCGAGTCACGCGAACCTGTCGGTGGCGGGCAACCAGGTCGATCTGCAGGGCAGCTTCGGCGCGGTCGGCGACCGGCTGCGTTTCCGTATCGACGCCCCGCAGCTCGACCGGCTCGGCTTCGGCCTCGCCGGCCAGCTTGCCGCCGATGGCGACCTGACCGGCTCGTTCGCGCATCCGAACGTCACGCTGAACTACAAGGCCGAGAGCGTCGCGTTCGGCGAGAACCGTGTCGGTCACGCGGAAGGCCATGCCGAGTTGCGCGACGGCGCGAACGGCGCGCTCGCGTTCACGACCGACGCGCGCAATCTGAGCGCGGGCGGCGTCGAGCTGAACACGCTGACCGCGCGTTTGTCGGGCACGCGCGCGAACCACACGCTCGAAGCCGCCGCGGTCGGCAAGCTGCAGGATCGGCCGCTCGATCTGACGCTCGCGGCGCACGGCAAGCTGACCGATTCGCGCGACGGCACCCGTTGGGACGGCACCGTCACGCGTCTGCAGAATCGCGGCACGCCGGCGCTGAACCTCGAATCGCCGCTCGCGCTGAGCGCCGGGCCGGGGCATCTGACGCTCGGCGCGACGAAGCTGACGATCGAAGGCTCGGTGCTGAATCTGAAGTCGTTCGCGTTCGACCACGGCCGCATCCAGTCGGCCGGCAGTCTCACGGACGTATCGCTCGCGCGCTTGCAGGAGCTGCGCCACGAGATTACCGGCGAGCCGCCGCCCGTGCGCACCGATCTGATCTTCGATGGCGACTGGGACTTTTCGCTCGGCGCGACGGCAAGCGGCCACATCGAGCTGAGCCGGCGCAGCGGCGACGTGACGGTCGAAATCGGCCGCGGGCTCGCGTCGATGGGCATTACCGCGATGCGCGCGCGCGCCGAGTTCACCGGCGGCAACCGCCTGAACGCGACGCTGCACGCGCAGGCGAGCCGCGTCGGCGTGATCGACGCCGAGGCGCACACGCCGCTCGTGATGCGCGACGGCCTGTTGACCGTCGATCCGCAGAGCGCGCTGTCGGGCAGCGTGAACGCGAACGTGCCGTCGCTGCGTACTACCGGCGGCCTGCTCGGCCCGAGCTATCTGCTCGACGGCCATCTCGCGCTGAAGCTCGCGCTCGGCGGCACGGTCGCGAAGCCGAACGTGACCGGCTCGCTGGTCGGCGACGGCCTGTCCGCGACGGTGGTCAGCCAGGGCGTGCAGTTGAAGGACGGCGTGGTGCGCATCGCGTTGTCGGAGAATATGGTCGACTTCCAGCAGGTCGAGTTCCACGGCGCGAGCGGTACGCTGCGCGCAACCGGACGGGTGCGCCTCGACGGTGCGGAGCCCGATCTGACCGCGAGCATCGTCGCCGACAAGCTCGATGTGTTCGCGTCGCCGGACCGTCATCTGTCGTTGTCGGGCAGCGCGAGCGTCGGCAGTAGTGGTGCGGAGCACGGGATGGCGATCAACGGCAAGTTCGTGGTCGACAGCGCATTGTTCGATCTGCCCGAGCAGGCCGCGCCGAGTCTCGGCGACGACGTCGTGATCATCCGCCCGGACGGCACGCGCTCCGGCGGCCAGCCGCGTCCGACCGAAGGCGCGGCGCGGCCGGCCAGCCCGTTTGCGCCGCGCGCCAACATCGAGATCAACCTCGGCAACAACTTCCGCTTCCGCGCGCAAGGCGCCGATCTTGGCCTCGCCGGCACGATCACCGCGATGAGCGCGCCGAACACGCCACTGCGCGCGGTCGGCAACGTGCGGGTGACGCCGGGCTCGACCTACACCGCGTTCGGCCGCAAGCTGGCGATCGAGAACGGTTTCTTCACGTTCAACGGTCCGGTCACGAATCCGGGCATCAACATTCTGGCGATGCGCCGCAACCAGCAGGTCGAGGCGGGCGTGCAGGTGACGGGCACCTTGCAGTTGCCGGTCGCGCGCCTCGTGTCGGAGCCGAGCGTGCCGGACAACGAAAAGCTCTCGTGGCTGCTGTTCGGCCACGGCACCGACCAGGGCAACAACCTCGGCCAGCAGAGCACGATGACGACCGCGCTCGCGCTGCTCGGCAGCGCCACCGGCAAGCGGATCGCGCAGACGGTCGGGCTCGATGAGTTTTCGATCGGCCGCAGCGACGTCGGTCTGACCGATCCGCAGGTCGTGATGGTGTCGAAGGCGATCAACGAATGGCTCGTGATCGGCTACGAGCAGGGGCTGCAGTCGGCGAGTAACGCGATCAAGGCGACCGTCAATCTGACGCGGTACTGGTCGCTGGTCGTGTATGGCGGGACGTTCTATGGCGCCGACGTGCTGTACACGCGACGGTTCGACCGGATCAAGTGGTGAGGATCGGCGTAGGAGCAACCGCTGCAGCCGACTTGGCTGCCACGCGTTGGCGTTAGCGCAGGCGCGGTGCGGCAAAAAAACGGCACGCTGTGAAGCGTGCCGTTTTTTCATGTTTGCCGTCGCCGCGTGCGCCACGCAGGGCGCCGCCGCCGCGTTATTGCGCTACTGCATTACTTCACGCGCATGCCCGGCTTCGCGCCGCTATGCGGCTCGAGCACGTACAGACCCGGCTCGGCCTTCTCGTTCGCCGCCGATGCCGCCAGCACCATGCCTTCCGACAGACCGAATTTCATCTTGCGCGGCGCGAGGTTCGCGACCATCACGGTCAGCTTGCCGATCAGCTGTTCCGGCTGATACGCGGACTTGATGCCCGAGAACACGTTGCGGGTCTTTTCCTCGCCGATGTCGAGCGTCAGTTGCAGCAGCTTGTCCGAGCCTTCCACCGCCTTGCAGTCGACGATCTTCGCGATGCGCAGGTCGACCTTCGCGAAGTCGTCGATCGAGATGATGCCGGGTTCTTCTTCCTTCGCGGCCGGTGCCTTCGCGGCTTTCTTCGAGGCGTTCTTCGCGTCGGCCGCGGCTGCTTCCGGCGTGGCCTGCAGCGAGTCGCGGTTGGCCGCGAGCAGCGCTTCGATCTGCTTCGGATCGACGCGCGTCATCAGGTGCTTGTACGCGTTGATCGGACGGGTCGAGCTGAGCGGCAGGTTCGCGTCGGCCCACTTCAGCGGCTCGATCGCGAGGAACGCCTCGACCGCTTCGGCGAGCTTCGGCAGCACCGGCTTCAGCGCGAGCGACAGCAGGCGGAACGCCTCGATGCTGACGCTGCAGGTTTCATGCAGCGCGACCGCGTTGGCCGGATCCTTCGCCTGATCCCACGGCTTCGCGGTGTCGACGTACGCGTTGACCGCGTCCGCCAGTTCCATGGTCTGACGCAGCGCGCGGTTGTACTCGCGCGCTTCGTAGTTCGCGGCGATCTGCGGGATCGCGGCGCGCAGCGTGTTGAGCAGCGGATGATGCATTGCGCTGTCCTGCACACGGCCATCGAAACGCTTGATCAGGAAGCCGGCCGCGCGGCTCGCGATGTTCACGTACTTGCCGACCAGGTCGCTGTTCACGCGCGCCTGGAAGTCGTCGAGGTTCAGGTCGAGGTCTTCCATCGTGCTGTTCAGCTTGGCCGCGAAGTAGTAGCGCAGCCATTCCGGATTCAGGCCGGTGTCGATCACGCTTTGCGCGGTGATGAAGGTGCCGCGCGACTTCGACATCTTCGCGCCGTCGACGGTCAGAAAGCCGTGCGCGAACACGTTGGTCGGCGTGCGATGGCCCGAGAATTCGAGCATGGCCGGCCAGAACAGCGTGTGGAAATACAGAATGTCTTTACCGATGAAGTGGTACTGCTCGGCCTTCGAGCCCTTGCGGACCCATGCGTCGAAATCGAGGCCGCGCTTCTCGGCGAGATTCTTGAAGCTCGCGTAATAGCCGACCGGCGCGTCGAGCCACACGTAGAAATATTTGCCCGGTGCGCCCGGAATTTCGAAGCCGAAGTACGGCGCGTCGCGCGAGATGTCCCAGTCGGCGAGCTTGGCTTCGCCGGCGTCGCCGAGCCACTCGCGCATCTTGTTGGTCGCTTCCGGTTGCGCGAGGCCGCCCACCCACGCGCGCAGGAAGTTTTCGCAGCGCGGGTCGGACAGGCGGAAGAAGTAGTGCGTCGAGGTTTTGCGGATCGGCGTGGCGCCCGAGACCACCGAATACGGATTGACGAGTTCGGTGGGCTGGTAGGTCGAGCCGCACACTTCGCAGCTGTCGCCGTACTGGTCTTTGGCGCCGCACTTCGGGCACTCGCCCTTGATGAAGCGGTCCGGCAGGAACATTTCCTTGACCGGGTCGTACGCCTGTTCGATTTCGCGCGCGTCGATCAGGCCCGCTTCCTTGAGCGCGAGGTAGACGCTTTCGCTGAGGACACGGTTTTCTTCGGAATCGGTCGAGTAGTAGTTGTCGAACGAAATGCCGAAGCTGTCGAAGTCGCGCTTGTGCTCCTGCCACACGCGGTCGATCAGCTGTTTCGGCGTCAGACCTTCCTTTTCCGCGCGCAGCATGACCGGCGTGCCGTGCGTGTCGTCGGCGCCCACGTAGTAGACCTCGTGGCCGTGCATTCGCAGCGCCCGGACCCAGATGTCCGTCTGGATATATTCGACCAGATGGCCGATATGAATCTGCCCGTTCGCATACGGAAGGGCCGACGTGACGAGGATCTGGCGATGGCCGGACGGCGCGGCTGCGGTGAGATCGGTGGCGGGTGCTGACATAAGGATCGTGGGTGCCTGCGGTGGGACGAAACGGTGATTTTAGCAGGGCGCACGCCTCACGCGGCGCGCGCCGGGGCCGGCTGGACGGGCGGCGAGATGCGGGTTGCGGCTGAATGACGAAGCGGGGAATGTACGGCGCGAGCGTGCAAAGCTAAAAAGCACGGAGTCGTACAAATTGAGCGGGCAAAAAAAACCGGGGTTGAAAACCCCGGAGCAACAACGACAAGAGGAGAATGGTGACGTGGCGGCTTCGCCAACCACGTACCGTAAAGACAGACCGCGGATTTCTGGCAGAGTTCGAAATTTTTTTCGCTTCTCCAGGAAATGGTTCCGGAACGGTATGTCTTCAGCCAGCGGGTGGGTGACAGGCTGGCAGCGCCGCCAGCCCTGGTCAGCCCGACTGGGCGTGCTTCTCCGGGCTCGTCCTTATTGCGGTGCGTGCTGGGCCGTCGCGCGCAGATAGATTTCCACGCGACGGTTCGCCGCACGGCCGGCTTCGGTGTTGTTGTCGGCGATCGGCTGGGTCGGACCCATGCCGGTGGCGGACAGGCGCTGCGGCGCGACGCCGTGCTGCGCGAGGTAGCCGGTCACGCTCTGCGCGCGGTTAACCGACAGCGTCTGGTTGTACTGCGCCGAGCCGGTGCTGTCCGTATGGCCGACGACCGATGCGACGATTTCCGGGTTCTGCTGCATCGTCTGCACGAGCTGGTCGAGCACCGGTGCGAACGACGGCTTGATCGCGTAGCTGCTGGTGTCGAACGTGACCGAACTCGGGATGTTCAGCTTGAGCGAGCCGTCCGGCTGCTCGGTGATCTGCGTGCCGGTGCCCTTGGTCGCGCCCGTCATGCGATTGCGGATCGCTTCCCAGTTGTAGCCGGTGACGCCGCCGACCGCCGCGCCGACGCCCGCGCCGATCGCCGCACCCTTGCCGCCGCCGAAGATGGCGCCCAGCGCCGCGCCGGTGCCGGCACCGACGCCGGTGCCGACTGCCGTGTTCGTGCCCTGTTGGGTCGCGCAGCCAGCCAGCACCGAGCCGGCAACGGCGAACACGGCCAGGCGAGTCATAATTTTTGCATTCATTTTCGATCCTTTTTAGTGAAGCGAATAGACCAGCGGTAGCGGTCAATCTATCCAGCGAACGTGACGGCTGTGCTGCAAACTACTCGAAAATCCTTGAATGACGGAATGCTACGCCTTTCTCCGCGCGGTCCGACAACGAAGAAGGGTCTTCGGGGCAGTGCCTGCCGTCAGACACTACAATAATGCCTGGAAACACGCAGTGATGCGACCCCATGCGTTCCGCCTGCCCGAAGGGTGCCCGGCGCGTCCGTTTTTCGCAACGCTAGATAACAATTTCTTTCAAATTCCGCCGCGTGGCCGATTTCGCGATCGCACCGCGCCGCACGTCTTCCCCACGGAGTATCAATGAGTATCGATCGGGCTTTGGTCGACGCCGCCATCGCGGCCGTCACTGACCCCAACACCGGCGCGCCGTACGCGGCCGCGAAAAACATCCGCAACGTGGCCGTGGACGGCGACACCGTCAGCCTGGAGGTGGTGCTCGGGTATCCGGCGATGAGCCAGTTCGAGGCGATCCGTCAGCAGTTCGCCGACGCGCTGCGCACGGTGCCGGGCGTCGCCAACGCGCGTATCGCGGTGTCGCAGCAGATCGCCGCGCACACGGTGCAGCGCGGCGTGAAGCTGCTGCCCAACGTGAAGAACATCGTCGCGGTGGCGTCCGGCAAGGGCGGCGTCGGCAAGAGCACGACCGCGGTGAATCTCGCGCTCGCGCTCGCGGGCGAGGGCGCGTCGGTCGGCATTCTGGATGCCGACATCTACGGTCCGTCGCTGCCGACCATGCTCGGCATCGAGGGTCGCCCCGAATCGCCCGACGATAAATCGATGAACCCGATGAGCGGTCACGGCGTCCAGGCGAATTCGATCGGCTTCCTGATCGAGGCGGATAACCCGATGGTGTGGCGCGGCCCGATGGCGACCTCGGCGCTCGAGCAGCTGCTGCGGCAGACCAACTGGCACGACCTCGACTATCTGATCGTCGACATGCCGCCGGGCACCGGCGACATCCAGCTGACGCTCGCGCAGCGCGTGCCGGTGACGGGCGCGGTGATCGTCACGACGCCGCAGGACATCGCGCTGCTCGACGCGAAGAAGGGCCTCAAGATGTTCGAGAAGGTCGGCATTCCGATCCTCGGCATCGTCGAGAACATGGGCCTGCACATCTGCTCGAACTGCGGTCACGCGGAGCATATCTTCGGCGCCGGCGGCGGCGAGCGGATGGGCAAGGAATACGGCGTCGACGTGCTCGGCAGCCTGCCGCTCGACATCACGATCCGCGAGCAGGCCGACTCGGGCAAACCGACGGTCGCGGCGGACCCGAACGGGCGCATCGCGGAGATCTACCGGTCGATCGCGCGCAAGGTTGCGATCCATATCGCCGAGCGCGCGCGCGACATGACCTCGAAGTTTCCGAACATCGTCGTGCAGAACACCTGAGCGAGCCTCGGCGGAAACCCGGACAAGCCGTTCGGATAAGGGATCTCGGGGCATCGAGGTCGCTATTTGCGCGTGGTCTCGCGGTATCATGTCGACTTCACAGGTTCGGCTCGGCGGCCGCAGGGGTGGCCGCCAGGCCGGCAAGAGGATCGCATGGGAAAACGAATCGACGGGCAGGCGGTGCATGCGTTCATCGTTCTGACTGCCGGCTGCGTGCTGTTGAGCGGCTGCGGCGTGTTCCTGAGGCCACAGGAAAAGCGCGCCGACGCGCAGTTGCTGCCCACCGTGGGCAATCAGGCGCACGGCCTCGTGAGCTTCATCGAGCGCTCGGACGGCGTCCAGGTCACCTACAATCTCGCGGGCTTGCCGCCCAATAGCGATCACGCGCTGCAGGTCCACGAGCGCGGCGACTGCAATGCCGCCGACGGCTCCAGCACCGGCCCGGTGTTTTCACCGGCGGCCGAACGGCTCAAGGCCGGCGCGCGCGTCGAGGGCGATCTCGGCAATATTCATGCGGACGCGAACGGCGTCGCCACCGGTTTCATCGTTGCGCCGGACGCGTCGCTCGACGGCATCCGCTCGGTCCTGCAACGCGCGGTCGTGCTGCATCACGACGCGACCGACCCGTATGCGTATCCGCAGCATGGCGCGGGCGTCGCGCTGGCGTGCGGCGTGATTCGCCAGCAATGAGCGGTTTTTGCCTCGTGGCCGGCGAGCCGTCCCGAAGCCTGGCCTGTGCGGCTACCGGCGCGGGGCATTGCGCGATCGGCGGCGGCATCTGCGTGATCGCGTAAAATAAGCGCCTTTGCCGGCCGGCCAGATTGTGCGGCGCCGGCCCGGCGGTTCCTTTCTCTTTCGTCACACCTGTCATTCTTCACGTCGAGCAGCATTCACCTATGACCATCAAATCCGACAAGTGGATCCGGCGCATGGCCGACTCGCACAAGATGATCGAGCCGTTCGCGCCCGATCAGGTTCGCGTCTCCGAAGACGGCCGGAAGATTGTCAGCTACGGCACCTCGAGCTACGGCTACGACATCCGCTGCGCCGACGAATTCAAGATCTTCACCAATATCAACTCGACGATCGTCGATCCGAAGAACTTCGACGAGAAGTCGTTTGTCGATTTCAAGGGCGACGTCTGCATCATCCCGCCGAATTCGTTCGCGCTCGCGCGCACGGTCGAGTATTTCCGCATCCCGCGCAGCGTGCTGACCGTGTGTCTCGGCAAATCGACGTACGCGCGCTGCGGGATCATCGTCAACGTGACGCCGTTCGAGCCGGAATGGGAAGGGCACGTGACGCTCGAATTCTCGAATACGACACCTTTGCCTGCGAAAATCTACGCGAACGAAGGCGTCGCCCAGGTGCTGTTTTTCGAAAGCGACGAAATTTGTGAAACGTCGTACGCGGATCGCGGCGGCAAATATCAAGGTCAGCACGGCGTCACGTTGCCGAAAACGTGACGCCCGCAGCGTCTTGACCCATCAGCTATTCGGGTGACCGCTGCGATTACGACATAACGCAGCGGTCGTTTTCTTTTTGGAGAATCGCCCATGAAGTTCCGTTTTCCCGTCGTCATCATCGACGAAGATTTCCGCTCCGAGAACATCTCGGGTTCCGGCATCCGGGCTCTCGCCGAAGCCATCGAGAAAGAAGGCGCGGAAGTGCTCGGGTTGACGAGCTACGGCGATCTGTCCTCGTTCGCGCAGCAGTCGAGCCGCGCGTCGTGCTTCATCCTGTCGATCGACGACGACGAGCTGCTGCCGTACGTCGATAACGTGGTGGTCGAAGGCGAGACGCCCGAGCTTGCCGCCGCGATCGTCGCGCTGCGCGCGTTCGTGACCGAAGTGCGCCGCCGCAACGCCGACATTCCGATCTTCCTGTACGGCGAAACGCGCACCTCGCGCCATCTGCCGAACGACATCCTGCGCGAGCTGCACGGCTTCATCCACATGTTCGAGGACACCCCGGAGTTCGTCGCGCGTCACATCATCCGCGAGGCGAAGGTGTACCTCGACGCGCTCGCGCCGCCGTTCTTCAAGGAGCTGGTGCAGTACGCGGACGAAGGTTCGTACTCGTGGCACTGCCCGGGCCACTCGGGTGGCGTCGCGTTCCTGAAGAGCCCGCTCGGCCAGATGTTCCACCAGTTCTTCGGCGAGAACATGCTGCGCGCGGACGTCTGCAACGCGGTCGACGAACTCGGCCAGCTGCTCGATCACACCGGTCCGGTCGCGGCCTCGGAGCGCAACGCCGCGCGCATCTTCAGCGCTGACCACGTGTTCTTCGTGACCAACGGCACCTCGACCTCGAACAAGATCGTCTGGCACGGCACGGTCGCTCCGGGCGACATCGTGCTGGTCGACCGCAACTGCCACAAGTCGATCCTGCACGCGATCACGATGACCGGCGCGATTCCGGTGTTCCTCACGCCGACGCGCAACAACTTCGGCATCATCGGCCCGATTCCGCGCAGCGAGTTCGAGCCGGAAAACATCCGCAAGAAGATCGAGGCGAATCCGTTCGCGCGCGAAGCGCTCGCCAAGAACCCGAACCTGAAGCCGCGCATCCTGACGATCACGCAAAGCACGTACGACGGCGTGATCTACAACGTCGAGATGATCAAGGAAATGTTGGGCGAGTGGCTCGACACGCTGCACTTCGACGAAGCGTGGCTGCCGCACGCCGAATTCCACGAGTTCTACCAGGACATGCACGCGATCGGCGCGGGTCGTCCGCGCATCGGCGCGATGGTGTACGCGACGCACTCCACGCACAAGCTGCTCGCCGGCATCTCGCAGGCCTCGCAGATCGTCGTGCAGGACTCGAAGAACAGCCGCTTCGACAAGCACCGCTTCAACGAGGCGTATCTGATGCATACGTCGACGAGCCCGCAGTACGCGATCATCGCGTCGTGCGACGTGGCCGCGGCGATGATGGAAGCGCCGGGCGGCACCGCGCTCGTCGAGGAGTCGATCGCTGAAGCACTCGACTTCCGCCGCGCGATGACCAAGGTCGACACCGAATACGGCGACGACTGGTTCTTCAAGGTGTGGGGCCCGGACCAGTTCGCGGAAGAGGGCATCGGCTCGCGCGAGGACTGGATGTTGCGTCCGGACGACGCGTGGCACGGCTTCGGCCCGCTCGCCGAAGGCTTCAACATGCTCGACCCGATCAAGGCGACGATCGTCACGCCGGGTCTGGACATGGACGGCGGCTTCGGCGAAACCGGCATTCCGGCCGCGATCGTCACGAAGTACCTGGCCGAGCACGGCATCATCGTCGAGAAGACCGGGCTGTACTCGTTCTTCATCATGTTCACGATCGGCATCACGAAGGGCCGCTGGAACTCGATGGTGACCGAGCTGCAGCAGTTCAAGGACGACTACGACACCAACCAGCCGCTGTGGCGCGTGCTGCCCGAGTTCGTGCAGCATCATCCGATGTACGAGCGCGTCGGCCTGCGCGATCTGTGCCAGCAGATCCACAGCGTCTATCGCGCGAACGACATCGCGCGTCTGACGACCGAGATGTACCTGTCGAGCATGGAGCCGGCGATGAAGCCGTCCGACGCGTTCGCGAAGCTCGCGCACCGCGAGATCGACCGGGTACCGATCGACGAACTCGAAGGCCGTGTCACGTCGATCCTGTTGACGCCGTATCCGCCGGGCATTCCGCTGCTGATTCCGGGCGAGCGCTTCAACAGGACCATCGTCAATTACCTGCGTTTCGCGCGCGAGTTCAACGAGCGCTTCCCGGGCTTCCATACGGACATCCACGGGCTCGTCGGCGAAATGATCAACGGACGCATCGAATATTTCGTCGATTGCGTTCGCGTTTGACGATGCAGCGGGTGAAATTCCTGCCGGACCTGTCGGGCTGGCGGCGCGCAAGCCGCGTGCTGGCCGGCGCGCTGACCGCCGGCGCCGTGGTGCTCGGCGGCGTGGCGAGTCCGGCGGCGCATGCCGAGGTGGCCGCCGCCGATCCGATCGACGCGTCGATGCGCACGTGCCTCGCGCGCGCCGACATGTCGACGACGCTCGGGCAGGTGCAGTGTATGGACAACGCGCGAATCGGCTGGAAGGCCGCGGTCGATAGCGCGTATCAGCAGGTGCTGGCGAAGCTGCCGCCGGCGCGGCGCCGGTTGTGGCAGAAGAGCCAGGCGAGCTGGCTCGCGTCGCGCGATGCGGAAAAGCCGCTGCTTGCCGCGGTGTTCGCGACCACCCAGGGTTCGATGTACGTGCTCGCCGAAGCCGACATGCAGTTGCAGCCGGTGCGCGACCGCGCGCTGGTGCTGCGCAGTGCGCTCGCCAATGCGAGCGGGCCGGCGCCGCGCCGGCCGCGCGCGTGCAACGCGGACGCGCGTTGCGAACACGCGATGTTCGATCTGAACCGCTACTACCGCGTGCTCAATTCAAAGATGCCGGCCCAGGCCCGGTCGATACTGGTGCGCGCACAACGCGAGTGGCGCGCGTATCTGGAGGCATCGACGCCGCTCGTCGACGAGCACGGGCGCATCGACATCATCGGCGCGCGTGTCGCGACGATCAAGCGACTGTCGGAGACGGTCGGCAATCACTGACGGGCGCGCCGCCCCGCGCGCATCTTCAATCCAGCTGATAACTCTCGCGTTGCGGGAGCGGCGCCGCGAGCGCCGGTTCACCGCGCAGATCGCGCAGCGCATCTTCGATCATCGCCGACATCGTGTTGAGTGCGAGGTCGTTGTCGTCGGTGCCGAACGGCTCTTCGAGCTGCGAGGCGATCGCCTCATGCGCCATGAACGTGTACGCGACGAACACCGCGAACACCGGCGTAAAAATGCCGATGCTGTCGACGAGACCGAACGGCAGCGACGCGCAGAAAAAATACACGGTGCGGTGAATCATCACCGAATACGCAAACGGCAACGGCGTCGACGCAATGCGCTCGCAGCCGCCGATCACATCGGACAGTCCATTCAGATTGCGGTCGAACGCGAGCACGCTCATCGAATCGAGCGCGCCCGCGCGTGCCTGACGCCGTACCCATTCGCCGAGGCACAGCATCAGCGTGGCCGGCTTGTAGCGCGCCTCGATCACACGGTCGAACAGCGCCGCGGGCAGCCGCGCGGCGAGGTCGTCGCGCGGGTCGGTCTTGCGTAGCTGATGCCGCAGCGCATGCGGCAGCGCGCTCAGCAGCGCGAGAAACTCGGCGGTCTCCTCGCTGGGCAGCTCGCGCGACGGCAGCATCATCACCTGGCGCGTCAGCGAGCGCGACTCGTTGAGCAACTGCCCCCACAGCTTGCGCGCTTCCCACCAGCGGTCGTAGCTCGCGTTGTTGCGAAAGCCGAGGAACACCGCCAGCGCAATGCCGATTAGCGAAAACGGCGCGGTCGTGTTCAGGTTCAGATTGACGGGAAGCAGATGATCGTGCGCGGCGAGCGCGACGATCGCGATGCAGAAAATCAGGAACAGGCGCGGCAGCAGTTGCGGCAGCACCGAGCCGCGCCACGCGAGCAGCATGCGGAACCAGTGGAGATGTGGGCGGATGATCATGGAGCGGGCGTGTCGCGGGCCGATAAGGCCTCTATTATCGATCGCTTTTCACGCCGCATAGGCCGCATGAAAAAGAAAACCCGCGCGGCACGCTTCGTATTCGAAGCACACCGCGCGGGTTGATTGACTGCGCAAGGCAGGCGGCCCGGGTTTGGCCGCGTGCGGGGACTCGCGTTCAGTCGTTCAGTCGCGCGCCGACGAAGCCGCGCCGTGGCTCAGCCAGTCGAGCACGGCGGTGGCGTCGTCGTCGGCGCCTTCACGCGCTTTCTCGACCGTTTCCGCGACGTCGTCGCTCGGCACCGCGCGGCGAATCGCGACGCCGACCGCGAGAATGTCGATCATCACGAGGTGCAGGATGCGCGAGATCATCGACAGCTGCGACTCGCGAATCTCGATGTGATCGGTCTCCAGCGCGACGGTCGCGCGTTTCGCGAGCGGCGTGTTGCTCGACGTGATCGCGATCACCTTCGCGCCAGCCTGCATCGCGACGTCGAGCACGCGCAGCAACTCGGGCGCGCGGCCCGACTTCGACACCGCGACGATCACGTCGCCCTTGCCGAGCAACGCCGCGGACGCCGCCTGCATGTACAGGTCGCCGTACGCAATGGTCGGGATGCCGAAGCGGAAGAACTTGTAGTGCGCGTCCTGCGCGACGATGTTCGAATTGCCGAGCCCGTAGAACTCGATCCGACGCGCGCCGTTCAGCAGATCGATCGCGCGCTCGACGTGCTCGAAGTTCAGATGCTCGCGCAACTGCAGGATCGCGGAGATCGTGTTGTCGAGCACCTTCGCGCCGAAGTCGGTCGCGGTGTCGCCCAGATGCACCTGGCTGTGGCTGACCGGGATCGTGCCGGTCAGGCCGGTCGCGAGCTTCAGCTTGAAGTCCGACAGACCCTGGCAGCCGAGCGAGCGGCAGAAGCGGATCACGGTCGGCTGGCTCACGTCGGCCTTGCGCGCGATGTCGACGATCGGATCGTTGATGATCGAGCGCGGATGGTTCAGCGCGAGCTCGGCGACGCGGCGTTCGGCCGGCGTCAGCGCATCGCGCATCTGGCGGATCCGCTCGAATACCGCCGACGAACTGCCGCCCGCGCGGTTCGACAGTTGCTCCGCGAGAATCGCCGACACGCCGAGAAACGCCGGATATTCGGCGGTAATCACATAGGTCGGCACGTTCTGCAGATACGCTTCGAAGCGGCCCTTCGCCTCGAAGCGCTTACGGAACGACGAGCGCGCGAAGAACTCGCCGAGGCGCGGCACCACGCCGCCGCCGATATAGATGCCGCCGAGCGCGCCAAGCGTCACCGCGATATTGCCGGCGAAGGTGCCGAGAATGCCGCAGAACACGTCGACCGATTCGGCCGCGAGCGGCTCGCCTTCGAGCGCGCGCTTGACGATCTCGATCGTGTCGACGTTGGCCGCCACGCGTTTCTTGTCGCGGCCCGCGAGCGCACGGTAGATGACTTCGATGCCGGGGCCGGCGGCCACGCGTTCGAACGACACGTGCGACCACTTCTTGCGCGCGTACTGCAGCACGATGTCCTCGCGCTCGTCGGCCGGCGCGAAGGTCGCGTGGCCGCCTTCGCTGCCGAGCGCGATCCAGCGGTCGTCGGCGGGAATCAGGCCGGACACGCCCATGCCGGTGCCGGGACCGAGCAGGCCGATCACGCTGTTCGGACGACGCGCGCCGCCGCCCACCTGCACGCGCTGCGCGTCGGTGAGGCCGGGCAGCGCCATCGCGAGCGCGGTGAAGTCGTTGACGACCAGCAGCGTGTCGAAGCCGAGCGCGCGGCGCGTCGCTTCGATCGAGAAGGTCCAGTCGTGATTGGTCATGCTCACCTGGTCGCCGTCGACCGGGTTCGCGATCGCGATCGCCGCGTGATTGACGCGGCCGATCTTGTTGTCCTTCAGGTACTTCTTGATGACGTCGGCGACGCTCGGATAATCCGCGCACGGATAGATCTGCACCGAGCCGATCTCGCCGGGGCCCGTCTCGAGCGCGAAGCGCGCGTTGGTACCGCCGATGTCGGCGAGCAGCCTCGGTCCGTCGGCGTGCTGGCCCGCGCCCGGCACAGCTTTAGTTTGCACACCAGTAGACATCGAGTCTCACTCCCTTGTCGTTTGCCAACTGCGAGATGGCATTTTTTTGTAGCGAAGCGGCGGCTGCATTGAGCACGTCCATCTTGCGCGGTCCCGCGATCAGCAGAAACAGATGTTTGACTTCCTTCAGCGCGGACAGTGACCAGCTCACCCGCGCATGCTGCGCCGCGCCCGGATGCACGGCGACGAAGCGCTCGGTCGTGGTGATCGCGTGATCCCATTCGGGCGCGTCGGCGAAGATCGAGGCGGTGTGGCCGTCTTCGCCCATGCCGAGCACCGCGACGTCGGGCACCGCGGCAAAGCGCGCGTCGGCGTTCAGCGCGGCGACGTGCGCGTGCAGATCCTGCGCGGTGTCGACGAGCGGCCAGAACGTTGCGTCTTTGGCGGCGTTCTGCAGCAGCGTGGCGCGCGCGAGTTGCGCGTTGCTCGCGCTGTCGGTTTCCGGCACCCAGCGGTCGTCGACCAGCGTGAGCGCGATGCGCGGCCAGTCGAACGCTTGCGTGGACAACGTTTGCAGGAACGGGCGCGGACTGCTGCCGCCGGACACGGCCAGCATGGCCGGGCGCGCGTTCGCGGCCGCCTGTGCGGCCAGCGACGCCTGTAACGCGTCGCCCACCGCTTGCGCCAGGGCGTCGGATTGGGCGCGCTGGTCGTCGAAAGCGTGAAGCTCGATCACTTCTCCTCCGTGCTGCTTTCTTGTTAGATCAGCGGAATCAGCGTTGCTGCTCTCGCGCGATGCCTGCGGGGCGGGGTGGCCTGCAAACGTGATACGCGATACCGGCGCGATTCCGTTCAGTTCGTCGGTGGTGTTGCCGGCGCCGCGTGAGCCGTTGCCGCGCTGCGTTTGCCACAAAGCATGGCCGCAACGCATGGCCGCTCTCGCGCGACGCCGTCCATCAGTTCATCAGTCCATCAGGCTCAATTCTCTTCCTCGAGCCAGCAGGTGCCGTGCTGCGCGAGCATCGCGCTCGCCGCGGCCGGTCCCCACGTGCCCGCCGCGTACGGCTTCGGCGGCTTGTGCGAGGCTTGCCATTCGTTCAGGATCGGTTCGACCCAGCGCCACGCGGCTTCCTGTTCGTCGCGCCGCACGAACAGCGCGAGCCTGCCGTGGATCACGTCGAGCAGCAGCCGTTGATACGCTTCCATCTGACCTTCGCGGAAGAACTGGTCGAACGCGAGATCGAGATGCACGCTCGCGAGGTTCATGCCCTCGCCGGGCTGTTTCGCGAGACAGTACAGACGGATCGTCTCGTTCGGCTGCAGGCGGATCACCAGACGGTTCGCACCGGCGCGCAGCGCCGACGCGCCGAGCGCCGAATGCGGCACCGGGCGGAAATTCACGACGATCTCGGCGACGCGATCGGCGAGCCGTTTGCCGGTGCGCAGGAAAAACGGCACGCCGGCCCAGCGCCAGTTCTCGATTTCGACCTTCAGCGCGACGAAAGTTTCGGTGGAGCTATCCGGCTTCACGCCGTGCTCGGTCGCGTAGGCCGGCACCGCGGTGCCGCGAATCACGCCCGAATGATATTGGCCGCGCACCGCGACCTTGCCGATTTCCAGCGGCTCGATCGGTTTGAGCGCGCGCAGCACGCGCAGCTTTTCGTCGCGCACCGAGTCCGAATCCATCGAATGGGGCGGCTCCATTGCAACGATCGATAACAGTTGCAGCAGGTGATTCTGCACCATGTCGCGCAGCGCGCCGGTGTTGTCGTAGAAGTCGCCGCGCGCTTCGACGCCGAGCTCCTCGGCGATCGTGATCTGGATGCTCTCGACCCACTCGCGGCGCCACAGCGGCTCGAAGAGGGCATTGCCGAAACGCAGCGCGAGCAGGTTCTGCACCGGCTCCTTGCCGAGGTAATGGTCGATCCGGTAGATCTGCTCTTCCGCGAAGATTTCGCCGACCGCATCGTTGATCGCGTTCGACGACTTCAGGTCGTAGCCGAGCGGCTTTTCGAGCACAATGCGCGCGTTGGTGTTGAGCCCGACCGCCGCCAGCGCATGACAGATCGGCACGAACAGCGACGGGCCGGTCGCCAGATAGAACACGCGGATGCCGGGCAGGTCCTGGATCGCGTCGCGCAATTGCGTGAAGTCTTCCGGCTTGCCGAGGTCGATCTTCACGAACTCGATGCGCGCGAGGAAGCTCGCCCACGCGCTTTCGTCGAGCCCCTTCTTCGACACGTGCGGCTTGACGTGCTCGTCGACCCACTGCAGGTATTCGCCGCGATCCGCGACGTGTCGCGCCACCGCCACGATCTTGCCGCTGTCGGCGAGCATGCCGCCGGCGCGATGCGCCTCGAACAGCGCGGGCAGGATCTTGCGCATCGACAGGTCGCCGGTTCCGCCGAAGAGAACGAAGGTGAAACTTGAATCGGTTTGCATGAGTCTCCGTCGATGTCCTGAGGGTGTCCTGAAGGGGCCGCGGCGCCGACTGGACACTGACGCGCAGCGACCGGGAAGAGCGACCGTAGTCCGATAAAATATTTTTTGACACTGAATTGTAGTTTAACTACAATCCAAATCAAGAGGTAGCGCTAATTCGATGAAAAAAGCGTGTGCTGCGAAGCAGAATGCACGTACTTTTGCGGATCGGCGGGCGGCCCTGCATGTTAATGGACAGCGGGAATCATGCTCGTCGGCGCGCACCAGTTGGGCTCCGGTAGACCTCACGGAAAACCGGGGGAGTCGACGGGCCGGCGGGGTCGTTGTCCGCGGCTCGGGTGACGGGCTGGTATCGGGTTGGCGTGGTCGACGTATGAGGCACCTCGAGTCTGCCGCGCGAAGCGGGCAGGCAAAAATCAAAAGAGGAGACAGTCAGTTGCATCCCGAACCACTCACCTCTTGAGCGTCCAGCGGCCGGACATCGGTCCGCCGGCACATGCCTTCGCGCATGCGCCCGACCGTGCTCGATCGCCCAGTGTTTTGCCTGTTTGAACCAACCACAGCACCCTGGCGACATCAGGGGCCATTCGTTTTTTTGTTCAGGTGTCTGGAGGAGATAAGCAATGAAATTTCGCGCGATCATGGGCGCTCTGTGCGCTGCGGGTCTGATGTGTGGCGTGTCGGCGGTGCAGGCTGCCGAGTCGGTCGAAGTTCTGCACTGGTGGACTTCGGGCGGTGAATCGAAGGCCGTCGGCGTCCTCAAGGACGACATGACGAAGCAGGGTTACACGTGGAAGGACTTCGCGGTCGCGGGCGGCGCAGGCGCGGCAGCGATGACGGCACTGAAGACGCAGGTGATCTCGGGCAACGCACCGAGCGCCGCGCAGATCAAGGGTCCGCTGATCCAGGACTGGGCTTCGCAGGGCGTGCTGGTGCCGATCGACTCCGTCGCGGGCGACTGGAAAAAGAACCTGCCGCCGGAAATCGACAAGATCATGCATGCGGACGGCCACTATGTCGCCGCACCGTTCTCCGTGCACCGCGTGAACTGGCTGTACATCAACAAGGCTGCGCTCGACAAGGCCGGCGGCAAGGTGCCGACCACGTGGCCTGAATTCTTCGCGGTCGCCGACAAGATGAAAGCCGCGGGCATCCAGCCGATCGCGATGGGCGGCCAGCCGTGGCAAGACCTGACGCTGTGGGAGGACGTGGTGCTGTCGCAAGGCGCGGACTTCTACAAGAAGGCGCTGGTCGACCTCGACGAGAAGACCCTGACCTCGGACAAGATGGTCGGCGTGTTCGACACGGTCCGCAAGATCCAGGGCTACTTCGACGCGGGTCGCACGGGCCGTGACTGGAACCTCGCTACGGCGATGGTCATCAACGGCAAGGCCGGCATGCAGTTCATGGGCGACTGGGCGAAGGGCGAATTCACCAACGCCGGCAAGAAGTCGGGTTCGGACTTCATCTGCGCAGCCGTACCGGGCACCGAAAAGGCCTACACGTTCAACGTCGACTCGTTCGTGTTCTTCCAGCAGAAGGGCCAGAAGGCAGCAACGCCGGGACAGCTCGCGCTCGCGAAGACGATCATGTCGCCGGCGTTCCAGGAGCAGTTCAGCCTGTACAAGGGGTCGATCCCGGTGCGTCTCGGCGTGCCGATGGACAAGTTCGACGATTGCGCGAAGAAGTCGTACGCGGATGAGCAGGTCGCGATCAAGGCCGGCGGCTATGTGCCGTCGCTCGCTCACGGCATGGCTCAGCCGGACGCCGCAGCCGGCGCGATCTCCGACGTCGTCACGAAGTTCATGAACTCGCAGCAGGATTCGAAGACCGCGGTTCAGGCGCTCGCGAAGGCAGCGAAGACGAAGTAAGCGCCCGGTAAGCGCAACAGGCGAAGCAGGGTGCCCGGTAGTTGTTGTATGACGCGCCGGGCGTCCGCTTCGGGCCGCCGCGCGCGGACCCTCGTGCGGTATCGGTAGCGAGGTTCGGCGCACGGCGGCTTTACCCCGGTTTTATGAAGTCACATCCAGGCCGTCGCGGTCTCGCGCCATGCGCGCGCGAAGCGCCACACGGCACAGTTTCAGCAGGAGTCGAGTAGTGACTGCTTCCATCAGCGGAAACGGGAAAACGGCCTCCGCCGCCCGCCGCGCGTCGCCCATGGCGGCCCTTGCCGATCGCTATATTCCGAAGCTGGTGCTCGCGCCCAGTGTCATCATCAGCCTGATCTTCGTGTATGGCTTCATCGCCATTACCGGCTATCTGTCGCTGTCCACCTCGCGGCTGATGCCGCGTTGGGAGTTCGCCGGTCTCGACCGCTATCGCGAACTGTTCGACAACGACGTGTTCTGGACCTCGGCCGCGAATCTCGGCTGGTTCGGCATTCCGTTCATCGCTATCTGTATCGGTCTCGGCCTGTTCCTCGCGATCCTGCTCGATCAGCAGATCCGCAACGAAGGCGCGCTGCGCGCCGTGTTCCTGTACCCGATGGCGCTGTCGTTCATCGTGACCGGTACCGCGTGGCAATGGATTCTGACGCCGAGCATCGGCATCGAGAAAGTGTTCAACGACTGGGGCTGGACGAGCTTCTCGTTCAACTGGCTCGGCGACCCTGACAAGGCGATCTTCTGTATCGTGATCGCGGCGGTCTGGCAGTCCACCGGCTTCGTGATGGCGCTGTTCCTCGCCGGTTTGCGCGGCGTCGACGGCGAAATCTTCAAGGCCGCGCAGATGGACGGCGCAGGCTTGCCGACCATCTATCGCAAGATCGTGATTCCGAGCATGCGGCCGGTGTTCTTCTCCGTGCTGCTGATTCTCTGCCACATCACCATCAAGACCTTCGACCTCGTCGTCGCGCTGACCGCGGGCGGCCCGGGTACGTCGTCGTCGCTGCCGGCTATCTTCATGTACACGTTTTCGTTCAATCGCGGGCAGCTCGGCGTCGGCGCGGCCTCGTCGATGATGATGCTCGCTACCGTGGTGGCCGTGCTCGTGCCGCTGATGTATCTGGAATCGAGGAGCACCCGCAATGCAGCCTAAGATGACGATGAGCCGTGCCGTCATTTACGCGGCCCTGATTCTGTTCGCCCTGTATTTCCTGTTTCCGCTGTACGTGATGCTGTCGACGTCGTTCAAGGACATCGACCAGTTGCGCAGCGGCAACCTGCTGACGCCGCCGTCGCACTGGACCTTTGCGCCGTGGATCAAGGCGTGGAGCGGCGCCTGCACCGGCGTGCGCTGCGACGGCATGCAGCCGTTCTTCATGAACTCGGTGCGCATGGTGATTCCGGCCGTGCTGATCTCGTCGATCATCGGCGCGTTCAACGGCTATGTGCTCACGCACTGGCGTTTCCGTGGCGCCGATCCGATCTTCACGATGCTGCTGGTCGGCTGCTTCATTCCGTTCCAGGCGATCCTGCTGCCGATGGCGCGCTTCGAAGGCATGATGGGCCTGTCGAACACGACGACGGGCCTGGTGCTGGTGCACGTGATCTACGGGATCGCGTTCACCACGATGTTCTTCCGCAACTTCTACGTCAGCATTCCTGCCGAACTCGTGAAGGCCGCGCGGATCGACGGTGCGGGTTTCTTCACGATCTTCACGAAGATCCTGCTGCCGGTGTCGCTGCCGATCTTCATGGTGTGCCTGATCTGGCAATTCACGCAGATCTGGAACGACTTCCTGTTCGGTATCGTGTTCTCCGGCGTCGATTCGATGCCGATCACGGTGGCGCTGAACAACCTCGTGAACACCTCGACCGGCGTGAAGGAATACAACGTGGACATGGCCGGCGCGATCATCGCGGCGCTGCCCACGCTGCTCGTCTACATCATCGCCGGACGTTACTTCGTGCGCGGCCTGACCGCGGGCGCGGTGAAGGGCTAAATCATCCTGGAGCGACGGCGGTGCACGGAACCCGTGGCGCCGTCGCCTGACAAGACGTTTTCAGGCAGTACCAGAAACTAGAGGATTCACAGCATGGCAAGCCTTTCCATCCGTGACGTGTACAAGACCTACCCGAACGGGGTGCCGGTTCTGAAGGGTGTCAACATCGACATCGAAGACGGTCAGTTCCTGATTCTGGTCGGCGGCTCGGGCTGCGGTAAGTCGACGCTGCTCAACATGATCGCCGGTCTCGAAACCGTGACCAAGGGCGAGATCCAGATCGACGGCAAGACGGTGAACAACCTGTCGCCGAAAGATCGCGACATCGCGATGGTGTTCCAGTCGTACGCGCTGTATCCGTCGATGACGGTGCGCGAGAACATCTCGTTCGGCCTGAATATCCGCAAGGTGCCGAAGCAGGAGCAGGCGCAGATTGTGGACCGCGTGTCGAATACGCTGCAGATCACGCACCTGCTCGATCGCAAGCCGGGTCAACTGTCCGGCGGCCAGCGCCAGCGCGTGGCGATGGGCCGTGCGCTCGCGCGCGATCCGGTGATGTTCCTGTTCGACGAGCCGCTGTCGAACCTCGACGCAAAGCTGCGTATCGAGATGCGCTCGGAAATCAAGCTGCTGCATCAGCGCCTCGGCACGACGATCGTCTACGTGACGCACGACCAGATCGAAGCGATGACGCTCGGCGATCGCATCGCGGTGATGAAGGACGGCATCGTCCAGCAGTTCGGCGCGCCGCAGGACATCTACGACTCGCCGTCGAATCTGTTCGTCGCGGGCTTCATCGGCGCGCCGCCGATGAACTTCATCGAAGGCAAGCTGGTCGAGCAGGGCTCGGGCGTTGGCATCGAACTCGATACGGGCGTCGCGCGCAAGGTGCTGGTGCTGCCGTTCGAGTCGTCGAAGGTGCGCTCGCACATCGGCAGCAACGTGATTCTCGGCCTGCGCCCGGAACGCATCACCGATGCGCGCGGCGCGCACGGCGATGACGGCAAGCTGCAGCGGATCGAAGTGAAGGTCGACGTGATCGAGCCGACCGGCCCGGACACGCTGGTGTTCGCGCAGATCAACGGCAAGCGCGTGGTGAGCCGCGTGCACCCGGCGTCGAACCCGCAGCCGCTCGCGAACGCGACGCTGCTGTTCGATACGTCGAAGGCGGTGCTGTTCGATCCGACCAACGAAGAGCGGATTGCGTAAGCGTTAGCTGTATCGTTGCTTCCGTCGCTTCGGCACGGACGAAGAAAAACCCCATGCGTTGAAGAGCGCGTGGGGTTTTGTTTTTGTGGCCGGTGCGGTGCGGTGCGCGGCGCGGCGTGAACGCGTTACGCCGTTTCGGGCAGACGCAGATCCGGATGATTGCCCGCGAGCTCGCTGACCCAGTCGATGAACGCGCGCAGCCGCGAGCTCAGATTGCGGCGATGCGCGTACAGGATCGACAGTGGCGTGCCGGGGCTCGGGTAGTCGCCGAGAATCTCGGTAAGCGCGCCTTGCTCGATCAGCTCGGCAACCATGAAGCGCGACGGCTGGATGATGCCGTGGCCGAGCACGCCGGCGGTGATGTACACGGAGCCGTCGTTGACCGCGAGCGTGCTGCTCATCGCGACGCGCTCGATCTCGCCGTTCACTTCGTATTCGAACGGGAAAGTCCGGCCGCTGCGCGCTGACACGTAATTCACCGCGCGATGTGCGGCGAGTTCGTCGAGCGTCGTCGGCGTGCCGTATTTCTTCAGGTACGCGGGCGACGCGCACGTGACGATGCGCGCGAGGCCGATGCGTTTGGCGACGAGGCTCGATTCCTCCGGCGTGCCCATCCGGATCACGCAATCGACGCCGTCCTGGATCAGATCGATGTTGCGATCCGCGAGTCCGAGGCGTACGTCGATCTGCGGGTACTGGCCGTAGAAATCGTCGAGTGCGGGCAACAGCAGCGAGCGCGCGAGCGTGCCCGACGTATCGACGCGAATCGTGCCGGCCGGATTCTCGCGTTTGTTCGACAGCGACGATTCCGCGTCGGCGACGTCGGCGAGGATGCGCACGCAGCGCTCGTAGAACGACGCGCCGTCTTCGGTCACGCTGACCTGGCGGGTCGAACGGTTCAGGAGCCGCACGCCGACGTGTTCCTCGAGCGCCTGGATCGTGCGGCTGACTTTCGCGCGCGGCAGGTCGAGCGATTCCGATACCTTGGTGAAGCTGTTCGCTTCGACCACGCGCGTGAAGATCTCCATCGCTTCGAAACGGTCCATGGCGTGCCTTGTGGTGGTGGGTGAAAGCCTGCGGGTTACCTGGCGATGCGAATTGAGTGCGATATTTGCCCCGTTTTCGCGGTGGGGCATGCCTGCGGCATAAAGAGTACTCAGATTGGCGGGAACAGTCACGTTTCGTGCGGTTTTGCGATGGAGATTGCGGTAGATTGGTCGGCCGCTCCCACCACAAAAAGGTATTCGAATGCTGGACGACAGAGACGTTAGCGCGAGAGTGCGGGACATTCGCGACACGCTGGCGCAATACTACGAAGCCTCGCAGGAGGCGTTGCAGCAGCACGCCAGCCTGCCGGACGAGGATGACATCGCCGATCACATCGAGGCCGATCCGGTGCGCGAGGCGACGATCGACGGCTGGAAGTCCGAGCTTCACAAGCTCATGCATGTGCTTCAGGAGAGCATCGACGCGCAGTTGACGGCGAACGGCCCGAACGACTCGGAAGTCGAGCGTTTGCAGATAGAACTCGACGCCGCCGAAGAGTTGAACGACGGGCTCCACTCCCGCAATTACGGTCTGCTCGGCGATGGTCCGGAAGACGAAGAGCTGCTGGAAGCAGATGCTGCGGACGAAGAGCCGGACGACGAAGAGCCGGCTTGCACCGCGAGCGCCGGCGCCGACCGGTCCTTTGAAACGATGTCGCGGCTGTCTATCACGGCATTCAACGCGCTCGTCAAGGAGCCGCTGCAAAAGCTGCTGCAGGGCGAGATTTTCAGCGTCGAGGCGGAAGCCAACGGCGGCAGCGCCGTCGCGAAGGTGTTGGACCAGTCCGCTTCGTCCGATCTCGTCGTGCGATACAGCCAGGCCGGCGCGTTGTACACGGCGGCCAGCCGGATCCGCTTTCTGAAGCCGCGCACCGGTACGGGCAAAAAGCCGTTCGAGGCGTCGGTGACGCTGAGAAATACGGTCAAGGGTTCCTATGACTTCACCGAGATCAACAAGCTTTACCGCGCGGTGAAGCTGTTCCGGTCCGGACATCCGGTCATCCTGCCGCGCTACCTGTGCGCCGCGCGGGTGTTCAGGGACGCCGCCGGCGAGCCCGAGCGGCTTTACGATTTGCTCGTGCTGGAGACGGTGCCGTTCATCGAACATTGCTTCGAGACAAACGCGCTCGATTTGCCGAAGCTGCGCCGGGACTTCGAGCTGAAACTGAAGGCTCTCAGCTGGAAGCAAAAAAACGATCCGAAACGCAAAGACATCGAAGTGAACCTCGAGCCGAAGCAGAGGGAATGGGTGGGAATCCGCGAGTTCGATGGCAACAGTTTCCTGTTCGTCAATAAAACATACCTCGAACAGAACGGGCTCCCGCACCTGTATCAGGTGGTTGCGCAATAGGCATCGCGCCGGGGCGAGCTGGGCGCGCGGGCCGCGCGCGTTGGCGCAGCCTTTCGCTCAATCCCGATCCGGCGCGCCCAGCGGAAACAGCGGCCGGTACGGCCGCGCTTCATCGACCGCGCGCGCGAACGACGGCCGCGCGAGCAGCCGTTGCCGGTACGCGCGTACGTGCGCGAACGCCGGGTCGATCGGATGGGTCCAGTCGGCGTAGAACAGGAACGGCGCGGCGGCGCAGTCGGCGAGGGTGAAGTGCTCGCCCACGGCCCATTCGCGCCCGGCCATCCGTTTGTCGAGCCATGCGTACGCGGTGTCGAGCATCGCGCGCGCATCGGCGACGCCGCGCGCGTCGCGTTCCGTCGCCTCGCGCATGCTGTCGAAGACGATCTTCTGCTGCGGCGTCGAAATGTAGTTGTCGAAGAAGCGGTCCATCATGCGGACTTCGAGCGCGACGCGCGGATCGGCCGGCACGAGCGCAACCGGCCCCGGGTGATACAGGCCCAGATATTCGATGATGATGCTCGCCTCGATCACGGTGCGCTCGCCGTCGACCAGCACCGGGAAGCGCTTGATCGGCCACAGCGCGGCGAATTCGGCCATGATTTGCGGGTCGTCGTACGCGAGCTTGCGCATCTCGAACGGCGTGCCGTTTTCGTAGAGCGCGGTCAGGGCCTTCTGGCAGTACGAGGAGAACGGGTGGGCATAGAGTTGCAGGGGCATCGCGATCACCTTTGATGGTTGCACTGCGCACTGTACGCGGTGGCCACGACGGCCTTCGCGCAACGGCCACCATGGCCGTTTACCCGACGACGAACGACGGCTGCGAAAATCGACAGCTTTTGCAAAGAGTACTGGCGCCGATGCGCCGATGTGCCGATGTGCCGATGTGCCGATGTGCCGATGTGCCGATGCGCCGATGCGCCGATGCGCCGATGCGCCGGATGCGCCGGATGCGCCGGATGCGCCAAACGCGCCAAACGCGCCAAACGCGCCAAACGCGCCAAACGCGCGCGAGACTGCGCAGATCAAGGCCGACGCATAGCGCCGTGCCTGATCCGGCGATTCACCGTGTCCAGGCTCGCTCGCGGCTACGGGCCCGGCGGTTCCAGCGTTCAGCCCTTCGCTTGCGTTCCCTGCACCCCGTGCGCCGGCAATGCCCCCGGCTGCAACAGCACGACCACCGCGCCGGCGCCCCCATCGTGCGGGCGGGCCTGGCAGAACGCGATGACCTCCGACTTCTGCACGAGCCACGCGCGCACCTTGCCCTTCAGCACCGGTTCCTTGCCGATCGACCCGAGTCCCTTGCCATGAATCACGCGCAGGCAACGCAGGCCGCGCTTCACCGATTCGCGGATGAATTCCGCGAGCGCCTCACGCGCTTCCTCGCGCCGCATGCCGTGCAGGTCGATCTGCGCCTGCACGATCCAGTCACCGCGCCGCAGCTTGCGCACGACGTCGCGGCTAACGCCCGGGCGGCAATACGATAGCGTCTCGTCGGTTTCGAGCAGCACTTCGGGGTCGAATTCGTCGGAGATCGCTTCGTGCAGCACCGCTTCTTCGTCGAGCAGGGTTTGCACCGGCAGCGGCGGCGGGGGATTGCGTGTGAGCGTGGCGCGCGGCGGCATCGCCAGCGGCGCGACTTCACCGATCTCGCGGCGGAACAGATCGGCGTCGGCGGCTGCTTCGCGCTGCGCCGCTTTGGCCATGGCCTGCTCGCGTTCGCGGCGCTGCGCATCGCCCTTCAACGCGTCGCGCAACGCGCCGAGCCCGGCGAGTCCCGTCGCGCGTTCGAGCTTCGGCGCGGCGGCGGGCGCAACCGGCGCGGGCGCGGGTCGCGCGGCGGTAGGCGGGCGTTTCGGTTCGTTCGGATGGGGCTGGTTCTTCGGCATGGCGGCAATACGGGCGGAAAGGTCAATCGATGGCGCGGGGTTGCCGGGCGCGGCGTCGGATGCGTTGCGAGAGCAAAGCGCGAAAAAACGAAAGCGCCGTGCGCATGCCGGGCGTCCACGTACCGCGCAACCGCGACGAACATAAAAAAAGCCGCGGACATTGCAGCCGCGGCCTTTCTATCGAGCAGACGGCCGGGCTACGCCTCGCCGTCATTTTACCGTTGCGCGCAGCGGATCAGCGGTCCGCTTCCGCGCTCATCGCGTGCTCGCCGGCCATCTCGTTGATGGTTTCGAGGTAGCGTTGCGCGTCGAGCGCGGCCATACAGCCGGTGCCCGCGCTCGTGATGGCCTGGCGGTACACGTGGTCCTGCACATCGCCCGCGGCGAACACGCCCGGCACGCTGGTGGCGGTCGCGAAACCGTTCAGGCCGCCCTTCGTGATGATGTAGCCGTTCTTCATCTCGAGCTGACCTTCGAAGATGTCGGTGTTCGGCTTGTGGCCGATCGCGACGAACACGCCTTGCAGCGCGATGTCGGTGGTTTCGCCGGTTTGCGTGTGCTTGACGCGCAGGCCGGTCACGCCCGACTGGTCGCCGGTCACTTCGTCGAGCACGTGATTCCATTTGATCTCGACGACGCCTTCCTTCTCCTTCGCGAGCAGACGGTCGATCAGGATCGGCTCCGCGCGGAACTTGTCGCGGCGATGGATCACGGTCACTTTCTTCGCGATGCCGGCGAGATACAGCGCCTCTTCAACCGCGGTATTGCCGCCGCCGATCACAGCGACGTGCTGCTGACGGTAGAAGAAGCCGTCGCAGGTCGCGCAGGCCGACACGCCCTTGCCCATGAACGCTTCTTCCGACGGCAGGCCGAGATACTGCGCGGATGCGCCGGTCGAGATGATCAGCGAATCGCACGTGTATTCGCCCGAATCGCCGATCAGGCGGATCGGCTTTTCGTTCAGCTTGGCCGTGTGGATGTGGTCGAAAATGATTTCGGTGTTGAAGCGCTCGGCGTGCTCGAGAAAGCGCGCCATCAGTTCCGGGCCTTGCACGCCGTTGGCGTCCGCGGGCCAGTTTTCGACGTCGGTCGTGGTCATCAGCTGGCCGCCCTGCGCGAGACCCGTGACGAGCACGGGCGCCAGGTTGGCGCGCGCCGCGTAGACCGCCGCCGTGTAGCCGGCGGGACCGGAACCGAGAATCAGAACCTTGGCGTGTTTCGTTGCAGTAGCGGGCATGATCGAATCCTTGTACGGCGCGCGGCTCGCTCGTGCGAAGCCGTGCGGTTTTTGAGCTGAAACTATAGATGGGTGTCAGTCCGCCATTATAAAGGGCGGGGCGCGCGGCTGCGCCATCAAGCTTTCTGATCGCCGCGATAGGCGTTGGCGGCGCGGCGAGGTGGCCAAACCGTCAAGTTACCGTCATTTACAGCCTTGCGCGGGGCGCAGCGTTTACAATAGGCCGGATCGAAGTTTCCGGTAGCCGGGAACGGGCCCGAAGCCGCGCGCGGCGTGGCCCGGCGCCTTGCTCCCGGCGGCAGTTCAGCCTGAACCGGCTACCCCAGGCAACAGGATCAATGGCAAAAGCTCCTTATTCCGCGAGCGCGCAGGCATTGCCGCATCGCATGTCGCGCCTCTTCACCGAAATCCGCTGGATTCTGCAGGTGGCGCTCGGCGTGTTCCTGCTGATGTCGCTCGTCAGCTACAGCAGACACGACCCGAGCTGGACCCATTCCGCGCAGACCGACCACATCGCGAACTGGGCGGGTCGCGTGGGTGCGAGAACCTCGGACGTCATGTTGCTGCTGTTCGGCCTGTCCTCCTACTGGTGGATCGTGCTGCTCGGCCGTCACATTTCCGCCAACTATCGCCGTATCAGCCGTCATGAGGACGATCAGGAAGACGTGCCGCGCGGCGTGAGCTGGCTGGCCGACGCGTTTGCGTTCGTGCTGGTGCTGCTGTCGTGCAGCGGCGTCGAAGCGCTGCGGATGTGGTCGCTGAAAGTGCAGTTGCCGGGCAACACCGGCGGCGTGGTCGGCGAGGCGGTCGCGCGCGGCGTGTCGCATGCGCTCGGCTTCACCGGCGGCACGCTCGCGCTGTTGCTCGGGCTCGCCATCGGGCTGTCGCTGTACTTCCGTTTTTCGTGGCTGTCGGTGGCGGAGAAGGTCGGCGAATCGCTCATTTCCGCGGTCACGTTCGCGAAACTGCGCCGCGAGGCCGGGCGCGATCGCAAGCTCGGCGAAGCGGCCGCGGTCAAGCGCGAAGGCAAGGTCGAGAAGGGCCGCGTGCGCATCGAGGAGCACGAGCCGGTGGTGATCGTGCCGCCGCTCGCCACGCCGGTGAAATCGGAGCGTGTCGAAAAAGAACGGCAGGTGCCGCTGTTCACCGATCTGCCCGGCGATTCGACGCTGCCGCCCATCTCGCTGCTCGACCCCGCGCCCGCCGCGCAGGAAACCATCTCCGCGGACACGCTCGAATTCACGTCGCGTCTGATCGAGAAGAAGCTGAAGGACTTCGGTGTCGACGTCAGCGTGATCGCTGCCTATCCGGGCCCGGTCGTCACGCGTTACGAGATCGAGCCGGCCACCGGCGTGAAGGGCAGCCAGGTCGTCAATCTCGCGAAGGACCTCGCGCGCTCGCTGTCGCTCGTGTCGATCCGCGTGGTCGAGACGATTCCCGGCAAGAACTACATGGCGCTCGAACTGCCGAACCAGCGTCGGCAGACCGTGAGCCTGTCGGAGATTCTCGGCTCGGCCGTGTATGCGGATGCCGCGTCGCCGTTGACGATGGGCCTCGGCAAGGACATCGGCGGCAAGCCGGTGTGCGCCGACCTCGCGAAGATGCCGCATTTGCTGGTTGCCGGTACGACCGGCTCGGGCAAGTCGGTCGGCATCAACGCGATGATTCTGTCGCTGCTGTACAAGGCGAGCGCCGAGCAGGTTCGGATGATCCTGATCGACCCGAAGATGCTCGAAATGAGTGTCTACGAAGGCATTCCGCATCTGCTGTGTCCGGTCGTGACGGACATGCGCCAGGCCGGCCACGCGCTGAATTGGGCGGTGGCCGAAATGGAGCGCCGCTACAAGCTGATGAGCAAGCTCGGCGTGCGTAACCTCGCCGGCTACAACAACAAGATCGACGAAGCGACGAAACGCGAAGAGAAGCTGCCGAATCCGTTCAGCCTGACGCCGGACGATCCGGAACCGCTGACGCGCCTGCCGAACATCGTGATCGTGATCGACGAGTTGGCCGACCTGATGATGGTGGTCGGCAAGAAGGTCGAAGAACTGATCGCGCGGATCGCGCAGAAGGCGCGCGCGGCCGGTCTGCACCTGATCCTCGCCACGCAGCGTCCGTCGGTCGACGTGATCACCGGCCTCATCAAGGCCAACGTGCCGACGCGGATGGCGTTCCAGGTGTCGTCGAAGATCGACTCGCGCACGATTCTCGACCAGATGGGCGCAGAGTCGCTGCTCGGCATGGGCGACATGCTGTATCTGCCGCCGGGCAGCGGTTTGCCGGTGCGCGTGCATGGCGCGTTCGTGTCGGACGACGAAGTGCATCGCGTCGTCGACAAGCTCAAGGAGCAGGGCGAGCCGAATTACATCGAGGGCATTCTCGAAGGCGGGGTGAGCGGCGAGGGCGACGAAGGCTCGGCGGGAACCGCGTCCACCGACGGCGAGTCGGACCCGTTATACGATCAGGCGGTCGACGTGGTGCTGAAGAATCGTCGCGCGTCGATCTCGCTGGTGCAGCGGCACTTGCGCATCGGCTACAACCGGGCGGCGCGTCTGCTCGAACAGATGGAGAATTCGGGCGTGGTGTCGGCGATGTCGTCGAACGGCAATCGCGAAATTCTGGCACCGGCGCGGGAAGCGGAGTAAGCCGCGTCCATTGCCGCCATCGTGAGTGCGGGTGTGTACTGCCCGCGTGATGCCCGGGTGCCGCTTATGTGTCACTCCAGCGCACCCAATACCGAATCCAGTCAAGGGAGAAAACCATATGCAAGCAATCGCGCAGCAGCAGGCCCGCGAGCGTCGTGAGCATCGTGAGTGTCAGACGGACCGTCTGGGCCGGCTCGTGCGTCGTGTCGTGCGTGGCGCGGGCAGCGTGGCTATCGGCGCATCGCTGCTGGTCGCGTCGCAGGCCTTCGCGAGCGGCACCGAGCAACTGAAGGCGTTCGTCGCGCAGGTTCATGCCGCGCGCGGAACCTTCGTGCAGCAGGAAGTGCGCGCGCCGAGCAAGGCGCAGGGCGCGAGCGGCGCGCTGTCCACCGCGAACCCGGGCAAGCCGACCACGTCGAGCGGCACGTTCACGTTCGCGCGGCCCGGCAAGTTCATCTGGCAATACGAGAAGCCCTACGCGCAATTGCTGCAGGCCGACGGCGACAAGCTCTACGTGTACGACAAGGACCTCAATCAGGTCACGGTGCGCGCGCTGGGTAACGCGCTCGGCGCGAGCCCCGCGGCGATCCTGTTCGGCAGCAACGATCTCGACAAGAACTTCACGCTGCGCGACGCGGGCGTGAAGGCGGGCATCGACTGGCTCGAACTGACGCCGAAGGCGAAGGACACGCAATTCGAGCGCGTCGGGATCGGCTTCAAGGACGGCAATCTCGAAGCGATGGAATTGCACGACGTGTTCGGCAACGTCACGCTGTTGACCTTCTCGAACATCCAGAAGAATCCGCAACTGCCGGCCGATGCGTTCAAGTTCACGGTGCCCAAGGGCGCGGACGTGATCAACGGATAAGCCGTGTCGCGCCGCGAGCCGGCGCCGTCGATGAAGGCTGATGAAGCCGCGCTTTCGGGCGCGGCTTTTTTATTGCCCGCACGCATTTGTCAGCGCCGGGTCGGCGTCAGCAGAGGTCCTGGTTTAGTGCGAGACTGAGCGATTGACGCCGGCAGCGGGCCGGGCGTCGTGTCTTGATTATTTTTTAAACTTTAGTCAGCACTCTCTAACACTTTTTTGCTGCGTCGCAACAAAATAACGCCTACACTGAACGGAATCAGTAGTCGCATCGAAAGTTTGCAAAGGTGAGGCATGTCATGAACTCGTCTTCGTCACATGAATTGAGTCGGTCTCCGTCGCTGCACGTATTCGAGCAGGAGGGCGGATGGCATTGGGGTATTACGGTTCCGCGGCCGGTCGGCAGCGGCTTCAAGGTGGTCGCCTATAGCGACAAAACCTTTTTCGATGAAGCCGAGGCGCATCGCGAAGGTAATCGGGCGCTCGCGCATTTCGCCGACGTGCCCATGGCTGCGTTAGAGCGGCAATAACGCGGGTATCCGTGCGGAAAACGGCAAGCCAATAAGATGTTTCACGGAGCAATACACGCAGTCGAAAATCGGCAATAACTTCATATGCAATAGTTTGCATATTTATTTGACTTTATCGGGGTCGAAGCGATAATGAGAATCTTCTTTTTGAGATGTCGCTTTTACCTTGGCTTTAGCGGAATATGAAACCACGCATGCGCTGAGCGTGGAGCTGGACGGCGTGAACTACGCCGGTACTTATCGCGTGATGACCGGCACGGTCATCGTCCACTTCGAAAACGAAACCAGGTTTGCGCCGTACGCGCCGAATCGGCCGGAGACGGTCGCGCGCTGGCTGCTGACGGACCTGTGCCGCAAGGTCGAATCGCGGCGGCGCAAGGCTGCAAAGAATTAACACCGCGTCGACAACAGACCGATATTCGGCGTAGGCGTGCGGTCTTTTTCCCGCTCTGTTCGACGCATAAAAAAAGACCTGCAATTCGATTTGCAGGTCATTTTCATTTTCAGGCGTTGCCGCGCTTCAGGCAGTCACGGCCGCGGCCGCAACCGCGTCTGATATCGCGCACTCACGCATACGCGGTCTTGCGCGCCGACACGAACACGAAGTAGCACACCGCGCCGATCGCGAGCGACGGCAGCGTCGCGCCGAGATTCGGCAGCCACTGGTTGATCACCTGATACGACGCGATGCCGATCGCCCACGCGACGAACGCGCTCAGATGCCAGCCGCCCGAGAAGCCATAGCGGCCGCGCACGTCGGCGAGCACGGCGGCGTCGATGCGGCGCTTGCGCACGATGAAGTGATCCATCAGCACGACGCCGAACAGCGGCGCGAACACGGAACCGATCAGCAGCAGGAAGTTCTGATACTTCGCCATCGGCACCAGCAGCGCGATCAGCGTGCACAGCGCGCCGAACGCCGCCGACAGCAGCGGCACGCTGGCGCGTGTCCAGAACGTACCCGTCGATACCGCGGCCGAGTGGATGTCGGCGAACGCGTTGTCGATTTCGTCGATCAGGATCAGCAGCAGCGCGAGGCCGCCGCCCGCTTGCGCGAGCGCGCCGGTCAGCAACGCGTCGCCGCCGCCGGCCGCGAGGCCGTAGACCGCGCCGAGCGCATAGAACCAGATGTTGGCGATGCCATAGCCGTACAGCGTGCCGCGGAAGGTTTCGCCGGCACGGCGGCCGAAGCGTGTGTAGTCGGCGATCAGCGGCAACCACGACAGCGGCATCGCGACCACGAGGTCGATGGCGCCGCCGAACGACATCTCGCCGGTGCCGGGACGTTGCATCAGCTCCGCGAGGTTGTGACGCGCGAGCAGATTCCACGTGAGCCACGCGGCGCCCGCGAGCAGCAGCCAGATGCCCCATTTGCGCAGAAAGCGCCGCACGAACGACAGCGGGCCGCTGATCGCGAGCAGCGTCGCCAGCAGGCCGAAAATCACCGTCCACACGAGCGGCATCGACAGACCGAATGCCTGCTTCGCGAGTGCGTCGGCGGAATCGCGCATCACGATCACCTCGAACGAGCCCCAGCCGACCAGCTGCACCATGTTCAGCACCGCCGGCACCGACGCGCCACGCACGCCGAGCGTCGGCCGCAGCGACGACATCGCCGCGAGCCCGGTGTCGGTGCCGATCACGCCCGCGAGCGCGAGCAGCACGACGCCGATCACGCTGCCGAGCACGATCGCGACAAGCGCGTGCGGCAGCGAGAGCCCCGGCACCAGCAACGCGCCCGCCTGGGCGACGAGCAGGCCGATGCCGAGGGAGAACCACAGCGCGAACGCGTCGCCGGTGCGAAACGCGCGACGCGCTTCGGGCACCGGCGTGAGCGGTGCGTAAGTGGAGCCGGCGTCGCCGGCGACTGAATCTTGTGCCATCTGATGTTGTTCCTGTTGGTGTTGCTCTAGTTGCTTTATGTGTTACGGCGAGTCTTTGGCAGGAATCGTTGCCGTGAAGCCCGGGCTGCGAAGCGGTGGCCGTAGCCGCGGCCCTCGTTTGGCCGTCGTCGCTGTCATAATGCAGCGTCGTCCCGCAGCTTCGCGCGGCCTTCGCCTTGCTTCGCCCGCGCGAACGGGCGTTGCGCTTCTGCTTCGAGAAGCGGCCGCCGCGCACCCCGTGGGCCATGCCTGAAAGGGTTTCGAAAGGTTCGGAAAAGCCCGGAAAGCCGAGATTATCCCCAAAACGTCATGTTTGAAGAAACCCGTGCCAATGTTCCGCTCGCCGAACGCCTGCGGCCACGCAATATCGACGAAGTGATCGGCCAGACGCATCTGCTCGGTCCGAACAAGCCGCTCAGGGTCGCGTTCGAATCGGGCGAGGCCCATTCGATGATCCTGTGGGGTCCGCCCGGCGTCGGCAAGACCACGCTCGCGCGGCTGATGGCCGATGCATTTCACGCGCAGTTCATCGCGCTGTCGGCGGTGCTGTCGGGCGTGAAGGATATCCGCGAGGCGGTCGAGACTGCGCAGATCCATCGCGCGAATGGCCACCAGACGCTGGTGTTCGTCGACGAGGTGCATCGCTTTAACAAGAGCCAGCAAGACGCGTTCTTGCCGCACGTCGAGTCGGGCCTGTTCGTGTTCGTTGGCGCGACCACCGAGAATCCGTCGTTCGAAGTGAATAGCGCGTTGCTGTCGCGCGCCGCGGTCTACGTGCTGAAGAGCCTGACCGACGACGAACAGCGCGAGCTGCTCGACCGGGCGCAGAAGGAACTCGGCGGCCTGACTTTCACCGACGAAGCGAGCGCCGCGCTGATCGGTTCCGCCGACGGCGACGGCCGCAAGCTGCTGAACAATCTCGAGATCGTCGCGCGTGCGGCCGCTCAGCAGAAGACCACCGAGATCGACGGCGCGCTGCTCGGCAGCGCGCTTGCCGAAAACCTGCGCCGCTTCGACAAGGGCGGCGACGCGTTCTACGATCAGATCAGCGCGCTGCATAAATCGGTGCGCGGCAGCAATCCGGACGGCGCGCTGTACTGGTTCTGCCGGATGCTCGACGGCGGCGCGGACCCGCGCTACCTCGCGCGGCGCATCGTGCGGATGGCGTGGGAAGACATCGGACTTGCCGACCCGCGCGCCGCGCGCATCACGCTCGATGCCGCCGAAACCTACGAGCGGCTCGGCACGCCCGAAGGCGAACTGGCGTTGGCGCAGGCGATCATCTACCTCGCGGTCGCGCCGAAATCGAACGCCGGGTACAACGCGTACAACGAGGCGCGGCGCTTCGTCGGCAAGGACCAGTCGCGCGCGGTGCCGGTGCATCTGCGCAACGCGCCGACCAAGCTGATGAAGGAACTCGGCTACGGTCACGACTACCGCTACGCGCACGACGAACCCGATGCGTACGCGGCCGGCGAGACCTATCTGCCGGATGGCATGCGCGAGCCGCATTGGTACGAGCCGACGCCGCGCGGGCTCGAAGGCAAGATCGGCGAAAAGCTCGCGCGCCTCGCCGATCTCGATGCGCGATGGCGCGCGGAGCACAAGCCGAAGAAGGCTTGAGACGTGGCGGCCGTGCCGGTGCGCTAAAATTGCGGTTTCATACAACGAACATCCGTCCCATCCCATGCTCGACATCCAGTTGCTGCGCAAAGACCTCGACGGCGTCGCAAAACGCCTCGCCGACCGCGGCTATATCCTCGACGTCGCGGCCTTCACCGCGCTCGAAGCGGAACGCCGCGATACCCAGACCCGTACCGAAGAAATGCAGGCGCGCCGCAACAGCCTGTCCAGGCAGATCGGCGCGATGAAAGGGCGGGGCGAAGACACGTCGGCGGTGATGGCCGAAGTCGGCGGCCTCGGCGACGAGATGAAGGCGTCGGCGGTGAAGCTCGACGAGATCCAGAAGCGTCTGTCCGATCTGCTGCTCGGCGTGCCGAACCTCGCGCACGAAAGCGTGCCGTTCGGCAAAGACGAAGCCGCCAACGTCGAAGTGCGCCGCTGGGGCACGCCGCGTCAGTTCGACTTCGAGGTGAAGGATCACGTCGACGTCGGCACGCCGCTCGGCCTCGATTTCGAGACCGGCGCGAAGCTGTCGGGCGCGCGCTTCACGATGCTGCGCGGCCAGATTGCGCGGCTGCATCGCGCGCTCGCGCAGTTCATGATCGACACGCACACGCAGCAGCACGGCTATACCGAAATCTACACGCCGTACATCGTCAATCCGGACATCCTGTACGGCACCGGCCAGTTGCCGAAGTTCGCCGACGACATGTTCCGCGTCGAGAAGGGCGGCGGCGAAAATACGATCACGCAGTATCTGATCTCGACCTCGGAAATTTCGCTGACGAACACGGTGCGCGAGAGCATCGTCGAAGGGGATGCGCTGCCGATCAAGATGACCGCGCATTCGCCGTGCTTCCGCTCGGAAGCGGGTTCGTATGGCCGCGACACGCGCGGCATGATCCGCCAGCATCAGTTCGACAAGGTCGAGATGGTGCAGATCGTCGCGCCGGACGCATCGTATGAGGCGCTCGAACAGATGGTCGGCCATGCCGAGGCGATCCTGCAGAAGCTGGAGTTGCCGTATCGCGTGATCACGTTGTGCACGGGCGACATGGGCTTCTCGGCCGCCAAGACTTACGACCTCGAAGTGTGGCTGCCCGCGCAGAACACCTATCGCGAAATTTCGAGCTGCTCGAATACCGAGTCGTTCCAGGCGCGTCGGATGCAGGCGCGCTTCCGCAACGCGCAGGGCAAGCCGGAACTCGTCCATACGCTGAACGGTTCGGGCCTCGCGGTGGGCCGCACGCTCGTCGCGGTGCTCGAAAACTTCCAGAACGCCGATGGTTCGGTGACGGTGCCCGCGGCGCTGCGTCCTTACCTCGGCGGTGTGGAGCGGCTGGAAGTGCCGGCGGCCTGAGCGTCGCTGCGAGCCGGCGCGGTGTCGTCGCGTGGGTGACGATGCCGCGGCTGGTATCGAGGCCTCGCGAAATTTTTTTGAAGTTTTTTCGCCGAGGGGCTTGGAAAACTTATTCGAGCTGTTTTATAATCTTTTTCTCCCAAGCAACGACCCGCTTGGATCCGACAAAGCAACAGCAAGTTGGAATACCCGGAAAGGTGGCAGAGTGGTCGAATGTACCTGACTCGAAATCAGGCGTACGGTTTCCCCGTACCGTGGGTTCGAATCCCACCCTTTCCGCCAAATTCAGAAAACCCCTTGGTCTCATCGAGATCAAGGGGTTTTTGCTTTGGGCGGTCGAATGGCTTTGCCGAGGCAATTCGAAAGTATCATGCTCAACGGCACCGCATTGAATCCGTCGTATAACGCGTTCGCGAGCTTCGCGGCGAGCCACTGAGTGCGAGGCGGCGCTTCGGCAATTCGCGGCGACTCGCGGCGTAATCAGTTCTACGAATCGACCCCGACGTTTCCGCGAAACCATCTGCCAAAGATTTCCGGGCGCCGATAGTCAAGTCCACTCCACTCCTTCTGTCAGCTTGCCGAACAGCAGGAGCGAGCACTTTACGTCACCCTGAACCCCTCCATCACTTCCCGCAACGCCCGCGCCTGATCCGCGAGCGATGCGGCCGCCGCCGCGCTTTCCTCGACGAGCGCCGCATTCTGCTGCGTGACCTCGTCCATCTGCGTGATCGCAATCCCCACTTGCTGGATCCCGTCGCTTTGTTCGCGCGACGCCTGCGCGATCTCGCCGACGATGCCCGTTACGCGCGCGATCGCCGTCTCGATCTGCTGCATCGTGCCGCCCGCGTCTTCGACCAGACCCGCACCACGTTCGACCCGCGACGTCGAATCGGCGATCAGCGCGCCGATCTCGCGCGCCGCGGCCGCCGAGCGTTGCGCGAGGCCGCGCACTTCGCCGGCCACCACCGCGAAGCCGCGGCCTTCGTCGCCGGCGCGCGCGGCTTCGACCGCCGCGTTGAGCGCGAGGATATTCGTCTGGAACGCGATGCTCTCGATCGTGCCGATGATGCCCGTCATCTGCGACGAGCCGGTGTGGATCGCGCGCATCGTCTCGATCATGCTGCCCACCGCGTCGCGGCCATGCGCGACGAGGTTCGATGCGCCGCGCGCGAGTTCGCTCGCCTGTTCGGCGTTGCTCGCGTTCAACTGCACGGTCGCGGTGAGTTGCTCCATCGCCGACGCCGTTTCGCCAAGCGAGGCCGCCTGCTTCTCGGTGCGTTGCGACAGGTCCTGATTGCCCGCAGCGATCTGCTGCGTCGCCGATGCGATCGCCGTCGATCCCGAGCGCACCGCCGCTACCGTGCCGAGCAACTGCTGCTGCATCGCCGCGAGCGCGCGCAGCAGCGTGCCCATCTCATCGTTCGCGTGGACCGTTGCGCGCGTGCTCAGGTCGCCCGCGGCGATCGCGTCGAACTGATGCATCGCGCTCGCGAGCGGTTGCATGATCGCGCGGCGTAGCGAACGCCAGCTCAGGAACGCGACCGCGAGCGCGAGCACGATGCTCGCCGCGCAGGTGGCGAGCATCGCGTGAAAGAGCGCGTTGGAGCGCGCGCCGGCCGCGCTCGCCTGACTGTCGAGGTAGCTCTCGAGCTTGCCCTGGCTCGTGTTCATCGCGGTGTACAGCGCGATCAGATGCTGCGCGCGGCTCTCGTCCATCCAGCCAGTGTCGCCGCCGCGGATCGCGTCGATCAGCCTGTCGATGCCATCGTGGCGCACCGCGTTGCGCTTCGCGTCGAGATCGTCGGTCAGGGCGGCCAGATCGGCGGCCTTCGGCAGCGCACGGAATTCGGCCCAGCGCCGATCCGATTCCGCGAGCAGGCCGTTCGCGCGATCGAGCTGCATCGCTAGCTGCGGCGAGTGCGGATTGGCCATCGCCCAATCGAGCCCGAAGCGCGCCCGCGACATCGCGGTACCCGACTTGCCCAGCGCGACCACCGACGCGTAATGCACCGCATACGCGTCGCGTTGCGCGCGATTGCTTTCGGCCATGCCGACGATGCCGATCGCGCCAGTCGCGATCAGCAGCACAGCGAGGAATGCAATCGTGGCGGCGATGCGCGCATTGAGCGTGAGATTTTTCATGGAAGGGAGGAGTCAGGTTGCCGTAATGGTTTAATTCGTTTCTTTAGTGAAACAAATATCCATTTGTGGAATGAATAGTCGTCTTTAACGGCATCGAAGAGCGAACTATTTAGGCCTCTGTGCGGCGCTGCTTCAGAGCCAGTCGGCATTCCAGGGAAAACGCGAGGTTTGGCCGTTTTCGGGCACTTCGGGATACCCGCGAGACGATCGGCAACCTATTCGGGCGGCTGTGTCATTGCCGCACATTTTGTCCGCCTCAAGAATCCCACTCATCGCGTTCGTCGTGACGGACACCTCGGGCGGCGATTTTTGGGAGAGACCGAGCATGCAATTCACACTGAACGGAAAACCGTTCGATTTCGACGGCGATCCCGACACGCCGCTCCTGTGGGTGATCCGCGACGCCGCGGCGCTCACGGGCACCAAGTACGGTTGCGGTATCGGCGCGTGCGGTGCGTGCACCGTGCATCTGGAAGGCGAGGCGACGCGTTCGTGCGTGCTGCCGGTGTCGGCGGTGGCGGGGCGCAACATCACGACGATCGAGGGACTGTCGGCCGACGTCACGCATCCGGTGCAGCAGGCGTGGATCAAGAAAGACGTGCCGCAATGCGGCTATTGCCAGTCGGGCATGGTGATGGCCGTGGCGGCGCTGCTGCGCCAGCATCCCCATCCGACCGATGCGCAGATCGATCAGAGCGTGACGAATCTGTGCCGCTGCGCGACCTATCACCGTATCCGCGAGGCCGTCCATGTCGCAGCGAATTCCTGAGCTTCTCGCGGCGTGCGCGGCGGCGCAGATCGACGAGCCCGCGCCTGCGCCGCGTAGCGAAAGCCGTCGCGCGTTCCTGAAGAGCGGCGCCGCGACCGGTTTCGCGATCGCCGGCAGTCTCGTGTTGCCGCTCGCGTGGAGCACGCACGCTGAAGCGGCCGCAGCAGCCGAAGCGGGCGAGAGCGCGCATGGTGCGGCAAGCACCGGCGCTTTCCACGAAATCAACGACTGGGTCCGTGTCGATCCCGACGGCCGTACGATCATCGGCCTGTCGCAATGCGAGGTGGGGCAGGGTGTCTACACCGGCTTGCCGCAGGTGCTCGCCGACGAGATGGATGCCGACTGGCGCCGGGTGAGCGTCGAGTTCGTCACGGGCCGCGACGCGTACCGTATTTCCGCCGCGAACGAGATGCCGCAGCAGTTCGTCGGCGCATCGATGTCGGTGACGATGTTCTACATGCGCTTGCGCACCGCCGGCGCGCAGGCGCGCGCGGCGTTTCTGAAGGCGGGCGCGCAGCATCTCGGCGTGCGCCCGACCCAATGTACGGCGAAAAGCGGTCGCGTGATTCACGTGCAGACGGGGCGCTCGGTCGGCTACGGCGAATTGCTCGACGCGGTCGCGAAGCTGCCGCTCGATCCGCAGCCGCGCCTGAAGCCGGAGTCCGCGCACACGCTGATCGGTCAGTCGCTCGGCAAGCTCGACGCGCCTGCGAAAGTGAGCGGCCGCGCGCAATTCGGCGTCGACGTGAACGTGCCCGGCATGCTGAACGGCGCGGTGAAAATGGCGCCGACGCTCAACGGCAAACCGGTGGCCGTGCGCAATCGCGACGCGGTGCGCGCGATGCCGGGTGTCGTCGAGATCGTGCAGGCGAAGGACGCGATCATCGTGGTTGCCGCGACCTACTGGCAGGCGAAGAAGGCGAGCGATGCGCTCGACGTGCAATGGGACGACGCCGGCACGCCGTCGTTCGATAGCCCGACGATTCTCGCGCAACGCAAGGCCGCGCTGATGTCGGAGCACGCGGTGGTCGCGACGCGGATAGGCGATGCCGCCGCGCAATTCGTCGGCGCGCAGCGGGTCGTCGAAGCGGACTACCACACGCCGTACATCGTTCACGCGACGATGGAGCCGGTCAACGCGACCGTGCACGTGCGCGAGCACGACATCGAAGTGTGGGGGCCGATCCAGGGGCAGGACAAGGTGCGCTGGACGCTCGGCGCGATTTTCAAAATGCCGGCCGACAAGGTGATCGTCAACACGACGTTCCTCGGCGGCAGCTTCGGGCGCAAGTACGTGCCGGACTTCGTGATTCACGCGGCGGTGGCGTCGAAGGCGGTGGGGCGGCCGGTCAAGGTGATCCGCTCGCGCGAGGACGACATCCGTCACGGCTTCTACCGGCCTTGCGCGTCGGCGCGTATGCGCGCGGTGCTCGGCGCCGACGGCTATCCGCAGGCGATGCATATCCGCGTGGCCGGACAGTCGCTGTACTGGTCGATCAAGCGCGACTACTACGAAAAGGCGGGCGGCTGGGACGAGACGATGCTCGACGGTCTGTACGACCTCGGCTATCGCGTGCCGAATCTGCTGGTCGATTCGGTGAACGTGAACCAGCCGATTCCGGTGAGCTTCATGCGCAGCGTCGGCAGCACGTCGAGCGTGTTCTTTCTCGAGAACTTCATCAACGAACTCGCGCACGCCGCGCATATCGATCCGCTCACGTATCGCCGCACGCTGCTGCGTGACGATCCGCTCGCGCTGCGCGTGCTCGATCGCGCGGCCGCCAAAGCGGGCTGGTCGAGCAAGCCGGCGCCCGGCGTGCATCGCGGCATCGCTTATTGCCTCTACACCGGCCGTGGCGGCGCGTTCACGACCTACGTCGCGCTCGTCGTCGAACTGAAGATGGTGAACGGCAACGCGAAGCTCGAACGCGTCGTCTGCGCGGTCGACTGCGGCCGCGCGATCAATCCGATGCTGATCCAGCAGATGATGGAAGGCGGCATCGGCTTCGCGCTGACCAACACCTTCAAGAGCGAGATCACGTTCAAGGACGGCGCGGTCGAACAGCAGAATTTCGCCGACTATCCGCTGCTTTATCTCGCGCAGATGCCGAAGGTCGAGGTCGTGATCGTCGACAGCGATCGCGTGCCGCAAGGCTGCGGCGAGGTGGTGCTGCCGCCCGTCGCGCCCGCGGTGGCCGAGGCGCTGTATCAGGCGAACGGCACCCGGCTGCGCACGATGCCGCTCGATCAACCGCTCGCCTGAACCTCTTCACGTCGCACCCGCTTCATACCCGCTTCATACCCGATTCACACCGATAAATAGAAGACACCTCATGATTCGCGCATTGATCGTTCCTCTCGTCGCTGTTCTCGCCGCGACCTCGGTATCGGCGGCCCAGGCCAAACCCGCCGAACCAGTCCAACCCGCCGTCGATGCCGCGCGCGCTCAGGATCTCGCCAAACAGCACGCGTGCTTCGGCTGCCACGCGGTCGACAAGAAGCTCGTCGGCCCCGCCTATCGCGACGTCGCCGCGCGCTACGCCGGCAAGCCGGGCGCACTCGCGACGCTCGTCGCGCACGTGCAGAACGGCACCTCCGGTGGATGGGGCGCGGTGCCGATGCCGCCGAACCAGATCAGTACCGCCGACGCGCAGACCGTCGTGCAATGGATTCTCGCCGGCAGCAGGAGCAACTGATTCCAGTCAGCCAGGACCCCGGCTCGCAGCACCCCCGCAATACCCCTGCAGTACCAGATCGCAGTAAAAACCGGATCCGCCGCAGAGCTCGGCAGGATTTCACATTAATAAGTACTACTTTAATTCGGGTTGGAGATTGAGATGAAGAAGTTCTGCGCGGCAGCCGTGCTTGCAGGCACGGCGGGGCTGGCTTTCGGCCAGAGCAGTGTGACGCTGTACGGTATCGTCGATACCGGCGTCGAGTACTACAACAATGCGGCCAAGGGCGGCAGCTTCGTCGGCATGCCGACGCTCACGGGCGAGGTGCCGTCGCGCTTCGGCCTGCGCGGCGTCGAAGATCTGGGCGGCGGCTACAAGACCTTCTTCGTGCTCGAGAACGGCTTTGCGACTTCGACCGGTGGGCTGAACTACGGCGGTCGTCTGTTCGGCCGTCAGGCGAACGTCGGCGTGAGCAGCGACTACGGCACGATCACGCTCGGCCGGCAGATGAACATGTCGATGTACGTGTTCCTCAACGCGGACGTGATCGGCCCGTCGATCCATTCGATGGCGAACTTCGACAGCTATCTGCCGAATGCGCGCAGCGACAACGCGGTCGGCTACCTCGGCAAGTTTCACGGCGTGACGGTCGGTGGCACGTATAGCTTCGGTCGCGACGCGGCGGGCCCGGCGGGTCCGTCGGCGACCAACTGCGGCGGCCAGATCGCCGGCGATTCGGTCGCGTGTCGCCAGTACACGGCGATGGTCGCGTACGACAGCGGCTGGGGCGGCGCGGCGGTTTCGTACGACGAGATGAACGGCGGTCCGGGTGCGAGCGCGCCGCTCACGAGCCGCGACGACACCGACAAGCGGCTGATCGTCGACGGCTACCTGACCTACCAGGGCGGCAAGGTCGGCGCCGGCTGGATCCGTCGCAACACGTCGGCGGCGGTGCATCAGCAGACCGATCTGTTCTTCCTCGGCGCGAACTACTTCGTCACGCCCGCGCTGTCGTTCGACGCGCAGGGCATCCGCTACATCGTGCGCTCGCAGTCTAGCTCGACGATGGTGGTCGGCCGCGCGAACTATCTGCTGTCGAAGCGCACCACGGTATATTCGTCGGTAGCGTACATGTTCAACAGCCCGCTCGCGGCGAATTCGGTCGCGGCGGCCGGCACGGTGACGCCGGGCGCGAACCAGCTCGGCGTGATGGTGGGCATCCAGCAGCGCTTTTAAACCACGATACGGAGACAGAGGGAAATGGCGGCGGACCTGTTGAGCGACACTCTCGCGGATTTGCGCGCGGACGCGGTCGTGACCGGCCATTTCTCGCTGACCGCGCCGTGGGCATTCCTGAAAGGGGCCGTCGACGGCGCGGCGTTTCGCACCGTCTTCGGCAGCCCGTTTTACATCATCGTGGAAGGGATGGAGCCGGTGCGCGTCGAGACCGGCGACTTCGTGCTGTTGCCGCATGGGCACGAACACGTGCTCGCGTCGTCGCCGGAAGTCGTGCCGGTGCCGTTCGACAATCTGATGGCCGACCAGGGCATCCGGCCGAGCTTCGATACGCCGCTGCATTTCACCGCGGGCGGCGGCGGCTCGGTCAGCGATCTGTACACCGGGATTATGACGTATCGCGAGGCGATGCGCAGTCCGCTCTTCAGCGTGCTGCCGCCGCTGATTCACGTGCGCGCGAACGATCCGGCCGTCGGGCCGTGGCTCGCGAGCACGCTGATGGCGTTCATCCGCGAATCGATGGCGGCGCAGCCGGGTTGGGCCGTCGCCGCCGCGCGTCTCGCCGACGTGCTGTTCGTGCAGCTGCTGCGCGCGCATCTGGCGTCGGCGATCAATCACACGGGCTGGCTGCGCGGGCTGATGGACCCGCAGATCGGCAAGGCGATCGCGCTGCTGCATCGGCAGCCGGAGCGGGGCTGGACCGTCGAATCGCTGTCGGCAGAGGCGGGCATGTCGCGCTCGCGCTTCAGCGCGCGCTTCGTCGAGCTGGTCGGCGACACGCCGATCGGCCATCTGACCTCGTACCGCATGTATCTGGCGAGCGGCGCGTTGCGCGATCCGCGGCGACGCCTGATCGAGATTGCCGAGAGCGTCGGCTATGCATCGGAGAAGGCGTTTATTCGCGCGTTCCGGCGCTGGTCGGGAATGGCGCCGAAGCAATACGCGCGCAATCAGCGTGATCCGTACGATATGGCGCGAAGCGGCGCGGCGAGACTGGAAGAGGTGGGCTCGAAATTTAGTTAGAAAGACTAAGTGAGTTGCGGGGCGGCGATTCGTTTCAGCGTGCTTCAGGCCTTCAAAGCCGGTGTTTTTTTCGCACGCCCTGGTCCGCCCGCATCGACACACCGCCGGAACGAAGCCGCGGAAAAACCCCGGCAAAATCTCGACTGCCACCGCCCAACCGTCCGCCGTATCGTTTGCGCGGTCGCTGTAAACAGGCCCGATAGCGGCGCCCGCCGCACCGCTCGCCACCTCTTCGCCGGGCGCGCCATTCGCGCTTTCTTATCCCCGCTTTAGCCAGTTTGAGTCAGGTCCGGCCGCGATCCTCTGTACAATTGCCCAAAATCGCCCGAGCGGGCGGCGGTTGCGGGCCGCCCGGCATTCGACCCCGGCGGATCGTTTCGCGCTTCATCCCGCGACTCACATCGACAGAATTCATGGCCATTACCTACAAGACCCCCGACGACATCGCGAAGCTGCGCATTGCCGGCCGCCTCGCCGCCGACGTACTGGCGATGATCGGCGAACACGTCAAGGCCGGCGTGTCCACCGACGACCTCGACGCGCTGTGCAACGACTACATCGTCAACACGCAGAAGGCCATCGCCGCGAACGTCGGCTATCTGGGCTTTCCGAAGACCGTCTGCACGTCGGTCAATAGCGTGGTGTGCCACGGCATTCCGAATCGCAACGAAGTCCTGAAGGACGGCGACATCATCAATATCGACGTCGCGGTCATCAAGGACGGCTATTTCGGCGACACCAGCCGCATGTACTGCGTCGGCCAGCCGAGCCCGGTGGCACGCCAGCTGGTCGACACGACCTACGAGGCGATGGTGGCCGGCATCCGCGAGGTGAAGCCGGGCGCGACGCTCGGCGACGTCGGCTATGCGATCCAGAAGATCGCGCAGCGCGACGGTTTTTCGATCGTGCGCGACTACTGCGGCCACGGCATCGGCAAGGTCTATCACGAGGATCCGCAGGTGCTGCACTACGGCCAGCCGGGGCAGGGCGTGCGCCTGAAGCCGGGCATGGTCTTCACGATCGAGCCGATGATCAACGCGGGCCGCGCCGGCACTTCGGTGCAGCGCGACGGCTGGACCGTGATCACCAAGGACCGCTCGCTGTCCGCGCAATGGGAACACATGGTCGCCGTGACCGACGACGGTTATGAACTGCTGACGCCGTGGCCGGACGGCACGGGTCTTTACGAGGCGCCGTAAGCGCGCCCGGTTCGCCCGCGAAGCTTGCAGCCGATGCGGGTCGCATCGACCGCCGCGCCGCGGGTTCGGCGCCGATGCGAACACGTCGCGCGGCTGCCTATTCTGGTCAATAATAAATTTGACTCTCCGGCCGGTTCGGTTAAAGCTACGCGTTAGGGTTTTCAGGGGTTTTCGTCTGCATGAGTCCGTCATTGACCGTTCGCCGCATCACTGCCGATCAGGGCGCCGTTTTTCGCGAGCTCCGTACCGCGTCGCTGCGAGAGGCGCCGTATGCCTTCGGCGCGACACTCGAGGACGCGTTGTCGGCCGATGCGGCCAGTTTCAACGCCACCGCGGCGGATCACGCGGTGTCGCTGTCCGTCAGTACTTTCATTCTGTACACCGAGGGCCATCCGGCTGGGCTGATCGAGGCGCATGTCGACGACGCCGAGGTGCGTCGCGCGTTCGTCTGCGAACTGTGGGTCGCGCCGGCGGTGCGTCATCTGCGGGGCGGCGAGCTGCTCGTCGACACTGCTAGCAACTGGCTCGCCAGTGTCGGCGCGACCGAAATCTACGCGTGGGTCGCCGACGCGAACCGCACCGCGATGCGCTTTTACGAGGCGCTCGGTTTCGGTCCGGCCGGCGAGCATCGGCGCGTCGAGCGCGCGGCCGATCAGGTCGAAAGTTTGCTGGTGCGGCACGTGCCGACCACTTCGCAGGTGTTCCAGCAGTGAGCCCGCGAGCGGCGCCGGGGCGGCGTTGTGGTTTCGCTGCGTGACCGGCTTTGCTGCACGGTCTTCGCTTTACAGACCTGGCCTCACAACCTCCGCTTCACCCTCTCCGTTTAGCAGTCGCTGCTATAAAGCCCCCCCGGTCTCACCGCCGCGACTTCACAATCTCCGCTGCAACGCTTTCTTCCACCCGCACCGCGCACTTTCCAGCCGCTTCCCGTACGCTTTTCGCGAGGTACGCGCGAGCCATCGGGCGTCGCCTTTCGCGGGTCTTGCGGCGTCGCATGCGCGTGCGCCGATTCTTCCGGCAAAAAAACTGGTAGTGCGCGTGTACGCCTGTAAAATACGCAAAAATTTTTGCCGAACGCTATGTCGCCCAAGAAATCGCCCTTTTTCGAACTGCGCAGCGGCTCTGTCGACACGCTGATGTTCGTGGTCAAAACGACCGACCTCGACGCGATGCGTGCCGAACTGACGCGGCGCTTCGAGGCGACCCCCGAATTTTTCGCTAACGACGTCGTCGCGATCGACGTGCGGCGTCTCGCCGCCAACGAACGCGTGCCGCTCGCCGAGATCGCGCAACTGCTCGACAGCGTGCGGATGCGCCCGATCGGCGTGGTCGCGAATGCGGAGCAGGCGTGGGCGGCGGAGTCGGCATTGCCGTTGCTCGAAGCGCGCGACCGCCGTGGCGCGGCTGCGAAGCAGCCCGACGAAGACAGCGTGGCGGCAGCGGCAAACACGGCCGCAGGCGCCGGCACGGCAGCCGCGGCAACCGGCAACGCGAGCGAATCCGCCGACGAGTCTGAAAGCACGGCCACCGCCGCCGCAATCGAACCCGCAGCCGCATCCGTGGCCGAACCGGTGCGGCTCGCCACTTCGCCGCAAACGATGGTGATCGACAAGCCGCTGCGCTCCGGTCAGCGCATCTACGCAAAAGGCGATCTGGTCGTACTCGGTCTCGTCAGCTACGGCGCCGAGGTGATCGCGGAAGGCAACATCCATATTTATGCACCGCTGCGCGGCCGCGCATTGGCCGGCGTGCAGGGCAATCACGACGCGCGGATCTTCTGCACGTGTCTGGAGCCGGAACTCATTTCGATCGCGGGCATCTATCGAACGACCGAGAACCCACTGCCTGCCGACGTACTCGGCAAGCCGGTGCAGATCTGGCTCGAAGAAGAAAAATTAATGATTGAACCACTGCGGCTCACCTGAGAGACGCGACGCGCGCGTGGCCCCGGCATGGTCCGGCGTACGGCGTTTCGCGGAAAAAAGGCCGCAGATAACTGATGCATTTGACGAACACAGGGTAAGGGTAATGGCAAAAATCATTGTGGTGACTTCGGGCAAGGGCGGCGTGGGCAAGACGACCACGAGCGCGAGTTTTGCATCGGCCCTCGCATTGCGTGGCAGCAAAACCGCCGTGATCGACTTCGACGTCGGCCTGCGTAACCTCGACCTCATCATGGGCTGCGAACGCCGGGTCGTGTACGACCTGATCAACGTGATCCAGGGCGAAGCGAATCTGAACCAGGCGCTGATCAAGGACAAGAAGTGCGAAAACCTGTTCATCCTGCCGGCGTCGCAAACGCGCGATAAGGATGCGCTGACGATGGAAGGCGTCGAGAAGGTCATCAACGACCTGATCGCGATGGACTTCGAATACATCGTCTGCGATTCGCCGGCCGGTATCGAATCGGGCGCGCTGCTGGCGATGCACTTCGCCGACGAAGCGCTGATCGTGACGAACCCGGAAGTGTCGTCGGTGCGCGACTCCGATCGCATTCTCGGCATCCTGTCGTCGAAGACCAAGCGCGCGATCGAAGGCAAGGAGCCGATCAAGGAACACCTGCTGATCACCCGCTACAACCCGAAGCGCGTCAACGAAGGCGAAATGCTGTCGTTGACCGACATCCAGGAAATTCTGCGCATCGATCTGATCGGCGTGATTCCGGAATCGGAAGCGGTGCTGCACGCGTCGAACCAGGGTCTGCCGGCTGTGCATCTCGACGGTACCGACGTGGCCGAAGCCTATAAGGACGTCGTGTCGCGTTTCCTTGGCGAGCAGAAATCGCTCCGCTTTGTCGATTACCAGAAGCCCGGGCTGCTGCAGCGCCTCTTCGGCACCAAGTAAGGGGAGCGCACGTAATGTCGATTCTTTCGTTTTTGCTGGGCGAGAAAAAGAAGTCCGCGTCGGTAGCGAAGGAACGCCTGCAGCTGATCATCGCGCACGAGCGCGCCGGCGGCCATCCGCCCGCCGATTATCTGCCTGCGTTGCAACGCGAACTGGTGGCCGTGATTTCGAAGTACGTGAAGATCTCCGACGACGACATTCGCGTGAGCCTCGAGCGTCAGGACGATCTCGAGGTGCTCGAAGTCAAGATCGAAATCCCGCAGGCCTGATCGGACAGGCCGCGCTTTCGACGCGGCCGTTCCGGTTTCAACGCCATGCAGGGCGCCGCAGGGTAGCGCGTGGTTGGACGACGCGATGCTCTGTGGCTTTCGTGTGCGCGTTTGCTTGAGCGGCATTGGTGGCGTCAGTTGCGCGTTCGGGCTTGCCGGCTCTTTAGTGCCGAGTGCCGAATGCTGCTGCTTCGGCGCAGCGTTGTCGCCACGATGCCTCGGCGGTGGCTTTCCGATAGCCGCCTTCCGCATGCTGTTCTTCCTTCGCTACGCTCTCCATCGGGCTTCGACACAGAAGCCTCGTCTCTGCGCTTTGCCGCACGCCGCATTTTTCGCCGTTCGCGCTTCAGTCGAAATAATCCGTTGCACTTCAGCGGCCGCCGTTACACGCGCGCGGTCAGCGTTGCGTCGCCCTCGCGCATTAAACCGGTAACGCCGGATCCGGTGTTCAACCAAAGAGGGAAATCATGAACAGAACCTTTCGTCTGCTGCTCGCCAATACCGTTCTGATCGCCGCTGGTGCGGCCGCGATGGCCTCGGCTTCGGCCGCGGAGGTCGTGATCGTCGCGCCTTCGGCGCCGCCGGTGGCGCGCTTTGAAGCGGTGCCCGCGCCGCGTGCCGGCTATGTGTGGGACCACGGCCACTGGCGTTGGGATCACGGCCGCTACGTGTGGGTCGCCGGACACTGGCAGGCCGAACGCGTCGGCTATCACTGGATGCCGGGTCACTGGGTCGAGCATGGTCCGAACTATCGCTGGGTGCCGGGCCACTGGGCTTGATGACGGCATCGACGACGCAGCCGCGTCGACCAGACCGCGGCGCGTGGCGTAGCGCCGCGATCGACATCGCCTGCGCCGCGCGCTTCGACTGGATCACTGAGGCGCCGACGACCGCGCGCCGCTGAACATGGATGTGGAGAAAGACCCGATGAAAAAGAATCTGCTCGTGCTCGCCGCGTTGGCGGTGATGCTCGCCGGCTGTGTCGTCGTACCCGCGCGGCCGATGTATGTGCACGCGCCGCGCGTGGTGGTCTACTGACTTACTGACGCGGTGGTGTCGTAGTGTCTTCCGACGTGTTGGTGGAGACGTCGGTGGACGTATCGGTCGCGGCGTTTCCGATCGTGTCCGCGGCGGTAGAGGTGGTAGAGGCGGTGGCGTTGCCGGCGGCCTGTTCAGCGTCGCGATCACCGTCACCGTCGGCATGGAGCGCTGCGGCTTCAGCTTCGGGTTCGAGCGCCTCGACCTCGGGCACTTCCGGCACGGGTGCCGGCGCCGGCTGCGGCAGCGGCGCCATATAGCGCTGCGCGAGCGAGTCATAAAGCGGCGGCGCGAACAGGCGCGACACGCGGCTCGCAATCAACGCGGTGGCCATCAGCGAAATCACCAGCGCATGGCCATCGATCATCTCCATCACGATCACGAACGACGTGATCGGCGACTGCGTGACCGCGGCGAGATAGCCGACCATCGCGAGCGCGATCAGCATCGGCAACTGCATCGAGCCGAACACCATGTGCAGCAGATTGCCGAAGCCCGCGCCGATCGACAGCGACGGCGCGAAGATGCCGCCCGGAATGCCGGGCAGGTACGAGCCGATCATCGCGATCATCTTCAGGAACGGATAGAACATCGACAGTTGCTCGTGTCCATCGAGCAGCCCGCGCGCTTCCGAGTAGCCGCTGCCGAAGGTCGTGCCGCCCGAGATCAGGCCGACGACTGCGATCGCGAAGCCGCACAGCGCGGCAAACGCGACCGGCCGCTCGCCATGCAACTGCCGCAGCGGGGCCGGAATCCAGCGCGCGGTGTTGAGCAGCAGCCAGCCGAATATGCCGCCCGCGATGCCCGTGACGAGCGCGGTGAGCAGCACCGCGAGCGCGAGCAGATCGGGGAAATGCGCGCCGATCTGGATCGTGCCGAAATACGTGTAGTTGCCGTTGAGCCCCAGCGCGATCACGCCGGCGATGATGATCGCGGTAATCAGCACGCCGCTCGCGCGCGCCTCGAAGCTGCGCGTGAGTTCCTCGATCGCGAACACGATGCCGGCGAGCGGCGTGTTGAATGCCGCCGACAAGCCCGCGGCCGCGCCCGCCAGCACGAGTTGCCGCTCGATCGCCGCGTTCGAGCGCGGATAGAAGCGGCGCAGATTGAACATCAGCGCGGCGCCGACCTGCACCGTCGGTCCTTCGCGGCCGATCGTGAAGCCGCCGAGAATCCCGAGTAACGACACGCCGATCTTGCCGATCAGAATCCGCAGCGACAGCAGTCGCGTGCCGGATTCGCCGGTCTTCGTATGCAGGGTCGCGATGACCTGCGGAATGCCGCTGCCCTCGGCGCCGCGAAAGAACGTGCGCGTGAGCCATACCGCGAGCGCGGCGACTGCCGGCGTGATCAGCAGCGGTGCCCACAGATAGCGATGCTGCAGGTCGCGAAACGCGTCATAGCCCCAGTCGATCAGACGCGCGTACAGCACCGCGACGAGACCGACCGCGATCGCACCGAGCCAGAAGACGCCATATTGTCGCCACAGGCGTTTTGCGCGGCGCATGACGGTAGACGGGCGGAAAGAGAAGGACTGGGGCATGGCGGCTAGCGGGACAGGCAAGCGAATAGGGAACGCGCGGGGAAACGTGCGGAAACTCGGTGCGGAAACGCGCGTAAAGGGGCCAAGTATAAAACGCGGGGCGCGAACGGATCGGCGACGGATGTAAGAAAGTATTTTGAAATAGAAAATATGGCTAATTGTCGGGTAATCTGGGTGATTCGCTGTAATGCGCCGTATTCAGCGCCTGACCACGCGGGCTGCCCGTTTGGCGGGGCCTTGCGGAATCGTCAGCTAAAATAGCCTCAATCTCGAACAACGAACACTCTCAATGAAGCGAATCCTTATCGTCAAGGTCACTTCACTTGGCGACATCGTGCAGGCCTTGCCGGTCGTCGCCGACATCAAGCGCGCGTTTCCCGGCGTGCAGGTGGATTGGGCCTCGGACGAAGCCTTCGCCGAGGTCGTGCACTGGAGCAAGGGTGTGGATCGCGTGCTGTGCGCGCCGCTGCGCCGCTTCAAGAAGGCGCGCCGCTGGGGCGACCTGAAGGCGATCTGGGCCTCGATCGCCGAACTGCGCGCGTATCGTTACGACTACATCATCGACATTCACGGCGTCTATAAGAGCGCGATTATTGCATTTCTCGCGCGTTCGTCGCGGCGCATCGGGTATCAATCGCAGGATCTGGGCGAGCGCGGCGCTGCGTTCGCGTACAGCGGTCGCTTCGGACCGCGTCCGCAGTGCAATGCGTGGCACGGCATGCGCATCAGCACGGGCGAGGCGCTTGGCTACGAAGTCGAGGGGCCTCCCGTCTACAATCTGCGCCTGCCCGAGCCGCCCGGTCCGGTCGCGCAGTCGGTCGCCGACGAAGCGGCACCCGTCGCGGCGTTCTTCCATGCGACCTCGAAAGACGACAAGAAGTGGCCACTCGTGCACTGGATCGAAGTCGGGCGCGAGTTGACCGGGCGCGGCTTTCGCGTGGTGCTGCCATGGGGTTCGGCCGGCGAGCGCGCGGAGGCCGAGCAGATCGCCGCGCAGGTGCCGGGAGCCACGGTACTGCCGTCGATGAGCGTCACCGAAATCGCACAGATGATCGAGGCATGCGCGCTCGTCGTCGGTACCGATACGGGCTTCGTGCATCTCGCGCATGCGCTGCAAAAGCGCACCGTGATGATCTTCGTCGCGACGTCGCCGTCGCATTGCGGCGTCGACGCGCCGCATCGCTCGATCTCGATCGGCGACGGCCACTCGGTGCCGCCGGTCAGCGAGGCCCTCGAAGCGATCGATTACGTGTATGCGGACGCGCCGATGTTCGCGCTGCAGCACGGCACAGCCGCGGCCTGAATCGCCGTTTTCCCACGTAGCGCAATCGTTTGCGCAAAAGAAAAGAGGCACGACGCGCAGTCCGCCCTCGCGGGCGGCGCATGCCTCGTCGCGCCTCGAAGAACGCCCGTGTCGGGGAACGACGGGCGGAGAGGAATCGCGGATGAGTCGATGAGTCGCTAAAGTCGATTACACGGCTGTTAAATCTGTCGCTTTTCGTTGGGCGCTTAAGCGTTTCGCGCGAGCCGCGTCAGACCGCTGCGTCGTTGCGCAACGACGCGTCTATATCTATTGCCCGCGCCCGCAGCGGCTTCATCGCGCCATATGCGCATCTTCAGCACGCCGCCTGTGCGCCGCCGCCACGTCCCAGCGGGGCTCGCATCGCGACAGCACGTTCAACGCAGTATAGGCGGTGTTTTCCGCCATGTCGGTGCGATCTGGTCGGGGCGATGCGCAGCGACGGAAGAGGTCGGCTCGCGGCATCGATCCTGTAACACCCCGGTGATCTTCCCTTACAAATGGCAACGTTCGCCCGGGGGCGGATCGTGTCCAATCGGGTCATTCGGGGATTCGACTCGAATCAATCTGACTCGATGGAGAACAACATGAAACGCTTGATCCTGACTCTGATCGCCGGCACGGTCCTGGCCTCGGCACTGGGCGGCTGCGTGGTCGCACCGGCGCCGGGCTACTACTACGGCGGCGGCCCGTACTATCACCACGGCTATTACCGTTGAGCCTGACACCGGGTAGCGCCTGAGCCGCGCGGCGGTTCAGGCCGTTCGCGCACCAGGCCGCGAGCCGTCCTAGGCCACCAGCATTTCGAATGCGATGACCGCGGCAATCGCGGCGGCGTTCGCGGCGATTGCCTCGACGACGATGCCTCTCCATGTCGACGGACGGAAGCGCAACGCGAGTAGCAATGCGCCGAGTAGCGCCAGCGCGATCATCACCACGATGTCCGCATTGTGAAGATGGACGTTCATGAGAGTCCCCCTGCTGGTTATAGGGTTATGACAGGGAGTATAGGCAGGCAAAAAAGACGCGCAAGACCGGGGATTTACCCAGGCTGGCGGAGGGAAGGCGGCACATCGCGCGGCGGCGGAACATCCCGTTCCGCCGCCGCGCATCACATCATTTCATCAGGCTTTCATCGCGCGTTTCGCGCATGCACAGCACACCGATCAGGCTCACCGCCGCGGCCGTCGATACATACGCGCCGACCCACGGCAGCCCGCCGTGCGCGGCCAGCACCGAAGCGATATACGGCGCCACCGATGCGCCGAGAATCCCGCCGAGGTTGTACGCGACCCCGGCGCCGGTATAGCGCACGTTGGTCGGGAACAGCTCCGGCAGCAGCGCGCCCATCGGCGCGAACGTGACGCCCATCAGGAACAGCTGGATCACGAGGAACAGCAGCACGAGAAGCGGCTCGCCGCTACCGAGCAGCGGCGCCATCGTGAAACCCGACAGGATCGCCGCGATGATGCCGACGATCAGCACCGGCTTGCGGCCGAAGCGATCGCTCGCGCGGGCCGACAGCGGCGTCGCGAGCGCCATGAACACGACCGCGATGCACAGCAGGCCGAGGAAGGTCTGCCGCGGAATGTGCAGCATGCTGACGCCGTACGACAGCGAGAACGTCGTCGCGTTGTAGAACAGCGTGTAGCAGACCACCATCGCGAGCGCGCCGAGAATCGTGGGCACCCAGTGCTGCGAGAACAGTGTCGCGATCGGCACGCGCACGCGTTCCTTGCGCTCGATCGCGGCCTTGAACGCCGGCGTCTCGGCGATTTTCAGGCGCACGTACAGGCCGAGCGCGACCAGCACCGAGCTGACGAGGAACGGCACGCGCCAGCCCCAGCTGCGGAACTGCTCGTCGGAGAGCGACAGCGCGAGCGCGAAGAACAGGCCGTTGGACGCGAGAAAGCCGATCGACGGCCCCAACTGCGGGAACATGCCGAACCAGCCGCGCTTGCCGGCCGGCGCGTTTTCGGTGGCGAGCAGCGCGGCGCCGCCCCATTCGCCGCCGAGGCCGATGCCCTGGCCGAAGCGCAGCACGCACAGCAGGATCGGCGCGAGGCTGCCGATCGAGTCGTAGCCCGGCACGAAGCCGATCAGCGTGGTCGACAGGCCCATCACGAGCAGCGACGCGACCAGCGTCGATTTACGGCCGATGCGGTCGCCGAAGTGACCGAACAGGAACGAGCCGATCGGCCGCGCGACGAACGCGATGCCGAACGTGACGAACGCCGACAGCGCCTGCGCAGTCGCCGAGCCGTGCGGGAAAAATACCGGTCCGATCACGAGCGCGGCGGCGGTCGCGTAGACGTAGAAATCGTAGAACTCGATCGCGGTGCCGATGAAGCTCGCGAAGATGATCCGCGCGCTGCTCTGTTGCCCGCTTGCGGGCTGAGCCGCGGAAATCGGCGATGTGGACATGCAGGGTCTCCAATTGTCGTGAGGCCGCGGGTGTCGTGCCGTCGCGGCGGCATCGCCCGGACGTGCAGTGCGACGCGCACAGGTGGCGCGCGAGGCGGCGGCCTCGTTGAGGTTATCTGCGATGCCCGTTCGCGGATGGCGCCGCGGCAGCGCATTCGGCCCAGGCGCCGCGCCAACGGGTGTGCGGGCGGCGTGAGCGAGACCGGAAGGCTCCGGCGGGGAATCGGAAAATTATAGCGAGCGCGCTTGTTATGCGGCAATGGCGGCGTAAGGTCGTGGGCGCTGGATGAGGTGAGTGTTGCGCGTGTTGGTGCAGGGCGGTGATGTAGTCGGCGTTGCGCAAAGCCATGCACAAGGCGATCAGCGGCGCGCCGCATGGAAATGACGCGTGGAAGAAATGATGCACGGAACGACGCGCGGCACGCAGCATGACCTGATGCGTGAGCTATGCCGGAAGGACCCCGCGCAATAAAGCGCAGCGCCCCACGCCACCCATGCTCAATCGAACGTTTCCGCCTGCGGCGCCGCGAGCTCGCGCAACTGGAATTTGCCGTTGTCGTTGAACAGCCAGTCTTCGAACAGCTCGAGCTGTCCACGGCTGTTCAGCAGTCGACCGGGCGGCGTCGGCAGCGGTGCCGAGCGGCGCAGCGTGGCGAGCGCGGTGCTCTCGGCCTCGTCGTCGCCATTGGTGCGATACACCGACGACTGCACGATGTGTCCGTTGCGATCCACCGTGAACGACACCACCACGAGCGAGCGCAGCATCGCCTGCGGCTTGCCTTGCAGCACATACGACGGATTGCGCTCGACGATGCGGCGCGCGACCGCGTCGCGGTATTGATCGAGCGTCGCGCTGTTGATCGCGGCGACCGGCGTGTTGACGGTCTCGTGTCGCGGCAGCGGCGTGAACGTGCAGCCGGCGACGGTCATCGTCATGGCGGCGGCTAGCGTGATCCACCACGCGGCGAGCGGCGCGCGCGGTCGGCGCATCGAGTGCGATGAACTTGCGCGTGCCGTGGCGACGAAGCATGAAGCGATGCGGCGAAGCCGGGGAAGAGCAGGTGTGCGGTAGGGCATCGTCGACGACCAGCACGAAGAGGGTGTGATTCGATGGTAGTCAAAAACCGCCGGGATTCAATCCGCGTTCGCCCGTCGTGCTTGAAGTGTGGGTAGCTGTGCATGTGCCGTACGTGAGCCACGCATGCGTTGCTAGCGTCGATGTAACGGCAGGAAATATGCATCGCATTGGTCGGCGCGCGAAACGGGCCTACACTTTGAAGGCCTCGTCCAGAGGCATCGGTGGAAGTCTTTTCGGCCCGCTTCTAGCGGGCTTTCTTTTACCTTCGATCACGCTTCGATACACGTTTCACGCAGCCCCGCAGCGGCGAAAAAAAAGCGAACCACCAACGTGGTTCGCTTTTTTGTCCGCATGCAGCGCGGCCTGTCGACACGCTGCAAGCTCGCGCCACAGCCCGCCTCAATACCGCTTACTTCACTGCCGCGCGCGCCGCTTTCACTGCCGCGAGCACCTGCTCCGGCGCGGTGCCGCCCGGATGATTGCGGCTCGCCACCGAGCCTTCGAGCGTCAGATACGAGAACACGTCGTCGCCGATCAGATGCGCGACGTTCGGCAGTTCGCTGCGCATTTCGTCGAGCGTCAGGTCGGCGAGATCGCAGCCGCGATCCGCGCACACGCGCACCGCGAGCGCGACCGCTTCGTGCGCGTCGCGGAACGGCAGGCCGCGCTTGACCAGATAGTCGGCGAGGTCGGTCGCGGTCGAGAAGCCTTGCAGCGCGGCGTCGCGCATGGCCTGCGGCTTGACCGTGATGCCGGCGACCATTTCAGCGAAGATGCGCAGCGTGTCGGCAACCGTATCGACGGTGTCGAACAGCGGCTCCTTGTCTTCCTGATTGTCCTTGTTGTACGCGAGCGGCTGGCCCTTCATCAGCGTGAGCAGCGCCATCAGATGGCCGTTCACGCGGCCGGTCTTGCCGCGCGCGAGTTCGGGCACGTCCGGGTTCTTCTTCTGCGGCATGATCGACGAGCCGGTGCAGAAGCGGTCGGCCAGATCGATGAAGCCGACGCGCGGGCTCATCCACAGCACGAGTTCTTCGGAGAAGCGCGACACGTGCGTCATCACGAGCGCGGACGCTGCTGTGAATTCGATCGCGAAGTCGCGGTCGGAGACGGCGTCGAGCGAGTTTGCGCAGATGCCGTCGAAGCCGAGCGTCTTCGCGACCGCGTGACGGTCGATCGGATAGCTGGTGCCGGCGAGCGCGGCCGCGCCGAGCGGCAGACGGTTCACGCGCTTGCGGCAATCGATCATGCGCTCGGCGTCGCGCGAGAACATTTCGACGTAGGCGAGCAGGTGATGGCCGAACGTGACCGGCTGCGCGACCTGCAGGTGTGTGAAGCCCGGCATGATGGTCGATGCGTTCTGCTCGGCGATGTCGAGCAGCGCGACGCGCAGCTCGGTCAGCAGGCCGCCGATGCGGTCGATCTCGCCGCGCAGCCACAGACGGATGTCGGTCGCGACCTGGTCGTTGCGCGAGCGGCCGGTGTGCAGGCGCTTGCCCGCGTCGCCGATCAGCGCGGTCAGGCGCGCTTCGATGTTCAGGTGCACGTCTTCGAGATCGAGCTGCCACTCGAATTCGCCGCGCTCGATTTCACCCTTGATCTGCGCCATGCCGCGCTGGATGGCGGCGAGGTCGTCGGCGGAGATGATCTTCTGCGCGGCCAGCATCGAGGCGTGCGCGAGCGACCCTTCGATGTCGACGAACGCCAGACGCTTGTCGAAGAAAACCGACGACGTGTAGCGTTTGACGAGCTCCGACATCGGCTCCGAGAAGCGAGCCGACCAGGCTTCGCCTTTTTTGTGCAGTTGGGACGTCATGGTGTTGGGCGGTTAAAAGCGAGCGGTGAAGAGGCTGACAACGCGAGTGCACGAGCCGTGCAGAAGCGCCGCCGCGGCGAAGAAAGACTGGGATTTTAACACCGGGCGGGCGTGCTTAAGCCGCTGGCGGCCGCGCGAGCGGTGGTGGCGCGGGGTGGTGCGCTGTTCGGGTATGGGCAGCGCGCAGCCCGCCGTTATCGATCCGCCGCTATTCGCGCACCAGCACGACCAGCTTCAGATCCTCGCGATGCGCGGGCTTGAAGGTGATCTGATCGTAGACGATGCGGCCATCGCGCGGATGGTTGAACTCGCGCCGTCCCCCTTCGCGGCCGCCGACATCCTGCGACGCCCAGTAGCGCGCGAAGTCGTCGCTCGCGGCGGACAGCGAATCGATCAGCGCACGCGTGGGCGCATCGTTCAGATGGCGGATCGAATCGGCGCGAAACTCGGCGGCGAGGCGCCGCGCGCGCGTTTCCCAATCGACGATCAGTTCGCGCGCGACCGGCTCGGTGAACGTGTAGCGCAGCAGGTTGCGGTCGTGCGTGCCGTCGAGCCAGCCGACGAACAGATCGGCCGCGCGTTCGTTCCACGCGAGCGCGTTCCACTGCCGGTCGAGCACGTAAGCCGGCGAGTCGACCAGCTGCACCGTGTGCAGCAGCGTGGTGGGCGCATCGGCGGCAGCGGGGTCGGGCTCGGCCGGATCGCGCTGCGCGGCCAGCTCGAACAGATACGCGCGTTCGGCGCGCGACAGCTGCAATGCCACCGCGATGCGCGCGAGCGCGTCGGCCGATGCGGACACCGGCCGGCCCTGCTCGATCCACGTGTACCAGGTCGGGCTCACGCCGCAAAGTTGCGCGACTTCCTCGCGCCGCAGCCCAGGCGTGCGGCGGCGCGGCCCCGGCGGTAGACCGACCGCCTGCGGCGACAGCCGCTCGCGATGGGCGCGGATGAAGTCGCCGAGCGCGCGGGCCGGCGTGGCGTCGAGCGGCGGCGGGTGATCGGCGGAGGGCGGCGTGGTCATGCTGGGGAACGCGTGCAGGGGTAATGGAGATACCAGAATAATCGCATGATCTGTACTGGTACACGGCGGCCTCTATTGTAGCGGCAGCCGATGCATGGCGCGTTGCCGGCACCTTACCAGCCGGCCCGAGGGCGACGCGCAATAAAAAAACCGGGCGCGGCCTTCGCTGGCCACGCCCGGTTTTGCGTCACTTCAACGCCGATCCCGGCCGGCGATTCAACCCGTCATCAACCGGTATTGCGCAGCCCCGCCGCGATCCCGTTGATGCTCAAGTGAATCCCGCGCCGCACGCGCGCGTTGGTGTCGCCCGCGCGGTAGCGCTTCAGCAGTTCGACCTGCAGGTGATTGAGCGGGTCGAGATACGGGAAGCGGTTCTTGATCGAGCGCGCGAGCAGCGGATTCTCCGCGAGCCGCTCGCTCTTGCCGGTGATCTCCGACAGCACTTTCGAAGTGCGCTCCCATTCCGCGACGATCCGCTCGAACACGTGCTTGCGCAGCTTCTTGTCGGTGACGAGCGCGGCGTAACGCGAGGCGACCGCGAGATCGGTTTTCGCGAGCACCATGTCCATGTTCGACAGCAGGTTCGCGAAGAACGGCCAGCTCTTGTGCATCTTCCTGAGCAGCGCGAGACGGCGCGCGCGCTCGGCGTCGGAGGGCGCGCCGTCGAGATGCTCGGCGACCGCGCTGCCGAAGCCGTACCAGCCGGTCAGCAGCAGCCGGCATTGACCCCACGAGAAGCCCCACGGAATCGCGCGCAGATCTTCGATCTTGCGCTGCTTCGGGTCCTGCAGCTTGCGCGAAGCCGGACGGCTGCCGATATTCAGTTCAGCGATCTCGGCGATCGGCGTCGACTCGAAGAAATACTCCTTGAAGCCGGGCGTTTCGTAGACCAGCGCGCGATACGACGCCATCGCCGTATCGGAGAGCTGCTGCATGGTTTCCTCGAACGCCGGCAATTCGGCGGGCAGATGGCCGTGCGGCAGCAGCGACGCTTCGAGCGTCGCGGCCACCACCGTTTCCAGATTGCGTCGGCCGATCGCCGGGTTCGCGAACTTGCTCGCGATCACCTCGCCCTGTTCGGTCAGGCGGATTTGACCGTCGACGGTGCCGGGCGGCTGCGACAGGATCGCCTGATAGGTCGGGCCGCCGCCACGGCCGACGGTGCCGCCGCGTCCATGGAACAGGCGCAGCGTCACGCCGCGTTCGTTGAAGAGGGCCACCAGCGCAAGCTCCGCGCGATACAGCTCCCAGTTCGAGGTCAGGAAGCCGCCGTCCTTGTTGCTGTCCGAGTAGCCGAGCATCACTTCCTGCTCGTTGCCCTGATGTTCGATCAGCGCGCCGACGCCCGGCAGCGCGATCAGGTCGCGCATGATGTGCGGCGCGTTGCGCAGATCGGGGATCGTCTCGAACAGCGGGATCACCATCAGGCCGGCGCGCGCGGGATCGTGCTCGTCGCCCAGACGGCCGCGCAGCAGGCCGGTCTCCTTCTGCAGCAGCATCACCTCGACCAGATCGCTGACGGTCTCCGTGTGCGAAATGATGTAGTTGCGCACCGCGCGCGCGCCGAATTTTTCGCGGGTCACGCGCGCTTCTTCGAGCACGCCGAGCTCGCTCTTCACGAGGTCGGAATACTCGGCGTACGGCACACGCAGCGGGCGCGGCTGCGCGAGTTCACGCAGCAGCACGGTCAGTTTGTCGGCTTCGGAGAGCGCCGCGTAATCGTCTTCGACGCCCGCGCGCTTGAGCAACTCGGCGATCACCGCTTCGTGGATGTCGGAGCTTTGACGCAGATCGATGCTGGCGAGATGGAAGCCGAACACTTCGGCCGCGCGCGCGAGCGGCGCGAGACGCGGTGCGGCGAGCGGCGCGCCATGATGCTCGGCGAGCGAATCGATCAGCACGTGCAGGTCGCGAACGAAGTCGGCGGAGTCGTCGTACGGAATCGCGCGGATCGGCGCCGCGCCACGGCCGGCGCTGCGCAGCGGCACGCTGCCTTCGCCGAGGCGCACGCGCGCGCTCGCCGCGAGCCGCGTGTAGATGCCGATCAGCGCGCGCCGGTACGGCTCGTCGGTGCGGTGCGGCGACTGGTCGGGCGAGATCGCCGCGAGTTCCTTCAGCGCGTCGCTCGCGCCGGCCAGCAGGTTCGACACCGACAGCTCGGCGCCGAGCTTGTGCACCTGCTCCAGATAGTGCTCGAAGATCACCGCGGCCTGACGCGTGATCGCGTTTTCGAGCGTTTCGGCGGTGACGTTCGGATTGCCGTCGCGGTCGCCGCCGATCCAGCTGCCCATCTGGAAGAACGGCGGCAGGCGCGCGTCGAGACCGTGCTCCTTCAGCGCTTCCTCGATGTCGGCGTAAAGCGCCGGCAGCTCTTCGAGGAAGGTGCTGCGGTAGTACGACAGCGCGTTTTCGATTTCATCGGCGACGGTCAGGCGCGCGTCGCGCAGCATCCGCGTCTGCCACAGCGACGTGACGCGTGCGCGCAGCATCGCTTCGTTGTGCGCTCGCTCGCGGTTCGTTAGCGGCTGGTCGCGTTCGGCCAGCAGTCGCGCGATGTCGTGCTGCGCGTCGAGAATGCTCTTGCGCTGCACTTCGGTCGGGTGCGCGGTCAGCACCGGCATGATCAGCGCGTCGTTGAAGAACTGCTGCAGCACCGGCGTTGCGGCCGCGCCGGCGGCGGCGAGCCGTTCGAGTGCGAACGCCATCGTGCCCGGTTGTGACGCCGAGCCGGCGAGCGCGTGAATCCGATGCCGACGGTTGCGGTGACGATCCTCGGCAATGTTCGCGAGGTGCGAGAAATAGCTGAACGCGCGCACCACGCTGACCGTCTGCTCGGGCGTCAGCGAGCGCAGCTTCTTGTCGAGTGCCTGCGCGGCGGCGCTGTCGTCCTCGCGACGGAAACGCACGGCGTTCTGCCGGATCGTTTCGACGACGTCGAACACCGCGTCGCCTTCCTGCTCGCGCAGCACGTCGCCGAGCAGGCGGCCGAGGTAACGGATGTCCTGGAACAGCGGATGGTCCTTGTTCTCGCGCGCACGGGCGGCGCCCTTCGTGACGGCTGTGGCGGGCACGGCGGCGATCGCTTCCGGCGCCACGGCTGGCGGCACGGCCTGAAGCTTCGTCTTTTTGGTGGCGCGCGGGGTGGTCGCAACGGTGCTCTCGCTCGCGACAGCCTGCGTTTTCGCGTTCGCGGCCTTGGCCGGTTTGCGCGCGCGGGGCGCGTCGGCGGTCGCGGCGGGCTGCTCGGCCTTGCCGGCTTTAACAGTTTTCATCGCTTTTCCCGCCTTGACGGGCACGGCGGTTTGCGCGGCCTTCGACGCCTTGGTGGCCTGCGCGGCGAGCGTGCGTTGACCGGTGCGCGGTTCGGCGCGCGGGTCCTTGCGTGGCTTGCCGCGCGGGACGGCGTTCGACGGCGTGCCGGGGGCGACGACGGGGAGGTCGGCGTCGGCCGGGCTGACGGTGGGCGATTGAGTGTTGCGGCGCGCGGCGCGCGCCGATCCGGAAGACGTCACGATGGGTTCCTCAGGGAAGCCTGTTGATTGATGAACTGCGACTGCGGAACTGCAACCAGCAACTGCAACGTGAACTGCGTGCGACGGGGACTGCGAGCGGACTGCTACGGCGAGGACAAGCGACTGCGAACGGCGCTCGCGAAAAGGTGACAACAACGGCGAGCGCGGCGGACTACAACTGCAACGGCGAACACGGCAGCCAGAGCGACCACCGGGCGCCCCGCACGCAGGCACTTGCATGCGGGCCACGGGATACCGTGAGACCGACGTCGGAGAAGGGAGGCGGCGCGGGACCTACGGGGTCCGCTCGCCCATCCTGAAAATGCGGCGTACCGTCAAATCCGGCGCCGCCGCACTGCATCATCCCGCATGCCGCCGCCCGCTGCGCGAACGACCGTGCATGACAAACCGGAATGGAGGCTTGCGCGCGTGACGCGAAAGCCCGTCTCCTCCGTCGATACCGCTCCGGCACTGCGCCCCCGTGGGCCTTGGGAACATAAGGGCGCGTGCTAACATTGATCGTTATTCCATCCCGAGTTCAAGCAGCAAGCTAATGAATACCGAGACGTTTTCCACGCCACCCCACACGCTTGTGATTGCGTCGCGAGAGAGCCGCCTTGCCATGTGGCAGGCCGAGCATGTGCGATGTGCGCTGCACAAATTATATCCATCTTGTGACGTAAAAATCCTCGGAATGACGACACGCGGCGATCAGATTCTCGATCGCACATTGTCGAAGGTTGGTGGTAAGGGCCTGTTCGTAAAGGAGCTCGAAGCCGCGCTCGCCGATGGCCGCGCCGACCTCGCGGTGCATTCGCTGAAGGACGTGCCGATGCAGCTGCCCGCCGGCTTCGCGCTGTCGACCATCATGGAACGCGAGGACCCGCGCGACGCGCTGGTCTCCAATCAGTACGACTCGCTCGCCGCGCTGCCGGCGGGTGCCGTGGTCGGCACCTCGAGCCTGCGCCGCGAAGCGATGCTGCGCATGCGTTATCCGCATCTCGAAGTACGGCCGTTGCGCGGCAATCTCGATACCCGTCTCGCCAAGCTCGATCGCGGCGACTACGCGGCGATCATTCTTGCCGCGGCCGGTTTGAAGCGTCTGGGTCTCGCCGAGCGGATCCGCGCGCTGCTCGATCCCGAGGACAGCCTGCCGGCAGCCGGGCAGGGCGCGCTCGGCATCGAGATTCGCGCCGATCGCAAGGATGTCGCCGCATGGCTCGCGCCGCTGCATCATCAACACACGGCGGCGGCCGTCGAAGCGGAGCGGATGGTATCGCGCGCGCTCGGCGGCAGCTGCGAGGTGCCGTTGGGCGCGCACGCCACGTGGCATGACGGCGCGCTGCATCTGCGCGGCATCGTCGCGACGCCGGACGGTCAGCGGGTGCTGAGCGCGCAGGCGTCGTCGCCGGCGCCGAGCGTCGAACGTGCACTCGCGCTGGGCAAGGAAGTCGCGGATGCGCTGGTGCAGCAGGGCGCGCTCGATATCGTCCGCGCGCTGAGCACCGCGAGCGGTCCCGCCGCAAACAACCCCGCGCCCGGCGCGGCGACCGGCGAGTGATGACGGCCGCCGCCCCGCAAACGCCCTTCACGGTCGTGATTACACGGCCGGCGGGCCAGTCGGGCGAGCTGACCGAACAGCTCGCAGCGGCCGGCCTCGCGACCCTCGACTTCCCGCTGATCGACATCGCGCCCGTGATCGACGACGCGCCGTTGCGCGCGGCGCTCGCCTCGCTCGAACGCTATGCGCTCGTCGTGTTCGTGTCGCCGAACGCGGTCGATCAAACCTTCGCGCGCCATCCGGGCATCTGGCCGCACGCGCTGCCGATCGGCGTGGTCGGCCCGGGCAGCGTGCATGCGCTCGCGCGTCACGGCATCGCCGCGCCCGAGCACCGGGTGATCAGCCCGGTCGTCAGCGCCGCCGACGAAGCCACCAGCTTCGACTCCGAAAGCCTGTACGCGGCGCTGGAAGCCGCGCTCGGCGAAACGGGCTTCGAAGGCAAGCGCGTGCTGATCGTGCGTGGCGACGGCGGCCGCGAGTGGCTCGCCGACCGGCTGCGCGAAGCGGGCGCCGAAGTCGAGGCGGTCGCCGCGTACCGGCGCGTCGTGCCGGAGCCGTCGATCGGCGCCTGGGCGCGCGTGCACGAACTGCTCGCCGGCACGCCGCACGCGTGGCTGCTGACCAGCTCCGAGGGCGTGCGCAACCTGCAGGAGCTCGCGCACGACCACCTGAACGCCGGCGAAATCGCGCAACTCAAGCACGCGCCGCTCGTCACGCCTCACCCCCGAATCGCGCAGACCGCGCGGGCATTGGGTTTTGATAGGATTACGGTGTCCGGCGCGGGCGACGAGCGCATAGTTCGCGCCCTCGTCGAACTCGTTGCCGCCGTGCCTCCCGCCGTCCAACCGGTATCGTCCAACCCGGCTCATTCACCGGCTCAATCACGCATGACTGAAACGAACGCATCCACGAACCCTTCACCCCAGCCGTCCGCAACCGCACCGTTGCCGCCGAATCAACCCTTCACGCCGTACGAAGCGCAAAAGCGCCGCAGCGCGAGCGGACCGCTGCTGTGGTTGGTCGTCGTGGTCATCGCGTGCGCGGCGGGCGTGGGCGGCTATGCGCTGAACCGCAAGGTTGTGCGCACCGAGCAGCAGCTCACGCAGCGTCAGCAGGCCAACGATACCCAGGCCAACGAGTTGCGCATCAAGATCGACCAGGCGCTCGCCACCGTGCATCAGTCGGACTCGCAGGTCGCGCAGCTCGAAGGCAAGCTCGCCGATGCGCAGGCCGCGCAGCAGGCGCTGCAGCAGCAATACTCGGATCTCGCGCGCAATCGCGACGACTGGACGCTCGCCGAAGTCGGCCAGATGCTGTCGGCGGCGAGCCAGCAGTTGCAACTGACCGGCAACACGCAACTGGCGCTGTTCGCGCTGCAAAGCGCCGACACGCGTCTGGCCGCCTCGGATAGTCCGCAGGCGGTTGCGGTGCGCAAGGCGATCGCGCAGGACATCGACAAGCTGAAGGCCGCGCCGTCCACCGATCTGACCGGCCTCGCGATCAAGCTCGACAACGCGATCGATCACGTCGACAGCCTGCCGCTGTCCGGCGAAACGCCGGTCCCGCATGCCACGCCGCACGCGGCCACGTGGGCCGACACCGCGAAGGTGGCCGCGGCCACTGGCAAGCCGCGCTGGGAAGTGTGGTTCGACGAGGTCACGCACGGCATCGGCCAGCAGTTGACGAGCCTCGTGCAGGTGCGCCGTATCGATCACGCCGACGCGATGCTGGTCGCGCCCGATCAGGGCTACTTCGTGCGCGAGAATCTGAAGATGCGTCTGCTGTCGGCGCGCCTCGCGCTGCTGTCGCGCAACCAGACCACGCTGAAATCCGATCTGCAGGCATCGCAGGCGGCGCTCGCGCGTTACTTCGACGCGTCGTCGAAAGACACGCAGATGGTCATCGATCTGGTCAGGCAGGTGGACGCCGGTTCAGCCGCGGTCGAGTTGCCGAATCTCGACACGAGCCTGCAGGCCGTCAATCAATACCGGAACCGGGGTTAATCATGGCGATCCGGGGACTTCTTTGGCTCGCGGCGCTGTTCGCCGTCGCGGTGGTGCTCGCGGTCGGCGGCCGCTTCGACGCGGGGCAGATCATGCTGATCTATCCGCCGTATCGCGTCGACATGTCGTTGAATCTGTTCATCGTCGGGCTGGTGGTGCTGTTCATCGCGCTGTATGCGCTGCTGCGGATCATCCGCAACATCTGGCGCATGCCGCAGCGCGTCGCCGCGTATCGGGCGCGCTCGCGTGTCGCGAAGGCGCATGCGGCGCTGCGCGATGCGATCGGCAACCTGTATGCGGGCCGTTTCTCGCGCGCGGAAAAAGCCGCCAGGGACGCGCTCGCGAACGGCGACAACAAGGGCGCGGCCGGCCTGATCGCGGCGACGGCCGCGCATCGGATGCATGAGTACGCGCGGCGCGACGAATGGCTCGCGCAGATCGACGAAGCCGACTGGCAGGACGCACGCCTGATGGCCACCGCCGACATGCGCGCCGACGGCCGCGACGCGGACGGCGCACTGACCGCGCTGACCGAGATGCAGACGCAGGGCGCACGGCGCATTCACGCACAGCAGATCACGCTGCGCGCGCAGCAGCAGTTGAAGAACTGGGGCGAGGTGCTGAAGCTCGTGAAGACGCTGGAGAAGCGCGAGGCGATTCATCCGGCGGTCGCGGTGCGCTTGCGTCAGCAGGCTGCGGAGAATCTGCTGCGCGACCGGCGCCACAATGCCGACGCGCTGCTCGAACTGTGGAGTTCGCTGTCGGCGACCGAGCGTCATTCGCCGCGTCTCGCCGACGTGGCCGCCGAACTGCTGGTCGCGCTGAACCGGCCGCAGGAAGCGCGCAAGATCGTCGAGGAAGCGCTCGCGCAGAACTGGGACGCGCGCCTGCTGCGGCGCTATCCGGACACGGCGGGCGGCGACGCGTTGCCGTTGATCCAGAAGGCCGAGGGATGGCAGAAGGATCGGCCGGAGGATGCCGACCTGATGTTCGCGCTGGGCCGCCTGTGTCTGCATCAGCAGTTGTGGGGCAAGGCGCAGTCGTTCCTCGAACGGGCGCTGAAGCTCGCCGACAACGAGACGCTGAAGATTCGCTCGCATCGCGCGCTGGCCCGTCTGCATGAACAGCTGGGCGATACCGAGAAGGCGAGCCAGCACTATCGGGAGAGCGCGCTGGCGATGAATGTGACGTGAGGACGACGTCGCGTTGTCGCTAGTGGGTTCGGCGCCGCTGAATCCGCGATGAAAATGAAATGGCCGCAGCCGACGCTGCGGCCATTTTTTTGCGTGCTCGTTTCCGCGCAGCAGGCGTTGCTTCGGCTAAGCGAATTCGTATGCACGACGCACCCGATGGTCGAATATTCGCCGCAGTGCCGCATGCGTGACCTATTATCAAAAAGCTGAACAAAAAAATTCTGGGCAGTGCGACTGCAACTGCGATTGCAGTGGCGATGCTGCTCGTCGGGTTAGCGGCAACCTAGCACGGTCGGCGGGCCGACCGGGAGAGACGAGGATGAACTCAGCAGAGAAGGCGGCTTCTGTCGCCAACGCAGCGCCGTGGCACGCGCTACCGGCCGACGAGATCGAGCGGCAGCTCAACGTCGATCCCGCGCAGGGCCTCGATGCGGCAGACGCGACCAGGCGACTCGGCACCTATGGGCCGAACCGTCTGCCGCAAGGCAAGAAGAAGGGGCCGATTGCACGCTTTCTCGCACAGCTGAACAACATCCTCATCTACGTGCTGATCGCGGCCGGTTTCATCAAGTTCATGCTGGGCCTGTGGCTCGACGGCTCGGTGATTCTGGCGGTCGTCATCCTCAACTCGCTGCTCGGCTTCCTGCAGGAAGGCCGCGCCGAAAAAGCGCTCGATTCGATTCGCAACATGCTGTCCGCCGAGGCGCGCGTGCTGCGTGGCGGCGCGGTGCGGTTGATTCCCGCCGAAGAGCTCGTGCCCGGCGACATCGTGCTGCTGGAATCGGGCGACCGCATTCCGGCGGACCTGCGTCTCGTCGATACGAAGAATCTGCGCACCGAGGAAGCGGCGCTCACCGGCGAGTCCGTGCCCGCCGAAAAAAATTCCGCGCTGGTCGAGGAGAAAGCCACGGTCGGCGATCGCGAGAACATCGCGTTTTGCGGCACGATGGTTTTGTCGGGGCGCGCGAGCGGCATCGTCGTTGCGACCGGCAGCCAGACCGAACTCGGCCGCATCAACCAGATGCTCGCCGAGGTTAGCGTGCTCGAAACGCCGCTGCTGCGCCAGATCAAGACCTTTGGCTACGTGATCACGATCGTCATCGCGTGTGTCAGTGTGCTGCTGTTCTCGTGGGGCCACTGGCTCGGGCACATGACGTTCGTGCAGCTGTTCCAGGCGATCGTCGGGATCGCGGTGTCGGTGATTCCGGAGGGGCTGCCGGCACTCATCACGATCACGCTCGCGATCGGCGTGCAGCGCATGGCTCAGCGCAACGCGATCATCCGCCGTCTGCCGGCGGTCGAAACGCTGGGCGCCGTGTCGCGCATCTGCTCGGACAAGACCGGCACGCTGACGCTGATGGAGATGATGGTGACGTCCGTCGTGACGGCGGAGGCGGCTTACGACGTCACCGGCGACGGCTACGCGCTCGAAGGCGAAGTCAAGGCCGACGGCAAGCCGCTCGGCGCGGTGTCGGACGTGCTCAGGCGGATGGGGCACGTGTCGGTGTTGTGCAACGACGCCGAGCTTTTCGAGGAAGAGGGCAAGTGGAAGGTGGAGGGCGACCCCACCGAAGGCGCGCTGTATCCGTTCGCCGCCAAGCTGGGGATTGACCGTGCCGCCGAGGCTGTCGCCGCGCCGCGCATCGATGGGATTCCGTTCGAGTCCGAGCACAAGTTCATGGCGACGCTGAACCGCGCGGCCGATGGCGAGATGCTGCTCGTCAAGGGTGCGCCGGAAGTGATCCTCGATCACTGCGACCGGCAGCAGACCGCGCAAGGTCCGGCGCCGCTCGATCGTAGCTATTTCGCGCGCGAGGGCGACCGGCTCGCCGCGCAGGGCGAGCGCGTGCTGGGGCTCGCGTGGCTGCCGAACCCGGCGCTGCGTGCGGGCGGTAGCCTCGGGCCCGAGGACCTGCCGCGTAGTCTCGTGCTGCTCGGCCTCGTCGGTCTGATGGACCCGCCGCGCAAGGAGGCGATCGAGGCGGTGCGCGAGTGTCACGACGGCGGTATCCGCGTGACGATGATCACCGGCGATCACAAGATCACGGCGGCGGCGATCGCGCGCATGCTCGGTATCGGCGATGGCACGACGGCGGTGTCGGGTACCGAGATCGAGGCGATGAACGATGCGGCGCTGCAGGAGTGCGTGCGCGACGTCGACGTGTTCGCGCGCGCGAGTCCCGAGCACAAGCTGCGGCTCGTCAAGGCGATCCAGGCCAACCGCCAGGTCGTCGCGATGACGGGCGACGGCGTCAACGATGCGCCCGCGCTGAAGAAGGCGGACATCGGCGTGGCGATGGGCATCAAGGGCACCGAGGTGACGAAGGAGGCCGCGGGGATGATCCTCGTCGACGACAATTTCGCGTCGATCTCGGCGGCGGTGAAGGAAGGGCGCACGGTCTACAACAACATCGAGAAAGCGATGCTGTTCCTGCTGCCGACCAACGTCGCCCAGGGCGCGGTGATCGCGGTGGCGATCCTGTTCGCCTTCACGCTGCCGATCACCGCGCCGCAGATCCTGTGGGTGAACATGATCACGTCGGTCGCGCTCGGCCTGACCATTTCGTTCGAGCCTCACGAAGCCGACGTGATGCAGCGGCCTCCACGTGCGGTCGACCGGCCGATCGTCACGCGCTTCGGCATCTGGCGCATTCTGTTCGTCGGCGCGGCGCTCGTGCTCTATACGCTATCGACGTTCTTCTGGATGAAGTCGCACGGCGCGTCGGATCAGATGGCGCGCACGGCGGCCGTCAACGCGATCACGCTCGGGCAGGTGGTCTATCTTTTCAACATCCGCTATCTGCTCGATTCGTCGCTGTCGCTGCGTGCGCATCTGGGCAACCGCTTTCTCTGGTACGGGATTGCCGGCGTCTTTGTGTTGCAGATGCTGTTCACCTACACGTTGCCGTTTCATGCCATCTTCGATACCGAAGCGTTGCCGTGGGCGGCGTGGGTGTGGCTCGTCGGTGGGGCGATTCTGCTTTTCTTCGTCGTGGAGATCGAGAAGCTCGTTATTCGCTGCGTGCCCGCGTTGAAGGCGGCGGTGACGTCGCAGACGGGCGCGGGGGTGGGGGATGAGGTGGTGAGGTGAGGGGGCTGAGGGTGCTTGGGGCGAGGCGGCGTTGTTCGAGTTCTTCTGGTCTCAAATAGACCCGATCGATTTCAATGCTGCGCAGGTCGCGCGGATTTTGCAGGCTTCGAAATTCTGGGCCGTCGTGCTGGTATTCCCCTCTATAGGTCAGCGTGACATACACATCGTATGGAGAGTCAGGCCGCAATGGTTGGCGATAGACGAAATCAACGATATCGGGATCGCCTCCGATGAGGACACCCCGAGGCGCGAAATAAGAACCGCGCTCGACGCGCACTCCGTCGATCGATTCTCCCCGGACGACGCGATGCAGATTCAGCCTGACCTCGTAGCTTTCTTTCGGGATATCGGTTGTCGTCAGGCTATCGATATCGATCAGGGCCGTCTTGATACTGGGCTGTCCATCTACTGGGTACAACCTGTCGAACATGAATTTTATCGACACGTTATTGCCGAGAAAGTAGGTGTAGTCGACAGTATTAACTCCCGGTGTGTCGTATTTCTTTGGTTTTCCGAATTGCTCGACTATGTCGTCGAATGAACGCGTACCTGATGCCCAAGCCAACGCGGCTTCGAAGAACGGAAACAGTTGCTCCTGCTCCTGAGTTGACATGGATTTCGGAACGTCCTCCATGTCACTGCCCTCTGCTTGAGACAAGGTGGTCTTCGCCTGAGGACTCAGGGTGCTCATGAGCAAAAGCATAAGGAGCAGTGCAAAACGCATTCCCCAGCGCTCTGCTGAGCAGAGCGCATAGGTTGGAATTCGACCTGCGCTGGTGAGGCCGGTTTGATTAATCGCCACGATATGGCTGCACAACCTTGTGCGTACGTCTAACGGGCATTGGGCGAATGTTCCTGATCAGATGACTGGTCCATGTTTCGGGTCAATATCGATCGGTGTATCGAGGCGACCGTGCCATCTGCGCGCAACAAGGTGACGGATGCCATTTGCGTGTTATCGCTCATCGCAATAGATGTTTCTCCGAGTTCATTGCTGGTTCCTTTGATCACCTGTCCATCCGACAGTGTGATCTGGTAGCGCTGGTTCGGCATGATCCATCCTGAGATGTGCTCTACAAGCACGAAATGCTCCGCCACCTTCGCCTGCGTAACATCCGTCATGGGCATGACGAGCGGCATCGCGACTGGCTCGACCTCCCGATGACTCGCCGCATGCACGAGATGCTCGCCCTCGGTATAGACCCGATATCCCTGCGCATCGATCACCACTCTCGTGCCGCCCGCCTGAAACACGATCTCCCGGCTCGCCATCAGATTGATCGAACCGTCCCGGCTGATGATGTTCACGACACGCTGCGCAATGAGCTCGACGTCGTCGCGTTGCGCTTCGATCTGTACCTTGCCCGACGCTGCCTTCAGCCGGATGCCGAGGTTCTGCGCGAACACCCGCACGCCATCGACCGCCGACGCGAGCAGCGCTTTCACCGCCGCGACGCTGACGTGTCCTCCAGCGGTCAGCGCGATATGTTCGCCACTCGCGACGTGCGCACTCTCCGCTGCAGTCAGACCGATTCCAGCCGCGCTCGCGAGCACCATGTCCGGCCTGCGCAACTCCGGAAAGGGCCGCTCCGCACTCGCCACGCCCCCACGTATCGCGTCGTTCTGCGCGTCGATCGCCTTCGACACATCGCGCTGATCCGTCCGCGCTTCCTGCGCTTCGTGCTGTCGCGCGAGACCCGCGACGCGTTCATGGATATCGCGCGCCTGGCTTAGCCGCGCCACCGTCTCGCCCATGTCCTTCGCGGGCGCGCTCGCGCCTTCACGTGTCTCAGTCGTAATCAGCATGCCCTGGCCGGCGCGCGCGACACCCCATGCCTCGGTTGCCAGTTCCCAGCCGATGCCGCGCGCCTGCTGACGCCCCGCCTCGCGCACAATGCGCGTGTTGTAGCCGAGTACGAGGCGCGACTGCGCGTGATCGCTGGCGAGTTGTGTCTGCAGCTGGCCCGGTGTGTCGTCGAGCACAAGGTGACTGGAGCGACTGCCGGCGAGATCGCGACTGAGCATGCCCGACAGCGCCTGGTTATCCGGCAGCTTCCACGGCGGCTGATTCCACGCGTTGACCATCCGGTCCGATACGTACGGCCTGTCCGGATCGCCCTCGTGATAGCCGATCGTGACCTCCTGACCGGTGCGCGGCAGCCAGATCGCACCGAACCCGTTGCCCTGCCATGGCGAGGACACACGTAGCCAGCAGCTCGCGTGTTCGTCTTTTGCGCTCTCGCGGTCCCACACGAAGCGGACTTTCACGCGTGCATAACCGTCGACCCAGAGTGGCTGGTTCGACGGCCCCACCACGATCGCCGTTTCGCTCGCGCAGTGTGGCTTCTTCTTCGGTCTGTTCCGGAAGAACGTATTGGCTGGTTGCAGCACGAAATCGGTTATGCAATCGCGTGAGTTATCGTCATCGTCATCGCGCGCATCGGGAGAGGGCCGCTCTGTGCTCTGCGCGGCATTGCGGATATCGAGCGTCGTCGACACGACCAGATACTCCGCATTGATTTCCCGCTGTGGATGTTCTTCGAGCCAGAACGTCCGCCCCGTCGTCAGTGCGCGCAGATTGCCGCGGCCCTTCAGGCGCAGCCCCCGGCAGCGCATCGCATCGACGCGCACACTCGCGAGGTGCCGGGCTTCATCCTCGTAATTGTTTCGTTCACCGGACAATCCGCCGGCGCCGGCCAGCGGCTGAGCATACTCGCCCCATCCACGCTGTCCGATGTCGTCGTGCGCACTGTCGCTGTAGCTCGCGAATTCGCCCTCGAGCGATGCGCCCGGACGCGTGTAGTCGTAATCGGCGAGACTGACCTTGCCTGTCGTGATCCGGCGCGACACCCCGAGCCGGTAGATGTGCTCTTCATCGACATGACGGCTTTCGGGCGCGCGATAGCGCAGGCGGTCGTACGCATGGTCTTGCTGCCTGTGCGAGGCGGGCGAATCGCACAGTACAAGCGTCATGCCGTCGAACAGGTAGTAGAGCCCCCATTCCCGCCAGATGCGCGTGAGGAAATCGAAGTCGGACTCCCACATTTGCCGCACGTAGTCGCGCTTCGGGTAGCCGTTCCCGAAGTCAG
>NZ_JABBFZ010000030.1 GCF_012927125.1 Paraburkholderia antibiotica
CATCAACGCATTCGGGAAGTAGTGCGACCTGCTTGCGGTCTTCGCCTTCAACGAATCGCTTCATGAGTCACCCGGTCTCAGTGCGTTGATTCAGTTTAGGCGATCAATGCGTTTTCACACACTCTGGACCCATAAGAGACAACGATCTTTCTACAAAGCGGCCATTAGACTCGGCGACGTTTGCAACTCAAAGCAGGAGTAGCAGCGCACCGAAGAAAAACAGGAAACATCCTGTAGCAAACTGGGCTTGGAGAAAGCTGTGCCATCCTGGATAACCATATGGCACCGGTTGGGAGTATCGGGTCGGGATAGGCAGGCGCAAAATCCAAGTGCGCAAGGCGTGTGTGAACGCGAGCACGCCTCCAGTCAGGATAAATAGCGAAAACGTCCGAGACGTATCGAACGGAATCGGAATGTCAAGTACTTGCATCACAATGGGCACAAGCGCGCCTAGTACCAAAAGTCCGCATAGCAAACGATGGAGCAGAGTAAGGCTTGTCTTTAACCACATTGGCGCATTGCTCTCGCCTTGAGGTGGAGGCGTCCAGGCCATTCTGTTTGGCGGATGGGGTCCGTGCGTGGGGACAGGATTTGGCCGTGATTTGAATTTAACCTCATCTCATGGTCCACCGCCTGATTGTTTACGATTCCGGGATTCCCGTCGAGTGTCCAATTCTGGCCGAGGTTGTGTGAGAACGCAAAAGTGCTCGGTTTTCGGGTGTCGTTTTAACCTTCCCAAGTCACTGCCAAGCCAATACAGCGCGATCTGGAGGGCCGATTTTTTTGAGAACCTCATTCAGCACGCGTTTTCACACAACCTCGGCCCGTTGCGTGCCGCACGCAGTTGCTCATGGCGCTGTTCGGGACATGCTGTGGCGAGCGGCGAATCGCTGCCACCAGCGGGTCAATTTTTCATACCCTTCCATTAATGAAACGGCTTCCGGTGCCTGCATGAAGCAGGCAAACATTGGCGCGGCGTACAGGTCAGCAAATGTCACATCACCGCCGATCAGAAACTCACGGTCGTCGGACAGCCGGGTCAGTTCAGATAGACATACAGCGGCACGCGGTAGCGCGGCGGCGATCTTGTGTTCATTGGCTATCCGGCCTTCGCGAGCTGAAACCACGCGTTCCACGTATATGTCCCAAACGAGCGTTCGGTATGCATAGGCGTCCAGTATCCCAACGATCTGGTTTACCTTCGCGCGGGCCCTAGGATCTGCCGGCTGCAGTTTGCATCCGGGAAAAGCGTCATCGATGTAGCCAACGATCGCGCCTGTCTCGTAAAGATGGAAATGGCCATGCTCAAAGGCCGGAATGCGGCCGAACGGGTGACGCTTCAGATGCTCCTGCGGAACCCCCGTCTCTGCGAAGACATCCACTTCGACCAGGTCATATTTGACCTGCTTCTCTTCCAGCGCAAGCCGGACGATCCGCACATAGACACTCCATGCGGCTCCGTATAGTTTCACCACTTCGGTTGTCGGCACAGCTTCGCCCCAGTCGCGCACGAGAGGCGCGGATACGACAGTTTATTTTAACGAAGCCTGCGATCTCCAATTCGGCGCTGCCAATCGGTGTTCGCACACAGCAGATTTGTCGACGATCTATGTGCAGAGGGCGAGTGTCCCTTCCTGGCCGCACGGAGCCGAATGAGCAGCGAGCACAGACTTGCGGATTCAACCGGTCGATGCAACGATTTGGTTAAATCGCTCAGCCGGCGTATCGAAGTCTAGTGTTTTTCGGGGACGTTCGTTGAGCCGCCTGGCTATGGCATCCAGCCTGGCCTGTGAGTAGGCAGATAGATCAGTACCCTTGGGGAAGTATTGCCTCAGAAGCCCATTCGTGTTTTCGTTCGAGCCGCGTTGCCAGGGATGCTGTGGGTCGCAGAAATAGACCTCAATGTCGGTTGCGACAGTAAAGCGATTGTGGTCGGCCATTTCCGAACCCCTGTCCCAGGTCAGCGATTTATATAGCTCCCGAGGTAACTTGTTGGCGTGTCGTATCAGCGCGTCAACCACAGCCTCAGAATCCTTACTGGCCACTTTCACCAGCATCACGAATCGACTTTGACGTTCGACGAGAGTTGCAATCTGGCTCGTCGCGTTGCCATAGAGCAAGTCGCCTTCCCAGTGCCCGGGTATTGCGCGATCCTCCGCCGTCGCGGGGCGTTCACTGATCGACACGGCGTCGCGAATGTTCGTGCGGCCCTCCGTTTTCAGTGTGTGATGACGGGACCGGCGCATGGTTCGGGATCGTCGCAAGTGCTCGAGCAATTCCTTTTTCAGGGCGCCGCGAGCTTGAATATAGAGGCTCCGATAGATTGTCTCGTGCGACACCAGATAGTCCTTGTTGACCGCATAAGCATGTCTGAGCCAACCAGCAATCTGCTCAGGGGACCACTGCAGATTCAGCTTTGCAGCGATAACTCGCGCCAGCGTCTGGTTTTGCACCAATTTGCAAACCTTCGGCCGACGTGCCCGCTCCCAGGCGAATGCATCCGCCTGGCTTGCTCGATAGCCTTGGCTGCCTCCGTTGCGCTGCAACTCGCGACTTATAGTGGAAGGAGCGCGCCCCAGCCTGGCTGCTATCGATCGAATCGATAATCCGGATACCAGAGAGCGGGAAATCTCCTCGCGCTCCGCGAGCGTCAATGCCTGTGGTGCGCGGTGCCTTTGCGGCGGCTGGATGCCACCGTTCTCCGATAGTATCCGCTGAATCGAAGAATGGCCTCGATCAAACAGTTTGGCAATCTGATGAATCGTATCGCCCTTGCGCCATCGGTCCCACATCAGCGCTCTCTGGGTCTCGGAGTAATAAATTCTCGGTCGCTGCTTCATTTGCAACACCTCCGCTGATCACGCAGATTCTAGGTGTTGCATCGACCGGTTGAATCCGCCCTCAACTTTGGTCACTCAACAACAGATTTGCCGTTGTGACGGTGCAGTATTCCGAGTCCATGTTGGCTAGGGACATCGCGTGAACATCGTCGGCGCTTCGTGCGGTCCCGCTCCAGTCGGTGCGGGCAAACGTGAAACATCCGTCGGCAACGAGATAGGTCTGGAAACCAAGATTGCCAGCCATACGAACCGTCGCCTCAACTGAATTGTTCGTGATCACACCCACTACAACCAGCGTATCGAGGTTACCGTTGCGGAGCCGGGCTTCAAGATCGGTTCCGATGAAGGCACTGTTGGTCTGCTTCGGGATAACGGGCTCGCCATTCATCGGGGTGAATTCTGGCTTGAATTTGTGCCCTGGCTGCCCCGGTCGATAGTGAGAATTTGCGTCGGTGGAATCGTGCCGGACATGCCATACCGGCCAACCCTCGCTGCGCCATCGCGCAAGCAACCTGCTAATTTGCTCTTCAGCATGGGGATTGTTTCGCACGCCCCAACTCGGATGGTCGATCGCTTGCTGTAAATCAATCAGTAGCAGCACGGCACCAGCAGAAGGACGGGCAACTAACATCGGACTCTCCAAGTCTGTTGAGGCGGGCAACTGTTCCAGATTGTCAACGAAATTGGTGGAGCGGTCGACCGGCCGCTTTTGGCCGATACTGTTGAAAAAGTCGCTGCGCGGCCTGAGCAATCAGCAACCGATAAAATCGACCTCTCAGATCGACCCGCAAGCCGCCCGCGAATGTTGGTCAAGGGTGAGAAGACCCCCAAAAGTCTCGCGAGACACACGGTTAGCGACTTTTTCAACAGTATCGGCCGATTCGTGCCCGACGCGTTTACCCCTGAACGACCCCTCAACAGACCTTCAGGTTTCCCGAAATCGGCCGTTGACATGGCAGAAAAAGCCGTTTTGTCACGTGCGAGGCATCGTGACGGTTGCGTACGATCAGCCTATTCAAAGTGAGGATTCAATGAGGATCGATGCAAAGCGTGTGACAGCAGCACTGCTCGCCTGGGCACTCCTGGCGGTCGCAGACGTTGACTTTGCAGACAGCAACGCAAGCCCGTCTTTCACTCCTGATCCGAAGATCGAACAGATGGCGCAAGCTTATGCGCAGGGTGCTGTCGACTTCGCAGCAAAACAATTCGCCGTCAAACTGGACTGGTCGGATGCGAGCATAGCGAACGTCGAGAAGGTTTTGGCTCAGCTGAATTCCTCGTACACCAGCACCGCTCCTAAGCCTACCGACGAGCAAGTCATGTCGTTTGCAAAGGGCTTTGGAAGTTACGTGGGAGAGGTGTATCGCCGTAACCATGGAGGCGAATGGGGTATGGTCACGCTCGGCGGAAATCGCTTTCCCGGGCTGCAAACCGCCTCGGGTACGAACTTCTGGCCGTGGGCACGAGCATTCAACCGGATTACAAAGGGTTCTGAAAACAATATTGCCGACTACTACGGTGCGTTGCTGAAGAAATAAGAGGGATGTTGCCGACGGTCCAGAAGTTGATGTCGACTGTGCGCTCCTGGCCAACCCCCAGACGGCTATACTCATCGTCAATTTCCCTCAGACATTGACCCAGAGAAACATGAGCCTGCATACATACATGCTCTTCATTGGTGCGAGCCTCGTTCTATCTCTCGTCCCCGGACCCGATATGTTGTTCCTGCTCGGGAGGACGATTGCTCAGGGGCGTGCGGCAGGGTTGTGTGCTGCGTTCGGAATTAACCTCGGTTCCTACGTGCATCTGCTCGCGGCTGTAACGGGTCTCTCGGCGCTGGTATTGGCATCCGCGACGGCATTCACTGCCGTAAAGTGGGCGGGCGCGGCTTACCTCATTTACCTGGGCTGGGGAGCATTGCGCTCCAGCGGAGTCGCCCTCCCTGTCGGCGATACCAGGAAAAAGGCTCTGCGCCTCATCTTCTGGCAAGGCTTTCTCAGTGATGTCCTGAACCCGAAAGTCGCTCTTTTTTACATCGCATTGCTTCCTCAGTTCATGAGCGCACACGACCCGAGCCCTGTGAAACATCTCGTTGCGTTGGGCGTGACTGGCAATATGGTCGGAATATCCATGAGCATCACTTACGTTTTCCTTGCGGCGAGAATGACAGGCGCATTTCGTCGGAACCAGGCTATTTCTGCCTGGTTGACCAGGAGCATGGGCGCCTTGTTCGTCGGGCTGGGTCTGAAGCTGGCAACAGAGAAAATCTGATGACGCTTACCGACTTGTTGCTGGTCTGGTAAATGATGCCGAATGAGTCAAACCACTCGTACTGAGTTCTACAGTCTGCGACGTCGAATCCCAAAGGGAGCACGAATATGAGCGACACGAGCGTCAAAATCTGCGCGATCCTGGTGATGGCCACCATGAGTTGCGGTTCGATCCCGGCTGTCGCGCAAACGAATGTCGGTGCGACAGCGCAGCCGGTGGCGCACTCGACATCGCGGCTTCAGAACAGGCCGGATAGTGCGGTGAGTCGTGACGTCCGCAGCGCCCTTGGGCGGGCACCGAACGTGGATGCATCAGGGATTCGGGTCAGGGCGAGCCTCGGTGTCGTGACGCTCACGGGATGGGTGCCTGAGCCCAGGCAGATCGCGCTCGCCGGTAATACGGCAAGATCGGTGCGCGGAGTCCGGTCGGTGACGAATCAGTTGACCGTGCGGAACAGTCGTTAGACCAACCCGCCAGCCGCCAAACAAGCGAGGCCACCTCCGCAGCCCCGCGCAAGACGCAACAAAACTACACCGCCAACCTCAACGCCTGCTCAAAATCCCCAATCAGGTCGTCGATATCCTCGATCCCCGCGGACAGGCGCAGCATGCCGTCGGAAATGCCCATCGCCTTGCGCGTTTCCGGACCGGCTTCGAAAAAGATCGTCGGCGCGACGGGAATGATCAGCGTGCGCGTGTCGCCGAGACCGGTCGCCTTGATCGGCAGCTTGAGCGCATTGACGACGTCGATCATGCGATCCGCGTTGAGCAATTCGAACGACAGCAGCCATGACGCGCCCTTGAACAGCGCCTGCGCCACTTCGTATTGCGGATGGCTCTTCAGGCCCGGATAAAACACATTGCCGATCGCCTTGTGTCCTTCGAGAAACTTTGCGAGCGCGAGCGCATTGTCGCTGCTTTGCTTCACGCGCAACGCGAGCGTTTCCGCGCCCATCGCGATCGTGTGCGCCTGCTCGGACGACAGTGCCGCGCCCATGTCGCGCAGGCCTTTCTTGCGGATCTGCAGCAGCCCCTGATCCTTCGCCGCCGAGCGTCGGTAGTCGTCGGCGATATTCGGGTACGCGCTCCAGTCGAACAGGCCCGTATCCGTCACCGCGCCGCCGAGCGCCGCGCCATGACCCGCGATGGTCTTCGTCAACGAGTTGATCACGAGGCTCGCGCCGACCGCCTTGGGCTTGAACAGGGCGGGCGAGGTGATCGTGTTGTCGACGAAGTACACGATGCCGCGCTCGCGGCACACGTCGCCGATACCTTGCAGATCGGGAATCTGCGTGCCCGGATTCGCGATGGTTTCGACGAACACCATGCGTGTATTCGGCCGGATCGCGTTCTTGACTTCGTCGACGTTGCACGCATCGACGGTCGTGACTTCGACGCCGAGCGTGCGCAACGTGCCGAGCAGACTGTTGGTGTTGCCGAACACATAACGGCTCGACACGAGATGATCGCCCGCGCGCAGCAGCGTGAGGAACGTCGCGGTGATCGCGGCCATGCCGGTGCTGAAGCAGATCGTGCCGACGCCTTCTTCGAGGCTGGTGATCTTGCGCTCGAGCGCGGCCGTCGTCGGCGTGCCTTGTCGCGCGTAGTTGAAGCCGCCTTTCTTCGTGCCCTGGAACACGCCGATCAGGTCCTCGACGCGCTCGAAGCCATATTGCACCGACGTATGAATCGGTTGACGCAACGCGCCGTGCTCGGCGCCCGCGATTCTGTCGCCGTGAACGATACCCGTGGTGAAACCCTGCTTGTCCATTCCTTCTCCGCTTTTCAGGTCAATTGCTTTGCGGCCGATTATCGCCTGTAACCGAGAGTCCGCGAAGTCCCGGCGTCCCGCTCGACGACCCTCAAGCCTCCAGCGCCAGCGTCGCGAACGTCGCCAGCCAATGCTCGCCCATATAGTCGCCGGCCACGTGCGGCAGCGCGCTTTGCAGATGAAGCTCGGCCGCATCGAGTAGCACCTTCGCGCGCACGTCGCCGGCGGGCAGCGCCCGCGCGAGCGAGCGTTGGCACCACGCGCGGCTCAGATTGAGGCCGTCCAGATGCGCGATCTTGCCGTCGCTACGATCGGTGACGGTGACCGGTTCGAACAGCGTCGCCGGTTTCTTCGCGCCGAGGTCCGGCAAAAAACGCCCGAACCAGGCGGCGAATTGCGCGGGCGGCAGCACGCGTCGCATCAACTCCGCTTCCATCAGCGACGGCGACAGAAACTCGTCGCCGGCCGGCTCCCATGCCTGACACGCGACGTCGTTCAGGAACCAGCGTTCGGCGGTGTTGACGATCAGCGCATCGAGCGAGTCGCGCGAAGTCTGCCGCGCGAAGTCGAGCGTCAACGCGAGCGCGAATGCCATGTTGAAGTGCGTGCCGACGCGCAGCGGGTAGGTCGCTTTCGGCAGGAACTCCTCGAAGCGGTCGACGAACGCCTCGGTGAGCGGCGCGAACGTTTTGGCCCAGCGCGCGGCCTCCGAGATCTTCAGCGACTCCAGCTGCGCGCTCAGCGCGAGCAGCCATGCCCACCCATATGGTCGTTCGAAGCCGCGATTGTGCGGCAGATCGAGATACGCGCGCTCGCCGGCGACGTTCTCGGCGGTGAAATGCGCGTCGACCACCGCGACGATGCGTGCAGCCTCGGGCAGGTCGGGAAAGCGTTCGAGCAGATGCAGGATCAGCCAGTAGCCATGCACGCACGAATGCCAGTCGTAGCTGCCGTAGAAGATCGGATGCAGCGCGCGCGGCCCTTGCACGTCCTGCGGGCCGGCGAGCGAGTGGGTGAGCTTGTTCGGATATTCGCGGGTGAGATGCGCGAGCGCGACGTTGGCGAATTTCGACGCGAGATCGTGGGTGAGCAGGGTGGTCATCGGCGGGTCCTTGGAGGCGGAGGGCGGACGGTATGACAGTATGGTGTGGACCGTCGGCAATAGTAAAGCAGTCGGCCATTGCGTCCCATGCATGTCGATTCGCGCGGTCGGATCTGGCCGCTCCGGCAGTCCGGCCTACAAGATGGCGATATCTACGGTCGTGATGGTCGTCGGCGAGCCGCCGAAGCTCGACGGCTCGCCGATCGCGTGGAAACCAGCCGATTTTTGGGGGAATTGACGCACGATTGACGGCAGGTAGCGCCGCGACCTGCTCACGTCGCGCAGACTTCTGGCTATCCGGCTCGATGCAGCAACGAGCAATGAATCCGCACGGCCGGTGCTTTTCTATCGGCTCAATCCGCGTTGCGCTGTCAAGTCCAGCGGTCAGGCGCCGCCATACGTATTCCGGACGGGCCAGTTCAACGTATTGAACGCCGCTGCGCCACTGTTGATGGTCGGCGCGGCAGCCGACGCAATCGGCAATGCATGCGGGCACGGATGCATTTCGCTCGCCTTGCGCGGTTGTGTCAGCGTCAGCAGTGGCGACAGATCTGTCGCAATCGCGAAACGTTCGGTGTCGAGCAACGGCGGATGGGTTCGTCCGGCGATCTTCGCGAGCGTCGCGGCAATGGCCAGGTGATCGTGAAACGCATGGTCGATCGTCGCCTGCTTGACGTATGGCGACACCACGATCGCCGGAACCCGAAAGCCATACCGGTCGAACCGGAAGCCGTTTTTTGTCAGCGCGGTTGGAGGCGTGCGCTTCAGTAGCGGCATGTCGGGGACGTGGTCGCGATCCGGAATCACATGATCGAAAAAACCGCCGTGTTCGTCGAATACGATCAGCAGGATGCTTTCTTCCCAATACGGCGACGCGAGGATCGCGTTGTACATCTGCTCGACGAGCGCTTCGCCTTTGCGCACGTCGCCGCAGGGATGCATCGACTCTCCGCCGCGGAAGCTGTCGATCGGGCTGTAGGTCGGTTCGATGAAGATGAAGCAGGTATCGCCGAGCCGGCCACTTTGCAACGTGTTCATCAGTTCGACGTGATGCAGGAAGCGCCCGGGATGCGCGTCCACGCCTCGCAGCGACCACGACTGCGGCAGGTCGCCATGCGCGACGAGCCATTCGGACGGCGTCAGACGTGTGAGCAGCGAATCGCTGCCGTTGCCGAACTTCGAACCATCGAACAGACTCGCGGCGATCGTCGTGCCATTGCTCGGCGAATGGTCGAGTCCCCACGATGTGCCGGCGAGCGCGAAAAAGCGGTTCGGCCACGTCGGTCCCGGCATCGACGCGAACCAGCGATCGCAGACGGCGAATTGCTGTGCGAGGAAGTTCAGCACCGGCAACTGATCGGGCGTGAAGCCACGCATGCCGGTCGGGACGTCGTAGCCGTATAGCGCGAGACTGCACGCGAAGCCGAGATCGTTGGCACTCTTCGCGAGCGGCGGATACTGGCCATTCTGCAGATTGGCCGCATCCTTCACCGCCTGCGCGAGATAGGCCTGTGCATTCGTCGGGCCGCACATTTGCACGAGCGTGTCGGAGAATTCATGGCCTGGATCGAACCCGAGCCGGTACTGCGCGCCGGGTGCGATCGGCCGCACGTGGCCGTTCGTGTCCACGTTGCCGAATTGTGCTTTGCCGACGAGTCCATCCGCTTGCGTCGGCACACCGTCCGGTGTCCAGCCGCGCAGGTCCGACCAGCCGAACAGATTGTCGTAAGAGCGGTTTTCCAGCATCAGGACGAACAGGCGCTTGACGTTCTGGATCGTCGACATCGCATATCTCCACGATCCGTTATTTGAACGCGTCGGCGAACTTGTTCGCGCCGTACGGCAGGAACATCGCGGACCCGGCTGCGAAGAATTTCCACGCGTCGTTGGCGCCGTCGAGCGGCCGCCCATTGCACAAGGCCCAGATCACGTAGAAACCGATGCCGATGAAGAAGGTGCTGAAGACGATCAACCCCATCAGCGCAATGAGCCGCGACGCGCTCGGCGCCATCGGCGGCAACTGGCCCGCGGCGGGTGGTGGCGTGCCGGCAGGTAACTCCGCCTCTTCGGATAACGCAAGCCCGAGATTCCAGTTCTGCTTGCGCAGCGCACTGATCACCGTCATCCAGCTGATCAGTAGAACCAATGCGGCCGCGATCATGATCGTGGCGCTCGTGCCGCTGCTCATCATGACGGAAGGCGATTCCGCCGGCTGCGATGCGGGCGCGTTGTCGGCAAACGCCGACTGACATGCGATCACACCTGTCATTACGAAAAATGCATTTCGCATTAATCGACTGAGGTGCGTATTTAGCGGAAAACGCACGAAACAGGTGCGCGCGAACTGACTCCGAAGATATATCCCGTTCATCGTGATTGCCCCGCCTTCTTTGGTCGTGTGGATTTTTTCGCTTATCTCAATGTCATTGCATGGATTTATTCAGGAAGCATGGATTTTCCCTTTGTCGATGCGTATGCGCGAAGTTCGTCGTCGTGCACGCTTCAACAGGAAGGGTGTCGTGGCTCAGATTCCCGATTTCTTTTCTGTGATGCAATTGTTGCCGATCGTCGATATGGGTGCCATCAAGTAAACGCACTATTGACCGCCTGTTTTCAAAAGAATCTAATTGACGACTTTATTCGGAGGCGGATTTGCTGCGGCGCGGCGGACTATTTGTCATTCTGGTTTTGTCTGTAAAGACTGAAAACAGAAAGATTGCTCGTGAAATGCGGAGAAACATACGGGATTTGAATCGATAGATAATCATCGGCGAATTATTTGAAAATTCGAATTATCCCGGGACGAAAAGTGATGAGGGTGAGCTTTTCGAACGCACTGATTTTCCAGCAGCGCGACTCAAACGGATGAGTGCCGCGCGAGCGGCATCCGGAAAGCGGAAGACGTCGGGTGGAGGCGTGACCTTGCTATCCTCCCTCCATCCCCGCGGCCGTCAACAACCTCAACTGCTCCAGCAGCTTCACCGCCGGACTCGGCAGAATCCCTTGCCGCCGCCGGAACGCGGTCAGCGTGCGCCGTCCGACCACGCCGGGCACCCCGAGCGTATCGAACACGCCGGCCTTGCTTTCGGTCACGTACATCGTCGACGCCATCCAGCTCAGAAAACCCGAACGCGCGACCAGGCTCTTTAACGCCGTCACCGAGCGCGTCTCGACGACCACGTTCGGCAGCCTCAGCCCGCGCTCCGCAAACACGCTCTGCATATGCTCGAACGGCCCCGTGCCGCGCGGCGGAATCGCCCAGCGCTCGTTCAGCGTGTCGGCGAGCGTGAGGTCGGGCTTGCGCCGCAGCGGGTGATCGAGCGCGGCCACCACGTAGCTCGCGTCCTCCCAGCGGCAATCGGTGATCGCCGTGATCTCGTCGGTGTCGGGCATCGCCCGGCTCAGTGCGAGATCGATCTCGCGTTTGACGAGCGCATCGGCGAGCCGGTCCCACACGCCCTCGATGATCTCCACGCGCAGATTCGGCCATTTCGCGAGCACGCCGCTCACCGCGAGCGGCAGCACGAGGCTCGTGATGCTGCCCACCGCGCCCACCCGGATCGTGCCGCGCGCGAGGCCGCGTAGCGCGTCGATTTCCTCGCGCGCCTGCTCGGCTTCACGCTGCAGCAGGATCGCGTGCGGCAGCAGCGCCTCGCCGACCGCGGTCAGATGCATGCCGCGCGAGTGTCGCTCGAACAGCGGTGCGCCGACCTGTTCCTCGAGCCGGCGAACAGTCCGGCTCAGCGCCGGCTGCGTGATGTGCAGCGCTTCGGCGGCGCGCCCGAGGCTGCCGCTCGCGACGATCGTCGCAAACGCCTGCAATTGCTGAAGGTTGTAAGTCATGCCGAAAGGTAATGCCTTTTTGCAATTTAGGCAATTTTCGGTTACCCCAGTCGTCGCGATAATGGCCGTTCGAATTCACGCGCTCACACGACAGGAGACATCGTATGACAGGCAGCGCGCCGCAGCAGAATCACGCCCAGACAGTCGAACAGCGCATTCAGGATGGTGCGTCGGGCATCGCTTCATGGACCGTGCGCGACGCGGTCATCGACTTCGCGCGCCGCGTCGGCATGACGTCGATCTTCGCGAACCCGGGCTCGACCGAGCTGCCGATGTTCCGCGATTTCCCCACCGATTTCCGCTACGTGCTCGGCCTGCAGGAGGCGGTGGTGGTCGGCATGGCCGACGGCTACGCGCAGGCCACCGGCAACGCGGCGCTCATCAATCTGCACTCGGCGGCCGGTGTCGGCAACGCGATGGGCAACATCTTCACGGCGTTTCGCAATCGCACGCCGCTCGTCGTCACCGCGGGTCAGCAGGCCCGCTCGATCCTGCCGTTCGATCCGTTTCTCGCCGCGACCCAGGCAACCGAACTGCCGAAGCCCTATGTGAAATGGAGCATCGAGCCGGCGCGCGCGCAGGACGTGCCGCTCGCGATCGCGCGTGCCTACGCGATCGCGATGCAGGAGCCGCGCGGCCCGGTGTTCGTGTCGATTCCCGCCGATGACTGGGATCAGCCGGCCGAACGCGTGCCCGATCGCGAGGTCGCGCATGTGATGCGTCCCGATCCCGCGATGCTCGAGCGCATCGGCGCGGTACTCGACGCGTGCGAGCGGCCCGCGTTCGTGGTCGGCGGCGCGGTCGATCGTGCCGACGCGGCTGCTGAAGTGGTGCGGCTCGCCGAGCGGCATCGCGCGCGCGTCTACGTGGCACCGATGACGGGGCGCTGCAGCTTCCCCGAAACGCATCGGCTGTTCGCGGGCTTCCTGCCGGCGATGCGCGAGCGCATCGTCGAATTGCTCGGCGCGCACGACGCGATCTTCGCGATCGGCGCGCCGGCGTTCACCTATCACGTCGAAGGCAAGGGGCCGCATGTGCCGCCGGGCGCGCAGCTGTGTCAGCTGATCGACGATCCGGCGGTGGCGTCGTGGACGCCGCAAGGCATCGCGGCGGTCGGCAACGTGCGGCTCGGCGTGCTGGATCTGCTCGCGCGCGCCGCGCCGAAGGAGCGCGAATTCCCCGCGCCGCGCGCGGTGCCGCCGCGTGCGCTGCCGCCCGCGCAAGGCGAGCGCATGTCGGTCGCGTTCGCGTTGCAGACGCTCGCCGAAGTGCGCGATCCCGACGGCATCGTCGTCGAGGAAGCGCCGAGCTCGCGGCCGGTGATGCAGACCTATCTGCCGATCTCGCGCGCCGGCACGTTCCTGACGATGGACAGCGGCGGCCTCGGCTACGGCATGCCGGCCGCGGTCGGCGTCGCGCTCGCGCGGCCGGGCGAACGGGTGATCGCGCTGATCGGCGACGGCTCCAGCATGTACTCGATCCAGGCAATCTGGAGCGCGGTGCAGATGCAGTTGCCGATAACCTTCGTGATCCTGAACAACACGCGCTATGCGGCGCTGCAGGACTTCGCGCCGGTGTTCGGTTTCGCGCCGCACGAGCCGGTGCAGGGCACGGATCTGCCGGGGCTCGACTTCGTGACCATTGCCGCGGGCATGGGCTGCGCTGGCGAACGGGTGGACGAAGCGGCTAAACTCGCCGGCGTGTTGCGCGACGCGCTCGCGGCGGCCGACGTGAAGCAGGGGCCGACGCTCGTCGAAGTGGTCGTCGCGTAACGCGCACTTCCGATTCGAAACAAGGAGAGAAACGATGAAAAACGTATCGATGCTGATTGCCGGCGAACAGGTGCAGGCGCGTAACGGCGCGACCTTCGAGCGCCGCAATCCGCTCGACGGCGAAGTCGCGACGCGCGCGCCGGCCGCCACGGTCGACGATGCGGTCGCCGCTGTCGACGCCGCCGCGGCGGCGTTCCCGGTGTGGTCCGCGCTCGGCCCGAGCGAGCGTCGCGCGTTGCTGACCAAAGCCGCTCACGCGCTCGAAGCGAAGGCCGATGCGTTCGCCGCGGCGATGGCCGCGGAGACCGGCGCGTCGGGCATCTGGGCGGGCTTCAACGTACATCTCGCGGCGGCGGGTCTGATCGAGGCGGCCGCGCTCACCACGCAGATCGCCGGCGAGCTGATTCCGTCCGACGTGCCCGGCAGTCTCGCGATGGGCGTGCGTCAGGCCGCCGGCGTGGTGCTCGGCATCGCGCCGTGGAATGCGCCGGTGATTCTCGCGGTCCGTGCGATCGCGCTGCCACTCGCATGCGGCAACACGGTGGTGCTGAAGGGCTCGGAGATCTGCCCGGCCACGCATGGCCTGATCATCGAGGCGATGCAGGAAGCGGGTCTGCCGCGCGGCACCGTGAACTTCGTCACGAACGCGCCGGCCGACGCCGCGCGCATCGTCGATGCGATGATCGAACATCCGGCCGTGCGGCGCGTGAACTTCACGGGCTCGACGCGCGTGGGCCGCATCATCGCCGAGACCTGCGCACGCAATCTGAAGCCGTCGGTGCTCGAACTCGGCGGCAAGGCGCCGCTCGTCGTGCTCGACGATGCCGACATCGGCGCGGCGGTGGATGCGGCCGTGTTCGGCGCCTTCGCAAACTCCGGCCAGATCTGCATGTCGACCGAACGGATCATCGTCGACGACAGCATTGCCGATGCATTCGTGGAGAAACTCGCGGCGCGCGCGAGCGCGTTGCCGCTCGGCGATCCGCGCAACGGGCCGGTCGTACTCGGTTCGGTGGTCGACATGAGCACGGTCGAGCGCTGCAATGCGTTGATCGACGATGCGCTCGCGAAGGGCGCGACGCTCGTGTGCGGCGGCAAGAGCGACACCACGCTGATGCCCGCGACGCTGCTCGATCGCGTGACCCCGGAAATGCGCATCTATCGCGACGAATCGTTCGGTCCGGTCAAGCCGATCGTGCGCGTGAGCGGCGAAGAAGCGGCGATCGCCTGCGCGAACGACAACGAGTACGGCCTGTCCGCCGCGGTGTTCAGCCGCGACACGGCGCGCGCGTTGAACGTCGCGAAGCGCATCGAGTCGGGTATCTGCCACGTGAACGGCCCGACCGTGCACGACGAAGCGCAGATGCCGTTCGGCGGTGTGAAGTCGAGCGGCTTCGGCCACTTCGGCGGCAAGGCGGGGATCGCGGAATTCACCGATCTGCGCTGGGTCACGCTGCAAACCACGCCGCGTCACTATCCGTTCTAAGCGAGGAAATCACGATGCGTGACGCTATGGATATCGCGATTCTCGGCGCGGGCGCGATGGGCTCGCTGTTCGGCGGCCTGCTTGCTGAGGCGGGCCATCGCGTCACGCTCGTCGATATCGACGATGCGCATCTCGATGCGATTCGCCGCGACGGCCTGCATCTGACGACGGATGCGGGCGCGCGAGTGGTCAGCGCTTTGCATGGCTGCCGTCCCGAACAGGCCACTGCCGCGCCGGAATTGCTGATCGTTTTCACGAAGACGATGCACACGGAAACCGCGCTTACGTCGGCGCGAGCGCTGCTCGGCGAGCATACGGCGGTGCTGTCGTTGCAGAACGGTCTCGGCAACGTCGAGCGGATTGCGCGCCACGTGCCGCGCGAACGCGTGATGGCCGGCATGACGACGTGGCCCGCCGACAAACCCGGCGCCGCGCAGGTCAGCTCGCACGGCTCGGGCGAAATCCGTCTGATGAACGCGGACGGCGAATTGCACGCGCATGTGCGGCGTGCCGTCGATGCGCTGAATTCGGCCGGCCTGAACTGCGTCGCGGACCCCAACGTGTGGTCCGCGATCTGGGAGAAGGTCGCGTTCAATGCGGCGTTGAACAGCCTGTGTGCGCTGACGCAATGCACGGTCGGCGAGTTGTCGAACGTGCCGGATGGCGAGGCGCTGACGCTGAAGATCGTCGCCGAGGTCGCGACGGTCGCGCACGCGAGCGGGATCGCGTTCGACGAAGCGCACGTGGTCGACAACGTGCGCTTTGCGCTCGCGAATCATCGCGCGCATCGGCCATCGATGTTGCAGGACGTGCTGGCCGGCCGCAAGACCGAGATCGAGGCGATCAACGGCGCGGTGGTCGAAGCGGCTCGCGCGGAGGGCGTTTCAGCGCCGTGCACCGAAACGCTGCTGCACCTGGTGAGACTCGTCGACGCGCGCGCTTCACGTTAATGCGCGCCTGAATCCGCAACGAATCCGGCGCAAGACCGGAAGGATGCTGGGCCCGAAGTCGTGCACGAACGTGATGGCTCGGGCGCGAATCGGAGAGGCCACGCGCATGCCGCGCCGGCCATACCGACGAGCAAAGAATCGATAAATGCGCACGCAGCGCAAAAACCATGGAGACAAGCTGATGAATTACGTTCCTCCCGCTTCGGCCGCGGCCTCGACCGCGCGCGACGACGCGGCTCTCGCCGGCATCGCGCGCGGCGGCAGCGCGGTCGACATCGGCCATGCGCTCGACGACGGCCCCTATACGCTGCTGCAGAAAATTGCGGTGGTGCTCGCGGCGCTGTCGATCGTCGTCGATGGTTTCGACAGTCAGCTGATCGGCTTCGCGATTCCGATGCTGATCAAGGAGTGGGGCATCACGCGCAACGCGTTTGCGCCGGTGGTCGCGTCGGGGCTGATCGGCATGGGCATCGGCAGCGCGTTCGCGGGGCTGTTCGCCGATCGCTTCGGCCGACGCTGGGCGGTGATCGGCAGCGTGTTCGTGTTCGGTGTCGCGACCTGTTCGATCAGTCTCGCGCCGAACGTCGCGGCCATCGCGGCACTGCGCTTTATCGCGGGGCTGGGCATCGGCGGCGCGCTGCCGACCTCGACCACGCTGACCGCCGAATTCACGCCCGCGCGTTTTCGTACCTTCGCGGTGACGGCGACGATTCTGTGCGTGCCGCTGGGCGGCATGGTCGCGGGTCTGTTCGCGGGTCAGGTGTTGCCGGTGTATGGCTGGCGCGGCCTGTTCGTCGCGGGTGGCGTGCTGCCGCTCGTGCTGGCGGTCGTGTTGCTGTTCGCGTTGCCGGAGTCGCCGCGCTTTCTGGCGCGCCGTCCGCAGCGCTGGCCGGAACTGGTGAAGCTGCTGCGCCGCATGGCGCGCGACGTGTCGGCCGACGCGACTTTCACCGACTTGCGCGAGCAGGGTGCGGAGCAACACGTCGGCTTCACCGCGTTGTTCCGCGATGGCCGCGCGCGCGACACCATCGCGATCTGGGGCGCGTTCTTCATGTGCCTGCTCGCCGTGTATGCAGCCTTCAGCTGGCTGCCGTCGATGCTGACGAGCGAAGGCCTGAGCGTGTCGCTCGCGGGCTATGGACTGAGCGCGTACAACCTCGGCGGCGTGATCGGCGCGGTGCTGTGCGCGCTCGCAATTGGCCGCTACGGTTCGCGCTGGCCGCTGCTGCTGTGCTGCGCGGGCGGCGTGGCGAGCGCATGGATGCTGGTCGGCGTCAGCGCGACGCAGCACACCACGCTGATGATCTTCGGTCTCGCGCTGCACGGCCTGTTCGTCAACGCGGTGCAATCGACGATGTACGCGCTGTGTGCGTACGTCTACACGACCGGCGTGCGCGCCACCGGCACCGCCTCCGCGCTCGCGTTCGGCCGCGTCGGTGCGATTCTGAGCGCGTTCGCGGGCGCGGCGGTGATTACCGCGGGCGGCGCGTCGGGTTATCTGCTGATGCTCGGCATTGCGATGGCGGTCGTGATGATCGCGCTGGCGGTCGTGCAGCGACATATTCCGCGCGGCGGTGCCGTGCGGGCGCGCTGATCTCACGCTGAGCAGTGGCCTGATCATGGCCTGGGCGTAGCGCAGTCTCTCGCGATGCGTTCGCATCGCGAGGACGGCTTCGCCCGATCCGAATTTCCCCTCAATTTTGCGGGCCGCGCGGAGAACATCCGCGCGCGCCACGGATGCCGCACGCCTGTTCGATCAGGCCTACCAACTAAAACAAACCTTCAATAAGGGTTCACGGAGACTATGAAACTACGGATTGCCGCAGCACTGATGTTGTCGGGTATCGGTACAGCCGCGTATGCGCAGAGCAGCGTGACGCTGTACGGCATCGTCGATACGGGGATCGAATATGTGTCGCACGCGAATGCGGCGGGCGATAGCGTGGTGCGCATGCCGGGCATTACCGGCTCGATGCCGTCGCGCTGGGGCCTGCGTGGCACGGAAGCGCTGGGCGGCGACATCGCTGCGATCTTCACGCTCGAAAGCGGTTTCAATATGCGCAACGGCACGCTGAACCAGGGCGGCCGGCTGTTCGGCCGTCAGGCGTGGGTCGGCTTGAATACGCCGTACGGCGCGCTGACTTTCGGCCGTCAATACACGATGACGTTCTGGGCGCTGTCGGATGCGGACCTGCTCGGCCCAGACATCTACGGTGGCACCGCGTCGTTCGATCAGTATCTGCCGAGCTCGCGCAGCGACAACACGATCGTCTACAAGGGCAGCTATGCGGGCTTCACGCTCGGCGCGACGTGGTCGTTCGGCCGCGATGCGGCGGGCACCGGCAATTCGCCGGGACAGGGCACCTGCGCGGGACCGACCGCGGGCAGCGGGCCGACCTGCCGCGAGTGGTCGGCGATGCTGCGCTACGACCGCAACGGCTACGGCGTCGCCGCGGCTTACGATCAGCAGCACGGCGGCCCGGGCGCGATGGCGAACATGTTCGACGGCACCGCGTCGTTCGCCTTCACGAACCCGAGCGATACCGACGTGCGCATGCAACTGAACGGCTACGGCCATATCGGCGATCTGCGGCTCGGCGGCGGCTGGCTCGGACGACGCGTCGACACGGTGTCGTCGGCCACGCCGAACGTGCACTCCGATCAGTACTATCTGACGGCGTCGTATCTGGTGACGCCGGCGTTCATCGTCGATGGCGGCGTGTATCACATCGTCAACAGCCGCAACGATACGCGCGGCACGATTGCCGCGTTACGCACCACGTATCTGCTGTCGAAGCGCACGTCGCTCTATGCGCAGGGCGCGTATCTGTGGAATAGCGACAAGGCGGCCTATACGGTGAGCCAGGGCGGCGGCGGGACGACGCCCGCGCCGGGCGCGGGGCAACTGGGTTTGATGGCGGGGCTGCGGCATAGCTTCTGAGTGAGGGCGCGGCCTGTCGTTGCGGCTGGTGGTTGCCGTTGGTTATTGCCGGTGCTTCCGCCAGTCCATCGCGAAGCCCAGCGCGAAGTTCGGCACGATAAGCCGACGACTCAACCGCCACGAATGTAATCCGGCAACGGCCGCGCATCCGGCGTCGGAAAACCGCCCGCATTGGTTGGCAGATACTGAGTCTGGAACGCGGTGAACATCGCGGCAAAGCCATCGGCGCGCTGCACGATCACCGCGCCGTCCTGGAACGCGCCGTTTTCCTTGTAATGCGGGCCGCGCGGATTGCCCTGATTCATGTGGGTTTCGTGCAGCCCGTCCTGTTTCGGCACGAACAGAAAACCGAAACCGTAGACCACGATGCCTGCGGTGGTCGGGGTCCAGAAGTCCCGGTTATGCAACTGACCGCTGCCGTTGTCGAACGGCAGGCTTTGCGACGGCTGGCTTTCGTCGATGCTGAGGATCCCGTCGATGACGTCGTTGACGTCGGCACGGTTGCCGTTTTCATCCTTGTACGGAATCGGCCGCATCCGGTGCAGGTCGAGCAGACTGCTGTCCTGGAAGTAATCGAGCCGTGGAAAACCGCTTGTATAGAGGCCCAGATCGAGCGCCTGCAGCTTGGCGGTCAGCGGATCGTCGAAGTTGAGGTCGGCATAGAAATACACGTCGTCGTTGCCGTCTTCGCCCGGTTCGGTCGACGCCGAATTGACGACGAGATTGAACGGCTTGTTGTCGTTGCCGCTGATCGTAATCACATAGTGTGGACTGCCGACGTAAGCATCCTTGAAAGGCGCGGCACGCAGCAGTTTTCCCTTGAACATGCAGTATTCGTTCATGACCGGATAGCCCTGTCGAAGTGGGGAGGAAGCAGACAGTACGGATAACGAACCATATCGATCGATGCCGCGATGACTGCGGAAGTCGACCGAGGGAGATGACTGATCCCGTCGGGCAAGCCCTCGCGATCCTGCCGCTAGCCCGTCGTTCGCGCGTTGTCGATGCTACCTCAGACATAAGGCCGAACTTCAGATTTTTGCGGGGAGGCCTGGGTCGAATACTCCGTTCGACCTCCCTTGATTCCCGCGGTTGCTTTGGCACGATTGGAATTCCTTACCGGATTGCCGAATGCCCGCACGTTGGGTCTACACAAACCACGCCTGCGCCACACGTGTCAGTGCGACGTTCGCCTGGCTCATGCTCGAGGCAACTCGTGGATTCTGCGATTGAAGGTTCTATCGACGCGGGCAGTGTCGAATTTTGAACAGTCTGTCTTTGAATGACTTTGCGTTTTTCTTGACAATTCAATCTCCGTATCTACTCTTAACAAGTCCCTCAAACAGGCATTTTTAAAGAGCCTGGCTGCACTACGATCAAGGTAACGTCATTCCAGAAGAGGTCATTTCGAAATCGACTGGAGATCGGACTGTCTCGCTGAGCGGAGTTCGTAACGGCGGACATGGCGAGGGGCCACCGGCGTATAAGCGAGGGGACTGCCATGGCTGTCGCGTGGAATTGCTGTGTATCCTTGGACGCTCATGCTCGCTACGCGCGCGACGCGTTGCCAGCCCGGCTATCGACGCGGCACAAGCGGCTCAACCGTCTCAGCATCCTCCACGCAATCTGGCTGCTCGGCGTTTCATCGGTGACGGCATCCGCGCAGACCGTGACGGAGCTGACCAACCTCTCCGGTAGCGGACTCATCCTGGTTCCCGCTAACACGGCACTGGTCGTTGGTACCGATGGCACGAACACCAGTTTCTCAGGGACGATCAGCAGCGCGGGCACCGCAACTTCGCCAACGGCCGAGCAGGGCGCTTTTATCAAAACCGGCGCGGGAACACTAACGATCGACGGCGCCGCGATTCGGGGCGGCTCGGCATTCGTGGTGGGCGGTGGACTCGCGGTCACGAGCGGCAACGCCACGATCGACTACCTTTCGCTAGGCATCAATAACGCTACGCTGACCGGATCGACTTCGTCGGGCGTGTTGAGCGTGAGCGGCGGCACGCTCACATTCAACAACGCGCTTCACGTCGGCGACTTCGGCGGTACCGGCACAGTCACGCAGACGGGCGGTAACGTCGTGTTCGGCGCGCCCGGCGTGTCGTTGAATATCGGCAATCAGGGTGGCACGGGCACCTACAACCTGTCGGGGGGTACCGTCACGGTCGGTACCAGCACCACTAACAATTTCGTGACGCTCGGGCGCAACACGCAAGGCAATCCAGCGAGCAGCGGCACGCTGAACCTGAGCGGCGGCACCTTCAACCTCGTGGGCGGGACACTGTTCATCGGCTCGAACCAGTCGGGCAGCACTGGTACCGGCACGATCAACCAGACCGGCGGGACGCTCGCGGTCGGCAGTGGATCGGCACTCTATCTCGCGGCGGCGGGCAACGGCACCTATAACCTGTCGGGCGGCACGCTGCAGATCGGCGGAAGCTCGTTGTCCGGCGACTACAACAGTCTGGGCGGCACCTACGCGTTCAATCTCGGCGGCGGAACGATACAGGTCATCGGCTCGGCATTGAGCGCGAATGTCGATGCAACACTGGTTGGCGGCACGACGTCGACGATCGATACCAACGGCATCGGCGCGACGTGGTCGGGCGTGCTGTCGGGCGGCGGCGCGCTGGCCAAGGCCGGTAACGGCACGCTGACGCTGACCAATGCCAACACCTATACCGGCCTGACGACCATCGCCGCCGGCACGCTCGCACTCACGGGCAATGGCAGCATCAATTCGACCAGCGGAATGGTCAACAACGGCACTTTCGATATCTCGGGCGTCACGACTGCCATTGTCCCCTTACCGAACCTGTCGGGCGGCGGCGCGATAATCGACGGCACGAACACGCTCGTCGTCGGCATCGACGGGACGAGCACCGTTTTCTCCGGCATGATCGTCAACACGGGCGCGGCAACTAACTCGCAGCATGGCAGCTTCGTCAAAACCGGTGCGGGGCTGTTGACGATCGACGGCGCCACGATTCGGGGCGGCTCGGCGTTCGTGGTCGGCGGCGGACTCGCGCTTACCAGCGGCAACACGACGATCGACTATCTGTCGCTTGGCCTCGGTAACGCACTGGCTGCGCAGGTTCCCGGATCGACGCTGTCCGGCACGCTGGGCGTGAGCGGCGGCACGCTCACGTTCAACAACGCGCTTCAGGTCGGCGACTTCGGCGGTACCGGCACAGTCAATCAGACCGGCGGCAACGTCGTGTTCGGCACGCCCGGCGTGGCGCTGAACATCGGCAATCAGGGCGGCACGGGCACCTACAACCTGGCGGGCGGCACCGTCACGTTCGGCACCGCCACCACCGACTTCGTGACGCTCGGTCGCAACGCCTCCAGCAGCACGTCGAGCAGCGGCACGCTGAACCTGAGCGGCGGCACCTTCAACCTCGCGAACGGCGCGTTGTTCATCGGCTCGAACCTCGCATCGCCCGGCGGAGGCACCGGCACGATCAACCAGACCGGCGGGGTCTTTGCGGTCGGCAACGCGTCGCGACTGTATCTCGCCGCGGTGGGCAGCGGCACGTATAACCTGGCGGGCGGTACGCTACAGATCGGCGGAAGTTCGTTGTCCGGCGATTACAACAATCTGGGCGGCACGTACGCCTTCAATCTCGGCGGAGGAACGATACAGGTCGTTGGCCCGGCGTTGAGTACGGACGTCAATGCCACGCTGATGAGCGGCACGACCTCGACCATCGACACCAACGGCATCGGCGCGACGTGGTCGGGCGTGCTGTCGGGCAGCGGCGCGCTGACCAAAGCCGGCGCCGGTGTGCTCACGCTGAGCGGCGCCAATACCTACAGCGGCGGCACGGCATTGAACGCCGGCACCCTCAGTCCTGGCAATGCGACGGCGCTCGGAACCGGTACGTTGGCGATGGCGGCCAACACCACACTCGACTTCGGCAATAGCTTCACGTTGAACAACGCAGTCAGGCTGTCCGGTGACCCGACGGTCAACGTCAATTCGGGGCTAACCGGCACGCTGTCCGGAACCCTGAGCGACGGCACGGCATCGGGGGATCTCGTGAAAACCGGCTCGGGTAATCTGGTGCTGAGCGCGGTGAACACCTATACCGGCGCCACCACGATTTCGGCCGGGACGCTGGCGCTAGCGGGAGCCGGCTCGATTTCGCAGTCGAGTGGCGTGACGGCCAACGGCACGTTCGATATTTCCGGCGCGGCGGCCGACGAGTCGATCCGCAGCCTGTCGGGCGCCGGCAACGTGGCGCTCGGCGCACGCACCCTGACGCTGACGGCCGCCAGCGGAGACTTCGGCGGCACGATCGCGGGCGGTGGAGGGCTGACGCTTGCCGCTGGCCTCCAGCGGTTGAGTGGCACGAACACCTACACCGGCGGCACGAACGTTCAGGGCGGTCAACTGCAGGTAGACGGCGCGCTCGTCAACTCCGCGGTCACGGTCGGCCGCGGCGGAACGTTGTTGGGCACGGGCAGCGTGGCGGGCGCGACGATCAGCGGCGGCGGAACCATCGCTCCGGGCCATTCGGTCGGCACGCTCACCGTCAATGGCGCCTATTCGCAACTGGCGGGATCGACTTACGCGGCGCAACTCGGGGACGGGCTTGCCGCATCGGATCGCATCACGGTCAACGGCCAGGCGACCCTTGCGAATGGCGCGATTCTCGAGGTGAGCGGGCCGCCGTCGGGCGTCATCTTGCCAACGGCGCGATATACGGTGCTGACCGCGGCCGATGGCGTCAGCGGCACTTATACGCTGGCCGGCGACACCGCCATCTCGGCGTTCTACCGGCTGGCGGACAGTTACGACGCGAACAACGTCTACCTGAGCGCGCAGCAGGTTCGTCAATTCGCGGCCGCCGCGCTGACGCCCAATCAACGTGCGGCGGCCGGCGCGCTCGATTCGCTGGCTGCCGGTAGCGCACTGCGCGCGGCGATCGGTGAGTTGCCGACCGATGCCGCCGCGCGTGGCGCGTTCGACCAGTTATCCGGCGAGATTCATGCGTCGGCGAAGACGGTGCTGCTGGAGCAGAGCAGCGCAACGCGCGACGCGGCAACCGACCGGCTGCGCGATGCCTACTGCGGTGTCGGCGCCAGCGAGGCGGCGATCCGTACCGCGGCGGTCAATCCACGCGCGGGCGACACGACGTGCAACCCGCAAGACACCGTCGTGTGGACGCGCGGCTTCGGTTCCTGGGGCTCGATTTCGGGCGACGGCAACGCGGCACGAATCAGCCAGTCGATAGGCGGCGTGTTCGTCGGCGCGGATACACCGGTGTTCGGGAACTGGCGCGCGGGTCTATTCGGCGGCTACGACCATTCGACGTTCGACGCGGACGAACGCATGTCGTCGGGTTCGAGCGACGACTATCATCTTGGCGTGTACGGCGGATCGCAATGGGGGGCGCTCGGATTGCGCCTCGGCGCGAGCTATAGCTGGCATCGCATCGGCACCAGCCGGGCGGTCGCTTTCGACGGCTACGTGGACCACCTCGATGCGAGCTACGATGCGGGCACCGCGCAGGTGTTCGGCGAGCTCGGCTATCGCTTCGACGTGAATAACGTGAAGGTCGAGCCTTTCGCGAACCTGGCGTACGTCAACCTGCATGTGGATAGATTCGGCGAGCAAGGCAATGCGGCTGCGCTCACCGCAAGCGGCGACACGATCAACATGGCGTACTCGACGCTCGGTGCACGCGCATCGACCGCATTGATGCTGGGCCGCATCACACTCGTTGTAAATGGCTCGCTGGGTTGGCGTCATGCCTACGGCAATTCGACGCCCACTTCCGTTCTGGCATTGCGAGGCAGCATGCCGTTCAATGTCGCCGGAGTGCCGGTCACGCGCGATAGCGCCGTGATGTCGGCAGGCGTCGGAACGGCGTTGACCCGTAATCTGTCCGCGCGCGTGTCGTATAACGGCCAGTTCGGCAGCGGCTTCCGGGACCAGGGCATCTTCGGAGATCTGGCGTGGCGGTTCTGATGCCGGGGGAACCGGGGCGACATCAACGGCGCTTCGCGCACCGTTGGCCGACGGTGTCACATACCGAACAGGTTGCGCTGAATCTGCCGCAGGTGCTCAGTCAACACGTCCCCCGCCTGATCCGCATCGCGGTCACGTAGCGCTTCGACAATCGCCCGGTGCTGTGCCTCATATTCCTTGCGCCGCTCCGGGGTCAGCGAGTGACGCTTGAGTCGACCCCATTCGCCCTGTTCGCGGACGCGATTCGTCAGTTCCAGCACCTTGAGGAAGAACGAATTATGCGTTGCCAGCGCGAACGTGCGATGTAGCTCGCCGTCCCAGCGCTCGAATTCTTCCACCGATTGCGCCGCTTCCGAGCGTTCGATGCACTCCATCATTCGCGCGAAGTCGGACGATGTCGCATTGCGCGCAATCAACTTCGGCATCAGCGGTTCGATGAGGAGTCGCGCTTCCATCAGTTCGGCAGGGCTCGTCTGCGTCCCGGCTATCTCGTCAATGACGATCTCCGGTGCCGGCAGTGCTTTTGCCGCGCCGGGACGCACAAAGGTCCCGCTGCCCACTGCCTGCGTGATCAGGCCACGGTCTTTCAGGTCCTGCAAGACGCGCCTGACAGCGCCGCGCGATGCGCCGAACTGCTCGCTCAACTGACGTTCAGCGGGAAGTTTGACGCCGTCACCCAGGCGACCCGATGCAATTTCATCGCGAAGATAAGCCGCCAGCGCCTTCGCGCCGGCTGCTCGTACAGGGCTCTTCGCCTCGACATCGCCCATTTGAATACTCCCGGTTTTCATCGTGAGAATCATATCACAAGGAGTACCAATTGGTAGATGTATTGGTTAACCCTCACTTGATAGTAATCCAATATGGTTCTACAGTATTTCCACCTAAAACCAATTGGACTACTTCAGGAGTCGTTCTATGAAACTTGCCAATCTCCGTGTAGATGGCACCGCGCTTATCGTTTTAGTCGATACCGATAAATCAGTGTTCTGGCCTGTGTCCAGATTGGCCTCGGAATTCAATGGAGATATGGTCCAATTGGTCCAGCGCTTCGACGAATTCAAGCGCGATCTCCAGCCGCGTGGCGAGGGCCGCCCGTTGAGCAGCGCGACGGTTCTCGCGCCGATCGACCGGCCGCGACGCAATATCTTCTGCGTGGGCAAGAACTATCACGAGCACGCAGCCGAATTCCAGAAGTCGGGCTTCGACAGCAGTGCAAAAGATGGCGAACACGCGCCGGAAGCGCCCGTTGTCTTCACGAAACCGGCCAGCACGGTGATCGGCCCGGGCGAGAAAATTCCGCGCCACGCCGGCGTCGCCAGCCAGCTCGATTACGAAGCAGAACTCGGTGTGGTGATCGGCAAGGCGGGGCGAGGTATCAGCAAGGCCAACGCGATGGATTACGTGTTCGGCTACACGGTCATCAACGATTTCACCGCCCGCGATTTGCAGAAGCTGCATCGGCAATGGTTCATCGGCAAATCACTGGACGGTTTCTGCCCGATGGGCCCGTATCTCGTCACCGCGGACGAAGTCGATGGTCAGAACATCGACGTGAAGTGCTGGGTCAACGGCGAGTTGCGTCAGAACTCGAACACCCGACAACTGATTTTCGACATTCCGACGCTTATCGAAACATTATCCGCCGGCATTGAACTGCAACCGGGCGATGTGATTGCGACCGGCACGCCAGCCGGGGTCGGTATCGGCTTCAATCCGCCCAAATTCCTGCAGACCGGCGACGTGATTCGCATTGAAATCGAGAACGTCGGCGTACTGGAAAATGAGGTGGGCGAATGACTACCTATGTGATCAGGAACGTCGCGGTAGAGGTCGAGGGCGAAGGGCAGGCTGTGGTTTGTATTCACGGTCTCGGCGGTTCGTCGAACAACTGGACGCCAGTCCTTTCCGCGTTCGATGGGATGAAAGTCGTTCGTCCCGAATTGCCAGGTAGCGCACGTTCGGCGCTCCCGTCGCAACCGCTGTCCATCGAGCTTTACGTCGAGACGCTCGCAGGAGTACTGAGTGAACTGGGCATGTCGAAAGCGCACATCGTCGCGCATTCGATGGGCACCATCGTCGCGCAGCATCTGGCCATCAGATATCCGGAACTCGTGAAGAGTCTTGCTCTGTTTGGACCGCTGCTGGCACCGCCGGAGCAAGGTCGTCCGGGCATCCGGGCTCGCGCCGCGCTGTCCCGCGAGAAGGGGATCGCGGGCGTGCAGGAAATCGCCGACGCCATTGTCAAGGGTGCGACGAGTGCCGAAACGAAGGCGCAGCGTCCGGTCACCATCGCGCTTATACGTGAAAGCGTGATGCGGCAGTCGCCGGAAGGTTACGCGCAAAGCTGCGAAGCGCTCGCCGGTGCGCTGCCCGCGGAAGTCGAACGAATTGCCGTGCCGACGCTGCTGGTGACCGGCGATGAAGACGGTGTCGGTCAACCCGCCGCAGTCACCGCAATGGGCGAGCGCATCGCCGGAAGCAAGGTCACGATCCTTGCCGGCTGCGGACACTGGACGACCTTCGAAAAACCCGCCGAATGTGCCACAGAGCTCAAGGCCTTTTACAAGTCAATTCAGTAAATCCCCCACCTATCGGAGGAGACATGAACAGAATCGCTTTTATCAACGTCAATATTTTTGACGGCACTGGCGCTGACCCCTATATGGGTGAAATTCTGGTCGAAGATAACCGGATTACCCGCGTATCGAAGCATGGCGATAGCGTGAATGCCAGCGGCGCGCACATCATCGACGGGCGCGGACGCTTCATCATGCCGGGCATGACCGAGGCACATACCCACTTTTCGTGGAATGACCAGCCTTCGTTATCGGCAATTCAATTCATGCCGCCTGAAGAACATATCTTGTGGTGCGTGAGGGTGGCCAAACGCTACCTGGAAATGGGCTTCACTTCCGCGCTGGGTGCGGCCGCTGCAAAGCCGCGTCTCGATGTCGTGTTACGCAATGCCATCAACGCGGGCGAATTCCCCGGACCGCGCTATCTCGCCGGCAGTCAGGAAATTACGACGCTCGGCGGATTGGGTGACAACACGCTGCCGCACATGCCGTTTCGTGAATTGAATTTTGGCGAGGTCGTGAGTGGACCGGAAGAGATGCGGCGAGCCGCGCGCATGTTTATCAAATACGGTGTCGATCAGCTGAAGATCAATCTGTCGGGCGAATATATTGCGGGAATCCCGGCGGAGGTTTCTCCCTTTTCGGAAGAAGAAATCGCGATGCTCGCTGCGGAAGCAAAACGTGCGGGTAAGCGGGTTGCGGCTCATGCCCGCTCGAGCGAGTCGGTCAAGCAGTGTGTACGTCACGGTCTGGAACTCGTGTTCCACGCAAGCTTCGCGGACGAGGAAGCGCTCGACATGCTGGAAGCGAACAAGGATAAGCATTTTGTCGCTCCCGGCATCGGCTGGCTGGTCAGCACGCTCCATCACGCGGAGAAATGGGGCATTACGAAAGAAGTCGCGACCAGAATGGGCTATGCGCGAGAGCTGGAAGTTGCATCGGACACGCTCACTAAAATGCACAAGCGCGGCATCCGGATTCTGCCTGGCGGCGACTACGGTTTCGCGTGGATGCCGCACGCCACGAACGCCCGTGATCTCGAGTACTTCGTGAAGTACATTGGCATGACGCCGAAGGAAGCACTCCTGTCGGCAACGAAACTCGGTGGCGAACTGATGATGCAGCCCGATAGCATCGGACAGCTGGCCGAGGGGTATTACGCGGACATCGTTCTGGTAGACGGCAACCCGCTCGAAGATCTCAAGGTACTGCAAGACCCCGAGAAGATTTCCCTGGTGATGAAAGACGGCGAGCTGATCAAGAGTTGCTACGACATGAAGGCCCCGGAGGGTGCTGTTCACGTCGCCGAAAAAGGCAACGGGCCGAGGAGGGATGAAGGCGTAACGAAGGCAGTCCAGGCGACAGTCCACTGAAGAGCCGCCGGGACATGTCGTTCCGTCCCGGCGCTATGAAGCCCATTCAGCGCGGGGCGACTGCGCTCGTTCAAACGTCCGAGGTAAGTAGAGATGTGTGATTGCATTGGTAAAGCCCTTGAGTTGGGCATGTCGCGACGCGGCTTTCTGGGCGCGGGCTGGAAACTGGCGGGGGCCGGTTTGCCGCTTCTCATGGGCGTGCCGGCCAGTGCCGCGGAGCTCGATGTGCGAAATCAGTCGATGGCCGAAGCCCGCAGCAAGGCCCAAAACCACGACACGCGACTCGTGCTTCTCGGCACGGCAGGAGGGCCTGTCTGGTGGCCGAATTGCGACAGGGAAGGTATCTCCTCCGCGGTCGTCGTTGGAGATGCCGTGTATGTCGTGGACTGTGGCGATGGTGTCGGCAAGCGCTACAAGCAGGCCGAGCTGGGTCCTATTAATACCGTGTCAGGCATGACCGGCATGGAGAACCTGCGTGGCATCTTTCTCACTCATCTTCACTCGGATCACACCATCGATTATTTCAACCTCTTTCTGTACGGTTGGTATGACGGACTGACGGGTGTGAAGCAACCGGTGCAGATTTATGGTCCCGGCAGGCGGGGGCAAATGGAGCCGATTTTCAACGTCCCTGGTCAAAAGGCATCGGCGCCTCCGCCAGTTGTCAATCCGGAGAACCCGACGCCCGGCACGGTCGACATGACCAACTACCTCTATCAGGCTTACGCGCTCGATATCAACGATCGTCTGCGCGACGCACACCGCCCCGATCTGCGTAACTTGATGCAGGTTCACGACATCGTCATCCCGCCGATCAACGGGTTCAGAAGTCCCAACGAAACGCCTGTTCCCAAAATGGAGCCATTCCTGGTTCATGAGGACGAGCGTGTCCGCGTCACGGCGACTCTCGTGAATCACTTTCCGATCTGGCCGGCGTTTGCATTCCGGTTTGACACGGACGATGGGTCCGTCACGTTTTCAGGCGATACGTCGCCATGCGATAACCTGGTCAGGCTCGCCCGGAACACCGATGTGCTGGTGCACGAAGTGATCGATACGACGTGGGTCGACGCACTTTTTCCGCCACCGGTCGGCGACAAGGAAATGGCGTTCAAGCAGCATCTGCTCAGTTCGCATACGTCCATCGACGACGTGGGTAAGGTCGCCGAAGCTGCCGGCGCCAAAACGCTGGTGCTCTCTCACATTGCCCCCGGCCATGCGCCGCGAGCCAATCTGATGCGAGCGCAACGAAACTTTTCCGGTCAACTCATCATCGGCGAAGATTTGATGCAAGTCGGCGTGGGTCGCAAGCGGGCGTGAGCAACGACAACCGTAGCTGTTGACGCGCAGCCGCCCGGCACTCGTTGATGGGCGGCTGGGAACGCTCAACGCCGAACAGCTTATTGCGCTGCTTCGCCGCCCGCCGCCCAGCGCGCCCATTCGAGCAGTACCGTCGTCACCTCTTCGGGGCGCTCCATCGTGCACATATGACCGCTGTGCTCGATCACGCGCAGTTGTGAGCCGCGAATCCGCGCGTGCATTTCCTCGTGTCGTGCCAGCGGACTCCAGCGGTCGTCGCGGCCGCACACGAGCGTCGTCGGGCAGTTGATCTCGTCGAGCAACTCAGTCGCGTCGGGACGATCGAGCAGCGCGCGGATCTGCGCGGCGAATTTGTCCGCCGTACTCCGTTCGATCATGTCGAGTATCGCCTGATAGACCTTGTCATCGAGGCGGTCCGGATGAACCATGCCGGGCGCCCACTGGTTGCCCATCGCGCGCATGCCCTGCGTACGCGCGAGGTCCAGCAGTTTCATGCGCTGCGCGCGCTCGCTTTCGCCGACGTCGCCAGCGGGACGCTCCGTATAGCCGGTGTCGAGCAGCGCGAGTCCCGCGACGCGATCCGGCGCGCGCCGGAAGATTTCGAGCGCGACGCGGCCGCCCATCGAATGACCCGCAACCAGCAGACGATCGGCCTCGACCGACTCGAGTACGTGATCCGCCATCGCGCCGAGCGAGTCGCGCATGCCGTAGTCGGGCACGAAGCACTCGCCGATAGCGCTCAGCGGACCGCGCTGGTCCACCCAGACAGCGTCGTCGCAGAGGAGGCCGGGGAGCAAGACGATTTGCGTGCGCATCGATGAGTCCTGTGTGAGTAGGGTGGCGATTTCCAGGTTGTGCAGTGTAGCGCCCCCCGTGCCGTTGCGGTGATGAATTGCGAATCGACGGCGAGCGGGAGGCGCGAGGAACGCTACAGCATGCCGAGTTCGCGCGCGGTGGCGTCGATCGCCGCTTTTGCCTTCGTCACGATCTCGTCGATTTCCGGCCGGCTGATCACGAGCGGCGGCGACAACAACATCCGGTCGCCGCTCGCACGCATCACCAGGTTGCCGTTGAAGCAGAAATCGCGGCACAGCGTCCCGACGTCGACGCCATTCGCGAAGCGTGTGCGCGTGTGCGGTTCCTGCGCGAGCTGCACGCCGGCAACCAGACCCGCGCCGCTGATTTCGCCGACGATCGGATGCCCGGCGAAGGTGTCGCGCAGCTTCTTCTGAAAGTACGGACCGGTATCCGCTTTGACGCGCGCGACGATCTTCTCGTCGCGCAGCAGCTTCAGATTCGCGACCGCCACCGCGGCCGCGACTGGATGCCCGGAGTAGGTGAGTCCGTGATTGAAATCGCCATGATCGATCAGCGCGCGGGCAACGCGATCATGCAGACCGACCGCGCCCATCGGCACATACCCGCTCGTCAGTCCTTTCGCGAGTGTGATCAGATCCGGCTCGAAGCCGAAGTGCTGATGCGCGAACCATTCGCCGGTGCGTCCGAATCCGCCGATCACTTCATCCGCGACGAGCAGCACGTCGTATTTCCGGCAGATGCGTTGGATTTCCGGCCAATAAGTCGCGGCCGGGAAGATGACGCCACCCGCGCCCTGGAACGGTTCGCCGATAAAGGCGGCGACATTGTTCGCGCCGAGTTCGAGAATTTTCTCTTCCAGTTGCCGCGCGCGCAGCAGCACGAACTCTTCGGGCGTCTGATCGCTGGACGCTTCGCCGAAGAAATACGGCTGATCGATATGGACGACGTTCTCGACTTTCGACGGCATCTGCTCGTGCATATATGCCATGCCGCCGAGCGTGCCGCCCGCGATCGTCGAGCCGTGATAGGCGTTCTTGCGTGCGATGACGAATTTCTTCGCGGGCTGGCGCTGCGTCGCCCAGTATTGATGAACGATGCGCAGCACCGTGTCGTTACCTTCCGAGCCGCTATTGCAGTAAAAGAAGTGCCTGAACGGCTCCGGCGTCAATTCGGCGAGCAGCGCCGACAGCTCGATGACCGGCGGATGCGTGGTCTTGAAGAAGGTGTTGTAGTAGGGCAGCGCCTGCATCTGCCGGTACGCGGCGTCGGCCAGTTCCTTGCGGCCATAGCCGACGTTCACGCACCAGAGTCCCGCCATGCCGTCGATGATCTTGTTGCCATCCGAGTCCCACAGATGCACGCCCTGCGCGTTGACGATCACGCGACTGCCCGCGCGATTGAGCGCACCCATATCCGAGAACGGATGGATGTGATGCGCGGCATCCAGTGCGCGGTAGTCGGCGGTGCTGCGCGATGTCGCCGGCTGTACTGGCGTGCTCGCCATCGGGTGAGCGGCGGGCGTGTTTGCGAATGCAAGTTCTTCGGTCTTATAGCTCATGATGCCTCCGGCTTTTCTTGAGGTTTCAATTCAGGTTTGAATTCGCTACCGGCATTCACACGTGTAGTAGCAAATGCCGGCGTTCCCACGAACTGATCACGCGGAAAAACGCTTCGTATTCGGTCTCTTTCAGCGCGAGATACGCGCGCACGAACTTCTCGCCGAGTACTTGGGCAATCGGTTCGCAGGCGCTCATCAGGCTCAGGCCTTCTTCGAGATTGCGTGGCAATTGATAGGGCAGCGCGTAGCCGTCGCTGGCCAGCGGTTCAGTCGCGGCGAGGCGTTGCGTGATGCCGAGATAGCCGGCGGCGAGCGTCGCGGCGATCGCCAGATAAGGATTGCAGTCCACGCCCGGAATACGATTCTCGATGCGTCGAGCGACCGGCGCCGAGTGCGGAACCCGGAAGCCGACCGTGCGATTGTCGTAACCCCACGCGACGTTGATCGGCGCGGCCATGAAGCGCGACAGCCGCCGATACGAATTGATGTATGGCGCGAAGATCGGCATCAGCGACGGCGTGTATTTCTGCAAACCGGCGATATAGCCGGTAAATAGCGAGGTCGGCTCGCCGTCCGCGGCGGTGAACAGATTGCGCCCGGTCTCCATATCGACGAGGCTTTGATGCATGTGCATCGCCGAACCCGGTTCGCTTTCCATCGGCTTGGCCATGAACGTCGCGTACATCTTGTGGCGCAGCGCCGCCTCGCGCACCGTGCGCTTGAAGAGAAACACGCTGTCCGCGAGTTTCAGTGGATCGCCGTGCATGAAGTTGATCTCCATCTGCGCGGCGCCGACCTCATGAATCAGCGTGTCGACTTCCAGCTCCTGCACGTCGCAGTACTCGTAGATGTCTTCGAAGAGCGGATCGAATTCGTTGACCGCCTCGATCGAATAGGCCTGGCGGCCGGTCTCCGCGCGACCCGTGCGGCCGACGGGCGGCTGCAGCGGCAGGTCGGGGTCGCGGTTCATATCGACCAGATAGAACTCCAGCTCCGGCGCGATCACCGGTTTCCAGCCGCGCGCGTGATACAGATCGAGCACGCGGCGCAGCACGCCGCGCGGCGAGATTTCGACCGGCGTGCCATCGAAATGGACGCAATCGTGGATCACCTGCGCGGTCGGATCGACCGCCCACGGAATCATCCGGATCGTGCTGGCGTCGGGCACGCACACCATGTCGGGATCGGTGACGCCGGTCAGCGAATCGCTTTGCGGATAGTCGCCGGTCACGGTCTGGATCATCACCGCCTGCGGTAGCCGCATCGATTCGCCGGACTCGAATTTGCTGCGCGGAATGATCTTGCCGCGCGCGATGCCGGCCATGTCCGGGATGATTGCTTCGATTTCGGTGACGTGATGTTTTTTCAGAAATTCGTCGATGTCGTGCATGATTGTTCTCTCTGTTTTTAAGGCGCGTGTCGAGTTACGCGAGCGTTGCCGGCATGGCGGCAGCGATGTGGTGGCGCGCGTGCATGCGCTGGCGACAGGCGTCGCCGAAAGCGCGAAAGATCGCGGTGGATAACGCATCGTCGGCAGGCTTCCATTCCGGATGCCATTGCACGCCGAGTGCGAATGCAGGGGCGTCGGCGACGCCGATGGCTTCGATCAGACCGTCGGCCGCGACGGCTTCGACCGTGAGGCCGGCGCCGAGCCGCGCGATGCCCTGGCCGTGCAGCGAATTCACGCGTGCTTCGTCGCGACCGTGCGCAAGACGAGACAACAGGCCGCCTCGCGTCAGCGCGACCGGATGGGATGCGGCGTACTGCGTATCGAGCGGTGCTGCCTTGTTCTCGCGATGGTCGTCGAAGCCGGCCAGTGCATGAACGTTTTGATGCAAGCTGCCGCCGAACGCGACGTTCATTTCCTGCAGGCCCCGGCAGATGCCCAGCACTGGAACGCCGGCAGCAATGGCCGCGCGTATCAAGGGCAACGTGGTCGCATCGCGCGCGGTGTCGTGCAGCGTGCCCGGTTCGCTCGATGCGCCGCCATAGCGGTGTGGTTCGACGTTCGAATAGCTGCCGGTCAACAGCAGACCGTCGACCACGCTCAGCACGTCGTCCACGCACTGGCGTTCGCCGAATGCCGGCAGCAGCATCGCGAGCGCTTGCGATATGTCGACGATCGCGGCGAAGTACTTCTCTCCCGCGACGTGTGACGCCTGCCTGCCGATCATCGTTCTATCGGCGGTGATGGCGATGAGGGGTTGGGTTCGCATAATTGGTTCGTATAGCGAATAGACGTGTCGAGTCCACGCCGGACATGAAATGAGCAGCGTTAAATACGGCGCGGGCCTTGAGCGGAAAGCGCGAAGGCGAGTCAACGCCCGCGCGAATCAACGCAACGATGCGCCGCGCGCTTCAGGCGAACAGGCGATTCGATGTAATCGGGCGCGACATGCCGGACGGCAAACGTTCAGTGGCGTGCAAAATGCGCAGGCGCAAACGGACAGCCCACGGAATACGCGCGCAAATGAACGAACCGAAAGATGGACACGCGGCCGAATCGAACCGCGAAAAGAAGAGAGGCGCTACGGCAGCAGCGAAGCGACTTCGTCTGTGCGCACCGCGATGAAGGCGCGGGCGGAAAGGACATTGCGGCGTCGGACGCAACGACGCGACAGGACTGTGATGACGGACAGGAAGCGGCGAAACGCAAGGCTGCCGTTGCTGCCGTCGGCGCTGGCGCCGTCAGCGCAAATACCACGCGCCTGACTTTGATTCCAGTTCACCAAGGGGCCTCGGACTCTCACGATGACACTCGATTGACGTTGTTGAGAAGAGTATGCAGGGTATTGAGCGGCCCGTTTCGATCTGCAAGGGATCGTGCGGAAACGGGTCATGGGTTGATCGTTATAAAGCGCTGTACTGCAAAACACCTGACGATGCGCATTGCAGAACGTGTTTCATTGCATGAGATTTTTCATGCGGTTCTGCCTGATGTTTTGCCTGAACGGCGCACGCGATATCGATCGCCCAATAGCTAGGATATACGAGCCATTAATGGCGTCAATTTATTTTTATATGTTGGACAACGCAGCATCATTGCGATGCTGCGTGATTGAGTCGCTTTCCATTCACATTCTGTTCACGTTTCGCGCGTCTGTTGCGTCGCTTTTCGCCTCGACTTTTCGTTCCGCTTTTTCGTCAATTACCCGCTCGCTTTCCATTCACTTCGCGAGCCGCGCGCGTATCGTGTATTCGCCTTCGCCGCCTTTGTCTTCGAGCATATGCGCCATCGCCGTATTGAAGTCGGGCGGCAAGGGCTCGACCGGATAGCCGCGCTTTTCCCATGCATCGAGGCCGCCCCGCAGCGCGCGAACGTGATGAATATTCTTGCGATGCAATTGCTTGACGATACGCTTGGCCGTCGCCTCGTTCGGGCATACGCAATAGACGACGATCGGCCGCTTCAGATACTCCGGATGAATCGGATCGGGCGACTCGAGATCGAGCGGACGCGCGCCGGCAATGCGATGCGATTCCTTCTCGCGCACGGTGCCCGGGCGCGCATCGAGAATCAGCGGCGGCTCGTTCGATTTCATCATCTCGTCGAGCTGATCGGGTGAAATACGCGTATGCGAGAGCCAACGGCGAAACTGCAAACGACGCAGCCAGCGATACAGTAGCACCGCCGCGAAGATCACCGCGAATGTATCGATGATCGTGCCGCCGTTCTGCCGCACTTTCAGTATCAGTTGCACGATCTGATCGTGCAGCGCGCCACCGCCGATCACCCACACGCTCGCCCACAACGTGGCGCCGACCAGATCCCACCACAGAAACACGCCGACGCCGATCGCGGTCGTGCCGAGCAGCGGCGCGGAAATCAGCCCGAGACCGGGCAGAAACTTTGCGATCGTCAGGATCGGCGCGCCATAGCGTTCATAGGTATTGCGCGCGACGCGTACCGTGGTGTCGAGCGACAGCGAGAAGCGCACGAGATAGTTGAGCAGGCGGCGGCCGTACGCGCGTCCGGTGAAAAACCACAGCGAGTCGGCGAGCAGCGTCGCGCCGACCGCCGTGCAGATCACGTTGATGTACGAGGTTTGTCCCATCGCGGCCATCGTGCCACCGAGAATCAGCATCGGCGCAGCCGGAATCGGCATGCCGAGCTGGGTGACGAGCACGCTCATGAAGACGGCCCACACGCCGAGAGAGGCCGGAATAGCAACCGGGAAATGCCACACAACCGCGCTCCTGATAAGCCTATGAAAGAAAACGGGATTCGTCCGCGACCGGCCGGTGATGGCCGGCGACACGAACGGCCGTGCGGGGGGCAGGGTGCGCGCGTCTTTTGCGAAACACGGATTTAAGCACAGGTGGCGGGTTGGCGTTGTGAAAGGCCGTGGAAGGATGCGGGTAAGACTGGCGGGTCGGCAGGGCCAGCCGGAGCGGGGCCAGGCGATAGCGCGGCGGGGAATGCCGCGCGGAGCAAGAGGCTGGCGGCAATGGGCGTGCGGGTTTAACAATTCGGCGCGCAGGCAATGGCGGTACGCGCGAGCGCCGGCAACGGGTTGGGTTGTTGCAGGCTGACAACGCCGGGTTGAACGGTTGGAGCGGGGGAGGCGGTTGGAGCGGGGGAGGCGGTTGAAGCGGTTGAAGCGGTTGAAGCGGTTGAAGCGGTTGAAGCGGTTGAAGCGGTTGAAGCGGTTGAAGCGGTTGAAGCGGTTGAAGCGGTTGAAGCGGTTGAAGCGGTTGAAGCGGTTGAAGCGGAGGAAGCGGAGGAAGCGGAGGAAGCGGAGGAAGCGGAGGAAGCGGAGGAAGCGGAGGAAGCGGAGGAAGCGGAGGAAGCGGAGGAAGCGGGGCGGCCGGGCCGTGAGTCGGTGACCCAATGGCCGAATGGACCAATGGCTCAGCGAGTCAGCGGCCGGGCGAATCAGCGCGCCGAACCGCTTCAGGCCTCCGCCGCCGGATCGTACGGCACCACCCGTTCATGCTCGTCCGCATGATTGCGCGCGACGATCGCCCGCGCTGCGACGCCCGCATCGAGATTGAACGGCTGATGAGGAACGCCCGGCGGAATGAACAGGAAGTCGCCCGGCTCGGTGATCACCGACTCGCGCAGCCCCGGCCCATAGCGCGTCTCGATGCGGCCTTCGAGCATATAGATCGCGGTTTCGTAGTCGGCGTGGAAGTGCGCTTCGGCATGGCCGCCCGGCGGCACCACGACCATGTACATCGAGAGCCCCGTCGTGCCCGCGGTGCCCGCCGAAATGCCGACGAAATACGGCAGCCGCTGGGCCGTCGCGATCGCCCGTTCGGGGCGCACCTTGACGACGGGAGCCCGCGCGTCGTGCGTAACGTTGGTCATGGTCGCTCCTCGGTGATTGCTGATCGCCGCCCCGCGCCGCGCGGCTCAATCCCTGCCGAAAGCCCGTCGGACTGGAAACGGCAACAGGTCTGCACGAGTGTAGGCGATCGAGGTGGCGACGGAAGCGGCGATATCGGACGTTATGGAGCATGGGAGGCACGGCGTGTGCGGCGTCCGTGAGAACGGGGTTGCTACAATGGCCCGCATATATCGACACCCATAACGGAGACAGCGCATGGCTACGCTTCAGCCCATCAGCCGCTACCCGGTGCCCGAGCCGGCCGAGTGGCCCGCGGATATCAGCGCCCGCATCCTCGAAGTGCAGGAAAAAGCCGGTTTCGTGCCGAATGTGTTTCTGACGCTCGCGCACCGGCCCGACGAATTTCGCGCGTTCTTCGCGTATCACGACGCGTTGATGTTGAAAGAGGGCGGCCTCACGAAGGGCGAGCGCGAGATGATCGTGGTCGCGACGAGTGCGGTGAACGATTGTTTGTACTGCGTGGTCGCGCACGGCGCGATTCTGCGCATCTACGAGAAGGCGCCGCTGCTCGCGGATCAGGTCGCTACTAATCATCGCAAGGCCGATATCACCGGGCGCCAGAAGGCGATGCTCGATTTCGCGCTGAAGGTGTGCCGCGCGGCGGGCAGCGTCGACGAAAACGACTTCCAGACATTGCGCGAACACGGTTTCAGCGACGAAGACATCTGGGACATCGCGGCGATTACCGCGTTTTTCGGCCTGTCGAACCGGATGGCCAACGTCATTTCGATGCGTCCGAACGACGAGTTCTATCTGATGGGGCGCGTGCCGAAAGCCGCGGCCGATACACCGAAAAAATAGCCGCGTCCGAGATTGTTTCGGAACCCCAGGCAATTGTCTGCGTCACGCCCGCGCGAAAGGCGGCGAGGCGCGGCAGCAGCCAGCTCGACGCCAAGCGCTTCCTCGAGCCCGACGATGCCGTGGCTGACCGCGCTCGGCGTGACGTTCAGCTCGGCGGCGGCGAGCTTGAAACTCTGATGCCGGCCGGCCGCTTCGAAAAAGCGCAGCGCGGGCAGTGGGGGCAGACGAAGCGGCATGGCGGGTCCTCGGGCGGCGCGTCGCGCGCGAGGCGCGGGCCGCGTGGTGTGAGCGTGCGTGGTGCGTCGTGACGTGGCGTGTCGCGCAAGCATACCTTGCATGCAGTGGCGAGGGGGCCGGCGAAGGGGCCGAGGAAGAAGCGGCAGAAGGGGCCGAGGCAAGGGCTATGGAACGCGCGCTGCGGGCTGGCCAAAGCGACGCGAAATTTTTTCTCCACAGCGGTCGATTTCCCGTCGCGTCATTCGTCGTTAGATAAGGAGGCGGGCACGCTCGCGCGCTGCCTGCTTTCGTCCGTTTTTCGCAGGATTTCTCACAAGGAGATAGCTGATGAATGACGCATACGCATCGACGCCAACGCTGAAACCAGCCCGCGAACTGGCCAATCTGCCGCCACGTTTTCCGGGCGAGAGCGCGGAGTATCGCCGCGCGCGCAACGACTTGCTGGCCGAGGAAATCGAGTTGCGCCGCCAGATCGAGCGGGTCGCGGTCCAGCGCCGCGCGCTGCCGCCGGGCGGCATCGTGCCCGAGGATTATCGCTTCGACGGCGAAGCGGGACCGCTTACGCTGTCGCAGATGTTCGGCGCGCACGACACGCTCGTCACCTACAACTGGATGTTCGGCCCGCAGCGCGGGCGGCCGTGCCCGATGTGCACGGTGCTGCTGAGCGCGTGGGACGGCGAAATGCCCGACATCCTGCAGCGCGTCGCGTTCGCGGTGATCGGCCGCTCGCCGCTCGACAAGCTGCTTGCGTTCAAGCAGGAGCGGGGGTGGAAACATCTGCGGATCTATTCGTCGGCCGGTAATACGTTCAATCGCGATTACGCGGCCGAAGATCCAACCGGCGACGACAATCCGGCGGTCAACGTATTTACGCGCAGGGGCGGCGTCGTGCGGCATTTCTGGGCCGAAGAAATGGGGCCGTCGACCGCCGATCCCGGGCAGGACCCGCGCGGTGCGCCCGATCTGATGCCGCTCTGGACGATCCTCGACATGACGCCGGGCGGGCGCGGCACCGACTGGTATCCGAAGCTCGCGTACTGAAGCGCAACACCCGATGTAACAGCCGGCGTGCGCGCAGCGAGGTAGCTGCCCAGCAGCGGCACAGCAGCGGCGCACTGTACGAGTCGCGCCAATCCCGCTTCCACCTGCGCGCCTGCTAAGTCTGCGTTTCCGTCTCCCGCCGATGCGCGAGCGCGGCCCACAAAAACGTGCCGACCGCGCTTGCCCGCATCGGCAGACTGAACAGATAGCCCTGCACCGCATGTGCGCCGAGCGCCTTCACGACCTCGGCCTGCAGCGGCGTTTCGAGTCCTTCGATCACGCATTCGAGCCCGAGGTTGCGGCACAGATCGATCACCGACTTGATGATCTTCTTCGACGCGCTGTTCGAGTCGACGTCGGTCACGAAGCTACGGTCGATCTTGATCGCGTCGAACGGCAGCCGGTGCACGTAGCTGAGGCTCGAATAACCGGTGCCGAAGTCGTCGAGCGACACGCGGCAGCCGGCCTGCTTGAGCATCGTCAGCGCGCTTGCTGCCTGTTCGAAGTCGCGCGTCAACGCGGTCTCGGTGATCTCGAACGTCACGCGATGCGGCGACACGCCGCTCGCCGCGACGATGTCGATCAGACGCCGCGCGCGCGCCGACGTCGAGATGTCGACCGCCGACAGATTGAACGACAGATACAGATCGGCCGGCCAGTACGCGACTTCGGCGAGCGCCTGGCGCAGCAGCACGTCGGTGATGCCCAGAATCAGTTCGGTACGCTCTGCAATCCGAATGAATTCTTCCGGGCGTACCATGCCGAGCCGCGCGTTATGCCAGCGGCCGAGCGCTTCGAGTCCGATCGGGCGATGCGTCGGCAGATCGTAGATCGGCTGGAATTCGAGGAACAGCTCCGTTTCGAGGTCCGCGTGGCGCAACTCCTGCGTGACGAGACTCAGGCGGCGCATGCGCGTTTCGTGTTCGGTCGAGAAGATCACCGGCTTGCCGCGGCGGTTTTCCTTGCCGACGTAGAGCGCGGCGTCAGCACGCTCGAACACCTGGGTCACCGTCGAGGCCGCTTCGGGAAACGCGGCCCAACCGATCGTGCCCGACAGTTCGGCGACGTTGTCCGCGACCTGATAGGGCTGGCTGAGCGCGTCGCAGATACGCTGGCCGAGTTCGACCAGCGCGTCGTTCGACATCTTGTGGCACACCAGCACGCCGAATTCGTCGCCGCCGAGTCGCGCGAACAGCAGGCCGCCCTCGCCGAGCGACAGCAGTCGCGTGCCGACTTCCTGCAGCACGAGGTCGCCGCTCGCGTGACCGTAGATGTCGTTGACCTGCTTGAAGCCGTCGAGGTCGATCAGTCCGACGTTAAAGCCGCCGCCGGTCGCGCGCGTCTGTTCCGCCATCGCGCGCAGCGACGCGAAAAAACTGCGCCGGTTCGGCAGGCCGGTCAGACTGTCGATGCTCGCGAGTCGGTAGTTGTCGTCGCTGAGCCGTTGGGTGTTGTGCTGGCTCGCCTGCAGCTCGCGCTGCGCGTGAATCGCATCGGCGAAGGTCCGCCAGTAGAGCTGGATCACGACCGCGAGCGCGACGCCGACCAGCGTCATGTCGACGGCCATCGCAATGAACACCGGATAGCGGGTGAACACGAGGAACACCGAAAAACTTAGGATCACGATGCACAGCAACAGCAACGCCGGCACGCGCAGATGGATCAGGCAGAACACGCTGCCGACCAGCGTCGTCGCCATATAGAACGCGACTTGCGATTGCTGATACGCGCTGCCGTACGGAAACAGCAGCAGCGACCACGCGCTGAATGCGATCCCGAACAGCGCGGCGAGCCAGGTGAGGTGGCGCATCTCGCGGACCGCTTTTTCGGCCGTCAGCGAACGATGGCGCACGCGCCACCAGCGCACGCAGCGCAGCAGACACAACATGCCGAGCAGCGCGGGAAGATACAGCGACAGCCACGCCGGCGCGCTGTCCAGATGCGTGGCCGCAACCGCTGCCGTATTGACGAGCAGGATGAAATAGAGAAGCGGAATCTGCCGGCTGAATGCCTGCAACTGCGCACGCATCAGCTCCGGGTCGCGTTGTTCGACCGATAGCGTCTCCTTCAATCTTGCCAGCCAGACCATTACCGCCCCTTTATCGTTTGCGCGCTAAGCGCTGCTTTGATATCGGCTTTATGCGAATTAACTTGAGTGCGCGACAGGCGGCTAAAAAGAGGGGCGGAGAAGTCGCTGGCCTCTCCGATTTTTGGGATATATGGATGCGGTAAGTACTACCTTGTGACAAAGGCTCTGCGACGCGTAATCCGTCGTTTGTGCCGAATTGTTGCGGCGGTTGATCGCGCGCAAAGGGAAGCGAGTCAAGCAAAACGAATCAAGAAAAACGAATCAGGGAAGAGGGCCGCGCACGCTCAAAGCGCGGGGCAGGACAGCACGCGTTGCGGCGGCATCGCGGTGCCGGGCTGGCCGTTCGGCGCGGGCGCGCCTTGCGGGGGCGTCGAGACGAGCCGCACCGCCTCCGTGCCGGCGTTCGCGAGCACATATTTTTCCACGCTGCGATCGGGCTGCCAGTAGGCGCGAAAAGCGTCGCCGTCGCTGAATACTCGTAGTGTGCCGTGGACCGTTTTCGTGCCGCCGACCAGGTCGACCGGTTCGCCGTCGCGCAACGAAAAGCCTTGCGCGGCGCCGGAGCGGGTGGCGCCGACGAGGGTCGCACACGCGCCGTCGCCCGCACTATCGGCCGCGCTGGCGGCGCGCGGGGCAAGCGCGGTGAGGAGTATGAAGGGCGGGATAAGACTCTGGATAAGGCGTGCCGCGTGGGTGGCGAAGCGACGATTTTTCATTTTTTATGCTTGCGAAGGTTAACTTGTGCTAAGAGCCGCAAAGTCCGCGCCTGCTGCCGCAGTCGGCGCCACCGTCGTGTGCAAAGCCCGCCGGCACACGCGCGGGCCGGCTCTAAAGCACTGAAATTGCAACGGATTGTGATGCGAGGCCAACGCGTGCGAAGCGGCGCGCGCACATAAGCCCACGATTCTTATGGCACTTTGCGTCGCAAAAACGTCAAATTGGCGCGTCGGCGTTGATACAAGCCTTACACCAAGGGTTTGCGCGAAGGTGGGGCTATGCGTTAGTGTGTCGGTCCCGGCGCCTCAGAAGGGCGCCGATTCCATGATTACCATACGGGAAGTGCTATGAACAAACAGGAACTGATTGATGCAGTCGCCGCAGCGACGGGCGAAAGCAAAGCGGCCACCGGCCAGACCATCGACGCGATCGTCGAAGCGGTGACCAAGGCCGTCGTGAGCGGCGATACGGTGCAACTCGTCGGTTTCGGTTCTTTCTCGACCGGCGCGCGCGCAGCACGCGTGGGCCGCAATCCGTCGACGGGCGCGGAAATCCAGATCGCCGCAGCCAAGACGGTGAAGTTCACCGCGGGCAAGGCATTCAAGGAAGCCGTCAACGCGTCGTAATGCAACGCGCTTTACGCCGGACGGAGCATTCGCGGTGCGCAGCGCAGGCCAGGCGCGCACAAGCGATACGTCGGGCGTGAGGAATCACGCGCTGCCCAACTTCGGCCATGCGGGTTTGCCGAACGTTGGCGCGGCGCGTGTGCCTGGCTGATCCGGCCAGGCGTTTTTTCAGGCTCTATCCTCGTCGATCGCATCGAATGGTTGGAGCCGCTGCCGTAGTGCGCGGCAGCCCCGCGATGTCAGCCCGCGCGACGCTTGCGGGTGGCCTCGGCGAGCGTGGCGAGCACCGGCTCGGTCTGCGCCCAGCTCACGCAGGCATCCGTAATCGACACGCCGTAACGCAACGGCACCCCGGCCTTCAGATCCTGACGGCCTTCTTCCAGATGACTCTCGAGCATCACGCCGATGATGCGGCGCTCGTGCTCCGCCAGTTGCCGTGCGATGTCCTGCGCGACTTCAATCTGCCGCGTGTGCGATTTGTTCGAGTTCGCGTGCGAGCAGTCGATCATCACCTGTTCGCGCAGTCCCGCCGAACGTAGCGCGTCGCAGGTGGCCTGCACCGATGCGGCATCGTAGTTCGGTCCTTTCTTGCCGCCGCGCAGAATCACGTGCGCTTCGTCGTTGCCGCGCGTTTCGAAGATCGCGGCCATGCCCATTTTCGTCATGCCCATGAACGCATGGCTCGCGCGCGCCGCGACGATCGCATCCGCCGCGATCTGCACGCCGCCGTCGGTGCCGTTCTTGAAACCGATCGGGCAGCTCAGGCCCGAAGCGAGCTGCCGATGGCTCTGACTCTCGGTCGTGCGCGCGCCGATCGCGCCCCACGCGATCAGATCGGCGATGTACTGCGGGCTTAGCAGATCGAGGAATTCGGTCGCGGTCGACAGCCCCAGGCCGTTGATGTCGAGCAGCAATTGCCGCGCGAGACGCAGGCCCTCGTTGATGCGGAAGCTGCCGTCGAGACGCGGGTCGTTGATATAGCCTTTCCAGCCGACCGTCGTGCGCGGCTTTTCGAAGTACACGCGCATCACGATCAGCAGATCGTCCTTGTAGTGATCGGCGGCGGCCTTCAGCTTGCGCGCGTATTCGATCGCCTGGTCGTGATCGTGAATCGAACACGGGCCGGTGATCAGCACCAGGCGGTCGTCGCGGCCGTGCAGAATGTCGGCGATTTCCGCGCGGGTCTTTTCGACCAGCGTCTGCACGGTGGGCGGCACCGGCAGTTCGTCCTGCAGCAGCGCGGGCGAAATCAACGGACGGACCGCGCCGATACGCACGTCGTCGATGCGCGTGGTGTCCTGGGTGGCGTCGGCCGAGCCGACTTCCTGATCGTGCAACGGGTTGTCGAGGGCGCTCAAGATATTCTCCGCAATCGGTGTGGGGGAGGCGGCGTGGCCGCCTGCCTGCGCGCCCCGTCGCGACTAACGCGCGCGGGCGCTGCATGGGTTTGACGTGCGCCGTGCGGGTTCTCGGCGGGGTTTCGCATGACTTCGCATCACACGCGATGCGAAGTCTGGCGAGGGGCTGAGCGGATCGCGCACGGCTGCGCTGGCGCGATTATGACACTCGCGCCGGGCGCCGGCATGCCGGCGGGCAGCGTGCGGGCTCAGAGCCTTTGCAGCAGGGCGATCGCGGCGGCCGGATTGCGTTCCTTGAAGCCGCTGATCACGTACAGGTAGACGTCGCGCGCGGTCGCGCTGACGGCTGGCGCGGCGCAGGTTTCCAGATCGTTCGGCGTGGTGCCGGCCGCGAGCTGGCGCGCGCGGTCGGCCCAGGCGTCGAGCGCTTTAGTCGAATAACCGTGGGCTTCCGTTTCGCGGGTGCCCATGATGCGCGCGTACACGAACGGCGCGGTGAGGTCGGCGATCTGCGGATAGTCGCTGTCGGCCGCGAGCACGATCGCGACTTTGTAGCGGCGCGCGAGCGCGATAAATTCCGGTGTCCTGAACGACTCGTGACGCACCTCGACCGCATGCCGTATCGACTGTCCTTCGATGCTCTCGGGCAGCAGCTTCAGGAAGGCCTCGAAATCGTCGGGGTCGAATTTTTTGGTCGGCGCGAACTGCCAGTTGATGGGTCCGAGCTTCTGCTCGAGCAGCAGCACGCCGCTCGCGAAGAAGCGCTCGATGGTTTCGCCGGCCTCGGCGAGCACTCTGCGGTTCGTCGCATAGCGCGGCGCTTTCAGCGAGAACACGAAATCGTCGGGCGTTTCCTGAGCCCACTTCTGATAGCTGGCCGGCTTTTGCAAACCGTAGAACGTGCCGTTGATTTCGATCGAGGTCAGTTGCCGGCTCGCGTATTCGAGTTCGCGGCTTTGCGTGAGGCCGTCCGGATAGAACGGGCCGCGCCATGGCGCGTAGGTCCAGCCGCCGATACCGATGCGGATGTGCGAGGCGGTGGTTTTGGGCTTGGTGTGGGTGCTTGCGGTGGCGGCTTTGGTCTCACTGGGCGTGGCGGTTTCGCTCGCGGCACTCGACGCGGGAGCAGCTTGCGCGGCTTTTGTTCTGGCCTTGGCCTGCCTGGTGTCAGCTTTTTCGGGTGGCTGCGCGGCGGACTTCGCAGGCGGCTTCGGCGCTGCCTTTGCGGGTGGTTTGTCTATCGCCTTGGCAGGCGTTTTTGCGGCGGACTTCACGGGCGCTTTGGCGAGTGTCTTTGCCGACGGCTTCGCAGCGGACTTGGCTGCTACCTTCGCGGGCGGCTTCACGGGCGTTTTCGCAGGCGGCCTCGCAGCCGTTTTTGCCGGTGATTTTGCGGTTGCCTTCGCCGGCGACTTCACCGCGACCTTCGCGGCCGCTTTCACGCCTGGCTCCGCGGCTGCCTTCTCGCTTCGCGTTTTGCCGGGTTTCGCGCTTTTCGCTGCGGGCACTTGGGCTCTCCTTCGTCTGCGGTCGACTGCGGCGGGGAAGCCCGTAGATTAGCCGTTTTTGGTGCGGCGCGCGGCCTTGCCCGTGCCGGTGGCTTCGGCTTTGCCGCTGCCTGCGTCAGCCGCCGCACTGGCCTCTTCGAAGCGCCGGTTCGCTTCCGCGACATCCATCCTGAAGCGCTGCAATGCGTTGAGCGCCAGGTCCGGCGGCGTCAGCGCGGTCCAGAGCACGTCGATCAGCTGATCGGCGGTGGCGTCGATATCGATCTGCCGGCTCGTCAGCGTCGCGTCCCACAGCACGTGCTCCATCGGCCCGAACACCATCGAGCGCAGCAGACGCAGCGGCATGTCCGTGCGAATCTCGCCGCTTTGCTGGCCCTGCGCGAGCACGCGCATCAGCGGCGCGGTATAGCGGCGCTGCAATTCGGTCAGCGCTTCATTCAGTTCGTGATGGCGCGCGCGCCCTTCGGACAGCACCAGCGCGCACAGATCGGTGCCGTTCACCAGCATCAGCCGCAGATGCATGCGCACGATGAACGCGAACTGCTGGCGCACACTGCCGTCGCGCGGCAGGCCCGCCTCGATCGCGCCGATGATCTCGTCGTACCAGTCGCCGATCACGCGTGCGCACAGCTCGCGCTTGCCGCGAAAGTAGCTGAACACGGTCGCCTCCGAAATGCCGAGGCGCTGCGCGATTTCGGCGGTCGTCGCGCGTTCGTAGCCCTTTTCGGAGAACACGTCGCGGCCGGCCTGAAGAATTTCCTTCACGCGCTGCTGCGACTTGCGTCCGGCCGGCTGGCGGCGCGACGCGGGGAGTCCGGCCTGTTCGGCAGCCATCATATGAGTCGAATTCAGATTTGTTTCAGCGAGGAGGGTAAAGCAGAACGCTTCAATCATGCTTCGATACCCGATGAACGCGATCCTAGCACCGAATCATGCCCATCGGGTGGTTTCGTCGAATTTCTGAGTAACACTCAAAAATATCTATTGACGCTAACGTCAATCTGGCGTGAAATGCGCGTTGACACGATTCATGATTCGCGCCGCGTCGTCAGGCGACGAACGGCCGCCCACGAACACTGGAGACACCGCCATGCCCAATCTGCCCGGTTTGCAATTCCCGCTCGGCGAAGAGATCGAAATGCTGCGCGACAGCATTGCATCGTTCGCCGCCAAAGAAATCGCGCCGCGCGCGGCGGAAATCGATCGGACCGATCAGTTTCCGATGGACCTGTGGAAGAAGTTCGGCGATCTCGGCGTGCTCGGCATGACGGTCGCCGAGGAATACGGCGGCGCGAACATGGGCTACACCGCGCACATGATCGCGATGGAAGAGATCTCGCGCGCGTCGGCATCGGTTGGGCTCTCGTATGGCGCGCATTCGAATCTGTGCGTGAATCAGATCCACCGCAACGGCACGGACGCGCAGAAGCAGAAGTATCTGCCGAAGCTGGTGTCCGGCGAACACGTCGGCGCACTCGCGATGAGCGAGCCGAACGCCGGCTCGGACGTGGTCAGCATGAAGCTGCGCGCGCAGAAAAAGGGCGATCGCTATGTGCTGAACGGCACCAAGATGTGGATCACCAACGGCCCGGACTGCGACACGCTGGTCGTCTATGCGAAGACCGATCCCGAAGCGAATTCCCGCGGCATTACCGCGTTCATCGTCGAGAAGGGCATGAAGGGCTTTTCCGTCGCGCAGAAGCTCGACAAGCTCGGCATGCGCGGTTCGCACACCGGCGAACTGGTGTTCCAGGACGTCGAAGTGCCGGAAGAGAACATCCTCGGGCAGTTGAACGGCGGCGTGAAGGTGCTGATGAGCGGCCTCGACTACGAGCGCGCGGTGCTCGCGGGCGGCCCGACCGGGATCATGGTCGGGGTGATGGATGCGGTCGTGCCGTATATCCACGACCGCAAGCAGTTCGGCCAGTCGATCGGCGAATTCCAGCTGATCCAGGGCAAGGTCGCCGATCTGTACACGACGTTGCAGGCGTGCCGCGCGTATCTGTACGCGGTCGGCCGTCAGCTCGACACGCTCGGCAACGAGCATGTGCGCCAGGTGCGCAAGGACTGCGCGGGCGTGATTCTGTACACCGCTGAAAAAGCCACGTGGATGGCCGGCGAGGCGATCCAGATTCTCGGCGGCAACGGCTATATCAACGAGTATCCGGTCGGGCGTCTGTGGCGCGATGCGAAGCTCTATGAAATCGGCGCGGGCACGAGCGAGATTCGCCGCATGCTGATCGGCCGCGAGCTGTTCGCCGAGACGCTGTAAGCAGGCGCGGGCGCGAGCCCCTACGAGCCTCTAAAGCCTTCAGAAAAACGGCACTCCGGAGAAGCCACGACATGCCGATCATCGAATCAAAGCTGAACCCGCGCTCCGACGAATTTCGCGCGAACGCGGCGGCGCTCGAAGCGCTCGTCGCCGATCTGCGCGCGAAAATCGAGCAGCTTGCGCAAGGCGGCGGCCAGGCCGCGCGCGACAAGCACACGAGCCGCGGCAAACTGCTGCCGCGCGAGCGTATCGCGCAACTGCTCGATCCGGGCACGCCGTTTCTCGAGCTGTCGCAGCTCGCCGCGTACGGCATGTACAACGACGACGCGCCGGGCGCCGGCGTGATCACCGGCATCGGCCGCATCGCCGGGCAGGAGTGCGTGATCGTCTGCAACGACGCGACCGTGAAGGGCGGCACCTACTATCCGGTGACCGTGAAGAAGCACGTACGCGCGCAGGAAATCGCCAGCGAAAACCGCTTGCCGTGCGTGTACCTGGTCGACTCCGGCGGCGCGAATCTGCCGAACCAGGACGACGTGTTTCCCGATCGCGATCACTTCGGCCGCATCTTCTACAACCAGGCGAATCTGTCGGCCGCGGGCATTCCGCAGATCGCCGTCGTGATGGGGTCGTGTACCGCGGGCGGCGCGTATGTGCCGGCGATGAGCGATGAATCGATCATCGTGAAGAACCAGGGGACGATTTTTCTCGGCGGGCCGCCACTGGTCAAAGCCGCGACCGGCGAAGTCGTCAGCGCGGAAGACCTCGGCGGCGGCGATGTGCATACGCGGCTGTCGGGCGTGGTCGATCATCTCGCGCAGAACGACGCGCATGCGCTCGCGATCGCGCGCAGCATCGTGGGCAACCTGAATCGCGCGAAAGCGGCGCCGCTCGTGCTGCAGGAGCCGAAGCCGCCGCGCTACGACCCGCAGAGCCTCTACGGCGTGATTCCGGTCGATACGCGCAAGCCGTTCGATATCCGCGAGGTGATCGCGCGTATCGTCGACGACTCGGCCTTCGACGAATTCAAGGCGCGTTACGGCACCACGCTGGTGTGCGGCTTCGCGCATATCTGGGGCCATCCGGTCGGCATCATCGCGAACAACGGCATTCTGTTTTCCGAGTCGGCGTTGAAGGGCACGCACTTCATCGAGCTGTGCTGCCAGCGCAAGATTCCGCTCGTGTTCCTGCAGAACATCACCGGCTTCATGGTGGGTCGCAAGTACGAAAACGAAGGCATCGCGCGTAATGGCGCGAAGATGGTGACGGCGGTGGCGACGGCGAAGGTGCCGAAGTTCACGGTGATCATCGGCGGCTCGTTCGGCGCGGGCAATTACGGCATGTGCGGTCGCGCGTATTCGCCGCGCCTCCTGTGGATGTGGCCGAACGCGCGCATCTCGGTGATGGGCGGCGAGCAGGCGGCCTCGGTACTCGCCACCGTCAAGCGCGATGGCATCGAAGCGAAGGGCGGCAACTGGAGCGCGGAAGAAGAAGAGGCGTTCAAGCAGCCGATCCGCGAGCAATATGAGCATCAGGGGCATCCGTACTATGCGAGCGCGCGGCTGTGGGACGACGGCGTGATCGATCCGGCGCAGACTCGCGACGTGCTCGGTCTCGGTCTGTCGGCGAGCATGAACGCGCCGATCGAAGACACGCGCTTCGGCGTGTTCAGAATGTGAGCGCGGCGATGCCATCACGTATGACGCAACGACACGACGCAAGGGAGTGCGACGCATGCAATACGAAACGCTGAAGCTCGAGGTGGCCGGCCAGGTCGCGACGCTCACGTTGAATCGTCCGGAAGTGCGCAACGCGTTCAACGAAACGATGATCGCGGAACTGACCGCCGCGTTTGCCGCACTCGACGCGCGCGACGACATCCGCGCGGTCGTGCTTGCCGCGAGCGGCAAGGCGTTCTGCGCGGGCGCCGACCTGAACTGGATGAAGAAGATGGCCGGCTACTCGGACGATGAAAATCGTGCCGACGCGATGCGGCTGGCCGGCATGCTGTCGGCCGTGTATCGCTGCAACAAGCCGGTGATCGCGCGCGTGAACGGCGATGCGTACGCGGGCGGCATGGGCCTGATCGCCGCGTGCGATATCGTCGTCGCGATGGATTCCGCGCACTTCTGCCTGTCCGAAGCTCGGCTCGGCCTGATTCCTGCGACGATCGCGCCATACGTGATTCGCGCGCTTGGCGAGCAGGCTGCGCGGCGCTATTTCGTCAGCGCCGAAGCGTTCGACTGCGCGACGGCGCTGCGCCTCGGTCTGGTCAGCGAGTCGGTGAGCAGTCCGGAGCAACTCGACGCGACCGTCGCGCAACTCGCGCAAACGCTGTGCGCGAACGGTCCGCAAGCGGTGCGCGCATGCAAGCGGCTCGTGCAGGACATCGCGGGCCGCGAGTTGAACGAAGCGCTGATCGCGGATACGGCGGTGCGTATTGCGCAAACGCGGGCCGGCGCGGAAGGCCGTGAAGGCGTCGCGTCGTTCCTCGAAAAGCGCTCGCCGGGCTGGCGCAACTGACGCGCCTCACCAATCACCATCGCGCGCTACCGCCTATTTCATCGAGACCCTCATGTTCAACAAGATCCTGATTGCCAACCGGGGCGAGATCGCCTGCCGCGTCGCCGCGACCTGCAAACGGCTCGGCATCGCGAGCGTGGCCGTCTATTCGGACGCGGACGCCAACGCGAAACACGTCGCCGCGTGCGACGAAGCGGTGCATATCGGCGGTTCGACCGCGGCGGAAAGCTATCTGCGCATCGAGCGCATTATCGAGGCCGCGCGCGCGACCGGCGCTCAGGCCGTGCATCCGGGCTACGGCTTTCTTTCGGAGAACGAAGACTTCGCGCATGCATGCGAGGCGGCCGGCATCGTCTTTATCGGACCGCCGGTCGAGGCGATTGCTGCGATGGGCTCGAAGGCCGCCGCCAAGGCGTTGATGCACGCGGCCGCGGTGCCGCTCGTGCCCGGCTATCATGGCGACGACCAGGACCCGCAACTGCTGCAGCGCGAAGCGGACGCGATCGGTTATCCGGTGCTGCTGAAGGCGAGCGCGGGCGGCGGCGGCAAGGGCATGCGCGTGGTCGAACGCAGCGCGGACTTTGCGGCAGCGTTGCTGTCGTGCAAGCGCGAAGCGGCAAGCAGCTTCGGCAACGATCGCGTGCTGATCGAAAAGTATCTGATGCGGCCGCGTCACGTCGAAGTGCAGGTGTTCGCCGATCGGCACGGCGGCGCGGTCTATCTGTTCGATCGCGACTGCTCGGTGCAGCGGCGTCACCAGAAGGTGCTCGAGGAAGCACCAGCGCCGGGGCTCGATGCGGACGTGAAGCGCGCGATGGGCGAAGCGGCGGTGGCTGCCGCGCGCGCGGTCAACTACGTCGGCGCGGGCACGGTCGAATTCATCATGACGCCGACCGGCGAGTTCTATTTCATGGAAATGAACACGCGCCTGCAGGTCGAACATCCGGTCACCGAGATGGTGACGGGGCAGGACCTCGTCGAATGGCAGTTGCGGGTCGCGGCGGATGAGCCGTTGCCGCTCACGCAGCAGCAACTGAAGCTCGACGGTCACGCGATCGAGGCGCGCATCTACGCCGAGCATCCGGCGCGCGGCTTCCTGCCGTCGACGGGTACGCTCAAGCATCTGCGCATGCCCGAAGGCGTCGAGTTCGCGATCGACGCGGCCGGTTTGGGCGAGCCGGGCCGCAAGGCGCCGGTGCGCATCGACAGCGGCGTGCGCGAGGGCGACACGATCACGCCGTTCTACGATCCGATGATCGCGAAGCTGATCGTGCACGGCGCGACGCGCGAAGAGGCGTTGGCACGGCTCGCTCGGGCGCTGCATGCGTGCGAGGTGGTCGGGCCGCATACGAACGTCGAGTTTCTGCAGCGCATCGTTGCGAGCGAGCCGTTCGCGAGCGGCGATCTCGACACTGGCTTGATCGAGCGGCATCACGATGCGCTGTTTGCGCCGGGGAAAAAGCCGTTCAGGGAAGCGCTCGCGCTGGCGTGCGCGGCGCTGCTCACGCGCGAGGGCGGCACCGCGCATGGCGCGTCGCCGTGGGATGCGCTGTCGCACTGGCGGCTCAATAGCGGTTATACGCAAACGCTCGGCTGGCGCATGATCGACGACGCCGCGCACGACGACGGCGCCGCCGCGTTCACGGTCGTTTTCGCGCGCAACGGCGGTGGGCAGACCTCGTCGCAAACGCCCGCGCAAACGCTCGAACACGACGGCGTGCGCGAGGCGTTCACGTGGTCGGCCGGCGCGGGCGCGCACGAATTCCGCGCGACGATCGGCGATGCGCGCGTGAGCGGTCGTGTGTTCGTCGACGGCGACCGGTTCCACGTGTTCTGCCATGGCGAAGCGCTCGCGTTCGAATGGCAGAACCTGCTCGCGCATGCGGCCGATGCCGAAGGCGGCGAAGGCCGTCTCACCGCGCCGATGCCGGGCAAGGTGATCGCGGTGCTGGTCGAGCCGGGCGCGGTGGTCGAGAAGGGCACGCCGCTGCTCGTGATGGAGGCGATGAAAATGGAGCACACGATCGGCGCGCCGACCGCGGGCACGGTGACCGAGGTGCTGTATGCGGTGGGCGATCAGGTCACCGACGGTGCGCAGCTACTGGTGCTGGACGTGCAGTGATCTGACGGTGCGCGTGGGGTGGTTGTGAACCGACTCACGCGAGCCGCGCGTAACCCGCCGCGCGCGCTTCGCTTTCGAGTTCGCCGATACGCGCATAGTCGATGAGCGGCAGCGTCGAAAAACCCGTTAAACGCAGACGTTTTGCGCGCTCAGGCCGGATCGCGAGGGTTTCGTTCAGCGCGTCGCGTAGTGCAGTGACGGTCGCGTGCGGCACGTTGGCCGCGGCGATCAACGGCAAGCCCGGCGACGCGGCCGTCGTGCCGATCGCACGCACGCGTCGCGCCAGTTCCGGCAGCACGTCGGATACGAAAGCAAAGGTCACGCAGTCGATCGCGGCGACATCCGCGCGATTGTCGGCGAGCGCGCGCAGCGAGCCGAGATGCGAGCCGGTGCGTAGCACCGTGCCGAAGAACATGCCGGCGCGCGCAAGCGGCGCGACCGCGTGGCGAAACGCGTTCATTCCGCTGTTCGAATCGTCCTCGTTGTAGGCGGCGCGCGCGCCGCGGCACGAGGCGAGTGTGTCGAAGCGCGCGTCGGCGCGCGTGACCAGCACGCTCGAATAATGGGCGCCATCGCAGCCGGGCGCGTCGAAGCAGGGCGTCGCGATCAACTGCACCTGTTCGTGCAGGCCCTGCATCAGCGGATAACCGCAGGTCTGCGAGATCAGCAGGTTCGGACGCCGCCAGAAGCCGTGCAGCTCTTCGTCCGGTTCGACGATGCGGCAGGCGGGCTTGACCCGCCGCAGCACGTCGTCGAGCCACTCGCGCCATTCGAGGTCGAGCGCGGGTGTGACGTTGTACATCGGCAGGGCGGCGATCCAGTTCATGGACGCGATTTTGCCCTAATGCCTGACCAACCTGAATTCGTCGAGACCGAGCTGCACCGATTCGGTCGGCATGAATTGCCATTTTTCCGCGGCGACCGACAGGATGTCCTCCTGCGCGCCCTCGAACGCGGCCAGCAGATCCTGTTTGCGCCGGCTCGCCGCGCCGCAGAACGCCACCAGCGCGTCGGCGCTGACTTCGAAAACCTGCGCACGATCGTCGCAGCACACGCGGAACGCGACTGTCGCGCATTCCGTCACACAGGGCCGGAACCCTTCATCGACATAGACCGACATGGCGAACTCCTTCGGACGCCCGAATCTACAGAATGACAAACCGCGCGTGCCAGGTATGTGGGAGAACCGGCATTGACGGCAAAATGCCCAGTGCCGCCGCGCGCGGCAAACCGGAGGCTGGCTGAAAGCACGCCAGAAGCCGGCCGGGCGGCTCGCAACGAGCCGGGGCCAGGGCCACGCTGAGGAACCGTAGCCGGAAAGGAAGCCGAGGACGACCGAAGCTGCCGCCGGACTTGCCGAAGCGCACCTCGGGCCGACGGGAAAGACGGCGCTGCTCAGGAGATGCTTAAATCAGGGCTGAAAAAGGCACGAAAAAACGGTGCTAAAAAAGCATTAAGCGCTGCGATAAAAGTGTTTAAGGCTGCTGTGGCTGCTATTGCTACTGCGCGCTGCGCGAGGCCATGCGTCATCCGGCGCGCAATCCGGGCGGGGCTACCGCTTGTCATGCACCGTCGACGCGCGGTCCACCTCTGCTTTGTCGGAGATTTTCCCATCAAGTTCGCGGGCCTCGCATGGCTTTCCATGTCCGGCGCGCTCACGCTGATGTTGACGCTCGCGACCCTGCTGTCGATCTGCGCAAGTCTCCACTTTACGATCGTCGCGCGTTTCCTGCTGGCGATGACGTAATGACGTGACGCCGCCAGGCGGCGAGCGCCGTCATCGCCCCGTTCGACTTCACTCGTTGGCGGTGGGTGGCAGCGCCGCCGGCGCAGGCTTCGCGGGCACACGCGAGAAATTGAGCCGGCGGATCAGCGGCCCCAGCGTGGTGGCCTGAACCAGCAAGCTGAACACGACGACCAGGTAGGTCACGCCGATGAACATTTCGCGTCCATGAAAGTCGGGCAGCGATAGCGCGAGTGCGATCGAAATGCCGCCGCGCAGTCCGCCCCATGTCAGCACGACCGTCGAGTGCGGATTGAGGCGGCGGAAGTTCTGCAGCGCGAGCAGCGGGATCGCGACGCTGATGCCGCGCGCGAGCAGCACCACCGGAATCGCCGCGAGCCCGAGCCAGACGATCTCGATATGCAGCGACAGCGCGATGATCTCCAGCCCGATCAGCCCGAACAGCACGAGATTGAGCAACTCGTCGAGCAGGTCCCAGAAGTTGAACAGATGCCCGCGCGTTTTCTCCGACATCGAGGTCAGCGCGCCGTGATTGCCGATCACGAGCCCCATGATCACGACCGCGAGCGGCGCCGACACGTGCAGCGCCTCGGCGAGACTGTAGCCGCCGGTGGCGAGCGCGAGCGTGATCAGGATCTCGACCGGATAGCTGTCGATGCCGCGCAGCAGCAGCGACGCACCGAAGCCGAGCACCGCGCCGAGCACCAGCGCGCCGGCCACTTCGCGCAACAGGTCGAAGGCGATCGCGCTGGTCGAAAACTCGTTCGCGCCGGTCGCGAGTCCGACCAGCGTGACGAACGCGACGACCGCGGTCCCGTCGTTGAACAGCGACTCGCCGGTGATCTTGGTTTCGAGGCTTTCCGGCGCGGCCGCGCGCTTGAGCACGCTGAGCACCGCGATCGGATCCGTCGGCGAAATCAGCGCACCGAACGCGAGACACCACATCAGGCTGACCGGATGACCGAGCCATTGCGCCGCATAGTAGAAGCCGAAGCCGACCACCGCGATCGAGATCAGCACGCCGATGGTCGCGAGCATCAGCACCGCGCGCCGCTGCGTGCGCATCTTCGAGAGATCGACGTGCAGCGCGCCGGCGAACAGCAGCAGGCTCAGCAGCCCGTGAAATACGATGTCGGCGAAATCGATCTGCTCGACGATCTTGCGCGCGGCGATCGCCATTGCCGGATAGTAGAAGCCGAGCGCCGAAATGCCGAGACACACGACGAGCCCGACCGCGGTAATGCCGAGCGTGTCGGGCAACTTGATGAAGCGATAGTTGATGACGCCGAACAGCGCGACGATGGTGAACAGCGCACCGGTAATCTGGAAGATGCTCATGGTGCGATAGAGGTCGGAGCGGAGGGCACGCTCGCCGAGCCAAGCAGGCCGGCCACGCGTTCGATATTGACGGGGGCCACGCGGATCGCGCCGCGCCCGGGGACGTCGACGTCGCCGATCAGCGTGAACGACACGGAGATCACGAACGGCAGCACCATCAGCGACGCGCGGTGTCGACGGTTGCCCGCGCTGTAGCCGATCAGCACGTTGCAGCAGATCGCGATGGCGACCATCAGCGCCCACGCGGCGACCGGGATCTGGTTGCGCCAGCCGGCCTGGGTGTTCGAATACGAGGTCAGCACGTCGTTGACGCTGGCGACCGCGAGCGTGGTGGGCGGGGTTGGCTGCGCGGCGGCACCGCGCACGGCGACGCTCCACATCTCGTGCGAGAGCCGCTTCGTTTGCGCGTCGACGTTCTGCAGTTGCACGCGGTCGTGAGCGCGGTAGAACTGCAGTCGCGCGTCGAGATAGCGCGTGAGTACCGAGCGCAATTCGCTCGTCTCGGCGGCGGGCAGCAGGTCGGCGCGGTTGAAGGCGGTCGAGATCGCCGCGGCCTCGGCCGCCTCGTTGCTCTGACGCGTGTTGTAGCCGCCGATCGCCATCGACAGCGTGAAGCCGATGATCAGGCCGAGCAGCGTGAGCGTCGCGCCGAGGATCATCCGCACGTCTTCGGCACCGCCCGCTTCGGGACGACGTAAGCGCGCGATCACGAGGGCACCGAAATAGCTCGCGCAGGACAACACGCCAAACGAAATCAGAAACAACTGCCACGAGTGCGGCATTGAACCAGCGAGATATTCCACCAGCAATTCCTTATTCAAAGCTTATTTGATTCGATAAGCGGTCCGCCACCGCACGGCTATTGCCGCGACGATCAGGCGGGTGATTGCACCGGCTTGCGAAGCCCATGCCGGCGCGACGAACGCTTATTCAAATGCGGTGAACGATGTCAATCGGACACGCCTATTTTTATCGGACCATAGCGCTTCCGCTTCCGGCGGAGGCTATGAACGAGGGACGACGAACCTGATACTGCGCGTGGTTCGCCATGAGGATTTACCCTACATTGATGAAAGGGTGTTGTCGGACAATTGAAATGCGTGTTGAGTTCCGACGGGGTTCAATAAAGTCGGCATTTCTTTTATTTCAAGATATTTTATTTTGAGACTGGTCCGATGCCGCTGGCGTTTACTTGTGTGCAGTTGCGCGATTTCGCGGCGCGACGTATTGCCGGGCTCGGTGCTGTCTTTTGGCATGACCCGGCCATCGGTCCACTGTGATGAACCCATTCGCCACAATAGAGTAGCTGCCGATTTCGATTGAATCGCGTGTTTGAATTAAGCGATGACCAAGGTAACGATGAGTGCATGGGCGGCACTGTCGATCGATATGAATTTGTAATGCGGTGCACTGAAGGATCAATTCACAATTAGCCAATTCGTGAACAAAATTGTGCATAAATGTGTGAAGCGTCTTTTTAATCGACGTATTGAAATGGCGAGGGCAGGGAAAGTCCTGGCCAAAAAAATGCTTAAATATAACAATTTTTTGCATTCGTTATACGAGAATGATGCAGCATGAATGCATGGCGAAATTCTGTTCTGTAGCAATGGCTGAAGACGGAGAAAAACATGGAAAAAACATATCGCTATCGGGGTTTCGACATCGTGGTCAACTCTCTGCGCGCCACGGTTGCCGTCGCGCGTCGGGACGACGCGAGCTCGCAGTACGCGTATATGGCCGGCGTTACGCTGAAGGCGCGTTTGAGCGGCGGCGAATGGTCGACGGCTTTTCGCATTGGGCCGATATCCGGCCGTTTGTCCGCGGATCTGCGCGAGGTGCTCGCGGCCGGATTCGCGGCCGGCACCCAGGTCGTCGACGACGTCATGAGCGTGATGGGCGTGATGGGTGACGGACATATGCGCGCGGTGCCGGAGAGTATGGGAACGCACCTGTCTATCTGAGCACCGGAATGGCCGGATCGAGGATTGGTCCGGATGAAACTCTGAATGTCGGGAAGAACAATCCACGCAGTACATGATCCGGCATGCGATAGCACATGGGAGGCGTGACCGGTCGCAGGGGCGGGCAGTCGGTTAGACCAGACAAGACAGAACAGCCGCAACTCATCAATGTTGTGAATGCCGTTGCCAGCGGTGTCGAGTGCAGAAGTGCCCGCGCGCATTCCCCCGGATGCATGTGGGGTGCGGCAACGCGCACTCGTCTCCGCAGCGTCCCGTTGTTTGAATCCCGCCTTCCCCTGTGCGGGATTTTTTTTTGTCCGCGCGTAAAGCTTTTCGCAATAGGCGTTGAATGAGTACCGAATAGGTACTCTATGGCGTGCCGTGAATCATAAAACAACATCTTAACGTTCCTTGACACTACACTGCTTGCTTCATCGTTATAGTTCGATTTGCATCTCAAAAAATGAAATACTCGCCTTCTATCCGACGTGCAATCAAGGCAAATAAAAATGCGTGCAGTTCACATGATTTATTTGTGGCAATCATGTGAAAAGAAGGCATGAAGCGAGATAAAAATCGGGGTAAGGAATGATTATTCGAAAATCGTTTTTGTTTACCGCTGTATTTTCTTTGGCAGGCGCGGCCATATCGGCTTATTTCAATCTGGCCGACGACAGCGCCCTGCAGACCATTGCGCAGCCCCACTGGATGACCCGACTTCATATCGTCACGGCATTCGCGGGCGCGTTCCTGCTTGCGCGCTTCATCGTCGATAGCCCGGCGGCATTGCAGACGCCGACCGGAAAGTCGAGCTATGGCGTGGGCATGGTGCCGCGCGTCGGCGCGGTGAGATTCTTTATCCCCGGAAAAAACGGCTTCTTTTCCACGAAGCGCAGCTTTCAGCTGATCGGCATCGTGGTGTGCCTGATGCTGCAGTTCATCTCCGTGGTGGGGGCAACGGACCTGGATGGCTCCGATTCGCGCGAGCAGCCTGTTCGCATGAACGCGGCCGACGGGACGTTGGCGACCTGAAAAACCGCAAGCTGTTCGGCGGCGCGTCGTGTTCTACCGCAATCCGGGCAGCGGGGACGGCTGGAAGTACGAGATCGAAAAGAAGATGCTCGATGCGGACAAGTCGCTGAAACTCTCGCGGGTGGATCAGTTTCTGGCTGCCGAGGGCAGCGTCGGCGTGCCCGCCGACGTGGCGCAGCATCAGACCTGTTTTGCGTGTCACGCGGCGCGCGTGAGGGATCGCGATTACGTGTTCACGCGATACGCGCCGTGAGGTTGATCTGTTGGACTCAATGCGCGCCACCGGCGCGCATGGCCCGATATTCCCGCTGTACGATCTGCATCAGCTCCGCGACTGAGGTGAGCGCGCTCTGTTGCTCGTAGGTCACGCGGCCCCGCTGCATCAACATGATGCGATCCGCGATATCGAGCGTTTGCGCATAGTTGTGCATGATCATGATGATGGACAGGCCGCCTTTTTCCTTCAGACGCATCAGCAGGTCGATGATGAGGCCCGCCTCGCGCGCGCCCATCGCGGCGAGCGGCTCGTCGAGCAACAGGATCTTCGCATTCGAATGCACGGCGCGCGCCACGGCGATGGCCTGACGCTGGCCGCCCGACAGACGCTCCACCGGTAAATCCACCGAAGGCACGTGCACGCCGATATCGTCGAGGCATTGCGCCGCGCGTTCGCGCATCTGTTTGTGGTCGAGCAGCCTGAACGGTCCGCGTCGCACGATTTCGCGGTTCAGGAACATGTTGTGGTAAATGCTCAGCGAGTTCGCGAGCGCGAGATCCTGATACACGCACTCGATACCGAGCGAACGCGCGTGATCGACCGAGCGCAGCAGCGTCTCCTCGCCATCGACGTAGAGCGTGCCGTCCGTTTGCTGATGAAAGCCCGTGAGGATCTTCACGAGCGTCGACTTACCCGCGCCGTTATCGCCGAGTACGCCGAGAATTTCGCCCTTGCCAAGCGTAAGCGAGACGCCATCGAGCGCCGTCACCGCGCCGAAGCGTTTGACGAGGTTCTCGCCGCGCAGCGCCAACGGCGCATCGGGTGCGCGAGTTGCGCTGGGCGCGGCGTTCGTGCCGGCGCCAGCGTTCGCGGAGGAGGATTGCGATTCGTCCATCAGCGTCTGCGCTTGCGGCGAATGCGGCCGACGTGGATATTGAAGATCATCGCCGCCAGAATCGCGGCACCGAGAATGATGTTGAACGTGAATGCGTTGATGCCGATCAGCGTGAAGCCGTCGTTGAGAATGCCGAGTACCGCCGCGCCAATCAATCCGCCCACGATCGTGCCGGAGCCGCCCGTGAGCGGTGTGCCGCCGATCACGGCGGCGGCCACCGCGAGGAACATGATCTGATTGCCGCCCGCCTGCGGATCGATCGAGGTAATCCGGAAAGCTTCGAGCATGCCGGTAAAACCCGCGAGCACCGCGGCGAGAATGAAATTGCCGAGACGCAGCCGCCTCACATGAATGCCGGCTTCGCTCGCGCCAAGTGGATTCGCGCCCGCGGCCTGCGTATGCAGACCCCAGCGCGTATGCCGCAATAGCACGTGCATCGCGAACGCGATCGCCAAAGTCCAGATGATTTCGCTGTAGCCCCACGCGCCCATGAACGCGGCGAACGTCGGCGAGCCAGGCGTGGGAGCGGGCGTGCCGCGCGAGAGGGTGAGCGTGATGCCGTTGATCAGAAAGAGCGTGCCGAGCGTCGTGACGAACGAGGGCAGCCGCAGCCACACCGTTATCGCGCCGTTCGCGAAACCGACGATTGCCGCGGCCAGCAGCCCCGCGATCACGGCGAGCCACATCGGCGCGCCCGCATCGTTCGCGAACACCATCATGAACGGGGCGAACGCGAACACCATGCCGGCGGACAGATCGATGTCGCCACCGATCATCAGCATGATTTCGCCGAACGCGATAATCGCCACCGGCGCGATGAACTGCGAGAGGTTGACGAGGCTTGCGTTGGTCAGCAGGAAATCGTGATTCGCGAATTCGAAGTAGGCGGCCAGCAGCACGGCCACGAGCAGAATGCGCAGCTCGGCCGCCCAGTGCGACGCGAAGGACACGCCCGCGCGCCTGGGCGCGCGGACCGCTTCGGTGTTGCCGGTGTCGTTCACGGTATTCATCAGGACTTGATGGCGCCGGACCTCGGAACGATTTGCTGCTTGTCGGTCTTGCCTTCAAAACGCGTCGACGTATTGAGGTACGGCTCGACGTTTTCCTTCGTCACGAATTTCAGGCCGGTGTTGATTTCGGCCGGTCCGACGAGACCGCCCGAGCTGAGGAACACGAACGCCTGCATCACCGTATAGAAGCCCTGTACGTAGGGTTGCTGATCGATGGTGAAGTCGAGAAAGCCTTCGTGGATCAACTGGATCGTGGTCGGCAGCAGATCGAAGCCGCCGCCGTGCACGCCCTTCGCGGGCAGGTTCGATTCCTTCATCACCTGCGCGACGCCCTGGGTGCTGCCCGCGTCGACGGCGAACATGCCCTTCAGATCCTGATGGCCGAGATAGAACGACTTGATCTTCGACAGTTCCTCGTTGACGGTCGCGCCGGTGGCGACGGTCTGGATGTCGATCTTCTTGCCGGACTTCTTGATGGCGTCGCTCGCACCGTCCAGCCGCGGCTGGATATTGAGCTGCCCCGGCGTGGCGATGAACAGCGCGACCATGCCGCTGTCGATCAGGCTCACGATGCGCTCGCCCATCTGGTAGCCCGACAGGTACAGATCCTGGCCGATATATGCGAGGCGTGGATTCTTCTTGCCGCGCGGCGCGTCGGCGTTATAGGCGAAGACCGGAATGCCGGCGTCGAGCGCGGCCTGGATCGGTTTGTCGAAAGCGCTCGGATCGACGATCGGCACCGCGATCGCGTCGGCCTTGGCGGCAATCGCCGAATTGACGGCACGAACCATTTCGCCCGCATCGGACGTGGCCGAGCCGGTCCACTGATAATCCATGCCGAGTAATGAGCACGCATCCTGAATGCCGTATTGCGTGGGCACGAAGAACGGATTGGTGGTGACGTGATTGACGAAGACGATCTTCCACTTCTTGTGCGACGGAAACGCCGCCTGTGCCGCCTGTGCGCTGCTGATCAACCCGCCCGTGCCACCGAGCGCACCCATCAGCGAAAGCGCCGCGCCGAGTCCCACGCCCTGCATCATGCCCCGTCGCGCCGTGCTGAAACCGTTGTTGCCCTGTTCCTGATCGTCATCCCGTTGCTGTGCCATCTCTTCCTCCGGTTCTTTTCTTCGTTGGTCGATGTGGTCGACGTTGAGTCGATCGCGTGCAGATGCTGGACGGCACCGGGAGTGCGCTGGATAGTGCAGGACTAGGGGGCGGTCAGACGTGCGGCCCCGATTCGAAAGCGCTCGATACGCGCCGTGCGGTACCGCAAAAATGTTAGTGCAGCGCGGTTGCGCCTCCTAATCCATGTATACCCCTAACTAGTCGTGCTGTTCCGACTATTGGGACGGATGGCTATTTGAGCGTGCGGTGGGGGACGCTGGGGGGCGATTCGAGGACTCGCGGCGGGGTGACAAAGTGCTTTCGCGGGCTTTACATCCCGAGGGGCGAGCCGTGCGCGATGAGCCGCACATCGATGCGATGAGCGTCACGTCACGAGAGCAAACAAAGCTTCGATGAATGCCAGCGTGGTGCACCGCATCATAGTTACGGTTCAGTACCGATGCGGGAGGGCTCGAAGGAGCCGCTTCGCCTTTGATGCTGCAGAAGCGAGCCAAATCGATGCGGGTCTAATCGCAGCATGCACTGCTTTCCGGCCAATCTACGCAGCGCTCTGGCCAACTTTCGACGCCTGCCGTTCTCCATTCCCTCTGCGTGGACCAACATGTCCTTCCGATAGCTGTTGTACCAACGAAAGGACACGGAATGAAGACCAAAGCAGCAATCGCATGGAAAGCCGGCGCCCCGTTGACGATCGAGGAAGTCGATCTCGAAGGCCCGCGCGCCGGTGAAGTCCTGATCGAAGTGAAGGCGACGGGCATCTGCCACACCG
>NZ_JABBFZ010000031.1 GCF_012927125.1 Paraburkholderia antibiotica
TCTACGCCGATGATAGTGCGGATTGCCCGTGTGAAAGTAGGTAATCGTCAGGCTTCTCCTCAGTCAGAAACCCCACCCCGAAAAGGTGGGGTTTTTGCGTTTACGGCCGCCATAAAGCGGACGCTGAACTGGCAACCAGCGCATGCGCTGCGAAACGTATCATCTCTAGCACCACACCTCTCTTTACCGCAGCGCGTCCGCACGCCACTGCTTATCGATCACACAACATTTGTGCTCCGCAAGCGAAAGCGCTCATAAACAGTATCAGGGCGCCAGGATAGTCCACCCAGCCGCCCCATACTGCCTCATCCGTTACTTCCCCTGCGCAAGAAACTTCTGCGCCAGCCGAACCCAATACGTTGACCCAACCGGCAAGAGCTCATCGTTGAAGTCATAGCTCGCGTTGTGCAACATGCACGGACCGGCTCCATGGCCTGCTTCGCGGTGGCCGCCCTCGCCGTTGCCCAAAAACGCGTAGCAACCCGGCTTCGCCAGCAGCATGAACGAGAAGTCTTCTGCGCCCATTGTCGGTTCGACCGCATCGTCGACGTTTTCCGCGCCGACGATCTCTTTCATCACCGACGCCGCAAAACGCGCTTCCTCGCCGCTGTTAATGGTCGGCGGGTAATTCCGATGGAAGTGGACTTCGACGGAGCAATCGTATGCCTCGGCAGTGCTCGTCGCGATCTTGCGCATGCGCGATTCGATCAGATCGAGTGTTTCGGTGGTGAAGGTGCGGACGGTGCCGGCGATCCATGCATCGTTCGGGACGACATTAACCGCATCGCCAGCGTGAATTTGCGTAATTGACAGCACTGCGGTGTCGAGTGGCTTCTTGTTCCGCGTGATGATGCTCTGCAGCCCATTGGCGATCTGCACAGCCGTAAAGACCGGATCGCGGCCATTGTGGGGCAGCGCCGCATGCGCGCCGACGCCTTTGATTTCGATACGAAACTCGTTGCTCGAGGCCATGATCGGACCTTCGGTAACGCCAAAGTGCCCTGCCGGCATGCCCGGCCAGTTGTGGATGCCGAACACTGCATCCACAGGGAATTTCGCGAACAGACCGTCGTCGATCATCGCCTTCGCGCCGGCGCCGCCTTCTTCTGCCGGCTGGAAAATGAATACGATCGTGCCGTCGAAATCGCCGTGTTTTGCCAGATAGTGCGCGGCGCCGAGCAGCATTGCGGTATGCCCATCGTGACCGCACGCGTGCATCTTGCCATCGTTTTTCGAGCGGTGATCGAAGCTGTTGAGCTCCTGAATCGGCAGTGCATCCATGTCGGCTCGCAGACCAATCGCGCGCGAGCCATTGCCGCGCTTCAATACGCCGACCACACCGGTTTTGCCCAACCCGCGATGAGTCTCGATGCCCCAGGACTCAAGCGTCCGCGCGACGAGATCGGCCGTTGCCGTTTCTTCGTAGCGCAGTTCCGGATGGGCGTGGATGGTTCGTCGGAGGGTCTGGATTTCGCCGCGGGCGGCCTGGATTTCGGGGATCAGTTTCATGATGGAGTGGTGATGGGTTTGTGCTTGACTTGCGTGGGATCGCTCGGGGCCTCGCCGGCCCGGGCACTTGGGATAATTCATTCTACGCCGAAGGCCTTTTTGGCGGCACCACCCAGGTCAGTGGCCGATTGACGTAATAAAATTCTGTTTAGCCCGACCACTCACTGCGCACCGCTCGCGAGGACAGATTGCCGATGAACGCCCCGACCGAATTCGCGCGCGCCGTATGCCCGCACGATTGCCCCGACACCTGCGCGATGCGCGTAACCGTCGACAACGGACGGGCGATCAAGGTCGTCGGCGATCCTGACCATCCTCCCACGCAAGGCGTGCTGTGCACGAAGGTCAGCCGCTACGCCGAGCGCGTGAATCATCCGAACCGGCTCACCACGCCGATGAAACGCATCGGTCGCAAGGGGGAAGGCCGTTTCGAGCCGATCGGTTGGGACGAGGCGCTCAAGCTTGCCGCAAGCCGTCTCGGGGAAATTGCCCGCCGCGCGCCGGAAGCGATCCTGCCGTACAGCTATGCGGGCACGATGGGGCTAGTGCAGGGCGACAGCATCGCGCAACGTTTCTTCCACAAGCTCGGTGCGTCGCAGCTGGATCGCACGATCTGCGCGGCCGCCGGCGCCGCCGGCCTGAAATACACGTACGGCGCGGGCATCGGCATGCACACAGAATTTTTCGCGGAAAGCGAACTGATCCTGATCTGGGGCGCGAATCCGATTGCGTCGAACCTGCATTTCTGGACGCGCGCTCAGGAAGCGAAGCGTCGCGGCGCTCGCCTGATCGCCATCGATCCGTATCGCTCGCTGACCGCGGAGAAATGCCATCAGCACATTGCGCCGAAGCCCGGTACCGACGGCGCGTTGGCGCTCGGCATGATGAACGTGCTGATCACCGAAGACCTGCTCGATCACGAATACATCGCGGCCCACACGTTGGGTTTCGCTGAATTGAAGGCCCGCGCGCTCAGTTATCCGCTATCACGCGTTAGCGAAATTTGTGGAGTCGAAGAGCAGGTAATCGCCGATCTTGCGCGACTTTATGGCGATACGAAGAAAGCTTCGATCCGTTTGAACTACGGTCTGCAACGCGTGCGCGGCGGGGGTAACGCGGTACGCGCTATCGCGTGTCTGCCATCGCTGACCGGTGCGTGGCGCGAGCGCTCGGGTGGGATGCTGCTGTCATCGGGCGGTTGGGCGCCGGTCGATTCGCATGCGCTGCAGCGTCCCGATCTGATGCCCGGCTGGCCGTCGAAGCCCAGCCGCGTCGTCAATATGAATGCAATCGGCGACGCGCTGCTGCATCCGGGTGACGCGACGTTCGGCCCGAAAATCGAGGCGCTCGTCGTCTACAACTCGAATCCTGTGGCGGTCGCGCCGGATTCCGAGCGTGTCGCGGCGGGCTTCGCGCGCGAGGATCTGTTCACGATCGTGCTCGAGCACTTCCAGACCGATACGGCGGACTATGCCGATCTGCTGCTGCCCGCCACGACGCAGCTCGAACATCTCGACGTGCACAAGTCCTACGGCCATACCTATGTGATGGCCAATCTGCCGGCGGTCGCGCCCATCGGCGATGCGCGTCCGAACACCGAAATTTTCCGCGGCCTCGCGCGCCAGATGAGCCTCACCGAGCCGGCGCTATTCGATAGCGACGAAGCCGTCGCCGAGGCCGCATTCCGTTGGGACGACAAGATGCTCGAAGGCGTGGACTGGCCGACGCTCAAGCGCAATGGCTGGGCGCGGCTCAACCTGCCCGACGCGCCGTTCGCCGACGGCGGTTTCCGCACGCCGTCGGGCAAATGCGAGTTCTACAGCGAACGCCTCGCGCAGCAGGGCCTCGACCCGCTGCCGGACTATCTACCGCCCTATGAATCCGCCGACGGCGCACCCGAACTCGCGGCCCGCTATCCACTCGCGATGATTTCGCCACCCGCCCGCAATTTCCTGAACAGTACCTTCGTGAACATCGAAAGTCTGCGCGCGACGGAGGGCGAGCCGCATCTCGACATCCATCCGACCGACGCGCACGCACGCAACATTCGCGACGGCGAGCCCGTGCGTATCTTCAACGACCGCGGCTCGATGCAGGCTCGCGCCCGTGTGACCGACCGGGCACGCGAAGGGCTGGTGGTCGGTTTGTCGATCTGGTGGAAAAAACTCGCGCCGGACGGCCGCAACGCCAATCAGTTGACGAGCCAGGCGCTCACGGACCTCGGCGGTTCGGCCACGTTTTATGACTGCCTCGTCGAGGTCGAGCGAGCCGGAAACCACGCTGCAGATTGAGTCTGCGTGCGGCCTTTACCCGCTAGAGGTTCGAGGCCGCAGTCTAACCTCGTCGCTTTCACCATTGGCCACAATATGCCCATGCTACGATTCGTTTTTAGCACGATCATTCGAAAATAATTCAGGAGACGCTGCATGGAGAAAATCTGGCTGAAATCTTATCCGCCCGGCGTTCCCGCAGAGATCGACCCGACGCGCTATGCGTCGGTGGCCGAGTTGCTGGAGGAAGCCTTTCGCGAACACCGCGCCAAGCCGGCGTTCGTCTGCATGGGCAAGGAGATCAGCTACGGCGAACTCGACACGCAGTCGCGCAATCTTGCTGCGTGGCTGCAGTCGAAGGGCCTCGCCCGCGGCGCGCGCGTCGCGATCATGATGCCGAACGTGCTGCAATATCCGGTCGCGATTGCCGCGATCCTACGCGCAGGCTATGTGGTCGTGAACGTGAATCCGCTCTACACGCCGCGTGAACTCGAGCATCAACTGAAGGACAGCGGCGCCGAAGCGATTATCCTGCTCGAAAATTTCGCGGGCACCCTGCAGGCCATCGTGCGTAATACGGCGGTCAAGCATGTGATCGTCGCGGCGATGGGCGACCTGATGGGCATCAAGGGCCCGCTCGTGAACTTCGTCGTGCGTAAGGTGAAAAAGATGGTGCCGGCGTGGAGTCTGCCGGGCCACGTCAGATTCAACGACGCCGTCGCACAGGGCGCGCGCGCGACGTTCAAGCCGGTCCAGCAAGGGCCGGACGACATCGCGTTTCTGCAGTACACCGGCGGCACGACCGGCGTGGCCAAGGGCGCAACGCTGCTGCACCGGAATCTGATCGCCAACGTGCTGCAGTCCGAGGTCTGGCTCAATCCGGTGCGCGCGAACCGTACCGATATCGATCAGTTCATCACCGTCGTCGCGCTGCCGCTGTATCACGTGTTCGCGTTGACCGTATGCGGGCTGCTGACGATCCGCACCGGTGGTCTCGGCGTGCTGATTCCGAATCCGCGCGACATTCCCGGGACGATCAAGGCACTCGAAGGTTACGCGATCAACACGTTCCCGGCCGTCAACACGCTGTACAACGCGTTTCTGAATAGCCCGGACTTCCACAAGCTCAATTTCTCGAAGCTGCTGGCCGCGAACGGCGGCGGCATGGCCGTGCAGGAAGCGGTCGCGAAGCGCTGGTTCGAGTTGACGCGTACGCCGATCGTCGAAGGTTACGGGCTGTCGGAAACGTCGCCGTGCGCGACCTGCAATCCGGTCACCGCAACGGAGTACAGCGGCACGATCGGTCTGCCGCTGCCGTCCACCGAAATCTCGATCCGCGACGACGACGGCAACGAAGTCCCGCTCGGCCAACCCGGCGAGATCTGCATCCGTGGGCCGCAGGTGATGGCTGGCTACTGGAATCGTCCGGACGAAACCGCGAAGGTGATGACACCGGACGGCTTCTTCAAATCGGGCGACGTCGGCATGATGAACGCGGACGGCTTCGTGAAGATCGTCGATCGCAAGAAGGACATGATTCTGGTGTCCGGCTTCAACGTCTATCCGAACGAGATCGAGGATGTCGTCGCGAAGCTGCCGGGCGTATTCGAAGTCGCGGCCGTCGGTGTGCCCGATCAGCATTCGGGCGAGGCGGTCAAGCTGTTCGTCGTAAAGAAGGATCCGGCGCTGACGGACGAACAGATCTTCGCGTACTGCAAAACGCAGCTGACCGGCTACAAGCGGCCCAAGCACGTCGAATTCCGCACGGAGCTACCAAAGAGCAACGTCGGCAAGATTCTGCGCCGCGAGTTGCGCGACGGCACGGCGTAATAAGCGCACGCGCGCTCATCGCGTGTCAAAGAAAAAGCCCGGCGGACGTAAAGTCCGCCGGGCTTTTTGTTGCGTACTCCGGGAGATCCCGAACCGCACGCAGCGCAAACGCCGGCGCATAAAAAAAGGCGCCCGAAGGCGCCTTTGAGACAAACTGCGTTTTTACGACTTATTAGAACTTGTGGCGGATACCGATGCGAGCGGCGAACTGGTTGTTCGTCGTCGAGCTCGTCAGGCCGTTGATGTTTGCCGTTGCTTCGACAACGTTGCCAGCTGCGTTGACGGTGTCGCCCAGAGCATGCTGGTACACGCCGATCACGTAGACGTCGGTACGCTTGGACAGGAAGTAGTCCACGCCCACTGCGCCCTGGTGGTACTGAGCACGCGAGTTGCCTTCGATTTCGGTGCCGCGCGTGTAGTCATACGCTGCGCCGATCAGCAGTGCCGGGGTCAACTGGTACTTGAAGTTCAGTTCGGCGTTGTTGAACGTTGCCTTCTGGCCAGCGAACGGCGACGCGAACGTCTTGCCGAGGTTGCCGAACTGGATGTTCGAATACGTCAGGCCGACCGTTGCCGCGCCGAACGTGTATGCGCCGCCTGCACCGATGACCTGGTACGTGTTAGCCGACGTGAAGCCCGAGTACACCGCGCTCGTCACTGCAGCATTCGGTGCAGCGATCGTGCCGCCGTTGTTGAACAGGCCGCCCGAAGCTGCCGGCGTACGTGCGTTCAAGTAACCAACGCCCAAAGCCAACGGGCCGTTGTTATAGCCAGCACCCAACGACCAGATCTGGTTGCCGGTGAAGTTGCCTGCCTGGCCGCCGAGGCTGTACGTGCCGCCGAACGTCAGGCCGCCGTAGTTCGCGCTCGTGTACTTGATCGTGTTGTTGGTGCGATACGCGTTGTTGAAGTTGTCGATGTCGCCCGGGTGAGCAGCGATGTAGCCGCCCCACTGGTCGCCCGCTTCGAACGGACCGACGTAGTCGACGACGGAGTCGTACTGACGACCCAGCGTGACCGTACCGAACTGGCTCGACAGGCCGACGTATGCCTGACGACCGAACATCAGACCGCCTTGACCGAGCTTGCCGTTCGTCGTGTCAAAGCCGTTTTCCAACACGAACAGAGCCTTCAGACCGCCGCCCAGATCTTCCGTGCCGCGCAGGCCGAAACGCGAGCCTTGCAGGACGCCGCTGGACATGTCGTACTTATGGTAGCCGCCCGAGTTGGTGTTCATGTTGATACCAACGTCGACGATACCGTACAGGGTCACGCTGCTCTGAGCATGTGCGACGCCTGCGAATGCGCCCAGTGCTGCGAGAGCGAGAAGCGACTTTTTCATCGAATGATCTCCAAGGATTACGAATCTTTTGTACAAGGCAAAATATTTAATTAGTGCTGAGGGCCTTGCTTGTCCAACTTCGCGAGAAGTTGCCACGTAATGTAACAAAAGGCATACATGGCACAAAGAAAAAGGAAGCGACCAGGAACGCGCCTGTTTCGTTTACGCAACATGGTCTAAAATCGGAAATCGGCCGCTAATTTCATGCGAATTCGAGGTTCCCGGGAAACCGGTTTTGCGCCGCAAAGCCTTGTCGCGCGGAGCTTGCGGATCGATCGGTCGGTTGTCGAATCTGGGAGTGCTTTATGTTGCTGGATGAGTTGATTAGCGAGTTTGATCGGGGTTTACGCTCACTGACTGGCGTGTCGCGGATGAGTCGTCCGCTGCCCGTTCCGCAGGTATCCGCGGCGGTGATCGAGGCGCCGGAATTGTCAGCGGCGGAGCGCGCGCACTCGGCTGGACTGATGCGCGTAAATCACGTCGGTGAGGTGTGTGCGCAGGCGCTTTATCAGGCGCAAAAATTCGCGACTCGCTCGCCGTCGTTGCGCGCTATGTTCGATCACGCCGCGACCGAGGAAGAAGACCATCTCGCCTGGACTGCGAAGCGCCTCGAAGCGCTCGACTCCCGTCCGAGTCTGCTCAATCCGCTGTGGTACGCCGGCGCGCTTGCGGTCGGTCTCGCTGCCGGGCGCATGGGGGATCGCGTGAGTCTCGGCTTCATGGCCGAAACCGAGCGTCAGGTCGAACAGCATCTGGACAGCCATCTCGAGCAGTTGCCTGCCGCCGATCACGAATCGCGCGCGATCGTCGAACAGATGCGCGCTGACGAAGTGCAGCACGGCAAGGCCGCGATGGATGCGGGCGGTATCGAGTTGCCATTTCCCGCGCGCTCGCTCATGCGTGCCATGTCGAAAGTGATGACGCGCACGGCCTACTACATATAACAGCGCGTCCGGATCGTCCGAGCACCGCGCGCAAATCGGCGCGTGTTTAACCTCATTTAACCTCTTTTCCGGCAGTGAGACGGCACCGCGCGTGCCGCCCTTCATCCGTCCCCGCAACGCCGCTTTACCTCCTCCACACTGTCTTAACGATCTCTTTCAATCCGCGCTGTTCCCTCGCACTTTTCACGTATCACCTTCACAACTTGCACTAGCTCGTTCATTTATAACGGTTTTCCGTTTTGTGTATGACGTGTACGAGTCGCGCTAAGTCCTTGTTCTATCAAACAAAATCCACTCGAAAAGCGGGCCGCTCCCTTGACCCCTGTTTAGCGTTCCTCTAAAGTGGGAGACAGTGTGAGAAAGTGTATTTTTGTGTGATCTCAGCACCACTTTCGGGTAGATTTTCACGGATCGGACAGCCGGCGCAACAGCGTCGCAAGAGGGGAGAGCGAAGTGTTCCAAGGGGCGTCGGCGCTGACGCTCGATGCGAAAGGGCGGATGTCGATTCCCTCTCGTTATCGGGATGCGCTGCAGACACAGGCAGAGGGCCGGGTGACGATCACCAAGCACCCGGACGGCTGCCTGTTGCTCTTTCCTCGCCCCGAATGGGAAATCTTCCGTGACAAGGTCGACAAGCTGCCCATGAACGCAGCCTGGTGGAAACGCATTTTTCTCGGCAACGCAATGGATGTGGATATGGACGGCGCAGGCCGTGTGCTCGTGTCGCCGGAGTTGCGTGCGGCGGGCTCGCTGGAGAAAGAAGTGACCTTGCTCGGCATGGGTCGTCACTTCGAATTATGGGACGCACAGATTTACGCCGCGAAGGAACAGGCGGCGATCGCCGAGGGCATGCCCGACGCGTTGAAAGACTTCACGTTCTGATCGCGGCTTAACTTTATGGCATCTGCGATGGGAAATGAATTGCAGCATCGCACGGTGCTGTTGAACGAAGCGGTCGATGCGCTGATCACGCGCGCCGACGGCACGTATGTGGACGGCACCTTCGGCCGTGGCGGCCATAGCCGCCTCGTGCTGGAGCGGCTGGGCGAAGCGGGGCGGCTGATCTCGTTCGACAAGGATCCGCTCGCGATCGCGACGGCGCAGAAGATCGCCGATCCGCGCTTTGCCATCGTGCACGAGAGTTTTGCTTCACTGCGCGCCGCGATGGCGGAGCGCGGGGTAGGGCGGGTGTCGGGCGTTTTGCTGGACCTGGGCATATCGTCGCCGCAAATCGACGATCCGGAGCGGGGTTTCAGTTTCCGCGCCGACGGCCCGCTCGACATGCGGATGGACCCGACGCGCGGCGAGTCGGCGGCTGACTGGCTCGCGCGGGCCACGGTGCAGGAATTGACGGAGGTGATACGAGATTATGGGGAAGAACGGTTTGCTTTTCAGATTGCAAAGGCGCTTGTTGCTCGCCGGGCAGAGTCCGACCGTCTTGGGCCTCTCGTCAGCACGGGCGAGCTTGCCCAAATCGTGGCTAACGTCGTCAAAACCCGTGAGAAGGGCAAGGACCCGGCAACCCGCACCTTTCAGGCTATACGGATTCACGTCAATCAAGAGCTTGCGGAGCTGCAAGTCGTTCTAGAAGCAGCATTGTCGTTGTTGGAGCAAGGGGGGCGGCTGGTGGTCATCAGCTTTCATTCGCTCGAGGACCGGATCGTCAAGCGATTCCTGCAGGCGCACGCAAGCGCGCCGGCGGTCGATCGCCGCCTGCCGATCCGCGCAGTCGACCTGCCGAGCCCTCCGCTCAAGATCATCGGCCGTGTATTCGCGAGCGACGCCGAAGTCGCCGACAACCCGCGCGCCCGCTCTGCCGTGATGCGTGTGGCGGAGCGGATCGCGCCATGAACCGTCTCAATATCTTCCTGCTGATCATCGTGATGGGCTGTGCTTTGTCGGTGGTCAACGCGACCAATCAGCAGCGTCAGATCTTTATCCAGTTGCAGCGCGCCCAGTCGCAGGAGCGCCAGCTGCAGCAGGACTATTCGCAGCTTCAATATCAGCAGAGCGCGCTGTCCAAAACCTCGCGCATCGAACAGATCGCCACCGCGTCGCTGAAGATGCAATCGGTCACGACAGGCCGCACCCAATACCTGACGCTCGACCCGGGCGCCGCGAAAGCCGAGGACGCGCCCATTCCGACTTCCGCTCCGGCCTCGGCGCCGGCGACCCGTCGCGGAGGCGCGCGATGAAAAAATCGTCGGGGCACAAGAGCGTCGCGTTTTCGGCTAACCCGATCCTGTCGGTGCGTCTGCCGATGTGGCGCTCGAAGCTCGTCGTGTTCATGCTGTTCATGGCGTTCGTCGCGCTCGCCGCGCGCGCGTTCTGGATTCAGGGCCCGGGCAACGCGTTCTATCTGAAGCAGGGCGAAATCCGCTACCAGCGCCGCATCGAACTGCCGGCCACGCGCGGCAAGATTCTCGACCGCAACGGCCTCGTGCTCGCCACGAGTCTGCCGGTGCGCGCCATCTGGGCGATTCCCGAATCGGTGCCCGACGACCTCGGCGCGGACAAGCTCGCCGCGCTCGGCAAGCTGCTCGGCATGAGCCAGAAGGAGTTGCGCACCAAGCTGTCGGAAGACAAGACCTTCGTCTACGTGAAGCGCCAGGTGCCGGTCGACGTCGCGGAAAAAGTCGCCGCGCTCGACATCCCCGGCATCTACGCGCGCGACGAATACAAGCGCTTCTATCCGGAAGGCGAGATCACCGCTCACCTGATCGGCTTCACGAACGTCGAGGACGAGGGCCAGGAGGGCGTCGAGCTCGGCGACCAGAAGCTGCTCGCGGGCATGTCCGGCAGCCGTCGTGTGATCAAGGACCGGATGGGCCACATCATCGAGGACGTGGACGAGCAGGTCGTGCCGCACAACGGCCAGGACGTCGATCTGTCGATCGACAGCAAGATCCAGTACATCGCCTACACGAACCTGAAAGCGTCGGTCGAGAAATTCAAGGCGAAGGCCGGCGCGGCGATGGTGATCGACGTGCGCACCGGCGAAGTGCTCGCGCTCGTCAATTATCCGACCTACAACCCGAACGACCGCTCGCATCTGACCGGCGACCAGCTGCGCAACCGCATCCTGACCGACACGTTCGAGCCGGGCTCGATCATGAAGCCGTTCACGGTGTCGCTCGCGCTCGATCTGCACCGCGTAACGCCGACTACACTGGTGGATACGGGCAACGGGCACTTCGTTCTCGACGGTGCGCCGATTACCGACGACAGCGGCTTCGGCGTGCTGACGGTCGGCGGCGTGATCCAGAAGTCGAGCAACATCGGCGCGACCAAGATCGCGATGCAGCTGCGGCCCGAAGAGATGTGGAATATGTATACCAGCATCGGTCTCGGCCAGGCGCCGAAGGTCGGTTTCCCCGGCGCGGCGGCGGGCCGTCTGCGTCCGTGGAAAAGCTGGCGCCGCATCGAGCAGGCGACGATGTCGTACGGCTATGGCCTGTCGGTGTCGCTGTTCCAGCTCGGCCGCGCGTACACCGCGATCGCACACGACGGCGAAATCATGCCGGTGACGATCTTCCATCAGCCGGGCGATCAGCCGGCCACCGGTCCGCAGATCTTCTCGCCGACGACCGCGCGCGAAGTGCGCGCGATGCTCGAAACCGTGGTGTCGGCGCAAGGCACGTCGCCGGACGCGGCGGTGCCCGGCTATCGCGTCGGCGGCAAGAGCGGTACCGCGTACAAGCACGGTCCGCACGGCTACGACCACTCCAAATACCGCGCGTCGTTCGTCGGCATGGCGCCGATGCCGAATCCGCGCATCGTCGTCGCGGTATCGGTCGACGAACCGACGGCCGGCAGCCACTTCGGCGGCCAGGTGTCGGGCCCGGTGTTCTCGGGCATCGTCGGCGATACGCTGCGCGCGCTGAATGTGCCGCCCGACATGCCGGTCAAGCAGATGGTGGTGTCTGACGATTCGGCGCCGCCCGCGCCCGGCGCGCCGGCCACGCAAGCGCAGGCGAAGAAGCTGCCGACCAGTGCCGGCGTGAAGAAGATGACCATTTCCGCCAATACGAAGAATCATCCGGGAGTCGAGCGATGAGCGCGCTGCGCGAGCAACATCCAGCGCACCGGCAAATCGCCGACGCCCTCGCCTGGCTGCACGCGCACGTGCAGCCAGGCGCGCATCTGCACGCCGACACGCGCACGATCGCGGCCGGTGACGCGTTCTTCGCGTACGCGGTCGACGGCGCGGACAACCGCCCGCACATCGCCAACGCGCTCGAGCGCGGCGCGCTCGCCGTGCTGGTGCAACCGGAAGGCTTCGGCGGCACGCTCGACGCTTCGGTCGCGCACGCGGTGCCGGCGCTGAACGAACTCGCCGGCACGATCGCGAGCGCGTGGTATCGCGATCCGAGCGACGCGATGCTCGCGGTCGGCATTACCGGCACCAACGGCAAGACCTCGTGCAGCCAGTGGATCGCGTCGGCGCTCTGCGCGGTCGGCACGCGCTGCGCGATTGTCGGCACGCTCGGCAGCGGTTTTCCGGGCCAGCTGGCGCACACCGGTTTCACGACGCCCGACGCGCCGCAACTGCAACGCAGCCTCGCGCAATTGCGTGAAGCGGGCGCGAGAGCGGTGGCGATGGAAGTGTCGTCGCATGCGCTGCATCAGGGGCGCGTGAACGGCACGTCGTTCGACATCGCCGTGTTCACGAATCTGACGCAGGACCATCTCGACTATCACGGCACGTTCGACGCGTACGAAGCCGCGAAGGCGCGTCTGTTCGCGTGGCCTGAGCTGCGCGCGGCCGTGATCAATCGCGACGATGTCGCCGGCCGGCGTCTGCTCGCGAGCACGCGCGGTCATGCGCGCACGATCGCGTACGGCGTCGAAGCCGGACAAGGCAACGCCGGAGCCAACGCCAACGACGCGCCGCAAGCCGACGCCTGGCTCGTCGCGTCGAACGTGCGCGCGATGGCCACCGGCACCGCGTTCCATCTCGACACGTCGGATTGGGGCAAGACCGAAGTCGAAGTACAAACGCTCGGCCTCTTCAACGTCAGCAATCTGCTCGCGGTGCTCGGCGTGCTGCTCGCCGCCGATGTGCCGTTCAACGTCGCGCTCGCCGAACTCGCGAAGCTCGAGCCGGTGAACGGCCGCATGCAGCGCTTGGGCGGCCGTCTGCAGAACGACGAACCGCTCGTCGTGATCGATTACGCGCACACGCCCGACGCACTCGAAAAAACGCTCGAAGCACTGCGCCCGATCGCCACCGCGCGCGGCGGCGAACTCGTCTGCATGTTCGGCTGCGGCGGCGACCGCGATGCGACCAAGCGTCCGCTGATGGGCGCGATTGCCGAGCGCCTGGCGGACAGTGTCGTCGTGACGAGCGACAACCCGCGCGGCGAAGATCCGCTCGCGATCATCGGGCAAATTACCGCCGGCATGGCGGACGCGTCGAAGGCACGCCGCATCGAGGACCGCGCGAGCGCGATCCTGCAGGCGATCCGCGGCGCGGCACGCGAAGACGTGATCGTGCTGGCCGGCAAGGGGCACGAAGCCACACAGGAAATCATGGGCAAGAAACGCGCTTTCTCCGATCAGGATCACGCCCGCCTCGCGCTCGCCGCGCGGGCCACGCACGCACGCGGAGGTGGCGAATGAGCATGTTCTCGTTGCGCGCGGCTGCCGCGCAGATTCCCGGCGCCACCGTGCTCGGTGACGACAGCGTGCGTTTCGAGCGCGTGTCGACCGACAGCCGCAGCGCCGGCCCCGGCGACCTGTTTATCGCGATCAAGGGCGATCGCTTCGACGCGCACGACTTCCTGCCGCAAGTCGCGACGCGCAACGTCGCGGCCGTGCTGGCCGCGCGCACGCCGGAAAACTGGAACGTGCCGACGATCCGCGTCGCCGATACGCGCGCCGCGCTCGGCGCGCTCGCGCGTGGCTGGCGTCGTCAGTTCAGCCTGCCGCTCGTCGCGGTGACGGGCAGCAACGGCAAGACCACGGTCAAGGAAATGATCGCGTCGATCTTCGCGGCCGCGGTCGGCGCCGACGCGCGGCTCGCCACGGCCGGCAACTTCAACAACGACATCGGTCTGCCGCTTACGCTGTTTCGTCTGCACGCCGCGCATCGGCTCGCGGTGGTCGAACTCGGCATGAATCATCCGGGTGAAACCGAACTACTCGCGAAGCTCGCCGAGCCGACGGTTGCCGTCGTCAACAACGCGCAGCGCGAGCACCAGGAATTCATGGCGACCGTCGAAGCGGTCGCGCTCGAACACGCGAGCGTGATTCACGCGCTGGCGCCGGACGGCACGGCCGTGTTCCCCGCCGACGACGCGTACGCGAGCATCTGGCGCGTCGCCGCGACCGGCAACCGCATCCTCGATTTCGCGCTGAACAACGCCGAGCGCACGACCGAAGCCGCAGTGACGGGCCGGTTCGACGGCAAGCGCCTGAGCATCGACACGCCGCAAGGCCACCTCGACGTCACGCTGCAGGTGCTCGGCGATCACAACGCGCACAACGCGCTCGCCGCAACCGCGGCCGCGCTCGCCGCGGGCGTGTCGCTCGACGCGATCCAGCGCGGGCTCGAATCGTTCGGCGCGGTGAAGGGCCGTCTGCAGGTCAAGCAGGCGGCGCTCGGCGCGCTCGCCGGCGCGACCGTGATCGACGACACCTACAACGCCAATCCCGATTCGATGCGCGCGGCGATCGACGTGCTCGCATCGCGTGCGTCGCCGCGTGTGCTCGTGATGGGCGACATGGGCGAGGTCGGCGACAACGGTCCGGCGTTTCACCGCGAAATCGGTGCGTACGCGAAAGAGCGCGGGATCGATGCGCTGTATGCGATGGGCGACGCGTCGCGCGACGCCTGTACCGCGTACGGCGCGGGCGCGCAGCACGTCGCCGATGTCGGCGCGCTGGTCGCGCAACTGGAACAGGCCGGCTTCGGTCCGGCCGCAACGTTTCTCGTGAAAGGCTCGCGCTTCATGCAGATGGAGCGCGTGGTGGACGCCGTTACGAGTCCACAACCCAACGCCGCGGGCACGACGCCCGCGGCACATTGAAATAAGAAGGACCGAAGCATGCTACTGGCGCTGGCGCAATGGCTGCAGAATGACGCAAGCTTCTTGCGCGTGTTCAGTTATCTGACGTTTCGCGCGGTGATGGCGACCATCACCGCGTTGCTGATCGGGCTCGTCTGCGGCCCGGCGGTGATTCGCAAGCTGACCGCGATGAAGGTCGGCCAGGCCGTCCGCAAGGACGGTCCGCAAACCCACCTCGTCAAATCCGGCACGCCGACGATGGGCGGCGTGCTGATCCTGCTCGGCATCGGCGTGGCCACGCTGCTGTGGGCCGATCTGACCAACCGCTTCATCTGGATCGTGATACTCGTCACGTTCGGCTTCGGCGTGATCGGCTGGGTCGACGATTACCGCAAGGTCGTCTACAAGGACCCGCGCGGCATGTCGTCGCGCGAGAAGTATTTCTGGCAATCGGTGATCGGTCTGTTCGCGGCGGTTTATCTCGCGTTCAGCGTTTCCGAGGCGAGCAACGTGCGGGTGTTCGACCTGTTCATGGCATGGGTGCGCAGCGGCCTGTCGATGGGCCTGCCCGCGCGCGCCGACCTGCTGGTGCCGTTCTTCAAGTCGATCACCTATCCGCTCGGCGTGTGGGGCTTCATCGTGCTCACGTATCTGGTGATCGTCGGCGCGAGCAACGCGGTGAACCTGACCGACGGCCTCGACGGCCTCGTGATCATGCCGGTCGTGCTGGTCGGCGCCTCGCTCGGCGTGTTCGCATACGTGATGGGCAGCTCGGTCTATTCGAAGTACCTGCTGTTTCCGCACATTCCCGGCGCGGGTGAATTGCTGATCTTCTGTTCGGCGATGGGGGGCGCGGGTCTGGCGTTCCTGTGGTTCAACACGCACCCGGCGCAGATGTTCATGGGCGATGTCGGCGCGCTCGCACTCGGCGGTGCGCTCGGCACGGTCGCGGTGATCGTGCGTCAGGAAATCGTGCTGTTCATCATGGGCGGCATTTTCGTCGCGGAAACGCTGTCAGTGATGCTGCAGGTCACGTGGTTCAAATACACCAAGCGCCGGTTCGGCGAAGGGCGGCGCTTCTTCAAGATGGCGCCGCTGCATCACCATTTCGAATTGTCGGGCTGGAAGGAAACGCAGGTGGTCGTGCGTTTCTGGATCATCACGTTGATGTTGTGTCTGTTCGGTTTGTCCACACTCAAGCTGCGTTAAGCGGCGCGCGAAGTTAAGGAAAAGGAAGGCGATGTTCGGCGAGAAGTTTCGGGATCGGCAAAAGCCGATGGTGCTCGTGCTGGGACTGGGTGAATCCGGTCTCGCGATGGCGCGTTGGTGCGCCAGGCACGGCTGTCGGCTGCGCGTGGCGGATACGCGCGAGGTGCCGCCGAACCTGTCGGCGCTCGAAGCGCATGGCGTCGATGCCGATTTCGTCGGCGGTCCGTTCGGTTCGGCGCTGCTCGACGGCGTCGAACTGGTCGCGATCAGTCCGGGCCTGTCGCCGCTTGCCGCCGAACTGCTGCCGCTGATCACGGCCGCGCGCGAGCAGGGCATTCCGGTGTGGGGCGAGCTCGAACTGTTTTCGCAGGCGCTGCGCACGCTCGGCGAGTCCGGCTACGCGCCGAAGGTGATCGCGATCACCGGCACCAACGGCAAGACCACGACCACGAGCCTGACCGGCCTGCTGTGCGAACGCGCGGGCAAGAGGGTCGCGGTGGCGGGCAACATCAGCCCGTCGCTGCTCGACAAGCTGTCCGAAGCGATCGACCAGACCGCGCTGCCCGACGTGTGGGTGCTCGAACTGTCGAGCTTCCAGCTGGAGACCTCGCACACGTTCTCGCCGGATGCGGCGGTGGTGCTGAATATCACGCAGGATCACCTGGACTGGCACGGCGGCCTCGATGCCTACGCGGCCGCGAAGGGTCGCATCTTCGGTACACAGACGGTGCGCGTGCTGAATCGCGACGACGCGCGCGTGATGTCGCTCGCGCCTTCCGGCTCGAGCGAAGCGGACGTGATCACGTTCGGCGTCACCGAACCGAAGAACCCCGGCGACTACGGCTTGCTGCGCGACAACGGCATGGTGTGGCTGGTCGAAGCGCACGATCGCGACGCAACCGACGAACCCGCGCCGAAGCGCCGTCGCAAGAACGAAGCTGCCGCGACGCCGGACCTCGCGCTGAAGCGCCTGATGCCCGCCGACGCACTGCGTATCCGCGGTCTGCACAACGCCGCGAACGCGCTGGCCGCGTATGCGCTCGCGCGCGCGAGCGGCCTGCCCGGCGCGCCGCTGCTGCACGGTCTGCGCGAGTATCGCGGCGAGCCGCATCGGGTGGAGCTGATCGCGTCGATCGACGGCATTGACTACGTCGACGACAGCAAGGGTACCAACGTCGGCGCGACGGTTGCCGCGCTCGATGGCCTCGCGCAGCGCGTCGTGCTGATCGCCGGCGGCGACGGCAAGGGCCAGGAATTCGAGCCGCTCGCAGCACCCGTGATGCGCTGGTGCCGCGCGGTGATGCTGATCGGGCGGGACGCGCCGCAGATTCGCGCGGCGCTCGAACATAGCGGCGTCGCGATGACCGATCACGCCACGCTGGAAGACGCGACGCGCGCGGCCACTGCGCTCGCGCAGCCCGGCGACGTGGTGCTGCTGTCGCCCGCGTGCGCCAGCTTCGACATGTTCAAGGGTTACGCGCACCGTGCGGCGGTATTTCGCGGCACGGTCGAAGACATCGCGGCCGAACGGGGGACGATGATATGAGCTGGTCGGAACGTTTCGGCTCGCGCGAAGCGGGCGGCAGCAACGGCACCGCCACCCGCACGTCGACCCGCACGGGCGGCAGCGGTCTCGCGAGCGCGGTCAACGGCGTACGGCCGTTGCGCTCGCGCATGCTCGACTACGATCACTCGCTGCTGTGGGTGGTCGTCGCGCTGCTCGGGCTCGGGATCGTGATGGTGTATTCGGCGTCGATCGCGATGCCTGACTCGCCGAAGTACTCGTCGTATCGCGACTGGGCGTTCCTCGTGCGCCAGATCATTTTCGTCGTGCTGGGCGCGGCGATCGGCGTGGCGTCGTTCCGCGTGCCGATTTCGACGTGGGACAAGTACGCGCCGAAGCTCTTCCTGATCTCGCTCGTCGCGCTCGTGATCGTGCTGATTCCGCACGTCGGCAAGGGCGTGAACGGCGCGCGTCGCTGGATTCCGCTCGGCATCACGAACATGCAGCCGTCGGAAATCATGAAGCTCGCGGTGACGATCTACGCGGCGAACTACACGGTGCGCAAGCAGGAATACATGCACAGCTTCGCCAAGGGCTTTCTGCCGATGGCGGTCGCGGTCGGCCTCGTCGGCATGCTGCTGCTGCTCGAGCCGGACATGGGCGCGTTCATGGTGATCGCGGCGATCGCGATGGGCGTGCTGTTCCTCGGCGGCGTGAACGGCAAGCTGTTCGGCGGCCTCGTGGCGACCGCGGTGGGCACGTTCACGCTGCTGGTGTGGGCGTCCCCGTGGCGGCGCGAGCGGATCTTCGCCTACCTCGATCCGTGGGACGACCGCTACGCGCAGGGCAAGGCCTATCAGTTGACGCACTCGCTGATCGCGTTCGGGCGCGGCGAGTGGTTCGGCGTGGGCCTCGGCGGCAGCGTCGAGAAGCTCAACTATCTGCCGGAAGCGCATACCGACTTCATTCTCGCGGTGATCGGCGAAGAGCTCGGTTTCGTCGGCGTGCTGGTCGTGATCCTGATGTTCTACTGGATCGTGCGCCGTTCGTTCGAGATCGGCCGTCAGGCGCTCGCGCTCGATCGCACGTTCGCGGGTCTGGTCGCGAAGGGCGTCGGCATCTGGTTCGGCGCGCAGACCTTCATCAACATGGGCGTGAATCTCGGCCTGCTGCCGACCAAGGGTCTCACGCTGCCGCTCGTCAGCTACGGTGGGTCGGGCATTTTGCTGAACTGTGTGGCGATCGCGGTGTTGATGCGGGTGGACTATGAAAATCGTGTGCTGATGCGTGGGGGGAAGGTATGACCCCCATGCAGCAGCACACGATTTCGGCGCAGGCTAACTTCGTGCGCAACGCGCGCGAAGTTAAGCGAAGCGGCCGTAGCCAGAACGTCTCGTTTTTCTTGCTGATGCGCGGAGGCAAGGTATGACCCTCGCGCGTCAACCCACGCTGATGGTGATGGCCGGCGGCACCGGGGGACACGTGTTCCCGGGGCTCGCGGTCGCGCATCGGATGCAGGCGTGGGGCTGGAACGTCGTGTGGCTCGGCAACCCGGCGGGCATGGAAGCGACACTGGTGCCGAAGCATGGGATCCCGATGGAGTACGTGCGCTTCGGCGGCGTGCGCGGCAAGGGCATCAAGACCAAGCTGATGCTGCCGGTGAACCTGCTGCGCGCCTGCACGCAGAGCTTGAGTGTGCTGCGTCGCGTGAAGCCCGACGTCGTGCTCGGCATGGGCGGCTACATCACGTTTCCGGCCGGCTTGATGACCGCATTGAGCGGCCGGCCGCTGGTGCTGCACGAACAGAATTCGATCGCCGGTCTCGCGAACAAGGTGCTCGCGAAACTCGCGAAGCGCGTACTCGTCGCGTTTCCGAATGCGCTGCCGCACGCCGAGTGGACCGGCAATCCGATCCGTGAGGAACTTGCGCGCGCGAATGCACCCAAAGCACGCTACGCGCAACGCAGCGGTCCGTTGAACGTGTTGGTGGTGGGCGGCAGTCTCGGCGCCGCGGCGTTGAACGAAGTCGTGCCGCGCGCGGTCGCGCTGCTCGGCACCGACGAGCGGCCGCGCATCGTGCATCAGGCGGGCGCGAAGCATATCGACGCGCTGCGCGAGAACTACGCGGCCGCGGGTTTGCAGGCCGATAACGGTGAGCACCCGGACGTGTCGCTCGTGCCGTTCATCGACGACATGACGAGCGCGTACGAAGCAGCCGATCTGGTGATCTGCCGCTCGGGCGCGATGACGGTGTCGGAGATTTCGGCGGTCGGCGTCGCCGCGCTGTTCGTGCCGTTCCCGTACGCGGTCGACGATCACCAGACTACTAATGCAGCGTTTCTCGCCGGCAACGGCGCGGCGCTGGTCGTGCAACAACGCGATCTGTCGGCGCAAAAGCTCGCCGACTGGTTGCGCAGCCAGACGCGGGAAAGTCTCGCGGACATGGCGGAGCGTTCGCGCTCGCTCGCGAAACCGGATGCCACCGAACAGGTCGCGCAGATCTGCGCGACGGTGGCGGGTGCGGGTTCGACGGCGGGCGTGAGCCCAGAAGGAAAGCAATGAAACACATCGTCAAACACATTCATTTTGTCGGCATCGGCGGCGTCGGCATGAGCGGCATCGCCGAGGTGCTGGTCAACCTCGGCTATCAGGTGAGCGGCTCGGACCTGTCGGGCAACGCGGTGACCGAACGTCTCGCCAAACTCGGCGCGCGTATCTCGATCGGCCATGCGGCGGAGAACATCGAAGGCGCGAACGCGGTGGTCGTGTCGACCGCGGTGCGCAGCGATAACCCCGAAGTGCTCGAGGCGCGTCATCGCCGGATTCCGATCGTGCCGCGCGCGGTGATGCTCGCAGAACTGATGCGGCTGAAGCAGGGCATCGCGATTGCCGGCACGCACGGCAAGACCACGACCACGTCGCTGGTCGCGAGCGTGCTCGCCGCGGGCGGGCTCGACCCCACCTTCGTGATCGGCGGCCGGCTGATCAGCGCGGGCGCGAATGCGCGTCTGGGCACTGGCGACTTCATCGTCGCCGAGGCGGACGAATCGGACGCGTCGTTCCTGAACCTGTTCCCGGTGATCGAAGTCATCACGAACATCGACGCCGATCATATGGACACCTATGGTCACGACTTCGCGCGTCTGAAGCAGGCATTCATCGAGTTCACGCACCGTCTGCCGTTCTACGGCATCGCGGTGCTGTGCGTCGACGATCCGAACGTGAAGGAGATCCTGCCGTTCGTGTCGAAGCCGATCATCCGCTACGGTTTCGCGGCCGATGCGCAGGTGCGCGCGGTCAACGTCGAGGCGCGCGAAGGTCGCATGCATTTCACCGCGATGCGCGAAGACGCGGCGCCGCTCGACATCGTGCTGAACCTGCCGGGCGAGCACAACGTGCAGAACGCACTGGCCGCCATTGCAATTGCGACTGAACTTGAAGTGAAAGATGCCGATATCCAGCGAGCGCTGGCGGATTTCAACGGCGTCGGCCGACGCTTCCAGCGCTATGGCGAAGTGCCGGTGATCAGCAACGGCGAGGCCGCGGGCGCCTACACGCTGGTGGACGACTACGGTCATCACCCGGTCGAAATGGCCGCCACGGTGGCGGCGGCGCGCGGCGCCTTTCCGGGCCGGCGTCTGGTGCTGGCATTCCAGCCGCACCGCTTCACGCGCACGCGCGATTGCTTCGAGGATTTCGTGAAGGTGCTGTCGACTGTCGACGCGCTCGTGCTGACCGAAGTCTATGCGGCCGGCGAAGCGCCGATCGTCGCGGCGGATGGCCGCGCGTTGGCGCGCGCGCTGCGGGTCGCGGGCAAGGTCGAGCCGGTGTTCGTCGATACGGTGGATGAAGTGCCGGACGCTCTCTCTACGGTGGTGCGCGACGGCGATGTGGTGATTACGATGGGCGCGGGCTCGATCGGCGGTGTGCCGGGTCGCCTCGCTCAGGAACTGAAGGTGTGAGATGAGCAGCAGTATCGATCCGAAAAAATTCGGCAAGGTGGCCGTGCTGCTCGGCGGTCATTCCGCCGAGCGCGAAGTGTCGCTCAATTCGGGGCGCCTCGTGTTGCAGGGTCTGCGCGATGCGGGCGTCGACGCGCATCCGTTCGACCCGGCCGAGCGTCCGCTGTCCGCGTTGAAGGACGAAGGCTTCGTGCGCGCGTTCAACGCGCTGCATGGCGGCTACGGCGAGAACGGCCAGATCCAGGGCGCGCTCGACTTCTACGGCATCAAGTACACCGGCAGCGGCGTGCTCGGCTCGGCGCTCGGTCTCGACAAGTTCCGCACCAAGCTCGTGTGGCAGCAGCTCGGCATTCCGACGCCGCCGTTCGAAGCGGTGCTGCGCGGCGACGACTACGAGGCGCGCGCGAAAGAGATCGTCGCGAAGCTCGGTCTGCCGCTGTTCGTGAAGCCGGCGAGCGAAGGCTCGAGCGTCGCGGTGATCAAGGTGAAGAGCGCGGACGCGTTGCCGGCGGCACTCGTCGAAGCGGTGAAGTACGACCGCATCGTCGTGGTCGAGAAGAGCATCGAAGGCGGCGGCGAGTACACCGCGTGCATCGCTGGCAAGCTGGACCTGCCGGTGATCCGCATCGTGCCGGCTGGCGAGTTCTACGACTACCACGCGAAGTACATCGCCAACGACACGCAGTATCTGATTCCGTGCGGTCTTGCCGCCGAAGAGGAAGCGCGCCTGAAGGTGCTCGCGCGCCGCGCGTTCGACGTGCTCGGCTGCACCGACTGGGGCCGCGCGGACTTCATGCTCGATGGCGAAGGCAAGCCGTACTTCCTCGAAGTGAACACGGCGCCTGGCATGACCGATCACTCGCTGCCGCCGAAAGCGGCGCGCGCGGTGGGCATCAGCTATCAGGAACTGGTCGTCGGCGTGTTGGCGCTGACGCTGCAGGATTAACCAAGGCAAGCGCAAAGCAACACCATGTGGAACAACGTTCGCCAGCTCAATCTCGCCACCAACGCGCTGCACGCGTTGCTGGTGCTCGTGCTGCTGGCGGCGGGCGGTTACTGGCTGATCCAGCGCCCGAATTTCGCGTTGCGCGAAATCCAGATCGACGGCGATACCGAGCACATCAATTCGCCGACGGTGCGCGCGGGCGTGGTCGGCAAGTTGAAGGGCAACTTCTTCACGGTCGATCTCGACGTCGCGCGGCAGGCGTTCGAGCAGATGCCGTGGGTGCGTCACGCTAGCGTGCGGCGCGTCTGGCCGAACGCGCTGGCTGTCACGCTCGAGGAGTACAAACCGCTGGGGACGTGGGGCAGCGATCAGCTGGTGAGCGTCGACGGCGAGCTGTTCACCGCGAACCAGGGCGAACTCGACGAAGAGCTGCCGGCGTTCGACGGTCCGGACGGCACGGCGAAGGAAGTCGTCGCGCGTTATCACGACTTCCAGAAGTGGTTCGGGGCGATCAACGCGACGCCCGAGGAAGTCACGCTGTCGCCGCGCTACGCATGGACGGTGAAGTTGTCGAACGGTACGCAGGTGGAGCTGGGGCGCGAGCGCAATCAGGACACGCTGGCCGATCGCAGCAAACGCCTGACTGCGGCATGGAGCGCGGTGACGCAACGTTGGGGAAAGGATATCGAGTATGCGGACTTGCGCTATCCGAACGGTTTCGCGATTCGTGCCGCTGGCATGCGTTTCATCAGCGAACCCGACAAGGGCAAGAAGTAAACGGACATCACACGCACTGAGCACGCTATGAGTAAAGACTATAAGGATCTGCTGGTCGCCCTCGACATTGGAACGTCGAAGGTCGTGGCCATCGTCGCCGAGTTGAAGGGCGAGGGGCACTACGAGGTGATCGGTCTCGGTCAGAGCGAATCGAAGGGGCTCAAGAAGGGCGTGGTGGTGAACATCGAAGCCACCGTGCAGTCGATTCAGCGCGCGCTCGAGGAAGCCGAGCTGATGGCCGACTGCAAGATCACGAACGTATTCACCGGCATCGCCGGCAGCCATATCCGCAGCTTCAATTCGAGCGGCATGGTCGCGATCAAGGAGAAGGAAGTCACGCAGGCGGATGTGGCGCGCGTGATCGAAACGGCCAAGGCGATCAACATCCCGACCGACCAGCAGGTGCTGCATATCCTCACGCAGGAATTCATCATCGACGGTCAGGAGGATGTGCGCGAGCCGATCGGCATGAGCGGCATCCGCCTCGAAGTGAAGGTGCATATCGTCACCGGCGCGGTCAGCGCGGCGCAGAACATCGTCAAGTGCGTGCGTCGCTGCGGCCTCGAAGTGAACGATCTGATCCTGCAGCCGCTCGCGTCGTCGCTCGCGGTGCTGACGGAAGACGAGAAGGAACTGGGCGTGGTGCTGGTCGACATCGGCGGCGGCACGACGGACATCGCGATCTTCAGCGAAGGCGCGATCCGCCACACGGCCGTGATTCCGATCGCCGGCGACCAGATCACCAGCGACATCGCGATGGCGCTGCGCACGCCGACGCCGGACGCCGAAGACATCAAGGTCGACTACGGCATCGCCAAGCAGGCGCTCGCCGATCCGGACGAGATGATCGAAGTGCCGGGGCTCGGCGAGCGCGGTCCGCGCACGCTGTCGCGCCAGGCGCTGGCGGCGGTGATCGAGCCGCGCGTCGAAGAACTGTTTTCGCTCGTGCAGCAGGTGGTGCGCGAGTCGGGTTACGAAGAACTGCTGAGCTCCGGCGTCGTGCTGACGGGCGGCGCGTCGATGATGCTCGGCATGGTCGAGCTCGGCGAGGACATTTTCCTGAAGCCGGTGCGCATCGGCGTGCCGGAGTATGCGGGCGGTCTCGCCGACGTCGTGCGCAATCCGCGCTATTCGACGGCGATGGGCCTGCTCGTCGAAGGACGCTCGCAGCGCATGCGCGGGCGCAAGGTTGCGGTGCAGTCGGGGTCGATGGGCCAGGTGTTCACGCGCATGAAGGACTGGTTCCTCGGCAACTTCTGATGACAGGTTTCGAGTAATTCGCGCTGGTGCCGGCGGCTGGCGCGCGACAGGGGGTTGCCCGATCTCCTGCCGGATAACGGCCGAGTAGCGGTACTTTTTTATCTTGACGGAGGCAACATGGAATTCCAGATGCTGGAAACCGAAACGAACGGCACCATCATCAAGGTCGTCGGAGTCGGTGGCGCTGGCGGCAATGCCGTTCAGCACATGATCAACAAAGGCGTGCAAGGCGTCGACTTCATCGTGATGAACACGGACGCGCAAGCGCTCTCGCGTTCGCGCGCGACCGCCGTAATCCAGCTCGGTAACACGGGTCTGGGCGCAGGAGCTAAGCCGGAAATGGGCCGCGCTGCCGCTGAAGAAGCACGCGAGCGCATCGCCGACGCACTGCGCGGCGCGCACATGGTGTTCATCACCGCGGGCATGGGTGGCGGCACCGGCACGGGCGCGGCACCGGTGGTCGCGCAGATCGCCAAGGAAATGGGCATTCTGACCGTCGGTGTGGTCAGCAAGCCGTTCGAGTTCGAAGGCGGCAAGCGCATGCGCGTCGCGGAAGCCGGCTCGCAGCAACTGGAGGATCACGTCGACTCGCTGATCGTCGTGCTGAACGACAAGCTGTTCGAGGTGATGGGCGACGACGCCGAGATGGACAAGTGCTTCCAGTGCGCTGACGACGTTCTGAACAACGCGGTTGCGGGCATTGCGGAAATCATCAACGTCGACGGTCTGGTGAACGTCGACTTCGAAGACGTGAAGACCGTGATGGGCGAGCAGGGCAAGGCGATGATGGGCACGGCGACGGTCGCCGGCGTCGATCGCGCGCGTCTCGCGGCCGAACAGGCTGTTGCGAGCCCGCTGCTGGAAGGCGTCGATCTGTCGGGCGCGCGTGGCGTGCTGGTCAACATCACGTCGAGCCGTTCGCTGCGTCTGTCGGAAACGCGCGAAGTGATGAACACGATCAAGAGCTATGCTGCGGAAGACGCCACCGTGATCTTCGGCGCGGTGTACGACGATGCGATGGGCGACGCGCTGCGCGTGACGGTCGTGGCAACGGGGCTGGGCCGCGCGGCGAAGAAGCAGCAGTCGGCACCGATGACGCTGTTGCGTACCGGCACCGACAACCAGCCGATCGGCACGATGCAGCATGCTGCGTACGCACCGTCGGCGGCGCAGGCGAGCACGGCCGACTACGGCGCGCTGGACACGCCGGCGGTGTGGCGCACCTCGCGCGACACGGCGGCATCGCACGTGCAGGCGCTGCAGGAAAAGGGCGTCGATACGTACGACATTCCGGCGTTCCTGCGCAAGCAGGCGGACTGAGCGCGGGCAGGCTTTCGTTGCCGCGCTGCGAAAGATGTTCGCAGTGCAGCGCTGGCGGACGAATGCACGAGCGTGGCGGGTGAACGGCAACGAGGTCGCGTATCGTCTGATTCGCGGCAGGGGCAACTGCCCTCTGCGATTTCGCGAGGCGGGCGGAGGGATCGTCGCCGGATGGCTGGGCCTGGAGTGAATTGGCTCATGCCGGATTTCACTGCGACACGAAAACGTGCGGGCGTGCTTCGCATCGATGCAAAGGACTGAGCATGATCAAGGCAGGTGACAAGCTGCCCGACGCGACGCTCTTCGAGTATGTCGAAGACGACCGGGCGGGCTGCACGATCGGACCGAACAGTTTCGACGTGCACGGGCAGACGGCGGGCAAGCGCGTGGTGATCTTCGGATTGCCCGGCGCCTTCACGCCGACCTGTTCGGCCAAACATGTGCCGGGCTATGTCGAACATGCCGAGCAGTTGCGCGCTGCCGGTATCGACGAAATCTGGTGCGTGTCCGTCAACGACGCGTTCGTCATGGGCGCGTGGGGACGCGATCAGCACACCTCGGGCAAGGTGCGCATGATGGCGGACGGTAGTGCGGCTTTCACGCGGGCGCTTGGTCTGGAGCAGGATCTGTCGGCGCGTGGCATGGGGATCCGTTCCCTGCGCTATGCGATGGTGGTCGACGACGGCGTGGTCAAGACGCTGAACGTCGAAGCTGCCGGCAAATTCGAAGTCAGCGATGCAGCGAGTATTCTCGCGACGTTGAGCTAGTTGCTGGCGTCTCGCCTTCGCCCATGACCCTGCGCGCTTATGTCGCGTAGCGATACGGCAACGGCGATTACGACGCTTTTGTGACAGGCCGTTACGCGGGCCGATGACCGGGAACGCCTCCGTTCCGGTGCATCGGCCCGTCACGCTTTCCCTCGCGAGGCCCCGAGGGTAATGCAGCGAAACAGATTGATACGTTCCCTGTAAAGACGCTTGTCTGGGGAGTGGAGTATAATTCGGGCTATGGAATAAAAAGTCCCGATTGGGATTTTCAATCGAATAGAAGATCACCATGTTGAAGCAGCGCACAATCAAATCGATCGTCAAGACTGTCGGCATCGGCCTGCACTCGGGCCGCAAGGTCGACCTGACGCTCCGTCCGGCGGCGCCGGGCACTGGCATCGTATTTTCGCGCGTGGATCTGCCCACGCCGGTGGACATTCCTGCGTCGGCGATGGCGATTGGCGATACGCGTCTGGCTTCGGTGTTGCAGAAGGACGGCGCGCGCGTATCGACCGTCGAGCACCTGATGTCCGCCTGCGCCGGTCTCGGCATCGACAATCTGTATGTCGACGTCACCGCCGAGGAAATCCCGATCATGGACGGCAGCGCGGGTTCGTTCGTGTTCCTGATCCAGTCGGCCGGCATCGAAGAGCAGAACGCGCCGAAGAAATTCATCAAGGTCACGAAGCCGGTCGAAATCCGCGACGGCGACAAGTTCGCGCGTCTCGATCCGTTCTTCGGCTTCAAGCTCAAGTTCACGATCGACTTCCGTCACCCGGCTGTGGACAAAACCGGTCAGGCGCTGGAAGTGGATTTCGCCAACACGTCGTATGTGCGCGAAATCGCGCGTGCGCGTACGTTCGGCTTCGCGCACGAAGTGGAAATGATGCGCGAGCTGGGCCTCGCGCGCGGCGGCAGCATGGACAACGCGATCGTGCTCGACGAGTACCGCATCCTCAACAACGACGGCCTGCGTTACGACGACGAGTTCGTCAAGCACAAGATGCTCGACGCGATCGGCGACCTGTATGTGGTCGGCCATCCGCTGCTGGCTTCGTACACCGCGTACAAGTCGGGCCACGGCCTGAACAACGCGCTGCTGCGCGAACTGCTTGCGCACGAAGACTCGTACGAAATCGTCACTTTCGACGACACGCAGAAGGCGCCGCGCGGCTTCGCGTACGAAACGCAGACGGCGTTCGCCTAACGTTCGCGCCGGATGGCGCGGATAGGAAAACCAGCAAAAACGGCCCATTCGGGCCGTTTTTTTTTCGTTCAGCGCGTTCAGCGCGCGTTTCAGCGATTACGCCGGTGTCGGGCCGCCATGCGCGCGAGTGCTTCCTGCAACGGCGATGGCTCGAGCGATTCGCTCAAGGCCTGCAACGCGGCGGCGCCGGCCGGGGTCATGCGCGCCTGCTTGACGGGCGGCGGCTCCTTGAGCGGCTGCGGCCGCACGCGAATCCTCAGCGCGTGAACCGGCCAGCCGCGCTGCTGCAAGTCCGACAGCAGCCGTGGTTCAAGATGCCGCAGGCGCGCCGCGAGCGCGTTATGCGCGGCAAAAAGGGCCAGCACACCTTCCTTGATGAAGCCGGGCTCGACGCTCGTCGCCAGGTAATCGGGCAGCAACGCGCGCAGATCCTTCTCGAGCGCGGCGATCTGCTCGACGCCCGCGCGCAACGCGGCGAACGCATCCGTGCGCCCGAGCACCTCGGCGAGCGGCTGTGGGCGGCGCAGATCGAACTGCTTCGGCTGCCTTGAAAAGGATGGAAAACGGCTCATGTTTGGGATAGACGACGTGAGTGCACCCGATGTGCGTTCACGTCGCGATTGTACCCCGCGGGCAGGGCGCGGAACCGCCCGGCGGCGCGTCGCCGGCGCTTGGCGGGCAGGCTGGGAGCGGCTTGTGCCGTCACGCCGCCGACACGAGCGCAGCCGGAGGCGCGTGCTAAAATGCCCGATTCGAATTCACTCTTGGACTAAGCCGCCGAGGACTTTCCGACCAAGGTGCGGTATGCGCGAAGCGCACACCGCGAGCCAGCCGAAGCCGCGACGCAGACACCGATCCGATGACCACCGGTTTTCTACAGAAGATTTTTGGCAGCCGCAATCAGCGGCTAGTCAAGCAATATCAAAAGACCGTCGCGGCGATCAATGCGCTCGAACCGCAGATCGAGCAATTGACGGATGAGCAACTGCGCGCCAAAACGGGTGAATTCCGCCAGCGCGTCGCGAGCGGCGAATCGCTCGACAAGATCCTGCCCGAAGCATTCGCGGTTTGCCGCGAGGCCAGCAAGCGGGTGCTGAAGATGCGGCACTTCGACGTGCAGCTGATCGGCGGTATGGCACTGCACTACGGCAAGATCAGCGAAATGCGCACGGGCGAAGGCAAGACGCTCGTCGCCACGCTGCCGGTGTACCTGAACGCGCTGTCGGGCCGCGGCGTCCACGTGGTCACGGTCAACGACTACCTCGCCCAGCGCGACGCCGAATGGATGGCGCGCCTGTACAACTTCCTCGGTCTGTCGGTCGGTATCAACCTGTCGCAGATGGATCATGAGTCGAAGCAGGCCGCCTACGCTTCGGACATCACCTACGGCACCAACAACGAATTCGGCTTTGACTACCTGCGCGACAACATGGTCTACGAGACCGACGCGCGCGTGCAGCGAGCGCTCAACTTCGCGGTCGTCGACGAGGTCGACTCGATCCTGATCGACGAAGCGCGTACGCCGCTGATCATCTCCGGTCAGGCTGAAGACCACACCGAACTCTACGTGCGCATGAACGCGCTGCCGCCGCTGCTCGAGCGCCAGATCGGCGAGGAGAAGGCGGACGGCACCGGCGTCGAGAAGCCGGGCGACTACACGCTGGACGAAAAAGGCCGTCAGGTGTTCCTGACCGAGTCGGGCCACGAAAAGGCCGAGCGTCTGCTCGCCGAGTGGGGCCTGATCGGCGAGGGCGAGAGCCTGTACGCGCCGCAGAACATCACGCTGATGCACCACGTGTACGCGGCGCTGCGTGCGCACACGCTGTTCTTCAAGGATCAGCACTACGTCGTGCAGAACGGCGAAGTGATCATCGTCGACGAATTCACCGGTCGTCTGATGGCCGGCCGCCGCTGGTCGGATGGCCTGCATCAGGCGGTCGAGGCGAAGGAGCATGTGAAGATCCAGAGCGAGAACCAGACGCTCGCCTCGATCACGTTCCAGAACTACTTCCGCATGTACGCGAAGCTGGCCGGCATGACCGGCACGGCCGACACCGAAGCGTACGAATTCAACGAGATCTACGGTCTCGAAACGGTTGTGATCCCGACCAACCGTCAGCCCAAGCGGATCGACAAGCAGGATCAGATCTACAAGACCGCGAAGGAACGCTATGACGCGGTGATCCGCGACATCCGCGAATGTTATGAACGCGGTCAGCCGGTGCTGGTCGGCACGACCTCGATCGAAAACTCGGAACTGCTGTCGCATCTGCTGAAGCAGGCCGATTTGCCGCACGAAGTGCTGAACGCGAAGCAGCACGCGCGCGAAGCGGCGATCGTCGCGGAGGCGGGCCGTCCGCAGCGCATCACGATCGCAACCAACATGGCCGGCCGCGGTACCGACATCGTGCTCGGCGGCAATGCGGAGAAGCAGGCGTCGTTCATCGAGCAGGACGAAACGCTGTCCGACGACGAAAAGCAGCGTCGCATCCAGAAGCTGCACGACGAATGGCAGACGCTGCACGATCAGGTGAAGGCCTCGGGCGGTCTGCACATCATCGGTACCGAGCGTCACGAGTCGCGCCGGATCGACAATCAGCTGCGCGGCCGTGCCGGCCGTCAGGGCGACCCGGGTTCGTCGCGCTTCTATCTGTCGCTGGAAGATCCGCTGCTGCGCATTTTCGCGGGCGACCGCGTGCGCGCGATCATGGACCGCCTGAAGATGCCGGAAGGCGAGGCGATCGAAGCGGGCATCGTGTCGCGCTCGATCGAATCGGCGCAGCGCAAGGTCGAGGCGCGCAACTTCGATATTCGTAAGCAATTGCTCGAATACGACGATGTGTCGAACGATCAGCGCAAGGTGATCTACCAGCAGCGCAACGAATTGCTCGAAGCGAACGACATCACCGAGACCATCTCCGCGATGCGTCACGGCGTGATCGCCGACATCGTGCATCAGTTCGTGCCGGTGGGCAGCATCGAGGAACAGTGGGACGTGCCCGAGCTGGAGGAATTGCTGCGCAACGACTGGCAGCTCGACCTCGCGATCCAGGAAATGATCAACGAGTCGAACTCGATCAACGCCGAAGAGATTCTCGAAGCGGTCGAAGCCGCCGCGGACGAGGCCTACGAAGCGAAGGTCGAACTGGTCGGTCGCGAATCGTTCAGCGGCTTCGAACGCTCGATCATGCTGCAGACGCTCGACCGCGCGTGGCGCGAACATCTGGCCGCGCTCGACCATCTGCGTCAGGGCATCCATCTGCGCGGCTATGCGCAGAAGAACCCGAAACAGGAATATAAGCGCGAGGCGTTCGAACTGTTCGCCGCGATGCTCGACGCCGTGAAGCTCGAAGTCACGCGCATCGTGATGAACGTGCAGATCCAGTCGCCGGAGCAGCTCGAAGCGGCCGCCGAGCAGATGGAAGAGCAGGGCGGTCATCTCGAGAACGTCGAGTTCCGTCATGCCGAGTTCGCGGAAGCCGCCGCGCCGGTCGCGGCCGAAGCGGCCGCCGCCGCGATGATCGGCGACGCGATGAACCACGGCCACAGCGCGACCCCGCAGGCAGCGGTGCACGTCAATACCGACAACGTGCCGAAGGTCGGTCGCAACGACCCGTGCCCATGCGGCAGCGGCAAGAAGTACAAGCAGTGCCACGGCAAGATCGCCTGATGCCGACGCGGCGCGCTTCCGGGCGCGCCGCGTCGTTTCTGAGCGCCGCCTTGCCGTGTTGATTTCGTAGGTGACCCGGCAGCACGCCCGGATCACCCGTTCCGTTTCCCCTAATGCCGGCGCCCGCCGGCATTTTCTTCGACAGGTCGCGACCATGGCTGTCAACTTTCCCTCGATCGATCCCGCTCAACTCCACCCGATCGCCGGCGTCACGCTCGGCTGGGCGGAAGCGAATATCCGCAAGCCGAACCGCAAGGACGTGCTGGTCATTTCCGTCGACGAAGGCGCGACGGTCGGCGGCGTGTTCACGCAGAACCGCTTCTGCGCGGCGCCTGTCACTGTGTGTCGCGAGAACCTGCAGCGCATGCGCGCGGGCGGCAAGCCGATTCGCGCGCTGGTGATCAACACCGGCAACGCGAACGCGGGCACCGGCGAGCCGGGCCTCGCGGCGACCCGCGAAACCTGCGCGGAGCTCGCGCGTCTGACCGACCTCGCGCCCGAGCAGGTGCTGCCGTTCTCGACCGGCGTGATTCTCGAGCCGCTGCCGGTCGATCGTCTGAAGGCCGGTTTGCCGGCTGCGCTCGCGAACCGCAAGGAAGCGAACTGGTACGACGCCGCGCAGGCGATCATGACGACCGACACGCTGCCGAAGGCCACCTCGCGCCAGGTCACGATCGACGGTCACACGGTCACGCTGACCGGCATCAGCAAGGGCGCCGGCATGATCAAGCCGAACATGGCGACCATGCTCGGCTTCCTCGCGTTCGACGCGAACGTCGCGCAGCCGGTGCTCGACGAACTGGTCAAGCACGTCGCGGACCGCTCGTTCAACTGCATCACGATCGATGGCGATACGTCGACCAACGATTCGTTCATCCTGATCGCGTCGGGCAAATCGAGCCTGCCGGCGATCACGTCCACCGACTCGCCCGCTTATGCAGCGCTGCGCGACGCGGTGACCGAAGTCGCCCAGACCCTCGCGCAACTGATCGTGCGCGACGGCGAAGGCGCGACCAAATTCATGACCGTGCAGGTCGAAGGCGGTTCGAGCGTCGGCGAATGCCGCCAGATCGCGTATGCGATCGGCCACTCGCCGCTCGTGAAGACGGCCTTCTATGCATCGGACCCGAACCTCGGCCGCATTCTGGCGGCGATCGGCTACGCCGGCATCGACGATCTCGACGTCGGCAAGATCGATCTGTACCTCGACGACGTGCTGGTCGCGACCGCCGGTGGCCGCAATCCGGCCTACCGTGAAGAAGACGGCCAGCGCGTGATGAAAAAGAGCGAGATCGGCATTCGCGTCGTGCTCGGCCGCGGCAATGCGCAAGCCACGATCTGGACCTGCGATCTGTCGCACGACTACGTCAGCATCAACGCCGACTATCGCTCGTAATCAGGGTCAATGCGCGGCCTCGGGCCGCCTACTTATCATGGACAAACTCGAACAGTTTCTGACCCGGGCCGAAGCCGTGCTCGGCCGCCTGGAAGCGATGCTTCCGCCCGCCGCACCGGAAATCGACTGGTCGGCCGCGGTCGCCTTTCGCTGGCGCAAGCGCCAGGGGCGCGGCTACCTGCAGCCGGTGCCCGCCATTTCGTCGATCACGCTCGACGACCTGCAGAACATCGATCGCCAGAAAGGGCTGATCGAACAGAACACGCGCCAGTTCGTGCGCAAGCAGCCGGCCAACAACGTGCTGCTGACGGGCGCGCGCGGCACCGGCAAGTCGTCGCTGATCAAGGCGTGCCTGAACGCGTTCGCGCAGGACGGCCTACGTCTGATCGAAGTGGACAAGGATGATCTGCACGATCTCGGCGATATCGTCGATCTGATCGCGCAGCGCCCTGAGCGCTTCATCGTGTTTTGCGACGACCTCTCGTTCGAAGACGGCGAGTCGGGCTACAAGGCGCTGAAGGTCGCGCTCGACGGCTCGGTCGCCGCGCAGTCGGACAACGTGCTGATCTACGCGACGTCGAATCGCCGCCATCTGTTGCCCGAGTACATGAGCGACAACGAGACGTACAAGCACACGTCGGACGGTGAGATTCATCCGGGCGAACTGGTGGAGGAAAAGATTTCGCTGTCCGAGCGTTTCGGGCTGTGGGTCAGCTTCTATCCGTTCAAGCAGGACGACTATCTGACCATCATCGCGCACTGGCTGCGCCATTTCGGCTGCGACGACGCCGAAATCGAAGCCGCGCGCGGCGATGCGCTGGTGTGGGCACTCGAACGCGGATCGCGCTCGGGACGGGTCGCATGGCAGTTCGCGCGCGACTGGTCGGGCCGCAAGACCTCGGCATGAGCGACGCAAGCAAAAACGCGGCCGGCAATGCAGCCGGCCGGCCAGTCACCGAGGTCGCGGTCGGCGTGCTGGTGCAGCCGGACGGCCGCTATCTGCTCGCCCAGCGCCCCGCGGGCAAGCCGTACGAGGGCTACTGGGAGTTTCCGGGCGGCAAGCTGGAGACGGGTGAATCGGTCGAAGCCGCGCTCGCGCGCGAGCTGCACGAGGAGCTGGGAATCGAGGTCGAGGCGAGCCATCTGTGGCATACGCTCGAACACGATTATCCGCACGCGTATGTGCGTCTCTTTTTCTGCAAGGTGACGCAGTGGTCGGGCGAGCCGCATGGACGGGAAGGTCAGGCGTTCGTGTGGCAGAGCCTGCCCGCTGACGTATCGCCGTTGCTGCCGGCAACGATTCCGGTGCTGGAGTGGCTGGCGGCCGAAAAGAACTAATACGCAGTGCTCGAACAGGACACGCGGTAGCGGGCGCTGTGTTGGCAGCGAGCGCTACCGCGTGTTTTTTGGGGATGACGCCTGCGTTGCCGGCGCGCCGCGCTCAATGCGGGTTGTAATCGCCGCGCGGCGTTTCCTCGTCCGATGACGCGCCTTCCTGTTCGTTGCCGCCGATCTTGTATTTCTCGGCGGCCCATGCGCCGAGATCGATCTGTTTGCAGCGCTCAGAGCAGAAAGGGCGGAAGCGGTTCTCGGGAGTCCAGCGGACATCTTTACCACAGGTGGGACATTTGACGACGGTAGACATACGGTCGGATGCTTAATCGAAAACGGAACAAGTAACGAATATAGGGCGATTTCGCGCCGCTTCAAAGGCGCGATCCCCGAAATACGAGGTGGGCCGCCCGATGCAGCGGTGACTTACAGGCTGCAGAGCGTGAGCTGGAACGGCACTTCGATGTCGACCGCGCGCGGCCGCAAATCGCCGTCCTGCACCGTGAAGCGCACCCACAGCATGTATTTGTTGGCGCTCGCTTCGGGGATCACGCGCAATTCCGGTGCCACACGAACCTGCATCAATTGATACGAGCGGCCCGACAGCATCTGCTGATAGCTGCCTTGCATTGCCATTACTTTCGACGCCTGACCCGACTCGCGCGCGAGGCGCAGTACGATCGTGGCCGCGTCGCGCAGCGGCAGCAGCGGCGTCACCCATTTGGCGATGTCCTGACGGCGCTGATCGGGATGCAACTGTTGCCACGCGTAATACGACGGCAGATCGAATTTACAGGTACCGCCGGGGATGATTGCGCGGCTGCGAATGCTCGCGAGCCATTCGTTGTCTGCAAGATGCTGGCCGGTTTTGCCTTGCATCTGCGCGAGCCCCGCGAGCGTCTGTTCGATTTCGCCGAGCACGGCTTCGAGCGCGTTCTGCTCGATGCCCGGATTACCGCGAAACGGCGCGAGCGTTTGCCGCTGCCGTTCGAGCTCTTTCATCAGATCCGATTTCAGATCCGCACGACCCGCGACTTCGGAGATTTCGAACAACGTTGTCAGTGCGACGTGATGTTCCCGCGCGTCTTCCTGAGTCAGAAAGAACGTGAAGCGCTCGAACAGATCTTCGAGGCGCAGCAGCGTCCGGATTCGCTCATTGAAGGGGTACTCGTAAAGGATCAAGCGGGGTCGCCTCGGGCGTGGTCGGTGACAGGAATGCAAAACATTCTAATGCCGTGGGACTACCCAAGCAATCACGCACTTTTTCAGCGCGCTTTCGCAACTTTTTTCGTGAGTTCACGGTGTTCTGAGCGCTTCGGCTCGTGCGTGCGCGCAAAGTTCAATGCGTCGCTGAGTGGTGCGTGTACATGTACGTGTGCGGGGTGCGGTTGCGCTTCATCCGTGCTTAGCGTCGGCGCTTTGCGTCAGTGCTACGCGTTTGTGTTGTGCACTTGTACTTCGTGCTTCGTGCGCGCGGTGGGCGTGTGCTTCACGCCCCGGCCGAGGCGGGGGCTCGGCTTCGGCGTCATTTCATTGCGTCGGCCAGGTAGGCGTGATGCGTCGCATCCACTTGCATCTCGAGTTCTTCGAGCGGCACATTGTCGTTGAAGATCACGTCGTCGGCGGCGGCGAGGCGCGCTTCACGCGTGGCCTGGCGCGCGATGATCGCCAGCACCTGTTCGCGGCTGAAGCCGTTGCGATTCATCACGCGCGCGATCTGCGTTTCGACGGTGCAATCGACGGTGAGCACGCGATTCACGCGTTCCTTCCACGTGCCCGACTCGACCAGCAGCGGTACGACGACCATCACGTACGGCCCATGCGCTTCGTGCTGCTCGCGCTCGGTTTCCGCGCGAATCAGCGGATGCGTGATGCCTTCGAGACGCTTGCGCGCGGCTTCGTCGCTGAATACGAGCGAGCGCATGCGCGCGCGGTCGAGCGAGCCGTCGGCAGCGACGAACTCTTCGCCGAATTCGGCGGCGATGTGCGGCATCGCGATGCCCCGCGGTGCGGTGATGCGATGCGCGATCAGGTCGGTGTCGATGAGCGGCACGCCGCGCATGGCGAACAGATTGGCCACGGTCGATTTACCGCTGCCGATGCCGCCGGTCAGTCCCACAACGAACATATTCAGCCTCCCAATGCCAGATAAAGCGGCGTGCCGACAAACAGCGTGAGCGCTCCGCCCGCCGCGAGAAACGGTCCGAACGGCAGCGGCTCTTCGAAGCGCATGCGACCGCGCCACGTGGCTGCGAGGCCGATCACCGCACCGGACACCGCGGCGATCAGCACGATCTGCGGCAGCGCGGCCCAGCCGAGCCACGCGCCGAGCGCGGCCAGCAGCTTGAAGTCGCCATAGCCCATCCCCTCGACGCCGCGTACGAGCCGGAACAGCCAATGCACGGCCCACAGCGACAGATAGCCGAAGATCGCGCCGAGCACTGCGTCGTGCAGGCTCGCGAACAGGCCGTTGAAATTGACGATGAGACCGGCCCACAGCAGCGGCAGTGTCAGCGAATCGGGCAGCAGGTGCGTGTCGATGTCGATGGCGCTCATCGCGAGCAGGGCTGCGCACAGGCCGAATGCGGCGAGCGCCATTGAGGTCGGACCGAACACGACGAGCGCGCCGGTCGCCAACGCGGCGCTGGCGATTTCGAGCAACGGGTAGCGCAGGCTCACGCGTGTGCCGCAGGCGGAGCAACGTCCGCGCAACAGCAGGTAGCTCAGAACCGGCAGGTTTTCCCACGCGCGCAGCACGTGGCCGCAATGCGGGCATGCACTGCGCGGCACCCACAGGTTATAGTGCGCCGGCAGTCCGTCGTCGGGCGGCGGTTCGTCGGCGGCTTCGCTGACTTCGGCACGCCATGCGCGCTCGAGCATGATCGGTAGCCGATGCACGACCACGTTCAGGAAGCTGCCGATCACGAGGCCGAACACGACCGCAAACGCGATCTGCACGCCGCTGGGCAGGCTGGCGAACGCGAAGCCGAAACCGCTGGCAAAGCGGCCCGACAAGACGCCCGCAAACAGGCTGGAAGAAGTTTCTGACACGAGCGGAACGGGACTCTGCATGGTGATGGAATGGATTCGGCTGCGATGCTACACCACGTTGCCGAGTTGAATAATGGGGAGATACATCGCGATCACGAGGCCGCCGACCAGCGTGCCGAGCACGACGATCACGAGCGGTTCACACAGGCTCGACAGTGTGCCGATCTTTTCGTCGACCTGACGATCGGCGAGCGACGCGACGTCGAGCAGCATGCTGTCGAGCGCGCCCGATTCCTCGGCGACCGCGACGGGCTGCACGACCTCGGGCGGAAAGCAGCGGGCCGCGCGCATCGCCGCGGCGAGCCGTTCGCCGCGCCGTAGTCTCGTCGCGATACTGGCGGTCGCGCTATCGAAGAAGGCGTTGCCGGTCGCATGGGTGAGCGAGTCGAACGCGTCCGCGAGCGGCGTGCCGGCCGACAGCAGCGTGCCGAGCGCGCGGCTCCAGCGCGCCGCGCACAGCGTGCGCAGCAGCGGACCGGCCACCGGCAGGTTGAGCGACGCGTGCGAGAAGCGAATGCGTGCGCTGGCAGAGCGCCGCAACACGAACGTCAGCGCTGAACTCGCCGCGCACATCAGTACGAACACCGGCACGCTCCAGCGCGCCGCGCCGGCCGATAACGCCAGCACGAACTGCGTCGGCGCGGGCAGCTTCGCGCCGAAGCCGTCGAAGATCTGTTTGAAGGTCGGGACCACCCACACGAGCAGCGCCGCGGTAATCGCGACGGCGAGCAGCAGGATCGCGACCGGATAGGTGAGGGCCGCACGCACCTTCGCGCGCTGCGCGGCGGCGCGTTCGCGATCGTCGGCGAGACGGGCGAGTACCGTAGCGAGAGCGCCCGCTGCTTCGCCGACTTCGACGAGCTGACAGTAGAGCGCATTGAATTGCGCGGGATGCCGCTGCAAGGCCGCCGAGAATCGCAGGCCGGCGGTGATGTCGCGTGCGATCGTACCGACGATACGCGGCATCCCCTGGCGTTGGTTCGATGCAGGCGCTTGCGCGAGCAGTTCGAGCGCCGGGGCGAGCGGCAAGCCGGCGCGCAACAGGCTCGCAAGTTGGCGCGTGAACAGCGTGACGTCCGCCGCGCGAGTCTTCGGTCGCGGCGCGGGCCCTTGTGTTGCGAGTTCGACGATGAACAGGTTGTCGCGTTTGAGCAGCGTGCGTGCGGTGCTCGCATCCGGCGCGATCAGCGTGCCGCTTTGACGTGTGCCGTCGGCGTTGACGCCGCGCCATCTGAAGCGCAGGTCGGTCGCAACTGGTGGCGGGAGCGTGGCGGTGCTCATGCGACCTCGGTGGCGGCGAGCGCCTCGGCGAGACTCGTGGTGCCGTCGCGCACCCGCGCAAGCGCGGCGTCGCGCAACGTCGCGACCTGTTCGGTTTGCGCGAGCCGGGCCAGTTCATGCGCGCCCGCGCCCGCGACGATCATCTCGCGCATTGCATCGGAGACCGGCATGACCTGATGGATGCCGACGCGTCCCCGGTAGCCGATGCCGTGGCAGGCCGCGCAACCGGTCGCCGCGTAGGGCTGCCAGCCTTCCAGCTGAGGCTCGGCAAAGCCCGCCGCCTTGAGGGCGGCCGCCGAATGCGGCTCAGGCGCACGGCACGCGATGCAAAGCCGTCGCACGAGCCGTTGCGCGGTCACCATCCGCAGCGCGGCCGCGAGGTTATACGGCTCGACGCCGATGTCGATCAGTCGTGCGATCGCTGCGGGGGCGTCGTTCGTATGCAGCGTGGACAGCACCAGGTGGCCGGTTTGCGCGGCCTTCACCGCGACGTCGGCGGTTTCGTTGTCGCGGATTTCGCCGACCATGATCACGTCCGGATCCTGACGCAGAAACGCGCGCAACGCGACCGCGAACGTCAGCCCCGCCTTCTCGCGCACGCTCACCTGATTGATACCGGCAAGCTGGATTTCCGCCGGATCCTCGACCGAGCAGAGGTTGCGCGCTTCGCCGTTCAGCAGATTCAGAAAGCAATACAGCGACAGCGTTTTGCCGCTGCCCGTCGGGCCGGTGACGAGCATGAGGCCATGGGGAGCGCGAATCGCGGCATCGACTGTGTCGCGTTGCTGCGGATCGAGACCGAGCGCGTCGAGTGAAAGATCGGCGGGCAGCGCGTCGAGCCGGCGTAGCACGAGTTTTTCGCCGAACAGCGTCGGCAGCGAATTGACGCGATAGTCTTCGAGCCGCCCTGGCGAAGTCGCGATACGGAGTCGACCATCCTGCGGCACGCGCCGTTCGGCGATGTCCATGCGCGCGAGCACTTTCACGCGCGTGACGAATGCATCGCGCAGATGCGCGGGCGGCCGCGGAATTTCGTGCAGCACGCCGTCGATCCGCAGACGCAGGCGCCAGCCATGCTCTGCCGGTTCGACGTGGATATCCGACGCGTTACGCCGTGTTGCTTCCTGCAGCGTGTCGGTCAGCAGACGTACTGCCGGAGCATTGTCGGGATCGGTGAGAGCGGAGGAGTGGTGGTCACCGTCGAAGGCGAGAGGGCGCGGCGAGGTTGCCGTAGCTGAAAAAGACGTTTGCATGTGAGACCGGGGATGAGCCGCCTGTGAATCGTGACGGCTTCATCTTCCAGCTATGGACGTCTGAACGCCATTCGGCCGTTCGGCTAATGGCGCGCGTCGCAACTGCGTGCGATGCTGACTGTGACTCGGCGACGCGGGCGACGGCGCGGTCTTCAGGCCGATCGCGCTTTACTGCCCTTCGCGCGCGAGGGCGGCCTGAACAGCTTGACGGTGCGGATCGCCTGGTCGTCGCTGCGCATCACTTCGAGCTTGACGTCGCCGATCTGCACGCAGACGTCGCCATCGGGGATGTCTTCGAGGATTTCGAGAATCAGGCCGTTGAGCGTTTTCGGGCCGTCGGTGGGCAGCGTCAGTTGCAGCCAGCGGTTCAGTTCACGCAACGGCATGCTGCCCGCGACGATGCATTCGCCCGCTTCGTTCCAGCCGCCGCGCGAACTCGCGCTGCGCGGAATCGATGTGGTGAATTCGCCGATCAGTTCCTCGATGATGTCTTCCGGCGTGACCATACCCTGCAGCTCGCCGTATTCGTCGACGACGAGCGCGATGCGCTGACGGCTCTCCTGGAAGTACTGCAACTGCTGGAATACCGGCGTGCCGCTCGGCACGAAATACGGCTCGGCGAGCAGTTCGCGCAGGGTGTCGCGTTCGAGCTCCTGGTTGTGCAGCGCCGCGAGTGTCTTGCGCACGTGCAGCACGCCCAGCACGCGATCGATGTCGCCCTGGTAGACGATCAGCTTGTTGTGGTAGCAGGTTTCGAGCTGATGCAGGATTTGCTCGAACGGCGCGTCGAAGTCGAGCGCCTCGATGCGGCGGCGCGGGATCATCACGTCGTCGACGGAGATGTTTTCGAGGTCGAACAGGTTCAGCAGGATGCTGCGGTGCTTGGTCGGCATGAAGCTGCCGGCTTCGAGCACGATGGTGCGTAGCTCTTCCGTGGAGAGCCGCTGATCGCGCGCGCCTTTCGTATTGATGTGCAGTACGCGGAGGATGCCGTTGGCGAACAGATTGACGAACCAGATGAGCGGCTTCGCGGCGCGCATCAGCGGTCCGATCAGCAAACTCGCCGGCAGCGCGATTTTTTCGGGGAAGGTGGCGCCCACGATCTTCGGTGTGATTTCCGCAAACACGATGATCAGGAACGCGACAATGCCGGTTGCGATCGACAGCACCAGGTTATTGCGGCCGAACGTGTGCAGCGCGATCGACGTGGTCAGCACCGGAATGATCGTGTTGAACAGATTGTTGCCGATCAGGATCACGCTCAGCAGTTGATCGGTGCGCGCGAGCAGGCCTTGGGTCGTTTTCGCGCCGAGCGCGTTTTTACTGGCGAGGTGTTTCAGGCGATGGCGGTTGAGCGCCATCATCGCTGTCTCGGAAATGGAAAAGAAGGCGGAGCAGATGAGCAGCAGAAGGACGGCGCCGATCTGCGCCCATAAGGGAAGTTGTTCCACGCGTCGTGAAAAATAAGGGAAAGGATGGAGAGAATATAGCAGAGGGGCATGCGCGTACCGCTCCGACGGCAGGGCGAGCGGCACGCTGGCCATTTCTCGCTTCGTCTCGCGAAGGCTCGCTGTACGCGAGTAATGTAAAAAGCTGTCGCGCAAAACAAAAAACCGCCGAGCATCGCTGAGGCGGTTTTTGAACCTTGAACTAACAAGGAGAATCTGGTCGGGGTGAGAGGATTCGAACCTCCGGCCTCTACGTCCCGAACGTAGCGCTCTACCAGGCTAAGCTACACCCCGATTAGGTACTGCTGACTCGATTCAGACTAATTCGGTGTTTCAGTCTCGTTCAAGACTGTCTTGCCGTCGAGTAAGAACATAATTCTAGCAGGCTCTCTTTGAAAATGGAATGGGGAAATGAAGAAATCGCTGCTGCGGCTGCCTGCGCTTCCTGTTTCGCACATTCGAGCGTGTGATCGAGCGCGCCCGAACGCGTGATCGCCTCGAAAATCGTGTCGAAACGATCGGTGCCGCCCTGCTCGATTGCTTCACGCGCGAGGGCCGACTGTTCCGGCGTACCGCGCTCGATCAGATAGATGAGCGGCAGCGTCGGCTTGCCTTCGCGCAGATCGTCGCCGGCATTCTTGCCCATCGACTCGGCCGTGCCCGTGTAGTCGAGCCAGTCGTCCATGATCTGGAACGCGGTGCCGATGCGGCGACCGTACTCGGCGGCGGCCGCTTCGATTTTCGCGTCGGCGCCCGCCAGCACTGCGCCGAGCTGGGCTGCGGCTTCGAACAGCTTGGCGGTCTTGTAGCGGATCACCTGCATATAGCGGGCTTCGTCGACGTCGGCGTCGTGCATGTTCAGCAACTGCAGCACTTCGCCTTCGGAGATGATGTTGGTCGCCTCCGACAGAATCTCCATCACGCGCATCTTGCCCACGCCGACCATCATCTGGAACGAGCGCGAATAGAGGAAGTCGCCGACCAGCACGCTGGCCGCGTTGCCGAACAGCGCGTTGGCGGTCTGGCGGCCGCGCCGCAGGTCGGATTCGTCGACTACATCGTCATGCAGCAGCGTAGCCGTGTGAATGAATTCGACGACCGCCGCCAGTTCATGCCGGTGCCCCGTCGTATCGCCCAGAGCGCCGGCCACCAGCAACAGCAGCGCGGGACGCAGCCGCTTGCCGCCGGCACCGATGATGTACTCGGAAATCTGGTTGATCAGCATCACGTCCGACGCAAGACGTTGCCGGATGACGCGATTGACCTGCTGCATGTCTTCGGCGATCGGAGCAAGCAGGCTGGCGACGTTGGGGGAGGGGGTGGCGGTCGACGACATGATGGCTGAATTGGGTAGTGCCGCGAATTATAAGGCGATCGAGGCAGTTCCGGGTCGTTTGGCTGCTGCGCGGCCGTGTTTGCGGCGTCGCGGACTGGCCCGGCGGGGTTGCTTGCGCAGGCGTCGGGCGCTGTTTGTGGCCGCTCCGGCGGGGGCCAGGCAGGCGAAGCGGGGGATGCGGGCGGATTAGTATGCGGGTTTTGACCGCGAAGCTAACTCTATGTATAATCGACAGTTTCCGCGCGCGGTGCGTGGGAAAAATGAACACAGAGTGAGGTTCTCAATGTACGCGGTCATAAAAACCGGTGGCAAGCAGTACAAGGTTGCCGTCGGCGAAAAACTTAAAGTAGAACAGATACCGGCAGACATTGACGCTGAAATCACGCTCGACCAGGTTCTCGCAGTGGGCGAAGGCGAATCGATTAAGTTCGGTACGCCGCTGGTCAGTGGGGCTTCCGTCAAGGCTACCGTCGTGTCGCAAGGTCGTCACGCAAAAGTGACCATCTTCAAGATGCGTCGCCGGAAGCACTACCAGAAGCATGGCGGCCACCGCCAGAACTATACCGAACTGCGCATCGACGCGATCAACGCGTAAGCGCACCGGTTAAGGAGCAAATCAAATGGCACACAAAAAGGCAGGCGGATCGTCCCGGAACGGCCGCGACTCCGAATCGAAGCGCCTCGGCGTGAAGGTTTACGGCGGCCAGGCTATCAACGCTGGTGGCATCATCGTGCGTCAGCGCGGTACGCGTATGCACGCTGGTGAGAACGTCGGCATGGGCAAGGATCACACCCTGTTCGCGCTGAAGGACGGCCACGTCCAGTTCTCGACCAAGGGCGCGGCGAAGAAGCACACCGTTTCCGTCGTCCCGGCAGCCTGAGTTTAATCAGGCACGGGCTTCAGGACCGGAAAAAGGCCCCGCGAAGTTCGCGGGGCCTTTTTTATTGCGGCGCCTTCCTGATCGCGCCGCTTCGGGCGATGGGACCGGCCACGCATCACTGGCAGCTATGCCATATGGTCGATTGATCAACGCGCGGCGCGCGCGGCAAAATAGCAGAATTCATCTGGCAGCATTCCTGCATCACATCGGCAGCACAATCAGGTAGCACATACGGGACGGAGTTACGCATGAAGTTCATTGACGAAGCGAGGATTGAAGTCATCGCCGGCGACGGAGGGGATGGCAGCGCGTCGATGCGCCGCGAGAAATTCGTTCCGTTCGGCGGCCCGGACGGCGGCGACGGTGGCCGTGGCGGCAGCGTGATCGCGGTCGCGGATCGCAATATCAATACGTTGATCGACTACCGCTACGCGAAAAAGCATCTGGCGCGCAACGGCGAAAACGGCCGCGGCTCGGACTGCTATGGCAAGGGCGGCGACGACATCACGCTGCGCATGCCGGTCGGCACCACGATTACCGACATGGATACCGGCGAGCTGATCGCCGATCTGACCGAGCACAACCAGAGCGTGCAAATCGCGCAGGGTGGCGCGGGCGGTCTCGGCAACCTGCATTTCAAGTCCAGTACCAACCGCGCACCGCGTCAGAAGACCGACGGCAAGCCCGGCGAGCGTCGCATGGTGCGCCTCGAGCTGAAGGTGTTGGCTGACGTCGGTCTGCTCGGCATGCCGAATGCGGGCAAATCGACGTTTATTTCGTCGGTGTCGAACGCGAAGCCGAAAATCGCCGATTACCCGTTCACGACGCTTGCGCCGAATCTCGGCGTGGTCCGCGTCGGGCCGAGCCGTAGCTTCGTGATCGCCGATATTCCGGGGCTGATCGAAGGCGCGGCGGAAGGTGCAGGCCTCGGCCATCAGTTCCTGCGCCACCTGCAGCGTACGGGGCTGTTGCTGCACATCGTCGACATTGCGCCGTTCGACGACGCGGTCGATCCGGTCGTGGAAGCGAAGGCGATCGTCAACGAGCTGCGCAAATACGACGAACTGCTCTATAAGAAGCCGCGCTGGCTCGTGCTGAACAAGCTCGACATGGTGCCGGAAGACCAGCGCGAAGCACGCGTGGCGGCCTTCCTCGAAGGCTTCGGCTGGGACGGCCCGGTGTTCGAGATCTCGGCACTGACCGGTCAGGGCTGCGAAAATCTGTGCTACGCGGTGTTCGACTATCTCGCCGAGCACTCCGACGCGCAGCGCGCGGCCGAAGCCGAAGATCTCGCTGCCGACGTGCGTTTCCGCGACGGACCGGAGGTCTCGGCGGCGGCAGGCGAAGCGAACAACGACCCGCAGGAATAACAACTCGAGCGCCGGCGCCAGCGGCGGCTGCCGGCATGCATCAGGCGTCATCTTGGGAGACAGCGCACAATGCGTTCCGTCATCGCAGATTCACGGCGATTGGTAGTGAAAGTCGGCTCGAGCCTCGTCACCAACGACGGGCGCGGCCTCGACCACGCGGCGATCGGCCGTTGGGCCGCGCAGATTGCCGCACTCCGCGCGCAGGGTAAGGAAGTGGTGCTGGTCAGCTCGGGCGCGATCGCCGAGGGCATGCAGCGGCTCGGCTGGACCAGGCGACCACGCGAAATCGACGAATTGCAGGCGGCCGCGGCCGTCGGCCAGATGGGCCTTGCGCAGGTGTACGAGAGCCGCTTCGCCGAGCATTCGATCCAGACCGCGCAGATCCTGCTCACGCACGCCGACCTCGCCGACCGCGAGCGTTATCTGAATGCGCGTTCCACGCTGCTCACGTTACTGCGCCTCGGCGTCGTGCCGATCATCAACGAAAACGACACGGTCGTCACCGATGAAATCAAGTTCGGCGACAACGACACGCTCGGCGCGCTGGTTGCCAATCTGATCGAAGGCGATGCGCTGATCATTCTCACGGACCAGCAGGGCCTCTTCACCGCCGATCCGCGCAAGGACCCGAGCGCGACGCTCGTCCAGCAGGCCGATGCCGGCGCGCCGGAGCTCGAAGCGATGGCGGGCGGCGCGGGTTCGAGCCTCGGTCGCGGCGGGATGCTGACCAAGATTCTCGCCGCCAAGCGCGCGGCTCATAGCGGCGCCAATACGGTGATCGCGAGCGGGCGCGAGGCGGACGTGCTGTTGCGGCTCGCTGCGGGCGAGGCGATCGGCACGCAACTGATCGCGCGTACGGCGCGCATGGCCGCACGCAAACAGTGGATGGCCGATCACCTGCAGGTGCGCGGCCACGTCGTGATCGATGATGGCGCGGTCGAAAAGCTGACCGCAGGCGGCAAGAGCCTGCTGCCGATCGGTATCGTCGGCGTGCAGGGCGCGTTTGTGCGCGGCGAGGTGATTGCCTGCGTGAGCGCGTCGGGGCGCGAGGTCGCGCGTGGTTTGACGAACTACAGCAGCGCGGAAACCAAGCTGATCCAGCGGCGTCCGAGCGGCGAGATCGAATCGGTGCTTGGCTACATGCTCGAGCCGGAGCTGATTCATCGCGATAATCTCGTGCTGATTTGACGTTTCGGCGGCAGCACGGGTAGAAACCGTGCACAGGGCGTTAAAAGCCCGCGAAAAAGTCTCATGAAAAAAGCCGTTCCAGCACCAGGCTGGAACGGCTTTCTTTTATCCGCGAGAATCCGTGCGCCGGCTTCAGTGAATCAGCGACGTCTGCGTCCGCTTGTAGCGAATGTTCTCGACGATCTGCTTCGCGCTGCCGGTCGGCATCTTGTTCGCGCACATATAGTCCTGATACAGCACCGCCTGATAGGCGTTCAGCGCGCCGTTTTCGATCCGCGAAAACTCGTTGACGACGGTCTTGTCCCAGTCGTCGTGATCTGCGTTCAGGCCCGCGTACTGACGCCATTCGTAGGTGTCGCAGCGAATGCCCTGGTAGCTGACATTGCGCGCCCCGCTCGGGCTCGTGACGACCACGGTGTAGCGCACCACGCCATCGTCGCCGACGCTGAGCGACTTCGGATCGATCGCAAATTGCAGCGGCGTGTTGCCGGACACTTCGAACGGCAGCAGATTCGCGTCTGTGGGCAGTGGCGGCAACGTGTCCACTTTGTTTTCCACCCAGTTGCCCTTGCGGTCCAGCAGGTAGACGAACGCGCTGTCGTCTTTATTGGTCGGCTTGCCGGCGCTCGAACAGCCTGCCAGCAGGGCGCCGGTGGCGACGCACGCCACGGCGAGTGCAAATGCTTTCAATATGATTTCCTCGAAAGACCGACGCGGCTTGAAAGCCGCGCCGGAGAGAGGCAGCGTGGACAGCCGCCCGGAATGGTTAATCGCGACCGCCCCGTCGGACCAGAGGGAACTGGGCGCCGGCCTCGTCGGCCGTTTCGCGTTCGCGCTCAGGACCCGCCGCGCTTGCGCCGCCGGAACCGCAATCCGGCAGGATCAGCACGTGCGTCGAGGTTTCGACGCTGACCGAACTCACGGTCGTGACGGTGGTGATTACCGTGCTTACCGTTGAATCCGGTGGGCTTTGCATCGACGACGCTATCCGGGGATAACGCGGCCCATGATGCCCGCCAGGTTTTTCCGTACGCGGCGCAGGCCGGCGCATGAAACGGGACAGCTCCGTCAGCGCCAACTGATACACATCCCGCTTGAACTCGATCACACAGTCGAGCGGCACCCAGTACTCGTTCCAGCGCCACGCATCGAACTCAGGGTGGTCGGTGGCGCGCAAGCAGATGTCGCAGTCGCGTCCTACCATCCGGAGCAAGAACCAGATTTGCTTCTGGCCGCGATAATGACCGCGGACCTCGCGCTTGATGAACTTGTCAGGCACCTCGTAACGCAACCAGTCGCGCGTGCGACCAATCACCTTGACGTGCTCGGGGTGCAGCCCGGTCTCTTCGTGTAACTCCCGATACATCGCTTGCACAGGGGTCTCACCATATTTGATGCCCCCTTGCGGAAACTGCCAGGAATGTTCACGGAGCCGTTTGCCCCAAAACACCTCGTTGTGCGCGTTCAAGAGGATGATGCCGACGTTCGGGCGAAAGCCTTCACGATCCAGCATACAACCACCTTCGAATCCTTTAAAATTGCTTTGATTATAAACAGATAACGAACCCTACGCACCGAATCGCATAAGAATGGAACGATTCGCCGCAACAGGCCCGTGTTTGCGGTAGCCTGTCGGTTTTTCCGTGCCCTGTTCCTTGCGCGAGAGGCTTTGCGCGGCGGTTTCGGTGCCGTGGGCGGCAGCGCGTGCCGTCGGTCGGGCGAAGCGGGCCGGCCCCGCAACGGATCTGTGTCGATTTCCCCAACGTTTTCACCTTTTCGGGCGGTCCCTCCGGAGCCGCCGCTTTTGGACAATCTGAATGAAAGCCTCCCGTTTCTTTATCGGCACCCTGAAAGAAGCGCCCGCCGACGCCGAAATCATCAGCCACAAGCTCATGGTGCGCGCGGGCATGATCCGTCGCGTCGCGGGCGGTATCTATAACTACCTGCCGGTCGGCCTGCGTTCGATCCGCAAGGTGGAAGCCATCGTGCGCGAGGAAATGAACCGGGCGGGCGGGATCGAACTGCTGATGCCAGCGGTGCAGCCGGCCGAACTGTGGCAGGAATCGGGCCGCTGGGAAAAATACGGTCCCGAGCTGCTGCGCTTCAAGGACCGCAAGCAGGCCGATTTCGTGATGGGCCCGACGCACGAGGAAGTCGTCACCGACATCGCGCGCAACCAGATCAAGAGCTACCGTCAGCTGCCGGTCAACTTCTATCAGATCCAGACCAAGTTCCGCGACGAGATCCGTCCGCGTTTCGGCTTGATGCGCGGCCGCGAATTCATCATGAAAGACGCGTACTCGTTCGACAAGGACGCGGATGGCCTGCGCGAGTCGTATCGCAAGATGTACGACGCGTACGTGCGCATCTTCACGCGCCTCGGCCTCGAATTCCGCGCGGTCGCGGCGGACAACGGTTCGATCGGCGGCAGCGGCTCGCATGAGTTCCACGTGATTGCCGACACCGGCGAGGACGCAATCGCCTATTGCCCGACCTCGGACTTCGCGGCGAACGTCGAAGCCGCCGACGCATTGCCGCTGATCGCGCAACGCGCCGCACCCACCGAGGACATGAAGAAGACCGCGACGCCGGGCAAGGCGAAGTGCGAGGCCGTCGCCGAACTGCTGAACATTCCGCTCGAGCGCACCATCAAGTCGGTGATTCTCGCCACTGAAAACGAAGGCGCCGAGCCGACCATCTGGCTGCTGATGCTGCGCGGCGACCACGATCTGAACGAGATCAAGGTCGGCAAGCTGCCCGGTCTCGCCGACTTCCGCATGGCGACCGAAGCCGAGATCATCGAGACGTTCGGCACGCCGCCGGGCTACCTCGGTCCGATCAACACGAAGAAGCCGGTCAAGGTGATCGCGGACAGCACGGTCGCGAACATGAGCGACTTTGTGGTCGGCGCGAACGAAGTCGACTATCACATCACCGGCGTGAACTGGGGCCGCGACCTGCCGGAGCCGGTCGTCGCCGACGTCCGCAACGTGAAGAAGGGCGATCCGTCGCCGGACGGCAAGGGCGTGCTCGACATCTGCCGCGGCATCGAAGTCGGCCACGTGTTCCAGCTCGGCACGAAGTACTCCGAAGCGATGAACGCGACCTGCCTCGACGAAACCGGCAAGCCGCGGCCGATGGAAATGGGCTGCTACGGCATCGGCGTCACGCGTATTCTCGGCGCCGCGATCGAACAGAATTTCGACGACAAGGGCATCATCTGGCCGGAGTCGATCGCACCGTTCGAAGTCGTGCTGTGCCCGATGGGCTATGACCGCAGCGACGCGGTGCGCGAGCAGGCCGACAAGCTGTACGCGGAACTCGTCGCGGCTGGCATCGACGTGATCCTCGACGATCGCGGCGAGCGTCCGGGCGTGATGTTCGCCGACTGGGAGCTGATCGGCGTGCCGCATCGTCTGGTGATCGGCGATCGTGGTCTGAAGGACGGCAAGCTCGAGTATCAGGGCCGTCGCGACACCGAAGCGACGCTGCTGCCGGTCGAGAGCGCCGCACAGGCCGTGATCGACAAAGTCCGCGCGGCACTCGCGCGCTAAGCGGAGCGGGCAGTGGAGTACACCTTCCTGTCCGCGACGGTGCTGCTGATCCTGATCACCGATCCGCTCGGCAATATTCCGATCTTCATCAGCTGTCTGCGCGGCGTGTCGCCCGAGCGGCGCACGATCGTGATCCTGCGCGAGGTGGCGATCGCGTTTGTGATCCTGCTGGTGTTCATGGTGCTCGGGCAGAGCTTTCTGCGGATGATGAGCCTGAGCGACCAGTCGCTGCGGATCGGCGGCGGCATCGTGCTGTTCCTGATCGCGCTGCGGATGGTGTTTCCGCATCCTGACGGCCCGTTCGGCGGCGACGCGCGCGGCGGCGAGCCGCTGATCGTGCCGCTCGCGATTCCGGCGCTGGCGGGCCCGTCGGCGTTGGCGACGGTGATGCTGCTGAGCTCGCAGGCACCGGGCAAGACCTTCGAATGGATCGGCGCGCTGACCGTCACGATGATCGTCTGCGCGATCGTGCTGATGCTGGCCGAACGCATTCAGGCGTGGCTCGGCGAGCGCGTGATGGCGGCGTTCGAACGGCTGATGGGGCTGGTGCTGGTGGCGATTTCGGTCGAGATGATGCTCGGCGGGATCCGCTCTTTCGTGCATCACCTGTGAACGCGTCGGCGGTTGCCTCGGTGCATGTATTAACGCGCTGCCCACGCAGCCATGAAAAAAGCGGCCATCCATGAACTGACCCCGCGAAGTTGGACGGTTAGAGATTAAACGGTACGCGAGGCCTGGGTCCTGTATTGCACGGGACTCAGGCCTTTCAACTTGAGCCTGATGCGTTCGTGGTTGTAGTAATGGATATAA
>NZ_JABBFZ010000032.1 GCF_012927125.1 Paraburkholderia antibiotica
GGCCAGTACCGGCTCGTTAGCCCATGTCGGGAGAGCATCGCCGGTAATACCTAATGTGCGGTCCTGGGGTGGCTTGAGCATGTGGGCATGAGGTTACGTGTCATCGACAGTATCGAAACCGCATGCCCGTCCGTCTATCGGAATTGGACGAATTTTTAGCGTAAACAGGAAAAATTCGGTTTGCCAGCTTTGATTGCTTGATGCGAGGAGATGCGATGCAACCGCGCGTCGTCGCCGCACGACAAAACAACGACGCGCATCACCCCTCGCTCAGAAGAACCCCAACGCCTCCGCCTGATAGCTGACCAGCAGACACTTCGTCTGCTGATAATTCGACAGCGCCATCTTGTGCGTTTCGCGCCCGATCCCCGACTGCTTGTAGCCGCCGAACGCCGCATGCGCCGGATACAGGTGATAGCAGTTGGTCCACACGCGTCCCGCTTCGATCTCGCGTCCCATGCGATACGCGCGCGTGCCGTCGCGCGTCCACACGCCGGCGCCGAGGCCGTAGTAGGTGTCGTTCGCGAGTTCGATCGCCTGCTGTTCGTCCTTGAACGTCATCACCGAGGCGACCGGTCCGAAAATTTCCTCCTGGAACACGCGCATGTCGTTGTTGCCGAACAGCATCGTCGGCTTCACGTAGAAGCCTTCGTCGAGACCGGCGGCGGGCGTCGCGCGTTCGCCGCCGGTGAGGCACTGCGCGCCCTCATCGCGGCCGATGTCGAGATACGACAGGATCTTGTCGAGTTGCTGCTGCGACGCCTGCGCACCGATCATCGTGTCCAGATTCAGCGGATGACCGGCCTTGATCCGTTCGACGCGCGCAATCGCCTTCTCGATGAAACGCTCATAGACGGACTCCTGCACCAGCACGCGCGACGGACACGTGCACACTTCGCCCTGATTCAACGCGAACATCGCGAGACCTTCGAGCGCCTTGTCGAGAAACGCGTCGTCGCGATCGAGCACGTCGGCGAAGAAGATGTTCGGGCTCTTGCCGCCGAGTTCGACCGTCGACGGAATCAGGTTGTCCGCGGCCGCGTGCAGGATGCGCTTGCCGACCGGTGTCGAACCCGTGAACGCGATCTTCGCGATGCGCTTGCTGGTGGCGAGCGCTTCGCCCGCTTCCTTGCCGAAGCCGTTGACGATATTGACGACGCCCGCTGGAAACAGATCGCCGATCAGCTCGATCAGCACGAGGACCGACGCTGGCGTCTGCTCGGCCGGCTTCAGCACGACGCAGCAGCCGGCCGCGAGCGCGGGCGCGAGCTTCCATGCGGCCATCAGCAGCGGAAAATTCCACGGGATGATCTGACCGACCACGCCGACCGGCTCATGAAAGTGATACGCGACCGTGTTGTCGTCGATCTCCGAGATGCCGCCTTCCTGCGCGCGGATGCAGCCGGCGAAATAGCGGAAATGATCGACCGCGAGCGGCAGGTCCGCGGCCATCGTTTCGCGTAGCGGCTTGCCGTTGTCGATCGTTTCAGCGACCGCGAGTACCTTCAGATTCTTTTCCATCCGCTCGGCCACCGCGAGCAGCAGGTTCGCGCGCTCGGCCACCGACGTCTTCGCCCATTTGCGGCGGGCGGCGTGCGCGGCATCGATTGCGAGGTCGATGTCGGCGGCGGTCGAACGCGGCACGCTGCAGAACGGCTTGCCGTTGATCGGCGACACGTTGTCGAAATAGTCGGCGTCGACGGGCGGCACCCACTTGCCGCCGATGTAGTTTTCGTAGCGCTGCCGATACGGATACTCGATGTCGATGCCGAGGGCTTTCAGGTCGAATGGGTTCATTACGTGTCTCCGGTTTGTGATGGTGATGGGCACTGCGCCGGGCGACATGAGGCACGAACCGTACCAATGCATCGAAGTACGAAGTTTCCGTGGCTCGCGGTGATTGCGCATCAGGAAGTGTTCCGTTTCGGAACAGTCGCGCGGACAGGGGTGTTCAGAAACGTGGCAGCGCTTGCCGATGCTCGCGCGGAACAAGGGGCGAGAGGCGTGCGCGGGATCGCCGCAGGCGGCAAGCGGGCGGTCAAACGGAGTATCCTGTCGTGACCTATCCAGGCGACCGGCACGACTCGGGCGCATTCAGGAGGAGACAATGCGCGACGACGTTCATCCGGTCAGCCTTGCCGCGGCCAATCGCCCCCATGGCTGGCCCGCACCGGCAATCCAGAAAGCCCACGAACGCTCCGAGACTTTCGGCCTGCGCGCATCGATCCAACCCGGTTACGACATCCTCTCCGACAGCGGCCTCGCGCTGAAGCGCGAGCAGAACCAGACGCTGTGCGCGCATGCGATGCCCGTCATGGAGACGCTGCACGAGCAGATCGTCAACACGCAAAGCATGATCGTGCTGACCAACGCCGAAGGTTTGATCCTGCATTCGATCGGCGACGACGACTTCCTGCATCGCGCCGAAAAAGTGGCGCTGCGACCCGGCGCGAACTGGGCCGAGGATCGCCAGGGCACCAATGCAATCGGGACGTCGCTCGCCGAGGGCTGCGCGATGGTCGTGCATGGCGATCAGCACTATCTGGCGGCGAACCGCTTTCTGACCTGTTCGAGTGTGCCGATTCTCGATCCGTACGGCGACCTGATCGGCGTGCTCGACGTGACTGGCGATCACCGCAGCTATCACCAGCACACGATGGCGCTCGCGAAGATGTCGGTGCAGATGATCGAAAATCATCTGTTCTCGACTGCGTTTCGCGACGTGCTGCAAGTGTCTTTCCACGGACGCGCCGAGTTTCTCGGCACGCTGATGGAAGGGATCATCGCGTTCACCGACGATGGCCGCTTTCTGTCCGCGAATCGCAGTGCGCAGTTTCAGTTGGGCTTGTCGCTTGCCGCGCTGCGTACGCATACGCTGACGTCGCTGTTTCAGATCACGTACGCGCAGTTGATCGATCGGTTGACGCATGGGGTCGCGCCGCATCTGATGCTGAATCTGCACAACGGTGCGGTGGTGTGCGCGCGTGCGCAGTTCAGACGGGCATCGTTGGGGCAGGGGCGTGCGGCGATCGATGTGCCAGGCTCTGCCGCCTCGCAAGCGATGCGTGCGAATGTGGGGGCGTCGCGATCTGCCGAAGGTTTATCGCGGCTCGTCGATCTCGACACCGGCGATGCGCGCGTGGCCGCGTTGATCGCGAAGGTTCGCAAGGTACTCGGCAAGGACATTCCGATTCTGATCACCGGCGAGACCGGCACCGGCAAGGAACTGCTCGCGCAGGCGATTCACAACGATTCGTCGCGCGGCGATGGACCGTTTGTGGCGGTCAATTGCGCGTCGATTCCGGAGACGCTGATCGAATGCGAACTGTTCGGTTATGAGGAGGGCGCGTTCACCGGCGCGCGGCGCAAAGGCGCGATCGGCAAGCTGATGCAGGCGAATGGCGGCACGCTGTTTCTCGATGAGATCGGCGATATGCCGTACTCGTTGCAGGTGCGCTTGCTACGCGTGTTGCAGGAGCGCGTGGTGACGCCGCTTGGGGCGGCGCGGGCGGTGCCTGTCGATGTGTCCATCATCTGCGCGACGCATCGCAATCTGCGCGAGATGATCGCGGACAATCAGTTCCGCGAGGATCTTTACTATCGGATCAATGGGCTTGCGGTTCGGCTGCCGGCGTTGCGGGAGCGGAGCGATCTTGCGGTGGTGGTCGAGAAGATGTTGAAGCAGGAAACCGTTGACGGTGGGCGAGGGCAGGCGCTGAGCGTTGCGCCCGATCTGATGGCGATGTTCGGGCGATATGCGTGGCCCGGTAACTTCCGGCAACTGGCTAATCTGCTGCGGACTGCGGCGGCGATGGTCGAGGACGATGGCGTGATCCGGTGGGAGCATCTGCCGGATGATTTTGTGGAGGAGGTGGGGGGAGGTTCTGTTGCGGCGGGGGCTTCGGGTTCTTCTGCTTCTTCTTTAGCTGTTGCGAGTGCGGATGCGCCTGTTGCTGGTGATGCATCTTCCGCGCACGATGGCGCGCGGTTGCAGGATGTCGCCGCGTCGGTGGTCGCGATGACGCTCGCGCGTTATGGCGGCAATGTGTCGGCGGCGGCGCGGGCGTTGGGGGTGTCGCGGAATACGGTTTATCGACGGATGGTGGCGGCGCAGGCGAGGGGGTTGGTGGGGGAGGATTGAAGTGAGGGCTTGCGCAAGGTCGATTGATGATGGCCGGAGTCACCGGCCATGGTGTCGTCGATGAGTGGGTTGGCTTTCCTGCTTCGATCCTTGATGGGTTTGCTTAGTGGGCGGCGGCTACTGGTTGCGGCTTGGTATTTTTTGTCGATACCAGGATGCTCTTTGCGGTTACTGCTGCTTCTTTCGAGCGAACTTTGCGACGCGAAACGTTTGCGCGGTTTGTCGGTTCTTTTGTTTGCTGCGTTTTTTGTGATGTTTCGGCCAGCAGCTTTGTTGCATGCTTTGCAGTGATGCAACTGCGCGGAACGCCCTTTGCATCGAGGGCGATCACCTGGAATAGTTCACGGTCGCACTCGAGTTCCAGTTGATACTCCTCGGCCGTGTCGACGAGTAATTCGAGCAGCGTTTGACGACGCCGTCTTTCATCGCGCGTGATGGCTGGATTTCTACATATCGAAGACGCAAGCGTGATCAAGGTATCCAGATGAGCCAACTGCCGGTCGCATAAATCGAACGCGGAAAGGGCGAGCTTTTCATACTGAAGTGCGTCGACGGGCGGACGCGAAGCCGGTTGATTTTTGACGGACCTGGTCATGGTGCGATCTCTCCCTGTTGCTTGCTGGATCGCCCGGGCACTCGCTTTTGGGGGAAGGGGTGAGCGGGCACAAGGCAGGGTTGACAGACCGGTGTTACGTCAAGCCGGCGAGCCTTGCGGCTCCCCTACCAAGGCCCGCCCATTGAAATATATAGACGTGCAGAGGTAAACGCACACCCGCCTGGGCGGATGTGCGGACGTAACAATCAGGCTGTCAAACCTGGACGCTGGGTGTTTCCCGGCGACTTGGTAAGTCTACGTGAAGGGCTATCTCGCATTTAGGCTTTTGGGCTGGATGTTGAGCGTTGGTCGAGTGAACAAAGGAAAGCGTGAGGCGACGGGCGTTTGTTCTGTTTTTTGGCGATTCGAGGCGAATTGGTCAATGTTTCATTGGAGCGTCTGTCCGTTGAGGTACAACTCGCCTGAGAGCTATTGAATGACTGCTGTCGGAAAGTGGAGATGGGGTTAACCCGTATTTGGCGCCGCCGCGGCTACGATCGCTCTTGGGTCCAAAAGGCATCGTCGTCTGCTGCTTGTCAATCGGAGTAGTCGGCCACAAACGGTACTCTGAATCGCGCCTGCAGCAACGTCCCCCGACAGTGATATTTGCAACGGAATGAAATCAATTGATCGCGGGCTATTGCGGCTGCTATCGCTTCTCAACTTCAAGATTTGGGGCGGTATTGTTGCAGATTTCGTGTGGCAGTGCGGTACTGGCTGTCACGATTGGAATCAAACCCTGATTCTCTCGCATGATAAGGCGTGGTTTGCGCTTGCGGGAGTATTTCTAGACCTGCACCAAAATCACTAAACTCGGTTCGATGCACCTGACATAAAAAAACGAAAAGTCTAAATTTTACTTTGCACGTTGAAGAATCGCTGTCATTCTTGCCGTCAACATCATCGACCATTTCATGAGAATTGTCGGAAAACCTGACATTTATGTCGAGCATGAAAAAATGTGGTCGACCACCTACGATTGTTCGAAGCGAACCTATAAATAAATTTATGGCTGGGGAGGGAGTATGCTGCGGAGCGCGCCCGTTGAGAAACTCGAAGAAAGTTTGAAAAGTGGCGCTATCGCGACGCTAACAACGTTTAGCGAATACCAAGCGATGGTCGAACGCACTAACGAACGACCCTCCCGCGCAGTTTCACTAATGGGGCTTGTCGGTGAGGTCGGTGATCTTCATAGCATGATGAAGAAGCTCCTTATCCAAAAGGACAATCCTCTGTTTCGAACAGAGCTGCGAGAAGAGTTTGGCGACCTGCTTTGGTATCTGACGAGCCTTGCTTCCCTATACGAAATTCCGCTAGAAGAAATTGCTAGGGCAAATGCAGAGAAGGCTGAATCCCTGTATTCGGAAGGAAGTGTCAATATTTTTGATAGCGGTTTTGCGTCAGATGAGCGGTTGCCGCGGCGCTTCGTTGTTAATTTCTACGAGAAACCTCTGGAGAGAAGCCTTTACGTCAAGGTATCGGTAAATGACGTCGTCATCGGTGATGCATTAACCGACAATTCACACGAGGACGATGGCTATCGCTATCACGATGTATTTCATCTCGCATACGCGGCCGTGCTCGGGTGGTCTCCCGTCTGCCGAGCGCTGCTCAAGTGTAAGCGCAAATCAGATGCAAAGATCGACGAAGTGGAAGATGGAGCGCGTGCGGCTGTAATTGAGGAAGCTGTCTCAATTCTTGTTTTTAATCAGGCAGAAGAACGAGGATGGTATGCAGACCGTAGCTCTATTGACATCGGACTGCTCAAGACTATTCGCAGGATGGTAACGGGCTTGGAAGTGCGTTCTTGTACGGCAAAACAATGGCAGCAAGCGATTTGTCAAGGCTACGCAGTGTTTCGTGAACTGAAGAAAAACAGCGGCGGAGACGTGCTTGTGGATTTGGATAAACAACGGATTACATATCGTGCGTCGCCTATTACAAGAGGAATATCTTCGACGGCAAAGGGGCGACGAGCATGACAATTCCCGTTGTTGATGGTCCTACCGCACTCGAAGCGTGGCGCGCGGGGTGCTCTCTTCTACTCGACGCGCGGGGTGAAGTCAGCAATTTAATTACGACGGTGATTCATCCTTGTCAAGCAGGAGGCGATTGGCTGAAGCGATATTCGCCTGCTCGCATAAAGGCGGGTGCTGATGACGCTTGTGATGTCGCCAATACGTTGTTTCCGTTGCGAACTTTTGAGCGAGTAGCGACGCGATCGGAATTTTACACCCGCTACCTCCGAGTCCATGACCGAGCTCATAGATGGCAACGTGGGCACCATGCATGGGGCACATACTTCGAACGGCTCATTCGGTTTCCGCCGGACGGCGTCAACCAACTGGAGCGAGCGATCGATAAGTTGAACACATGGCCGCAGCGGAACACCACTGGTTTAGTATTTCATCTTTCGTCGCCAGCCGTAGATGCACCTCGTACGAGAGGAGGACCTTGCTGGCAGTTTGGAGAAATTCTTTGGAATTCAGACGATTCCTTGGACCTCGTCGTGGTATATCGGAATCATGATTTTTTCAACAAAGTGCTGGGCAATTTTATTGGCTTGGGCAGACTACTTCGCTTCATATGCGAGGCCTCGAACAAGCAGCCGGGAAAGCTCGTCTGCCACTCAGTTCATGCTTACTTCGATTGTTCTCAGCAACAGCTTCGTTCACTGATTCAATGACGTCCATCGATGATAAGGAGACCAAGTTCCTTGACTTGGTTAGCCGTGTAACCTCCTGCGAAAAGTGTCCTCGGATGACAGGGAGTGCGCGCGTTCTCGGACCCGGATGCGGTCCTCTTGACGCGCCGCTTATGTTTGTTGGCGAGGCACCTGGGCGGCTTGGGGCCGATGGGTCGCATTTGCCCTTTCACGGGGACAAATCCGGGCACAACTTCGAGAGCCTCATCGAACAGGTAGGAATCAGTCGATACGAAGTGTTCGTGACCAACGCTGTTCTCTGCAATCCCAAAGATGAACGGGGCAATAATGCGACGCCTACGCCTGCCGAGATCGCAAACTGTGCACCCTTCCTACAAGAAACAATCGAAATAGTAGATCCCTCACTTGTAGTTACGCTTGGTGCTGTGGCGCTCAAGGCGTGCGGCATACTACAAGCGCATACGTTGTCGCTTCGCGAGCACGTTAGAACGAACAACGCGTGGTTGCGCCGGTCCCTGATACCTGTGTATCACCCAGGGCAACGAGCTATGGTTCACCGCAGTTTCGCAAATCAGCTAAGCGACTATCAATTCGTCGCTGAGACCCTGAGAAGGGGGAAGAAGCAACGCAAGAGATCTACTGGCGGCAAGCCTCGAGCTGATGCTGCAAAACTAGGACACGTTGCTCACCGGATATTGCAGAGTAAGTCAGAAGGGCTTAGTTATTTCGCGCTTCATAAGTTATGTTTTCTGGCTGAGTTGGCCTCACTTGAAACATCCGGGGAACGTCTTACGAATGCGTATGTCGTTCGTCAAAAGGATGGTCCATATTTTGTAGACTTGCACTTGGCAAAACTGCCGCAATTGGTTCCGGGGATCATGATTCGATCCGTCGGCGGCAAAGTCATGCTTGGGCTTACTAGTCAAGTCGATTTCCTTATGAGCGAGTTCACTCAGGCACTGTCTGCCCCTGACGAAGCAGCGGTGAAGGCGGTCGTAGCGAAGTACGGCAATATGCGTGACGAAGAACTAAAAAGGGTCGTCTACTTGAGCAAATATATGCGTGCACTACTCCGAAAAGAAAAATCGAATGGCGCAAATTTTTATAACGCCGCTGTGCTGCCGTTTGTGACGAAGGTTTCGCGTGTGTCTACTTCGGAAAAATCCTCGTAATGCTTTAAAATTAATAGAATTTCCTTGCGAACTCCATATCATTGCCGCGAGTGTGGAAGAGCACGTCTTTCACTCGATGGCTTTAGTTTGATTAGAGCAAGATGGTTCGTTGTCAGGAAAAAGTAGACATCGGAATTTCTGTTGAGGCCGAACGTCGCCTCTTGAATGAAAGCGACGTTCGTGCACTTCGTCGAGCTAATCAGCGAGTTATCAATGCGGACGTTCGCGCGCCTTCAAAACCTGTCTAAGCGAAAGTTCGCGATCAGGAATCGCTAGAATGGATGCCACAACGAATTCGGATCAGTGCCACAATCGATGCATCTGATGATTGCTGTACGTTATGAAATAGAGCCGTTCGCTTCGTCTGTCGCGTGGTCCCTCGCACGCAAGAGAAAATAAGCAGTATTCTGATCTGCACTAAGAACGTTAGTCGTCAAAATGTGTCGCGCCGTGCCGATCAATTTCTTCACGTAGATTTCTTCGCGCGCTTCGTCACCGTGTAGCCGCCAAATAAAAGAACTATGCCTAAAGAGGCTCAGGAGATTTCTTACGTCCCCGTGACTTTCGAATAGGTTCCACAATGTCTTGTGCGCACTCGAAAAAAGGGAACTGAAACGCTCGCCGTAAAAATACTGATAGGCGCTAATAAGATGATTAAGATCACCGCTCTCAATCGTTCCCGTCTCTCGTATTGAACGAGCGGCCAGTTTCACCATCGCTCTTGCTGCCGTGTACGGATCATCGTCGGCCGTTGCTGTCAAATAGACTTGTTTGAGTGCGGAACTGGCTTCTAAATTATCCGTTGTTGTGTCCGTTCGACTTAACACAAGATTGTTAGCAACCGTATCGTAGCCACGTTTTCTTGCCTCTATCTCGATTTTCAAAAGTTTTGCACTGCTGTCGGCTTCCTCCTGCATTTCCAGGATGATCGACTGTGCCTGCAGAGCTGCAGCACTTTTCGGTGCTAACGCTATTACTTGTTTTGCCACGTCCATAGCCGAAGAGTCTTCTAATGACTGAAGGCAGAGCGCGTAGTTGAGCAGTATTGACGTCTTTACATCTCTTGGGCGTTCGTTCTTAAGTAATTTCTCGTAGAGCGCACGTGCTTCGTCGTGCTCGCCGAGCATTCGCAGACTCTTGGCCAGCAGAATCTCTAGGGTTTCTCTATGCGCGACAAAGTCGTCCACTGGAATTATCGCTAAGGCGTCTCGGCACACCGTAGCACAATTCCGGTAATTGGTCGCTTCAAGCAACGCACTGGTATAGATTTTGCATAAATCAAGCACTGGGGCCGCGGACTCGTTTGTCCGCCAAGTCGACGGAGCTGCAAGCAAGCGAGTAACAAGGAAATGTGGATTTTGTAGCAGACTGCCATCATCAGAGGTGAGCGGCCCGTCTAACTTGCGCAAGCTGGCGTGCCCTACGCGCCAACTTTCACCGAAGTACAGTGATGCCGCTTTTCTCACCAGTGCGTCAATCTCCTTTTGCGGCATACGAGACAGCACATAATCACGTACAGGCCGCGGCGCAACGAGAATTTTGACTTGGTCCTCGGCGCCTTCACTGTGTCTAATTAATGTGGCCGACGTACGGATTTGTATAAGGTCTCGCTCAAGTAACTCCTCCCCATGCTTGGGAAAGATCGGGTTGTCATGCTCGATTCGCTTTAATCGTTGAAGCGATTCTCCGTGAGGAAGTATCGCGAGAACTTTAAGCAAAAGCCATGACCGTCTTTCCGATGGGTCATTGGAATCCACAAGTTCGCTAACCGCCTTGATCAGCGACATGGGGATAGTATCTTGAGACGAGATGCTACTTGTTAAATCGCTGCTCGTTGGAGGGCCTAGTTCTGAAAGGCTGACGACGCGTAGCGTACCGAGCGCGCGATCGATTCGTCCGGGCAAGCCGTCTGTATGGCGGAAAATTTCGCTCACGCCGCGAGACGACCGAGCTTCTGATCCCGCCGCCGGATGGGCGAGGAGATACGTCCGTGTGTCCGCCTCATCTAGTGGCTCTAGCCGAACGACGTCAATACTATGCGTCCGTGGTGGTCGTCGAGCCAATAACATAATTACTGAACTTGGGCAGAAATCGCGGAGCATCATCGCGAGTCCTTCCGCATCGCTCTCGACAGAGCGTTCATTCTGGTCGCCTACGCTAACAGGAGCCTCGTCCAATAGTAATAGTGATGGCCCTGCGGACGTTAAGGCTTTGCAAAAGTCAGGAAATGAGCAGCCTGCAGTTGTAGCAAAGCGCGTCAGAAACTCATCTCGTGTCAAATAGTTACCGAGGTCCACCCGATAGACGGGCTGAGTCTCTCGACCAATCCGCTTCGCAATTGACCAAAGAAAGCCGTCACGCCCAAGTCCCCAGTCCGCACAAACCCAAGCCATCCGTTTCTGACGAATGCTCTCGATACATACTTGTTGTTGTAATGGTCGAATTGCGAGGTGCTGCTCCTGTTCTGTGAGCGTATGGATCGCTCCATGCAACGCTTCCTCCCAAAGATGGGCGGTCTCATCAACGGTCGCAGCAAGATCCACAGCCTTTGGAGCCGCGATCACAATTGACCGGGCAGCGTGATTTTGCTTCAAAATAAGTTGATCGACCAAGAATTCCTTTCCCGCGATCAGATCGAAGTTGTCGACATCAGGAACAATTCTACGATCGCCGCTTCGGCGGTTTACGCGGCCCTTTCTCGGCCACAACTTCCATATGGCATCGGTATCGCTAAGTACGATCTGTCCTATTGCATATCCGTGCGCTCGCTCCGTCTTACCATCGGCAAGATGTTCAATACCGAAAAGTGACGAGCTTTGAAAAGTTTTTCTTCCCCTATCGCCGCCCCGGTATATCGTCGTTTGGTCCGGCTCGTGCATATGCCCATAAAGATGGGCTGTAAATCGCCCTGAGGGATAGATCTCAGACTGAAAATGCCTCGAAGCCTCAGGGCTAAGCCAAAATGTAGGATGATGAGTAACTAGAAAATTGACCTGATTCTGGTCGCACCATGCAGGTGGATTGTTGTTGGTCAGTGCATTGAGTTGTCGCAAATCAATCGCGAGTTTCCCCTCGAAATCTTCTTCATCAAGTTGAAGGAATGCGGTATTGAGTCCAATCAGCCCAACGGATACGTCATTGATTACGATCGACGATGAGATGTCACCTGGCAATCGACCAGTCACATATTCGGGAACTGGGATTCCTCGGTCTTTGAGCCCAGCGTACCAGTGGACGTAATTTTCAAATGCCGCTTGCACAACATTGAAGTATTGATTGCTGCTATTCGCCCAAAATTCATTCGAAACGTCCGGATCAATAGCCCATTGCTTTAGCATTTTGATGCGAGCGTCGTTCTTTGCCGGGCGAACCAGATCATGATTTCCGGGTACGGAGAATAGCAGTGGACGCTGCCCTAATTTGTCCAGTTCCTCCCAAATATCCTGCAATTCGTCAGAGAGCGTCGTGAATTCCTTTACGTCGCCCCGTTGGGTAAGATCACCTGAAAAGACAACAAGGTCAATAGGCCCAGCTTCGCCAGTGAGCCTGCGAATATCATCTAGGAAAATGGCCTTAAAATTTGGCCAGAGCCACTGGAAGGACTGTCCGATATGGAGATCGCTTAGATGTAGCCACGAAATTTGTTTGGTCATGTTTTTTCGCTAGAGGTGCGATATGTTTTCTTACCAATGCAACGTCGTACTTTTGAGACAGAGATCCGAATCCCGATATCGGCTCTGGCTAATAAGTCTTGTCATCATACTCGAAGATGCCTACGAGGTTTTCCAGAAGAGTGTGATGTTCGATAAGTTAGCGCATTGCGACATGCCCTGATTTGGAGCAGGCGATAATTGCTGCTACGATATTCTCGGGTCAGACAGCTGGATAGGCTAATTACGCGATATGCATTATCGGAGCGCTAGTGGCCAGTAACCGATGCGATTCCGATATCAAGCATCAGCCGGTGCCTGGGGAGTTTGCTTCATGCTGAGGATAGGTTGAATCTTGCCTTGAACCAAATTTCAGGCCCTGATCGAAGTCGGGAATCATGGAATTTGGTTACTTTTTTAAACATCCTTGACCCCACTCGCTCCCAACAACATCCCCAAAACCCACTATAGTGAAGACCACCTTCACTCTACGGAAAGGGCTCCGATATGGTCGCACGCAAACATCGCACGTTGGCAGCTGGTTTGTTCATCGCCACCTCACTCTACTTTCCTGTCGCCAACGCCCAACTCGGCAACCTCCTTAATCAGGCGGGAGGCAGCGGCGGCGGAGCCGCTGGCGGGCTCGGCAGCCTGGGGAACGCTCTGGGCGGTGGCGCGTCGTTGCAGTCGCTGACATCCAGCAGCACGGGCAACGTCGCCGGGGTACTTCAGTTCTGCATCAAGAACAACTATCTCAGCGGCGGCACCGCGTCGTCGGTCAAGGACGGCCTCATGAGCAAGCTGACAGGAGGGAGCGCGTCGACCGACAGCGGCTTCACCGACGGCGCCAAGGGCATCCTGAATAGCGGTAACGGCAAGCAGGTCGATCTGAGCGGCGGCGGCCTGAAAGAGCAGCTCACCAAGCAGGTCTGCGACAAGATTCTCGAGCAGGGCAAATCCTTGCTATAGAGAGGTGACAGCACACAGTCGGGAGATGTCCCGACTGTGCAGCATGCTTGGGGGCCGCAATTTCGTGTTCAGGGCATACGACGCTCCTCACGAGAAAATATGCCTCGCAAACCGAAGCCCCCCGGCAGATCTGCTGGCGATTCCTGCCGAACTACCTGAATAGTTCGGCAGGGGCACGATGACGGTCGCTGCGATCAATGCCACAACGCTGGCGCTCAAGACGGCCCTGATCGAGCGGGCGCTGGGCGACGAACTGAGCCATCATCCCGGCTATGCGCCAGGCGCCGTGAAGCCAGCCGTCACCAACCAGTGCAACGGCACGGGCACCAAGACCGTCCAGACCGAAGACCATAAGATTCGAGCCACGCGACCGTCATGGCAGTTTCGAACCATTGGTGATTCCCAAACACGAACGACGCTTAACTGGCTTCGATGACAAAATCGTTGCCATGTATGCCCGCGGCATGACCCTACGCGAGATTCGGGGATTTCTGCAGGAGCAATACGCCGCAGCGGTCTCGCGCGGTTTCATCAGTTCGGTCGCCGACGAGGTCCTGGACGAAGTGACTGCATGGCAGGCGCGGCCGCTTGAGCCGACGTTTCCGGTCGTGTCTGGTGGGCGCGCGCCGCTCATGACTGAAAAGCAGTCATGAAGCAATTCGCCGTCCTCTACGAAAACCCAACCGTTCAACCATCCGTGTGAATCTCAAAGCGCCGTGAACGCGGGAATGATGACGCTCCCAAACACATAAACAAACGCCCCAACGCACAGGGAAAAGCTCGCCGGAGCTTCCCCAACCATACCCTCGCATTACTTATTAACCATTCGCGCCGGCAAAGCGGCGGCGACGCGAAAGCGTGGACCGGCAACGGCACTCATGCCTGATACACCGATCAACGTCGCATTGGCTGGTACGCGCCGTCAAGGCAAATTTGACAGGAATGCTCGGTAAGGCCGAGGGCAGCTTTACGTGGCAGCAGATCGGGGAACTGGTCAGTTTCGACGTACCGCTCTGAGCATTAAACAGTTGGCGCTTTCCTTGAAGGAAATCGCGACTTGTCACCAGACACGCAAGAAGTATTCGCCGTAGTGGGCGAGCGGCTGGCGCGTCACCAGGTTTGCGCCACGGCATACGGACTTTACGCGATTCGAGATATCACAGGATCTCGCTGCCGCAACGAGCTTCGAAGTGGAGCAGATTATTAGGAAGCAAATCTCCACTCTCTTTTCAGACCAGTCGGGGAGACGCGCGCTCCGAAATCGCGTTAAGTTCGATCGGATCAACGAAACAATAAGTACCGATGGCAACTATTGGCGTTGCAGTGCGAGGCGGATGCTTCGTACTGGATGAACATCAATTGACCGATGGGGACCATATGACGCAGAGGATGCGGCCCGCAGCTGAGATAGTTGCGGAAATGAACGAGCGCTTTAGCGAAGCATTCGAGGGAGCGGACGGGCGTGAATGTCTTGTATGCCGCATAGCGTTCGGGATATTCAAGGGATTCCTGGATGTATCGTACGCCCAGACGATGCACCACCAGACCGGCGAGATGATTCCGACGAGTGCACTCAAAGCCCTCTCATCCGGCCATGAGATGCGGCAGGCAATCGGGATAACGTTCGGTTGCAAGTGCGTCTCTCGCCCTCCTGGTCGATACGATGAACGTTATATCGTTAAGGATGACGAAGGCAATCCGGTCGCGAATGTGCCATACCGCGTTCTTTCTGGTGGCAAGCAGATTCACTCCGGCGTGACAGATTCCGAAGGCATGACAGAGCGCATCGTGACCCCGCAGTTAAAGTATGTAACGCTGGAGTTGGGCAGTTGAGATATGAACAACAATGAGTACGGTTTCAGAATTCCGACTGAAGTTGAGGATGACGATTGGATCGTCGTTCATCCAGGCACATGGACGAACACGAACCCAGAATCGTTGGTGGAAGTGGTCATCAACACCACGCCGATCTGTCCAAACATGACCAATAAGGAGTTCAGAAAAGAAATCATGCGGGCGCGCGATATCGGCGTTGGTTTGGTCAAACAACGCATCAAGGCTGTTGCACTTTGGGACGAGAGCGAACAGGGGCGCGCACAAACTTTTTTCGGTCGCTCTGACATAGAACTACGAAATTATCTCAGCTTAAGACTGCCGCGCTTGCTCAAGGCAATGCAGGAACTGGTTCCGGAGAAAATCATTCGGTGGGACAGTAGAACGAGCAGGGCGCTTTCATGTGGGCGGCTCAAGCCTACTTCTCCAGATGCTCATGCTGCGGTGTGCAAGCCCGATTCTGAAAAGCGGATTATCGTTATTCATCCAGCTTTTTGTGAAAGCCCATTTGGCAGGTTGCGGGACGGATGCAAGATAAAGACCATAATCCACGAATGCACTCACTTTACGGACACGTTTAATTCGGAAGACCATATGTATGGAAATAGGGAAAGAGGAATTAGCATATGGGCGCAGCGCGAGCCTCATAAGGCAATCGAAAACGCGGATAGCATTACAGGATATATAGCAACTTTCAATGAGGAAATTTCATAATGGGAGGAGGGCTGAACTCCTGGCGCGTTGCTCTGGTCTTTGCGATAGCCTTGTCTCCGTTTTTTTGCGACGTGGCATACGCTTACCGGTCGGAGGGTAAGGTGATGGCGCCCACCACATGCCGTTTCCTGAAGAGTATGGAATTTGAGTTGCCGTTCAATACGACGTCGCTATCGAACGAAAATCTGCAAGAAATCGAAATGGCCGTGAAAGATGCAAAGAAATGGCCTCCGCCCGCTATCGGGATTCAGGCGACCGTGACGGCCGGCGCATATATTGGAGAACATGATCTGGATGTGTTGCAGAAGAACCGTGGCGAGGCGGTGGAAGCCTACCTGAGGAAGCTTGGTATCCCAAGTGAAAATATCTATGTCGATCCTGTAATCATGACGGACGATTTTTTGGTGAAACGTACTGACGGTGAACTTGCTGTTCGGCAAGTCGAGATTGAGCTAGCCCCGATTTGCAAGGGTAGTTGTCAATGGATGTGTGGCGATCCACGGCCCAAACAGGATGAGGAAGAGTGAGTGAGGGGCGGGGCGGCGAGATGAGCGTCATCCCGCTATGCGCCGGGCGGCCGTGAAGTCAGCGGCCGTCACCGACCCGCGCAACGGCACGGGCACCAAAACGGTCCTGAGCGAAATCGTTGTGGTCGCCGACGCACAAAGAAAGCCCCGCCGGGGCTTTCTTATCCGCGCTCCCGCTTATTTATTCACCATCCTGGCCGGCACGCTAATCGCCAGCAACCCACCCAGCACCATAAACGCCGCCAGCATATACATCCCCGAATCGTTAGCCGCGGTAGCCTGCTTTAACCAGCCCACCGCATAAGGGCTCAGAAAGCCGGCAAGATTTCCGATCGAGTTGATCATCGCAATCCCCGCTGCCGCACCGGTCCCCGCGAGAATCGCCGTCGGCAGACTCCAGAACAACGGCAGGGTAGTGAGGATGCCCATCGTCGCGAGCGTCAAGCCGGTCATCGCCAGCACGGTGTTATGCGCCCACACGACGGAAAGCACGAGCCCGACCGCGCCCAGAAACGCCGGCAATGCAATATGCCACCTGCGCTCGCGTGAGCGATCCGCACTGCGCGCGACAAACACCATCGCTACCACCGCCGCCGCAAACGGCACCGCCGACAGCAAGCCGATCGCAAACGCATCGGTGACGCCGGTCGATTTGATGATCGTCGGCAGCCAGAAGCTCACGCCATACAGCCCCATCACGAACGAAAAGTACGTGAGGCTCAGCATCAACACGCGCCCACTCGTGAACACTTCGCGGATCGGCATATCGTGCTTGGTCGCTTCTTCCGCCGACACCTGGCTCTCGAGCAATTGCTGCTCTTCCTTCGTCAGCCACTTGGCCTTCGAAATCCGGTCGTCGAGCATCACGAACACGACGATCCCGACAAGTACCGAAGGAATCCCTTCGAGCAGAAACAGCCACTGCCAGCCATGCCAGCCGTTCGTGCCATCGAAGTTCTTCAGGATGTACCCCGACACCGGTCCGCCGATCACACCCGACAGCGCAATCGCCGTCATGAACCAGGTCGTCATCCGTCCGCGCCGATGCGCCGGATACCAGTAGGTCAGATACAGAATGATGCCGGGGAAGAACCCGGCCTCGGCGAGCCCGAGCAGGAAGCGCATCACGTAGAACATCGTCGGCGTGGTGACTAACATCGTCAGCATCGAGATCACGCCCCACGAAATCATGATCCGCGCGATCCATACGCGCGCGCCGACCTTGTGCAAGATGACGTTGCTCGGCACTTCGAAGATGAAATAGCCGATAAAGAAAATCCCCGCGCCGAAGCCGTACACGGCATCGCTCAGGCCGAGGTCCGCGCTCATCCCCAGCTTCGCGAAGCCGACGTTCACGCGGTCCAGATACGCGACGATGTAGCAGAGCATCAACAGCGGCGCGAGCCGCCATGTGACCTTGCGATAGGTCGCCTCCTCGAAGGTCGACGGCGGCGTGCCGGCGCCGGGATGGCGAAGCGGATCTGCGGGACTAGCCATGAATGCGTCTCCTCTTTTCTTTTGAATTGAAGTACCGACGTCGGTCGATTCTAGCCGCGACCGGTCTTTTGCACGACGAATCAATAACGGGGGAAAACACTGAGTTCGCGCTGACTGCGCATTGACTGCGCATGTGTCGTGAGCGAAGGGGGCATCCAACGCCCCCTCAACCCAACGCGCGCGCAGCGCAGCTTCACTGCTACTTCACTTCATGCGTCGCTACATGTGCTGCTGCATGTGCCGCTGCATGTGCTTCTATACGCAGCGCCCGCCATCCACTTCGAGGCACACGCCGGTAATGAATTCCGCCTCGTCGGACGCGAGATACAGCGCGGCATTCGCAATATCCTGCGGCGTCGAAAATCGACCGAGCGGAATGCCGGCCAGAAATTTCTGCCGGTTCTGCGGCGTATCCTCGACGCCCATGAACTCGGATAGCAGCGCGGTTTCGCCGATCACCGGATTCACGCAGTTCACGCGAATCCGCTCCGGCCCGAGCTCGACCGCAAGCGACTTGCTCGCGACGATCACCGCGCCCTTGCTGCCGTTGTACCAGACGAGGCCCGGGCGCGGCCGCACACCCGCCGTCGACGCGATATTGATGAAGCTGCCGCCGCCTTGCTCGCGGAAATACGGCACGAACTCCTGCACGCTCCAGTAGATGCTCTTTACGTTCACCGCATAGACGCGGTCGAACTCGGCCTCGCTCACTTCGAGCACCGGCTTGTTGCGATGCGTGGTGCCCGCGTTGTTGACGACGATCTGCACGCTGCCGAAATCGTCGAGCGCGGCTTCGCGCAGCGCGCGCCAATCATCGCGTTGCGCGACGTTGCCCGCCACCGCGATCGCCTTGCCGCCCGCCAGCGCGATCTCGCTCGCGACGCGTTCGGCGGCCGGCCCATTGAGGTCGTTGACCACGACGTTCGCGCCTTCGCGCGCAAAGGTCTTCGCGATGCCTTCGCCGAAACCCGAACCGCCGCCCGTGACGATGGCCGTTTTACCTGTCAAGCGCATGTTGTCTCCGTTGTTCGTGATGGATAGAGCGATGCGTTGTTGCGTGTCGCGTGATGCATGCACGGCTCGCGTCGATTGCACTGAGCGTGCTGAGCTGGTTGCTCGTGCTGCTCGCGTTGCTGGCAAACCGAGCCAAGCCGAGCCGCGCCGTACTGTGCCGTGCGATCCGCTAGCCGTGCCGGATCGCGATCGTCTTCAGCACCGTGAAGCCGTACAGCGCCTCGAAGCCTTTCTCGCGGCCATGCCCCGAATGCCTGACGCCGCCGAACGGCAACTCGACGCCGCCGCCCGCGCCATAGTTGTTGATGAACACCTGGCCCGAGCGCACGCGTCGCGCGAGCCGCATCTGACGCGCGCCGTCGCGAGTCCAGATGCCGGCGACGAGTCCGTACTGCGTGCCGTTCGCGAGCGCGAGCGCCTCGTCTTCGTCGCGAAACGACATCGCGGCAAGCACCGGGCCGAACACTTCCTCGCGCGCGAGGCGGTGGTTCGCGGGCACGTCGCGCAGCAACGTGGGGGCCTGATAGAAGCCGCTTTCGGGCGCTTCGGGAATCACTTCACCGTGCGCGGCCATCGTGATGCCGTCGTGCTGCGCATCCGATAGAAAATCCCACACGCGTTGCTGCTGCTTCGCGCTGATCAGCGGCCCGCAGTCGAGATCGGCTTGCGACGGTCCGACACGCAGCGCCTGGAACGCATTGCTGAGCCGGTCGAGCAGCGGTTCGTAAATTGCCCGGTCGATCAGCACGCGGCTGCCCGCCGAGCAGGTTTGTCCGGCGTTCTGCACGATCGCGGCGATCAGCACCGGCAGCGCGGCCTCGAGATCGGCGTCGGCGAACACGATTTGCGGCGACTTGCCGCCGAGTTCGAGCGTGACCGGCACGTGGTTTTCGGCGGCCATCTGCGTGACGAGCTTGCCGGTGTCGGGCGAGCCGGTGAACGAGATGTGATCGATGCCCGGATGACGCGCGAGCGCCGCGCCCGCTTCGTGTCCGTAGCCGGTCACGATGTTCAGCGCGCCCGGCGGCAGGCCGGCCTCAGCGGCGAGTTCGGCGACGCGCAGCACGGAGAGGCACGCGTCCTCGGCCGGTTTGACGACGCACGCGTTGCCGGTCGCGAGCGCCGCGCCGACGCTGCGTCCGAAAATCTGCATCGGATAATTCCACGGCACGATGTGGCCGGTCACGCCGTGCGGCTCGCGGATCGTCAGCACCGTGTAGCCCGCCTGATAGGGCAGCGTTTCGCCGTGCAGCTTGTCGGCCGCGCCGGCGTAGAACTCGAAATAGCGGGTGAGGGCGGCGGCGTCGGCGCGCGCCTGCCTGAGCGGCTTGCCGGTGTCGCGCGCTTCGAGTTGCGCGAGGTCTTCCTGGCGCGCGGCGACCAGCATCGATAGCCGGTACAGCACGCGGCCGCGCTCGGCGGCGCTCAGCGCGCCCCATGCGCCGTCGAACGCGCGGCGCGCCGCGTGCACGGCCGTGTCGATATCGGCCTCGGTGCCGCGCGCGATGCGCGTGAACGGCTGGCCGTCCGACGGATCGAGCACGGCGATCGTGTCGCCGCCGGATGCGGCGCACCACTCGCCGCCGATGAAATGCCGGGCTTCTTCCATGCATGCTCCTTGAAGGTGGCGCGCGGCCGGCGTGCGGCGGCGCGGATTCGAAGGGGAGACACAAAACTGGAAACGCTAGCGAGCGTCGTCGGACGATTATCGCGCCGATCCGACACGGGATGCCACCGGTCGATTGGCTATAATGGCGCATTCCGCACGGTCCGGTGCGCGGCCTCATCGTTGGGGCCAGTGGGTTTCAGGGCTCGACAGTCGACGTTCGCGGTTCGCGAGCCGTCTGCATCGTGTCCGCCGCCCCGCGCGCCGTTCGCCGCATTCCGACTTCCATCCCGTTCAGAGAGCGCTCATGAGCTTCAATCACGTTCCCGCAGGCAAAGACCTTCCGCACGATTTCAACGTCATCATCGAAATCCCGGCGCAAAGCGACCCGGTGAAGTACGAAGCCGACAAGGATATGGGCCTGCTCGTCGTCGACCGTTTTATCGGCACCGGCATGCGCTATCCGGCCAACTACGGCTTCATCCCGCAGACGCTGTCGGGCGACGGCGACCCGGTCGACGTGCTGGTGATCACGCCGTTCCCGCTGCTGGCCGGCTCGGTCGTGCGTGCTCGCGCACTCGGCATGCTGCAGATGACCGACGAATCGGGCGTCGACGCGAAGCTGATCGCCGTGCCGCACGACAAGATCTGCCCGATGACGGCAAACCTGAAGTCGGTCGACGACGTGCCGGCTTACCTGAAGGACCAGATCAAGCACTTCTTCGAGCAATACAAGGCGCTCGAGAAGGGCAAGTGGGTGAAGGTCGAAGGCTGGGCGGACGTCGATGCCGCGCACAAGGAAATCAGCGAAGGCGTCGCGAACTACAAGAAGTAAGCGTGCCGCGGGTCGATTAGCCCGCTGGCGCCACAGCGTCAAAAGCACGAAAAAAACCGCGCGAGCCCGCAAGGGCCGCGCGGTTTTTCGTTATGAGCCGAAGGCTGCGAAACCGCTCTGCCGGTTTCGCGCGACGCCCGCTTAGGCCACCGTGATGGTCGGATCCCACCAGAAGTAGCCGTACAGGTCTTGCCGCTGGCCGTCGTCCGACAGCGTGTACAGCGCGAAGCACACGCCGAAGCCTTCCGTGCCGCTCTGGCGGACCGTCGCTTCGAGCACCGAGAAGTTCGTCGGCACGTGCAGCGCCGGCAGGCCGTCGCGGGTGTCCGAGTTCGGATTCGGCTGGACCGCTTCCTTCTTCACGTACACGTTCGCATTGAACTGGTTGAAGACGTCGGTGCCCGAAAACTTCTGGATCTTGTAGATGATCACGGCATCGTTCGCGTTGTTGTATGCCGACGTGCCGACGAAGCGCACCGAATCTTCGACGTAAGCGCGGAAGCTCAGATCGCCGGTGCCCTGGCCGCTGATAATGCCGCGCGAACCCGTGCAGATCATGAATTTATTGCTGTGATCGAGACCGGTCGGAGCGTTTTTATCCTGACTCGGCGTGCGGCTCGGGCTGCTTTTATTCCAGTAATTCTTGATGGTTTCCGTGTCGATAACCGTGAGGATGTCGATTTTCTGCGCAGCCGCCAACAATTTAACGTCGCTCATTTGCAATCTCCGTCTCGTGTGATTTTCAATCGGGAACATCTCGGTGCACGTTCTGCGTGCACCGGTAATGTCCTCTTATTTCGCAGATTGCGTACCTAGCGAAATAAATAGGTTGACACTGCGAGTCGCTATGCAGGGAGATTAAATATTAAAATCAATTAAAAATGCGGCGAGAATATCGTGTTTTAGCGATTCACTAAACAGGCGTGTAAAAGCCGGTTATTCCAGGTGGGTGCGGTGCGGCGGCTCAACGGTTGCGCTCAGGCGGCAGCGGTAATAGCCGTACAGCCGCTGGGTCTGGCCGTCGTCGGACAATGTATAAAGCGCGAATTTAAAATCGATGTGTTGTGTGCCGTAATCCTGGATTCTGGAATTGAGGTGTGAGAAATGGGACGTGGTTTCAATGGCGGGTAAGCCGTCGTAATTTTCCGAATCAGGATTCGGCTCAACCGAGCATCTTCTTGTCACAAATTTCTGTCTGAACGGATGAAATATATGGGATCGGCCGGATGGATGTGCGTTATATAAAATAACGGCGTCGTTTGAATTATGGGTGGCGGATGTTCCTGTCAATGAAATGGCATCGCCGGTTTTTGCTTCAAACTTCAGTTTTCCAGAGTTGCTGCATAAACCGGCGCCAATCAGAAACAGGTGGTCCGGTTTGATGGCGGTGGGATGTAAAACGTCCGGATTAGGTTCGTAACTATGCTTGATGTATTGCGTATCGATTACGGCTAGCAGATTAATCGTGCGTGAAAGCGGCGGGGTGGCAGTGACGGATTCCATGGGACACCTTTTGCGGTTATGTCGCGCTCGGAAGAAGGATGGGATTTCGATCATGCAGATGCGTCGGCACGCGTATCGATAAGAACGCCGAATGCGGGTCGCGGTCAAGAGGCAAAGGCAGGGATTAAGGAAGGGGCGTGCTCGCATAACCCGAATGCATCGCCGCGATGAACCGAACGCATTTTTATATTTAGGTAGAAACCCTTATCATTCGCCGCACCCTATCGCGCGTACAACCAATTCACGCATCTTCGCGCGCCCATCAATTCATACACGCACTGTCCGGATGATGAACCGCAGCAAGTCCCACTCGACATCGCCGCGCTGGTCGACCCGGCTGCATTCGGTCGTCACCGCGATCTATCGCAAGCGGCCGGTCTGGATGGTGTCGTTTGCGGCGAGCGAGGCGAATCTGTCGGAAGGGTTAAGGGCCGCGTGCGCGTCGACGGCAATGCTCGCGCTCGGCAACCTGCTGCACGATCCGGTCTTCGCGTGGGCCGCGATCGGCGCGTTCTGGACCTGTCTCGCCGATGCGGGCGGCTCGAACCGCGCGCGCTTCATGTCGATGATGGGCTTCGCGTTGCTGTCCACGCTATGCGGCGGCGTCACCGCCTTCGCGTCCGCGCAGGGTGCCGTGTTCGCCGCGCTAGCGGTGCTCGCGTTCACGACGCTCGGCGCGTTCGGCCGCATCTGGGGCGCGGCGACCTCGCAGGTGACGATTCTCGCGGCGACCGCATGCGTGGTGATGGTCGATCGGCCGATGCACGATACGCGTGCGGGTCTCGCGTTTCTCGGCGTCTATCTGCTCGGCTGTCTGTTCGCAGTGGCGCTGAGTCTGACGCTCTGGCGCATTCATCCGTTCGGCGCGAGCCGCGCGTCGTTGCGCGCGGTGTATCTGCGTCTCGCTGACGTCGCGTTCGATAGCGCGCGCCTCGTCGAACGTCGCGCGGCGCCGCGCGAATGGGCGTCGCATGCCGCGCAGTTTCGCGCCGACGCACGCGCCGCGCTCGAACGTTCGCGCGATGCGCTCGCGAACGTGCCCGCGTCGAAAGCCGGCGGCGCGGCGGCTTACGACACGCTGCTCGGCCTGTTGACCGACGGCGAGGCCTTGTTCGCGTATCTGATCGCGGTGTCGGGCGCGGCCGAGAAAGTGCCCGAGGACCCGCATCGTTCGCAACGCGCGGCGCGCTTGCTGGGCGCGATCGGCGAAGTGCTGCGCGACATTGGCACCGCGGCGGGCGATGCGCGCTGGCCGCGTCTCGCGGATTTGCAGGCACGCTTGCGACGTTTCGCGCATCGGCTCGAAAGCGCGTTGCTCGAACCGGTGAAGCTGCAATCCGGTTTCGAACTGGTCGACTTTGCGCCGCGCGAGGTGCACGCCGAGCCGTGGCATGCGTGTGTCGCGCGTTACGCGGCGCGAGCATGGTCGACGCTGAAGGCGAATCTGTCGTGGCAGTCGGTCGGCTTGCGCCATGCGGCGCGCGTCGGCGTGACGACGACGGCGGGCTTTGTCGTGATTCGCGCGCTCGGTTTGCCGTTCGGCTACTGGGCCACGATGGCGACGCTGCTGATCTTGCAGCCGTCGATTGCGGCGACGTGGCCGCGCAGCATCGAGCGCGCGGCGGGCAGCATCGTCGGCGGCGTGCTGGCGGCGGCGATCGGCTATGCGATTCATTCGCCGCTCGGCATTTCGCTCGCGGTGTTCCCGCTCGTGATGGCGACGATGGCGCTGCGCCCGGTCAGCTACAGCCTGTTCGTGCTGTTCCTGACGCCGGCCTTCGTGCTCGTCGCCGACTTCGCGACGCCGGGCGCCAACGAGTTTTCGTTCGCGCTGACGCGGCTCGGCAACAACGTGCTCGGCTGCGTGCTCGCGCTGCTCGCGACCTTCCTGCTGTGGCCGACGCGCGAGAAGCTCGACCTGCGCGTGTATCTCGGCGACGCGGTGCGCGCGAATCTCGCGTATCTGCGCGCGTCGCTCGATGCGCCGCGACATGGCAGCAAGGAGATCGAGCGTCTGCGACGCGCGGCGGGGCTTACCAGCAACAACGCGGAGGAGGCGCTCGGCCGCGTGCGGCTCGAAAAGCTCGAAGACTCGATGGCCGACACGGTGACGTTGACGGTACTGAGCCTGCTGCGCCGGATGGCGGGCACGGCGACGCAGTTGCGCCTGAGCGCGAACCGGCGCGACATGCATGTGGAACTCGACGAATGGGTCGCGGCGATGAGCGAGGGGATCGAAGCCGCGTTGAATCGGACCTTGCTGCCGATGCGACTCGAACTACCCGCGCGCGAGCAGTTGACGTCGCTGGAAGTGGATGTGGTGGGCGAACTTGCGCGCGTGCATCGGCTGTTGACGGAACGGATGCGCGAGGCGCGGGGGTAGGGCGCGCGATACGTGGACACGATATGTGGACACGACGGGTGCCGCGGAAAGGACGACGTTACTCGGCCACGTTACTCAGCCGGCGCTGCGGCGCCGTCGTCGCTACCGTCGCTTGCCGCTTCGCCGGCATCCACCGCTACCACCGGCAACACCGACTCCAACGAAAACACCCCCGCCGCGAGCGCCCATTTGTCCGTCGGCGTGAGCCGCTTGACCCAATACTCGGCCTTCGACGCGCTCGACCGATCCGCCAGTTCGAACGACGCCAGCACCCGCACCGGTTTGCGCGAGCGCGTATAACGCGCGCCCGTGCCGTTCACGTGTTTGTCGAAGCGCGCGGCGACATCGGTCGCGATGCCGGTATAGACGCTGCCGTCCGAGCATTCGAGTAGATAGAGAAACCACGCCATAACCGCGCTGCCAGCCCCTAGCTCTTGAACGGATTGTGATCGCGCAGCTCGTCCACGTACGCGTGGATGCTGTTCTTTTCGTTGTCGAGGAAATGGCCGACCGCATCGGCGAAAGCCGGATGCGCGAGCCAGTGCGTCGAACGCGTGACCGTCGGCAGAAACCCGCGCGCCATCTTGTGCTCGCCTTGCGCGCCGCCTTCGAATACGCCGAGCTTTTCCTCGATGCAGAATTCGAGCGGCTGATAGTACGCGGTTTCGAAGTGCAGGCACGGCACGTGTTCGAGCGCGCCCCAGTAGCGGCCGTACAGCGTGCCGCCGGTCTTCGCGTCGCGCTGATAGACGACCAGCGAACTCGCGATCGGCTTGCCTTCGTATTCGGCGATCACGAGCAGCAGATTCTCGGGCATCGACGCGCCGATCATGCGGAAAAAGTCGAGGTTCAGATACGGACTCGAAAAATGCTCGCGGTAAGTCTGCCGATAGCACTTGCTGAAGAAGCGCCAGTCGGCATCCGTGATGTCTTCGCCGCGAATGCGCCGCAGCGTGACGCCCGCATCGCGCACCTTGCGACGTTCGGCGCGGATGTTCTTGCGCTTCTTCTGTTCGAGCGTCGACAGAAAGTCTTCGAAGTCGCGATAGCCGTCGTTGAGCCAGTGGAACTGCACGCCTTCGCGTTGCATCATGCCGATGTCGGTGAGCGCCTCGGCTTCCGTTTGAGTCGGAAACAGCACATGCAGCGACGACACCTCGGCCTGCTCGGCGAACGCCATCAACGTGGCCGCGAGATGGCGCAACGCGTGCTCGTCGGTCGAGAGCAGGCGGTTGCCTTGCACCGGCGTGAACGGCACCGCGCACAGCAGCTTCGGATAGTAGGGCAGGCCGTTGCGCTTATACGCGTCGGCCCACGCCCAGTCGAACACGTACTCGCCGTACGAGTGACCCTTCAGATAGACGGGCGCGGCCGCCGCGAGCTTGCCGGTGCGCGCGTCGGTCAGCGTGACGAATTGCGGCGCCCAACCGGTGTCGGGGACCGCGCATTGCGTCGCGCTGAGCGCGCTCAGAAACTCGTGCCGCAAAAACGGCGTGGGCTGCGGCTGTTGCGCGAGAAGGGCGTTCCACTCGGCGGCGTCCACCTCGGAGGGCGACGCCAGAATGCCCGTGCGATAATCGATGCGTTGCTGGTTCAATCTAGGTGACTGTTTGCAATGAGCGGCGCGGCTTTGAAGATGCTCGGGCCACGTCGTTCGTTAAGTTCGTTTATCCGGTGTGTCCAATCCGTCGCGCCCTTTAGCCGCGGTACCCGCGAGCCGTGAAGGCTTGCCTGTCGATCCTGCCATGAAGACCCGAATCGCTCTTGCTCAAATCAATGTCACTGTCGGCGACTTCGCCGGCAACGTCGCGAAGATCGTCGCCGCCGCGCGTGCCGCGCACAGCGATGGTGCGAAGCTGCTGGTCGCGCCCGAACTCGCGCTGTCGGGTTATCCGCCCGAAGACCTGCTGCTGCGTCCCGCGTTCTATACCGCGAGCGCCGCGGCGCTCGCCGATCTCGCCGCGCAGCTGAAGCCGTTCACGGGGCTGCATGTGATCGTCGGTCATCCGCTGCGGGACGCTGCTCATAACGCGGCGAATGGCCATGGTAATGCAAACGCGCCGATCGAGCGCGGTGTGCCACCGGTCGATACGTTCAACGCGGCGTCGTTGATCGTCGACGGCGAGGTGAAGGGCACTTATCGCAAGCAGGATCTGCCGAATACCGAGGTGTTCGACGAGAAGCGCTACTTCGCGGCCGACCCGCAACCGTTCGTGTTCGAACTCGACGGTATCAGATACGGCGTCGTGATCTGCGAGGACGCGTGGCATGCATCGGCCGCGCAGATGGCGAAGGCCGCCGGCGCGCAGGTGCTGCTGATTCCGAACGGCTCGCCGTATCACCTGAACAAGGAAGCGGTGCGCTTCGACATTCTGCGCGCGCGGATTCGCGAGACCGGCATTCCGATGGTCTACGTGAACATGGTCGGCGGCCAGGACGAACTCGTGTTCGACGGCGGTTCGTTCGTGCTCGACGCGCAGGGCGAGCTGGTCGCGAAGCTCGCGCAGTTCGAGGAAGCGACGGCGATCGTCGAGTTCGACAACGGCAAGCCGTTGCCGGCGGCGATCGCGCCGGAGCAGTCGATCGAGGCGCAGGTGTACGCGGCGCTCGTGATGGGCGTGCGCGACTATATCGGCAAGAACGGCTTCCCAGGCGCGTTGATCGGTTTGTCGGGCGGCGTCGATTCGGCGCTCGTGCTGGCGGTCGCCTGCGATGCGCTCGGCGCCGACAAGGTGCGCGCGGTGATGATGCCGTCGCGCTACACGGCGGACATTTCGACTACCGACGCCGCCGAGATGGCGCGCCGCGTCGGTGTGCGCTATGACGAGATCGCGATCGCGCCGATGTTCGACGCGTTCCGCGGCTCGCTCGCCGAAGAATTCGCGGGCCGTGCCGAAGACGCGACCGAAGAGAACATCCAGGCGCGCATTCGCGGCACGCTGCTGATGGCGCTGTCGAACAAGTTTGGCTCGATCGTGCTGACCACCGGCAACAAGAGCGAGATGGCGGTCGGCTACTGCACGCTGTACGGCGACATGGCCGGCGGCTTCGCGGTCATCAAAGATATTGCCAAGACGCTCGTGTACCGGCTGTGCCGCTATCGCAACGAGGCCACCACGTTCGCGACGCGCGACGTGATTCCCGAGCGCATTCTGACGCGCGCGCCGTCGGCGGAGTTGCGCGAGAACCAGACCGACCAGGACAGCCTGCCCGAATACGACATACTCGACGCGATCATGCGCATGTACATGGAAGAGGATCGTTCGCTCGCGGAGATCGTCGCGGCGGGCTACAAGGCCGACGACGTGAAGCGCGTCACGCGCCTCATCAAGATCAACGAGTACAAGCGTCGTCAGGCGCCGATCGGTATTCGCGTCACGCACCGCGCGTTCGGTCGCGACTGGCGTTATCCGATCACGTCGCGCTATACCGAGCCGGTGGAGTGAGACACGGCGGCACAATAGTTGCCGCTATTTCGTCGTCGCCGTCGCCAGCGCGTTGGCGACGGCCCGGCCCGAGCGTCGTCGAGCATGCGCGTGTCCGGATGCCGCAATGCATCCGGCGCGGCGTAGAATAAAAATCATCTTTTCCCTTTTCACTCTCCCTATCACGAGACGAGGTTCGCCATGAAGCGCATCACCGCAGTCATCAAACCGTTCAAACTCGACGAAGTGCGCGAGGCGCTCGCGGAAGTTGGCCTCACCGGCCTGACCGTTACCGAGGTCAAGGGCTTTGGCCGTCAGAAGGGGCATACCGAGCTCTATCGTGGTGCGGAATACGTGGTCGACTTTCTGCCGAAGGTGAAGATCGAAGTCGTGGTCGCGGACAACCAGTGCGATCAGGTGATCGACGCGATCATCGGCGCGGCGCGTACCGGCAAGATCGGCGACGGCAAGATCTTCGTCGCGGACGTCGAGCGCGTGATCCGCATCCGCACCGGCGAAGAGAACGAAGCGGCGGTATAAGCGCCCCACAATCAGGCGACGCACCGTCACGGTGCGCGGAATCCATCACGAAACCGCGCGCCCATAAAAAACGGTGCAATACCCTTGCGGATATTGCACCGATACGCGCCTCTCGCAGCAGCGTGAAAAAGATTCTCTTGGAGAAACCTGTCAGGCCCCGAAGGACTTGCCCTCGGGGCACACTCGCTTAGAACGAGTGCTGGATACCTGCGTACACGCCGGTTTGGCCCTTGCCTTGCAGCGGGTTGTCCGTGCTTGCTGCCAAGCCCGGATTGTTCGCGTTCAGACCGAAGTTAGCCGTACGGCTGTTCGACACGCCAGCGACCTGGATGTCCAGCAGCGTGCGCTTCGACAGGTTGTACGAACCGCCAACCGTGTAGATCGTCGCATTGCCCGCGCCGTTGTTGCCGTTCACGTGGTACACCGCCGCGATCAGTGCCGCAGCCGGCGTTGCCTGCCACGTCACGCCGCCCCATTCGTGATCGAGCGTGGTCGGCTGGCCCGGCAGAACACCGGTTGCACCTGCCGAACGGATAGCCTGGTAAGCGCCCTGAACCTTGAACTGGCCGAGGAACACGTTGAACATGGCCGAGTATTCACGCGATGCCGAGAATACGCCGCCACCTGCATTGGCCGTGTTGATCGTGCCGACTTGCGGGCCATACAGACCGCCGTTCGCCGGGTTGCGGATTTCGTCGTACATGCCGCGAACCTGGAACAGCGAGTTCGTGTAGGTGATCTGTGCGCCGGCTTCGCGACCTTGAGCGGTCGTGCCGTTACCGTTCCAGCTCGTCGCGTTCGACAGCGCGTATTGACCGTAGAAGTCAAAGCCGGCGAACTTCGGCGACTGGTACGCGAAGTTGTTGCTCGATTGCGGCCAGTTGCGGCCACGCACCAGCGATGCCGACGACCAGTCCGATTGACCGAACGGGTCGAAGTCCCACACGCCGTTCGAGATGAAGAGCATACGGCCCATCGTGAACGTACCGTACTGTGCGTTCGACAGACCGACCGTTGCCCAGCGATTGAAGAGGCCGCCACCGCCCGGGCCCGAGCCCGTCATCGTGTTGAACGAGCCTTCCAACTGGAACAGCACCTTGTTGCCGGCGCCGATGTCTTCGACACCCTTCATGCCCCACAGGCTGGTGCCCCAGTCGCCGCTTTCTGCTTTCCAGCGGGTCGAGTTGCCGTTAGCAGCGCCGTTGACGTTGGCGCCGGTCGGAACGCCCGACATGTACTCGATACCTGCATCGAGGCGGCCGTACAGCGTAACGCTGCTTTGAGCGTGTGCAACAACGCCGGCCGACATCAGCGCAGCGGCGAGCAATGCTTTCTTCATCTTCTCCTCCATACCCTGTCAAAAAATGAAACCCAGTACTGCGAGTGGTGTTCGGATGCGCTCGGCACCGAACAGGAAGCGGTACCAGGGGAGAGTGGCGGGTGGATAGGGTCTCCTGCCGTGACGCGTAGCGTTGAGCTATCTGTGCGTCATGCCGATCCCTCGCCGACCGGTTCTCCTCTGCTTTGAAGTGAAACTACTTTTAATCAACTTTGTTTTGCTACTTTGGTTACTAATTTATCAAAAATAACTTTAACCGGGAGAAGAAATTGGTATGGCTTCTAAACGGTGTCGCCAAATTGCAATACGAATGTGCGGCGCGACCCGTTCAAGTACCTCGGGAAAACGTGCAAAGCCTTATCCGACAAGGGACTCAGAGCGCGGAAGGGGGCGTATTAAGGATTGCCACTATTGACGATTAAAAAGTGGCGGGGTAGGGCGAAAAATCGACCTGAGAGGCCTGCTGGAAGGGCTTTGAGCGGTTTTTTTCGTGTTCTCGAAGAGCACGAAGGAGGCGGCGGAGAAAATAAAAAAGGCGCTCGTAAGCGCCTTGTAATACTACATTGACTACATTTTCGACGCGGCGAATTATTGCCGGCCGCAGGTCATTTTATTATTTGAGACTGCCCGACAAAAATTGCTTCAGACGTTCGCTTTTGGTATTGCGGAATACTTCGTCCGGATGGCCTTCTTCTTCGACGCGGCCCTGATGCAGGAACATCACGTGATTCGACACGTTGCGCGCGAAACCCATTTCGTGGGTGACGACGATCATCGTGCGGCCTTCCTCGGCGAGCTTCTGCATCACCTTCAGCACTTCGCCGACGAGTTCCGGGTCGAGCGCGGAAGTCGGTTCGTCGAACAGCATCACGTCGGGATGCATCGCCAGCGCGCGCGCAATCGCGACGCGCTGCTGCTGGCCGCCCGACAGATGCGACGGATACTGTTTCTCCAGGCGCGGCGCGAGACCGACTTTCTCGAGATATTCGCGGGCGCGATCCTCGGCTTCCTTGCGCTTCAGACCGAGCACATGCACCGGCGCCTCGATGATGTTCTCGAGCACGTTCATGTGCGACCACAGGTTGAAGTGCTGGAACACCATCGCGAGCTTGGTGCGCACGCGCTGCAGCTGCTTCGGGTCCGACACGCGCAGCGCGCCGTCCCTGGCGGTCTGCGTGCGCACTTCCTCGCCGTCGACGAAAATGCGCCCGGCGTTCGGCTGCTCGAGAAAGTTGATGCAGCGGAGCATCGTGCTCTTGCCCGAGCCGGACGAACCGATCACGCTGATCACGTCGCCGGCATCGGCTTTCAGCGACACGCCCTTGAGGACTTCGTTGTCGCCGTACTTTTTGTGAAGCTCGTCGACGAAGAGCTTTTGCTTCTTGGAATTCATCAGGATCCTTAACGAGCTTGCCTGCCCAGGGGCGCGCGGAGTTACTTGCCTTGCGGCCGCAGGTAAGCGAGCCAGCGACGCTCGGCGCGGCGGAACAGCCACACCAGCGCGAAAGAAATGCATAGATACAGCAGCGCGGCGATGCCGAACGCATTGAACGATTGATACGTCGCCGAGTTCACGTCGCGCGCGATCTTCAGGATGTCCGGCACCGTGGCCGTGAACGCGACCGTGGTCGCGTGCAGCATCAGGATCACTTCGTTGCTGTAGTAGGGCAGCGCGCGGCGCAGCGCCGACGGCAGAATCACGCGCCGGTACAGCGTGAACGACGACATCCCGTATGCGCGCGCCGCTTCGATCTCACCGTAGGGCGTCGCCTTGATCGCGCCGGCGAAAATCTCGGTCGTATAGGCGCAGGTGTTCAGCGTGAACGCGAGCAGCGTGCAGTGCATGCCGTCGCGGAAGAACGCGTTGGTCAGCTCGTTGTTGCGGATGATTTCGAGGCTGTAGAGGCCGGTGTAGCACAGCAGCAGCTGCACGTAGAGCGGCGTGCCGCGGAAGATGTACGTGTACAGCCACACCAGACCCGACAGCCACTTCTTCCTCGATACGCGCGCCACCGCGAGCGGCACCGACAGACAGAAGCCCAGTCCGATCGACACCACCAGCAGCCACAGCGTGATCGCGACGCCGGTGAAGCGATAGCCGTCGGTGAAGAGGTAGTTGCGCCAGTATTCCTGAATGATCGCAATCATAGATCCGCCTTTCGCACGCCGGTCGAGTAACGCTTTTCGAGGTACATCAGCACGAAGTTGGACACCGTCGTGATGACGAGATAGATCGCGCCGGCGAGCAGCGTGAAGAAGAAGAACCGCAGCGTGCCCTTGCCGGCGTCCTGCGAGGCCTTGACGACGTCGGCCAGACCGATGATCGACACCAGCGCGGTCGCCTTCACCATCACCTGCCAGTTATTGCCGATGCCGGGCAGCGCGAAGCGCATCATCTGCGGGAACATGATGCGCGAGAACACCTGCCAGTTCGTCATGCCGTAGGCGGCGCCCGCTTCGAGCTGGCCGCGCGGCACCGCGAGAAACGCGCCACGGAAGGTCTCGGTGAAGTACGCGCCGTAGATGAAGCCGAGCACGGCGACGCCGGCCACGAACGGATCGATGTCGATCTGATCCCAGCCCAGCGCGTCGGTCAGGTTGTTCAGCCAGATCTGGATGCTGTAGAACAGCAGCAGCATCAGCACGAGGTCGGGCACCCCGCGCACGAGCGTCGTGTAGACGGTGCCGACGCCATTGGAGAAGCGGCTTTTCGACAGTTTCGCCGCCGCGCCGAGGAGGCCCAGCACGAAGGCCAGTACGAGTGACAGCACCGCCAGTTTGACGGTTGCCCAGGTACCGGTGAGAAGCAGCGGGCCGTAGCCTTGAAGGAACATAGGAAGTCCTTGACGATGCGCGCGTCGCGCACCGCGAAAGACGCGGCCCGTGTTGCGCCGCGTGTGCCGCGAGCGGTCGGCTCGCGGTGACCTGCGGCGCACAGCACGCCGCTGTGCAAATCATGCCGCGGGAACATTGCCGATCCCGCGGCGCGCTTTTGGACTTTCGTCTCGAGTTGTTTTGAATCTACTGCCCGGTGCTGCCACTACGACTGCGACTACGATAACGACTACGACCGCCATTGCCACCGGCCTGAGCCGACTCTATTCCGAAGTTCCGGTCAAGCCCATGCGGGCGAGCCCCGAGTTTCGCCTAGCGCCCAGGATAAATGTCGACGTCGAAGTACTGCTTCTCGATCTTCCGGAACGTGCCGTCCTGATGAACCTCGGCGAGTGCGCGGTTGAACATCGCCTTCAGATCGGCGTCGCCCTTGCGCAGACCGATCGCGGTGCCTTCGCCGATCGTCTTCGGATCCTTCACTTCCGGGCCGGCCCAGGCGAAGCCCTTGCCGCGCGGCGTCTTCAGGAAGCCGGCGTCGGCCTGCAACTCGTCCTGCAGCGCGGCGTCGAGACGGCCCGATGCGAGATCGGCGTAGACCTGATCCTGATTCTGGTACGACACGATGGTCACGCCCTTCGGCTCCCACCAGAGCTTCGCGTATTGCTCCTGGGTCGAACCCTGCTCGACGCCAACGCGCTTGCCCTTCAGCGATTCGGGCGTCGGCAGCAGCGGCGAACCGCTTTTCGCGATCATGCGGGCCGGTGCGTCGAACAGCTTGTCGGAGAAGTCGATCTGTTCGCGGCGTTTGTCGGTGACGGTCAGGGAGGAGATGATCGCGTCGAATTTCTTGCCCTTCAGCGCCGGAATGATGCCGTCGAGATCCGACTCGACCCACACGCATTTCACGTTCATCTTCGCGCACAGGGCGCGGGTCAGATCGGCGTCGAAGCCGACGATGTCGCCGCTAGGCGCCTTCGATTCGAACGGCGGATAACTGGCATCGACGCCGATGCGCACGGTCTTCCATTCTTTCGCCATCGCGCCGGTGGCCATGACTGCCAGAGCCACGCACAGTGCGAACTTCTTCATGATTCTCCTGGATCAAACTGATCGTCGTGATGATCGACTCGGCGAGCATCGGCTGGGGCCGACGGTCGCCGACGGTCGCTATTCTAGGCGGTCAAAATTGCCGTGCCGCAGGGGTGTCGCTGCGCGACGGGCGACGGTTGGTTCGACGTGGCGGGTAGAGCGGAGCGCTTTAAGCTGCCCTGTAACCGTCCCTTAACTGCCCGTTAGACAACCCATTGCACCCGTTTTTCACGGTCGCGGACGTCGCCGCGCACCGGTTGCGGCTTGCCCGACGCAGCTCGCCGGCGCAGCATGCACGTCCAACGGAGCGCATGCGCGTTGAAAAGCGCGGTATTTTACCCGAAGAGCGGCAAGCTGCCAGTCCGGCAGGGCCGCGAGCGGCAAGTCGCCGCGGCGGGCGTTGTGCGGGCGCGACGCCGGCGGCGATTTTCCGGCCCGTGCGGCGTTTCCGGCCGGTTTCCTGCCGGATGGGTTTCACGGCAAGCGGTTCGGTTCGGGAAAGCCTCGCGTGGGATGAGGGCGGTCGGTCGGCCGTTTCGGCATGGCCGGGCGGTCCGCGCGCGATTGCATGCACCGCTGGAACGGTCCGGTGCTGGCGCGCCGATTGTTAAGTTGCGGCGCTGCCCCTACATTTCCGTCATCGCTCTATTTATTACTTGCCGGGAGATTTTCCATGATCGAGATTCGCCGTTCCGAAGAACGCGGCCATGCCAACCACGGCTGGCTCGACTCGTATCACAGCTTCTCGTTTGCCGATTACCGCGATCCGCAGCACGTGCATTTCGGCCCGCTGCGCGTGATCAACGAAGACCGCATCGCCGGCGGCCAGGGCTTCGGCGCGCATGGTCACCGGGACATGGAGATCGTCACGTACGTGCTCGAAGGCGCGCTCGCGCATCGCGACAGCATGGGCAACGGCTCGACGATCCGTCCCGGCGACGTGCAGCGCATGAGCGCCGGCACCGGCGTGCAGCACAGCGAGTTCAACGCGTCGCAAGACGAGCTCGCGCATCTGCTGCAGATCTGGATCATTCCGCGCCGCGCGGGCGATCAGCCCGGCTACGAGGAAAAGCGTTTCGACGCCGACAGCAAGCGCGGCCGCCTGCGCGTGATCGCGTCGCCCGAGGGTCGCGACGGCTCGGTGACGATCCACGCGGACGCGTCGATTTACGCGGGACTGTTCGACGGCGCGGAACAGGCGACGTTCGCGCTGCCGGCGGGGCGTCTCGCTTACGTGCACGTCGCGCGCGGCGCGCTGAGCGTGAACGGCACGGCGCTCAAGGCGGGCGACGCCGCGAAGCTGAGCGACGTCGATACCGTCACGCTGGAGCAGGGCGAGCACGCAGAAGTGCTGCTGTTCGATCTCGGCCCGTTGAACGGCTGATTCACGGCTGATTCGCGCCGCGGTGCTCACCGCCGCTAGTTATTACTGCAGCCAGATAGTCGGCACCAACGCAAACGCCACGGAAAACTTCTTCCGTGGCGTTTTTATATCGGCGAGGCGGCCGCGCTGGCCCGCCTCGCAACCGGCGCGCTTACTGGTTGGCGGCCGGAGCCGAAGCCGCGCCCTTCTGAGCCTTGTGCTGCTCCCAGCGCTCGCGCATCTTCTCGTGACGCTGTTCCATCCGCGCAAAGCGCTGCTTCAGCGCGGTGCTGACGGTGGTCTTCTGCTGGTCGTTCAGGCCGTTATAGAACTTCAGCCATGCGTCGGTGGTTTGCTGGTGCAGTTGCGCGTTCTTCTGCTCGATCTGCTGATGCGTGGCGGCCATCGCGTTCAGATCGAGGATCGGTTGTTGCTGCGCGGCCTTGAACTGGTCGTGAGCCTGCTTGTGGTTTGCGCGCATCGCTTCGTGGTTCTGCTTCATCGTATCGAGCGCGTTCTGCCAGAGCTTTTCCTGATCCGCGTTCAGCTTGAGCTGGTCGTGGAGCTGGGTCAGCTGCTTCATGAACTGGCCGTGCCAGCCGCCGGGGCCGCCGTGCGCGTGCTCGGCGGGTTGAGCGGCATAAGCGGCACCCGCGCCGAGGGCGAGAGCGGTGGCGGCAACGGCGAGAACGCGTGACATCTTTTTGGTGGACATATAAGGCTCCTTGTAATGGAATAGCCGACGATGCAACCGGTCATGTGGACTGCCTGCATTCGGTAAGGCACAGCGTAGAGAAGCGTGCCGGTCGCTGTGTTACGCGGCAGGATGCGGCTATTACCACCGATTACGTGCGCCTTTCACCGTAACACCCGGTAACCCTTGAGGCGGTTCTGAAAACGAAAACCCAATCTGCTGAGCGTTAAACTTCATCCCATGGCTACTCAAATCCTGGTTGTCGACGACGACGTCGAATTGCGCGATCTGTTGCGCGACTATCTCGCCCGTCAGGGCATCGAAGTATCGGTGCTGCACGATGCCGGCTCGCTCGAGCGCCGGCTCGAACGCGAGCGCCCGGACCTCATCGTGCTGGACCTGATGATGCCCGGCGTGGACGGTCTCACCGCGCTGCGCAAGCTGCGCGCGTCGGGCGACGATATCCCCGTGATCATGCTCACCGCGCGCGCGGACGACGTCGATCGCATCGTCGGGCTCGAACTCGGCGCGGACGACTATCTCGGCAAGCCGTTCAATCCGCGCGAACTGCTCGCGCGCGTGCAGGCGGTGCTGCGGCGGCGTCGCACGCTGCCGTCGGCGGCCGCGCCGGAACAGCGCGAGCCGTTCAGCTTCGGCCGCTTCACGCTGGACTTCCAGTCGCGCACGCTGCATCTCGAAGACAGGCCGCTCACGCTGTCGGGCAGCGAATTCGCGCTACTGAAGATTTTCGTCAATCACCCGATGCGCACGCTCACGCGCGAGCGTCTGCTGGAATTGCTGCACGGTCCCGAGTACGACGGCACCGACCGCGGCATCGACGTGCAGGTGTGGCGCCTGCGTCGCATTCTCGAAACCGATCCGTCCACCCCGCGCTTCATCCAGACGGTGCGTGGCCGCGGTTACGTGTTCGTGCCGGACGGCGAGCAACATGCGCCGGCCCATTGATTCGCTGTTTGGGCGGCTAGCGCTGCTCGTCGTCGCGGTGCTGATGCTGTCGCATTTCGCGTGGTATGCGCTGATGCGGCTCGAACGCTCGCAACAGCAAACGCGCTACGCGGTCGAGGAAGCGACCTTCCTCGTCGACGCGGTACGTCAGCACGTCGCCCGTACACCGGATCAACCGCTGCCGTCACGCGTGAAGCTCGTCGATCCGGCGAGCCCCGACGTGCCGGCGGTCAACACGGAATTGCCGGCGCCGCTCGAGCGCTTCATCGAAGATTTGCGCGATCGCATGCCAGCCAACACCCAGGTGCGTGTCGGTCCGCCTGGCGGGCCGCCCACGCTGTGGGTGCGCGCCGCGACGGATCGAAACTGGATCGTCGTGCCGGTGCAGCCGCTGCGCATGCCGCGCTCGCTCGACCGCACCGTGCTGTGGCTCGCGATCATCTTCTCGTTCGCGGTGATGGCGGCGTTGTTTGCCGCATGGGCGTTGCAGCAGCCGCTGCGCTCGCTCGCCCAGGCGGTCACGCGCTTCGGTCGAGGCCTGCCGGTGCCGCCGGTGCCGGAGCGCGGCCCGCGCGAATTGCGGCAACTCACGCATGGTTTCAATCAGATGGTGCAGGAAGTCGCGCGGACCGAGAACGATCGCGCGGTGATGCTGGCCGGCGTCGCGCATGACCTGAAGACGCCGCTTGCGCGTCTGCGGCTGCGAGCCGAAATGATGGACGACGCGAAAACGCGCGACGGTGTCGTGCGCGACGTCGACTCGATGACGCATATCGTCGAGCAGTTTCTGGTGTTTGCGCACGACGGCGCGGATCGCAGCGAGCCGGTCGAAGTCGATGCGCAATGCGAGCGGGTCGTACGCAGCTATCGGGCGGTCGCCGCCGGTGCGCCGACCGTGCGGACCGAACTCAACGCGGGACCGTCGTTCCTGCTGCCCGCGGCCACGCTCGACCGGATCCTGTCGAATCTGCTCGACAACGCTCACGCGTACGGTGCACCGCCGGTGGTGGTTGCCACCGCGCGGACATCGCAGGGCTTCACGCTGTCGATCAGCGACAACGGCAAAGGCATTGCCGCGCAGGACCTGATCAGCGCGAGCCGGCCGTTCGTGCGGCTCGATCCGGCGCGCGGTGGCAACGGTCATAGCGGATTGGGTCTGGCGATCGTCGAACGTCTGGTGCGGCGCGCGGGTGGCGAGTGGGAGATCGGTAACCACGGCGGCCGCGGTTTGCGAGTGCTGATGAGCTTTCCGCTCGAAGTGCTGCCGCGCGTGGCGACAGCCTCGGAAAATGCCTGGTAGAAGCAGACTGAAGCGGTGGATCAGGGCGGCGAACCAAGGTGGTAAATCAAGTTGGCAAGCCAGCCTGGCAAACTAACGTAGCAGGTGAATGCGACCGCTTGAGCCAGCGGAGTGAAGCGTCGCGATGCGGGCGCGTAGCGGCGGCATCGCGAGTGGGCAGTGCTTAATCCGAGAACAACGTATTCAATGCATTGGCCGTTTCGCTGTCCACGGTATTCCACGTCACCGATTCCGCCTCGAAGATGTAATGCGTCGTGTACTTGCCGAGGCGCGTGAGGATTTCCTCCTGAATCAGTTCCGGCGCGACCTCCAGTTTCAGATACCACGCGGTAGACGACAGGCGCGTCTGGAATGCGCCATATTCGGCGAGCAGATGGTCGAATGCGTCAGCGTCCTGATCGCGACAGACGATCACCAGATTTCCCTTCATGCGAATCTCCCGTTAGAGCAATAGCAACGATCCAATATCAGGATCGATGATACCTGCTCCGATGCGGGAAGCCTGGTTCAGTCGACAACGACGACTCCGCGCTTTTGCGGTGCGTCAAGCCATGGGTGGGCAGCGAGCGTTGTTGTGGGCAGGGTAAAAAGAACGACGCGCATCGTTCGATCCGGCGCTTACCAGGCATTCACCGCCGTGCGGGTCGGCGGCGCGGTGTCGTCGGGCGGCAGCGCTTCGGTGCGGTCGCGCCCGCCGGTCTTGGCCGCGTAGAGCGCGGTGTCGGCGCGGCTCATGATGCGCTCGGGCAGATCGTCGGGCGACAGTTCAGTGATGCCGATGCTCACGCTCAAGCCCGCCGCGGCCGGCAGCTTCGGCGACGGTACCGCCTTCAGACGCAACCGCAGACGCTCGACCACCTCACGTCCGCCCGCCAGATCGGTGGCGGGCAGCAGCAGTCCGAACTCCTCGCCGCCGAGCCGACCGATCGCGTCGGAGCTGCGCAACTCGGCGCGGCAGGTATCGACGAAATGTTCGAGCGCGCGGTCGCCGGCCGCATGGCCGAAGTGGTCGTTGATCTGCTTGAAGTGATCGAGGTCGGCGATCGCCATGCACAGCGGCTCGTTGTTCGCGTGGGCGCGATCGATTTCACGTCGCAGCAGATCGAGGAAATAGCGCCGCGACAACGCGCCGGTCAGCGCATCGTGCCGCGCCTCGGCCGACAGCAGCGTATTGGCCGACTGCAGCTGTTCGGCGAGATCGCGTGTCGCGCGATGGTGACGCCGCTCGCGCACATAAGACACGGTGATGACCCAGGCGAGCGCGACGGTGCCGGCCAGCGTCAGGAATACCAGCAGATGGTCGCGCTTGTGGTTGCGCAGCAGCTCGGGCCACGCGGCGAGCGGGTCGACCAGATGCGCGGACAGTCCCGAATTCAGACCGCTGCGCGACTGATAGAGCGCCGGCGCCGGCTGCCGGCTCATCCCGAACAGCTGCCCGGCGACGGCGGGCGGCACCCACGGCGCCTGCTCGCGCAACTCGGTATCTTCGCGGATCAGCATGTCGGGAAACGTATCGCGGCGGTAGATGACGCGCCGCTCCGCGGGGCTCATTTGCGTGACGTGCGAATTCGGCAGCGCGTGGCCTTCGAGCGCGCTGTTGTGCGCCATGATGATGACGCCGTTGTCGTCGGCGACGAAGGTGCCCGCGTGGGCGACCCAATGGCGCAGCCGCGCGATGCCGACCTTCGCGACCACCGCGCCGACCAGCAGGCCGTCCGAATACACCGGCGCGGCGATGAAGATACCCGGCTCGCCGCTTGCGCGGCCCACGCCGTAGGCTTCGGAGAATGCGCCGAGCAGCGCGTTGGTCAGATAGCCGCGCGCGCGCATGTCGACGCCGACGAACGAGCGTTGCGCGCCGCCGGGGTCCGCGATCGTGCTGCTCGAGGCCACGCAGATGCCGTTCGTGTTGACGATCCAGATCTGGTCGAGTCCGGAGAAGCCTTGGGCGTCGTGCAGGAACTTGCTGACCGCGGTCATCTGCGGATTGGCGAGCAGCGCGGTGCGCAGAGCGGGTTCCGCCGCTTCGCCGTTCGCGGCATAATTCTGCGCTTGCATCAAGGCACGCTGGACCACGTCCATTTCGGCCATGGTTGCGGGGATGGCGCGGGACATCGCGAGGTCGCTGGCAATCACTTCGGCCATGTTGTCGACGATCGACGTGGACATTTGCCGCTGCGTGCGCAGCGCCGCGTCCAGCTCTTGCTGTACCATCCGGTCCGCGACCATGCCAGCCACGAACCAGCAAACCAGTACGATCAGCACGAAGCTGACCGGCCCGGCGACCTGGCGCAAGGTTGTCCTGTTCATCGACCCTCTGATCCGTCTGGCTGTGACATGCAACTTGCTCAATCGTGGCAGCGCGCCGGCGCTGTGTCTGCCTCCGTGGCGGCCGCGTTGCCGGTCGCGGTGACGGCTCTTCGCAAGCAGGGTGCGCTGCGTCGTCGCCGCGGCCCAGGATGAACTGTTTCTAAACAGGGACGTCGTTTCCCGATTTTAACCGTCATGGGGCCCGACGCCACCGTTATTGCTGGGATGCGGACTGCATATGCGGGGCTGGCCAGGTTCATAACGGCAGCCGCGTCGGTTTCTTGATGGCTGCACGGCGTTCCGGGAACGAGTTCGTCAGGATGACTGATTCGCGTCGAGAGACGCGGATGTGGCTTGGGCGCCACGCGCCCGGATGGCTTCGCGAGGTGACGCCCCGCAATCCGTTCGAGCAGGGTACAGTGCGGCGCGGTCACCCGGGCCGATGCTTGCCAACGGCTTACGCCACGGGCTTGTGAGCCATCTCGCAATTTGCGGTCCGAGGTTGTGCCTGAAACATAGGATGGTGTAGTGTCGTGCCGTCCAAACGAGGAAAGCCCGCCGGCCTTAGGGCGGCGTCCGCGGCGACAGCGATCCGGTATGAGGGCGGTGATCCTGGGCGACTTGTCCACGACCCTGTCCGTTGCCGGCCGACGTGTCTCCAACGCTAACGATTTACCACGCACGCGTGTTTTGCCATGCCTGATTTCTGCTTTCCGGACCGATCCATAGACCGCCGTGAGATAGTCGCGGCCTCCTTCGAGCGTTCGAATGCCTGTTCCATTGGGGAGGGCGTCTGATGGATTTCAGTTTCAACCTGAAGCGCACGGCCAATGCGTCGGCATGGCGCGTGTTGCCCAATCGCTGGGACTTCGTTGCGTTTCCGCTGATCATCTGTCTGATCGCGATGGCGTCGATCGGTTTTCACGAGACGCTCGCGCCGATGTCGACGCTGAAATCCCAGACGATCTCGCTCGATCCGGCCAACCTGCCCGAATACGCGCTGCGCACCACGCTGCGCATGCTCGCGGCGATGGTCGCGTCGCTGATCTTCACGCTGGTGTACGGCACGCTCGCGGCCAAGAGTCGGCGCGCCGGACTCGTGCTGGTGCCGATTCTCGACATCCTGCAGTCGGTGCCGGTGCTCGGCTACATCTCGTTCACCGTTACGTTCTTCCTCGCGCTGTTCCCGGGCCGCGTGCTCGGCGCCGAGCTCGCGGCAATCTTCGCGATCTTCACGAGCCAGGCGTGGAACATGACGTTCAGCTTCTACCAGTCGCTGCGCACGGTGCCGCGCGATCTGGATGAAGTGTCGCGCGGCTTCCATCTGACTTCATGGCAGCGCTTCTGGAAACTCGAAGTGCCGTTCTCGATGCCGGGCCTGATCTGGAACATGATGATGTCGATGTCGGGCGGCTGGTTCTTCGTGGTTGCGTCGGAAGCGATTACGGTCGGCAACAAAACGATCACGCTGCCGGGCATCGGCGCGTATCTGGCCCAGGCGATCAGCGACAAGAACCTGCACGCGATCGGCTGGGTGATCCTCGCGATGACGGTCGTGATTCTCGCGTACGACCAGTTCCTGTTCCGTCCGCTCGTCGCGTGGGCCGACAAATTCCGGATGGAAAACACCAGTTCGGGCGATGCGCCGGAGTCCTGGCTGCTCGACCTGATTCGCCGCACCCGCCTGATTCACCGCCTGCTGGTGCCGCTCGGCTGGATGTTCGCCAAAGCCGCGCGCGTGCGCTTCGAGCTGCCGGCGTTCAGCACGCCGCGCTTCCAGATCCCGCAGCGCGAGAAGAGTTCGAAGTTCGGCGACATGCTCTGGGCGGCGCTCGTGTTGCTGGTCACCGTCTACGTGGTGTATCGCGTGTTCCTTTATGTGCGGACCGGCGTGTCGCTCGAAGAAGTCGGCCACGTGCTGGTGCTCGGTCTGATCACGCTGTTGCGCGTGGTCGTGCTGATCGCGATCGCGTCCGTGATCTGGGTGCCGATCGGCGTGCTGATCGGTCTGCGTCCGGCGCTCGCGGAAAAGATCCAGCCGCTCGCGCAGTTCCTTGCCGCGTTCCCGGCGAACCTGCTGTTCCCGGTGTTCGTGATCGTGATCGTGCGCTTCCATCTGAACCCGGATATCTGGCTGTCGCCGCTGATCGTGCTCGGTACGCAGTGGTATATCCTGTTCAACGTGATTGCCGGCGCGAGCTCGTACCCGAACGACTACCGCGAGGCGGCCAAGAATTTCCACATTCGCGGCTGGCAATGGTGGCGTCAGGCGATGCTGCCGGGCATTTTCCCGTACTACGTGACCGGCGCGATCACCGCGTCGGGCGGCGCGTGGAACGCGAGCATCGTCGCCGAATTCGTGCAGTGGGGCGATACCAAGGTCGCCGCGCATGGTCTCGGCGCCTATATCGCGCAGACCACCGCGGCGGGCGACTATCCGAAGATCATCGTGGGCATCGCCGTGATGTCCCTGTTCGTGACCCTGTTCAACCGTCTGCTGTGGCGTCCGATGTACGCCTATGCCGAAGGCAAGCTCCGCCTAGATTGAGAAATGAAGGCTTAACGCGATGCAAAATCCTAAAGCTGCTATGACCGCCGCGCCGATCCAGACGCCGCCGAAGCCCCCGCGCCTCGGCGAGGAAATCCTGCGCGTGAAGGACGTGTGCCGCGGCTTCAACAAGACCCAGGGCGAACTGCTCGTCCTCGACGACGCGAATCTGTCGCTGCGCGAAGGCGAGATCGTCGGTTTGCTCGGCCGCTCGGGCTCGGGCAAGTCGACGCTGCTGCGTATCATCGCCGGTCTGATCGAACCGACCGACGGCGAAGTGACCTATATGGGCAAGCCGCTCGAAGGCCCGGCCAAAGGCGTCGCGATGGTGTTCCAGACCTTCGCGCTGTTCCCGTGGCTGACCGTGCTGCAGAACGTGGAAGCCGGTCTCGAGGCGCAAGGCGTCGGCGCTAGCGAGCGGCGCACGCGCGCGCTCGCGGCGATCGACCTGATCGGTCTCGACGGTTTCGAGAACGCGTATCCGCGCGAGCTGTCGGGCGGTATGCGTCAGCGCGTCGGCTTTGCGCGCGCGCTGGTGGTCGACCCGACGCTGCTGCTGATGGACGAGCCGTTCTCCGCGCTCGACGTGCTGACCGCCGAAACGCTGCGTACCGACCTGCTCGATCTGTGGACGCAAGGCCGCATGCCGATCAAGGCCGTGCTGATCGTCACGCACAACATCGAGGAAGCGGTGTTCATGTGCGACCGGATTCTGGTGCTGTCGTCGAATCCGGGGCGGGTGATCGCCGAGATCAAGGTGCCGTTCAAGCATCCGCGCAATCGTCTGGACCCGGCGTTCCGCCGCCTCGTCGACGAGATCTACGCGAAGATGACCGCGCGTCAGACCGACGAAAAGACCCGCAAGGGGCTTGAGCTGCACAGCTGGTTGCCGCACGTGTCGACCAACCTGATGGCGGGTCTGATCGAAACGCTCGCCGCCGCGCCGTACCACGGTCGCGCGGACATGCCGGAAATCGCGCGCTCGCTGCATCTGGAGGTCGACGATCTGTTCCCGATCGCCGAAGTGCTGCAGCACCTCGGTTTCGCCGACGTGCGCGAGGGCGATATTTTCCTGACGCCGCCGGCGCGCGTGTTCGCCGAGTTCGGCACGCAGGAACGCAAGATGATGTTCGCCGAGCATCTGCTGCGCCACGTGCCGCTTGCCGCGCGGATCAAGAAGGTGTTGAACGAGCGGCCGGGGCATCGCGCGCCGCGCGTGCGTTTCGAGCAGGAGCTGGAAGACTTCCTGTCCGATAGCGCCGCCGAGGAGACGCTCGACGCGGTCATCAACTGGGGCCGTTACGGCGAAATCTTCTCGTACAACGACCAGACCGAAATCTTCAGTCTGGAAGACGTGGAGTCCTGAGCGGGCGAGAGTAGGAAGAGATCGCGGACCGGTGCCGATGCAGGTGCCGGGCCGGCAAAAAAAAGCGGCGAGGTTCATTTCCGAACTGAACTGCACCCCAAAAGTTGGACACTGATCCAACCTTTGGGGTGTTTTTCATGGCGAAGTACGACGAACGGTTCAAGCAGCGGTTGGTAGACGCATATTTGCAAGGCGAGAGTGGGATTAAAGCGT
>NZ_JABBFZ010000033.1 GCF_012927125.1 Paraburkholderia antibiotica
TGTGGCGAAGCGTGAAATATGAAGAGGTGTATCTGAAAGCCTATGAATCGGTCAGCCACGCCCGGCGCTCAATCGGCGATTACATCAGTCTGTACAACCAGAGACGACCTCATTCGAGTCTGGAAGACCGCACGCCGGATGAGGCATACTTCGCGACGCTGCCTGCGATCAAATTGGCAGCATGACTGCCCCGGACGTTCCACTTAAAAATCTCAGAAGTCTGTCCGAACGGGTGAGGCCACCTCTCCTCTATCGTCGACGCCCGCTTTGATGAAAAAAGCAAAGTTTTGACATTGCACTTTGAGGATATGCAGCTTTTACAGTTGATTCCGGAAAAGGACGGGCTTGAGTCTTATGTTCTACATACGGCACAAGGGATCGTTCCGATTATCGATTTCTCAGAGTAACGATTCGAACCCGGTCACGCAGGAGCGGGCACGTTGTTCTCGAGTGCGATGTCGCAGCTCAATAGCGGACAGGCAGATATGGCCGGCATGAACTTGCACTTCTACGCGGCGAGTCTCAAAGCGGAGTTCGATACCTTGCAGCTCTTCGACCTTAATAGATTTGTAAATGCCAGGATCGCACTGGTCCCGGACTTGAGCCCTACGCGAATGCCCACCCGTAGTATGGGGACAATGTACAGGAGCAGCTGATACCTGTAATTCCCGCACGAAGGCTCAATCGAAGAACGCTACAGTTTTAGTCTCAAAAATGACGACCGACGAATTGCGCCTGCATTTGATACATCTTATCGAAACCTACGTGACGGACTCGATTTTGATGAAACGGTTGCTAGCTCTTGCCGAACGGGACGAAGTCCCAGCAAAGGGTGTCTTGGTGAAGTCGATTCCTTATCTTTCAGGAAGAGTTACAGATGCCGATGCGAGATTGATCGAGGAAGTTGCGTTCAATTTTTGCTGACTGTCGGATTTATCTCGATTTGTTGCCACAAGGATCGATTCTGAACGCATAACAGGGACAAGAAATTACCCAGAACATCGCGCGTGATCTATAAAATGAAGTAACTGCCCAAAAAAAGTTAAATTAATTTAATAGTTTTGATGTACTAATGAAGATTACGTACCATACGCTGATATCACTTGCCGTCTGTGCAACGCTCTGCGCACTCACGCAAAGTGCATTAGCAGCCGGTATTCGCCCTGACGGCGGCACGTCCACGTCGGTAGCGACAGCCGCCAATGGCCACCAGACCGTCAACATTGCCCCTGCAACCGGCGGTGTTTCTCACAACACGTACTCGTCGTTCAACGTTTCATCGGCCGGCGCGGACCTGAACAACACCGGCATCAACGCGAACACGATTGTCAACCAGGTCACCAGCACGAATCCCTCGTTGATCCAGGGCGCTATTTCGGTGCTCGGCCCGCGCGCCAACGTGATCCTCGCGAACCCGAACGGCATCACCGTCAACGGCGGCAGCTTCGTGAACGCGGGCCACGTCGTGCTATCGACCGGCCAGGTGAGCTTTGCCGACCAGACGCTCGAATCGGGCGCACTCCAACGCAACGTCGTGCTGACCACGAACGGCGGCGCGATCACGATCGGCCCAGGCGGGCTGTCGGGCAGGCTCGTGAACCTCGATCTCGTCGCGAAGCAGCTCGCGGTGAACGGTCCGGTCGTGAACGATTACACCAGCTCCACGGGCGGCGTACGCGCGACGGTCGGCGACAGCACCACCACCTGGGACACCGGCTTTTCTCCCTCGGACAACGGCCATGACTGGCTAACCAGCACCACCTCACCGAAAACGCAGAACAACGCACTGGCCATCGACATCACTGCCGCCGGCGGCCTCACCGGTGGTCACGTGCAGCTGATCGTCACCGATCAGGGCGCCGGCGTGCGCAACCTCGGCACGATCTACGCAAGCGCGGGCGATGTGGTCGTATCGTCGAATGGCGACGTGACGGTGGCCGATGGGTCGATCGAGGCCGAACACGACATTGCGATCACGACGCCCGGCACCGTTTCGCTGCAAGGCGCGCAGATGAGCGCCACGAACGATGTGACGGCGAACGCCGGAGCGATTACGCTGAACGACGACGCAACAGGCCCGTCGATGCTGAACGCGCTGACGGGCTCGGTCAACCTGACCAGTACCGGCGACATCACGAACATCGGCAGCGTGATCCAGGCCGGCACACTCTTCACCGACGGCAGCAGCGTCGGCGGCAACGTCGCGCTCACCGCGAACGGCAGCATCACGAACCGCTCGACGCCCGCGAATCTCGGCGTCATCTTCGCCGCGAACGGCACGACGTCGCTGAGCGCGCAACGCGACATCACCAACGACAACGCGCGGATTCTCTCCCACCAGGACCTGGCGCTCACCGCGCAAGGCGACGTGCAGAACATCATCGACCACACGAGCGGCATCAATAACGGCACTCCCGTCGCCTACTCGCGTACCGGTGGCAGTTTCCTGTTCTTCACGCACACCACAAGCGGTTTCGACGTCGACTACGGCACCGTCAGCAACCCGGAGCAGCTTGCGTACATCGGATCGATCTCGGGCGCGGTGACGATCTCCGGCAACAACGTGACCAACTCGGGCGGCATCATCTACTCGAACCATGGCGCCATCGATATCACCGCGAAGGACACCTTTACCAACGCCGCGGTGTTCTCGGGCCAGGCGAGCTATTCGCACAGTTGCTGGATCTTCTGTCACGCGAGCGCATCGAGCGATATCGTCCCATACGGCGGCACGATCCAGTCCGGTGCGGATCTGTCGATTACCGCGGGCAACGTCGCACGCAATCTCGGCGGCAACGTATCCGCTAGCGGCGATCTCGACGTCACCGCGCCCGTCACGTACGCACAGGGCGTCGCCGGCTATTCGGCGATCAACCAGGATCACGGCTTCAAGGCGTTCTTCGGCAGTACATGGGCGCAGATCATCGCGACCGACATCGGTGGTGGCTTTAGCGCGGACGGCGCCGTGCATCTGACCGGCGACGCGATCGTCGACGGCGGTTCGATCAGCGGAGCGAACGGCGTCAGCGCAACGGGCACGATCACGACCGTGCGCGCGCCGTCGACTACGCCAGTGCAGATCGGCCAGCATCTGGGCCTGACGACGTGGATCGGCTTCTGATGCGAGGCTCACCACTTCGTATTCGCAGGAGCGTCACGCTGACCACGGCAGCGGTGCTGCAGATCGGCGCCGCGCTGCCGGCGGTCGCGCAAACGCCGCCGCCTGCGTTGCCTCCGGGCACCGCCGTGCGTCCGATCCAGGACCCCGGCCAGCAGCTCATCGACGAACAGCGCCGGCGGGCACGGCAGCGGCAGCTCGCGCAGCCGCCTGCGTCGGTGAGCATCGCGCCGTCGACGGAAGAAACCACGCTCGACATTTCTGCCGACACGCCAGTCGACCAGATCGTCGAAAAAGGGCCGACGTTCGAGGTCAGGCAGATCGTGTTGACCGCACCGGGCAACGCGCCGTTCGTTTCGCCATCCGGCGTGCCGCAGGCGAAACTCGACGCGATCGTCGCGCCGTTCAGCGCTCACGCGCTTGGCTCGCATCGGATCAACGTATTGCTGAAGCGGCTGACCGATGCGTTCGTCGAGGCGGGTTACGTGACCACGCGCGCGTTGCTCGGACCGCAGAACCTCGGCAGCGGTACGCTAACTGTCACGGTCCAGGTGGGCCACATCGGCGCCTATACGGTCAATGGCCAGCCGATCCATCGACTGAAAACGGATGAGAAGGCAGCAGGCGGCGGCTGGCTGACGGATGCGGGCTACGAGAACGCGTTTCCTGCCGCGCCCGGCGATCCGCTGCGGCTCGAGGATATCGATCAGGGCGTGTCGCAGATCAACCGGCTGCGGCGCAATCAGGCAACGGTGCAGGTGCTGCCGGGCCAGAGCGCCGGCGATTCGGTCGTCGACATCCGCAACCGTTCCGGCGACGGTGTCTACTACAGCCTCGGGGTCGACAACTACGGCAGCTCGGCGACGGGCGTCACACGCTATCGCGCGGGCCTCGAGGCGGACAACCTGATCGGCCTGCAGGAATCGCTGAGCCTGAACTTCATCGACAGCACCGACAGCAATGCGCTCGTCGGTTCGTTCGCGGTGCCGTTCGGCCGCCACACGTTCAGCTACACGCTGTCGGACTCGGAGTACCAGGAGGTGGTCGGCACGAGCGTGCTGCTTTACGGCCGCACGCTGAGCCACATTCTCGGCTGGAACTACGCGCTCGATCGCACGCAGGCCGACATCGTCAACCTCGATGCGACGCTGTCGTGGCGGCGCACGGATCGTCAGACCAATGGCATCGGTCTCGACCCCGAGCGTATCGCCGTGCTGCGCGCAGGCGGCAACTGGCTGCACAAGTTCGTGCTCAACGACGCGCCCGGCAGTGTGACGCTCGATGCGGGTCTTTCGCAGGGACTGCCGTGGCTCGAGGCCGACCACAACAAGCCCAACATCGCGCGCACCGACGCGCACGGCCAGTTCACCAAATTCGACGCGACGGCGACGTTCACGGTGCCGCTGCCGCCGCTGGGTCGGGCGCAGCTCGCATATCGCGGCGTGCTGGGCGGACAGTACACGAACGTCGCGCTGTACGGCTCCGAGCAGTTGTACCTCGGCGGCATGGACACGGTGCGGGGTTTCCGCTCCGGTGAAATTGCCGGCGACCGGGGCATTTACTCGCGCAACGAACTCGCGTGGGTCAATGCGCCCGCATGGCCGGACGGCCGCATCGAACCCTATGTGTTCTTCGATGCGGGCAAGGCGTCGCTCGTCGCGATGCCGGGTTTTCCGTCGCTCGTGGGGGCGGGGTTCGGCGTACGGACGCAGTGGCAATGGCATCGGCAACTGCTGTCCGGCGAACTGCTCGCGGGACGCGCGTTGACGCAACCGGCGGCGCTGGGATCGAAGGCGACGCTGATTCTCGGCACCATCAACTGGACGTATTGAAGCAGTAAAAAACGGCAGTAACAGCAGTAAAAGTAACAGTAAAAACGAAGGATTCGGAACATGAAAAATCATTCCAACAGAACCAGAGCGACGCTTGTCGCCGCATTGATGATCGGCCTCGGAGCGGCAGCGCCCGCATTCGCTCAGACGGCCGCCGCGCCGGTCTCTACATTGCCGGCCGGCACGGCGGCGATCGTCAATGGCGCGGCGATTTCGCAGGCGCAGCTCGACGAAGTCGTGCGGCTCGCGGCGCAAACGACGCATCAGCAGGACACGCCGCAACTGCGTCAGGTGGCCAGGCAGCAACTGATCGTGCGTGAACTGTTCCGCCAGCATGCGGAGAAGGCTCGCTACGACGCGAAACCGGAAGTGCAGCAGGCGATGAACAACGCGAAGATCAATGCGGAGACCCAGCTTTATCTGAAGGACAACATTCATCCTGCGCCGGTGACGGACGCGCAGGTCAAGGCGCGCTTCGACGGGATCGTCGCATCGCTCGGCAAGGAGGAATACAAGCCGCGCGTCATTGCGGTTTCGGATGCGACGACGGCGGCGACGGTGATCGGCGAACTGAAGGCGGGCAAAGCGTTCGATATGCTGGCCGAGCAATACAGCGTGGCGCCGAGCCGGATGAACGGCGGCCAGTTGCCGTGGGTCAGCTTCAAGACACCCGTCACCGAAGGCAAAACCAGCGGTCTGCCGCTCGCGGTCGCGCAGGCGATCACGCAACTGCCGGTCGGCGGCGTGACGCCCGAGGCGATTGTCGAGGGATCGACGCGCATCATCGTCAAGCTCGATGCGAAGCGGCCGACGCAGGTTCCCGCGTTCGATCAGGCGAAGGAAACGATCCGTCAGCAGTTGCAGGTGCTGGCGACGGAGAAAGCCGCCGCGGATTTCTCCGCTGGCCTGCTCAAGAATGCGTCGATCCAGCAGTAACGTTGGGACGGCAACTGTCATGCGCTACTGCGCACCACGGTTCAGGTGCGCGGGCGCAAGTCTTTGAGCCGGGCGGCCCGCTTTCGCGGGCACGCACCGCGGTGCCCGATTATGAGGGCACAGGATGAGGGCGTGGGCGCGGCTTCCACGCTAGCGCTTTCGCCCGCGTTCGCCTGGTTTCAGCCGGATTGCCGTCAACTGCCGAACAACGACCCTTGCGTGCCGCGGCTCGGCGGATGACGCGTCGCTTTCGCGGGGGCGTTGTTTTTAGCCGCACGGGTTGCCTGCGTGGCTTCCCGCACCACGTCACACCGTTGCCCATCGTCCGCCGCCGCTTCGAGCGACGTCTGCCCCGCCTCCAGCGAAAGCAGCAGCATCTTGTTGGCAAGGCCGCCCGCGAAGCCGGTCAACTCGCCCGACGCGCCGATCACGCGATGACACGGCGCGACGATCGAAATCGGATTACGCCCGTTCGCCGCGCCGACCGCGCGCACCGCGTTGACGTTGCCGACCTGCTGCGCGATCTCGGTGTAACTGCGCGTCTGGCCGAACGGAATCGTCAGCAGCGCGTGCCAGACCTTTTTCTGGAACTCGGTACCCTGGAAGTCGAGCGGCAGATCGAAGCGCTGCCGCGTGCCCGCGAAATACTCGCGCAATTGCCGCTCGGTTTCGAGCAGCACTGCCGATTCGTTCGCTTCGACCATCTCGCCGAGCCGCACGCGGTTCGGCTTGTCGTGTTCCCACAGAATCGCGGCGAGGTGCTCGTCCTTCGCGACGAGCTTCAACTGGCCGACCGGCGAATCCATCAACTTGTATGCGTACGTCACTTTGTCTTGCTCCTGACGGGGTGGAGGCGCGAAGCTGGCGAGCCGGACTCGCGAGCGGTTACCGAAAGCTGCATGAAGGCCGCGCCGTTATCTTGCAGTGTGCCGCTCGCATGGTCTGAACGCGCTCCGGATCTTGCTGTCTGATTCGCATTCGTCTGAACCGCGACGATCCTGCCACTGTACCGCAGACAGCCCCGAATGGACCCCGACTCAGTAGAATTGAGTCCTTCGGTACGACGCGCGGCGCTACCCGAACCTTTTTTCCACGACTGTGACCACGACTTTAGAACAACTGCGGGCTGGCCAACTGGCGGGTGCGCGCCAGCTCAAACTGGCGTGCGGCCTGAGCGAATTTCCGCGCGAGATTTTCGATCTCGCCGACACGCTCGAAGTGCTCGATCTGTCGAACAACGCGTTGACCGCGCTGCCCGACGATCTGCCGCGTCTGCGCAAACTGCGCATCGTGTTCGCGTCGAACAATCCGTTTACGGAACTGCCCGGCGTGCTCGGCGAATGCGCGCAATTGAGCATGATCGGCTTCAAGGCGAATCGCATTCGCGAAGTGCCGGCGCGCGCGCTGCCGCAGCATCTGCGCTGGCTGATCCTGACCGACAACGAAATCGAGCGCCTGCCCGCGGAGCTGGGCCGTTGCACGCAGCTGCAGAAGCTGATGCTCGCCGGCAACCGGCTGCGCACGCTGCCCGATGAACTGGCCACGTGCTCGCGGCTCGAATTGCTGCGGCTCGCGGCGAACCGCTTCGACGCACTGCCGCGCTGGCTGCTGCGGTTGCCGCGCCTGTCGTGGCTGGCGTATGCGGGCAATCCGTTCAATGCCGCGTTCGAACACACGGCGTTGAGTGACACGCCGATCCGCACGATTCGCTGGGATGCGCTGACGCTCGAACAGCAGTTGGGCGAGGGCGCCTCGGGCGTGATCCATCGCGCGACGTGGCGCGAGGACGGCGAGCGTGCCACGCGTCCGGTCGCTGTCAAGCTGTTCAAGGGCGCGGTGACGAGCGACGGTCTGCCCGATTGCGAAATGGCCGCTTGCATTCGCGCCGGCGATCATCCGAATCTGATTCCGGTGCTCGGCAAGCTGATCGGTCATCCGGCGGATACGCATGGGCTCGTGATGGACCTGATCGAGCCGCGCTTCGCCAATCTCGCCGGGCCGCCGAGCCTCGCGTCGTGCACGCGCGACATCTATTGCGACGATGCGCGCTTCGATCTCGCGAGCGTGCTCGGTATTGCGCGCGGCATCGCGGAGGTGGCGAGTCATCTGCATCGGCGGGGCGTGATGCATGGCGATCTGTACGCGCACAATATCCTGCACGGCGGCGCGGGGCAGGCGCTGCTCGGCGACTTCGGCGCGGCGTCGTTCTATGATGCCAACGATCGCGAGCTCGGCATCGCGCTGCAGCGGCTCGAAGTACGCGCGTATGGCTGCCTGCTCGAAGAGCTGCTCGAACGTTGCAATGCGTTCGATGGGCTCGCTGGGCTCGATGAACTGCCGCAATCCGCAACACAACTTGCCACCCAACTCGCCGACTTGAAAACGCGTTGCCTGAGCGAAGACATCGACAGCCGGCCGCTCTTCGACGAGATCGCCGCACACGTCGCGTCGCTCGATCGGCAACGCTGCGAAGGAGACAAGCCATGACGCAGAACATGCGCCGCCGCGCGCTGCTCGCGGGCGCACTGGCCGCGACCGGCGTATCGGCGCTCGCCGGCATGGCCGGGTTCGCCGGCGCGGCGTGCGCCGAAGTGCCGCCTGGCGCGAAGCTGAAGATCGCGCTGGTGGTCAAATCGATGACGGACCCGTTCACGGTCGCGATGGTCGACGCCGCGCGCAATTACCAGCAGCACTTCGCGTCGCAGTTCAGTCTGACGATACGCGGTACCGCGAAGCAGACCGACACCGCCGCGCAGATTCGCATGGTCGACGAGATGATCCGCGCGAAGATGAACGCGATCGTGATCGCGCCGACCGATTCGAAGGCGCTGGCGCCGGTGGTCGCGCGCGCGATCCGCGCCGGCATCATCGTGATCACGATCGACAATCCGCTCGACGACGCCGCGCAGAAGGCCGCCGGCATTTCGGTGCCGTTCGTCGGGCCGAACAACCGCAACGGCGCGCGTCAGGTCGGCAAGTATCTGGCCGACCATCTGAAGCGCGGCGATCAGGTCGGCATCATCGAGGGCATTGCGGTGAGCCGCAATGCGCAGCAACGCACGGCCGGCGGCCGCGATGCGATGGAGGCCGCGGGCATGGAAGTCGTCGCGGTTCAGTCGGGCAACTGGGATTACGCTCAGGGCCGCGACGTGGCCACGAAGATGCTCGCCGAGCATCCGCAACTGCGCGCGCTGCTGTGCGGCAACGACAACATGGCGATGGGCGCGGTCGACGCGATTCGCGACGCGGGTCGCGGCGGCGGTGTCTACGTGACCGGCTACAACGCGATCGATACGATCAGGCCGCTGCTCGCCGACGGCCGCGTGCTCGCGACGATGAACCAGTTCGCCGACCGTCAGGCGGTGTTCGGTATCGACTTCGCATTGAAGGCGGTCAGCGAGCACCGCAAGGAGCGCGAGCTGTCGAGGGTGATCGAGACGCCGCTGCAACTGGTGACGGCGACGAAGCGATAACGCGTCGCGCGGGCGACAGGAGCGCCCGCGCGCGCCCACGAACTCGCATGAACGCGCGCGAACGCGCGTTAAGCGATCAATCCGCCGACACCTTGCGCGGCTTCGTCGCCTTCTCGAGCTTGTTGTACTCGAACTCCGGCACCGACTTCAGCGCCTCTTTGGTGGCGCCCGCGAGGAACAGGTTGCCATCGCGAATCTGGAAGTGGTCGACCGGAATCGCTACATAGTGCTTGCCTATGCCGAGGAAGCCTCCCACCGATACGACCGCGTAGCTCGCCTTGCGATCCGGCGCGATGATCACGTCGTAGATGCTGCCGATCTTGTCGTTCAGATCGTTGTAGACCGGTTCGTCGACGAGCGCGCGCCGCACGCTCCAGCCCTTGAGCAGCGCATTGGTCTGCTCGATCGTGCCACCGAGCGGCTGCAATCCCGCAACCTGCGCCCATGCACCCGGCGACATCCACAGCGCGGCCAGCGTGGCCGCGCACGTCAGTGTGCCTGCGATTTTCTTCGCTTTCATTGTCGGACTCCCTGATTGCCCGTTGGTTGGTGTGCGTCGACACGTAGCACGCGACGTGCCCGGCTGGCGCGTCGGCGCGTGGTGCAGGCAGTCGCGCGGCGATGCTGCCCAAGGAGGCAACTTGATGCGTTTTCGGAATGACCTGTTGCCGATTTGTCAATGGCAGGTGTGGATGGGGTGACTTAATATCGCGCCAACGTGGACCGGCCGTGACGGAGTTTGCAACGCGGACGGTACGCGAATAAGCGGACGCAAGCACCAATGCAAAAACAACACAGGAGACACGCAACATGGCTAAGTCCATTCTGACCCGCCTGCTCGGCTTGACGCTCGGTGCCGGCATCGCGTTGAGCGCTGTCAGCGCGCACGCGGGCGCGACGCTCGATCGTGTGATGAAGAACGGCACGATGATGGTCGCGACGAGCGGCAAGTGGCCGCCGCAGGCATTCCTGAACGACAAGCACGAATTCGACGGCTTCGATATCGACGTCGCGAAGGAAATCGCGCGTCGCCTCGGCGTCAAGGTCACGTTCGATACGCCGCAGTTCAGCCTGATGACCGGCGGTCACTGGCATGGTCGCTGGGACCTGTCGGTGCTGTCCGTCACGCCGACCAAGCCGCGCGCCGAATTGCTCGACTTCCCGGCCGTCTATTACTACAGCCCGTACGTGTTCGTCGTGAACAAGGACTCGAAGGCGCAGACGCGGGCCGATCTGAACGGCAAGGTGATCGGCGTCGAAGCGGGCACGACGTCGGAAGACTATGTGCGTAACCGCCTCAATATCGCGGGCCCGGATGTGCCGGCGTTCCAGTACATGACGAAGCCGCCGAAGGAAATCAAAACCTACGCCGACTCGATGTTGCCGTACGACGATCTGCGTCTCGGCGACGGCAAGCGCCTCGACGGCATCGTGACGCCGGTGCAGACCGCGCTCAACGCGATCAAGAACGGCTACCCGGTGAAGATCGTCCCCGGCGACTACGCATTCCGCGAGCCGCTCGCGATCGTCGCCGACAAGGGCGACGCCGATTGGGACAAGAAAGTCGGCGACATCGTCGCGCAGATGAAGCAGGACGGCACGCTGACGAAGCTCAGCATGAAGTGGTTCGGCAACGACTATACGAAGTAAGCGCGTAATCGCGCCGCGATGCGGGCGTCGCGCGGCGCGTTTCGTCCGGCCGTACTTGCCCACCCCTCACCATCAGGCCGCACCCGTCAGAAGATGGCTTCTTACCTCGATACCTATTACACCCGCACGCTGCGCACCGTCGAGCCGCGCGCGTCGCTGAACGGCACCGTGACGGCCGACGTCTGCGTGGTCGGCGCGGGCATGGCCGGGATCACCACGGCGCTCGAATTGCTGCGGCGTGGCCGCTCGGTGGTCCTGCTCGAAGCGCAGCGCGTGTCGTGGGGCGCGTCGGGCCGCAACGGCGGCGTGGTCAGCCCCGGCTATTCGACGAGCTTCGAGCGCATCGCGCAGCGCGTCGGCGTCGACGATGCGAAGTCGATCTACCGGATGTCGATCGAGGGCGTCGATATCGTCGCCGACAACATCCGGCAACTCGGCATCGACGAAGCGCAGCCGGTGCCCGGCGTGCTGCGCGTGTCGCGTCACGAGAACACCGCCGACATGCAGGCGCAGCAGGCATGGCTCGCCAACGAGTTCCAGTACGACGTCACCTTCAGGAGCCACGAGGAGATTCGCGAGTGGCTCGTGTCGGACAAGTACCGGCACGCGCTGTATAACGAACGCGGTTTCCATTTCCATCCGCTGAATTACGCGCGGGCGCTGGTCGCGGAAGTCGAGCGGCTCGGCGGTCAGGTGTATGAGGATTCCGAAGTGTTGTCGCTCGACTGCGCGTCGGCGGTCAAGCGGCTAAGGACGGCGCGCGGTACGGTCACGGCGCGCGATGTCGTGTTCACCTGCGGCGGCTACACCGGCAACGTGGTGCCGCAACTCGCGCGCAGCTATCTGCCGATTTCGACCTACATGCTGGTCACCGAGCAGGCTCCGGACCTGATCGCGACCGCGATCCGTACGCGTGCATCGGTCGGCGACAGCCGGCGAGCGAGCGATTACTACCGTCTCGTCGACGGCGGCGAGCGGATTCTGTGGGGCGGCATGATCACCACGCGTAAGTCCGAACCGGATCGGCTCGCGGAGTTGCTGCGCCGGCGCATGGTCGATACCTATCCGCAACTGGCCGAGCTGAAAGTCGCGCTCGCGTGGTCGGGGCGCATGTCATACGCGCGGCATCTGATGCCGCTGATCGGCCGGATGCATACGGGCGTCTGGTACTGCATGGGCTTCGGCGGTCACGGCATGAATACGACCGCGGTCGGCGGTCGCCTGATCGCCCAGGGCATCACCGACGAAACCGATCGCTACCGGCTGTTCGCGCCGTTCGGTCTCGAATGGAACGGCGGACCGGCGGGCACGGCGGCGGTTCAACTGACCTACTGGTACTACCAGTTGATGGATTTCATGCGCGAACGCGCGGCTTGAATCGACGTGGCCGGCATGGTCTCCATGGCCGGCATGAACGAAGTCGTGCACTGTCCTTGCGGCGGAATGACGGAGGAACACATGTTTGCAGAAGAAGCTGACGGCGTCGAAAAACGCAATCCGGGCCCGATTCTCGTGCTGCTCGGCGCGTTGCTGCTCGGCGGATACTTCGCGGTGCAGCACGCGCCGGACTGGATCGGCGGCATTACGCAGGGCGTGCCGGCGCTCGGCATCGACGCGACCTTGCTGCAGAAGCTGCTGGGCGGCGCGGTGGCGATCGCGGCGTTGATCGCCAATTGCTATCTGCTGCTGCGGTTGTCGTTGCGCTGGCAGATCACCGTCGTGTGGTGCGAACTCGCGTTGCTGGTTGTGCTGTTCTTCTCGACCTTCAATCTGAGCTTCGAATTCATCGAGCGCAAGATCGGCTATCTGGTACTGCAAGGCGCAACGACGACGTTGTACATCTCGGCGATTTCGATCGCGCTTGCCTTCGTGCTCGCGTTGATCGGTGCGTTGGCGAAGCTGTCGTCGAACGGCATCGCGATCGGTATCGCGACGTTCTATACGTCGCTGTTCCGCGGCCTGCCGCTGCTGATGCAGATCTTCATTCTCTATCTCGGCCTGCCGCAACTCGGCTATATCGTCAATCCGATTCCGGCCGGTGTTGCCGCGTTGTCGCTGTGCTACGGCGCGTATATGACTGAGATTTTTCGCGCGGGCATTCAAAGCATTCCGAAAGGGCAGTGGGATGCGGCGCGCGCGCTCGGCCTCAGCCACGGCATGATGATGCGGCTCGTGATTCTGCCGCAGGCGTTGCGCGTGATCATTCCGCCGACCGGCAATCAGTTCATCGCGATGCTGAAGGATAGCTCGCTGGTGTCCGTCGTCGGCGTGTGGGAGCTGACTTATGTCGCGACCACCGAAGGGCAGCGCGAATTCCGCCACATGGAGATGCTGATCAGCGCCGCGTTGATTTACTGGCTGCTGTCGATGGTGCTCGAAGTGATCCAGTCGCGGATCGAACGCCGCTTCAGAAAGTCCGCGCGATGAAGTCGCTCGTCGATTCGATACTTACGGGAACAGCATGAGGGAAGCGACATTGAGCATCGAACAGCCGGTGCCTGCAGCGATTCGGCCGGCCGTCGCGCTGGAGCACGTGAACAAATGGTACGGCTCGATTCAGGTACTGCGCGACGTCAGTATGAACGTCGCGCCCGGCGAGCGCGTCGTGATTCTCGGGCCGTCGGGCTCGGGAAAATCGACGCTGATCCGCTGCATCAACCGGCTCGAACGGCATCAGCAGGGACGCATTCTGGTCGACGACGTCGAAGTCACCGACGACGTGCGCACGCTGCACGCGATCCGTCGCAAAGTCGGCATGGTGTTTCAGTCGTTCAATCTGTTTCCGCATCTGACGGTGCTCGAGAACTGCATGCTCGCGTCGACGCACGTGCGCCGCATCAGCAAAGCCGATGCGCAGGCGCTCGCGATGCACTATATCGAACGCGTGCGGATTCCCGAGCAGGCGCACAAGTATCCGACGCAACTGTCGGGCGGGCAGCAGCAGCGCGTCGCGATCGCTCGCGCGCTGTGCATGGAGCCCGAGGTGATGTTGTTCGACGAACCGACTTCGGCGCTCGATCCGGAGATGATCAAGGAAGTGCTCGAAACGATGATCGGCCTCGCGGACTCCGGCATGACGATGATCTGCGTGACCCACGAAATGGGCTTCGCGCGTCAGGTCGCCGATCGGGTGGTGTTTATGGATCGCGGCGAGATCATCGAAACCGGTACGCCACGCGAGGTGTTCGATCAGCCGCGCAGCGCGCGCCTGAAGCAGTTTCTCTGTCAGGTGGTCCGAGCCGACTGAGGCGCAGGATCGCGCGTTTCACGGGCCAAACGGGGCAAAGCTGGATAGGGATGGCTTTGCCCGTGGACCGCGAAGCCGGGCAAGCCGGCGCGCGCGGGTTCAGGCCAGCAGCTGTTCGACCACCCAGCGCGCAATCGTAATCGCGCTGCCATTCGCGCCGAGGCTCGACTCGACCTGCGCCGCGGCACCCAGCCCGTTGCATTTGGGCAGCGTCGCATACACGAGATTGCTCTGATAGTAGTTGTAGGTTTCGCCATTCGCGACCGCACAATTGCTCATGAACAGGAAGTAGTAGTTGTCGATTCCTCCGTGGATCGTGTCCTGCGAGAAGCAGACCGTCGCATAGACAGCGGTCGCGTAATCGACGCTGGTGGCGTAGTTGTTCGGGTCCAGGTTGTAGCCGTCGCCGCCGACATAGGTGCGCCCCTGGTTGCAGCGCAGCGCCATGCCGTCGATACCCTTTTCGTTCAAGGCCAGAAATTCCGCTGCGGTAATGATGCGTTCCGCGTCCTGCTGATCGAGCTTGCTCATGTCGATATCCTCCGTGACGGGTTGTACTGCGGTGGTATGAACGCGCGGGAAAGGGATTTGTGAAAAGCGGTTTTGTGAAAAGCGCGCTGCCGTCTGTTCCCGAATGGCTGCCGTGATGGCGGTCGCGGCTTTTTTTTTCGTGGCATCATCTCCTTGCTGTCGGAACGCTTCCGAAACGAACTGCAAGGCTCTCCATGTCATTCCACACCTGGTTGCTTTTTGCCGCCGCTTATCTGCTCACTACGATTTCGCCGGGACCGAACGTGCTGCTCGTGATCCGCAATTCGGTTCGCTACGGAAGCCGGGGTGCGGCGGCGAGCGTCGCGGGAAATCTGCTTGCGCAACTGGTCGTGGTCATACTCGTGGCGCTTGGCGTCGGCGCGGTATTGGCGGCCTTGCCGCCGCTCTTCGTCGCGATGAAGGTACTCGGCGCGGCTTATCTGATGTATCTCGGCGTCCGGCAATTGCTCAGCGGCAAACGGCAGCCTGCGCAGACCACGCAGGCCGATGCGGGTGCATTGTCCGTTGCGGTGTTCGAACGGAAAAAAGTATTCCGCGAGGCATTGCTGGTATCGGGCAGCAATCCGAAGACGCTAATCTTTCTGTCGGCATTCATGCCGCAATTCATCGACCACGAGCGCGCTTTGAGCGGGCAGTTCATCGTGATGTATCTGACAATCGCGGTGATCGTCGCGATCGTGCATACGATCTACTCGTTCGGTGTGCGCGGCATTCATCGGCGCTTCGGTGCGAACCGCTGGCTCGCGGCAATCAGGCGCGGCAGTGGGCTGATCTTCGTCGCGCTTGGTATCAAGTTGCTCACTGCGCAGCGCGCGTAGCGGCGCGGCGCGGTTTTACGCTACGGCGGTGCGTTGCCGCCGTGCATTGAATTACACTTGCCATTCCCTCTTTCCCGCCCGCGAAACCATGAGCCGAATGCAAAGCGTCGTCGACGTGAACGTGCTGTTTCTGAACGAACACGGCGAGTGCCTGTTCCTGCAGCGCGCGAATACCGGCTTCAGGGATGGCCAGTATTCGCTGGTGGCGGGCCATCTGGAGCCGGGCGAATCGATCGAGGAGTGCGCAATTCGCGAATCGAAGGAAGAGGCCGGCGTCACGATCGCACCCGGCACGCTCGAATTCAAACTCGTAATGCGGCGCGATTCCGATCAGAACCGCATCAGCTTTTTTCTTGCGTGCCGCGAGTGGGATGGCGTGATCGCGAATACGGAACCGCATAAATGCTCGGGTTTCGTATGGGCGAAACCCGAGCATCCGCCAACGCCCGTCGTCGACTACATCGCGGCCGCCCTCGCGCAGATCCGCGAGGGCGTGATGCTGGCCGATTTCAAGCCCTGATTGTCGCGAGCCACGCGTCGCGCGCGTCACCGCTCGACCGCCGGTTTAACCACCTTTCACACTGCTCTGCGCATTCGGCGCGAAGTGGCATTTCGGATCGTTCTTGCCCTCCGGCGAGCAGCAGGTCAGCAGATTCCGAACCGATTCCACGTTCGCCGCATCCCACTCGGCGTGGCTGCGGTTATTGTCGACCGGCATCCAGTGATTGAGCGGATAGCCGTTCGCGAGCTTGTCGCTGCCTTTCGGCGCGGCGAGCATGCCCGCCGCGAGCGGCACGTAGATGCTGCAGCTTTTCTGATCGCCGATGCGATGGCAGCCGATGCAGGTATTGCCCGGCGTGCTGATCGACAGCGACTTCCACGACACGAACGCATCGCCGAGATTGAGGTACTTGCCCCACGGGTCGGTCGGCACCTTGTCCCACACCTGGCCGAGCCACGGGCTATACATCACCGGACTCGCGTCGTGGCACGACACGCATTTCTTCGTCGCGGTCGCGGCGGGCGGCCACCAGAACGCTTCGGCGGACACGTGCCCCGGCGGCGGCGTTTTCTCGTTCGGCGGCGGCACGCGCGTCGCGTTGAAGCCCGCCGCGCTGTGCGGATGCTCTGCATGGAACCAGCACGTTTTGCCGTTGCCGGTGTGGTGCAGCACGATGTCGACCTCGTCGTAATACGGGCTCTGGTTCGGGCGAATGATCTTGCGGCGGCAGAAGGCCGAGATCTCCGTTTCGCCGTGCGACAGGTTCAGGATCTTCGAATACGGCGTGCAGGGTCCCGACGTTGGTGCTTCGTAGGGCAGCAGCGCAGGCCGGTCGCAGGTCATGTTCGCGAAGTAGCGCGCGGGCACATGATTGTTCACGGTGATTGGCACGGTGGTGCCCGCGTTGCAGTCGAAGGCGGGAATTTCGCCGATTTCGTCGACGCATTGCTGGCCGTATTGCAGCAACGTCTGATCCGCCATGCCGGTGGCGAAGGTGGCGCGGGCCGCGAACATTAACAGCAGCACCAGCACACGCAAACAGGTTGTCATTGTCATGCTCCGTTGCGGGTATAGGGCGCCGCGATCTTGCGGATCGCTTCGATGTATTTCACGTAGCCCGTGCAGCGGCACAGATTGCCGCCGATCCACGACTCGATCGTGTCGTCGAGCTGCGCGACGTCGACCGGATGGGTGCGCAGATGATCGAGCATCGCGGTCGCGGCCATCAGAAAGCCCGGCGCGCAGTAGCCGCACTGGAACGCGAACGACTCGAGAAAGCTCTGCTGCAGCGGCGACAGCTTGCCGTCCTGCATCAGTCCTTCGACGGTGTAGACGTGCATGTCCTGCATCGCACTGACCGGTGTCGAGCACGCGAGTGTTTTTTCCATCGGCGCATCGGGTAGATTGCGCGTGCCGACCGTGCACGCGCGGCATACGCCAATGCCGCAGCACAGCTTCGTGCCGGTCAGATCGCGCCGCTCGTGCAGGAAGTCGATCAGGTTCATGTCGGCGTCGCCGGGTTGCGCGTCGACGGCCTGTCCGTTGATATAAAGGCGAATCACGCTGCCCATTGCAAAGCCCTCCGAAGCTGGTCCGGCGTGACCGGGGTTTCCCTGAAGCGATGGCCGGTGGCCATCGCGAGTGCGTTGAGCAGCGCCGGCGCGATCGGACACATCACGGCCTCGGCGATGCCGCGCGCGTTGTTCGGATCGTCGTTTGGCGGCGGCAACGCGATCAGCGTTTGCACCGGAATATCGGGGAGCCGCGTGAGCAGATAGCGGTTGAGATTCCAGCGGCCATTGCCGGGTCCGTCGTTGCCGAGCGGACAGGTCTCGGTCAGCACGTTGCCGAGGCCCATCGCGACCGCGCCCTGCGACTGTCCTTCGACGAGGTCCGGGCAAAGCTGCCGTCCGACGCTCACCGCCGACGCCACGTGTTCGACTTTCACGCGGCCGTTCGACGGATCGACGGACAACGCCAGCAACGCGGCCGACGGCGCATACGTGGTGCGCTGGAATTTCGCGCCGTCGACCACCGGCGGATGCAGATCGCGAAGCAGCGGCGACAGGCTGTCGGGATTCGTGCCGACGGCCACGTAGTCGTATTCGATCTCGGCCGCGCCGGACCTGAACGGATAGGTGCCGGTCCAGAACGAGCCTGCGTAGCTCGCGTGCACGGCCGCGACGGTCGGCAGATTCAGGTTGCGCATCTGCTGCAACAGATCGTTCCATGCGAGCGGTTTGTCGATACCGCGTGCAACGAGTGCACCGTCGACCCATTTGACGTCGGCGGCTTTGACGTTTTCGCGCCAGAGACTTTGCGCCGCGGGTAGCACGCTTTCGAGCAGCAGCGCCTGCCCCGCGCCCTTCACCGCGTGGTACTGATGAAACGCACCAAGGCACGCGCTCGACGAACCCGATCCGTAGCGCACATCGGTCTGTTTCTGCGGATTGCTGGTGGCCGTCAGGTGCAACGACTTGAACGGCTCGTACACGCTCATCGCGATTGTCTGCGCGTTCTGGCCGAGATATTCGGACGGCGCGAGACCGAGCGTCGTCGCCGCGCCGTTGCCCATGTCGGTATAGGTGGTGATGACGCGCAGGCTGCCGTCGGGCATCACCTGCACCATGCCATACATGCCGTCGCCCGACGTGCCGAACGCTTCGTTCGACATCGCGAGACCAACGCCGTATTTCAGACCCTGCGCCTCGCGTTGCGCGCGCGTCGTTTCGCGCTCCTGCCACAACGGATGCTGTTCGAGGCTGTCGAGTACGCCATTCAGTTGCAGATCGAACAGGATCGGCGCGCCGGTGATCGCGCGTCCGCGGCCGAGCGATGGCGCGCTGCCGAGCAGATTGGCGCGCCGGATCGCGAATGGCGACATGTGCAGTTCGGCGGCGGCTTCGTCCAGCAGGGTTTCGATCGCGATGAACGCCTGCGGACCGCCGAAGCCGCGCTGCGATCCGCCGAATACTTCAGGCGTGTACAGCGACGACGCGGTCGCATCCGCGCGCGGAATTTCGTAGCAGCTCATCGCGCTGAGCGCCGCGAGTTGCGCGACGTAGGGCGACAGATTCTTCTTGCCGCCGCCGTTCATCGTGAAGTCGCATTTGAGTGCCTGGATCTTGCCCTGCCGATTGAACCAGAGCGATTCGGTGAACTGCGTCTCGCAGCGCTTGAGGCCGACCTGGAACTGCTCGTAGCGCGATTGCTGCCAGCGCAGCGGTGCTTGCGCGAAGGGTGCCGCGAGCGACAGATACAGCGGGAAATACGAGCGATCGCGACCGCCGAAGCCGCCGCCCGGATAGCACGCGACGATATGCACGGCGTTGAGGTTCACGAGGCTGCCGGTGAATAGCGACACCGCGCTTTGGGCATCTTCGCTGGCCGATTGCGTGCCGAGCACGAGACGCAGTTGGCCCGACGCGGCGTCGTACCACGCGAGGCCGCTTTCCGGTTCCATGAACACCGGGTCCATCGCGGGCGTCATGAAGCCTTGCGGGTTCGATGCGCCGGCCTTGAACCACGTGCCCTGGTCCGCGTTGCGCTGGATCGTCGCATCGATATTGCCGCGCGCTTTTTCGAGCGCGGCCAGGTAGGCGGGCGTCGGCTTGCCGTCGCTGCCGACCTGGTAGTCCTTCACGTAGTTGAAGTCCGTGTCGTCGTCGCGCACGTAGGTCGTGGTCGGCGTGAACGGGACCGGCTTCGGACGATCTTCCGGTGGCACGGGCGCGCCATAACGGATCGCGTTGTCGTTGAAGTCGAGCAGCTTGCGCGCGCGGCGGTACACGTCGAAGTTCGCGAAGATCAGCATCGCCGCGGGCTGGCCGTAGCAGTCCGCCGCATGACCCTTGCGTGCGAGCCAGTAGATATCCTGACTCGCAATCGGATCGGCTTCGGGCGCGAGCGGGATGTTGCGTGCGAGCAGCGCATCGGTATCGACGATCGCGAGCGGCTGCAATTCGGCCGGCAGCATGCTGAGGTCGTAGCCCTCATACACGCGATCGACGCGATTGCAGCGCAGCGCATAAAGCCAGTTTTCCTGTTTCGGCCAACCGACGAAATCGCTCGCCTTGAAATCGCGCGCATAGATTTTCTGGCCGGTCACTTTCGGAATGCCGTCGATGCGCCAGCGCGCTTTGCCCGGCTCCGGCGCCCATGGCGGACCATTGTCGGGCTCGGTTTGCATCGACGAATTCATCAGTACTGCCGCGGGCAGATTGCTGATCGAAATCGCCACCAGCGCGCCGCTGCCCATGACCTTCAGAAAGGTGCGGCGCGTAACAGGTATATCGAAAGCCATATCGGGCTCCCCCGGATTAATTGTTATTCCAGTCTTTATGCAATGCGAATGGGCACCGCGTGAGCGGCGCTAAACGACGACGATGCGAATGCCAATGCGGCCGGTCTTGTCACCGCCTGGCAGTAGATGGCTCGTAGTGAATTGGCTCGGGTGTCGGCGTGGGCGCTTTACGCCGTTCGGTGCGCGTCGGCTGATGGTCGGACGCGTCGCGAACGGTGCTGCCTCTCATCGCAATCGTCGCGGACTGTGTGGAATTACCCCGGATCGAATGTCCCTGTCTCTCATCATGGTCATTGCTCGCGTCGTTTGTTTATTGGCTTTTGAATCGACTTTCGGGAATGCTATGCGGAAGAATCAGTTACTGCAAGATAAGCGCGAAATCTATCCATATTGGATTATTTATCATGCATTTCGCGACTTTTGCTGACGATTGGCTGAATGAACGTTATTCTCGGCGACGACCTGCATTAGAAGATGGAGGAGGACGTACTTGAGGCGGAGCAAATCCCGCCAGCCAGGAAATCTGTCGTTTGAGCCGGTTTTGCGTTATTGTGCTGCCACTAAAAATGGCGAACCAGACCTCGCGTCGGATACGCCGCAATGCATTTTCATCCCGAACGGATGAATGGCGGTTGACCCAGTAGTATCAGGAATTTCCAACCATCCGGTTGGCAAGGTAAGCAAAGAGGAGATGTGTCGTATGTCGTTCAAGTTTCATAAGCTGCTGCCGGTGAGCGCAGCGGTCATCGCATTCGCAAGCGTCGCCGGTACGGCGAACGCGGACCAGGTCGTGAAGATCGGTCACGTCGGTCCGTTGACGGGCGGCTCCGCCCACCTCGGCAAGGACAACGAAAACGGCGCGCGCCTCGCGATCGAGGAAATCAACGCGCAGGGCCTGACGATCAACGGTCAAAAGATCACGCTGGTGCTCGACGCGCAGGACGACGCGGGCGACCCGCGTCAGGCGACTCAGGTCGCGCAGAAGCTCGTCGACGACAAGGTCGTCGCGGTGGTTGGCCACCTGAACTCGGGCGCATCGATTCCGGCTTCGAAGATCTATAGCGATGCGGGCATCCTGCAGATCTCGCCATCGTCGACGAATCCGGCATACACGCAGCAGGGCTTCAAGACGACCTATCGCGTCGTTGCGACCGATGCGCAGCAAGGTCCGGCACTCGCGAACTACGCGGCGAAAAGCATGAACGTGAAGACGGTTGCCGTGGTCGACGATTCGACCGCGTACGGCCAGGGTCTCGCGAACGAATTCGAAAAGACCGCGAAGTCGCTCGGCCTGAAGGTCGTGTCGCATGACGCGACCAACGACAAGGCTGTCGACTTCCGCGCGATTCTCACCAAGATCAAGGGCGAAAACCCGGACGCGATCATGTACGGCGGTATGGACGCAACCGGCGGTCCGTTCGCGAAGCAGGCGCGTCAACTGGGCTTGCGCGCGAAGATGCTGTCGGGCGACGGCGTCTGCACCGAAAGCCTCGCGGACCTCGCGGGCCCGGCTGCCGGCAACGTGGTGTGCTCGCAGGCCGGCATGGCGGTCGAGCGCATGAACGGCGGCGCGCAATTCGCGGCGAAGTACACGAAGCGCTTCGGCCATCCGATCGAATTCGATGCACCGTTCACGTACGACGCCGTGTATATCGTCGTCGACGCGATGAAGCGCGCGAACTCGACCGAGCCGGCGAAGATTCTCGCGAAGATCCCGGGCACCAACTTCAAGGGCGTGACCGGCCAGACCACGTTCGATGCGAAGGGCGACCTGCAGCACGGCGTGATCTCGCTGTACAACTACAAGGACGGCAAGAAGACGCTGCTCGACGTCGTGAAGATGTAAGTGCGTGTAAGCGCTGAATAAGCTGTACACGCTGTAAAAACACCAAGGGCCGATGAAGCAATGCTTCACCGGCCCTTGGCTTTTGCGGTGATAGCCTGGTCGCTCGACTCAGGCCATCGCACGTATGGCAGGCGTGCGAGTTACGGCACGAGCCACAACGCCACCGCGTAAATCACCAGCGACACCGCGAACGTCACCGCCGTATAACCCATCACGCGTTGAATGCGGATGCCCGCAATCGCGACGATCGGCACTGCCCAGAACGGCTGCAGCATGTTCGACACGTTCTCCGCCATCGCGACGCCCATCGCGGTGCGCGGCACCGACGCATGCAGGCTCAGCGCCGCGGGCAGCACGAACGGACCCTGCACTGCCCAGTGGCCGCCGGCGCTCGGCACCAGCAGCGTGATGATCAGCGAGCTCAGATAGCTCCACAGCGGCAGCGTGACCGGCGAGGCGATCGTCACGAACGCCTTCGCGATCATCGACGCGAGGCCCGTGCCCTTCATGATGCCCATGATCCCGCCGTACATCGGATATTGCAGCAGCATCGAGCCGGTCTGACGCGCGGCGCGGCGGATCGAGTTCGCGTACGCGATCGGCGTGCGTTGCAGCGCGAGGCCGATCATCAGGAAGATCAGGATCGTGTTGTTGATGTCGAGATCGAAGCCTTCCTTGTGCCACGTCATCGCCAGATAGCCGATGCCGAGCGCGAGCAGCAGCAGCGTGCCGAGCATCGACTGTTCGAGGCGCGCGGCGAGCGATGTCGCATTGCTCGCGCGGGCGTGCGGATCGTCGCTGGGGGCATCGGCGGCGGCTTCGCTGGTCTGCCGGAACGCGACCACGTTCTCCGCTTTCGGGTGCATTTTGATGAAGATCGCGGTCATCACGACGACCACCAGCACGGTCGGAACGAACACGAACGGCGCGAAAATCGTTTCGCTGAGCGGCACCACATGGCCGGTCGCTTTCTCGACCAGATTCAGCGCGTTGCCGTGCGAGGCCTGCGACAGCGCAATCGAACTCGACAACCCGCTATTGCAGATCGACCACGCCGAATAGCTGCCGGCGACGAGCCACGCGAAGTCGACGTCGACACGCCGTGCGATTTCGCGCGACAGCAACGCACCGACGATCAACCCGAGCCCCCAGTTGAGCCACGCAGCGATCGCGACGACCGGAAACACCAGCAGCGCGGCGCGCGTCGGCGAGTTCGCGTGCGACGCAAGCGCGCGCAGGCCGCGTTGCACGATCGGCGCTTCCGCGATCGCGTAGCCGGTCGCGAGGATCAGGATCATCTGCAGCGCGAAGCCGAGAATGCCGAACGTGCCGGTGTACCAGGAATCGAGCAGCGTCGGCAGCGTGCCGGTCGGCGCGATCAGCATCGCGAGTACGGCGACGAAGAATGTCAGACAGATCGACAGCACGAACGGGTCGGGCATCACCTGTTCGAAAACATAAACCAGACCTTCGACGACGCCGCGCGATGCGGCAGGCCGGGCGGCATTAGGGGAGGTGTCTCGCTTCATGTGTGTGACTCTGTGTGGATACCGGTCGTTTGCGGAGCCGGAGCGGACAGCGACGGCGCACCGGCGTGGGTGGAGTGCTGGCGCGTATTGTCGGCAAGCTTGCCGGACCTGACCTTGATGAGGTGGAACAGATCGCCGCAAAGGTCGGGACGGCGACCCGGCTTCTGGCGCGGCTGATCTCGAATGCGGCGGAGCGTCATACGAGATTTCTGTTTCTTTTCAATGTTCTTACAATGAACGATGTTTCGGTAAACGAACATCGAATTGTTCGCGCATTATTCGTCTTATGCGCGCCGAATGTCAAGAAAATGGCCGACGTACGCTGTGCACAGCGTGTTGCGCGTTGTTCGCGCGCTACCGTATGGCGCACTGCGTGCGCGGCGGCGTGCGCGATTTCCGTGTAATACCCATATATTTCTCGCGCATTCCCCATTCCACTCAAACTCTTCGAACGGGACTCCAGACTATGACGATCGTCTACCGCGGCATGGATAGACCGACGCTCGATGCAGCCTATAACAATACTCAGGCGATCCCGAACTTTCCGGAAGTACTGAAGGATTTCCAGCAGCGGAGCGCGCAGCTTTATGAGCGTGTGCCGGGGCGGCGCGATCTGCCGTACGGCGAGCGGGCGCGCGAACGTTTCGATTGGCTGTCGTGCGGCAACGCCGGCGCGCCGACCTTCGTCTTCATTCGCGGCGGCTACTGGCAGAACTGCGTGAAGGAAGACTTCGCCTTCATCGCCGATGGTCCGCTCGCGCACGGCTTCAACGTCGTGTTGGCCGAGTACACGCTCGCGCCGCAGGCGTCGATGACGCAGATCGTCGGCGAAATCACGGCGCTGCTCGATTGTCTGCAGCAGGACCCGCACGGGCTCGGCACTGCCGGTCAGCCGGTGTGTTTGAGCGGCCACTCGGCGGGCGGTCATCTGACGGCGCTGCATCGCGCGCATCCGCTCGTCACGAGTGCGCTGCCGATCAGCGCGCTGGTCGATCTCGAACCGATCAGCCTGTGCTGCCTCAACGACAGGCTGCAACTGAGCCAGCAGGAAATCGCCGCGTACAGCCCGCTTCAACACATCGGCAAAGGTGTGCCGACGCTGATCGCGGTCGGCAGCGCGGAATTGCCGGAGCTGGTGCGTCAGTCGGACGACTACGCGGCCGCCTGCGCGGCGGCGGGCGAGCAGGCCACGCTTCTGCACGTGCCGGGATGCACGCATTTCTCGGTGCTCGACGATCTGGCCCGCCCGGACGGCCTACTGATGACGGCGCTGGCAAAGCAGCGTTGAGCTTGCGCCGGCCGCAAGCCCGGAGCCTGGGTGGCGATCGGAATTAATATATTTTCCGACCTAATTACGCCAAAAAAATATATTGGACGTCTTACCGGCACTCTTGCACTATTCGTTCCCAGCGCAAAATCCGCGCACGCCTGGAATCCCCACCGCCCGCGAGCTACCAGGTCACGCCACGTCGCTGCCGCCGCCGAGACCGGCGCCGCGGCGCGTATCGGCAGACCGAAGCGGGCGCTCCAACACTGATAACAGCAATACCTGAGGATATAGATGCCCCACTATCGCTCACGCACTTCGACTCATGGCCGCAACATGGCCGGCGCCCGCGCGCTGTGGCGCGCGACCGGCATGAAGGACGACGATTTCGGCAAGCCGATCGTCGCGGTCGTGAACTCGTTCACGCAGTTCGTGCCGGGCCACGTGCACCTGCGCGACCTCGGCGCGCTGGTCGCGAAGCAGATCGAAGCGGCCGGCGGCGTGGCGAAGGAATTCAACACGATCGCCGTCGACGACGGCATCGCGATGGGCCACGGCGGCATGCTGTATTCGCTGCCGTCGCGCGAACTGATCGCGGACTCGGTCGAGTACATGGTCAACGCGCACTGCGCGGACGCGATGGTCTGCATCTCGAACTGCGACAAGATCACCCCGGGCATGCTGATGGCCGCGATGCGGCTGAACATTCCGGTCGTGTTCGTGTCGGGCGGTCCGATGGAAGCGGGCAAGGTCAAGTCGCCGACCGACGGCCAGGTGATCGCGAAGATCGACCTGATCGACGCGATGATCAAGGCCGCCGATCCGAAGATCAGCGACGCCGAAGTCGCCGAAGTCGAGCGCAGCGCGTGCCCGACCTGCGGTTCGTGCTCGGGCATGTTCACCGCGAACTCGATGAACTGCCTGACCGAGGCGATTGGTCTGGCGCTGCCGGGCAACGGCACGATCGTCGCGACGCACGCATGGCGCAAGGGCCTGTTCGAACAGGCCGGTAGCCTCGTCGTCGATCTGTGCCGCCGTTACTACCAGGAAGAAGACGCGTCGGTGCTGCCGCGTAGCATCGCGACCAAGCAGGCATTCGAAAACGCGATGACGCTCGACGTCGCGATGGGCGGCTCGACCAACACCGTGCTGCACCTGCTGGCGGCCGCGCAGGAAGCGGGCGTCGACTTCACGATGTCGGATATCGACCGCATCTCGCGCAAGGCGCCGTGCCTGTGCAAGGCCGCGCCGATGACCGACAAGTACCACATCGAAGACGTGCACCGCGCGGGCGGCATCATCGGGATTCTCGGCGAGCTGGCGCGCGCGGATCTGCTCGATCTGTCGTGCGGCAACGTGCATAGCGGCACGCTCGGCAACGCGATCGCGAAGTGGGACGTGGCCGGCGGCGCGGGCGACGAAGCGCAGAAGTTCTTCCGCGCGGCGCCGGGCGGCATTCCGACCACGGTTGCGTTCAGCCAGGAAGCGACCTTCACGACGCTCGACACGGACCGCAAGAGCGGCTGTATCCGCAGTAAGGAGAACGCGTATTCGAAGGACGGCGGTCTCGCGGTGCTGTACGGCAACCTCGCGGAGAAGGGCTGTATCGTGAAGACCGCGGGCGTCGACGAATCGCAGTGGCTGTTCTCGGGCCGCGCGCGCGTGTTCGAAAGCCAGGACGACGCGGTCGAAGCGATTCTCGGCGACAAGGTCGTGCCGGGCGACGTCGTGGTGATTCGCTACGAAGGTCCGAAGGGCGGTCCGGGCATGCAGGAAATGCTGTACCCGACGTCGTACCTGAAGTCGAAGGGCCTCGGCAAGACGTGCGCGCTGTTTACCGATGGCCGCTTCTCGGGCGGCTCGTCGGGTCTCGTGATCGGCCATGCGTCGCCGGAAGCGGCCGAGGGCGGCGTGATCGGTCTGGTGGAAGACGGCGACAAGATCGAGATCGACATTCCGCAGCGCAAGATGCATCTGGCGGTGTCGGACGAAGAACTCGCGCGTCGTCGTGCGGCGATGGAAGCGCGCGGCGCCGACGCATGGCAGCCGACGAATCGCGAACGCGTGGTGTCGCAGGCGCTGCAGGCGTACGCGGCGCTCGCGACCTCGGCCGATCGCGGCGCGGTGCGCGATATTTCGCAATTGAAGCGCAAGTAAAGTGCCGATATAGCCGCCAATAACGCGGCATGGCTTCGCGGCGTTTCGCTGGCGGAGTCGTTCGGTGACGATCGCGGATGGTGGTGTGCTCAGATGAGCGCATGCCATCCGCGATTTTTTTGCCGTGGCGCTTGTGTTTCGATCGAGCGCCGCGCGCCGGTTATTTCGTTCTACCCGGCATTGGCTTCGAGTAGAAAGTCCACGAACGTGCGCACCTTGGCCGAGCCGTAGCGATTGCGCAGATAGACCGCCGACACCGGTCGCGATGACGGCCGGAACGGCGCGAGTACCTCGACGAGGCGGCCGCTGCGAAGTTCTTCCTCGACCGTGAAATCGAGCAGTTGCGCGAGGCCGCCGCCGCTCAGCACCGCGGCGGAGACCGCGAACGGATGATCGAAAGTCATCGCGGCACGGATCGACAGTTCGCGATCCTGACCGTCGACGCCGAAGGTCCACGGCATCACCTTGCCGCTATCGGGCATCCACAGTCCCACGCAGGTGTGGTCGTGCAGATCCTCGGGCGTGCGGAGTGCCGGATGCCGGCGCAGATAGTCCGGCGACGCGACGATCAGCGGGGATGTGTCGTGCAATGGGCGCGAGCCGAGCCGGGAATCGGCCACCTTGCCGAGCCGGATCGCGAGGTCGAAGCCCTGTTCCACGAAGTCGGCGAGCGCGTTGTTCAGCGATGCCTCGACCCTGACGTGCCCGAGATAGCGCTCCGTATACGCGGGAATCAGCGGCGCGACGCGCTTGATACCGTAGCTGTCGGGCAGGCTGACGCGCAGCACGCCGCGCGGCATGCGATGGCCGCTTAGCACCTGTTCCGTTTCTCGAATGTTATCCAGTGCCTGCTGGCAGACCTTGAAGTAGGCGAGGCCGTCGTCCGTCAGGCGAATGGCGCGCGTGGTGCGCTGGAATAGCTTGAGTCCGAGCCGCGTTTCGAGGCGTTGCACGGCCTTGCTGATTGCCGACGGCGTGGTGCCCAGCGCGATCGATGCCGCCGTGAAGCTCCGCGCTCGGGCCGCCGCGCAAAACATCTCGAGCGTGCCGAATTCGCCGATACCTGAATCTTCCATAGCCGATGCTTTCTCCGGGTGGCATATGTGCCGCGCGGCGCATGGGTTCATGCTGATTTACGCGCGACGGCAGATGACTTCACTGAGCCACAGAGCGCGCATGGCTGTCAATTGATTTGTGCCTGTCAGGCACAAGTGAAATGCCGCCCGACCGCTGTGCCGGCGCGAGGCGAAACCTAGAATTCATTGCATCGTTAATCAGTGCAGTGCGTTCAGGGAGCCTTGTCATGAACCAGACTCAGGTCGTCGTTTTAAGCACGGAAGAGTTGATCGACGCGGTCGCGAATCCGCAGATCGCTCATATCTCCATTGCTGCGGAATTGGCGGGTCTGCCGACGCTGCAGTTGTCGCGCGGTCAGACGCTGATCGGCACGAGCGCGCAGGCCGCGCTGCGTTTTGCGCCGGGCCAGCATGGGCTGCGGCTGTGCGCCGACAACCACGTCGAAGGGCCGCATGTCGTCACCGATCCCGATCATCGCGCGATCTATAACGACAGCGGCGTCGAGCAACTCGGCCGCCTCGTGCTGCGCAAGCTGCGCGTCACCGGCGTCGTGCAACTGCTCGCTCGCGACAGGGTGCGCGGTGGCCACGTCGAAGTGCACGACATCGACATCGAGGCCGCGGATGCGCGCGCTTACGACGAGCGTCCGAAGGGCTACGGCGTCGAGGTGATTCAAGGTGCGTTCACGTTATGGAATCGGCAGGCCGATCCGGCCGTGACGATCACCGCCGATCTGTCCGGCCTGTCGGCCGGCCGCGAAGGCGCGCCGGTGCGCGGCAGCGGCATCTTCGTCGGCGGTGCGGGCGACACGGGCGGTCAGTTGATCGCGCGTCGCGTCGAGACCGGCGCCGTGTATAGCGACGGTGGTATCGCTCATGGGACGCCGGACCGCATTACCGGCGGCGTGTTCATCGTGTCCGGCGCGTTCGCGCACAGCGTGCGCAATCTCGGCCCGGTCACGACCTACGGACCGAACGACATGGTGCTCGACAACTGGGGCACCGTGGACAGTTGGGTCGCTAGCGACAAGATCACGTCGTATGGCCCGAGCGGTATCGGCTTCGTCAACTTCGGCACGGTGAACCGGCTGCGGGTGGATGGCGCGATCGAGACCTTTGGTCAGGGCGCGCGCGGCTTCAACGTTTATGCGGGCACGGTGCATTCGGCGGAGTTCGAGCGTGTGATCACGCATGCGGATGGCGCGGTCGGTATCCAGATCAGCCAGCCGGTCGGCAGCATCGCGGTGCGGCGTGGGATTGAAACCTACGGCGGCACCGGCGATTCGCTGGTCAAGGGTGTGGTGCTCAAGCTCTCGGCAATCGCTTTCAGCGTGAAGCCGGGCGGCGTGGCGCGCGAGGTGGTGGTGGAGGGCGGTCTCGTCACGCATGGCGAAGGTGTCGAGCCACTGGAACTGCACGGCAGTGTCAGCGTGCTGCGTATCGAGGGCTTGCGCGCGGGTGCGGGCTTCGACGGGATCTGAGGTTTTGGAGGAAGGAGAATTCATCATGGAACGTAGCGTGAATACGTTATCGCGGCACAGGACGTCATCGATGACGGAGAGATGCATCTGCTGCGCGCGCTGCCGCAATCGTCGCTGACGGCAGTGGGCCCGTTTGTTTTCGTCGATCACTATCGTCATGAAGGACTGCGTGGGATCGGAGATCGGCCGCATCCGCATGCTGGCATCGACGTCGTCAGCTATCTGTTCAAAGGCGTCGTCGAGCATCGCGACAGCATGGGCTCGCATGACCGTCTCGGACCCGGCGATGCTCAGGTCATTCGCGCGGGCCGCGGGATGCTGCACGCGGAGCGACCGCTGAGCGGCCGCCACGGACTGCAGTTGTGCTCAGCCTGCCGCCGGAACTCAAGCACGTGGAGCCGAGCTATGCGTCGCTGCGCGCCGCGCAGATTCCGACACGCGAAAGCGACGGCTCGCGGCTCGACGTCGTGGCCGGGGAAGTCGATGGTCTGCGCGGACCGATGGCGCTCAGCAGCAGCGCGGCTTTCGCGCGGCTGCGTGTCGAGCCGGGGACTGTGGCGACGGTGAAACTGGATGCGTCGTTGGAGATGGGGCTGTACGTCGTCGAAGGCGAGGCTAGTGTTCAGGATCTCCGGCTGGAAACGGGCATGTTGGGGCTGCTTGGCGATGGCTCGCAAGTGAGCGTCGCCGCGCGTGGCGGCGAGGCGGTCGAACTCGTGCTGATCGGCGGTCTTCCGGTACAGGGCGACGTGCTGTTCTCGGGACCGTTCGTGATGAATACGCACGAGCAACTCGCCCAGGGCCGGCGCGATTTCGCCGAAGGCCGTATGGGAACGCTGGACGGCGTGCCGTTCTGAAACGTCGACTTTCTAATCCGATCGACAACCTGCTAACTATCTTTTGAGTGGATATAAAAATGCGCTATACCCTTTTCGAGCAGCATAAAGACTCGCTGCTGCTGATTTCCCGAGTGCTGATGATGGTGCTCTTCATGTTGTTCGGCTGGAACAAACTGGTCGGCTTTTCCGGCACGGTCGCTTATATGGATTCGCTAGGCGCGCCGGTGCCGGCGTTCGCCGCGGTTGTTGCGGTCGTGATGGAGTTGGTTGTCGGGATCGCAATCGTGCTCGGTTTCTATACGCGACCGCTCGCGTTCATTCTGGCGCTATATACGCTGGGTACGGCGTTTATCGGACACCATTTCTGGAGCATGGCGGGCGCGGAGCAACATAACAACATGATTCACTTCTATAAGAACGTGAGCATTTTCGGCGGACTGTTGCTGTTGTGCGTGACTGGACCGGGAAAGTATTCGATCGACAGGCAGTAATACGGAAATGAGCCGATCGATTACGGGTGTTTGAAGTGGTCGTTCGGTATAGGGTTAGGCTTGCAAATGAATTCTGGATTTGCGAAGTCTGACGCGAAAGCCGGCCGGGATTCCTGGCCGGCTTTTTGCGTTTGCCCATCCACGCTTGCGTTGCCGCATTTAACAATCGCGGGAAGAAAAGTACGCGAGCCTGAAGTCGGAGTGGATGCGCGAACTGAAGCAACTTCAGGACGAGAATGTCTGGTATTAGCCGAAAGGGGATTGCTCGAGCGCGTAATCCCGGATTTGTCGCTTACTGCGAGTTTGCGGTTGCTTTTGCGAAACCCGATCAAGCGTACCTGGCCTCGGCGTCAGATTTGCCGTACTGGTTCTCGTGCTCGAAGAATCGAGGCGGGCCCTGAGACTGTCGAAGTCCAGCACGCGAACCCGCTTTCCCTGCACCTCGATCACTCTGTCGCGCGATAGGGCCGACATCACCCGGCACACCGTTTCCAGTGTCGTGCCCAGATAGTTGCCGATCTCAGCGCGTGTCATGCCGATATTGAATTCACGGGGAGAAAACCCTCTTCGCACGTTGAGCTGCGAAAGTTCGATGAGGAAAGCGACGACGCGCGCTTCCATCGGCTGCATGCTACTCAGCATCTTCAGATTGGCGTCACGTATGACCTGCTGACCCATGATTTCCGTCAGGCGGTGCTGGACTGCCGGGACGTCGTGGCACAGCTGCCGGAACATGTCGTAGGGAATCAGGCAGATCGAGCTTTCGTCCGTCGCGACGGCGTCTAGTGCATGCTGACCCGTTGCCAGTCCGTCCAGGCCAAGCGTGTCGCCGGGTCCATATATACCAACGATCTGTTCGCGTCCGTCACTGGTACGCATGATTGTCTTGACTGCGCCGGAACGTACGGCAAACAGGTAGTGCAGAGTATGGCCGGCGCCGTAAAGGTACTGACCGCGTCGAAGCGAACGTGCTCTGCGGATAATTGCCTCGATGCTAATAAGTGTTGAACTGTCCCCATTCTTGGGTATGCAGATTTTTTGCATCGCGCAGGCCGAACAACGGGCGGCGTCTCCTCGGCTATCGGGTGCGGCAGCGATGGGCAGGCGAGGGGCAATACATTCCATAGAATCTCCGTGGTTTGACTTCATGGAGCAGCCACACAGAGTCGCCTCGGTGGTTAGCGTCGGTATCTCAGGTGTTTTCTCTACGACATTGCAGTATTTGTATGTAATAATACTGAAATTAAAATGAAAGATATATGAAAGATAAATTGGATGATGTTTGAGTACTGCGGGTATGCGACATATAGGAACAGGCGGGTGGCCAGCTTCAATGCAATCCAATTCAATCAGGCGATATTGAAGATGCAATGACCGGTAGATATGCCGATCGCTTTATGTTTTGCCGTTTGATTTTTGGCACTGGTCGTGCCTCAGAGACCGTTCATGTGCTACCGGTCTAGTCTTCGCCATTCCATATTGGCGTTCTGTCAGGCGCGGACCCAGGGCATGTGGCGTCAAGTCGATGGCGGTTTGCGAAAGGTCAGGGTGCTATAGCAGATAGGTCACCGATCCGACTCCATGACTGGCGCTGCGCCGTGAGTCGATATGTCGGGCAAGCCGAGGATGCCCTGGCTGACTACATCCGCCCATTTTCCTGCGAGCAACTCAATCCGTTTGATCGACGCCTGGCCGTGTTTCCAAGGGGTACGGGAGCGAGCATTGATTGGCTGGTGAGGTCGCCGCTGAAGAAGTGTACTAAATGGAACGTTTGATTTAGGACTGTGGACGCCCCAGTTCAACGTGTCGCACCTTCTTTGACATTTTGTAACTTATTGATTTAATTGTTTATTTTGTGATTTTTGAGAAATCGTGTGGAGCGCGTATCCAGAAATTCGTACACGTCAGATTTATCCGAAATGACTACAGCTATATCTTTCCTCTGAATGCTTCGCCCAGAGAGGGAATCGTGACGAATTACCGCGATATCAGCAATGAAGAATGGCAGCGTGTTGCCGGGTTACTTCCCGAATTGCGGCCGCGGCGCGATATGCGCGGTCGGCCGTTAGCCAATACGCGTGAAGTACTGAATGGCGTGCTATGGGTTATCTGCAGCGGCGGTGTGTGGTCCGCCATGCCGCGCAGATATCCGTCGTATCAGACGTGCAATCGGCGGTTTCTCGCCTGGAGCGAATCGGGTGTGCTAACGCGTCTGCTGCATGAGCTATATGGCGCGGCCGCCAAAGAGTTGTGCGAAACGATGCAGGTTCGTATGCGCAAGCGAGCGAAGTCACCGCGCAAAACGGGCCGCGTTGCATCCAGTCTGCAGCTCATGAATTCGTTCGTATCTACAGTTTCGTGAAGTTAGACGGTTTCTTTCAAACACGCAACCTAAATTGCATCAATGCTGTTTTGCGGTTCTAGAATGCTAGCGAATGGTCTGTCCCTGACGCTCGAATTGGCGATGCCAGCGCGGCTCCTGGGTTCGGTGTGATGGCGTAGCGTATATCGGTAGTAGATGTTGTCGAAGCATGGGATGGGGAGTAGTTACCGGCGAGGGCGTCAAGCATGACGAACTAAGTCAGGCTGTTGCTCATAGCGTCGTAGGTGAAATTGAAGAGCAGCAATTTCCTCCTGCATCGAGATAGCGAAGGGAAAACTGATAGCTCTCAACTTTTTGAAGCGTTCATTTATCCCCGGGTCATATTTTCCTGACATTTGAATTCCGCCGAGAACAGCATCGTGAGCGCGATTCATTGATCACGAAATCGCGCGTGTATTGCCGGCCCGTTGGCGGTTGTGGTGTTGGCAGGAGATGAGTCGGACGAGCGTCAAGAGGCACGGCAGTAGGCATTTTTCCCAGCGTTCGTTCGACATTTTATTTTGGCTAGTCACGACATAGTGCGCAGCACTATGCGTGAAAAACCGGTGCGGAGGTTGTCAGTGGAATCACGGGTGCGATAAGCGGCCGGACGGCGGAATTCACGAGCGCCGGCTCGTCATTTGATTTTGTGCGGATTGGGGGCATCGATACCAGAACGATGCGGGCGAGGATGCCACCCCAGACAGAAAACTTCTCGGTTGAGTTTTGATTGCCAGAGTCGTTTGCTTTTAATTGAATTAAATTAGGATTACAAATGAATAAAGGCCGATTCAAGAAGGTCTTCAGCAAACGACTTGGCATGCTCGTGGCGGTTGAGGAGACAGCAAATAGTCAGGGTAAGCAACCGGGGGAAAGCTCCGGTTCTGGCGTATCCGCACCCGCTTCCGCTTCAGCTTTCGGTTCAGGCGTGGTGTCGATGCTGACGTCGATGTCGCTCGCCTTGTTCCTCGCGGCCCCATCCGTGACCTTCGCGCAGTCGTTGCCTACAGGCGGCCAGGTCGTGGGCGGCCAGATCAACATCGGTCAAAACAGCAACACGATGACGATCACCCAGGGAACGCAGCGCGGGGCGATCAACTGGAGCACCTTCAATATCGGCTCGGGCAACACGGTCCAGTTCGTTCAGCCGAATTCGACGTCGCAGACGCTCAATCGCGTGGTGGGCGGCGTGCCCTCGAACATTCAAGGCAGTCTCCTCGCCAACGGCCAGGTGCTGATCCAGAACGCTAACGGCATCCTGTTCGGCGGTGGCTCGGTGGTGAACGTGGGGTCGCTGCTGGCGACCACGAAGAACATCGACCCGAACCAGTTCATGGCGGGTGGCGCGCTGGATCTGAGCTCGACCGGTGTGAACGCCGGGATCGTGAACAATGGCACGATCAACGCGCAAGGCTACGTGGTCCTCGCCGCCGACCAGGTGAGGAACGCCGGCACGATCAACGCGCCGGGTGGCCAGGTGGTGCTGGCGGCCGGCGACAGTGCGACGGTGGCGCTGAACAACGGCCAGGGCATTTCGGTGACGCTGAACAATGCGACGGCCAACGCGCTGGTGGACAGCAGCGGAAATATCGAGGCCGGTAACGGATCGGTGCTGCTGACCGCGCGAGGTGCGAACACGGTGCTCGACACGGTGGTTAACCTGTCCGGCGTCGTCAAGGCCGGGACCGTGGTAGCCGATGCGGGTAACACAGGCGACACGGTGGTGACGGGACGGATCGACGCCTCGAACACTACCGCGGGTGGCACGGGCGGCACCGTGGTGCTGACGGGCGATCGCGTGGGTCTGTTCGGCAATGCGAGCGTCAATGTTTCCGGTGACGGCCAGGGCGGTACGGTGATCGTCGGCGGCGACAGCCTGGGTCATGTGGCCAATAGCTCGGCATCTTCCCTGATTTCGTCGGTGAACTTCGCGAACCAGACCGTGGTGGGCGCGGGTGTGACCATCGACGCAGGTTCCGCACACGGCAACGGTGGATTCGTGGAGACCTCGGGCCACACGCTGGATGTGCAAGGCAGCATCTCGGCCGCAGCGCCCAACGGCGAGGCCGGGCACTGGCTCATCGATCCGACCGATGTCACGATCGGTGGCACCGATGCCAACTTTACGGGCAATCTCAGCGACGGCACGTTCAGCGGCGGCAGCAACACGACCGCAACAGTAAGCAATACGACGATCAGCTCCGCACTGAGCAACGGCACGAACGTAACGATCACGACGGCGAGTAGCGGTAACGCGACCGGCAACATTACGCAGCTGGCGGGCGCGGACATTACCGACACGAGTACGAGCAACACGTCGCTGACGTTGACGGCCAATGGCAGCATCGCGCTGCGAGGCAACATCACGTCTACCTCGGGGAAATTGAACCTGAATCTGACGGCGGATGCGGGCAATAACGGATCCGGTTCCGTCTCTACAGCAGCCAATACATCGATTAACCTGGGCGGTGGCGAACTGACCGTTTCGGGCAACACCACTAATATCGCGAATAACGTCGCCGTCAATCTGTCTGGTGTACTAAACAACATCGGTGGCGGTTCGATCGTGGGTAGCGCTAACGGCAACGCTGGCGTTTACCTGGGTAGCGCGCTGAACTTCAACGGCACGGGTTCGCTGAACATCACCGGCTCGGAGACTGGCACTGGTGCCGGTTTTGGCGTTTACGCGAACGGGCTGAACGTGAGCTCCGGTAACGTGACCGTTAACGGCACGACGGCCGGCACCTGTGCCGGCGTGTCCGTCGCTGCTCCGGTGAACGTGGCGGGCGGTAACCTGACCATCGCTGGTACGACGACGAGATCGAACGTCGGTGTCAATGGCGTGAATCTGTCCGGCGCCGTGTCGGTAACCGGTAACGGCGCGCTGAATGTCACGGGTACGGCATACGGCACCACCGGTACCGGTGTGTACGTGAGCTCGCCGGTGACGGTCAACGGTGGTAGCGTGACGCTCAACGGTACGTCGGGGGTGGGCTGCACGACGTCCTCCGGCAATGGTGTGTGGTTGGTCGGCAATGTGTCCGCGTCCAACAACAGCGTGGTGAACATTACCGGTACGGCGTTGGGTACGAGCACCGGCATGGGCGTGTTTGTCAACGGCAACCTGAGCGTGACGGATAGCACGACGACGATCGGCGGTACCACGAACGGTTCCAACACGGGAGCATGTGTGTCGGGGTGCGTGTCGGTGAACGGCAGCAGCAATGTGGCCATTGCTGGCGCATCGAACACCGGCAGTGGCGCGTGCATCTCCGGGACCAACGTAACGGTGGGCGGTAACGGCACGCTGAACGTTTCTGGTAACTCCGGTACCGGCGTTGGCGTGTGCATCTCCGGGAACGTGGCGACGAACGCAAGCGGTAACGCGACCATTCGCGGAACGTCGAATTCCGGCATCGGTGTGCAGCTGTCCGGGAGTAACGTGACGGCAACCGATAGCAGCACGTTGAATATCACGGGTACTTCGAATACCACCGGCGCAAGTAGCGGCGTGTGCATTTCGGGTATCAATCTGGCGGTATCCGGGAATGGCACGTTGAGCGTCAACAGTACCACTCAGACCGGCACAGGCGTGGGCCTCGGCTTCAATAGACTGGTGACGGTCACCGACAACGGCACGTTGAACCTCGTCGGCGTCACGAACGGTAGCAGCAACGATGGCGTGGATTTTTCGAACGGTGTGCAGGTATCCGGAAACGGCGTACTGAACGTCTTCGGACAATCGAGTGGCGGGTATGGCGTTTATATCACCAGCACCAATGGCGGCATAACGCTGAACGGCGGTAGCGCTTCGATCGTCGGTGTGTCGAACACATCGTCCGGTGTTTTGACGCTAGCCACTCCTGCTCAGGTGCTTACTGTCAACAACGGCACTCTTAACATTACCGGCCAGTCCAATTCTGGCGATGGCGTGGATTCTTATGGTAACTCCACGGTCACCGGCGCCGGCAGCAGCCTGAACGTCATCGGCACCTCCAATTCCGGCACCGGCATCATCCGTTCGTGCTTAGGTTTGTCGCCGTTGAACGTTTCCAACGGCGCTACCGTGTCGTTCAACGGTACATCGAACAGCAATTACGGCGTGCTCCTCAACGGCTTCAACAACATCACCTCGGGTGGCTGCTTTACTGTCACCGGCGTTTCCTATGGCAACAGCGCCGGCGTTGCGCAAGGTGCGAGCGGAAGCCCGAACATTACGGTGACAAATGGCACGATGATTGTCGTCGGTACGTCCTATGGCAGCAATGGCTCTGGCGTGAACATCGGCGCGGGCCAGACCATGACCGTTAACGGCAGCAGCGTCGTCAATATTACCGGCGTGGCCACGGGCAATGGCTCGGGCGTATATATGGCGGGCAGTCTCAATGCGACGGATACCTCCAACGTGACTATCGGCGGTACGTCGAATGGTAGCGGTGGGGGCGTCGCCGTCACCGGTTGTATCGCGGTGAGCAGCAATGCCTCGACGAATATCACCGGCACCTCGTTCGGCAACGGCACGGGAACGAATCTCGCCGGTTGTGTCACGGTGAGCGGCAATGCCTCGACGAATATCGCTGGCACCTCGGTCGGCAACGGCACGGGAGCGTACATCGGCGGCTGCGTCACGGTGAGCGGTAATGGTGTGACGAATGTCACCGGCAACGCGGGCGGCAGCGGCACGGGCACGAACATCGCTGGCTGCGTGACGTTGAGTGGCAGCGGTGCGATGGGTATCCAGGGCACCTCGTTGGGCAATGGCGCAGGCGTACTGTTGGGTGGCCGTCTCAACGTGTCCAATACTGCTGAGATAACCGTGAACGGCACGTCGGACGGCAACGGTGTCGGTGCGAACATCAGTGGCTGCGTCACGGTGAATGGCAGCGGTGCGGTGAATGTCACGGGGACCTCGAACGGCAACGGCACGGGCGCGAATTTCAACGGCGTATATAACAACATCACCGATAACGGCACGCTGAGTGTCACCGGCGTATCGAACCTCGGCACCGGTGCGAGTTTTAGCGGATGTGTCACGGTCGGCAACAGCGCTACGCTGGACGTTGGCGGCAGTTCGAATAACAGTACGGGTGTGAATTTCGGCGGCTGTATCACGATGTCCGGCGCCACCACGGTGAACGTCACCGGCCAGTCGAATGGCGCCGGTACCGGTATTCTGTTCGCGTCGACGCTCGGAAATATCAATGTGAACGTCGGCAGCGTGTCGTTTAACGGCACGTCGAATAGCGGCGTGGGCTTGAACATCGGCACCAACGTGGCGGTGAGCGGCACCGGCAATGTGACGCTTAGCGGCAAGACGTCGAACGGCACCGTCGACGGTCTGAACTTGTGCGGGAGCGTGGCGGTCTCCGGCAACGGCACGTTGAACATCACCGGTACGACGGGGCCGACCGGCAACGCCAGCGGTGTGACGCTGAACTTCAGCCGGGTCACCTTCAATGGCGGCAACTTCACGGTCACCGGCGTGGCCGGTGGTTCCGGCTATGGCATCAACTTCAGCAACTCGCCGTCGTCGTACTCGGTGACTTCGGGCAATGTGACGTTCAACGGCACGTCGAATACAGGCCACGGTCTGAGCCTCGCTGCAAACACCAGTCTGGCCGCTAGCGGCAACGGAAGTTTGACGCTCATCGGCACGACGCAGAGTACTACCCTCGACGGTATCGACCTCGCTGGAAACGTGTCGGTGTCTGGTAATGGTGCTCTGACCGTTGTCGGTGGTTCGAATGGCGGCTATGGCATCTACGTGAATACTCCGCTGAATGTCACCGGCGGGAATCTGGTGCTCAACGGTACCTCCAACACCAATATCGGCGTGTATTTCGCCACCAACGCGACCGAAAGTGTCTCGAATGGCAGCCTGAACGTCACGGGCAACTCCGCCAATACGAGTGGGGTCGCTTTTGCCGGCGACGCAAACTTCAACCTGTCGAACAATGGCGTGGTCAACCTGAGCGGAACGGGCAGCGGCGGCAACGCAGCCGGCATTTCGTTCGGACACAACCTCACGGTTAACGGCACGGGTAGCTTGACGGCCAACGGCAACGGTGGGGTGCATACAAGCGGTATCGTTGCGGTGAACAACAATGCCGCGGTAACGCTCAACGGCACGTCGCAGACAAGCGACGGCGTGCTGCTTGGCGGCGGCGCGGCGGTAACCGGCGGCCGCCTCAATCTCATCGGCGCATCGGCCAACTCGGCTGGTGTCAACCTTTCCCAGTCGGTGAACGTATCGGGCAACAGCACGCTCAACGTGACCGGTACGTCGAATACGGGCGTTGGCGTTTCACAGGACGTGAATAGTTCGCTCAATACGAACAATTCTGCAGTGGTCAGTCTCAATGGCACGGCCACGGGTAACGGCACGGGTGTGCGTCTGAACGGCAGTACGAATGTATCGGACAACTCGACGCTGAACATGACGGGTAGTTCGGTGGACGGTACCGGCGTGCTGGAGAGCATGACGCCGCACGCTGTCATGAATATCAGCGGCAATGGCCACGTCAATGCCTTCGGCAGTTCCGTCAATGGCACGGGTAACGACTTTAACGGCGACACCCAGCTCACGGGCAATGGGGCGCTGAACCTGACGGGCACATCGGTCAATGGCACGGCGGTGGAACTGAGCTCGAACCTCAATGCCACGAACAACAGCACGATCACGATCGCGGGGAATTCGACCAATGGGACGGGTTTCCAGGAGGATCCGGGCAGCAATCTGAACCTGAGCGGCAGCGCGAAGGCCAATATTTCGGGTAATTCGGTCACTGGCGATGGTGTGGATCTGACCGGCACCAATACGCTGACGGGAAATAGCAGCCTGATCGTTCATGGCAATTCGGATAGCGGCAGTGGCTTGGGCCTGGGCGGGGCGATTAACGCCACGTCGGGCACGACCGTTTCGTTGAACGGTACGTCGAACACGGGCGCAGCGATTTACCTGGGCGCGGGCGATGGCCTGACGCTGGACGGCAACCTCGCGATGAACATCGCGGGCAGCTCGAACGCGGGCACCGGGGTAGAGCTGGGCAACGTCACGGTGACGGATATGGCGACGCTGAACGTGACCGGCAGCACGGTGACGGGTGTCGGCGTTTCACAGGACGCGAACGGTTCGCTGGATATGAGCGGCGACGCAGTGGTCAATCTCCATGGCACGTCCACCGGTGACGGCACGGGCGTGCGGCTGAACGGCAGCACGAATGTGTCGGCCGACTCGACGCTTAACCTCAACGGTAGCTCCGTGGACGGCATCGGGGTGCTGGAGAGCATGACGCCGCGTGCCGTGATGAACATCACCGGCAATGGTACGGTCAATGCGTTCGGCAGTTCGGTCAACGGCACGGGTAACGACTTCAACGGCGATACGCAGATCACGGGTAACGGCTCGCTGAACCTGACGGGTACGTCGGTCAACGGCACGGCCGTGGAGCTGAGTGCAAACCTCAATGCCACGGACAACGGCACGATCACGATCGCGGGTAATTCGACCCATGGGACGGGCTTCCTTGAGGATCCGGGCAGCAGCCTGAATCTGAGCGGTAACGCGAAGGCGAGTATTGCGGGCGAGTCGAGCACCGGAGTCGGCACGGAGCTGAATGGGTCGACGGCAGTATCGGAGAACGCCTCCCTGAGTATTCTGGGTGACGCGACCGTTGGCAGCAACGGCACGCTCGATACCAGCAATGGCGGCTCGACTGATGTCAGTGGCAACCTGTCGAACAACGGGACGATTGATACTGATAGTGGTTCGCTGAATATTGGCGGCAACGTCGAGAATAATGGTTCGCTGAACACGAGCGGTGATAACGGCACGACCAACATTGGTGGTGGCCTGAACAACAGCGGCAACGTCAGCACGACGGATAACGGTACGCTGAATGTGACGGGCAACGTCTCGAACGGTGAGAACGGCACGCTTGACACCAGCAATGGTGGCTCGACTGATGTCGGCGGTAACCTGTCGAACAACGGCACGGTCGACACCGACAATGGTTCGCTGAACGTGAACGGAAGCGTCGACAACAATGGTTCGTTGAACACGAGCGGCGACAACGGTACGACCAATATTGGTGGTGACCTGAACAACAGCGGCAATGTCAGCACGACGGATAACGGCACGCTGAATGTGACGGGTAACGTGTCGAACGACGAGAACGGCACGCTCGACATCAGCAATGGCGGCTCGACCGACATCAACGGTAATCTGTCGAACAACGGCACGGTGGACACCGACAACGGTTCGCTGAATGTCAACGGCAGCGTGGACAACAATGGTTCGTTGAACACGAGCGGAGACAACGGCACGACCAACATCGGCGGTGACCTGAACAACAGCGGCAACGTCAGCACGACCGACAACGGTTCGCTGAACGTCAACGGCAGCGTGGACAATAACGGCACGCTGAACACGGCCGCTAACGGCACGACCAGTATCGGTGGTGACCTGAACAATAGCGGCAATGTCAGCACGACCGACAATGGCACGCTGAACGTGACGGGCAACGTGTCGAATGACGAAAACGGCACGATCGACACCAGCAACGGTGGCTCGACAGACATCAATGGCAGCCTGTCGAACAACGGCACGGTGGGCACCGACAACGGCACGCTGAACGTGACGGGCAACGTGTCGAACGATGAAAACGGCACGATCGACACCAGCAATGGCGGTTCGACGGACATCAACGGTAGCCTGTCGAACAACGGCACGGTGGATACCGACAATGGTTCGCTGAACGTCACCGGCAGCGTGGACAATAATGGCACGCTGAACACGACCGCTAACGGCACGACCAGTATCGGCGGCGACCTGAACAACAGCGGCAACGTCAGCACGACGGACAACGGTACGCTGAACGTGACGGGCAACGTGTCGAACAATGGCACGATTGATACCGACAATGGTTCGCTGAACGTGAACGGCAGCGTGGACAATACCGGCACGCTGAACACGACCGATAACGGCACGACCAGTATCGGCGGTGACCTGAACAACAGCGGCAATGTCAGTACGACGGACAACGGCACGCTGAACGTGACGGGCAACGTGTCGAATAACGGCACGCTCGACACCAGCAATGGCGGTTCGACGGATATCAATGGCAGCCTGTCGAACAACGGCACAGTCGACACCGACAACGGTTCGCTGAACGTCAACGGCAGCGTGGACAACAACGGCACGCTGAACACGACCGCTAACGGCACGACCAGCATTGGTGGTGACCTGAACAACAGCGGCAACGTCAGCACGACCGACAATGGCACGCTGAACGTGACGGGCAACGTCTCGAACGACGAAAACGGCACGCTCGACACCAGCAACGGCGGCTCGACCGATATCAACGGTAACCTGTCGAACAACGGCACGGTCGACACCGACAATGGATCGCTGAATGTCAACGGCAGCGTGGACAACAATGGCACGCTGAACACGACCGCTAACGGCACGACCAGCATCGGCGGCGACCTGAACAACAGCGGCAACGTCAGCACGACGGACAATGGCACGCTGAATGTGACGGGCAACGTGTCGAACGACGAGAACGGCACGATCGACACCAGCAACGGTGGCTCGGCGGACATCAACGGTAGCCTGGATAACAACGGCACGGTCGACACCGACAATGGTTCGCTGAATGTCAACGGCAGCGTGGACAACAATGGTTCGTTGAACACGAGCGGTGATAACGGCACGCTGAACGTGACGGGCAACGTGTCGAACGATGAAAACGGCACGATCGATACCAGCAATGGCGGTTCGACGGACATCAACGGTAGCCTGTCGAACAACGGCACGGTGGACACCGACAACGGCTCGTTGAACGTCAACGGCAGCGTGGACAATAACGGCACGCTGAACACGACCGCTAATGGTACGACCAGCATCGGCGGCGACCTGAACAACAGCGGCAACGTCAGCACGACGGACAACGGCTCGCTGAACGTCAACGGCAGCGTGGACAACAATGGTTCGCTGAACACGACCGCTAACGGTACGACCAGCATCGGCGGCGACCTGAACAACAGCGGCAACGTCAGCACGACCGATAACGGTACGCTGAACGTGACGGGCAACGTGTCGAACAATGGCACGCTCGATACCAGCAATGGTGGTTCGACCGATATCGGTGGCAACCTGTCGAACAACGGCACGGTGGGCACCGACAACGGCTCGCTGAATGTCAACGGCAGCGTGGACAACAACGGTTCGCTGAACACGACCGCTAACGGTACGACCAGCATCGGCGGTGACCTGAACAACAGCGGCAACGTCAGCACGACGGATAACGGCACGCTGAACGTGACGGGCAACGTGTCGAACGACGAAAACGGCACGATCGACACCAGCAACGGTGGCTCGACAGACATCAACGGTAACCTGTCGAACAACGGCACGGTGGACACCGACAACGGCTCGCTGAACGTCAACGGCAGCGTGGACAACAACGGTTCGCTGAACACGACCGATAACGGCACGACGAATATCGGCGGTGACCTGAACAACAGCGGCAATGTCAGCACGACGGACAACGGCACGCTGAATGTAACCGGTAACGTGTCGAACGATGAGAACGGTACGATCGACACCAGCAACGGTGGCTCGACAGACATCAATGGCAGCCTGTCGAACAACGGCACGGTGAACACCGACAATGGCTCGCTGAATGTCAACGGCAGCGTGGACAACAATGGTTTGCTGAACACGACCGATAACGGCACGACCAGCATCGGTGGCGACCTGAACAACAGCGGCAACGTCAGCACGACGGACAATGGCACGTTGAACGTGACGGGCAACGTGTCGAACGATGAGAACGGTACGATCGACACCAGCAACGGTGGCTCGACAGACATCAATGGCAGCCTGTCGAACAACGGCACGGTGAACACCGACAATGGCTCGCTGAATGTCAACGGCAGCGTGGACAACAATGGTT
>NZ_JABBFZ010000034.1 GCF_012927125.1 Paraburkholderia antibiotica
GAACGCGGCTGAGTGCGTCCGTCGGGTTCTCTTCGTCATCTTCCTGGTTCCTTTGTCGGCATTATCGCCGGCTCAGGCCCCGAGCGTTCCACTTATCCGACCGTCCGAATTTGCGCGCCCACTTCTAGCCGTTTGATATCCACGTGGTTTTTGCGTCGCCGAAGCGCGCACTGAAACCGTACATGGAGGCTTGACCGTGGCGGATTATAAGATTGAGCACTGGACTTCTGCGCGTACCGTTGTCGGCAGCAGCAAAGACGACGCTATTTCGATCTCCGTCAACAACCGTGCCGCAACGCGACAGGCAATCATTACGCGACTAAAGAAGAACGGCTATACGTTGCTTGAGCGATCCTCATGGGACGCAAAACCGCCTGCACACGCGTTGATGCCCAACTGGGACTACCACGACATAGTAATTCATCATGCCGGACGTAGTTATTCATGCGCTGGGAATGTGCAAGGGGCAATCAAGCAAATGCATGACGCTCAAAACTACGACATGGACAAGCATGGCTTTGACGATATTGGCTACCACTACGCTGTGTCATGTCCGGGAGAATTGATTGAAGCTCGTGATATCCGCTTCAAGGGTTCTCATGTGGCAGGCGACAATACTGGAAAGATCGGCATCGTCTTACTTGAAAATTTGGCTGAACGTGGTGAGGCTTGGCAACAGGAATACAGTCGTGAATCGATCGAACAGAAGGTTATTGATTCGCCCAGCATTGTGTACGACAAAATTGCGCCTAATCCCACGAGGCCACCAGATACCCAGATCAACGCTTTATCTGCTCTGATCGCCACACTAAAGGAATATTTTAACGTTACTGCGTTGGGTGGTCACCGCGAATATCAGCTTCTAGCGCCTGGTAACGAGGGACGGGCGTGCCCTGGCAGATATGGCATGGTGATAGTTGAGGAAATGCGAGCCAAATTCCAACTCACGCCACCTTCAAAATGAAGTTATAAAACCCAGGTTCTGGTTGACGATATAGATGCGACGTGCCAATTCGCTTTGAATAAGCTGACAACGCTGACTATTAGAAGAGAGATCATGGCTATCAGGAAGCTTGGCTTGACGTTCGAACGCGTTGAACCATTCTGCGTCACCTGGATCTGGGCCATGCCCTTCTGCATCCGACGTATTGCCGTAGTGTGAATCCAGATACGTGAACCACTCAGGCGAACAAGGCTGGACCGCAGGAGCGTGTGGAATGCTCGTACTGGCAATGAGCCATGCGAGGACGACAAAGGTACAGACAGCGCCAAAGATTTTCATTTGCGATACGAGATTCTGGGTCGGCTTGGGCATTTGAACATACTTGCCGTTAGCCGGGCGGGAAAGATAACACGTGCCAGCCCACGAAACTCGCATGGAGCCAATCAACTACCAAAAACGTGCCCCCTATTGCATAGAAACTGCTGACGGGTACGTTGAATCGAGGCGACTGGACTCTTCGGGCGTGCTGCCCCGCATTTACACCGACAACGCTGCCCCTCACACAATCCATTGGGGTGACGAAGCGTTGCCTGCGGCGAGGCAATTCGTTCAGACAAGGTGCAACATTCGTCTCGGATGCAAGTTGGTCGGACCTTCGAAGCTCAAGGTCAATTCTTTTTTGGGAAATCAAGTGAAGCGATGTGCAGTTGGCCTAGCCGGTTTCGTTTATGGATGTTGGCTCACATGGGCTTGTATGCTCGTGCTCAGCCGCTTCGACTGGTTTCGCGACCCGCATAAAGTTGCTACGGGATGCCATGAACTCGGAAAATGCCCGACCCCGTGGTGGGCCGGCCTGTTTCTTTTCGGGTATTTTTTGGGACCTGCAATTTTATTTGCGGCGGTGAACGTCTACGCGTGGCACAAATGGACCATAAGGCGATGGACGTATTACACGATCGGGATCATGGTGTTAGCTGTCGCGCTTTATCTCCTGGATGCACTTGCGTAGGGTTTGGCACTTCGGAGGCCTCGCTTCGGCGAGGCTTTCCATTGGTGCCACCACAACAACTACAACGACAAGATGTGCCCTGCCCACTCCTCCATCATCGGACGGTGCTGCTCGAAAAGCTCCGTGCGAAGTCATTGACAGCAGTGGGCTTCACGGAATTACGCGGAATTATCCCGGCGCATGACGAGAGAGAAGAAAGAGAAAAGCAACAAGCCCCCCTACGGATGCCGAATATAATCCACCAACGCCATCGTATAAGCATCCGCCTTCCGATCCATCAGGCTCACCCCGATCGCCACCAGAAACCCGGCCGGCACCCCGAACACCCCCGAACTGATCGGCTCGATACCAAACCAGCGCGCCCCGGTGAAACCCGTCATCTGCGTGAAGAACGGATACGTCGACACGATGTAGTAGATGCACACGACGAGCCCCGCCACCATCCCCGCTACCGCGCCGAGCCGCGTCGTGCGCTTCCAGAACACGCCGAGCACGAGCACCGGGAACAGACTCGACGCCGCCAGCGAAAACGCCGCGCCCACCAGAAACAGAATATTCCCCGTATTCAGCGACGCGACGTACGACGCAAACAGCGCGACCCCCAGCAACAGAATCTTCGAGATCGTCACGCGCCGCTGACTCGACGCATTCGGATCGATCATGTGGTAGTACACGTCGTGCGATAGCGCATTCGCGATCGTCAGCAGCAATCCGTCCGCAGTCGACAACGCCGCCGCCAACGCCCCCGCCGCAATCAACCCCGACATCACGTACGGCAAGCCGGCAATCTCCGGCGCCGCGAGCACGACCATATCGGGCTGCATCTGGATCTCGCTCCAGCGCACGATGCCGTCGCCGTTCGCATCGACGAGGCTGATCAGGCTCGGCTCGACCTTGCGCCATGGCATCAGCCATTGCGGTAAATCGGCGAAGTGATGGCCGACCAGGTTCGTCAGGATCTCGTACTTGATCAGCACGGCCAGCACCGGCACCGTCAGATAGAACAGCGCGACGAAGAACAGCGTCCAGCCGACCGAGCGTCGCGCGGAGGCGACCGAGGTCGTCGTGTTGTAGCGCGTCAGGATATGCGGCAGGCTCGCGGTGCCCAACGACAGACACAGCAGCAGCGACAGGAAATTGCGCGTATGCGTGCGGCGGTCTTCGTCGCCGGTTGCGGGAAACGGCTCGTGCATCGGCACCGGTGCGGCCGCGCGCATCAGCATCTCGTCGCGCTGCTGGCTCCAGACGATCTGCGCGGCCGCGGCATCGCGCGGAAACTGTTCGAGCGCGCGCTCGCGCTCCTTGATCTCGCGCAGCGGCCCGTTATGGCGGCGCAGATCGGCGACCTCCACGGTGAGCCGCTGCTTCTCGTCGACGAACGATTGCGGCAACGTATCGAGCCGCCGTTGCATCAGCGCGGCGCGACGTCGATAGTCGTCGCGCACGCGCTGCTCGAGCGGCGCGTCGCGCACCTCCTTCTCGAGCCCTTCCATGCGCGCCATCAGGCGTCCATAGTTGAGTTGCGGCACCCAGCCGAGGCCGTCCTTGTGCGCGATCATCGACACCGGTATCAGGATCGCCGCGATCAGGATGATGTACTGCGCGACCTGCGTCCATGTGACCGCGCGCATGCCGCCGAGAAACGAGCACACCAGAATGCCCGCGAGTCCGCAGAAAATGCCGACCGCGAAATCGACGCCGATGAAGCGCGTCGCAATCAGGCCGACGCCCTGGATCTGCGCGACCAGATAGACGAACGAGCACAGGATCGCGGCCAACGCGGCGAGTCCGCGTACGGCGTTACTCGAAAAGCGCGTGCCGAGAAAATCGGGAATCGTGTAGCGCGCGAGCTTGCGCACGTACGGCGCGAGCAGGAACGCGACGAGGCAGTAGCCGCCGGTCCAGCCCATCAGATACGCGAGGCCGTCGTAGCCGGTCACATAGATCGACCCCGCCAGACCGATGAACGACGCCGCCGACAACCAGTCGGCCGCGGTCGCCATGCCGTTGAACGCCGACGGCACGCGCCGCCCGGCCACGTAGTATTCGACCAGATCGGACGTGCGCGACAGCACGCCGATCACCGCATACACCGCGATCGGCACGAACAGGAACACATAGCCGATCCATACGCCGGGTCCGGTATGACGTTCGATGCGCCACATCACATAGACGAACAGCAGAAAGCCGAGCGTATAAAACGCGTACGAGCGGATCAGTCGATGCGTGAGCTTCATCGTTCAGCGTCCGCGCACGGCCGACGTCCCGCCGTCGACGCCCGTGCCTGCGCCGTTGGCCGGATTCGCCGCGGAATCCGCGGTGGCATCGCTTGTGGCGCGCTGCTGCGAATCCGCATCGAGGGTACGCTGCAACTGCCGGTCGGCGCGCTGCATCAGCACGATATAGACGACGATCAGCGCGAGGTAGATCAGGATCGCGCCCTGCGCGCCGAAGTAGAACGGCAGCCTGAAGCCACCGATACGCACCGGCTCGAGCATTGGCGCCAGCAACGGCACGACGAACGATACGACGAAGCCCAGCGTCATCAACGTCGCGATCAACGCCAGATTGAAGCGCCAGTACTTGCGATGCGCGAGCGCCATCGCCGCCGAAACCGGCGGCGGTTCGGGCGCGGGGTTCAGCGTGGTACGGGAAGGAGGATGAGGCGCGGCCATGCGCCTGTTTATCAAAAAGGCTTCGGCCAGGCAATCGGGATTGTCCGCGCGATGCCGGTTGAAACAGACGACTTGAAGCCGGTCGTTAAAGTGGGCCGCTTGCCGCGGCCCACTTTAACGCCAGTCATCTGAACGAGAAGCCGGACACGGCCCCACGGTCACGCACTCAGAGCGATTCGCCAAGCTGATCGAGAATCGCCGGGTTCTCCAGCGTCGACACGTCCTGCGTGATCGCCTCGCCCTTCGCGAGCGAGCGCAGCAAGCGGCGCATGATCTTGCCCGAACGCGTCTTCGGCAGGTTCTCGCCGAAGCGGATGTCCTTCGGTTTCGCGATCGGACCGATCTCCTTGCCGACCCAGTTGCGCAACTCGTTCGCGAGCTTCACCGCCGCATCGCCTTGCGGACGCGCACCCTTCAGCACGACGAACGCGCACACCGCTTCGCCGGTGGTCGCATCGGGACGACCCACCACCGCCGCTTCCGCGACGAGCGGATTGGCGACCAGCGCCGACTCGATTTCCATCGTGCCGAGACGGTGACCCGACACGTTCAGCACGTCGTCGATGCGGCCCATGATCGTGAAGTAGCCGGTGTCCTTGTCGCGCACCGCGCCGTCGCCGGCGAGATACAGCTTGCCGCCGAGCTCTTCGGGGAAGTAGCTCTTCTTATAGCGGTCCGGGTCGCCCCACACGTTGCGCAACATCGACGGCCATGGACGCTTGACGACCAGAATGCCGCCCTGCCCGTTCGGCACGTCCTGCCCGGTTTCGTCGACGACCGCGGCCATGATGCCCGGCAGCGGCAACGTGCACGACCCCGGCACGAGCGGCGTCGCGCCCGGCATCGGCGCGATCATGTGACCGCCGGTTTCGGTCTGCCACCACGTATCGACGATCGGGCAGCGGCCGCCGCCGACGTTCTCGTAGTACCACACCCACGCTTCCGGATTGATCGGCTCGCCGACCGTGCCGATGATGCGCAGCGTCGACAGGTCGTAGCTCTTCGGATGCACTTTCGCGTCAGCTTCGGAAGCCTTGATCAGCGAACGTATCGCGGTCGGCGCGGTGTAGAACAGCGTGACCTTGTGCTTCGCGATCATCTGCCAGAAGCGGCCGGCGTCCGGATAGGTCGGCACGCCTTCGAACACGACCTGGGTGCCGCCGAGCGTCAACGGACCATACGTGATGTAGCTATGCCCGGTGATCCAGCCGATGTCGGCAGTACACCAGAACACGTCGGAGGGTTTCCAGTCGAAGGTCCACTTCAGCGTTTGCGCGGCCCACAGCAGATAGCCGCCGGTGCTGTGCTGCACGCCCTTCGGCTTGCCGGTCGAACCGGACGTATAGAGGATGAAGAGCGGATGCTCGGCGTCGACCCACTCGGGCGCGCACTGGTCCGATTCGCTCTGCGTGAGTTCGTGCATCCACAGGTCGCGCGACGCATCCCATGCGACCTTGCCGCCGGTGCGCTGGTACACGATCACGCTCTTGACCTTCTCGCAGCCGCCGAGCGCGAGCGCTTCGTCGGCGATGCTCTTGAGCGGCAAGGCCTTGCCGCCGCGCATCTGTTCGTCGGACGTGATCAGCGCGACCGCGCCGACGTCGACGAGCCGCTCGTTGAGCGACTTCGACGAGAAGCCGCCGAACACCACCGAATGCGTCGCGCCGATGCGCGCGCAGGCCTGCATCGCGACGATCCCTTCGATCGACATCGGCATATAGATGACGACCGGATCGCCCTTCTTCACGCCGCGTTTTTTCAGCGCGTTCGCAAAGCGCGACACACGTTGCAGCAGATCCCGATAGGTGACGTTGGTGACGGTGCCGTCGTCGGCTTCGAACACGATCGCGACGCGCTCGCCGTTGCCTGCTTCGACATGACGGTCGAGGCTGTTATACGACGCGTTCAGCTGACCGTCTTCGAACCACGTGTAGAACGGCGCCTTCGATTCGTCGAGCACCTTCGTGAACGGCTTGTGCCAGCTCAGCGTCTCTTTCGCGAGGCGCCCCCAGAAGCCTTCGTAGTCACGCTCCGCTTCGGCGGTCAGCGCCTGGAACGCGTCCATGCCGGAGATCGTGGCGCCCTTCGCGGTATCGGCGGAGGGCGGAAAAACGCGGCGTTCGTGAAGAACCGATTCAATCGCAGACATCGACAACCCCTTGGTGAAGATGAAACGTAAAACCCGTGCGGGCGCACGTGATGCGTGCGCCTTCCTGTTCGAACCGCTCTCGTGCGAGCGGCGCTGTCTCCCACCTCGCGACGCCGCGCCTCGTCGTGTATCGTGCGTGCGGCATCGCAACATCCGTGCAGGCCAGCCGGACCGGCAATCGGTATCAAAATCGGCACCCAGCCTGATGCTTAACCATAAGCGGTGCAACTTACCAGCCACTTACGCGCGGCGGGCCGCCCAACAGGCGAAAACCCTTAGATCGCGCGGAAAGCGCTGCGTCAATGCGCGCGACGTTAATGCAACACACACCGCCCCGCCATCCACATTCCGTTGACACTTACGTGGGCCTGCACGGCCTCTTACAATGCTAACTGAACTAGCCGTCCGGATTCCAGCTTGAATCGTTACGCCCTGCTCCTCATTACCTCGATGCTGCTCGTCGGCAGCAATGTCGGTATCGGTAAATCGATCGTCGCCTTCGTTCCTGTTCCGCTGTTCGCGCTCCTGCGTTTCGTGATCGCGATGGCGGTACTGTGGCCGCTGCTGCGCGTCGCCAAACTACGCCGCGTCAAACGCGACGAATGGATCAACCTGTTTTTGCAGGCGCTATTCGGCACCTTCGGCTTCACGCTGCTGATGCTCAACGGCGTCGCGCGCACCAGCGCGGTCGAGGCCGGCGTGATCACGAGCACGATTCCGGCGGTCGTCGCGCTGCTGTCGTGGCTGATCCTGAAGGAGCGGCCGGATGGTCGCGCGCTCGCGTCGATCACGCTGGCAATCGTTGGCGTCGTCGTCATCAACCTCGCGCACGGCGAGCCGGATGCGAGTGCCGCGGCCGGCGCGAGTTCGCTCGCCGGCAACCTGATGGTGCTCGGCGCGGTGTGCTGCGAGTCGCTGTACATCATCCTGTCGCGCCGTCTCACGCAAACGCTGGCGCCGATCGACATCTGCGCGTACACGCATCTGTTCGGCCTGTTGCTGATGCTGCCGCTCGGTGCCGGCGCGCTCGCGCAGTTCGACTATCGCGCGGTGCCGTCGAGCGTCTGGATGCTGGTGCTGTGGTATGGACTGTCGGCCAGCATCTTCTCGTTCTGGCTGTGGATGAAGGGCATCCGCCACGTGCCGGGCAGTCTTGCTGGCGTCTTCAGCGCGGTGCTGCCGGTCGCGGCGGCGCTCTACGGCATCGTGTTTCTCGGCGAGCGGCCCACGCTCGCGCACGGCGTCGCGCTGGCGTGCGTGATCGCGGGCATCGGGCTCGCGAGTCTGAAAGCGCGACGCGTGCCGCCGGTCGCGTCGTGAGTCGTGAGTCGGGCTGGGCATTCCGCCCGCCCCTGCCCGCCACACGGCAGCAATTTCGACCGACGCTGTACAATAGCGCGCCTGACGTGAGTTCCGCGGCCTTCGGTGGCCGCGCGCCGCAGCGTCGTCGGCGCCGGGTTGGCGTGCCGGCTGTGCAGTCGAGAGAGGCTCGCGCCGTCGCCCGAACCCCGTGCCCGCCCCTCGCGCGCCGCCGGCGTACCGGTCGGCGCATTAGCCCACGTTGCGTCCTCCGCGCCTCATCTGACCGTTGCCTATGTCCGCTTCGCGACCCGCCTCCGCCCGCCAGCGCCGCCCGATGCGCCCGCTGCCTCTCCTCATTTTCGCGAGCCGCTGGCTCCAGGTGCCGCTCTATCTCGGCCTGATCGTCGCGCAGGCGGTCTACGTCGTGCTGTTCCTGAAGGAAGTCTGGCATCTGGTCACCGCGTCGATGCAACTCGACGAAACCAGCATCATGCTGGTCGTGCTGGGCCTGATCGACGTGGTGATGATCTCGAACCTGCTGATCATGGTGATCATCGGCGGATATGAAACGTTCGTGTCGCGCCTCGGTCTCGACGGTCATCCGGACGAACCGGAATGGCTCGATCACGTGAACGCCGGCGTGCTGAAAGTGAAGCTGTCGATGGCGCTGATCAGCATCTCGTCGATCCATCTGCTGAAGACCTTCATCAGCCCCGACCAGAACACGACCCACGCGATCATGTGGCAGGTGATCATCCACGTCTCGTTCCTCGTGTCCGCACTGGTCATGGCGCTGGTCGATCGCCTCACCACGCACACGCACCCCAAACATTTCGAAGAGTCCGCGGCGCTGCACGCCGTGGGCAGCAGCAAAGGTTCCATTCCCCTGAAGGCGCACGACTGACCGCACCGCACTGCGATCCGACAATAAACGCCACTCCCCACTGAGCTAGCCATGACCGTCATCAAACAGGAAGACCTGATCCAGAGCATCGCTGATTCGCTGCAATACATCAGCTACTACCATCCGCTCGACTACATCGAAGCGCTCGGCCGCGCCTACGAGCTCGAACAGAGCCCGGCAGCGAAGGACGCGATCGCGCAGATCCTGACCAATAGCCGCATGTGCGCCGAAGGCAAGCGCCCGATCTGCCAGGACACCGGCATCGTCACGGTGTTCGTGAAGGTCGGTATGGACGTGCGTTGGGACGGTGCGACGATGAGCGTCACCGACATGATCAACGAAGGCGTGCGCCGCGGTTATCTGAACCCGGACAACGTGCTGCGCGCATCGATCGTGAGCCCGCCCGAAGGCGCGCGCAAGAACACCAGGGACAACACGCCGGCCGTGATCCACTACGAGATCGTGCCGGGCGACAAGGTCGACGTGCAGGTTGCGGCCAAGGGCGGCGGCTCGGAGAACAAGTCGAAGTTCGCGATGCTGAACCCGTCGGACTCGATCGTCGACTGGATCCTGAAGACCGTGCCGACGATGGGCGCAGGCTGGTGCCCGCCGGGCATGCTCGGCATCGGCATCGGCGGCACGGCTGAAAAAGCGATGGTGATGGCGAAGGAATCGCTGATGGACCCGATCGATATTCAGGACGTGATCGCACGCGGCCCGAAGGACTGGATCGAAGAGCTGCGCGTCGAACTGCACGAGAAGGTCAACGCGCTCGGCATCGGCGCGCAGGGTCTCGGCGGTCTCGCCACCGTGCTCGACGTGAAGATCATGGCCGCGCCGACGCACGCTGCGTCGAAGCCGGTCGCGATCATCCCGAACTGCGCGGCAACCCGTCACGCGCACTTCACGCTCGACGGCTCGGGCGTCGCCAAACTCGAAGCGCCGTCGCTCGACGCATGGCCGAAGGTTCAGTGGGAACCGGACACCGAGAAGAGCAAGCGCGTCGATCTGAACACGCTGACGCCTGAAGAAGTCGCATCGTGGGCGCCGGGCCAGACGTTGCTGCTGTCGGGCAAGATGCTGACGGGCCGCGACGCCGCACACAAGCGCATCGCCGACATGCTCGCGAAGGGCGAGAAGCTGCCGGTCGACTTCACGAACCGCGTGATTTACTACGTCGGCCCGGTCGATCCAGTGCGCGACGAAGCGGTCGGCCCGGCAGGCCCGACCACCGCGACCCGCATGGACAAGTTCACCGAGACGATGCTCGCGCAAACAGGTCTCATTTCGATGATCGGCAAGGCCGAGCGCGGTCCGGTTGCGATCGAGGCGATCAAGAAGCACAAGGCCGCGTATCTGATGGCCGTCGGCGGTGCCGCGTACCTCGTGTCGAAGGCGATCCGCAGCGCCAAGGTGCTCGCGTTCGAAGACCTCGGCATGGAAGCGATCTACGAGTTCGACGTGCAGGATATGCCGGTGACGGTGGCCGTCGATTCGAACGGCACCTCCGTGCACCAGACCGGCCCGAAGGAATGGCAGGCGAAGATCGGCAAGATTCCGGTCGCCACGGCCTGATACGTCGCCAAAGCCTGATCAAGCCTGTTAGCAGGTAAAGAAGCCGGGGCCGCGGTCCCGGCTTCTTTTTTTTGGTCGCGCGTCATGTCAAGCGAAGCCATAAACAATGCCAAAAGTTGTGTCTGTTTCCTTGGCTTTTTCAGGTGGGGCGTTTATTGTTGTTGAAAATTCAAGGTCCCCGAAAGGAAATAACATGCAAGGCGACAAGAAAGTCATCGAATATCTGAACGCCCAGCTCAAAAACGAGCTGACCGCCATCAACCAGTACTTCCTGCACGCGCGGATGTACCGGCACTGGGGCCTCGAGAAGCTCGGCAAGCACGAATACGACGAGTCGATCGGCGAAATGAAGCATGCCGACATGCTGATCGAGCGCATTTTCATGCTCGACGGTCTGCCGAATCTGCAGGATCTGCACAAGCTGCTGATCGGTGAAGAAACCAAAGAAATTCTCGAATGCGATCTGAAGCTCGAGCAGATTTCGCAAAGCACCTGCAAGGAAGCGATTGTGTATTGCGAATCTGTTCGCGATTTCATTTCGCGCGAAATCTTCACCAGGATTCTCGACGACACCGAAGAACATATCGACTGGCTCGAAACGCAGATCGATCTGATCGACAAGGTCGGCATCCAGAACTATCAGCAAAGCGCGATGAGTTCGGTCGAATCCTGATCGGACCGCGCCGAAGCATCCCGCGCGGCGGAAAAATCTGCCACTGATTCTGCCGCTGATCCGCGAGCGTAGCGCCACCACCACGTGCGCTACGCATTCACGCTAAAGCGTGCCGCGCGGGCGATATACTTGCGCACTTTCCAGCGAATTTCCCCGGGCGTATTTGCCGATTCTCCGCCCTTGGCCGCAAAGCACCGCGTCGCGCACGTTTTCCTCATCTATGCCCGCACATTCGCCGTCTCCGTCTGTCCGCTGTTTTGCCGCTGACGCCGCGTCACAGGCGCCGATCGGCATTTTCGATTCGGGGCTCGGCGGTTTGTCGGTATTGCGGGCGGTGCGCGCGCAGTTGCCCGACGAGGCGTTGCTGTATGTCGCCGACTCGCTGTACGCGCCCTACGGCGAACGCGACGACGACTTCATCACCGACCGCACGCTCGCGATCGGCGCATGGCTGGTCGAGCGAGGCGCGAAAGCGCTGGTGGTCGCGTGCAACACCGCGACCGCGCAGTCGATCGCGCAGGTGCGCGAACAGCTGCCGATTCCGCTCATCGGCGTCGAACCGGGCATCAAACCCGCCGCGTTGCAGTCGAAAAGCCGTGTCGCCGGCGTGCTGGCCACGCAAGCCACACTGCGCAGCGCGCGCTTCCAGGGACTGCTCGAACGTTATGCCGCCGATTGCCGTTTCCTGTGCCAACCGGGCCATGGGCTCGTGCAGGCGGTCGAGCGCTGCGACGTCGGCTCAGCCGAATTGCGCGCGCTGCTGCGCAGCTATCTCGAACCGATGCTCGAAGCCGGCGCCGACACGCTGGTGCTCGGCTGCACCCACTACCCGTTTCTCGACGCGGCGATCCGCGACATCGTCGGCGAGCGACTTGCGCTGATCGACACCAGCGTGGCGATCGCGCGCCAACTGGAGCGCGTGCTCGACCAGCACGGCCTGCGCGCCGCCGCACCGGCCGCCGCCACTGCACTCCCGCGCTTCTATTCCACCGACGACGGCCTCCACCAGCAACAGCTCGCCGCGACGCTGCTACAGATCGAGGCGACGGTCGAACAGGTGCGGATCCCGTCGCGCCGCACGAGCGCACCGGATTCGCGGGCAGCCTGAACGCCCCGAAACCGGCACCAAAGCCGATTCAAACGCCGGCTCAAACACCGGACAACTCCAGCTCAATCCCCTCTCCCCCGCGCCTCCCAGCGCACGCCGGCTCCCCTTCCGGACACGGAAGCCCCTTCTAAGAGTCTGGTTTTGTTACAAAAAAACGCGCAGGGCGCTTGCCAAACGGCCCAAACAAAATGATAATAATTCGCATTAACGTTAGCTATCACCTCTGCCATGATTGTCTGCGTCTGCAAATCCGTTTCCGATCGCACGATCCGCTCCTCGATTGCGGACGGCGTCGACTCGTTCGACGAGCTTCAGTTTGAGCTCGGCGTCGCTTCCTGCTGCGGCAAGTGCGAAGAGTCCGTGCGCGACGTCATGTTGCAAAGCGGTGTGTGCGCGAGCCGTTGCGGTGTCGGCGTGGTCGAACATCAGCACGTGCAGACCGTCGCACAGGTGGTGCAGGTCACGTTCTACGAACGCAAGGCCGCCTGACTGAATCCCAAGGTTACGAAGCGCGGCGCAAGCCGCGTCCCATGTGTTTCGATGCCTCATGTTTGATGCACATTTAATGTAGCGCTTAATGCGACATCGAATGTGCGGCGTATCTGCAATACTCCCGCAGTGCGTTCGCAGTACGTGTTATCTCACTGCCGTCAGCAAGCCAGTATTCGTACCAGCCAGCTACCCCGCTCACCTTGAAAAAAGGAGTTCGAGATGGAATTGCTGATTGGTTTCGTTACTACCCTGTTCATTTCGCTGCTGATCTTCCGAACATGACGTTGTCCCGTCCAACACGCCGCCCCGGCGGCGCGCTGCCACATTGACCATGCAGGCACCGCAACCCGTTTCCGCCGGCGCTCCGCTGGCGTCGTCCCCCCGTCCGAATTCCCGTGCACTGACCGCCGTGGCCGCGGTCGCGGCGATTCACGTCGCGCTGCTCGCGGTCATCATGACGTTGCGCCAGGAGCCGGCCCAGGTCGCGCTCGAATCGCACGTGATGACGGCCGAACTGCTGCCGCCGGCCCCGGTTGCCGCGCCGGTCGCGCTGCAATCGGTCGCACCGCCGCCGCCCAGGCCGACGCCGCCGGTTCACACCCAGCCGAAGGTCCAGCCGAAGCCGACTCCGACGCCCAAGCCAACGCCGGCTCCGTTGCCGCAAGCCGACGCACCGTCGCCGACGCCGGTCGCCGCACCCGATCCGACGCCGCCCGCGCCCGCCGCTCCGGCTGCGCCGCCTGCCGCCGCAGCACCCGCGATCGGCAGGCAGACCATGGAGATCAGCGCGCCGAAGAACGTGTCGCACCTCGATTGCAATATCGGCCAACCGGACTACCCGACGCTGTCGCGGCGTCGCGGCGAGAGCGGCACCGCGTACGTGCATTTCGTGGTCGGCCTGAGCGGCAAGCTCGAAGACATCGCGCTAAAGAAAAGCAGCGGCTTCAGCCGTCTTGACGACGCCGCGCTCGCCGCGGTGCGCGCGAGCGCCTGCAAGCCTTATCTCGAGAACGGCCAGCCGGTCAGGGCCGCCTATACCCAGCCTTTCAACTTCAATCTGACCGATTGAAGCAGCTTTCAAAAACAAGGAATTGCAATGCAAAACTACGGATTGGCGCACGTGTGGGCGCAAGGGGATTTCGTGACGCGCGGCATCGCGCTCGCGTTGTTGATCATGTCGGTGATGTCGTGGAGCGTGATCGTCGTTAAAGGCTGGAACGTGATTCGCCTGAAGCGTCTCACCAAAAACGCCGAACAGGCGTTCTGGCATTCCGACGATCTCGCCGACGGCGTGAAGAAGCTCGGCGGCGGCGCATCGACGCCGCAGGACAACCCGTTCCTCGCGCTCGCGCTGTCGGGCCAGGAAGCGGCCGACCATCATCACCAGACGCAGCCGCATCTGCACGACCGCATGGACGTGTCGGACTGGGTCACGCGCTGCCTGAAGGACACGATGGACGAAAGCGTCGCACGCATGCAGAGCGGCCTCGCGATTCTCGCGTCGATCGGCAGCACGGCGCCGTTCGTCGGTCTGTTCGGCACGGTGTGGGGCATCTATCACGCGCTGCTCGCGATCGGCGCGAGCGGCCAGTCGTCGATCGACCAGGTCGCCGGCCCGGTCGGCGAGGCGCTGATCATGACCGCCTTCGGCCTGTTCGTCGCGATTCCGGCGGTGCTCGGCTACAACGCGCTCACCCGTGCCAACAAGGCGATCGTCGCGAAGCTCTCCCGCTTCGCGCACGGCCTGCATGCGTTCTTCGTGACGGGCGCGCGCCTGTCGTCGAGCAAGCGCGACGGCCTGCGTCTCGCTACCCGCGCCAACTGATCGACGAGGCATTCCAATGGCAATGAGCCCTTTTGCCGGAGACGATGACGACGGCCTGATGAACGAGATCAACATGACGCCGCTCGTCGACGTCATGCTGGTTCTGCTGATCGTCTTCATGGTGACGATTCCGGTGATCCGCCACGCGGTCAAGATCGATCTGCCGCACGCGAGCAGTCAGAAGGAAGACACCAAGCCCGCGCAGGTCACGGTCGCGATCGACGCGGACGGCAATGTTCTGTGGGACAACGACAAGGTCGACGACGCGGCGCTCGCCGCGAAAATCGCGGCCGCCGCGCAGGCCAGCCCGCAGCCCGAGCTGCATCTCGACGCGGACCGCAAGGTGCCGTACGAGAAAGTCGCGCAGGTGATGTCGGCGGCCCAGGCCGGCGGCCTGACGAAGATCGGCTTCGTCACTCAGCCGACCGCGAAGTGACGCGAGCCTGCTGAAAACGTGAAAAAGCCCCTGAAACAGGGGCTCGAAAGTAAAAGGCCTTCATCGTCGGATGAAGGCCTTTTTTTGTGCGCACTCGGCGCCTTCGGGCGGCGGGATCATTTGCCATCGGCCGAAGACTGATGACTCATATCACCGCATGCGACGGCCGTGGTCGACACGGACAGCGCGGTCAGCCCTATCAGGCTCGCTATGATAGCGGCCATGAGTTTTCGCATAGGACGCTCCTTAGCGAAAGGGATTTCAATATATGCCTGTGTCCGCGCTCATACAAGCAAACGGCCATTGAAAGTAATGATGACAGGCCACGCTTAAATGCTAAAAACGATTTGCGCCGCGCGGGCCCGCGTTGCGGGTAGGCCCTCACGCGCGCTTTGAAACAAACGCATGAACAGTTTATGAAGCGACTGCGGACGTTGCTGTTGCCGCGGCAGCGCCCGTAGACGCCGCCTGCCCCTTCGTCTTCCCGTCGTGCACCGGACATTCGCGCATGATGTGTGTCCCCTCGTCCGGATCGAGCATCTCGACCAGATAGTCGACGAACGCGCGCACCGCCGGCACCATCCCCTGTCGCGACACGAACACCGCGTACAGCTGCGGCGTCGGAAAACTCCAGCCCGGCATCACCGGTGACAACTGCCCCGCCCGCAATGCGGCACCGTACATCATCTCCGGCAGCGCGGCGATGCCGACGCCGGCCAGCACCGCCTCGCGGATCGTCATCAGATCGGCGGTAACGAGGCGCGGCTCGTGTTCGTGTACGTGGCGCGTGCCGTCGGGCGAGATCAGGTTGTAGACGTGGCGGCCGTCGCTCGTCGGCACGTCGAGCGTTTCGAAACGGTTCAGATCGGCCGGCGTCAGCGGCGGCGCATTCTGCTGCAGCAGGCTCGGCGCGCCGACCAGCATCTGCTCGGTGCGCCACAACGGCCGCACGACGATGTTCGCGTTCTCCGGCGGATCGGAACGCACGCGCAACGCGACGTCGATCGCATCCTCGAACAGGTCGACCACCCGGTTCGTCACGCGCATCACGACGCGGACTTCGGGATAGCGGTGCATGAACTCGGGCAGGATCGTCGACAGGATGGTCTGCGAGATCGTCACCGGCACGCTGACGCGCACCGTGCCGCGCGGCGACGAGCGCAGTTGCTGCACGACGTTGACCGCCGCCTGCGCCTCGCTCAGCATCGCCTGGCAATGCTGGTAGAACAGCTGGCCGGCCTCGGTCAGCGCGAGCTTGCGCGTCGAACGCTGCAACAGACGCACGCCGAGCGACGCCTCCAGCTCGGTGAGCCGGCGCGACAGACGCGACTTCGAAATGCCCAGCACCCGCTCGGCGGCGGAAAACCCGCCATGTTCGACGACCTGCGAAAAGTACATCAGGTCATTCAGATTGTGTGAATCGATCTTCATCTCATCGTTCCATTAACAGAACAATCCATTGCTATCAGGCGGCTGGCACCTCGAAAAACGGTCCCTATAATAGCTCCACGTTTCAAAAATGACGCTATTCCCCATTTTTTGAGGTGATATTGATGAGCACGTCACGCACGATCGAACGCACGTTTCCGTCGGTTCGCACGGTCGAAGGCGGCGGATTTATCGTCCACCGTCCGTTTCCGACCCGACTGTTGATGGACTTCGACCCGTTCCTGTTACTCGACGAGATGGGACCGGTCGACTACGCGCCGGGCGAGGCGATCGGCGCGCCCGATCATCCGCATCGCGGCTTCGAGACGGTTACCTATGTGCTCGAAGGCCAGTTCGGCCACAAGGATTCGGCGGGCCACTCCGGCACGCTGCACGCCGGCGATGTGCAGTGGATGACCGCCGGCGCGGGCGTCGTCCATAGCGAGATGCCGGATCCGGAATTCACGCGCACCGGCGGCCGCGTGCACGGCTTGCAGTTGTGGGTGAATCTGCCGCGTCGCGACAAGATGATCGCGCCGCGCTATCAGGAGATGCCGTCGGCGAGCATTCCGGTCGCGACGTCCGAGGACGGCAAGGTACGCGTCAAGGTCATCGCGGGCACGGCGCTCGGCGTGCAGGCGGCGATCGAAACGCGTACGCCGATCCTGTACCAGCATTTTTCGCTGCAACCGGGCGCGACGATCCGCCAGCCGGTGCCCGCCGACTATCGCGTGTTCGCCTACGGCCTGTCCGGCAAGGGCGTGTACGGTGAAGGCGATGCGCGCGCTGAAATCGACGCACGCACGATGATCGTGTTCGGCGACGACGGCGACACGGTCACGCTCTCGGCGGGCAACGAACCGCTAGAAGTACTGCTGCTCGGCGGCGTGCCGCTGAAGGAACCGGTGGTGCGCTACGGCCCGTTCGTGATGAACACCGAGGACGAGATCCGTCAGGCGGTGCTCGACTATCAGGCCGGGCGCATGGGTGCCATTACGCATTGATCGCACCGACCTGCGTTCATGACCGCGGCGACGAATTAACGCGCGCCGCCGCGGACTTTCATAACAGGTATCTCGCCACGTAAAGACGCAAAGGAAACGCAAAGGCGCAGCGCGCCGCCACCCGCCCCGGTTCCGCCAATCGCGCCCCCAGAGGCGCGAACGCCGGTAAATTCGGTCACAATAACGATTCATGCCCGCGCGGCGGCCTGTCATCGCAACAGGACGCGGCGCGTGGCGTTTTTGTCCCTCTTCAGGAGCGCGCATGGCAGAGTCCACCGTCACCGCCCATATCGGTTCGACGAATTTCCAGGTCATGTTCGACGACGGCAAGCACAGCTGGCTCGCCGACGAACCCGAATCGCTCGGCGGCGGCGACCGCGGTCCCACGCCGGTGTCGTTGCTGCTGTCGAGCCTCGGCGCCTGCACCTCGATCACGCTGAAGATGTACGCGCAGCGCAAGGGCTGGCCGCTCGACGGCGTGCGCGTCAAACTGTCGATGGAAACCGGCGACGCGGGCTCGACAATCGACCGCCAGATCATGCTCGAAGGCGAGCTGTCCAACGAGCAGCGGGAACGGCTATTGCAAATTGCCAATGCGTGCCCGGTCCACAAGATCCTCACGCACAGCATTTCGATCCGCTCCGCTCTCGCCGTCGCGTGATGCGGGCGTAGCCCGGACATCGTGAGAGCGGGACGCCCGCGCCAACCGGACCACGGGTATTGCAACATTTTCATAGGACGCAGTCGTCTTGAATTTCGAACACCTCATCCAGATCAACGATCCGTTGAATCCCCTCGTCGAATCGATGACCCGCGAACAATTGTGGGAAGGGCTCGTGCTACGCGCCGAGCAGCCGCAACTGTTCGTGATGGGTCTCGACAGCTGCACGATCCTGTCGCGCGCGGACAATGTGCTGGAGCGCGAGCTGCACTACGGCCAGGCCACCGTGCGCGATCGCGTCACGCTGCAGCAAGGCAAGAGCGTGCGCTACGACATCCTGCCGACCGCCGACCACGTCGGCGGCTCGCTGACGATGACGATCGAGCAGCCCGACGAACTGCAGCTGTTCCTGCGCTTCGAATACGCGACCACGCTGCCGGTCTCGACCGACCAGGACGCCGTGCAGACGCAGGAGATCGTCAAGTCGGCGTATCGCGAGAACGATATCGACACGGTGCGGCTGATTCGCCAGTACGTCGCGGCGAAACAGGAACCGGGACCGTTGCACTGAGATTGCCGCGCGGGCACCCTGCCCGCGCTTTCGCGGGGCCCGTTCAGGATGGCCCCCAGCATCGCGTAGTCCCTCTTTCAGTTACCTATCAGAAGTCGAATCCGATCAATTTCTTCAGCTTGTAAATAGGAATAGTTATCATTTAGAATCATTCCATCGAATCGACGAACAAGCTAAAACGAATGACCGATCTCACTCGCTCCTCTACGCTCAGCTTGCGCCGCCCCGCGGCCGCGCTGACCAGCCGCCCGAAATCGTCGACCACGGGCGGATCCGTCGACAAACCCGCGGCCAAACCCGCCGCGGAGCGTACCGGCGACTCGGGCGCGACATCGGAACGGGTCGTGCGCAGCGACGCGCTGCTGCAAGGCCATAGTCACATCAGCATCGTGCATAACGGCGAGACGTATCAGTTGCGGGCAACGCGCCTCGGCAAGCTGATCCTGACCAAGTAACGACGCAACATGAAGTTAGTACCGGGTATTGTGGGGACCACCTCCCAGAGAGGTGTTAGGCATTAGCCAGCCACGACGGCTTGCACGCGAGAAATAGACCCCTTCGTGCAGACACCAAGCCAGCCGTCGCAGCAAGCCAGGCCACTTTTTTGGTTCTCACCGAAAGCGGATGCGCGCAACGGCGCGAATCGCTGAAAACAGATTGAAGAAGGAAAAGAAAAAGCCGTGGGATGGCAACATCCCACGGCTTTTTTATTGGTTTCTGCTGGTTGCTCCGGCGTGAGCCAATAGCACCACGGAAGACAGCAGCTTACTTCGACGCCCAGCCCCAGAACATCAGCCACCACGCGCTATTGACGACCGCGAGCGCCGCGACGAACCACAGCATCGTCAGCGCACGCGGCACGAAGCGCTCGCTGTAGCGACGCGTGACGAGCCACGCGAGCCACGCGCTCCACGCACTGGCCACCACCAGAATCGCGATGCGCAGATCCGACGCCCACCACAGCGGCACGTGCTCGGCGCGCAGCAGCGACAGCGTCGTCGCGGACAGGCCGAGGAACACGCCCGCGCCGGCGATCGGAATCAGCCCTTGCGTCAGATGATGCAGCCGCGTCGCGTTAAAGCGCCCGAGCATGCGCGTCGCGCCGATCAGCAACAGCAGCAGCGCGGTGCCGTAGACGAGCGCCGTCGCGAGGATGTAGCCGATCAGCAGCGAGCCGTCGAGCCACGAGAACACGTCGTTCTGCTCGGGGTAATGCGTGAACAGAAACCACGGCGCGTTGGTGTCGAGCGGCCACGTGATGTCGTGATCGACGAGCCACGTCGCCGCGAACATCTTCAGATCGATGAACCAGCGCGACGCGGTCCAGTGGAACGCGCCGATCGCAATGCCGAGCAGACCGTACAGGATCAGCGCGGTGTCCCACGGGTTCGCCTGCTTGTCGCCCAGCTGTACGACTTCCGTCGACGGCTTGCGCCACGTCAGCGCAATCGCGTCTCGGTGGCCGCTACAACGGCCGCACATATGGCAGTCCGCGGCGCCCTTCATGTTGCGCAACGGCACGAGCGGCGCGCAGTTGATCGGAATCACGCGATGCCCGTGCTCGCCGTTCGTGTACGAGCGGCGCCACGCGTCTTCATCGACCTTGTAGTGAAACGGCGCGAGCCGCGACAGAAGCGAAAAAACCCCGTTGACGGGGCACAGGTATTTACACCAGACACGTTTCTCGCGGCCGTACAGCAGACCGATCACGATCGCCGCGAAGGTCGAGCCGCCCAGCACCAGCAGCACGGCCTTTGGATACTGGTAGACGCTGACCATCTGGCCGTAGATCGTCGTAATGCCGAACGCGACGAAGGGCCAGCCGCCCCAGCGCATCCAGCGCGGGATCGCCCAGCCGCGGCCGAATTTGCTCGCGAATTCGGCGAGCGCGCCCTCCGGACACAGCACGCCGCACCAGACGCGCCCGAGCATCACCATCGACAGCAGCACGAACGGCCACCAGATGCCCCAGAACACGAACTGCGCGGCGAGCGTCAGGTTGTTCCACAGATGCGCGGTGTCGTCCGGCAACGGCATCACCGCGGGCACGATGATCAGGAACGCGTACACCGCGACCACGACCCACTGAATGCCGCGAATCAGCGCGCCATGCCGCTGCATCCACTGGCCGGCCGCCGCGAGGCGGCCCGGCCGGGGACCCATCACGCTGCTCATGCCGCGCGCCCTGCCGTCTGCTGCGCCGGCTTACGACTCGCGCGACGCACCAGCAACCAGACGACCGCCCAGTACACGGCATAGGCAATCAGGTTCATCAGCGCCGGATGCGCGCGATAGCCGGTCAGCGTTGCGACGAGCGAACCGAAGGTGCTCGAGTCGTCGAGAATCGCCGACGAATTCCACAGCTGGTCGACGATCGTCGGCAGGATTTCCTTGTCGATCAGCTTGTCGACGCCGGTCTGGAACAGGCCCGCGCCAAGGAACAGCAGCATGATTTCGGTGACGCGAAAAAAGAGCCGCCACGAGAAGATCTTGCCGCCGAGCTGCAGCACGTAGAACGTGAGGAACGCGAGCGCGAGACCGATCACGACCGCCAGCATCTGGCTGCCGTCCACGTGACCGGACTGGCCGAAGCCGAGGCCGTACAGGAAGATCACCGTTTCGCTGCCTTCACGCGCGATCGCCAGCGCGACCAGCACCGCGACGCCCCACCAGTTCGAATCGCGCTGGCTCTTCTGCAGCGACTGTTCCATGTCGCGCTTGAGCGTGCGGCCGTGCTGCTTCATCCACAGCACCATCTGCACGATCAGCACGCAGGCGATCAGCACCATCGCGGTCTGGAAGTAGTCCTGCGCGTCGCCGGACAGCACTTCGGTGAAGCCGACCAGCGCCGCGCCGAGCGCGATCGCCGCGATAATGCCGGCCGCCACGCCGCCCCACAGATACGGCAAACCGCGGCGCGCGTCGGCGTCGCCATTTTTCAACCACGCGTACAGGATGCCGACGACCAGCAGCGCCTCGACACTTTCCCGCCACACGATGAACAGAATCTGACCCATTCAAGCTCTCCCTTCGATCCTTCTACTGCCCGCATCCGTTGCCCATGCGAACGGCAGCGCTCGCCTCGGGCGACGCGCTCGCGTTCGGGGCCACTGCCTACTTCGCGACGATCACGCCCTGCGCCTGCTGGTGAAAATCGTCGAAAAACTTGTATTCGCCCGGCTGCAACGGCGCAATCACGACGAACGACTCGGCGCCCGGCGCCAGAACCTTCTCTTTACGCAACTGCACGCTTTCGAATTCGGCCGCGCCCTTGCCGGTGTTGCGCACTTCGATCTTGATCCGCTGCCCCGCCGGCACTTCGATCCGGGCCGGGTTGAGCGTGCCGTCTTTCATTTCCAGCTGGAAGGTCGGCAGGTCGGCTGCCTGAGCCACGCCCGCCAGCAACAACGTGGCGGCGAACATCGCGATCTTTCGGTTGATTCCCATTAGCCTTTCCGGAAAACGCGACGCGCCGACGCCAGGTATCACCCCGCACGTCCGCGCGCCGTCTGCTGCATTCATCGATGCGGTATTAGCCGCATCGCTCGCTGCACCGCTTAATACCCACCCTTCTTGCCGATGCCGGCGAAGGTGAAGTCGTATTCGAGCGTGAACGGCTTGAACCACGGACCCACGCCGGTTTCCTTGTCGACGTGGCGGCCGAACGCCATGTGACCCGTCTGCATCGGCGGTTCGACGATCAGCTTCAGGTGGTACTTGCCCGGACCTTGCAGCTTGACGTTATCGCCGTAGTGCGGGCCATCGTTGGCGACCATCGCCATCAGGTCGCCCTTCTGCGGCTGGTTCGAGCCGGCCTTCGTCAGTTCGTAGCGCACCTGCAGATACGGCATCCAGTCGCCTTCGGCGAAACCGGTCGGATTGTTCTTGACGGCGTGGATGTCCGCTTCGAGGTGGATGTCCGAGTCCGAAGCCTTGCGCATCATGCCTTCGGGTTCCATCGTGATCGGCTGCAGGTAGACCGCGCCGATTTCCATGCCGCCCTGGATCTGCTGCTTGCCGATCGGATACTCGGCTGCCGAGGCCGACAGCGCCGCGACGGCGGCCACAGCGGCTGCACCGCCCCGCACAATTGAAGAAATCCGCATTGAAACTCCTTGTTTTTATCAGACTGGAATCGAACTCATTGGAACAGTGCGCCGCGCAAGCCAGATGTAAATTTAAATGCGAACCATTCTCAATATTGGTCGAGTTTATCATCGATCGCCAGGGAGAACAAACAGGGAAGCACGCCAGGCCTTGTGCCATCAGGGTCTTAAGGCTTGCTTAAGGAAGGCCGTGTGCGCGGGTGGAAACGGGGACGGAATCGGCGGCTCTGAGCCCGCCCGGCGACTCAAGCGGGAGCTTAAGCGCCGGCCGCGCTTGCAAGGCGCGGCGCATGGCCGCGCCCCGGTCCGGAACGACGTATGACAGGAAGACGCGGCGGGAGCCGCGTTCGCCAGGTGGGTTATTCGACGCCCGAAATATGGTCGCCGACGTTCGCGCCGAATACGCGCTGACGCAGCAAGGCCAACTGGTCGCGTGTCTGTGCGGCCTTTTCGAACTCGAGATTCTTCGCGTGCTCCATCATCTGCTTTTCGAGCCGCTTGATTTCCTTGGCGAGCTGCTTCTCGGACATGTCCTCGAACTTCGCGCGGGTCTGCTGCTCCTTCAGTTCGGCGCGCGCTTCGTCGACGTTGTACACGCCGTCGATGATGTCGCGGATCCGCTTCACGACCCCGCGCGGCACGATGCCGTTCGCCTCGTTGAACGCGATCTGCTTCGCACGACGGCGCTCGGTTTCGTCGATCGCGCGACGCATCGAATCCGTGATCTTGTCCGCGTACAGGATCGCCTTGCCGTTCACGTTACGCGCCGCCCGGCCGATGGTCTGGATCAGTGAGCGCTCGGCGCGCAGGAAGCCCTCCTTGTCCGCATCGAGAATCGCGACGAGCGACACCTCCGGAATATCGAGCCCCTCGCGCAGCAGATTGATACCGACCAGCACGTCGAACGCGCCAAGACGCAGATCGCGGATGATTTCGACGCGCTCCACCGTGTCGATGTCGCTGTGCAGATAGCGCACCTTGATGCCGTGATCGGCCAGGAATTCGGTGAGCTGCTCGGCCATCCGCTTGGTCAGCACCGTGACCAGCACGCGGTCGCCGGCCTTGACGCGGTCGTTGATCTCGGCGAGCACGTCATCGACCTGGGTGCGCGCGGGTCGCACCTCGATCTCCGGGTCGACGAGGCCGGTCGGGCGCACCAGCTGTTCGGCGACCTGCCCCGCGGTCTTCTTCTCGTAATCGGCCGGCGTCGCCGAGACGAACACGACCTGGCGCATCTTGCGCTCGAACTCGTTGAATTTGAGCGGCCGGTTGTCGAGCGCCGACGGCAGCCGGAAGCCATAGTCGACGAGGTTTTCCTTACGCGCGCGGTCGCCGTTGTACATGCCGTTCAGCTGGCCGATCAGCACGTGCGATTCGTCGAGCATCATGATCGCGTCGGGCGGCAGGTAGTCGACGAGCGTCGGCGGCGGCTCGCCGGGCGCCGCGCCCGAAAAGTGCCGCGAGTAGTTTTCGATGCCCTTGCAGAAACCGAGCTCCTGCAGCATTTCGAGGTCGAAGCGGGTGCGCTGTTCGAGCCGCTGCGCCTCGACGAGCTTGCCGTCGCTATAGAAAAACTCGAGCCGCTCGCGCAACTCGGCCTTGATGGTTTCGACCGCGCGCAGCACGGTGTCGCGCGGCGTCACGTAGTGCGACGACGGATACACGGTGAAGCGCGGAATTTTCTGCCGCACGCGGCCGGTGAGTGGATCGAACAGTTGCAGCGTTTCGACTTCGTCGTCGAACAGCTCGACGCGCACCGCCATTTCAGCGTGCTCGGCCGGGAAGATATCGATCGTGTCGCCGCGCACGCGGAACGAGCCGCGCTGGAAGTCGGCCTCGTTGCGGTTGTACTGCATCGCGATCAGCCGCGCGATGACGTCGCGCTGGCCGAGCCGGTCGCCAGTACGCAGCGTCAGAATCATCTGATGATATTCGGACGGATTGCCGATACCGTAAATCGCCGACACGGTCGCGACGATCACCACGTCGCGCCGCTCCATCAGGCTCTTGGTCGCCGACAGCCGCATCTGCTCGATATGCTCGTTGATCGACGAGTCTTTCTCGATGAACAGATCCCGTTGCGGCACGTACGCTTCCGGCTGGTAGTAGTCGTAGTACGACACGAAGTACTCGACCGCATTGCGCGGGAAGAACTCGCGGAACTCCGAATAGAGCTGCGCGGCGAGCGTCTTGTTCGGCGCGAACACGATCGCTGGGCGGCCGAGGCGCGCGATCGTGTTGGCCATCGTGAAGGTCTTGCCGGACCCGGTCACGCCGAGCAGCGTCTGGAACGACAGCCCGTCTTCGACGCCTTCGACGAGCGTGTCGATGGCCGTGGGCTGGTCGCCGGCGGGCGGATACGGCTGGTAGAGCTTGAACGGCGAGCCTTCGAACGAGACGAATTTCGATTCGTCGAGCGTATCGTCGGCTTCAGTCAGATGGTGTTCGGACATGAGAGACGGCACCGGGCCTTGGGCAAAGAACCATTCTAACGGGTTGCGGGAAGCGGAGATCGAGCGGGCTTGCGTAGGATCGAAGGCCCCGGCGGGCGGGGCTACGCGAATTCCGGTGCCTCGCACATGGCCCCGGAGTGCCTGTTTTTCAAGCAAATAATTGCCCTTTGCCCGTCTCGTCGTCCGAAAAAAGTGTCCGGATTCGTTACAATGCGAAGTTGCGCTCGCACGCCGCTGCCGCCAGGCCGTCGCCGTTTTTTGCGTTTCGCCGGCCTCGCGCCGGCCCGTTGGACCGCCGCCGACGTCCATGGCCGCGCCGCCCGCATGCGAAGCCGCCCTCTTTTCACTACTGCTGCCCACCCACCATGTCTCTGTTCTCCGCCGTCGAACTTGCTCCCCGCGACCCGATTCTGGGCCTGAACGAAGCTTTCAACGCCGATACGCGCGCCACCAAGGTCAACCTCGGTGTTGGCGTGTACTTCAATGAAGAAGGCAAGATTCCGCTGCTGCGCGCCGTGCGTGATGCGGAAAAGGCCCGCGTCGAAGCTGCACTGCCGCGCGGCTACCTGCCGATTGAAGGCATCGCCGCTTACGACGCCTCCGTGCAAAAGCTGCTGCTCGGCAACGACTCGCCGCTGATCGCGGCCGGCCGCGTCGTCACGGCTCAGGCGCTGGGCGGCACGGGCGCGCTGAAGATCGGCGCGGACTTCCTGAAGCGCATGAATCCGACCGCCAAGGTCGCGATCAGCGACCCAAGCTGGGAAAACCACCGCGCGCTGTTCGAAGGCGCGGGCTTCACCGTCGAGTCGTATCCGTACTACGACGCGCAGACGCACGGCGTGAACTTCGACGGCATGCTGAGCACGCTGAACAGCTACCCGGCCGGCACGATCGTCGTGCTGCACGCGTGCTGCCACAACCCGACCGGCGTCGACCTGAGCGTCGAGCAGTGGAAGCAGGTGGTCGAAGTCGTGAAGGCGCGCAATCTCGTGCCGTTCCTCGACATCGCCTACCAGGGTTTCGGCGACAGCATCGAAGCGGACGCGGCAGCCGTGCGTCTGTTCGCCGCAGCCGAACTGAATGCGTTCATTTCGTCGTCGTTCTCGAAGTCGTTCTCGCTGTACGGCGAGCGCGTCGGCGCGCTGTCGATCATCACCGCCAGCAAGGAAGAATCGGCGCGCGTGCTGTCGCAACTGAAGCGCGTGATCCGCACCAACTACTCGAACCCGCCGACGCACGGCGGCTCGGTCGTCGCGGCCGTGCTCGCGTCGCCGGAACTGCGTGCGACGTGGGAAGCGGAACTCGGCGAAATGCGCGACCGCATCCGCGCGATGCGCAATGGTCTGGTCGAGCGTCTGAAGGCGAACGGCGTGGGTCGCGATTTCGGCTTCGTGAACGCACAGCGCGGCATGTTCTCGTACTCGGGTCTGACGGCACCGCAAGTGGACCGTCTGCGCGAAGAGTTCGGCATCTATGCGGTGAGCACGGGCCGGATCTGCGTGGCCGCGCTGAACACGCGCAACCTCGACGTCGTGGCTAGCGCGATTGCTCAGGTGCTGAAGTAAGGTATATCGGCGGCGCGGATTTTATGCCGCGCAGTGCAGCAGATGGTTCGATGCTGCAAACGCCTGTAGAAACGGCGCTCCTTCTTGTGGAAGGGGCGCCGTTTTTTGTTGCCTGGGTCTTATTGCCTGAGCGTACGACCGAAGCGGATTCGAACGGACCTGATTCAGCGTGAATCGCGATGAATATCGTGCGTGACGAAACCCGCTTCGTTATCCGGCATCTCGAGCCAGTCGGGCTGCTCGAGCGAACGACGGATGTCCTCCAGACCGCTTTGCCAATGCTCGCGCATCGTCGACAGGCCGAACTGGAAGTCCTTGTAGTGCCCTTCGTACTCCTTGTGCCGGTAGATCAGATGGATCACGTTGTAGCGCTTCGAACATGACAGATCCTCGGCCATCTTGCACCACGGGTCGTCGCGCTGATCGACGGGCACGCGGTCCAGCACTTCGCGCAGCACATGCCGGAACCGCTGCGAGCGTTGCAGCATGTCGGTCACGAGACGGGTGCGGCTCGAATACTGGATGTCCTTCATGCGCCCCTGCACGTCGGTGATGTTGTCCGGCACCGGCCCGATCGCGCTCCACAGATCGACCTGGAACGCGAGCGTGTCGCGCCGCGGCGTGGACTGGATCACCTCGTAGAGCGGCGTATTCGACATCAAGCCGCCGTCCCAGTAGAACTGACCGTCGATCTCGACCGCCGCGAAGCCCGGCGGCAACGCGCCCGATGCCATGAAATGCTCGGGCCGCAGCGTGGTGTGCGTATTGTCGAAGTACGCAAAATTGCCGGTGCCGCAATTGACCGCGCCCACCGACACACGCATTTCGCCCGAGTTGATCCGGTCGAAATCGCACAGCGACTCGAGCGTGGCCTTCAGCGGCGTGGTGTCGTAGTAGCTGGCCATTTGCGGCGGTCCGGACACCGTGGGCAACGGCGGCGGAAAACGCGGCACGAAAAAGCCCTTTTGCCCTTCGACGATCGCGCTCATGGCCTGCGTCGCCGTAAAGGCTTTGCGCACCGCTTCACTGGAATTGAACAGCGCGTGCTCGATGAAAGCCGGCAACGGCGGTCCGAACGCCGGCTGGCAAATCGTCTCCCAGAACTGCAGCAGACGCTCGACGCGCTTCTCCGGCGGATTGCCCGCGATGATCGCCGTGTTCAGTGCGCCGATCGAAATGCCCGCCAGCCAGTTCGGCTCGATGCCGGCCTCGTGAAGCCCCTGAAAGACGCCGGCCTGGTAGGCACCCAGCGCGCCGCCGCCTTGCAGCATCAGCGCGACGGTTTCGTAGTTGGGCAACTGGGGATGCCGGCTCGACTGGGTGGACGGCGCCGGCCCGGCACCCTCCCCGTCGCCGGACACGCCCACGCGCGCCCGCTTGGGATTGCGTTGCGCCATGGGCAGCTCCTTATTGCATGTACCAGCCGTGGCTCACGATGAACGACTGACCGGTCAGCGCCGCCGTCGGGAAAGTGGACAGGAACAGCACCGTCTGCGCGACGTCTTCGACCGTCGTGAAAATACCGTCGACCGTGCCGCCCAGCATCACGCGCTTGATCACGTCCTCTTCGCTGATGCCGAGTTCCTTGGCCTGCTCCGGAATCTGCTTGTCGACGAGCGGCGTACGCACGAAGCCCGGGCAGACCACATGTGAGCGCACGTTGTGCTTCGCGCCTTCCTTCGCGAGCACGCGAGCGAGACCGAGCAGCGCATGCTTGGCCGCCACGTAAGCGGATTTCAGCGGCGAGGCTTCATGCGAGTGAACCGAACCCATGTAGATCACGATGCCGCCGCGATCGTCCTTGTACATGTGCTGGAGCGCTGCCTTGGTGGTCAGGAACGCGCCGTCCACGTGAATCGCCTGCATTTTCTTCCAATCCGCAAACGAGTAGTTTTCGATCGGATTGACGATCTGGATGCCGGCGTTGGAGATGAGAATATCGATCGAACCGAATTCCGCCGCGACCTTGTCGATACCCTGGTTGACGGCATCTTCGTTCGTTACGTCCATCGCCACGCCGATCGCCTTGCCGCCGCCCTTGCGGATTTCTTCAGCCACGGCGTTCGCGCCGTCCTGGTTCAGGTCGGCAATCGCGACCGCGGCACCCGCCGCGGAAAGAGTCAACGCAATCTGCTTGCCAATGCCGCTCGCGGCGCCAGTGACCACGGCAACCTTGCCGTTCAGATTCGTGTTCGTAGACGACATCCAGAACCTCCATGCAGTTGATGAGTAATGAGACCACAAGACCACGCGCGACGTGAAGTCGGCCAAACGGCATAGACCGTTCGACGGATACAACGCGGCGGCCAACGTTGCTATTGTGCATGAACCCTGTGACCGGCATAGGTAAAACGCACATCGGCCCGCATCTCTTTAAACTGGATGCTTTCGGGCCGGATTCCGGATCGATTTCCGTGGCATCACCTACAAGGAGACATGCATGAACTATCGACGTCTGGGCCGCTCCGGCCTGCAAGTCAGCGAGTTGTCCATCGGCTCGTGGGTCACGTACGGCAACCAGGTCGATCATCGCGCCGCGCGCGAATCGCTGGCCGCAGCGCGCGACGCCGGCGTCAATTTCTTCGACAACGCCGAGGTCTACGCGAGCGGCAAATCCGAAGAAATCATGGGCCAGGCGCTGAAAGAACTCGCGTGGCCGCGCGTGAGCTACGTGGTGTCGACGAAGTTCTTCTGGGGGCTCAACGAAGCGCCGAACCAGTATCACACGCTCAACCGCAAATACCTGCTGAACGCGATCGATCACTCGCTCAAGCGTCTGCAACTCGATTATGTCGATCTCGTGTTCTGTCATCGTCCCGACCCGAACACGCCGATCGAGGAAACGGTCTGGGCAATGAGCGATATGATCGCGCGCGGCAAGGCGCTGTACTGGGGCACCTCCGAATGGAGCGCCGACGAAATCCGCGCCGCCTACGAAATCGCCGAGCGGCATCATCTGCATAAACCGGTGATGGAGCAGCCGCAATACAACCTGTTCCACCGCAAACGCGTCGAACAGGAATACAAGCGGCTCTACGAAGACATCGGCCTCGGCCTGACCACGTGGAGTCCGCTCGCGTCCGGCCTGCTCACCGGCAAATATCGCGACGGCGTACCCGCCGACAGCCGCGCGCAATTGCAGGGCTACGACTGGCTGCGCCAGCATCTCACCGATCCGACGCGGAACAACGTGGTCGGCCAGTTGGGCACGATCGCCGACGAACTCGGCTGCACGGTCGGCCAGCTCGCGATCGCGTGGATTCTGAAGAATCCGCATGTCAGCACGGTGATCACGGGCGCGTCGCGGGTCGAGCAGATCGGCGAAAACATGCGGTCGGCCGAGGTCGCCACGCGCATCACGCCGGAGCTCAAGGCGCGCATCGAGGAGATCATCGGCGACGCTCACGAGTGAGTGCGGCAGCCGGGCCGACGGGAGAACGAGTCGTCGCGCCCGCGCGGTCGCGTACAATACGCGACCGCGCGCCGCCGGCTTCCGCCGGTTCCTGCTGATTCCTTTTCGTATCTTCGTATCGGCTTGCGCTCTTTCAGCGTCTTCTCATCATGCTCAGCTACCGCCACGCCTTTCATGCCGGCAATCATGCCGACGTTCTGAAACACGCCGTCGTGTTGCAGCTCCTAAGCTACCTCGGCCAGAAGGACAAAGCCTACTGGTATATCGACACGCACGCGGGCGCCGGCGTTTATTCGCTGAAGGAAGGCTACGCGACCAAGACCGGCGAATTCGAAACGGGCATCGCGAAACTGTGGGGGCGCAACGATCTGCCGCCGCTGTTCGCGGACTATGTCGACGAAGTCAGCGCGCTCAATGCCGATGGCCAGTTGCGTTTCTATCCGGGCTCGCCGTATCTCGCGTGGCGGCAGTTGCGCGCGCAGGATCGCATGCGTCTGTTCGAACTGCACAGCACCGAAATCGATGTGCTGCGCCACAATTTCCGCGACGCGGGCCGTCGCGCGATGCTGTACGCGGGCGACGGCTTCGACGGCATTCTCGCGCTGCTGCCGCCGGCGCCGCGTCGTGCGCTGGTGCTGCTCGATCCGTCCTATGAGGACAAGCGCGATTACACGCGCACGCTGCGTTGTGTCGAGGAAAGCCTGAAGCGTTTTCCGACCGGCACGTACGCGGTCTGGTATCCGCAGGTGAAGCGCCCCGAGTCGCAACGCTTCCCCGACCAGCTCAAGCAACTGCAGAAAGACAACTGGCTGCACGTCAGTCTGACGGTCAGCAATCCGCCCGAGGACGGCTACGGGTTGTTCGGCAGCGGCATGTTCGTCCTGAACCCGCCGTACACGCTCGCGAAAATGCTGAAGGAGCAGATGCCGTGGCTCGTGAAGACGCTCGGCGAGGACAAGGCCGCGACGTTCAAGGTCGAGTATCGCGGCAATTGAGCAGGGTGGCTGGATGCGCCGTTAGACGCGTTCCAGCTATAGCAGCTGTAGCACCAGCCGCACCGCCAAACGCGCAACCAGGCGCTCGGTGACGAGGTGTGACGGGTTCGTGCTTGCGGGTCCGCCACGCACGCCGGATGCGGTGCCGCACTTATCCACGTCACGCCAGCTCGCCGTTCCCGTTGAGGCTGCGCATACCGCCGACTACCGGCGGCCTCATGCGCAACCGACTCCTCTCCGCACTCACTTCAACTGCGCAGCCGCCCGGGTCGCGAAGTCGTTGGTATAGGTCGCGCCCAGATCGATCTTCTTCGGATCGAGCCGCGTATCGAACGACGACAGCGCGCGCAGCGACGTCTCCGGACCGTCCGCGGGCATCAGGCCATCCGGCGAATACGCGTCGCGCACGTTGTGGAATGCTTCCAGATAAAGCGCCGGGTCGCCCAGCAGATAGGCCTGCGGCACCATCTTCAGCAAGTCGGCGTCGCTCGCGGTCTGCAGCCAGTGATTCGCGCGCACGATTGCATTGGCCAGCGCCTGCGTCGTCTTCGGATTTTTCTGGATGAACGTCTCCGGCGCGTACAGCGTCGCCGCGGGCATCGTGCCGCCGAACACTTCCCGCGTGCCCTTCACCGTGCGCGTATCGACCAGCACCTTGATCGCGCCGCTGCGCGTGAGCTTGGTCATCATCGGATCGACGTTGGACAGCGCATCGATCTGCCCGCTGCCGACCGCGGCCAGCACGGTCGCGCCGCTGCCCACGCCGATCGCCGAGATGTCGCTGCGCTGCACGCCGGCCTTGCGCAACGCCACGGTGAGCACGAGATCCGTCGACGATCCCGGCGCGCTCACGCCGACCTTCGCGCCCTTGAAGTCGGCGAGCGATTTGATCTGATCCGCCTTGGCCTTCACCACGCCGATGACGATCTGCGGCGCGCGTCCCATCAGCGCGAACGCTCGATAATGCTGCCCCTTCGCCTGCATGAACAGCGTGTGCTCGAACGCGCCCGCGCCGACGTCGGCGCTGCCGCCCACCACCGCTTCGAGCGCTTTCGAGCCGCCCGCGAAATCCTCAAGCGTGACGTTCAGGCCTTCGTCCTTGAAATAGCCGAGCTGCTGCGCGGTCAGCACCGGCAGATAGTAAAGACCGGGCAAGCCGCCGACGGCCATCGTCAGCGTCGGCTTTTCGGGCGTGTCCTTCGCGCTCGCGGCGCCGGGCAGCACAGCAAGCGCAAGCAGCGCTACGCAGGCGCGCGTGGCACGCTGCATCCAGTGAATCGGCATGTCGACGTCTCCTTGTTTTTCGATCGAGAGGCGCTGTCCCTGCGCGCGGATCTTGGGCGGCAGAGCGCGAAACGATTGTCGTCGGACGGTTTCGCGGACGCCATGCGCCCAAACCCCAATGCGTCGGCGGAACGATCCGGCTTCAGCGAAACGATGAGGCAAAGCGCGCGGAAGATGGAACGACGCTGCGCGGCAACCCACGCGCAGACATGCCGGACAGGAAAGCGATGCGAAACAAGGCGACGCGCGGAACACAACGTCCAGCGCGCTTCGCCGCCTAATGCAAAGAAAATGGACCAGAGATGGACGTCGCCGTCGACCTTCCGGCGGCTCGCCCTGCTCACTGCGGAAGCGGTGTCGGCCTGGGCCTCGGACGCGGCGGCACGCCGCCACCCGCCGGTAACTGGATATACGGCGCGACCACGACCGGCGGCGACTCCTGCGGCAATTCGACGGGTGCCGCAATCGGCGGCGCAGCGACGATCGGCTGCGGCGAGGCCGGAGAGTTCAACAGCACGGAACCGCTCTGACCGTTGTTGATGCCGCCCAGCGTGTCGAGAATCACCGGGCGACGGCCATTGTCGGATTGAGCAAGCGCTTCGGGCATCGCGCAGAACATCGGCACCGCGACGACGGCCGCGGCCAGCGCAAACTGGAAAGTCTGGAGCGAACGGACGGAAGACATGGGCGGCCTCGTGAGTTATCGCGCTAGTTATCAGTTACCGTCTTCTGCGAAGAACGGCCCACCTTACCTCGCCCCACGTTGCGAAGCTAGCTGAGATTCGCCATGACCAGCTTTTTGACGCCACTGCTGCCAAAACGCGGAAAATCGCGGAATTTCCGGCCTCCAGATACGACAAAGCCCCGCTTTGACGGGGCTTGGGATGCGACTTCGATACTGCGATGGCTGCGCGACAACGTGCGCTGCCGGGTCAAACTGAAGCGAAAACTTACAGCGAGTAGCCGTTGGTTTCGAGCGAGCGGATACGCTGTTCCAGTTGGACGATATCCGACGACGATGCCAGATACGCTTCACGGCGGTCACGTTCAGCCGTTTCAAACCAGGTGCTCAGCTTTTCAAGAAGGAATGCAAACATGATGTTCTCCAAGGATCAGATCGAATCCCCGGTGATCGACATCAGGGATTTCCCGTAAAAGGGTTAACCCGAATTATAGCCGGATGGTGCAACCTGAACAGTGAAATGCCCGCATGACGCACATTCCGTTTTGGAATAAGGCACTAAAACGGTGCGTGAAAGCCGCTGATTCGATTGAAATTCTTTTGACATTGTCGAGGCAACTCATCGCGCCCCTAATTTTTACGCACATTTATGGTGCAAAATTCGACCTGTTGCGCTAGACATGCGATTTGGGTTGCACCTCGTCTTGCTACGCAGCCGTTCAGAGAGGATGACAGCCTTGTCCCGAAACCAGATCGGTATCGGCCAGCCGCTCGATGATCGGACAATCGGGCCGATCGTTGCCCTGGCAGTGGTCGGCGAGGTGCGCGAGGGTGTCGCGCATGTCGGTCAACTCGGCAATCCGGCGATCGAGTTCGGCCACATGCTCCAGCGCAATCCGCTTCACCTCGGCGCTTGCGCGCGAGCGATCGTGCCAGAGCGCGAGCAGCCGGCGAATATCCTCGACCAGAAAGCCGAGCCGGCGCGCCTGGCGGATAAAACGCAGCGAGTGCACTTCCTGCGGCCCGTATACGCGATAGCCGGCACTCGTGCGCGCCTTGGCCGTCAGCAGGCCGACGCTTTCGTAGTAGCGGATCATTTTTGCCGTGACGCCCGACGCGCGGGCCGCTTCACCAATATTCATGACTGTTCCCCCAGGATTTGAATCGATCGTACACCTTCCCACGATGGGAAGGTCAGCCACATTCGTGCGGATCGGCAGGCATAATTCGACTATCTACATTCCGATTCGCCGAGGTATCCGCAATGACAATCGAACTCCATGTCGAAGGCATGAGTTGCCAGCACTGTGTCGCCGCCGTCACGAACGCGATCCGCGAGCACGACGCCGCCGCGCAGGTTCAGGTGGACCTCGCGGCCGGCCGCGTGGTGGTGGAATCGGTCCAGCCGATCGAGGCGCTGAAGGCCGCGATCGACGAGGCCGGTTACACAGTTACGTCTACGGTCACGTCGGCGGTTACCTCCACTGCCACGGCCCCGCGCTGAACGGACTCCGATCATGTTCAAGGTTGCGGTCATTGGCGGCTCCGGGATGCTGGGTCGCGCGCTCGTCGACGAACTGACCCGGCAAGCCGGCTGGCAGGTCGTCGCCACGGCGTTCAGCCGGCCGTCGCCGCAGACGGTCGCGCTGGATATTCGCGACGCCGTGGCGGTCGAGCGCTTCATCGAGCAAAGCGCGCCGCACGCCGTCGTGATCGCGGCGGCGGAGCGCCGTCCCGATGTCTGCGAGCACGATCCGGCACTGGCCCGCGCGCTGAACGTCGACGCGGTGCGCACGATCGCCGCGGCGGCAAACCGGCGCGGCGCGTGGACACTGTCGATCTCCACCGACTACGTGTTCGACGGCAGCCACCCGCCCTATCGACACGACAGCACGCCCGCGCCACTCAACGCGTACGGTCGCAGCAAGCTCGAAGGCGAGCGCGCGCTGGCTGACGCCACCGATTGCGGCTGCGTGCTGCGTCTGCCGTTGCTGTATGGGCCGATCGTCGGCTGGTCGGAGTCGGCGGTGACGAGTCTCGTGCCGGCGATCGCCGCGTCGGCCGCGCCGAACGGCCAGCCCGCCACGATGGACGCGTGGGCGATCCGTTATCCCACCTTCACGCCCGACGTCGCGTTCGTGATCCGGCAAATGCTCGAGCGGCATGCGCGCGGCGAAACGATCACGGGCATCGTGCAATGGTCGGGCGACGAACCGATGAGCAAGTACGAGATCGCCGTGCGTCTCGCCGAAGCGCTGCGGCTCGACGCGCATCTGACGCCGCAACACACGCCGACGGATGCGACGCCGCGCCCGCACAACTGTCATCTGGCGTCGAGCCGTCTCGAGACGTTGGGCATCGGCCGGCGCACGCCGTTCGATACCGCGATCCGGCAGGTGCTGGACGCGTTTCCGTGGCACGGCGACGCGAGTTGAACGACACCCATTGAGAGAGCCGCCGGGTCTGTCCGCGGCCGGTTTCGATCAATGGAAATCGCGGCTCGCCGTGGCCAGCTCACCGAGCCATTCGCTGTAGTCCACGAGCCGATGGGCGACGAGATGCACCACCTCGCCCTGCTGGGGGCGCCGGCTTTGCGCGTTTGCCGCGCCGCTGCCTCCGTCTTCACCCCTCTCTTCGTCTCCGTTACCGCGCCGGTCCGCGTCCTTCGCGCGAGTCGTGTCGCCGGTATCGCGAGCGCCGGTCGTCACGCCATCGTCGCGCTGCACGACGCCATAGACCGCGAGCAGCGACGCCCCCAGCAACGCCTTGCGCTGCTTTTCCACCAGCGACGGCCAGACGATCACGTTGACCGAGCCGGTTTCGTCCTCGATCGACACGAAGATGGTGCCGTTCGCGGTGCCCGGCCGCTGCCGCACGGTCACGATGCCGCACGCGCGCGCGAGGGTGCCGTGGCGGCACGTCGCGAGTTCGGCCGCGGTGCGAAAACGCTGTTGCGCGAGACGCGAGCGCAGCAGCGCAAGCGGATGACGATTGAGCGTCAGACCGAGGCTCGCGTAATCGTCGACGATCTCGCGCTGCTCGCTGGCCCGCGGCAATGCCAGCGACGCCTCCGCGATCGGTGCATCGCGCAACAGCTTCGGCACCGTGTGCTGCGCGGTCACCGCCCACCACGCCTCGCGCCGATGACCGGCGATGCTGGCCAGCGCGTTCGCCGCGGCGAGCGCTTCGAGGTCGCGCCGCGTCAACGCCGCGCGGCGCGCGAGATCGTCGACGTCGACAAACGGCGCGTCACGCCTGGCGATCACGATCCGTTCAGCGGCCTCCCGCACGAGGCCCTTGATCAGATGCAGGCCGATACGCACCGCGGGGCCGCGCGCACCGTAGGTGCCGAACGGCTGGAACACGCGCGCGTTCAGCCGCCGCGCCGCGCGTCGGATCGTCCGGCTCGCCTTCAGATGCGGCGCGGCCAGGTTGCGCAGTTGCTGCGCGGATCGCACCGCGTACTGTCGATGCAAACGGGTCGCGTCCGCATCGATACGCTGCCCTTCGGCATCGCGCTGCTCGAAACCCGACTCCCAATCGCTTAGCGTCACATCCGGCGGCAGGACCTTGACGCCGTGACGCCGCGCGTCCTGCACGAGTTGCGACGGCGAATAAAAACCCAGCGGCTGACTGTTTAGCAGCCCCGCCAGAAAAGCGGCCGGCTCGTAGCGCTTCAACCACGCGCTCAGATAGACGAGCAACGCGAAACTCGCGGCGTGGCTCTCCGGAAAACCGTATTCGCCGAAGCCTTCGATCTGCTGGCAGATGCGGTCGATAAACGCCTGCTCGTAGCCACGCCTGAGCATGCGCTCGGTCAGGTCCTTCTGATACTTCGCAAGGTTGCCGCTGCGTCGCCATGCGGCCATCGCGCGCCGGAGTTTGTCGGCCTGCTCGGCCGTGTATTCCGCCGCGACCATCGCCAGATGCATCACCTGCTCCTGGAAGATCGGCACGCCGAGCGTGCGCGAGAGCACCGGGCGCAATTCGTCTTTCGCGTAATCGACCGGTTCGAGCCCCTGCTTGCGACGCAGATACGGATGCACCATGCCGCCCTGAATCGGCCCGGGTCGCACGATCGCCACTTCGATCACAAGATCGTAATACTCGCGCGGCTTCAGACGCGGCAGCATGCTCTGCTGCGCGCGCGACTCGATCTGGAACACGCCGATCGTATCGGCATGGCCGCACATCTCGTAGACGGCGCGATCCTCGCGGGGAACGTCCTGCACCCTGAAGCGCGGAAAACCGCGTCGCAGCGCGACGAATTCGAGCGAGCGCCGGATCGCCGACAGCATGCCGAGCGCAAGCACGTCGACTTTCAGCAGCTTCAGCGCATCGATATCGTCCTTGTCCCACTCGATCACGCTGCGGTCTTTCATCGACGCGTTCTCGATCGGCACGAGTCGCGACAGCCGGTCTTTCGCGATCACGAAGCCGCCGACGTGCTGCGACAGATGCCGCGGAAAATTGCGCAACTCCTTCGTGAGCAGGATCAGGTTCTGCGTGATGTGCGAGTTCGCGTCGAAGCCGGCCTCGGCCAGATAGGCGGCCACCGCGTCGGGGCCGTCCCACCACTGCTGCGACTTGCTGAGCCGCTCGATCAGCGACGCTTCGAGACCCAGCGCCTTGCCGACGTCCTTCAGCGCGCTGCGCGAACGGTAGGTGATCAGCGATGCCGTCAGCGCCGCGCGATGGCGGCCGTACTTCGCGTAGATGTACTGGATCACCTCCTCGCGCCGCTGATGCTCGAAGTCGACGTCGATATCGGGCGGCTCGTTGCGCGCGCGCGAGATGAAACGCTCGATCAGCATGTTCATATTGACCGGATCGATTTCCGTCACGTGCAGGCAATAGCACACGACCGAATTCGCCGCCGAGCCCCGCCCCTGGCACAAAATATTGCGGGAGCGCGCGAAGCTCACGATGTCGTGCACGGTCAGAAAATACTTTTCGTATTTCAGATCGGCGATCAGGCCCAGCTCCTTCTCGATCTGCCGGATCCGCTTCAGGTCGATACCGTGCGGCCAGCGCTCCATCGCGCCGGCCATCACCAGCTTGCGCAGATAGCTCGACGGCGATTCGCCGGCGGGCACCAGCTCTTCCGGATATTCGTATTGCAGCTCGGCAAGCGAGAAGCGGCACAGCGCGGCGACGCGCAGCGTTTCTTCGAGCGCCTCGCGCGGATACAGCTTGCCGAGCCGCACGCGCGTGCGCAGATGCCGCTCCGCATTGGCTTCGAGCGCGTAACCGCAATCCGACAGCGGCGTGCCGCGGCCGATCGCGGTCAAGGTGTCCTGCAGACGCTTGCGCGAGCGCGCATGCATCAGCACGCCACCCGCTGCGACGAGCGGCAGACCGCTTGCCTGCGAAATCATCCGCAACGCGTCGAGCTGCAGATCGTCGCTGCCGGTTTGCCAGAGTTCGAGCGCGAGCCACGCGCGCGGCGCCGCAAACGACGCGAGCCAATGCGCACAGCGCAGCGTGTGCGACAGCGTCGCCGAGCGTTGCGGCACGAGCAGCAGCACGCAATCCGGCAAGCCTTGCAGATGTTCGAGATGCGGCAGCGAAGCGGTGAAATCGTCCGGACCGATGCGATAGCTGCCTTTGTCCGCGCGCGAGCGCGCGAGCGTGATCAGCTCGGAAAGATTGCCGTAGCCGTTGCGATTGGTCGCGAGCGCGACCAGCGTGCAGAAAGGCTGGCCGTCGGCATCGGTCAGATGGAATTCGCTGCCGATAATCAGGTGGGGGATGGGGTTGGTGGTGGTTTTGTTGTCTTCTGCGTGTGCTTCTATGTGTGCTTCTGCGTGCGCTTCTGTGGACTCTCCGGCTGCCTCGGTTGCGCCCTCTTCTGGCGAGAGCGTCACGTTGCCAGCCTCTTGCTGCGAAGATGCCGCGGCCTGCTGCGCCTGCTTCTGCGCTTTCTTCTCGCGCTCCTCCCGCTCCTCCGCGATTTCCCTGACCGCCGTGTGAGCGCGCACGACGCCCGCCAGCGAACATTCGTCGGTAATCGCCAGCGCGCTATAGCCGAGCGCCATAGCCTGCGCGACCAGTTCGTCCGGATGCGAGGCGCCGCGCAGAAACGAAAAATTGCTCAGACAATGCAGCTCCGCATACGCTGGAAGCTGACCGGTGGGCATCGACTGCGAAGGGACGGACGGTGCGGAACTCATCATCGCGCTCAACCAAACAGGCCCTGCAAATACCACTCGCCCTTGATGCGCTCGCGATACACCCAGAACATGCGACCGCGATCGTCGGCCGCGATGTAGTAATCCCGTTCAACGAGATTGCCGTCCCACCAGCCCGCCTCGATCCGTTCGGTGCGTGTGAGCATTTTCAGCGGCCGGCGATAGATCGGCCGCTGATCTCGCACCATCAGCCGCAGCGGCCGCTCGAGCAGCCACAGCGGACGCGGCTGCGCCGGCAACGCGCTGTCGGGGAGATCGAGCGAAGCCTGGGCGTTGTGATCGGATGGCGGCGACACGACGGCATTCGCTGCGTCGGCCGATACGTCTGCAACCGACGTTGTCACGACGGCTTGCGCTGACGTTTCGCCGCCTTCCCACGCCTCTTCCTCTGCGGCCTTGCGCAGCTCGTCGGTCAGCCAGGTTTTGTCCGCCCTGGGCTTGACGCGATCCTTCGCGGACACACGCTGTCTGCGCGAAAACGCCTGCGCCTGATAGGCCTCCACGCGCATGGCCCGCTCTGGACGATGATCCTCCTGCGGCGACATCTGCAGCACGTTCTCCGCTCCCAGCCGTGCGCTCAGGCGTTCGAGCAGCCGCGCGAGCGAATCGCCATCCGATTCGGGCATCGGGAACAGCGTGTCGGCCTGCCCCGCATAATCGACGATCTGATCCGCCACCAGCTTCAATTCGATGACCGGCGCCGCCAGCGTCGTCTGGTTCAGCTTTTCGCGCAACAACCAGATCAGATGCTCGGCGTCGCGCGAAGGAACCGCCCACGCGACCTTCAGACTCGACGTCTTCGCCGCATGACGCGACGCCAGTTCGTGCTCGAGCAGCAACGTATAGCTGCTGAGCGCTGCATGATGCGCGCTCAGCCAGCCGGCCAGTTGCGCGATCAGGCGACGCGCGGCGAAGAGAAGCGCATCGGCGTTATCGACCCGCGACGGCAACTCCAACTGCGCATGAAACGACGCCGGCGCGCAAAACGATTCGCGGGGGTCGGCCAACGTGCCGTACGCCTGGGCGAGCAGATCCAGAATGCCGCCACCGAAGCGACGCACGATGCCTGCACGCGGCAAGCCGCGCACATCGGCGAGCGTCGCGCAGCCGACGTGCGAGAACGCGTCGCGCTGCGTCGGCTCGAGCGGCAGCAACGCGACGGACAGGCTATCGAGCACGCGTGCGAGCGATGCCTCCTTGACCACATGCCAGCGACGCCCCTGCCGGCACGCACGCGCCTGCGCCAATAGCCACGCTCCCCAGGCAGTCGGCGCGCAGGCGATACGCGCCGTATAGCCGAACTCCGCCACCGTCGCCGACACGCGCGATAGCAGCGCGCGCAAGCCGCCAAACAGACGCAGGCCGGAACCGACTTCGAGCAGCAGCGTGTGCGCCTCGGCAAGCGACACCTTGGGCGTGTAGCTGAGCAAGGACAATGCGATCGCTTCGAACGCCTGGGTTTCGCGAGCGGCATCGGCGCTCAGCAGCGTCAAGCCCGGCGCCAGCGCGAATGCATACGAGCGCGAGTGCCCCACCCGCACACCTTCGCGCAAGGCGGCAAGATCGGGCATCAGGACGTGCGCGTGATCGGCGAGGGCATAACAGCTACGCGCGCTGGAATTCGCGATGGCCTGGGACTGGCTTGCGCTGTCGGGCGATCTAGACGGATTCGGTTTCGCGGACGAACCATCCGGACACAGTACGAACGGTTTCACCGCTTCCAGCGGCAACAGCGGTAAGGTGACTGCGATCCACAACATGTTTGACCTCTGCGCATTGACGACTGGTGCCCTCCTTTTCCGGCAACATGACGCTCCGTAACGGCAACACGAGACGAAGCGGCTGGGCCAGCGGTGGTCCGCGGCGTTTGAAGATATCGATCGACACCCCCACCTCCGTCAACCACTCGCGACGATTGATCTTCTCCGCGTTGGCCGGCAGGTGCGGCTCGCAGATCATTCGCAACGGTGCTGGCGAAGATTGCGAAGCCGTCTCCATAGGACGGATCAGGAAGGCCAGCGCTGTTGACTCCTGAGCGGCCACCTGCAGACGCCGAATCTTGTCGGCGCGCGCACTCGGCAACCACGCCAGGACTGCGCCGACGGCATGCTGCTTCAATGCCTGAGTGGCGGCCCAGAGCGCCTGATCCTCGGTCGAACGCACCCACAGAACCCGCCCGACATCGATCCCCCAAGCCTGGAGCGCGGCGACACAGGGCTGATAAGGCGGTGCCACGAGCATGACGTAGCGACCGACCTGCTGCGTCAGATGACGGAGCGCATGGGCCAGCAAACGAACCTCGCCGACGCCAGGATGTTCGATCAACAGCTCCGTCAGTCCCCCTGCCGACCAGCCCTGCCCCGGCAATAAACGATCAAGTGCGGCATAGCCGCTGGAAATGACGTGCGAGTCTGAACCGGCCAGTTCATCGCCTTGCCATAACTGACGCTGTAATTGCGATGACAGGGTTGTCGTCGCGAGCTGGAGTACGGCTGCCATAGATACATTCGTTGGGCGGAGATGCCCTGCCTTCGCAGGGATTAGACGCCTCGCCGCTTTGAGCGGGATGCGTCACCCTCTCAAGCGATAAAGCAGACAAAATTTCCACTTTTTCACCCAAGTAGGCGCTATATGCGGCCAATTCCTACAATATTGAATTTTATAGGGCCGGATTTGGCCACCCCCTAATACTGTATATTTATACAGTATTTCGTGACGAATGTTAAGGATGGAAGCGTAGAAAAGAGGTAACCGCCAGCGACCTCAAGCTGAAGCTCTACCGAGTTCGGCAGCTTGAAAATAATCAGTTTTACTAATGATTAATGGCGACGCTTTGCTACGAGCCATCGAAAGTCCGACGTACTTTATTTGCTCCGACAGGCCTGCGGATGATTCGGTTGGCTCTTCGTGCGAGCTGACAATGATTTATCGCGTAGCTTCAGTGCTTGAACTTACGTCACGGGGGCCTAGGGAATTTCGCGTCAACATCCGATGGGATGCTTAAAGAAGCTCGAGATGAATCAACACTGCGTATGCGGATGAATAAAGAAGACGCTTCGCGAATCTGATAGACAAGTCACGAACTTCAGCCCGGATCGGGTCGATTTCACAGCGGATCGCACGTGGCGCTCACCGCGCACGGGCGCATCGTATCCGGTATCGATGACGCTCAGGACCGGCGCGCTGACGTGGCAACTCGATCCGCTGATGGACGATCAGGAACTCGACTCGCGGGAATCGACGGGGGCGGTGTACTGGGAAGGCGCGGTGCGTGTGAAACGCGGCCCTGCCGAGGTGGGACGTGCGTATCTGGAACTGACGGGCTACGCGGACGCGCTGCGGACCGGTGGGCGGTAAAGGAAGGTGTGGCGCTGAAGCTGATACGTTTCGCAGCGCATTGCGCTGATTGCCAGCTCAGCGTCCGCTTTATGGCGGCCGTAAACGCAAAAACCCCACCTTTTCGGGGTGGGGTTTTCGACTGAAGAGGAGCCTGACGATTACCTACTTTCACACGGGCAATCCGCACTATCATCGGCGTAGAGTCGTTTCACGGTCCTGTTCGGGATGGGAAGGGGTGGGACCGACTCGCTATGGTCATCAGGCATGACTTGTTG
>NZ_JABBFZ010000035.1 GCF_012927125.1 Paraburkholderia antibiotica
GCTTTAATCCCACTCTCGCCTTGCAAATATGCGTCTACCAACCGCTGCTTGAACCGTTCGTCGTACTTCGCCATGAAAAACACCCCAAAGGTTGGATCAGTGTCCAACTTTTGGGGTGCAGTTCATCACGGCCGTTTTTTTATTTCACGCGCAAACGCGCGGCGCCCTGCCCGGCGTGCCGCTAGCCGGGCACACCCACCTCGGCCTCGCTATCCCACAAGCTTAGCGCGCCGGCATCAACCGCTGCACGACCCAGCCGCCGAACACGTTGACCGCGAGCCCCGCCATCACCAGCAACGCCCCGGCCACCTGCAGCGTGGAAAGACGCTCGCCGAGCAATAGCGAAGCCGACGCGAGCCCGACGATCGGCACCAGCAGCGAGAACGGCGCGACCTGGCTCGCCGGATAACGCGACAGCAGCCGGCTCCACAGGCTATAGCCGACCAGCGTCGCGATAAAGGCGAGATAGACGACCGCGAAAATGGACATCGCGCTGATGCCGGTCAGCGCGGCGGCGATCTCGTGCGGCCCTTCGAACACGAACGACGCCGCGAAAAACGGCAGCGGCGGAATCAGGCTGCCCCACACAACGAGCCCGACCAGATCGATCTTGCCGACCTTCTTCGTGACGATATTGCCGAGCGCCCACATGCACGCCGCGCACAGCGTCAGTACGAAGCCGGCGAGCGACATCGAGTGGCCGCCTTGCAGGCCGATCACCGCGAGCCCGGCCGCCGCGACCAACAGACCCACGACGTTCCGCAGGCGGAAGCGCTCGTGCAGGAACAGCGCCGCGAAGATCAGCGTGAAAAACGCCTGCGCCTGCAACACCAGCGATGCCAGTCCGGCCGGCATGCCGACGTACATCGCCGAGAACAGGAACGCGAACTGTCCGAACGAGATCGTCGCGCCGTAGGCGAACAGCCAGCGCCACGGCATCTGCGGACGTTTGACGAAAAACACCGCCGGCACCGCGGCGAGCGTGAAGCGCAGTGCGCCGAGCAGCATCGGCGGCACGCCATGCAGGCCCACCTTGATCACGACGAAATTGACGCCCCACGCGACCACGACGATAAGCGCGAGCAGCAGATCCCTGGGCGACATCCCGGTCTCCGTGAATAAGAATTCGATCCGGCAGTGTAGCGGACGCGGCGGCGCGGAGTAGAAGCGGAGTAGAAGCGGAGTAGACACGGGATAGACGCGCGGAAGGCGTAGGCAGGTGCCGTGCGCCGCGCGGGCCGGGTGCGTCCGCCCGTGACCACGGCCCATGACGCGTGCCATCGCGCTTGTGCATTGCGCAGGCCCATTCCCGCTCACTCATTACGATGACCGGTTGCGCGCGCTCATGGCGCCCCACGCCGTTACCGTCGGCCGCCCGCGACGCGCAGTAGAATCGCCCATTGAATCCTCTCTCCTTCCACTCTTCCGTCGAGCCTGCCCATGAGTTCCTCGATCAAAGCCGTTCTGAAACCGCATTTGCGCGACATCGGCAATCTGGCCGTGCGGCGTGTGCTGCCGGCGATGGCAGCGCGCCTCGTTGGCCCGTTCATCTTCTTCGACCACATGGGCCCCGCGACCCTCGAACCGGGCGTCGGCCTCGACGTGCGCCCGCACCCGCATATCGGCCTCGCGACCGTCACCTATCTGTTCGACGGCGCGATCATGCATCGCGACAGCCTCGGCTCGGCGCAGAAGATCGTCCCCGGCGACGTCAACTGGATGACGGCCGGACACGGCATCGTCCATTCGGAGCGCACGCCGCCGGAAGACCGCGCGCGCGGCCAGACCATCCACGGCATCCAGACCTGGATCGCGCTGCCGCTCGCCGACGAGGACACTGAGCCGTCGTTCGCGCATCACGCGGCCGCGACGCTGCCGGTCGTCGAGCGCAATGGTGTGACGCTGCGCGTGATCGCGGGCACCGCGTTCGGCGCGGTGTCGCCGGTGGCGACGTTCTCGGGCACGCTCTACGTCGCCGCCGACTTCACGCCGGGCAGCGCGTTCGCGCTCGAACCGGAACACGAGGAACGCGGCGTGTATCTGGTCGATGGCGATCTCGAAATTGACGGCACACCGCTCGAAGTCGGCCAGATGGCCGTGCTCGCGCTCGACGAAACGGTCACGCTGGCCAGCACGCACGGCGCGCGCGTGATGCTGCTCGGCGGCGAGAAGCTCGACGGCGAACGCTTTATCGAATGGAATTTCGTCGCGAGTTCGCGCGAGAAGATCGAGGCCGCGAAGCTCGCGTGGACGAATCAGGAAATGGGCCACGTGCCCGGCGAAACCGAATGGATTCCGCTGCCGGTGCGCAAATAAAGGCAAGCAAAGGCACGCGGCTTGCCTATACGCGAAGACCCACATTGAATTGACGTGATTCGGCCCCAACTGGGTGCCTACCGTATTTATCGACGAGGACGCAATGGACACCACTCTGGCCACTTTCGAACAGGACGTCATCAAGGCGTCGATCCTCGCCCCGGTGCTGGTCGATTTCTGGGCGCCGTGGTGCGGCCCCTGCAAGAGTCTCGGCCCGATGCTGGAAAAGCTCGAAGCCGAAGCCGCCGGCAAATGGAAGCTCGTCAAGGTCAACGTCGACGAGAATCACGAACTCGCGGCGCACTTCCAGGTGCGCAGCATTCCGCACGTGATCGCGTTCGCCGAAGGCCAGGCGGTCGATCAGTTCGTCGGCGTGCTGACCGAAGGACAGCTGCGCGAGTTCATCGAACGATTGGTGCCGCAGGGCGCGCCGGCCGCTCGCGTCGAAGCGCAGACCGCGCTCGCCGAGGGCCGCCGCGACGACGCCTACGACCTGCTGCAGGCGGCGCTCGCCTACGACCCGGGTTTCGACGATGCGCGCATGGACCGCATCGAGCTGCTGCTCGAAGACAACCGCATCGACGAGGCGCGCAACGAAGTCGATCTGCTGTCGCCGAAAACGACGCAAGGCATCGACGCGCGCTTCAACGCGATCAAGACCCGGCTCGACGCGGTCGACGCCGCCGCGGACCTGCCGCCCACCGATGCGCTCGAAGCGCGCGTCGCCGGCAACCCCGACGATCTCGAAGCACGCTTCGATCTCGCCAGCGCGCTGATCGCGCGGCGCAAATACGCGGACGCGCTCGAACATCTGCTCGCGATCGTGCAGCGCGACCGTGCGTTCCGCGACGATATCGGCCGCAAGACGATGCTATCGGTGTTCGATCTGGCCGCGCATCAGCCGGAGCTGGTGTCGCAGTGGCGGCGCAAGCTGAGCGCGTCGTTGTATTGAGCGGTTCGTTGGTCGTTATTGATTGTTCGAGGGATGGGCGGCGGGTTTGGAATACCGTCGCCTGAACCGGCGCGGCGTCCATCAACCACCCACTAAGCCGCCGCTTTCTTCCCCAACTCCCGCAACACGTAGGCCGCCGCCGCAAATCCGAAGCTCGCGGTCACGCACACGCTCGAACCGAACCCCGCGCAATTCAGACCGACCGGCCCCGCATGGCCCGGCGACGTGCTGACGTGCTCGGTTTCCATATCGACATCGCAAACCGCTGCTTCCGGATAGATCAGCGGCTCGTCCGAATACACCGCGCTGACTTTGAACTTCGCCTTCGGCCCGCGCGGAAAACCGTGCTGCTTGCGCAACTGGCCGCGTACCTTCGACAGCAACGGGTCCTGGATCGTCAACGCGAGATCGTCGATGCGGATGCGCGTCGGGTCGAGCTGGCCGCCCGCGCCGCCCACCGTGATCAACGGCTGCTTGCGCTCGACGCACCACGCGATCAGCGCGGTTTTGGTGCGCACGCTGTCGATCGCATCGATCACGTAGTCGAAGCCGCCGCCGAGCGTCGCCGCGAAATTGTCCGGCTCGACGAAGTCTTCGATCAGCCGCACGTCGCAGTACGGATTGATCGCCGCGATGCGCTCGGCCATCGCCTCGACCTTCGGTTTTCCGTAGTTGCCGTCGAGCGCGTGAATCTGCCGGTTCGTATTGCTTTCGGCCACGTTGTCGAGATCGATCAGCGTCAGGGTGCCGACCGCGCTGCGCGCCAGCGCCTCGGCAACCCACGAGCCCACCCCGCCGATGCCGATCACCGCGACGTGCGCCCCCTCGAACGCGGCAAGCGCGGGCGCGCCGTACAGACGCGCGATGCCGCCGAAACGGCGCGCGCGGTCGGCGATTTCATTCGCGTCGAGGCTGGTAGTAAGATCGGATTGCGCGGTGGTGCTGGACATGATGGCAGGACTCGAAAACACGGGCGGAACGAAGAAAACATGAGCGCCGCGCATAAGGCTGGCGCGCGCAGCCCGTATTTTGCCTGAATGCGTCACCGCCGCTTCGGCTTCGCCGCGAGCAGGCGCATCGGTTACCTGAGCCTGCGCCGCATCGGTGGCGCGGCGGCGCGCCGGAGTGCGGCGATGCAACGTGGTCGCGTTGCCGGAATACCGCCTGGCGGGCGTACCATCCGCCGCGCATTCGCTTGACGTAGCCGCGCGCAAAAAGTTGGCTCCTTAGCTATACTGGCCCTACTGTAGCGTTCGCATAAGAACATGATCTCTCTTGCCGAGCTTCGTAAAAATTATTCGCTGGGCTCACTGGACGTTGCCGACGTCGACCACGATCCGTTCCGTCAATTCGACACGTGGTTTCAACAGGCGGTCGACGCCAGGCTGCCCGAACCGAATGCCATGACGCTGGCCACGGTCGACGCGCGTGGCCGGCCTTCGGCACGCATCGTGCTCATCAAGGGTGTCGACGAGCGAGGGTTCGTTTTCTTCACCAATTACGAGAGCCGCAAGGGTCGCGAACTGAGCGCGAATCCGCATGCGAGCCTGCTGTTCCACTGGATCGAACTCGAGCGCCAGGTGCGCATCGAGGGCCGCGTCGTGCAGACGAGCGCGGCAGACAGCGACGCCTACTTCGCGTCGCGTCCGCTCGGCTCGCGCATCGGCGCGTGGGCATCGAATCAGAGTCAGGTGATTGAAAGCCGCTCGCAACTCGAAGTACGCGAACGCGAAATCAGCCTGCAATACGGCGACAATCCTCCGCGTCCGCCGCACTGGGGTGGCTACCGTCTGGTGCCCGACGCGATCGAATTCTGGCAAGGACGCCCGTCGCGTCTGCACGACCGCCTGCTGTTCACGCGCGCGGACGAAGGCAGCGCCTGGCAGATCGCGCGCCTGTCGCCCTGACCCGATGGATGATGCCGGCGCGTGCTGCCCGACGTAGGCGGCATCCGCCGGTCGGATTGCGTTGCGCGGCCCGCGGAATGCGCCGTGCGTCGTCGCGATCCACACAAGCTTTGCTTTAAATCAACGAACACGGAGAGATCACATGTTCTGGGAGAAGAAGCTGGCGCAGTGGGTTGATGAGGTCAAATCCAAAGCCGATCTACCCGCACGCCTCGTGCTGTGGGACGGTCAGCAACACGACTTTGGGCGGTTCGCCGCGCCCCAGGTCACGCTACACGTGAAGAGCGCTACCGCGCTGCCCTATCTGCTCGAACCGAGCCTCGACAATCTCGGCGAGGCCTACGTGAAGGGCAAGATCGACATCGAAGGCAAGCTGTCGGACATCATCAATATCAGCTATCAGCTCGCGCGAAGCACCGTGACGAGCGCGGGCAAACTGGCGCGCGTGCGACGCTACTTCAATCACTCGAAGACGTCGGATAAAAAAGCGATCCAGTATCACTACGACGTGTCCAACGAGTTCTACAAGCTGTGGCTCGACGAGAACATGGTCTACTCGTGCGCGTACTTCGAGACCGGCACCGAAGATCTCGCCACCGCGCAGCTGAAGAAAATCGATCACATTCTGACCAAAATCCAGCTCCAGCCCGGCCAGCGTCTGCTCGACATCGGCTGCGGTTGGGGCGCGCTGGTGCTGCGAGCGGCGCAGAAGTTCGGCGCGAAATGCGTCGGCGTCACGCTGTCGCAAAACCAGTTCGACCTCGCGACCGCGCGGGTCAAGGCTGCGGGCCTCGAAAACCATATCGAGATCCGCCTGCAGGATTATCGCGACGTGCAGGGGCAGTTTGATCGCATCACCAGCGTCGGCATGTTCGAGCACGTCGGCCGCAAGAATCTGCCCGGCTATTTCCAGAAGATGCACGATCTGCTCGCCGACGACGGCGTCGCGATGAACCACGGCATCACCTCGAGCGACGCCGATAGCGGCGAAACCGCGCTGGGCGGCGGCGAGTTCATCGACCGCTACGTGTTTCCGGACGGCGAGCTGCCGCACATCAGCCTCGCGCTCGAATCGATGCAGCGCGGCGGGCTCGAACCGGTTGACGTCGAAAGCCTGCGCCGTCACTATGCGCACACGCTCGAGATCTGGGCCGAGAATTTCGAAGCCCATGCGGAAGAAGCCCGCAAGCTCGTCGACGACGAAAAATTCCGCATCTGGCGCGTGTATCTGGCCGGCTGCGCGTATGCATTCGAAAACGACGACGTGTCGATCTTCCAGGTGGTATGCCGCAAAGCCGGCCGCAGCGCGAAAAACCTGCCGTGGTCGCGCCGCTACATGTACGAAAAACCGCTGTGACGCGCTTGCGTCGCGGCGACGTGCAGGGCGAGCCGCCGCGGCGCAATCCTGAACAGCAGACCGGACATCGATGGACCAGAGCGGGACGAACGAGGTTGACAAGCCGTTGAACGACAATGGCGGCAATGCGGATCAGGCAGCCGACGACGGCCTGCAGTTCGATCTGTTCGGGATGCCGGTGGAGGCCGCGGTGCAAGCCGTGCCGGCATCGGCTTCCGCGCCGGCGGGCAAAGCCGCTGCGCTCTCATCGGAACCGCACGCCGATACCGATGCGGATAGCGACACGGTCGCAACCCCAGGCGCTCCGCTCCAACCCGAGCGCAAACGCGCCCCCAGAAACACGCAAGCCAGCGCCGTCGCCTCGCTCTGGGAAGAAGACGAAGACAACGCGGCCGCTACAACGTCAGCCGAGTCTCACGCCCCACCACCTGCTCCCGCCGAAGCCCCGAAAAAACGCCGCGGCCGCGAAATCCTCGCCGCGCCGCCATCGCCCGAACTGCTCGCGCTCGGCGCGCAACTGCCGCCGCAAGTCCACCTCGGCACATCGACATGGTCGTTTCCGGGCTGGAGCGGCATCGTCTATGGCGACGACTACAGCAACAGCAAGCTCTCGCGCGAAGGCCTCAGCGCGTACGGCGCGCATCCGCTGCTGAAGACGGTCAGCATCGACCGCTCGTTCTACCAGGCGCTGACCGTCACCGAATACCTGCGCTACGCGCAGCAGGTGCCCGAGCACTTCCGCTTCATCGTCAAGGCGCCGATGACGATCACCGATGCCACCGTGCGCGCCGAACGCGGCGAGCCGGTGTCGCTGAATCCGTGCTTTCTGAACGCGCAAATGGCGATCGACGATTTCGTCACGCCCTGCATCGAAGGGCTCGGCGTAAAAGCCGGCGCGCTGGTGTTCCAGTTTTCGCCGCTGCCGGATCAGATGCTCGCGCAGCCGGCGGTGTTTATCGAGCGTCTCGGGGAGTTTTTCAACGCGCTGCCCCAGTTGCCCGACGGCAGTTGCTACGCGATCGAGATTCGCGACGCGAGTCTGCTGACGCCGCGCTTCATCCGCATGCTGAAGGCGGTGGGCGTGCGCTATTGCGTCGGGATTCATGCGCGGATGCCCGATCCGCTGCGTCAGGCGGCGGCACTCGCGCTGCTCGACGGCGAGCCGGCTGGCCCGCTGATCGTGCGCTGGAGTCTGCACGGCGGCTTCAAATACGAACAGGCGAAGGCGAAGTACGAGCCGTTCAATCGGCTCGTCGACGAAGATCCGGCGACGCGGGCCTCGCTCGCCGAACTGGCCGCGCGTTATGCGCTGGCCGGTCAACCGGTGGTGATCGCGGTCAACAACAAGGCAGAGGGATCGGCGCCGCTCAGTTGTGTGAAGCTGGCTGCGGAGATTGTCGACGCGTACGCTCGGCTTAATCACGGACGCGAGGCGAATGGCGAGAACGTGCCGACGGAAGCCGCATCGGACGTCGACGCACCGAGGCCGGAACCCCGGCACGAAGACGCGGCGCCAGATGAAAACCATGACGGAAGCGACGGCGAGAACCACAGCGAAAGCGAAAGCGGCGGCGAGAACTGCGGCGAAAGCGGCAGCGAAGATCGAAGCAGCGCCGCACGGGAATAAGCGGCACTAACCGGCCGCAGGACGGCCATGAAACAGCGGCAACCGAATGGCGGACCGACCGCAGCTACTCAGCGGGAAGCGGGCAAGAAGCGGGCACCAAGCGACGAGAAGCGGCCGGAAGCCACACACAGCAAGCGGCAGTGGCGACAACAACGCCTCACTCACCCAGCCACCCGCCGCCCCGCCCGACTCCCACACCTCGCCCTCAGCCCCCTCACCCCGCCTTGATCCGATGCGCGAACTTCTGGCGGAATTTCGCGACCTTCGGCGCCACCACGAACGAGCAGTACCCCTGATTCGGATGCTGCGCGAAGTAGTTCTGGTGATACGCCTCGGCCGGCCAGTAGTTGTCGCCGTCGAGCGGCAGTACTTCGGTCACGATCTTGCCGTCGTAGATCCGCTGTTCGGCGATCTCGCGGATCGCCTGCAGCGCGGTGTCGTGCTGCGCGTCGGAGTGCGTGAAGATCACCGAGCGGTATTGCGTGCCGACGTCGTTGCCCTGCCGGTTCAGCTGGGTCGGATCGTGGATCGCGAAGAAGATGTCGAGAATCTCGCGATAACTGATCGTCGACGGGTCGAATTCGACCTTCACCACTTCCGCATGACCGGTCTCGCCGTCGCACACCTGCTCGTAGCTCGGGTGGCGCGTCTGGCCGCCCGCGTAGCCCGACTCCACCGCGCTCACCCCTTCGACGCCCAGATACACCGCTTCGAGGCACCAGAAACACCCACCACCGAGCGTTGCCGTCTCGTTCATAAGCTTCACCCCAGAATCAGCTGCGAAAAAATGACCGGCGGCCAGCCTTGCGCCACCACCGGTTCCGAATATATGGCCGAAAACGCGTCTGAAAAGGTCATGGACGCGCGGTGCCGCTGTCGACGAATCGCGCGGCCCAGACTATCGAGTATAGAAAGGCCGGCGCGCAATAGGTGAAGAAGAATGCGCCGCGCACGCAGGCTCTACCGCGCCATGCGCGAATACGGGACGATCGGCAACTTTTCTGGTGGCCGTGGATGTTGTCCCGACAATATGTTCAGCCAAGAATTCTCCCCACGGATTGCACCTATCAGATCGATGCGAGGAGAACGGACATGTTGAGCGCGGAAAAAAATCAGTTGCTGACGCAGGTGGGACCCGGCACGCCGATGGGCGACTATCTGCGCCGCTACTGGCATCCGGTGGCCGGCGCGAGCGAATTCGACGACAAGGCAGTGCGACCGATTCGCCTGTTCGGCGAAGACCTCGTGCTGTTCAAGAGCCTGTCCGGCCAGTACGGACTGATCCAGCGGCGCTGCCCGCATCGCAATGCCGACCTCGCGTTCGGCTTCGTCGAACAGGACGGTCTGCGCTGCGCGTATCACGGCTGGGAATTCGGCGCGAGCGGACAGTGCCTGCATCAGCCGTTCGAGGAGATCGTCGATGTCGACGCCCGCCTGCGCAAGAAGACCGCGGTCAAGGCCTACGAAGTACGCGAGAAGGCCGGCATGCTGTGGGCGTATATGGGTCCCGCGCCAGCGCCCGAGTTGCCCGACTGGGAACTCTTCAATTTCCAGAACGGCTTCGCGCAGGCAGTTTTTGCCGAGCTGCCGTGCAACTGGTTTCAGTGCCAGGAAAATTCGATCGACCCGATTCACTTCGAGTGGACCCATAACAACTGGACCGCGCGTCTGCACGACAACCAGGCCGGCTACGTGCCCACGCACCTGAAAACGCAGTACGAAGAGTTCGACTACGGCTTCGTCTACAAGCGGCTGCGTGCCGCCGAGACCGAGCAGAACCCGATGTGGACCGTCGGCCGCGTCACGCTGTGGCCGAACGCGTTCTACCTCGGTCACCACTTCGAATGGCGCGTGCCGATCGACGACGAAAACACGCTGAGCGTGCTGTGGGTGTTCAGCCGCGTGCCACAGGAACAGGAGCCGTACGTGCAATCGCGCATTCCGTCCTGGTACGGACCGCTCCACGACGAGAACGGCGAGTGGATCACGAGCCACGTCGCGAATCAGGATTTCGCCGCGTGGGTCGGTCAGGGGCGCATCACCGATCGCACGAAGGAGACGCTCGGCGCGAGCGATCGCGGCATCGTGATGATGCGCAAGCGCTTCTTCGACGAACTCGACGCGGTCGCGGCCGGCGCCGAACCGAAGGGCCTGATTCGCGACCCGGAGGCGAATCGCAACGTGCCGTTGCCGTCCGCGTGTCGCGCGGAAATGATCGACGGTCTGCCGCGCGCGGAACTCGACCGGCATCCGCTGCTGGGACCGTATCTGCGCGACTTCATCGGTCAGGCGGGACAGCCGGAGCACGTGCGCGCCGAGTACGAACACGCGATCGGCCAGAAGACGCAACGCGCGAAGTTCTTTATCGTGCACGGCGCGGCGGCCGAACACGGAGCGGCGGCGGATGATGCAGCGAATGCAGCCACTGCAGCCACTGCAGCCACTGCAGCCAACAACGAGCCGGCCAGCCCCGCGCCGGTTCCTCACCCGGCGAGCCGCTAAACCGTCATGACGCACTCCCCTCTGCTGCAAGCCCGCGTGCGCACGCTGCGCCACGAAGCCGAAGGCGTGCTGAGCGTCGAGCTGGTGCCCGCCGACGGCACCCGCTTCCCCGCCTTCAGCGCCGGCTCGCACGTCGATCTGCATCTGCCGAACGGCATCACGCGCAGCTACTCGCTGCTCAACCCGGCCGACGACATCGACCGCTACGTACTCGGCGTGCTGTTCGATCCGACGAGTCGCGGTGGCTCGCGCTTCGTCCACGAAAGCCTGCGTTGCGCGACGGTGCTGCCGATCAGTACGCCGCGCAACAACTTCAAACTCGCGGAACCGGCGCAACGCACCCGCGAGCCGGAGCAAAGCGTGCTGATCGCCGGCGGCATCGGCGTGACGCCGATCCTCTGCATGTACCGGCAACTGCGCGCGCAAGGCCGGGCCGCGCGCGTCGTCTATTGCGCACGTTCGCGCAGACAGGCAGCGTTTCTCGACGAATTCGCGGCGCTCGGCGGCGACGTCGAGCTATGGTTCGACGATGAGCACGGCGGTCAGCCGTTCGATCTCGCGTCGTACCTCGCCGCGCAGCCGAAGCACGTGCACGCGTACTGCTGCGGCCCCCTGCCGATGCTCGCCGCGTTCGAGGCGGCCTGCGCGGCGAGCGGCCTCGTCAACGTGCACGTCGAGCGTTTCGCCGCCGCGGCGACCGCCACGCAGGCGCCGACGGGCGGCTACGTGGTCCATCTGAAACGCAGCGACCGCACGCTCGAGGTGCCCGACGGCCAGCGTCTGCTCGACACGCTGCTCGCGGCCGGCGTGAGCTGCGACTACAGTTGCGGCGAAGGCATCTGCGGCGCCTGCGAGACCACGGTGCTCGACGGCGAACCCGAGCATCGCGATTGCGTGTTGAGCGAAGCGGAAAAAGCCACGGGCCGCAGCATGATGATCTGCGTGTCGGGTGCGAAGAACGGTGGAAGACTCGTGCTGGATCTGTGAATGGATCGCGGCGCGTGCATCGATTGCAGTTAAAATTGGCGGAAATCGACGATTTTCACCATGACTTTCGAATCACTCGCTTCCCGCCGCGCCAGTCCGCGCTTTTCTCCGAGCCGCTATTCGAGCCATGATGCGCGCGCCGACTCGCGTCGCGAGTCTCGCCGCGCCTCGCGTCTGTGCCCGGCTTTCCCATCGCATGTGCCGGGGGCCCTGCCCCGATGAAGCGCGCGAGCCCACCCAATTTCGACCAGGCCGCCTTCAAGCAGGCGCTCGGCCAGTTCGCAACCGGCGTAACCGTGATCACGACGCGCTCCGCGTCCGGCCAGCTGATCGGCATCACGGCCAGCTCGTTCAACTCGGTCTCGCTCGATCCGCCGCTCGTGCTGTGGAGTCTCGCGACACGCTCGGCATCGATGCCGGTGTTTCGCGCCAACAGTCACTACGTGGTCAACGTGCTGGCCGCATCGCAACTCGATCTGTGCAAGCGCTTCGCGACCGTCAAGGGCGACCGCTTCGAAGGCGTGTCGCATGCAGCGGGCAACACCGGTATGCCAGTGCTCGACGGCGCGCTCGCCTGGTTCGAATGCCATAACCGCAGCCGCTATGACGAAGGCGACCACGTGATTTTCGTTGGTGAAGTGGAGCGCTGCGGCGTGCACGAGAATGCCGCGGACATCCTGCCGCTGGTTTTCCAGAGCGGCAAATTCCACGGTCTCGATCCGCTTTGACATGACACGCCGCGCGCGAAGGCGCGGCGATCCACCCGCTCCCTCCGCCTGCCTGCGCGCCCTGCCCGCAGCCTCTTGCGAGATTCACCCGCCCCGCACAAGCGGCGCCAACCTCCTGGCCGCCGTCACCGTTCGTTATGCACGGTCCCATGCCCGCTGGTCTTCTTCACCAGCGACACCGGCACGCCCGCATCTTCCTTCAGCGTCTCGAGCACGATGTTCGAGCGGATGTCCATCACGCCCGGCGCCTTATAGAGGCGGTTGAGCACGAAATCCGAGTAGTGTTTGAGATTGTGCGCGAGAACGCGTAGCAGGTAATGCGTCTCGCCGGTCACGACGAATGCGCCGACCACTTCCGGCCAGTCGCGCAATGCGTCGGCGAAGCGTTCGTGCCAGTTCTCCTGATCGTTGCGCATCGACACCTGCACGAACGCTTCGAGCTCGAACCCCAGTACTTCGCGGTTCAGACAGGCGCGATAGTGTTCGATGACGCCCTGCTCCTCCAACAGACGCAGGCGTCGCAGACAGGCCGACGGCGATAGCGAGATGCGCTCCGCGAGATCCAGATTGCTGATCCGTCCTTCCTGCTGAAGCACCGCCAGGATACGGCAATCGGTGGCATCGAGCGAGATCGCGTTCATATTCGGTCTCCCTTTTCCGTTTGACTCAAATTATGTTCCAAGACACGGCGCGTAAGGAGATTTTTTCGCAATCACATTTCGTGGCCTCACCACTATCATTCCCCTATAGACACTCTCCGCCGGAACCGTCATGCGCACCCTCTGGGACATCACCCCCGCCGTCGATACCGCCACGCCCGTGTGGCCCGGCGACACGCCGGTCGGCATCGAGCGCGTATGGCGCATGGAGGCGGGCTCGCCGGTCAACGTCGCGCGTCTGACGCTGTCGCCGCACACCGGCGCGCACACCGACGCGCCGCTCCATTACGACGCCGACGGCGCCGCGATCGGTCAGGTGCCGCTCGACGCGTATCTCGGCCGCTGCCGGGTGCTGCATTGCATCGGCGCGTCGCCTGTTGTGACGCCACAACACCTGGCCGGCTCGCTCGATGCACTGCCGCCGCGAGTCTTACTACGCACTTACAAAAACGCGCCGACCGGCGCATGGGACAGCGGCTTCTGCGCGGTCGCGCCGGAGACCATCGATCTGCTCGCCGCGCATGGCGTGAAGCTGATCGGTATCGACACGCCGTCGCTCGATCCGCAGGAATCGAAGACGATGGACGCGCATCACCGGATTCGCGCGCACCGGATGGCGATCCTCGAAGGCATCGTGCTCGACGAGGTCGAGCCCGGCGATTACGAACTGATCGCGCTGCCGCTGAAGCTGACCACGCTCGACGCCAGCCCGGTGCGCGCGGTACTGCGCGCGCTGCCCGGCCGCGGCTGAACCTTGAACCCTGCCCCCAGGCTCTGAACACGCTCCACCCCGCTCAACCCGATCCATCCCACTCTCCGCCCGGACCCACGGACCCACCATGAACCATCGTGACGAAGCTCTGGCGCTCGACAACGCCGACCCGCTCGCGCCGCTGCGCGACCAGTTCGCGCTGTCGCCGACCACCATCTACCTCGACGGCAACTCGCTCGGCGTGCCGCCGGCCGCCGCCGCGCAACGTGCGCAGACGGTGATCGCCGCCGAATGGGGCGAAGGCCTGATCCGCAGCTGGAACAGCGCGGGCTGGTTCGCGCTGCCGCGGCGCCTCGGCAACAAGTTCGCGCCGCTGATCGGCGCGGCCGAAGACGAAGTCGTGATCACCGACACGATTTCGATCAACCTGTTCAAGGTGCTGTCGGCCGCGGTGCGACTCGCGAATGCGCGCGATCCGAAGCGTCGCGTGATCGTCTCCGAGCGCTCGAATTTCCCGAGCGATCTGTATATCGCGCAAGGTCTGATCGAACAGCTCGATCGCGGCTACGAGCTGCGTCTCGTCGACGATCCGTCGGAGCTGCCCGCCGCGATCGGCGAGGACACCGCGATCGCGATGATCACGCACGTGAACTACCGCACCGGCTACATGCACGACATGGCCGCGCTGACGAAGCTGATCCACGACAAGGGCGCGCTCGCGCTGTGGGACCTCGCGCATTCGGCGGGCGCGGTGCCGGTCGATCTGAACGGCGTCGGTGCCGACTACGCGGTCGGCTGCACCTACAAGTATCTGAACGGCGGTCCGGGCTCGCCCGCCTTCGTGTGGGTGCCCAAGCGCCATCAGAATGAATTCGCGCAGCCGCTGTCGGGCTGGTGGGGCCATCGCGCGCCGTTCGAGATGAACCCGTCGTATCAGCCCGATCCGGGCATCGCGCGCTATCTGTGCGGCACGCAGCCGATGGTGTCGATGGCACTCGTCGAATGCGGGCTCGACGTGTTCCTGCAAACCGATATGCAGGCGATCCGCCGCAAGTCGCTCGCGCTAACCGATCTGTTCATCGAGCTGGTCGAGACGCGCTGCGGCGAGTTTCCGCTCAAGCTCGTCACGCCGCGCGAACATGCGCAGCGCGCCTCGCACGCGAGCTTCGAACATCCGCACGGTTACGAGGTGATGCAGGCGCTGATCGCGTGCGGCGTGATCGGCGACTATCGCGAGCCGCATGTGCTGCGCTTCGGCTTCACGCCGCTCTATACGCGCTTCGTCGACGTGTGGGACGCGGTCGAAACGCTGCGCGACGTGCTCGCGCGCGAGAGCTGGCGGGCGCCCGAATTCGCCCAGCGCGGCGCCGTGACCTGAGGAAACCGCGATGACCGATCACATGCAAACGCCGGGCTTGCCGGAAGAAGCGGCAACGCAGGGCTGCCCGTTCGGGTATGGAAAGAACGCATCAGCGGCGCCAGCATCGACAACGTCAGCGGCGAGCACTGCAAGCGCATCCGCCGACGCAACCTCCGAAAGCGGCTGGCACGACGCGCAACTCGACTTCTCCGAGTCGATGAGCTACGGCGATTATCTGTCGCTCGGCAAGGTGCTCGACGCGCAGCACCCGCTGTCGCCGGATCACAACGAGATGCTGTTCATCATCCAGCATCAGACCAGCGAACTCTGGATGAAGCTCGCGCTCTACGAGCTGCGCGAGGCACTCGCGGCCGTGCATCGCGACGAACTGCCGCCGGCGTTCAAGATGCTCGCGCGCGTGTCGCGAATCATGGAGCAACTGGTGCAGGCGTGGAGCGTCCTCGCGACGATGACGCCGTCCGAGTACACGGCGATGCGGCCGTACCTCGGCAGTTCGTCGGGCTTCCAGTCGTATCAGTATCGGCAGATCGAGTTCCTGCTCGGCAACAAGAACGAGCAGATGCTCAAGCCGCACGCGCATCGCGCCGACATCTACGCCGAAGTGAAAGCGTCGCTCGAAGCGCCGTCGTTCTACGACGAAGTGGTGCGCCTGCTCGCGCGTCGCGGCTTTGCGATCGCGCCCGAGCGGCTCGAACGCGACTGGACCCAGCCAATGCAACACGACGCGTCGGTCGAAGCGGCGTGGCTCGAGGTGTATCGCAATCCGTCGCAGCATTGGGAGCTGTACGAGATGGCCGAGGAACTGGTCGATCTCGAAGACGCGTTCCGTCAATGGCGCTTCCGGCATGTCACGACGGTCGAGCGCATCATCGGCTTCAAGCAGGGCACTGGCGGCACCAGCGGCGCGACGTATCTGCGCAAGATGCTCGACGTCGTGCTGTTCCCCGAGTTGTGGCACGTGCGCACGATGCTGTGATCACCGCGGCGACCACGCGCGCGGTCGCCGCCTACCTCGCCGCCTACCTAGCCGTATAGCCGCCGTCGATCGGCAGACACACGCCGCTCACCATCGCCGCCGCGTCGCTCAGCAGAAACAGGATCGGCGCGGCGACCTCGGCGGATTCGGCGAAACGCCGCAGCGGAATCGCCTGCAAAGCCGGATCGCGTTTGACCGGATCGCTCCATGCGAGCACCGCCATCGGCGTCAGCGTGACCGTCGGGTTCACGCTGTTCACGCGAATGCCGTGCGGCCCCAGCTCGATGCACAGCGCGCGCGTGACCGCATCGAGCGCGGCCTTCGACGCCGAATAGCTCAGATGCTCGTCGAGCGCGACGAGCGCCGCCTGGCTCGACACGTTGACGATGCTGCCCGCGCGCCCCGCGGCGAGCATGCCGCGCGCAACGTGCTTCGCGACCAGCACCGCGCCGCGCGTATTCACCGCCATCACGCGATCGAAGCTCGCGGCCGTGGTGTCGACCGCGCGTTCCAGCAGCGCGATGCCCGCGCAATTGACGAGACCGTCGAACGGTGCGAGCGAAGCCAGCGCTTCGTCGATCGCGGCTTCGTCGCCGACATCGAGCGTCAACGGCTCGCAGCCGGTTTCCTCGGCGAGCCGCGCCAGTTCGTTGACGTTGCGCGCCGCCGCGACAACCGACGCGCCGCTCGCGCAGAGCGCTTCGACCGTCGCGCGGCCGATGCCGCTGGAGGCGCCCGTCACGAGGATCGAGCGGCCGGAGAAATCGAAAGTGACGTTCATGATGAGTGCAAGCGATGCATGACCGGCTTCAACGCCGGATAAAGATCCACGTACACGCCGAAGCGCTGCTCGTATAAAGCCAGCCGTTGCGCGTCGGGCTGCGCGCGTTCGACCAGCGTGACCCAGCCGCCCTCGGCCGCCTCGCGCGACACCAGCCCGACGCCGAGCGCCGCGAGCAGCGCCGCGCCCATCGCGGCCTCGACGTCCTGCTCGATCGTGTAGACCGGATAGCCGGCGACGTCGGCGATGATCTGCATCCACAGGTCCGAATGCGCGGCGCCGCCGACCACGATCAGCTTGTCGTCGAGCGATTGCGCGCCCTGACGGCCCGCCTCGATGTTGTGCTTCAGCGCGAACGCCACGCCTTCGAGCACCGCGCGATACAGATGCGCGCGCGTATGAAACAGCGACAGCCCGACGAACGCGCCGCTCGCCTTCGCATCCCACACCGGACTGCGCTCGCCCATCAGATACGGCAGGAACAGCACGCCATCGGCGCCGGCCGGCACTTTCGCCGCCGCCTCTTCGAGCAGCCGGTGCGGATCGCCATGCGGCGTCGCGCGCGCGGCCTCGATCTCCGCATGACAGAACTGCTCGCGATACCACGTGACCGACGCGCCCGCGGTGATCGCCCCGCCGAACACGTAGAGGTCGTGCTGGCCGTTGAACACGTGAGGCATGCTGATCAAACCGTGGCGCGCGTCGACGCGCTGATTGATGTAGCCCCAGCACATGCTGGTGCCGATCATCGCGACGTGCTGCCCCGCGCGCGTGACGCCGGCCGCGAACGTCGCCATCGCCGCATCGACGCCGCCCGCGACGATCGCGGTGCCCGCGTCGAGCCCGAGCTGTTCGGTCCATTGCGACAACAGCCCGCCCACCACCTCCGACGACTCGACGAGCCGCTCCGGCATCATCGTCGCGGGAATGCCGAGCATGTCGAGCGCTTCGTCGGACCAGTCGCGCCTCGCGATGTCGTAGACGCCGCCGAGATTGCCGGCCGAACTGTGATCGACCGCGACTTCACCGGTCAGCATGTAGATCACGTACGCGTTCGGCGGCAGGAAATAGCGCGTATGCGCCCACACGTCCGGCTGGTTATCACGCAGCCACAGCATCTTCGTGTAGCCGTAATAGCTGTCCACGCCATTGCCGGTGATCGTCAGAAGCCGGTCGAGATCGACGTTGTCGCGCACCCACTCGACCTGCGCGGTCGCGCGCCGGTCCATCCAGATCAGGCACGGCGCGAGCGGCCGCATGTCGTTGTCGACCGCGATGCCCGAGCCGCCGTACAGGCTGCTCACGCACATCGCCTTGATCGAACTCGCGGCGATGCCGGCCGCCTTCGCGTCGTTCACGCACGCGGCCACGCATTCGATCACCGCCTTCAGCCACACCGCGGGCCACTGCTCGGCCCACAACGGCTTCGGCGTATCCGGCTGATAACCCGCCGCATGCTGCGCGACGATCGCGCCGTGCGCGTCGACGAGCAGCGCCTTGGTGCTCTGCGTGCCGATATCGACGCCGATCACGTAGTTCATAGAGCCTCCGTTGAAAAGCCGCGCACGGTATTCGCGCGCGCCGGCATCACCCGCGCGGCTTCATCAGCACCTTGATCGAATCGAGCGAGTTCGCGACCTTGATCGCCTCGTCCCATTCTTCCAGCGAAAAACCGTGCGTGACGATGCCCTTCGACGTGACGAGCCCGCGCGCGAGCAGATCGATCGCGATCGGATAGCAGTAAGGTCCGAGATGTGCGCCGCGCACGTCGAGTTCCTTGCGATCGCCGATCACCGACCAGTCGAGCGTCGTATCCGCGCCGAACACCGAAAACTCGACGAAGCGTCCGAGCTTGCGGATCAGGTCCATCCCCTGGTTCACGCCGATCGGCGCGCCGGTCGTTTCAATATAGACGTCGCAACCGTATCCGTCAGTCAGCGATTTGACGATCGCGAGCGCGTCGTCCTTCTGCGGATTGATCGTCACATCCGCGCCGTATTCGCGCGCGAGCGCGAGACGCTCCTCGACCAGATCGATCACGACGAGCTTCTTCGGCGTCTTCAGATGCGCGACCTGCGTCATCATCAGGCCGAGCGGCCCGGCGCCCGCGATCACGACCACGTCGTCGAGCTGTACGTCGCCGCGATTGACCGTGTGGATCGCGCAGGCGAGCGGCTCGATGATCGCCGCGTCTTCGAGCGAAATGCCATCCGGAATCTTGTGGACGATCGCGGTCGGCGGAATGCGCATGTACTCGGCCATGCCGCCGTCGGCGACTTCGCGCTGAAAGCCGAAGATGTTGTGCACTTCGCACATCCAGTACTGGCCGGATTTGCAGTAGCGGCATTTGCCGCACGGGACGATCTGTTCGGCAATCACGCGCTCGCCCTTCCGGACGCCGAAATGTTCGGCCGCGCCTTCGCCGAGTTCTTCGACGTAGCCGAAGAACTCGTGGCCCGGAATCACCGGCGCCTTGACCCACGGACTCGGGCCGCCCCAGAACATCTTCGCGCCCGAATGGCATTTGCAGTCGCTCGCGCAGATGCCGCACGCGGCGATGCGGATCACCAGTTCATGCGCGCGCGCGCTCGGCTTTTTCACCTGCTCGACACGATAGTCTTTCGGCGCATGACAGACGATCGCGGTCATGTCCTGCCGATCGGCTTGCTTGGATTGAGTCGTCATTGCATGGTCCTGCCAGTAGTGGGAGTGTGGAGAAAGAGGCGTTACTTTCTGCGGTCGCGGCTGATGTAGATCGCGAGCAGAATGATTCCGCCCTTGATCACGTTCTGCACGTACGGATTCACGCCGACCATGTTCAGGCCGTTGTTCAGTACACCGAGCAACAGCGCGCCGATCAGCGTGCCGACGATCGAGCCGCGGCCGCCCGAGATCGACGTGCCGCCCATCACGACGGCGGCGATCGCGTCGAGTTCGAAACCGACGCCCGCGTTCGGCTGGCCGCTCATCAGCCGCGCGGTCAGCACGATCGCGGCGAACGCGGACGTGAGCCCAGCGATCGTGTAGACCAGCAGCTTCACACGCGCGACGCGCACGCCCGAGAGCCGCGTCGCCTGTTCGTTGCCGCCGATCGCGTACACGTAGCGGCCGAACGGCATGCGTTCGAGCAGCACCCACGCGAGCACGTAGATCACCGCCATGATCACGACCGGCGCCTGGATGCCGAGAATCTTGCCGCTGCCGAAAAAGCTGACCCAGTCGGGCAGGCCGTCGATCGGATAGCCGCCGGTGTAGATCAGCGCGAGACCGCGGGCGATGCCCATCGTCGCAAGCGTGACGATGATCGGCGGCATGCCGGCGAACGCGACGAAAAAGCCGTTGGCCGCGCCGAAGCCGAGCCCGACCGCGAGGCCGATCGCCAGCGCCGCTATCGCGTTCATGCCGGCCACCATCAGCCCCGCGGCCAGCGTGCCGCTCAATGCCATCACCGAGCCGACCGACAGATCGATGCCGCCCGTCAGGATCACGCAGGTCATGCCGACCGCGATGATCGCGTTGATCGACACCTGGCGCAGCACGTTCTCGATGTTCGCGGCCGACAGAAAGCTGTCGCTCGCGAACACCATCACGATGCACACGGCCAGCAGGCCGACGAACGGATAGAACAGCGTCGAGCGTTTCAGCACGGCCCATGTGAAGCGTGTCGGCGCGCCCGGGGTGTCGCCGGCGACGCTCGAAGTCTTACGCGACGGCGGGGAAGAAGGATTAGGCGTGTTCATGATTGGCTCCGAGCGAAACGGCGGTCGCATAGGTCATCACGGCATTCGATTCGATCGCGTCGCCTTCGAGCATGGCTTCGATGCGTCCTTGCCGGAACACCGCGACGCGGTCGCACATGCCGACGATCTCCGGCAGCTCCGACGAGATCATGATGATCGAGTAGCCGCGCGCGGTGAGTTCGCGCATTAGCAGATAGATTTCGGCCTTCGCGCCGACGTCGATGCCGCGCGTCGGTTCGTCGAAGATCAGGATGTTGGTGTGGTGGTTCAGCCAGCGCGCGATCACGACCTTCTGCTGGTTGCCGCCCGACAGCGTCGCCACTTCGGTGTGCATCGTCGGCGCCTTCACACCAACGCGCTTCATGATGTCGGCGGTCGCGCGCGCCTCGCTGCGCTGGTCGATAAAGAAACGCAGCGAACGGTACTTGCCGAGGTTGTTGATCGAGATGTTCTGCCTGATCGAGAAGTCGGTGATCAGCCCCTCGGTCTTGCGGCTCTCCGGCAGAATGCCGACGCCCGCGCGCAACGCATCGGCCGGATCGGCGAGTTTCGCCGCCGCGCCGTTCACGCGCAGCTCCTTCACGTATGCGCGCTCCGCGCCGATCACCGCGAGCGCGGTCTCGGTGCGCCCCGAGCCGACCAGTCCCGCGAAGCCGAGAATCTCGCCTTCGCGCAGCGTGAAGCTCAACTCGGGGCTGTCCTTGAACAGCTGCAGGCGCACCACGTCGAGCACGATCTTCGCATCCGCGCGCGGCGGCGGCTTCGGCGGAAAACTGCTTTCGATGCGGCGGCCGACCATCATCTGCACGAGCCGGCTCACGTCCGACTCGGCGACAGTCGTGGTGCCGACGTACTGGCCGTCGCGCAGCACCGTGATGCGATCGCATACTTCGAAAATCTCTTCGAGGTGGTGCGAGATGAAGATCATCGCGACGCCCTGCTGCTTCAACTCGCGCATGATCGCGAACAGATGCGCGGCTTCCGCCGGCGTCAACGTCGCGGTCGGTTCGTCGAGAATCAGCACGCGCGCATCGAGCGACAACGCCTTGCCGATTTCGACGAACTGCTGCTGCGCGACCGACAGTTCGCGAATCGGCACCGACAGGTCGATCTTCACACCCAGCCGGTCGAAAATCGCCGCTGCCGCGCGCCGCATCCTGGCGCGCTCCAGCAGTCCGAAGCGACTCCTCATTTCGCGGCCGAGAAAGATGTTCTCCACCGCGTTCAGATACGGAATCAGGCTGAACTCCTGAAACACGATACCGACGCCCGCGGCGACCGCATCGTGATAGTTCGCGAAGTGGCGTTGCTCGCCGTCGAGCGTGATCGTGCCTTCGTCGGGCTGATAGATGCCGCACAGAATCTTCATCAGCGTCGACTTGCCCGCGCCGTTCTCGCCGAGCAGCGCGTGAATCTCGCCGCGCGCGATCTCGAGATGAATGCCTTGCAGCGCCTTCACGCCGGGAAAGCTCTTGCTGATGTGATCGAGCTTCAGGATCGTGTCCATCGCGTATTCCTCCGCCGCGGGGCGCCGCGCATGCTGCGTGCACGCGCGGCGCCCCAGGCTTGCGTCTGCGTTACCAGCTGAAGCCCTTCGCATTGCTCCTGTCGATCAGCTTCACGTCGACCGGAATCGCCTTCGGCACATTGGCGCCCCACTTCTTCGCGAGCGCGATACCGAGCGCGATGCGCACCTGGTCGGCGGGGAATTGCGCGGACGTCGCGATGAATTTCGAATTCGGCTTCTGGATCGCGGCGATCGCTTCGGGCGCGCCGTCGACGCTGGTCAGCTTGATGTCCTTGCCCGACGATTCGATCGCCGACAACGCGCCCATCGCGCCGCCGTCGTTCACGCTGAACACGCCCTTCAGATTCGGATGCGCCTGGATCATGTTTTCGGTGACGGACAGCGCGGTCGCGCGTTCCTGTTTGCCGTTCTGCGTATCCACCAGCTTCACGCCCGGCGACTTCGCGAGCGCCGCCTTGCAGCCGCGCACGCGTTCGAGAATCGGCACGACCGGAATACCGTCGAGAATCGCCACTTCGCCGCTGCCGCCGATCGACTTCGCGAGATACTCGCAGGCCATCACGCCGGCATCATAGTTTTTCGAACCGACGAACGAATCGACCGGACCGTTCGCGTTCGCATCGACCGCGACGACCACCACGCCCGCCTTCTTCGCCGACGTCACCGCCGACTGAATACCCGTCGAGTCGGTCGGATTCACGAGCAGGATGTCGATCTTCTTCTGCAGCATGTCCTCGACGTCGCTGACCTGTTTGCTGACATCGTGATGCGCGTCGGTGACGACCACCGTCGCGCCGATCGAGGCGGCCGCGTCGTTCAGCGCCTTCTGCATCGTCACGAAGTACGGGTTGTTCATTTCCTGGAAGGTCATGCCGATTTTCAGCGGCGCGGCCTGCGCGTCCTGTGCGGCCGACATCGCGACGAGCGACACACCGAGCGCGAGCGCGGCGATACGGCGCACGAACCTGACCGACCTGATCGATCCGACCGACCCGACCGACGAATGCGGCTTAAAAACAGATTGCTTCATGGTTGTCTCCATTTTTTGAAGTGAGCACGCCCGTCACGCTGTGTGCGCACAGCGCGAGGCGTGTTGAAACGCGAGTGGATGAAAGCAGCGGGCGATGCGCCCGGAGCGACGCTAGCTCAGCGGATAAGCGGCACCGTTTCCGGGCAGGCCCGGCGCGAGCACGATCGCCGGTGCGTTGTCGATGCCCCTGCCGTGCGCGGCCGCCTGCTCGGAAGCATCGCGGCTCGCATCGTTCAGTTGCTGATAGCGGCGAAACGTCGACGGCGCCATCCCCTTCATCGCGAGAAACTGCCGGTTGAAATTCGACAGATTGTTGAAACCCGCCTTGAAGCAGATGTCGGTCACGCTCAGCTCGCCATCGGTCAGCAGCTGACACGCGAGATTGATGCGCATACGGTTCACGTACTGCACGAACGGCAGCCCGGTATGGCGGCGGAAATAACGCGAGAACGCGCTGACGCTCTGGCCCGCGAGCTGCGCCAGTTCGGACTCGCGCAGCTCGTTCGCAAGGTTCTTGCCGATATACGCGAGCACGTGGTTGATGCGGGTCGCCGCGAAGCTGGTCGGATCGGCTTGATACGCGGGACTCGCGAGCGTGTCGCGATCCGGCGCGTTCACGAGGATCTCGAGCATCGACATGAACAGCACCAGCCGACGCAAGCCGCGCGCCGCAAGCAGTTCGAGAAAGAGCGGCTTGATCCGCGCCGAGGTCTCCGTGCCGAACGACAGACCGCGCCGTGCGTCGGCGAGCATCGTCTCGACCTGACGCCATTCCGGGAAACTTTCCAGACAGTTCGACACGAACTCCTGGCCGAACTGCACGACCAGATTGCGTTGCGCGACGCTCTCGCCTTCAGGCACGTCGCTGACCCAGTTGTGCGGCAGGTTCGGCCCCATCAACACCAGATTGCCGGGCGTGAAGCTGCCGATGTAATCGCCGACGAACATCTTGCCGGTCGTCTCGACGATCAGATGAATCTCGTACTCCGGATGAAAGTGCCAGCGTACCGTGCGATACGGATAGCCATGCGACCACACCTTGAACGATTCGTCGTGGCGTACCGCCACGATTTCCAGATCGGGTTGCACTGTCTGTCTCCATGAGAGCGCCTGTCCGAGCGCGCCGTCGATCTTGATCTTGTAGAGCGAAAAGTACCCGCCAAACGCGTCGGCGACCACTCGAAAAGCAACCGCGGATCGATACTTTTTTGCACCCGGGTCAGCCCGGGCACGTCCGAAGTCAAATTTGATGCAATGCAATATAGATAACGGGACGCGCTTGCCGACCTTGCGATGCCGGTTGTCGCTCCCTTCCCGCATCCCGCATGCCGCGCTGCGCCACGAAAACCCCGCGCCATCGCCTTGACTTTCGTTTCGGCGGATACGATCATTCGTTCAATCATAGAGCAAATGCTCAAACAATCCGTCACGCACGCTGCGAGCGCCGTGGACACAGGCTAATGCAACCAGCTTGCATGGGACCGGAAGGCCGACGCGCCGACTCCGGCCGACACAGGAGACAAAGATGACCAGCGGGCAAGGCAGCGGCGCGGCCGCACACGTGATCCTGCACATCGGCGCGGGATCGTTTCATCGCGCGCATCAGGCGTGGTATCTGCACCGCCTCAACGAAGCGAATACGGCCGGCGAGCGCTGGTCGCTGACCGTCGGCAATATCCGCAGCGATATGAACCCGGTGCTCGACGCGCTGGCCGCGCAAAACGGCGTGTACACGCTCGAAACCGTCACGCCGCAAGGCGAGCGCGCGTACGAAACGATCCGCTCGATCGAGCGCGTGCTGCCGTGGAGCGAAAGCCTCGACGGCCTGATCGAAGCGGGCGCCGATCCGGCCTGCAAGATCATCGCGTTCACCGTCACCGAAGGCGGCTATTACCTCGACGAGCACGACCGGCTCGACACCGCGAATCCCGATCTCGCCGCCGACCTCGCCGGCGGCCACACCACCATCTACGGCGCGCTCGCGGCGATTCTCGACGCGCGCATGAAGCGCGGCGCGGGCCCGCTGACACTGCAGACCTGCGACAACCTGCGCAGCAACGGCGAGCGCTTTCACGCGGGCATGAGCGAGTTTCTCGAACGACGCGGCGCGGATCAGCTCGCGCAGTGGTTCGACGACCACACCTCGTGCCCCTGCTCGATGGTCGATCGCATCACGCCGCGCCCGACGCCCGACGTGCGCGAGCGCGTGAAGGCCGCGACCGGCGTCGACGATGCGAGCCCGGTGATGGGCGAGGCGTTCATCCAGTGGGTGATCGAGGACCGCTTTATCGCCGGGCGGCCGCAGTGGGAGAAGGTCGGCGCGGAGCTGGTCGATTCGGTGCTGCCGTACGAGGAAGCGAAGATCCGCATCCTCAACGCGCCGCATAGCTGCATCGCGTGGGCGGGCACGCTGGTCGGCCTGAACTACATCCACGAAGGCACGCTCGATGCGGACATCCGCCAGTTCGCGTACGACTACGTGACCGAAGACGTGATTCCGTGTCTCACGCCGAGCCCGCTCGATCTCGCTCGCTATCGCGACGTCGTGCTCGAACGCTTCAGCAATCCGCACATCCTCGACACGAATCAGCGCGTCGCCGCCGACGGCTTTTCGAAGCTGCCCGGCTTCATCGCGCCGACGCTCGCCGAGTGCTTCGAGCGCGGCGTCACGCCGGCCGCGACCGCGATGCTGCCCGCGCTGTTCTTCCGCTTTCTCGAACGCTGGCATACGGGCAAGCTGCCGTACGCGTATCAGGACGGTGTGATGGACGAACGCGTCGCGCATGGTTTCTTCGCGGCACCCGATCCGCTGCGCGCGTTCGCCGCCGACAAGCTGCTGTGGGGCGGCATGGCGCAGACACCCGAACTCGAAGCGGTGCTCGCCGGCGCGCTCGCGCGCGTCGATGCATGGCTCGCGAAACGCGGCGCGGTTTGAGCACCTGCTGAACGATGCCGGGCGATGTCAGGCGGCGCCGAATGGGCTGCTGCTCACCAGCACGAGCACGCGCTCGAGCACGAACCACCCTGTCCGATCCGGCTCGAACGCCACGCCACGCGACGACGAGCCAGGCTTAATGCGCATGACAGCGCGCCGGATGTGCGGCTAAAGTAGCGCATCCCCAACGACGAAGGTTTCGCGCCCATGTACCTAGGCATCGACCTCGGCACGTCCGAAGTGAAAGTTCTGCTGCTCGCCTCCGACGGCCGTGTGATCGGCACCGCGGGCTCGCCGTTCACGGTTTCGCGGCCGCATCAACGCTGGGCCGAGCAGAATCCCGAAGACTGGTGGGCCGGCACGCGCGCGGCGCTCGCCGCATTGCGCGCGCGTCATCCCGACGAATTCGCGCAGATTCGCGGCATCGGCCTGTCGGGGCAGATGCACGGCGCGGTACTGCTCGATGCGGACAACCGCGTGCTGCGTCCCGCGATCCTGTGGAACGACATGCGCAGCGACAAGGAATGCGCGGAGCTGACCGAGCGCGCGCCGGAATTGCACAGCGTCGCCGGCAATCTGGCGATGCCCGGTTTCACCGCGCCGAAGCTGCTGTGGGTTGCGCGTCACGAGCCGGAGATCTTCGCGAAAACGGCCTGCGTGCTGCTGCCGAAGGACTATCTGCGCCTGCAACTGACGGGCGGCAAGGTGTCCGATCCATCGGATGCGGCCGGCACGCTGTGGCTCGACGTCGCCAAACGCGACTGGTCCGATTCGCTGCTGGCCGCCTGCAACATGACGCGCGCGCAGATGCCCGCGTTGCGCGAAGGCAGCGCGCCGGCCGGCACGCTGCTGCCGGAACTCGCGCGCGAATTCGGCTTGCGTGACGACGTGATCGTCGCGGCCGGCGGTGGCGACAACGCGACCAGCGCGATCGGCATCGGCGCGACCCAGCCGGGCGACGGCTTCGTGTCGTTGGGTACGTCGGGCGTGCTGTGCGTGGTCGGCGACAGCTTCCGGCCGAACCCGGCCTCCGCCGTGCATGCGTTCTGTCATGCGATTCCCGACCGCTGGCATCAGATGAGCGTGGTGCTGTCGGCGGCGAGCTGCTTGCGCTGGGTCTGCAAGCTCACCTCCACCGACGAACCAACGCTGCTCGCCGAAGTCGCGGCGCTGCCCGCCGAAGCGTTGACCACCGCGCCGCTGTTCCTGCCGTATCTGTCGGGCGAGCGCACACCGCATAACGACCCGTACGCGCAAGGCGTGTTCTTCGGCATGAATCACGCAACCGATCGCGCGCTGCTCGGCTACGCGGTGCTCGAAGGCGTGACGCTCGCGCTCACCGACGGCCTCGACGCGTTGCGCGCGGCCGGCACCGAGGCGAAGGTGCTGTCGCTGCTCGGCGGCGGCGCACGCAGCGATTACTGGGCACAACTGCTCGCCGACGCGCTCGACACCGTCACGGTCAAGCACGGCGGCGGCGAAACCGGCGCGGCGCTCGGCGCGGCCCGGCTCGGCTGGCTCGCCGCGGGCGGCGACCCGGCCACGGTGCTAACCAAGCCGCCCGTCGAAAAGGAGTTCACGCCGAATCAGCGCCGTCATGCGGAATTGCGCACACGGCTCGAAGCGTATCGCGCGCTGTATCGCCACGTACGGCCGCTGTTCGATCCCGCGCGCGCGCCGCTCGCCTGAGCGTTCAACGGCGGCCGTTTCGCGCTCGCGCGCGGCCGGCCGCTATCATCGGCACACTCCAAGCAAAACTCGAGCGAACCCCATCGTGCCCAGGTCTACAGAAAAACTCGATCTCGCCACGCGCGCCGCGTGGCTCTACTACGTCGCGGGCAATACCCAGAACGAAATCGCCGAAAAACTGCAGGTGTCGCGACCGGTCGCGCAGCGGCTCGTCGCGTTCGCGGTCGAAAAGAATCTGATCCGCGTGCGCGTCGATCATCAGCTCGCCGATTGCCTGTCGCTCGCCGATCAACTGTCGAAGCGCTATGGGCTCAGCATGTGCGAGATCGTGCCGATCGACGGCGACACCGCCGAGGAAGTCGACCGCAAGCTCGCGGTGGCCGGCGCGCAGGTGATGGAGCGCTATCTGAACGCCGACAAACCGATGGTCGTCGCGGTCAGCAGCGGCCGCACGCTGAAGGCCGCAGTCGATCAGATCGCGCAGCTCGACCGCCCGCAGCATCGGCTGGTGTCGATGGTCGGCGCGATCGCGCAGGACGGCTCGTCGAACCGCTACGACGTCGCGCTGCACATTTCGGAAAAGACCGGCGGCAAGCATTTTCTGCTGCCCGCGCCGCTGCTCGCCGACAGCGAGGCCGAGCGCGCGCAGTGGTGCAATCACCGGCTCTACCGGATCGTCGAGTCGCTGTCCGCGCAGGCCGATGTCGCGTTCGTCGGCATCGGCAATATCGGCATGACCTGTCCGCTGCACGAGGACGGCTTCATCACCGAAAGCGAGGTCAACGAGCTGATGCACAACGGCGCGGTCGCCGAAATGCTCGGCCTGCCGATCGACGCGGCCGGCGCGCCGGTCGAATCGCCGACCGGCCGGCGCGTGACCAGCATCGCGCTCGACACGCCGCCGCGCCGGCCGACCATCGGCTTTGCCGGCGGCCAGCGCAAGCGCGACGCGCTGATCGCGGTGCTCAAGGGCGGCTGGTTGTCGGGACTCGTCACCGACGAGTTGTGCGCGCGGGCGGCACTGGAGGCGTGACGGGCGGCGGCGTGGCTGCCGGGCGGCGTGTTGTACGCGGCAATCGCTACGGGTAAGCGGCGCCAAACGCAGCAATAAAAAAGCGGCGCCCATGCGCCGCTTTTTCGCACCAGCACCACCACCACATCAAGCCGCGAGCACCTCGACGATCTTGCGCTGGAACGCCTTGCCGTCGCTATCGAACAGATGGCAATGCTCCGGCGTCGCGCCGAGCTTCTGCACGTCGCCCTTCGCATGCCGTTCGAGCGGCGGAATCCGCGCGATCAATCCATCCGGCGCGACGCTCGATTCCGCATACAGATACGCGGCGTCGCCGAGCGATTCGACCGCCATCGTGCGCGCTTCGATGCCGTCTTCAGTACCGACATGCAGATGCTCGGGGCGGATGCCGACCGTCACCTTGTCGCCCTGCTTCGCCGCGCCCGGGTCCACCGCGACGCGCTGCGTCTCGCCGGTTTCGTAGCGCACGATGAGGCCGTCGTGCGACACCGATTGCACGACACCCTCCATGAAGTTCATCTTCGGCGAGCCGATGAAGCCCGCGACGAAACGGTTCGCCGGCGCGTGATACAGCATCGTCGGACTACCGACCTGCTCCAGATTGCCCGCCGACAGCACGACGATCTTGTCGGCGAGCGTCATCGCTTCGACCTGGTCGTGCGTCACGTAGATCATCGTCGTCTTCAGCTCGTCGTGCAGACGCGCGAATTCGAGGCGCATCTTCACGCGCAGCGCGGCGTCGAGATTCGACAGCGGTTCGTCGAACAGGAACACCTTCGGCTTGCGCGTGATCGCGCGACCGATCGCGACGCGCTGACGCTGACCGCCCGAGAGCTGCTTCGGCTTGCGATCGAGCAGATGATCGATGTGCAGGATCTTCGCCGCGTTGCGCACCGCCGCGTCGATCTCCGGCTTCTTCGTGCCGGCGAGCTTCAGGCCGAACGCCATGTTGTCGTACAGCGTCATGTGCGGATACAGCGCGTACGACTGGAACACCATCGCGATGCCGCGCTTGGCCGGCGGCACGTCGTTCATGCGCGCGCCGTCGATATTCAGATCGCCGCCGCTGATGTCCTCCAGCCCCGCGATCATCCGCATCAAGGTCGATTTGCCGCAACCGCTCGGTCCGACGAACACGACGAACTCACCATCCGCGATGTCGAGATTGATGTCGCGCATCACTTCGTTGTCGTCGTAGGCCTTCCTGATGTTGCGCAAGGTTACGCTTGCCATGATGTGTCTCCGTGTAATGCTGTCCGATACGTCGTGCTGCTTTTTATTTCGGGGTACTGTGCTTTCACGGCGCCGCGGCCGTCGCCGACAACGTCCATTGCGCGACCAGATCCGGCAACTGCCGCATGTCGTCGAACACGTGGCGCGCGCCGGCCGCATGCAGGCGGTCGATCTGCGCATCGCTCGCATGACCGCCGCCGATAAACCCCAGCACCGCCATGCCCGCCGCCGCGGCCGCGCTCACGCCGGTCACGCTGTCCTCGACGACGAGGCACGCGCCCGGCGCAAGACCGAAGCCTCGCGCGGCGGCCAGATAAACGTCCGGCGCGGGCTTCGGATTCGCCACCGCGTCGGCGCAAAAAAGGCGCTCGCCGAAGAAGCGCTTCAAGCCGGTGCGCGCCAGCACCGCCTCCACATACGGCCGGAAGCTGTTGCTCGCGCAGCCTTTGATGAGCGGCACCTGGGCGAGCGCGAGTTCGATGCCGTCGACCGCCGGCGCCTCGATCGCGGCCGCTTCGACCGAACGGCGGATCGCGTCGATGTCGGCGGCATCGAGCGGCTTGCCGAGCTGCGTCGCGGTGTCCCGCAACACGCGCTCGATGCGCAGGCCGAGCAGCGGCAGCACCACCGCTTCGACCGCGGTGCCGGGCCAGCGAGCTTCCAGTTCGTGCACCAGCATGCGCGCGGCTACCGCTTCGCTGTCGATCAGCACGCCGTCGCAATCGCAGATCAGCGCGAAGCGGCCCAGCACCGGATCGGCCATCGGATCCGCGGTCGGCTTCGTCATCACTTGACCGCCCCGAACGTGAGGCCGCGCACCAGCTGCTTCTGCGACAGCCAGCCGACGATCAGGATCGGCGCGACCGCGAGCAGCGAAGCCGCCGACAGCTTGGCCCAGAACAAGCCTTCCGGGCTCGAATACGACGCGATGAACACCGTCAGCGGCGCCGCGTTCGAACTCGACAGGTTGATGCTCCAGAACGCTTCGTTCCACGAAAGAATCACCAGCAGCAGCGCGGTCGATGCAAGCCCTGGCAGCGCCATCGGCATCAGCAGATAGACGATCTCCTGCCACGTCGCCGCGCCGTCGATACGTCCGGCTTCGAGAATGTCGCGCGGAATTTCGGCGAAGTAGGTGAACGCCATCCACACCGCGATCGGCAGATTGATCAGCGTGTAGACGATCACCAGCCCCGACACCGTGTCGAGCAGGCCGCTGTTTTTCCACAGCAGATAGATCGGCACCAGCACGCCGACCGACGGCATCATCTTGGTCGACAGCATCCACAGCAGCACTTTCTGCGTGCGCCGCGTCGGGAAGAACGCCATCGCGTAGGCGGCCGGCACGGCAAGGATCAGACACAGCAGCGTGACGCCGACCGAGATCAGCACCGAATTCCACGCGAACGAGAAATAGTTGCTGCGCGCGAACACCTCGCGGAAGCTGTCGAGCGTCGGGACAAAAAAGAGCGACGACGCGTAGGCCTGCTGCTCGGTCTTGAATGCCGTGATCGTCATCCAGAAGATCGGGAAGAACAGCAGCAGCGCGACGAGCCACGCGATCACGCCGGGAATGCCGCGGCGAATCACGTCGAACGGCGACTTCGCGGGAATGGCGACCGGCTGCGTGGTCGAAGCCGGAGTGGAGGCAACGTGGCTCATTTTTCGTACTCCCCTTTCAGGTTCTTCGCGAGCATCCGCACGAGGAAGAACGACACGATGTTGGCCAGCACGACGGCGAGAATGCCGCCCGCCGAAGCAAGTCCGACGTCGAACTGCTGCAGGCCCAGCGAGAAGATCAGGTACGACAGGTTGGTGGTCGCGTTGCCGGGACCGCCGCCCGTGGTCGTATAGATCTCGGCGAAGATCGACAGCAGGAAAATCGTCTCCATCATCACGACGACCGCGATCGCGCGTTTCAGGTGCGGCAGCGTGATGTAGAAAAACATCGAGAACGGGCCGGCGCCGTCGATCTTCGCGGCTTCCTTCTGCTCCTGGTCGAGCGACTGGATCGCCGTGAACAGAATCAGGAATGCGAACGGCAGCCACTGCCACGCGACGATCATGATCACAGCGGTCAACGGATAGTCGGCGAACCAGTCGATCGGCTGCATGCCGAGCGCGCGCATGCCCTGCGCGACGAGACCGTACACCGGGTGCAGGATCATGTTCTTCCAGATCAGCGCGCTGACCGTCGGCATCACGAAGAACGGCGCGATCGCCAGCAGCCGCGCGATGCCCTGGCCGTAGAACTTGCGATCGAACAGGATCGCCATCAGCACGCCGCCGACCACGGTGATCACCAGCACCGACACGATCAGCTCGATCGTGTGCGCGATCGACGGCCCGAACGACGGATCGGTCGCCAGAAAGCGGTAATTGTCGAGGCCGGCGAAGCCGCGCACATCGGGATTCAGCAGGTTGTAGCGCGAGAACGAGAACCAGATCGTCATCGCGAGCGGAATCGCCATCCACAGCACGAGTACGCCGACCGACGGCGCGACGAGCCAGCGCGCCGAACTGGCCTTGCGCTCTTCGCGGCCTTTTTCTGTCTGGGGATCGGTTTGCATCAGGGAAGCGCGCATGGAACGCATGATGGACCACCTGTACGGTAATGCGCGGCGTGGTCGCCCAGGCCGCATGCATGCCGCGCGACGCGTCGTGCTATCTCACGCACGACGTGACCCACCTGACATGCGGCGCGGACGAACGGCCGCCCTGCTACGTGAGCCGGCCGGCACGCATCGGTGGATGCGCGTCGGCTGGCGCGGGCCGCATCGAACGGGACGATGCGGCTGGCCTGCCGCGAGAACGTGCTGCGTGCTCGCGCTTACTTCTCGCTTACTTCTGATAGCCGGCCTGCTTGACCGCGCGATCGGCGGCCGCGTTGCCGGCCGCGAGCGCCTGGTCGACCGTCATCTGACCGGCGATCGCGCCGGAGATGCTCTGCCCGACCACGGTGCCGAACGACTGGAACTCAGGAATCCCGACGAACTGCACACCGGTGTACGGCACCGGCTTGAGCGTCGGATGATCAGGGTCGGCGGTCTGGATCGCCTTCAGCACGAAGTCGCCGAACGGCGCGGCCTGCTTGTACTCGGGGCGCGCGTAGGTGGACTGGCGCGTGCCCGGCGGCACCGAGGCCCAGCCCTCATCCTTCGCGACGAGTTCGATGTACTCCTTCGAAGTCGCCCACTCGATGAACTTCTTCGCCGGCTCCTGCTGCTTCGACGACTTCGGAATCGCCAGCGCCCACGCCCACAACCAGTGCGAGCCCTTCGGCGTGACCGCGATCGGCGCGGCCGCGAAGCCGACCTTGTCGGCGATCTGCGACTGCTGCTTGTTGTAGAGCATGCCGGCCGCGACCGTCGCGTCGATCCACATCGCGCATTTGCCCGAGGACATCAGCGTGAGGTTTTCGTTGAAGCCGTTCGAGCTCGCTCCGGGAGGACCGTCCTTCTTCAGCAGGTTGACGTAGAAGGTCATCGCCTTCTTCCATTCCGGCGAGGTCAGCTGCGCGTTCCATTTCTCGTCGAACCAGCGTCCGCCGAAGGTGTTCACGACCGTCGTGCTGTAGGCCATGTTCTCGCCCCAACCCGCCTTGCCGCGCAGACAGATGCCGTACTGTTCCTTCGACTTGTCGGTGAGCTTGTCGGCGAATTGCGCGATCTGGTCGTAGGTCGGCTGGTCGGGCATCTTCAGGCCGGCCTTGTCGAATAGATCCTTGCGGTAATAGGTCATCGAGCTTTCGACGTAGAACGGCAGCGCGTACAGCTGGCCGTTCGCGGACAGGCCGTCGCGGGCCGTCTTCACGACGTCGTTCAGGTCATAGCTCGCCGGCAGATTGGTGATCGGCGCGAGCCAGCCGCGCTTGCCCCATTGCGGCGTTTCGTACGCGCCGATCGTCATCACGTCGAACTGGCCGCTGCCGGTCGTGATGTCGGTCGTCGCGCGCTGACGCAGCACGTTTTCCTCGAGAATCACCCAGTTCAGCTTGATGTCGGGATTGGCTTTTTCGAACGCGGGCGACAGCTTCTTCAACTCGATCATGTCCGGGTTGTTCAGCGTCGCGATCGTCACCGTGGCCGCCGACGCGCTCAGCGCGAAGCACGCGGCCGCGCCGGCCCCGGCTGCCTTCAGCGCGAATTTGAAAGCTGGTTTCATCGTTGTCTCCTTTCTCGTACGTTATGTGGTGCTGCGTTCGTTTGACGGAGTGACGCGCCGTAAGTAGCAGGCAACGTTCCCGCTCCCAGCTCCTGCGTTCAGCTCATCCAGTTGCCGCCGTCGACGTTCAGCGTCTGCGCGGTGATGTAGTCGGCGTCCGCCGACGCGAGAAACAGCGCCGCGCCGGTCAGGTCGTCGGGCAGGCCCATGCGGCCGAGCGGCACCGCCTCGCCGACGAGGCGCTTCTTCTCGCCGAGCGGCCGGTTTTCGTAGCGCGCGAACAGCGCGTCGACCTCGGCCCACATCGGCGTATCGACGACGCCCGGCGCAATGCCGTTCACATTGATCTTATGCGGCGCGAGCGCGAGCGCCGCGGACTGCGTATAGCTCAGCACCGCCGCCTTGGTCGCGCAGTAGTGGGACACCAGCGCCTCGCCGCGCCGCCCGGCCTGCGACGACATATTGATGATCTTGCCGCCGTGACCCTGCTCGATCATCTGCCGCGCGACCGCCTGCATCAGGAAGAACATGCCCTTCACGTTGACCGCGAACAGGCGGTCGAACACGTCCCAGGATTCGTCGAGGAGCGGGCGCATGTCGAACAGCGCCGCGTTGTTGAAGAGGATGTCGATCCGGCCGAAGCAGGCGAGCGTGCTGCCGACGATGCGCTCGATGTCCTCGCGCCGCCGCACGTCCGCGCTGACGGCCAGCACGCGCTCGCCGTAGGTGTCGCGCAGCGCGGCGCCGATACTGTCGGCCGGCTTCACGTCGACCAGCACGCAGCGCGCGCCTTCGTCGAGATAGCGCCGCGCCACCGCCTCACCGATACCGCTCGCCGCGCCCGTCAGAATGGCCACCTTGTCCTGCAATCGCGCCACCGCTTGTCTCCGGTTCGTTGTGCATGCTGGCGCGCAGTGAGCGAACGCTCATCGCGCGAACAATTGCTCTGTTAGTGGTCGAATGATCGGATACGGACTGGGTCATGTCAAGGCGTGCAACCAGATTTCGATGGTGCAGCGCGGCAGGCCCGCCTGCAGCGCCGCGGCAGACCGGGCGGGGCCGAAAAGTGGCCTCTGACAAAAATCGCGATACGTTATATCATTTCGACCTCGCGCAATTCGCCAACCGCGCTCCCACCCAGGATCTTCAGCCGATGACCACCTCGCCCGCCGAACAGCACGCCGTACGGCTCGCGCACGCCGAAGCGCACGCGCGCACGCACGGCCTCGCGCTGACGCCGCTGCGTCACCAGGTGTACGCGGCGATTCTCGCGAGCGAGCGGCCGATCGGCGCGTACGAACTGCTCGACGCGCTCGAACCCGAACGCGGCCGCATGCCGCCGACCACCGTCTATCGCGCGCTCGACTTCCTCGTCGCGCATGGCTTCGTGCATCGGATCGAATCGAAGAACGCGTTCGTCGCCTGCTGCGAGATCGGCGTGCCGCATCGCAGCCAGTTCCTGATGTGCGACCGCTGCGGTGCGACCGTCGAAATTCCCGGCGCCGAACTCGCCGATCAGCTGTCGCACAGCGCGCCCGCGCACGGCTTCGAGGTGCATCGTCAGGTGATCGAGCTGAGCGGGCTGTGCGCGGCGTGTGCCCGCGCGCTCAAGCCCGATGGCGCGGCCGGTGGCACCGGCGACGCCGACGCAAACGCCGCCGCTGGCTCGCCGGACTCATGAAACAGCCGGCGCGACATTGAGCGCGGCACCGTATCCGTCGTCGCCACCGCAAGCAAGTGGCTCTTCAACTCTCACGCAGCAGGACACCACCACGATGAACACAATCGGTTCGATGTTGACCGGCGCACGGCGCGCCCTGAAGCGCTCGCCATCGCTGCCCGCGCGTTTGTGCGCGCGTTTGTGCGCGCGTATGGGTGCGCGTCTGTGTGTGTATCTGCTCGCAGCCGCCGCGCTCGCGTTCGGCCATGGCGCATTCGCCGCTGACGCAAAAATCCCGGTAGTCGCCGCGGAGAATTTTTACGGCGACGTGGTGCGCCAGCTCGGCGGCGATCGCGTCGACGTGACCAGCATCCTCAGCAATCCGGACCAGGACCCGCATCTGTTCGAAGCGAGCCCGGCCACCGCGCGCGCGTTGCAGCACGCACGCCTCGTCGTCTACAACGGCGCCGATTACGATCCGTGGACGGCGAAGCTGCTGGCCGCGTCGAAGGGTTCGCAGCGCACGGTGATCGTGGCGGCCGACCTCGTCGGCAGAAAAGGCGGCGACAATCCGCACCTGTGGTACGACCCGGCGACCATGCCGAAAGTCGCGAGCGCGATCAGCGCCGCGCTCGCCGCGGCTGACCCCGCGCACAAGTCGGCGTACGATGCGAACCTCGCGACGTTTCTCGCGTCGCTGAAGCCGATCGACGCGAAGGTCGCCGAGCTGCATGGCCGCTACGCGGGCCTGCCGGTCACGGCGACCGAGCCGGTGTTCGGCTACATGGCGGACGCGATCGGCCTGCAGATGCGCAACCAGCGTTTCCAGCTCGCCGCGATGAACGACACCGAAGCGAGCGCGACCGATATCGCCGCATTCGAACGCGATCTGCGCGAGCGCCGTGTGCGCGTGCTGATCTATAACAGCCAGGCCACCGAGGCACTGACCCAACGCATGCTGAAGCTCGCGCAACAATCGAAGGTACCGACGATGAGCGTCACCGAAACCCTGCCGGCCGGCAAGACCTACCAGACGTGGATGCTCACGCAGCTCGACGCGCTGGAACGGGCGCTCGCCGCGGGCGACACGAACGGCGCGAAGGGTGCAAATGGCACGAATGGCGCAGCCAACGCGAAAGGAAAAACTTCATGACTTCGACTGGCCAGCCTGCGCCAGCCGGTGCGCCGGCGAGCGCACCCACCACCCCGACGACCCCGCCCGGCGGCTCGCCCATGCTCGAACTCGAGAACGTCACGCTCGAACTCGGCGGACGCACGATCCTGCGCGACACCAGCTTCGTCGTGAATCAGGGCGAGTTCATCGGTGTGCTCGGGCCGAACGGCGCGGGCAAGACCACGCTGATGCGCGCGGTGCTCGGTCTCGTGCCGGCCGCGGGCGGCACGATCCGCGTGCTCGGACAGCGCGTCGAGCGCGGCAACGCGTCGATCGGCTATATGCCGCAGACGCGCAGCGCGCTCGCCGGACGCCGCGTGCGTGGCCGCGATTTCGTCGCGATGGCCGCCGATGGGCACCGCTGGGGTCTGCCGCACGAGGATGCGAAAACCCGCGCGGACGTCGACCGTGTGCTCAATCTGGTCGGCGCCGGCAAGCTCGCGCTACGGCCGTTGTCGGAACTGTCGGGCGGCGAACGGCAGCGCCTGCTGCTCGCGCAATGTCTGCTCGGCGACCCGAAGCTGTTGCTGCTCGACGAACCGTTGATCAGCCTCGATCCGCATCATCAGAAGAGCGTCGTCGAACTGGTGCGGCGCGTGCAGCGCGAACTCGGCATCGCGGTGCTGTTCTCCGCGCATGAGTTGAATCCGCTGCTGAATTCGATCGACCGCGTGCTGTATCTCGGCAGCGGCGTCGCGGCGCTCGGCACTGTCGCTGAAGTCATCACACGGCCCGTGCTGTCGCGCCTCTATGGCTCGCCGATCGACGTGATGCGCGTGAACGGCCGCATCTTCGTGATGTCGGGCGGCGTCGAGGTCGAGAAGCACGATCACGAGCACGAACACGACGAGGACGGCGGCCATTCGCATTCGCACGGTCACTCGCACGATCACGGCCACGCTCATTCGCACTCGCACAATCACTCGAACCCGCACGACTCACGCGACGGACACAAGCACGATGTTTGAATACGATTTCATGGTGAACGCATTCGCGGCGTCGGGGATCGTCGCGGTGCTGGCCGGCGTGGTCGGCTATTTTCTGGTGATGCGCGGACAGACCTTCGCCGGTCACGCGCTGTCGCACGTCGGCTTCACCGGCGCGACCGGCGCGGTGCTGATCGGCATCTCGCCGATCTGGGGGATGATCGGCTTCACGCTCGCGGCCGGGGTCGGCATGGGCGCGCTCGGCGAGCGGCTCGCCGGCCGCGATGTCGCGATCGGCGTGATCCTGTCCCTGTCGCTCGGCTTCGGGCTGCTGTTCCTGCACTTCTTCACCGCGTACGCAACCCAGGTCACCGCGCTGCTGTTCGGCAACGTGCTCGGCGTGAACACATCGACACTCGGCGTGCTCGCGGCGTTGGGCGTGATCAGTCTCGCGGCGCTCGCGGCGATCATGCGGCCGCTGCTGTTCGCGTCGCTGCAACCGGAACTCGCCGAGGCGAAGGGCGTATCGCTGCGCCGCGTGTCGGTGCTGTTTCTCGCGATCGCCGCGCTGGCGGTGGCCGCCTGTACGCAAATCGTCGGTGTGCTGCTGGTGTTCACGCTGATGGTCGGCCCGGCCGCTGCCGCGCAGAACCTGAGCACGCGGCTGTCGACCGGGCTCGTGCTCGCGGCCGTGTTCGCGCTCGCGCAGGCGTGGCTCGGCCTGACGCTCGCGTTCTATACCGACTGGCCGACCAGCTTCTGGATCACGGTGCTGTCGGCGCTCGTGTATGGCGGGAGTCTGCTGCGGCGGCATTGAGCGGCCAACGCGCAACGCGCCGGTCCGATAAAAAAACGGCGGCACATGCAAGATCTGCATGTGCCGCCGTTTTTCGTTTTGAAGCGACGCGCCTACACCGCGCTCAGCCGACCAGCACCTTCGCGTGATGCGCGAGATGATCCTCGATGAACGTCGAGATGAAGTAGTAGCCGTGGTCGTAGCCCGCATGACGGCGCAGCGTCAGCGGCTGACCCGCGGCCTTGCACGCGGCTTCGAACACGTCGGGATTCAGCTGCGTGGGCAGGAACTGATCCGCGAGCCCCTGATCGACCAGGATCCCTTGCGCGAATTGTTGCGACGCATGCGCGACCAGCTCGCTCGCGTCGTACTGCTTCCACGTTTCGCGGTTCTCGCCGAGATAGCCGCCAAACGCCTTCTCGCCCCACGGGCAACGCATCGGCGCGGCAATCGGCGCGAACGCCGACACCGATC
>NZ_JABBFZ010000036.1 GCF_012927125.1 Paraburkholderia antibiotica
GATGCAAAATATCAAGATAAATCGATGACGACCATTAGACAAATCCGATTCATCGTGAATTTATCTATATTTAATAATTCAAGTTTGCCGATTTGAATATGCTGAATGCATAGAAAGAGGTTTGTATGTCCCTCCATCGAGGTTGAAAAGTTGCCCGCAAAAACGGCACAGAGGTGCGATAAGCAGTGCGCCATGAAGTGCGATCGAAATAACCCGTCTCAGCCGGTAGAGACGGCAGAGACGGATCAGCGCGAGCGCCATGCGACTGTATTGATGATGGGGACGACTGGCGGTTGTCAGGACGGAGACATTTCAGTGCTGCGCGTCCGGGCCGCTTGCGAGCCAGGCTTGATCATGCGCGATGATCTGCCGCTTCGTTTCGGACGAGTCGTTAGGACTCGCCACGATGAACTTCACTCATTTGCACCCACTGTCGACGATCCTCGTCTGAACAGTGGGCGCGGACAATCATCGTAAAGCTTCGGTCCTCAAACCGCGCCCGGATTGATATACGCCGTCTTCACGACCGTATAAAACTCCCGCGCATAACTCCCCTGCTCGCGCGGCCCATAGCTCGACCCCTTGCGACCGCCGAACGGCACGTGATAATCGACGCCCGCCGTCGCGGTATTGACCATCACCATGCCCGCCTGCACGTGGCGGCGGAAATGGCTCGCGTACTTCAGCGAGGTCGTGCAGATGCCGGCCGACAGACCGAACTCGGTATCGTTGGCCACCGCGAGTGCTTCCTCGTAGTCGTTGACCTTGATCACCGACGCCACCGGCCCGAACACCTCTTCGCGATTGATGCGCATCGCCGAGGTGGTCTGCGTGACCAGCGCGGGCGCGAGGAAATAGCCTTGCGTCGCACCTTCGACGCGCTCGCCGCCGAACACCGTGCCGCCCTCTTCCCGCGCGATCGCCAGATAGCGCTCGTCCTGCTGCAACTGCTTGTCGTCGACCACCGGGCCGATGTGCGTGCCGTCCGCGAGCGCATCGCCGACCTTCAACGCCCGCATGCGCGCCTTCATCGCATCGATGAAGCGGTCATGAATCCCCGCCGTCACGATCAACCGGCTCGATGCCGTGCAGCGCTGGCCCGTCGAATAGAACGCGCCGTTGATGCACGCCTCGACCGCGACGTCGAGATCGGCGTCGTCGAGCACGACCATCGGGTTCTTGCCGCCCATCTCGAGCTGGAATTTCTTGCCCGACTCGAAGCATTTCGCGCCGATCGCACGGCCCGTCGCGACCGATCCGGTGAAACTCACCGCATCGACTTCCGGCGACGCCACCAGCGCCTCGCCGACCACCGAGCCGCGCCCCATCACGAGATTGATCACGCCGGCCGGCGCGCCCGCCTCGGCGATGATCTTGACCAGCTCCCACGTGCTGGCCGGCACGAGATCGGCCGGCTTGATCACGACGGTGTTGCCGTACGCGAGCGCCGGCGCGATCTTCCACGCCGGAATCGCGATCGGGAAATTCCACGGCGTGATCAGCCCGACCACACCAATCGGCTCGCGCGTCATCTCGACGGTCATGCCCGGCCGCACCGACGGCACGGTCTCACCGCCCAACCGCAGCGCTTCGCCCGCGAAGAACTTGAAGATCTGCCCGGCGCGGCCCACTTCGCCGATCGCCTCGGGCAGCGTCTTGCCCTCTTCGCGCGCGAGCAGGCGGCCGAGCTCGGCCTTGCGCGCGAGGATCGCGCTGCCCACCTGATCGAGCAGATCGAAGCGCTGCTGCGGCGTGGACAGCGACCACGTCGCGAACGCCTTGCGCGCGGCGCCGATCGCGCGATGCGTCTGCTCCGCGTCGGCCTGCGCGAATTCGCCGATCACGTCATCGAGATTCGACGGATTGACGTTGCGCGACACGCTCGCGCCATCCACCCACTGTCCGTCGAGGTAGTTTGCAAACTGGTTCATGCTCTGATTCTCCTGTCGAATACCGAAACTCGCGAAAGCCGCGAAAGCCGCTGAACAAGCCGTAAAGGCCGCGTTATCAGGCAGTCAGCAAGCCGCGCGCCGCGAGATTGCGATACAACGCCCGCACGCCGAACGTCCACGGTTCGATTTCGGTAGACAGGCGCACCGTGTTGGTCAGCGCGCCGAGTTGCGGCGTCGCGATCGTCACGCGGTCGCCGAGGTGATGCGTGAAGCCGCCGCCGGGCGCGTCGCGGTCCTTGATCGGCGAGAACATCGTGCCGAGGAACAGCATGAAGCCGTCCGGGTACTGGTGGTGACGGCCGCAGGTTTGCGCGACGAGGTCGGCCGGATCGCGGCTGATCTCGCTCATGTGGCTGACGCCGTCGAGCACGAAGTCGTCGTCGGCGCCTTCGACGCGCAGCGACACGCTCGCCGTGCGTACCGAATCGAGCGAGAAGCCGCCGTCGAACAGCCGCACGAACGGACCGATCGCACACGAGCCGTTGTTGTCCTTGCACTTACCGAGCAGCAGCGCCGAGCGGCCTTCGATGTCGCGCAGGTTCACGTCGTTGCCGAGCGCCGCACCAACGACGACGCCACGGCTATTCACCGCCAGCACGATCTCCGGCTCCGGGTTGTTCCACACCGACGCCGCCAACAGACCGACATCCGCGCCGAAGCCGACCGCCGACATCGGCTGCGACTTCGAAAATACTTCGGCATCCGGACCAATACCGACTTCCATGTATTGCGACCACGCGTCACGCCGTTCGAGTTCCGCCTTCAGTTTCATCGCGGCTTCCGAGCCCGGCTTGATTTTCGACAGGTCGGTGCCGATCGTCGACGCGATCGTCTCACGCACTTCCTTCGCCTTCGCCGGATCGCCGCCCGCCTGCTCTTCGATCACGCGCTCGATCAGGCTCACCGCGAAGGTGACGCCGCAGGCCTTGATTGCCTGCACGTCGCAGGGCGCGAGCAGACGCACTGCGGGCGCGGCGGCTACTAGCGCTTCCGGCAGATTCGCTGCGATCAGCTGCGCGACCGACCCGAGCGATTCGCCCGACGCACTGCGCGCAAATTGCGCGGCGTCATCGCGTTCGAACAGATCGGCGGTGGTCGGCACGGCCGCGGTGATGTCGTACACTTCGCCGCCGCGCACGACGACCACGCACGGTCCTTCGTGCTGCTCGGTCTTGCGCCACACGCGGCCGATCAGCAGCGCGTCGTTCAGATCGTCCGGGAGAAAGCTGGAGGGGGAAATTGCGGACATGGGATGGGCTCTTTCGAATAAGTTGGGAAACGGGCAAGGCCGGGTGCCGCATCGCGTGCGAAACCCGGCCTCGTCACCTGCATGTCAGTGCGAATGGCGCGGATTGCCGCGCTCGGCGATGACCTTCAGATACAGCGTGGCCGGTTCGAGACAGCCGCCGGTCGAAAGCTGGCCGACCGTCTTGCGGTACAACTCCTGCCACGGCGTTTGCGCGGGCGGGATCTCGAACTTCACGGTTTCGCGGCGTCGTGCGAGTTCGGCCTCGTCGACCAGCACGTTGACGCTGCGCGCGTTCAGATCGACGCGGATGCGGTCGTTCGTGCGCAGCAGCGCGAGGCCGCCGCCCACGGCTGCTTCCGGCGACATGTTCAGAATCGACGGACTCGCCGACGTGCCGCTCTGGCGACCGTCGCCGAGCGTCGGCAGCGACGTGATGCCCTGCCGTATCAACTCCGCCGGCGGCGCCATGTTGACGACCTCGGCGCTGCCCGGATAACCGACCGTGCCGGTGCCGCGAATCACCAGAATGCAGTGCTCGTCGATTTCGAGCGACGGGTCGTTGATGCGCGCGTGATAGTCCTCGGGACCGTCGAACACGATCGCGCGCGCCTCGAAGGTGTTTTCCGCGCCGGGCTCGCTCAGATAGGTCTGGCGGAACGCCTCGCCGACCACACTCATCTTCATGATCGCGCTGTCGAAGAAGTTGCCCGACAGCACCATGAAGCCCGCGCCATGTTTCAGCGGATCGTCAGTTGTCTTGATCACTTCGCGATCCGGCGCGGGCGCGGCGGCGGCGATCTCGCCCATCGTGCGGCCCGACACGGTCAGGCACTCTTCATGCACGAGGCCGCCCTTCGCGAGTTCGCGCATCACGGCCGGCACGCCGCCCGCGCGATGGAAGCTTTCGCCGAGATATTCGCCGGCCGGCATGCAGTTGACGATCAACGGCACCTGCTCACCGACGCGCTGCCAGTCGTCGAGGCTCAATTCGACGCCCATGTGCCGCGCAATCGCGATCAGATGCGGCGGGCAGTTGGTCGACGCGCCGAGCGCCGACGCGACGACGATCGCGTTCTCGAACGCTTCCTTCGTCATGATCCGCGACGGTCGCACGTCCTCGCGCACCAGATCGACGATGCGCTTGCCGGTCGCGTAAGCCATCTGGCCGCGCTCGCGGTACGCGGCCGGAATGCTCGCGCAGCCGGGCAGCGACATGCCGAGCGCTTCGGCGAGGCTGTTCATCGACAGTGCGGTGCCCATCGTGTTGCAGTGGCCGATCGACGGCGACGACGCCGTGGTCAGCTCCATGAAGCCTTCGTAGTCGATCTTGCCGGCCGCGAGCAGATTGCGCGCATGCCAGATCACGGTGCCCGAGCCGACCCGCTTGCCGTCGTGCCAGCCGTCGAGCATCGGACCGCCGGACAGCACGATCGCCGGCATATCGACGGTGGCCGCCGCCATCAGGCACGCGGGCGTGGTCTTGTCGCAACCGGTGGTCAGCACGACGCCGTCGAGCGGAAAGCCGTGCAGGATTTCGACGAGGCCCAGATACGCGAGATTGCGGTCGAGCGCGGCGGTCGGCCGGCGGCTCTGCTCGGCGAGCGGATGCACCGGAAACTCCATCGGAATGCCGCCTGCGTCGCGAATGCCGGCCTTGGTGCGCGCCGCCAGTTCGATGTGATGGCGGTTGCACGGCGCGAGATCGCTGCCGGTCTGCGCAATGCCGATGATCGGCCGGCCCGACTGCAACTCTTCGCGCGTCAGACCGTAGTTCATGAAACGCTCGACGTACAACGCCGTCATATCCGCATGCGAAGGATCGTCGAACCATTCCTGGCTGCGCAGCCGGCGCGGGGTGGATGCTGACATGATGCTTGTCTCTCTGTGATGGTGAGGGTTGCTTATCGCTTGCTACCGCTTACTGTCGCTTACTATCGTTTAAGCGTGTTCGGCGTGCTTCGCCGCACGCGCTGTCTCGCGGCCGGGCGCGCCGTCTTCGTTCGATGCGCTGCGCGCGAGCATCGCGCGGGGCACGAGCAGGATCAGCACGCAGCTGACCAGCAGGCACGCGCCGAGCGCGTAGGTGCCGTTGTTAATGTCGCCGGTCAGATTCTTCGCGACCGCGGTAATCATCGAACCGGTGAAACCGGACAGGTTGCCGATCGCGTTGATCATCGCGATGCCGGCCGCGGCCGCGGCGCCCGACAGCAGCTGTCCGGGGAAGGTCCAGTAAATCGGCATCAACGCCAGAATGCCGGCGGTCGCGATGGTCAGGAACGTGATCGCCCACACCACATGATGCGCCAATGCCGCGCTCATGATCAGACCGATGCCGCCGATCAGCGCCGGAATCGCCGCATGCAGGCGCCGCTCGCCGGTTTTCTTCGAATGCGCGGCGTTCGCGAGCGTCGCGACGATCGCCACACCGTACGGAATCGCGGTCAGGAGACCGATGTGCAGCGGGTCCTGCACACCGGTCGCCTTGATGATCGATGGCAGCCAGAACGCGAGACCGTAGAAGCCGGTATTGAAGGTGAGCAGGATCGCGACCAGCAGCCAGACGCGCGGATCGCGCACCGCCGAGCCGAAGCGCGCGGTCTTGTGCGCGCTTTCGCGCTGCAGGTTGGCCGCAAGCAGGCTCTTCTCCTGTGGGGTAAGCCAACGGGCCTGCTCGATACCGTCGTCGAGCGAGAAATAGACGACGAACGCGGTCAGCAGCGACGGCACGCCTTCGATCAACAGCATCCACTGCCAGCCCTGGAAGCCCAGCAAGCCAGCCGTGTTCTCCATCAGCCAGCCCGACACCACACCACCGAGCATCAAGCTCACCGGCATCGCGATCAGGAAACCGGACATCACGCGGCTTTGGCGCTGCGCGGGAAACCAGAAGTTCAGATACAGAATCACGCCCGGGAAAAAGCCGGCCTCGCAGAGCCCGAGCAGGAAGCGCAGGATATAGAACATCGTCGCGGTCTCGACGTGCGCGACGCGCGCGAGCGGCGCGACGAATGCGAGCGCCATCGACACCAGCCCCCACGTGAACATGATCCGCGCGATCCAGAAGCGCGCGCCGTAGCGGTGCAGGAACACGTTGCTCGGCACTTCGAAGATGAAGTAGCCCCAGAAGAACACGCTCGCGCCGATCGCGTACATCGTGTCGGACAGGCCGAGATCGTCGAGCATCTGCAGCTTCGCGAAGCCGACGTTCACGCGATCCAGATAGGCGACCACGTAGCACAGCAGCAAGATCGGCAGCAGCCGGCGCACGACCTTGCGGTAGGTCTTTTCCTCGAACTCGTCGATGCGCGCGGCGGGCGCAGCGCTTGCGGACGGTACAGCGCTCATTCGTATCTCCATCAGCGTATTTTTCGTGGGAAATGCCGTCGCGCCGCAACTCATACCTCGCATGAGTCGATGCGCATCGCCGATTAAGTTACCGGTAACATTTCTGGCTGTGGATGTTACGCCCGGCTTACCATCCGAACAACCAAGGGATATCCCTGAGCTGCGTGAGTGTGTTTTGTGGCTTACGCGCTGTCGCGCGCAATCACGGTGAAGTCGATCTTCACGGCTTTCCTGCGCGGCGCGTCCGCCCTTGCCTCTGCGCCCGCTTCGCGCTCCGCGAGCGCGGCGAGCAACGTCTCGCCGGCGCGCTGGCCAATTCCGTACGCGTCGACCGATACCGTCGTGATGCTCGGCTGACAGCACCACGACACCTCGAAGTTGCCGAAACCGGCGATCGCGAGGTCGCCCGGCACCGACAGCCCGCGCCGATGGCACTCCATGATCGCGCCGAACGCCGACATGTCGCTCACGCACATCACGGCCTCGGTATCGGGCCACGCGTCGAGCAATGCGCCGATCGCCGGACCACCGTGGCTCATCGTGATCGGCGAATCGCCGAGCCGGATCACGCGCGGGTCGCCGAGACCCAGCGCCTTCATTTCGGCGACGTAGCCGCGCATCCGGTCGTGGCCGCGTCGATCGCGCTCGCTCGCACCGGCGATAAAGCCGATCCGCCGATAACCGCGCTCGTGCAGATGCCGGACCATCGCGCGCGCCGCCGCCGAGTTCGAAAAGCCGACCACCGTATCGATCGGATCGGACGGCAGATCCCACATCTCGACGACCGGGATGCCCGCGCGCTGCAGCAGCATGCGCGTCGCGTCGGTGTGGCGGCCACCGGTCAGCGCGACGCAGCGCGGCTGATGGCGCAGCATCGAGCGCACCAGCAGCTCCTCCTGATCGAGCCGGTAGTCGGTGTCGCCGAGCAGCAGTTGCAGACCATGCGGACTCAGCGCGGCATTCAATCCGCGCACGGTGTCCGAAAAGTTCGAGCTGGACAGCGACGGCACCAGCACCGCGACGAACTCCGAGCGCCCCGACGACAGCGCGCCCGCCGCCGCATCGGCGACGTAGCCGAGTTCGTCGATGACCTTCTGGACCCGCTCGCGGGTCGCCTGCGATACGTTGCGTCCCGCCAGCACGCGCGATACGGTCATCTTCGACACGCCCGCGCGTTCGGCGACATCGGACATGCGGGGCGGGACAGGCAGCCTGGACGTCATAGGAAGAAGCGGAGCGAGTGCGCTGAAGTCACGGAACGCACATCATACCTGGCGGCATCCGCCGAAGCGATCATGGTGGTGTCGAAGCGGCATGCCATGAGCGCCGTACCGCTAGCGCGCGAAGCCGACCGTGCAGCGTGCCTGCACCTGCCCCGGCACCGGCGCGCGAAACGAGAACAACCCGCCCGCCTGCGGTTGATGCTGCCGCTCGACCGCCGTCAGTCCCTTCCACGCGGTCGACACGTAAACGGTTTGCCGATCGTCGCCGCCGAACGCGAGCTTGGTCACGTTCGCGCACGGCAACGGCACCTGATCGACCAACTCTCCGGCCGGCGAATAGCGCTCGATGCGCCAGCCGCCGAACAGCGCGATCCAGACGAAGCCTTCGGCGTCGACCGCCATGCCATCGGGATGGCCGTCGCCCGAGATCGCCGCGAAGATGCGCTTGCCCGACAGCGTGCCGTCCGCGGCGACGTCGAATGCGTAGACAACGCGGCGCATCGTGTCGTTGTGATACAGCGTGCGGCCGTCCGGACTCATCGCGGGACCGTTCGTGATCACGTAGTCGTCGTCCTGCGCGATGGCCGCGCCTTGTTCGTTCACGCGATACAGCGTGCCGCTCGGCGCCTCTTCCGCATCGTCCATCGAGCCGAACCACAGACGTCCCTGCGCATCGACGAAGCCGTCGTTGAGCCGGTTGCCCGGCAAATGCGGTTCGACATCGACGAGCTTGTCGAATTGCCCGCTCGTCGCATCGAATCGATACAGCCCGCCGGGCAAACCGCAGACGAACAGCCGGTCCGCGAGCGGCACGATGAAGCCGGGTTGATCCGGCGCCTGCCAGGTCTGCTGCTCGCCGGTCGCCACCGACAGCCGGTGAATCCGCCGGCCCTTGATATCGACGAAATACACCGCGTTTTCCGCAGCCTGCCACAGCGGCCCTTCGGCCAGTTCCGCGCCGACCGGCCATACGCACTCGGGGACCGGCATGCTCATTCTCCGTACCACCCGGCGTCGACGAAGTAATCGCGGCCCGAGCAACGCGACGCGTCGTCGGAAGCGAGGAACAGCGCCATGCGCGCGACGTGCTCGGGCTCGATGCGCAGTTGCAGACACTGACTCGCGACGACCTTCGCTTCGCTCTCCGCCGACTGCCACAGCTGCATCTGTCGCGGCGTCTTCACCGCACCCGGGATGATGCAGTTCACGCGGATGCCCGCGCCGCCGAGATCGCGAGCCAGACCGCGCGTGAGCCCTTCGATGCCAGCCTTCGCGGTCATATAGAGCGTGAGGTTCGGCAGCGCCAGATGCCACGACACCGAGCCGAGATTCAGGATCACGCCGCGCCCCGCCCGCCGCATGCCGTTCGCGGCGGCCTGCGCGCAGAAGAACTGGTGACGCAGATTCACCGCGATGCGGTCGTCCCAGTAGCTCGCGGTCAACTCGCCGATTTCGTGCCGATCGTCGTTGCCGGCGTTGTTCACGAGCACGTCGATCGGGCCGGCCGCATCGACGATCGCCGCGAACGTGCTGTCGATCGCATCGACGTTCTTCAGATCGCAGCGGCGAAACAGCGGCGGATGCTTCGCATCGCGAAGCGATTCCTGCAGCGCCAGCGAATCGTGCTCGGCGACGTCGAGAAAGAATACGCGCGCGCCCTGTTGCGCGAAGGCTTCGACCATCGCGGCGCCGATACCGCTGCCGCCACCGGTGACGACGACCGTTTTGTCCGACAGGCTCGGATAGATTGCGTACGACATCAGAGATTCCGTTTGTTTCGAGTAGGACCACACACAGGGGAGGAGCCGCAACGCTGCACGTACGGCTCGCGCCGCCCCGACCTGCCGCTTACGATGCGATTACGACGCGATCGCGACTTCGCTGAGCATGCGCCAGTCGCGCTCCAGCGTCCGTGTCGCGTTGCCCGCGACCGTCATCGTACCGCTCAGATGAATGTCGCGGCTCGAACTGCCGACCAGCAGATCGAAGTCGCCAGGTTCGACGATACGCTCGCCTTGCGCGTCGGTGAAGTTCAGCATGTCGACCGGCAGCTTCACGCTCACTCGCGTCGCGGCGCCCGCCGCCAGCGGCACGCGCGCGAAAGCCTTCAGTTCGCGCACCGGCCGCGCCACCGACGCATGGCGATCGCGCACGTAAAGCTGCACGATTTCGGTGCCGTCGCGCGCGCCGATATTCTCGACCGTGAAGCTCAGTTCGATCGTACCGTTTTCGAGCGGCACTTCGCTGTGCGCGAGCGCGAGATCGCCGTAACGGAACTGCGTGTAGCCAAGACCGAAGCCGAACGGATAGCGGCAACCGAAATGGTAGGCAACCGGCGTGCCCGCGCTTTTCAGCCGATGGTTGTACACGTACGGCACCGCGCCCGCGCTCTTCGGCACCGACAGCGGCAGACGACCGCTGAAGTTCGCTCGGCCCACCAGCAGATCGGCGAGCGCTTCGGCGCCGCGCTCGCCCGGCGCGAACGCCATGATCTGCGCGGCGATGCGGTCTTCGAGACCGCCGAGGTTGTACGGCCGGCCCCCCGTCATCACGACGACCGTCGGCGTGCCGCTGTCGACCACCGCCTGCAGCAGCGCCTGCTGCACGCCCGGCAGATCGAGGCTATCGGTATCCGACCCTTCGCCGACCGTGCCGGACTGGAACAGCCCCGCCAGATCGCCGACGAACACCAACGCCACACCCGCCTGCCGCGCGGCGGCTACCGCCGCGGCGATGCCGTCGGTATCCTTGCTGATCAGTTCGTCGCAATGCGCGTCGCCGCTCAGATCGAGCGAGACGTCGCCCGGGAACACGGGGGCGCCCGCGCGGCGCTCCTTGATGATGTCGCAACCGTGCGCGTGGATCACGCGCTCGTCGCCGAGCAGCGCACGCAATGCGCGCAGCGGCGTCGCGATCGACGCGGTGGACTGCTCGCCGCTGTTGATCAGATGCACCGGGAAGCTGTAGCCGGCGAGCAATGCGAGCGGGTCGTCGGCGGTCGGGCCGATCACCGCGATTTTTTCCGCGCCGTGCGCGTTCAACGGCAGCACGCCGCCTTCGTTACGCAGCAGCACCGCCGATTCGAGCGCGACCTGATACGCGGTATCGCCCGCGCTCGCGCTCTTCACGTCGACACGTTCCGGATCGACATACGGATTCTCGAACAGGCCGAGCTGGAATTTCATCCGCAGCACGCGCGAGACGGCGGTATCGATCGTCGCTTCGGTGATCTCGTTACGCTCGAGCGCTTCCTTCAGGTGCACCGCGCACTCGTGGCCCGGCAGCTCGACGTCGAGACCCGAGTTGAACGCGAGCGCCGCCGCCGACGCGCTGTCGCGCGCCACCGCGTGATGGCTGTACAGCAGATCGACGCCCGCGTAATCCGCGACGATCAGGCCGTCGAAGCCCCACTTGTCGCGCAGCGTGTCGGTCAGTAACGCGCGGTCGCCATGACAGGGCACACCGTCGACATCGTGATACGCCGGCATCACCGAGCCCGCGTTCGCGAGCTTGACGGCCATTTCGAACGGCAGCATGAACACGTCGTTCAGTTCGCGCGGACCGACATGCACCGGCGCATGATTGCGGCCGCCTTCGCTTGCCGAGTGACCGACGAAGTGCTTGAGCGTCGCGAGCAGATCGCGCTGCTCGCCTTGCAGGCCCTTCACGTAATGGCACGCGAGCACGCCGACCAGATACGGGTCTTCGCCGAGCGTTTCCTCGGTGCGGCCCCAGCGCGGATCGCGCGACACGTCGAGCACCGGCGCGAGTCCCTGGTGGCAGCCGATCGAGCGCGCCTGCTCGCCGATGATCGTGCCCACTTCGCCGACGAGGCGCGGATTCCACGTCGCCGCATAGTTCAGCGGCGACGGAAACAGCGTCGCGTCCTTGATCATCAGCCCGACGAGGCACTCCTCGTGCGACATCACCGGAATGCCAAGGCGCGTGTCTTCGACCATCTTGCGCTGCAGCTCGTTGAGCGCGCGCACGCCTTCCTTCGGATCGACCGTGTGCGTGCCGAGCGGCCGCGTAATCTGGCCGAGACCGTGCTGCAGGATCTCGTCGACCGTGATCTGGTTGGCGCTTCCCGCAAAATCGATGCTACGCGCCTTGTGCTTGCCATCGGCCGACAGCTTCAGCCACGCGGCGTGCAGCTGCGCGATTTTTTCGTCCAGTGTCATACGCGCGAGCAGATCGGCCACGCGCTCCTCCACGGCCGCCGCCGGATTGCGATAGAGCGGGACCTCACTTTGGCGAAGCAACATCGAAAACTCCTTTTTTATGCTGGTGTACGAAGCGCGTGAAGCGCCGACAAATCCGTTTTTCCTGACAGGCGGGCGGCAGGGCGTTCTTCTGCCCTCATGCCATCCATCCGCCGCCATCCCCTGCGTTTTCAGATGCCTTTCCGTGTTTCGCAGTCCTGCTGATTGATCGAGCGCGGCCGCAAGCGGAAATTCGTTGCGACGAGCGACGCGCCGTGGCCGCCAGCGCGAACAGATCAGTGCAGACGCGGCAGCGCGAAATCCTTGTCGTCGAACACGTGGCACGCGTTCGGTGCAAACGCCAGTTCGACGCGTTCGTCGTGCGTCACGCCGCCATCGCCGGGCAGCTTGGCGATCATCGTGTTGCCGTCGCGCACGCCGCCGTTCACATGCACGTAGCTGTGCTCGCCCATCCGTTCGACCAGCCGCACCGCGCAGCGGACCGTTTGCACGCCGGGCTGCGCCGACGGCAACGCGAGATGCTCCGGCCGGATGCCGAGCGTGACCTGCGAGCCGACGCTCTGGCGGCGGCCATCGACTTCGGCACGCACGCGCTCGCCCGTCGTCAGTTCGACCTGGATGCCCTTGTCGTCGACAGCAAGAACCGTGGCCGGCATGAAGTTCATCTTCGGCGAGCCGATGAAGCCCGCGACGAAGCGGCTCTTCGGCCGGTGATACAGATCGAGCGGCGCGCCGATCTGCGCGATGCTGCCGTGTTTTTCCATCTCCGCGCCGGCGTGCAGCAGCACGATCTTGTCGGCGAGCGCCATCGCCTCGATCTGGTCGTGCGTCACGTACACCGCGCTCGCGCGGCGGAACTCGCGATGCAAACGCGCGATCTCGGTACGCGTCTGCACGCGCAGCGCGGCGTCGAGATTCGACAGCGGCTCGTCGAACAGGAACACGCCCGGCTCGCGCACGATCGCGCGGCCGATCGCCACACGCTGACGCTGACCGCCGGACAGCGCCGCGGGACGGCGTTCGAGATAGGTATCGAGTTGCAGCGCCGCGGCGGCGCTACGCACTTTTTTGTCGATGATGGCCTTGTCGATCTTCGCCTGACGCAGACCGAACGCCATGTTCTCGTACACGCTCATATGCGGGTAGAGCGCGTAGTTCTGGAACACCATCGCGACCTGGCGCTTCGCCGGCTCGACGTTGTTCATCACCTGACCGTCGATGCGCAGCTCGCCGTCGGTGATCGACTCGAGCCCGGCGATCATCCGCAGCAGCGTGGACTTGCCGCAGCCCGACGGCCCGAGGAACACGCAGAATTCGTTCGCGCCGACTTCGAGGTTGGCGTCGCGAATCACCGCGTGGCCGCTCGTATACGACTTCTGGACGTTAGAGAGGGAAATGCTTGCCATATCGTTTTATGCGAGGTTCCGTGCGCGGGCCACGTCGGCCCGCGCGATTCGAGGTGGTTGGCGATGCGGATCAGTCCGGATCAGCCCTTCAGCGAGCCGGCCATCATCCCCTTGATCACGCGCTCCTGACCGAACGCGTAAGCGACGATCAGCGGCAGCGACGTGAGCACGAGGACCGCCAGCATCGACGGGATGTTCGACGCGTATTGCCCCATGAAGTCCCAGATCGCAAGCGGCAGCGTGCGGTGCTCAGCGGTCGACGTCAGCATGTACGCGAAGATGAACTCGTTCCACAGACCGATGCCGTTGAAGATCGCCACGGTGGCGAGCCCCGGCGCCGACAGCGGGAAGAAAATGCGCCAGAAGATGCGGAACGGACTGCAGCCGTCGAGCTGCGCCGCCTCTTCGAGTTCGCGCGGAATCTGCCGCATGAACTCGGTCAGGATGAAGATCGACACCGGCAGGCTGAGGGCCACATAGGGGCCGAGCAGCGCGAACGCCGTGTCGTAGAGACCGAGATTGCGCGTGAGCAGATAGATCGGCACGAGCGTCGCGTGCAGCGGCACGATCATGCCGGCGACCACCAGACCGAACAGCAGCTTGTTCAGCGAGAAGCGCAGGCGCGCGAACACGTAGGCCGCCATCGCGCTGATGATCACGATCAGCAGCACCGAGATGCCGACCGTGAACACGCTGTTACGGAAATACGTGAAGAACGGCCCGTGCAGCACAGCCGCGTAATTGCCCCAGTACAGATGAGTCGGCGGCGCCCACACGGACGTCGTGAAGGTCTCTTCCTGGCTCTTGAAGCTCGACACGACCATGAACAGAAACGGAATCGTCGTGACGCCGAGCCAGATCAGCGCCAGCAGCGGAATGCCCACGCGCGGGAAACGGAATGGCTTTTTCATGGTTCAGACCTCGGTTGCATAACGACGGGTGAAGTACATCGACACCGCCGCCACCGTGATGACGATCAGGAACATCGCCGAGCCGATGGTGCTGCCGTAGCCGAGCTGGAACGAACTGAACACCGTGCGATACATGTAGGTGGCCATCACCTCGGACGAGCCTTCCGGGCCGCCGCCCGTCATCACGAAGACGAGATCGAAGTAACGCAGCGAGCCGAGCACGGATAGCAGCACCGCGGTGCGCACCGTGCCTTGCAGATGCGGCAGCTTGATGCGCCAGAAGATGGTCCATTCGGACGCGCCGTCGAGCAACGCGGCTTCGTTGACCTCGGACGGCATCGAAGAAAGACCGGCGAGGAACAGAATCATGTAGAACGGCGCGTTCTGCCAGATGATCACGGCGATGGTCGCGGCCAACGAAAAATGCGGGTCGCCGAGCCAGTCCTTGGCAAGACCATCGAGCCCGAACGTCTGAAGCGCGACGTTGAGCGGGCCGAAATTCGGATCGTAGATCTGCTTGAACAGCACGCCGATCGCCACGCTCGACATCAGCAGCGGCAGGAAATAGAGCACCTTGAGCAGGCGCGAGCCACGGCCGGCCTTTTCCAGCAGCACCGCGAGCGCGAGCGCGATCGGCAGTTGAATAACGATCGATGCGACAGCCAGAATCACGTTGTTCTTCAGCGATTGCCAGAACACCGTGTCGTGGACGAGTCGCCCCCAGTTCGCGAGCCCGATATAGCGGGCCGTGTTACCGAGGCCGTTCCAGTCGAGCAGCGACAGCCGCAGACTGGAGACGAGCGGATAAAGCAGGAAGACCGCCAGCAACAGCAGCGACGGCGCGAGAAACACCACCGTGACGAGCGTTTGCGACGAGAAGCGCAGCCGGCGTTCAGGTGTAGCGGAAAGTGCGATATTCACGGGCTTGTATGCCGACCGGCACCGCGCGGCGCCGGCCGGACTTTTCTTTGGAACGGGAGATCAACCGCCCTTCTTCGAAGCGGCTTCCATTTGCTGCGCGGCCGCCTCAGGCGTCAGCGACAGACCGAACAGTTGCTGCGTCGTGTCCTTGTGCATTTCGCCGAGGGCCGGCGGCAGTGCCTGGTCGTACCACAGCTGCACGCTCGGCGCGGCGGCCAGCAGCTTCTGCAGACGCTGCGTGAACGGATCGTCGATCTTGACGTTGTTGACCGGCGGCAGCTTGTGGTCATCCGACGCGCGAGCCTGCATTGCCTGGTCGTCGGTCAGCGCCTGGATCAGCTTGAACGCCGCTTCCGGCGTCTTGCACTCGGCCGAGATGCTCAGGAAGCCGTCGCCGACCGTACCGATCAGGTCGCGCGGATCGCCCTTGCCGCCCGGCACGCTCGGGAACGCGAAGAAGTCCAGATCTTTCGAGAAGTTCGGATTTTCGTTCGCGATCGTCGATGCTTCCCAGGCGCCCATCAGCTCCATCGCAGCCTTGCCCGAATACAGCAGACGGCGCGACGCGCCCGAGTCGTAATCGAGACCGTTGATGCCCGGCGCAAACGCGCCCGCCTTCACGAGTTCCTGAATGCGCTTGCCGGCTTCGACGAACGCCGGATCTTCGAAGCCCTTGCCCTTGCCAGCGAGCGCGTCCTTCACGACCTGCGGACCGCCGATACGGTCGACGAGGTACATGTAGTACATCGAGCCGGTCCACTTGTTCTTGTTCGCGAGCGAGAACGCCGCGACGTTGTGCGACTTCAGCACCTCGACGACGTGCATCAGTTCGTCCCACGTCTTCGGCGGCACGATGCCGTACTTCCTGAACGTTTCCTTGTTGTAGAAGATCACCGCGGCCGCTGCGTTTTCGGCGGCGACACCGTAGGTCTTACCGTCGAACGTCGTGACGTCCCACGACGATTGCATGAAGCGGTTGCGGAACGCCGGATCCTTGCTCAGGTACGGCGTGAGGTCGACGATCTGGCCGGATTTCACGTACTCGTGCAGGCCGCCGCCGCCCCAGTTCTCGAACACGCACGGCGGCTGGTTCGCGCCGAAAGCGACCTTCAGCTTCGTTTTGTAGGCTTCGTTAAGGACGTGCGAATTCTCGACCTTGTAGCCCGGGTCCGCTTTTTCGAAGCGATCCGACGCGTCGCGAATGATCTTGCTGGACGACGTATTGGTCTGCTGGTCCCACACCGTGATCGTCTTGCCGGATTCGGCCGCGCCGGCCGTGACGCCTGCAGACAACGAAAATAGCAGCGCTGTAGCGCCGATAATGGACCGCGCTTTAAACAAAGCCGGGTACGCCATGTGTGTGTCCCCTCTTCTGGATTTATAAGAAACCGCCGGAGCGTTAACGTTAGCCTTAACGTTAGCGAATGTTAGGCTGCTGCGTGAACTACGGCTATGCGGGATTTTACCTGGTCTGACAGCGTTAAATCTTGTATGGGGCATAAGATTAGCCCAATCGACGCGGGCTTAAATATAGAGGCTTCTGCTAGAATGGCCGACACATAAACGGTATCGCTAACGTAACTAGCGAGTCGACCCAATAATGACCTCTCGCACACCTTCGACCAGGATGGCAAGGCAGACCCCCACGCTCGAGCATGTCGCCAAGCTCGCCGGGGTATCCCAGATGACCGCGTCGCGCGCGCTCAACGGCCGCCCCGGCGTGTCGCGAGAAACCCGCGACGAAGTCCTGCGCATCGCCTCGGACATCGGGTATGTCGTCAATCGCACCGCGCAAAAGCTCTCGGGTGGCCGCAACGGCATCATCGGCATCATCACGCCGACGCTCGACACGCAATTCTCGAGCGAGCTGATTCTCGGCGCGGGTCGCGCGGCGCGCGGCGCGGGCATGGAGATGCTGGTCTACACGGTGTTCGACGAAGACCGTCATACGCATCACGATCTGCTCGGCCTGATCCAGCAGTTTTCCGACGGCATCCTCGCCATTCTTCCGCGCGAATCGCTGTGCCTCGAAGCGCTCGCCACCGCCAAGGTGCCGGTCGTCGTCGTCGATCAGCGCGGCACGCTAACGGGCTTTCCTTCCGTTTCGGTCGACAACTACGGCGGCGCCTGTCTCGCGGTCGAGCATCTGGCCGAACTCGGCCACAAGCGCATCGCCTTTCTCGCCGGCGACGAAACGATCGAAGGCGTACGCGACCGGCAGCGCGGCTATCACGACACGCTGGCCCGCCTCGGCCTGCCGCGCGAAGATGCGCTGGTCGCGGCCGGCGACCTGTCGCAGATGATGGCGTTCGACGTCACCTTCGATCTGCTGAATCTCGCCGAACCGCCCACCGCGATCTTCACCGCCAACGACCAGAGCGCATTCGGCGTGATCGCCGCGATCCGCGAGGCCGGCCTGCGCGTGCCGGACGACATCTCGGTGATCGGCTTCGACGATATTCCGATGTCCGAACAGTTTCATCCGGCGCTCACCACGATCCGTCAGCCGTTCCAGCAGATGGCGCGCTCGGCGGTCAACACGCTGCTCGCGCAGATCGCCGGCATCGACGCCGCTTCGCAACGCATCACACTACCGGCGGAACTGGTGGTGCGCGACTCCACCGGCCCCGTGCGCACGAAGCAGCGCCGCGGCCGTCACCAGATCGTTTCGACGTAAGTCGACGCGCGCACCTTCGCATCCGAGGTCACGAGCGCGCCGCCATAGGTGCGCGCGGTCGCGACGATCAGCCGTTGGTGCGAACTGAGCACGGGCGGCAACGTCGCCGCGCGAAACGCGATCTCGGTGTCGACCGGAATCATTCGCACGCCGTCGAGCGACAGAAACGTCGAGAGCCAACTGCGCGCATCCATCGACAACCCCAGGCTGCCGTCCTTCACGAACTCCGCGATTTCGAGCGCGCTGATCGCCGAGATCAGGATCTCGCCACCGTCGAGTTCGCGCTCGATCGCATCGAGCGCGGTCCGGCTCAGCGCCTTCTGCTTGCCGAACCAGCAGACGAGCGCGAGCGTATCGAGGGTGATCATCGCTCGTCCTGCTCCACTGCAACCGGCTGCTGCGCGTGCTTCAGGTTGAAATGCGTGATCGACGCGCGCAGCAGTTCGAGCGGATTCTCCTCCCGGCTGCGATACGGCCGGATTTCGATGGTGGGATGCCCTCGGTCCGTCACGACGACGGTCTCGCCCAATGTTTCGACCTGGCGAAACAGCTCGCAGGCGCGGGACTTGAAAATGGCTTTAGATACTCGCTTTTCCATGACGCTCTCCACCCATCAGAATTCAAACGGTTCTTTTTTATATCGGGCCGGCGCGTGGACGTTCAACGCTTGCGCCTGACGGCCCGACGTTCGTTATCAACCTTGCCTCACTCGTGACTGCCCGAGTTCCTGCCTGAAGCTTCCTCCCGCTTCAGTCCTACCCTTGCGCAACACCCGCGCCGACGCCGCGAAGCTTCGCTCGCGACGCTTGCGCGGTCATGTAATCGTGTCGTGTCGCGGATGTTCCGCCCGTCTCCTGGCCGCGTCCTGGCCATACCCTGGCCGTCTCCCGCCTGGGCCCATCTGCTGCCCGAGTCCCCGATCGGGCGGTCCGGATGGCCTGGCAACGCGCGCCGCGGGTTGCCTCCGGATACATGCGATGGCGCTGTGCGTCTCGTCGGACGATGCGGAGCGTGTCGGCGCCGCGTGCGCGCGGCGACCCCTGAAGCGGATCGCCCCCACGGTCGCGAGCGCGGCGGCACGTCGTAGGAGTTCCGGTTTTGCTCTTGCTGTCGCTCTTCGAATAATAAGAACAAACACATGGAACGTTACCCTTAACGTTAGGCGATGTTAATGGCGCATATTCGCCGCCGCCATGCGGGGTTTACCTAAGCTTCGACACTCCTTTTCACGCGCCGTCGGCCGCCTCGGACGGCCCTGTCGAGCGCTCGGCGTCGAAATGCACGATCCACGTGTACAGCGGCCCGCGCGGCTTCTCCAGCCAGCCGCGCGGTACCGGCTCGCGCTCGTCGGCGGACGGCCGATGCTCCGCCAGGACAGCCGCGTCGGCTTGCTCGCCCGCGTGCCTTGATGGCTCGCTCGACATCGCGCCGCGCTCACGGGCGCGCGCGTCCTTCTGCTTATGCTTCGGCGACCACTCGGCCCGCCCTTGAGCCGATTCGCCGGATTGTTTGCTCGCCATGGATCTGGCCTCGGTGCTGGTGTCGGCTCGTCAGGCGAGCGCCTGAAGATCCTCGCCGACTTCCGGACACTCGAACGCCACCGTCGCGCCATTCGCATCGAACAGCGTAGCCGCCGCCGACGCCACCTTGACGCCGACCTGCGTGCCCACCGCGTGCTGCGCGTCCTTCCTGTCGAGCTTCAGCGCGATCGCCTGCGCCATTCCGTCGATGCGCGCATGCAGGATCGACACGTCGCCGAGATGCTCGACCAGTTCGACGCGCGCCGCGAGCCCTTCGTCGGGCGAGCCGATGCCCAGATGCTCGGCGCGCACCCCGAGCGTCATCTCGCCGCCCAGCGGCTGCGTCGGACGACCGGGCAGCGCGATGCGCTGGTTCGTGCCGGCGAGCATCACGACCGTCTGCATCCCGCTTTGCGACACCAGCGACGCGCCCAGCATGTTCATCTGCGGCGAACCGATAAAGCCGCCGACGAAGCGATTAGCCGGCCGCTCATACAGATCGAGCGGCGCGCCGCTCTGCTCGATGCGGCCTTTGTTGAACACGACGATCTGTTCGCCGAGCGTCATCGCCTCGACCTGGTCGTGCGTCACGTAGATCATCGTCGTGCCCAGTTCGCGATGCAGCTTCGCGAGTTCGATGCGCATCTGCACACGCAGCGCGGCGTCGAGATTCGACAGCGGTTCGTCGAACAGAAACACCCGCGGCTTGCGCACGATCGCTCGGCCGATTGCGACGCGCTGCCGCTGACCGCCCGACAACGCCTTCGGCTTGCGCTCCAGCAGATGCGTGATCTGCAGAATCTCGGCTGCGCGGCCGACCGCCTCGCGCACCTCACGCTTCGACTTGCCGGAGAGCTTCAGCGAAAAACCCATGTTTTCCGCGACTGTCATGTGCGGATAGAGCGCATAGCTCTGGAACACCATCGAAATACCGCGATCGACGGGCTGCAGATCGTTGACCCGTACGCCGTCGATCAGAATGTCGCCGCCCGTCACCGACTCGAGTCCGGCGATCATCCGCAGCATCGTCGACTTGCCGCAACCGGACGGGCCGACGAACACCGTGAACTGACCGTCCGGAATGTGCAGATCGATGCCCTGAATGACCTGCGGTCCTTCGCCATACGTCTTCGTGACGTTGCGCAATACGAGCTCGCCCATTGATACGTCCTCCTGAATCCTTGTCCTGACAGTCCCCGCGTGACGCTATCCCACTGCCCCACTACTTTTGCGCGCCACGCGAGGTACGGTGCGAACGCTGCGTCAGCGCGCGGCAGCGACGCCGGCGTGTTGCGCGATCACGTCGCGATACCACAGCGCGCTGTCCTTCAGCGTGCGCTCCTGGCTCGCGTAGTCGACGTAGACCATGCCGAAGCGCTTGTCGTAACCCGACGCCCATTCGAAGTTGTCCATCAGGCTCCACGCGAAATAGCCGGCCACGTCGACGCCCTGCTGCGCCGCGTCCGACAATGCGGCCAGATGCAGGTCGTAGAAGCGCACACGGTCGGCGTCGTGCACGCGGCCGTTGTCGAGCACGTCTTTAGCCGCGCAGCCGTTCTCGGTGATGTAGATCGGCGGCAGCTTGTAGTCGGCGTTCAGTTTGGTCAGCAATTCGGTAAGGCCCTGCGGATAGACTTCCCAGTCCATGTCCGTGAAGCCGAGCACGCCCGGCGGACGCTTGTCGCCCGACGCGCTCGCGAAGATGCGCGTGTAGTAGTTGATGCCGAGAAAGTCCATCGGCGTTTTGATCACATCGAAGTCGCCGCTCAGAATCACCTCTTGCGGACCGTTCGCGCCATACCACTCCAGCGCTTCGGCCGGGTATTCGCCCTTGAACAGCGGGTCCATGTACCAGCGCACGAACTTCGCGTATTCGAGCGACGCGGCGGCGAGGTCCTCGGCCGAATCCGTCGCGCCATGCGCGGGCGACTGGTTCAGCACGATGCCGAGCGGCGCCTTCACGCCATCGGCGCGCAACGCCTGCAACGCGAGACCGTGCGACAGCAGCAGATGGTGCGCGACGTGCGCGGCCTTCTTCAGATCGGCGTTGCCAGGCGCGAAATAGCCGGTCGCATTGCCGAGCCACGCGGTGCACCACGGCTCGTTATGCGTCGCGATCGATGCGACCCGGTCGCCCAGCACGCTGCCGATCTTGCGCGCGTAGTCCGCGAAGCGATACGCGGTGTCGCGGCTTTCCCAGCCGCTTTGCGTATCCTGCAGCGACAGCGGCAGATCCCAGTGATACAGCGTCGCGAACGGCTGGATGTCGCGCGCGAGCAAGCCGTCGACGAGGCGCTCGTAAAACGCGAGCCCCTTGTCGTTGAATGCGCCGCGGCCCGTCGGCTGCACGCGCGGCCACGCGATCGAAAAGCGGTAGGCCTTCACGCCGAGTTCGGCCATCAGATCGAGATCTTCCTCAAGGAGGTGATAGTGATTGCAGGCGACGTCGCCGTTCTCGCCGTTCACGACCTTGCCTGGCACCTTGCAGAACGCGTCCCAGATCGACGGGCCACGGCCGTCCTCATGCGCTGCGCCTTCGATCTGGTAGGAACTGGTGGCCACGCCCCAGACGAAGTCTTCGTTGAATCGATACGTCGACATAGATGAAGTTGTCCCGAATGAGCACGCCCGCAAGGGCGTGGAAATGAATGAAGGAAACTCAGGCCTTGACCGCGCCGGTCGTCAGACCGTCGATCAAACGCCGCGAAGTGAACGCGAACAGCACCAGGAGCGGCAGCACCGCGACCGCCGACCCCGCCATCACCGCACCCCAATCGGAATTGGTCGGGCTTTGCAGAATGCGCAGCGCGAGCGGCAGCGTGTACATCGACGGCGAACGCAGCACGACGAGCGCCGACAGAAAGTTGTTCCATGCCTGAATGAAGCTGATCAGCCCGAGCGTGCCGAGCGCCGGTCCGAGCAGCGGCATCACGATGCTCCAGTAGATGCGGAATTCGCCGCAGCCATCGATCCGCGCCGCCTCGATCAGATCGGCCGGAATCGCCGCCGCCACGTACTGGCGCATCAGAAACACCCCGAGCGCGGCGGCCGCGCCCGGCACGTACAGCGCGCGCGGCTGATCGATCCAGCCGAGCAGGTTCATCGTCATGAAGGTCGGAATCATGCTGAGGAACGGCGGCACCAGCATCGCGGTCAACGCGATCGCGAACAGCGTCTTCTTGAAGCGGAACTCGTACATCGCGAACGCGTAACCGGCCATCGACGTGACGAGCAGCGTCAGCACGGTCTGGATCGCGGCGGTATAGAAGCTCCAGCCGAGGTTGCGCCAGAACGGGATATGCCGCATCAGCGAGGCCATGTTGTCGAGAAACGCGCTGCCGAACCACAGCGGCGGCGGCATCGAGAAGATCTCGGAACTCGTGTGCGTGGCGAACACGAACATGAAGTAGAACGGCGAGAACATCAGCAGCGCGCCGGCCAGCACGATCGCGTAGCCGATATAGCGGGCCTTGTTGTTGGGCGATCTCATCGATGTGTCTCCTCGTTCATGCCGCTGCGGTGGAAAAGACGCGTGTTCAGCCACATCAGCGCGGCAATCGAAATGAACAGCAGCCAGGCGATCGAACTCGCGGTGCCGAAGTCGCCGTCGTGGAACGCGGTGCGATACATGTAGACGGCCGTCGTCAGACCGGACTGGCTCGTGCCCATGCCTTCGTTCGGCAGCAGGATGAACGGCTCTTCGAACAGTTGCAGCCCGCCGATGATCGACAGCGTGACCGCGAAGAAAATCATCGGCTTGATCAGCGGAATCGTGATGCGCGTGAACTGTTGCCAGCCGTTCGCGCCGTCGATGCGCGCGGCCTCGTACAGGTCCTTCGGAATGGTTTGCAGCGCCGACAGATACAGCACCGTATTCCAGCCGACATAACGCCAGAAGATCACGACGGACACCGCCGGCTTAACGTTCTTCGGGTTGTACAGCCACTCGATCGGATGCGCGGGCACGATCCAGTGCAAGCCGGGCAGCTTGCCGATCTCGGCGATCGCGAGGTTGATCATGCCGAAGTCGGTCGAATACAGCGACGAGAAGATCAGCGCAATTGCCACGCTCGACGTGATGAACGGCAGGAAGTAAAGCCCCACCACGAAGTTGCGCCAGCGGCGAAACGCGGTCTGCAGAAAGAACGCGAGCGGCAACGCCACCAGATGTTGCGGCACGCCGGACATGATCGCCATCGACGCGGTGTTGTACAGCGACTTCCAGTACCACGGATCGGTCAGCGTGAACCAGAAGTTCGACAGACCCACCCACTTCATGCTCGCGAGTCCCGCCGTCGCGTCCCAGCTCTGGAACGACAGGTACAACGAGAACAGCAGCGGAAAGGCAATGAACAGCGCGAACAGCGCAAAAAACGGCGTAAGAAACAGGTACGGCGCGACCTTCACCGGATCGAGCCGCGATTTGCGGCGCGGCGCGGCGAGCGGCGCATGCGCGCTCGGCACGGCGCTTGCCTGCGCATCGCGGACGACCTGTTCGGTCGTGGGCAGCGGAGTGTTCATCAGTAGTTCCGTCCAGTCGGGCGTGGCCGGGCCGAGACCCGGCCACGCTGTTTGCAACCCAACCGCTTAGCGGCGAACCCGATGCGCGATCTGATCCTGCGCTTCCTGCAACGCGGTATGCACGTCTTCGCCGTCGTCGACCACCTTGTCGAGCGCCGAGTGCACCGCTTCTTCGGCGACCTGGTCGTACTTGCTGCGCTGGATCGCCGGGATGTGCGAGGCCGCATCACGCCAGATCAGACGCGCCTTTTCGTTGCCGAGGAACGCGACCGGCTCCGCGAAGAACGTGTCGTTCTGCGCGGCAAGCAGCGCCGGGAACGCGTCGATCGAACGGAACGACGCGAGCTGCGTGTCCTGGTGCGTGGTCAGGAACTTGATGAATTCCCACGACATCGGCTTTTGCGTCGCCTTCGCCGGAATCGCGTAGAAGGTGCCGCCGAACGATGCGTACGCGTTGTTCGGCAGATTCGTCGCGCGCCACAGGCCCTTCGTGTCCGGTGCGATCCACGACGACAGATGCCCGCCGAGCCACGCGCCCATCATCTGCGTCGCGACCGTGCCGCGCTTGAAGCTCTCGGCCCACTCGTTCGACCACGGCGTGATCTTCGCGTCGAGACCGAGGTCGCGCGCTTTCTTCGCGAGTTCGAACGCCTTCACGAAGCGCGGCGATGTGACGACCGGATTGCCGGCCTTGTCGAAGTAGACGCCGTCGCCTTCCTTCAGGTCCGCGCGAATGTAGATGTCCTCGATATCGCGCGACGATGCCATCAGGTACGCACCGGTCGCCTTCTTGATCTTCTGCCCGGCCACCAGATACGAGTCCCACGACTTCGTCAGATCGGCTTCGGTCACACCGGCCTTGTCGAGAATGTCCTTGCGGTAGAACAGCGTGCCCGGACCGATGTCGGCCGGCATGCCGACGATCGCGCCGTCCTGCGTGGTGGCCTGCGCGAACGTGTAGTTGATGAACTGGCTCTTGTACTGGCCCGCGCTGTACGGCGCCTTCGACAGATCCTGCAGACCGCCGCCCGCCGCGAAACGGCCGATGAAGCCGACCTCGACCGCCATCACGTCGGGCAGGTTCGAGCCGGTCGCGAGCGCGGTGGTCATCGCGTTGTGATGATCGGCGATCGCCAGCGACGACACCTTGATATCGACGTCCGGATGCAGCTTCTTCCATGCCGGAAGCGCATCCTTGATTTCCTGATCCAGCTTCGGGAAAACCGCGACCGTCAACGTCGTGTTGGCCTGCGCGCCGACTGCGGCAAAGCTGAGCAGCACTGCGGCGGCTGCGCCCGAAAAGCGGAATTGCATGACTCGTCTCCTCTAGAACCGTGTATGAATGGCATTCGACGACTACCCGATTGCCGCTGACGTACTTCCCCTGTTGTCCTTGTTGCTTCCTGTCGATGACTTCCCTACTGCCTGCGAATCTTTGAAAGCGCTTTCAGATGAGGCGTAAAAAAAGCGCTGGTTAAGCGTTTCCTCTGCGCACACATCACGCACACTCGTTAAGCACACTCACTAAGCACGCCCATCTCCCCGCTCCACCGGCGATACGATGCGTCGCGTGGTTTCGCGCGTGATCAGCGTGAGCGGAATCGGACTGAGCGAGATCGACTGCTTGCGAATCATCCGCACGATGCCCTGCGCGGCGAGGCGGCCGATTTCGTAGGTCGGCTGACGCACCGTCGTCAACGGCGGCGTCATATACGACGAGGTCGGCAGATCGTCGAAGCCGATCAGCGACACGTCCTCGGGCACCCGCACGCCGCGGCGGAACATCGCGAGCCGCGCGCCGTACGCGGTCTGATCGTTCGCGCAGAACACCGCGCTGAACGACGGATGTCGCGCCATCAAGCGCTCCATCGCGGCGACGCCGCCGGTTTCGAGGTAGTCGCCCTGCTCGACGAGCTCGGCGTTAAAACCGATGCCCGCCTCTTCGAGCGCGCTGCGATAGCCGTCGAGGCGTTCGATCGCATCGTCGTGAGTCGGCGGCCCGGCGATAAAAGCAATCTCGCGATGACCGTGCTCGATCAAATGACGGGTCGCATCGCGCGCGCCCTGCAGGTTGTCGATCGGCAAACCCGCGAGCGTCGCGCTGTTTTGTACCGAGCGCCCCAGCACCAGCATCGGCGCACAGCGCGAGTAGTCGATCAGCGTGGGTTCGTCGAGCTGCGCGTGCAGCAGGATGATGCCGTCGACGCGACGCGCGATGAACTGCTCGAGGCGCGCGCGTTCGTCGTCGCGGTTCCAGCGGCTGCTCACGAAGATCGGTGTGAAGCCCGGCTCGTACAGCGCTTCCTCGATACCGCGCAGCCACTCGGCGTAGAACGGGCTCGACACGGCCTGCGTCAGCACGCCGATCGTTTCGGTGCGGCCGCTCGCGAGGCCGCGCGCCAGCACGTTCGGCCGGTAGTTGAAACGCGCGATCGCTTCCGCCACCGCCTGCTGCTTGGCGGGCACGACGCGCGCCGAACCGTTCAGGATGCGCGAGACCGTGCTCGGCGAAACGCCGGCCGCGCGCGCGATTTCCTCGAGCGTCACGGTGGGCGCCGCGGGTACGTTCGGTACCTTGGGCGCGCCGGGTTTGTCGTTGGAGCCGTCGTCGGTCATGAGTTCTGCCTGCAAGCTGTCCTGAAAGCGCTTTCAAATGCGAAAAAGCGAGGTACGTCCAGTGATGAATTCGAAAAAGAGAAAAGGCAGCCGATGCGACGAGGGTGGAGGAGGCGTCGCACCGGCCTCTCTATGAAAGAGATAGAAGCAGTACTTGATGCAAAGAGATCACTACGATTGCCGGTCAGGCAGGTACAACTCAGAACGTGGTCATGATCCCGGCGAACACACCCGTCTGGCTGTGGCCGTAATCCGGGTTGCCGTTCGACGACGTGCCCGTCGTCGGATCGAAGTTGTTGTTGCCGTACGGACCGTTGCCGAGGTTCAGGTTCGACGTCGAGCTGTTACGCACGTAGCCGGCTTCCGTGTACAGGAACGTGCGCTTCGACAGCGCGTAGGTCGCGGCGAGCGTGAACAGCGTCGCGTTGCCGTTGCCATTGTTCGCGTTCGCGTGATAGACCGCGCCCGTCAGTGCCGTCGCGGCGGTCGCCTGCCACGCCACGCCGAACCATTCGTGGTTCACGCCAGTCGGTGCGCTGACGCCGAGCGGCTGCGATGCGTCGCTCACGTTCATGCTCGCGTTGGTCGCATCGGGCGCGCTCAGGTGCTGATAGCCTGCGTAGAATTTCACCGGGCCGATCACGTAGGTACCGCCCGCGAGAATCGAGCGCGAAGCCGTGTAGACGTTGTTGAACGAGCCGTTGGCGCCGCGCACTTCGTCGTAGATCACGCGGAAGTCGCCGCCGCCCCACGTGTACACACCTTCGACCGCATTGGTACGGCCCTGGCCCGTCGGCACGCCTGCCGAGTTGACCGGCGCCGAGTTCCAGCTCGTGTTGTTGGTCAGCGAATACTGGCCCTTCAGCACGAGGCCGCCGAACAGCACCGGCGAGTTGTACTCCGCGCCGTTGCTGGCGCTCGCCCAGTTACGGCCGCGCACCAGCGTCGAGATTGCGTAACGCTGCATCAGCTGCGGGTCCGTGCCCCAGCTGTCCTGCGACAGTTCGCCGGCGCCGAGGTTACCCATCTTGAACAGACCGTAGTGGTCGTTGGTGAAGCCAACCGTTGCGTGACGGCCGAACAGATTGCCCGCCGATGCGCCGGTCATCGTGTTGAGCTGACCTTCCAGCTGGAAGATCGCCTTCGTGCCGCCGCCGAGATCTTCGGCACCCTGCAAGCCGAACCACGAACAACCCCAGTTACCGCTCTGGGCGGCCCACGCGTGGCCACCCGGAATGCCGGTTTCGAACTGGATGCCGTTGTCGATACGACCGTACAGTGTGACGGTGCTCTGTGCGTGGGCCACCGTTGTGGCAGCCGCCATCACTGACAACGCAATAAGCTTCTTCTTCATTAGCTATCCTATATATATTTGGGCGTCTCCAAGCCGCTCAGGACGCATACGCTCGCGATACGTTCCCCGCTTGTCGAAATGTCCGTTTCACATTTCGAGGCGATTATAGGGACGAGCTTGCGCCGCGCATCGAACTTCCCGCTCAGGGAAAACGATGTTATCGATAACAGTTGCACGACGCTCGAAGCCGAAGTAGCACCCTGCTTCGTGACCATTCCGTGATGGCCATAAGCGTCGCAAGTCCGTTTGAATCCATGCACTGGAAAAGCGCACGCGCATCGCAGGATGCGCATTGCAACGTTTCCGTTGCTGCGAAAACGCGTTGAAAAGCAAGCGCTGAGAGCGATCGATGTTGTGAAGATGCAACGGCTCGCGTCGCCTGCATTGGTGGACGGGGCTTGACGGCAGGCGTTAGCGCTGTCAGCAGGCGCAAAAATTAGCGTCTATGATCAATGCATACGATGCCGGGCAACGAGCCGGGCTCAGCCACAAACCATGCTGAGTACGGGCCTGTCGATGCATCTTGCGAGTTCTCACGCTCGATTCCCCTCGCGCCATCGCGCTACGTGAAGCCCGCCCCGCCGGCTCCCGCTGTTCCCCCGCCACGTCGCGCGCGCGACGTCCCGCTCGAACACACCGCACCAGCAAGCTTGTTTCCGGGCGACGGTGCCCCCGCGCCTCGCCCCGATCGACAAAACCTCGACGCGCAACCGCGAGAACCACCACGCGGACCATCGCAAGAGGATTTTGTCCGACGCACTTCCGGCGCCTCGAGTCGAGTCGAACCGGAGGATTTGCCGACGGCGTTCGCCGGCACACCCTGGCACCTGTAAGGAGGTATCGTGAAAACAGCCCTCGTTTCTACGCTCGCGTTGCTAATGTCAGGCGCAATCGCGCCGGCGGCTTATGCGCAGAGCGATTCGTCGACCACCGACCAGCAACTCGCGCATAGCGTGCGCGTCGCGGAAGCGCGCAGCGGCGTCGGCATGTCGCATGTGTTCGTGTTGGCCCACTCGGGACAGGTCACGCTGGTCGGCTGGGTGCAGCAGCGGGAACATGTCGCGCTGGCCGAACAGAGCGCGATGTCGGTGCCCGGCGTCACTTCGGTTGACAACCGGCTCACCCCCGACGGCGGCTCGTTGGGCTCACATTGAAATCGGACTGAAGCGCCGCGCGGGCGACGCTTGAAGCAAACCGCGCGTGGCAGGGCTTCGGTTCGGTTGTCTCTCTTGTCTCGCCAGTCGGGATCAAATGACTGGCGCTGCGTTTCGCGCAGTGCGTGGCGCGCACGTTCGGCGCGGCCTTCTTTGAAAGCGCTTTCATTTCGTGCCGGGTCGCAGCGGGCAACTCGACGCTCATTCCGCTCATTCCGCTCATTCCGCTCATTCGTCTCCCCTCGTCTTCCTCGTCTCGTCGATGCGTCGGGTGAATCCCTCATGGTGGGTTCAACGGGCACTGCCTAACATCGCGTTGTTACCGGTAACTATAAAAGCCGTTAGAAAAATACTCGAACCGAGATTACGTCGCAAGGAGACTTGAGAATGCGTCCTTTGAGGACTTCGATGCGCCGGCTCGGCGCAGCCGTTGCCGTTTGCGCGCTGACAGGGAGCGCAGGCTGCGCGCACCGCGAGGCAGCCGCCGCTCATGACGGGCCGCCGCTCGCCGCCGCGCCCGCCGAAACGCCACCACCACTGCGCAGCGTGATGGCCGCGCACTTCAAGGTCGGCGCGGCGATCGAGCCGGATTCACTCGACAGTCCCGCCGACGCCGCGCTCATCGCCGCACAGTTTTCGAGCCTCACCGCCGAGAACAAGATGAAGCCCGGCACGATCGGCGTCGCGGAAGGCCAATACAACTTCGAGCCGGCCGACAGGATCGTCGCGTTCGCGCAGGCGCACGGCATCGCGGTGCGCGGCCACACGCTCGTGTGGCACTTCAAGGCCGGCGCCTGGACCGAAGCGCCGGACTGGTTCTTCGCCGGCGATCCGCACGACCCGCGCTATCACGACATCGTCGCGAGGCGGCTCACTCGATATGTCACTGACGTCGTTACACACTTTCGCGGCAAGATCTATGCGTGGGATGTGGTCAACGAAGTGATCAGCGACGACCCGCACCAGCTCTATCGCGAAGACAGCCCGTGGTATCGCGCGCTCGGCAAGGACTACCTCGCGATAGCGTTCCGCGCCGCGCGCGCGGCGGACCCACACGTCAAGCTCTATATCAACGAGTACAACACCGACGATCCGGCCAAGCGCGCGAAGCTGCTCACAGTGATCCGCGATCTGCGCGCCCAGGGTGTGCCGATCGACGGCGTCGGTCATCAGATGCATATCAGCGTGAACTGGCCGCCGCTGCCAAACCTCAAGCAAGCCTTCGACGACGTCGCCGCGCTCGGTCTCGACAATCAGGTGACCGAACTCGACGTGAGCCTCTATACCGATCCGGGCGAATGCTGGAGCAATCCGCATGCGTGTCTGCCGGATCTCGGTCGTCCGGTGCCGAACGATCTGCTGCGCGCGCAGGCCGAGCGTTATCGCGCGGTGTTCGCGCTGTTCGAGCAGGAGCCGAGCATCAAGGCGGTCACGTTCTGGGGCTATTCGGACAAGCACACATGGCTGACGTCGACGCCGGTGCCGCGCACCAATCTGCCGCTGCCGTTCGATGCGAACCTGCAGCCGAAAGCGGCGCTGTGGACGATCGTCGACGCGTCTTATCGGCCGTGAATTTGCGGGGAATCCGCTGACGCCGCAAACAGAATGGCCCGCAGCGGTGTGCGGGCCATTTCGTCGTCTTGCGCTCGCCGACGACATGTATGCACATGCCGCCGGCCGCTTCAGCTCATCGCCGCCGTCTCAAGGCTCGTCCGAGCCGGCCTCTTCGAGCGCATTCAGATTCGTGGCGAAATCGTCAGGCTGGCCCGCGGCGGTTTCATGCGTGCGCGGTGGTGACTTCACGACCGGCGGCGGCATCTTGCCGATGCCTTCGTCGACACGTTGCAGCAGATACGGGAAGAACGGATTCGACGCGATACGGAACATCGAATCGAGCGTCAGTATCAGCGTGCCGCGTTCGCCACGCGGCGCGAGCGTGCCGAGGTTCTCGTTGAAATTTTCCGAGTCGTCCGGCGCGATGCCGTACAACGCGTCGGTGATCGGGAACGGAATCGCGATGTGCGACAACGAGAAAATATCCTGCGGATAGTCGATATCCAACGGCTTGACGCGCGTGAGTACCTCGCCCGCATATACACTGCGCTCGACCATATGACCCGAGTCCGGCGACACGTTCGCGATCACCGTCGTCCGATAGTTCTGCGGACCGATACGCAGCAGCCGCGAGAGTGCGGTATATGACGTCACGCGCAGGAAGGTCCGGAAACGCACGCTGCGGTTCACATCGAACAGCACAACTTCACTGCCGTTCTCAGGCAGCTTGTCGTAGAGCAACGACATCACCGCCGGCGTGCTGACTGTAAAATCCGTCACCGACTGGAACGTCAGAATCGGCGGCAACGTAGCGAGCCGGTTCTCGCGCTCGAGCCTCGCAATCTGATCCTGAACCACACTCGTGAGCAGATACGATTGCCGCGCGCCATTCACCGGGAACGAGTTGTACTTGAACGGATTGAACTCGGGCACGATGCCGAGCCATGCTGCGCGCGCGAATCTCGGCAAGATCGCGGGCAAGCCGGCAAGGCCGGCAAAGCGCGCATAACGCGTGACACCGATCATCGGCGAAATCAGCACGACGCGCGTGGGCGCGGAGAGCGCGGGATTCTCGACGGCGTCCAGCGCGTACTGCAGGGCCAGTGCGCCGCCATTCGAAAAGCCGACCAGTTCGAGCGGCTTGTCCGGACCGATACGTCGACGCGCTTCGCGCACCGCCAGCCGCGTGGCCGCGGTCCACTCCTGCCAGTGGACGTCGGCCAGGCCGCCCGGCACCGTGCCGTGCCCCGGCAGGCGGATGCCGATCGCGACGAAGCCACGATCGCGATAACGGCGCGCGATATGTCGCAAGCTGTACGGCGAGTCGGTCATCCCGTGCAGCAGCACGACCGCGCCGACGGGCGGCCCCGACGGTTCGAGAATGTACGAATGATTCCAGTTCGCGGAGAAATGTCCGGGATAGATCGGCGAGCCTTCGTAATAGCGGTTCGCCGGAATGCGCTCGGACGGACGGATCTTTTCGGTGACATTGACGCGCACGTCTTCGAAAAGCTGGTTTTCCGCCTTGATGTACGTATTCCAGTCGGCGACGTTCATTTCGTCGACGGTCATTTCGTGCGGCACATAGGTGTGCCAGACCGACAGTTCCGGCCCGCGCTGCGAGTACCAGGCGCGCAGCGCGAATGCGAGCACCGCCAGCAGCACCACAACCCATGCACTTATCTTTATTACCTTCAGTGACGTGCGTAGCATTCGTGTTCTCTTGATGAGGGTTGCACCGCGCGTAGGCTGTTCGCCAGGGGTGCGCTCATGCCGTCGTCCGACGGCTTCCGGTCTGGATATCCTAAGGGCTTTTAATCATCCGTTCAAACTCTGTCGCCGGGACGACGCATGAACGGACGATTTGCACGACGAACCGGCGCTGGGCGATGTCGCGAGTGCGACCGGGCAGAGTCGATGCACCGCGCTATCCGGCGTTCGATGAACAGAATACAGCGGGGAGTTTTGCAGGTGGGAAAGGCCTCACGGCATGCCCGGAACGATGCCGAATGTTCGGCGCGGCGGTATCGGTCGGTTATCGGTCGAATGACCGGACGAGCCGCCGGGTCCGATCAGGCACGACCGGGCGCGCTCAGGCGCGATCACATCATCCGCTTCAGCGGCAAAACGGCCGGAGCGCGATGTCTATCCCGCCCCGGCCTGACAGCTTCACGACGAACCACGCTCGCTCATTAACGGCCGCGAATATTGCCGGCCACACCGCCCGCCGCACCGCCGATAATCGCGCCGGTCCACGCATCGCCGCCCGAGATCGCCGCGATGCCCGCGCCGGCGCCCGCGCCGATCGCGGCGCCACTCATCGTTCCTTGCGCCTGCGGGCTCATGTCCGTGCAACCGATCATCGCAGCCAGCGCGCCAATACTGACGATCCACCCAAGTCGTTTCATGATCGCTCTCCTTATTGATTCTTCTTCAGGCCGGGCACGACCATCTGAAACCAGAGGGTCTCGATCACCGGGTGCTGGATCATCGTGGGATTGGACGCGTAATAGCTGTCGAGGCCTTGACGCACGCTGTCGAGCGTCTGGCCCTGCATGCCCTTGCCGAAGCGCTGCGCGATGTCGTTGGTGTTCGACGCATTGCCGGCATAGGCGCGCTCGATGTCGATCACATTCGCGATACCGACGAGATAGGCCTTTTTCGCCTCGTCGGACGACGACATCCATTGCTGCCCCGTGACAATCGGAATGCTTTCCGCGCGCGCGACGTTAGCCGTCATTGCGAGCGACAGGATGCCCAGAGATAACAGCGTTCGCCATTGTGGTTTGATTACCATCACAGACTCCAAGGAAGTTATGTTCTCCAGCGGCTTGCCGCCAACCGCGTCCGGCAGCCTCGATCGGGTTATCTGGAAGAATGGTGCGGGTCTCGTCAAGTCTCCTTTCAGGTTCAGCGATTGGCGTGCTTCGCCGGTTCGGTTCTATCCGTGAATCGAATAGATACTTTGATGACGGAAAGTCTGATGACGGATTGGCATGGCTCAAGCCCGTGATATATAGGCTCAACGATTGGATTCGTGCCGATTTCGCCGCGCCTGACACGCTATGAAGTCTACAGCGTTTTCGGTAATTTCCAAGTCTATTTCCATGCGATGCACGGCCTCTGATTGGAAGTGATTGGCATTTAATTTATTCGCCGTCAATCAATCCTTTTCTGGTAGTAGTGCAAACCAATAGAGAAAATAAATGCGATTTTTCGCGATCGATTTTGGCAGCGGCGGCGACGAAAACCTGGCGTTGCGCCGATTGCATGCGTTATCAGTGCGAACCGGCTCGTTCGGCATATCGACAGTGGCATTCGCAGGTTGCACAGCCGGCGCGGGCGATGCGCCGCGTCACTCATGAGCCGGCTTCGGCCGACTCCGCCTGGTCGCGGCGGGGTGGCTGCGTAGCAGCGAAGGGGGGGATTGGACGCGCTTGACCGTTAGTTGCGTTAGTGATCGCAGCAGCCTTTGCTGCGATGAGTGCCTCGGGTCTCGCTATTTACAGGTTTTGGCTTGTAATCACAAAATACAGAGTATAGACTGTATTGGTCATTTACAGGCTTTAACCTGTTAGCACGTGCTGCCCGGAACCGGAGACCGACCGTGGACTACGCCATCAAAACACTGAGCCAGTTGCGGCCGATCCTGCAAGGCTTCAGGAAATCCGCCGCGCTCACCCAGGCTGCGATGGCCTCGCAACTGGGCGTCACGCAGCAGACTTACGCGCAACTCGAGGCCAATCCGGCCGCCGTCAGTGTCGAACGGCTGTTCAGGGTTCTGCGGATCCTGCAGGTCGATCTGAAGCTCACGCAGGACAGTGCGGCGAATGTCGACACCACCGCGGCAGACTACGCGGCGGTTAGCGCGACTGCCGATCGTGCCGTGTCGGAGGCGTGGGCCACCGTGGGCACGGAGCGTGTCGCCCGTACGCCGCGCAAATCGCCAACCTCGGCGTCAAAGCCGACACGCGCGTCGGCCCCGGCGAAGCGCGCCGCGAAACCGGCCCCGCGCAAAACCGGCGGCAAGCTCGCGGCCACCGCGAATAAAACCAGGCCGACCAAACCAACCAAAGCGCCCCAGGCGGCCGGCGGCAAGAAACGGGAGGAGTGGTAAGCATGGCGCGCGGCACCCTCACCCGTCTGAATCTGTGGATGAACGGCCTGCCGGTCGGCTACTGGGAAACGACGCGCAGCGGCGAGCGTCTGACTTATCTCGACGAATGGATCGACGATCCGCAAGGGCGCCCGTTGTCGTTGTCGCTGCCGTTTACGCCGGGTAATCAGCCGTATCGTGGCCAGATCGTCGCCGACTATTTCGACAACCTGTTGCCCGACAGCGAACCGATCCGGCGCCGCATCGCCACCCGCTACCGAACCGGCGGCACCGCGCCGTTTGCGCTGCTGGCCGCGCTCGGACGCGACTGCGTCGGCGCCTTGCAGATGCTACCGCCGGACGAAACGCCGACCGATCTCACCCGCATCCACGGCCGCGAACTCAGCGACGACGACATCGCCACCCTGCTGCGCGGTACGACATCCGCGGCGCCGCTCGGACAGCATGATCCGCTGGAAGACCTGCGTCTGTCGATCGCCGGCGCGCAGGAAAAGACCGCGTTGCTGCGGCATCGCAATCGCTGGCTGCTGCCCGAAGGCAGCACGCCGACCACGCACATTTTCAAGCTGCCGCTCGGGCTTGTCGGCAATATGCGTGCCGACATGCGCACGTCGGTGGAAAACGAATGGCTTTGCTCGCAAATCGTCGCCGCGTATGGACTGCCGGTCGCGCGCTGCGAAATCGCGCAGTTCGACGAGCAGAAAGTATTGATCGTCGAGCGTTTCGATCGTCGTCCGTCGGCCGATGCAACGTGGATCGTGCGGCTGCCGCAGGAGGACATGTGCCAGGCAACCGGCACGTCGGCGCTGCGCAAATACGAGTCGGACGGCGGCCCCGGCATCGAGGCGATCATGGAGATACTCGCGGGGTCCGCGCGCGCGGCGACGGACCGGCGCAACTTCTTCGCGACGCAGCTCGTGTTCTGGCTGCTCGCTGCAACCGACGGTCACGCGAAAAATTTCAGCATCGCCCACCTGCCGGGCAATCGCTACGAATCCACGCCGCTTTACGACGTGCTATCCGCGCATCCGATCATCGGCAGCGGCGCGGGACGGTTGGCGGCGCAAAAGGTGAAGCTGGCGATGGCGGTGCGCGGCAAGAACGTGCACTACCTGCTCCAGCAGATCCAGCGCCGGCATTGGGTCGCCGAAGGACAACGGGTCGGCTTTTCCGCCGCGGCTGTCGACGTGCTGATCGACGAGTTGAGCGCACGCACGGAAACGGTGATCGATCAGGTGTCGTCGCAATTGCCCGACGGCTTTCCGATGGACGTGGCCGACGCGGTGTTCGACGGCATGCGTCGCCTGAATGGGAAGCTCGCGCGGTAGAACTGCATCGCCATTTAGCCGATGCCACCTTGGCGAATCACGGTCCCGTGCGACACTCGAATACGGGTGCGCGCTTTGCGAATCCGATCGCGGCAATAAATTTGCCCAGGCTCCGGCGCTCACACATGCTTCGCCGGAAAACCTGGGCATCGGAATAAAAACGTCGATCCACGCACTATTCGTTCGACCTCACTGCGTTCCAGCGACGATGTTCGAAATCGTCCAGTTGCTGGTCGACACGAGTACGTAATCGCCATTGACGCCGAGCCATTTATGTCCGCGTGGCGGCGCATTGAGGCCATGACCGCGCCAGTCGTCCATGACGAAATTGTAATGACGGTATTCGGCGGGAACACGCTGGCCTTTATGCCAGTCGCGATGCGGAATCGACGGCATGACCTGCTGACGACCCGGGCCGCCTTCCGCGCCCGGTGGCGGAGGCGGCGGACCCGCCGCGAGCGCGATCACGGATGCGCCGGAAATGGAAAAAGCGATGAGCTGCGCAATGATGCGTTTGTTCATGGATCGAACCTCCCTGCGGTGAAAGAAAAGTCAGGGTCTTCACGTGACGTGATCGTTCAACTACTCGCAATCCAGATCGATGACTCAAAGCATTTTGCAGCCGATAGCTAATATATCGAATGCAATTTACCTAAATCAGGTTAAATTAAATCCAGAAAATTCAGGTATTACTCGAAGTCGTTAAAAGTATAGTAAAAGGATTTTCGACTTCAAGCCGCCAGGCCGACTGGCCGTACGAATTTCACCGCCAGGATTGTTCTGGGTTGCGATTCAAAACGTTCGCGATAGCGCCTGAAACACCAGCCGCCAATCAACGCTATCGCACCACCCGATTTCATTTGTCCGGATCGGACGGCCCGGCATCCGCTGCGCTCACGGCAGATGCCGAAGCATTGCCGGCAGGCGCGGCTCCTGGCGCGACGCGCGGCATGCGCAAACCGGCGTACGCAATCGCGATAGTCAATAGCGGACTCACGAAGCAGAACACCGCGTACGGCGCGTAACTGAGCGTCGACACACCGAGCGTCGCCGCCATGTAGGCACCGCAACTATTCCACGGAATCAGCGCGCCGGTCGGCGTGGCCGAATCGCCGACCGCGCGAGACAGCACCACCGGATCGAATCCGCGCCGCGCGAAGGCGGTCTTGAACATGCGCGCCGGCAGCACGACCGCGATGTACTGATCGGCGGTCACGATATTGGTGGCAACGATCGAGGCCACCAGCGAAGCCACCAGCGCACCGGCGCTCTTCGCCTTTTCGATGACCGGCGTAATCACCCGCTCGAGCACCCCGCACTTCTCGACCACACCACCGAACGCCAGCGCGGTAATGATCAGCCAGATCGTGCTGAGCATGCTTTCCATGCCGCCGCGCGTCACCAGTATGTCGAGCTGGGCATTACCCGTCGACGCCTTGTAGCCGCTCGCGAGCGCAAGCCACACGCCTTTGACAATCGCCAGCCACTCGGGCACGCCCGGTTTCGCGGCGGCAAACGCGATCACCCGCTCGGGCGCGACGCACACGGCAAGCACGCCACCAGCGAGTGCGCCGAGAAAGATCGCGGTGAACGGCGGGACCTTGAACACCGCGAGTACGATGACGAGAATCAGCGGCACGAACAGCCACAACGAGATATGGAACGCACCCTGCATCGCATAGATCTCGGCGCTCGCGTCGAAGTCGCCGGGCCGGCCGACCATATAGAACAGCCCCAGCGCGACGATCATCGAGATCGTCGATGTCAAAAAAACTTCACGCAGATGCCGATACAGGTCGACACCAGCCGCCGCCGCGGCGAGATTGGCCGAATCGGACAGCGGCGAGGATTTGTCGCCGAGATACGCCCCGGAGATGATCGCGCCGGCCGTAATGGCGGGGTTCAGTCCCATGCCGTGCGCGATGCCCATCAGGCCGATGCCGATCGTGCCGGCGACGGTCCATGAACTGCCGATGCTCATCGACACGAAACCGCAGATCGCGGCCGCGGTCACGTAGAAATAATTTGGACTCAGAAGTTTCAGGCCGTAATACACCATGCCGACGAGCGTGCCGCTCAACGCCCACGTGCCGATCAGCGCGCCGACTGCGAACAGAATGAAGATCGCGCCAATGCCGGTGCTGACGCTCGCGACCGCCGCCTCGCCGAGCGAGGCCAGCGTGTGCCCTCGCCGCCAGCCGATGAACACCGCGATCATCGTCGCGATGACGAGGCCCACCTGGTTTGGGCCGCCCGCACCCGCGTCACCAAACAGGTAGTAGGACAGCCCGACCAGTACAACCAGGCTGGCGATCGGAATGATCGCTTCGGTCATCGTGACCGGTTGAGGTGACTCGGGCCTCTTCATTGAACGGATCCCCGTATCGGCGGGCACGGCAGCCGGGTTGCTGTCGCCCGCCCTTTCATTTTAGCGAACGGGCGACGCCTTTCCAGCTATCAGCTGGATCGATTCGCCGGACTGCTTAATAGTCGACCGGATCGCGGATGATCGGGCAGGTCATGCAGTGACCGCCGCCACGCCCACGGCCCAGCTCCGCGCCCACGATCGTGATCACCTCGATCCCCTCCTTACGCAGCAGCGTGTTCGTGTACGTGTTGCGGTCGTAGGCATACACCACACCCGGCGATGCACACACCAGGTTCGCGCCGCTATCCCACTGCGTGCGCTCACGCTGGTAATCCGTGCCCCCCGCCTCCACCACCCGCAGCTTCTTCAGGCCCAGCGCCTCGGCCACCACGTCCGTGAACGGCTTGTTCTCCGCATGCAGCTCAACCCCGCTCGGATGGCTGC
>NZ_JABBFZ010000037.1 GCF_012927125.1 Paraburkholderia antibiotica
TGCGCGTGCGTTTCGTTGACAGATCCAGACCAAGGCCAAGTTGTGCCATCACCCACCCCTTAAATTCTCCTGCTCCCAGGATAGTCCACCCTCACATCAATGCCAGGAATTTTGCAGACTTTCCTTAGCGGAACCAGTCGCTGTACCGTTGAGCATTTCAGCGTATCCAACAATATTGTCTTCGAAATAAAGATTCTGAAACCGGGGCACACAAACTATGACCTCGCGCTCGCGATGCTCTCCAAAAGCGAGCGCTTTTCTGTCACGCCGGGATGTCAGATAGCGATAGTTCTCGCAACGGCCGGTGCAGAATTGGCCATCGAGTTCAATACGCTCGAAATTGACGTTGAATAGTCGATCAATGAGTCCTTCGCAAACAACCTGGGGATGGGATCTGGCAACTCACGGCGAGACGCTGGCAGTCGCCCTCGGCGACTATCCGTCCTTCCATGATTCGGCAGTTCGCTCGTTTTGCATGCAAAGGGGACGGCAAACCGAAGAGGGATCAGCCGGTCGTCCGCTAACCGGCACCCGTACACGCGAGGTCGTAGATGTGCGTCTGGAAGTGCTTCACAACCGCTATGGCTCGCCATCCGTTGATGGTCGCCTCGATCAGATTATCGTGATCGATTGCCTGGATGTCCGCACATCCGAAATCGATGTGAACGCCATGCTCGAAGAGGCAACGATAATGGAAATGACGCTTGCAGAAGCACCGGACGGATTGATCCGGCTGGACCTTTTACCGAATGTCGGCCTCGATATCCGGCTGACGTGCAAGGAAGTCGTGATAGTTGATATGCGCCCTTATGTGCGCGAAGTTTCGTAAGAGCCAAGAGCCTTCATGGGCGGGATAAGTTTTACTGGAGTTTGTATGGATACAGCCACCTATACCGACATTCGAAACGTTGGATCTTTCCCTAGCTTTCACGATGCAGAGCTAACCGAAATTAAACACAATCCCGAAGCTCGTTCCCTCGAACTTCGCTTTCGACGAGTCGGTGGTGAAATCGAGGCGCTCAGGTTTTCGGGCGTGATCGCTCAACGCCTGATTGATTTCGCCGGGCAGAATGTCGCGTCGCGGCTACTCATCTCGCCGCGATATGAGTTTTCATTGTCAGAGGTTCGGACCTGGCTTCGATGGATCAATAGTCGCGACGACTCAACAGGCGCAGAGATCAGCGAGCAACAAGGTCTTGAATACGTCCAGGAACTGAAACTCGGACATCGCGTGCTGTTTGTTCTGGAACCTTCCTGCGGGGCCGAAATGGCGGTGTTTTGCGAATCGATTGCGCTAAAGGTATGAGTCTGATGCGGAAGCGTCGACGCGGCGAGCCTGACTAGTTCCTGGGGAAGTCAGCATTTGGCCAGCGACTTATGAATCCTTGCTCGCAGCGAGCATTTGAAAATTATCAACAATGTCGAGGCTACTAATGACAAGTCATCCAGAAAAGCGATGCGTGGTCGTAATGTGGTCCGAAGAAAAACAGGCGCTCATTTCATACACGTTGGACGTTGAAAAGGTACTGGCCGTTACTCAACGCCTGTTTCCCCTGGAACTGCCCCTCGCTGATTACGGCTACTCATTGGACGATGAGTTCGCACGACGTTTTGGCGGCGCAACACTCAATCTACTTGCGCTGTCCAATCCGAACCTGAAACCGCATATCAAGGTTACGCCAGCCGGCGATTGACGAAGAGCCGAGTGCGACACACTGTACGAAGCCCAAATGGATGCGTGCACTATCGCCGGGGCTATGTATCGCGATCCACGAACCTATGCCCTATGCACACAACGTGCATTTCAGAATTACCAGAACTGTCGAGGTTATCAATGAGTGACCGGCAAACGGCCTTTATCACCTTCTACGACGAGGCAACAGGCCAGGTGAAATTCTGCGTCGTTCCACGCCCATTAGTGCAGACCGCGATCGATCGCGTTATATCCATCACAGTGCCGCCGGACGCGCCCGAGCATCCTGCAGCCCCTTTCACCGACGAAGACGCGCGTGAGTTGGGCGGCATGGCCATCATGTCTCTTGCCGGTCCCAATCCTGAATTGCGGTCCCGCTTGCAGATCTCCACCGAAACGCCACTCAACTGGTCACATCGTGATCGTGTGGCCCGAAGAAAAGCAGGTAATTAGCAGCAAGCACTCCATGGGCCGCATCCAGCTCAGCTTGCCGAACATCGCCCCCAAAGCCCCCCACCCCAAACAAAAACGCCGGCCTCCCGGCCGGCGTCCACAACGCTTTTCCCGATCCTGCGGAATCTCGCTCAATCGCCGAGATATTCCGGTTCGATCTGGATATTCTTTTCGCCCGCAGCTTTCTTTTCCCAGTAACGCTTGACCCAGTTTTCGAAGGTCTTACCGGCCGCCGTGTCCTTGCCGCTGAACTCGATCGCGCCGATTTCCGGGTACGGAATCACTTCCTTCGTCTGCTGCCCAGTCGGAATGATCCGCACGAAGCAGTCGTTGAAGCCCGCACGGGTCTGACGGTCGTACAGATAGCCCGTGACGGTCGCGCCATTCTTGCGGGTGATCGTGACATCGCCGCGATAATCGAAGGCCTTTTCCATGGCCTCGCGGATTTCCGCTTCGGTCTTCAGCTCCGGCGCCCAGCCCTGGAGATGTTCGTGCTCAGTGCCGGCCGCGGTTTCCATCTGATCCGGTGCGATGGGAGCAACAGCAGCCGTCGGCTGCGCGGCGACAGGAGCCGCTTCGCCCTTCGCGGCCTCGGCACGCGACGCCGGCGGCACGAACACCATCGGCACTTCGTGCGTGGTCTTCTTCCAGCCGGCGAGGATCTCGTTCGCCTCGCGATCGTCATAGCGATCGAACAGCATCGCCTTGACCGTCTGGAACATGCCCTTGAACGAGCCGAACGTGTAGTTCACGCCGCTCGCTTCGTAGCCCGAGTGCACCATGCAGTTCGCGCACTTCGGGTTGCCGCTTTCCGTGCCGTACTCGGACCACTTCACGCTTTCCATCAGCTCGGCGAAGGTGTCCGCGTAACCGTCCTGCAGCAGATAACACGGCTTTTGCCAGCCGAAGATACTGTAAGTCGGCATGCCCCACGGCGTACACGTGAGATCCTTCTTGCCCATCAGGAATTCCATGAAGATCGGCGACGCGTTGAAGCGCCAGCTCTTCTTCCGGTTCGACAGGATCGCGCGGAACAGCTTCTTCGAACGTGCGCGGCCGAGGAAGTGCTTCTGGTCCGGCGCCTTGTCGTAGGTATAGCCGGGTGACACCATCATGCTTTCGACGCCCGCTTCCATCATTTCGTCGAAGTGCAGACGCACGCTATTCGGATCGGCGCCGTCGAACAGCGTCGTGTTGGTGGTCACGCGAAAACCCGCGGCGACCGCGGCCCGCACACCTTCCATCGCGATGTCGTAGCCGCCTTCGCGGCACACGGCGAAGTCGTGATGTTCGCGCTGGCCATCGACGTGCACCGAGAACGACAGATACTTGCTCGGCGTGAATCGATGCAGGTTCTTCGCGAGCAGCAACGCGTTCGTGCACATATACACATACTTCTTACGCGCGACGAGACCCGCGACGATCTCCGGCATCTGCGGATGCAGAAGCGGCTCGCCGCCCGGAATCGCGACCATCGGCGTGCCGCACTCCTCGACCGCCTTGAAGCATTGCTCGGGCGTCAGCTCCGACTTCAGCACGTGCGCCGGATACTGGATCTTCCCGCACCCCGCACATGCCAGATTGCAACGCATGAGCGGCTCGAGCATGAGAACGAGCGGATAACGGCTTCGCCGCATCAGCTTCTGTTTCAGGACGTACGTGGCGACTGTCCAAGCCTGCGAAATGGGCACTCCCATGCTGCAACTACTCCTCGGTAACCGGTTACTCGGCGGGCAAAACCTGATATTTTGCCAGCAAATTGCCAGACGCGCGGTCTGGCCGCCCTTGTGGGGTGGGCAGCCGACGGCATCTGGCGATCTGGATGGGTGGCGTGACGCGCCCGATTTCAAGGTCGAACGCGCCGAAACTTGCCCGAATGATCGCACAAACTGCCCGCCGCGTCCGATAACCGCACCGTCGCCTTACAAAACCTACAGCCCCGCTACCGGCTCAGAGGCTGATCCGGTACACGTCCATCGCGGTGCCGGCGAACAGGCGCGCCTTCTCGGCCGCCGAGCAGCCGGCCGCGATTTTCTTGAACGCATTCCACAGCACGCGATACGAACAACTGGTCTTGTCCACCGGGAAGTTGCTCTCGAACATCGCGCGCCCCACGCCGAAGGCTTCGATGCAGGTGGCGACGTACGGCTTCCACGCGGCCACCAGATCGTCGGAGGTGGGCGGCAGCGCGCGCTCCGGGAAGCCGAGCCCGCTCGACGCCATGCCGATGCCGCCCAGCTTGATGGTCACATTGGGCCGTCTGGCGAGCTCCACGATCGATTTCCGCCAGCTCTCGAAGATTTCCCGCGACTTGCCCGCATAAGGCCCGCGCTCGGTTCGGCCGCCGAGATGATTGAGGATCACCGGCGTATCCGGCACCGCGTCGATCAGATCGATCAGTTGCGGGAGTTGCGGATGGAACAGCCACGCGTCGAAACTGATCCCCATGCGGCCCAGCACCGCGTAGCCCTTGCGAAAATCGGGGTCGAGCAGCAGATCGGCGGGCGTGGTGAGGCGGATACTGCTGACCTCCGGGCTCGCGTCCCAGGCCGCCATATGCCGGATGCCGCGAAAGCGCTCGGGAGCCCGCGCCTGATACGACGCGAGGACTTCCTCGACGCCGTCGCCCAGCCGCAAATCGACCTTGCCCACCATCGCGGCGCAGATGCGCACGTCGCCGTACGTGCCGCTCGCGCTCATCGCGCCCACGCCGTTGACGAACTCCAGCTCGCCGAGGCCCTCCCGCATAGCTGCTATCACTACCCGAGCGTCATCGGGCACGACCATTGGGGCTTCAGGAAAGGCGCGACCGAATACAAGATTCCGATCCGCGGACGGCTGCAGGTCAATAACAGCAAGATCATCGCGGATCACGTACTGGCGGGAATGGGGATCGGCTTGCTGCCGACTTATGTGGTGGGTCGCGACATCAAGGAAGGTCGGCTTGTGCCGTTGTTGCCGGGTTATCAGGCCAACGTCAATAGCGCGCTCTATGTACTCTACCGGCCCAATCGCTACGTGACGGGCAAAGTGCGTCGACTCATCGATCTATTGATCGAGACGTTTTCGGATCCGCCGTACTGGGACAGCACCGAGGCTGCCCACGAAACGGAATCGTCGATGCCGACTTGAATGTTGGGCACCCGTCGGGCACCCGGTCGTGCATCGAACGTCACGCTTATGCCGGACCAACCCGGTCCGGCATCGAACTCATCAACCGACGAGCGCTGGCTTCACGAGCCACTCGCGGCCCTTGAGCATGCCTTGCCAGTACAGCGGCGGCAGAACGCGCTCCTTGAGCAACCACGCGAGGCGGGACGGCTGCTTGCCGTCGATGAGCCAGGTCGGCAGCGTCGGCGCGAGCTTGCCGCCATAGAGAAATTCCGCGAGCACGATCTTGCCGCGCTCGACGGTCAGCGGACATGCGCCATAGCCGTCGTACGTTGCATGTCCGCGCGCTTTCCCGAGGTTCGCGAGCACGTTATGCGCGACGACCGGTGCCTGCTTGCGCGCCGCCGCGGCCGTCTTCGCATTCGGCGTGTTCGACGCGTCGCCGAGCGCGAAAATATTCGCGTAGATCTTGTGACGCAACGTGGCCTGGTCGACATCGACCCACCCTGCCTGGTCGGCGAGCGGACTGGTCCGGATGAAATCCGGCGCTTTCTGCGGCGGCACCACGTGGATCATGTCGAACTCGCGCGTGACCGACTCGGTGCTGCCGTCGCCGAGCGTGCGCGTGAAGGTCGCGCGCTTCGCGGGTCCATCTATCGCGCTCAGATTGAGGCCGAAATTCAGCGCGATGTCGTAACGCTTCACGTACTCCATCAACGCCGGCACGTAGTCGGCGACACCGAACAGCACCGCGCCCGCATTGAAGAACTCGACGTCGATTTGCCCGAGCTGCCCCGCGCGACGCCAGTGATCCGCTGACAGATACATGGCCTTTTGCGGCGCGCCCGCGCATTTGATCGGCATCGGCGGCTGGGTGAAGAGCGCGCGACCGCCCTTGAGCTCGCGAACGAGCTGCCACGTATAGGGCGCGAGATCGTAACGATAGTTGGACGTCACACCATTCTTGCCGAGCGTTTCCGGCAGCCCGTCGATGGCGTCCCACGCGAGCTTCAGCCCCGGACAAACGATCAGTTGCCGGTAGCTCACCACGCGACCTCCTTCGAGCACGACCACATCGTTTTCTGGCTCGAACGCGGTCACCACGGCCTTCAGCCATTGCACGTTGCGCGGCAGCACGGAGGCCATATCGCGCACGGTGGACTCGGGATCGAACACACCGGCGCCGACCATGGTCCAGCCCGGCTGATAGTAGTGAGTGTCGGCGGGATCGATGATGGCGATGTCGAGACCCGGATCGCGCGCCAGCAGGCTCGATGCGGTCGACAGCCCCGCGGCCCCGGCCCCGACAATGACGATGTCGTGCGTGGCCACGGTCTGGCGCGATGCGGACGGCATCGGGTTAAGCGAATGAATGTTCATGCGGTCAATTCCTGGCGATGCTGTACGGGGAGCCGTTCCGCTCCCACGTCAGCAGATGGAGAATGAAACGAGCCGGCGATGAACCGGAGACGCAAAGCGCTACAGCACGTTGAGCGGAATCTTCAGATAGCGCACGCCGTTCTCGTCGGGCGAAGGCAGGTTGCCGCCGCGCATGTTCACCTGCACGGACGGCAGCATCAGCTTCGGCATCGACAGCGTGGCGTCGCGACTCGTGCGCATGGCCACGAACTCGTCCTCGCTGATCCCTTCGTGCGCGTGAATGTTGCCGATGCGCTCGGCTTCGATCGTGGTCTCCCACGCGTAGTAGTCGCGGCCCGTGGCCTTGTAGTCGTGGCACAGGAAGAGCCGGGCCGCGTCCGGCAGCGCGGTCAATCGTCGAATCGAACGATAGAGCTGGCGCGCGTCGCCACCGGGAAAATCGCAGCGGGCCGTGCCGTAGTCGGGCATGAACAGCGTGTCGCCGGGGAACACCGCGTCGCCGATCACGTAGGCGAGGCACGCCGGCGTATGGCCGGGCACATGCAGCGCCATGGCCTCGAGTGCGCCGACCTGGAAGCGCTCGCCGTCGTCGAACAGGCAATCGAACTGGCTACCGTCCCGCGCGAACTCGCTGCCCGCATTGAACAGCTTGCCGAACACCTGCTGGACGCGCACGATTTCGCGGCCGATCGCCAACTGGCCGCCGAGCCGCTCCTGCAACCACGGCGCCGCCGACAGATGGTCGGCGTGCGCGTGCGTCTCCAGCAACCACTGCACGCTCAAATTTTCATCTTTTATGTAATTAACCAGCGCCTCGGCCGAATCGGTCGAGGTTCGGCCCGAAGCCGGATCGAACGCGAGCACGCTATCGACGATCGCGCACTGCCTGCTGGCCGGATCCTGGACCACGTAGCTCGCGGTGTAGGTTGCCTCGTCGAAGAATGCCCGCACGATGGGGCGCGCAGTGGACGGCCCACGCAAAGCCGCCTCGATCAGCGTACTGGCGGCTGCGCGGGGCGCATCGGTTGCCTGGTCAGACATTGAATCCTCCGTATTTCAAACCAATACATCTACATATACATAAATAATGAAAGTATAGTAGCCAGGTTCGCCTTCGACAAATGGTCGGAGATATACTTGCGGCAACCCTGAAACGGCGTCCATGACTGATACCCCTCCCACTTTCTCGCGGCCGCTGCGTATCGGCGACCCGGCCCCTGAGTTCCGCGCGCGCACGACCTGCGGCGAGCGCGCGCTGAGCGACTACCGTGGGCACTGGCTGATGCTGTTTGCCCATCCCGCGGATTTCACGCCGGTGTGCACGACCGAGTTCATCAGCCTCGCGAAATCCGCGGAACAGTTCGAGGCGATCGGCTGCAAGCTGCTGGGTATCTCGGTCGATAGCCTCTATTCGCACGTCGCGTGGCTGCGCGACATTCACGAACGCTTCGGCGTCAAGGTGACGTTTCCCGTCATCGAGGATCCGTCGATGATCATCGCCACCGCCTACGGCATGCTCGATCCCCTGTCGCCGGATGCGGCCGCCGTGCGCGCGAGTTACGTGATCGACCCGCAGGGCGTGATCCGCGCGATGACGTGGTATCCGATGAATGTCGGACGCTCGGTCGCGGAACAGTTGCGACTTGTGAAGGCGCTGCAAGCCGCCGATCGCAACAGCGCTTCCACGCCCGAAGGCTGGAACGACGATAGGCCGCTGCTCCACCCCGCCCCCACGACATTGGACGACGCGTTGTCGGGCGAAAGCGCGGACGGCGCGCCATGGTATTTCCGTCAGCAGCGGGACTGACGATGGCCAACACCTCCACGGGACTGGACGCGCTCGGGCAGAAGGCTGCCGAAGCCGCCGAACTGCTACGTCTGCTGGCCAATACCAGCAGGCTGCAACTGCTGTGTCGGATCGCGCTGGGAGAGCGTTCGGTGAGCGAGCTCGAACGTGAACTGGAGATTCAGCAGCCGGCGTTGTCGCAGCAGTTGGCGGAACTACGCAAGGCCGGACTGGTGAAGACTCGTCGCGCGTCGCGCTCGATCTTCTATTCGATTGCCGATGCGCGGACCGTGCTTATTCTGGAGATGCTGCGGGCGGTGTTTTGTGATGAGGGGAAGGTGGTGGCGATTGCGCCAACGGCGACTACGGCCCGGGAAGCGGGCGTGCAGGTGAAGCCGGCGGTGGCGGTGCGGGGGGATGTGGCGGGGTTTGCGCGGTTGGGGTAGGAAGGCTATGCCGGGGTGGCGCTGACTAGCGCACGCTCTACTTTGCGGACGTTGGACGTCGGGGGACGTCAATCACTCTCACTCGATTAACAATCTAACGGCCGCAATCTTATGCGGACAGGTTCCTGGTGGTTTATGTGATGGTTCCGCTCTTGATAACATTCGCTGACCACTCAATCGGACATGCTCTGCCCCGCTTCCCTCGCAAGTTCAAGCACCCGTCCGAGCCGCTCCGCTACCGGAAGCGACAGGATCCGCACCTGTTCGGGCGGGATCTCATGCCGGGTTTCGAACGGTAGTCCGGCAAGCACTTCGGCCGGAGACAATTCGTTCAGCTCGTCCTGTTCGGTGACGAAAAAGGCATGTATTTCAAACTGCATCACCCCGCGCAGTTCGGCAATGACCTGCGGCAAAAGAGCCGGCACCGGATCGACAAACTGCCACGCCGGGAACATACGGCCGTTTTTTTTCGCTCGCGGCATCACGCAATAAACCTTGCCGTCCTTGTCATACCTGTACAAGGTTGTCAGCGCACTCAGCTTTTGCCTTGCCACTACGTCTGCGGGACTTAACATGGTCACTGGCAACGCCGGAGGTCTTGCCCCCTGCGGCGCGGAGACATCGTCATGCACAAGCCAGTCTTCCAGGCGTCGCTCAAAGACTTTCAGCGCAACACTCCAGATGGGCCGATCTGCCAATGCCGGCAACTCATCCGTGAGCTCCAGCACCAGCGAAGAGGCCATCTCCCTGATCAGCTTGTGCGGATCACCACGATAGCTTCCGTTGACGATCGCCCGGACATCACCGCTCGTCGCCACGCGTTTCTTCGAGACCAATTCCATATATCACTCCTTACGCCGACCGGGGTGGAGCACCGATCGGCGCCACCAGCCGCATGTTGGCCGCAGCGCTACGCGTCGTGCGATGCATCAATGTAGGCTGTCCATCCGTGCGGCATGCATTGAGGAAGCGGGTCCGCCGCTCCCCCATCCACCGCCTGAAAATGGCCGCCAGCCTGCGAATTCCGATCCTGCGCTGATACGAACGGATGACCAGTTCCCTGTGGCACGAGACCAGTTCCTCATATATCCGCACAAGCCTGTCGCGCAATTCCGTCGCAGACACAATCGGATTCTGCAGGTCTTGCTGGGCTGCATGCCGTTTCACAATGGCATGAATCGCCTCCAGCGAGCCACCCAGCATCCTTGCCTCTACGTCCGTAATGGCCGTAATTTCGTCGTCCCAGTTCAACATTCGGCCCTCTCGGCCCATGATCATGGAAGCAGGTTATACCAATTTTTTCATTTTTCCCAGTTTTTCCATAACATGCTGCTAACTTGCCATACTCCCTCGTGTTAGCAGACCGCACAAGCCGGGAAGCGCACGGAATCCAGCGGACGAGCAAGGGCGATCGCATGCGCTGGCCCAAAAATTAATGGGGTCCGTTAAACAGCGGGCCACGCGCTGGCACTTGATCTGGGCTTCATTCCCGTTGTTCCGCCAAAAAGCAACCGCCTTTGAGCCGTGGCATTACGATTGCGAAATGTACAAGCGTGACGAGGTCGAGCGGTTGTTCCGGCGCCTCAAAGGCTTCCTAAATAGGATCTTTCCCGATTCGACAAGGTGGACGTCATATTCGTTGACTTCATCAACTCGCACTTATCGTCGACGACCTCAGATAGTGTGAACACGGCCTAGGCTGGCATCGTACCCTCGACTGGAAGACGAACAGCGCAGGGGAACCACATTACGAGCCCCGGCATATGGTGTTTGAGGCTCTCTTGAGCGAAACCGGTTACGGCTTCTCAGCCGCCAGTTCCGCCTCGGAGGCGTTATGCGCCGACGTCAGCCGCTTTCCCGGCAGTGTCAGTGTGACAATCGCGCACACCACCGTGCAGGCGGCGAGAAACGCGAACGCCCCATCGTACGAACCGTGACGGGCGACGATCAGAAAGCCCATCACCGCCGGTGATGCCACCCCTGCAAGCTGGCTTCCGAGATTGACGATGCCCGACGCCATACCCATGTCTTTCGCCTCGATCAGTTTCAAAGGAAAGGCCCAGAGCGCAATGAAGGAAATCTTCATGCTGAAAGAGAGAACAAGCTGGCAGGCAATCACTACGGGCAGCGTCGGCGCGCTCAGCATCACGAACAAGCTCAGGCCCGCGAACACGACACTCAGGAACAACAGATACTTTTCGCGCCCGGCGAACAGCTTGTCGGCCAGCCAGCCGCCGGAAAGCATGCCGACCACGCCTGCGATTCCCGGCAGGGCCGACACGATACCGACATGTGCGAGGTCGAGCTTCTGAACTTTCATCATGTAGGAAGGCAGCCAGGATAGGAAGCCCCAGATGAGAATGTTGACACCGAAGTTGATGACCGAAATCTTCCAGATATTGCTGTCCTTGATGAGTTCACTGAAGGGAAGCGGCGGCTCGTGATGACCGCTGGTCGCCGGCACGTTACTGGGCGCGGGATGCGAACGGCGCGTTCCGAAGAAGTACAAAAGAAAGGCGAGCACGCCGAAGACGGACGAACCGATGAACATTCCGCGCCAGCCCGTATGCGCAATCAACGGAACCGCGATGAGCGGCGCAACCACAAGGCTGAGCGGGTTCGTCGCCAGCATGAACGACTGTACGCGCGCGCGCTCGTTCTTCGCATAGCCTTCCGCCACGGCCTTGTACGCGGCCGACGGAAAGCTCCCTTCGAAGATGCCGAAGAGAAAGCGAATCACGAACAGCGCGGTCAGCGACCACGCAAGGCCGCTTGCCGCTGTGAATATCGCGAACATGAACACGGAGAACAGGATGGTCTTGCGCGTTCCGATCTTGTCGGCCACCCATCCGCCCGGAAGCTGGATGACGGCGTAGCCGATGAAGAACACGCTGAGCAGCAGACCCAGCCCCGACTCGTCGATCTTGAATTCGGCGCCGATATACGGAAGCGCCAGGTTGATCAGGAATCGCTCGAGATAGCTCGCGAACCAGCACACGAACAGCACCGACGCGAACCGGTATTTCTGATTCGAAACGTTCATGCGTTCCTCATTTATCTCATCCGGAAGCGGGCTAATAGCTGTCTTCTTGCAGCCGCAACGGTGCCCGCTCCGAACTCATGTCTCCCCGATATGGGTAAGCACCGCGCGTGTCCTTTCGGGCCGGATGTCGATTTTCCTTTTACGACCCTTGTGCGCGCGGTGACTTGCTTGCTTCAGATCCGCATTAGTCGAACACGATGGGTGCACCCGGCGGCGGGCTGAAGCCCAGATCGCCACGTGCGATCACCGCTTCACGGCCACCATTCAGCGACAGCAGTTCGGACTGGCGCTCGCGCACCATGCGATCGACATCCTTCGGGTCGCAGATTTTGAGCAGCCGCTCATGGCATTCGCTCAGGACGCTCACGTACTTTGGGTCCGTCCCGAGGTCGTCGATTTCCTCGGGGTCCGCCTTGAGGTCGAAAAGCTGCGCGGGATAGTCGACGTAGTACATGTACTTGTACTGGTTGTGACGGATCATGAACGCGCCCGTTGCCGATCCCATGCCGTGGTATTCGGTCAGAACGTTGCGATCGGGTCTAGCGCCATCGGCGATGTCGTCCAGCGAGACGCCCGGGAAGCCATCTGTGAGCCCGGGGTCAGTTTCGCCAACTGAGCGAAGAATGAACGGATACGTATCGACATGGCTTACCGGCGTATCCACCACCTTGCCCGGTTCGATGCCGGGGCCCGCGACGATCAGCGGCACGCCCGATGCCTCCTCGAACAACGTGGACTTGCCCCACATGCCGCGCGAGCCGAGATTGTCGCCATGGTCGCTCGTGTACATCACACGTGTGCTGTCGGCGAGACCGGCGTCCTGCAGCGCGTTCAGCACGAGGCCGATGTTTTCATCGAGGAAGGAACACAGTCCGTAGTAGCCGGCGAGAGCCTTCTTCAGCTTCTCGTCGTCGAAATGGTCGTCGTAGTTGAAGCTGCTGCGGTAATCGACCTGATACGGATGCGTGGGCCGCTCCTCCTTCCGGTAGAGCTTCGGAAGCGGCAGGTCCTGATTGTAGTACTTGTAAAAATGCTGAGGCGGAGCTGTCAACGGAAAGTGGGGCGCGACGAAGGACACGAACAGCACCCACGGTTTGTCCGACTCCTTCTTCGACATCTCATGCAGCCATGTTTGCGCGCGTGCCGCGATGTCACGGTCGTAGAACGTGTACTGGCTCTCCCCGGGGCCGGCCATATTGGCCATCTTGTACGCGCCTTTCCGTACCGGCAGGTCGCTGCGGACCAGACCCATCAGATCGCCCTTGCCTTCAACGATATGCATGGGAATGACTTCTTCCGTGAAGCCATGGTCTTCGCCCGTCAGCTTGAAATGCAGTTTGCCGATCGACGTGACGTTGTGGCCGCGGTCGCGCAGCTTGTGATGCCAGCTGGGCGTTTCGCCGTCGTAGGCATCGGCGTTGTCTGCGTAGCCGATCTGGTGAATGTACTTCCCCACCGCGAACGACGCGCGCGACGGAATGCAGACCGGGCTCGTGCAATAGGCCGAACTGAAACGCGTGCCGCGCGCGGCGAGCGCATCCAGATTCGGCGTCTCGACGATCGCGTTACCCGCGCAGCCGAGCATCTTCGGGTTGTGCTCGTCCGACATGATGATGAGCAGGTTTTGCGAATCTTTCATATTTCCTCCAACTATGTAGGACTATAGTTTTTCGCGGAAAAAAATTTTTTGGGGCGATGCGTCTGCCCCGAAAAATTCAGCGCGAAGTGTGACCCATTTTCGGTAACTGGTCGGGCACGCTAAGCACCCGGCTCGTCGCCGGAATGGAGAATTCCTGGTAATACACGCACGCGGCCTCGCCCATCATGGCCGCTGCCCGCATGAATAGCCCCGCCTCGCCTGCCTTCGAACCGGTAGCTTGCGCTGTGGCGGCATCGAACTTGACGACGCTGATGTCGTGCGTGATGCGGGTAATCGGCACGCTCAGTTCATTGGCGATGAGCGTCTTGAAGTTCAGCCCGTCCAGCGAGCGCAGCGACGCCTTCGACAGACGCGGCAAGATGCGACTGTCGAGATAGAAGCGCACGAGCACGTCGAACTCGCCGTTCACATTGATCGTTCGAGTGATCAGCACGAGATGCTCGCTCGCTGCGGGAAAATAGCGCGTCCATGCGCCCTTGCTGCTGATGCGCTCTCGGCTCACCACCTTCGAGTAGACAGGCAGAAAGCTCTCGCCGTCGTCCGCGAAGAAGCGGCAGTGCCATGGGTCTTCCATGCGCAGATCATTTTCCGCCACGAAGCTGCCGAGCCCGTGCAACCGCACCACAACGCCCTGATCGACCAGCATCCGCAGCGCGCGCTGCACGGTTCCGAGGCTGAACGGTGTCATTTCCGCAAGTTCCTCTTCCGTCGGGAGCTTGTCGCCCGCCTTCCAGTGCCCCGTGGTGATCGCCTGAAGCAGCACTGAGCAGAGGCGCATGTATTTCGGCGCCCCGCTCCGATCCGGCCGCGTCAGGGCCGCGAAGACATCGGTGGTATTTGCAGCTTTGGACATAGACGTCGCGTAGAAACGAAAGAGCTATATAGTTTTATAGAACGGTACGCCTCTCCCGGCCTTTGCGCAATACCGCGCCCGACAGGGTTATCCCCTGCGCCCCTCCGCGATTTCATGCGTGCGCTACACGCCGCACGCCACGCCACGTCACGCCGCGTCACGCATCGGCCGGCGAAGGCGCCTTTTGTGCATCTGCTGAAAGTCGCAGCACGAGTCGCGGCCATCGTGCAAATGCACATGTCGGGTCGCGGTCGCTTTACCATGACGGCGTACAACATCAGCGAGCCCGCCCGTGAAAATCATCCCAGTTGAAAGATCACTTTCAGACCACTGCCAAGATCCTCACTGCCACGCAGACCGAAACGGCTGCCGTTATTGACGCCGCTGGTCAACCCAACTTTTCGCCTCTCCACCCGCATTGGATACATGGTTGATGTCGGTATCGATGATTCCGTGAGCGTAACGGTACTTTGAGCATGTGCCATCGGCGGTAACCACACGGTTACTGCAGTCATGAAGAGTGCTTTTTATATTTTATTTCTTGCTAGTAATGCAAATAATAATGGCCGAACCGTTTCAGGGAGCGGGAAGCGGACCGGGGCTCGCCGGACCGGTCCGCTTCGTCAGATCAACTGGATCGACAAGGGATCAGGCAGGCTTGAGCAGCGTGCGCCATTCAGGCAGGCTGCCATTCTGGTCAAGCGCCTCCACCAGCGAGGCGACGCGGCCTGAAACGTCCTGTTGCACATCGGCGACAGCGGTCGCGAGATCCGCCGACATTCCCAGCTCCTCAAGCATGAGCGCGGCTTCACGCATCTCTTCAGAGCGTCGTTGCCCGTGTTCGACCACGCGACCGATCAGATACGCCTCGTAGCCCTTATCCCATCCCACGCCAGGAAAACTTGCCGCAAGCGAAGCAAGCACACGGTCATCCACGCCGAACTGCCTTGCCGCGAGCATCGACTGAACGCATAACGCTTCCATGCCCTTGATCATGATGCTGCGGCACAGCTTGATGGCCGATGCGAGACCGACTTCCTGCGCGACCGACTCTGCGCGCATCCCCAGGCCGTTGAGAATCTCTGCAGTCCTCGCAGACACGTGGCCACCCAGCAGCATCGGCACGCGAATGCCGTGTGGTGGCACGGGGGCCATGACAGCAGCTTCCACGTAATGCGCCCCGTTGCACTCGACCTGTTTGCAGCTACGCTGCTTGACGGACGGGGACACCGAGTTCATATCGATGAAGGTCTGGCCCATCGCGAGATGCTCGGCCGCGGCCGTTGCGACGGCTTCGGCCTGACTCGCCGTGACTGCGGAGAAAACTAACTGGGCTTCCAGCAACGCCGTTGCGAGATCCTCCGTCGCCCGGGCGCCGCACCGGGTCGCCTGCTCTGCTATCGCGTGACGCGTCGCGGTATTCTGCAACTTGATATCGAAAACCGAGACCTGATGTCCCTGCGCTGCCAATGCCAGCGCGAAAATCGGGCCAACTTCCCCAAAACCAACGATTGCTATACGGCCGAGGTGCTGATTGCTCGTCTGGTCCATACTGTTTGTCTCAAGAATGTGCAATGTGGGGCATCGACTAAGGTCTCAGAGAACTGGCTCACTGGGACGCACGTCGACCGACTCCGTCGGATGTGCGGGCTGGCGGTTCAGGTAGGCGTCGAATTTCTTCTGATCGAACATGCCTTCCCATTTCGACAGCACCAGTACAGCAACTGCATTGCCGATAACGTTAGTTGTCGAGGTTGCGATCGCGAGTACCCGGTCTATGCCGAACAGCAGGCCGACTCCCGCAAGCGGTAGTACGCGGGCAGTTTGCACAGTGGCGGCCAGTTTAACGACAGCACCTCCGGCCGCACCAGCGCCCCCTTTCGACGTCAGCATCATCACGGCAAGTAGCGCAAGTTGTTGTGATAGCGAAAGCGGAGTATCAGTAGCCTGTGCAATGAAGCCAATGCCACAGGCCATATACAGGGCGGCACCGTCGATATTGAAACTGTAGCCTGCAGGAAGCACGAATCCGACCGCTGCTTCGTCGCAACCAGCCTGTTCGAGTTTGGAGACCAGGCGCGGAAAGGCCACTTCGCTAGCGGCAGTCCCCATTGCGAGAATGACCTCTTCCTTGATCAGCAGCAGTATCCTCAGAATGGAAAGGCGTGCCATCGCTGCGACAACACCCAAAACGACAAAGATGAAAAACAGTGTGCTGACGTAGTAGGTCAGAACGTAGCGCAGCAGGAAGAGCAAGGTCGTGCCGCCATAGCTTCCCACCAAGGTCGCCATGGCACCGAATGCGCCAATCGGCGAAAGCCGCATGATGAAACCAAGGATCTTGAAGACGATTGACTGTGATTCTTCGATCAGGCGAAAGATCATCCAGTCAGGTTTCGCGCAGCTGCTGATTGCGAAGCCGACCAGTAGCGAAACAAACAGGACGGGCAGGATGTCGCCAGTCACGAAGGCAGAAGCCAGCGTGTGCGGGATTATAGAGGTCAGAAAGTGTACAAAGGAGAAGTCGCCGCTGCCAGCCTTGACGGCAGCCTCTGCAGCCCCAGCGGAAACCAGGGATCTCGCATGCAGTCCGTCGCCGGGTCTTACGATGTTGACGATCGTAAAGCCGACAAGCATTGCCAGCGTGCTGACTACTTCGAAATAAAGCAGCGTCTTGGCACCCAGCCGTCCAAGTTTCCTGAAATCCCTGATATGTCCGACGCCATGTACGACAGTGCAGAAAATGATAGGGCTGAGCATCATTTTCAACAGGCCGATAAAGCTGTCGCCAAGAGGCTTCATCATGATCGCCTGCCGCGGTGCAAGCAGCCCAAAAATGATGGCCACCGCAATCGCGACCAACACCTGAACATATAGCTTCTTTAAAATACCCACCGTCTCCTCCGCTATATTTTTTACCTTGAAGAGTATGCGGCATACTTTTACCGATTGGCGATGCTAAGCGTTGAACATGCCATCTGTTCTGCTTATCGCGTTTTTTAAAATCAGCTTTCATATTAATGAGATATCCTGCAGATCCCGCAGTGCTTAGACCTGTGCTAAGTTGACAGTACCCTGTCGGCAATCGTGTCCTTGCAGAAAGTGCGGATAACGCAGCATTGGAAGTGGTCGCGCACAACAACAGCGGAGACAGACGTGTTCCTGTCGGCGCGTTCTCGTTCAATAAGTTCAATCACGACCTTGTTAAGGCTGTGAACAAGCGACTTATCGAGTATCTCGGTTCGGCCGACCACCATGCCCGCATGGAAAGGTAGGGCCTCACGCACACGGAGATTAACGGCACGATCATAAGCCAATCCGCGAAGTACCAGGGGTTGATACGTGAGAAGGATGTGGTCCTATTGCTAACCTTTATTATCGATGGTGATGCATTTCCCATAAAAATTTCCTGTCGCCGAAATGCATCGCTTGTGCCGCCGCCGCGGATCAAATGTTCAGATGCCAAATCACTTGAATACCTTTCGGGACGCTGCTGAATCTGTCTCAGCCGTAACGTCTCACCCAACGCAGGATCGTCGTGTGAGCCAGCGATAGTCCCCGTTCGGCCATCATCTCGACCAGATCGCGCAGGCTGAGCTTGTAGCGCAGATACCAGCGAACGCACAGAATGATGATCTCACGATCAAAATGGCGTCCACCGAACAACTCCTCCAGACTCTTTAGCTTGCTCATCGCGGCTGATCAGTTCGTTTTGCTTCGACAACTCTAACCGATTCACCGATCCTATTTGCACCGGAACCTTCCTGCGCACGGCGCTCAGAACCCAGGGCCGGGCTCCCACGAGGATCACGCTCGATGGTTACGCGGCATCACATCGGGCGGTGCGCGAACTGCCCGGCGAAAATCCGGTGTGGCGCGACACGAAGCGCCGCTCGTCGAAGTATTTGAACAATCTGATCGAGCAGGATCATCGCGGCGTCAAGTCGAGGACTGGCCCCATGTTGGGATTCAAGAACTTCGACTTCGCGGCGATCACGCTGGCCGGCATCGAACTCCTGCATCGCATTCGCAAGAACCAGTTTGCCATCGCTCGCCTGCATATCAAAGACCAAACTCCGTCTGCACTCTGGAGTGCCGTGCTCGCGGCATGAAGCGACGGGGTTGCACACACTTCGCTCGCCTCCGATCCCAATTTTTGCACCACAACCCTTTAAATTAGCTGGCGTGCCTGCCCTTCCCATAGGCACGGGGTTGAGTCAGCACCTCGTGTCTCAAGGCCTCTTCGAGCTCTTCCTCGGTCATCAACTTGCGCTGTAGCACCACATCGCGCACGTTGGTGCCGCTCGCATACGCTTCGGCCGCCACCGAGGTCGCAGCCTGATAGCCGATGATCGGATTCAGCGCAGTAACCAATCCGATCGAGCGCTCAATGCTTTCGCGCAGACGATCAGGGTTTGCAGTGATGCCCTTGATGCATCGATCGGCCAAGGTCATGCAGCCGCTGGTCAGATGTTTGAAGCTGCGGAACAGGGCACAGGCTATGATCGGCTCAAAGGCGTTCAACTGCAGTTGCCCGCCTTCCGCCGCAAAGGTCACTGTCAGGTCGTTGCCGAACACTTCAAAAGCAATTTGATTGACGACCTCTGGAATCACCGGGTTGACTTTGCCCGGCATGATCGACGACCCCGCCTGCATCGGAGGCAGGTTGATCTCGCCAAAACCCGAGCGCGGACCACTGGACAGCAAGCGCAGATCATTGCAGGTCTTGGAAAGCTTCACGGCAATGCGCTTGAGCACACCTGAAAGCTGTACGAAAGCCCCGCAATCCTGGGTGGCTTCGATCAGGTTCGGCGCCGTTGACAGTTCGAGTCCGGTGATCTTCACGAGCGCCTTCAACGCCCTTTCGGCATACTCCGGGTGCGCCGTGATGCCGGTACCGATCGCGGTAGCGCCGAGGTTGATCTCCATAATCAGTGCCGATGCTTCGGTCAGTCGGGCAATGTCTTCTCCCAGCATCACCTCATAGGTCGAGAACTCCTGGCCGAGCGTCATCGGGACTGCATCCTGCAACTGTGTCCGCCCAATCTTGAGCAGGTGCCCGAACTCAACCGCCTTGGCGGCGAAGGCGGCACGCAGGTATTCCATGGCCTTCAGCAAGCGGTCGATGGCGTAGCACGTGGCGATGCGGATCGCCGTCGGATACACGTCGTTTGTGCTCTGGGCCATGTTGACATGCTCGTTCGGGTGGAGGTACTCGTACTCGCCGCGTCGGTGGCCCATAAGCTCCAGCGCACGGTTGCATATCACTTCATTGGCATTCATATTGGTCGACGTGCCGGCGCCCCCCTGGATCAGGTCAACCACGAACTGGTCGTGCAGTGTGCCGTCGCGAATCTCCCGGCAGGCGGCCACGATGGCATCGCACAGGGTGGAGGGCAGCAAGCCCAGCTCTGCGTTTGCCTCTGCAGCGGCCTGCTTCACCGACGCCAGCGCGATCACCAGCTCTGGATAAGCCGACACGGTGGTGCCGGAGATCTGGAAGTTCTCCTTCGCGCGCAACGTATGCACGCCATAGTATGCCTCGCCGGGAACTTCGCGCTCTCCTAGCAGATCGTGTTCGATACGGACATCCTTGTTCATGCCTGACTCCTCGGTCATTGGTTTCTGTGAGTTGAGTTGATACATGACGCGTCGGTGCTGTCCGTATTAATGGCAGCGCGAGGTTCAGCGGTCGCAATACCTTTAGAAGCGTCGCATCTCATGTCATAGCCGTCACGAGGGGTGGGGCGTGCGTTGTCGCGTCGTTCCCGACACGGACGTCTTTCCGCCTGTCGGCGCCCCGTACGCTTCACTCAGTAACGGTCGAAGTATCCTTGTATGAGGCGGAAATCGCGTGTTCTGCCCAATGCCAGCATCAGCAGCACGCGTGCCTTCTGTGGGTTGAGCGAACCCGCCGCGACAAGGCCGAGCGACTCGTCGTCGGCCAACGACGTCACCACACCCTGCCCCACCCGACTCGATCGCACGAACATCACACCACGCTGCGTCGCCAGCTCGGCGCCCAGGCGGGCCGCTGGCGACAGGCTGCCATTACCGGTCGCAGCGAGCACGATGCCCCTCGCGCCCGCGTCGATCGCCGCCCGGTAGAGATGACTTCCCGCCCCCTGATAGTCATAGAGAATGTCGACGTGCGGCAATTCATCGATCGCTGCCAGCGAAAAATCGGTGGCTAGCGTATGCAACCGTGTCGGCGTGTTGAAGAGATACACCACGCTGCCAGCAATCTCACCCAGATTGCCGTGCTCGAATGAACGAAAGGCATCGGTCACGGTGGTGCTGGCTTTGGTCACGTAACGCGCTGCGCCAATCCGGTCGTTGAGCATCACCAGCACGCCCATGCCGCTGGCTTCGGCACAGGCTGCCAGGCGGATTGCGTTGTGCAGGTTGAGCGGACCGTCCGCGCTCAGCGCCGTGGCCGGCCTCATCGCGCCGACAAGTACGACGGGTTTGGCGCTCTTGAGCGTCAGGTTGAGGAAGTACGCCGTTTCCTCCAGCGTATCGGTGCCGTGCGTGATCACCAGACCATCGACCTCTGGGTCCTGCAGTATGGCCTCCGCCCGCCTTGCCAGCTGTAGGAGCATGGCATTGTCGATCGCATGACTGTCGATGTTGGCAAGCTGCTCGCAACGGATGTCAGCGAGTTCGTGCGCCTGGGGTACGGCGGCCAGCACCGCCTCGACCGTGTCGGTCACCGTGTAGTCGTGCAATTGCGTCGCGACGCCGGCCGACGACGCGATCGTACCGCCCATGCCGAGCAACACTATCCTGGGCTGCCTTCGCCGCGACGATGCCTTGCCGCTATCTGACGCACCGGCATCCGGGTCGTATGGGCTGGGGGGGGATACAGTCATCGGATTCGCTTCCGGTTCACGCATCAGTGCTGCAATATCTTCGACAGGAACTCTAGCGCCCGAGGCGAACGGGCCTCCGGGCGGCCGAAGAACTCGTCCTTAGGACAGTCTTCGACAATCTTGCCGTGATCCATGAAGATCACCCGATCGCTGACTTTCTTCGCAAATCCCATCTCGTGCGTCACGCACATCATGGTCATGCCCTCGTTAGCGAGTTGCACCATGACGTCCAGCACCTCGCCAACCATTTCCGGGTCGAGCGCCGAAGTCGGCTCATCGAACAGCATCACGATCGGGTCCATGCTCAGCGCGCGGGCGATCGCCACGCGCTGTTGCTGCCCGCCCGACAGTTGCCCCGGGAACTTGTCCTTATGCGCGAGGAGGCCGACGCGCTCCAGCATCTTGAGGCCGCGAACCCTGGCTTCCTCCTGGCCGCGGTTGAGTACCTGGATCTGCGCCAGCGTCAGGTTCGCGGTAACCGACAGGTGCGGGAACAACTCGAAGTGCTGAAAGACCATGCCCACATGCGAGCGCAGTTTGGACAGGCTGGTCTTCGGGTTGGCAATCGATGCACGATTGACGACGATGTCACCCTTCTGAAACGGTTCGAGCGCATTCACAGTCTTGATCAGTGTGCTCTTGCCCGAGCCGGACGGTCCGCAGACCACCACAACTTCACCCTTCTCGACTTGAGCGGTGCAGTCGGTCAGCACTTGGAAATTGCCATACCACTTGGAAACATTCTTGATTTCGATCATGGCGGACCCCTGTTTAAGGTCGGAAGACGTTGCTCGGGTTGACGGGAGCGTCATTTCTTGTCGAAATAGCCGGCCTTGATTGCCGCGCCGATCAGGTTGACGATCAGTCGCCCGGCCGTCACGCAGGTCAGCTTGCTGGCATTGTCCTTGGACGGCTGGATCTCGACGATGTCCATCCCGACCACGCGCCCTTTCTTTACCAGCCCGTGGATCAGCTTGCGCGCCTGTACAAAGGTAACGCCACCCGGCGCCGGTCCGTCGACTGCTGGCATGATCGTTGGATCGAGCCCGTCGGCATCGATAGTGAGGTAATAGTTGCCGCCGTCGGGAATACGGTCGAGCACGGCGTCCATGCCAATGTCGTGAAGCTCGTAGGCCGTGATGAGATCGGCACCATGCGCGCGCGCGTTCTCGTAGTCTTCCGGACGGCCGCTGCCCTGGGCGCGCAGACCGATCTGCGTGATGTGCTTCACGTAGCCGAGTTCGGATGCGCGGCGGATCGGGCTGGAGAGCCCGTCCTTCACCCCGTTGACCTCGTCACGCCAATCGAGGTGAGCGTCGATGTGAACCAGCGTGATCGGGCCGCTGTCGCTGAACGCGCGCAACACCGGGTTCGTAATGCCGTGGTCGCCCCCGAGCACGATCGGCAGGCCGCCGCCTTTGAGAATCTGGCGCACCGCGAGTTCGCAGCGGCGCTGGTGGTCACCGGGCTTGGACAGGTCGGGCAGTACGTCGCCGCAGTCGACAAAGCGGATATCCGAGCGCCCCTGCAGTAAAGGGCCGTCGATGTCAAAGTCATAATGATTGGGCGCGCGCACGATACGGTCGGTGACATCACGGATCGCCTGCGGCGCGTCTGTCTGATCATTGGTAAAGGAGCGCGGTCCGTAAGCCGAGCCGAAGGGCATGCCAAGCACGGCGATATCGGCCGTCAGGTTTTCCAGATCGGTTACCAGCTCCGAATAGAGCAGCGTGGCATGGCCGGTACGCGGGGCGACAGTCAGTTTTTCCATTTGAATTTCCAATTCTTGAAGTTGCTGGGCGAGAGAAACCTGATCAGCGATGGCTCCAGCGGCCCGCACGCGCTTCCAGGACGCGGCCAAAGGCCTCCGTGACCACGCTCGCTCCCCAGTAGAGCAGCGCGGTGGTGCCGAGTACTTCCAGATACGCGAAGGTGTCGGCGGTCATCAGATTGCTCTGGTAGGTCAATTCCGGCAGACTCATCACCGAAAGCACCGCCGTGTCCTTGAACATCATGATCGCCAGACTGACGGTGGGCGGAATCAGGAAACCGAAAATCTGCGGCACCACCACAAAGCGCTGGATCTTCCAGCCGGACAACCCGAGCGACAGTGCCGCGCGTATCTGTCCTTTCGGAACGCTGCGAAACGCTGCCCGCAGGATTTCACAAAAATAGCCACCGGTATAAAACGCCATGGTGCCAATCGCAATCGAGAACGCCGATGCGTGCAGCCCCAGTTTGGGCAAGCCGAAGAAGGACAGGTACACCAGGATCAGGAAGGGGATGTTGCGCACCAGCTCGACATAGCCGAGCGCCGCAGCGCGCAACACGGCGCGCCTGGAGTCGGCCATGTAGGCGGCAACCGTGCCGACCACGATGCCCAGTGGAATGCTGATGGCGCTGACAGTTACAGTCAGCTTCAATCCGTGCAGCAATGCCGGCGTGATTTGCTTGACGATGTCGAAATCAATGAACATTTGGAAGCAACCCGGCAAATTTGCGTTCGATGCGCCGCGATATCGACGAGGCACACCACAGCATGATGAAATAGACCGCTGCAGTCACCGCAAACACCTGCAAGGGCAAATCGCTCTGCAGCGTCGCATTGCGCGCCACAGTAGCCAACTCGGTGACTGCAATAATCGAGAGCAACGACGAGGCCTTGAGCAACACCGTGTATTCATTGGTAAGCGGCGGCACCGCCCGGTGGAACATTTGCGGTAGCAGGACATGGCCCCATATCTGCCACGGCCGCATGCCCAGTGCGCGCGCCGCAGCCGCCTGGCCAGCCGGGATGGTCGACAGTGCGGCGCGCAGGATCTCGCTAACGTATGCGGTGGTATTGAGCGCCAACGCCAGCACGCCGGCCGTCACCGGTGAAATGCTGATGCCCAGCATGTTCGGCACGACGTAGTAGGCGATCAGCAACTGGATCAGCAGTGGCGTGCCGCGCATGGCGCTGACATAGACCACAATCGGTGCGCGCACAACCGCCCCGCCGGTCATCCTTAGCACCATTAGCACCGTCCCAAGCCCGAGTCCGATGGCGAATGCAAGGCTGCTGGTGTAGAGGGTGACGCCGGCACCCTTCACGACACCGTCGTAGAAGGGCTTGAGGGCGCCGTGCGCAGTGAGCAACTCGATCATGTTGATACCTCGTTCAGAGGGCGCCTTTGGGCAGATAGTCGGAGGTCGGCAAATTCAGGGGCTCTCCGAACCATTTCTTCTGAAGCTCGGCCAACTTGCCGTTGGCGCGCATTTCGTCCAGCGTCCTGTTGATAAACGCACGGATGTCCGGATCTTGCGGGTTGACGACCCAAGCGAGCAGCTTGCGTTCGCCGAGCTCGCCGATGGTCTTGAATGCACCCGGTTCGCGGCGCACCTGCACCGACAGGACGTTCGACGGCACCACCCCGACGTCCAGGGTCCCGTTACTCAGCGCGACGCTAACGTCGGGGTAGGCCTGCAACAACTTGATTTCGGCGAACCCCTTGCCGTACTTCGCCTTCAACTGGCGGTCGTACTCCTGCAATGCAGGCTGCGCCAGCGATCCCATCTGCGTACCGACTGTCTTCCCAACCGCGTCCTCCGGCTTGACAATCGCCGCGTTGCGCGCATTGACCACGAACATTGAACGCACTTCGCCGACCGGCTCAGTGAACGCAAAGCGTTTGGCGCGTTCGTCCGTGATGCCGACGCTGGTGGCAACAAAGTCGAACTTGTGTGACAACAAGCCCGGCAACAGGCCCTGGAACGGCAGGTTCAGCTGCACCAGCTTGACCCCCAGCTTGTTCGCCATATATTCGAGAATGTCGTGCCCGTAACCGACGACTGCGCCGTTCTGCACGAATTCGTAGGGTTCGTAGGCGGCTTCGGTGCCGACTGTCAGTTGCCCGCGCGCCTTGATGTCGGCCAGCGTACCGCCTTCAGCCAGCGCCAGCGCCGGCATGCAAGCGATGACCACAGTGGCGATGGCGCTCTTGATTGCGGCTCGGCGATTGAGTCTGGTTGTCATGTCGTCTCCTTGATTTAATGGATCGTTGTGCAGTGGATATTAGTGCGCAGCGAACCGCATGGAAAATGATTCTTTTAGTGGTATGGTTTCGAAAAATGAGACCTTTCGACCATGAGCCAACAGGACTTTAACGAGCGCGATCTGCGCTCGCTGCGCATCTTCTGCACCGTCGCCCAGGCCGGAGGATTCAGCGCCGCCGAACACCGGCTCAACATGTCGAAAGCGTCAATCAGCCGCCATATCAGGGAGGTTGAGGAGCGCTTGGGCGTGCGCCTGTGCGAGCGTGGTCCGACGGGATTCAAGCTGACCGTGGCCGGTGTCGTCGCGGTGGACCTTGCCACGAACGCACTCAAGTTTCTGGAGCGCATCCGGCCCGAGATCGATTCGGTGCGCGGCGTGTTATCGGGCACACTATCGATCGGCATGGTTGAACATCTGATCAACCATCACCAGTGCCGGATTCCGGAAGCGCTGGCCGAACTCAAGCGGCGCGCCCCCGATGTACAGCCGGAGATCATCGTCATGACCTTCACCAACCTCGGCCAGGCGCTACGTGAGCGTCGGGTCGACGTGGCGATCAGCGGGATGTACGCGAAGGACCGCGTATTTGACTACCGCACTCTTTTTATCGAAATTCATCGGGTCTATTCCGTCCTGCAGGCCGGAGACGGACCCCACAACCGCCTACCCCTCGTCTACCGCCCTCACCCTTTTGTTGAGCAGACGCTGGCCAATCACGGCTTCGAGCGTGGCCCTGATGCGGGGGGGCTTGAAGCGATTGCGCTGCTGGCCGCAACCGGCGACTACGCTGGCCTGCTTCCGGAACATTATGCGAACCTGGTAACGCAGCGCTATGCGATCGAGGCACTTCCGCAGGGTCCGGTATTTCACAACACGATTTGCGCGATCACCGAGGCGTCACGCCCGCTAACACGTCGGATCGAATTGTTCCTCGATATTCTGGATGAGTTGCACGACGTTGAGCGTGGCCACTGAATACGACTCTGTCGGGGTCTTGCTGCTTCAATTGACGGGATTCGCAGACTCTCCGTTTGCAAGCACTTACCTGGACTTCCGATCATCGTCGACGTGGCGCCTGCAGAAAGCGACATTTACGCTGAGTGGCAACGCCGGGCCACGCGACTCGGGATCGCGATGGCAGTGTTCGGCGCGATCCTTGGGGGCGGCTCGCTGCTCGCTGTCGCGAGAACTCACGAGGCGACCGCTGGCGGAATCGAAACTACAGCGTCTGGCGCGTACCGACGCCCTCACGGGGCTGAGCAACCGGGGAACCTTTGACGAAACGTTGCTGAAGGAATGGCAACAGGCCAACCGCACGGGCCATCCGCTCTCGTTGCTGTTCGTCGACATCGATCAGTTCAAGGCGTAGAACCACTATTATGGTCATCAGGCGGGCGATGAGGTGCTACGGGCCGTTGTTCAATGCGTCGCCCTGTGCGTTCGCCGACCGCCCAACCGCGCGGCCCGGTATGGTGGGGAAGAGTTCACAGTGACCCTTCCCGATACCGACGCGACTGGTGCCACGAACATTGCCGAAACCATCCGGCACGCTGTTTTTGATCTCGACATTGAACACGCCCAGAGTCCGTACGGCCGTGTGACTGCGAGCATCGGCGTAGTCATGTCCCACGGGCGCGGGATTGACGATAGCGCTGTGCTGGTGAAGATGGCTGACTCGGCCCTGTATGAAGCAAAATCGACTGGCCGTAACCGGGTGTGCGAAGCATCGTGTATGTGAGGCAGGTGTCTCCCGTGTCGAAAACGACACGTACCCGGGGGTTGGGAAGCGGGCTGCAATAGCGGGCCACATTAAAGCTGTCACAGCCTGTACGTTGACGATTCGGGCCGACGAACCGAAGCAGCGACAATGTTGACTGCAGTGGCAAGTAAACTCAAAACTGAGAAAGACTTCTTCACGCGGCACCGAATACGATCATGGTAGTTGTCAGCGCAACGTCTCACTCTGTATCGGAAGCCGCCAACACTGCCAGAACCATTGCCGTAACACCGACGAGCCGCCGATGATTCGTCAATGTCGAACTGGCTGGTCGAAGGGAAATGTCAGGACGTGTGTCGCGTTTCGCGACACACGTCGGCGAGAGAGATCACGCCGACGCCAGCCTAGAACACATGTTTGATACCGGCGTGAGATACAAACTGACTGTTTGTTGACGACGGTGCAGTCAGGAATACGGACGCCTTCGTTCCCGGTCCGGTAGCGCGTTGCGCAGCAACGTCAAAATACAGGTCAGTCCGTTTTGACAGAAAATAATGAAATCCCGTGTTTATCGTGTACCAGCGCGCCTGCTGAAACCGGTCCGCCGACAGTTGCCCGGCGAGAAGCACGTCTGGCCGCACCCGGTATGTCGTTCCGAGGCGCAGAATCTGGTCGGTTGCAGTAGTTGCGCCGAGTTTGAGTTCCGTGTTCGAGTAAGTGACGGACGGTGTCCATGCACCGAGTTCGTAGAGTGCACCAACCGCCACGATGCGTTGCTTGTCGACAGTAAGCGTCGTACTGCTTTGAACGGGCACACCGAGCACGGTCGGGACGCCCAGGCTTCCGGCCCGTATCGGTGCACCGTTGATGTCGGTGTACACGACAATGGCAGAGAACGGGCCATGGGTATATTTCGCGTTCGCGCTGATCGCGCGTCCGGCGTTGGTTGTCAGTGCGCCGGCGCCCTGCCCGAATGCATACATGGTTCCAAACGTAAAACCCTTAAAATCGGCGCTGCGGAACTGTGCCGAGTTGTTCAGCCGCTCACCGGAGGCACGATCGAGGTCCGCGTTTTCAACGCTGTATATCCCGCAGGTAAAGCAGGACATGTAGGGGTCGAGCAGGATGGTGAAGTCATATTGCCGGCCCAGCGTGATCTGCCCGACGCTGTTTTGGGCCAGACCGACGTAGGCCTGCTTGCCAAACATCAGGCCTCCCTGCCCGAGCGCACCGGTCGTGCTCGAGAAACCATTCTCGATCTTGAAGAGCGCCGTCATGCCGTCGCCCAGATCTTCCACGCCCGTAAAGCCAAGCGAATTGTCCTTGCTGATGCCGCTCTGGAACATCACGGATGAATGTCCGCCCAGGTTGTTCACATAGGTAAGACCGTTGTCGATGCTTCCATAGAGCGTCACCGACGACTGAGCAAAGATGCTGGTAACAACGCCCTGCAACAACATACCTACCGCGAGATGACGCTTCATGGACAGTCTCCTTATGGTTATCCGTATGAACAACAGGTCAAGCACTCCGTTACTTCTCCCTATCCGTTCATCGTGAACTGAGAGTTTTTATTTAATATTCCTAATTTAATTTTTTCTGGGTGAGTACTTTCCAAGGTACTTTAATTGCCGTTTCTAAAACGGCAATCGCTATCCTTGACAGGTGCGGACAGGCAAGTGACCATTGCTTCGCTCACGTTTGACCTGGATCATAGGCAGTCAGAATACGCGAGGGAAGCTGCAGTTGTGTTATCTTGACAACCAGTGGTTTTCACCTCTCAAATCAGCTCATTCCTCTCATGAAACTCCATCAGCTACAGGCTCTCGTCGCGGTCGCTGATACCGGCAGCATTCGTGCAGCGGCCCGTTTGACCGGGCTGTCACAGACAGCAGTGAGCAAGGCGTTGCGCGAACTGGAAAGCGAGCAGCAGCTGTCGCTGCTTCAGCGTAGTGCAGGTGGCGTCGGATTTACCGAGACTGGACACAAGGTGCTGGGACATGCACGACTGGTGCTGGGTCAGCTCGAGCGAGCAAATGCCGAATTGAGTGAACTTCGTGGGGAGGTCGCCGGCAGGCTGGCCATCAGTGTCGCACCTTGGATTGTCCCGGCCTTTCTGGCCGACACGGTCCAGCGTTTTCGCCAGCGCATGCCGGGCGTGCAGCTGGAAATCTTCGAAAGCCTGACCGGCGTTGCGCTCCCCCGTCTACGCGACGGCGTCATCGATTTGATGGTGGGCTCATTTACAGCCGCGATGTCGGTTCAGGAATTCGACAGCGAACCGCTGATGACCTATCAGTCGTGTGTCGTCGCACGGCGTGGCCATCCCAGTGCAGACAGGACGTCGCTGCATCAGCTTCTGGAAGACGATTGGGTGGTGAACTACACACCCGCGAGCTACCCCGCCATGATGCGCAATCTCTTCTGGCAGCACGGTGTGACGATCGAATCGCATCGGCTGCACTGTGCGCATTCAAGCTCGCTGATGTTCGAACTGGTGCAGCATGCCGACATGCTCGGTTACTGTTCGCAGCCGTTGCTGGTTCTCGAGCCCAACTGGGACGGCATACAGGCGCTCAATCTCACCGAACGCTTCGAGGCGAACCACCTCGACGTCATCACCCGCCGCACCGCGATGCGCAACCCCACTGCCAAGTGTTTTGTGGACTGCCTGCGCAGTGTGATCAAGCAGCGCTCCCGTTCGGCCGCCAAAAGGGACCGGGCCCTCTTCGATCTGCTGACCCTCGCCTTCTAGACCAGGCACCGCTCACACCATTTCTGCAGACATCGGGGCGTGCCCGTTCGCGCGAGAGAACGGCCCGGAAGGACCAGCGTGTCCTGCGATATGGCAATGCCATGGCGGTGTCCAACGAAGATCGGAAGTCTTCCGATGAAAACCAGCGGTTGTCGAGACAACGGGATTGCGGCTTCTCGCACTGAATCTGTCCGCCTATGCTTCTTTCCATGGTGAGCACGGAAGGCGCATCCGCGCCGGATCGCGCAGGTGGCCGCGAGACCAGGTAACCGTTCGGCACCCCTTGCCGCGCCTTGGGGACGTTCCGATCGAAAGATTTGCAGGCACATTCCGGTGCGGCCTGCCTGGCAACCGGAAACGTCAGTCGGGCAAGCCGGCACGCCACACACCCAAGCCAACAATAGAAGTGAAGTCGGGCCACTATCAGGCTCAGTCAATTCATCACAGGAGACAGGAATGAGCACGAAACCGGCGTCGTCACCGGCCATGCTAAAAAAAGTTGTATTCGCTTCAGTGCTGGGCAATGCGTTTGAGTGGTTTGATTTCGTCATCTATGGGATGTTCGCGGCGACGATTGCGAAGCTCTATTTTCCCGCGGGTGATCCGCTCGCCTCATTGTCGCTGACTCTGGCAACCTTTGGCGTGGGATTCGCGGTTCGGCCACTCGGCGGTGTCCTGCTCGGCATGTATGGCGACCGCATGGGTCGTAAGCGGGCGCTGTCCGTCACCATTATCCTGATGGCCGTCGGCACGGGCATGATCGGCCTGCTGCCGACTTACGCTGCGATCGGTCTTGCCGCACCCATCCTGATCATGGTTGCACGCATGATCCAGGGGCTTTCCGCAGGTGGAGAATTCAGCGGCGCGACCACGATGTTGATCGAGTTCGCACCCTCCGACCGCCGCGGCTTCTTCGGTAGCTTCCAGATGTGCTCGCAAGCCCTGTCGATTTCCTGTGGTGCGGCAGTCGCATGGCTGCTGACGTCACAATTGAATACGGTCCAGTTCGAGTCATGGGGATGGCGTTTGCCGTTCCTGTTCGGTGTTCTCGTCGGTCCTGTAGGATGGCTGATCCGCTCGAAAATCGACGAGTCGCCCGAGTTTCTCGCGCTTGCCCGGGCAAACAGTCGCGGCGCGCGGAGGATCGCCAGAACCACGCTGAGTGAACTCTTCTCACATCATTCGCGCGCGATGCTTGCCGCCATCGGCATTTGCGTTGTCGGCACCGTGTCCTCGTATGTCTTTAATTTTTTCGTTCCGATTTTCGCGCGACAACAACTCGGCATCCCGGCGACCGAGGCGAATCTGAGTACGTTTCTCAGCACCGCCATCGTCGTGGCGCTCTGCCCGTTCACCGGCCACCTGTCCGACAGGTATGGACGCAAATCTGTGCTGCTGCCGGGGATCGTGTGTTATGGCGTCACTGCGTGGCTGCTCTTTCATCATTTCGTTGCTGCGCCTTCGTTCATTTCCCTGCTGACGATGCAGGCCGGCGTCTCGTTCTTTATGAGCTTCATATGGGGACCGGCTCCCGTTGCCTTGACAGAAATCTTCCCAGTGGAAGTCAGGTCGACTGGAGCCGCACTGGCATACAACTTCTCCGCGATGATTTTCGGTGGCCTGGCGCCGTTCACCAACACGTGGCTTGTGAAGGTGACGGGAAGCAATCTCGCTCCGATCTATTACGTCGAGTTCAGCGTGCTGCTTGGAATCGTGGGCACCTGTCTGTTTCCGGGTGCGGCACGTCTCAACGCGACTGCTCGTGCTGTTTGAAATCGAGCGATCAGGTAATCGGCAGGCACGCTTCTGTAGCAAGTTGAGCATCTCAAACGCTCAACCGACAATGATCAACAGCGCTGATGGATTGTCGTGCAAGTTGTGAATCGAACACTCCGGTGAGGTCTTCGCCATATATCAGCTATCAATATGCTCCGCCGGTGGGAGTGCCTCGACAGGCTGGACGGCATATCTGCCATACCCACACACTGGATGGTGCGCACAGTTGAATGCCCGAATAGCATCTGTTTTACAGAACATATTATTTAGCAATAGAAATTATATTTTCTCTTCGACTTAAAATCACAATAGGGCTCTGCTTATGAAACGCGTCACTACGTTGAACAGACTGCTGCGGACGACTTCCGACTCCAGGCTATGCAAGCAAGGAGCCGCGCAATGAATGGCCTGCTTGCAATCGCGAACCGGCACATCGACGAGATCGCCGCGATTCGACGCGACATCCACGCGAACCCGGAACTCGGCTTCGAAGAACGCCGAACGTCGGGCATCATTGCTTCAAAACTGCAGGAATGGGGTATCGACGTGACGCAGGGCATCGCCCAGACCGGCGTGGTGGGAACCATCAGGGGAAAACGCCCTGGCTCCCGCTCGATTGGCCTGCGTGCCGACATGGATGCACTGGCCATGTGCGAATTCAATTCGTTTGCGCACACATCGACGATCCCGGGCCGAATGCACGCATGCGGACACGATGGGCATACCGCCATGCTCCTCGGCGCGGCGCAGGCGCTTGCCGAACATCCCGACTTCGCGGGAACCGTCCACGTGATCTTTCAGCCGGCCGAAGAGGGACGCGGTGGAGCGCTCGCCATGATGGGCGACGCGTTGTTCGAGCGTTTCCCATGCGACCGCATATTTGGCATGCATTCCTACCCCGTGCTGCCGCTCGGCAAGTTCGGCATCAGAAAAGAAGCCATGATGGCCGCCTCGGGGCGCTTCCAGGTGGAGTTCACCGGCTCGGGAGGGCATGGCGGCGCAAGCCCGCATACGTCGGTCGATCTCAGCGTGGTCGCCGCGCATTTCCTGCTTGCACTGCAGACCATTGTCGGCCGGAACGTGCCTCCGCTGGAGACCGCGATCATCAGTGTGGGGCACATCGGCGCGGGCGATCCGAATGCACTGAATGTCATCCCCGCCAAACTGCAGATTTCGGGAACCATGCGCGCCTTCACAGCTGAAGTGCAGGAACTGATCGAGACACGGATCACCGCGCATGCCAAAGCGTTTGCGCAAAGCGAAGGTGCGAGCGCCGACGTCAAATGCTGGTGGCTCTCGGAGCCGCTCATCAACGATTCTGATGCAACGGATAGCGCACTCGCGGCAGCCATCGACGTGGCAGGCGTCGACGCTGTAATCGGCAACCATCCTCGCGTCACGGCCGGCGAGGATTTCGCGAGCATGATGCGCATGCGCCCCGGCGCCTATGTGTTGATCGGGAACGGTCGCCATGAAGGTGACGGCGGCGGCAACGTTCACACGCCGCGCTACGATTTCAACGACCAGGCACTGCCCTTGGGGATTGCGTACTGGCTGTCGATTGTGAACAAGGAACTCGACGGCAGGATGGGAGCCGCATGAACGCCATCGTGGATCTCAGGAGCGACACGGTTACGCGGCCCACCGCGGCCATGTACGAAGCGATGATACGAGCGCCGGTTGGCGACGACACGTACGGAGAAGATCCGACGGTCAATGCGCTTCAGGAACGCATCGCCGGCATGCTCGGTTTCGAAGCCGCCCTTTTCGTTCCTACCGGTACCCAGAGCAACCTGTGCGCGCTGCTGGCGCACTGCGGGCGAGGCGACGAATACCTTGTCGGCCAGATGGCTCACTGCTATCGCTGGGAAGGTGGAGGTGCAGCCGTGCTCGGTAGCATCCAGCCGCAGCCGATCGAACATGCCGCAGACGGGACGCTCGCGCTTTCGCGCATCGTGGAGGAAATCAAACCTCGCAATGAACACTTTGCGACAACCCGCCTGCTGGCACTCGAGAACACGCTGGGTGGTCGCGTAATACCGGAGTACTACCTCAAGGCGGCGACCGAACTTGCGGCTCAGCATGGCCTGTCTAGCCATCTCGACGGCGCAAGACTATTCAACGCCGCGGTGGCTCAGGCTGCCTTCAGTGGGTTGCGGCCGGAGATCGAAGCACGCAACATCGCAAGCTATTTCGATTCGGTATCGGTGTGCTTCAGCAAGGGACTCGGTGCGCCTGCCGGCAGCGCCCTGTGCGGGAGTGCCGACTTCATCGCACGGGCGCGACGCATTCGCAAGGTCGCTGGCGGCGCGATGCGGCAAGCCGGCGTTCTGGCGGCAGCGGCTCATTACGGCCTCGATCATCACATCGAGCGACTCGCGGATGACCACCGGCTCGCAAAGCGTCTGTTCAAAGGACTCTCCGGACTGGCGAACGCGAGCGTCGAGGCGCCCGATACCAACATGGTGTTTCTGGAGCTTCGTGGACGCGCAAGCAAGCATGTCGACAAACTGGTACGACATCTCGCGCAACACGGGATTGTCACGACCAGTCACTATCGGCTGCGCCTCGTGACGCACATGGATGTCGGCGAAGACGACATCACGCGCGCTGTCGGGTTGATACGCGAGTTTCTTGAGTAAGGCAATCTGCACGGATCAAAGCTGCAGCCGTGGAAACAGACGGACCGCGAAGAAAAGGGCGAGCAATCGTGAGGACAAGCATTAACCTCGCTGGGCTTCCGTGCAGACCTTCCCGGAACAGCTTCGCGCGGAGGGTTTTGGCAATCACCTCATGGACGCCGACATTCCCGGGTATCGCGGCATGTCGGCATCCACTTTTTTCAATCATGGCCGAAAGCGACGCCTGTTCATCGCCCCGTCATCATGTTTGATTCCCGCCCCTATCGATGCACACTCGCAGCGCCAGCGGCGTTGATCTCCCTTGTACGACACATCGGCCAACGCGGGTGATCAAGGCCCGGTTAGAGAAAACGAACTTACCGCTCCCACGAAGCCGCACCGCCAGCTATGTCCTTGCCGTACCGTTGACGTGCCTCACCTGCAAGAGCCAACTCGACCTCACCTTCGTCCGCAAGCGCCTTCAATGCAGCGATCACGATCGACGCGCGGTCCACCTCGAAGAATTCACGCAACGCCTGACGGGTATCGCTTCGCCCAAAACCATCCGTACCGAGCGTCACGTAGCGACGTGGCACATAGGCCCGAACCAGTTCCGGCACCGCACGCACATAGTCCGTCGCGGCAACCACAGGCCCCGCCGAAGCATCGAGCACCGCGGTGAGATAAGGCACCCGTGACGCTTCGCCGAAACGCGCTGCACGTTCGGTTGCCATACCGTCCCGCTGCAACTCGGTGAAGCTCGTCACGCTCCACACCGCTGCCGTAATACCCCAGTCGTCCTTAAGCATCCGCTGTGCAGCAATCACCTCACCAAGGATCGCACCGGAGCCGAGCAACTGAACGCGGGGTGCTTCCTCCGATTCGACCGGCAACCGATGAATACCCTTGAGAATGCCCTCGCGCAATGCCTGCGGATTGCCTTGCGGCGCCGACGGCTGCGCGTAGTTCTCGTTCATCACGGTCACGTAGTAGAACACGTCGTGCTGATGCTCGACCATCTCGCGCATGCCTTCGTCGACAATCGCCGCGACCTCATACGCAAAGGCCGGGTCATAGGCGCGGCAATTGGGAATCGTCGAAGCCGCCAGGTGGCTCGTGCCATCCTGATGCTGCAGGCCTTCGCCACCGAGCGTCGTCTTGCCCGACGTCGCGCCGATCAGAAAGCCTCGCGCCCGCTGATCGGCCGCTGCCCAGATCAGATCGCCGATACGCTGGAAACCGAACATCGAGTAGTAGATATAGAACGGCAGCAACGGCAGGTCGTGCACGCTGTACGAGGTTGCCGCAGCCACCCACGACGACACGGCGCCCGCTTCCGAAATACCCTCTTCGAGAATCTGCCCTTTGGTGTCCTCGCGGTAATAGAGCATAGAACCGAGGTCCTCGGGTTCATACAGCTGCCCGAGCGGCGAATAGATGCCGACCTGACGGAACATGTTGGCCATGCCGAAGGTGCGCGCCTCGTCGGCGACGATCGGCACCACGCGCGGACCGATCTCGCCATCCTTCAGCAGCGCGGTCAGCATGCGCACCAGCGCCATCGTCGTGGACATCTCGCGGTCGCCCGCTTCCAGCGCGAATTGCCCCCAGGTTTGCATCGAAGGGACGGTCAGCCCCTTCGATGCGACTTTCCGCCTTCTGGGCAGATAGCCCCCGAGTGCCGCCCGGCGTGCATGCAGGTACTGCATTTCCGGGCTGTCTGCTGCTGGCTTATAAAAACGAAGTTGCTCGACGTCGTCATCGGAGAGCGGCAGGCGGAAGCGGTCGCGAAACGCCTTCAGGTCGTCGAAGTCGAGCTTTTTCTGCTGGTGCGTGGTCATCCGGCCCTGCCCCGCCGTGCCCATGCCGAAGCCTTTCATCGTCTTCGCGAGAATGACCGTCGGCTGGCCGCGATGCGCAAGTGCCTTCGCGTACGCAGCGTGAAGCTTGCGCACGTCGTGGCCGCCGCGGCGCAGGCGGTCGATGTCGTCGTCGGAGAGTTGCGCGGCGAGCGCCGCAAGCTCGGGATTCTGGCCGAAGAAACGTTCGCGGTTATAGGCGCCGTCATTGGCCGAGAAGGTCTGAAACTGACCGTCGACCGTATGCGCGAACGCGCGCACCAACTCCCCCGCACGATCGCGCTCGAACAGCGCGTCCCAGTCGGAGCCCCAGATCACCTTGATCACGTTCCAGCCGGCACCGGCGAAGTGCGCTTCGAGTTCGTCGATAATGCGGCCATTGCTGCGCACGGGGCCGTCGAGCCGCTGCAGATTGCAGTTGATCACGAACACGAGGTTGTCGAGCCCTTCGCGCGCGGCCAGCGAAAGCGCCCCGGTCGATTCCGGTTCGTCCATCTCGCCGTCGCCGAAAAAACCCCACACCTTGCGGCCTTCGGTATGCTTGAGTCCACGGTTCTGCAGATAGCGCATGAAGCGCGCCTGGTAGATCGAATTGATCGGGCCGATGCCCATCGAGCCAGTCGGAAACTGCCAGAAATCCGGCATCAGCCACGGATGCGGATACGAGCACAAGCCCGGGCCGCCGATCTCGCGGCGGTAGTGCTGCAGGTTCTCCTCGCTCAGGAACCCTTCGAGATAAGCCCGCGCATACACGCCCGGCGACGAGTGCGGCTGGAAATACACGAGGTCGCCCCCCGTCCCCTCGGCCGCCCCCGGTGCCCCCGCCCGAAAGAAATGATTGAAGCCCACTTCGAACAGATCCGCCGCCGATGCGTAGCTCGCGATATGACCGCCGAGCTCGCCATACGCCTTGTTCGCGCGCACCACCATTGCCAGCGCATTCCAGCGCAACGCGGCGGCGAGCCGCTCTTCGAGTTCGAGATTGCCGGGGTAACGCGGCTGCTGGTCGAGCGGAATCGTATTGACGTAAGGCGTGATGCGCGCGCGGGACGACTCCATCCCCACCGACAACACATGCGCCGCGAGCCGGTCGAACAGATACTGCGCGCGGTCCTTGCCGACCTGCGCGATGACGCCGTCGAGGGCATCGATCCATTCACGCGTTTCTTCGGGATCCGAATCATTCTGTTCGATGACTCGTCCCAATGATCGCATCTGTTCGCCACCGCTATATAAGTTCGTCATGGTTCAACGCCAGGAGGAAGAGGTTCAACTGGTGAGAGGTTCGATACATGTTAGCCATCCATGCACAAAATAAGCCTCTCATTTGCTTGCGATCCGACGATGCGGTAGTGTATTTATTCCGGAAATCCGCTTCTCCACGGAATATTTCATCCATGACTACGCCCCCCCGCCGACTCGACCGCATCGACATCGGCATCCTCAGCCAGTTGCAGCAGAACGCCCGCATCACGAATTCGGAACTGGCGCGCTCGGTCAACCTGTCGCCGACGCCGTGCTTCAACCGCGTCCGCGCACTCGAGAAGCTGGGTCTGTTCAAGCAGCAGGTCACGTTGCTGAACCCGGAACCGCTGGGCCTGCGGATCAACGTGTTCATTCAGATCAGTCTGGAAAAGCAGATCGAAAACGCGCTGCAACGCTTCGAGCAGGCGATCTCGGAGCGTCCGGAGGTGATGGAGTGCTATCTGATGACGGGCGACGCGGACTACCTGCTGCGCGTCGTCATGCCGGACATGCATACGCTGGAGCGCTTTATCCTCGATCATCTGACCAAGATTCCGGGCATCTCGAACATCCGTTCGAGCTTTGCGCTCAAGCAGGTCCGCTACAAGACGGCGCTGCCGTTGCCCGCCTCGGGACTGACGCTGGTCGATCCTGACGACGTCGCGACGGACTGGCGCTAGGTGGGCATACGGCCCACATGCCGGTACCGTATTCCAGGCCGTCTACTCATGCCCGGTACAATCGGAACAGAAGTGGGCGCGCAAATTCGGACGGTCGGATAAGTGGAACGCTCGGGGCCTGAGCCGGCGATAATGCCGACAAAGGAACCAGGAAGATGACGAAGAGAACCCGACGGACGCACTCAGCCGCGTTC
>NZ_JABBFZ010000038.1 GCF_012927125.1 Paraburkholderia antibiotica
AAGTGGCTGTGGTCATACAATCACGAGCGGCCAAACACGGCCATTGGCGGCGTACCGCCGAAACAGAAGTTGCCCATCGCGGCATGACCTCTACTTCTGAACTCCGTTAAAAGCGGGGGGGCTACCGCGACAACGGAAATCGTGCTGCTTCTTTCGAGTTCATACCGCACACCTTCCAGAATCACCGGATGGTCGTCCGCGAGGATGACGCGGATCGAGGATGAGGTCATGATAGTTTTCCATAAAGATGGCCATTGGAACTATTCGGACTCCGCTGCGCATACGTGATCCGATTCCATGCCGACTACCCTTCGTCACGGGCTGCATGCGCATGAACGGGCCGAGCGAAATAGGTCGTGACATTACAGACCGAAATTCGGGCCGGATACATTGCGCTCCATGTCTCATTGGACGATGACATCATGAGAAATTTAGACATAGTCATCGGCTCCGATAATAGGCATAGTCCTATAAATGTCGAATAAATTAGAAAAATCAGACTAGGACTAATACATATATATGTGAAATAGATAATTTCTTTCGATGCTGGGCGTAGACCGCTTTGAGTTCAGGTAGGAAAAATCGGCCTGTATTGCGGCTTTCGCCCGCAGCAGGATGTGGGCATTAGCGAACAGCTGTTTAAAGAAAATATCTCTGGTCGCGCCGCATCGGCATAATTTGATCTATATCAAATAACATCGCAACCGAACGTGATAGCCGATGACATTCAATTTCATGCGGACGGCCGAAAGCCGATCAAGAAGTTTGACCGGTCTCAAAGGGGAACTCGAGGAGCGGATTCGTCCGGTTGCGTTCCGTGCGCGGGGCAAGGTCCGAACGAATACGTAGGAGAAGAAGAGCGTCGGCGTTCGACGCTCTTTCACAGAGGGAAGACTAGTTGCTGCCGCGTCCGTTGAATTCCTTGCGCACCGCGACGTGAGTGGTCACCGACTGGACGCCGGGCACACCCTTCGCGATGTTCGTCGCGAGATCGACCTGCTCGGCGGTGGTGACGCTGCCCGTCAGCGTCACCGCGCCGTTGTTCGCGCGCACGGTGACGTTGCTGGCGCGCAGCCCCTGGCTTTTCGCGGCCCTGAACGCGCGGCGTACGTCTCGAACGAGTTGCCGGTTAGCGGCCTTGATATCGCCGGTGCTCGGCGACGCGCCCTCCGCCGCCTGCGCCGTCACGTTCGATGCGGCCTGTGGTTGCGCATAGGCATTCAGGCAACCAAGCACGAGCGCTGTCGCGCCGGCCAGCTTGAGCAATTTCTGTACGTTCATTTGTTCTCCTGTCGTTTATGGCCGGATGACATCAGTGATGCTTCCGGCGGTTAATCGGCGATGCGCTCGTCGAATACGGTCAGCGCGGCGAGACTCACGAAGCTGCACGCCGCCATATACCAGACCGGCGCGTAGGCGCTGCCCGTCGCGCCGATCAGCCACGTCACGACGAACGGCGCGAAGCCGCCGAACAGCGTCACGCCGACGCTATAGATAATGCCGAGCGAACGCCCACGCATTTCGCGCGGAAAGCCTTCGAGCAGCAACAGAAAACCAGCCGGATTCGCGACCACCCACAGGCCGATCAGCAGCGCGACCGCGGCGAGAATCGGCAGCAGCGCCGACGCATGCAACATCAGCGTGAAGGCCGGATAAAGCACTAGCACGTTCGCGATACCCGCTGCAAACAGAATCGGTTTGCGCGACTTCAGCCTGTCGGTCAGTTTGCCGCAGAACGGCGACGCGATGGTCAGAATGAGTCCGGCGAGGCCGCTCGGCAGAAACGCCGCCGCACCCGACACGTGCGCAAAGCGTGTCAACCACGACGGCAGATAAAACACGAGGATGTACATCCATGACGTGCTGCCGACCATCAGCAGCGTGCCGAGCACGATCCGGCGCACGTCGTAGCGTGCCGGCGCGGTCGCGCGCTCGCTCGCATGCGGCACCGCATGCAGCGTCTCATGAAGATGACTGCGGATATACAGCCCGACCGGACCGATCAGCAGACCCAGCAGGAACGGTACGCGCCAGCCCCAACTTTCGAGCGCGGCCGGACTCAGCGCATGAGTCAGCAGCATCCCGCACAGCGCGCCAGCGAGCGCCGACGCGCCCTGGCTCGCAAGCTGCCAGCTGACCAGGTAACCGCGCGTGCCAGGCGCCGCCGACTCCATCAGAAACGTCGTCGACGCGCCCACTTCACCGCCCGCCGAAAATCCCTGAATCAGTCGGCCGACGACGATCAGCAAAGGCGCAACGACGCCAATTCGCGCGTAGGTCGGCGCGAGGCCGATGATCACCGTGCCGAGCGCCATCATCAGAATGGTCAGCGTCATCGCAGCCTTGCGACCGCGCCGGTCCGCGTACGCGCCGATGACGATCCCGCCGATCGGCCGCACCACGAAACCCGCGCCGAAGGTCGCGAACGACAGCAGTAGCGGCCCATGCGAACCGCTCACCGGGAAGAACAGCTTGCCGATCAGCGCCGCGAAAAAGCTGTAGACGGTGAAGTCGAAAAATTCGAGCGCGTTGCCGAGCGACGTCGCGAGAATGACTCGCCGATGCGACGACGCATGCGAAGCCGGCGACGCGTCATTCGACGCAACCACATCGCGTGGCGCCGCTATGGGTGGGCAAGTGGTCTTCATGCGTATGACTCTTCAGAAGCAAAGGAAAGCGCGTGCGACGCGGCAGGCGACTGACAGGCCGGCATGCAAGCGCCGCCCCGCCTTGTCGTGCGTTAACTTAACCGCGCCTTAACTGCACCACGAGCGCACCACGAGCGCGCCTCGACTCAGAGCAGGTGATAGATACCCACCGAAGCCGTCACCGGCGTGGTGCCCAGTTCAGGCGACGCCGTGCCCGTCTGCAGCGGCAGCGGATTGCTGTTCAGGATTACGCTGGAAATCCCGTAGTTGCGGATGAAACCCGCGCGCGCATACAGCGACGTGCGCTTCGACAGCGAGTAGTCGTAGCCGAGCATCACGCCAAGCGCCGAATCCTTGGCCGGATCGCCGGTGGAGTCGCGCACACCCGACGTGTCGCGATAGACCACCGACGCGCGCACCGCATTGCGTCCCCACGGCACCGTCGCGCCGAGCACATAAGAACGCGCGATGCCGTTGCCCGCGAGTTTCGGCGCGACCTGCGCGAACGCGGCCGACAGCACGTAGCTGCCGACGTCGTAAATCGCCGACACGCCGTAGATGTCGTTGCGCACCGTCTGCAAGCCCTCGGCCGTCTCGACCTGCGAGCTCCACACGCGGTTATACGCACCCGACAGATACCACGTACCGTTCGTCCACGATGCGACCACACCCTGATTCGACGCATTCGGCGCGACGCCGGCCTGATTGTTGAACGCGTACATGAAGGTCGCGCCGAAGCCCATCACGCGCGGCGTGGTCCACGTCGCCGCGTTGCTCTCGCGCACCAGCACCTGGCTCGAACCGGGCCCGAGGTCCGCGTTATAGCCGACGCCCTTCGGGGTCTGCACCGCACCGCCGGCGAGCCACGTGACGACCGAGTTCGTCGTCACTTCGCCGAACGGGTCGATGAATTCGGGCAGGTTCGCGGTCGGCTGCAGACCGAAGCGCAGCACGCCCCACGTCGCCGAATTGAGGCCGACCCATGCGGCACGATCGAACAGCGTGTTGCTGGTGGCCAGCGATCCGTTGTTCGCCATGAAGCCGTTCTCGAGATTGAATTCCGCCTTCAGGCCGCCGCCAAGGTCTTCGCGCCCGAAGAGGCCGAACTGCGACGTATGCACGCCACCGCTCTGCATCTGCCATTTCGATTTACCGCTGACGCTCTGGAAATTCAGGCCCATGTCGACGGCGCCGTAGAGCTGGATGCCGTTCTGCTGAACCGAGCTTTCCAGCGTCGGCCACGCGGACAGCCATTGCTGCAGATACGAGTCGGCCCACGCCGAGTGGGACATCAACGCCACAGCCGCGGCGCAAACGGTCTTTTTATATTTCATGTGAATCCCCGATATGGACGTAGTCTGTCAGCCGATCCGGCAGCACGCCGGGTCGGCGAAACGCAAATTGGCAAAGTTCAGGCGCTCAGGTATTGCTCGACGAGCGTGGCCCAGTAGGAGACGCCGATCGGCAGCGCCTGGTCGTTGAAGTCGTAACCGGGGTTGTGGATCATGCAACTGCCGTGACCCTCGTGACCGTTGCCGAGCGCGACGTAGCAGCCCGGCACTTTCTCGAGCATCCACGAGAAGTCCTCGCCGCCCATCATGCCCGGCGGCAGCGGCAGGATGTTCTGCGCACCGACCACCGCGGCGACCGCTTCGCGCGCGCGCTCGGTCTCTTTCGGCGTGTTCATCAGCACGCGCGTTACTCGCTGATAATCGATCTCCGCGCTCACGCCGAAGCTCCTGGCCTGACTCTCGACGATCTCGCGCAGGCGCGTCTCGATCAGTTGCTGCACGTCGGTGCTGAGCGTGCGCACGGTCAGCAGAATCGTTGCCGTATTCGGCACGACGTTGTGCGCGGTGCCGGCCTGGATCGCGCCGACAGTGAGCACCGCGGCATCGGCCGGCGGCACGTTGCGCGCGATGATCGTCTGCAGCGCCATCACGATGCTGGCAGCCGCAACCACCGGATCGCGGCTCAGATGCGGCATCGCGGCGTGCATGCCCTTGCCGGTCAGCGTGACGGTCACCAGATCCGCCGATGCCGCCATCGCGCCCTGCTGCACGATGAACATGCCAACCGGCACGCCCGGCGCGTTATGCAGCGCGTACACCGCATCGCACGGAAAGCGCTCGAACAGGCCCTCGTTCATCATGCGCACAGCGCCGCCCTGACCTTCTTCGGCCGGCTGGAAAATCAGGTTCAGCGTGCCGTCGAAACGGCGCGTCTCCGCGAAATAACGCGCGGCGGCCAACAGGATTGCCGTGTGGCCATCGTGGCCGCATGCGTGCATCTTGCCGTGCACCTTGCTCGCGTACGGCAAACCCGTGTCCTCGATGATCGGCAGCGCGTCCATGTCGGCGCGAATGCCGATCGAACGCGTGCCGTTGCCCAGCTTCAGACGACCGACCACGCCCGTGCCGCCGACGCCCTCGGTCACCTCATAGCCCCAGGCCTTCAGTCTTTCGGCGGCGAGCCGGCTCGTTTCGACTTCCTCGAATCCCAGTTCCGGATGAGCATGAATGCGGCGGCGCAACTCGACGAACTCAGCCGCCTGCTCGCGAATCGCGGGATGAATATTGATGTTCTGGGACAACGCCGTCTCCTCTGACAGACTCTCTTTTTAGATACGCGCGATCGGGCTCGGCGCGAATTGAGAGCCAGTCTACGAGAGCGGCGGCGAATAAAAACATGATAAAGTTTTATCTCAATAACCGTTAGTTATAGTATTTACCCTAGGGTAATAAGGTCATGGCGATCAAGCTTCATCAACTTCGCGCGCTGGTGGCCGTGGCGGATCATGGCACGATTGTCGGCGCTTCGCGTGCCTTATTTGTCAGTCAGCCGGCCGTCACCAAAGCGATTCGCGAGCTGGAAACCGATATCGGCATGTCGCTGTTCGGTCGCAGCGTGAATGGCGTCGCGCTCACGCATGCGGGCGAATCGCTGCTACGGCATGCCCGGCTGATTGTCGGCGAACTGGGACGCGCCGAACAGCAGATGGCGATGGAGCGCGGTGCGCAGGAAGGTCGCGTGACGATCGGTGTCACGCCGCTCGCGGCGCTCACGCTGCTGCCGGATGCGTATGCGCGGTTTCGTCAGGATATGCCGCATATCACGGTGGAATTTCTCGAGTTTCACGCGACGAAACTGCATGATCAGTTGCGCCATGGCACGATCGATTTCGCGCTCGCGGCGGCCGCGGAATCGTCCGCCGATTCGTTGATCGAATGTTCCGAACTCCTGACTTATCCGTTGGCGTTCGCGGTCCGCGCGAACGGCGCGCTCGCCAACGCGACTTCGCTCTCGGACCTGTGCGACGCCGAATGGGTGCACCCCGACACGACCGACGAATATCCGCAATTCGTCGCCGATCTGTTCAGCCGCCAGGGCCTGCCGGCACCGCGACGAATCACGCGCTGCACGTCGCAATCGTTGATGTACAGCCTCGCGCTCACCATCGACGCGGTGATGGCCTGGGCCTCGCACACGCTCGAGCTGGTCAACTCGACGGGGCATATGAAGAAGCTGGATTTCATCGAAACCTCGCGCGCCGCGCGGCTGCATCTGATGCAGCGCGAGGGCGCCATTCACACACGGCCGGCCGACTATTTCATTCGCTGCATTCGCAATGCCGCGATGATGTGAAACAAGCAGCGCGCCGCGCTATTTCCTGAACACCGTCCTCACGTGTACGCGGCCTTGTCTACAGCCGGCGCACACGCCGAACAGCACCAGTTGTCGTCCCGTTACGTCAAACTCGAACTGGCCGGCAACGGCACGTTGGCGTGCTTCGATTTCCTCGTCGAACTTGCTGGAAGCCGAATCGTGCGAATGTCCTCACGAATCCGGTACTCGATGAACTGGGAGAGACAGTTCGATCAGGACGCATTCTCGCCGATGCCGAGATCGAAGCAATCCATCGCACGCGCGCCAGCGCTCCAGCCACGCGCGTGCAGATACGCTGATCGACCGCTCAGATGACGACTCAAATCACAATCGTGCCCGTGGCAAGACCGGTCAGCGCGGCAATCGCTCCGCAAGCCGCTACCGCGAAGATCAACCACTCGACCTTCGAAAACACGCGCTGGCCGCGTTCCCGTTTGGCCAACACATAGAGCACGGTGCCGGGCGTATAGAGCAACGCCGACAACATCAGAAATTTGAGGCCGCCCGCGAATAGCAAAAACGCGGTGTAAAGCGTCGCGAACATCGCGACGAAATACTCCTTGCGCAGCGCGCCGCTCAAACCGCCACCACTCTGCGCGCTGTCGTGACGCGCGGCCTTGATGCCGTACGCGGCCACGAGGAAATAAGGAATCAGCGCCATCGAGCTGGTGAGATTGAGCATCAACGCAAACGCGTCGGTCGACCAGTACGTGCTGATCACGAACAGCTGCACGACGGTACTGGTCAGCCAGATCGCGGCGACCGGCAATTTGCGCTCGTTCTGTTGCGAGAAGATGCGCGGCATCGTCTCGAGGCGCGCGGCGGCAAACAGCACTTCCGCGCAGATCAGCGACCACGCGAGATAAGCACCGAGAATCGACACGATCAGGCCCGCGCTGATGAACACCACGCCGAACGGACCGAGCAGCGCGCCGAGCACGGCCGCCATCGACGGTTGCCGCATCACCGCGATGTCGGCGCGCGGCAACGTCGCGTAAGGCAACAGCGTGACCAGCACCAGCAAACATAGCACGGCCACGAAGCCGGTGATCGTCGCGACGCCGACGTCCGAGCGCTTCTTCGCATAGCGCGAGTACACGCTCGCGCCTTCGATGCCGACGAACACGAACACGGTGACGAGCATCGTCGAGCGCACCTGAGAAAACAGGCTCGCGCCGAGCGCTTCGCCGCCTTCCCACAGATTCGCGCGGAACATGTCGATGCGAAACAGCACGAACATCATGACGATGAACAGCACGATTGGAATCACTTTCGCGACCGTGACGATCGTGTTGATCATCGTCGCCTGCTGTACGCCGCGCAGCATCACCAGATGAAAGAGCCAGATACCGACCGACGACACGATGATCGCGATCGCCGTATTGCCGTTGCCGAATGCCGGAACGAACGCGCCGAGCGTCGACTTGATCAGCACCCAGTAGGACACGTTGCCGAAGCATCCGGCCATCCAGTAGCCGAACGCGGATAGAAAGCCCGCATAGTCGCCGAAGCCCGCTCGCGCATAGGCGAATACGCCGGCGTCGAGCTCAGGGCGCCGCTGCGCGAGCGCCTGAAAAACGCGGGCCAACGCATACATGCCGATGCCCGCCACGCACCACGCAATGACCGCGCCGAACGGTCCGGTTACACGCGCGAAATTGCGCGGCAGCGAAAAAATCCCCGCACCCACCATTGAACCGACGACCATCGCGGTCAATGCGGGCAACGACAGTTTTGTCTCGAGCTGGGTTGTCATCGTCCACCATTCAGAGAAGCTGGGTTCTTCCAGAAAGGAACCTACGCGGAGCCGAGCCGCCATGCCGATGCAGCGCCTCGCGCACGAGTCCTTCCGATCGATGCCGCCGGCCTCACGCATGTCGAACTTCGTCATCGTTCGCGCAAGGTCACGGTCGGCCATCTGCATGTTTTATTTCTTCCGAAGCCAGAACACGCGCACCACCTTCACATCGTTCAGCGCGCATTCGATGCACAACTCCTATTTCGATCCAGTAGTCTGTAGTTGGGCGTGTTCTCGTTGTGTCCTTGTCGTATCGTTGAATGGTCTTTGAACGGTCTTCGGGTGGACATTGAGCGGTCCCTGTGAAGATACCGCGCGGCACAGCGTGCCGTCTGCACAAAAGCACATCCAGCGAGGCGTTGTCCGATGCCACCCTGACGGCCATCATAAATTATCTTCCCACCCATCGCATCAAAATGGCCTCGATAAACCCTGTATAAATTCCTCACTCATACACCGACACGCACGTTATTCATTACCCGAATCGCATCCGGATTTGACAAGCGCCTCAAACCTTCTATCCTCAACAACGGGCTAAATCCCCACGCTTCAGAGTAAGACCCGTTGCATGCACCGAGCAGAGTGTTAAAGTGGCCCCTGCGTGCAACGTACATGCAGCTTTGCCGCCGGTGAAAACGGTGACTTCGCAATGATTGCTTCATCCGCAAGTCAGCAACACCGCGGTATTGATATCGTGCAGAAATGCAGAGGGTGAGTCCTACTTCATTTCACAACACTGCTTGCTACTACTCGGACCATCGCGCAGAATAAAGCCATTCGAAAGTATTACGAAAGACTTGGGCGATGTGTCAGGCAGTTTCGAAGATGAGTCAACAGGCAGGGGGTACGATCACAAAAACACATGTTCAGGCAGCTAGGCAAAGTAATTAGTCGTATTAACTGGTGGAGTTAAAATGATGGCACGTACTACTCTTGGAATCGCCTCTGCATTGGTCGTGTTCAGCGTTCTCGCTTCCGGCTCGGCATTTGCGCAGCAACCGCCGGCCCAACCGGATGCCGCTCCTGCGCCGGCTGCGGGAGGAAATACCACGCATAGCGACCCGATCGTTCAGAAGCGGATGGAAGTGCGCCAGGCAAATCAGAAGCAACGCGCAGCCAATTCGCAGGCTCGATCGAAAATGAGAGCCCAGAAACGCGAGGCCAGCAACACGCGCAACCAGTCCGTCCAGGAATCGCGTCAGCGCGCTACGGCCACGATGTCGGCGTCGGCGCCGCAGTAACGGCGCATTGTGGGGCTGACTTGCCGATGATACGTCGCCGGCATCATGTCTCCCCGAGGACCCGCTCAGATAGAAAAACGCTGTCACCACGAGATTGTGGTGACAGCGTTTTTATTTGCGGCTTCTGCTATTTTTCGCGGCCGGGCCGACCTTACCTGGCCGCTCACAGCTTACTGCGAAGCGGGTGCCGGCGCGCTTGCAGTGGCAGGCACCGTTCCCGATGCCGGTTGTGCGTTCGCCGCGGCAGGAGGATTCGCCATCCAGCCTCCGCCCATTGCCCTGAACAGCGCGAACTGGGCCTGCAATTTGCCGACCTCCTCTCTCACCTGCGACGACTGGCTTTCCAGCAACGCGACGCGGACCTGATCGATATCGAGCCTCCCCGTGTCGCCCATTTCGTAGCGCCGCTGCACCTGGCTCAACTGCGTGGTGCGTCGCGTGACTTCTTCGTTACGCGCCTTGAACAGTTCGTCCTGCCGGTTCAGGCGCGCCAATGCGCGTTCAACGTCATAGAACGCGCCGAGCGCGGCCTTTTCATACGCGAAGTTCGCCTGCTGCGCCTGCGCATCCGACGACTCCACCTGCGAGCGCCGCGCGCCGAAGTCGATCAACGGCATCGCCATCGCCGCACCGAACAGCCAGAACGTGCTCGGCCCGAGGCTCTGGCCGGCGATCTCCCAGCCATTGCGCGCGAGCAACCCGCTCAACGAAACGGTCGGCCAGTAGTTGAGCCGCGCGACGTCCGTTTGCCTGACCGCCGCATTCAGACGCGCCTGCGCCGCGATCAGGTCCGGGCGCCGCATCAGCAGATCGACGGGCTGGCCCGGTTCGATGCTGGGCAATGCGGTCATCAACGTGTCGCTCTCGTCGAGCATCCCCGCGAATTCCGCCGGCTGCACGCCGCACAGATTCTGCAGATTGAGCCGCGCCTGCGCGATACCGTTTTCCACTTCCTGCAAACGCGCGTCGACTTGCGCGCGACCGGCACGCGCCGCTTCGATGTCGGTGCTGAGCACGAGTCCGGCGGTGAAACTCTTCTGCGCGATCTCGACGAAGTCGTCGGCGATTGCGCGGCTTTGCAGCAGAATCGTGCGCTGACGCAGCAGCCCGCGATACGTCACGTAGAGATCGGCGACACCCGACACCACGCTCAGCCGCACCGCTTCGGCATCGCCCACCGCGGCGCGCGTCTGCTCGCGTGCCGCGGAGAGTCTGGCACGGCCGCGGCCGAACAGATCGATCTCCCATTGCGCCTGCAAGCCGACGCGCCAGAACTGCGCATCGGTATTGTTGATGCCGAGCAGCTCTTCGAATTCGAGCTGGGTCTCGCCGCCGTGGTATTTCGCGCCACTTACGCTGGCGCCAACCGAAGGCAGCAGTTGCGAGCGGGCCGCGCGAATGCCGGCCTGCACCTGATCGACCCGCGCATAAGCCGTGGCGATGTCGAAGTTGCGCGAAAGAGCCAGCTCGATGAGTTTGTTCAGCGCCGGATCGTTGTACTGGGTCCACCATGTCGCCAGATCCTGCGCGGACATCGGTGTCGCCGCGGAGCCTTGGGTCTCCGAATATTGCGGCGGAAACTCGGCGGGCTTCTCGAGTTGCAGCGAACCCGTACAGCCTGCTTCGAGCAGCAAGGCCGCAATGGCGAAAAGGTAGGCGCGCGCGCGGATCATTTTGCCTCCGGGGGCTGAGCCGGTTCCCATTCCGTCTGCTTGATCGCGAGCAGCATCGCATACAGTGCCGGCACCGCGACCATCGTGAGCACCGTGGCAAAAGCAAGGCCGCACATGATGGTAATCGCCATATCCTTGAAGAAAGGATCCCACAATAGGGGCGCCATACCGAGCGCCGTCGTGCCGGCGGACAACATCACAGGACGCAGACGACTCATCGAGCCGTGCGTGACCGCCTGCATTCGCGGCACGCCGGCGGCGATCTGATCGTCGATTTCCTGCACCAGCACCACACCGTTCTTGATCAGCATGCCGATCAGACTCAGCAGACCGAGCAGTGCCATGAAGCCGAACGCGCCGCGGAACAACAGCAAGCCGATCGTCACGCCGCAGATCGACATCGGCACCACCAGCAGCACAACGAGTGCGGGCTTGAGCCGCCCGAACATCATCAGCACCAGCAGCGCCATGCCGATGAAGCCGAGCGGCAGTTGCCGGAACAGGCTTGCCTGCGCGCGGGTCGACGATTCGTGTTCGCCGCCCCATTCGAAGCTGTATCCGGAAGGCAGCTTGATCGCCTCGATACCGCCGCGTACGCGATTGAATGCATCGACGCTGTTCTGCCCATAAATCGGCTCGCCGGACACCGTAATCGTGCGAATGCGGTTTTGTCGAGAGATCTGACCTTCTTCGGTGCCGACCGAGAAACCATCGACCACATCCCCGAGCGGCACATAACGGCGCAGTCCGGTACTGAACACCTGCAGATCCTGTAGCCCTGCAATGCCTCGCGTGTAATCGGGCGAGCGCAATACGATCGGCAGTAACTGATCGCCTTCGCGATAGATGCCGGCGCGCAGACCTTCGGTCCCGTACGCCATCGTGTCGGTGACCTGCCGGCGCGTGACGCCGAGCGAACGCGCGCGCGACTCGTCGAATTGCGGCCGCACGATACTGATCGGGTTTTCCCAGTCGTCTCGGATCGCGATCACACGTCCATCGCCCCTGAGTACATCCTGTGCCTGCTGCGACAGATGGCGCAGCACGGCCGGATCGGGACCGGAGAAGCGCGCCTGGATCGCGGCGCCACTGCTGGGGCCGAAGTTCGGTCGGGTGACCGACCATTGCTGCTCGGGGAAGCGCTTCTTCAGATCCGCATCGATGTCCGGAATCATGTTGTCGATCAGCCCGGCATCCTTGGCGCTGACGATGAACTGCGCATACGACGGATCGCGCGTCTCCGGATCGTAGACGAGGAAGAAGCGCGTCGCGCCCGAGCCGACATAGGTTTGCACGCTGGTGACATCGGCATGCTGGAGCAGCACCTTCTCTACTTCGCGGCTCTTTTCGGCGACTGCGCGAATATCCGCGCCGCGCGGCAAGCGCATGTCGACATAGAAGATCGGCGTGGTCGACGCGGGGAAGAAGCTCTGCTCGACGAAGCGGAATCCCCAACCCGCGAGCACGGTCAGCACGACGAGCCCCGCAATGACGATGAAGCGTCGGCCGGTGACCCACGACAACAGTTCGCCATAGCGCTTGTACAGCTTCGACTTGAACGGGTCTTCGTCGATGATGTCGGCGGGCTTGAACAGATAGGTGCCGAACAACGGCGTGAGGCCAATCGCGATCACCCAGCTGAACAGCAGCGAAATCGCCGCGACCGCGAATAGCGACGCGCAGAATTCGCCGACCGCATCGGGCGACAGGCCGATACCCGAGAACGCCAGAATCCCGACCACGGTCGAGGCGAGCAGCACCCACTGGCTCTGCTTGAGGATTTCGGTCGCTGCCTGCAGATGCGACATGCCTCGCTGCACTTTCACGAGCATGCCTTCGACCACCACGATGCTGTTGTCGGTCAACATCCCCATCACGATGATCAACGCGCCGAGCGAGATACGTTGTAGCTCGATCCCCGCCGCGTACATCACCAGCAGCGTGCCGAGAATCGACAGGAACAGTTCGACGCCGAGCACGACGCCCGCACGCCAGCCGAGCCCGATGCCCAGCGCCACGCCGACGATCGACACCGATAGCAGCACGTCGAAAATGAAGCCGCGCACACTCTCGTCGACCACTCGTGGCTGGTCGTATAGCGAATGCAGCTTGATGCCGATCGGACGATCGCGCTCCAGTTGCGCAAGCTTGGCGTTGATGTCCGCGCCGACTTTCACCACATTGACCCGGGGTCGTGCGCTGATGCCGATCGTGATGGCGGGCTGGCCGTTGTAGTGAATCACCTGGTTGGGAATCGTCGCGTAGCCGTGACTCACTCGCGCGATGTCGCCGAGCAGCAGAGGCCCCGGCGTATTGCCGACCGGCAGCGAACGGATCGCCTGCAGCGAATCGAGCGAGCCGGTCGGCGCGATTCGCAACGACAGATCGCCGACCCGTTCGCGGCCCGCGGGGCGCACTTCATTCTGCAGGAACAGGGTTTGAGTGAGATCGTCGGTCGAGAGGTTGTTGGCGATCAGTTTGGACTGGTCGACGTCGACCGAAATCTGTTCCTGCTGGTTGCCCGAGATTACGATGTCGGAAACGTCGTCGAGCGTCAGCAGTTGTCTGCGCAGTTCGCGCGCGTACTCATAGAGCTGCGCCTGCGAATAGCCTTCGCCGGTGATTGCGTAGAACATCCCGTACACGTCGCCGAAGCGATCGAGCACCACCGTGGGCCCCGCACCGGGCGGCAGACGCACCTGTGCATCCGAAACCGACTTGCGCAGTTCGTCCCAGACCTGCGGCAGTTGCACCGACGTGTACTGGTCACGAATCTCCACGCGGATTTCCGAGTAGCCCGGCGCCGAGCGCGAGGTCAGTTTGTCGACCTGCGGCATCTGTTGAATCGCACTTTCGAGCCGGTCCGTCACTTCCTGCTCGACCTCGTGCGCGCTCGCGCCCGGATAGAGCGTCACGACGACCGCAGTCTTGATCGTGAACTTCGGGTCTTCGAGCCGGCCGATGTTGTAGTACGCGAATATGCCGCCCAACAGCGAGATGAGCGTCAGGACCCACGCGATCAGCGGCTTTTCGATGAGGGGACGAGCGAGGTTCATTGAGGTGCATCCATCGGACGGACTGCCATTCCCTCTTTCATGAATTGCGAGCCGCCTGCCACCACGCGCTCGCCCTCTGCCACCGCCCCCCCGACGACCGCATCGTCGTTACGGATTTCTCGCACGCTGACCGGCACCGCATGCACGCGACCCGACGCGGCATCGTAGCGCCACAGACTGCGCTGACCGTCGGCACCGATCGATATCGCCGCCATTGGAATGGCGAAGTAGCCGTTATCCTGCTGCGCGACCTGGCGGGCCGTGTCGGAGATCTGCACTCGCACCGCCATGCCGGGGAACAGCATCGCGCTTTGCTGCCCCTGAACGGAGAAGACGAGCTGGTAGCCTCCGGAGGTGGGCGAGGTTTGCGTGGTCCGTTCGCGGAACACCAGCGGGAAGCGGTTATCCGGCCGCTCGGGCAGCCAGGCTTCGGCGCGCAAGGTCTTGTCGACGAGCAGACGCTCGGCAACGCTCTGCGGAAGATCGACGCCGATATCGACGCGCGCGACGTTTTCGAAATTGAACGCGGGCGCGCCCGCCTGCACCATCTGCTGGATTTCGATGTTGCGGCGCGCGACCCGGCCGTCGAACGGCGCAACGAGTTGCGTGTTGCGCAGATCGCGGCTGGCCAGATCGCGTGCTGCGCGAGCGGCGTCCGTGGACGCCGACAACTGATCATAAGCAGCCTGGGACAGGATGCCGTCTTTGCGCAGCACGGCCTGGCGCTTCAGGTTATCGGCCAGTTGCTGGTACTGCGCATTCGCGCGCTGCAGTTGCAGCTTGTAGGGTTCATCATCGATGCGTGCGATCAACTGGCCGCGTTTCACCGTTGCGCCTTCGAGCACCGCGATCTGCACGACGCGCCCCGATACTTCGAACGCCAGCGGCGAGATACTGGTCTGCTCGACCCGCCCGGTAAAGATACGGATCGCGGAAGCGTCGGCCGGTTCGATCCTGGCCAGTTGCACGGCCGGCCGCGTATCGCCGGCCTCCGTTTCGGCCCGGCGTTGACATGCCGATAGTGACAGCCCAAGCACACAACAGATCAATGCGACACCAGCTAATCGGGGCAGCGGTGTTGCATCGGAGCGGTTTGCATTCATGACGTTCTCGGCTGACTACTGATGCAACCCGTGTCGTACGCGCCTCGGCATTGCACCTGGTCTCCGGCGAATACGTGGCTTTACAGGCTACTCAGGAATTCATAGGGGTCCGTAACAGCAGGTGCTCATTGCACATCCGCTGTAACATCCAACGCCAGTCCGACTCAGGGGATGTCCTCATCCCTCTTATCATCCCGGCACCGTCGTTCAAAGGCAGTTCCTGTCAGCTAGTGTTAGTGTGCTCTGCTTGGAAGAGTTCGCAGGAGTTGCGCGCTTCGGAGATTTTTCTTCACGCTGATTCCTCGCATTCCGGGTGAGTCATTTTCCGCTGGCAGATCCGGGAACACCCTACAGGATCACTCGTCCGGATCGAAGGGCCGTGCTCGAAGCCGCCATGCATGATCGACACCCCGACTCCCTTTATCAGGCATCCTGTTTAATTGGCGCTCGGTCCGCAACGCCGCCGGAAGACTGAAGAATCGGCCAGCGCATCTGTCCTCCTATGGGGCATGCGTACATCCCGCACACCCGAGCGACGAATAATCTTGCATATCGTTGACAGCGTGCAATTCTGGCGACATGAATGGCCCTTGCTGCAAAATTTAAGTGCCCAAACAATTCCTTGTCAAGCACCACGCTTTCGGCCCGTTCGAATCGAGAAAAAAGCGTGATGTTTAAATATGGACACCCTGATCGTTTTGCTTTCGTATGTGGCATTGTAAAGACATCGACGGATCGCACGACATGATGCTATTCACCGGTGGTCACTCATGTCATGCTCGCGTCACTGTCCCCTCTCATAGTTCGCACAGGCATGATGGCCGATCCATGCACGCGCCGTCAATTGCCCTGATATCCATAAATTGGATAGCGATTTATTCCGTGAACTTCGTGACTCGCGGCGCCGAAAAAACAGGCACGGCTATCGGCTTTACTATTCGACGAATGCAATTCGGCAAATACTGCATGTTTAAAGGAATTGCGTATCGCCGACAGCGAGCCGGCTCGCGTGCCAAATCCGTTTTCTTTCCCTCTGCATTCGCCGTGCATTGTCCGGCGCAGCGCTTCTTGCGCAAGCAATTGGGCGGGCGTACAGTACTCCGCTTACCCGGAGTACCCGTCGACACGGTGGCTCCGGTGCATCGGGCTGCGCCTGTGAGTCGCGTCGGCACAAGACAGCTGTTGGCCGTTGCAGCGTCGCAGTCGGTCGACATGGCAGTCGTCATTGCGGCCGTTCACGCAGGGAGCAGACAGCGGGCCTTTCGGTCATTCAGCGATGACAACGATCCACGGCATGACGACTGACTGCACGCCACAGCACACGACTCAACCCCACTCCCCGCTCGCCGCGGCATGGCCGGACAACGCGCGCACTACCCACGCACGATGACACGCGCGCGCTCATCATGGATATCGCATTGCCTGATGCTCGCGCTACTGGCGGTCAGTCTGCTCTCCGGGTGTGCGATGGTGACGGTCAGTTCGCTCGGCCCCGAGCAATACATCGCGATGCGGCGCGGCGACATTCTGTCGACCGGCCGGCTCAGCGCCGCGACGCGCGACACGCTTCACGGCGCGGCACTCGACGAAAACACCTGCCAGCGCGAACCGCTCGACTGCATCAATACGATTTCGACTGTGGGCGGCATCAACGTCGACCGTCGGCTGTCGAGCCTCGCGGAGCTGTCGTTGCAGATGGCAATGACTCATACGCCGGCCAATGCGACCGAATGGAGCGACGCCCAGTTCGATCTATGGCTCCGGGCCGCACGGTTTTCCTATGCGTTTCTGTTCCTCGGTCAGCGTACCGCCGGCGAGCGCGCGTTCGAGGATCGGCAGACCCAGGTCCGCGACTACTATAACTACGCCGTGCAGGAGCTGGCGCGCGCGCTGTTCCTGCGCGGCGCGCTCGATACCGATGCCGGTAACGGCGAGCCGGGCACGCAGTTCATTGCGGGCTGGAGCATTCATCTCGACCTCAGTCGGGTCCGGCTGCCCGAGGGCGTGCACGGCCTGAGCGAAGTGATTCCGGCATCGCGGCTGTCGTTTGCGGGGATCCGCAGCATCTACCGGCGCGATGGTTTGGGCGCGGAACTCGTCGCGGTGATGAACGTTCCACCGCCCGATGGAAGCACCGACAGCACCGATAGCGATGACAACGCCAGTAACGATAACAGTCGCGACAGAAGCGCCGATGCTCGCGCAAGCACTACGACCCAAAGCAGCATGTCGCCACGCGGCGGAACACGCTCGAAGCGACGCGTCGTAGCGACGCCATTCTTCAGTGAAATGCCATCGCCGAACGTCACCGCGTTGATCTGGTTCAGCCAGGGCACGCTCGACCAGGTGCTGGCGTCGCACGACGTCGTGCTGTCCGTCTACGATCCGTACCGCGAAGAAAGTGTCGAGCGGCATGGGCAGACCGTGCCGCTATCGGCCAACTTCAGTGCGGGCTATGGAATCTGGCTCGCCCGTTCGGGCTTTGCCGGTCAGTCTTTGCGCACGCTGTTCGGACGCGCGCGCGGCATCGATAGTCCGCGCATCTATATGATGCAGCCGTACGATCCCAATCGACGGATCGTGCTGATGCTGCACGGTCTCGCAAGCAGCCCGGAAGCATGGGTCAACGTCGCCAACGATATTCAGGGCGACGAAATGCTGCGACAGCATTTCCAGGTGTGGCAGGTCTACTACCCGACCAACGCACCGATTCTGGTCAACCTCGCGCGAATCCGGCGCGCCGCGCAGCAGACGCTTGCCCACTTCGATCCCGACGGCACGGCGCCCGCGTCGCACGGCATGGTGCTGATCGGACACAGCATGGGCGGCGTTCTGGCAAGACTGCTCGTGTCGACTTCCGACGACGAACTCTGGACCGCGTTCAAGGCCAACTACGTGCCGGAGGGGGCGGACATCGATCGCCACGAGGAGCGGCTCAATCGGTTGCTAACGTTCACACCGATGCCGCAGGTCGAGCGCGCGATTTTTATTGCCGCGCCGCATCGCGGCACGCCGTTCGCGAGCAACCGGTTATCGCGCTGGGCGGCCAATCTCATACGCCTGCCACTCGCCCTTCTGAACGAAATCGAGGACGTGCTGCAGACGGCAACCAACATCGATTCGCAAGGCAAGACCCTTCATGTGCCGAACAGCATCGAACAGTTGCGCGAAACCGATCCGCTGATTCGCGCGACCTCGCAATTGCCGATCAGTCCGCGCGTGTGCTTCCACTCGATCATCGCGAGGCGCAACGCGAACGGCCCGCTCGAAGATTCCAACGATGGCGTGGTGCCTTATCGCAGCGCGCATCTCGCAGGCGCGCAGTCGGAAATGGTGATCGTCGCCGGGCATAGCGTGCAGGAGACGCCGCAAGCGATCCTCGAGATCAGGCGGATCCTGCACGAGGACATTGAGCAGATCGATCAGCGCGGGGAAGTGTGTAGTGGCAAAAGCGACGAGCACTCGCCGTCTCTACCCTGAAAATCGTTGCTACAAATTACGTAGCAAATGCTACGCCTCGTCGGCAGGCCCATCATTATTCGCGCGGGATTCGCGGGCTAATACGAGTGGTTCGCGTTTCCGGACAGATGCTCCCTTTTTCCGTGAAACATGGGTTCGAAAAATCCGGAAAGGGTTTAAAAAACAGTGGGTTGCTTCGCGGCGCCGAGACTCTCGAATGTTTCACGGTGAAAAAGCTCGTCGATTCGACTGGAGAATGTTTTCCTTGAGCGCGCAACGGTCGAATCGTCGTTACTTTGCTCGAATTAAGGCAGGAGCGGCAAATATTTGTTATGGCCCCAAATAATAAATTGGCCTCGTGCTGCCGTTCTTTTCGACCGCTCCCTTCGAATAGGCCGCGCTCACAATCGCATGCAACGCACGATATGAAGCTCGGCGTATCGGCGAAATCGCTCGCACGCCCCTGTTGATCTTATGTCGTGGGGCCTCTGTTTCGAAGAGGAAGACGCTGTCGGCCGCTCGTGATGCACATGGTATTGAGGTTGAGAGAAGGAAAGCATCGAGCAGCGCACGTGCGGAGCTAGCGGAGGAATCGACTAGGGACGTTATCGCTGCTGGGGCAAGCGCAAGGAAGCTGGCGAATCTGCCGATTGGGAATAGACGAAGCGGCGACAGAATCGGATGGGAGAGTTGGTCGTTCCGGGGGAAGAAGTCTTCGGGCCAGTGAACTCGACAGCAAGCCCCGGTTCAATGGATTGCCGTGAGGATCGAGACCGAGTTCCATAGCCGCGGAATGCCGGCTGTCCCGAAAACAGGTGCCCGGTAGGTAGGTCGTGATCGCGCTATTTGTGAGATTCGCATTCTCGACCAAAGTCGCTCTAATGGGCGGAAGCGCGGGGACGGGCGAACTGGGGAGGACCACTTTCACATCAGCATATCTGTCGTTGGCACGCGATTTGGTTGCTTTTTGCGGGAGCAAAAAAGCTAAGTTCTGGTCGGACTTGATATGTCCAGGTCTCCAATTCTTGGCAGATAGCAACTTCCATTAATGTCCGAAATCGGCCACCGCCTTACCCCAGCCCTTTCCCAGCACCAGATTCGGATAGTTCTCGATAGCCACACGCACTCGAAACAGACCGGCTCTGCAACGGGTTGCCGGGTTAGCCGATCGATATCCACGTTCAGATGGCACTGCTCAATTCGTGTCCGCAAGACTGTCGTTGTCTATCGCCTTCGCTGTGACATTTCTTCCGAACGGGCAGGAGCCGTTTTCGACGAAGTCCGCAGCACAACCTTGTGCGTGGCGGCTATCTATCGTTTCCGAAAAGTTGAGGCTTGGTGTCGTCGCAAGGAAGCTATTTATTTTGCCGGACACTAAAGACTCGTACACGGAGTGGCGTCAAAGGGGAACATGATCTTTCGAGAGGAAATTTCTAGTTAGTTCCAGACTGCGCCCAGTGTCCCTTTCTGGCATTCCCGCGGATTTCCCGCCGATCCTTGGGAACCGCGCCACGGAAGATTCAATCCTCGACTCCGAATCTCCTTTCGAACAGCACGCGTCGGAAGGCGACGATCCAAGAAGTATGAGGAGCACAGATACAGCAACCGGTCTAATTGATGCGTTCAGCGAATGCCATCGTCGAAACCGTCCAAGGCCATTGTTGTCTGTAAAGTCCCCGCCATTCGAGTTGAAGCTTCCGGCGACATCCGACTATGCCGATGCCTTCCGGCGCGTCCGACATCGGGACAGGTCAACATCAAATTGATGTCGGCTTACCACAACCTCTCAACCCGGCTAACGAACACCCGGCGGATTGAAGCATGGCTCTCCAGGGTCACGCGCGAGCGTCGGGCTCGGTTATTTCTCGGATGGCAATCCAGTGCTCAGCGCATCAGTCGATCTTGGGCAAACAACCGATCGACTTTTTCCGACCCCAAGACCATCGCCATGGACTGCTGGCGGCGGGACCGACAGTAGATCTTGAGACCGGAATGAGCCATCGTCCTGGGGTATCCCGCATAGAAAACCCGCATCGCCACCACCTAACCCACCAAATTTTCATTGACTCGCACCTCACCGTGAAGTGTCTAGAGTCTAGACACACCCCACCTACCTACTCGGCCAGGTGTCTAGACTCTAGACACTCAACCGTCCCAACCCCACGGCCCGAAGCACCAATAAAAAAGCCCGCTTCAAAGCAGGCTTTTCTCCAACATCAAATCCAACCGACGATCAACTCGTCTTCGGTTGTGACTGGAACATCTGTCCAATCAGTTGGCGGATCTGGACCTCCTGGGCCTCGGTGATCACCCCGGTCTTAATCTTTATCGTGAAGTTGCTGATGTCCTTTGTGATGCTGCCCGCGTGTTCCCGTCCCGCGAAAAACTTTTCGATGCTGCGTCCGCTAGTGCCTGCCGACGTCGTCTGCCGTGTAGCCAAGGCGGTAATCGCCGACGCGACCTTACCCTGATCCATTTCGCCTCTAACCAGAAGCGGCCAGATTTCACGCGCAGCTTTGATGCCATCCTCACCGTGCTTCTTGATCGCCGCAGCGATCGCCTGCGCCGCCGTTCCGCCCAAAAGACGTGGCTGGATATCCAGATCCTTTTTGATGAAATCCGGCAGATTATCGAACGCGAGAAACTGATACAGCCCTGCGCGAGACAATCCCATCGCTTCAGCGAGGCGCTTGCGATTCGGAAACTCAGTCTCCGATCGGCGGATCGACACGCCGATTTCATAGTCGGTCAAGTCGTCACGGCTAATGTTTTCGACCATCGCCAAAACAGCCATGTCCGAATCGGAGCAGTCTGCCACCACGGCCTTGATCGTGTCGTGTCCCAACATCTTGTGCGCGCGCCAGCGACGCTCGCCGGCCACGATCTGGTAGTCGTCAGCGACACGACGAACCACGATCGGCTGCATCAGCCCGACCTCGCGGATGGACTCAGCGAGTTCCGCGAGCTTGGCCTCGTTGAACACCCGGCGCGGCTGCCAGGGGTTCGGCAAAATCCCCGCGACCGGCAACTGCGACGCGACACCGGTCGACTCGAGCTCCTGCACGCGAAGTTGCGCAACGGCCAGCGCGCCGGCAAGTCCAGGTGCCGTCTGGGTGCGATTGCTGCGCTTCACCTCTTCCTCGTTGATGGACGAGGTTTTACGGATACCGGACGTCTTGGCCAGCAACTGTTCTCGCATATTGCTCATTGCGCGTTCCTCCACTTTTCCGAATAAATCTCGTCGATCCAGCGACAGTAGTCGACGAGAGGCTGCCGCACGCGTTGTAGCGATTTAGCCGCGCTATGGTTGCTGCTGATATCAAACACTGTCGAGAACGCCAACGCACCGGTACTCATCACGGAACTCGCCGGCACTTCGATCGAATGCAGCCAGTTTTCGTAAGCGCTTTGCGCCCACGCGCGCACGATTGGCGCCGACGAATTTCGCCCGTAATCGACCCGCGACAGCACCAGCGAAACGAAGTCGTATTTCTTGTCCTTCTCGAACTTGATAAAGCTCTTCGAGACGTCCGAAAACAATCGCCAGAACGACAGCGAACTGATGAAGTCGAGGTTCTCCGGCACCATCGGCATCACCATCGCATCCGCGGCCATGAGCGCATTCAGATTGAGATACGACAGCGACGGCGACGTGTCCATCAGGATGTAGTCATACTTCTTGCGCAACGGCTCGAGGCCCTGGCGAAGCACGGTCCAGAAGCGGAAGCCCGGTCGGATCTTCTGCATTGCCGGCAGATGGAATTCAGCACCGATCAGTTCCGTATGCGCGGGAATCACATCGATGCCGTCCCAGTACGTCGACTGGATCCGACCTTCCAGACCGCCTTCGATATCCTGATCGTAGACGTAGGGCAGCACCGTATCTTCCGGCGTAACGTCCTTCTCCGCGTACAGACCGCACAATTCGGAAAGCGACGCTTGCGGGTCGAGGTCGACCACCAGCACCTTGCGCCCGCGCAACGACAGTCCCTGCGCGAGGCACATCGTGGTGGTTGTTTTTGCGGAGCCGCCTTTGAGTTGGGCCGTGATGATGATTTTGCCGGCCGGCTCCTTCAGCCGGGTCACCAACGGCGTCTGATAGATGTCAGAAATTTTCTGCACCCAGATGCGCGCTTCTTCCAGCGTGAAGGTGCGGGTTCGCCCAGTACCTGCAGCGGTGCCCGACGGGAGTTCACTGTCGCCCTTGGTTGCAAGATACTGAACCTGCGAATGCGAGATGTTGCACATCTCAGCGATTTCGCCGGTTTTAAAAACGGGAGCCGCTTTTCTAGGACGCGGAGCCAGAATCGTGTCACGAAGCTCATTGGTAAAAATCGTGACTTTTTCTGCGAACTCGCTGATCTGCTCAAAGTGAACGGTTCGATCTACGGCAGGAAGTTGGCTCGTTCTGACCATTCTGAGGTTTTCCAATAAAATTCCAGAAACCTCAGAATACAGGAAATACTTGGAAATAGCTTTTTAAATTACTGTTTTTATGCAGATTTTTGTGCATTCTCGCATTTCTGGGTTAATTGGGTCCGGAAAATAAGCGACGGACGCTCACTCTCGACACGAGAACCCATCCCGGTAAGGCACAAATGACCTCACCTTCATAGCCAGAACGGCTTCATCCCCCTGCAGTTGCTTAAAAAACAGGCGCCCGGTGAGGTCATTTGTGCATTTTTCTGTTTCTATCTCTCCGCAGGCTTTCCGTTGAGCACAATTAACCTCACCTTCAGCGTCCTCTAAGAGCCTTAAAACGAATCTTCGAGAGGAACGAGAGGCTCAAAAGAGCAAATGCACAATCAACCTCACCTACAAATTCCCGCGCGATAGCCTCTCAACGCACCATCGGTCGACACAAAAGCAGGGGAGCACATCCGAATGCACAACGAACCTCACCTAGCTCCGAAAACGGCTGTCCCGTCGATCAACGAATTCGCACAATCAACCTCACCATGCTGCGCTGCGCCATTTCTTCCTTTTCTGTTCAGCCGGTTTGTAGGTTGTTTTTTAAAAACCAGAACGAACCAACAAACCCACGGAGGATTTCGATCTTCAATTGATTCAAATGCTTAGTATCGGAAAGGTGAGGTAGGTTGTGTCATAGGTGAGGTTTGTTGTGCAGGAAGGTGCGGTTCGCTGTGCAGCAAGGTGAGATTGTTTCCCCACCAAGGTGAGATTCGGTGTGCCTTGCAGATACGGCTTGCACACAGGTGAGGTTGGTTGTGTACAGTCGGCCCGACAGCCTCAAATGCCTGATGGCACAAGGCTTTGAAGCGCTATGCGCGAATTCGGAGGTGAGGTTGGTTGTGTATCAGGTGAGGTTCTATGTGCGAAAACACGTTCGCTGACGCAAACCTTGGACGCTCCCCGGCATCGCGGCTTCGAAGGTGAGGTTCTGTGTGTTGACAGCTCACCACCGCCTGCTTACAGTCCCGGGAGCGAAAAAGTGGACGAAGAACATGGCGGCGGACAATCCGGAGGAGGGCAAGTCGAAAGCGACCTCGCGCCAGATGGCGCTTGCGCTGTTCGAAGACATGTTCGACCAGGGGTTGCGCATCAACGAAGCCAATCGCGAGATCGGCTATCAGCGCAATGACTTCTTCACCGAAATCGTCAATATGGGGTTACCGGCGCGGCGCTTTCTCGATGCCGCGTACTTCATCGTCGCGCAGGAGCCCGAGCAGCGCGATCAGTACGACGTCGAGCTCAATTACTTCAAGTGGCTGATGCGTTACGACAGCCGCAATCTGAAGCACCTGCGCACGATCGCCGACGAAGCGCAGAACGCCAAAGTCCGCGTCACCAATACGCCGATGGACCGCGATCCGAACGAGGACGACCTGTGGGTCCAGGTTCAACTGATCGGTATGGTCGGCTTTCATCGCGGCCGGATGCGTTTCGACGTTCATCCGCGGCTCGTGCCGCACATCCGCGATCCGCAGAAATCGCACTGGTTGAGCCTGCGCATTTCCACCGCGTTCACGCGTAGCCTTGCGCGCGCGATCTACGACAAGGTGCTGCCGCACGTGCCTGCCGCGCGCACGGACTGGATTCAGCTCGAGGAAATGCGCAACTGGCCCGGCAAAATGGGCGCGAACGCTGCCATTTTCAAATACTTCAAGCGCGACTGGCTCGAGCCGGCAGTGCGCGAGATCAACGACGTGTCCGACATCGAGCTCTCGTACGAGACGCGGACCGCCTCGACGACGTCGAAGAAAATCGACCGTATCCGTTTCCTGCTCAAACGCAAGGACACGGCCGACGCGGTGCTCGCCAGCCTCGCGGACGCGAGCCATCTGTACAAGATTCTTACCGACGAATTCGGCCTGTCGACCAAGCAGTTCAGCGAAATTTCGGAGTATCGCGACGTCTGGACCGACGAGCGCATCCAGCAGGCCGTCGAATACACGCGCTTCAGGATCAAGCGTGGTCAGGTCAAGAAGAGCCCGGCTGGTTATCTGATGCGTGCGCTGCGCGACAACTGGAAGATGTCGGACGCCGAGCGGACCATGGTCGACGTGCAGGCGCGGCTGATCGCCGAAGAAGTGCAGGAGCAGGCGGTCAAGACCGAAACGCGCAAGACCGTCGCGCACAGCATCGCCACGCGCGACGAAGAAGTGCGCGCGCGCATGAACGAGGATTCACGCAAAGGCCGCGACCATTTCAGCGCGGCCGACGCGAAGACGCGCAAGGAACTGATGCATGCGTGGACGACGTCGCGCGAAGGCAAGCTGATGCTGCGTCGCATGAAGCTCGAACCGTCGACGGTGACCGAAGAGGCGATCTTCGCGAACACCGAGCTGGTCTGGTACCTGGGGCAGTTCGTGTTCGGCCGCATGAACGCGGCGCGCGCCGCAGCATAAGCTTGCGCTGCGACCCGCGCGGGAGTAGCTGCGGAGAACACGCGCAACACGCCTAACACGGCCAACGCGACTAACACGAATTACCCGCGCAAAACAAAGGGCTCCTGCACTGACGTAAAGCTTCGTCAGCACAGGAGCCCTCGCTACCTGAAGCGCTTGCTCAGAACGATCCGACCAGCGACCCCAGCACGATCACCACCACCAGTGCGAGCAGCGCGCCGAGAATCCCCACGATCACGATGTCGCGATAGCTCTCGCGGTGCGTCGAGCCGCACACCGCGAGCAGCGTCACGACCGCGCCGTTATGCGGCAGGCTGTCGAGCGTGCCCGACGAGATCACCGCGACCCGATGCAGCAACGCAGGATCGATGCCGTATTGGCCGGCCAGTTGCAAATAGGTGCTGCCGAGTGCATCGAGTGCGATGGTCAGGCCGCCCGATGCCGAGCCGGTCAGCGCCGCGAGCAGGTTGGTGGCAACCGCCAGCGACACGAGCGGACCGCCGCCGATGCCGAGCACCCATTCGCGCACCAGCGCGAACGCGGGCAGCGCGGCGATCACCGCGCCATAGCCGACCAGACTGCCAACGCTCAGCACCGGCAGCACCGATGCGTTCGCGCCCGCGTCGATGGTGGCGCGCAGCGCCGGCAAGCGACGGCGATTGAGCAGAACCAGCGCGATGATCGCCACGGTCAACGCGACGCACACGCCCCACACGCCACCGACCGCCGCCAGCGACGTCCCGCCCCAGCGCGCGTCGGCCAGGTAGTCGGCGTCGATACGCGGCAGCACGATCACGTTCATCACGAAGTTCACCAGCACCACCAGCACGAGCGGCGTCATCGCGATGCCGAACGACGGCAGGTCTTCGCTGATGTGTCCGCGCGCGACTTCCTCCGGATCGAAGCTCTGCGACACGGTTGCACGCTCGCGCACGAGACCCGAATCGGCGGCCGGCTTCGCGACCTGCGCCGCTGCGTGAAAACCGTCGAAACCCTCGTTGGCGGCTTTGGCGCGCGATTGTTGCAGGGACAACCACCAGAGCCCGAACGCGACCATCACGATACTTGCGATCACGCCGAGCCCCGGCGCTGCGAACGGCGTCGTGCCGAAGAACGGCATCGGGATCGCGTTCTGGATCGCGGGCGTGCCCGGCAATGCGGACATCGTGAACGTCGACGTGCCGAGTGCGATCGCGGCCGGCATCAGACGACGCGGAATGTTGGCGGCCTGGAAGAGGGCGGTCGCCATCGGCGCGATCACGAAGAACGCGACGAACAGACTCACCCCGCCATAGGTGACGAGCGCCCCGCCGATCACGACCGCGAGTATCGCCCGATGCGCGCCGAGTTTCTCCGTCATATAGTCGGCGATGGCCTTGACCGAGCCGCTGTCTTCCATCAGCTTGCCGAACAGCGCGCCGAGCAGGAAGAGCGGAAAGAACTGCGCGAGAAACCGCGCGGCGCTGTTCATGAAGGTCTGGGTCCAGTGCGCGAGCACCGGTTCGCCCGAAATCGCGGCGGCCAGCATGGCGGCGAACGGCGCGAGCAGCAGCACGGTCCAGCCGCGATACGCGAAACCGATCAGCAGCGCGAGACTCGCGAGCATGCCAAAGAGCCCGAGACCGATCGCGAGCGGCGACAGCATGATGACGTCCATGGTCAGACTCCGTCGAGCAACGCGTCGAGATCGAGCGAGGAGCGCACGCCGATCGAATCGCCCTGTTCGGCGAGGAAGGTCTCCGCCGCGCGCCGGCCCTCGTCGCGCAGCATCGTCAGGAAGCTCCACTCGGCGTTCAGCTTCGACGAATAGCCGAGCTCCGTCATCACGTCGCTCGAGATCCGGTGAATGCGCATCTCCGCCCAGTGGCGGCCTTCGTCACTACCAGCGTCCGCGGCGCGGCGCAGCAGCGCGATCATCCGCAACTCTTTCATGAGCGGCGCGTTGAACGCGATCTCGTTCAGGCGGCTGATGATGTCGCGCGCGGTGCGTGGCGTCTCGTCGCGCTCGACCGGGTTGACCTGGATGAGCAGCGTGTCGCTCGACGTGCATTCGCGCACCAGCGGCGTGATCGTCGGATTGCCGGCGTAGCCGCCGTCCCAGTAGTCTTCGCCGTCGATCTGCACCGCCTGGAACAGGGTCGGCAGACAGCCGGAGGCGAGCAGCACGTCCGGCGTCAGGTCGGCATTGCGGAACACCCGCGCCTGACCGGTGCGCACGCGCGTCGCGGTGATGAACAGCTTGATCGGCGCGTCGCGCAGATGAGCGAAGTCGATCGACTCCTGCAGGATCTTCTGCAGCGGATGCACGCCGCGCGGATTCAGGTCGTACGGCGAGAACATGCGCGCCGCGAGATCCATCGCGATGAAGAGCGGCGAATAGTCGAGCGTCCAGCGGCCCATCATCACGTCGAACGGGCTGCGGCGGAACGGGCTGAACAGCGACGCCTCGAACACCCGCCGCCAGAAGGCCTCAAGCGCGGCGCGCGCGCCGGCGGGGCCGTCGACCTGATAGCCGCTCACCAGCACGGCCGCATTCATCGCGCCGGCCGAGGTTCCCGAGATCCCTTCGATCTGCAACCAGGGCTCTTCGAGCAAACGGTCGAGGACGCCCCATGTAAAAGCACCGTGCGAACCGCCGCCTTGCAACGCGAGATCGATGCGGGCGGGTTCGCGGCGCGCGGGTTGGTTTTTCGTTGCAGCCAAGACAACTCCCGTATTGAGGAGTGCTCCATTTCGCGAGCTGACGCCGAGTGTACGGCGGACGAATGAACGGCGGACTTAATGCGTTTGAAAGGCTTATGTTTGAACAGCGCAATGACGGACAATACGTTTCATATCCGAAACGCCGCACTGCACAATGGGTATTGGAAGTGGCCGTCGATTAAAAGTCAAGCGTATTCATTTTGACCGGCCGGCATGACGCGCAATGGGCCCACAGCCGTCATTGCCCACTTGCTGGCACATGGCGTGTGCTTGGCAAGCTGATCTGCCGCAGCGGAATATAGCGGGCTGGCCGGTCACGACGAGGTCAAAAAAGGCGTGTAGGGAAGCCGGCTGGCGTAGGTCCGGTGTACGGTCCGGCTTGGCTCCCGTTGATAAGCACAGCAGGGCCGTCGGATAGTCAGTTGAAATCAAAAAGGAATGAGGCGGCAATCCGGCGGCATACGCTATTCGTCTGCCCTTACGTGCGAATTCAGCCGGCAATTCGCCGCTACGCTATATAGGTTGGCCGTTGCGCATCGGTTAATCGCGGGTTTATTGCAATGTAGTGTATCGGCTCGATGGCCAGATACACTACGACATAATTCGACTGACGAACCAGGCTATAAAGCAGGCATCGCCAGATCACGGAGAGCACGATGAGCGCCGAATTGCTGCACGGGTCCTGTCACTGCGGGGCCATCCGTTTCGAAGTCCGTACCGAACTCACGCCTGCCGGCCGCTGCAATTGCAGCCTGTGCCGTCGCAAGGGCGCGTTGATGACGCCGCTCTTTCCCGCCGGCCAGCTGAAGATTCTGAGCGGCGAAGATTCGCTGACGCTTTACCAGTTCAACACGAAAGTCGCGAAGCACTATTTCTGCAAGCATTGCGGCATCTATCCGTTTCATCAGACGCGTAAGGACCCGCTGCGATGGCGCGTCAATATCGGCTGCCTCGACGGCGTCGACCCGTATGCGCTCGAAGCCAGCGTGGCCGACGGTGCGAGCCTTTCCGTGCTGGAGGATGCATGAGACGCTTCCTGACGATCGCGCTATTCGTCGCCGGTGGTCTGGCGGCCGAACTCGCGCATCCGTTCCAGTGTTCATCGATCCCGGCGGCCGGCGTGCAACTCAAACGTCGCCGCCGATAAATCCCTTGATCCGTTCTTCCGTTAATGGAACCCCCCGACCACGTATTGATTGTCGATGACGATCGCGGCATACGCGAATTGCTCGCCGGTTATCTCGAGAAAAACGGCATGCGCGTATCGCTTGCGGCCAACGGCTGCCAGATGCGCGCCGCGCTCGATAACGGCGCGCCCGACCTGATCGTGCTTGACCTGATGCTGCCCGGCGAAGACGGGCTCGAACTGTGCCGCGAATTGCGCGCCGGCAAATTTCGCACGGTGCCTGTGCTGATGCTGACCGCGCGCAACGAGGAAGCGGACCGGATCGTCGGCCTCGAAATGGGCGCCGACGATTATCTGTCCAAGCCGTTTGCCGCGCGTGAACTGCTCGCGCGGATCCGCTCGGTGCTGCGCCGCGCGCGCATGCTACCGCCTGGCATGCAGGTGACCGAATCGGCGCCGATGCTGTGCTTCGGCGAGTGGCGGCTCGACACCACGGCGCGCCATCTGCTCGACGCGGACGGCACGGAGGTCGCGTTGAGCGGCGCCGAGTATCGTCTGCTGCGGGTGTTTCTCGATCATCCGCAGCGCGTGCTCACGCGCGACCAGCTGCTCAACCTCACGCAAGGCCGCCAGGCCGATCCGTTCGACCGCTCGATCGATCTGATGGTGAGCCGTCTGCGTCAGCGTCTGCGCGACGGCGCGCGCGAGCCGCGCTACATCAAGACGCTGCGCAGCGAAGGCTATGTGTTTTCCGCGGCGGTGACCGCGCTCGGAGATCCGCAATGAGTTCGCTGGCCGTGCCGGAACGGTCGCGCTGGCCGCACTGGCCACGCACGTTGTTCGCGCGGCTCGCGGTGATCCTGTTCGTCGGGCTCGCGCTCGCGCAGACGCTGTCGTTCTGGCTGACCATGACCGAGCGCGACCAGACGATGACCAACGTGATGATGGGCTATATCGAGCGCGAGGTCGCGAGCTCGGTCGCGCTGCTCGATCATCTGCCGCCCGACGAACGCGCGCAGTGGCTGCCGCGGCTCGCGCGGCGCAGCTACGAGTTCGTGCTTGGACCCGGCGTGCCCGGCACGCCGGTCGATGCGAGTCTGTCCGCGCGAGTCGCGCAATCGATCGGCGACGGCATCGGCACGCGCTATCCGTTGACCGTTAACGCGGTGCCTGGCGACCGTGAGCGTCTGCAGGTCCACCTGCGGCTGAGCGACGGCACGCCGCTCACCATCGACCTGCGCCCGATGCCCGGCGCGCCGCTGTCGCGCTGGCTGCCACTCGTGCTGACGCTGCAACTGCTCGTGCTGGCCGCGTGCTGCTGGCTCGCGGTGCGGCTCGCGACGCGCCCGCTGCATCAGCTGGCGCTGGCCGCCGACACACTTGGCCCAGACCTGAAGGCCGAGCGCTTGCCCGAGAGCGGTCCGTCCGAAGTGGCGCGCGCCGCGCGCGCGTTCAACGCGATGCAGGATCGGATCTCGACCTATATGACCGAGCGCATGCAGATTCTCGCGGCGATCTCGCACGATCTGCAGACACCGATCACGCGCATGCGTCTGCGCGTCGATACGATGGACAACGAAGCCGAGGCCGCGAAGCTGCGCCAGGATCTGCGGGAGATGGAGGCGCTCGTCAAGGAGGGCGTCACCTATGCGCGCACGATGCACGGCACGACCGAGGTGCCGCGCCGCATCGATCCCGATGCGCTGTTCGATAGCCTCGTATGCGATTACGTCGATGCGGGGCAGGAGGTATCGCTCGAGGGGCGCTTCGGCCAGTCGCTCACGTTGCGCCCGCAAGCATTGCGGCGCATCGTCGGCAATCTGGTCGATAACGCGCTGAAGTTCGGCGGCGCCGCGCAGATCGATATCGGCGCTCTGCACGACGGTGAAGCGACCGTGTCGGTACTCGATCGTGGGCCGGGAATTCCGGCCGAGTCGCTGGAGACCGTGTTCGAGCCGTTCTATCGACTGGAAGGCTCGCGTAATCGCCAGACGGGCGGCACCGGCCTCGGTCTTGCGATCGCGCGGCAACTTGCGCTCGCAATGGACGCGACGCTGACGCTGCACAACCGCGTTGGCGGCGGACTCGAAGCGCGTCTGACATTGAGAAAATTAGTTTAGATTTGAACAGCTTGTTGCGGCATATCGCTTTGTTTGCGATAGCAATAAAAGTGTTAAATCGAGAGCGCCGCAAATGACGGCGCTTATTCTTTTCCGCTCATGACGCTTCGCGCACCGGGATGACGCTGATCGAGCGTGTATCGGGCTGCCGGAGCGCTTGCCAGGCCACTTCGACGACAAATTGACTTATTCCGGCATTACGATTTCCCGTTAGCCAATACCTGAATGCCGGACACAAGCGCATCGGCGAAGCGCTAATGATCTGGCGATCAATTGACAAATGCCAACGGACAGACCATCCTTTTCACGTGTTGGTTGCTGAGTATGACAGCCGGTCAGGAGGCGATTGGCTGGGAGACACGTTTCGTTCGATCTGATTACACACCCCTGGTGAAAAAGTAACTAAAAAGGAATCCGAATGGCGTCTACTGAGCAAAAAATGTCGAAGATGCAGCTCACCGGGATGGTGGTGGGCGGCATGGTTGGCGCCGGGATCTTTTCGCTGCCGCGGACGTTCGCGAACGCGACGGGCCCGCTGGGCGCGGTCATCGCGTGGCTGATTGCCGGCACCGGCATGTACATGCTGGCGCGGGTGTTCCAGTCGCTGGCCGAACGCAAGCCCGAGCTCGACGCCGGCGTGTTCGCGTACGCGAAGGAGGGCTTCGGCGACTACCCCGGCTTCCTGTCGGCCTTCGGTTACTGGATTGGCAGCTGCATCGGCAACGTGTCGTACTGGGTGCTGATCAAGTCGACGCTCGGCGCGTTCTTCCCGGTGTTCGGCGAAGGCAATACGGCGGTGGCGATCATCGTCGCGTCGTGCGGCATCTGGCTGTTCCACTTCATGATCCTGAAGGGGGTGCAGCAGGCGGCATTCATCAACAGTATCGTGACGGTGGCCAAGGTCATACCGATCCTCGTGTTCATCGTGATCCTGATCTTCGGCTTCAGGATGGACCTGTTCCAGGCGAACCTGTATGGCGGCGGGCTCGAAGGCAACATCTTCGAGCAGGTGCGCGCGACGA
>NZ_JABBFZ010000039.1 GCF_012927125.1 Paraburkholderia antibiotica
ACGCATTCGGGAAGTAGTGCGACCTGCTTGCGGTCTTCGCCTTCAACGAATCGCTTCATGAGTCACCCGGTCTCAGTGCGTTGATTCAGTTTAGGCGATCAATGCGTTTTCACACACTCTGGGTCGACAAACGCCTTTCTCCAATCTGATGAAGGCGCCTCGACTTAACATATTGCATCGCCGACACCTGCGTAACGACCTTGAAGCGGCTGTGGAAACTCGGCAGGCTCATCCTCGCTTCGCCTGTCCGTTGCCTGACGTCGAGAGCCGGTTCCTACCATTCTCCAAAGAACACACCTTTGGACTTATGGTTCGCTGTCGAAAGCTCGACCTGCTCATCGGTGCACGTCACGCGCTGCTTTGCGCCGGCTGCCCAGTCTCCGAGCTTTCGATGCATCGTCTGCCGGATGGCTTCGTACTGCGCGTCTTCGCCCAGATCGACATATTCGTCGGGATCGTTCAGCAGGTCGAACAATTGTGGACGATAGCCGAGCCAATGCACGTACTTCCAGCGAGTGTCGCGTACCATCCACGCCCGACACGTCTGCGGCTGCCGTCCGAGCATGAGACGCGCGCCGCGGAAACTGTAGTCGAGTTCGGAAACGACGAACTCGCGCCAGTCCGGCACGTGTTCGCCGCGAATCAGCGGCAGCAGCGAGCGGCCTTCGATGCGCTCCTCGCAGATGGGTAGCCCGAGCGCGTCGAGGGCGGTCGGCACGATGTCGATGTTCGACATGAAGCGCTGCTCGCAACTGCCGCGAGTCGCATCGGCTTGCGGCGACGGATCGTAGACGATCATCGGCACGCGCTGCACCGTGTCATAGAACTGTTCCTTCTCGCCGAGCCAATGGTCGCCGAGAAAATCGCCGTGATCGGCGCAAAAGACGATCAGCGTGTCGTCGAAGCGCCCGAGACGCTCCAGCGTCTCGAAGAGCCGCCCGAGATGATCGTCTAGCTGTTGGATCAAACCCTGGTAGACCGGCCGCACGCGATCCGATACTTCCTGGCGGGCGAAATTCGCGCATTCTTCCAGTTCGCGATACGCGCGCAGCACCGGATGCTGGTCGATGAGTTCGTCGCGAGTTCGTTGCAACGGCATGCATTGGTCGAGCGAATAGAGGTTGTGATAGGGCTTCGGCGCGACATACGGCCAGTGCGGTTTCACATAGGACAGATGCAGTGCCCACGGCGCGTCGCCTTGCTGCTCGATATGGCGAATCGCCTGGTCGGTCATGTAAGCGGTTTCGGAGTGCGCTTCGGCAACCCGCGCAGGCCAATGCACGTTGCGCATTTTCCAGCCCGAATGGATCTGTCGCATGTCGTCTTCGACACTGATGACGAAGTCGGTCCACGGCTGCGCGCTATCGTAGCCGTGCGCGCGCAGGTAGGCCGGGTAGCCCGACTCGGCGCCGGGTTCGTGATGCCCGTCGTAGCGGTCGAGCTCGAAGAAGTGGCCGGTCCGTAGGCGCGCAGCGAGCGCGCCATTACGCTCGGCAAGCTCCATCCGCTCGATGCCCTGACTGTCCGTGATGACGTGCGTCTTGCCCGCCAACGCGAGGCGCCGTCCGCTGCGCGCGAGATATTCCCCGAGTGTGACTTCGCCGATGTTCAGCGGTACGCGGTTCCATGTCGCGCCGTGGCTCGACATCGTGCGGCCCGTGTAATAGGACATGCGCGACGGACCGCATACGCCCGAGGACACGAACGCGTTGTCGAAGCGCACGCCGCGCGCGGCCAGGGCGTCGATGTTGCGGGTGCGCAGATAGGGGTGGCCATAGCAGCCAAGGTGATCACGGCGTAACTGGTCGCACATGATGAACAGCAGGTTTTTCGCAGCCATCGATCGGAACGCTTGTTGAAGCGGTTGTCTGAAAGATCCGATGGTAGGAGATGCGCAAAACCTTAACCAAGTTCAGCATTTTCGGTTCGACATGAAACGCTCTTTCTGTTGCTCGGACAAACCCGCGGCCCGTTCCTCGATCCTGCGCAGCAGCACGTCGAGCAGCTTCGCTTCTTCATCGTTCAGGCAGGCGGCAAGATCGCGATTGAAATCGCAGCCCAGCTGCAGACCTTGCGCGTAGATCGCTTCCCCGGCCGGTGTCAAGGCGAGTACCGCGAGCCGCGTGTCGTCGGGGCTACGGGTTTTCCTCACGAGATTGCGCGCGCTGAGTTCGGAGATATAGCGGCTGACGAGCACCGCGCTGATGTTCAATTGCTCGCTGAGTGCTTTGAGCGAGAGGTTCGGATTACGCCGGATCGTGCCGAGTATCCGGACGTCGCGCCGGCCGATGCCGAGCGTGTGCTCGTACATATAGGCAGGGCCCTCGGCGGCGGTGACCGCGACACGGCGCAGACGCAATACGAGGAAATCGTCGATGTCTTTCGGTGCCTTGAAATCGGACGTAGGCGGAAGGGTGTGGGAATGCGACATAGCGTTTCAGGCCTCGCCAGTTCAAGCTGGGCACCAGTATAGCGGCAGCGTCGTGGCGGCGACGCGCGGCGGGAGGTGTAGGGGAGGCATAGGGGAAGCGGCGCACGCGCAGTTGCTTAACTTGGTTATGGAAAGCGCGGCGTCGTATCCTGCTCCGCAAAGAGCCGCCGGTACGGATGCGGCATCACAGAACAGAAGATTCAGGAGACGACATGACATCAGCCGGCCTTTCAGCCAGCGCTTCCCCTATTTATCGGCGCGTCGCGTGGCGACTGATTCCGTTTTTGTTCATCTGCTACGTGGTGAACTTTGTCGATCGCGTCAATATCAGCTTTGCGAAGCTGCAGTTTCTGCAAAGCCTGCATCTGACCGAGGCGGATTACGGACTCGCGGCCGGCATGCTGTTCCTCGGTTACACCGCTTTCGTGATCCCCGGCATGAAGCTGGTCGGCTGGATCGGCGCACGTCGCACGATGGCGACGATCATGACGATCTGGGGGCTGTGCACGATCGTGCTCGCGTTCGCGAGTTCGCAACGCGAGTTCTATCTGGTGCGCTTTCTGATCGGCGCGAGCGAGGCCGCCTTCGCGCCTTGCGTGATTCTCTATCTGACCTACTGGTTTCCGCAGCGGCTGCGCGGACAGATGATGAGTCTGTTCGAGATTAGCCCGACGCTCGCGGGGATTATCGGCGGCCCTCTGGCGGGCTGGATCCTGCAGCGTTTCGGCCGTACCGGCACGCTGGAAGGTTGGCAGTGGCTGTTCCTGCTCGAGGGCGCGCCGGCGGTCGTACTGGGGGTGATGGCCTGGTGGTGGCTCACGGACGGTCCCAGGCAGGCGCGCTGGCTCAGCGAGCAGGAAGCACGATTCATCGAGGATGATATTCGCCGCAGCGTCGGCAACACCGCGCATCGCAACGCGAGCTTTCGCGACGTCGCGATGGACCCGCGCGTGTATGGCTACGCGTTCGTGTACTTCGCGATCTTCTGGTGCCTGAATATCTTCGGAACGTGGACGCCGACGTTGTTGCGCGAGGCCGGTGTTGCGACGCCGCTCGAAATCGGCGTCTATAGCAGCCTGATTGCGATCGTCAGCGCGCTTGGTGCGTATCTGATGTCGCGTAGCTCGGATCATCGGCTGGAGCGCTTCTGGCACATCACGGCCGGCGCGTTGCTGACGGTCGTCGCGTTCCTGTCGCTGCGCTACGCGGGCGGCAACACACCGGCCACGGTCGCGCTGCTGTGCATCGGCTCGGCGGGCATCTTTACCGCGCTCAGTCTGTTCTGGACCACACCCACGACCTATCTGTCGGAGCACGCCGCTCGTCATGGTATTGCGATCATGGCGACGCTTGGCTCGATCGGCGGCTTTCTAAGCGCGACGCTGAGCGGCTGGCTCAAGGTGCAGACCGGCAGCCTGAGCGCCGGCAACGAACTGGCCGCATGCGTGCTGGTGGCCGGCATCGTCGTGCTGCGCATGGTTTTGCGGCCGCCGATGCGGCGCGAAACGCTGGCGAATCTCCCGCTCGAAGAGTAGGCGGGTAGTGACGCGGGCTCCAGCTCCGGAGCCCGTTCAAACGAGCTGAGTCTGCTTGCAGTCGTTACCGCAGTAGCCGGATTCTCTGAATCTGGAAACATAATAATCAGGATAACTATATGAAAAAGACACTTCTCGCAGCTTCGATTTCCTGTGCTCTCGCCGCACCTGTCGCTCATGCGCAGAACTCGGTGACGTTATACGGAATTATCGATAACGGCATCGCGTATGTGAACTCGGTCGCGAGCGGACCGCATGCGGTGGGCAAGAGCCGCACATCGGCCGCCACCGGTTTTGGCAGTGGAGACCGTTGGGGGTTGACCGGCACCGAAAATCTGGGCAACGGCCTCAGCGCGATTTTTACGCTGGAAAACGGCTTTAGCGGCACGACCGGCGCGTTTGCGATGGGCGGGCGGATGTTCGGCCGGCAGGCATTCGTCGGTCTGTCCGACAGCCGCTACGGCTCGCTGACGCTAGGTCGTCAGTATGACTACACGTTCGACTACGTAGCGCCGCTGCTGTCGTGGACGCAGTTCGGCAGTATCTACGGCGCACATGTCGGCGACGTCGACAATTCGTTTCAGACGTTCCGGCTCAACAATTCGGTCAAATATCAGGTGTCGCCGCTGCCGGGCCTGCAATTAGGCGGCTTGTACGCGTTCAGCAACCAGGCGAGCGGCCCCAATGGCGCAGGCTTCGCCAACAACCGCGCGTGGGCGCTCGGCGTGCGCTATAGCGACGGGCCCTTGCGGTTCGCGTCGAGCTTTCTGCTGGTGAACAATCCATCGGCGGGTCTGGCGGCGTCCACCAATCCGGGCGGCGCAATCGGCGACGAATACAGCGGCCCGAGCAACATCTTCTACAACGTCGGCTTCGTGACCCGACAGCAGGTTTTCACTGTGGGCTCGGGGTACACGTGGGATGCGTTGAGCGTCAATTTCGTGTATTCCGACGCGCGGCTCGACTATGCGAACGGCCGCGATATCCGCGTCGACAACTACGAGTTGAACGGCAGATATCAGATCACGCCGGCGTTTCTGGTCGGACTCGCGTATATCTTCACCGATGGCTCGGGCTACACGGGCACGGGCGCCAATGCCTACGCGAACGGTACGAAACCCCGGTGGCACCAGCTTAATTTCGGCGCCGCGTATTTCCTGTCCAAACGCACCGACGTGCATTTTTCTACGGTGTATCAGCGCGCGGCGGGCGACGCCACGACCGCCGCGCTCAACCTGATTGGGCCGGCCGGGCAGGGCGCGAAATCGCAATTGCTGTTGGCGCTTGGGTTGCGGCATCGGTTTTAAGGGCGATTTGCGTGCGAGCACGGTGGCACTTCGCATGTGTCTGTTGCGGGTGTGAGGCTACGGTCTACGCCGTGAAAGGAGGTGCTTTTTTCAGTGGGGGCAAGCACTGGCCGGCAGACACTCCTACCGGGGCGATCGGAATGGGCGTCGAACCGGTTTCGAGCGTCATGGCTCGGCCATCCAGGGACATTCACTTAAGCCGCCTGGATCGGCGACAATTGTCGCCTTGGACACTGCAACGAAGAGCGCCTTACCTTCTGGTGCTCAATGACGGCTCGCGAAAGCAAGTCTCGCTGCCAATCCGGCGAAAGCCGACGCAAGCAGATATTGAGGTGTCCGAGAGTGACGGCGTCGGCCAGCCCACCGCTGGCTAAGTCGACTTGCGGAAAGAATGACGACACCGTTCACGATTAAACCGATGAAGTTGAGCACTGTCGCGAGCGTCAAGATCTGGAAGGCCACTGCCCCGTCTTGAGGACGCACAAATTGCGGGAACAGTGCGAGGACGAACAAGGCCATCTTCGGATTGAGCAGGTTAGTTAGCCGCCCCTGCCTAAAAATCTTTCGAACGGGAAACCGCGCTTCACACCCGGACGGCGCAGTCGGGGTTGGGGACGCGCCAAGAGTCTTCCATGCGAGATAGAGCAGGTAGGTCGCGCCAGCGAACCGGACTACATCGTAGGCAATGGGAACGGAGAGAAACAGCCGGGCCAGGCCAAACGCTGCTGCCATGGCGTGGCAATAGGTTCCTACCAGAATTCCGGCAAGCGATGCGAAGCCGGCAGATCGTCCCTGGCTAACGCTTCGGGACGCTATTAGCAACATGTCCGGACCGGGCGTCATAGTAAGAGCGACACAGGCACCTGAGAAAAGTCCGCAGAGGATTATTTCACCTGTTCCGCGCATACGATTCAATGCGACGACACATAAACCGCATCGGCAAATGCCGCCGGAATCGCAAAGCCCTCGCGCATACGCCTCGCCTCCGCCGCCGGCGTCAAGCCAAACAGACGCCTGAATTCCCGGCTGAACTGGGACGGACTCGCGTAACCCACAGCGTGTCCCGCCGCCTCCGCGGTCAGCTCGTTGCGCACCATCAACAGGCGTGCCTGATGAAGGCGCGTCGACTTCACGTATTGCATCGGCGACACCTGCGTAATGGCCTTGAAGTGGCTGTGAAAACTCGGCAGGCTCATTCCCGCTTCGTCGGCCAGTTGCCTGACGTCGAGGGGCTGCGCATAGCTTGCATGAATCAGGCGCAGCGAGCGACCGATCTGGCCGAACTGTCCTCGCATCGTCAACGCCTCGCGCAACGAGCTTCCCTGGGCGCCAGTGAGCACGCGGAAATACAGTTCACGCAGCAGCCCGGTGCCCAACACGGCAGCTTCGAGCGGCCGACTCATCGCCTCCAGAAAACGCAGCACGGACGCCTGCATCGCGTCGTCCATCGGCGTCGACATCATGCTTTGCGGGGCGGATGCGCGCGCTTCCTCGCCTTCGAGGTCGATCCGTTCCGCCAGTTCGGCGGCCAACGCGAAATCGAGGTGCAGATACAGCGCGAGTAGCGGGCGCTCCTCGGTTGCATCGGTCTCCATACTAAATGGCACCGGCACGGATACGGCCAGGTAGTGACGCTCGTCGTACAGATAGAGCTGGTCGCCGAAATAACCTCGCTTGCGGCCCTGACAGACGATCACGATACCGGGGTCGTACAGAACGGGCGTGCGCGATAGCGCCCGGTTCGATCGCAGGATGCGCACGCTCGGTAGTGCGGTCAGGTTGTAGCCCTCGTCGGGCGCCAACGCGCGCAGCAACGCAACCATGCGCTTCTGGCTGCGCGAGGGCAGATCGGATTGCTGGCTCGAAGCGCGTATCGTGCTCATAGTTTTAGGCAAGAAAATCAGCGGAATTCGGCTTATTTTGCATGGATCGTCAGACTAGTATGCACTCTCCAATCGACATTCGGGAGAAGCTTCAATGGCATCCAGCAAAACTCTGCTCATCACCGGCGTCAGCAGCGGCTTTGGTCGCGCGCTCGCACAGGAAGCGCTGGCGGTAGGGCATAAGGTCGTCGGTACGGTGAGAAGTGCCGACGCAAAGCGGGAATTCGAGTCCTTGTCCCCGGGGGCGGCCTGGGGATGTGTGCTCGACGTGACGGACTTCGACTCGATCGACGGCGTCGTGGCGGACATCGAGGCGAGCGTTGGCCCCATCGATGTGCTGGTCAACAATGCCGGCTACGGGCACGAGGGCATCATGGAGGAATCGCCGCTTGCGGAAATGCGTCGACAGTTCGATGTGAACGTATTTGGCGCGGTCGCGATGATGAAGGCCGTGCTGCCCTCCATGCGCGAGCGCCGTCGCGGCCATATTCTGAATATCACGTCGATGGGCGGCTACATCACGATGCCGGGGATCGCCTATTACTGCGGGAGCAAGTTTGCGCTGGAGGGCATCTCCGAGGCGCTCGGCAAGGAGGTCAAGCCCTTCGGTATTGCCGTGACGGCGGTGGCGCCGGGCTCGTTTCGCACCGACTGGGCAGGTCGTTCGATGATGCGGACCCCGCGCTCGATCGCGGACTACGACGACATGTTCAATCCCGTCCGCGAGGCCCGCGAAGAAAAAAGCGGCAGGCAACTGGGCGATCCGAGCAAAGCGGCGCGCGCGATGCTGGCCGCCATCGCCGCGGATCATCCGCCCGCGCATCTTCTGCTCGGCAGCGACGCGCTCGGGCTCGTTCGAGACAAGTTGTCGGCATTGAACGCGGAATTCGATGCGTGGGAGGCGATCACCGTGTCGACGGACGGCTGATGGGCGCGGAGGCGGGGAGTCCGTCGTCAGCCTGCGGGACAGTCGCCGCTCCGATCCTCGAAGCACCGCGCAATCGAATTGCGACAGAAATGCGACGGTAGCGCGCCCGACCTGTTCTTACTCTATCCGCCGCTTATTTCCCGTTGTTCAACTCGTCCCGAATCTCCGCGCCGATTTCGAACGAACGCAGCCGCGCCGCGTGATCGTAAATCTGCGCGGTCAGCATCAGTTCGTTCGCGCCGGTTTGCTCGATGATCGACAGCAGCGCTTCGCGAACCGCGTCGCGATCGCCGAGCGCCGTGCAGGCGAGCGAGCGCGAGACATTGTTCAGCTCCATCTCCGACGCGTCGAGCTGCTCGACCGGCGGCTGCAACTGCCCCGGCGTGCCGCGCCGCAGCTTGATGAACTGCTGCTGTAGCGATGTGAACAGGCGCGCGGCTTCCTCGTTGGTATCGGCCGCGAACAGATTCACGCCGACCATCGCGTAGGGCTTCTCCAGCGTCGCCGACGGCCGGAACTGCGCGCGATACACCTGCAGCGCGCTCAGCATGTAATCGGGCGCGAAGTGCGACGCGAACGCGAACGGCAGGCCGAGCGCCGCGGCCAGCTGCGCGCTGTACATCGACGAGCCGAGCAGCCACAGCGGCACGTGCAGACCCGCGCCCGGCACCGCGCGAATCCGTTGACCTTCGACCGGATCGGCGAAATAGCGCTGCAACTCGACGACGTCGTCCGGGAAGGTTTCGGCGCTCGCGTGCAGATCGCGGCGCAGCGCGCGGGCGGTGGTCTGATCGGTACCGGGCGCGCGGCCGAGGCCGAGATCGATCCGCCCCGGATACAGCGACGCGAGCGTGCCGAACTGCTCGGCGATCACGAGCGGCGCATGGTTCGGCAGCATGATGCCGCCGGAGCCAACCCGAATCGTCTTCGTGCCGCCGGCCACATAGCCGATCACGACCGAGGTCGCCGCGCTCGCGATGCCCGGCATGTTGTGATGCTCGGCGAGCCAGTAGCGCTTGTAATCGAGCTTTTCCACGTGCTGCGCGAGCGATAGCGTGTTCCTGAAGGCGTCGGCCGGCGTGGCGCCCGAGGCGACCGGCGAAAGATCGAGGACCGAGAAGGGGATCATTGTCTGTTGATTGCGGTTGGCGGCGCTTTCGCGCGATGGGGCATTGTGGCAAAGGCGGCATTTTTCTGCTGGCGGCGCGGCGATGTCCACATCGGCCGAAGGGTTGGTGTGGTGGGTGTCGGCGTGTCGCGGTGTTGCCGCATGTTGCCTGGTGCTGCCGAGGTCCGCGGCTGCCGCTGTGGCGTTGCCGGCGCCAATGGCCTGAGCCGCTGACCCGCCCCACGTGGCGCGAAAATTGCGCCTCCATTGCGATCGACACGCGTGTTTGCGCGCCACGGCTTGGCATTGACGCCGCGCGCATATAAGCAATCCACTGAGTGACCGTGCGCCGATCCGCATTCGAGTGTACGGTTGAATCATCGGTACGGTGACCGGGTGTGTCGCCGGATATCTGGAATGTTGCGAAGGAGTTCCCGATCCTATGAATGTCGTCAAAGAGTTTCGTACCCGATCATTCGAAGAGGTGTGTCACGCGTTGCTCGACCGCGCGGAGATCGCGCTTCTCGACGTGCGCGAGGAAGCGCCGCACGCCCGCAGTCATCCGTTGTTTGCCGCCAATCTGCCGCTGTCGCGGCTCGAACTCGATGCGCCGCTGCGGCTGCCGCGCCCGGGCGTACCGCTCGTCGTGTTCGATGCCGGCGAGGGCCTCGCGTGGCGCGCGGCCGAACGTCTCGCCGAACTCGGCTATACCGATGTCGCGTTGCTCGAAGGCGGCCTGCACGGCTGGCGCGAAGCGGGCGGCGAGCTGTTCAGCGACGTCAACGTGCCGAGCAAGGCGTTCGGCGAACTGGTCGAGAGCGTGCGGCATACGCCGTCGCTGTCCGCGCACGAGGTGCAGGCGTTGTTCGATCGCGAGGCCGACGTCGTCGTGCTCGACGCGCGCCGCTTCGACGAGTTTCAGACCATGAACATTCCTGGCAGCATCAACGTGCCGGGCGCGGAACTGGTGCTGCGCGCGCGGCAGCTCGCGCCGGATCCGGCCACGCGAATCATCGTCAATTGCGCGGGGCGCACGCGCAGCATCATCGGCGCGCAGTCGCTGATCAACGCGGGCGTGCCGAATCCGGTCGCCGCGCTGCGCAACGGCACGATGGGCTGGACGCTCGCCGGTCAGCCGCTCGCGCATGGCAGCGCGCGGCGCGCCGAAGGCACGCTCGACGATACCCTGCGCCGTGCCACCGCCGACGGCGCGCGTGCGGTCGCCGATCGTGCGCGCGTGCGCCGCACCTCGCGCGACGAAGCGCGTCGCTGGGCCGACGAAGAGGTCCGCACCGTGTATCGCTTCGACGTGCGCACGCCCGAGGAATACGAAGCGGGCCACGTGCCCGGTTTTCGTAGCGCACCGGGCGGACAGTTGGTGCAGGAAACGGATCAGTTTGTCCCGGTGCGCGGCGCGCGCGTGATTCTCGCGGACAGCGACGGCGTGCGTGCGAACATGACCGCGTCGTGGCTCGCGCAGATGAACGTCGAGGTGTACGTGGTCGACGGTCTGACGTCCGCCGATTTCGCCGAGAAGGGGATGACGCCGCCCGCGCGTCACGCGGTCGTGCCGCCCGACGTCGACGACATCGCGCCGGCCGAGCTCGCCGCGTTGCTGCAGGCGCCGGGTACCGTGGTGCTCGATTTCACGAGCAGCACGAACTATCTGAAGCGGCATGTGCCGGGCGCGTGGTTCGTGATCCGCAGCCAGCTCGACGACGCGCTGCGGATGCTGCCCGATGCGAAGCGTTACGTGGTGACGTGCAGCAGCGCGGTGCTCGCGCGCTTCGTCGCGCCGGAACTCGCGGCGGCGACCGGGCGGCCGGTGCAGGTGCTGCGCGGTGGCACGGTCGCGTGGATCGACGCGGGGTTGCCGGTCGAGGCGGGCGGCGCGCGTATGGCGTCGCCGCGGATCGATCGTTATCAGCGGCCCTACGAAGGCACCGACAATGCGCGCGAAGCGATGAGCGCGTATCTGGAGTGGGAGCATGGGCTCGTCGCGCAACTCGCGCGCGATGGCACGCATGGCTTCCGGGTGATCTGAACGGCGTGGCTGGGGGCGCGAATCATCTGCCGATTCGGTGTAAACGCGCTCTCGTCTAAAGCCGCCAATACGGTTAGATTAAGCGCCATCAGGAAGGCTTATCGAGGGACCAGGGCGACCATACACGGCAGCGGTTTGTCATTCCGACGATGGCGCAAGGTGAGCGGCCAAGGTGGCTCATCGTCGCGTCGGCGCAGACCGCTGCGCGTCGTCCACGGTGCTTCGCGCAAGGCGGCGACGAAGCCGCTGTCATTTCCGGTCGAACCTGTCGACCGAGCTGGCGACGCAGTGGTACTGCGTCGCCTTTTTGCTTCTGGCGGCCTGGGGCCTCCTTGCATTTGACTTTCCCGTTTTCGGCCGTCTCTGCGATGTGGCGCGGCGCTCGCGTCTGTCGTCTTGCGCTTCTCGTCCCTCGTTTTTCACCTTGCTCGCGATTTTGCCGACGCGCGGTTATGCTTGCGACACCCCACCACAGACCGGCCATGCGCGCAGGCATTGCATCGACAGCGCAGCGCGCATCCGGACAGGACATGCCGTGAGTTTCAAACCGCTCGGTGTCGCGGTGCTGGCAGCGTGCTTCGCGCTGACCGGCTGCGACCAGCAACAAGGCGATCAGGCCGTGCAAAAACTCAAAGACTTCTTCAACACCGTCAAACCGGACGCGCTATTGCTCAAGGACATGACGCCGGGCCTCACCACCGAGGCGCAGATCCGCGCGCAAATGGGCAAGCCCGAAACCGAACGCACCTTCACCGACGGCTCGAAGCGCTTCGAATATCCGCGCGGTCCGCAAGGTCTGAATACGTATATGGTCGACATCGATCGCGACGGCAAGCTGCAGGCGATCACCCAGGTGCTGACCGCGGAGAACTTCGCGAAGATCCGCCTCGGCATGAGCGAGGACGAAGTGCGTCGCCTGCTCGGCAAGCCCGGTGAGATCGCGGTGTTTCCGCTCAAGCCGGAAACGGTGTGGAGCTGGAAGTGGCGCGAAGGCGGCGTGACTGGGGAAGGCTTCTTCAACGTGCACTTCGATCAGAACCAGCGGGTGTACACGACCTCGCGCTCGGACGTGATCCGCGGGCACTAGCCGGCAGGCGGGCGGACACGAGGGCAGGCGGGCGGCGCCACAGCCGTCCCGCGATATATCGAAAAAGCGACCCCAAACTTGCGAAATCGCGGCACGGCCGCGCGTGGGCGTCGTACCTGACAAAACGATAACTCTTGTTAAACCAAGCGTTACGGGCCCGTCATCATCGGAAAAGGGCTTTTGCTGCGTTGCAGCAAAGCACGCGCCCTGTATTTGAGAAATTGATTTTCGCTTGCGAGACTCCGCGCCATGCCGGAGTAGCGGGCAGGCCCATGCCGCCGCCATCCGCGATTTCAACAAAACCTGGATGGAGACACGCGTGTTCCTATACGGCTTTGGTCCCGTGCTGCTCGCCGGCACGCTCCAGACGATCGAACTGTCCGTTCTGTCGCTGGCGGCCGCCGTGTTGCTCGGCCTCGCGGGCGCGGCGGCGAAACTGTCGCTCAACCGCCCGCTGCGGGCCATCGCAACCGGCTATACGACGCTGATCCGCTCGGTGCCCGATCTCGTGCTGATGCTGCTGCTGTTCTACAGCATCCAGATCGCGGTCAACGATCTCACCGACGCGTTCGGCTGGCAGCAGTTCGACATCGATCCGTTCGTGGCCGGCGTGCTGACGCTCGGCTTCATCTACGGCGCGTATTTCACCGAAACCTTCCGCGGCGCGTTCCTCGCGGTGCCGCGCGGCCAGCTCGAGGCGGGCAGCGCGTACGGAATGAGCGGTGTGCGCGTGTTCACGCGCATTCTGTTTCCGCAGATGATGCGCTTCGCGCTGCCGGGCATCGGCAACAACTGGCAGGTGCTGGTCAAGGCAACCGCGCTGGTGTCGATCATCGGTCTGGCGGACGTCGTCAAGGCCGCGCAGGACGCGGGCAAGAGCACCTTCAACATGTTTTTCTTCATCCTGGTCGCCGCGCTGATCTATCTGGCGATCACCACCGTATCGAACCTCGTGCTGATCTGGCTGAACCGCCGCTATTCGATCGGCGTACGCCACGCGGAGCTCTGAGCGCCATGATCGACATCCTCAATCAGTTCTGGAAGGCGTACCTGTTCTGGGACGGTCAGCGCATCTCGGGTCTCGCGGTCACGCTGTGGCTGCTGGTGGCATCGATTGCGATCGGTTTCGTCTGCGCGGTGCCGCTCGCGGTGGCGCGCGTGTCGAGGAAGCGCTGGCTGTCCACGCCGGTGCGTCTCTACACCTACGTGTTTCGCGGCACGCCGCTTTACGTGCAGCTGCTGCTGATCTACACCGGCATGTACAGTCTCGCGTTCGTGCGCTCGCACAGTCTGCTCGATGCGTTTTTCCGCAGCGGCTTCAACTGCGCGATCCTCGCGTTCGCGCTGAACACCTGCGCGTACACCACCGAGATTTTCGCGGGCGCGATCCGCTCGACCTCGCACGGCGAAGTCGAAGCCGCGCGTGCGTATGGGATGAGCTGGTTCACGATGTACCGGCGCATTGTGATACCGTCCGCGCTGCGTCGGGCGTTGCCGTTGTACAGTAACGAAGTGATCCTGATGCTGCACGCGACCACGGTGGCGTTCACGGCCACCGTGCCCGACATCCTGAAGGTCGCGCGCGACGCGAACTCGGCGACCTATCAGTCGTTCAATGCGTTCGGACTCGCGGCGCTGATTTACCTCGTGGTGTCGTTCGCGCTGGTGGCGCTGTTCCGGCGCGCCGAGCGTCGCTGGCTCGCGCATCTGGCGGTGCGCACGCACTGAGTGCGAACCAGGTGCAAAGCGGGCGCGCGTTGACGCCCTGGCATCGGATGCCGGCCGCGTCGGCGCGGCGGCATCCGCATAGATCGATCCGTATTTTCACAGGGAGAGCATCTTGCTCCATACGACTCAAACCGAAGCTTGCAAGCTCGCCGTACAGGACATCCACAAGCGCTACGGCGACAACGAAGTGCTCAAGGGCGTGTCGCTGAACGCGAACAAGGGCGACGTGATCAGCATCATCGGCGCGAGCGGCTCGGGCAAGAGCACCTTCCTGCGTTGCATTAATTTCCTCGAGCGGCCGAACGCCGGGCAGATCATCGTCGACGGCGAAGCGGTGAAGACGAAATCCGATCGCGCGGGCAATCTCGAAGTCGCCGATCACAAGCAGTTGCAGCGCATCCGCACCAAGCTCGCGATGGTGTTCCAGCACTTCAACCTGTGGGCGCATATGAACGTGCTCGAGAACATCATCGAAGCGCCGATTCATGTGCTCGGTCTGAAGCGCAAGGAAGCCGAGGACCGCGCGCGCGAGTATCTGGAGAAAGTCGGCCTCGCGCCGCGTCTGGAGAAGCAGTATCCGTCGCATCTGTCGGGCGGCCAGCAGCAGCGTGTCGCGATTGCGCGCGCGTTGGCGATGAACCCGGACGTGATGCTGTTCGACGAGCCGACTTCCGCGCTCGACCCGGAACTCGTCGGCGAAGTGCTGAAGGTGATGCAGAAGCTCGCCGAGGAAGGCCGCACGATGATCGTCGTCACGCACGAAATGGGTTTCGCGCGCAACGTGTCGAACCACGTGATGTTCCTGCACCAGGGCCGCACCGAGGAAGAGGGCAATCCCGCCGAGGTGCTCACCGCGCCGCGCAGCGAACGCCTCAAGCAGTTCCTGTCCGGCAGCCTGAAGTAACGCGCGGTTCATCCGCGCGTTAGCTTCGCCTCCCGAGCCTCGCCAGCGATGGCCCGCACGTCCAGCCCCGCCCGCACGACGCAGGTCGCGATCGTCGCGTTGCCGCCTGTGTCGATGTCGGGCGTCGGGCCGATCGTCGATGCACTGAATCTCGCCAACGAAATCGACGGCCGCGCGCTGTACCGTGTGCAGGTGTGTTCGTGGGACGGCCGCGCGGTGCCGCTCGCGGGCGGCGCGCAATGGCCGGCCGATGCCGCGTTCGGCGACGCGATCGCGTGCGACTGGCTGATCATCGTCAGCGAGCGCTTCCAGCAGTTCGCCGACTATCGCCTGTTTCTCGCGAGTCTCGCGCGCGTTGGCCAGCGCACGCCGCTCGTCACCGGCATCCACCACGGCGTGTGGTGGCTCGCGATGGCGGGGCAGTTGTCCGGCTACCGCGTGAGCGTGAACTGGGAGACGTATCAGCAGTTCTCCGAACAGTTCGAACGCACCATCGTTACCCAGCAGATCTTCGAAATCGACCGCGATCGCGCAACCTGCGCGGGCGGTCAGGCGACCGTCGACTTCATGCTCGCGATGATCGGCCGCGAGCACGGCCCCGAGCTCGCGGAGCGCATCGCCGATACGCTCGGCGTCGGCGTGTTGCGCGCGGGCGAGGAACGCCAGCGCATTCCGTTCGTGACCGCGCCCGGCGAGCGTCATCCGCGCCTGAACGATGCGCTGCTGCTGATGGAAGCGAACATCGAAGACCCGCTGACCAGTGACGAAATCGCCGGCCTCGTCGGCGTGTCGCGCCGGCAGCTGGAACGCCTGTTCCGTCAGTATCTCGGCTCGATGCCGTCCAAGTACTATCTGGGGCTGCGGCTCTCGAAGGCGCGCACGCAATTGCAGCGCACCAGCAAGTCGGTCGTGCAGATCAGCCTCGCGTGCGGATTTTCGTCGGCCGCGCACTTTTCGAACGCTTATCGCGAGCGTTTCGGCGTCACGCCGCGCGAGGATCGCCGCAACTGGATCGACCGCCAGACCGGCGCGCACGGCGGCGCGAGCGAGCCGCGGCCGGCCGCGCTGATTGAGCGCCCCGAAGAAGACTGAGCGCGGGCGGGGCCTTCGAGGCCGCGCGGAACCCCATAGAAAGCGTCGCGTATGCGCAAGACGGATCGCGCGCGGTTTCCTACACTAGCTGTATTACCTGTCACCCGAAACGAGGATTTGCCATGAACGACCTGACTGTGACACGCCAGACCTTCGACGAAGTCATGGTGCCGGTGTTTTCCCCCGCCGCCTTCGTGCCGGATCGCGGCGTCGGCTCGCGCGTGTGGGACACGCAAGGCCGCGATTATGTCGACTTCGCCGGCGGCATCGCCGTCACCGCGCTCGGTCATGCGCATCCCGAACTGCTGAAGGTGCTGCACGAGCAGGGTAGCAAGCTGTGGCACATCGGCAATGGCTACACCAACGAGCCGGTGCTGCGTCTCGCGAAGCGCCTCGAAAACCTCACGTTCGCCGACCGCGCGTTCTTCGCGAACTCGGGCGCCGAAGCGAACGAAGCCGCGCTGAAGCTCGCGCGTCGCGTCGCGTTCGACCGTTTCGGCGCGGACAAGGCTGAAATCATTTCCTTCACGCAGTCGTTCCACGGCCGCACGCTGTTCACCGTCAGCGTCGGCGGTCAGCCGAAGTATTCGGAAGGCTTCGGCCCGGTGCCGGCCGGCATCACGCATCTGCCGTACAACGACATCGAAGCGGCGAAGAAAGCGATCGGCGCGCAGACCTGCGCGGTGATCGTCGAGCCGATCCAGGGCGAGGGCGGCGTGATCCCGGCCGATCCGGCGTTCCTGAAAGCGCTGCGCGAGGCCTGCGACCAGCACGGCACGCTGCTGATTTTCGACGAAGTGCAAACCGGCGTGGGCCGCAGCGGCTACTTCTACGCGTACCAGCACACGGGCGTCACGCCGGACATCCTGACCACCGCGAAGGCGCTCGGCAACGGCTTCCCGATCGGCGCGATGCTGACCACCAACGAACTGGCCGCGCATTTCAAGGTCGGCGTGCACGGCACCACGTACGGCGGTAATCCGCTCGGTTCGGCGATCGCCGAAAAAGTGGTCGAGCTCGTCAGCGATCCGAAGCTGCTCGAAGGCGTGCGCACGCGCGGCGAAGCGCTGAAGGGTCATCTCGCGAAGCTCAACGAGCGCTTCGGCCTCTTCACCGAAGTGCGCGGCAAGGGTCTGCTAATCGGTGCCGAACTGAACGACGCGTTCAAGGGCCGCGCGAAGGACTTCGTCACCGCGGCCGGCCAGCATGGCGTGATCATGCTGATGGCGGGCCCGGACGTGCTGCGTTTCGTGCCGTCGCTGATCATGCCGCTCGACGACATGGCCGAAGGCTTCGCGCGTCTGGAGAAGGCGTTCGGCGAACTGGTCGGCGCGGCACAGGCGGCTTCGCACTGATGTCGATGCAGTCCCACGCGCAGTCCAACGCGCAAGCGCACTCGCGCATGCAGCGAATCATGCGTCACATTCAACAGGAACGATGATGCTCTTCGTACGTCCAGGCCGCCTTGCCGATCTCGATGCGCTCGAGCATATGGCGCGCACCGCGCAACCGGTGCTGCATTCCCTGCCGCATGACCGGCGCGCGCTTGAGGCGCGCGTCGCGTTGTCGGAAGACTCGTTCCGCTCGGAGGTCGATTTTCCGGGCGAGGAGTTCTATCTGTTCGTGCTCGAAGACTCGCAGACCGGCAAGCTGATGGGCACTGCGAGCATCGTCGCGGCGGCCGGTTACGCGGACCCGTTCTACGTGTTTCGCAACGACGCGCTGATTCATGCGTCGCGCGAGCTGCACGTGAATCGCAAGATTCACGCGTTGACGATGTCGCACGAGCTGACCGGCAAGAGCCGGCTCGCGGGCTACTACATCGATCCGTCGCTGCGTGGCGACGCGGCCGCGCAACTGATGTCGCGCGCACGGATGATGTACATCGCCGCGAACCGCAAGCGCTTTACGCCCGAGGTGTTCTCGCTGCTGCTCGGCGTCACCGATGAAAACGGCGTGTCGCCGTTCTGGGAAGCGGTGGGGCGCAAGTTCTTCGGTCGCAATTTCGCCGATATCGAGGTCGAATCGGGCGGTCGCAGCCGCACCTTCATCGCCGAGGTGATGCCGACCTATCCGGTGTATGTGCCGCTGCTGCCCGAAGCGGCGCAGCGCGTGCTCGGCGAGCCGGATGCGAACGCGCTGCTCGCGTACGAGATTCATCTCGAGGAAGGCTTCGAGACCGACCGCTACGTCGATATTTTCGACGCGGGTCCGGTGCTGACCGCGCAGATGGACCGCAGCGTCAGCGTGAAGTGCAATGAAACGCGCGTGGTGCGCGAGGCGTCGGCGAGTCACGGCGACACGTATCTGATCGCGCACAACGGCGCCGATGGCGAGTTCCGTTGTGTGCTCGGCGATCTCGCGCCGGGCAAGGAGGCTGGTGCGGCGTTGTCGTCGGCGGCGCGTGCCGCGCTCGGCGTCCAGGCCGGCGATGCGGTGCGTTGCGTGCCGCTGCATCAGCCGCAGCATGAACAATCGGGAGACGCGCAATGATCGTCGTTCGCGTAGTACAACGAGGCGATGTGGATGCGCTGATGCGGCTCGCGCAGGAAACCGGGCCGGGCCTGACCACCTTCAAGCCGGACCGCGATGCGCTCGCGGCGCGGGTCGAACGCGCGCGTCGCACGATGGAAGACAAGGCCGAGCCGCACGAGGCCGGCTACTTCTTCGTGATGGAAGACACCGCGACCGGCGACGTCGCCGGCGTGTGCGGGATCGAAACCGCAGTCGGTTTGCAGCAGCCGTTCTACAACTATCGCGTGAGCACGGTCGTGCACGCGAGCCAGGACCTCGGCATCTGGACGCGCATGCACGCGCTGAATATTTCGCACGACCTCACCGGTTACGCGGAAGTGTGCTCGCTGTTCCTGAGCCCGCGGTATCGCACGAGTGGTGTGGGCGGCCTGCTGTCGCGCTCGCGCTTCATGTTTCTCGCGCAGTTCCGCGAGCGTTTTCCGCAGCGTCTGTGCGCGGAGTTGCGCGGCCATTTCGACGAGCAGGGCACGTCGCCGTTCTGGCGCGCGGTCGGTTCGCACTTCTATCAGATCGATTTCAACGCGGCCGACTACCTCAGCTCGCATGGCCGCAAGGCGTTTCTCGCCGAGCTGATGCCGCGTTATCCGGTCTACGTCGAGCTGCTGCCGGAAGAGGCGCAGCGCTGCGTCGGCCTTACGCATAACGACACGATTCCGGCGCGCCGCATGCTCGAGGCGGAGGGGCTGCGCTACGAGAATCACGTCGACATCTTCGATGCGGGTCCGGTGCTCGAATGCCATATCGCCGATTTGCGCACCGTGCGCGAGAGCGTGCTGGTGGCCGCCGAGATCGGCGAAGCAGCGGAGCCGGCGTCGCAGGACGGACCGAAGTCGATGGTATCGAACACGTCGCTCGGCGATTTTCGCGTCGGCGTGGTGGCAGGCGTGCCGCGCGACGGTGTGTTCCGTCTGAGCGCCGCCGAGGCGGCCGCGCTCGACGTGAAGGCAGGCGATCCGCTGCGGGTGCTGCCGGGCAAACATAAACAAGGATGATCATGAGCGAGCTTTTCATCGACGGCGAATGGGCCGCCGGCACAGGACCCGTATTCGCATCGCGCAACCCCGGTACGGGCGCGGTGGTGTGGCAGGGCAACAGCGCGTCGGCGGACGACGTCGAGCGCGCGGTACGTAGCGCGCGCCGTGCATTCGCCGCATGGTCGGCACTGACGCTCGACGCGCGTTGCGCGGTGGTGCGCCGCTTCGCCGCGCTCGTCACCGAGCGCAAGGAGGCGCTCGCCGAGGCGATCGGTCGCGAGACCGGCAAGCCGCTGTGGGAAGCGCGTACCGAAGCGGCGTCGATGGCCGCGAAGGTCGAGATCTCGATCCAGTCGTACAACGAACGCACCGGCGAAAAGCGCTCGGCGATGGCTGACGGCACCGCGGTGCTGCGGCATCGTCCGCATGGCGTGGTTGCGGTGTTCGGGCCGTACAACTTCCCGGGTCATCTGCCGAACGGGCATATCGTGCCGGCGCTGATCGCCGGTAACGCGGTCGTGTTCAAGCCGTCCGAACTTGCGCCCGGCGTCGCGGCGCTGACCGTGCAGATCTGGCACGACGCGGGCCTGCCTGCCGGCGTGCTGAATCTGGTGCAAGGAGAGAAGGACACCGGCATCGCGCTCGCGAATCACCGGCAGATCGACGGCTTGTTCTTCACCGGTAGTTCGGATACCGGAACATTGCTGCACAAACAGTTCGGCGGTCGGCCGGAGATCGTGCTCGCGCTCGAGATGGGCGGCAACAATCCGCTCGTGATCGGCCCGGTCGCGGATCTCGACGCGGCCGTGCATCACACCATCCAGTCGGCGTTTCTGTCGGCGGGGCAGCGCTGCACGTGCGCGCGCCGCATCTTCGTGCCCGACGATGCGTTCGGCGAGCGCTTCCTTGAACGCCTGACCGAAGTGACGAAGCGCATCGGCGTCGGCGAATACAACGCGGAGCCGCAGCCGTTCATGGGCGCGGTGGTGTCGGCGCGCGCGGCCTCGCGTCTGATCGAAGCGCAGACGCGTCTGCTCGCGAGCGGCGCGAAGGTGCTCCTGAAGATGGAACAGCGCGACCCGCAACTCGGCTTCGTCACGCCGGCGATTCTCGACGTGACCGACGTGAAGGACCTGCCCGACGAAGAGCACTTCGGCCCGCTCGCACAGATCATTCGCTACCGCGATTTCGACGCGGCGCTGGAGCAGGCCAACGACACCGAGTTCGGCCTCTCCGCGGGCCTGCTCGCCGACGACGAAGCGCTGTGGACGCACTTCCAGCGCGCCATTCGCGCGGGCATCGTCAACTGGAACCGGCCGACCAATGGCGCGTCGTCGGGCGCGCCGTTCGGCGGGCCGGGTCGCTCGGGCAATCATCGGCCGAGCGCGTTCTATGCCGCCGACTACTGCGCGTACCCGATGGCCTCGGTCGAGAGCGCGCAATTGAACATGCCCGCGAGCGTCTCGCCGGGCCTCCAATTCTAAGGATCGACGATGCAAGCCACTGAAGCCAATTTCGACGGTCTGGTCGGCCCGACCCACAACTACGCGGGGCTCTCGTTCGGCAACGTCGCGTCGCAGAACAACGAGAAGTCGGTCGCGAATCCGAAGGCCGCGGCGCGCCAGGGTCTGCGCAAGATGAAGCAGCTTGCTGACCTCGGTTTTCATCAGGGCGTGCTGCCGCCGCAGGAGCGTCCGTCGATGCGCCTGTTGCGCGAGCTCGGTTTTTCCGGCGACGACGCGAGCGTGATCGCCCGGGTCGCGCAGAATGCGCCCGAGTTGCTGGCGGCCGCGAGTTCGGCGTCGGCGATGTGGACCGCGAACGCGGCGACCGTGAGCCCCTCGGCCGACACGCACGACGGCCGCGTGCATTTCACGCCGGCCAATCTGTGCAGCAAGCTGCATCGCGCGATCGAGCATGAATCGACGCGCCGCACGCTGCGCGCGATGTTCAGCGACACCGACCGCTTCGTCGTGCACGAAGCGCTGCCCGGCACGCCGGCACTCGGCGACGAAGGCGCGGCGAACCACACGCGCTTTTGCGAGCAGTACAACGCGCGCGGCGTCGAGTTCTTCGTGTATGGCCGCAGCGAATATCGTCGCGGGCCGGAGCCAAAGCGTTATCCGGCGCGCCAGACTTTCGAGGCGAGCCGCGCGGTCGCGCATCGTCACGGGCTGCAGGAAGCGGCGACGGTGTACGCGCAGCAGAATCCGGAAGTGATCGACGCGGGCGTGTTCCATAACGACGTGATCGCGGTCGGCAATCGCAACACGCTGTTCTGCCATGAGCTTGCATTCGTCGAGCAGAACGCGGTGTACGACGAACTGCGCTCGAAGCTCGCGCATCTGCATGCGGGCTTCAACGTGATCGAAGTGCCCGATGCGCAGGTGAGCGTCGCCGATGCGGTGACCTCGTATCTGTTCAACAGCCAGCTGCTGACGCGCCCCGACGGCAAGCAGGTGCTGGTGGTGCCGCAGGAGTGCCGTGAAAACCCGCGCGTGGCCGCGTATCTGGACGAACTGACCGCGCGCAGCGGTCCGATCGACGAAGTGCTGGTGTTCGATCTGCGCGAGAGCATGAAGAACGGCGGCGGTCCCGCGTGTCTGCGTCTGCGCGTGGTGCTCGACGATGCCGAGCGCGCGGCGGTCGCGCCGGGCGTGTGGATGAACGACACGCTGTTCGGCCGGCTCGATGCATGGATCGAAAAGCACTATCGCGACCGTCTCGCGCCGACCGATCTGACCGATCCGCAACTGCTGGTCGAATCGCGCACCGCGCTCGACGAACTCACGCAGATTCTCGACCTGGGTTCGCTGTATGACTTCCAGCGCTGAGCACGCGATGCCGGTGCCGACTCCGCGGCCTGATGCGTTGATCGATACGCAGCCCGACGCGCCGCTCAACGCGCTGCTCGACGACTTCCTCGCATGGACGCTCGCCGGTTCGCGGCCTGCCGCGCAGGCATCGGCAGGCGAGTGCGCGAACGGCGTGCGCTGGTCATGGCTCGACGACGGCGTGTTGCTGATGGAGCCGCCCGTCGCTACGCATCCGCCTGAAAGCGTACGCAGCGTGCTCGTGTCGGCGGGCGTGCATGGCGACGAAACCGCGCCGATCGAATTGCTGTCGCGCATCGTCGCCGACATCGCGCACGGCCGCGCCGCGTTGGCGTGCCGCGTGCTCGTGATTCTCGGCAACCTCGACGCGATGCGCGACGGCTGCCGCTATCGCGACGACGATCTGAACCGGCTCTTCAGCGGCCGTCATCTACAGTTGCCGGACAGTCATGAAGCGCCGCGCGCGTCCGCGCTCGAAGCGCACGCGACGCGCTTTTTCGCGGCGGCATCGGCGGCGTCCGGCGCGCGCTGGCACATCGACATGCATACGGCGATCCGCGCGTCCGCGTTCGAGCGTTTCGCGCTGCTGCCGCATACCGGCCAGCCGTTTGCACGCGCGATGTTCGAATGGCTCGGTGACGCGTGCATCGACGCCGTGCTGCTGCACACGACCAAGGGCAACACGTATTCGCACTTCACCGCGCAGACGTGCGGCGCGGCGGCCTGCACGCTCGAACTCGGCAAGGTGCGGCCGTTCGGCCAGAACGATCTGACGCGTTTCGCGGGTGCCGACCTCGGCGTGCGCGCGCTGCTGGCCGGCACCCGAGTCGATGCGCCTGCGGACGCGCCGGTCACGCTGCCGCGCGTGTTCACCGTCGTCGATCAACTGACCAAGCAAAGCGACGCGTTCGAACTGCTGCTCGCCGCGGACGTGCCGAACTTCACGCCGTTCCCGAAGGGCACGCTGCTCGCGCGCGACGGCGCGTACAGCTACACCGTGCGTCACGGCGAAGAGCGCATCGTGTTTCCGAACGCGACCGTCAAACCCGGCCTGCGCGCCGGTCTGCTGGTGATCGACACCACCGACGAAACGCTGTCCAAGCTTGTCTAGACAGGTAGCGTGTACAATCGCGGGCGTCGCGGCTGTGGCGCCCGGCTGATTTCGCCGCTATTTCATGGGATGACACCCGGATGTCACCCGGATGTCGCCGGCATTTCGCCGGCATTCGCCACGCTGGCCGCGCGAGTCCGCGGCACGGCGGGCGCGGGACGCCCGTCCACGCCGATCCGGCTCCGTTTTAGTCAATACCGTAGAGGAACACCCGTAATGAAGATGAATTGGCCCAACATGGCCGCGCTCGCGCTGTTCGCGACGGCGGCGCTGACGGCAGGCACCGCGTCGGCGGCTGAGATCAAGGAAGTGCGCTTCGGCGTCGAGGCGTCGTACGCGCCGTTCGAATCGAAATCGCCGGCGGGCGAATTGCAGGGCTTCGACATCGACGTCGGCAATGCCGTGTGCGCGAAGCTGAAGGCCAAATGCGTGTGGGTCGAGAATTCGTTCGACGGCCTGATCCCGGCGCTCGAAGCGCGCAAGTTCAACGCGATCAACTCGGACATGACGATCACCGAGCAGCGTCGTCAGGCGATCGATTTCACCGATCCGATCTACACGATCCCGAACCAGATGATCGCGAAGAAGGGCAGCGGTCTGCAGCCGACGCCGGCTTCGCTGAAGGGCAAACATATCGGCGTGCTGCAGGGCACGATCCAGGAAACCTATGCGAAGGCGCGCTGGGCGCCGGCCGGCGTCGACGTCGTGCCGTATCAGACGCAGGACCAGATTTACGCGGATCTCGTGTCGGGTCGTCTGGATGCAGCGTTCCAGGATGCCGAAGCGGCGTCGAAGGGCTTTCTGAAGAAGCCGCAGGGCGCGGGCTTCGAGTTCGCCGGTCCGGCCGTCAGCGACGAGAAGCTGCTCGGCGCGGGCGTCGGCTACGGCGTGCGCAAGAACGACAAGGCGCTGAAGGATGCGCTGAACGGCGCGCTGAAGGACCTGAAGGCGGACGGCACGATCGACCGCCTCGCCGCGAAATACTTCGACGTGAAGGTCGTGCTGAAGTAAGCACGCGTCTCTCGACGTTTCGAATGCCAACGGCCGCTGATGCGGCCGTTTGGATTTCACCTACATCCGTATATTGTAGTGGTCAACTCACGCCGGACACCGAGTTAAGTTTTTCTTCTGCGACTGCCGGCGCTAGACCGTCATTGAATTGATGCGGTCGAGTCCAGTTGTATCGCTGCATCAGGAAATAGCTGATGTCC
>NZ_JABBFZ010000004.1 GCF_012927125.1 Paraburkholderia antibiotica
AATTTCGGCAAACGCACCTTCCTACGGTTCGAACAGAACGGTGATCGAGGTCCCGGCGTCTTCGCCGCCACTACAACGCGGGCAGCAAACTGCGCGATGCGCAGGAAGCGGGTTGTGCAGACCTTCCCTAAAGGTGGCAGTTGCATGCTTCCCATCATATTCCAGCATCACAATAAGTTTGTGTCTGTCTCGAACGGCGAGGGCATTGATATTCCAGTCGTGGAAGTAGTCAGATTCCTTTAGCTTATCCATCCAAATATCCTTTTAAGCTCGCCGCAGTAATGAGCCGACGCCCATCGCACGCATCGCCACACAAAGGATCACCACGATATTCCCGCCGGGCGTAGAGCGTGCAGCTTGGGGCGCCGTGAATAAAGGGATTCTTTCGTACGCCAGTCGCTCGGGGCGTGCGCGGCGAGCGTCGCCGATCAACCTCCTATAGCTCATTCGCCACTCTGCTCGCGGCCGTCCGGCTCAGCCTTGCTTTCCTCAAGCGCCAGCGTGATGAATGCCTGTGCTGCCGCGCTTCGGTAAGCGCCTTGGCGCAGCAGCAACGCAGCGGTTCGCCGCGGCAGGGCCGGCTCCAGGTCCACCAGACACAGTTCGGTGTGTTCACGCGCAATGGCGGCCGGTAGCAACGTGGCGAGCGCGCTGCGCTGCACGATCGCGATGACCGCGCTGATCGAATTGACCTCCATCGCAATGCGCGGAGCAATGCCATGTTGTCTGCAATATCGATCGATGTAGTGACGCGTCGCAAACTCTTCGTTGAGCAGCACGAGTGCTTCGCGCTCAAACTCGTGCGGTGTCAACGTGGTGTGCTTCTGCGCATACGGATGTGACTTGCCGACCATCATCGCCAAGGCTTCGACGAAAAGCACGTTGGTTTCGATGTCGGTGGTGTGCGTATCGTTGAACGCGATACCGACGTCGAGCGCATCTTCGCTCAACAACGCCTCCATCCGTTCCTGCGACATTTCGCGGATGTTCAGCGTAATGTTCGGATAGAGGCGGTTGTACTTCTCCAGCAATGGACCGATCAGATACGCGATGAACGTCGGCGTCATCCCCAGGCGCAGTGAGCCGCGGTTCAATTCCTGCACGTCGTGGATCGCCCGCGTTCCAGCCTCGAGGTCGTGCAGCGCGCGCTGCGCGTAGCGCGCATAGACCACGCCGGCGTCAGTCAATTGGATCGTCCGACCTGACCGGTCGAGCAGTTGCACCTGCAGCGTGTCCTCGAACTGCCTGATCTGTTGCGACAGCGTCGGCTGCGATACGTGCAGCGCCTCGGCCGCCCGCGTGAAATTGCGGTATTCCGCGACCGCCAGAAAGTAACGAATGTGCCGGAGCAGCATAGGCCCTCTAAAACTATTGGTGTTGCCTATAGAGAGAATAATAAATCGGTCTTGGAAAATATAGTTTGATCAGCGCATTCTTCGTCCATCGGTTCTCAGGCAACACCCAGATGGAGTGAAATATGCGAGAAGTCATTGACGGCTTTCTGAAGTTTCAACGCGATGTGTTTCCGCAACGTTCAAAGCTATTCAAGCGGTTGGCCACGAGCCAGCACCCGCATACGTTGTTCATCTCGTGCTCGGACAGTCGGCTCGTGCCGGAACTCGTCACGCAGCGTGAGCCGGGCGACCTGTTCGTCATTCGCAACGCAGGCAACATTGTGCCGTCGTACGGCCCAGAACCGGGCGGCGTGACCGCCACGGTCGAATACGCGGTCGCCGCCCTCGGCGTCACGGATGTGGTGATCTGCGGCCACTCCGATTGAGGTGCGATGACGGCCATTGCGACCTGCAAATGCATGGACCACATGCCGGCAGTGCGCAACTGGCTGCATTACGCGGATTCCGCAAAGGTCGTCAATGAGGCACGTCAACACGAGAGCGAACGCGACCGGGTCGAATCGATGGTGCGCGAAAACGTGATCGCCCAGCTCGCGAACATCAGGACTCATCCTTCCGTGCGGCTTGCGCTCGAACAGGGACGCCTGGTTCTGCACGGCTGGGTGTACGACATCGAAACCGGCTCGATCGATACGCTCGATGGCACGACCAACCGCTTCGTTTCTCTTGCTGACCATCCGCGCGTTTGTGCAACCCCCGCTCGATTCACTGTCGCTGCCTGAACAACGGCTTTTCAACGTTATTTCATCTGAAGGAGCATCATCATGACGCAATCTCAATATAGCCAGGCCCCCCGTGAAGCGTTGACCGACGCCATTGTTGACGCGAAGGTCCGCAAGAACCTGTCCTTCGAGCAGATCAACGAAGGTACGGGCCTCAGCCTGGCATTCGTCACTGCTGCGCTGCTCGGCCAGCATCCATTGCCAGCCGACGCCGCGAAGATGGTGGCCGACAGGCTGGATCTCGGCGAAGACGCAGTCCGGCTGTTGCAAACCATCCCTCTGCGCGGCAGCATCCCGGGCGGTGTGCCGACCGATCCAACGATTTATCGGTTTTACGAAATAGTGCAGATCTACGGTTCGACGCTGAAGGCGCTGGTTCATGAGAAGTTCGGCGACGGTATCATCAGCGCAATCAATTTCAAACTCGACATCAAGAAAGTCGACGATCCGGAAGGCGGCTCGCGCGCGGTGATCACGCTCGACGGAAAATATCTGCCGACCAGGCCGTTCTGAGGTGGCTGGTGAGGGGAGCCGTTCTTACATGAAGGGCCCCACCAGAATACGTATCGGGCAACCGAAACCATGACGGCATTGGTCGGTCAGCTACGCCCGGTCCCGCGGCGAGAGCGCGAACTGCAGGGTGGGGTGGGAGCGCCGGGTTCCCACTTTGCAGCCAATCGCCATCTGCTATCGCGGTACGGGGTCGGAGCCGACGATATAACTATCACGAACCCATATCGCGTACCGCAGGAGAATGCATCCCTAAATTGTCAGCGAATCACGTAGTACTCCCTGGCAGGCCTGACGGCGTGCTGTGCCGCGATTCGCAGTGCCTTTGCGACATCGTGGAAGACTGTCAACTGAACGGCTAGCCAACACTCCGCGCGATGTGCGCAGACGTAACCTAACCCCTCGGCCAATCCGCTCGCTCGATCGCGCCCGGCAACTCCGGCCAATCCCGCTCATCAAACCCCCCGCCAACCCCGTTCCACCCGCTCGCGTCATTCCGTGACGAAGCCAGGGTAAACACAGGTGTTTCTCACCGGTCTCGCCGTCCTAGAATTCTCTTAATTCGTAAATAGCAATATGACTTGCTATAAATTAATTTCAATTCAGGAGACGTCATGTCGATCGACTACCAGAAACTGCGCTTCGACTATGTTCGAGCCGCCGAGCACGATGCCCCCGCGGCCGCCTTGCTGCCGGTCGTGGTGGTGGGGGCGGGGCCGGTCGGCCTGTCGGCGGCGATCGATCTCGCGCAGCAGGGCGTGAACGTGGTGCTGGTGGACAACGACGACACGCTGTCGAGCGGCTCACGCGCGATCTGCTTCGCCAAACGGACACTGGAAATCTTCGACCGGCTGGGTTGCGGCGACCGGATGGTCGAGAAGGGCGTCAGCTGGAACGTCGGCAAGGTGTTTCTGCAGGACGAGCTGATCTACACGTTCGACCTGTTGCCCGAAACGGGGCACGCGCGGCCGGCGTTCATCAACCTGCAGCAGTACTACGTCGAGGGTTATCTCGCCGAACGCGCGCTGCAACTCGACAACCTCCAGATGCGCTGGAAGAGCAGCGTCGCCGGGCTCACGCAATACGACGATCACGTCGAACTGCTGATCGACACGCCCGACGGCACCTATCCGCTGCGCGCGCAATACGTGGTTGCGGCCGACGGTTCGCGCAGCGCGATGCGCAACATGCTCGGCCTCGACAGTCGCGGCCGCACATTCAAGGATCGCTTCCTGATCGCCGACGTGAAGATGAAGGCGCCGTTCCCGACCGAGCGCTGGTTCTGGTTCGATCCGCCGTTCCATCGCAATCAGTCGGTGCTGTTGCATCGTCAGCCGGACAACGTCTGGCGCATCGATTTCCAGCTCGGCTGGGACGCTGACCCGATCGCCGAAAAGGCCCCCGAGCGCGTGATTCCGCGCGTGAAGGCGCTGCTCGGCGAGGACGTCGAATTCGAACTCGAATGGGTCAGCGTGTATACGTTTTCGTGTCTGCGGATGGATTCGTTTCGCCACGGCCGCGTGTTGTTCGCCGGCGATTCGGCGCATGGCGTGTCGCCGTTCGGCGCGCGCGGCGCGAACAGCGGCGTGCAGGATGCCGATAACCTGGTCTGGAAGCTGCGCCTCGTCGCGAACGGCGACGCACCGCCCGAATTGCTCGACACGTATGCGAGCGAACGCGAATACGCGGCCGACGAAAACATCCTGAATTCGACCCGCGCCACCGACTTCATCACGCCGAAGAGCGCGGTGTCGCGGCTGTTCCGCGACGCGACGCTGAAGCTCGCGAAAGACTGCGCGTTTGCGCGACGTATCGTGAACAGCGGCAGACTGTCGATGCCCGCGGTGCTGGCCACCTCTACGTTGAACACGCCCGATCGAACCGCCGATACGTTCTCGTGCGCGATGGTGCCGGGCGCCGTGTGCGCCGATGCGCCGGTTGCGATCGACGGCAAATCGGCGTGGCTGCTCAAGCAGACCGCGGGTGGCCAGTTCACGGGCATCCATTTTTGCGGCCCCGATCAGAACGTCGACGAATTTGCCGCGGGCTTCGCTGCGCACTTCGCCGCGCTCGCGCGTCTGCCGATCCCGGTGCGCGCGTTGGTGGTCGTCCCGCCAGGGGCGAACGTGCCGACGTTGCCCGGCGTGACGATCGTCGAGGACGTCGACGGTATCGTTCAGCAGCGTTTCGATGCGCGCCCCGGCACCTTCTATCTGCTGCGTCCCGATCAGCACGTGTGCGCGCGCTGGCGTGAGCTGGATCTCGCATCCGTCGCCGCGGCAGTCGATCGCGCTACCTGCAACGTCACCCTGAACGCTTGAGCCACAACACCATGAGCCATCTGAATCTCGAACCCAACATCGCGGACGTCGACGCATTCTACGAGCATCTGATCGACACGCACAACGGACTCGTCGATGCCGACAGCCACGCGCTGAACGCGCGGCTCGTGCTGCTGCTGGCGAATCACATCGGCGATATGACGGTGCTGGCGGAGGCGTTGGCGAAAGCGCGCGCGGGTTTCGCGGGCACGGTGCCGCGTCAGCAAGATCCGCGAGACCAGCAAGACCCGAGAAACTCACACACGGCCTGACAGGCGCGACGACCGATCCCGCGCCACGCACGAAGCCGGCTCCGTTACGTTGGCCCGGGACGCAGCCGGCACGTCCGCGCGCAGCGCTCGCTCAGAACAGCCTCAAGTTACCCGCGAGCCGCACCGCCCGAGCCCGCTCCGAACAGCCCGAAACGCCACGACAGCCGCTGCGTCGCCGCCAGCAACGCGCGCCCGATCGCGCCTTCCGGACTGCGATCGAATCCGCTCGACGGGCCGATCACCGCGATTACGAGCCGGATGCTGTTGGTGTGATCGAACACCGGCGCGGCCAGCGTGCCGATGCCGGGCACCGGCGTATCGAATGCATCGTCGATGCCGGTCTCGCGGATGCGTGCGAGGCGCGCGCGGTAGTCGCGTGAGAGCGCCGGTTTCGCCGCGGTGCCCGCGCTCGCGCCCGCGAGCCGGATTGGCTCCTGCGCGAGCCAGCCTTCGAGTTCGTCTTCCGGCATCTGCGCGGCGAACACACGGCCGATCGCCGTGTTGACGAAGGACATCACCGTGCCGACGCGCAGGCTCACGTGCTGCGGTCGCGCCGATTCTTCGAGCCGGATCACCGTCGGACCCAGCGGCCCGAGCGTCGCGGCCGCGACCGACATCCCGGTCGATACCGCCAGCGACGCGATTTCCGGCTCGGCGTCGCGCGTCGGCGACAGCCGTTGCAGCGCGATCAGGCCCAGTTCGAAACTGAGCGGTCCGGTCGCGAAACAGCCATCGTCCTTACGCGAGAGCAGGCCGATCTTCAGCAGACTCACCAGATGCGGAAACGCTTTCGCGGGCGGCATGCCGGCCGCCGCCGCGAGGTCGCGCAGACTCAGCGGCTGGCCGGCCGCCGCGAGCGCCATCAACAGCTCGCCGGTGCTGTCGAGCGCGTTGATGCCGCGTTGCGCCTTGGCTTCCACGATGGCGCCACTATCGCCGCTCTGGTTCGCGCCACTGCGGTTCGAATTTGCCGCGGAATCAGCTTGCATGGGTCGGGCTCCGGTGAGGCAGGGCTTGCGCGATGTGTTGAGCGACCTCGCGTAGCTCGCGCGCGATCGCACCGTTCCAGCCGACATCCATCGTGCCCGACGGCCCGATCACGGTCAGCGCGAGCAACAGCTCGCGCTGCGCATCGAGCACCGGCACGCTCATGCTGCTGATGCCGGGGCTCGGCACGTCGACGCTACGCGCGATGCCGCGGCGGCGCGCATCGTCGACGCCGGCCTGCCATTGCGCGGGCTCGTTCGGATCCAACGACGCCTCTTCGGCACCCACGTGCGGCGGCGTCAGCCCCTGGCGCTCCATCATCGCGGCAAGCTCGGCGGCGCGCAGAAACGCGCTGAATACGCGGCCGGTGGCGGTGGTGCGCAGCGACATCACGGTGCCAACGTGCAGGTTCACATGCAGCGGATAACCGCCGCGCTCATAGCGCACGATCGTCGGTCCCTGCGCGCCGGCCACGCATACCGCGACGCTGAAGCCGATGCGTTGCGCGAGTTGCGTCGCGTGCGGCGCGGCGATCCGGTAAGCGGGTTGTTGCTCGACATCCATCATGCCGAGGCGCAGCGAGAGCGGCCCTGGTTCGTAGTAGCCGGTGAGCGCGTCGCGTTTGACGAGGCCGAGCTTCGTCAGGCTGACCAGATAGGTGTGCGCCTGCGCGGTCGACAGCTCGGCCGCGGCCGCCAGTTCGCTCAGCGCGGCCGGCTCGCGCCGTCGCGCGAGCGCGTCGAGCACGCGCCCCGCGACTTCGACGCTCTGAATGCCGCGTTGCGTTTTTTCGGTTGCTTCTTTCAATTGAGAGGTCCACTCCTGCAGGCTCGCGCCATCGCGCTCGATCGTAGCGCATTGTGCCATCGCGCCCGGGCACAGGGGTTTTCCCGTGTTTTATATATAGCAAGCAAATTTGTTATTGACAAATATTGGCGACGACGCGACCATGCGTCATCCCCCGCCGATTTACGGAGACAGACAACATGGCTAAAGCATTCGCATCGCAGGCAGACCTCGAAGAAAAGAAGATCACGTGGACGCAGTTGTCCGAGAACGCGTATGCGTACACCGCCGAAGGCGATCCGAACTCGGGCGTGATCGTCGGCGACGACGGCGTGCTGATCGTCGACACCACCGCGACGCCCGCGATGGCGCAGGACCTGATCGCGAAGATTCGCAGCGTGACCGACAAGCCGATCAAATACGTGGTGCTGTCGCATTACCACGCGGTGCGCGTGCTTGGCGCGTCCGCGTATTTTGCCGAGGGCGCGCAGCAGATCATCGCGAGTCGCGGCACCTACGAGATGATCGTCGAGCGCGGCGAGCAGGATATGAAGTCGGAGATCGAGCGCTTTCCGCGTCTGTTTGCCGGCGTCGAGACGGTGCCGGGGCTGACGTGGCCGACGCTCGTGTTCGAGAAGGAGATCACGCTGTGGCTCGGCAAGCTCGAAGTGAAGATCGCGCATCTGGGCTCGGGCCATACGAAGGGCGATACGGTCGTGTGGCTGCCGTCGCAGAAGGTGTTGTTCTCGGGCGACCTCGTCGAATACGACGCGGCCTGCTATTGCGGCGACGCGCAGCTCGAACAGTGGCCCGCGACGCTCGAAGCGCTGCGCGCCTTGGGCGCCGGGAAGCTGGTACCGGGGCGCGGTCCCGCGCTGCTGTCGCCAGCGGAAGTGGACAAGGGCCTCGACTACACGAAGGATTTCGTCACGACGTTGTTGCAGGCCGGCCATGACGCGGTCGCCGAAAAGCTCGACCTGAAGGGCGCGATGGCGCTGACCCGCAAGAGCATGGACCCGAAGTTCGGCCACGTATTCATCTACGAGCATTGCCTGCCGTTCGACGTGTCGCGCGCATTCGACGAAGCGAGCGGCCTCACGCATCCGCGTATCTGGACCGCGCAGCGCGACAAGGAGATGTGGAGCGCGTTGCAGGATTGAACGCTAGCCCGGTAGCAGCAAAGGTCCCGTGCGGGACCTTTGTGCATGAATCAACGATGAAGGCGCGCAAGACGCCGGAATACGAGCGATCCGCCGTGAACAGGCGGCGCCATGGAGACAGACGATGGAAAAGAGCTTCGAGTTCGGCTTGTCGAGCGCATCGAATGCGACGGCCGACGACCAGCAGATCTTCACGAAGGTCGCCTGGCGCATTATCCCGTTCCTGTTCCTGTGTTATGTCGTGTCGTTTCTCGACCGCATCAACATTGGCTTCGCGCAGTTACAGATGAAGCACGACCTGGGCTTCAGCGACGCGATGTACGGCCTTGGCGCAGCGGTTTTCTATATCGGCTACGTGTTGTGCGAAGTGCCGAGCAATCTGCTGCTGGCGAAGTTCGGCGCACGCAGGACCTTTACGCGGATCATGCTGCTGTGGGGCATCGCTTCCGTGTGCATGATGTTCGTGTCGACGCCCGCGCATTTTTACGTGCTGCGCTTCATGCTCGGCGTATTCGAAGCAGGTTTCTTTCCCGGCATCGTGCTGTATCTGACGTACTGGTTTCCGGTCAATCGGCGCGCGGCGGTCATGTCGATTTTCTTCGCGGGCGTCGCGGTGGCGGGCGTGCTCGGTGGTCTCGTGTCCGGCTGGATCATGCGCGACATGAGCGGTGTGATGGGACTCTACGGCTGGCAGTGGATGTTCGCGCTGGAGGGCATTCCGGCGGTACTGCTCGGCGTCGTCGCGTTCTTCTATCTGGTCGACCGGCCTCAGGATGCGCCGTGGCTCGACGAATCGGAAAAGACCCGCCTGATCGCGTTGTGCGCGCAGGAGCGCATGGTGCCGGTCGATTCGCAACAACGCACGAGCAACATGCGCGCACCGGGCGGTACGGCACACAGTGCGCATAGCGCGCGTGGCATCGCCGCGGCACTCGCCGATCCGCGTGTGTATCTGTTTGCCTTCATCTATTTCTCGCTGACCTGTGCGTCGCTGACGCTGAACTTCTGGATGCCGTTGATGATCCGTGACTTCGGCATCAAGGACGTGATGCAGGTGAGTCTCTTTACCGTGATTCCCAATGCGATCGGCGCGGTCGGGCTGATTCTGATTGCGCGCCGTTCCGATCGGATGGGCGAGCGTCGCAAGCACTTTGCGTTCTGCACGATCGTGGGCGGTCTTGCGCTGGCCGCGCTGACGCTGCATCTGAGCAGCTTTGCTGCGATGCTCGCGATCCTGTCGGTTGCTGCCGTGCTGATCTTCGCCGCGCTGCCGATCTTCTGGGCCGTGCCGCCGAGCTATCTGCCGGTCAACACGGCGGCGGCGGGTATTGCATTGATCAGCAGTATCGGCATAACGAGTGGCATCGTCAGCCCTTGGGTGATCGGGCAGATCCGCACGACCACCGGCAGCATGGATCTCGCGTTCTATCTGCTTGCGGCATTGCTCGTGGTGAGCGGCATCGCGTTGATGATGGGCGTCGGTAAGGACACGGTCCAGTCGCACAGATGATTCGCGACGACGGCTGTGGATGCCGTTGCTCTTGAGCGCCTGGTGGCTCGTTCATGAAGGGCAAATCGATCAATATCGCTCGCGCGATCGAGGAGGGCGTGCCGCCGGGCGTCTTCAACGTCGTGACCGGCGGCGGAGAAGGCGGGGCGGCGCCTGGCGCCCATCGCGACGTCGCGAAGATTTCGTTCACCGGCTCGACGCCGACCGGCAAGCTGATCGGCGCGGCGTCGGTGCAGAACATGACGCGCTTCTCGCTGGAGCTGGGTGGCAAGAATCCCGCCGTGATGCTCGCCGGCGTGTGAGTCGAACCCCCGCTACGCGCTCAATGCTGCGACACCGCCAGCAACGTATCGATCTTCTCGTCCTGCGCGAGCAGTTCGGCCGCCGTGCTCGCATGAATGACCGAGCCGCGCTCCAGCACCACCGCGTGGTGCGTAATGCTCAGCGCCTTGCGGGCATTCTGTTCGACCAGAATCACCGACAGCCCTTCGTCGCGAATGATGTCCGACAGAATCCGCATCAGCTCCTGCACGATGATCGGCGCGAGGCCTTCGAGCGGTTCGTCGAGCAGCAGTACTTTCGGATTGAGCATCAGCGCGCGGCCGATCGCCAGCATCTGTTGCTCGCCGCCGGACAGCTGATTGCCCATGTTCGCGCGGCGCTCCTGCAAACGCGGAAACATCCGGTAGATGCGCGCCAGATCCCACGGACCTGGCACCGCGATCGCGGTCAGGTTTTCCTCGACTGTCAGCGACTTGAAGATATTGCGCTCCTGCGGCACCCAGCCGATGCCGGCCAACGCGCGCTGATGCGGCTTGAGCGCGGTGACGTCCTTGCCGTCGAGCCAGATGCGCCCGGCAAAGCGCCGCGTATGACCGACGATGGTATTGATCAGCGTGGTCTTGCCGGTGCCGTTGCGGCCCAGCAGCGCGAGCGCCTGAGCCTGCTCTAGCGACAGATCGATGCCCATCAGCACCTTGGCCTCGCCATAGCCCGCGACGACGCCTTCCAGTTTCAACAGTTCAGACATGCTCGCTCCCAACCAACTCTTCGCCCAGATATACGGCCTTCACGCGCGGGTCGCGGGCGATCTCGGCGCATGAGCCTTCGGTCAGCAGCGCGCCGCTGACCAGCACCGAAATGCGGTTGGCGAAACTGAACACCAGGTCCATGTCGTGTTCGATCAGAACGATGGTCACGTCGTCGGGCAACGCGGCCACCGTATGGAGAATCTCGCGACGCTCGCCGTCCGGCACGCCGGCCACCGGTTCGTCGAGTAGCAGCACGCGCGGCTTCGCCGCCAGCGCCAGCGCGATTTCGAGCAGGCGCTGTTTGCCGTAGGGCAGCACGTGGGTCTCGCGATGCATCGCGTCGGCGAGCTTGCACTGTTCGAGCAGCGCCGCGACTTCGTCCATCACTTCGCCGCGATGACCCAGCGCGCGCCAGAAGCGCGCGCCGAGACCGTCGCGCTCGGAGATGGCGACGGCGAGCGACTCGGCCGGCGTCATGTGTTTGAACAGCTGGTTGATCTGGAACGTGCGCACGAGGCCCGCGCGAGCCCGCTGATGTACCGACAGCGACGTGATGTCGCGACCTTCGAGTTCGATGCGGCCGGAGCTTGCCGTCAGCACGCCGGTCAACTGGTTGATCAGCGTGGTCTTGCCGGCGCCGTTCGGTCCGATCAGCGCCTGGCGCGCGCCTTTCTCGACCGCGATCGATACGTCGTTGGTGGCGACGAGGCCGCCGAAGCGTTTGACGAGGTTGAAGGTCTGCAGGGCGATCGTCATGCGTTGCCTCCGCTGCGACGGAACCACGTCCACGGACGCACCAGCCGCTCATGACCGACGATCACGATGACCACCAGCAGCAGCCCGATCCAGAATTGCCAGTATTGCGGCGTGATGTCCGCGAGCCGGTCCTGCATGAAGCGGAATACGAGCGCGCCGATGATGCCGCCGTACAGATAGCCCGCACCGCCGATCATCAGCATCAGCAGCACGTCGGCCGAGCGGTGGAAATCGAGCACGTCGAGCGACGCGAAGCCGGTGGTCTGCGCGAGCAGCGCGCCGGCCACGCCCGCGTATGCCGCGCTCAGCGTGTACACGGCGGTGCGGCGCAGGTTGACCGGCACGCCCATCGCCGCCGCGCGCAGCGGATTCTGACGGATCACCTGCAGCGACATCCCGAACGGCGACTTCACCACCGCGCGCGCCAGCACGAACAGCACGAACAGCGTGACGATCGAATAGGTATAGGCCGCCTTGCCGAACATATCGAACTCGATGTGCCCGAAGAGCGGCACCATCGGCACGCCGGTCAGGCCGTCGGCGCCGCCGGTGAGCCAGCTCATCTTGTTGGCGAGTTCATGCAGGATCGACGCGACGCCGAGCGTCACCATCAGACGCGTGAGGTCGGAGCCGCGCATCACCAGCACGCTGGTGACGAGGCCGGTGAACGCCGCGACCCCGCACGAGACCAGCATGCCGAGCAGCGGGTCCATCGCGAAGTACTTGGCGAGCAGCGCCGCCGTATATGCGCCGAGCCCGAAAAACGCCGCATGACCGAGCGAGACGATGCCGGTGTAGCCGAGAATCAGATCGAGCGAGACCGCGAACAGCGCGAGGATCGCCATCTCGTTGAGCAGCAGGAAGTTATCGAGCGGGGCGACGCATGCGCCCAGCGCCACGATCCAGAAGACGATTTCCGCGGGACGCCAGCGCGACCAGCGTCGGCCGAGGTTGCGGACTTCGGGCGCCAGTGCCGGCGTACCCGTTTGGCTGGACGTTGCCGGCTTCATTTGCCCCCCGCCCGTGCGAAAAGACCCTGCGGCCGCCACATCAGCGTGACGATCATCACGCCGTAGATGATGAAGGCCCCCAGATCGGGGATGTAGTACTTGCCCGCGACGTCGGCGATGCCGAGCAGCAGCGATGCGAGTAGCGGACCGGTCAGGGAGGTGGTGCCGCCGACCGCGACCACCACGAGGAAATAGATCATGAATTTGAGCGGAAAGATCGGATCGAGGCCCAGCATGTTCGCGCCGAGTGCGCCGCCGAGGCCGGCGAGGCCCGAGCCGAATGCGAAGGTAGTCAGGAACACGAAGTTGATGTTGATGCCGAGGCCGCTCGCCGCGCGCGGATCGTCGACCGATGCGCGCAGACGGCTGCCGAAGCGCGTTCTGTTGAGGATCAGCTGAAGCGCGATCACGAGCACCACGCACACGAGGATCACGAACAGGCGGTAATAGCCGATCCCGATGCCGGCGATCACCGTGCGTCCCTGCAGCCATTGCGGCAGATTCAGGAACTGCTGGGTCGAGCCCATGAAGTAGTCGACCGTCGCGATCGCCATGAAGGTCAGGCCGATCGTGAACAGCACCTGGTTGAGTTCGGACTGCCCATACACGCGCTTGTACAGCGTGCGTTCGAGAATGCCGCCCAGCACCGCGCTGACGATGAACGCAATCGGCAACGCCCCGAAGAAGGGCACGCCCAGACGCGACATCGCGAGGACGGTGGCGTAGCCGCCCACCATCGCGAACGCGCCGTGCGCGAGGTTGACGAAGTTCATCAACCCCAGCGTGATCGCGAGGCCGCTCGCCAGCACGAACAGCAGCATGCCGTAGGCAATACCGTCGAAGAGAATGGTTAGCATAAGTGTCGTATACCGGTGTTGGACACCGAAACGCCGCGTCGCTCGCGAGGCGGGTGGCGCGGCGGGTCCATCGAAAAAGCCGGCAAGCCCGGATGCGGCTTGCCTTGCAGCAACGGCCTGATTTGCGTCCTGATTTGCGTCCTGATTGGCAGCCTGGTTGACGTCCTGACGCGCCGCTTACTTGATCTTGGCCGGATCCTTGACGGCCTCGATCTTGTCGAACGGCACGTTGAACAGCTGGCCGTTCACGCGTTCCGTGCGGGTGATGTAGACGTTCTGGATCATTTCGCGCGTCTGCGGATCGAGTTGCACCGGGCCGCGCGGGCTGTTCCATTTCTGGCCCTTCATCGCGGCGAGCAGTTTGTCGCCGTTGGTGTCGCCCTTGGTGGCCTGCAGCGCCGCGTAGATCACCTGCATGCCGTCATAGCCGCCGACGCTATGGAAGTTCGGGCGCAGGTTCGGGTTGGCTTTCTCGAACGCCGATACGTATGCGCGGTTCTCGGGGTTGTCGAGCGCGGCCGTGTAGTGCATCGACGTCACCGTGCCGAGCGCGACGTCGCCCATGCTGTTGAGGATGTCATCGTCGACCACGTCGCCGGTGCCGATCAGCTTGATGCCCTGTTTGGCGAGGCCGCGCTCGGCGAACTGCTTCATGAACACGGCGCCCGCGCCCGACGGCACGAAGATGAACAGCGCGTCCGGCTTCAGGTCGGCGACCTTTTGCAGGAACGGCGAGAAATCGGGATTGGCGACCGGCACGCGCAGTTGCTCGACGACGTTGCCGCCTTCGGATTCGAACACTTTCTTGAACGAGTTCTGCGCGTCGATGCCGGGACCGTAGTCGGCGACCAGCGTCACGACCTTCTTGATGCCGTTCTTCGGTGCCCAGCGGGCGATGCCCAGCGTGTTTTGCGGCAGCGTGAAGCCGGTGCGCACGATATACGGCGACTGCTCGGTGATCATCGCGGTGGCCGCGGCCATCACGATCATCGGCACCTTGGCCTGGGTCGCGAGCGGCGCGGCGGCGAGCGCGAGCGGCGTCAGGCCGAAGCCGGCCAGCACGGCGACGTGATCCTTGACGATCAGCTCCTGCGCGAGACGCTTGGTGGTGTCCGGGACGTTGGTGTCGTCCTTCAGAATGATCTGGATTTTCTTGCCGGCGACGGTGTCGCCATGCTGAGCCATATACAGCTTGACCGCCGCGTCGATCTGCCGGCCGGTGGACGCGAACGGACCGCTCATCGGTACGATCAGGCCGATCTTGACGACATCGTCCGCATGGGCGAGCACGCTCGAACCCGCCAGCATCAGTGCGGCCGCGGCCTTCAGCAAAGTGCGCTTGTTGATTTCCATCAGGTCTCCTGGCTAATAAATATCACGTCACAACGATTGAAAATCGGACCCCGGGGTTCATTGTTCTCGCGTGGTGTCGGTGGGGGCCGGCGTAATGGTGCGGTTTCTGGTGCGCGATTCGATGCGTGAACCCGAAGCCGGGGGCACGGCGGGTCGATAGGTTGCTGCGCACGCGCGACGAGCCGGGCTATGTCCAGTCCACGCGCGGTGATAGATCGTGTCGGCTGTTCTCGCGGCGAGCGCGTGAGGGTCGGACGGGGCCATCGTGGGAGTCGTCGCGCTGTCGATAGGTCAGGGGCGGGCGATCCGCTCGGGCCGCACGCGCGGCTGGCCGGCGAGGCGCCGCTCGTGACCCGCTCCGCATGCGCGACCGCAGACCGGCGTGTGGCCGGCTCGGGCGGTGAACGGCTCGCTAGTCATCTCGCATCCGAACATCTGTTGTCCCCTCTGTACTTGTCGTCCTCTCTACGGAGGCCTCTCGATGATGGCCATGGCGGCGCGCCCGCTTGCGGTTGCTCCGGCGGCGCGCAGGCTGCGGTTCGCTTTTCTTCGGTACCGCTCCCGGTATGCCGATGGGACTCGCTGGTCGCCGCCGCGGCGCGTCAGGTGCCGTTCTGTGTACGAACTGCGCAGCCAGCCGCGCGCACCCCGCACGATAAGCACGCGCGGCACGGCTTGAAAGAGCGGGTTAACCACATACGTAATTTTTCTCGCGGGGAAAGGAGGGCCGCGCGTGCGCTTGGGCGCTGCCGATGCAGGCTGCTGGAGCCGCGTCGCGCAAGGCTCGCGAGCGTATCGCGAGGCGCGAAGCGGGGTTCCCGGTGACGTGGGTCGCGGTCGACCCGATAAACAGATTCGATTCCCCCGGAAAGGAATCGCAACCCCGTCAGATCGGATGCAGGCTGCGTCGCCCGGCCGTGAGAGATGGCCTGCTAATCAGGCGATCCGGCAATCCGGCGGCCATGCGGTCTGGCGATCCGCCGCATACCGCGCGACGCACGCCGCGCCCCTCACTCGCGCAACTGCGCCTCCAGCGCATGCAGCACCTCATAGCAGGGCAACACCTGGGCGACGCTCGCGTTAGGCTCGCGCCCTTCGAGGATGGCGGCGACGAACTCGCGGTCCTGCAACTCGATGCCGTTCATCGACACGTCCACCTTCGACACGTCGATCGCTGCATCGCGGCCGTCGAACAGATCGTCGTAACGCGCGACGTAGGTGCCGCTGTCGCCGATGTAGCGGAAGAACGTGCCGAGCGGCCCATCGTTATTGAACGACAGACTCAGCGTGCAGATCGCGCCGTTCGCGGCCTTCAGCTGGATCGACATATCCATCGCGATGCCGAGCGTCGGATGGATCGGCCCGGCGATCGCGTTGGCCTTCACGATCGGGCTCGCGCATTGATACGCGAACAGATCGACCGTGTGCGCGGCGTGATGCCAGAGCAGGTGATCGGTCCAGCTGCGCGGCTGGCCGAGCGCATTGATGTTGCTACGACGCAGGAAGTAGGTTTGCACGTCCATCTGCTGCAACTGAAATTCGCCGCGCGCGATGCGTTGGCGCACCCATTGATGGCTCGGATTGAAGCGGCGCGTGTGTCCGCACATCGCGACGAGGCCACTGTCGCGTTGCAGGCTCGCGACCTCCCGCGCATCCCGCAGCGAATCGGCCAGCGGGATTTCCACCTGCACGTGCTTGCCGGCTCTCAGACAGGCCAATGCCTGGTTGGCGTGAATCGGTGTGGGTGTGCAGAGGATCACCGCATCGACGTCGTCGCGGCCCAGCGCGTCGTTCAGATCGTCGCTCGCGTGGCGGATGCCGTAGCGTTGCGCGATGGCGCGGGCTTCGTCCAGGTCGTGACTCACCAGCGACGTGACTTCGGCACGGTCGATCTGGCGCAGTCCATCCAGATGCTTGAGGCCGAATGCGCCGGCTCCGACGAGCGCGATCCGGACTTTGGGGAGGCTTTTCATGAGCGAAGCGTTCTCGGTTTTTCGGTGAAGGAAGTCAGCGCAGAGTCTATGGCGCACAAGATTACCAAGGCCGCGACCGCCGCGCAGCATCGTGCGATCCCCGCGCTATTTCTGTGCCGCCACCTCCATCCGCCGACGCTGCAGGAACCGCCGCGCGGCCGGATCGCGTTCGAGGCCGATCGCGAGATCGTATGCGTCGAGCGCCTCGGCCGTGGCGCCCGCGCGTGCGAGCAGATCGGCGCGCGCGGCCCAGTACGGCTGATAGTCGGCGAGGCGCGGATCGTCCGCATACGGCGCGAGCGCATCGAGCGCCGCGCGTGGGCCGTCGCGTTCGGCCAGCGCGAGCGCGCGGTTCATCGCGACCACCGGCGACGCCGCGAGCGCGAACAGCGCATCGTAGAGCTGCACGATCTCGTCCCAGTTCACGCGACGCGTGCGGCAGCGATGCACATGCGCCGACTGCAGCGCGGCCTCCAGCTGGAAGCGACCGATCGCGTTGAACGCGCTCGCGCGCCGCAGCAGCGCGTCGGCGGCATCGATCATCGGCAGATCCCAACTCGCCGGGTTCTGCGCCGACAGCGGCACGTAGTCGCCGGCCGCATCGCGGCGGGCCGCGCGGCGCGCGTGCGCATACAGCATCAGCGCGAGCAGGCCCAGCGTCTCCGGTTCGTCAGGCAGCAGCTCGGTCAGCAGTTGCGCGAGAAACAGCGCTTCGCCGGTCAGATCGCGTCGCTCGACATCGTCGCCGAGCGGATCGGTCCAACCTTCCGCATACGCCGCATAGACCGCTTCGAGCACGGCGGCGAGCCGCTCGGGCCACGCTTCGCGCTCGGGCACGCTGAACGGAATGGCCGCCGCGCGGATCTTGTGCTTGGCGCGCACGAGGCGCTTGCCGATCGCGGCGGGCGACATCCGGAACGCCGACGCGATCGTCTTCGCGTCGAGTCCGAGCACGACCTGCAGCATCAGCGGCGTGCGGATCGCGGGTTCGAGCGCCGGGTGCGTGCAGGCGAACAGCAGCGCAAGCCGCTGATCGGGCAGCGCGCCGGCGTCGTGTTCGTCGATTTCATCGACGAGAATCGCGAGCTGGTTCGCGACCTCGTCGCCGGTTTGCCGATGACGCGCGCCGTCGATCGCACGGCGGCGCGCCACCGTCAGCAGCCACGCTTCCGGGTTCGCGGGGCAGCCGCGCGCCGGCCAGTCGGCCAGCGCGGTCGCGAACGCATCGGCGAGCGCGTCTTCGGCCGCGGCGACGTCGCGCGTGCGCATCGCCAGCAGCGCGACGAGCTTGCCGTAGCTGCGGCGCGCGACCGCCTCCGTGACGGCATGTGCGGCGCGGTCGGCGGCGTTGGCGTCGGTGTTGGCGCGATCGGCGTCGGGCGCGGCGGCGGGCTGCGTCATCGGGCTTGGCCGGCTATCTGGCTATGCGGCTAGGCGGCTTATCCGGCGGAACGCGCTTCGTAGGGCGCGCTCCATACCGGGCGGACTTCCATCTGGCCGTGCGCCGCTCCAGGACAACGAGATGCCCACGCGATCGCCGCGTCGAGGTTGGGCACCTCGATCAGGTAGTAGCCGGCAAGCTGCTCCTTCGAGTCGGAAAACGGTCCGTCGAGCACCTGCGGCTTGCCGTCGACGAGTCGCACCGTGGTCGCGGTGCCGCTATGCTGCAGCCGGTTGGCACCGACCAGCGCGCCCGCTTTCTGCAACGCCTCGGTGTACGCGTGATACGCGGCGACGCCTTGTTGCCGCTCGCTGTCGGTCATCTGGTTCCAGCGGGTTTCTTCCGAATAGATCATCAACAGGTATTGCATGTGAGCCTCCGTCATGGGGTGAGGCGGTGAACGATATCGGTCCGCCACTTCAATGACGCGCGGGCCGCGTGTCGATGGACAGGGTATCGAAAAAAATTTCGGGCGGCGTGGTTGGGGATGGCTTGGCGTTGCGTGAACTGGGCGTTATACGAACCGGATGAGCTGCACGAACCTCATGAGCCGCGAGTCGACGCACTCATGGTAGTGCATTGAGCGGAGTGCAGGGCGGGGAGAGCACGGCGAGGAAAGCGCGGCGCGCGCCGACGGCGCAGGCGGGGCGAACCAGCGGGATGCGCGGGATCGGCGGAACTGCCCACGCGCCGCCCCCGACCAGTTACTTTCGGACACACTTCGTTGCGGATCGGAATATGGCCGCCTTCTACAATCGACACACGGAGAAAAAGCATGATCAAAATTTTGTGTGTCGCCGCTCTTGCGGCCAGTCTGTCCGGATGTATCGTCGCGCCGCCGTATGGCTATGCGCCCGCGCCGGCCTACGGTTATGCGCCGACGTATTACGCGGCGCCGGTCGTCGATGTCGGAGTCGGCTTCGGTGGCGGTTACGGACGCGGCTGGCGTCGATAAATCGCGCGGGCCATCGCGGGCCTGCCTGGTGCGTTCGACGTGCGCGTCGTGGCGGAGCTTTGTGCTTGAGCGGGATTGAGCCAGATTGAGCCCGCTTCAGCCTCATCGACGCGCGGCGATTCCGGTCGCCGCCTATTCATCCGCCCTTATCGTTCCCGTCTTCGGCTTTGCCATTCCGCTAACGGTGCATGGAGCCCCGAAGCCTTCTTCGCGCAGGCCGTCCCACGAACCGTGAGCGTGACGGGAACGGCATCGCTGATCCAGGGAGAATCAACATGATAAAAAGGACGCGCGTTTCGCTCGTGCTGCTTGTACTGACCGCACTGAGTCCGCTCGCTCACGCGAGCGTGGCGAGCGGCGCCCATACCTTCAAGAACGACGTGAAGACCGCCGGTCGGAACACCGGCCATGCGGTGCGCGATGCCACGCACGCGGTCGGTCATGGCGTGAAATCGGCGGGGCACGCGGTGGCCGACGCGACCCGGCACGGCTATCACGCGACGAAAAAATTCGTGACCGGGCATGCCTGACGTGCGTGATGCGGACGTCGGGTGTGCGACTTGAGGTCTCTGCTCGACCAGAGCCATTCGCGTGGCGCTCGCGCGAGCGCGACGATCGGCATGCCGAACTGGCCGGTGCCGAGTTCGGCGTGGCCGATGCCTCGGCCTTGATGATGGGCGGCGCAACGGAGGCCATCGCTAGCGAGTCGAAGCCGTCGATCGCGACGCCTATGCCGACCTGCGCGAGAATTCCGGGCTGGAATCGGCTCGACGGCGGGGCCTCCGCTGGCCCACGGCCGTACGCGCTTCGAGATGCTCGGCTTTTAACTCGAAGGTGACGGGCAGTGGCGTCTCACGGGTCATACGCCGCGTCAGTGGCCAGACGCCGCTTCGAGCCGGACGCAAATCACTATGCCGTAAGCGCAGGCCGTAGACCACATCGTTAGCGGTTTGCGCAACTGTGGCGCGAGTGCTCGAAGCGTCGAATGGGAGGCGACAAGGCGACGGCCGACCGGACAGACCCGCAACAGTCCCATAGCAGACCGGCGGCATCGTGCAGAATGCTGTGATTCGGGCCGACGCCTTTACGCTGCCGCCACCGGCGCACGGGCCATAGCCTCGTCCAACCTCTTTCCTGCCTGCGATGACAGCATCCGATACACCGTTCTCGCGCCTCCAGCGTCGCCTCGCGCGAGGCGATCTGATCGCCGCGTCCCACGAGATTGCCGACTGGATGAAACGTCAGCCCGCCGATGCCGGCGCGTTGACCGCGCATGCCATCGTGCTGCGCGTGCTGGGCCGTTATCCGGAGGCGGCCGCGGCACTCGAATGCGCCGTTGCGATCGCTCCGGAGTTCGCGCCGACGCTGGTCGAGCTGGCCCGCCTCGCGCGTCGCGACGGCCGGTTCGAGCAGGCCCTTGCATGGTACGAGCAGGCCCATCGCCACGCGCCCGACGAAACCGGCTGGTTCGAGGAGTGGTGCGAACTGCTGACGCGACTCGGACGCGCCGACTATGCTGCCGAAGTCGCGAGCGGCTGGTGCGAGCGGGAGCCGGCCTCGCCGCAAGCCTGGTTTCTGCTCGCACTGATCAGTCAGCAACGCGGTGCGTTGACGGCCGCGCTGGACGCCTATCAACGCGTCCGTGCGCTCGACCCGGATTATCCGATGCTGAGCAACAATCTGTCCGCGTTGCATATTTCGCTCGGCGATCACAAAGCCGCGCTGCGCTTTTGTGAGGACGCGATTCGTCGCGAGCCGAACTCCGCGTTGCCGTGGATCAATGCGGCGACCGCGTGGTTGCGGCGACGGCAACCGGAGAACGCGCTGCTCGCCGCGCAAAGGGCCTGCACGCTGTCGCCGGGTTCTGGGTCGGCGCTGCTTGCGCTGAGCAATACGCTGAAGGAGCTGCAGCGCCACGACGAAGCGTTGCAAGTCGTCACGCGGGCCGCGCAGATGGCGCCCAACGATGCCAAGGTGCAATGGTCGATCGCGATGCTGCAATTGCTGTTCGGCGACTATCCCCATGGCTGGTTGAATCACGAGGCGCGCTGGGCCGGTTCGCCTGAGTTGGAGCGAGCGTCGCAACCCGGCGACGACAGAAAATGGCGCGGCGAGAATCTGGCCGGCAAGACGCTGCTTGTGTGGGGCGAGCAGGGCTTCGGCGATGCGATCCAGTACGTGCGCTTCGTGCAGCAGATCGCCGCGCGAGTGCGCAGCGAGGGCGGCGATTTGACGTACTGCTGTTTTGCGCCGCTGCTGGCGTTGTTCGAGCGCATGCTTACACCGTATGGCGTGCGGGTGCTGCCCGAGGACATGCAGCCGTGGCCGCGGTTCGATTTTCATCTGTCGGTGGGCAGTCTGCCGTTGGCGCTGGGCTGCACGCTCGACACGTTGCCGGCGCCGCGGCGCTACCTCGAACCCGATCCGGCGAAGCTGGCGACGTGGCGCAACCGCCTGTCGAGGGACCGACGACTCAAGGTCGGGCTCGTGTGGAGCGGCAGTCGCACGCATCAGCGCAATCCGCTGCGCTCGGTGCCGCCCGCGTCATATGCGCAGACCTTTGCCGACCTGCCGGAGGTCGCGTTCTACAGCCTGCAAATCGATGGTGTGGCCGAGGTCCGCGAGATGGCCTCGGCCGGTCTGTCGTTGACGGATTACACTGGGGAACTCCACTCGTTCGACGACACGGCCGCGCTGATCGGCAATCTCGATGTCGTGATTACGGTCTGCACATCGCTCGCGCATCTATGCGGTGCGCTTGGCGTGCGCACGTGGTTGCTGCTCGACATCAATCCGCACTGGGCATGGATGCTGGCGCGTCGCGACAGTGCATGGTATCCGTCGTTGACGCTTTACCGGCAACAGCAGTACGAGGACTGGTCGCCGGTGCTGGCGCAGGTGCGCGCCGATCTGCTCGGGCTGCTGCCTTAGTCGCGCGTGCATGGGGCGCGTCGGGTCGGGTCGAGTCGCGCTGCGGCGGCGCAGCCATCCAGCAAGATCGTTAGCTATCCTGTCGATGATCGGCGTTCAGTCGTCGGGCTGCGGCTGCCGGTATAGACGCGCGACGCCGGGATACCACGGCGAATCGCCGCGCTCCTGCAACTATTTTCGCGCGATCGCGTTGGCGAGAAGCTCGCCCGGTACGCGGATTGCCGGAGGAGCAGCCTCCTGGAGGGCACCGGCAGACCATCCTGGATCTTGCGCGCAATGGGTCTGCGCTCAGGGGTTTCTTATCGCGGGCTATTCATAAGAATCCAGGCAAGCCTACCCGATCCCAAGCCGATGACGTGTGCCGCGTGCCGGCACGCGTGAGTGCGGTGTCTGCCGCGATGACGATGTGCTGACCATCAAATCGGTTCGCCTGCGCGGCGCGCATTTTCGCGCTTTAGCCGTTTTCTTTCTAGGGGAATTCCTAATTAAACGCGATGAAATGCGCGCTCACGACCTTGGCGTTCCGTTTCAATCACCTTATTCAAACAGGCGTCCAGTTTTTTAGAGCGGGGACTCGAAAATTTTATTGGCAACCGAGTGGCGAGATGACCGGCGGGGGTATTTTTTTTGGTTGGTCTAATGAATTTGAAAGCCGGCAAAAAGGCGTGAATAGTTAAGCGAAACTTCAAATTACCGACCGAAAATCGTTAAATTTCATTAAATGTCGGTTTCAATAGGAAAAACATTATATTTTTCAATGACTTATCGCATTGAGAATTTGACGATATTTGACAAATTAGTTATCTCAAATTTGCATTGTTTGGCAGTTTGAAAAAACTACCGACCATAGAATTCGTTCATCCGATCAAGCGCGTTCGATTCCGGTTCATATGATGGATCGGGAATTATTCTGAAAGAGACCTTCGGATCGATTAAGCGCGCACTTTAATAGAGATGTGTGATGAATAAGACATACCGCTCCATCTGGAACGAAGCGCTCGGCGCGTGGGTTGCCGCATCCGAGCTCGACTCCGCGCGCGGCAAGCCCAATCGTTCGGCAGTCGCCGCGAAGGGCGAGCGCGCCGGACCGAGCGTCGGCCTGCGTCTTCGTGTCATGAGTGCGCTTGTCGCGCTTGCGGCAGTGGGCGGGTATGCGTCGCCTGCCTATGCGGGCTACGGGATTTTCATCAATGACGGCACCGACGCCGCCTGTACCTGGACTTTCGACGCCGCTGGTGTATCGGTGATGGGCAACTACGGCGGCAGCAATCCGACGCCGCTCGGAGCGAACTCGATGTCGCTCGGCGGCCTGGGCGCTGCGACACCGGTGCCGACGGTCACGAACCTCGGCGGAGCGGCCTCGACGATGTGCGTCAGCACCGACAAGGCAACCCAAACCAACCGGGCGCTCTTTTACGGACCGTCGAGCGGTGTCGGGTCGAACTCGCTGTCGCTTGGCGGCGAGTTGTATGTGAACAGCGGCAATCTCGGTCTGGGCGGCGGCTCGTCGACGGGCGCGATGCGCATCGGCAGTACGGCGACGCTGGCGGGCACGAGCGGCAGCAATGCGATTGCAATTGGCGCGGGCGCGGGCGCGACTGCAAGCGGTGATAACTCCATTGCGGTGGGCACCGGCGCGGCGGCAAGCGCAGCCGGGGACGTCGCTGTCGGGGAAGGCGCGTCGGCGCAGGGTGGAACTGCCTTCTCAGCGACCGCCGTGGGTTTTGGTGCGAAGGCCAATGGCCAGGATGCGTCCGCGTTCGGCAATACGTCGCGTGCGGTAGCGAACTATGCGAGCGCGTTCGGCAACTTCTCGTCGGCATCGGGGGCTAACTCGGTGGCCTTCGGGAATGCCGCGACTGCGTCCAATGCGGCAGCGACTTCTATCGGCAATTTCGCGACGGCGTCCGGGGTCGATTCCACAGCCATCGGGACGGGGGGGCAGTCGGGGACTTATGTCGGCCCGATTGCGTCGGGTGCGGGCGCCACGGCAATCGGCGGCAACACGACGGTTGGCGCTGCCGCGGCTGCGTCCGACGCGATTGCAATCGGTGGACAGTCTTCCGTGGCAAGCGCGGCAACCTCGGGTATCGCGATTGGCCGTGGGGCAGCGACGACGGCCGCCTACGGTGTTGCCATGGGCGATGCGGCCAATGCGAGTGTTGCCGGATCGGTTGCCCTGGGCCAGAACGCGACGACGACGTCGACGCTGTCGGCGGTGACCGGCGGTACGGGAACGGTCAGCAACGCGACGATCGGCACGACGACGTACGGCACGTTTGCAGGCACGAGCTCGTCGGCCGGTGTGGTGAGCGTCGGCAAGCCCGGCGCCGAGCGTCGGATCCAGAACGTCGCAGCCGGACAGATCAGCGCTTCCAGTACCGATGCGATCAATGGCAGCCAGTTGTATACGGTTGCGAGTACGGTCGGCTCGAGTATCGCGAGTCTGTCGAGCTCGACGTCGACGGCGGTGGGTTCGTTGTCGACCGGTGTGAGCTCGCTGTCGACCGGATTGAGCACGACGAATAGCACGGTGAGCAGCCTGTCGAGCTCGACGTCGACGGCGGTGGGTTCGTTGTCGACCGGTGTGAGCTCGCTGTCGACCGGATTGAGCACGACGAATAGCACGGTGAGCAGCCTGTCGAGCTCGACGTCGACGGCAGTGGGATCGCTGTCGACGGGCGTGAGCTCGTTGTCGACTGGTTTGAGCACGACGAATAGCACGGTGAGCAGCCTGTCGAGCTCGACGTCGACGGCAGTGGGTTCGTTGTCGACGGGTGTGAGCTCGTTGTCGACCGGTTTGAGCACGACGAATAGCAAGGTGAGCAGCCTGTCGAGCTCGACGTCGACAGCGGAGGGTTCGTTGTCGACGGGGGTGAACTCGTTGTCGACGGGTCTGAGCACGACGAATAGCACAGTGGGCAGTCTGTCGACGGGTGTGAGCTCGCTGTCGACCGGTTTGAGCACGACGAATAGCAACGTGAACAGTCTTTCGACGTCCACGTCGACGGGCCTGGCTTCGCTGTCGAGCTCGACGTCGACGACGGCCAGCTCGCTGTCGACGGGCGTGAGCTCGTTGTCGACCGGATTGAGCACGACGAATAGCAATGTGAGCAGCCTGTCGAGCTCGACGTCGACGGCGGTGGGTTCGTTGTCGACGGGTGTGAACTCGTTGTCGACTGGTTTGAGCACGACCAACAGCAATGTGAACAGCCTTTCGACGTCGACGTCGACGGGCCTGGCTTCGCTGTCGAGCTCGACGTCGACGACGGCCAGCTCGCTGTCGACGGGCGTGAGCTCGTTGTCGACCGGATTGAGCACGACGAATAGCAATGTGAGCAGCCTGTCGAGCTCGACGTCGACGGCGGTGGGTTCGTTGTCGACGGGCGTGAGTTCGCTGTCGACTGGTTTGAGCACGACGAATAGCAACGTGAACAGCCTTTCGACGTCCACGTCGACGGGCCTGGCTTCGCTGTCGAGCTCGACGTCGACGACGGCCAGCTCGCTGTCGACGGGCGTGAGTTCGCTGTCGACTGGTTTGAGCACGACGAATAGCACGGTGGGCAGCCTGTCGAGCTCGACGTCGACGGCGGTGGGTTCGCTGTCGACGGGTGTGGGCTCGTTGTCGACTGGTTTGAGCACGACGAATAGCACGGTGAACAGCCTGTCGAGCTCGACGTCGACGGCGGTGGGTTCGCTGTCGACTGGCCTCGGTTCGTTGTCGACCAGCGTGGGTTCCCTGTCGACCGGATTGAGCACGACGAACAACACGGTGAGCAGCCTGTCCAGTTCGGCGTCGACGGGCATCGCCAACTCCGTGCAATACGACAATCCGCAGCACACCAGCGTCACGCTGGGCGGCGTCGGTGCGACCACGCCGGTGACGCTCACGAACGTCGCGCCGGGCGTGAACCCGACGGATGCGGTGAACGTCAGTCAGCTGACGTCGCTGTCGTCGTCCTACTCGACGGGCGTGGGTTCGATCTCCACTTCAACGTCGACCAGCATCAGTTCGCTGTCGACGAGCTTGAGCACGACCAACAGCACGGTGGATAGCCTTTCGACGTCCACGTCGACGGGTCTGGCTTCGCTGTCGACCTCGACATCGACGACGGCCAGCTCGCTGTCGACGGGTGTGGGCTCGTTGTCGACTGGTTTGAGCACGACGAACAGCACGGTGGATAGCCTTTCGACGTCCACGTCGACGGGTCTGGTGTCGCTGTCGACCTCGACCTCGACGACGGCCAGCTCGCTCTCGACGGGTGTGGGCTCGTTGTCGACTGGTTTGAGCACGACGAACAGCACGGTGGATAGCCTTTCGACGTCCACGTCGACGGGTCTGGCTTCGCTGTCGACTTCGACGTCGACGACGGCCAGCTCGCTGTCGACGGGTGTGAGCTCGTTGTCGACTGGTTTGAGCACGACGAACAGCACAGTGGATAGCCTTTCGACGTCCACGTCGACGGGTCTGGCGTCGCTGTCGACTTCGACCTCGACGACGGCCAGCTCGCTGTCGACGGGTGTGGGCTCGTTGTCGACTGGTTTGAGCACGACGAACAGCACGGTGGATAGCCTTTCGACGTCCACGTCGACCGGTCTGGCTTCGCTGTCGACTTCGACATCGACGACGGCCAGCTCGCTGTCGACGGGTGTGGGCTCGTTGTCGACTGGTTTGAGCACGACGAACAGCACAGTGGATAGCCTTTCGACGTCCACGTCGACGGGTCTCGCCTCGCTGTCGACTTCGACGTCGACGACGGCCAGCTCGCTGTCGACGGGTGTCAGCTCGCTGTCGACCGGTCTGAGCACGACGAACAGCACGGTGGATAGTCTTTCGACGTCCACGTCGACGGGTCTGGCCTCGCTGTCGACTTCGACGTCGACGACGGCCAGCTCGCTGTCGACGGGCGTCAGCTCGCTGTCGACCGGCCTGAGCACGACGAACAGCACGGTGGATAGTCTTTCGACGTCCACGTCGACGGGTCTGGCCTCGCTGTCGACTTCGACGTCGACGACGGCCAGCTCGCTGTCGACCAGCGTCAATTCGCTGTCGACCGGCCTGAGCACGACGAACAGCACGGTAGACAGCCTCTCGACGTCCACGTCGACGGCAGTGGGTTCGCTCTCGACGGGTGTGAGCTCGTTGTCGACTGGCCTGAGCACGACGAATAGCACGGTGGATAGCCTCTCGACCTCCACGTCGACCGGTCTGGCTTCGCTGTCGACCTCGACATCGACGACGGCCAGCTCGCTGTCGACGGGCGTCAGCTCGTTGTCGACCGGCCTGAGCACGACGAACAGCACGGTGGATAGCCTTTCGACGTCCACGTCGACGGGTCTGGCGTCGCTGTCGACTTCGACCTCGACGACGGCCAGCTCGCTGTCGACGGGCGTGAGCTCGCTGTCGACTGGTTTGAGCACGACGAACAGCACAGTGGATAGCCTTTCGACGTCCACGTCGACGGGTCTCGCTTCGCTGTCGACCTCGACCTCGACGACGGCCAGCTCGCTGTCGACGGGAGTCAGCTCGTTGTCGACCGGCCTGAGCACGACGAACAGCACGGTGGATAGCCTCTCGACCTCCACGTCGACGGGGCTGGTGTCGCTGTCGACTTCGACGTCGACGACGGCCAGCTCGCTGTCGACGGGAGTCAGCTCGTTGTCGACCGGCCTGAGCACGACGAACAGCACGGTGGACAGCCTCTCGACCTCCACGTCGACGGCAGTGGGTTCGCTGTCGACGGGCGTGAACTCGCTGTCGACTGGCCTGAGCACGACCAACAGCACGGTGGATAGTCTTTCGACGTCCACGTCGACCGGTCTGGCGTCGCTGTCGACTTCGACGTCAACGACGGCCAGCTCGCTGTCGACCAGCGTCAATTCGCTGTCGACCGGCCTGAGTACGACGAACAGCACGGTAGATAGCCTTTCGACGTCTACGTCGACCGGTCTGGCGTCGCTGTCGACCTCGACGTCAACGACGGCCAGCTCGCTGTCGACGGGTGTCAGCTCGCTGTCGACCGGTCTGAGTACGACCAACAGCACGGTGGACAGCCTCTCGACGTCCACGTCGACGGCAGTGGGTTCGCTCTCGACGGGTGTGAGCTCGTTGTCGACTGGCCTGAGCACGACGAACAGCACGGTAGACAGCCTCTCGACGTCCACGTCGACGGCAGTGGGTTCGCTCTCGACGGGCGTGAACTCGCTGTCGACTGGCCTGAGCACGACCAACAGCACGGTGGATAGCCTCTCGACCTCCACGTCGACCGGTCTGGCTTCGCTGTCGACCTCGACATCGACGACGGCCAGCTCGCTGTCGACCAGCGTCAATTCGCTGTCGACCGGCCTGAGCACGACCAACAGCACGGTGGATAGCCTCTCGACGTCCACGTCGACGGGTCTGGCGTCGCTGTCGACTTCGACGTCGACGACGGCTAGCTCGCTGTCGACGGGCGTCAGCTCGTTGTCGACCGGCCTGAGCACGACCAACAGCACGGTGGACAGCCTCTCGACCTCCACGTCGACGGCAGTGGGTTCGCTGTCGACGGGCGTGAACTCGCTGTCGACTGGCCTGAGCACGACGAACAGCACGGTGGATAGTCTTTCGACGTCCACGTCGACGGGTCTGGCGTCGCTGTCGACTTCGACGTCGACGACGGCCAGCTCGCTGTCGACCAGCGTCAATTCGCTGTCGACCGGCCTGAGCACGACCAACAGCACGGTGGATAGCCTCTCGACGTCCACGTCGACGGCAGTGGGTTCGCTCTCGACGGGCGTGAACTCGCTGTCGACTGGCCTGAGCACGACCAACAGCACGGTGGACAGCCTCTCGACCTCCACGTCGACGGGTCTGGCCTCGCTGTCGACCTCGACGTCGACGACGGCCAGCTCGCTGTCGACCAGCGTCAATTCGCTGTCGACTGGCCTGAGCACGACCAACAGCACGGTGGATAGCCTCTCGACGTCCACGTCGACGGGGCTGGCGTCGCTGTCGACTTCGACGTCGACGACGGCCAGCTCGCTGTCGACGGGCGTCAGCTCGTTGTCGACCGGCCTGAGCACGACGAACAGCACAGTGGACAGCCTCTCGACCTCCACGTCGACGGCAGTGGGTTCGCTGTCGACGGGCGTGAACTCGCTGTCGACTGGCCTGAGCACGACCAACAGCACGGTGGATAGCCTCTCGACCTCCACGTCGACCGGTCTGGCTTCGCTGTCGACCTCGACATCGACGACGGCCAGCTCGCTGTCGACCAGCGTCAATTCGCTGTCGACCGGTCTGAGCACGACGAACAGCACAGTGGACAGCCTCTCGACGTCCACGTCGACGGCAGTGGGTTCGCTCTCGACGGGTGTGAGCTCGTTGTCGACTGGCCTGAGCACGACCAACAGCACGGTGGATAGCCTCTCGACCTCCACGTCGACCGGTCTGGCTTCGCTGTCGACCTCGACGTCAACGACGGCCAGCTCGCTGTCGACCAGCGTCAATTCGCTGTCGACCGGTCTGAGCACGACGAACAGCACGGTAGACAGCCTCTCGACGTCCACGTCGACGGCGGTGGGTTCGCTCTCGACGGGTGTGAGCTCGTTGTCGACTGGCCTGAGTACGACGAACAGCACGGTAGATAGCCTTTCGACGTCTACGTCGACCGGTCTGGCTTCGCTGTCGACCTCGACGTCAACGACGGCCAGCTCGCTGTCGACCGGTCTGAGCACGACGAACAGCACGGTGGATAGTCTTTCGACGTCCACGTCGACGGGTCTGGCCTCGCTGTCGACCTCGACGTCAACGACGGCCAGCTCGCTGTCGACCAGCGTCAATTCGCTGTCGACGGGCCTGAGCACGACCAACAGCACGGTAGACAGCCTCTCGACGTCCACGTCGACGGCGGTGGGTTCGCTGTCGACCGGCGTCAGCTCGTTGTCGACCGGCCTGAGCACGACCAACAGCACGGTAGACAGCCTCTCGACGTCCACGTCGACGGCAGTGGGTTCGCTGTCGACGGGTGTCAGCTCGTTGTCGACCGGCCTGAGCACGACGAACAGCACGGTGGACAGCCTCTCGACGTCCACCTCGACGGGTCTGGCTTCACTGTCGACCTCAACCTCGACCACAGCCAGCTCGCTGTCGACCGGCGTCGTCTCGCTGTCCACCGGCCTGAGCACGACGAACAGCACGATGACCAGCCTGTCCACGTCGACCTCGACTGGCCTGAGCTCGCTGTCCACGGGTCTGAGCACGACCAACAGCACCGTAGATAGCCTCTCGAGCTCGACCTCGACCGGCCTGAGCTCGCTGTCGACCGGCGTCAGCTCGTTGTCCACCGGCCTGAGCACGACCAACAGCACGGTAGACAGCCTCTCGACGTCGACCTCGACCGGCCTGGCCTCACTGTCGACCTCGACGTCGACGACAGCCAGCTCGTTGTCGACCAGCGTCAATTCGCTGTCGACCGGTCTGAGCACGACCAACAGCACGGTAGACAGTCTCTCGACGTCCACCTCGACGGGGCTGGCCTCGCTGTCCACGTCGACCTCGACCGGCATCAGTTCGCTGTCCACCGGCATCGACTCCCTGTCGACCGGCGTCAGCTCGCTGTCCACCGGCCTGAGCACGACGAACAGCACGATCGACAGCCTCTCGACGTCGACTTCGACCAGCCTCACGTCGCTGTCGACCGGCATCGGTTCGCTGTCCACCGGCCTCAGCACGACGTTCAGCAATGTTGCGTCGCTGTCGACCGGGCTCGCCAATTCGGTGCAGTACGACAACCCGCAGCACACCAGCGTCACGCTCGGCGGTGCCGGCGCGACTGCGCCGGTGACGCTGACCAACGTCGCGGCGGGCGTCAACCCGACCGACGCGGTGAACTTCGGGCAACTGACTTCGCTGTCCACCTCGACGGTCTCGGGCCTCAGCTCGCTGTCGACCGGTCTGGTCACGACCAACAGCACGTTGAATTCGCTGTCGACGTCGACCTCGACGGGCCTCGGCTCGCTGTCGACGAGCATCGCGACCACGAACAGCAACGTCAACTCGCTGTCGACCAGCATCGCGACGACCAACAGCAACGTCAGCATGCTGTCGACCGGCATCGCCAACGGCACTGTGGGTCTGGTGCAGCAGGTCGGCGGCGCGCCGGGCAATGGCGCGATTACGGTCGGTGCGAGCACCGGCGGCACGGTCGTCGACTTCACCGGCACCGACGGCGCACGCAAGCTGACCGGCGTCGCGGCGGGTACCAACCCGACCGACGCGGTCAACGTGAGCCAGTTGCAGTCGGTCGCATCGGTGGCGTCGAACGCGGTGCAGTACGACAACGCGAACCACACCAGCGTGACGCTCGGCGGCACCGGCGCCACCTCGGCCGTCGCGCTGACCAACGTCGCGGCCGGCACGGTCAGCTCGACCAGCACCGACGCGATCAACGGCAGCCAGCTGTATCAGCTCGAAAGCCAGTTTGGCGCGCTGGTCACCCAGATGACACCGGCGATGCTGTCGGAAGAGGTCAGCTCGAAGTACGTCGCGGTGAATTCGACCGGCAGTGCGGCGGTCGCGTCGGGCACCGAATCGGTGTCGATCGGCGGCAACTCGCAGGCGAGCGGCACCAATGCGGTGGCGCTCGGCTCGGGGTCGCAGGCCACGGCGAACAACGCGACGGCGATCGGGGCGAACGCGGTGGTGTCGGCGACGAACTCGGTCGCGATCGGCGCGGGTTCGGTCGCGAGCCAGGCCAACACGGTGTCGGTGGGCTCGGTCGGCAACGAGCGGACCATTAGCAACGTGGCGCCAGGCGTGAACCCCACCGATGCTGCAAACGTTGCGCAGTTGCAGGGCGTACAGCAGAATATCGACAATGTTGCACGCAACGCCTACTCGGGTATCGCGATGGCCGGTGCGCTGGCCGGGCTGCCGCAGGTGGAACAGGGCAAGACGTTCCAGCTGGGCGCCGGTGTCGGTAACTACGGCGGCTATACCGCGCTGGCCGTGGGCGGCAGCGCCCGCGTCACCGAGAACACCATCGTCAAGATGGGCGTGAGCGCGACGAACGGCAGCAAGCTGCTGATCAACGCCGGCGTCGGGTATTCCTGGTAAGCGGCACGCGGCGAGGCAGACGCGGCGCGGTTTGCCTCGCGGTGCAGGACAAAGGCAGGCTCTTGCGGCAACGCGGGAGCCTGTCTTTACAACTTATGAACTGAACATGCGCATCGGGATCTCCGTCCTTACTCATGCCGGCCAGAACATCTGGCAGAACGGTCTTGGGCAGAACGTCATCTTTCTGGCCGAGCTGTTTCAACGCCTGCCGTTCGTGCAATCCGTTGTCCTGATCGATGCGGGCGACCAGGCGGCGATGCCGCCGCAGGTCGACACGAACGCGAAGGCGCTGCGCGTGATGACCCGCGCCGACGCGACCGATCAGGTCGACGTCATCTTCGAAATGGGCGGCGCGCTCGACGTGCAATGGCTCGATCTGATGCGCAAGCGCGGCAAGAAGGTGGTGTTCTATTGCTGCGGGCAGCCGTTTGTCGCGCTGGCCGAACCGGCCGTATTCGATAAGCCCACCCATGCGTCGCGCCCGGATCGCTGCGACGAAGTCTGGTATCTGCCGAAAGACGCGGCGTTCGCGCCGATGCTGCGCATGCTGCATCGTTGCGACGTCCACGAGGTGCCGTTCATCTGGCATCCGCAATTCATCGAGCAGCGCATTCGGGAAGTCGCGGACATCACCGGGCTGCACTATGGTTTCAAGGCAAGCGAGGGAAGTGGGGCCGGCACTGACGCCGCGCGCGGTTTGCGCGTCGCGATCTTCGAGCCGAACATCTCGGTCGTGAAGACATCGAGTGTGCCGATGCTGATCTGCGAGGAAGCCTATCGCGCCGATCCGAACTCGGTGCGCATGATGCATGTGCTGAACACGCTGCACATGAAAGATCATCCGACCATGCTGTATCTCGCGAACTCGCTGAACCTCGTGCGCGAGCACAAGGCGACGTTTCATGGGCGCCACGATATCGTCGGCTTCATGGTGCAGCATGCGGACACGGTCGTCTCGCACCAGTGGCAGAACGAGCAGAACTACAGCTACCTCGATGCGCTGTACGGCGACTATCCGCTGATCCACAACTCCGCGTGGCTGAAAGACGCCGGCTACTATTACCCGGCCTTTGAAATCCGCCAGGGCGCGGCGCAATTGCGGCAGGCGCTCCAGCAGCACGCGGCGCAGCTCGACGACTATCGCGCGCGCTCGCAACGCGTGTTCGACGCGGTCGATCCGTTCAGCCAGCGCAATCTCGATGCGCACGCCGAGCGGCTGCTGCATCTGTGCCGCGGCACGACCTTTATCGCCAACCGCCCGAGCCATTCATGAACTCCGCATCAAGCCCATTGTCCGGTGCCCGCAAGCTGCGGGTCGGCGTGTCGATTTTTGTGCGCAAGGGCGAGCAGTCGCTGTGGGAAAACGGCATCTACCAGAACTGTATTTTCCTGGTGATGCTGCTGATGCGCTCGCCGCTCGTCGAGTCGACCTGCCTCGTGGCGGGCGGCGGTGGCGGCGAACCCGCCGACGCGAAGAAGTTTCTCGCCGATTCGCCGGTGCCGCTGATCGACATGAACGAAGCGGCGAACACGCTCGATGTGATGATCGAAATGAGCGCGCAGCTGTCGCGCGAATGGGTTATCGCGTTTCGCGAGCGCGGCGGCAAGGTCGTGTCGATGCGGGTCGGCAACGACTACGTGATCGACATCGAGCGGATGGTGTTCGACAAATCCCACGGACTGCTGATTACCGGCGCGCCTTATCATGAGATCTGGACGCTGCCCGAGTACGAGGTGACCTGTCAGCCGTATTTCGAAAGCCTGTTCCGCTGCCCGGTGCGGCTGATGCCTCATCTGTGGAGTCCGCTGGTACTGGAGCGCGAAGCGGCGAAGCTGCCGGAGGGCAAGCGCTTCGGCTACCAGCCGGGTCGCCGGCGTTGGCGCGCGGGCGTGTTCGAGCCGAACATCTGCATGGTGAAAACGAGCTACGTGCCGTTGCTCGCCTGCGAGGCCGCGCATCGCGACAATCCGGACATGCTCGAACACGTGTTCGCCTACAACACGTTTCATCTGAAGGAGCACGTGGGCTTCCACGGCTTCGCGCGCAGCCTCGATATCGTGCGGCATGGGCTCGCGTCGTTCGAGGGGCGCTTTCCGTTCTGTCAGGTGGTCGCGTCGGACGTCGACGTGGTCGTGAGCCATCAGTGGGAAAACGCGCAGAATTACGTCTACTACGAAGCGCTGTACGGCGGCTATCCGTTGATCCACAATTCGCATCTGATCGGCGACTGCGGGTATCGCTATCATGGGTTCGATTGCGAGGAGGGCGGTCAGGCACTGCAGCGCGCGTATGCCGAGCACGACGCCAATTTCGATGCGTACCGGCGCACCGCGAATGCACTCATCGCGCAACTCGACCCGGAAAGCGACGCTAACGTCGCCCTTTATACCGACGCCATCGCCAGGCTTTTCGATCCCAGCTAAGGCCGGCCGGCGTTGCTCGACTCTTATCGACACAGGCGGCGAAATCAGTCATGAACAGGTTCAGTCCACGCGCAACGACCGTCGGCAAACTGCTGGCCGCGGGCGCGCTTCTGTCGACGCTTGCGGCGTCTTTCCCGGCGGCGTTCGCACAGGGCGTGCTGGTGCCGCAGGCCGACCAGGGGCCGCGCAATTCGCTGATGCAGGCAGCCAGTGCGATCGGCGCGCGACAATGCGCGCCGGCGCTCAACGAGTTGTCGTCGCTGGGCGTGAAAGGCACCACCAATAACGACGTGCTGTTCGACTGGGATCGCGCGCGCGGCGGCAATAGCGCGATTTTTTCGCTGATCGGACTGGAGTCGGCGAACGGCAATGCGGCGATGTCGCTGACCGGTGTGCCCGAGGCGGATGGTTCGTGCTCGGTGTCGGCCGAGCGCATTTCGGTCGAGCCAGCCGATTGCGCGGCGGTGGCCCGCAAGCAGTTGCCCGGTTATCAGGGCACGCGCCTGCTGTCGCATATGATGGTCTATACAGACGGCAAAACGCCGGGCTCGTCGGTGTCGCTGATCGATTCGAAGCCGGGCTGTCTGGTGATTCGCCGCTATGTGATGTTTCGCAAGGCGCAGCAGTAAGCAACAGCACGTCAATGCAGTCGGGTGACTGTAGCAGGGCCCGGCGTGAAACCGGAACAATCGCGGGGAAAATCAGATCATGAACGGCTTGCGTATCGGCATCACCATTGGCTTGCATCAGCCGAACGAAACGCTCTGGAATAACGGCATCAAACAGAACGCGGCGTTTCTCGCGGATGCATTGCGTCATTGTCCGAACGTGGCGTCGGTGGCGCTCGTCAATACGACCGCGGTGCCGATTACGCCGGCGCTGCCGTGGGACCAGACGCGCTTTCCGACCATCACGTTCGACGCCGCCAAAGACGCGCTCGACGTGCTGATCGAACTCGGCGGTCAGGTCAACGCGGTGCAAACCGACTATCTGAAGCAGCGCGGCGTGCGGCTCGTGTCGTATTGCTGCGGCTTCGAGTACATCCATGCGATGGAATCGGTGCTGTTTCGCAAGCCGACCTGGGGCGAGAACCTGTTCGTCAACCAGCGCTATGACGATATCTGGATGATCCCGCAGGTCGACCATATCAGCCGCTCGTATTTCGAGGTGCTGCGCCGGCAGACCGCGCGGGCGGTGCCGTTCGTCTGGAGTCCGATGTTTCTCGACGAGCGCGTGAAGCACCTCGCGAACGCGGGCGTCTACCAGCCGCGCAGCGGTGCGAAGCGTCTGAGCGTGATGGAGCCGAACATCAACGTGGTGAAGTTCTGTCTCTATCCGGCGCTGATCGCGGAGCTCGTCTACCGGCAGCGGCCGGATAGCGTCGCGTTGTTGCAGGTCACCAATGCGGACGGCATTGCGCGTGAAAGCAAGGAATTCATCGCGCTGATGAACCAGCTCGACATCGTGCGCAATCACAAGGCCGTGTTTCTCGGGCGGCACGAAACGCCGGTGTTTCTGGCGGAGAACACCGATATCGTGATCTCCCATCAGCTCGAAAACCCGCTCAATTACTTCTACCTCGAAGTGTGCTGGCAGGGCTATCCGCTCGTGCACAACGCGCATCTGTGCACGGACCTCGGTTACTACTATCGGGGCAACGACGTGGAAGAGGGCGCGCGCAAGGTGGTCGAGGCGATCGAAAGTCATGACGCGCATGCGTCGTGGTATCGCGAGAAGCAACGCGCCGCGATTGCCCGTTATCTGCCGGACGATCGCCAACTGGTCGCTACCTATGCCGCGTTGCTCGACGATCTGATCGCGCGGCCGTTGCGATAGTCGCCGGGAGAGCGTCGCGGAGTCCACCGCGAGTGACCGATCCGCTCGCGCGCGCGTTTGCGCGCGCATCCGTCTGCCAGGGTCTTGCATCGTGATCGTACTGAGTCTCTTCTGTCGTGAGGCGCCCGCCAGCCTCGCGAATCATCGGTTTTACGCGACGTCGCGCGGCTATCGCCACGAATGGATCGACGCGTCCGCGATGACGGACCAGCTGCAATTGCGCTGCCTGTACAAATACGAGGTCCTGCTCGGCACGTTGCGGCGTGCGGGCGACGACGAACTCGTGCTGCTGCTCAGCGAGGATGCGGCGATCGTCGAACCGGTCGCGTTGGACGTGTTGATGCAGGGCCGCGACTACCTGCTGGTGACGACGTCCGCGCATCCGCTGCCGCAAACCGACGTGCAGATCTGGCGCAATACGCGAGCCGTTCGCGACAGCGTGCTGCAACTGGTGAAGCGCTGCCGTCTCGGCGGTACGGCGCTCGAAGCGGAGGCCGGACTGTTCGCCGACTTCGACACGCATCACTTCCTCGAGACGATCGACGACATCTGCCCGGTCATGCAGACCGGCTACAACTTCGATCCCGCGTGGACCCGCGTGCCGACGTTCGCGGTCAGTATCGACAATATGACTGGCGAGGTGCGCGAAAAGGCCGCGTGTCCGCGCTTCTCAAACGCGCTGGTCGAGCACCTCAACCGGCACCAGCGCTCGGGTGCGCCGCTGTTTGCGGATTTCATGCCGAGCCGCATTCTGGCACTCGCGCCGGGCGACGACGCTGCCGCCGGGCGCAGCACTTACAACCCCGGCCATCCGATCGCGCTGATGACGCTCTACACGCCGAATATCGGTGTCTATGCGGGCATCGCCGAGCGCAATTTCCGGCGCTATTGCGAACTGCACGGCTACACGCTGTACGTGTATCGCGAGATTCCGCACGAGGTCGGACTGAATGCCAGCGGCAACTGGTTCAAGCCATGGTTGTTGTACGGCTATATGCAGCATCACGACTGGGTCGTGTGGCTCGATGCGGACGTGCTGATCGGCAATATGCAGCAGAAACTTGAACCGCTGATGGCAGGCCGCGACACGTTGCTCGCGCACGATGTCGGGCAATGGTCGTTCAATTCGGGCGTGATGGGGTTTCGTCGCACGGAGCGCAACGCGGCGCTGCTGGATGAGCTGATGCACGAGATCGTGCAGCTGCACGATACGTCGTCCGTCTATGCGAGCAATGGCGACCAGCTGCATTTCATCCACGCGCTCGAACGCGCAGGGCTGCTCGACCACGACGCGTTGCTCGACATGGTCACACTCAATACGCCATGGAATTTCCGGCGGCCGGACAGCTTCGCCGTGCATTACTACGGCATGTGGACGCAGATGCGCGCGCTAATGATGGCGCACGATGAGGCGGGCGGAGTCGAATCCTAGCGGCGGTTCGGCGCGTTGGTTCGCCGCACGGGCGGCCGAAGCATCGATCGGGCTTTATTGTCCGCAATGGGCAAACCGTCCGCCGGATGGCGCCCCTTTTTTACAGCATACGCTTCTATACTGTATGAATATACAGTATCATCGTTGGAAAGGGCTGACCGCGCGGCGGTGTGCGGATCGGCAAAACCAGCGAAGGAACGAGGCACGATGCCTGAACAACTGTGGCTGCCCGGGCTCGAGGCGCCGCCTGCGCTTACGGACGGGCTCTTTTTCGCGGTCTATCCCGACAGCAACACGGCGGCCGGCATCGCGAAGTTCGCGCAGCGCTTGTGCGCCGAGGCGCGCGTGCGCAGCAAGCCGCTTGCGGCAAACCGTTTGCACGTGACGCTGCGCCACCTGGGAAATTTTGCAGGCGGCCTGCCGGAAGACTATGTCGCTGCGGCGACGCGGGCCGCCGCGGCGGTCAGCATGGCGCCGTTTACGGTTGAGTTCGACGCGGTTACGAGCTTTGCGAAAAAGCCCCGACCTGGGCCCGCGGTCATGGTCGGAGAAGACGGCGTGCTCGGCTTGCATGCGCTTCACGATGCATTGGAGGCGGCGCTAAAGGACGTCGGTATTGCGCCTAACGCGCGTTTCACGCCGCACGTCACGCTCGCCTATGGGATGCCGTGGGCCGAGCGTCGGCCTGCCGAGTCGGCGTGCTGGAACGTGCGGGAGTTTGCGCTGATCCATAGTCTGGTCGGGCGGACCAAACATAGCGTGCTGGCGCGCTGGCCTTTGGTGGGGACGGCGTGACGGAGAGGCCGCGTTGCATCCGCGCCGGCCTTCCTGCCGTTGCCAGCGTGTGCCCGTTACTGTGGTGAGCGTGCTCGGGTGAGCGTGTCCTCACCGGTACGTGGCCGCTAGAACCGCACGCTGGTTCCGCAGCCGGCGGCAAAGGCGCCGCCACTTGCGCCCGCGCCGGCGCAGAACACCCCGCAGCCGGAGAGCAGTGCTGCGGCCGCCAGGGCCGCCAGCGTTGCACGCAGACCCGCGCCGAACACGCGCGAGCCGGGTCGTTGCAGCGCGTGCCCGGCGAAAGTCCGACGAGGATTCGATGCGCTTGGGGCGCGGCATCGGTCGTTGGTTGGGAATGACATGAGGGTGCGTGGTGATGGAGGAAATTCGGTAACGGTACAACAGCCTGCAAGTTGCCGGGCGTGGCGTGCGCAAAGCGTCAGGTTTGCTGCGCAACCGGATGATTTACTCTAGTCCATGGCGGGACGCCGTCAAATGCGCAAAAGCCAGTAGGGCGGCGCTTTCGGGGCGGTGCGCGGTGCTGAACGCTCGTGCGCTCCCTGATAGAATGCACGGGCCGCAACGTAGTGGATTGCAGATGAAATTGCTTGATGCGCTTGTCGAACAGCGTATTGCCGCCGCCGCCGCGCGCGGAGAGTTCGAGGACTTGCCGGGAGCGGGCGCACCGCTCACTCTGGACGATGATGCCCTGGTGCCGGAAGAGGTGCGCGTCGCCAACCGGATTCTTAAAAACGCGGGCTTCGTGCCGCCCGCTGTCGAGCAGCTTCGCGCCTTGCGCGACCTGCAAACGGAGCTGAATGCCGTGAGCGATCAGGCGACCCGTTGCCGTCTCCAGGCGCTTCAGGCACGTATGCTCGCGCTCGATATGGCGCTCGAATCGCTGCGCGGCGGCCCGATGGTGCTGCCGCGTGAATACTGCCGCCGGATTGCCGAGCGGGTGTCGGAGCGCGTCGGTAGTGCCGACGCAACCGGTGCGGGTTCGCGGTGAGCGAGCCGCTCGTTCGTGCCGCTGCGTTGGCGGCGTCGGCGCAGACTGAAAACGGCGCTCAGGCCAATCTGGCGACTCGCGTCGGCGAGGTGTCGGCATCGGCGTCTGGGTCTGGGGCGGCGAATCAAGGTGAAGCCGGGCGTGCTGGCGCTTGCGTTGGCGAAGCCGCTGTGCCGAGTTCTCCGATTGTGCCGCCCATCGATGCCGAATCCGCCAACACTGGCGTGTCCAACGCAGACGTAACCGGCGCGGCCGGTGCTGCTGTGACCGGTGATGCCAACGAAGCGGCCTCGGCTACCTCCGCCATCTCCCCCGCATTACCCGAACCGTCCCCGGTCTCCGAACGCGATCTGCGCTTCATGGCGCTCGCTCAGGCCGCCGCCGAAGAAGCGCGTGCGGCCGGCGAGGTGCCGGTCGGCGCGGTGCTCGTGCGCGGCGATGAGGTCATCGCGAAGGGGTTCAATCATCCGATCGGTGCACACGATCCTTCCGCGCATGCGGAAATGGTCGCGCTGCGCGCGGCGGCGCTGTCGCTCGGCAACTATCGTCTGCCGGGCTGCGAACTCTATGTGACGCTCGAGCCGTGCCTGATGTGCGCGGGCGCGATCATGCATGCGCGCATCGCCCGCGTGGTGTTCGGCGCGCGCGATCCGAAGACCGGCGCGTGCGGCAGCGTCGTCGATGCATTCGCGAATCCGCTGTTGAACCATCACACGACGGTGAGTGGCGGCGTGTGCGAAGCCGAATGCGGCGCCGCGCTGAAGTCGTTTTTTGCGGAGCGGCGACGTGCGAGCCGCGAAGCGCGCGCGGCGGCACGTGGCGTGACGCAGGCGGATGGGCAGGAAGACCGTGGAACGGGGCGCACCGTGACGGCCGTAACTTCCAATGCCCCTCCCGCTGCAACTTCCGGCGCCACGACGGAAGCCGCCGATACCGCGCAATCCGCTGCGACATCAGCCGCGGAGTCCGCCGCCGATTTCACCACCCAGCCCACCGCGCAGCCCGGTAACGAACCGCCTCCGGCCACGTCGCGCTAAAACAACCACTTCCAACGGGTCCTGCCATGACCGCTCATCGCACCATCGAACTGATCGCGCCGTCCGGTTATCCGCATGATCCCGAGGTGTTGCATCGCGCGTTGCATCGGCTGCGGGCGCAAGGACATCGCGTCGACGGCGAGGCGGCAGCGTGGCGGCGCTTTCAACGCTTCGCCGGCACCGACGGCGAGCGCGCGGCCGATCTGAACCGGCTCGCCGATCCGTCGCGCGATCTGCCCGACGTGGTGCTCGCCGTGCGCGGCGGCTACGGCGCGGTGCGGATCCTGCACGGTCTCGATTACGAAGGACTGCAGCGGCGCCTCGCCGATCAGCCGATCGCGCTGGTCGGCCATAGCGACTTCACCGCGATCCAGATGGCGCTGCTCGCGCGCGCCGGCGTGAAGACCTTCGGCGGTCCGATGCTGATGAGCGATTTCGGCGCCGAGGAGCCGAGCGAGTTCACGATGCATCACTTCTGGTCGGCGCTGACGAAGCCGACCATGACGGTGACGGGCCACACGCCGCAGACGCAGAGCGTCGACGTTTCCGGCATGCTGTGGGGCGGCAATCTGGCGGTGCTGGCGTCGCTGGTTGGCACGCCGTATATGCCGCCGGTGCAGGGCGGCATCCTGTTTCTCGAAGACGTCAACGAGCAGCCGTTCCGGATCGAGCGGATGATCTATCAGTTGCATCTGGCCGGCATTCTTGCGCAGCAGCAGGCGCTCGTGCTCGGCGATTTCTCGGGCGGCAAACAGTACGACTACGACAACGGCTATGACCTGCACTCGGTGATCGAGCAGGTGCGCGCGCTGATCGGTATTCCGGTCATTACGGGACTGCAGTTCGGGCACATCCATAACATGCTGACGCTGCCGGTCGGCGCCGATGCGCATCTGGTCGCCAACGCACATGGATTCAGGATGACGTTGTCGGGTTATCCGTGTCTGGCGTGATTCGGGTGGCACAGACGGGTAGGGTAGGAGCGGGCGGTTCGCCCGCTTTCTTTTTGACCTGTAAAACGCAACTAACGGCCCTTGCTTTTCCCGTCCCTCCCTCACACCCCCATCGATGTTTTCAGTTTTTGTTGACAAAAACCGGCCTGCAATAAAGGGCCGAAGAGGTTTCAATCGAGGTAACATTCCTGTCGGATGGCCGTGCTGCAAGGATTTGCGAGTTTCTTGACCCACCCATCAGACCGAAAGTGTCAAAAATCTCCACAAAAATTGTTGACAATTTTTGTGTCGATCCTATGATGACCAACATACCGAGACGCACATCATGTCCGACACCGATTCTGCCGCGAACAGTTCGAAACCCGAAGCGATTGCCGAACGTATCCGTGCCGCGATCCTCGAGCATCGGCTGGCCCCCGGAGCGAAGCTGACCGAAGCTCAGTTATGCGAAGTATTTGGCGTGAAGCGTGGACCGATCCGCCAGGCGTTGTCGCAACTGGCGGGCGAACGACTCGTCGATCTCGAGCCGAATCGCGGCGCGTTCGTCGCGAGTCCATCGCTGCAGGAGGTGCACGAGGTGTTCGAAATGCGCCGCATCATCGAGCTGGCCGTCGTCGAGAAGATCTGTAACGGACACGGCATGCGGCGTCTGAAGAACATCGGCGGCATGATCGGCCGCGAACGCAAGGCGTTCGAAACGCGGGATTTTCCGGCGTGGATCCGCTTGTCGGGCGAGTTTCACACCGAGCTTGCGAGCCTGACCGGCAACATGGTGTTGTGCGATTGTCTGAATGGACTGGTGGCGCGCTCCACGTTGATTTCCGCGTTGTACGAGTCGCTCGGACGCAGCCCGTGCTCGTTCGAGGACCACGAAGCGATTCTCGCCGCGCTCGACGCTGGCGATGCGAAAGAGGCGACGGCGCTGATGGCGCGTCATCTGCAAAGCGTCGAGTTGAAGATGCTGGAGCGCCCCGCGCGCGGGGCAGCGGATCTGCACGAAGTATTCGGCGCATTGGCGTCGAAATAAACGCCCGCGAAACGTCCACGCAGGCAGCCGGAGTGGCTCCACTCCGGGCCGACGCAGGTGGCCGGCGAGCGCCCGTTCGTGGTGCGCGCCGCACTGAATTGAACTGACCATATCACGCAAGGCAAGGCCGCACTCCCGCGAGTGCAGCCGGCCCGACCACGCACGTTCGTCGCCAGCCGGTGGATTTCGCGCAGTGACCGCGCAGTGACAGAGTAGTGACGCATCGCCGGAAGTCCGCGGCGGCCGCCGATGCGACAAGCACAAGTACCTCAGTACGGAGACACCCGCGGCTCGGCCAAAACGCATGGCGCCGACTTCTTCGCCCGCACGCAGGGCGGCAAGCGAGCGACTGGCATGGCCGATGCAATGTCCGTCGATGTTTATCGACGGTCCCCATCCAAAGGAGGAATCATGGCTCAGTTCAGTGCAGCGTCAGGCAGTCACTCACTCTCTACCTATCCGGACGGTACCGCGCAGCCGGACCCATCCGCGCCAGCCGATGCGTCGATGCCGGCCGGCTACAGCGAACGGCTCTACAACGAAGACCTCGCGCCGCTACGCGCGCAGAACTGGACCGCGTACAACATCTTCGCGTTCTGGATGTCCGACGTGCACAGCGTCGGCGGCTACGTGTTCGCGGGCAGCCTGTTTGCGCTCGGTCTGACGAGCTGGCAGGTGCTGGTGTCGCTGCTCGTCGGCATCACGATCGTCAACGTGCTGTGCAACCTGATCGCGAAGCCGAGCCAACTGAACGGCGTCCCGTATCCGGTCGCTTGCCGGGCGACCTTCGGTGTGCTCGGCGCGAATCTTCCCGCGGTGATTCGCGGCCTGATCGCGGTCGCGTGGTACGGCATTCAGACCTATCTGGCGTCGAGCGCGCTCGTGATCGTCGTGCTGAAGTTCGTGCCGCAGTTGTTGCCCTATGCGGACGTGCATCGGCATGGACTGTTCGGTCTGTCGACGCTCGGCTGGGCCGGCTTCATGCTGCTGTGGGTGCTGCAGGCGCTGGTGTTCTGGCACGGCATGGAGACGATCAAGAAGTTCATCGACTTCGCCGGTCCCGCCGTCTATGTGGTGATGTTCATTCTCGCCGGCTACATGGTGTATCGCGCGGGGTGGCGCAACATCGGCATCAATCTCGGCGGCGTCAAATATCACGGCATGGAAGTGGTGCCGGTGATGATCACGGCGATCTCGCTGGTGGTGTCGTACTTCTCGGGACCGATGCTGAATTTCGGTGACTTCTCGCGCTACGGCAAGAGTTTTCGCAGCGTCAAGCGCGGCAACTTCTGGGGACTGCCGGTCAACTTCCTCGCGTTCTCGCTCGTCACGGTCATCACGACCGCGGCCACGCTGCCGGTATTCGGCGAACTGATCACCGATCCGGTCGAAACGGTAGGGCGCATCGACTATCCGATGGCCGTGATTCTCGGCGCGCTGACCTTCACGATCGCGACGATCGGCATCAACATCGTCGCAAACTTCGTGTCGCCGGCATTCGATTTCTCGAACGTCGCGCCGCGCCTGATCAGCTGGCGCATGGGCGGCATGCTCGCGGCCGTCGCTTCGGTGTTCATCACGCCGTGGAACCTGTTCAACAATCCGGCCGTGATTCACTACACGCTCGACGTGCTCGGCAGTTTCATCGGACCTTTGTACGGTGTCCTGATCGTCGACTTTTATCTCGTGAAGCGCCAGAAGATCGTGCTCGATGACCTGTACACGGTCGCACCGAGCGGCACGTACTGGTATCGCAACGGCGTCAACTATCGTGCGGTGGCCGCGTTGCTGCCGGCCGCGCTGATCGCGGTGATCTGCGTGATGGTGCCGGGGCTCGACGGCTGCGCGAACTTTTCGTGGTTCATCGGCGCGGGGCTTGCGGCGTTGTTCTATCGGCTGCTGGTCCGCTGAGTCGTACCGGGTTATCGCTGGCGCGCGCCAGTCTTTGCCGGCTTTGGCCGCAGCAATCGGCAGTCGAACAGGAGTTGCCATGCGTATCAAACTCATCAATCCGAACACGACGCGTCGCATGACCGACGCGATGGGACGCTGCGCGCGCGAAGTCGCCGCGCCCGGCACCGAAGTGATCGCCGTCAATCCGACGATGGGGCCGCCGTCGATCGAAGGCTATTACGACGAGGCGCTCGCGACGCCGGGTTTGCTCGCCGAAGTCGCGGCGGGCGAGCGGGACGGCTACGACGGCTACGTGATCGCCTGCTTCGGCGATCCGGGGCTGTATGCCGCCCGCGAGCTGGCACGCGGTCCGGTGATCGGCATCGCCGAGGCGGCGATGCATGCGGCGAGCGTGCTCGCGCCGGGCTTCTCGGTCGTGACGACGCTTGCGCGCACGTGTGGCATGGCCTGGCATCTGGCCGAGCGCTACGGCATGAAGCGTTTCTGCCGCAACGTGCGGGCAACCGATGTCGCCGTGCTCGAACTCGACAAGCCGGGCTCGGCCGCGCGCCGTCTTATCCTCGACGAATGTCGGCGTGCGCTGGACGAGGACGGCGCGGAGGCGATCGTGCTCGGCTGCGCGGGCATGGTCGAACTGTGCGCGGAGCTCGAGGACGCGCTCGGCGCACCGGTGATCGAGGGCGTGACCGCGGCGGTGAAATGGACCGAGGCGCTGGTCGCGCTGCGGCTCGCGACGGCCAAGCGCGGCGACTACGCGCGGCCGCTCGCGAAGCGCTACGACGGCGCGCTGGCGTCGTTCAGCCCCGGCGGCCCCGAGCCGGTCGCGGAGCCGCTCGGCGGGCTGGTTGCCGAACAGGGGTACTGAGGTGGGAGTACTGAGCCGGAGTGACTGCCCAACAACCTGACAACCGACGCGGATCGCCGTGCGTGGACACACCATGCGCGGCATTCGAGCGGGATGGCGTTGCCATATTGCGGGTAAACACGGAATCCGCGGCCACGCACATACATTCCGCGTAACACGCACTATCTGTACCGCTGTATGGGCGCACCGGGGTGTTTTCGCTACACTGGCTCAACTCGGCGGGGTTGCTTCGGCGGGCGCCGAAGCCGCTGTCCGGGCGATGTCAGGCGCGAAATCCGCCGGCCATCGCCAGCGCGTTTCAAGCCGTGGCTGTCCACGTCGCGAACGTGCAAAACGCGTGGACCGCGCGAGCTTCAAATGAATTCCCGGTCCCATCCGATTCTGTCCGGTTCTGCCATAACGCATCCGTCAAACCATGCCATTCGACCCGAACTACCCACGCGATCTGATCGGCTACGGCCGCCACCCGGTGCAGGCGAACTGGCCCGGGCGAGCGCGCATCGCGGTGCAATTCGTCCTGAACTACGAAGAGGGCGGCGAAAACTGCGTGCTGCACGGCGATCCTGCTTCGGAGCAGTTTCTGTCGGAGATCGTCGGCGCGGCGGCCTATCCGGCGCGTCATATGAGCATGGAGTCGATCTACGAATACGGGTCGCGCGCGGGCGTGTGGCGCATCCTGCGCGAATTCGAAAAGCGTGACCTGCCGCTGACGGTGTTCGGCGTCGGCATGGCGATCGAACGGCATCCGGAAGTCGCGCAGGCGTTCGTCGAACTCGGACATGAGATCGCGTGCCACGGCTATCGCTGGATTCACTATCAGGACATGACGCCGGAGAAAGAGGCGGAGCATATGCGTCTCGGTATGGAGGCGATCGAGCGCGTGACCGGCGTGCGGCCGCTCGGCTGGTACACCGGCCGCGACAGCCCGAACACGCATCGCCTCGTCGCCGAATACGGCGGCTTCCTGTACGACTCCGATTACTACGGCGACGACCTGCCGTTCTGGATGGACGTCGAGGTAACGGGCGGCAAGCGCGTGCCGCAACTGATCGTGCCGTACACGCTCGACACCAACGACATGCGCTTCGCCACTCCGCAAGGCTTCAATACCGCGGACCACTTCTTCACCTACCTGCGCGACGCGTTCGACGTGCTGTACGAAGAGGGCGACGAGGTACCGAAGATGCTGTCGATCGGCATGCACTGCCGGCTGCTCGGGCGGCCGGGGCGTTTTCGCGCGCTGCAGCGTTTTCTCGATCACATCGAGCAGTACGATCGTGTGTGGGTGTCGCGGCGCGTCGACATCGCGAGACACTGGCACGACACTCATCCTTACCAACCAGACAACCGCGAGGCTGCGGCATGAAGGCGATGCAATACACCCTGGACCAACTCAACGACATCTCCACCGACGCCTTCGTCGCGGCGCTGTCGGGCATCTTCGAGCACTCGCCATGGGTCGCGGAAATCGCGGCGCGCGAGCGGCCGTTTGCGAGCATCGATGCGCTGCATCGCCGGATGTCGCAGATCGTCGAAACCTCGGGAGACGAGAAGCAGCTCGCGCTGATCAATGCGCACCCGGAGCTGGCCGGCAAGGCCGCGGTGCGCGGCGAGCTGACCGCCGAATCGACGCGCGAGCAAAGCGGCGCGGGTCTCGCGCAATGCACGCAGGAAGAGTTCGACCGGCTGCATGCGCTGAACTACGCGTATCGCGAGAAATTCGGCTTTCCGTTCATTCTCGCGGTGCGCGGCTACGACCGTCACGGCATCATCGCGAACTTCGAGGCGCGCGTGAACAATAGCCGCGCCGACGAAATGCGCGCGAGCCTCGATCAGATCTATCGCATTGCACGTTTCCGGCTCGACGATCTGATCGGCGCGTGACGCGTAGCGTCCAGCGTCAGAACTCGACCCGCAACGTTTTTCCGGCGGTTTATCCGCCCCAACCGATATCAAGGACGACCACGATGGCACTTCCGATTCTCGACCCCAACGCACCGGAATTCACGCGCCGCTACGTGAACCTGGCGGACCCGCGTCTGGGCGCGCAGGCGCTCGAGGCCAGCGACGAATTCTTCGCGCCGAAGGACCGCATGCTGAATCCGGAGCCGGCGGTCTTTATTCCTGGCAAGTACGACAACAACGGCAAGTGGATGGACGGCTGGGAAACGCGCCGCAAGCGCATCACCGGCTACGACTGGTGCATCGTCAAGCTCGCGCGGCCGGGCGTGATCAAGGGGCTCGACCTCGACACCAGCCACTTCACCGGCAACTTCCCGCCGGCGGCATCGGTGGAAGCGGCGCGCGTCGTCGATGGGCAACCGAACCAGTCGACCCAATGGACCGAGATCGTGCCGTCCACGACCTTGCAGGGCAATAGCCATCACTACCTCGAAGTCGGCGACGCGAACGCGTACACGCATCTGCGCGTGAACATCTATCCGGACGGCGGTATCGCGCGTCTGCGGGTGTACGGTCAGCCGCAGGTCGACTGGGCCGGCGCGAGCCGTACCGAGCAGTTCGATCTGGCCGCGATGGAAAACGGCGCGTATCTGGTCGGCGCGAACAATCAGCATTTCGGCGCGGCCTCGACACTGCTGATGCCGGGCCGCGGCGTGAACATGGGCGACGGCTGGGAAACGCGGCGCCGTCGCGAGCCGGGCAACGACTGGGCGATCGTCGCGCTCGCGCAGCCCGGCGTGATCCGCAAGATCGAAGTCGATACCGCGCACTTCAAGGGCAATTATCCGGACCGCTGCTCGATCCAGGCCGCGTACGTGAAGGGCGGCACCGACAGCTCGCTCGTCACGCAGGCGATGTTCTGGCCGGTGCTGCTCGGCGAACAGAAGCTGCAGATGGACAAGCAGCATTTCTTCGAGAGCGAGATCGCGGCGCTCGGGCCCGTTACGCATGTGCGCTTCAACATCTATCCGGACGGCGGCGTGTCGCGTCTGCGTCTGTGGGGTACGCTCGAATGAAAACGCTCGCGATCGAACCGCTGACGAAACAGGCATTCGCCGCCTTCGGCGACGTGATCGAACTCGACGGCGCGAAGCAGATTCCGATCAACCTCGGCACCACGATCCGCTATCACGATCTCGCCAAAGTGGACGTCGCCGATCAGGATGGCCGCACGCTCGTGAATCTGTTTCGCGGCCAGCCGCGCACGCTGCCGTTCGAAGTGAAGATGCTCGAGCGTCATCCGCTCGGTAGCCAGGCGTTCGTGCCGCTGAACGACAAGCCGTATCTGGTCGTCGTCGCGCCGGCGGGCGAGCTCGACGTGACGAAGATCCGCGCGTTCGTGACGAGCGGCTGGCAGGGCGTCAACTATGCGAAGGGCGTGTGGCACCATCCGCTGATCGCGTTGGGCGAGGTGAGCGACTTTATCGTCGTCGATCGCGGCGGGGAGGGGCTCAATCTGAACGAGCTGGATCTGGCGGAGTCGCTGTGGCTCACCGAAGATGCGTTGAGCGCGGTGGCGGTTTGATACGTGTGAGGTTGTTGCCGCCGACGTAGTGCTGGCGGCGCTTTCCGCGCGGTGATTCCCGCGCGGTGCTTTCCGCGCAGTGCTTTCCGATTAAAGCAAAAGCCCACGACAGTACGACTGCCGTGGGCTTTTTTACGTGGTGCGCACGGGAAAGTTATCGCAGCGATCTCGCCGCGCCGCTTGCGCGCTTAACTTCGTCGGCCGAGCAGCGGCGAATGCCCGATCACTTCCCGCGTCCGCTCGGGCGGCTCGGCAGCCGAAAAGCCCGCTGCTTCGATCGCCGGTTTGAGGCCCGTGAACGGCAGGCTTTTCTTCGGCGAGCGCAGCGAAGTCATGCCGTCGTCCCACGCATGCAGCATCTGTTTCGCGACCGTGCGCCACTGCGGCTCGTTGCGCGCCGCTTCGATCATCTCGCCGCCCACCGCAACCGCCGAGTCGCATAGCGCTTCGACCATCTGCGCGTATTGTCGCGGCGCGATGCCCATGCGCGTGTTGAAAAAGCGCTCCAACGTTTTACCCGCCGCCCAGGTTTTGCGGCCGTCGATGGCAAGCCCCGGCGGATTGGCGGCGAAGCGCGGATAAGCCTGCGTCGTCACGATGTCGTAGACCGGCGTGAACGAGACATCGTCGACCGACGTATAGAACAGCGCGACGTTCTTCGTGTGGCAGTCCGCATTGCGTACGACGTAGTTCGTCAGCAGATGCCAGCCGAGCTGCTGGAGTTGCGCGCGCATCGTGTCGCGATCGAGCAGATACGCGCGGGCCGCGTTGAGCATTTTCTCGCTCGTGGCATTGTATTTTTCGTGCGGCGGCAAACCCAGCAGGCCGCACATATCTTCGACGCCATATGCCGGCAGGCCTTGCGCGTCGACGTCGAAACGCTCGACGAGCAGCGCGCGGCCGTCGTCCGACATCTGCGTGCGCGCGACGGGCGCCACGCCGAGCCGCTCCAGCACGCGCATCGAATAGAACTCGTTGAAGCCGAGAAACGGCGTGTTGTCGTCCGAACCTTTGACGATATGACGGCTCGTGCGAAGAGTGGGCTTGCCGAGCTGCAGCGCCGGCGCCGCGGCGGCCTGCGCCTGCGGTGCGATGAACTTCGGCACCACGCCCGAAATTGCCGCGCGCGCGTATTCGCGCACGAGTTGCGCGAAATGTTCGGCGGAATTGTCGCCGTGCAGGATGTTTTCGACGTCGAGCGCCTGGAGTTCGGTGCCCGGCGCGACCCCTTCGGGCGTGACGGTGACCCGGCCGATCCCCATCGAGCCCACGACCGCGAGCAGCGACAGATCCGTGCCGTCGAGCAGGGGTCCGAACTGTTCGCGGATCAGGTTCAGCAGATAGCCCTCGGGCAGGTTCTGCCGGAAAAACGGATGCAGGTCGCGCGGCCAGCGCCAGGCCTCTTCGCGCACCGGCATCGTCAGACTGACGAAGTCGGCCGCGCTCGCGTCGCGGTTGTATTTGAGGACGTAGTCGTCGCGCTCGCGAAACAGCGTGGCGACGTTCCGGCCGAGGACCTGAACGTCGAGCTTCATGACTGCGCGTCCGGGCTACGCTGTTCGGCGAGGATGTCCTCGAGCGTGCGGCCATGTCCGTGCGCGACGAATTTGAGGTCGTAACCGGCCGCTTCGAGCAGACGCACGAGCACGGACACGCTCATATCGTTTTTGGCGAGCGTTTCCATTCGCGCGACGGTGGTGCGGGCGACGCCCGCGCGGCGCGCCAGTTCTTCCTGCGATAGCTTGCTGTCGCGCCGGAGAGTTTTGAGCATGTCCGAGACGTCGGCGAGATTGGTCATTTGTAGCCCCAGGGCATCAAAATCGGCAAATTTAAAATTAATTGTAGCCCTTGAGGTACAAAAATACTATTTGTTTTTGTCGCCCAAGGGACACATTAATCTGGTTTTTTGGTGATTTTGTGGCTTATGGGCTACAAAAATCATAAATCCCGTCCAAACTCCCGCCTCGCCATCCCAAACGACAACGGGCTTGGCGCGAAAGCGCCAAGCCCGTCTCATCACGCTATCGCGGCACCGGCCTTCGGCGCCGGTGCCATACATCTACGCTCTTACTTCGCCGCGCCTCCTTCGAACCACGCGGCGATCTTCATGCGCTCGTCGTCGGTCATATGCGTGACGTTGCCGAGCGGCATCGCCTTCAGCGTGACCGCCTGCTGGTAAATACGCTGAGCGTTCTGCGAGATTTCATCGGGCGTATCCATCAGCACGCCGGCGGGCGCGCTGCCCATCATCGTCGGATGCGCGGAGTGGCAGGCCGCGCAGCGTTGCTGCAACACCGGCGCGATGTCGGCGACTTTCAGCGTCGGCGCGTTGGCGGCCTGCGCCTGCGCCACCACCGGACGCGGCATGGTCCACACGAGCGCGGTGCACATCAGTGCGACGCCGACGAGCGGCAGATACCACAGCACCTGGCCGCGATGACGCATCACGAAGAACTGCCGGATCAGCGCGCCGGCCAGCATGATGACGACCAGCACCGCCCAGTTGTACGGATGCGTGTAGGTCATCGCGTAGTGATTCGACAGCATCGCGAACACGACCGGTAGGGTGAAATAGGTGTTGTGCACCGAGCGCTGCTTGCCGCGCTTGCCGTAGATCGGGTTCGGCGTGTCGCCCTTCAACATCGCATCGACCATCTTGCGTTGGCCGGGGATGATCACGAAGAACACGTTGGCCGACATGATCGTCGCCAGCATCGCGCCCATGATCAGGTACGCGGCGCGGCCCGCGAAGATATGGCACACGAGATACGCGGCGATCAGCACATAAATGCCGACGCAGATGCCGAGCAGTTTGTCGCGGGTGCCGAGAATGCGGCACAGCGAGTCGTAGACGATCCAGCCGGCCGCGAGAAAGCCGATCGCCGATGCGACGGCGACCACCGGCCCCATGTCGAGCACGTTTTTATCGATCAGATAGGTGCTCGGCGAGAACAGATACAGCACGGTGAAGAGACCGAAGCCCGACAGCCACGTCGTGTACGACGGCCACTTCGACCAGTGCAGATCGTCGGGCATCTCGGGCGGTGCGACCGTGTACTTCTGCATGTTGTAGAAGCCGCCGCCGTGCACGTGCCACAGTTCGCCGAACACGCCGCGGCGACGCTGGTTCGGATCGGTCGGTGGTTTCAGGCTGTTGTCGAGCGCGACGAAATAGAACGATTCGCCGATCCATGCAATCGCGGCGATGACGTGGAACCAGCGAATCGCGAGGTTCAGCCAGTCGGTGATAAAGCCTTCCATGAAACTCCTCCACTTCTGATTCATTGCGCACGCGATGACGTTCGAGCTTGCCGGTCATCGCGTCGACTGCGGGGTAAAGGACGCAGCGCGCGGGTTTTTATCGGTATCGCGGGGCCCTGGGGCCGGGTTTGTGCTTCGGGTTGGCGTCTCGGTTTGTATCTCGGGTCGGTGTCCGATTCCGCGCTGTTTAAGGCCGCGTCATTCAGCATCCAGCGCGTTTCGCACGGGTTCGCCGGTCGTGGCCGTTGTCTCCTCCGCATGACCGGCGAGCCTCCACACGATCCACACCATTCGCGCGACCCGTTTCCGTATCCGGCGAATGAGTTAGCTGCCCCGATACGTGCTGTACGACCACGGCGACACCAGCAGCGGCACGTGATAGTGCGCGCCGGCATCCGCGATGCCGAAACGCAGCACCACGCGATCGACGAAACGCGGCTCGGGCACTTTGGTGCCGATCGACGCGAAGTAGTCGCCCGCGCCGAACACAAGTTCGTATTCGCCCGCGACGAGCGCGTCGCCTTCGAGCAGCGGCTCGTCGCAGCGGCCGTCGTGGTTGGTGGTGGTGGTTTTGAGCGTGCGGCGCGTGTCGCCTGCGAGCGCGAAGAGTTCGACCTTGATGCCCGCGCCGGGACGGCCGTTCGCGGTGTCGAGCACGTGGGTAGTGAGCTTGCCCATTCGCAATTGTCCTTGTGTGAATGCGAGGTGTCGGTGGCGGCCCGATCCATGATGTTGGCGGCGGATCGAGGCTCCACGTCAGTGGCTACATACCCGTCGGCGAACTGAAGCGAGCGCCGTGGCAGCCATTGTAAAAAGGATGGCCCATCCAGCGCGCGAGCGATAGGAAAGATAAGGGTTCGCGCATGATGGACAGCCGATCGAAAGCCGCGCGGCGCGACTGGCGGGCGCAAGACGCGGCACGCCGGCTCATCGGCCGATCGTACCGGCGCCAAAAAAGCGCCACTATATCGACGGCGTGAAGCCGGGTATCGCAGCCGCGCGAGTTGTCAGCGGGATTTTGGCAACCGAAGGTGACGGCTGTGCGCCGCGGCCGGAATGGAAGCCGAAGCCGAAGCGGTTCGCTTCGGCTTCGTGCGAAACCGGATGCGGCGCATTCCCGAAGACGGCGCAATCACGCTGGGTAACCGGGCCTGGGGCGTTCGACCGGACGCGACGGCACGGTGCGTGCCGCCGCATCGCGTTCGAACGGCTTTGCATGCACGCCAGCAAGGTACCGGCAGGTACCAGCGGGCACCAGTAAGCGCAATCAGGCGGAGAGACGAATGACGATGAACGAAGCAGCGCAACAGCGAGCACCGCAGCAAACAAAACCGCAAGCAGGACCGCAGGAAAAATCGCAGGAAAAACCGCAAACGCGACAGCCCGGCAAAACGATGCTGGTCAAACACGCGGACGTGCTGGTCACGATGGACGGCGCGCGCCGCGAACTGCGCGACGCCGGCCTGTATATCGAGGACAACCGCATCGTCGCGGTCGGACCGACGGCCGAACTGCCGGGCAGCGCCGACGAGGTGCTCGACCTGCGCGGCCACCTGGTGATACCGGGCCTCGTCAATACGCATCACCACATGTACCAGAGCCTGACGCGCGCGATTCCCGCCGCGCAGAACGCCGAGCTGTTCGGCTGGCTGACGAATCTCTACAAGGTGTGGGCGAACCTGACGCCCGAAATGATCGAAGTCTCGACGCTGACCGCGATGGCCGAACTGCTGCTGTCCGGCTGCACGACCTCGAGCGACCATCTGTATATCTACCCGAACGGCAGCCGCCTCGACGACAGCATCGCCGCCGCGCAGCGCATCGGCATGCGTTTTCATGCGGCGCGCGGCAGCATGAGCGTCGGCCAGAAGGAGGGTGGGCTGCCGCCCGATTCGGTGGTCGAGCGCGAAGCGGACATCCTGACCGACACGCAGCGTCTGATCGAGACGTATCACGACGACGGCCGCTACGCGATGCTGCGCGTCGTGGTGGCACCGTGTTCGCCGTTTTCGGTGAGCCGCGATCTGATGCGCGAATCGGCGCTGCTGGCGCGCCAGTACGGCGTGTCGCTGCATACGCATCTGGCGGAGAATCTCAACGACGTCGCGTACAGCCGCGAGAAGTTCGGCATGACGCCGGCCGAGTACGCGCACGATCTCGGCTGGGTCGGCCGCGACGTATGGCATGCGCACTGCGTGCAACTCGACGACGCGGGCATCGCACTGTTCGCGCGCACCGGCACCGGCGTCGCGCATTGCCCGTGCTCGAACATGCGGCTCGCGTCGGGCATCGCGCCGGTCAGACGCATGCGGCTCGCGGGCGTGCCGGTCGGGCTGGGCGTCGACGGTTCGGCCTCGAACGACGGCGCGCAGATGGTTGCCGAAGTGCGTCAGGCGCTGCTGTTGCAGCGCGTCGGTTTCGGCCCCGATGCGATGACCGCGCGTGACGCGCTCGAAATCGCCACGCTCGGCGGCGCGCGCGTGCTCAATCGCGACGACATCGGCGCGCTGGCCCCCGGCATGGCGGCGGATTTCGTCGCGTTCGATCTGCGCGCGCCGCATTTTGCCGGCGCGTTGCACGATCCGGTGGCGGCTCTGGTATTCTGCGCGCCTTCGCAGGTGAGCTATAGCGTGATCGACGGCAAGGTGGTCGTGAAGGACGGGCAACTGGCGACGCTCGAACTCGGGCCAGTGATCGAGCGGCATAACCGGCTCGCGCACGAGCTTTATCAGGCGGCGTAGGGCGGGAGGCGTAGGTTGGGCTGCGGCGAGGGGCGCAACTAACGGGCTATGCGGACCACGCGAACCATGCGGACCGCGTGGTCCACGCGCCGTCATCCGGCGCGCATGTGGCCCTACGGCTTGTCGATCAGCGTCCGGGTCGCCTCGGCGACCAGCCCGCGCAGCCAGCGCACTTCGTCGGAGTAATGCACACGCTCGTGCCACAGCTGGTAGTACTGCATCGGCGGAAAATCGAGCGGCGCGGGCACCACGGTCAGCGGCAGGAACTTCGCGTAGTAGTCGGCAAAAAGGCGCGTCGTCGTGAAGATCAGATCGGATTTGATCAGCACGTACGGCGCGAGATTGAAGTACGGCAGCGTGACGACCACCTGACGCTTCAGGCGTTCGCGCGCGAGGTGCACGTCGATCGCGCCGCGCTGGCCGACCGAGTACGGCGTCGGCGCGAGATGCGGGGCGTTCAGGTACTGGTCGAGCGTGAGCCCGCCGCGCCTGGCGAACGGATGCGTGTTGCTCATCAGGCAGACGATCTGATCGACGAACAGGTTCGACAGATGCAACTGCTCGGGCGGCTCCGGCCAGTTGCCGACGACGATGTCGAGCTTGCCGTCCTCGAGCGCGAGTTCGTAGTCGAACGCGGGACCGAGCGAATGGAATTCGAGCGTCGCGTTCGGCGCGGCCTGGCGGAAGCGTTCGACGACCGTCGGCACGAACAGCACGTTCAGATAGTCGGGACAGCCGATCCGGTAGCAGCGGATCGACGTGGCGGGATCGAAGTTGTGCTGCTGGAACTTGATGCGCTCGATTTCACGCAGCGCGTTCTGCACCGGTTCGAGCAGGCGCAGACCGTACTCGGTCGGCACCATGCCGGACTTGCCGCGCACGAGCAGCGGGTCGCCGGTGATGTCGCGCAGACGGCGCAGCGCCGCGCTGATCGCGGGTTGGGACTGGTTCAGTTTGACGGCCGCGCGTGTGACGCTGCGCTCCATCAATAGCGTGTGCAACACGCGCAGCAGGTACGTGTCGATCGCCTCGCGTTGCTGGCTCATGGACTCTCCGAAATATATGTGCTGGCTGATCGAACGAACGTGGGGGTATATGGGTTTTAATATGGACGAAAAACGACGTCAAGCCAGGCATACCCGCAGCGCTTGCTGTGGCGCGGGTTTGCGAAATTTTGTCGGCTCGACTGAGTGGGTCGAATTAGGTATCGTCATCCGGTTGTGGTGACGGATCGTCCGCCGGGGCGGCGGATCGATAGCGGTGAACCATCCGGCGGCTATTGCGTGGCCATCATGCGGTCATGACGTGGCCATTGCATGGCAATTACTACGCGGCGATCACGCGATGATCGGTCCGCAAGCGGCGTCACGAACGCACTACGGAATCTCATGAGCGACTCTCCACATAGCGACGGCGCGCGTATCGCCGGCGAGGCGGTGCCCCGGCTCGTGCTCACCGGCATCACCAAGCAATACCCGGCCGTGCGCGCCAACGACGATGTCACGCTGGTCGTCGCGCCCGGCGAAATCCGCGCGGTGCTCGGCGAGAACGGCGCGGGCAAGAGCACGCTGATGAAGATCATCTACGGCGCGGTGCGCCCCGACGCCGGCGAGATCCGCTGGGAGGGCGAGACGGTCGAGATCGCGAGTCCGGCGGCCGCGCGCAAGCTCGGCGTCGGCATGGTGTTCCAGCACTTCTCGCTGTTCGAGACGCTGACGGTCGGCGAAAACATCGCGCTCGCGCTCGACGAACCGTTCGATCTGAAGACGCTCGGCAAACGCATTCGCGAAGTCTCCGCCGACTACGGCCTCGACATCGACCCGCAACGTCACGTGCACAGCCTGACGGTCGGCGAGCGGCAACGCGTCGAAATCGTGCGCTGCCTGCTGCAGAATCCGCGTCTCCTGATCATGGACGAGCCGACCTCGGTGCTGACGCCGCAGGCGGTGCGCAAGCTCTTCACGACGCTGCGCCGGCTCGCGGCCGAAGGCTGCAGCATCCTCTACATCAGCCACAAACTCGACGAAATCCAGGAACTGTGCGACACCGCGACGGTGATGCGCGGTGGTCGCGTGACCGGTCACGTGAGCCCGAAGAACGAGACGCAGGCATCGCTCGCGCAACTGATGGTCGGCCATTCGCTGCCCGACTACACGCGCCGCGAGCATAAGCCGGGGGCGGTGCTGCTCGACGTGAAGCAGTTGTCGGTGGCGAGCGATGATCCCTTCGGCACCTCGTTGCGCGACGTGTCGTTCAGCGTGCATGCGGGCGAGATCTTCGGCATAGCCGGCGTATCGGGCAACGGCCAGGCGGAACTGCTGGCTGCGTTGTCCGGCGAAAAGCGCACCGAAAAACGCAGCGTGCCCGCCGATGCGATCACGATCTGTGGCAAGCCGGCCGCGCGTCTGAGCGCGGGCGCGCGGCGCGCGCTCGGTTTCGGCTTCGTGCCCGAAGAGCGGCTCGGCCGTGGCGCGGTGCCGGCGATGAGCCTCGCCGACAACGCGCTGTTGACCGCGCATCGGCAGGGCATGGTGAGCTCGGGCTGGATCAGGGCGGGCGCGATGCGCGCGTTCGCGAAGCGCTGCATCGACGCATTCGACGTGCGCTGCGGCGGCTCCGACGCGCTCGCGCAGAGTTTGTCGGGCGGCAATCTGCAGAAATACATCATGGGCCGCGAGATCCTGCAGGCGCCGAAGGTGCTGGTGGTCGCGCAGCCCACGTGGGGCGTCGACGTCGGCGCGGCCGCGTTCATCCGCCAGCAGTTGCTCGATCTGTCGGCACGCGGCGTCGCGATTCTGGTGATCTCGGAGGAGCTGGAAGAGCTGTTCGATATCTGCGATCGTCTTGCGGTGCTCGCGGGCGGGCGGCTCTCGCCGGTGCGCGCGACCGGCGCGACCAATGCGGAGGAGATCGGTCGCTGGATGGCGGGGCTGTTCGGCGATCGCGAAGGCGCGGCGCCGGCGGCGGATCAGCCGGCGCATGCGTGACGTCTATGACGCGAAGCGCCGGCCTGCCGCTTCATCACGCCTACCCAGCCCACCAAGCTCACCACGCACGCGCATGCGGACCTTGAAGAACAGAACCCGAACAATGACACGCCACTCATGATGCTTCCCTATCGACTCGAAGCGCGCACCTCACCGTCCCGCGCGATGCAGCTGGCGGTGCCGCTGATCGCCGCGGTGCTGACGCTCGCGATCGGCTTCCTGATCTTCGGCCTCGTCGGCCGCGACCCGCTGCAGGCGATGCACGCGTTCTTCATCGAGCCGCTGTCCAGCGTCAACGGCTGGTCCGAGCTGCTGCTGAAAGCGTCGCCGCTGTGCCTGATCGGCCTCGGCCTCGCGCTCGGTTATCGCGCGAACGTGTGGAACATCGGCGCTGAAGGGCAAATGCTGCTCGGCGGCATCGCCGCGAGCGGCGTCGCGATCTATTTCGATCAGGCGAGCGGCTGGTGGATCCTGCCGACGATGATGCTCGCCGGCATCCTCGGCGGGATGGCATGGGCCGCGATTCCCGCGTTCCTGAAGAGCCGCTTCAACACCAACGAAATCCTCGTGAGCCTGATGCTCACCTATGTCGCGACGCAGTTGCTGATCTACCTCGTGAGTGGGCCGTGGCGCGATCCACAGGGGATGAATTTCCCGCTGTCGGAAATGTTCAGCGGCGACGCGCTGTACCCGACGCTGTACGGCGACTGGCACTGGAAGTTTCTGCGCGGCACGCGCCTGAACGCGTCGATCTTCGTCACGCTGATCGCGATTCCGCTCGTGTGGCTGTTCATGCGCAAGAGCTTCGCGGGCTACCGGATGAACGTCGGCGGACTCGCGCCGCTCGCTGCACGCTATGCCGGTTTCTCCGACACGAAAACCATCTGGACGTCACTGCTGATCAGCGGCGGCCTCGCGGGCCTCGCCGGCATGGGCGAGATCGCCGGCCCGATCGGCCAGTTGCAGGCGACGTGGTCGCCGGGCTATGGCTTTACCGCGATCATCGTCGTGTTCGTCGGCCGGCTGCATCCGCTCGGCATCGTGCTCGCGAGTCTGCTGATGGCGCTGCTGTATCTCGGCGGCGAAGCGGTGCAGACCTCGCTGCAGCTGCCGCAGGCGCTGTCCGGCGTATTCCAGGGGCTGCTGCTGTTCTGCCTGCTCGGCGCCGACCTGTTCGTGAACTACCGCGTGCGGCGCCGTTCGGCGGCCGCCGCGGTCCGTTAAGCTCGCTCATCCGCTTTCAGACTGCTTATATGGATATCCAGCAAGCCAGTGCGCTCACGTCGAGCGCCATTACCGCATCGATCCCGCTGATGTTCGCGGGCGCGGGCGAACTCGTCGCCGAAAAATCGGGCGTGCTCAACCTCGGCGTGGAAGGGATGATGCTGATGGGCGCGGTGAGCGGCTACGCGGTCACCGCGATTACCGGCAACCCGTGGCTCGGCGTGCTCGCCGCGATCGGCGCCGGTCTCGCGATGTCGCTACTGTTCGGCTTCCTCACGCTGACGATGCTCGCCAACCAGGTCGCGACCGGTTTGTCGCTGACGATCTTCGGCATTGGCCTGTCCGCGTATGTCGGCAAGCCGTACACGTCGGCCGCGGTGCGCGCGACGATCGACACGTGGACCATTCCCGGGCTCTCGAAGATTCCGGTGCTCGGCCCCGCGCTCTTCACGCTCACGCCACTCGACTACCTCGCGTTCCTGATGTTCGCGGTAATCGGCTGGTTCCTGTATCGCACCCGCGCCGGGCTGGTGCTGCGCTCGGTCGGCGAATCGCCGCAGGTCGCGCATTCGGTCGGCTTTCCGGTGGTCGGCGTGCGCTATGGCGCGGTCGCGTTCGGCGGCGGCATGGCGGGGCTCGCGGGCGGCTACTATTCGATCGTCAATCTGCACCTGTGGCAGGAGAATCTGACTTCGGGCCGCGGCTGGATCGCGCTCGCGCTGGTTGTGTTCGCGACGTGGCGGCCGGGGCGTCTGTTGATCGGCTCGCTGCTGTTCGGCGCGGTGACGGGTCTGCAGTTCTACGCGCAGGCGATCGGCGTGCCGGTGCCGACCCAGTTCCTCGCGATGCTGCCGTACGTCGCGACGATCGTCGTGCTCGCGCTGATTTCGCGCAATCCGAACACGATCCGTCTGAATGCGCCCGCGTCGCTCGGCAAGCCGTTTTTCTCGGCCGGCTGACGGCGCCGCGTTTTTATTCGCTCACTATCATTCCTTCAACACGAGTTCAACACGACAGGGGAAAACATGAAGAGAAGAAATCTGCTGACCGCCTTCGCGTGGGGCGCGGCTTCGCTCGCGCTGGCAGCGCCGCTCTCGCAGACCGCGCAAGCGGCCGACGTGCCGGGCGTCGCGTTCGTCTACATCGGCAATCCGGGCGACGCCGGCTGGACCTTCGCGCACGACCAGGGCTCGCGCGAAGTCGAGGCGAAATTCGGCAACAAGATCAAGATCACGCGCGTCGAGAACGTGCCAGAATCGGCCGACTCCGAGCGCGTGTTCCGCGATCTCGCCAACAAGGGCAACAAGATCATCTTCGGCACGAGCTTCGGCTTCCAGGACTTCCAGCTGAAGGTCGCGAAGGACTTCCCGGACACCGTGTTCCTGCACGCGACCGGTTACAAGAAGGCGCCGAACTTCGGCACCTACGACGTGCGTATGTACCAAGGCGCGTACCTTGCCGGCGTCGCTGCGGGCTACGTGACGAAGAGCAACACGCTCGGCTTCGTCGCGTCGGTGCCGATTCCGGAAGTGGTGCGCAACATCAACGCGTTCACGCTCGGCGCGCGGTCGGTGAATCCGAAGGTGCACACCAAGGTTATCTGGATCAACAGCTGGTTCGATCCGGGCAAGGAGAAGCAGGCCGCCGAAACGCTGATCGGCCAGGGCGCCGACGTGCTGCTGCAGAACACCGATTCGAGCGCGACGCTCGCGACCGCGTCGGAGAAGCACGTGCACGCGTTCGGCTGGGATTCGGACATGAAGAAGTTCGGTCCGAATGCGCATCTGGGCTCGGTGGTCGCGCATTGGGGTGTGTACTACAACGCGGTGATCCAGCAGGTGCTCGACGGCAAGTGGAAGAACGATCCGGTGTGGTGGGGCATTCCGCAGAAGGCGGTCAACCTCGAGGATCTGAACACGTCGGTGATTCCGGCCGATGGACAGAAGCAGGTCGCGGCGCAGCGCGACGAACTCGCGAGCGGCAAGCGTGATGTGTTCACGGGGCCGATCAAGGATCAGTCGGGCGCGGTCAAGGTGCCGGCCGGCAAGACGCTGACCGATCAGGAATTGCAGCGTTTGAACTGGTATGTCGAGGGTGTCGACGGTTCGTTGCCGAAGTAAGTTGCCTGCACGTTATGTGCGGGCGAAGCGGGTTCATGGCTTGAGCGCCTGAATTCCGCTTCACGTTCAAAAGGCTGCGTCCGATTCCGGTTGGACGCAGCTTTTTTGCAGCCGTTGCTTTCGCGTGGCGGCTGGGACGGCTGACAGCTAACGGCTGGCGCCGCTGTGACCGCTCAAGCTACCGCGTCAGTCCTCGATGCGCAGCCCGACCTTCAGCGTCACCTGCCAGTACGCGACCTTGCCGTCTTCGATCTGGCCGCGCGTTTCCGTGACTTCGAACCAGTGTAGATTGCGCAACGTTGTCGATGCCTTGGCAATCGCGGTGGTGATCGCGTCGTCGATCGACTTGGTCGACGAGCCGGTCAGTTCGATCTTCTTGTAAACGTGCTCAGACATGGATGTTCTCCTTGGTTGGCGCCGCGGGTCGAAAAAACGCTGTTCGGTGTTCGGCAATGCGTTGTTCAGAAAAGTATAGGTAACGGTTCGCGCCGGAAAACGACAGGCTGGATTGCATTGGTGCGGCGGTCATGTGTGGCGGTGCCTTTTGCGGCAAATGCAGCGGCAGATTCGACGACGGATTCGCGACGGATTCGGCGACAAGCGCGGCGCCACGTCGTGGCACGCACTTTCGCGCTACGCCGTGACCGTCTGAAACGCCGCCGCCCGAATCGTCGTTGCCGCACGCCGCATGCCCGGTATGGCGCGACGGCGCGCGGCCGTTATCATGTCCGCGCGATGCGATCCTTCATTCAATCCGCTATTCAATCCGCCCTTCAATCCGATTACCGACGAGGTTCGAACGTGGAAACTGGTTTTTGCGGCCCCGGCCTGATGGGCGCGCCGATGATCCGGCATCTGCTGCGCGCGGGGCATTCCGTGCATGTCTGGAACCGTACGCGGGCCAAAGCCGAGGCCTTGCAGGCCGACGGCGCGCAGGTCGTCGATACGCCGCGCGAGCTGGTCGGGCGCTGCGACGCGGTGCTGCTATGCGTCGCCGACGCGGCGGCGGTCGAACAGACCGTGTTCGGCCCGGCGGGGTTGCTCGACGGCGCTGCGGCGACGCCGCGCAGGCTGCGCTGGATCGTCGATCATTCAAGCATCCCGCCGGCGGCGACCCGGGCCTTGGCGCGGCGCGCGGCCGAGTTGTCGATCGGCTGGGTCGACGCGCCGGTTTCCGGCGGCGTCGGCGGCGCGACGGCCGGCATGCTCGCGATCATGGCGGGCGGCGCCGCGAGCGATATCGCCGCGGTACGCCCGTTACTCGATGCCTACGCCGCCCGCGTCACGCATATGGGCGAGGCCGGCGCGGGTCAGACCGCGAAGCTGTGCAATCAGGCGATCGTCACCGCGACCGTCGCGGCCATCGCCGAGGCGGTGAGCCTCGCGCAGCGCAGCGGCATCGACGCCGCGAAGCTCACCGAGGCGCTCGCCGGCGGCTGGGCCGATTCCGTGCTGCTGCAGACCTTCGTGCCGCGCATGACGCAAAGCGGCCAGCCGCCGATCGGCGCGTTGCGCACGTTCCAGAAGGACGTCGACACGGTCGCGGCGACGGCCTACGAGACCGGCACGCCGATGCCGGTGGCATCGACCGTGCAGCAGTTGCTGCGGCTCGGCGCGGCCATGGGGCTCGCCGACGCGGATTTTTCGGCGTTCATCGACATTTTGCAGACGCCGCGCGACGCCCCGCGCGGGCCTGGCGGGTAAAGGCAGCGGGGCGGCCCGGATTCTCGCCGGTTGAATTCTCTAAATCTGCTAAAATATTGGGTTTTTCGCCGATATCACATTCAAAGGGACGCGCCGTGCTGTCTACTGCCAACATCACCATGCAATTCGGGCCGAAGCCCCTCTTCGAGAACATCTCGGTCAAATTCGGGGGAGGGAATCGCTACGGCCTGATCGGTGCGAACGGCTGCGGCAAGTCCACCTTCATGAAAATTCTGGGTTCCGACCTGGAACCGAGCTCGGGCAACGTGATGCTCGAGCCGAACATTCGCCTCGGCAAGCTGCGCCAGGACCAGTTCGCGTACGAAGACGTGCGCGTGCTCGACGTCGTCATGATGGGCCACGCCGAAATGTGGGCTGCGATGGCCGAGCGCGACGCGATCTACGCGAACCCCGACGCAACCGACGACGACTACATGCACGCCGCCGAACTCGAAGCGAAGTTCGCCGAGTACGACGGCTACACCGCCGAAGCGCGCGCGGGCGAACTGCTGCTCGGCATCGGCATCGCGATCGAAGACCACAACGGCCCGATGAGCAATGTCGCGCCGGGCTGGAAGCTGCGCGTGCTGCTCGCGCAGGCGCTGTTCTCGAAGCCGGACGTGCTGCTGCTGGATGAGCCGACCAATAACCTGGACATCAACTCGATCCGCTGGCTGGAGGACGTGCTCAACCAGTACAACTCGACGATGATCATCATCTCGCACGATCGACACTTCCTGAACCAGGTCTGCACGCACATGGCCGACATGGACTTCGGCACGCTGAAGGTCTATCCGGGCAACTACGACGACTACATGCTCGCCAGCACGCAGGCGCGCGAGCGTCAGCAGAACGCCAACGCGAAGGCGAAGGAGCGCGTCGCCGACCTGCAGGACTTCGTGCGCCGCTTCTCGGCGAACAAGTCGAAGGCGCGTCAGGCCACCAGCCGTCTGAAGATGATCGACAAGATCAAGATCGAGGAATTCAAGCCGTCATCGCGGCAGAACCCGTTCATCCGCTTCGAGTTCGAGAAGAAGCTGCACAACATCGCGGTGGTCGCGGACAGCATTTCGAAGAAATACGAGCGCTCGATTTTCAACAACTTCAGCATCAGCGTGCAGCCGGGCGAGCGGATCGCGATCATCGGCGAGAACGGCGCGGGCAAGACCACGCTGCTGCGCTCGCTGCTCGGCAATCTGCAGCTCGACCACGGCACGGTGAAGTGGGCGGAAAACGCGAATGTCGGCTACATGCCGCAGGACACGTACGAAGAGTTTCCGGACGACGTCACGCTGATGGACTGGATCGACCACTACCGCAAGGAGGGCGACGACGAGCAGATGGTGCGCGGCACGCTCGGCCGGCTGCTGTTCAACGCGGACGACATCCGCAAGTCGGTGAAGGTGCTGTCGGGCGGCGAGAAGGGCCGCATGATCTGGGGCAAGCTGATGCTCGGCCGCCACAACGTGCTGCTGATGGACGAGCCGACCAACCACATGGACATGGAGTCGATCGAATCGCTGCAGATCGCGCTCGACAAGTTCGAAGGCACGCTGATTTTCGTGTCGCACGACCGCGAGTTCGTGAGCGGCCTCGCGAACCGGATCATCGAAGTGAAGACCGATGGGACGTTGAACGACTTCGGTGGTAATTACGAGGACTTCCTGACGAGTCAGGGCGTGGAGTAAGCGTCCGGGCGCTGGTTTTCAGCGAGTTCCGAAGGCCCGCATCGGCGATCTGCCGATGCGGGCCTTGTTGTTTTTATGCCTGACGCACAAAAGGACACAAGTCAGGCGATCGCCGATTCGGCGCGGATGGGCAGTTGAGGTCATCGAAGCCGCTTCGTTTGCATGCGGCGGGGCATTTTTCCGGCAAAGCTTCGATACTCGAGCGACTCGCCGCTGCCGGCTACACGATCGAGCGCGTCAGTTTGCAGGCGCTTCCCGAGATCGGACCGGGCAGTGGCAACTAAGAACTAACGTCCCGGCAGATTGCATCGCGTGTCATGCAGGCGAGGTGCGACACGCGACCCACGGGATACCGCGAAAAACCGCTTACACCTTATCGTTCTGAAACCGCATCGCCGTTCCTTCCTGTTCGATCCGCACCCAGATCGCGCGCTTTTCCTCGTCGCTCAGGAACACCCAGTTGGACACTTCGGCGGCGGTACGCCCGCAGCCTTTGCAGACCTCGTCGAAGAGGGTGGAGCAGACGCCGATACAGGGGCTGTCGGGAAGATCGTGGAGATTCGAAGTCATCGGAAACCTTGAAGCGCGGAGGCGAAGTCCCGCTATGTTAACCGATGCGCGGTGCGTGTCCGGTAGCGATGCGCCACGTCACGCCGCATCACGCGAAGTGCGCGGCGATCCCCTCGGCCATCCCCGCCGTGGCCGCCGCCTCCCTCCTTCACGCCCCCATCGCCAGTTGCCACAGCAACGCCCCATTGAGCACGATGATGAACGCCGCCGACAGCCACGCAAACGCGAGCGGCACGCCATGCACGCGCCAGCCGCGCATCAGAGTCGCATCGGATGCATAGCGGATCAGCGGCACGACCGCGAGCGGCAATTGCAGGCTCAGCACCACCTGACTCGCGACGAGCAGCTGATTCGAGCCATGCGGACCGAACAGCGCGACCGCGAGCAGCGCCGGCCCGATCGCGAGCGCGCGCGTGAGCAGCGCGCGTTTCCAGCGCGGCAGCCGCAGCCGCAAAAAGCCTTCCATCACGGTCTGCCCGGCCAGCGTGCCGGTCACGGTCGCGCTCAACCCGCAAGCGAGCAGCGCCGTCGCGAACAGGATGCCGGCCCAGTGACTGCCGACGAGCGGCGCGATCAGCCGATGCGCATCGGCGAGATCGGTGACGTCGCGATGGCCGCTCGCGTAGAACACGGCCGCCGACACGATCAGCAGCGCCGCGTTGATCACGAACGCGAACGCCAGCGAGCCGAACGTATCGAGGTTGACCACGTGCAGCGCGACCTTGATCTGCGCGTCGCTGCCGTCCGGCGCGTGATGTTTGACGAGCGCCGAGTGCAGGTAGAGGTTGTGCGGCATCACCGTCGCGCCGACGATGCCCGCCGCGAGCCACAGCATGCCCGCGTTCCGGATCAGCTCGAGGCTCGGCGCGGTGCCGGCGAGCGCCGCGTGCCAGTCGGGGCGCGCGAGCGCGAGCTGCACGACGAAGCACAGGCCGACGAAGCCGATCAGCGCGGCGATCACCGCCTCCAGCCGGCGGCCGCCTTTGTGCTGGAGCGCGAGCAGCGCGAACGTGCAGACCGCCGACATCAGCACGCCGACCGTCAGCGACACGCCGAGCAGCAATTGCAGCGCGACCGCGCTGCCGACCACCTCGGCGACGTCGCAGGCGATGATCGCGACTTCGCTGGTCAGCCACAGGAACAGCGTCGAGCGTCGGCCGTTGTGCTCGCGGCATAACTGCGCGAGATCGCGCCCGGTCACGACGCCCAGGCGCGACGACAGCCACTGCATCAGCATCCCCATCAGGCTCGCCAGCAGCACGATGCCGAGCAGGCTATAGCCGTAGCCCGCGCCGGCGCCGAGCGCGGTCGCCCAGTTGCCGGGATCGATATAGCCGACCGCGATCAGCGCGCCGGCGCCGAGAAACGACAGCCAGTGGGCCGGGCGCGTCGGTTCCCCGGGCTCACGCCGGCGGCGGTTCGGACGCAACGCGAAAGGATTGGTGTTCATCGGTGCCTGAGGTCGGAAGCACATCCTCTTGCAAGCCACATGCCCATCGCTGGCGCAGACAGGCGACCGGCGGGGCGCGACGGCTGTGCCGCGCTCCGGTCGAGGCCACGCCGGGCCGCGAGCAACCATTGTGCACCGCCGGACCGGATACGGCTTGCGTCCGACCGGGGCGCGGCGTGCATCAAACCGGGGCGCAGCGGCGTGCATCAAAAGATCATGATAGGAGCATTGCGGCGGTCGCGATGGCATTGCATCGCGTGAATCCGGCGCGGGCGTCGTGGGAAGCGTGTGCCCTCAACGGGCGAAGCGGCCGGCCGACATGGGACAACACCTCGGCAGGCACGGCACGGCGCCGCACCGCACCGCGCCGCTCCCGGCGGTAGCCCTGAACGCTGCCCGCAAGCGTCGCCCGGCACGCGTCGTCGGCGGACCGCCGTCACCGACCTGACAGGCAGATAACAACGAGGTAACAGCGACTCGCCACAACGCCCGCATTCCGCCCGCATCCCGCGCGCAGCAGCGGTGTCGCGCCGTAGCGATGGCGTCGCCGCACGCGTATTTTTCGGTGGACACGCGCCGATAACCCGTTAAAATTGCGCCGATTTTGCAGGGGTGCGGCCTCGGCCTGTACCGTTTGCGCGACAGCTCCAGGTTTTTTTTGGAGCGGGCAATATTTGGTGGTAGTTTTCGGGGTTTTCAGGGGGCTGCGCGCGACGCCGCGGCTTGAGTGACGACGGGATCGGAGAACGGGATGAAAAGACGGGTAATGGGGCAGGTGGCGGCGCTGGTCTTGTGCGCGGCACCGTGGTTGACGGCCACGGCGAAAGACACGCAGCTCAACGTGTATAACTGGTCCGATTACATCGCGAAGGACACGATCCCGAACTTCACGAAACAGACCGGCGTCCAGGTCAAATACGACAACTACGACAGCGACGACACGCTGCAGGCGAAGCTGCTCACCGGTAACTCGGGCTACGACATCGTCGTGCCGACCAGCAACTACGCGGGCAAGCAGATCGCCGCGGGCATCTTCGAGCCGCTCGACAAATCGAAGCTGCCGAACCTCAAATACCTCGACCCGTCGCTGATGGCGCTCGTCGCCGGCGCCGATCCGGGCAACAAGTACGTGGTGCCTTGGGCCTACGGCACGACCGGCCTCGGCTACAACGTCACGAAGGTCCAGCAGATCCTCGGCAAGAACACGCCGCTCGATAGCTGGGACATCCTGTTCAAGCCCGAAAACATCTCGAAGCTGAAGGCCTGCGGCGTGTCGGTGCTCGACGCGCCCGACCAGATGTTCGCGGCCACGCTGCACTACATGGGCAAGGATCCGATGAGCACGAACCCGGCCGATTACCGCGCCGCGCTCGAGGTGCTGAAGAAAATCCGCCCGTACATCACGCAGTTCAACTCGTCGGGCTATATCAACGACCTCGTCGGCGGCGACGTCTGCTTCGCGTACGGCTGGTCGGGCGACGTCGTGATCGCCAAGCATCGCGCGGCCGAAGCGAAGAAGCCGTACAAGATCGAGTACTACATTCCGAAGGGCGGCGCGCCGGTCTGGTTCGACGTGATGGCGATTCCGAAGGACGCGAAGCACAAGGAAGCCGCGCACGAGTGGATCAACTACATCGAGACGCCGCAGGTGCACGCCGCGATCACCAACGCCGTGTACTACCCGAGCGTGAATACGGAAGCGCGCAAGTACGTGGACAAGGACGTCGCGAACGATCCGGCCGTGTACCCGTCGCCGGAAACCATCAAGACGCTGTTCCTGCTGAAGCCGCTGCCGCCGGAAATCCAGCGGCTGCAAACGCGGCTGTGGACCGAATTGAAGTCCGGCCGCTAAGCGCGGCACGCAGCAGGGATCAGCATCATCATGAAGCCCTCGGTGTTCACCGGGGGCTTTGTTCGTCAAACGCCGGAGTGAAGCAGCATTATGATGAGTAGTGACCAGCCGGGTGCGCTGGCCGGAGCGGCCAGGTCGCCGTCGGGCCCGAACGTCGTTACGGGCGACGCAGCGGACCAGTTCATCCAGATCGTCGACGTCGTCAAGAAGTTCGGCGAGACCGTCGCGGTCAAGGGCGTCAATCTGTCGGTGAAGAAGGGCGAGCTGTTCGCGCTGCTCGGCAGCTCGGGCTGCGGCAAGTCGACCTTGCTGCGGATGATGGCCGGGCTCGAAACCGTGACTTCGGGCAAGATCCTGATCGACGGCGAGGACCTCGCGCAACTGCCGCCGTATCGTCGGCCGGTCAACATGATGTTCCAGTCGTACGCGCTCTTTCCGCACATGACGGTCGAGGCCAACGTCGCGTTCGGGCTGAAGCAGGAGGGCGTACCGAAGGCTGAGCTTAAAGAGCGCGTCGCCAATGCGCTCGAACTCGTGCAGATGAGCCGCTTCGCGAAGCGCAAGCCGCATCAGCTGTCGGGCGGTCAGCAGCAGCGCGTCGCGCTCGCGCGGTCGCTCGTCAAGCGGCCGAAGCTGCTGCTGCTCGACGAACCGATGTCGGCGCTCGACAAGCAGATCCGCCAGCGCACCCAGATCGAACTCGTCAACATTCTCGACCAGGTCGGCGTGACCTGCATGATGGTCACGCACGATCAGGAAGAAGCGATGACGATGGCCGACCGCCTCGCGGTGATGAGCGAAGGCCAGATCGTCCAGCTCGGCACGCCGCACGAAGTCTACGAGTATCCGAACAGCCGCTTCTCGGCGGAGTTCATCGGCTCGACCAATCTGTTCGACGGCCATACGGTCGAGGACGAACCCGATCACGTGTTCATCGAAACGCCGGATCTGCCGTGCCGCCTGCACGTCAATCACGGCATCACCGGTCCGCTCGGCATGCCGGTGACGATCTCGGTGCGCCCCGAGCGCATCGCGCTCACGCGCAAGCCGCCCGAAGGCGCGTACAACTGGGGCAAGGGCGTCGTCACGAATATCGCGTACATGGGCGGCTATTCGCTGTATCACGTGAAGCTCGACGGCGGCAAGACCGTGATCGCGAACGTGACGAGCCTCGTGCTCACCGAAATCGATCCGCCCACCTGGGGCGACGAAGTGTACGTGCGCTGGAGCGCATCGGCCGGCGTGGTGCTGACGTCATGAAAGCCGCGCTTTCTTCGTTCTTCGCGTGGCCGGTGCGGCGTCTGAAGCTGACCGGCCGTACCGCGGTGGTGGCGGGGCCGTTCATCTGGCTGCTGCTGTTTTTCCTCGTGCCGTTCCTGCTGGTCGTGAAGATCAGCTTCGCCGATTCGCAGCTCGGCATTCCGCCGTACACGCAGCTGGTCAATTTCGCGGAAGGCGCGATTCACATCACGCTCGATCTGTCGCACTACGCGTTTCTGCTGACCGACAGCCTGTACTTCGCGACCTATGTGAACTCAGTGGTGGTCGCGGCGATCTCGACGCTGCTGTGTCTGCTGATCGGCTATCCGATGGCGTATTACATCGCGCGCTCGAATCCGGCGACTCGCAATCTACTGATGATGGCGGTGATGCTGCCGTTCTGGACTTCGTTCCTGATCCGCGTATACGCCTGGATCGGCATCCTGAAGAACAACGGACTGCTGAACAACTTCCTGATGTCGATCGGCCTGATTCATTCGCCGATCGAGCTGTATCACACGAATACGGCGGTCTACATCGGCATGGTCTATTCGTATCTGCCGTTTCTCGTGATGCCGCTTTACGCGCACCTCGTGAAAATGGACCTGACCTTGCTCGAAGCCGCGTACGACCTCGGCGCGAAGCCGTGGAAGGCGTTCTGGCAGATCACGCTGCCGCTGTCGAAGAACGGCATCATCGCGGGCTGTCTGCTGGTGTTCATTCCGGCGGTCGGCGAGTACGTGATTCCGGAGCTGCTCGGCGGCGCGAACACACTGATGATCGGCCGCGTGATGTGGAATGAGTTCTTCGACAACGCCGACTGGCCGATGGCCTCCGCCGTCACCTGCGCGATGGTGTTGCTGCTGCTGGTGCCGATGGCGCTGTTCCAGCGTGCGCAGGCGAAGGCATTGGAGGAGGGCCGCCAATGAAGCCGAATCGCACGTTGCAGCTGATCGCGCTCGGCATCGGCTTTCTGTTTCTGTATATCCCGATCGTCAGCCTCATCGTCTATTCGTTCAACGAATCGCAACTGGTCACGGTATGGTCGGGCTTTTCGACGCGCTGGTACGCGGCGCTGTTGCACGACGACGAGCTGATCGCGTCGGCGTGGCTGTCGTTGCGCATCGCGTTGCTGACGGCGTTCGCGTCGGTGATCATCGGCACGTGGGCCGGTTTCGTGCTCGCGCGCATGGGCCGCTTTCGCGGCTTCACGCTGTACACCGGCATGATCAACGCGCCGCTGGTGATCCCGGAAGTGATTCAGGGCATCTCGCTGCTGCTGCTGTTCATCGAAATGGCGCGCTGGATCGGCTGGCCGGCCGAACGCGGCATCTTCACGATCTGGATCGGCCACGTGATGCTGTGTATTTCGTACGTGGCGATCATCGTGCAGTCGCGTGTGCGCGAGCTGAACCCGTCGCTCGAAGAGGCCGCGCTCGATCTCGGCGCAACGCCGCTGCGGGTGTTCTTCTTCGTCACGTTGCCGCTGATTTCGCAGGCGCTGGTGTCGGGCTGGCTGCTGTCGTTCACGCTGTCGATCGACGACCTCGTGCTGTCCGCATTCCTGTCCGGTCCCGGTTCGACGACGCTGCCGCTGGTGGTGTTCTCGCGCGTGCGGCTCGGCCTGAATCCGGAGATGAACGCACTCGCGACGCTGTTCATCGCGGTGGTCACTGTCGGCGTGGTCGCGGCCAACTTCTTCATGCAGCGCGCCGAGCGCAAACGCGCGGTGATGGCGACCTGACGCAGCCGAGGGACGGGCGTCGCGCGAGGCACGCGCGGCGCCATGTCATCGTTTCATGCCGCGCTCAGACCTTGTACGCGAGCCTCACGCCGCCCCAATGCCGGCCGCCGACGAACACGGGCGCCGACGCATCCTTCATCATCACGAACTGGCCGCCGCCCATGTCGCGGCGATAGGTCTGCAGCAGAAACTTTTTCGTATGCGAGGCCGCCGCGATGCCGGTGCGGTCATTGAACATGCGACGGTTGCGGCAGTTCGCCGAGTTCCAGACCACGTCGTCGCGCGGCGGCAGCGAGAACTTCAGGTTGTGCGTCGGCAGATAGCCGCGTACGTCGACCGCCGCGCAAAATACCACGCGAGCATCGAGATCGAGCAGCGGTTCCTGCAGCGCCGGCAGCACGCGGTCGGTGAACGCGGTGAAGCGCGTGACGAACTGCGGCGGATTGCTGCCCGGCACCGGCAGGTAGTGCGAGTCGAACAGATCGCCGAGCGCGATGTCGCCGCGCGCGATGGCCGCGTCGAACAGCTTGCCGACCGCGGTGGCCGTCCGTTGCACCGCGTCGATAAAGCGCGTGTCGGCGGTTTCGACGCCGGTGGCCGCGCTCAGTTCGATCAGCGTCTCCGACACGCCGAGCAGATTGCCGAGCCGGTTTTTCGCCTGCGCGAAGTTCTCGCTCGAATCCTCGACGCCGCTCGCCATTTCGAGCACCTGCGCTTCGAGCCCATCGCACTGTGTTTCGATCTCGCCGGTCAGCGTCGCGATCTGGCCGGCTTCGTTGTTCAGTTGCGCGATCGCGTCGCCGGTTGCATGCACGACGTCGCCGATTCTGCGCGTGCCTTCGCGCACCCGATGCGCGCGTGCCGTATTCACCGAGCCTTCGTTGATCAGCTGCTCGGTCTGCTGGGTGAGCTGCGCGAGTGTGGTTTCGATCTGCCCGGTCGCCTGCGCGGTTTTCGCGGACAGGTTCTTGACCTCGGCGGCCACCACCGCGAAACTGCGGCCCGACTCGCCGGCGCGCGCGGCTTCGATTGCCGCATTCAGCGCGAGCAGGTGCGTTTGCCGCGCGATCAGCGAGATTTCCTCCGACACGCGGCTCACGTGCGCGAGCGCGCTGCGCAGCGCGCCGATCTGACTTTCGATGACCGTCACGCCTTCGACGAGGCCGTGAATGTCGGCGAGCGACGCTTCGAGCGTCGCCTGCGATTCCTGCACGCCGGTCGCGGCGTCGGCGGACACGTTGCGCATTTCGCGCGCGGCGGCGGCGATCCGATGATTGCCCGCGAGCGTTTGTGCGGCCGATTCGCGCAGCGCACGGCATACTTGCGCCTGGCGCTGCACGCGCGCGGCGACTTCGTCGACGTGACCCGACACGTCGCAGATTTCGATGCCCAGTTTGCCGGCCTGAGTGGCGATATCGCGGACGACCGTGGGCGCACGGTCCGCGCGGCGAAAACTGAAGCGCGTCATGGAGGTCTCCTTGATGGCGCGATCGGCGCGGATCGACGGCAGCGGCGCGCCAATACGAGCGCGCCGTCATCCCGAAGGAGACGGCGCTCTGGTGGATGAGGCTTTCCTGGATGTTTACGACGAACTTTCACGCGACTTGATGCGGGATATCCCGCAGTCGCTATGATGAACAGAGAGGCCGCGGCGCGCGGCCATGATTTTTTCCAACCATAACGATGCTCGCAATGATCGAGTCCCTGATTGAGTCCCTTCCGCGCGTGCTGGACTGGCAGCCGCTGTTTCGCCTGTGGGAACTGATCGTGATGATCTGCAAGTTTCTGTGGGACCTGTTGCGTTTGCTTAGCGGTGGGGGCGGCTGACGGTGAGGCTGGAGCGATGCGTTAGTCGATGCATTTGCCGATCCGTTAGCCGATGCATCAGCCGATCCGTGTGCAGGCCGGCTGACGTATGAGGCCTACCGTTGCCTGCTCTTTTAAACGGCCGCGCGACGCGTTGCGCCGTCTGTCGATGCGTGCATCGGCGTTTGCGCATTCGTGTGTGCTGGCAGAGGCGCATCGAGAAACGCCCGCAGATCGCTCAGCACGCGCTCGGGCGCTTCCTCCATCGGGATATGGCCGAGCCCCGCATACATGACCGATTGCGCGCCCGGAATGCGGCTCGCGAATTCGGTGGCGTGCGCGGGCGGAATCCAGTGATCCTGGGCGCCCCACAATACGAGGGTGGGGACGTCGAGCGTTTTCAGCGCGTCGGTGTCGACTTCGCGGAAGTCGAGCGTCGGTACCATCTTGCCGATCGCCTGACGCGTGCCTTCGCCCTGGAAGAACTCGACGTAGCGGCGCAGCGCCAGCGCGTCGATCTTGCGCGCGTCGCCGTACACATTGCGGACCGCGCTCTTGACGATAGCCTCCGGCAGCCACCGCGGCGAACTGGCCCGCACGAGCGCGCTGTTGAAGAGGGCGATGTAGACCGGCAGCTTCATCGGAAAACCCGCCGAATCGATCAGCACCAGCCGCTCGGCCGCGCCGCGATGGCGCAGCGCGTAATCCCACGAGATCAGCCCGCCGAGCGAATTGCCCATCAGCGTTGCGCGCTCGATGCCGAGCGCCTGCATGAACGTGTCGATAAAGCGCCGGTAGGTCGGCAGATCCATCGTTTCGGTCGTGCCGCGCGCCGAGCGCAACGGCCCGGTCACGCCGAACGGCGGCAGATCGAGGCGAATCACGCGATACTCGCGCTTGAGTTCGTCGGCGACGCGATTCCACGTATGCAACGACGACGCGAAGCCGTGGATCATCACGATCGTGCCGCGCCGGTCTTCGCCCTCGTCGACGTAGTGCACGTCGGCGCCCATGATCGTCACGAACTGCGAGCCGCTTTGCGTATAACGGCGTCGCAAATCGGCGCGCGACACGCTCGTGATGCCGAGGCGAGCGGCGAGCGAGCGGCGCGGCAATGCCGCGGCGGTGGTGGGCGTGGTGGAATCGATGCCTGTCATCTGGTTTGTCTCCCTTGTTGTGCAGCTTTTATCGTTCTGATTCTCGAGGTACTCGCGAAGCACGAACACGCGCGGCTCGATCCGCGCGATCCGGCGTCTTCGTGCATCGTTCCTGCTGGCGCGCGTCAACGCGCGAAGCGGTAATCCTGCGGCCGCACGCGCCGCGTGCGTTTGCGAAAGCTGAACGTGAAGCCGGGCCACACCGCGGTGACCTTGCCGCTGTGCGTCTGATACCAGCTATGGCAACCGCTCGTCCACACCGAATGCCGCATCTCCTGTTGCAGACGCGCGTTGAAATCGCGCTGCACGTCGGCGCGCAACGTCATCGTGCGGGCGTTCTGTCGGCGCAGCACGCGCAGACAATCGACGATGTACTGCAGTTGCGACTCGATCATGTAGATCATCGAGTTGTGGCCGAGGCCGGTATTCGGGCCGACGATCATGAAGAAATTCGGGAAGTTCGCGATGCTGGTGCCGAGATAGGCCTCGGGACCGTCGCGCAGCCACAGCGCGCTCAGGTCCGTGCCGTCGAGACCGGTGACTTCGAATGGCGCGCGCACGTCGTTGACCTGGAAGCCGGTGCCGCAAATGATCGCGTCCGCGCGATGATGCACGCCGTCGTCGGTGACGAGGCCATCGGCGACGATTTCGCGAATGCCGCTCGTCACGACGTCGACGTTTGGTTGGCTCACGGCCGGGTAGTACTCGCTCGACAACAGCACACGCTTGCAGCCGAGCCGGTAGTTCGGCGTGAGCTTCGCGCGCAGCGCCGGGTCCGGCACGCGCCGCTCCAGATAGCTGAGGCCGAACTTCATCGGCAGCTTCATCAGCTTCGGATTGACGACGAACGCGATCGCCCGCGATTCGAGCTGCCAGTAGATGGCACTCCGAACGAAGCGCTGCGTGAATGGCAGCGTGCGGAATAGCCACCGCGCGCGCGGGCCGATCGGTTTGTCGGGCTTCGGCATCACCCACGGCGCGGTGCGCTGGAACAGCGCCAGATGCGCGACGCGCGGCTGGATTCGCGGCACGAACTGGATCGCGCTCGCGCCGGTGCCGATCACGGCGACGCGTTTGCCGTCGAGCGGATACGCATGGTCCCAGCGCGCCGAATGAAACAGCTTGCCCTCGAAGCGCTCGATTCCCGCGATGCGAGGCAGCGCCGGCCGCGACAGCGGACCGCTCGCGGCGATCAGCACGTCCGCCTCGATGGTTTCGCGCGTGCCGAGCGTATCGATGTCGACGAGCCAGAGCTGGCGCGCTTCGTCGAAGCGCGCGGCGCTGACTTTCGCATTGCAGCGCACGTAGCGCTCGACGCCGTACTTGCGCGCGCAATGCTGGATATACGCGAGGATTTCCGCCTGGCCGCTGAACGCGCGCGACCACGTCGGATTCGCCTCGAACGAAAACGAATACAGATGCGAGGGGATATCGCAGGCCGCGCCGGGGTAGGTATTGTCGCGCCACGTGCCGCCGATACCGCTCGCGGCTTCGTAGACGGTGAACGACGTGATGCCCATCTGCTGCAGACGGATCGCCATGCCGATGCCGGCAAAGCCGCTGCCGACGATCGCGATGCGCGGCGCGGCGGATGAAACCGAAGAGGCGGAAGGGGCAGGCGTCACGACGGTCTCCGGCATGGGGCGAAAGCGGCAGGCGAAAGCAGGCGCAGAAAACGGCAAACAAGGCGGCGGCGCGACCCTGGGCGCCACGTCCACCGCCCGGCAAGCGCAACGCCGGCGTCTACACCTGTCTACAAATAAGGTAAAACGCAGAGTAGACAACTGTACACATCGCGTCAAGATCGTTTAGAGTGCTGTTATTAAACGCGCACCGCGCGTGCGGATTGGAAGCACGATGACTACCGTTCCCGCAACCTCGTCCGATGCCGGACCGGAACTGGCGCCCGGCAAACGCAAGCTGATCGAAGCCGCGTTGCGGCTGACCGCCGGCGGCCGCAGTTTCGCGAGCCTTGGGTTGCGCGAGCTGGCCCGTGAAGCCGGGCTCAATCCGAACACGTTCTACCGCCATTTCAGCGCGCTCGACGACCTCGCGCGCGAAGCCGTCGAATCGGTCAGCCGGCGTCTGCGGCCGATGTTGCGGCGCGAGCGCTGGCTGGCCGCGCACGACGAACCGCACAGCGTGCCGCGGCGCGCGTGCATTGCGTTCTTCGAATTCGCCCAGGAAAACCGCGAGGCGTTTCTGAGCGCGCTCGCCGAATATCACGGCACGTCGCCGGCGTTGCGCGAAGCGGTACGCGCGAACCTGCACGAGATTTCGGCGGAAATGGCCGACGACGTCGTGCAACTCGAACTGATGCCGCTACTTGCGCGCGAAACCGTCGACGAAGTCTGTACGCAGATCGTGCTGCAGCTCTTTCATTTGTCCGCCGAGTATCTCGACACGGACGTGGGCCGTCGCGAAGCGCTGGTCGATTACGCGGAGCGTTTCATCGTCCGGCTGTTTGCGGGGGCGGCGGTGCTTGCACAGCACGAGGTGGGTAGGGAGGCGGAGTCGGCTCGGGTTTGAAGTGGCGCGCAAAACCGGCAGACAAAAAAACAGGCTCCTGAGCGGAGCCTGTGTTTCATTCAACACGTTGTAATGCGATTGGCGTGCACCAGCCGATTACGTTTACGTATCCGTCCAGCCGCCCGAATCGTCGTTGCTGCCCATATCGATTCCACCGCCGCCATTGTCGTTCCAGTCGTTCGAACCCTGACCGAAGTCGAGATTGCCGCCGTCGCCGCCACGCCGACGCAGTTCGTCGTCGTCGACGATCACGTCGCGCTCGATCACGCGGTCACGACCATGATTCAGCGCTTCGCCGAGCAACACGCCGGTCAACAGACCACCCATTCCGCCGCCGAGCCCACCGCCTTGCTGAACGACAACCTGCGGCTGCTGTTGCGGATACGGCGCCTGCTGCGGATAAGGCGGCTGGTTGCCGAGGCGCTCGGCTTCCTGTGCATACGCCGACTGGCCGCTGCCTACCGACGCGGCGGTCGGATCGGGCCGACCGTCAGCACGCGCGCGCAAGCTCGCGATGCGCTGGTCGAATTCGTCGAGCGCATACGGCGGCAACGGATTCTTGCCGTTCGACAGCGTTTCGACGACGCCGCGCAACTGCTCTTCGGTTGCCTCGACGTCTTTCTCGAGCAGCTCGTGACCCGCCGCGGTGGAGAGCTTCACGTCGAGCTTGAGCGAGCGCACCGCGTTCAGCATGTCGGTGGCGCGTTTCAATTGCGCGCGACGATCGTCGTCGGCGCGCGTGTCTTCCTGGCTGCGGGCGCGGCGCAAAGTCCAGCGCAGCACGAGTGCGATCACAGCAATCAGAACGATGATACCGATCCACATACCCACCCCCGGACCATGCGGTTGTTGCGCTTGCGACACCATCGCCGACTGTTGCTGCACAGCAGGCGCATTCTGCTGGGCGAACGGATTCGTGGCGTGGCGGGTGACGTTGCCGCCCGCGCGTTCCGCGTCGCTGCGCAGGCGCGCTTCGGTCTGCGCGAAGCGGCCCGGGTCGGTGAAGCGGAGCTGCGGATCGAGCGTTCTGGCCTGTTGGACCTGGTCGAGCGCTTCGGCGTAACGGCCTTCGCGATCGAGCACCTGTGCATACAGGTAGTGCGCGTGGGCGTTGTTCGGATGGGCCTGCAGCACCTCGGCGAGGCCGGCGTCGGCCTGCTGCCAGTTGCCTTGCGCCATCGCCGATTCGATCTGCTGCGCGGTCGGTACCGCGAACGCGGCGGCCGACACCAGCATCAGCGAAGCGAAAGCGGTTGCGAAAAGTCTTTTCATATACGGACCGGGCGCGGTGCGCCCGTCTCCATCAGTCGATTGCGGTGGCCGCTTGCGGCGGCCGGTATGCCGGCGCGCCCGCGAACGGCCGTGCCGGCATGAACTGCTGTTGCCGCGTGTGGCGGCAGTGCGCTTCAGCGCGGCTTTCGATGCACGCTTACTGCGCCGGCGTGTTCAACTGCTTCTTCAATGCTTCGAGACGATCGTCGATCGACGGGCCGCGGTCCAGCTCCGCGAGCTTGTCGTCGAGCGCCTTGCCGCTTTTCACGTCGGCGGAATTCAGGCGCGCGTCCGAACGCGCGTTCGACAGCGCGACCTTGTCTTCGAGCTTCTGGAAATCCTCGGACAGATTCTTGCCGCCGATGCCGCCCAACGCGGTGGCCGCGACGTCCTTCGCCTCGGCGATCTGCTGCTTCGCCTGCAGGATGTTGGAGCGCGCGTTCAGGTCGTTGCGGCGCGAGCGCATGTCGTCGATCTGGCTCTTCAGTTGCGCGACCGACGGCTCCAGCGAAGTCAGTTCCTTCGCCAACGCATCGCGTTCGGCTTCGGCTGTGGCCTGCGCGCCGAGCGCTTCGCGCGCGAGGGCTTCGTCGCCGGACTGCAGCGCGCGGCGCGCGCCGTCTTCATACTTCTTCGCCTTGTCCGCGGCAACATCACGCTTGCTTTGCTGAGTGGCGACCTGCGCCTGAATCTCGATCAGCGAGTTCTCGGCACGGCCGATGCTGTCGTCGAGTTCGCGCACGATCTGGCGCGAGTCGCGCGACGGATCCTGCACCGAGTCGGCCGCATCGTTCAGAAGACCTTTGAGCGTGCGCGAAATGCTGTCAAAAAGCGACATGAAAACCTCCAGAGAATGTAAGCGGCGCCGACGATGTCCGCGCGCCGCGACTGCTTTGAACTGCTACTTTACGCCGCCGCGCGCGAAGCTGCGCAGCGTTCGGACCGGAGTTCGGGGCGCACTCGCGGATTGCAATAGCGCGCCCCTGGATTGTTCGGGCGCGAGGCCGGAACCGGGAGAGATGTCGAGGAGGAAAAGCCGCGATGGGCATGATGGAGCGCATGGACTTGACGGCGGATATTACACCATCGTCTTGACGGAACAGGGTTAAACAATGTCGGTGCAATGTCGGCGTGTAAGCGCTGCTGCGACGCTGTAAAAAGCGTGGATTCGGCGTGTGGGCGTGCGTTGTCGACAAGCCATCGAGTGCCTCCGCGACGATGTAACGATATGCAACAGCGGGCGCCAATCAGGAGCGAATCCAGGCGCTAATCAAGGCAATGTAAGACGATGGATGGTCAATTTACCGGCCTCGCGACGCGCGTCGCGCAATGTAATTTTTCGTCATGCCTTGTGTTACGCAAAGTGACCGCCTTCGGTGCTCGGATCGCCGTGCGGTTCGTCGTCGTCGGGGACTTTGTCGGTGCGGCGGCGTTTCAGCGAATTGCGCAGACGCACCGGCGGATCGGGCTGCGCTTGTGCGACGGCGGCGTCGGCTTCGGCGCCGTCCACGGTGCCTTCCGCAGCGCGTGCCGCAGTCAGCCGCGCGACGGCTTCGGCGGTGGCCGCCGCCTGTTCGTCCTGTTCGGCCGCCAACGCGGCGGCGACGCCGGCGGGCAGCAGCGGAGCGCCATGCGCGCTAGCGGGCGAGGGCGTCAATGTGTGCCCGGCGAGCGGCGACTGTGCCGCGTGATCGGAGCCATCGGGATGGGCCGGCTCGGCGGACGCCTTCGCGCCGGAGACGTGGGTCGGATTCGCATGAGCCGCAGCGTCAGGCGACGCCGGGTTATCGGAAGATGGATTGGCAGCATCCGCATCACGTGCCTGCAACGTCGCCGGCAACGTCGCGCGCGCGTGGCGCGTGCCGCGGGCGACACGTTGCAGCGCCGCGTTCAACGCATCGGGCGCGCGCGGCGCGCGTAACCGGTCGACGATGCTCGCCGCCTTGACCTGCTCGCTGGTCGCACCGAAGCTCAGTACCGCGCGCCGCATCAGCTCGCTCACGCTGATGCCCAGATCTTCCGCAGTCGCGGTAATCGCGCGTTTCTGCGCGGTCGTGACGAATACGACGATGCGCTCGCTGGGCTTGGTCATGATCGGCTCGCAGGCTGGACGGCATGAGCGGGTCGCGGCGTGTCTCCGGATAACGGTGCCGGACCCCGCATTGGACCCGCCGTTGGGATCCCCGTGGCGCGCGTCGAGGTGCTCGCGTGCGCCGGCTTCATCATATGACGAGTTGCGTCGCCGCGAAACGTGCGCCGCGCGAAAATCCCGTGACATCAATGAGTTGTAGTGTTTGCGAGCGGATTGTCCACAGCTATATCGACATTTTCTGTTGATAACCCCGCATAAATCACGCGTCGCGTGCGAGCATCGTGAAGCATTGCCCGAAATTACAGACCCTTACTATAAAAAGGCGTCGCGCGAAGGGAATTCTTACAAAAAAACTGCGTTGGACTGCCGCCGATTTCTTTAAAATGCGCTGTTACGTTGCGCCGGACATCGTCCGAGGCGTGCCGTGCGGCCGGCCGGGGGCAAGGTCCGCAGGGCGGCGTACGTCCCGGCCAGGATGTCGAACACGACCCATGCGCGCGCCGCGAGCGCGTGCAGACAGGCGTGCTGTTGCACGCCCATTACTCCAGTCATGCCAATCATCAAACGACCGCACTCCTCGCATTCTCCGGCCGGTGAAGACCGGGACTCCTATCAACGCACTCCTGGACGCAATGCCGCTTCGCGCGATGCCGAGCGTGGCCGCCGTTCGTTCGGCGCGTCGCTCGTGTTGTGGTTCGTCGGCCTGATCGCGACCGTGGCCGTGATCGGCGCGCTGATCCTCGGTTATGCGCTCGTCGTGATGGGGCCGCAGTTGCCCTCGCTCGACGCGCTGACCGACTATCGGCCGAAGGTGCCGCTGCGCGTCTATACCGCAGATCACGTGTTGATCGGCGAATTCGGCGAGGAGCGCCGCAGCCTCGTGCGCTTCCAGGACATTCCCGACCAGATGAAAAAAGCGGTGCTCGCGATCGAGGACTACCGCTTCTACGAACACGGCGGCGTCGACTTCGTCGGCATTCTGCGCGCCGGTTTCGCGGACCTCGCGCATGGCGGGGCGTCGCAGGGCGCGAGCACGATCACGATGCAGGTCGCGCGCAACTTCTTCCTGTCCAGCGAAAAGACCTACACGCGCAAGATCTACGAGATGCTGCTCGCGTACAAGATCGAGCGCGCGCTGACGAAGGACCAGATTCTCGAGCTGTACATGAACCAGATTTATCTGGGCGAGCGCGCGTATGGTTTCGCCGCGGCCGCACGCGTGTACTTCGGCAAGGACCTGAAGGACATCTCGCTCGCCGAGGCCGCGATGCTCGCGGGTCTGCCGAAGGCGCCGTCCGCGTATAACCCGGTCGTCAATCCGAAGCGCGCGAAGATCCGTCAGGAGTACATCCTGCGGCGCATGCTCGAGCTGAACTACATCACGCGCGACCAGTACGACGCGGCGGTGAAGGAAGAGATTCACACCAAGAATCCGGGCAACGAGTACAGCGTGCACGCCGAGTACGTCGCCGAAATGGTGCGGCAGATGATGTACGCGCAGTACAAGGACGAAACCTATACGCGCGGCCTGAACGTGACCACGACGATCGACTCGGCCGATCAGGACGCCGCGTATCGCGCGGTCCGCAAGGGCGTGATGGATTACGAACGGCGCCATGGCTATCGCGGACCGGAGGGCTTCGTGCAACTGCCCGAGGCCGGCGACGACCGCGACCAGACCATCGACGACGCGCTGACCGATCACCCGGACAACGGCGAGATCATCGCCGGCGTGGTGACCGGGGCGAGCCCGAAGCAGGTGGTTGCGCAACTGGTCGACGGCACCCAGGTGACGGTGGCGGGCGACGGCCTGCGCTTCGTGGCCGGCGCGTTGAGCGCGCGCGCGAGTGCGGCGCAGCGCATCAAGCCGGGTTCGATCGTGCGCCTGATCGCCGACGACAAGGGCAACTGGCAGATCACCCAGCTGCCGCAGGTCGAAGGCGCGCTCGTGTCGCTGACGCCGCAGGACGGCGCGATCCGCGCGTTGATCGGCGGTTTCGACTTCAACAAGAACAAGTTCAACCACGTGACCCAAGCCTGGCGCCAGCCGGGTTCGAGCTTCAAGCCGTTCATCTATTCGGCCGCGCTCGACAAGGGTCTCGGACCGGCGACCATCATCAACGATGCGCCGCTGTACTTCCCGCCGAGCGCGCCGGGCGGCGATGCATGGGAGCCGAAGGACGACGATCAGCCGGACGGTCCGATGCCGATGCGCCTCGCGCTGCAGAAGTCGAAGAACCTCGTGTCGATCCGCATCCTGTCGTTCATCGGCACCAAGTATGCGCAGGACTTCGTGACGCAGCGCTTCGGCTTCGACGCCGACAAGACCCCGCCGTATCTGCCGATGGCGCTCGGCGCGGGCCTCGTCACGCCGCTGCAGTCGGCCGGTGCGTATTCGGTGTTCGCGAACGGCGGCTATCGGATCAATCCGTATCTGATCAACGAAGTCACCGATGCGCGCGGCACGCCGCTGTCGAAGGCGCAACCGCTCGTCGCGGGTCGTGACGCGCCGCGCACGCTCGAGCCGCGTAACGCGTACATCATGAACAGCTTGCTGCATTCGGTCGCGACGGCGGGCACGGGCGCGGGCACCAACGTGCTGAAGCGCTCGGACCTGCAGGGCAAGACCGGTACGACCAACGACGCGAAGGACGGCTGGTTCGCCGGCTATCAGCAGTCGCTGGTGGCGGTGGCGTGGATGGGCTACGACCAGCCGAAGAGCCTCGGCAGCCGAGAGTTCGGTGCGCAGCTCGCGCTGCCGATCTGGGTCGAGTACATGCAGCGCGCGTTGCGTGGCGTGCCGCAGGCCGAGCCGCAGCAGCCGGACGGCGTGACGGTGGCGGACGGCGAGCTGTTCTTCACTGACATGATGCCGGGGCATGGCTTTATCGCGAGCATCGGCCTCGATTCGGGCAACCCGTTGGCGGGCGCGAGCGATGCGGTCGGTGGCGTGGGGCCGGCAGGCATGACGCCGCCGACGGTGCCGCCGCCGAGCGTGTCGTCGAGCGAGAAGAAGCAGATTATGGATTTGTTCGAGTCGAATAAGCCGTGATGATGTAATGCTTGTCCGGCGCGGCTTTGGGGTGTTCCAATAAAAGTCGCGTCGGCCATGTGCCATTAAGGTGGCCGCCGTCTTACTCCAGGATCGACAAGCCCCTACTTGCGCAGCGGACAGCGCTGCGCAAGTAGGGGCTTGTCGTTTTCGTGCGGAGCGTTGTGCTACTGGAAGCTCTATCTAAATATATTGTGCAAAGCCGAATTTGTCGTATGGCAAGTTCGATTTAATTGATTTCTTATCAAAAAAATCAATGCATACAATGCGTTCTCTGACATCGCCTGATTATTGATGTTCTAGCGAAGGTTGCATAACAATTGATCGACTTGCGGACTGGCATCGGATCCGTTCGATATTTACCGATACGCCGAAGGTGGCAGTACCTGGGTCGCAGTTGAAAGCGTATGGCGAATTGACCGTGGTATGAAAAGAATCCTGATCTGCCTCGCGGTGGGCGAATGCCTGACGGTTGCGATTTTTGCCAATGCAATCTGGTGGATCATGCATCCGGAGACGCCGCTGAACTTTTCAAACCCCATATGGAACTGGTCGGTACGGATGTATGGGGTAGAGACTGCCTCGCAAAAGTCCGACCTGGCTTTCCTTATTTCATCGGCCGGAATCGTGCTGGGATTCGCTGCGGTTGTGCAGGTCTACTGGTGGAGCAAGGTGCGTAGTCAGCGAAAATTTGACGACTAGCTGTCTTGCGATGAATAGCCATTCCGCCAGAAAAGGCAGACTGAAGAGCCGGCAATCTGCTGGCTGTGCATATTACGCCAGCCAACGAGCAGGAGCGCGCGCAGGTGGCCGAGCTTGCCCGTCAGGTTCAGCAGGTAACGGAAGGCTATACAGGCGAGGATGCCGCGCAGGCCGCGCGTAACGGAGGTATTGAACTGCATGTCATCAAGCTGCCCGAGGCGAAAAAGGGCTTCGTGCTGCTGCCGCGTTGCTGGGTGGTCGAGCGCAGTTTCGGCTGGCTCAACCGGTTCGGGCGACTGGCTCGCGATTACCAGTGCCTGCCCGAAACCTTGGCTGGTCTGCACTTCGTCGTCTTTGCCATGTTGATACTGAGCCGATTATCCAAAGTGCCTAACACCCTCCAGGGCTCGGACAGCGCTACTCTTTAACCTGGAAAGATGTGTCGGTGACCACTCCCGTTTTGGAGTGACGTATTAATTCATCAACGACGGCTCTCAGCGGCCTTTACTCTCAAAATAAAGGCCCCTGCAAAGGGGCCAGTCAAAATCACGCAGCACTACTTCTTCGCCACATTCGCCACAGTTTGATTGTCAATGCATAAAGCATGATCGTCACAATCAGATCCAGAGCCGTCATTGCAATGATGTAAAGCAACTCGTAATCGGCCACTCCGAGTCTATCCGAGATTTCGATCAAAATACCTTGCTGCTCCATAGGCATTGGTAATGGGTAGGTGTGGACATACCGCACAGATAAAACAAAGAATGCGGCAAAAAGACAGAGCTTTAAAATTCTACGGACAAGTATCGCCAATTGTCGTCACCTCGATCCATCCATAAGCACGTAATCCAGAATTGCCGGCTGGGACAGTGGTGGTATGAAGAAGCACTTGTCGAAGCTTGTTGAAATCCACGCCGCTCTTCAGTGTGATGCATCCGAAGGAGACGCCAGAACCACCAGCCGGATGCAGCCGGAAGTCACCACGCTTGACGCCATTTACCCACGTCCAATCATCTATCGTTCCGTCGTCCCGATAAAGGGCGAACCATTCATCATGATGAGATGGCCTTCCGATAATGGTATTCCATGTATCTTTCATCAAGGCCTCTAATCGAGAGCCTATTCCGCCAGTCGGCCGCGCAACGATCCAATACTTTCCGGCGGGCAATGGTCCTTTCCCCACGATAGCCGTGCATCCACCTCTGTTGCGATAAACGTTGTCCCCGGAGAATGCTGGGAACGTTCCGACGCCAGACATTGCGAGCATCAAGGTCGGAGAATTGTCGACTACAAATTTTCCATGTAGAGCCATTCTTATGCCTGCTCGTTCCAACTGTCCGTGAACTCGATGTTGCCGTCCGTATAGTGCCAAGTGATGCGCTCATACAACAGGCCGACCGATTCAGCATGATTGAGTTGCGACATGGCAGCAAGTTTGGTGTTCGTCACTCCAGGGTTGACGCCCGCCACCTTTACCCCCTCAAACAACATGATGAAATAGACCTCTTCCTGGCCCGCGTCGTTGATTTGATACCACTTCAACTCTGCCGGTTTTAATGTTTGCCCTGTGGCGATGGCTTTATAAAGATAAGGGCTAGTGGCGTCGAATTCCTTTTCCAGATTCATCGGAACATGGTTACGCGGCCCCGTGATGTTGCCTGTCTTATTATCCATCAGGATATTCACCTCGTGGCTAAACCCAATATGCTGGAATTGGAATTTCCTACCTTTACACTGGACTGCTATTAATAGATTCCCTGCGCATTTCATTTGCAGCAGGATTGATAATAACTCAAGTTATCTTTCTTCAGATATTGAGGTTAAATATTCGACGGTTAATTTTTATGAAGAGCGGCTAGATGAACTTCAACTAGCTGTCTAGCCTCTTCATGAGTGATGTTTCCACGTTGAAGAAGTCAATTCGCCTGTTTCTGGATCAGGGAATTTGTCTTGTCATAAACGTATCTTGCTTTGGAAGCGCAACGGTTGGGAGGGCTATCGGAAGCTCTTGCTCGTCTGGCGTCTGAGTTTGAAAGTTCGAGGAGTGGGTGAGTGCAGTTGCGCTTCACGCATGCAGGAATCTGATAGCACACCTCCGTCATTGGTCAGGATGCTCGCGAGGAGAGAATTCCGCTTCCTACCTGTGGTGGGGATGTCGCTCAACGTCCCTGCGCGTGTCGTGCTGCCACACCGATTCATCGGTATCACTCTCGCGCACTTGACATTGAGGCATCCCAACCTCTTCATCACAAGAAAAATCAACCGTTCAAAATCCACGCTCCAGCACGCGCTGGTTCATTTCGCGCCGCGTCAAACAAATCCTGGTTCGCTCAATGCGTTAGCGCGTTTATCAGAGAGTTTTCAACAGGCTATTCAACATAAATTGGGGATAAGTCGGCGGTCGTTAATACGGAATCCCAGGCTTAATTCACTGGGGCGCCGTTCGCTGGGTCTCCGTTCGCTGGGTCTCCGTTCGTTGTGCCAACGGAAGCTGACGCTGCAGCAGACGCCGCATCCGTTTGATCGACCGGTGGATTTCCCATCGCCTGAAACAGTGCCGCCGTATCGGTGAGCCGCGCGCTCGTATAGCGAATCTCGTCGAGCTGCGCGTTGCGCCATTGCTGTTCGCTCGAACGCGTCGAGGCAACGGGCAGCGCGCCGAGCCGGTAACGCGCCGACGTGTCGTCGAATACGCCTTGCGCGGAGCGCGCGGCGACGTTGGCGGCATCCAGCGATTGCGCGTCGTGCTCGAGCGCGGCCAGCGTGTCGGCGACGTTCTGGAACGCGGCAAGCACCGTCTGCTTGTATTGCGACACGGTCGCGTCGTAGGTCTCGAGCGCCGCGCGTCGTTGCGCGAGCAGCGCACCGCCATGAAAAAGCGGCTGTGACAGCGACGCGCCGATGCTCCAGATCGCGCCCGCGCCCGACAGCGCGACAGGCCAGCTAAAGCCGCCTTGTCCCATCGATGCCGACAGCGACAGGCTCGGGAACATCTGCGCGGTCGCCACGCCGACGTCGGCTGCCGCGGCCTTCAGTCCGGCATCGGCGGCCTGGATGTCGGGCCGCGAGCGCAGTAATTCGGATGGCACCACGACCGGTACCTGCTCGGGTACGTGCAATTGCGCGAGCGCGATGTCGTCGGGCGCGGCGTCGGGCGTGCGGCCGATCAGCACCGCGAGTGCATGACGCGTGGTCAGCCACTGCTGCTTCAACGCCGGCAGACTCGCCGACACGCTCGCCGCATTCTGTTGCGCGCTCAGCAGATCGGCGTGCGACACCGCGCCGAGTTCGTAGCGTCGCGCGGTGTCGCGTGCCTGGTCGTTGGCGAGCGTCACGAGTCGTTCGGTCGTGTCGATCTGCGCGTGCAGCGCGGCACTCGTGATCGTCGCGGTCACGATGTTCGCGGCGAGCGCGCGGCGCGCCGCATCGAGCTGATAGACCTGCACGTTCACGCGTGCGGCGAGCGCCGCGTTCGCGAGACGCGCGGCGCCGAACAGATCGAACGTGTAGTGCGCCTGCAACTGGCCGACGAACACGTTGTATAGAAACGTATTCGGCCCCGCCTCGGGAATCGCGAGCGCGCGATTGCGCGTTGCCTGACCGCCGGCGTCGATGGTCGGCAGCAGCGAACTGCCGACCTGCGCGCGCAATTGCTCGCGCGCGGCCGCGAGGCTGTGGTCGGTCGCGGCCAGCGTCGGGCTGTTGCGCAGGCCTTCGTCGACCAGCGCGTTCAGCACATCGGAGCGATACAGCTTCCACCATTCGGGCACTGGTTTGGCGCCGGCCACGAACTGTTGCGTGACGCCTTGCGCGGGCACCGTCTGCGTCGGCAGTGCTTCGGCGCCGTAGTGCGCGGGCTGCGGCATCGCGGGCGCGTCGCCGTTCGGCCCGAACGAGCAGGCGGCGAGCGCACAGGCGAGGCTCACGGCGAGCGCAGTGCGGGCCTGTCGTGGCAAATGCGACCAATGCGGCCAATGCCGCAAACGCGGCGAATCCGGCAACCGCGTCCACAACGCTTCGCGGTGCCGGGCGGACAGTGCGGACCGTGTCGAGATACTCATGCTCTTGCTCGTACTCATGCTCAGTTACCCGTGTGCGTCGCGCCGGCAGGCGTCGGCGGCTCGCGCTCGTCGGTGCGCACGCGGAACGACGCGGCGTACAGCGCGGGCAGATAGAACAGGGTGAGGATCGTCGCGCTGGTGATGCCGCCCATCAACGCGGTCGCCATCGGGCCGAAGAAGTTCGAACGCAGCAGCGGAATCAGCGCGAGCACGGCCGCGGCGGCGGTCAGCGTGATCGGCCGGAAGCGCCGCACGGTGGCGCCGACGATCGCGTCGAAACGCTTGTGCCCCGACGCGATGTCCTGCTCGATCTGATCGACCAGAATCACCGAGTTACGCATGATGATGCCGAACATCGCGATCACACCGAGCATCGCGACGAAGCCGAACGGCTGGCCGAACAGCAGCAGCGTCAGCACCACGCCGATCAGACCGAGCGGCGCGGTCAGCACGACCATCAGCACGCGCGCGAAGCTTTGTAGCTGGATCATCAGCAGCGTGAGCACCGCGATTACCATGATCGGAATCTGCGCGTTGATCGACGCCTGGCCTTTGCCGCTTTCCTCGACCGAGCCGCCGATCTCGATCCGGTAGCCGACCGGCAGCGTCGCGCGAATCGGCGCGAGCGCGCGATCCACCGCGTGCGTGACGTCGATGCCTTGCGTGCCGGGCGCGACGTCGGACTGCACGGTGATGGTCGGCTGACGATCGCGCTCCCAGATCACACCGTATTCAAGGTCGTTGCGCAGATGGCCGAGGGTGCCGAGCGGCACCGGGCCGTTGGGCGTTGGCATCGCGAGCGCGGTCAGTTGCGACGGGTCGACGCGTTCCGCGCGCGGCGCGCGCAGATCGACGCTGATCAGCTTGTCGCGCTCGCGATACTGCGTGACCGTATAGCCGGACAGCGTCATCGCGAGGAAGCTCGACACGTCCTCCGAAGTGACGCCGAGTTCGCGCGCGCGTTTCTGGTCGATCTCGAAGCGCACCGAGCGCTCGGCCGGTTCGTCCCAGTCGAACTGCACGTTGCGGGTGCCGCGGTCCGCGCGCAGCGTCGCGGCGACGCGTTCGGCGATCGAGCGCACGGTCGCGATGTCGTCGCCGCTCACGCGGAACTGCACCGGATAGCCGACCGGCGGCCCGTTCTCGAGTCGCGACAGGCGCGTGCGTACCGCCGGGAAGTTGTTGAGCAATTCGGGTTCGAGCCACTGCGCGAGCTTCTCGCGATCCTTCACCGACTTCGCGGTGATCACGAACTGCGCGAAGTTCGGCTGCGGCAATTGCTGGTCGAGCGGCAGATAGAAGCGCGGCGCGCCGGTGCCGACGAAGCTCACCGAATGATCGATCTCGGGGCGGCCCACCAGAATCTTTTCGAGGCGCTGGGCCTGGCGCAACGTGGCATCGAACGATGCGCCCTCGGGCAGGCGCACGTCGACCAGCAGTTCAGGGCGGTCCGAGCTCGGGAAGAACTGCTGCGGCACCAGTGTGAAGCCGGCCATCGCGAGCACGAACAGCGCGACCGTGATAGCCAGTACAACGAAGCGTCGTTCGACGCACCAGCCGATCCAGCCGCGCAAACGCGTATAGAAGCGCGTGTCGTAGATATCGTGCTCGTGGTCCTCCGGCTCATGCTCGTGACGTTTGCGCTCCGGCAGCAGGTGATAGCCGAGCAGCGGAATCAGCACGACCGCCGCGAGCCATGACGCGATCAGCGCGATCGCCGACACCTCGAAGATCGAGCGCGTGTATTCGCCGGTGCTCGATTTCGCGAGCGCGATCGGCAGGAAGCCGGACACGGTCACGAGCGTGCCGGTCAGCATCGGAAACGCGGTGCTGGTGTACGCGAAGGCCGCGGCGCGCGTGCGGTTCCAGCCCTGTTCGAGCTTCACCGACATCATCTCGACCGCGATGATCGCATCGTCGACAAGCAGCCCGAGCGCGAGCACCAGCGTGCCGAGCGACACCTTGTGCAAGCCGATGTCGAACAGATACATGCACAGCGCGGTCACCGCGAGCACGACCGGAATCGAGATCACGACGACCATGCCGGTGCGCACGCCGAGCGACACGAGGCTCACGACCAGCACGATCGCGACCGCCTCGGCGACCGCTTCGAGGAAGTCGTCGACCGAACGCGCGACCGCGTGCGGCATGCTCGACACTTCGACGAGCTTCAGACCCGCGGGCAGCGCCGCGCGCAATTGCGTCATCTGCTGGTCGAGCGCCTTGCCGAGGCGGATCACGTCGCCGCCCGGCTGCATCGTCACGCCGATGCCGAGCACCGGTTGGCCGCCGAAGCGCATCTGCGTGACGATCGGATCGTCGTAGCCGCGCTTGATCGTCGCGATGTCGCCGAGCCGGAACGTGCGGTTGTTGACGCGGATCAGCGTGTCGGCGAGCGCTTTCACGTCGTTGAACTGGCCGCTCGGGCGCACGAACACGCGGTCGTCGAAGGTGGTCAGTGTGCCGGCCGGCGCGACGGTGTTCTGCGCGTTGATCGCCTGACCGAGCTGCTGCGGCGAAATGCCGAGACGGGTGAGCTGCGTGTTCGGGATCTCGATGTAGATGTGCTGGTCCGGATCGCCGAAATAGTCGACCTTGCCGACGCCCGGCACGCGCAACAGCACCGAGCGCAACTGGTCCGCGTAGTCGTGCAGTTGCGCGGCGGAAAAGCCGTCGCCTTCGAGCGTGTAGATGTTGGTGTAGACGTCGCCGAACTCGTCGTTGAAGAACGGGCCCTGCACGCCGGGCGGCAGCGTCGACGCGATGTCGCCGACTTTCTTGCGCACCTGATACCAGGTCTCGGGGACCTGGCTCACCGGCGCCGAGTCTTTCATCGAAAAGAAGATCAGCGATTCGCCGGGGCGCGAGTAGCTGCGCACGAAATCGATGTACGGCGTTTCCTGCAGCTTGCGGCCGATGCGGTCGGTCACCTGGTCTTGCACCTGGCGCGCGGTGGCGCCGGGCCAGAAGGTGCGGATCACCATCACGCGGAATGTGAAGGGCGGGTCTTCGGATTGCGCGAGCCGCGTGTACGCGAGGATGCCGAACGCGGTGGCGAGCGCGATCAGGAACACGACCAGCGCCTGATGGCGCAGCGCCCACGCGGACAGGTTGAAGCGTCCTTCTTCGTGCGGCGAGCTCATGAAGCGAAGTCCTCGGGATGCAGCGGCGCGATCGCGCGGACTTTTTCGCCTGCGCTCACCGTGTGCACGCCTTGCAGCACGACGCTTTCGCCGTCCTTGAGCCCTTCGCTGACGACGATCGTGCGTTCGTCGTAGCGCGTGACTGTTACGCGGCGCAGTTCGAGCGTGTTGTCGGCGGCACGCACGACCCACACGGCCGGTTGCCGGCCTTCGTGGAACAGCGCGGTGGCCGGCAGCGTGAACAGGCCGTGCTGAGCCGCCGCGGTGGCGAGTGGCACGGCCGGCGTGACGTCGGCGGTCATGCCGAGGCGCACGTCGGGTCCAGGTTGTGCGAGCGTGAGACGCGCGCGCCACGTGCGGCTTTGCTGATCGGCGGCCGGCGACAACTCGCGCACGCGTGCGCTGAACTTGCGGCCCGGCAGCGCGGCGAGCGTCACGCTGGCGTTCTGGCCGACCGCGAAGGCGGCCAGCGCGCTTTCGGGCACATCGCACAGTACGTCGACGTCGCCGCTCCACGCGAGGTTGTAGACGGCCTGGCCCGCCGAGACGTTCTGGCCGGTGTCGGCCTGTTCGGCGGTAATCACGCCTGCGTGACCGGCGACGAGCGTCGTGTATTGCAACTGGTTCTTCGCGAGCGCGGCCTGCTGCTGTGCCTGATCGCGCTGCGCGAGCGCGGACGCGTACGCGTTGGTGGTCTGTTCGAGCTGGGCTGGCGCGATCAGGTTTTCTTTCGCCTGAGCTTTGTCGCGCTCGAGCTGCTGTTGCGCATAGACGAGGTTGTGCTGCGCGGCGTCGAGCTGTGCCTGGGCGCTGGCGGCATTTTTCTGCGCATCGGCGGGATCGAGCAACGCGACGATTTCACCGTTCTTAACCGTGTCGCCGAGCCGCACGCGCCGTTCGATGATCTTGCCGCCGACCCGAAACGACAGCGGCGTCGAATAGCGTGCCTGCACTTCGCCGGGCAGCGACCCCGCCTGCAACGCCTGACCATCCGGATGCACGATGCTGGCCACCACGGGACGCGGCGCGGGCGCCGCGGCTTCCTTCTTCGAACAGGCCGCGAGCGCGACGAGGGCCGCCAGCGCGAGCGCGCAGCCGTAACTGGAGAAACCGCGGGAGAGGTGAGGCGAGGACTGCTGGCGCATCGCTGACGATGCGGGAGAACCGGGACGCTTCACAATTACCCCAACTGGAGACAGCGAACGAACACGGCAAGCCGCAGCGGCCCGCCAGAGAAGACCGTACGCAGAATCATGTAATTCGCATACGGCTATGGCTTTAAATGACGTTTTGAATTTTAATACATACCTGTATCTGAATGGGCGAATGAATTGGAATTCTCTTCGATGCTAGACTGATGCGCATGAAACGGCAAAGACTGACAAGAGAGCAAAGCAAGGATCAGACGCGGGAGCGCCTGCTCGACGCTGCGCGGGCAATTTTCATGAAGAAGGGCTTCGTCGCGGCGAGCGTCGAAGACATCGCGGCGGCGGCCGGCTATACGCGCGGCGCGTTCTATTCGAACTTCCGTAGCAAGAGCGAGCTGTTTCTGGAACTGTTGCGGCGTGACCACGAGGCGATGCAGGCCGGCCTGCACGCCATCTTCGAGAGCGCGGCGTCGCCCGAGGAGATGCAGACGCGAGTGCTGCACTACTACAGCACGCTGCATCGCGAGAACAAGTGTTTTCTGCTGTGGGTCGAGGCGAAACTGCTCGCGGTGCGCGACGGCCGTTTCCGGTTGCGCTTTAACGCGTTCATGCACGAGAAGCTGGAGCAGTTGAGCGCGTACGTGCGGGAGTTCTCGGCGCGGGTGGGTACGCCGATGTCGATGGAACCCGAACAACTCGCGATCGGGCTGCTGGGCCTGTGCGACGGCGTGCAGTTTTTCTATACGGTCGATCCGCAGAATGTGCCGACGGAGATGGCCGAGAAGGTGCTGGCCGGGTTTTTCTCGCGTGTGGTGTTTGGGCGCGATGTGTGATGCAAAAACGCGCGACCCGGATGGATCGCGCGTCGGATACGACAAAGAATCAGAACAGATCAGTCGGTGGGCAACTGGGCGCAGATGTCGGCGGCCGGAGCGGCGCACGCGAATGCGTACTGGCCGCTGGTGCTGAGGATTTTCTCGCCGGCGTGCAGCGCGACCTTGATGTCCGGACAACGCTCGTAAGCGATGTAGGCCGAGCTTGCCGCGGCGGACCAGCAGACTAGCGAAAACGCGATTTTTTCCAGAAGCTGAAAACGATGTGGCATAGCGGTAATTTCCTTTGGCCGCTATGTTACCAGCGAACTAGGGTTTATACCTAGTCAAAACCCACAATAGACGCCGCAATAGTGAAGCGGCAGACGAAGCCCCCTAAATCTGACAAAAATGTCATGTCTGGGTCAGGGTTGGGACATGTCGGGTCGATAGAATCGATTTCGTTGGGCAAGCCCGCGCCGCACCCGTGCCGCGCGGGCCGACGCAGGCGGCAGCACTGTCGCCGGCCCGGCTTAACGAGGCAGGAGTCGTCCCATGAATCAACTGCAGTCGATGCGCGTGTTCGTCAAGGTCGCGGACCTCGGTAGTTTCGTCCGCGCGGCGGGCGCGATGGAACTGTCCAGCGCGGTGGTGACCCGGCACGTCGCGGATCTGGAGTCGCGGCTCGGCACCCGTTTGCTCAATCGCACGACGCGCCGTCTGTCGCTGACCGAAGCCGGCGCGACCTATCTGGAGCGCGTGCGCCACATTCTCACGGACCTCGAAGGCGTCGAGCAGATGGTGGTGGCGCGCAATCACGAGCCGGTCGGCACGCTGCGGATCGTCGCGCCGGTGGTGTTCGGGCTGCATAGTCTCGCGCCGCTGGTGCAGTCGTACGCGGCCCGCTATCCGGCGGTCGTGCCTGACGTCACGCTGGCCGATCGCCACGTCGATCTGGTCGAAGAGGGTTTCGACGTCGGTATTCTGGCTTCGCGGCATATGCGCAGCGCGAGCATCGTCACACGCAGGCTCACGACCGGCTGCATGACGGTCTGCGCGACGCCGGCCTATCTCGTGCAGCACGGTATGCCGACGCGCCCGGAAGATCTGCTCCGGCATCCGTGTCTGAGCCGGCCGGCCGAGCAGGGCGGCGAGGAGCGCGTGTTCAAGGGGCCGAACGGCGAAGTGCGCGTGCGGCCGCCCAATGCGATCGCCGCGAACAATACCGAGATGCTGCGGCAGTTCGCGCTGCTGAGCATGGGCGTCGCGATTCTGCCGAGCTATCTGATCGGGCGCGACCTGGCGTCGGGGCGGCTGGTGCGCCTGCTCGACGAGTATCGACTGCCGCCGATCGAGCTCACGATTGCGTACCCGAGCCGCCTGCATCTGCCGGCGAAGGTGCGCACGTTTATCGACCATCTGGTCGAGCATTTCCAGCCGGAAAGTGCGCCGCTGCCGTCTACGCGCGGGGCGTCGTCGGTGCGGACGGTGGTGGCCAGGCCGGCCGAGCCGGCGGTTCCCGACGTGGACGATGAAGCGCCCGATACACACGAACATGAAACGACGCGCCGTCTGCCGCGCGTAGCGCGGACACGGATCGCGGCGTCGTCGCAGTTCTGAACGGGCGCGTGGAGGGAGACAGGAGGCAGGAGACAAAAGGCAGGAGACGCGCGAAATGCGGTCTGCCGCGTGGTTTTATAGGCGCGGTGGCCGCGAGCAGGCACGTCCCGCACCCTCTACGGCTAATCTTGGCCGCGCCTAGATCCCCAGCCCGGGACTAAAGCTGCCGCCGATCAGCCGTGTCACCGATTCGATATCGACATAATCCTGTTCCGGCATGCCGTCGAGCATCGCCAGCACTTCGTTACTCGCGCCGGCTTCGCGCGCGGCGTCGACGAGCGCATCCTTGTTGGTGGGAAACGGGACTTCGCGAAGAAGATCGCTGATCTGCAGATCGATCGATTCGCTGGGGATGCCCGAGGCCGTCATGCGCATGCTCCCGTTGATTGCGTTGCGGTTTATCACACGAATGACCGGCCACACGCGCCCACGCCCTTACCGTGCGACCGCTTCCAAACGATACCGATCCCCAACCCTCAGGTCGTCAGATGCTCGTTCTGCCCGGTGAGGCTGCGCTCCAGATGGCGCGACTTCGGCAACGCAATGTGCTCCCATTGCTGCGGATGACGATCGTCGGTGGCCGCCACATCCGGGGCCGGCGGCGCGACCGGCGCGGCGTTCGCGCGCTGCGCGAGAGTGGCGGAATCCGTGCTGTCCGGCGCGGTATGAACCGGCGCGGCAAAACACGAGGCGGACAGCGTCACCATGGTCAACAGTGTCGAGGTTTTCATCACCCGACCTCCTAAGCTCATGCGGCGCTGACAGTTGAGCAAACTCCATGCCGTCCCCGCGTCGAAAGGACGATCAAGCTACCGGCGACGTGGCGATGCGCGGCCCGCGCTCAATTACCATCTTAGGTGGCAAATCCTGCAACGCGCGCGCATTTGCACAAAACCGAATTGTAGATTCCGGATGATGGCACGAATGCGACAAGCCGGATAGCGCGGGGCGGCGGCCGGCGCGGCCATGACGCAGGCGCCGGCCGCCCAGCCCCGAATCCGGCATGGCCCCGCCGCCTAGCGCGACGGATTCATGCGGAAGTACGCGTCGAGCAGCGAGGTCTTGTAGACCACGCCCGCCAGCTTCGGATGCGCGGCACTTTCGACCACCGGCAGCCGCTCGCCCTGAAACGCCATGAAATGCTGCAACGCCGCGCCGAGCGACATGTCCGGAGTCAGCACGTCGAAATGCGGCTGCAGATAATCGGCGGCGGTTTTCATCGACGTTTCGCGCCGCTCCAGCAGGTCGGAGGTGATGTCCTTGAGCGCGACCACGCCGAGAAACGCGCCCGAATCGTTCGCGACGTACAGATACTTGACCGGATATTCGAGGAACACGCGCGTCATGTCGTGCACGGTCGCGTTGGGCGGCACCACCGTCTGCGCGGGCCGGATCAGCTCGCGCATCTGCGTCGCGCGTAGCCGTGAGCGCTCCTGCTCCTCGCGGTTACGGTGCAGCGTGATTTCGTACATCGAGGTCTTGCCGATCGCGCGCGCGACGAAATACGCGACGACGCACGACAGCATCAGCGGCAACACGACCTGATAGCTCAGGGTCATCTCGAAGATCATCAGGATCGCCATCAGCGGCGCCTGGGTTGCGCCCGCGAGGAACGCGCCCATGCCGACCATCGCGTACGCATAATCGGCCGACGTCGCGTGCGGCCACAACTCGTGCATGCCCTGGCCGAACAGCGAGCCGACCGCCGCGCCGACGAACAGCGTCGGCGTGAAGACCCCGCCGACCGCGCCGGAGCCGGCCGTCGCCGCGGTCGCCGCAAGCTTGCAGACCAGCACGAGCACGAGTGCGGACCACGCCCACGGCGAATGCAGGATCGAGTTCACCACGCTGTAGCCGTTGCCCCACACCTCGGGTTCCCAGATCGAGATGATGCCGACGATCAAACCGCCGATCGCGAGCCTTAACGGCAGCGGCACCGGCAGCTTGCGAAAGTTCGCCTTCGACGCATCGAGCAGTCGCAGAAACTGCGGCGCCAGCACCCCGCACAGCGCGCCGAGCGCGACGAACAGCAGCACTTCGAGCCCGGTCACGGTCGGGAACACCGGCATTTCGTACGGCGGCTTGTAGCCGGCGAATTCGCGCATCGTGATGTTGGCGACCACCGCCGACACCAGCACCGGTCCGAAGCTTTCCATCGCGATCGAGCCGAGCACGATTTCGGTGACGAAGAACGCGCCGGCGATCGGCGCGCTATACGCGGACGTGATACCGGCCGCCGCGCCGCACGCGACCAGCAGGCGCAGCCGCGGCGGATCGAAGTGAACCCAGCGGCCGATCAGCGACGACGCGAGCGCCGCGAGCTGCACCATCGGACCTTCGCGGCCGATCGAGCCGCCGCTCGCGATCGTGAACAGCGACGAGACGCTGCGCCAGAGGCTCAGCCGCACCGGCACCACGCCGTCGCCGATCGCGACCGCTTCCATGTAGTCGGTGTGAGTGTTCTTGTCCGCGTGACGCCGCGCGATCAGCAGAAAGCAGCCCGCGATCAGGCCGCCCGCGGCCGGCAGCCAGATGCGCATGGTCCACGGCAGGCTGCGAGCCATTTCGACGAAGCTGCCGGAGCGGCCTGACATCGCAAACTGCAGCAGTTCGATGGCCTTGCGAAACAGGATGGTCGCGAACGCGCCGGCGATGCCGACCACGACCGACCAGACCAGCATCGTGTGGGCGTCGGAGAGACGGAAAAGGCGTTGGGCGCGGGTGCGCAGCTTCAGCAGGAATGAGAGCACGTCGGCGGTACGGGGTGTGAGGGAGGGTTGAAAAACGTGCGCCACAACAACGGCGCGCCCGCCTGGGATGGCGGGCGCGCGGCGGCGGACGCACGGGGAGCGGCGGCGCGGGTCAAGTCGCTGCCTTGTCAAGTTCCGGGTAGTGCCGGAAGATGCACGATTCGTTGTGCGCGATGCGTCGGTTCGAAGCCAGATACGCGGCGATCTTCGGCCTTGCGATCACGCTGTCGTGCAGCGCGGCGAGGCGCGGATAGTGTTCGCCGAAGCGCTGCAGCGCGCGCGGAAACGCATACAGCAGACCGTCGATCAGCTGGAACATCGACAGGTCGACGTAGCTGAGCGCGTCGCCGACCATGAAGCTGTCGCCGGCCGGATTCTGTTTCAGCACGTGCTCGAAGTACGACATGAACTTCGGGATCCGATGGTCGATGAAGTCGTGCGCGCGCACTTTCGCGGCGTCTTTCTGGTCCTCGTAGTAGAGGCTGCTCGCGAGCGGGTGATGGGTGTCGTGCGCTTCGGTGACGACGTCGGCGATCGTCAGTTGCAGGCCGTTCGCGACGTAGCGCAGGCTCTGCACCGCCGGCGTGAGATTCAGCCGTGGGCCGAGATAGAACAGGATGTTGGCGGTTTGCGAGATCACCAGATCGCCGTCCTTCAGAAACGGCGGCGCGAACGGCGGATACGGTTCGTCGGGGCTTTGCAGCACGTCCATCATCGCCTCGGTGCCGAGACCCTTCGACGGCTTGCCGCGCGCGACTTCCACATAGTCGACGCCGGCTTCCTCCAGCGCGAGCCGCACGAATTCGCCGCGGCCCTGCAGGCCATCCCAGTAATACAGTTCCAGGCTCATCGATCGATCCTCATTCCGGTCGCCCGGGCGCGGCGCGTGAACGGTGAGAGCGGCGCCGCACGGGGGCGGGTTGCGGGAGCAAAGTTCGCAGCAACGAGTATGCCGTGGGATCGGCCCGGATGGGGCGCGAGAATGCGCAAAACCCCGCGCGCGGCGGGGTGGCGATGAGGGCGGGCGCGGCTTAGCCGAACAGGTGCTGGACGGTCCATGTGATCCCCAGTCCGCCGGCAATCAGCCAGACATACAGAATCAGGCCGGTGGTCAGCGCGCGCGGTCCGGCTTCGCGGATCTGCGAGATGCGGGTTTCGATACCGAGCGCGGTCATCGCCATCGTCAGCGCGAAGGTGTCGAGCAGGTTCAGCGTCGAGGTCGCGTGGTCCGGCAGCACGTGCAGCGAGTTGATCACGACGCAGGCGAGAAAACCGAGCGCGAACCAGGGAATCGCGAGCTTGCGCGGTGCGTGGCCGGCGGCGCCGTCGGTATGCCGGTCGCCGCGTGCCGCACGGTTCACCCACAGGCCGACCACCAGCAGCACCGGCACCAGCAGCATCACGCGGGTCATTTTGACGATCGTCGCGATATGGGTCGCCTCCGGGCTCACGTTGCTCGCCGCGCCGACCACCTGCGCGACCTCGTGGATCGTGCCGCCGAAGAAGAGCCCCGCGCCGACCGTATCGAGATGCAGCCAGCCGGCATTGAACAGCACCGGGTACAGGAACATCGACAGCGTGCCGAACAGCACCACGCTGCCGACCGCCATCGCACTCTTGTGCGGCGTCGACTGCAGCGTCGATTCGAACGCGAGCACCGCGGCCGCGCCGCAGATCGCGCTGCCGGCTGCCGTCAGCAGCGCGGTGTCGCGATCGAGCTTCATGACCTTCATGCCGACCCAGGTGCCGAGCACGAGCGTGCTGACCACGATCAGCACCGATTCCGCGAGACCGGGCAGGCCGACCTGGGCGATTTCCTGCAGGCTCACGCGCAGCCCGAAGAATGCGACCGCGATGCGCAACAGTTTGCGCGCGGAGAAGTTGACGCCGGCCGCCCAGCTGGCCGGCATGCCGTCGCGCAACGCATTGCCGTAGATCGCGCCGGCCACGATACCGACGATCAGCGGGCTCAGGCCGAGGCCGGCGATGGCCGGAATCGCGGCGATCCGCGTAACGGCGGCAGCGAACAGCGCGACGAACAGCACGCCGTTGAGCTGGCCGCGCGTCGAGTGTACGTGGGAGGCTGCGGTGAGTGGTGCGGCGGAGGTGGACATGATCGGGAGCCCGGCTTGAGGTATGACTTCAACGGGCCTAATCCTAAATTAGATATATCGATATGAAAAATCATGATTTAGAATGTGAAGTATCGGTTGAATTGATATTTAAGCGAGATGACCCCGGATCAACTTATAACGTTCGCCGCTGTCGCCGAGCATCGCAACATCAGCCGTGCGGCGGTGGCGCTGCATCTGTCGCAGCCGGCGGTGTCGGGCCAGTTGCGCCAGTTGCAGGACGAGTTTGGCGAGCCGCTGTATTTACGCGACGGCCGCGGCGTGCGGTTGACGCCCGCCGGCGAGCAGTTGGCGAATTACGCGACGCGCTTGCGCGACACCTACCGCCAGGCGCATGCGTATCGCGACGCGCTGCGCGGCCTGGAACAGGGCACGCTGCGGATCGGCGCGAGCACGACGCCGGCGAGCTACCTGCTGCCGTATCTGATCGCGGAATTCCATCGCCGCTACCCGGACGTGATCGTGCATACCGCCGACGGCAACACGACCGACATCGTCGGCGCGCTTGGATCGGTCGATATCGCGTTGGTCGAGGGCCCGCCCGGCGAGGGGCTGCCGCCGGATACGGCCGTGCATGCGTGGCGCGAGGACGAGATCGTCGCGATCCTGCCGCGCTCGCATCCGCTCGCGCAGCAGAGCCAGGGCCAGGACAGTGGTGAGGACCACGGCGGGCGCATCGAGCTGGCGGCGTTCGGCGCGTATCCACTGGTACTACGCGAGGAAGGCTCGGGCGTGCGGCAGGCGATCGAGCGCGAATTCGCGCGGGCCGGCGTGCCGATGCGGGTGGCGCTGGAGATTGCCGGCGTCGAAGGGGTGAAGGAGGCGGTGCGCGCGGGCATGGGCGTCGGCTTCGTGTCGGCGATGTCGATGCGGCACGAAAACGGCGCGTTGCGGCTGCTGTCGCTGAGTCCGGAGCCGCTGACGCGGCGGCTGTCCATCCTGATTCCGCACGCGAGCGCGCCGTCACGCGTGGTCGAGCAGTTTCTGGCGATGTGTCTGGCGGACAACGGCACCGAGCCGCGCTGAGGGCGGGCGCGGGCATGCGTTTGCGGCACGCAGGGGAGGCGGCGTTGGGCCGACCAGGAACGGCGCGAGTATCAGGAAGCGCGAAAGAAGCGCGAGCAAACCGGCGATGAATGCGCGACTTGTCGGCGGCGGCCAGCCGTGAACCCGTGGGCGCGGCGTGAATCCGCCCGCTATCCACCTAGTCCATGCCCCTTCACCTAGGGATTGCCTGGGGATTTCCTCTATGGTGCGCGGCGGCGGTCCCGCGCACTATTCGGGCATCGTAAGCGCCTCGGCGCTTTTTTTCGAAACGCTTTTGGAACCGGTTCCAAGAGCGAATTTCGCGGCAGAATGAGTGGATTCGACAGGGTTATGCAATGGAGATCGTGATTGTGGCCAGCGCCTTCGGCATGAACGCGGTGCGCGCCGACGGTCATCTGAAGTGGGCGCAAGCGGCAAAGCGGGCCGGCGCGGCGGGTTTCGAAGTACGCCGCGAGCTGTTCGCAAGCGAGGCGGATGCCCACCCCGAACAGCTGCGCGCGCTCGGCGTCGAACTGGGCGAGCTCGGGCTGTGGTCGGTGTTCTCCACGCCCGCTGAGCTGTACACGCCGGATGGCCGGCTCGATGACGGCGCGCTGCGTCTCGCGCTCGATGAAGCGGCCGCGCTCGGCGCGCGTTTCGTGAAGCTGCAACTCGGTGGTTTCGCTGGCGATGCGCACGGTGCGGCGATTGCCGCGCATCTGGCGGAACGGGCCGGGCGCGCGCAACGGGCGGATGGAGCGACTGCGCGGCTCGTCGTCGAAAACGGGCAATTGGCCCGGGGCGGTTCGCCCGCGCAGTTTTTCGGGCTGTTCGATGCGCTTGCCCGCGAAGGTCGCGCGGGGCTGCTCGGCATGACGTTCGACATCGGCAACTGGGCGTGGCTCGACGTCGCCCCGCTCGAACTGGCGCCACGGCTGGCGCCGCATGTCGAGTACATCCATTGCAAGACCGCGGCGGGCGAGGGCGCGCGACGCTTCCCGGTCGCGCCGGCCGCCGACGACGCGCGATTTCGCGCGGTGCTCGACAGCTTGCCGCGCGATGTGCCGCGCGGCATCGAGTTTCCGTTCGACGCGACGCGAATCGATCAGGATGCCGCGCATTACGTGGGTTGGCTCGCGCAGGTTTAGCGCTGGCGGGTGGCACACGGAAGTGTGCGGATCGATGCAACGGCACGATGCCGTGGATCACCGTCCACCCGCGCGACACACGGCGAACCGCGACCGTCGAGAAGGCAACACCGATCGGCAGCGGCCCACGACACACGCAGTATCCGCGCCACGCGGCGCAAACCCGGGACAAGGCAACGTCGCGCGAAGCGACCTGTATCACCGTAACACCCGTAAGACCCGTAACCGGCACTGCGCTCACCCGGAGCCACTCGGCAGCGTAGCAACTGCGCGGCAACCGCCGCCGACAGCGCCACCCGGCACACAGCGCCACCAGGAGCCCCGCATGACCCACCCGCATTCCGCCCTCGACGTCATCACCTACGGCGAAGCGATGGCGATGTTCGTCGCCGCCGAAACCGGTCCGCTCGCGGGCGTGGGACAGTTCACGAAGCGTGTCGCCGGCGCCGATCTGAACGTCGCGATCGGCCTGTCCCGGCTAGGCTTCAAGGTCGGCTGGATGAGCCGCGTCGGCGCCGATTCGTTCGGCCAGTACGTGCGCGACACGCTGTCGAAAGAGGGCATCGACCAGCAATGCGTGAGCACCGACGCGCGCTATCCGACCGGCTTCCAGCTGAAGTCGAAGACCGTCGACGGCAGCGATCCGGCGGTCGAATACTTCCGCAAGGGCTCGGCGGCGAGCCATCTGTCGCTGGACGACTACGTCGCCGCTTACGTGCTGTCCGCGCGCCATCTGCATCTGACCGGCGTCGCGCCGGCGATCTCGGCGAGTTCGCGCGAACTCGCGTTCCACCTGGCCCGCGAAATGCGTGCGGCAGGCAAGACCATCTCGTTCGATCCGAACCTGCGCCCGACGCTTTGGCCGTCGCGCGATGCGATGGTCGACGGTCTGAACGCGCTCGCCGCGCTGGCCGACTGGGTGCTGCCCGGCATCGGCGAGGGCGAGATCCTGACCGGCTACACGCAGCCGGAGGACATCGCGCGGTTCTATCTGGAGCGCGGCGCGCGCGGCGTGATCGTCAAGCTCGGTGCCGAGGGCGCGTATTACCGCACCGCGACCGATTCCGCGACGATCGTCGGCCAGCCGGTCGCGAACGTGGTCGATACGGTCGGCGCGGGCGACGGCTTCGCGGTCGGCGTGATCAGCGCGTTGCTCGAAGGCCGCACGCTCGCGCAGGCGGTCGCGCGCGGCAACCGGATCGGCGCGCTTGCGATTCAGGTGATCGGCGATTCGGAAGGCCTGCCGAGTCGGGCCGAACTCGACGCGCTGGAGCTGGCTGCCGTGACGCGCATCGCGAGTGCGGCTTGACGCATGGGCGAATGTGATTCGCGAACGTGATCGGCGAACGTGATTCGGGCGTGGCCCTGACTGGAACCTGAGCGAACCGGTCCCGCCCGCAGCAGCGCTGCAGGCATCGGGAGGCAACGGCTGCACCCCCGCGCGGGTCGCGATAGCGATAGACATTCGCGACCCGCGTCGGCAATGAACTTTGGCAACAACCTCGACAACAACAAGAGCGCCCGCAGCGCCGATTTTTTCATCATCGTTTCGGGACGCCTTACAAGGAGACACTCATGACCTCATCGCTTGCGATTCGCCGCTGGTGGACGATCATGCCGATCGTGTTCATTACCTACAGCCTCGCGTATCTGGATCGCGCGAATTTCGGCTTCGCGGCGGCGGCCGGCATCAACCAGGATCTCGGCATCAGCAAAGGGCTCGCGTCGCTGATCGGCGCGCTGTTCTTCCTCGGCTATTTCTTCTTCCAGATTCCCGGCGCGATCTACGCCGAGCGCCGCAGCGTGAAGAAGCTGGTGTTCTGGAGCCTCGTGCTGTGGGGCGGTTGCGCGGCGCTGACCGGGATGGTCAGCAATATTCCGTCGCTGATGGCGATCCGCTTCGTGCTCGGCGTGGTCGAAGCGGCGGTGATGCCGGCGATGCTGATCTTCATCAGCAACTGGTTCACGAAGAGCGAGCGCTCGCGCGCGAACACGTTCCTGATTCTCGGCAATCCGGTCACGGTGCTGTGGATGTCGGTCGTGTCCGGGTATCTGGTGCATTCGTTCGGCTGGCGCCAGATGTTCATCGCCGAAGGCGCGCCCGCGATCGTCTGGGCGATCTGTTGGTGGTTCCTCGTCAAGGACAAGCCCGAGCAGGTGTCGTGGCTCACGCAGCAGGAAAAGGACGCACTCGCGCAGACGCTGCGCGCCGAGCAGGCCGCGATCAAGCCGGTGCGCAATTACGGCGAGGCGTTTCGCACGCCCGCGGTGATCAAGCTGTGCGCGCAGTATTTCTGCTGGAGCATCGGCGTGTACGGTTTCGTGTTGTGGCTGCCGTCGATCCTGAAGAACGGCTCGTCGCTCGGCATGGTCGAAACCGGCTGGCTGTCGGCGCTGCCGTATCTGGCCGCGACGATCGCGATGCTTGCGGCTTCGTGGGCATCGGATAAACTCAACCGCCGCAAGGTGTTCGTGTGGCCGTTCCTGCTGGTCGGCGCGATCGCGTTCGCGGCGTCGTATGCGCTCGGTTCGTCGCACTTCTGGATCTCGTATGCGCTGCTGGTGATCGCGGGCGCCGCGATGTACGCGCCCTACGGTCCGTTCTTCGCGATCGTGCCGGAGCTGTTGCCGAGGAACGTCGCGGGCGGCGCGATGGCGTTGATCAACAGCATGGGCGCGCTCGGTTCGTTCGTCGGCTCGTACGTGGTCGGCTATCTGAACGGCGCGACCGGCACGCCGGCCGCATCGTATGCATTCATGAGCGTGGCGCTCGTCGCCGCGGTGATCCTGACGCTCGCCGTCAAGCCGGCCGCGGCCGAAGCGCGCGAACCCGCTCGCCCCACCGTCGCAAGGAAAATTAGCTGATGAAGAAGATCGTCGCCTGGAAGTCGCTGCCCGAGGATGTGCTCGCGTACCTGCAACAGCATGCACAGATCGTGCAGGTCGATCCATCACGGCATGATACGTTTGTCGCGGCGCTGCGCGATGCCGATGGCGGCATCGGCGCGAGTGTGCAGATCACGCCCGCGATGCTGGAAGGCGCGAGCCGCCTGAAGGCGCTGTCGACGATTTCGGTCGGCTACGACCAGTTCGACGTCGACGACCTCACGCGCCGCGGCATCGTGCTCGCGCACACGCCGGACGTGCTGACCGAATCGACCGCGGATACCGTGTTCTCGCTGATCCTCGCGTCCGCGCGGCGCGTGGTCGAACTGGCCGAGTGGGTCAAGGCGGGGCAGTGGCGAGCGAGCATCGGGCCCGCGCAATTTGGGCTCGACGTGCAGGGCAAGACGCTCGGCATCGTCGGGCTGGGGCGGATCGGCGGTGCGGTCGCGCGACGCGCGGCGCTCGGCTTCAACATGAAGGTGCTGTACACGAACCGTCATCCGAATCCGCATGCGGAACAGGCGTATCGCGCGCGCCGCGTCGAGCTGGCCGAACTGCTGGCCGAGTCGGATTTCGTTTGCCTGCAGGTGCCGTTGACGCCGCAGACACGGCATCTGATCGGCGCGGCCGAGTTGCGCGCGATGAAGAAGAGCGCGATCCTGATCAACGCGTCGCGCGGCGCGACCGTCGATGAAGCCGCGCTGATCGAGGCGCTGCAAAACGGTACGATTCACGGCGCGGGACTCGACGTGTTCGACACTGAGCCGTTGCCGGCCGACTCGCCGTTGCTGGGCATGGCGAACGTGGTCGCGCTGCCGCATATCGGCTCGGCGACGCACGAGACCCGTCACGCGATGGCGCGCAATGCGGCGGAGAATCTGGTGGCCGCGCTCGCGGGGACGTTGACGACGAATATCGTCAATCGCGAGGTGCTCGCGAAGTGAGTTGTGCGGTGGGGCGGCCTGGTGTCGCGCGGCGGTACGTTGCGTTGCACCGCTACGCCGCGCGGAGACGTGCGTGTGCCTGAATCAGCTCGCGGTGCGCTTGCGTTTTACGCCCTCGTTTGTGCTTGTGTTGTTTACGCTTGCGGCGAGGTGGCGCGCGATTCGCGTGCAGACCGACACGAGCGAACCTCGGCATCTGCTGGGAGACACACTTGAGCAACGAGTTGAATCCCGACACACGCTCGACGCGGTTCGCGCGGCGTGCTGTGACCGACGCGCCGAAGCGGATCGCCTGGCGCCCCTCGCCAGCAGATCGATATCAGCGATGAACCCATGAACGCCACGCCACCCAATACCCCTCCCAACGGTCCACCCACCACCACGCGCCGCGCGACGATCACCGATGTCGCGCGCGAAGCCGGCACCGGTAAGACCAGCATCTCGCGCTATCTGAACGGCGAGATGAGCGCGCTGTCGCCGGAATTGCGCGCGCGCATCGAAGCCGCGATCGCGCGACTCGACTATCAGCCGAACCAGATGGCGCGCGGCCTGAAGCGCGGCCGCAACCGGCTGATCGGCATGCTGGTCGCCGATCTGACCAACCCATATTCGGTGGAAGTGCTGCAAGGCGTCGAGGCCGCGTGTCACGCGCTGGGCCTGATGCCGCTGATCTGCCACGCGGCGAACGAAGTCGAGATGGAGCGGCGCTATCTGCAACTGCTGACCACGTATCGGGTGGAAGGCGTGATCGTCAACGCGCTCGGCGTGCGCGAGGAGACCTTGCGGCCGGTCGGCGATGGCGGGATTCCCGCGGTGCTGGTCGATCGGCAGGTTGAAGGGCTGGTCGCCGATATGGTCGGTCTCGACAACCGCGCCGCGGCCGAACTCGGCGCGCGGCATCTGCTCGAGCAGGGCTTCGACGAAATCTGGTTCGTCGTGCAGCCGTTCGAGCAGGTCAGCTCGCGGCTCTTGCGTGTGCGGGCGTTCGAGCGTGCGATGCGCGATGACGGCCGCGCGCGCGCTCACACGCTGATGCTCGATCTCGCGGATGACGTGGAGGTCGAGCGGTGCCTCGCGGAGCTGGATCGGGCGATCGATGCGGGGAGCCTGACGGTGGGCGACGCGGCAGGAGACGCAACGGGCAGCGCAGCACGCGACGCGATCGACGAGGCGGCGAGCGACTCCGACGGTGCCGCTTCGGCGAACGCTGCAGCTACCGCTGCGTCGACTGTTTCGGCCGTTGCTGCGGCTGCGGCTAAGGCTAAGGCTACGGCTTCCGTCGACGACACGGCCGACGGTCCTGGCAGGCACGCCACCGATGATCCTGCCAATCATCCCGCCCCCCCAGCACCCCGCGTCGCGCTGTTCGCGGCCAACGCGCCGGTCGCGCTGCGGCTCGCGCTGCATCTGAAAGCGCGTTACGGCGCGCACTGGCAAAGCCGCGTCGCGCTTCTCTCCATCGACGACCCCGACTGGGCCGAACTCGCCGGCATCACGACGATCCGTCAGCCGACCTACGAGATCGGGTATCGGGCGGTCGAGTTCCTGCACGAACGCATCGAAGGCGCGCAGACCCGCGCGCGCGATTGCCTGCTGGCGGGCGAACTGATCGTGCGTGCATCGACTGCGCGCTGATTCGCGAGCAATCTGCGATCATTCGGGGCTGCGGCGCGCAGCGGTTGCGCGCCGGATATGGCAGGAAGCCTGCAAGCAATTCCGCAAGGACACTCATGGTCGTCGCACCGCTTACCCTCGCGAGCCTCGCGCTCGCCACGCTCGTCATCGCCGTCTTACCGTTCCTGATCTACCGGCAGTTGCGTCGGCCGCTCGCGTTGAGACCGCGCGACGCGATCGCCGGCGTCGCGGTGTTCGCGCTGTTTGCGATGGTGATCGAGCGCGCGTTGCACGACTATCTGCTGCGCGGCAACGCCACGACGGCGGCGTTTCTGTCGCAGCCGCTCGCGTTCGTCGTGTATGGCGCGCTGGTCGCGGGCATCTGTGAGGAGGTGGGGCGCTTTCTCGGCATGCGGCTGCTGATCAGGCGCGCGACGCGGCCGGCGGTGAGCTGGAAGGCGACGGCGAACGACGGTACGGATGCTGCCGTTAATGTCGATATGCAGGCCGTTGAGCAAGCTCGCGTGAATACCGATGCCAACGCCAACGCCAACGCCAACGCCAACGCCAACGCCAACGAGCGCAGACGCATCGGCGCCCATGCTCGCACTCGCACCCGCGCCAGCCGAAGCGCCCCCGAGCGCACCGCCGCGTTGCGTGCCGACGACGGTGCCGCGCTCGGCTACGGTCTCGGCCACGGCGGCGCGGAAGCGTGGATGGTCGGCGTGGTGGTGCAGTTCCAGTGGCTCGTGTTCGCCGTGATGGAAAACCGCGGCAGCCTCGACAGCTACCTCGGTAATCTGCCGCCCGAATCGGTGATGCGCGTCCATCTGATTCTCGCGAGTCTGACGCCGCAACTGGCCGGCATCTTCGCGCTCGAACGCGTGGCGGCGCTGGTGTTTCAGATCGGCCTGTCGGTGCTGATGTGGCGTGGCGTGCGCGCCGGCCGACGCGCGATCCTGCCGCTTGCGATCGTGCTGCACGCGCTGATCGACGTGCCTGCCGCGATGTCGCAGGCGCGGCTGCTACCGCTCGCGGCGGTCGATACGATCTACGCGGTGGCGGCGGTGTTCATCGCCGGATGGTTGATTCGGGTTTATCGACGACCGGTGGCGGTCGCGGCTTGAAGCGGCGCTGAACGATTGGCAGTGAGCCGACAGACAGCGAACCGACGGGCAGCAAACCGGCAGGCAATGCACCGGCTGGGAACAAACCGCATATCGCGAACGGGCGGGTAGCGAACCAGAGGCCAACAAACCGGCAAGCAACGAGCCAGGCAATCCCGCCCGCCTCGCTATCCCGCCAGCCTTTCTCTAAAATGCGCCTACGTTCCGGGGTCCCCCCGGTACGACATCAGGACACTTTTTCCCGGCCGCCTCCATGGAAGCTTACCAATACGACTGTGCGCATCCCGAGTTCGAAGAGCTCGCGCGCGTCATCAGCGATCTGTTTCCCGAGCAGACGCAATTCATCGAGCGTGCTGCCGAAGACGGCACGCCCACGCTGACGGTTCATTGGGTTGCAATGCGCTTTGGCTCGACCGCGCGCCGCATCGAGATGACGGTGGCGATTGCGCCGGCCGCGCTCGCGCGTTATCGGGTGATGCCGGCGCGGTTGCGCGGTCGCAGTTTTGCGGTGCTGCGGGCGTACGTCGAAGCAAGCCTCGGCTCGCTCGAAGAGATGTATGCGAACGGCGAAGTGGTGCCGCGCGAGGTCACGGTGGATCTCGGCGACGAATTCGCGTGAAATTCAATGGAGCGGTTCGACGCGGTTTGAAGCGAGCCGATCGGGCGCGTTCAGCCGATTCGGCCGATGCCGGTTGAAACCGCTTTAGACGTAGGGCACAGCCCGCTCAATCCGCGAGCCGATACACCTTCGCGAAACGCGCGGCCTGCACGACGCCGTAGTCGCCGGGCGCGTATTGCATGACCCAGTCGCCGGCCGCGCCGCGCAGCACGTCGCCGCCTTGCGCCGAACGCGCGAGCGAAAACGCTTCGTCCATCCGACGCGCAAGCACGACCGCCGGACGGTTGCGATAGGCACCGGGCTCACCGTGCGTGACGGCCGCATCGGCGGGCAGGTATTTGGCGTCGAAGCGCTCGCGCGACACAACCCAGCGGTCGCCGGTCGAACCGGTGATCAGCGCATCGCCGCGCACGTAGCGGTTCGGGCCTTCGAGGCTCATCAACTGGCCTTCGGCGGCGGCGAATTCGACGTGGACCGTTTCGTCCTTGACGACGCGTTGCGCGTGCGGATCGTTGCGCAGATCGAGATTGCTGAGATCGGTCATGAAGCAGGGAAGAGTTGGGGAGGGTGTGCCGGGTCGCACGAGGGCGAGGCGTGCGTCGAGCGTCGCGCCGATCGAATCAGACGGACCGAGCGCTGCGCCCCGCATCATGCCAGATGGATGGCGCCAGCGGGCCGTTTCGATCCCCAACCACGTTCGATCGATAGTGCGGGAGGCACGACCGCGACGTCGTCATGTCCGTCGCGGTCGCGCAGTGCTGCTTACGGCTTCACGGTTGCGTCGCTGGCGGCTTCGGCAGCCGGCTTGCCGGCCTTGCCCTTGCCATGATGTCCATGAGGACGGCCGCCTTCAGGGCCGCCACGGTGGAACGTCGCATCGGCGAGTTTTTTCTGTTCCGGCGACAGGCTGCTATACAGCGGGTCGAACGCGTCGACCAGCTTCTTCATACCGTCGGCGTGGGCCTGCGCAATCGTTGCGTACTGTTTCATGTCGTCGAGCGCGGTCACGTTGGTGGCGGCCTTGCGCTGCTGGAACAGTTGACCCATCGTTTCGCCGTTGCTGCGCATCGCGTCGGCGAATGCCTTCCATTGCGGTTCCTGCGCCGGCGTGATCTTCAGTTGCGAATGCAGATAGGCGATGCGGTCTTCGACGTTGCGCTCGTGGCCGGCCTTGGCGGCGGGCGCCGCGGTGGTGCTCTCCGGTGCGGAAGCGGGGGCGGCGGTTTGGGCGAACGCACCGCCCATCGAAACGGCCGTAGCCAGCATTACCAGTGCTTTTTTCATCGAAACTCCTGATGTCTGTTCGTATTGGGACACGACGCGTGGCGGGGTAGTCGTCACGTGCCGGCGGCGAATGGCGGCGCACGGCGACCGGCTGCCGCATTCGCCCGTCGCCGCTATTAGTAACACGATATCCGTGCAATCCGTTTCCTGTGCGACAAACGCTTACAACCGAAACGAAAGGGAAACGGCTTGCGCGGACTTCATCGATCTGAGTGGGCGCGCGTCCACTCGCGTCGACTTGCAGGGTTGCGGCTCACCTGTGCGGCCCACATGTGGCCACCCGACAGTGTGCCGCGCCGATGTGACAACGCACCGCGACATAGCGCCGCCGCCGCGTCAGACGCGCGATAATCCGCGCATTCCCCATCAATCCCGATCCCATCGATGAGACCTCCGCGCCTCGACCAGCTCGACGACCTCGACCGCAACCTCGTTGCGCTTCTGCAAGCCAACGCGCGCGAAAGCGTCGCGAATCTCGCGCGACAACTGGGCGTTGCGCGTACCACGGTGATCGCGCGCATCGCGCGGCTCGAACGCAGCAACGTGATCGCCGGCTATAGCGTGCGGCTCGGCCAGGACGTGCTCGATTCGAGCATCGTCGCGTATGTCGGCATCATCATTGCGCCGAAACATGGGCCGGCCGTGCAGAAGCGGCTCGGCAAGATGCCCGAGGTGCAACTGCTGTGCGCGGTGAGCGGCGAGTTCGACTACGTCGCGTGGCTGCGCGCCGACTCGCCCGAGCGGCTCAACGATCTGCTCGATCAGATCGGCGGGCTCGAAGGGGTCGAGCGGACCACGACGTCGATCATTCTGGCGCGCAAGATCGATCGCGGCACGGTGTGACGACACCGCCGTTGCCACCGTATGCCTCGCTTGCACGTTAACGGCTTTTTTACGCTTTTTCGACGAATTGCCTGATGGGTTCGTCATAACGTCGAACCTGTTGGTCATACCGCAGCATTTTGCGCGTATGAACTGTTTTTGCTTGTGCCTACACTGTCATTCAAGGGTTCGGCCCGTAGGCGCTGCGCGCAAGACGCGGCGCACTTTCCAGCTCAGAGACAGCACACGGATAACAAGGAGAAAACAGATGCAGGTAGCTATCGTTGGCGCAGGCCTGATCGGCCATACCATTGCCCATATGCTGCGCGAAACCGGTGACTACGAAGTCGTCGCGTTCGACCGCGATCAGCACGCGCTCGACAAGCTCGCCGCCCAGGGCATTCCGACGCGCCGCGTCGATTCCGCCGATGCCGCCGTGCTGCGTACCGCGATCGAGGGCTTCGACGTGCTGATCAACGCGCTGCCGTATTACCTCGCGGTGAACGTCGCGTCGGCGGCGAAGGGCGCGGGCGTGCATTATTTCGATCTGACCGAGGACGTGCGCGCGACCCACGCGATTCGCGCGATCGCCGAGGACGCCGAGCACGCGTTCATGCCGCAGTGCGGTCTCGCGCCGGGCTTCATCGGCATAGCCGCGCACGAACTCGCGAACCGCTTCAGCGAAATCCGCGACGTGAAGATGCGCGTCGGCGCGCTGCCCGAATTCCCGACCAACGCGCTGAAGTACAACCTGACGTGGAGCGTCGACGGTCTGATCAACGAATATTGTCAGCCCTGCGAAGCGATTCGCGACAGCCGCACGCAGTGGGTGCAGCCGCTCGAAGGCCTCGAACATTTCTCGCTCGACGGCACCGAATACGAGGCGTTCAACACCTCCGGCGGCCTCGGCACGCTGTGCGAAACGCTGTCGGGTCGAGTCGAATCGCTCGACTACAAGTCGGTGCGCTATCCGGGCCATCGCAACCTGATGCAGTTCCTGCTCGAAGACCTGCGTCTGTCGAGCGACCGCGACACGCTGAAGACGATCATGCGCCGCTCGGTGCCGTCGACCGCGCAGGACGTCGTGCTGGTGTTCATCACGGTGAGCGGCATGCGCGACGGGCAACTGGTGCAGGAAGTGTTCACCCGCAAGATCTTCGCGAAGACCGTCTGCGGCGTGCCGATGAGCGCGATCCAGATCACCACCGCCGGCGCGATGTGCGCGGTGCTCGATCTGTTCCGCGAGCGCAAGCTGCCGCAACGAGGTTTCGTGCGTCAGGAGCAGGTGTCGCTGACGGAGTTTCTCGGCAACCGCTTCGGCAAGCTGTATGAAGGGCAGTCGCTGGAGGCGCTGGCGACGGTTTGAAGCGTGTGATGCCGTGGCGGCTCGGTCGCCGCCTGGTTGTCGACATTGTGGAAATGCCCCGCTTTGCGGGGCATTTTTTTGTTCGCTGCGAGGTGGGGAGTTTTGCGCGGCGCTGAAGCTACGGTGCAGCACGCGGTATCAGCCTGAAAATTCGAAACAGCGCCGCGAAACCTCAGCTCCAAACCGCGAGCCTTCAGAGCGCCCCTCACGGCGAATCACGTACCCCTAAGCGACGATCCGCGCCACCAGCGCGTCATCGTCCGCAGCGGTCGGCGCGGTGTTGTCGAACTTCAGCAGATCGACGGCCGCGGCGCCGGCCGGTTCGAAGCGGCGTTGCCGGTATTCGTCCCAGTGCGCGAGCTTGTACGCATCGTTCGGATCGGCGCGCGCGACAATGCGTTGCCGCGCCGTCTCCTCCGACGTCTGGACCCACACGACACGCAGTTCGACCTGCGGCGCGACACCCAGCCATGCACGATCGAACAACCGCCGCTCGCGCACTTCGCGCGACAGCGGCGCGACCACCAGCGCGCTGATACCGAGTTCGAGATTGTCGCGCGCGGTATCGATGAGGCCTCGATACTCGGGGTCGCGCAGATGCTGCAGGAATAGCGGGCTGTCGCGGTCGTGCGGATCGCCGCTCAGCATGTCCATCGCGGCGGCGCTGTAGCCGCCGTAGAGCGTGTCCTTGTCGAGCAGGCAGAACGGGCTGCCGCTTGCCTGCATCAATGGACCGATCAGCCGTTTCGCGAGCGTGGTCTTGCCGGTGCCCGCATGACCGCAAAAAAACACCAGCAAAGTCACGAAGGCCGGTCCTCAGGGAGCGGCGCATCCGGGTGTTGCGGGTCGCGGGCGAACTTGCCATTGGTCTCGAGCCACATCACGTTGATGATGCCGAAGCCCAAAGCCACACCTACGCCGAGAACCCAGGTGAAATACCACATCGTAGTCTCCTTGATCGTGCGTCCGGCGACGCGGATCGACAGGCATGCCGACGGATAGAAGCGCGCTGCCGACGCAGCCGCCTTTGCAGCGATCATGAAGAAGAATGCCGCGGTGCGCAAGAGGGACGGCGGCGAACGTCCGCGAGGATCGGCCGGGTCGTACTGGCGGAATGCGTGTGCGTTGCTATGATGCGGACAGTCATGCGAACGAATGCGCCGCGGCCACAACCACTGCCAAGCGACGTTGCGCGGCAGCTCGCGCAGCGCGTCGATAGCAGGCCGGGCCACGATCGATAACAGGGGAGACCAGCATGCCGAAGCGCCTGTCTTGCCGCGGCCGAGCCGCACCGGGTTCCGGATTCGTGTCCCGGTTCGTGCGGCGCCCACGTGCCGGCGTGGCCGCCTGCGCCGTCCTCACCGTCGCGGTCGCGCTGGCGCTTGCCGGCTGCGCATCGGAGCCGGCCGAGCCGGTGCCGTTCAAGCCGGTGCCGGCCGAGCGCATCGTCAGACAGGGCTATACGCAGCCGGGCCCCGGGCTCGTCGCGGTCGATCTGCGGCGCGAGCGCTCGCGCGACGTGGTCGTGCGGTTTCGCAACGCGCTCGTCTACGTCGACGGCGAGCGCGTGACCGACCTGATGAACGGCGAGCACGTGACGTTCTATCTGCCGCCAGGCACGCATCGGCTCGGCGTGTCGACGCAGTTCGATCCGGTGGTCGAGCTGAACTTCATCGTGACGGCCGATCCGCGCTATACCAACCGCGCGTCGGTTAGCTTCAACGACGATCACCGCATCGGTCTGCGCCGGGTCGCGCAATAGCGGGCCGTCGACGGGCGATCAATGATTAACAATTGGAAACCCGCCGTTTTCCCGCGACGCCTTAACATGACGCCTGACGCCATGCGCGCTTATCCGTTCATATGCAGACCGTCGTTCAGCTTACGTAATGCCTTCGACATGCTTGCGTTCGAGCGCAGACCGGTCTGTTCCGTTTGCAAGGTAATTCGAACATGCTGATCAATTGCGCCGCCTACCAGGACGGCCGGAAGCTCGCCGACATCAACATCGAAAACATCAGCGACTACGTCTCCCGCCCCGAGTGTTTCGTCTGGGTCGCGCTGAAGGATCCGAGCCCCGAAGAGCTCGCGATCATGAAGGACGAGTTCAATCTGCACGAACTGGCGATCGAGGATGCGCAGCACGGCCATCAGCGTCCGAAGATCGAGGAATACGGTGATTCGCTGTTCACCGTGATGCACACGGTCGAAATGGACGACGACGGCGAGCTGCTGATCGGCGAGGTCGACGTGTTCGTCGGCGGCAACTATGTGCTGTCGGTGCGGCGCGGCACGCGCACCGGTTTTCAGAGCGTGCGCGCGCGTTGCGAGCGCGAGCCGCATCTGCTGAAGGAGGGTTCGGCGTTCGTGCTGTACGCGCTGATCGACGATGTGGTCGACCGTTACTTCCCGGTCCTCGAAGCGGTCAGCACCGAGCTCGAGGCGCTCGAAGACCGCATCTTCGAGAAGAACGATTCGGCGGCCTCGCGCGAAATCGTGCAGGACCTGTATTCGATGAAGCGCCGCCTCGTGATCCTGCAGCACCATATCGTGCCGCTGCAGGAGGCGGTCAGCAAACTGACGGGCGGGCGCATTCCGAGTGTCTGCGCGGGGATGCAGGCGTACTTCCGCGACGTCTACGACCATCTCGACCGGATCGTGCGAACCATCGAAGGACGGCGCGAAATCGTCGTGACCGCGGTGCAGGTGAACCTCGGCATGATCTCGCTCGCCGAGAGCGAGATCACCAAGCGGCTCGGCTCGTTCGCCGCGCTCTTCGCGGTGCCGACGATGATCGCGGGTATCTACGGGATGAACTTCGAGCGCATTCCCGAGCTGCATTTCAAGTACGGCTATCCGGTCGTGCTGGTGGTGATGCTGGCGATCGACTTCATACTGTTCCGGCGTTTTCGCAAGGCCGGCTGGTTGTAGGTTGGCGCGAGTCGGGCGGTGTTCGGCGCGGCGTAGTCCGCGTGCGCCTGTGCCCACGCGTCCCACGCGTCCCACGCGTCCCACGCGTCCCACGCGTCCCACGCGTCCCACGCGTCCCACGCGTCCCACGCGTCCCACGCGTCCCACGCGTCCCACGCGTCCCACGCGTCCCACGCGCCTTTCGATTCCCTCACGGTTTTACTTGCAGCGCGCGCGATAAAGGGCCAGCATGAACGGCCCGCCCGTTGCGCCGTTCGCGCCGCCGCGCGTCGCCCTCACGGGCCGCGCGCGCAGTTCGCGTCGAGCTCGTTCGCAACGGGCGGCCGACATCGTCTTGCGGACCGAGCGAGGGACCCTTGCCACACGCTGCCCGCCGTCGCGCCCACGCGGCACGACGGCCCGAGTCGATCGAGCGCATTGCACCGCCGCATAAATTGCGCGCCGGTGCGTTGCAGCACTGCGAATCGTTGACATTTCGAAAGGCTTGCGCTGAGAATAGGCCTCGCAAACGTTTGCGCGTCACAAAAAATACGGCTCGCCCGCGAGCCCGACTACCTTGGAGATACGCATGAGCCTTTGGACCCGTCGTCAAATCGTTGCCGCCGCAGTTCTCGCCACCGCCTCCGTCGCACTACCGTTTTCCGCCGCCTACGCGCAAAACGCGCCGGCTCATAAGCCCAAGGTCGCGCTCGTGATGAAGTCGCTCGCGAACGAGTTCTTCCTGACCATGGAGAACGGCGCGAAGGACTACCAGAAACACAATCCCGGCCAGTTCGACCTGATCACGAACGGCATCAAGGACGAAACCGACACCGCCAACCAGATCCGCATCGTCGAGCAGATGATCGTCTCGAAGGTCGACGCGATCGTCATCGCGCCGGCCGATTCGAAGGCGCTCGTGCCAGTCGTGAAGAAAGCGGTGGACGCCGGCATCATCGTCGTCAACATCGATAACCGGCTCGACCAGGACGTGCTGAAGTCGAAGGATCTGAACGTGCCGTTCGTCGGCCCGGACAACGCGAAGGGCGCGCAGAAGGTCGGCGACTACCTCGCGAAGCGGCTGAAGTCCGGCGACGAGGTCGGCATCATCGAAGGCGTGTCGACCACCACCAACGCACAGCAGCGCACCGCAGGCTTCAAGGCGGCGATGCAGACGGTCGGCGCGAAGGTCGTGTCGGTGCAATCGGGCGAGTGGGAAATCGACAAGGGCAACGCGGTTGCATCGGCGATGCTCAACGAGTACCCGAACCTGAAGGCGCTGCTCGCCGGCAACGACAACATGGCGATCGGCGCGGTCTCGGCGGTGCGCGCGGCCGGCAAGCAGGGCAAGGTACTGGTGGTCGGCTACGACAACATCAACGCGATCCATCCGATGCTCAAGGACGGCCGCGTCCTCGCCACCGCCGATCAATACGCGGCAAAGCAGGCGGTGTTCGGCATCGACACCGCGTTGAAGGCGCTGAGCGAAAACAAGAAACAGTCGCAGTTGTCGGGCGTGGTCGAAACGCCGGTCGATCTGGTGACGAAAGCGACGCTGAAGTAAGCGCAAAGCCCGTGCCTCGGAGACCCGGCTCGCAGCGCGAGTCGGGCGGTAGCGGGCCACGGGGCGAGGGGCGCAGACGCATGGGCGGCAGCATCCGAGTCGTGGCCACGCGTGCCGTTTGCACCAAATCAAAACCCGAATCGCATTTATTCAACAAACGCTCAAGAAACTCGCCGTGCCGCCGTTAATGCCAGAGATAAGCGTCATGACGGCGGTTCGATGGCGGTTCGATGGCGAGGTGAGCAGCGAACGAAGCGCGGCGCCGCACTTCAGTGCGTTGCGCATCGCGGGCCGGCATCACGCGTGGCGGCCGGTCGCGATGTGTCGCGCGGCACGCACGGTACGCACTGCATAAGCGCAACGCGGGCACTACGCAAGCCACAACGCAAGCCGCCACGTAAGCGTCAGGCAGCGCCACGCAACCAGGAGCGCGATGGATTCAACCGACCAACACGCCTCACCTGTCGTACTGAGCGTCAGCGGCATCGGCAAGACCTATGCCGAACCGGTGCTCGCCGACGTGTCGCTGTCGCTGCGCGCGGGCGAGGTGCTGGCGTTGACCGGCGAGAACGGCGCGGGCAAGAGCACGCTGTCGAAAATCATCGGCGGGCTGGTCGAGCCGAGCGCCGGCACGATGCGTCTCGCCGACGCGCCGTATGCGCCCGTGAGCCGCACCGAAGCGGAAGCGCTCGGCGTACGCATGGTGATGCAGGAGCTCAATCTGCTGCCGACGCTGTCGGTCGCCGAAAACCTGTTCCTGAACCGCCTGCCGCGCGCGGGCGCGTTCGGCTTCGGCTGGATCGACCGACGCCGGCTGCGCGAGAACGCGCGCGAGGCGATGGCGCAGGTCGGCCTCGACGCGATCGATCCGGACACGCTGGTCGGCGAGCTTGGCATCGGGCATCAGCAGATGGTCGAGATCGCCCGCAATCTGATCGACGACTGCCGCGTGCTGATCCTCGACGAGCCGACCGCCATGCTGACCGCGCGTGAAGTCGATCTGCTGTTCGAGCAGATCGCGCGGCTGAAGGCGCGCGGCGTCGCGCTGGTCTACATCTCGCACCGGCTCGAAGAACTGGCGCGGGTGGCCGAACGGATCGCGGTGCTGCGCGACGGCCGCCTCGTGCACATCGACGCGATGGCGAACCTGACGAGCGAGCAGATCGTCACATGGATGGTCGGGCGCGAGCTCGGCGAGCACATCGATCTGGGCGTGCGCAACATCGGCGCGCCGTTGCTGAAGGTCGAGCGGCTCACGCGCGGCAAGGTCGTGCGCGAGGTGTCGTTCGAGGTGCGCGCGGGCGAGATTTTCGGCGTGAGCGGTCTGATCGGCGCGGGCCGCACCGAGCTGATGCGGCTCATTTATGGCGCCGACCCGAAGGACGGCGGCAGCGTGTCGCTCGCCGCGACGCCGGGCGCGACGCCCACGCCGGTGCGCATCGCGTCGCCGGCCGACGCGGTGCGCGCGGGCATCGCGCTGATCACCGAGGACCGCAAGGGCGAAGGTCTGCTGTTGCCGCAGCCGGTCGCGGCCAACGTGTCGCTCGGTAATCTCGGCAGCGTCGCGCGGCATGGGATCGTCGACGCGCGGCGCGAAAACGCGCTGGCGAAGAAGCAGATCGACGCGATGCGGATTCGTAGCTCGGGGCCGGCGCAGATCGTCGGCGAGCTGTCGGGCGGCAACCAGCAGAAGGTCGTGATCGGCCGCTGGCTCGCGCGCGATTGCCGGGTGCTGTTGTTCGACGAACCGACGCGCGGCATCGACGTCGGCGCGAAGTTCGATATTTATGGGCTGATGGGTGCGCTCGCGCGCGACGGCCGCGCGCTCGTGGTGGTGTCGAGCGATCTGCGCGAGCTGATGCTGATCTGCGACCGCATCGGCGTGATGTCGGCGGGCCGCATGACGGGCGTGTTCGAGCGCGGTAACTGGAGCCAGGACGCGCTGCTCGCGGCCGCGTTTGCCGGCTACCGCGGCCGCGACGCAATGCTGCATACCCACGGCACCAACGAAGCAGGGAGTCTGTCATGACCGATCAATCGTGGCGCGAAACGGGTCCGAAAGCGGGTTCGAAGCAGGGCGGCAGCCAGACCGGCGTGTCGGACGCGCCAGGCGCGACGCCGCCCGCCGATCCGTCGGCGCCGCTCGCGAGCGGCAAGCCGGCCGGCACACGGTTCGGCCTGTCGAACTATCTGGGGCTCGCCGGCGCGCTGCTCGCGATGATCGTGCTGTTCTCGCTGCTGAGTTCGCACTTTCTGACCTACGACACGTTCAGCACGATCGCCAACCAGATCCCCGATCTGGTCGTGATGTCGGTGGGCATGACCTTCGTGCTGATCATCGCCGGGATCGATCTGTCGGTCGGCTCGGTGCTGGCGCTGGGGGCGTCGGTGGTCAGCGTGGCCGCGCTGAAGTGGGGCTGGTCGCCGTTGCCGTCGGCGCTGGCCGGCGTCGCGGTCGCGGCGCTGACCGGCACGGTGACAGGCGCGGTGACGGTGGGCTGGCGGATTCCGTCGTTCATCGTGTCGCTCGGCGTGCTGGAAGCGGCGCGCGGCATGGCGTACCAGATGACCAACTCGCGCACCGCGTATATCGGCGATGCGTTCGATTTTCTGTCGAACCCGATCGCGCTCGGCATCTCGCCGGCGTTCCTGATCGCGGTCGCGGTGATGGTGATCGCGCAGCTGGTGCTGACGCGCACGGTGTTCGGGCGCTATCTCGTCGGGATCGGCACGAACGAGGAAGCGGTGCGGCTCGCGGGCGTCAATCCGCGGCCGTACAAGGTGATCGTGTTCGCGCTGATGGGCGCGCTGGCGGGACTGGCGGCGCTGTTCCAGATTTCACGGCTCGAAGCGGCCGACCCGAACGCGGGTGTCGGCATGGAGCTGCAGGTGATCGCGGCGGTCGTGATCGGCGGCACGAGTCTGATGGGCGGGCGCGGCTCGGTGATCAGCACGTTTTTCGGCGTGCTGATCATTTCGGTGCTGGCCGCGGGGCTCGCGCAGATCGGCGCGAACGAGCCGACCAAACGCATGATCACCGGCGCGGTGATCGTGGTGGCGGTGGTGCTGGATACGTATCGCAGCCGGCGCAAGCGGGCTTGAGGGCGCGCGGCGGGATCGATGGCGGGATGGAAGACGCGCGCAGTGACGCGTAAAGCGGCGTGCACGGCGACGCGCAAAGTGACGCAAAGCGGCGTGCATCACGCGCAACGATGGATGAAATGAATCAGCCCGGTCTGTCTTCGCTGAAGACATGATCGACAGGAGAGCAACAGGTTATGGCGACGATCAAGGATGTGGCGGCCGTGGCGGGCGTGTCGTTCACCACGGTATCGCACGTGGTGAACAACTCGCGACCGGTGTCGGCCGATGTGCGCGCGAAAGTCGAGCACGCGATCCGTCAACTGCACTACGTGCCGTCGGCGGTCGCGCGTTCGCTGAAGGCGCGCTCGACCGCGACGATCGGACTGGTGGTGCCCAACAGCACGAATCCGTATTTCGCGGAACTCGCGCGCGGCATCGAGGACGGTTGTGCGCGCAACGGCTACTGCGTGTTCTTCTGCAACTCCGACGACGACCCCGCCAAGCAGCGCAACTATCTGCGCGTGCTGCAGGAAAAACGCGTCGACGGGCTGATCGTCGCGTCCGCCGGCGACGACGCGGTGCTCGCGCAGACGCTCGCCGACGCGCGCGAGCCGCTCGTCGTGGTGGACCGCAATATCGAGGGGCTCAGCGCGGACCTCGTGCAGATCGATCACGAGAAGGGCGCGTATCTGGCGACGCGTCATCTGCTCGAACTCGGGCATGTGCGTATCGGTTGCATCACCGGTCCGGTGCAGACCGCGGTCAGCGCGATGCGCGTGCACGGCTTTATCCGCGCGATGGCCGAGCGCGGCATCGAGATTCCAGCCGATGCGATCGTCGAAAGCGATTTTTCCGGCACCGGCGGCCATCGCGCGGCCGCGCAGCTGTTCGATACGGTCAAGCCGACGGCGATTTTCGCGGGCAACGACATGATGGGTATCGGCGCCTTGCGCGCGGCGGCGGAGCGCAACATCAGCGTGCCGCGCGACTGCTCGATCATCGGTTTCGACGACATCGAGCTCGGGCGCTTCACGTTCCCGTCGCTGTCGACGGTCGGCCAGTCGGTGCGCGCGCTCGGTGACATGGCCGCGCAGACGCTGATCGAGCGGATCGCCGAGGCTGCGTCGAATCACACCGTGCGAGCGCCCGCGCGCCGGCGCGTGGTGTCGCCACGGCTGATCGTGCGCGAGTCGACCGCGACGTGGGCGGGCGATACGCGGCGGGATCTGGCGGCTTGAGCGCGACGCGCGCTGTGCGCGCGGCGGAGAATGGCGCGGCGGCCGCGCAACGGAGGACACTCAAGTGGCAAGCAACGAAACGCGCGCACGCGTGACGGTGGTCGGCAGTCTGAACATGGACCTCGTGGTGCGTTCGCCGCGTCTGCCCCAGCCGGGCGAGACGCTGGCCGGCCACGGCTTCGCGCAGGTCGCGGGCGGCAAGGGCGGCAACCAGGCGGTCGCGGCCGCGCGGCTCGGCGCGCGGGTGTCGATGCTCGGCTGCGTCGGCGCCGATGCGAACGGCGCGCAACTGCGCGCGGGTCTCGAAGCGGAGGGCATCGACTGCGCGGCGCTCGAGACCGGCCGCGAGCCGAGCGGCGTCGCGCTGATCGTCGTCGATGACGCGAGCCAGAACACGATCGTGATCGTCGCGGGCAGCAACGGCGAGGTGACGCCCGATGCGATCGCGCGTCACGAAGCGGCGCTCGCCGCCGCCGACGTGGTGATTTGCCAGCTCGAAACGCCGCCGCCAGCGGTGCGCGCGGCGCTCGCCGCCGCGCGGCGGCTCGGCAAGACCGTGATCCTCAATCCGGCACCCGCGACCGGGCCACTGCCGCCCGACTGGCTGCCGCTGATCGACTATCTGATTCCGAACGAACTCGAGGCGGCCGCGTTGACCGGTCTCGCGGTCGAGTCGCCCGGCGATGCCGCGCAAGCTGCCGCCGCGCTGCGGGCCGCCGGCGCGCGCAACGTGCTGATCACGCTCGGCGCGCGCGGCGTTTATGCGGCGCTCGACGGCGCGGCCGCGACGCTCTACGACGCGCCCCGCGTCGAGGCCGTCGATACGACCGCGGCGGGCGATACCTTTATCGGCGGTTTCGCGGCGCAACTCGCGCAGGGTGCGCAGGTGGAGGCGGCGATCCGCTTCGCGCAGCGCGCCGCGGCGTTGTCGGTGACGCGCGCGGGCGCGCAGCCGTCGATCCCGACTCGCGCGGAAGTCGACGCGTCGAACTGACGTCGAACTGGGCCGTTCGTCCCACTTCGTTTACGAGTCCACATCGGCCGCGACGAGGTCGGCAACGCGCGCCGGCGCGCGTTTGGCCCAATCGCGTGGGCGCGCTGCAATGTCGATGCGGCACGGCAAGACCACACCGTCCCGGCCGCGCGAATTCCCGACTGTTCCTCCTCCGGCAGTTCTTCACGCAGTTCCAACTGCACATTCCACGCTTTGACAAGCCCCGGCAGCGCTGGCCACACACGCCAATTTCTCCCTTTCCCTGGCGCATTTGCTTTCAACTGATTTCAACGTCTTTCTTCATACCTTTTAAATGCTTCAAGTCTGCGATTGCGATGCCGTAAACGGTAATTAGAGCGCTGGCTCCAAAGCGCCGGACCCTCATCACGTGGCCGACGGCTGCGTATTCAGCCTCTCTTTTTGCAAAGCACACAGGATCAAGCATGTTGAATAAAGGCATTACGATCAAGGCGCGCATTGGTCTCACGATGGCGTTCCTCGCGGCGCTGCTGGTCGGCATCGGCGTTTTCGGTCTGTTCGGCATGAGCCACTCGAACGACGCGTATCAGGACACCTTTACCAATGCGATGCCGAGTGCGGTCGACATCGGCAACGCGGAAATGTATGCGGCGCGCGAACGGCTCGCGCTCGACCGCGCGGCCTTCCTGGTCGGCACGCCGGAAGCGGCGCCGACGGTCGAGCGCGCGCGCATGCTGCGCGGCACCGCCGACATGTGGTGGAAAAAATATCTGGACCTGCCGCGCAACGCCGAGGAAGACCGGCTCGCGCAGGACGTGGCCGCGAAGCGCTCCGCGCTGCACCGGCAACTCGATGGGTTCGCGGCGGCGATTACGGCCAACGAGCAGAGCAAACTGATCGACGACGCCAAGAGTCTGCAGGTCGCGTTCAACGACCTCGTCGTGTCCGATGAGGCGCTGCGCAAGTTCCAGTTCGATTCGGCCAAACTGGGCTATGACTCGGCCCAGGCGAGCTTCGCGATGTTTCGCATCGTCAGCATCGGCGCGCTGGTGCTCGGCGTGCTGGCGGCGGCACTGTCGTATCTGACGCTCAGCCGCGCGATCGCGCGTCCGCTCGACGAAGCGCTCGGCCACTTCGACGCGATCGCGGCCGGCGATCTGCGTCGTCCGGTGGTGGTGACTTCGCGCGACGAAATGGGGCAACTGCTCGAAGGGATCGCCAGAATGCAGCGCAGCCTCACCGAAACGGTGCGTAGCGTGCGCGGCGGCAGCGAGTCGATCGCGACCGCGACGCGCCAGATCGCGGCGGGCAATATCGATCTGTCGTCGCGGACCGAGGAGCAGGCGTCGGCGCTGCAGGAAACCGCGTCGAGCATGGAGCAGCTGACCGGCACGGTGCGTCAGAACGCCGACAACGCGCGCCAGGCGAGCGCGCTCGCGGCCAGCGCATCGGAGATCGCCAACAAGGGCAGCGCGGTGGTCGGCCAGGTGGTCGGCACGATGGGCGACATCAACCAGAGCTCGGCGAAGATCGCCGACATCATCTCGATCATCGAAGGCATTGCGTTCCAGACCAACATCCTCGCGCTGAACGCGGCGGTCGAGGCGGCCCGCGCCGGCGAGGAAGGGCGCGGCTTCGCGGTGGTCGCGGGCGAGGTGCGCAGTCTGGCGCAACGCTCGTCGGCGGCGGCCAAGGAGATCAAGGAGCTGATCGATACGTCGGTCGAGCGCGTGCAGTCGGGCTCGGCGCTCGTCGACGAAGCGGGCCGCACGATGACCGAGATCATCGGTGCGGTGCAGCGCGTGACCGACATCATGGGCGAGATCGCGGCGGCGTCGGAGGAACAGAGCGGCGGTATCGACCAGGTCGCACGCGCGGTCACGCAGATGGACGAGGTCACGCAACAGAATGCGGCGCTGGTCGAGGAAGCGGCGGCCGCGGCGTCGTCGCTCGAAGAACAGGCGGGTCGTCTGCGCAGCGCGGTCTCGGTGTTCCAGGTCGATGAAAACGGTCGTGGCGCGGGGGCTGGCGCGGCTCATGGCGACCATGCGGCGGCGTCGCTGGCGAAGCCGAAGCGTATCGCGGCGAGCAGCTCGCTCGCGATGCGTACGTGCAAGTCGACGCAAGGCGGCGTGCCGGCGTCGGTATCGGCATCGGCATCGCTGAAGGCGTCCGCTGCCGGCATGGCGACGAGCGCTGCCCAGGCGCTGCAAGCAGGCGCCGCGCCGGCGCGTACGTCTGCGAAGGCCGCTGTGACGGCCGGTGGCGAGCAGGACTGGGAGACGTTCTAAGGGGGCGTGTTCTACATGGCGTCGGCGGGTTCCGGTGAGGATGGTCGTGTGATTCGATCCGTGGCGAGCCGACGCAACATTCGTTCCCGGTTGGCCTGTCGCTGGGGACTTTCCTGAGACGTTTCTTTGCTCACGCGGCCGCGCCGTGTGACACGAAGACGACGATCAGGCTGCAAAGACCGCGCATGCGTCCGCATCCGCGGTCTTTTTTTATCGTTCGCGCATGAATTAACGTTTGCGCTGTGCGCGTAGGCCCCGGCGCGCGCCGCGATCCGGTACATTGACGGGCACGATCACGATCCGGATCGACGCGCATCGCCGTGCGCGCCGCGCCGCGTGGTCTTCCACATAGTGTGACGTCCATAGGGTGATGTCTTTGCCCACCGTTTATGCGCCAGCCAGAAAGGACCGACATGACGCGATACGATCTTGCGCAACGCCTCGTCGAGGCACGCCGGCAGCATCGGCCGGTCGATGCGCCCGCACCCGACAGCCTGCCGCCCGATGCGGCGACCGCCTATGCGATCCAGCAGGCGGTCATCGCGGGGCTCGGCGAGTCGACCGGCGCATGGAAGATCGGCGCGAAGTCGCCGGGCGGCGCCGCGTCGGGCGCGCCGATTCCGGCCTCGCTGGTGACGCCGTCGCCCGCGCGGCTTGCACACGAGGGCTTTTTCCGCGTGCTGGTCGAACTCGAGATCGCGTTCCGTTTCGACGAGACGATCGAGCCGCGCGGCCAGGCGTATGCGCGCGACGAGGTGTTGTCGAAAGTCGGCGTCGTGCTGCCCGCGATCGAAATCGTCGATAGCCGCTTCAGCGAATGGCCGAACGTCGCGCCGCTCGCGCAACTGGCCGACGCGCAGAACAACGGCGCGCTGATTACCGGCCATCCGGCGGTCTATGCGAGCCTCGCGCGCGGTTTCGATTTCGTGTCGCCGGAACTGGAGCTCAGTGTCAACGGCCATTCGCTGCTGCCCGAGGCGACCGGCAATCCGGCGGGCGATCCGCGCGAGCTGCTGGTGTGGTTCGTCAACCATTGCGCGGCCATGGGTATCACGATCGAGCGTGACTGGACGATCACCACCGGCTCTTACGTTGGCGCTCACAAGATCGGCGAGCTGGGCATCGTGCGCGGCCATATCGACGGACTCGGCGAAGTGGAAATCGAACTGACCTGAGCGGCGTCGCGCCGCTTGTAACCGGAGATTACGACGCATCGCTCAAACGGCTGCCCACGGCGGCCGTTTTTATTTTTGGGTCGCAACGAAATGACGCAGGCGGTCGAATCGTTAACTCTACTTTGAAGACTTTTATTGCAATGGCCGCTTATGTTTCCGTATACACCTATGGAAGCCCGACGAATCGTTGCCGTGATCCAGTTATAGGGATCCCCGCATGCAAGCGCGAGCGCAACGATCGGAATGATCGACACACATCTCCGTGCAAACGATGCGGAACCAAACTGCGTCGCGCGTGGACGAATCGCCTGACGCGGTTACGACACAGGGTGCCGTTCAACGTGCGCGGACGAACATCGAACATGTAACAACGGCGCACGCGTGTAGACCGGATCGACATGCCGCGCGTTGTGGATGAAAAAGTGGCTGCGCGAGAAAACGTCGTCACGTACGGGCTTTTAGCGACGAAGTGTGCGAGCGCAGACAGCCGCTCGCCGGACGCGGAGAGAGGGTGCTGGAACGGCACGTGCAATAGCAACGCGACGCGACACCTCGAGCCGCGACATGCGGCGATGGCGCGAAGCATGCAAGCGAGGCATGCAGCGGCATGCGATGGGTCCGATGCGGTGGTATCGGGAACTCGTGCAGGAGCACTGAATAGCGATGCGTTGCCGAAGAAAGCAGCAGCGCGGCAGATGAGCAGGCAGGTGTGGCAGAGGCAGTGAACGCAGCGATTTGTTGCGACGTGAGTGAAAAATTGTAGGTGGTCGAATCTTCGTTTCCAAGTGAGGAATGTAGGGAGGCGGGTTCGGCGCGATTTTCGCAACGTAGTCCGTGAAAAAAAATTTAAAAGGGTTTAGGATGAATTCGAGCGATGTCGTTTCCGAATAGCGCGCCGCGCACGACATCGCTCCAGACTTCGGCGAGGAGGTAGCATGGATATCTACAGCAGTTTCGCGACCCGCTTCGAGAAAACGCGAGAAGACGAACTCTCGCTCGAGGAGTATCTCGCGCTCTGCAAAGAAAATCCCGCCGCGTACGCCACTGCTGGCGAACGCATGTTGACGGCAATCGGAGAACCTGAACAGATCGACACTCGCAACGATCCGCGCATGTCGCGTATCTTCGCGAACAAGGTCATCAAGGTATACCCCGCATTCCGTGAGTTCTACGGAATGGAAGAGGTGATCGAGCAGGTGGTCGCCTACTTCCGGCACTCGGCCCAGGGGCTCGAAGAAAAGAAGCAGATCCTGTATCTGTTAGGTCCGGTCGGCGGCGGCAAGTCGTCGATCGCGGAACGTCTGAAGCAACTGATGGAACGCGTGCCGTTCTACGCGATCAAGGGCTCGCCCGTCAACGAATCGCCGCTCGGGCTGTTCGACTACGAGGAAGACGGCCCGATTCTCGAAGAGCAATACGGCATTCCGCGCCGCTACCTGAAAAGTATCCTGAGTCCGTGGGCGGTCAAGCGCCTGCATGAATACAACGGCGACATCCGCAAGTTCAAGGTGGTACGCCGCTATCCGTCGATTCTTCGCCAGATCGGCATCGCGAAGACCGAACCGGGCGATGAGAACAATCAGGACATTTCGTCGCTCGTCGGCAAGGTCGACATCCGCAAGCTCGAACAGTACGCGCAGGACGACGCCGACGCGTACAGCTACTCGGGCGGCCTGTGCCTCGCCAATCAGGGCCTGCTCGAATTCGTCGAAATGTTCAAGGCGCCGATCAAGGTGCTGCACCCGCTGCTCACCGCGACCCAGGAAGGCAACTTCAAGGGTACGGAAGGCTTCGGCGCGATTCCGTTCGACGGCGTGATCCTCGCGCACTCGAACGAGTCGGAGTGGAAGGCGTTCCGCAATAACCGCAACAACGAGGCGCTGCTCGACCGGATCTTCGTCGTGAAGGTGCCGTACTGCCTGCGCTACGGCGAAGAGATCAAGATCTACGAGAAACTGCTGCGCAACTCGTCGCTCGCCAATGCGGTGTGCGCGCCGGGCACGCTGAAGATGATGGCGCAGATGTCCGTGCTCACGCGCCTGCAGGAGCCGGAGAATTCGAGCCTGTTCTCGAAGATGCAGGTGTATGACGGCGAGAATCTGAAGGACACCGATCCGAAGGCGAAGTCGTATCAGGAGTACCGCGACTTCGCGGGCGTCGACGAAGGGATGACTGGCGTGTCGACCCGCTTCGCGTTCAAGATCCTGTCGCGCGTGTTCAACTTCGACTCGACCGAGGTCGCGGCCAATCCGGTGCACCTGATGTACGTGCTCGAACAGCAGATCGAGCGCGAGCAGTTCCCGCCGGAAACCGAGCAGAAGTACCTGTCCTTCATCAAGGACGTGCTGGCCTCGCGCTATGCGGAGTTCATCGGCAAGGAGATTCAGACCGCGTATCTGGAGTCGTACTCGGAATACGGTCAGAACATCTTCGATCGCTATGTCACGTATGCGGACTTCTGGATTCAGGACCAGGAGTTCCGCGACCACGACACCGGCGAGAGCTTCGACCGCGCGGCGCTGAACGCCGAGCTGGAGAAGATCGAGAAGCCCGCGGGCATCAGCAACCCGAAGGACTTCCGCAACGAGATCGTGAACTTCGTGCTGCGGGCGCGGGCTGCGAATGCGGGCAAGAACCCCGCGTGGATCAGCTACGAGAAGCTGCGCGTCGTGATCGAAAAGAAGATGTTCTCGAACACGGAAGAGTTGCTGCCGGTGATCTCGTTCAACGCGAAGGGCTCGGCCGAAGAACAGCGCAAGCACGAAGACTTCGTCAATCGCATGGTGGCGAAGGGCTACACGCCGAAGCAGGTACGCTTGCTGTGTGACTGGTATCTGCGCGTGCGCAAGTCGTCATGATGCGCTGAGGATGTCTATCGTGTGCCGCCCGTACGGCTCGGCCGTACGGGAAACCGGCGAGGCGCAAGCCGCATGGACATAGCGTGGCTGCCCAGACGGCGCGCGTCTCGCGCACTTAAAACGAGCGCAGTTGCATGGGAGCGCTGAGGCGCTCGCTGCGATCGACACGGGAGACCCGGCGTGCTTCATCAAATCATCGACCGCAGGTTGGCAGGTAAAAACAAGAGCATTGCGAATCGCGAGCGCTTTTTGCGTCGCGTCAAAAACTACATTCGTCGCGCCGTGTCGGAAGCGGTCCGCGATCGCAGCATCAAGGATATCCAGAACACCCAGAGCATCACGATTCCGCGCAAGGACATCGCGGAGCCGTCGTTCCGCCATGGCCCGGGCGGCAAGCGGGAGATGGTGCATCCGGGCAACTCGGACTACATCCGCGGCGACAAGATCCAGCGCCCGCAAGGTGGTGGGGGCGGCGGAGGCGGGGGCCAGGCCAGCAACGAGGGCGAAGGTCAGGACGACTTCGTGTTCGAACTGAGCCGCGAAGAATTCATGCAATATTTCTTCGACGACCTCGAATTGCCGCGTCTCGTCAAAACCCATCTGATGGCCGTGCCGACGTGGAAAAGCATCCGCGCGGGCTGGGCCGCCGAGGGCACGCCGAACAATATCGACGTGGTGCGCTCGTTGCGCAGCGCGCTCGGCCGACGCATCGCGCTCGGCGCGCCGCTCGTCAACCAGTTGCACGAGATGGAGCGGCAGCTCGAAGAGCTGAAGGCCGATCCCGCCGATCGCCGCGAAGAGATCAAGCTGCTCGAAGACGACATCCATCATCTGAGGGGCCGTATCTGGCGGATTCCGTTCATCGATCCGTTCGATCTGCGCTACGTGAATCGCGTGAAGCAGCCCACGCCGTCGAGCCAGGCGGTGATGTTCTGTCTGATGGACGTGTCCGGCTCGATGGACGAGCAGCGCAAGGATCTCGCCAAGCGCTTCTTCATCCTGCTGTATCTGTTCCTGAAGCGTAACTACGAGAAGATTGAGGTCGTGTTCATTCGCCATCACACGCGCGCCGAGGAAGTCGACGAAGACACGTTCTTCCACTCGACCGAAAGCGGCGGCACCGTGGTGTCGAGCGCGCTCGAACTGATGCGCAAGGTCATGGACGAGCGCTATTCGCCGACTGAATGGAATATTTACGGGGCGCAGGCGTCGGACGGCGACAACTGGACGGACGACTCGCCGAAGTGCCGCAAGATACTGTCGGATGACATCCTGGAGAAGGTGCGGTATTTTGCGTATATTCAGGTGACGCCCGAAGAGCAGAACCTGTGGCTCGAATACGCGCAACTGGCGCTGTCGCAACCGCACATGGCGATGAAGAAGGTCGAAACCGCGGCCGATATTTATCCGGTGTTTCGCGAGCTGTTCGAGAAGCAGGTGGCGACTTCTTGACGGAACGGATGTAGCTGAACCGATTTAGCAGAACGACAGCGCGCGCGGCGCATCGTACGAAGGAATGCGGGACGATCCATCGTATGAAGCAGTGGCGCCACGGCGCAACAAAGGCGTGCCGCAGCAATTGTCGGGGCATGCCGAGGCAAGGGCGGCCAGCACGGCAGCCTCCTGCCGGAGCAGTCCACCGCGCTGCAGCATGGGACACACCGGAACGCCCCCGAAGGGCAAAGGGAAGTCCGTATGAACGTAGCAGATAGAAGACCTCTGCCGTGCCCGTCCGACTGGACCTTCGAACTGATCGAAGAGTACGACTCGCATATTGCCCGTGTTGCGGAGCAATACGAACTTGACGTGTACCCGATCCAGCTCGAACTCATCAGCGCCGAACAGATGATGGACGCGTACGCATCCGTCGGCATGCCGGTGAACTATCGGCACTGGTCGTTCGGCAAACACTTTCTCTCCACCGAGAAAAGCTATCGTCGCGGCCAGATGGGGCTCGCGTACGAAATCGTCATCAATTCGAATCCCTGCATCGCGTATCTGATGGAAGAGAACACGATGACGATGCAGGCGCTCGTCATCGCGCACGCGGCCTACGGGCACAATTCGTTTTTCAAGGGCAACTATCTGTTCCGACTCTGGACGGATGCGCACGCGATCATCGACTACCTCGTCTACGCGAAGAATTACATCGCCGAGTGCGAGGAGCGCTTCGGGCTCGACCGGGTCGAGGAACTGCTCGATTCGTGCCATGCGCTGATGAATTACGGCGTGGATCGCTACAAGCGTCCGCAGAAGCTGTCGCTCGAAAAGGAGTTCGCCGCGCGTCGTGAACGCGAGGCATATCTGCAATCGCAGGTCAATGAACTGTGGCGCACGCTGCCGACGCGCCATACACCGCTGGCGGAAGAGGTGGAGGATCGCTATCCGCCCGAGCCACAGGAAAATCTGCTGTATTTCGCGGAGAAAAACGCGCCGCTGCTCGAACCGTGGGAGCGCGAGGTTATCCGCATCGTGCGCAAGATCGGTCAGTACTTCTATCCGCAGCGGCAAACCCAGGTGATGAACGAGGGCTGGGCGACGTTCTGGCACTACACGCTGCTCAACACGCTGTACAACCAGGGCAAGCTGGAAGACGGCTTCATGATGGAGTTTCTCCATTCGCACAGCAACGTCGTCTATCAGCCGCCGGTCACGAAGCCGTACTACAGCGGCATCAATCCGTACGCGCTCGGTTTTTCGATGATGAGCGACATTCGCCGCATCTGCGAAGCGCCGACCGAGGAAGACCGGCGCTGGTTTCCGGAGCTGGCCGGCAGTCCGTGGCTGCCCGCGATGCACTACGCGATGCGCAACTTCAAGGACGAGAGCTTCGTCGCGCAGTATCTGTCGCCGCATCTGATCCGCGAAATGCGCCTCTTCTCGGTGCTCGACGACGACATGCGCGACGCGCTCGAAGTGTCGGCGATTCACGACGACAGCGGCTATCAGTACGTGCGTCAGGCGTTGTCGCGGCAGTACGACATGCATCACCGCGAGCCCAACATCCAGGTGTGGGCCGTCAATACGCGCGGCGACCGCAGTCTGACGCTGCGGCATTTCATGAGCGACAACCGGCATCTGTCGTCGGATAGCGACGAGGTGCTCAAGCATATGGCGCGCCTCTGGCAATTCGACGTGTACCTCGAGAGCGTCGACGAAAACGGCACCGTCAGAAAGCGCTACGAATGCCGCTACGTGCCGCCCGCGGTGAGAGTCTAGCGTCGCGTCGAGCGGTCCGTGTCACTCCGAAGCCCCTGCCAGTCCTGTACTGGCGGGGGCTTCGTCTTTGTTGCAGCGCAAACGCCCACGCGCTGGCAACCCAGGGCTTTCATTAAGTTAGCCTGACAAAAACCCATATTTGCTTTCATTTATGTAAAAATCGCGCACTCGCGCCGGCCGCACAGTCCGGGCGTGTGGCATCAAGGCGGCGTCAGATCGTCGTCCTCGTTTAAATAAGGAAAGACAAGCATGAACGACCTCACCGAGCAATCCAGAGTGGCCGCGGCGCACGACACCCGGCGCCGCATCTTTGCGATCGTCGGCGCATCCTCGGGCAATCTCGTCGAATGGTTCGACTTCTACGTGTATTCGTTCACGGCGCTGTACTTCGCGCCGTCGTTCTTCCCGAGCGGCAACACCACCACGCAGTTGCTGAACACGGCCGGCGTGTTTGCCGCTGGCTTCCTGATGCGGCCGATCGGCGGCTGGTTCTTCGGCCGGCTCGCCGACAAGCGCGGTCGCCGGACCGCGATGATGGTGTCGGTGTTCATGATGTGCGGCGGCTCGCTCGTGATCGCGATGCTGCCGACCTACGCGCAGATCGGCGCGCTCGCGCCGGCGCTGCTGCTGCTTGCGCGGCTGCTGCAGGGGCTCTCGGTGGGCGGCGAATACGGCACCAGCGCGACCTATATGAGTGAGGTCGCGTTGAAGGGCCGGCGCGGTTTCTTCGCGTCGTTCCAGTACGTGACGCTGATCGGTGGCCAGTTGTGCGCGCTGCTGGTGCTGGTGATCCTGCAACAGACCCTCACGACCGAGGAGCTGAAGGCGTGGGGCTGGCGCGTGCCGTTCGTGATCGGCGCGGTCGCCGCGTTGATCGCGCTGTATCTGCGTAAATCGCTCGAAGAAACCACCACCGCTGCGACGCGCGGCCGTAAGGAAGCGGGTACGCTGCGCGGGTTGTGGGAGCACAAGGGCGCGTTCATGACGGTGCTCGGCTTCACGGCCGGCGGCTCGCTGATCTTCTATACGTTCACCACGTATATGCAGAAGTACCTCGTCAACACGGCCGGCATGCATGCGAAGACCGCGAGTTCGGTGATGACCGCGGCGCTGTTCGTCTACATGCTGATGCAGCCGGCGTTCGGCGCGCTGTCGGACCGCATCGGCCGACGCCGTTCGATGCTGTGCTTCGGCTTCTTCGCGACGATCGGCACGGTGCCGCTGCTGCACGCGCTGAAGGACGTCGCCAACCCGTACGCGGCGTTCGCGCTGGTCGTGGTGGCGCTCGCGATCGTCAGCTTCTACACGTCGATCAGCGGGCTCATCAAGGCGGAAATGTTCCCGCCGCAAGTGCGTGCGCTGGGCGTGGGTCTGTCGTACGCGGTCGCCAATGCGATTTTCGGCGGCTCGGCGGAATACGTCGCGCTGTGGCTGAAGCAGGCCAACGTCGAGTCGATGTTCTTCTGGTACGTGACCGTGATGTGCGCGATCGCCGGTATCGTCTCGCTGCGGATGCGCGATCCGTCGAAGGAAGGTTATCTGCGGCACGAGCCTTGAGCGAGGCGCGCACGCTTCACGTCGTGCCGCCGGGTATGACATGAAGCGCTGCATGCGACGTAACGCGAAACGCAACACGAAGTACCACGCTCCGTAAAAACGGCGGCCCTCGGCAACGAGGCCGCCGTTTTTGTTTGCGCCGCATCGCGCCGCGCCGGCCGACCGGCCCGCACACGCGTCCATGCGTCGGACTCAAATCAGCTCAACTAACCACGATCCGCGTCCCCCACGCATGCAGCAGATCGCGCAGGCTCTCGGCCTGTTCCATCTTCGCGCCGCCGCGTAAATGAATCTGCACCGCGCGGCCGGCGATCCCGTCGACCGGTTGCGCGAGCCACAACTCGATCGCGAGCCCGAGTCCTTCCGGCTGGTTATCGACGACGGGCTCGATCACGCGCGGCCTGAAACACGCACTGTCTGACATGGCGAATTACCTCTGAGGCGATGACGGGTCGGGTTCATCGTAATCAGCGGCGCGCGCGCGACCAAGTAACGAATACGCGTTTGCTAAGCAGGGAATGCTTAGCAGAAAAACGGCTTGAGCCGCATCGGCCTGCGCATGGCCGATACAGATCATGGCTCACGGATACGGGCGCGCAGACCCGGCTACAGCCGCTCGCGCAACTTCACTGACTCGGGCCGCTCGCTCACCAGCTCGTTGACGAACTCCTTGACCGCCGCCGCCTGATCGGCCGCCGCGGCCGGCGCCGCTGCCACCGCCGCGACCGCGGCAGCGGCGGCATCGGTGGCCGCGCCGGCGACCGATGGCCGGCCGCGCAGCGCCGCGCGCGCGAGCATCGCCAGATGGTAGTAAAGCCGCGCGCTGAATCCGTAGTTGTACGCGAACAGATGCGCGAGCGCGACGCGCAGGCCTTCCCGCACGTGGCCGTTGCGCGCATGAATCGACACGACGATCGGCGCGAGCCGCTGCAGCGCGAGCCGCCGCGACGGCTCCAGTTGCGCGGGCAGAGCGAGTGACCTGACGAACCGGTAGGCGCTCAGCGGCGCGGCCGTGGTCGTGCCGCGCGTGTTGTGCGAGATCGACGTCGCGGTCTTGCGATACACCGATACGTAGTCGTGCAGATAAAACACCTCGCGCGCGGCGAGGCACAACTCGGTGCCGAACGCGAAATCGCAGCACATGCCGTGCTGCTCGGGATAACCGATCCGTTTGACGAGCCGGGCATCGGCCATCCAGCCATTGTTCGGAAACATCTGCACGAGCCCGGTGCGGCCCGGGAGGGCCTGCAGGCCCACGGCCTCCCAGGTGCGCCAGAACGCCGCGTTCAGACGCTCGCTCGCGTCGAAATCGATCGCGCCTTCGTGACTCGCTTCGTACTGGTTGCCGAACGCCGCGTCGAGATGCGGATGACGCTGCCACAGCGACACGAGTTTTTCGACGGCATCGATGGTAAGCAGATCGTCGTCGTGGATCAGCAGGATCTTGTCGCCGCGCGCGCGTTCGAACAGGCTCGCGACATTGCGCGCCTGGCCGAGCGGCGGCTCGTTCTTCACATAGCGCACGCGCGGCTCGTCGCGATAGCGTGCGGCAATCGATTGCTGGGTACGCGCGTCTTTCGAATCGTCGCCGATCACGATTTCCAGATGCCCGTAGTTCTGTGCGAGGCATGAATCGATACATTCGACGAGCAGCTCGGGGCGCTCGCAGGTGGGCAGGCAGATGGACACATACGCGCGGCGCGGGGTGTGCGGCGGCACGGCGGGCGTGGAAGCCACGAAAACATTCGACGGGATGGACATGGGCGTCGCCTTTTATCAAACCAGAAAGCGGCAGCCGGTTCGCTAGGCGCACACCATGCTGCAAGCAGCAAAATAGTCGAAGGCGCCGAAAAAATATTCGGTAAAAATGTAGAAGAAATGTTTGCTTACAGAAAGGTGGCAGAAGGCAAGGGTTTATGCGGCTTGACTATTTAATGCGGTCAAGCCGCATGCGGACTGGGTTGTGTTTTTTCAACTCACCGACGGTTCGCCCTCGCCGGGCTTCTTGCCCGGATGGTCGGCGGGCGATTGCTTGCGGCCTTCGTCGTGGCGCTCGGGCATCTTGCTCTTCGCGTTATCGCTGTGCACCGCGTGGTGCGGGTGGGCGAGATCCTCGGTCTGCTGGCCGCTCGGGCCTTTTTCCTGATTTTTGACCGCGTTTTTTGCTTCGCCCTTGGCTTTGTCCTTTGTTTCGCTCATGGCTGCTCTCCTGAGAGGGAAGACAGCCGTGGAGCAGCAAGGCCCGGACCCGAGCGGTATGGCCTCAACGGAAATGGGAGACGGGAGACGGGACCGCCGATGCGGCCCGAATCACACAACCGACTCGCGCAGCCCCTCGCCCGTCAGCGACACGATGAAGTCCAGGAACGCCCGCACCTTGGCCGGCGGATGATGCCGCGACGGATACAGCGCATACAGCGGATAGACCTCGTCGCCCCAATCCGGAAACAGTTCGACGAGCTTGCCGCTCGCCAGCAGCGACTGGGCGCCGAGCGCGAGAATCTGCGCGATGCCCTGACCCGCGATGCATACGCTATGCAGCGTGCCGACGTCGTTGACGGTCAGCCGTCCCTGCGGCGTGATCACGAACTTCTTGCGGCCGCGATGAAATTCCCAAATGAACGGATAGCCGCTCAGCGGATCGCGAAACTTGATGCAGACGTGCGGACCGTCTTCGAGTTCGGCCGGATTCGAAGGCTGCCCATGCTTCTTCAGATACGACGGCGCCGCCACGGTCAGGATGCGCGTATCGAGCAGCTTGCGGGCGACCAGCGTCGACAGCGGCGGCTCGCCGAAGCGGATCGCGAGGTCGAAACCGTCGGCGACCATATCGCCCAACTGATCGCGCGTAATCAGTTCGAGTTGCAGATCGGGATGTTTATCGACGAAGCCGCCGAGGCGCGGGCCGAGCACGAGCCGTGAAAAGAACGGGTCCATGTTGACGCGCAGACGTCCGCGTACCGCGGTCGCGCCTTGCGCCGCCGATGTCGCGGCTTCCTCGAGGCCGCCGAGTAGCGGCACGATCTGTTCGTAGAAGCGCCGGCCTTCGTCGGTCAGCATCACCGAGCGCGTGGTACGGTCGAACAGGCGGATGCCGAGGCGTGCTTCGAGTCGCGCCACCGAACGGCTCACGCCCGATTGCGACATGTCGAGTGCTTCACCGGCGGCCGCGAAACTGCCGCAGTCGACGATCGCCGTCAGCACGCCCATGCCGTTCAGCATGCGCTCGTCAAATGGCATGTGGGGTTCCTGATAAGCGTTGATGCCCCACATGTTAACGCGAAAGTCTGTGCGGATTCATACGCTGACGCATGAAAGTGACGCTCGTTGAACGCGATGGATGGACAGACGGCATGAACGTGTCAGGAGTCATGCCGTAACGTCAAGCGTGAAAAACACGTTATCCGACTGGATGGAGAGAGGGGGCGTGTGTCGTTTCATGCATTGCACATCGAAACGTGCGGCCGATATGTGCTGCATCGACGCGGCAACAGCACAGCAGCAACGCGGCATCACGTCTTTCGCATTCGCTGATCTATGTCAATCGGACCCATCGTTCATGTGCGTCGTTGATGCCCGCGTTCACGCGTGAACCTAAGCCGCGCTGCGCGTCAACGTCCCGCGCTCTGCGCGGCCTGGCCGCGAATCACCCGCGTGCCGGACGGATCGTCGAGATGGCGGAAGATCCATGCGGACACCAGCGTGATCACGCCGACGCACACGAAGGCGAGGCGGAAGCCGAGTTCGGCCGAGCCCCATTGCGCGGCGAACAGGTTCACGAGCCCGCCGCCGATCGACACGCCAAGCCCGATCGCCAGCATCTGCACCATCGAGAACAGGCTGTTGCCCATGCCCGCGTCTTCGTGCGACAGGTCCTTCAGCGTGACGCTGTTCATCGCGGCGAACTGCATCGAATTGGCCGCGCCGAACACCGCGAGGACCACGATTTCGAGCACGAGGGGCGTGCCGCGCGAAATCAGCGAGAACGCGACGATCGCCGAACCGACGATGATGGTGTTGACGAGCAGGAACGTGTCGTAGCCGTAGCGGCGCACGAGCGGCGCGATCCAGCGTTTCGCGAGCGTGCCGGCGAGCGCCGCGGGCAGCATCATCAGGCCGGAGTGCAGCGGCGAATAGCCGAGCTGAAGTTGCAGCAGCAGCGGCACGAGAAACGGCACCGCGCTCGAACCGACGCGGCACACGAGATTGCCGATCAACCCGACGCTGAAATTCGGCTCGCCGAACAGCGACAGCCTGAAGAGCGGGTCGCGCCGCTTTTTCGCGTACGGAATATAGGCGAGCGCGCTCGCGACGGCCAGCGCGAACAGACCCGCCGACCATGCCGCGCGATGCGAGGCGACCGGCGCGTCGATGGCCAGCGAAAACGCGATCATGCACAGCGACAGCAGCCCGCAACCGATGAAGTCGAACGGCGGCGGCTTCACGGCATCGTGCGACGGCAGGAATCGCTGCACCGCAAACAGACCCACCGCGCCGATCGGCACGTTGATCAGGAAGATCCAGTGCCACGTGATGGCCTGCACGAACCAGCCGCCGAGCGTGGGTCCGGCGATCGGCCCGAGCTGGCCTGCGATCGAAACGAAGGCGAGCGCCGACACGTACTGTTCGCCCGAGACGCTGCGCAGCACCGCGAGCCGGCCGATCGGCAGCAGCATCGAGCCGCCGAGGCCCTGCAGCACGCGCGCGAGCACCAGTTGGCCGAGCGTGTGTGCGCTCGCGCAGCAGACCGAGCCGAGCACGAACACGAGGATGGCGGCGAAATAGACGCGGCGGGTGCCGAAGCGGTCGGCGAGCCAGCCGGAAGCGGGAGTGAGCATTGCCATCGTCAGCGTATAGGCGACGACGATCGGTTGCATCGCGAGCGGCGCGACGTGCAGGCTGTTGGCGATCGAAGGCAGCGCGGTGTTGACGATCGTCGTGTCGAGCGACTGCATGAAGAAGCCGGCGGCGACGATCCACAGTAAGGCCGTGTGGGCGGAATCCTTAGTCATTTTTTCAACGGCGGGGGCGCGGCGGTACAGCGGCTGAGCGCCGCCCGCGCGGGGCAAGCGGGAATTGCGTCATCTTATTGACATCCTCGTCAATCGGGAACCCCACTAGGGTCGCTGACTGTTATCGACTTTCCCGATAAGCAGCGCGACAATACTGGATGCTCAATCCGATCTGGCTCAAGACCTTTTCGACCGTCGCGGCCTGCCACAGCTTCACCGAAGCGGGGCGGCGGCTCGATCTGACGCAGTCGAGCGTCAGCGAACATATCCGGCGCCTCGAACAGAGCGTCGGCCGGCGCCTGTTCGTGCGCGACACCCATTCGCTCGCGATGACCCCCGACGGCGAGGCGATGCTCGCGCACGCGAGCGTGATCCTGCAGGCACTGTCGCGCGCGGAATCGCAGTTTCGCGCGCCGCGCCTGAAGGGCCGCGTGCGGCTCGGCTCCTCCGACGACATCGCGCTCGGGCCGCTGCCGACCGTGCTCGCCGCGTTTCGCAACGCCCATCCGGATGTCGAACTGGAAATCACGATCGGCATGACCGGCAAGCTCTACGAACTGCTCGACGCCGGCGCGATCGATCTGCTGGTCGGCAAGCGCCGGCTCGGCGATCGCCGCGGCGTGCCACTCTTCACGGGGCGGCTCGAATGGCTCGCGCGCACCGGCACGCTCGTCGATCTGAGTCAGCCGCTGCCGCTGATCCTCGTCGCCGAGCCGAGCGTGACGCGCGCGGTGGTGCTCGATGCGCTCGCCGAGGCTGGCGCGAGCTGGCAGATCGTCTGTACGAGCAGCAGTCATTCGGGCTGCATCGCGGCCGCGCGCGGCGGTCTCGGCATTACCGTGCGGCCGCAGTATCTGTCCGCGCGCGGACTGACGTCGCCGTTGAATGCGGCCGCGTTGCCGGCGCTGCCGCCGGTGGAATTCATCGCGCTCGCGGCGAAGCGCCTGAGCCGACCGGCCGGCACGCTACTGCAGTTGCTGCATGAAAGCGATCTGCGCGGCTCGTGGGTCGGGGAGTGAGGCTGAAGAGCTGAGGCGGGAACGCGGGTTAGGAAAAGTGGGCCGAGAAGGGTGCGGCAATGGAAAAGCGGCACCGCGTTGCTTGCCGCCACCCAAACGGCTCACTTCATTTTCATCTCACGCCGGCATCTTGCGAAACGCAATCGCGAAGCGGTTCCATGCGTTGATCGCCGATACGAGCAGCGTCAGGTCGACCAGTTCTTCGTCGCTGAAATGCGGGCGCACCACCTGCCATATCGCGTCGGGCACGTGATCGTGCGAGACCAGCGTGACGGCTTCGGTCCATTCGAGCGCTGCGCGTTCGCGGTCCGTGAAAAATGGCGTTTCGCGCCACACGACGACGGTCGCGAGCCGCCGCTCGGTCTCGCCGCCTTTGCGCGCGTCGGTCGTGTGCATGTCGACGCAATACGCGCAGCCGTTGATCTGCGACGCGCGCAGCCGCACGAGTTCGGTCAGCGATTTTTCGAGCGCCGATTTGCCGATGCGTTCTTCGACGCCGAGTAGCGACTTGACTGCGGCGGGATTGGCTTTGTAGAAGTCGAGACGTTGTTCCATGATGGGCTCCTGGGTGGGTTCGTTGCAACGGGCAGGCCGTGCGGTAGTGGATAGGACAGACCTCAGCTTAGTCCTGCGAATGGCGCTTAAAAATGGCCGATTCCGGATATTTTCAGGTAACCACTTTCAAATACCGTGCGCACTCGCGAAGCATCCTTACCGCCGGCAATGGCATCGTTGCCGCGTGCGGGCCGATTCGGTATGGTGGCTTATCTATCGATCACGCATGGCTTGCCGCCTGTCCCCCATCGTTGATCGATCGTTCATCTAACGCCGCCACGGAGACCCTCACGATGACCACCACCGCCGACTCGCCCGCGGCCCCGATCCGCACCGATGTCCTGATCGTCGGCGCCGGTCCGGTCGGTCTTTTCGCGGCGTTCGAAGCCGGCGTGATCGGCCTCACGTGTCAGATCGTCGACGTGCTCGACAAGGTCGGCGGCCAATGCATCGAGCTGTATCCGGACAAGCCGATCTACGACATCCCCGCGATTCCGTCCTGCACCGCGCGCGAACTGGTCGAGCGGCTCGTCGCGCAATGCAAGCCGTTCGACGTGCCGATCCATCTCGAGCAACGCGTCGAAACGGTCGAGCAGCGCGACGACGGCCGCTGGACCGTGCGTACCCAGCGCGGCCTCGTGTTCGACGTCGCGGCGATTCTGCTCGCGGCCGGCAACGGCGCGTTCATGCCGCAAAAGCTGGCGCTTGCCGAGGCCGTGCCGTTGGAGAAACGTCATGTGCACTACAGCGTGCCGCGGCTTGCGGACTTCGCCGACAAGGTCGTGGTGGTCGCGGGCGGCGGCGATTCCGCGCTCGACTGGGCACTCGCGCTGCGGAAGGTCGCACGGCGCGTGACGCTCGTGCATCGGCGCGCCGGCTTCAGCGCGGCCGATTCGAGCGTTGAGTTGATGCGGCGCGCGGTCGAGGCGGGCGAGATGGACTTCGTGGTCGGCGCGATCGCGGGTCTCGACGTCGAGGACGGCGCACTGCGCTCGCTGACGCTGCGGCAGATCGACGGCGAGACACAACTCGAGGCCGAGCATCTGATTGCGCTGTATGGGCTCGTCGCCGATCTCGGTCCGCTCGCGCAATGGGGGCTGACGCTTCACGGCGGCCGCATCGATGTCGATACGTCGAACTATGAGAGTTCGCGGCCGGGCATCTTTGCGGTCGGCGATATCGCGAACTATCCGAACAAGCAAAAGCTGATTCTGTCGGGTTTTCACGAGGCATCGCTGGCGTTGCGCAAGGCCTACGCTTATGCGTATCCGGAGAAGAAACGCGTGCACGTGCATTCGAGTTACGACGCGAAGCTGGCCGAGAAGATCGCGGCGGGGTGAGGGGCGGGTCGGGGAAGCGTGCGTGAGTTGGCGTGACCAGGAGACGTGCCGCTTGCGATGAACGCGCTGGCCCGCTGCCAGGTTGTCGCGAACTGATGGAGGTCACGGGACGCTCACGCTTTCGAAGATACTGCGCGTGAACGACGTGCAGGTTCGTCGGCGTTCGCGAAGCGACTAAACGAAGATGCGGGTGCATGGGCCGGTAGCATCGGGCCGCTGTCAGTAGATGTTCTTCCGGCCCATGCAGCCCCGTGCGCCGACGTTATTTGCCGGCCGGTTGACTCGCGGCGGCCGCGGCGCTGGCCGCCTTGTCTTTCTTCTTCGCTTCATGATGGCCGATCGCGCAACCCGCGGCCGCGCCGGCAACGCCATGATGGCCGGCGACGTGGCCCGTGACGCCACCGACCGCCGCGCCTGTCGCGCAGCCCTCGGCCTGCGCGTTGCCGTGAACGAAGCCGAGGGTGGCGGCGAGAGCGAGCGGGGTGACGCAGTGTCGGGCGAATGTGGTGAATAGCTTTTTCAATTGAGCCTCCTTGATGCTGTAAAAGCGGCAGTAATGGAAGAACTGGAGGAAGAACTGAACCGGTAACCATCGAGCGATGCCGATACTGTCGGGAGAGGACTAGCAAATGCGAGGCCCGACGTTATAAGCTTTGCGCTTTGTTGGCGTCGGAAGTGCGGCGAGGTTGCGAGGCAGTGGCGGCGCAGTTGTGTAAAACGCGACGTGCTCCGGCGCAGTTCCGCGGTATCGAGCCGACCGCGTGCCGATAGTGTGCCGATTCGCGCGACGTTCCGTTGCGGCGAGCATGCATGCGCGGCTTCATGCACCGGCTACATAAAATACGCACGAAATACCCGCGAAAACACGAACACGAAGAGTGCATCGAGCGCGCCATCGATCATTCGATTCCATCCCCGCCGCCGGCCAGGCCCGGCGTTTGCTTGAGACCAGAACTTTACGTGCACGCCATGATCCAGTCCGACGTTCCTTCTTCAGACGAAAACGCCGCGTCCATCCCGATCCAGGCCGAGGCCGCGGAGACACCGCCCGTGCGCGTCGATTACTTGTCGCTCGTGCAGGCGATCAAGGACTACGCGATCTTTCTACTCGATGCGAGCGGTCATATCGTCAGCTGGAATGCCGGCGCGCAGAAGCTGAAGGGTTACGCGGCGCACGAGATCATCGGGCAGCACTTCTCGCGGTTCTATACCGAGGAGGCCGTCGCGCGCGGCTGGCCGACGTATGAGCTGGAGCAGGCCGCGCTGACCGGTCGTTTCGAGGACGAAGGCTGGCGCGTGCGCAAGGACGGCACGACGTTCTGGGCTAACGTGATCATCACCGCGGTGTACGACGAGGCCAGCAAGGTCACCGGCTTCGCGAAGATCACGCGCGATCTGACCGCGCAGCGTGAGTATCTCGAAGCGTTGCGGCAAAGCGAGGAGCGCTTCCGTCTGCTGGTCGATAGCGTGAAGGACTACGCGATCTTCATGCTCGATCCGCAAGGTTTCGTGATCAGCTGGAATTCGGGCGCGGCGCGCATCAAGGGCTATACGCACGACGAAATCGTTGGCCGTCATTTCTCGCTGTTCTACGTGCCGGAGGAGGCCGCGGCCGGCAAGCCGGCGCGCGAGCTTGCGATCGCGCGGCAGATCGGCACCGTCGAGGACGAAGGCTGGCGCGTGCGCAAGGACGGCACGACGTTCTGGGCCAACGTGATCATCACCGCGGTGTACGACGAGGCGCGGCAGTTGCGCGGTTTTGCGAAGGTCACGCGCGATCTGACCGAGCGGCGCCAACGCGAAGAACTCGAACGCTCCGGCGAGCGCATGCGCGAATTTCTCGCGACGCTCGCGCACGAGTTGCGCAATCCGCTTGCGCCCGTGCGCAACGCGGTCGGCGCGATGCAGATGGAAACCGGTCTGAGTCCGGTGCTGGCGCGAGCGCGCGATCTGATCGATCGCCAGGTCTCGCATCTGACGCGGCTCGTCGACGATCTGCTCGACATCGGCCGCATCATGTCCGACAAGGTCGAGCTGCGCATTTCGCGGGTCGATCTCGCCGAGCTCGTCGAGCGCGCGATCGAAGCAGCGCGACCCTTCACCGACGCGCGCGAGCAGAATGTGATCGCGCACGTGCCGGCCGAGCCGGTGATCATTCGCGGCGACCTGACACGGCTCGTGCAGGTGCTGCAGAACCTGTTGCACAACGCGTCGAAGTTTTCGCCGCCGGGCAGCGTGATCGACGTGCTGGGGCGCGTCGACTTCCGCATGGCCGTGCTCGAAGTGCGCGACGCCGGTTGCGGTATTCCGGTGCGCTCGCTCGACAAGATCTTCGAGCTGTTCGCACAGGAAAAGGAAAACCAGGGGCTCGGCGAAGGCGGTTTGGGCATCGGGCTCACGCTGTGCAAGTCGCTGATCGAAATGCATGGCGGCAGCATCGTCGCGAGTAGCGAGGGGCCGGGGCTCGGCAGCACCTTCACGCTGAGCCTGCCGCTGGCGTCGGCGCAAGTCGAGGTCGTCGAGGACGTGACGGGCGCGGCTGCGCCCGAGATCCAGCCGTTGCGGGTTCTGCTCGTCGACGACAATCACGATTCGGCCGACAGCCTCGCGATGCTGCTCGAACTGAAGGGGCACGACGTGCGCATCGCGTACGGCGGCGAGCAGGCGCTGCAGATCGCGCCGCGTTTCGCGCCGCATCTCGCGTTGATCGACCTCGCGATGCCGAAGATGGACGGCTATGCAACGCTCGCCGCGATGCGCGCGATGCCCGAACTGGCCCGCACGATGTACGCGGCGATGACGGGCTTCGGTCATGCCAGCGATTTCGATCGCACGCGCGCGGTGGGATTTCACTCGCATCTGGTGAAGCCGGTGGAGATGGCGGTGCTCGATACGTTGCTCGCGCAGGCGGATGCGAGGCTGGGTGGGGGGTGACGGTAGTGGGTGACATTAACTGCTGCGGTGTTGCGGTGCTGTGCGATGTGGTGGAGTGCGTGAGATGCTCCGCTGCGAGTCGAGCGCCTCGCATTGATTAGTCTTCGCTTTGGCTTGTGCTTGCGCGTTGGAATTTTCTTTCCGGTCATACGCGCGTTCTCGCGCAGATTCCTTCGGCTGTTATACAGATCGCTTCATGGGCTGCTTCATAGGCCGCTTCATCGGCGATCTCCTGGACCGCCTGGTCTCCGCTTCTATTCCCTTCCAGCACACACCGTAATACGCGTTGCGTTTCCCGCTCGTTCCTTCGTCCGCTGCGGCACGCTGCTTGCTGTGATCGTGCATACGTTCAGGCCCGCCGTGTCACGGCGCGCGGCCACTCGAACCGGTGCAGGGAGGCACGATGCTCGACACGCGCGATCACGCAGCCCGTTTCAAGGCCCAATCAGGGCAACACTCGCGGCAATCCCCGCGCGAACCCGCTCGTCGCAAATCAGGCACGCGTGACCACGCGCGAGCGCCTCGGCACAGCGCCACCTCTCTCGAAGACTTTCTGCGCGACGCGCATTTCGATCCGAACGATCCGGCCGCACTCGGTGAGTTGTTCGCCGCCTTGATCGAGCGTGGCGACGATCGCGCGCCGCGCATGCCGTTGCCGGGCCAGGGCCAGACGCTGAGCCGCTGGCGCGCGCTGGCCGCCGTGGCCGCTCGCGATCTGGGGCTTGTCAAACTGTTCGAAGGCCATACCGACGCGCTGGCGATTCTCGCCGAGTTGCAGGGCCCGACACCGCCCGAAGGAAGCCGTTGGGCCGTGTGGGCTGCCGAGGCGTCGGACGCACGGCTGCGGGTAGAGACGCAAAAAACGCGGCAAGGAATACGAGAAGGAACACAACAAGGAATCCGAACCATTGAAGCAGCCCGCGAACCGATCTGCCTGAGCGGCACGAAAGCATGGTGTTCGGGCGCCCAGTCCGTCACTCATGCACTCGTTACCGCGTGGCTCGACGACACGCCGGTGCTGGCGGCCGTCGCGATGGACCAGCCGTCGATCTCGATCGATACGTCGACATGGCAGGCCGTCGGCATGCAGGCGACCGCGAGTGCCGACGTCACGTTCGACGCCGCCGCCGCGACGCTCGTCGGTGCGCCCAACGCATATCTGCGCCGGGCCGGCTTCTGGCAGGGCGGTGCCGGCATCGCCGCGTGCTGGTACGGCGCGGCCGCGCAGATCGGCCACCGCTTGCGCGACGCGTGCGCGCAGCGCGCCGATGCGTATCGTCTCGCGCACCTCGGCGCAATTGATGTCGCGTTGCAGTCCGCCGCCGCGGTGCTGCGCGAAGCGGCCGCATGGATCGACGCGCATCCGGGCGCCGATGCGCAAGCCGTCGCGCTGCGTGCACGACTGGTCATCGAGGATGCCGCGACCACCGTGATGCGACACGCGACGCGCGCGCTCGGCGCAGGGCCGTTGTGTCGCGATGCCCGTTTCGCGCGTGCGCTCGCGGATCTGCCGGTATTTCTGCGTCAAAGCCATGCGGAACGCGATCTCGCAGCGCTCGGCGAGCGACTCGTCGCGACCGCTGGCAGCGCTTTGGAACAGGCGGCCGAGCCCACATCGAATCGCGCGGCCATGCATGCCGACACATCGGCCGACACGCTATGGACGCTATGACGTTTCCCTCACGAGCATTTGCCAGGAAGGTCGCTGAGATGAACCCGACGATGCTGTACTTCGACGAACTCTATCGCCGCAGCGACGACCCGTGGCGCTTGCGCGAGGGCTGGTACGAACGTCGCAAGCGTTCGCTGACGCTCGCGCTGCTGCCGAGGCCGCGCTATCGCAACGCGTTCGAACCGGGCTGCGCGAACGGCGAGTTGACGGCCGAACTCGCGAAGCGTTGCGACGTGCTGCTCGCCGCCGATCTGCACGCGCGAGCGGTGACGTTGACGCGCGAGCGCGTGGCGCAGGCTGAGCACGTGCGCGTCGAGCAACGTACGGTGCCGCGCGAATGGCCGACCGACGCCGGGCCGTTCGATCTGATCGTCATCAGCGAATTCGCGTATTACCTCGACGCGGCCGAGCTCGAAACGCTGGCCGCGCGGATCGCCGCGTCGCTGACTACCGACGGCACGTTGCTCGCGTGTCACTGGCGTCGACCGTTCGCCGAAGCGCGCGAATCGGCTGACCGCGCGCACGCGCTTTTCGATGCGCGCTGCGGTCTCGCGCGGCTCGCGCATCACGATGAAGCCGATCTGCTGATCGACGTATGGTCGCGCGATCCGCGTTCGGTCGCGCAACGGGAGGGACTTCTATGATCGGCGTGATCGTTCCCGCGCATAACGAGGAGGCCTCGATTGCGCGTTGCCTCGCGGCGCTGCTCGACGCGTCGCGGCACGAAGGACTCGCGGGCGAAGCGGTGCGGATCGTCGTCGCGCTCGATGCGTGCAGCGATTTTTCCGCCGCGATCGCGCGGGCTTACGGCGTGCAGACGCTAACGCTGAAAGCGCGCAACGTCGGCATCGCCCGTGCGCTCGGCGCATCGTTGCTGCTCGCGCAGGGCGCGCGCTGGCTCGCGTTTACCGATGCCGATAGCCGCGTGTCGCCCGGCTGGCTCGCCGCGCAACTCGCGCTCGACGCCGACGCGGTCTGCGGCTCGATCGCCGTCGACGACTGGAGCGCGCATCCGCACAGCGTGCGCGAATATTTCCGCAAGACCTACGTGGACGCCGACGGACATCGTCATGTGCATGGCGCGAATCTCGGCGTGTCGGCGCAGGCGTACCGGCGCGCGGGCGGTTTTCCGCCGCTCAGGTGCAGCGAGGACGTGGCGCTCGTCGATCGTCTGATCGCGAGCGGCGCGCGCATCGCGTGGAGCGCCGCGCCGCGCGTGATCACCAGCGCGCGCACCGCGGCCCGCGTGCGCGGCGGCTTCGGCGACACGCTGCTCGCGTGGGCGGCGAGCTAGCGCGCGAGGTCGGGCTCGGGCGTCATCGACAGTGGCATGCCGCGAGGAGGACACGATGATGGATGCGATCTTCGTTCTGTTCGGCCAAGGCAGAACGCTCGATCCGTTGCAGATGGCCTTGCGCTCGATCGCCGTCTTCGTGATCGCGCTGGTGCTGATCCGCGTGTCGGGGCGGCGCTCGTTCGGACAGCGCTCGCCGTTCGATTCGGTGGTCGTGATCCTGCTCGGCGCGACGCTGAGCCGCGCGATCGTTGGGGCGTCGCCGTTCATTGCGACGGTGGCCGCGTCGTTCGTGATCGTCGCGTGTCACCGGATGCTCGCGTGGGCCTGCATGCGCTCGCGGCGTTTCGAAGTGCTGGTGGGTGGCGTCGAGCGTGAAGTGTTCAGCGATGGCGCGTTCAACGCGCGCGAAATGCGCGCGGCGCTGGTCACGCGTACCGATATCGAGGAAACGGTGCGACAGAAAACCGGCTCGCGTTCGCTGGATAACGTCGCCGCCGCGATTCTCGAGCGCAATGGCGAGGTGAGCGTGATCCGCAAACGCGCGTGAGCGTGCCGAGCCGTGCGGGGTGGGTGACGGCCACGGTCTGAACGGTATGACGTTGTTCCCCGCGCTGATCGCTAGCTAGCCGCGCACGCCCCGCGAAATCTCTTCGCCCGCGCCACGCGGCAAACGCAGCGTGACCGGAATCGACGCAAACGAGCACAGCCCGACCACGAGGAACGCCGGCCAGAAATCCGACCACATGATGCTCGGATGCCCGTTCAGCAGGCGCGCGATCTGCAGCACGATCCCGCCGACCGTCACGCCGAGACCGAGCGACATCTGTTGCACGACGCTGCCGAGGCTGGTCGCGCGGCCGACGTCGCGACTCGCGATCTCCGCATAGGTCAGCGAATTGAGGCTGGTGAACTGCAGCGCCGGGAAAAAGCCGCCGAGCAGCACGACGACCCAGATGATCCACGTCGGCGTATGCGGGAAAAACAGCCCGCACGCGGCGATCGCGATGCCCGACAGCGCCGCGTTGAACACCAGCACCTGGCGAAAACCGAAACGGCGCAGCACGGAGGAGGCGATCGTGCGCATGAACATGCCGCCGAACGCGGACGCGCAGGTGATCAGCCCGGATTGAAACGCGCTCATGCCGTGGCCTTCCTGCAGCAGCAGCGGCAGTAGAAACGGCAGCGCGCCGAGACCAATCCGGAACAGCGAGCCGCCGAGCACGCTCGCCTGGAACGTCGGCACCTTGAAGAAGCGCAGATCGAGCAGCGGCAGCGCGGCCCGCTGCGCGTAGACGACGTAGAGCGCGAGCAGTACCGCGCCGACCGCGCACATGCCGAACGCGTCCATGTTGGAAATCAGTTCGCCACCGATCAGCGACAACCCGAGCAACAGCAGCACCGCGCCGGCCGCCGACAACAGGAAACCGATCCAGTCGAGCGGGCCGGGGTCCGGTTCGCGCGTGTTGGCGATATAGCGATTGGTCAGATAAATGCCGAGGATGCCGATCGGCACGTTGATGAAGAAAATCAGCCGCCAGTGCAGATAGGTGGTGATGAAGCCGCCGAGCAGCGGGCCGGCGGCCGGGCCGAGCATCGCGGGGACACTCAGATAATTCATCGCGCGGATGAAGTCGGCTTTCTCGACCACGCGAAAAATGATGATCCGTCCGACCGGCACCATCATCGCGCCGCCGACGCCCTGAATGAAACGCGCGACCGTGAAGGTGGCGAGCGAATTCGACGCGGCGCACAACAGCGAACCCGTCACGAAGATGCCGATCGCGGTGCGAAACACCGTGCGCGCGCCGAATTTGTCGGCGAGCCAGCCGCACACCGGGATAAACACGCCGAGACCGAGCACGTAGCTCGTCACCGCGATCTTCAGCGTGACCGGATCGCGCCCGAAATCGCGCGCCATCGCCGGCAGCGCGGTGACGATCACGTTCGCGTCGACGCTTTCCATGAACATCGCGCACGCGACGATAAGGGGCGCAATCAGGGCTTTCTGAACGGCAGTCATGACGGCGAAGTCTGCGGCGGGGTGTCGCAGGCAAAGGGGGCATTATTGCACCTGTACGGTGCGGGTTGTTAACACCGACGCCGTTCGATGCCGCCCGTTGACGATTCCTTGAAATCGAAGCCAGGGAAATTGGGGCTCGCGATGGGGCTCACGTCCCCTGGAACGTTAATTTTTGTTGCAGTGCGCCATAAGAGGTCTATAATCGGGTTATTGCTTAGGTATAAACCCTAGTTACCCGAATTAAGGAACCTGCCATGAACACCGCATCGAACGTCGTCCGTTCCACTCCCGCTGCCACCACGCTGTTCGGCAAGCTGCGCGCGCTGGCGCTGCATGCGCTGAACCTGCACCTGCAAAACTGCGCCGTGATCGCAGAAGCGCATCGCCGCCCGCAGTAAGCGCGCCGGGAACCGGCTGGAGGCCGCCCAGCTTTAACCGGCCTCGCCGTCAGACATGATGCCCGCTCCCGTAGCGGGCATCGTGCTTTCTGGCCCGTCGTTTTTTCGCGGATAGCCTCACGGGTCTCTCGGACCTTATGGTCAGATTATTCGCCGGCGTGCGAGGTCACCTTGCCCATCCGGGTCGCTCGCATCGACAGCGCGCTGATTCCCAGCACCAGCGACATCAGCCCGACCAGATAAACCCCCGCCATCAGCCAATCCTGATCAGCCATCGTCATTTTCCTTCAGGTTTCAGACCAACCATCGCGCGGTGCGGCATGCGGGGCGCTGCCAGCCACGCCGCGCGCCCCGCACCTCCTGTTACATCGCGCTCCTGATCCTGATTACGGCAGGCGAGTGCGGATCTTGATCCGCGAAACACCCGGGGAAGCATTACAATCGCGTCCCTTTTGGCGCTTGCCGCACAAGCCAACCGACAGCGAAATGACTAATGCTGTCAACCTTTTGCACGCTTTGCCGTTATCACTTTGTAATCGCCATCACCGGCGAGATCGCGCGTGACGACCCGTCGCCCGCGATTGCTCCTCGCAAGGCCTGCATTGACCATGTCTCATCGACTTCAACACCGGTTCGGGCGCCTCGGCGCACTGCTCGGCCGTGCATCGAAAGCGCTTGGCAGCCGGGGACTCCTGTCGCCCGTGCTGGCGCTCGTCATTTGCGGGCTGCTGCTGGTCGTGCTGCAGCATCTGTCGGAAGCGGTCGACTACCGCTCGGTGATCCGCGAGCTGCGCAATCTGTCGGCGCGCGAGTGGATCGGCGCGCTCGGCGCGACCGCGCTCAGCTACGTCGCGCTGGTCGGGCGCGACGCGGTCGGCCTGCGCTATCTCGGCACGAGCGTGCCGCGCGCGGCGCTGTGGGTCGGCGCGACCGCGGGCTCCGCGCTCGGCAATGCGACCGGCTTCGGCGCGTTGACCGGCGGGGCGGTGCGCGCGCGCGTCTACGGCGTCGCCAATATCACGCCCGCGCAGATCGGCCGCATGACGGTGTTTACGAGCGTTTCGCTGGCGCTCGCGCTGGTGCTGATGAGCGCGCTCGGGATGGTCTGCATGGCCGACCAGCTCGCGCCGATGCTGCGTCTGTCGCCGCTCGCGCTGCGCTGGGGCGGGGCGGCGCTCCTCGTTGCGTTGGCGCTCGCCGCGGCTGCGTGCCGTCGCGAGACGCGGCCGGTGCGCACGCGTTGGCAATGGCTGTCGTTCGATATCCCCGCGCGCCGCGATCTGCTCGCCCAGGTCGCGCTGGCGGTGCTCGACGTGGTCGCCGCGGGGCTCGCGCTGTGGGCGCTGCTGCCGCACGCGAACGTGAGTTTTATCGGTTTCATCACCGTCTATGCGGCCGCGATGCTGCTCGGCCTGATTGGCCATACGCCCGGCGGCGTCGGCGTATTCGAGGCGGCGATGGTGTTTACCCTGAGCGGCAGTGTGCAGATGCATCAGATGGTCGCCGCGCTGCTCGCGTATCGCGCGATCTATTTCGGCGTGCCGTTGATCGTCTCGGCCGCGCTGCTGGCGGGTTTCGAAGGCCGTGTGCTGAAAAGCCGGCTGTCGATGCTGCAGGCCGAGCGCGCGTCGGAGCTCGCGCCGCTGTTTCTGAGTCTCGTCACCTTCGTGGTCGGCGGCATGCTGGTGATTTCGAGCGCGACGCCCGCGTTCTGGCAACGCATTCATATCCTGCGCGATCTGGTGCCGCTGTGGGTGCTCGAAAGCTCGCAGATGCTGTGCAGCGTGCTCGGCGTGCTGTTGCTGTTCGTCGCGCGCGGTCTGCTGCGACGGCTCGACGCCGCATGGTGGATGACGCTCGCGCTCACGGTGCTGAGCCTCGCGTTGTCGCTGACCAAGGGGCTCGCGTTCGTCGAGGCCGGCGTGCTCAGCACGCTGATCGTGCTGCTGCTGGCGACGCGCAAGCGCTTCAACCGTCATTCGTCGCTGTTCGCCGAGCGCTTCACCGCGGGCTGGCTCGTGTCGGTGGCGATGGTGCTGATGCTGGCGACGTGGGTCATGCTGTTTGCGTTCCGCGACGTGCCGTACACGCGCGACCTGTGGTGGCAATTCGCGTTCGACGAGCGCGCGCCGCGTGCGCTGCGCGCGACGCTGGCCGCGAGCCTGTTCGCCGCGACGTTTTCGTTCTGGCAGTTGCTGCGTCCGGCACCGGGCCGTTTCGTCAAGCCCGCGCCCGAGGATCTGCGCGACGCCGCGCGTATCGTGCGCGCGCAGGAGCGCAGCGATGCCGGTCTCGCGCTGATGGGCGACAAGAGCTTCCTGTTCTCGGAGTCGCGCAAGGCCTTCCTGATGTACGCGAAGTACGGTCGCACGTGGGCCGCGCTGCACGATCCGGTCGGGCCGCGCGAAGAGTGGGCCGCGCTGATCAGCAAGTTCGTCGCGCTTGCGCATCAGCACGGCGGCCGCGCGGCGTTCTACCAGGTGCGCGCGAATGCGCTGCCGCTCTATCTCGACGCCGGTCTCACGCTGATGAAGCTCGGCGAGGAAGCGCACGTCGTGCTCGACGACTTCGATCTGAAAGGCTCGCATCGTGCGCATCTGCGTTATGCGTTAAAGCGCGGCGAGCGCGACGGCTTCACGGTCGAGGTGATCGATCAGCCGAACGTGCCGGCTTCGCTCGAAACGCTGCGCGAGATTTCCGACGGCTGGCTCGATAGCCGCGACGCGCGCGAGAAGAGCTTTTCGGTGGCGGCATTCCATGACGAATACCTCGCCGCGCAATCGGTGATGCTGGTGCGCCAGAACGGCGAACCGGCCGCGTTCGTGACCTTCATGACGACCGATCTGAATACCGAGGCGACCGTCGGCGTGATGCGTCATGTCGAAAGCGCGTCGTCTTACGCGATGGAATATCTGTTCACGCAGCTCGCGCTGCATCTGAAACAGGCGGGTTTCCGCTCGCTGAGTCTCGGCATTGCGCCGCTCTCCGGCGTGCAACCGACGCCGCTCGCGTCGCGCTGGCATCGGCTGGCCGGCATCGTGTGGCGCTTCGGCGGCCGCTTTTATAACTTCCGCGGACTGCGTGCTTTCAAGAGCAAATTCCAGCCGCACTGGGAGCCGCGATATCTCGCGGCATCCGGTTCCGGCGTGTTCTTCACGCTCGCGGACCTGTCGCTGCTGGCAGGAGGCCGGCGTTCATGACATTGCATCCGTTGTTCCGACTCGCCATGGCGGCGAGCGTACTGAGCTGCGGCGCGCTCGCGCACGCAACCACCACCACCGTATCCGGCGGCCAATATGGCGACGTGCGGGTCACCGAGCCCGTCGGCCCGCTGCGCGGCTTCGTCGTGCTGTATTCGCAGGCAAGCGGCTGGAGCGAGGCCGACCAGAAGAGTGCCGATGCGCTCGCGAAGTCCGGCGCGTTGACGGTCGGTGTCGATACCGCGCGCTACGCGGCGAACCTCAAGGCGAAGAAGGAAACCTGCCATCAACTGGTTGGCGATGCCGAGGCGTTGAGCCATCAGCTCGAACGGCAATCGCAGTCGAGCCACTATTTCGCGCCGATCGTGGTCGGTACGGGGCAGGGTGCGACGCTCGCGATGCACGTGCTCGAGCAGGCGCCGTCCAATACGATCGCCGGCGCGGTGTCGGTCGATGCCGAGCCCACGCTCGATGCGCGTTTCCATCCGTGTGCGCCGGACCCGACCGTGATCCGCGACAAGGTGCCGGGTTTCGTCGAAAAGGCCAGTACCGGCACGGCCGATCGCGCGCGTCTCGTGGCGCTCGTGACCCCGCATCTGCAATCGGTGTCGACGAAGGACGACGACGTGTCCGACCTGCCGCTGATCGAATTGCCGGCCGCGCATCCGAACGGCCTGATGGCGATTGTGATTTCCGGCGACGGTGGCTGGCGCGATCTCGACAAGACGATCGCGCAGGCGTTGCAGAAGGACGGCGTCTCGGTGGTCGGTTGGGACAGCCTGCGTTATTTCTGGAGCGAGAAGCCGCCCGCGCAAACCAGCCGCGATCTCGCGCGGGTGATGCAGACCTACGGCGCGCGCTGGCACGCGGAGCATATCGCGCTGATCGGCTATTCGTTCGGCGCCGATGTGATGCCGTTCGCCTATAACCGCCTGCCCGCGGAGCAGCGCGCGAAGGTGTCGCTGATCTCGCTGCTCGGCTTTGCGCCCGATGCCGACTTCCAGGTCCGCGTCGGCGGCTGGCTCGGCATGCCCGCAAGCGACAAGGCGCTGAAGGTCCGACCGGAGTTGGCACACGTGCCGCCGGCGATGGTGCAATGCTTCTACGGCGCGAGCGAAACGGACACGCTGTGCCCGGCGCTCGAGAAGACCGGCGTCGAAGTGATCCGCACGTCGGGCGATCATCACTTTGGCCGCGACTACAATGCGCTCGAACGACGGATTCTCGCGGCGTTCAGGAAGCAGAGTGGCGTGCGGGATTAAGCGCTGCGATGGCGGGATGAGCGGGGCGCGCCGTTGCTGGCGCGCCCCGTTTCTTTGGATGCGGAGGAAAAACGTGGATACGAAAACCGCTTAGGATGGCTGATGAATTTCGGGGAAAACGCAAGCGGTACGAGTTTGCCGTGGCATGAAACCTTCTTGCCGAAAGCCGATTCCCTGGTCTCACGCAGGCATGTCGGCAGTCTGAGAGGACATGCGAGCGGGGATTGACAAAGCTCGCCAAGTCGACGATGATCGCCTGCATGAACTGCCTCGACATCCGTATTGCGCTGATTATTAGCATCATTCATCGAATGGTGGGTTAGCGCACGTCGGCTTGCAGTGACTAAAAACCCGCCAAACGAGGCGGGTTTTTTTATGTCCGCTTTCAGGTCTATGCCTGCCTCCTGGCGAACTTGCTGCCGATCGCAGCCGATTCGTTGTTGCATCGTATGTTGCCACCCAGGAGCTTGCCTTGCTGTTGACCGAACTCGAACAGGCCGCCGCCGAGCGCGTCGCGCTGTCTCACGATTACCTGAAAAAGACCCTGACCGCGCGCGTCTACGACGTGGCGCGCGAGACTGAACTCGAACGCGCGCCGAACCTGTCGGCGCGGCTGCGCAATCCGGTGTACCTGAAGCGCGAGGACAACCAGCCGGTGTTCTCATTCAAGCTGCGCGGCGCGTACAACAAGATGGCGCACATCCCGGCCGATGCGCTCGCGCGTGGCGTGATCACCGCGTCGGCGGGCAATCATGCGCAGGGTGTGGCGCTGTCGGCGGCAAGGATGGGCGTGAAGGCGATCATCGTCGTGCCGGTCACGACGCCACAGGTGAAGGTCGACGCAATCCGCACGCATGGCGGGCCGACCGTCGAAGTCGTGCAGTCCGGCGAGTCGTATAGCGACGCGTATGCGCATGCGGTCAAACTGCAGGAAGAGCGCGGCCTGACCTTCGTGCATCCTTTTGACGACCCTTATGTGATCGCCGGTCAGGGCACGGTGGCGATGGAAATCCTCAGCCAGCACCAGGGGCCGATTCACGCGATATTCGTGCCGATCGGCGGCGGCGGTCTTGCGGCAGGTGTTGCGGCTTACGTGAAATCAGTGCGCCCCGAGATCAAGGTGATCGGCGTGCAGACTGATGACTCCTGTGCGATGGCCGCTTCGTTGAAAGCGGGCGAACGCGTTACTTTGAACGAAGTGGGTCTCTTCTCCGACGGCACCGCGGTGAAACTGGTCGGCGAAGAAACCTTCCGTCTGTGCAGCGAGTATCTCGACGACGTGCTGCTCGTGAACACGGACGCGCTGTGCGCCGCGATCAAGGATGTGTTCCAGGACACGCGTAGCGTGCTGGAGCCGGCAGGTTCCCTGGCAGTCGCTGGCCTGAAGCAGTACGCCGAGCGCGAAGGCATCGAGAACCAGACGCTGATCGCGATCACGTCGGGCGCGAACATGAACTTCGACCGCATGCGCTTTGTCGCCGAGCGCGCGGAAGTGGGTGAAGCGCGCGAAGCGGTGTTCGCGGTGACGATCCCCGAAGAGCGCGGCAGCTTCAGGCGCTTCTGCGAACTGGTCGGCACCCGCAGCGTCACCGAATTCAACTACCGGATCGCGGACGCGAACTCCGCGCATATCTTCGTCGGCGTGCAGATCCGCAATCGCAGCGAATCCGCGCAGATCGCGGGCGCGTTCGAAGCGCACGGTTTCGCGACCGTCGATCTGACCTTCGACGAACTGTCGAAGCAGCACATCCGCTACATGGTCGGCGGCCGCTCGCCGCTCGCGCACGACGAACGCCTGTTCCGCTTCGAGTTTCCGGAGCGGCCAGGCGCGCTGATGAAGTTCCTGTCGTCGATGGCGCCGAACTGGAACATCAGCCTGTTCCACTACCGCAACCAGGGCGCGGACTACAGCTCGATTCTGGTCGGCATCCAGGTGCCGGAGAGCGAGAACGCGGCGTTCGAGCGCTTCCTCGCGACACTCGGTTATCCGTACTGGGAAGAGACGAAAAATCCTGTCTATCGACTGTTTCTTGGCTAGTTGAAGCGCGTTGAGACGGCGCGAGGAGATCGGGGTTTACCTGAGGTAGGTCAAATAACGGCAGGATTGATCACGCTTCGCCACGATCGCCGGAAAGCCCCGTCCGACTTGAGTCTCAGGCTAATGCGCCACGCTCGGATTTGAGCTGGGTCAATCCCTTCTATCGCGCAACGCGATACGGCCTATCCGGCATATCGCGTTGCGCGATACCTGCACCGATCGTCACACTGAGCGCAAATCTCATCACTGCATTCAGGAGACATCGATGCGTACCCAAGTCGGCATTATCGGTGCAGGGCCTGCTGGCCTGCTTCTTTCCCACCTGCTTCATCTGCGCGGTATCGACTCGGTGGTGCTCGAAACGCGCACCCGCGAGCAGATCGAATCGACGATCCGCGCCGGCGTGCTCGAGCAGGGCACGATGGACCTGTTGACCGAAACCGGTCTTGGCGAGCGCATGAAAGCCGAAGGCGCGCTGCACCATGGCTTCGAACTCGCGTTCGAAGGTAAGCGCCGCCGCATCGATCTGACCGGCCTCACCGGTCATGCGATCACGGTCTACGCGCAGCACGAAGTGATCAAGGACCTTGTCGCGGCGCGCGTTGCGGCCGGCGCAGAACTGCGTTTCGGCGTGTCGGACACCTCGGTACATGGCATCGATACCGACAAGCCGTCGATCCGCTATCGCCACGAAGGCGCGGAGCATGAACTGCAATGCGACTTCGTGATCGGCTGCGACGGCTCGCAAGGCGTGTCGCGTCAGGCGATTCCGCAGGCACTGCGCAAGGACTTCGAACGGGTCTACCCATTCGGTTGGTTCGGTATCCTGTGCGAAGGCCCGCCGTCGTCGGACGAACTGATCTACGCGCGCCACGAGCGTGGCTTCGCGCTGATCAGCACGCGCTCGCCGAACGTGCAGCGTATGTACTTCCAGTGCGATCCGAAGGACTCGGTCGATAACTGGTCCGACGATCGCATCTGGGCGGAACTGCATGCACGTGCCGATTCGCATGATGGTCAGAAGATCATCGACGGCAAGATTTTCCAGAAGAACATTGTCGGCATGCGCAGCTTCGTATCGACGACGATGCAGCACGGTCGTCTGTTCCTCGCCGGCGACGCCGCGCACATCGTGCCGCCGACGGGCGCGAAGGGCATGAACCTCGCGGTCGCCGACGTGAACGTGCTGAGCCGCGCGCTCGACGCGTTCTACAAGGAAAACCGCACCGATCTGCTCGACCGTTACAGCGAAACGGCGCTCAAGCGCATCTGGCGCGCCGAGCACTTCTCGTACTGGATGACCAGCATGATGCATCGTATCGAAGGCGCATCGGCGTTCGAGCAGCAACTGCAAGTGGCTGAACTCGAGTACGTGACGACGTCGCGCACCGCAGCCACCGTCCTCGCGGAAAACTACGTCGGCATTTCCGGCGCGCAGATGCAGGCTCATCTGTAAGCGGCACCTCGTAACCTCTGCCGGCGCGACGCTCGGGATCGCTAATTAATCGACAGATCCCGATGCGCCGCCGCCTGAAATTCTGTCGGCGTGATGCCTGTCTGCTTGCGGAAATAGCGGCTGAAATAGGCCGAATCTTCGAAACCGAGCGCATGCGCGATCTGTTTGATACTCAAGCCCGAGTAGACCAGATCGCGTTGCGCCTCGCGTATCAGCTGATCATTGACGAGCGACAGCGGCGAATGGCCGAGTTCCTCGCGACAGATCCGGCCTAGCTGCGCCGCGGTCACCCCCAGTTTCTCCGCATAGAAATCGATCGGCCGATGCTCGCGCACGTGCGCGGCAATCAGTTCGCGTAACCGTTTGAGTTGCGCCGCGCGCCGGTCGTTGACCGTTGTGTTCGCGCTCGACGCGGCATCCGTCAAACGCGCGACTTGCACAAAAAGTGCAATCATTAGCGACATGCCGGCGGCGATATGGCCGCGCGCGCTCCCGCGAAATTCCTGCTCCAGCAAACCGAACAACGGCATCAACGTGTGCTCGCCAACCGTGGGCCGCACGGGGATGAGCGCGGGCCGTTGCAGCACCGGCAGCAAACCCGGCGACACGGCTTTCGAAATCGACTCCAGCGCCCGTTGCGCGGCGGTGATCACGAGCCCATCGATTTCCGGCGAAAACACGAAACCATGCACCGTTTGCGCGGGCAACAGGATCAGGCATGGGGCTTCGATCGCGAGCTTTTCGCTTTCGACCAGCACGTGACCGGTACCGCTACGGATATAGAGGATCTGCAGCAACGCATCGTGCCGGTGGGCGGCAATATGCCAATCGTTCGGACGGCTACGCTCGACAATCCACTCGAAGTTGAACGCGTCGTACCACGGTGGCCGCGCCGACTCTCCGTACAGGTCGTAGTTAGGGATATTCCTCATGCCGTTTTGTCTCCTATGTTCGGATTGTCCTGCGATGCGCTGCCTTTGTCCAATTTCCGCCTGAGCTGCGTGGCTATACTTTTTTCCATCACAGGCGCGGTCGATTAGCGCGGCTCGTCGTGCTGCACGGCAAGCTCGTTCGCCGCGATAACAGTCATGGAGATTCGGAGGACTAAGCAAATGATTCAGCAGAAAGATCAGCGCGAAGCCGGCGCCGATACGCGGCACTGGCTCGGGCTCGCCGGCAAGGTCTGCGTCGTCAGCGGCGCGGCGGGTGGCATCGGCAGTGCGATTGCGCAGGTGCTCGGCGCGGCGGGCGCGCGCGTCGCGCTGCTCGACCGCGATGAGGAAAAGTGCCGGGCGGTCGCGCAGGCGCTGAACGCGAATGGCGTCGAGGCGCTCGCGTTGGCTTGCGACATCGGCGATATCGATAGCGTGCGCGGCGCGGTTGCGGATGTCGAGGCGCAACTGGGCGCTGCCGACGTGCTGGTCAACAACGCGGGGCTGTTGCGTCCGGGCGGCATCGAAGAGATCGGTCTCGACGCATGGAACGCGATGCTGCGCGTGAACCTGACCGGCTACATGCTGTGCTCGCAGCAATTCGGTCAGGCGATGCTCAAGCGCGGCACGGGTGCGCTCGTGCATGTGGCCTCGGTGGCCGCGCATCATCCGCAGACCTATAGCGGCGCATACAGCGCGGGCAAGGCCGGCGTGCTGCTGCTGTCGAAGCAGATCGCGGCGGAGTGGGGCGCGCGTGGTATTCGCAGCAATGCGGTGTGCCCAGGCATGATCCGCACGCCGCTGTCGGCTGCCTTCTATGAGCACGGCGACATCGAACGGCGCCGCAGCGCGATGACCGCGAGCCGCCGCATCGGCGAGCCGAACGATATCGCCGACGTCGTCGCGTTTCTGGCGAGCGAGCGTGCCGCGTATGTGAACGGCACGGAAATCACCGTCGACGGCGGCTTCGAAAGCATGCTGATGGACCTCGTGCCGCGTCCCGGCTTCGAGGCCTCTCAAGCTCCCCGCTAAGCCCTCACGCAAGGACACCGTCATGACTCATACAACTGGCGCAACCAGCGCAACCGGCAGAACAGGCGGCACGACGCTCACCTGCGACGTGCTCGTCATCGGCTCGGGCGCGGGCGGCCTGTCGACCGCGATCACCGCGCGCAAGCACGGCCTCGATGTCATCGTGATCGAGAAGGAGCCGCTATTCGGCGGCACGACCGCATTTTCTGGCGGGGTGCTGTGGATTCCCGGCAACCATCACGCGAAAAACAATGGCGTGCGCGATACGCGCGAAGCGGCGCTGACCTATATGCGTAACGAAGCCGGCGCGTTCTTCGACGCGGCCGCCGTCGATGCGTTTCTCGACACCGGCCCCGAGATGCTCGATTTCTTCGAGCGGGAAACCACGGTCAAATTCGTGTCGACGCTGTACCCCGACTATCACCCGAACGTGGGCGGCGGCGTCGACGTGGGCCGCTCGGTGGTGGCCGCGCCGTTCGATGCGCGTGCGCTCGGCAAGGACATCGCGCGTCTGCGTCCGCCGCTGAAAACGATCACGTTCATCGGCATGATGTTCAACTCGTCGAACGCGGACCTGAAGCACTTTTTCAACGCGACGCGTTCGCTCAAATCCGCGCTGTATGTCGCAAAGCGGCTCGCGAGTCATCTGAAGGACCTCGCGTTGTACCGGCGCGGCGTGCAGATCACGAGCGGCAATGCGCTCGCCGCGCGGCTCGCGAAATCCGTGCTCGACCTCGGCATTCCGATTTACACGAACACCGCCGCGCGTGAATTGAGCGTCGTCGGCTCGCGTGTGAGCGGCGCGCTCGTCGACGGACCGAATGGCGACATGCGCATCGTCGCGCGACGCGGCGTCGTGCTCGCGTGCGGCGGCTTTTCGCATGACGTTGCACGGATCGCCCGCGCTTATCCGCATGTGCAGCGCGGCGGCGAACACGTGTCGCCGGTGCCGCGCGGCAATACCGGCGACGGCGTCGGCATGGCCGAACGGCTCGGCGCGCGCGTGGCGATTCGCTATCCGCAACCCGCCGCGTGGATGCCGGTGTCGCGCGTGCCGATGCGCGACGGCAGCGTTGGCGTGTTTCCGCATCTGGTCGATCGCTACAAGCCGGGCGTGATCGGCGTGACGCGTGCCGGTAAGCGCTTTACCAACGAGGCGAATTCGTATCACGACGTCGGCGCGGCAATGATCGACGCCTGCGCGAACGAGCGCGAAACCGCGATGTGGCTGATCTGCGATCACGCGACGATCCGCAAATACGGGCTCGGTTATGCGAAGCCCGCACCGGTGCCGCTCGGTCCGCTGCTGCGCAACGGCTATCTGAGCAAGGGCAATACGCTGGCCGAACTCGCGCGCCATGCGGGCCTCGACGGCGCCGCGCTCGAAACGACCGTGAAGCGCTACAACGCCGATGCAGCGCACGGTGAAGACCGCGAGTTCGGCCGCGGCACGACGTCGTTCAACCGCTATCTCGCCGACCCCGAGCACAAGCCGAATCCATGCGTCGCGCCGATCGGCGACGGTCCGTACTACGCGCTGAAGGTCGAGATGGGCGACCTCGGCACCTTCGACGGCATCTCGACGAAGGTAACCGGCGAAGTGCTCGACGACGCGGGCACGCCGATCGACGGTCTGTACGCGGTCGGCAACGATCGGGCGAGCGTGATGGGCGGCAACTATCCGGGCGCGGGCATCACGCTCGGGCCGATCATGACGTTCGGCTATATCACCGGCCGACATCTCGCCGGCGTGAACGTCAGTAAAACGAACTATCCGGAGAGCGCGGACACCACGGACGCCGCCGCATCCGCAACCGTATTGAGGACCGGCACATGAGCCAGGGCAAACCTTTCGTCGACCATCGCATCTATACGATCCGCCCGCGCGGCATGGCGGAATTCATCGACGTCTTCGACCGGCTGGCGATGCCGATCCAGTTGAAGTACCTCGGCGCACCGGTCGGCTTCTATATGAGCGACATCGGCGCGTTGAATCAGGTCGTGCATCTGTGGGGCTACGAGAGCATCGCCGATTACGACCAGCGCCGCACCGCGCGCGATGCCGATCCGGAGTGGCCTGCCTATCTGCAAGCCTCCGCGCATCTGATCGTCGCGCAGGAGAGCCGCATCATCAAACGCGTCGACTTCAGGACGCTGGCGATGCTGCGCTAGCGGCGCGGCAGAGGAGGAGACGGACATGAGCGAACCGACGCAACCCGTCGCCATCGTCACCGGCGGCGTGAATGGAATCGGCTGGGCGTGCGCGCGGCGTTTCGCGCAGGACGGCTATCACGTGGTGATCGCCGATCTCGATCTACAGCGCGCCACCGAGCGGGCCCGCGAACTGGGCGACGCGCACCTCGGCGTGAGCACCGACGTGGCCAGCGAAGCCGACGTGCGCGCGCTGATCGATGCATGCGTCGAACGTTATGGACGGCTCGACGTACTCGTCAACAACGCCGGCAACAGCGATCAACCGTATCCGACCGTCGAGCAGAACGTCGAGGCGTTCGATCGCCTGCTCGACGTCCACCTGCGCGGCACGTTCGTCGCATGTCGTGAAGCGGGCCGCGTGATGCTCGCGCAAGGGTGTGGAGCGATCGTCAATCTCGGTTCGATCGCGGGACTCGCTGGCATTCCGACGCGCAACGCGTATGGCGCGGCGAAAGCGGGCATCGTCGCGATGACGCGCTCGCTTGCCTGCGAGTGGGCAAGCGACGGCATTCGCGTGAATGCGGTGGCGCCCGGCTATGTCGCGACCGAACTCGTCGAAACGCTCCAACGCAACGGCCAGATGAACGTGCAGTCGATCGAGAAGCGTACGCCGATGGGCCGTCTCGCGCGTCCCGACGAAATCGCCCATGCCATCGCGTTTCTCGCGTCTGACGCGGCGAGCTATATCACCGGCACGGTGCTCAGCGTCGATGGCGGCTGGCACGCGTTCGGCGCGGCGACCAGCTAGCGCGGAAGCCGTATGCCGTACGCCATCCAGGCGGCGGCATCCGCATTTTAGATAGCAATCCGAATAATAAAAAATACCTCGTTATTTCAAGGAGACATCGCAATGGAAAAGCTTCAACGCGGCGGGGCCCCAGTGCCACGCCAATCCGATGCCGAGCGCCAGGTGGACGTGCAGGCCTTTATCGACGCCCAGCGCTTTTCGCCGTTTCAATGGACGATTCTCGTGCTCTGCTTTCTGGTCGTCGCCGCCGATGGTTTCGATACCGCGGCGGTCGGCTTTATCGCGCCGTCGCTGGTCCAGCAGTGGGGCGTGGCGCGCAGCGCGCTCGGGCCCGTGATGAGCGCGGCGCTGGTCGGGCTCGGTATCGGCGCGCTGGCCGCCGGTCCGTGCGCGGATCGGCTCGGACGCAAGACGGTGCTGGTGTTGTCGGTATTCTTTTTCGGCCTGTGGAGTCTCGCGGCGGCTCGTGCAAGTTCGATCGAATCGCTGACCGTGCTGCGCTTTTTCACCGGGCTCGGTCTCGGCGCGGCGATGCCGAACGCGGTCACGCTGATGTCCGAATACGCGCCTGCCCGCATTCGCGCGGTCGCGGTTAACGCGATGTTCTGCGGTTTTTCGGGCGGCCTTGCGATCGGCGGGCTCGCTTCCGCATGGCTGATTCCGCAGTTCGGCTGGCCGAGCGTGCTGGTCGCGGGCGGCGTCGGGCCGATCGTGCTGACCGTGCTGCTGATTCTGCTGCTGCCCGAATCGGCGCAATTCCTCGCAGTGCGCAAGCAGGCCGACCGACGCATCGCGCGGATCCTGCAGCGGATCGCACCGGATAGCCGTCTCGACGGTTGCCGTTTCTTTGCGCAAGACGTGCGCAGCCAGGCCGGCGACACACGCGCGCAATGGGCGCTCGCGATCATCCTGTCGACGCGCTACCGCTTCGGCACGCTGATGCTGTGGCTCGCGTATTTCATGGGGCTGCTGATCTACTACCTGCTGACCAACTGGCTGCCGACGCTATTCAAGGACACCGGCTTCTCGGGCGAAAAGGCCGCGTTGATGACCTCGCTGTTTCCGCTTGGCGGCATCCTCGGCAATCTGTGCGTCGGTTGGGTGATGGACCGCTTCGCCGGGCATCGCGTGATCGCGTTCACCTATGTGCTGGTCGGCGCACTCGTGTTGCTGGTCGGGCAGGGCGTCGGCCATCAGATCTGGCTCGGCACGCTGATCTTCCTGACCGGCACGGTGGCGACCAGCGCGGTCACGTCGATGTCGGCGCTCGCGGCGAGCTTCTACCCGACCCGCGCACGGGCCACCGGTGTGGCGTGGATGCTGGGGATTGGCCGGGTTGGTGGGGTGGCCGGCGCACTCGTCGGTGCCGCGTTGATGGGCCTCGGCTGGCAGTTCGGCGCGGTGTTCAGTCTGCTGGCTGTGCCGGCTGTGATCGCGGCGGGCGGCATCGTGTTGATGAGGCGGCGGGGGCCGCTCGCGGAAGAGGCATCGGTCGATGAAGCCGTCGGTGCTGTCGCGATCGATTGAGCACGCGCTGCGTTGTCGTGCCGGGTAAAGTGCGAGCGCATTAAAGCGCATGAACAAGCGGGTAAATGTGCCGCAAGTCTCTGTACCGCGAGTCTCGCGAAAAAATTTCGCCCGAAAACTCAGCTCGTGCGAAGCAGCGCCAGCTCGTTGTGCAGCAGCGCGATCAGGTCGTCGTCGCTGGGACGCGTGCCCCAGTGGCGCGCGCCGGCGACTGAGGCGATCGCCATCCACGAATGCGGCGGAAACCATTCGCGTAGCAGCGTGCCGTCCTGGCGCAGACACAGTTGCCCGGTCTGCTCGCTGTATTCGGCGCAGATCAGCGCACCGTCGACCTGTGCGGTGACTCGTCTCGGATCGTTGCGGACCACGTCGTCGCTCCTGTCGAAGAGTTGGCGCGAAGGCCAACGCGACATGGCGGCGTCAGCGCGACGCCGCCATGTCGTTCATCAATGGTCGTGATCGCCGCGGTCGCCATGATCGCGGCCGTGCCAGCCGTTGTCATGACGGTCGCCATGCGGGCCGCGCGCGTCGCGCCATTCGGGATGGCGGCGCTCCCAGTCGTGACGTTCCCAATAGCGATGACCGTCGTAGTAGCGATCGCCGTACCAGCCCGGCGTGATCACGACGGCGGCCGGGGGCGGCGGTGCATACACCGGCGCGGGCTGCACATAAACCGGCGGGGGCGGAGCCTCGACCACGGCGGGTACGCCGATATTCACGCCGACGTCGACGTGCGCGAAAGCGGCCGACGATGCGCCGATCGCGAGGCCGGCGGCGAGCGTCAACTGAATCCAGCGGTTGCGTGATTGACTCATGATGGTTCTCTGTATCGTTGTATGTGAGGAGAAGCGGCTGGCGCGCTATGCCTTCATCGCGCGCGGTCTGAACCGCGCGCTCAGGCGATGCGCTTAGTAATGGTCGCGGTCGTGATCGTGCTCGTAGTGATGGTCGTGACCATGAGGACCATCGGGGACCACGATGCAGCCGCTCAATGCGCCGCCGAGCGTAGCGGCAAGAATGGCCAGTGCGAAAATTTTCTTCATGACGTTGCTCCCTGGGTGTCGGTATCGCCGACATTCAATTGGTTTCGTGTAAAGCGTTTCGTACGAATCGCTCGGGTTGAACCGAACTCTACTGAGCGGCGCGATTACTGGTGTGTTTGTGTGTAACAGGACGTGTCGATCCACGCGCGCCGCAGTCGAAGCGTGCGCGTGCGACGATCCCGATGGAAAAAGTGTGCGGTCGACCTGTCGAAATGACAGATGATTGTTAGAGGGTCCGGCAAACCCTTGAGGGCGTTATGAAAAAATTCGGCGTCGACACGATGCGATGTGGGTCGATCGAGAGACGCGGCGCTGCGTTGGCTGCTGAAAAAGGCGGCGAATGGGCTTTCGCTGCTGATGTATCGCGCGGATACATTCAGTTGCAGACTAGGCGTGAGCCGCTCGCGCGCTCACGTGGGCATGATCGTAAAGACGCTTTAAATATAGTTTGACGTGCCGCGACATCAGCGTCTCTTAAGCTTCGATCATGTCGGCAACACGCAGCGCGTGAATGGGGTGCAGGTGTAATCGACCACGCTCACTGTGCCGCCGCGGGCTCCGCTGCGATGGCTTCGCGATAACCGAGCCGCGTCGAAATCGCGAGGCCCGCCTGCTTGAGCAGCGCGACGTAGTGCGACTTCGTATCGGCGCCGCAGCGCATCGTCGGAAACGAAATCGACAAGCCGGCGATCACGCGCTCGAAGCGGTCGAACACCGGCACCGCGATACATTGCAGGCCTTCTTCCTGTTCCTCGTTGTCTTCGCCATAACCCTGTTCGCGCACGCGCGGCAGAATACTCAACACTGCTTCGGCGCAGGTCAGGGTCTTTTGCGTCGAGCGACGGAATTCGATGTGCGACAGCACCTCGTGCGCGTCGGCGGGCTCCATCCACGCGAGCAGCACCTTGCCGATCGCGGTGCTATGCAGCGGATTGCGCCGGCCGATGCGCGACTGCATGCGCAGCCCGTAGTCGGCGTCGATCTTGTGGATGTAGATGATCGCGTCGTCGTCGAATGCGCCGAGGTGGACCGCTTCGCGCGTCATCTGGCCGATGCGGCGCATCTCGATGTCGGCTTCGCGCACGAGGTCGACGCTTTCGAGCGCTTTCGCACCGAGTTCGAACAGACGGATCGTCAGCCGGTAGCGCTCGGTTTCGACTTCCTGCGTCACGTAGCCGAGCGCCTTCAAGGTTTGAATCACGCGATGCACAGTGGTCTTCGACATGCCGAGCCGTTGCGACAACTCGCTGATGCCGATCTGCCCGCTATCGCCGATCGCGCCGAGAATCGCAAAAACCCGCCCGATCGACGACGCCGATTCGCCGCGCTCGGCGCCGTCGGTATCGAGCGCGGGGGTGTCGGCTGCATTCTTGCGCGGGTTTCGTGCACCCGTTTGCGCCGTGTTTTTCGGTGTTGCTTTTGCCGCCATGTCCGTCATTCCCTGTCTGTACCCACTCGCGCCGTCGATCGAAAGCACCGGCGCGAGAGCATAGCGCGTTGTGCGAACGCTGGCGACGAATCCGTCCGACGCGTGGCCAGCCTAGCGCGCGAGCCAGCCGCCATCCACCGCCAGTGTATGCCCATGCACGTAGTCCGATGCCGACGACGCCAGAAAAACCACCGGCCCGGCCAGATCGTCGGGCACGCCCCAGCGGCCGGCCGGAATGCGGCCGAGAATCTCGTCGTTGCGCTGCGCGTCGTCGCGCAACGCGGCGGTGTTCGCGGTCGCCATATAGCCCGGTGCGATCGCGTTCACGTTGATGCGCTGCGCCGCCCATTCGTTCGCGAGCAGCCGCGTGAGGCCGAGCACGCCGCTTTTCGACGCGGTGTACGAGGCGACGCGAATGCCGCCCTGGAACGACAGCATCGACGCGACGTTGATGATCTTGCCGCCGTCGCCCTGGCGCACGAACTGCCGTGCGGTCGCTTGCGACAGAAAGAACAGGCTCTTCAGATTGACGTCCATCACCGCGTCCCACGCGTCTTCGCTGAACGTCAGCGCGTCGTCGCGCTGGATGATGCCTGCGTTGTTGACCAGCACGTCGACACGGCCGAACGCTTCGAGCGCCGCATGCACGATGTCGTCGACGGGTGCGATCGACGACAGATCCGCGCGCACGTCGGCGAAGCGGCGTCCGAGCGCTTTGACGCGCGCGGCGGTGTCGCCCGCATAGGCGCGGCTCACGCCGACGATGTCGCAACCGGCCGCGGCGAGCGCGACCGCCATGCCGGCGCCGAGACCGGTGTTGCTGCCGGTGACGATGGCGACCTTGCCGGTCAGATCGAAAGTGTTCAAGGTGGTCGAGCTCATGTCGTACCCGGTAAAGCGTCGCGACGCGCTCAGCGCAGCTCGCGGACCGCGAGATGATCCATGTCGCCGAACACCTGGTTCTCGCCGACCATGCCCCAGATGAACGTGTATGCGCGCGTGCCGACGCCCGAGTGAATCGACCAGCTCGGCGAGATCACCGCCTGCTCGTTGCGCACCACGATGTGCCGCGTTTCGTGCGGCTCGCCCATCAGATGAAAGACCGCGGCATCGTCGGCGAGGTCGAAATAGAAATACACCTCCATGCGGCGCTCGTGCGTGTGGCACGGCATCGTGTTCCACAGGCTGCCGGGTTCGAGCCGGGTCATGCCCATCGACAGCTGACAGGTCGGCAGCACGTCGGGCACGATGAACTTGTGGATCGTGCGGCGGTTGCCGGTGGCCGGATCGCCGAGCGTTTCGGGCGACGCCTCGGCCAGCGAGATCGTGCGGGTCGGATAAGCGGTGTGCGCGGGCGCGCAGTTCAGATAGAACTTCGCGGCGCGGGTGGCGTCGGTGGTATCGGCGCTGCCGAACGTGACCGACTGCGTGCCCTTGCCGATATAGATCGCCTCTTCGTGACGCACCGTGTAGCGCGTGCCGTCGACCTCGACCCAGCCGTCACCGCCGATATTGATCGCGCCCAGTTCGCGCCGCTCCAGCAGATAGCCGACGCCGATTGATTTGCCGAGCGCGCTGGGCACCTCGACCGCGCGCCCGACCGGCCACACCCCACCCACGATGATGCGGTCGATGTGGCTATAGGTGAGCTTCAGCGCATCGCGCTCGAAAATCTGCTCGACCAGAAACTCGCGGCGCAAGCCGGTCGTGTCGAGCGTTTTCGCGTATTCGCTGTTGCAGGCCTGTCTCACTTCCATGCGGGGTCTCCGGTCGCTCGGCGCTCGCCGTGTGCCCGAAACTGTAACGCAGGAATTCGCATTTCGGAACGTCGGTCCGAAAATATTGCTGTGCGGTATCAAGCCAGATAAGGCTTACAGTTCGTAACGGGTAAACGATAGGACGACGGGAAGCAATAAAACGGAACGACGTTCCTTTTATGATGCTATATTGCGCCGAACAGGGAGAGCTCGGCGCAGAACGGGACATCACCCCGGGTAATCCACCCGTCAACGGGACGTGACAGTCCATGGAGGAGGCATGAAGATCAAGAAGGCCATCGACCGCATTCCTGGTGGTCTGATGCTGGTGCCGCTATTGCTCGGTGCCTGTGTGCACACGTTCGCGCCGGGCGCGGGCAAGTATTTCGGCTCGTTCACCAACGGCCTGATCACCGGCACGGTGCCGATCCTCGCGGTGTGGTTCTTCTGCATGGGCGCGACGATTGATCTGCGCGCGACCGGCACCGTGCTGCGCAAATCGGGCACGCTGCTGGCCACCAAGATGCTGGTCGCGTGGATCGTCACGCTGATCGCGGCGCGCTTCATTCCGGTCGACGGCATCAAGACCGGGCTGTTCGCCGGGCTGTCGATCCTCGCGATCACGACCTCGATGGACATGACCAACGGCGGTCTGTATGCGGCCGTGATGCAGCAATACGGCACCAAGGAGGAGGCGGGCGCGTTCGTGCTGATGTCGGTCGAATCGGGGCCGCTGATCAGCATGCTCATTCTCGGCGCGACCGGCGTCGCGTTCTTCGAGCCGCGGCTGTTCGTCGGCGCGGTGCTACCGTTTCTGATCGGCTTTGCGCTGGGCAACTTCGATAGCGAGCTGCGCGATCTGTTCGGCCGCTGCGTGCATCCGCTGATTCCGTTTTTCGGCTTTGCGCTCGGCAACGGCATCGATCTGAACGTGATCGTCACGAGCGGGTTGCCGGGCGTCGTGCTCGGGCTCGGCGTGATCGTCGTGACCGGCGTGCCGCTGATTCTCGCCGATCGCTGGATCGCCGGCGGCAACGGTGCGGCGGGGCTGGCGGCGTCGTCGACGGCGGGCGCCGCGGTCGCGAATCCGGCGATCATCGCCGACATGATCCCGAGCTTCAAACCGTTGGTGCCGGCCGCGACCGCGATGGTGGCGACCGCGTGTCTGGTGACCGCGATCCTCGTGCCGATCCTGACCGCGCTGTGGGTGCGCCGGCATCATGCGCGCGATGCGCTGCGCGAAGAGTTCGCGGTGGCGACGCAGACCGCACCGATGAACGAGCGGGATGCGCACGTTTGATGGGGTGATGGGGGGGAGAGAAGGCCGGTTCCGCGCGTGAGGGCGGCCCGGCTTGTTGATGGGCTTGCCGCGAAGGTGACGTGATGTGTTCGGCGGGCGGGTGGCTCGCCGATTCGCGGGCCGCTCGCGACAGATTGTGATGCGCGCCTGAGCCGCCTGAGCCGCCCGTGCGTCCTCTCAGCCCGCCAGCTTCGCCTCAAGCATCGCCTTCACCGCCGGCCATTCGTCGTCGATGATGCTAAAGCGCACCGAGTTGCGCTTGCGTCCGTCCGGCATGATCCGCTCGTGCCGGACCACGCCTTCCTGTTGCGCGCCGATACGCAGGATCGCCGCGCGCGAGCGGTCGTTGAGTTCGTCGGTGGTGAACTGCACGCGCACGCAGTGCATTGCGTCGAACGCGTGGCACAGCAGCACATACTTCGCCTCGGTGTTCACGGCCGAGCGCTGCGCCGACGCCGCGAGCCACGTGTGGCCGATTTCGAGCTTGCGATTCGCGCGATCGATCTTCCAGAACCGCGTACTGCCGACGATCCGTCCGCAGCCCGCGTCGTTAGCGTTGACGTTGTTATCGCGCCGCACGATCACGAACGGCATCACGGTGCCGGCCGCGCGGCCCGCGAGCGCGGTAGCGATATAGGCATCGACGGTCGATGCGTCCGGCACCACGGTCAGCTTCATGTCCCACAACTGCCCGTCGGCGGCGGCCGCGACGAGCGCCGGTGCGTGTTCTTCGCGCAGCGGCTGCAGTTCGACGTGCGTGCCGCTCAGTGTCGGCTGCATCGATTCGGCGGAAATAGTGTGCATGGCAATAAAAAAGGTCCGCGAGATTTGGGGCTCGCGGACCTGGCAGATCGATGAAAAACGGTTATCGGCCACAGATCGGCCACCGCGCGAATGACGCGCCTGCGTCACCCGCGCCGCGGCCGATGCGCTTTCTTAAACCGCCATCACCGTGACGGCCTTCGTCACGAGGTAGGCTTCCATCGCTTCCGGACCGCCTTCCGAGCCGTAGCCGGAGTCCTTGACGCCGCCGAACGGCATTTCCGGCGTCGGCGTGGCGGGCTGGTTGATCCACAGCATGCCGACTTCCATCTGCTGCGACAGCAGATGCACATTGGCGAACGACTTCGTGTACGCGTAGCCGGCCAGACCGTACGGCAGACGGTTCGCTTCGGCGATTGCCTCTTCGAGCTTGTCGAAGCCGCGGATCGCCGCGATCGGGCCGAACGGCTCGTTGTTGAACACGTCCGCTTCGAGCGGCACGTCGGTCAGCACGGTGGCCGCGAAGAAGTTGCCTTCCGAGCCGACGCGCTCGCCACCCGTCGCGACCTTCGCGCCGGTCTTGCGAGCGTCTTCGACGACCTTGGCCATCGCGGTCAGACGGCGCGCGTTGGCGAGCGGCCCGAGCGTGGTGCCTTCGGCGAGACCGTCGCCGAGCTTCAGGCTTTCGGCATGCTTGACGAGCGCCGTGGCAAATTCTTCACGGATGCTGTTGTGCACGAGGAAACGCGTCGGCGAAATGCAGACCTGGCCTGCGTTGCGGAACTTCGCGGCGCCGGCTGCCTTGACGGCGAGCGCGACGTCGGCGTCTTCCGCGACGATCACCGGTGCGTGGCCGCCGAGTTCCATCGTCGCGCGCTTCATGTGCGAGCCGGCGAGGGCCGCGAGCTGCTTGCCGACCGGCGTCGAGCCGGTGAACGTGACCTTGCGGATCACCGGATGCGGGATCAGGTAGCTCGAGATTTCAGCCGGATCGCCGAACACGAGGCCGACCGTGCCGGCCGGCACGCCGGCTTCGACGAACGCCTGCAGCAGCGCGGCGGGCGAGGCCGGGGTTTCTTCCGGCGCCTTGACGAGGAACGAGCAGCCGCAGGCGAGCGCCGCCGACAGCTTGCGCACGACCTGGTTGACCGGGAAGTTCCACGGCGTGAACGCCGCGACCGGGCCGATCGGCTCCTTGAGCACCTGCGACTGCTGCGCGAGGTTGCGCGACGGCACGATCCGGCCGTACACGCGGCGGCCTTCGTCCGCGAACCATTCGATGATGTCGGCCGCGGCCAGCACTTCGACGCGCGCTTCGGCGAACGGCTTGCCCTGTTCCTGCGTCATCAGGCGGCCGATGTCGGCGGCACGCTCGCGCACCAGCGCGGCGGCCTTGCGCATGATGGTGGCGCGCTCGTTGGCCGGCACCTTGCGCCAGGCTTCGAAGCCGCGCTGCGCGGCGTCGAGCGCGCGGTCCAGATCGGCGATGCCGGCATGCGCGACCTTGCCGATGGCCTGGCCGGTCGCGGGGTTGATCACGTCGAGAGTCTTGCCGCTGGCGGCGTCGCACCATTCGCCGTTGATCAGAAGTCGGGTATCGGTGTAGCTCGAGATGGCCATACTGGTTCCTTGCTGATTCCTGTAAGTGGGAAAAACAAACAGGCCGCGCGGTCGTGAAGCGGGGGCGACAGACCTGCGCGGCCGTGAATGAACTGCCGATACCAATTATCTTATCTGATTGCGGCGCATCGTACCGAACGCGGGTCGTCGGGCGGGGCGCGGCACGCCGCTTGCTCGGTGCCTGGCACGGTCCGGCCTCGCGGCCCGGGCCGGGCGCCGGCCGACATCGGGCAGTAGACAACGCGCGGCGCTTCGTGTTTCATGCTTCATGTATTCAACCTTCATGTATTCAACCTTCATGTATTCAACCTTCATGTATTCAACCACTTAACCCACGCATCACGAGGACATCGACATGCCAACCGGAACAGTGAAATGGTTCAACGACGCGAAAGGCTTCGGCTTCATCACTCCCGATGACGGCGGCGAAGACCTGTTCGCCCATTTTTCGGAGATTCGCGCCGACGGCTTCAAGTCGTTGCAGGAAAACCAGAAGGTCAGCTTCGAAATCAAGCAAGGCCCGAAGGGCAAACAGGCGGCCGACATCAAACCCGTGTGAGGTCAAACCCGCGTCAGGTCGCGCAACGCGACCTGAAAGCCGTAGTGCGGGATCGTAGGAACATCGTCTGAAGTGGGACGCCGCCGCTGCCGGGATCGAACGCAAGGCGGCGTCATGCTCGCGGGCACACTGTGATATCCCGGCATACCACATCGATGCGACATGAGTAACCGACTCGAAAGATCGCAACAAATCGGCTTATTCGGGCATGCCGCTCGCCGCCCTAACGCAGTATTATCTTCAGGTTTCCTTCAGCTTTGCTCCGTACTATTTGCGCCACTGCCCGTGGCCATTCAGGACCGCGGCCGCCGTCACGTGCGCGTCGTGTGCAGGCTCTGGCGGCCGGCGCACGGGCAATGGATCAGATAGATTCCCGACGTAAAACCGAAAGCGCCGAAAAGGTTTGCTGGAGCATCCATGAAAACCCTGTTCTTGCAGGCGCCGTCCTACGACGGCTTCGATGGTGGCGCGGGTTCGCGCTATCAGGCCAAGCGTGAAGTGCGTTCGTTCTGGTATCCGACATGGCTCGCACAACCCGCCGCACTCGTTCCCGATAGCCGTGTGCTCGACGCGACCGCGGACGGCCTGTCGGTCGAAGCCGCGCTCGACATCGCCACGCAATACGATCTGGTGGTGATCCACACCAGCACCCCGTCTTTCCCGACCGACGCGTTGTTCGCCGAAGACCTCAAGAAGCGCAAGCCGTCGTTGCTGGTCGGCATGGTCGGCGCGAAGGTCGCGGTCGATCCGCATAATTCGCTCGTCGCGACCCAGGCGATCGACTTCGTGTGCCGCGAAGAATTCGATTACACCTGCAAGGAAATCGCCGAAGGCAAGCCGTTCGCGCAGATCCTCGGCTTGAGCTATCGCGCGCCCGACGGTTCGATTGAGCACAACGAAGCGCGCCCGATCCTCGAAAACATGGACGAGCTGCCGTTCGTCGCGCCGATCTACAAGCGCGACCTGACCATCAAGAACTATTTCAACGGCTATCTGAAGCACCCGTACGTGTCGCTGTATACGGGTCGCGGCTGCCGTTCGAAATGCACGTTCTGCCTGTGGCCGCAAACGGTCGGCGGGCATCGCTACCGGGTGCGCTCGGTCGAGAACGTGCTCGAGGAAGTGAAGTGGATTCGCGACAACATGCCCGAAGTCAAGGAGATCATGTTCGACGATGACACCTTCACTGACTTCAAGCCGCGAGCCGAGGAAATCGCGCGAGGCATGGGCAAGCTGGGCGTCACGTGGTCGTGCAACGCGAAGGCGAACGTACCTTACTCGACGCTGAAGATCATGCGGGAAAACGGCCTGCGCCTGCTGCTGGTCGGCTACGAATCCGGCGACGATCAGATCCTGCTGAACGTCAAGAAGGGCCTGCGCACGGACATCGCGCGGCGCTTCGCGCAGGACTGCCGCAAACTCGGCATCAAGGTTCACGGCACCTTCATTCTGGGCCTGCCGGGCGAGACGCCGGAAACGATCCAGAAGACCATCGAGTACGCGAAAGAGATCAATCCGCTGACGATCCAGGTGTCGCTCGCCGCGCCGTATCCCGGCACCACGCTGTACAACCAGGCGGTCGAGAACGGCTGGCTCGCGGAGAACAAGGTCATCAATCTTGTCAGCAAGGAAGGCGTGCAGCTGGCGGCGATCGGTTATCCGCATCTGTCGCGCGACGAGATGTATCACCAGCTCGAAAACTTCTATAAGCGTTTCTATTTCCGGCCGTCGAAGATCTGGGAGATCCTGCGCGAAATGCTGACGAGCTGGGACATGATGAAACGACGCCTGCGCGAAGGCGTCGAATTCTTCCGCTTCCTGCGCGCACACGAGGCGTGAACGCCGCACACGTCGCCGCCGTCACGCTCGCGTATGCGTGCGCGGCGGCGGCCGTTGTCGGCATCGGCTATACCGTGCTCGCGAGCGTGCTGATCGGGCGTTTCTTCTCGAGGGCGGGGGCCGAACCCAGCAGTTTTCCACCCGTCACCATCGTCAAGCCGTTGCACGGCAACGAGTGGGCGTTGCTCGACAATCTGTCGAGCTTCTGCAGGCAGGACTATCCAGCGCCCGTGCAATTTCTGTTCGGCGTTCACGATTCGGCCGACCCGGCGCTGCAGGCCGTCGAGGAACTGCGTCTGCTGCATCCGGACGCCGACATGACGGTAGTCGCCGACGCGCGCCTGTACGGCCCGAACCGCAAGATCAGCAATATCCTCAACATGCTGCCGCAGGCGCGCCACGACATGCTGGTGTTCGCCGACAGCGACGTGAGCGTCGGCCCCGACTATCTGCGCAACGTGATCGGTACGTTGCAGAAGCCGGGCGTCGGGCTCGTCACCTGCGCGTATCGCGGCCAGCCCGATCCGGGTTTCTGGCCACGCCTGTCGGCGATCGCGACCAACTACCAGTTCCTGCCGGGCGTCGTCACGGGGCTCGCGCTCGGGCTCGCGCGGCCGTGCTTCGGCCAGACCATCGCGATGCGGCGCGACACCTACGAGCGGATCGGCGGCTTCGACCCGTTTGCGCGTCACCTGGCCGAGGACCATGCAATCGGCGAAGCGGTGCGCGCGATCGGCGAGGAAGTCGCGATTCCGTCGTTCGCGATCGCGCATGCGTGCGTCGAAGCGAGCGCGACGCAGCTGGTCGCGCACGAACTGCGCTGGAGCCGCACGATTCGCCGTATCGATCCGCTCGGCCATTTCGGCTCGGCGCTCGTGCATCCGTTCGCGTTCGCGCTGCTGGCGCTCGCGTTTTCGGGGGCTGCGCCGTGGACGTGGCCGCTCGTGCTGATCGCGATGGTCGCGCGGCTCACGCTGAAGTGGCGCACCGATCGCGCGTTGCGCCAGCACTGTCGCGACCTGTGGCTGCTACCGATATGGGATATCGTATCGTTTGCGATTTTCGTCGCGAGCTTCCGCTCGTCGCGGGTGATCTGGCGGGGCTTCAGCTTCAAGGTCGACGGCGATGGACTGCTGTCGGCCGTACAGGACGAATGACGAACGAACGGCGGATTGGGCGGGCAATGAACGAAGAGGTCGGCAACGGGCCGTGGCCGCAGCCGTGGCGAGGCGGGCGGCTGGCAGCGGCGTGGCGGGCAGTGCGCGCGGCGACGCGTAGGGCGGCGTGGGTGCCGCTGCGGCGCGCGGCGGTATCGGTTGCAATAGAGGCCGCGATAAAGGCTGCAATAAAGGCCGAACGAAACGCGCCTCAAAAGTCGATGCTTGATGCGGTACATGCGATGGCACATACGGTGGCGTACACAATGGCGCATACGCTAGTGCACACCGCGGCGCAATCGATGGCGCAAAAGGGCGCAGCTGTTGCGCTCCATTTCGCGCCGGGCCACGAAGCATACGAGGTGCCCGCATGATGAAGCACCTCGGCCGTGCAGCCGCGCTCGTGGGTTTGCTGGTGTCGCTCTGGCTCGTATGGCGCGAGGATCCGGGCGCGGTGTTCGGCGCGTTGCGCGCGGCCGGCGCCGGGCTCGTGCTGGCCGCGCTCGCGCACGTGCTGCCGATGCTCGCCAACGCCTGCGACTGGCGCTCGCTGATTCGCGGCGCGAACCGGCCGAGCGTCGGCAAGATGCTGCATCTGGTATGGGTGCGCGAATCGGTCAACTGCATGCTGCCGGTCGCGCGCATCGGCGGTGAGCTGGTGTCGTTCCGCATGCTCAAACGCTGGGGCGTGCGGTCATCGACGGCGGTGGGCAGCATCATCGTCGACATGCAGCTGACCGTCATCAGCCAGCTGATGTTCACGATGGTGGGCATCGGCTTTCTGTTCGCGCATGCGCAATCGGGCGCGCTGCGGCTCGCCAGTCAGCTCGCATGGGGCATCGTCGTGCTGACGCCGTTGCTGCTGCTGTTCGCGCTCGTCCAGCATGCGAACCCGTTCGAGCGCATCACGCGCGCGCTCAACCGCATGACGAGCGGCAAGCTCGCGACGCTCGTCGGACAGTCCGCGCAGATCGATCAGTCGATCAAGGTGATCTGGCGGCGCCGCGCGGTGATACTGCGCTATCTGTTCTTCTGGCAGCCGCTGCAATGCTTCCTGACCTCGCTCGAAATCTGGCTCGCGCTGTATTTTCTCGGCGCGCGCGTGACGCTCGTCGAGGCGGTCGTGATCGAATCGCTGATTCAGGCGATCAGCAGCGCGGCGTTCTTCGTGCCGGGCGGGCTGGGGGTGCAGGAGGGCGCGTTTATTCTGATCGGCGGTGCGTTGGGGCTGGATCCCGCCACCTGTCTCGCGCTCGCCGCCGCGCGGCGCATTCGCGATCTGCTGATGTTCGTGCCGGGGCTGATTGCGTGGCAGTTTTTCGAGTCGTCCGGTGGCGCGGGCACACCCGCGACACCGCCGCGCGTGCGCGCCGAACTGGCCGGGCAGCGCTCGGGCGTGGCTGACGCGCAGGGGCACCGCGAGCGGCACTGATGCTTTCGGTTGACGCTTTCGACTGATGCTTGCGAAGGGCGACCGGTTTGTCCGTTCGCCGCTTACGTCATGCCACGCTTCGCCATTCACGCCGCGCGCGGTGGTCCGCGGTGTGATCCACCGAGTGATCCGCATTCTTCCCGCCACGCCGAGCAACGACCTCCCCAGTGCCTTCAGCGCGCCGGCCCATACGCCGGAAACGACACCCTGACCGCGAGCCCGCGCTCGCCGATACCCGCGCCGAGCTGCACGTTCGCGCCGAAATGCGCGGCGATCCGCTCGACGATCGATAAGCCCAGTCCACTACCCGTCGCCTGATTGCCTGTTGCGCGGAAAAAGCGGTTCGTCAGACGCGCGAGATCGTCGGGCTCGACGCCCGGGCCGTCGTCGCGCACGCTCACGTGCACCTGCCCGTCCGCCTGACGCACCGACACTTCGACGTTGCCGCCCGCGCGTCCGTACTTGATCGCGTTATCGAGCAGATTGTCGAGCAGGATGCCGATCAGCACCGGCTCGGCGTCGATCTCGGCGAGCATGTCGCCGATCAGCATCACGCTCACATGTTTCTGCTGCGCGTTGCGCTCGTTCGCGAGCAGCGCGGTCTTCGCGATCGCCGCCGGCTTCAGCGGCTCGGTCGGCACTTTCTCCTGCACGTCGAGCCGCGCGAGCAGCAGCAGTTGCTCCGCGAGCCGCGCGCTGCGATCGACACCCTGCACGACGCGCTCCATCGCGAGCCGCTGCAGCGCGATGTCCGGCTCGGCGAGCGCGACCTGCGCCTGCACCTTGATCGCGGCGAGCGGCGTTTTCAGTTCGTGCGCGGCATCGGCGGTAAATGCACGCTCGCGTTCGAGCGAACGATGCAGGCGCGCGAGCATCTGATTGATCGCATCGACGAGCGGCCACACCTCGATCGGCGTGCGGCCGATGCCGATCGGCTCCATCCGGTTGATGTCGCGCGAACGGATTGCGGCCGACAGCACCTGCAGCGGCGCGAGACTCCAGCCGATGCTGAACCATACGAGAACCGCCAGCACCGGCAGCGCGATCAGCGTCGGCCGCGCGATGCGGCGCGCGACGCCGCTCACCAGATCGCTGCGCGTATTGGCCGGCTCGAACACGCGCACGCTATGGCCGAGCGTGCTGTTGCGCAGCGTGAACGAGTGATACATCTGGCCGCCCAGCATGATGTCCTGCGTGCCGCTCGTGGCCGGCAGCGGCAGATCCCATGCCATGAGCGCGTGCAGTTGCGGGCTGCCCGCCAGAACCTGACCGTTGGCGGCGAGCACCTGGAAGAGGGCGTCGCGCGGCAGGGTGTCGTCGTCGTCGAGATCGTTCGCGCCGGGGTCGCCGCCTTTTTCTTCTTCGCGCACGTCGATGCGCGCGTTGGCGAGCGTGGTCAGATTCGGCTGATCGAGCAGCGCGAGGATCTGCGCGAGCTCCGCGAGCCGCGCTTCTTCCCATTCGCCGACTTCGCGCGTCGCCTGCCGGTAGCTGGTGACGAGCGCGACGCCCCACACGAGCGCGATACTCGCGAGCACGAGCAGCGCGAGGCGCCGACGAATCGACGGTCCCATCATTCCTTCTCCATCACATAGCCGATATTGCGCACGGTCTTGATCAGCCCCGCGCCGAGCTTCTTGCGCAGATTCGACACGTGTACCTCGATCGCATTGCTTTCGATTTCTTCCTGCCAGCCGTACAGGCTTTCCTCGAGTCGCGAGCGCGACTGCGGAATGCCGAGGTTGGTCAGCAATTGCAGCAGGATCGCCCATTCGCGCGACGTGAGTGGCACGCGGTTTGCATCGACCTGCACCGTTTGCGCGGCCGGATTCACTGTCAGATTCTGGTAACGAATCAGATCGATACTGCGTCCTTGTGCGCGGCGTAACAGCGCGCGGCAACGCGCGACCAGCTCGGTGAGATCGAACGGTTTGCCGAGGTAGTCGTCGGCGCCGGCTTCGAGACCGTCGACGCGATCGGCGACCGTGCCCTTCGCGGTCAGCACGAGCACCGGCACGTGGTTGTCGGCGTCGCGCCAGCGCGTGAGCAGTTCCGTACCGCTCACGCGCGGCAGACCGAGATCGAGCACGACCAACGCGTATTGCGTGGTGTCGAGTGCCAGGCCGGCCTTATGGCCGTCGCGGGCCCAGTCGACCGTGAAGCCGGCCTGCCGCAGGCCCGCTTCGACACCGCAGCCGATCAGCTCGTCGTCTTCTACGAGGAGTACACGCATGAGGCAAAGATTCCATTGGGTAGTTTTATTGCATAACGTACCGCGTATTTATTCAAGCGGCGGTTCATGCACGCCTGTGCGCAACCGGACGTGCCCGGCAAGTTTAACCACGCCGTTCGTTAGCCGCTTCATACCTTGCGGTTGCTTAAGGTTTCCTTCAGCTTGAATCGATACTATCGACGCGCTATCAATGGTCGTCGCAGGGTGTGATGTGCGCGCGAGACCATAGCATCGTCGGATCGTCGCAATCCGATCGTAAGGACTTCGATGGATCGATGCGGCAGACATCATTATGCCGATCGATGTCGTCTGCAGGCGACACCAGCGAGTTCTCCGCCCATGACGTCGCGCATCCGTCAGCTCACGGGACCACGCGAGAGGCACGTTATGAAGCCAGTCATCATCGACATGCTGCGAGCCCATCTGCTGATCGCCTCTCTCACGGCCGTTGGCGTCGAGGTGGTGTTATGTCTCGCGCTGCCGGTGCTGCCGGTTCCCGAGGCGTTTTTCGATTCCACTTCGTTCCGGCTGTTCGCGCTGGCGGTGATCGTCGGCGGTGTGGCGGTAGCGCGCGAATTCGCGCAGGATGCTTTTTACTCCGCGCTGCAACGCGATTTCGTTACACCGGCTGGCGTCGGCAATGCGTCGGTCGCGCTCGCGCCCGATTGTCCGCGGCGCTGGCTCGTCGTGCTACATCTGCGTCTGACAGGGCGACCGTTCGTGCTGGCCGGGCACTGACGGATTCGGACAATGCTGGCGCACGCATTGACGGTAGGTGAATGGGTTCTGCTGGCGGGGTGCATCGGCGCATCGATCTATACGATGGCAGCCGCGTTGACGATGCCGTTTTTCACCGCGCGGCATAAGTCGAATCATCATGGCAGGACCACGCGTGCCGCGCGCAATGCGTCGCTCAACGGCGCCTGTCATGCCGCCACTTCTTTCCATCCGTTCTCGCAGGTCGGCGTCAGCGTGCTGAAACCGCTGTGCGGCGCCGAGCCGCGCCTTTACGAAAATCTGCGCACCTTCTGCGAACAGCGGCATCGGCACTTCCAGCTGGTGCTCGGCGTGTCGTCGCCGCACGATCCGGCGATCGCGGTGGTGCGCCGTTTGCAGGCCGCCTATCCAACGCACGACATCGAACTCGCGATCGACACGCGCGTGCACGGCAGCAATCTGAAGGTCAGCAATCTGATCAACATGGCGGCGCGCGCGCGTCACGACGTGATCGTGATCGCCGACAGCGACATCGCGGTCGATGCGGATTATCTCGACAGCGTGGCCGCGCCGCTCGCGGACCCGAACGTCGGCGTGGTCACGTGCCTGTACGTCGCGCGCGGCGTCGGCGGTTTCTGGCCGCGCGTCGGCGCATTGTTCATCAACGAATGGTTCGCGCCGTCGGTGCGCGTTGCGCATGCGCTGGGTTCGCGCCGCTTCGGCTTCGGTGCGACGCTCGCGTTGCGGCGCGCGACGCTCGATCGCATCGGCGGCTTCGATGCGCTGAAGAATTGCCTCGCCGACGATTACTGGCTTGCCGAACACGTGCGCGCACTCGGGTTGCAAACGGTGCTGTCGCGCGTGATGGTCGCCACCGACGTGATCGAGCCGACCTTCGCCGCGCTGTGGCAGCGCGAAACGCGCTGGCTGCGCACGATCCGCTCGATCAACCCATCCGGTTTCGCGTCGCTGCTGATCACGTTCCCGACGCCTTGGCTGTTGACGAGCGTGTGGCTGAGCGCGTCGTTGGCGACGAGCGCGTGCGTTCATACGCCGTTCGCGGTGGTGGTGGCGAGCGCATCGGCGAGCGCGCTGAGCTTTGGCGCGCGCCTGCTGCTGCATCTGCGGGCGTCGCGCCGCACGCGTACGTTCTGGCGCGATCTGCCGCTGCTGCCGTTGCGCGATACGCTGCTCGCGCTGCAATGGCTCGTCAGCGCGTTCGGTTCGCAGGTGGCGCGGCGCGGCGCGCGCATGCAGGTCGGCACGACGGCCGCCGAGCGTCGTGGTCGGCTCGACAGTCTCACGTGAATCGCGCGATGAAACCTGCAATGGAACCCTCGACACCGAACGCCACCCGCGGACTGATCGTCACCGCCGACGACTTCGGCCTGCATCCGCGCGTCAATGCCGCGGTCGAACGCGCGCATCGCGACGGCGTGTTGCGCGCCGCGAGCCTGATGGTCGGCGCGCCGGCCGTCGAGGATGCGCTCGCCCGCGCACGGGCGTTGCCGGCGTTGCGGGTGGGCCTGCATCTGGTGCTCGCCGACGGCGCCGCGCTGACGCCGCGCGCGCAGATCGCCGCGTTGCTCGACGAGCATGGCCGCTTCGGCAGCAACATGGTGCGCGACGGCATGCGTTTTTTCTTTCTGCCGCACGTGCGCCGGCAACTCGCGCGCGAAATTCGCGCGCAATTCGAAGCGTTCGCCGCGACCGGCCTGACACTCGACCACGTGAACACGCACAAGCATTTTCATCTGCATCCGACCGTGCTCGATCTGATTCTCGACATCGGCCGCGACTACGGAATGAAGGCGATGCGTCTGCCGTTCGAGGCGAACGCGCCGCTCTGGCTACGCCCGTGGATCGCGCACGTGAAGACGCGGCTCGAGCGCGCGGGCGTCGCGCACAACGACTACGTGGTCGGTATCGCCGCGAGCGGCCGCATGGACGAAGCGGCGTGGCTCGCCGCGCTCGCCGATCTGCCGCACGGGGTCGGCGAGATCTACTGTCATCCGGCGTTCTGCGGCGATGCGTTGAGCGATGGCATGCGCGATTACCGTCATGCCGACGAACTGCAGGCGCTGCTGTCGCCGCGCGTGGCCGCCGCGATCCGCGCGCTGGGCGCGCGGGTCGGGGGATTCGCGGACGTGCTGGCGTGAGATAACGGCTGCCGCGCGGCACGCACGACGCACCGTGCGTACCGATCGATCACACAGCCTGCTTCTTCATCAACAGCTTCAGCAGGACTGGCAGCAGTACCAGCACGAGCGGCAATTGCACGATCAGCCCGGAAATGATCGCGATCGCGAGCGGTTGCTGCATCGCCGAGCCTTGCCCCAACGCGAACGCGAGCGGCAACAGCGCGAGGATCGCGGCGATCGTCGTCATCGCGATTGGACGCAGACGGTTGCGGCCGGCGGCCTGCAACGCGTCGTCGAACGGCATGTCCTCGTCGCGCACCAGCGCCTGCAACTCCGACACATAGAAGATCGCGACCTCGGTGACGATGCCGATAATCATCGTCATCCCCATCATCGCCGAGATGTTCAACTCGATACCGGTGATCCACAGGCCGATGAAGACCGCTCCCGCCGCGAGCAGCGGCATGATCAACACTGCGAGCGCGACCCGCAGTCGTTCGTAGAGGAACAGCAGCAGCCCGAACACCAGCGCGATCGCCGCGCCGAACACGCTCAGCAGCCCCTTGAAGGCAATCTGCTGTTGCTGGTACAGACCGCCGAGTTCGTAGTAGACGCCGGCGGGCAGCAGGTTCGCGTCGCCGAGCGCCTTTTGCACGTCGGCAATCGTCGAACCGAGATCGCGCCCGTCGATGCGCGCGGTCACGGCGACCATCCGCTTCAGGTTCGAGCGGCTGATCTCGGGCTGACCGGTCACCGTCACGCGATCGGCGACGCGCTTCAGCGCGAACAGATGTCCGTCCGGCGCGCGGATCTGTAACTGTCCGAGTTGCGTATCGGTCATCTGGCGCACGCCGTCGACCCGCACGCGCACGCCGACCGTTTTCGGGCCGCTCTGGAATTGCGTCGCGACGTTGCCTTCGAGCATATCGGTGACCGCCTGCGCGATCGCCTGCGGGTCCATCCCTTCTGCCGCGGCGGCAGCGGGCAGGATGTGCAGTTCGATCGCATCGCCGGCGGGATTGATGCCGTCGTTCACATCGACGATGCCTTGAATCTGGCCGATGCGCGCGGCGACCTTGCGCGCGGTGGCGTCGAGCGTGTTGGGGTCGTCGGAGAAGATCTTGATCTGCACCGGCTGCGGCACCGCGGTCAGATCGCCGATCAGATCTTCCATCAGCTGCGCGAGTTCGATGCTGACGCCCGGCACCTGCGCGTCGATCTGAGAGCGGATTTCCTCCATCACGGTGTCGATCGGTTCGCGCTTGCCGGACTTCAGCCGCACGAAAAAGTCGCCTTTGTTCGGCTCGTTCAGATCGCCGCCGAGACCCGCGCCGGTGCGTCGCGAATAGGTCGCGACGTTCGGATTGGCGCGCACGATCTGCTCGATCTGCTTCATCAGCCGGTCGGTTTCGGTGATCGAGGTGCCCGGCCGCGTGTGATAGTCGAGCACGAAGCCGCCTTCGTCCATGCTCGGCATGAAGCCGCTGCCGACGCGCGTGAACGCGAACGCCGCGACGACGATCAACGGCACGACGCCCAGCAACACGAGCGGCGGCCGTGCGATCACACGCCCGACCGTCACCGCATAGCGACGGTTCAGCCACGCGGCGAAACGCGTTTCCTTGTGCTCCTCGGCGTCTTCCGGCTTCAGCCAGCGGTCGCACAGGATCGGCACCGCGAGCCACGTGACCAGAAACGAAATCAGCAGCGCGCTTGCCATCGTCAGCGACAGCGCCTTGAAAAACGCCCCCGTCACGCCTGACAGAAAGGCGAGCGGCACGAAGATGATCAGCGTCGCCGCCGACGAACCCGCGAGCGGCCGCGTAAATTCGAGCGCCGCGGCCATCACGCGGCCGTGAAACGCGCGCGCGCCGGCCTCGCGCATGCGTCGCACGATGTGTTCGATCATCACGATCGCATCGTCGATCACGAGGCCGACCGCCGCGGCCATGCCGCCTAGCGTCATGATGTTGAAGCCCATGCCGAACACGTCGAGCAGCAGGATCGTCGTGGCCATCACGACCGGCACCAGCGCGACCGCGATCGCGGTGATCTTCCAGTTGCGCAGGAACACGAACAGCGTCAGTGCGGCGAGCACCACGCCGATCATGATCGCGTCGCGCACGCTGGTGGCCGACGCGATCACGAGTTCGCTCTGGTCGTACCAGTTCGACAGATGCACGCCTGCGGGCATCTGCGGCTCGAACGCGGCGAGCTTCGCACGAATCGCGCGCGCCATCGCGACGCTGTTCGCGCCGGGCTGTTGATAGACGTTCAGCAGGACCGCATCCTGACCGTCGGCGGTGACGCGCATCCATTGCGGCACGACGCCCTGGCTCATCGTCGCGACGTCGCCGAGACGGACCTGCGCGCCGTTTGCATTGGCGTTGGCGGACACGACGACGTTGCGCAGTTCGTCGAGCTGCGTGATGGTCGAATTCGTGACGACGAGGTACAGCTTGTCGTGATCCTCGATGCGGCCGTTCGCCATCAGCACGTTGCTGGCGCCGATCGCCTTCGAGACATCCGCGAGCGACAGCTTGTACGCGGCGAGGCGTGCGGGATCGATGGCAACCTCGAACTCGTCCAGCGCGCCGCCGGTCACCTCGACGCGCGCGACGCCTTCCACCGACGACAGCAGCGGCCGCATCTGGAACTGCGCGAGATCGCGCAGCGCGGCGAGCGATTGTCGCGTCGACGTCAGGCTGTACGCGAGCACCGGAAACACGGTCGGGTCCATGCGCCGCACCTGCATCGTCGTGCCGGGCGGCAGCGTCGCGAGAATTTCGCTGATCGCCGATTGCGCCTGCAAGGTCGCCTGCGCCATGTCGGTGCCCCAGTCGAAGTTCAGCGAGATTTCCGCGGCGCCGCGGCTCGTCGTCGAGTTGACGTCGCGCACGTTCGGCACGTGGCGCAGCGCTTCCTCGACCGGCATCGTGACGAGCGTCGTCATCTGCTCGGCGGGGCGGTCGCCGGCATCGAGCGACACGACCGCGCGCGGAAACGCGACGTTCGGAAACAGCGAGATCGGCAGACGGAACGCGGTCAGCGCGCCGGCAATCGCGAGCAGCGCGATCACGAACAGTAGCGAGCGGCGATGCGTCTGCATCCATTGGCCGAAGTTCATCGCGCGCCATCTCCACCGGTGCGTACCGCCATGCCGTCGTTCAACTCATAGTTGCCGCTGGTGACGACACCGAGCGCGGGATCGAGCGGCCCATCGACGCCATAGCGCGCTCCGTTTTCGACCGCGATGTTCACCGCGACGCGATGGGCACGGTGCTGCGGCGTGATCTGGAACACGTACGCGTGCTGACCGTCCTCGAGCACGGCCGCGCGCGGCAGGATCCAGTGCGTGCCGTTGCGCGTCGCGATGTCGGCGACGACGCGCGTGCCCGGGATGAACGGCGTCTGCGCGAGCGGGAACGTCGCGCTGACGTTGACCAGTTGGGATTGCTGATCGATCGATGCGCCGACCAGAATCACGCGGCCTTCGACGGAGGTCTTCGCGAGCGCGGCGGACAGGCCGCGCAGGGTCACCGTATCGCCGGGGTGGGTTGTGGCGGCATCGCTGGGCTCTACGCCGAGCAGCACGTTGGCTCTTGCGTCAGGGCTTGCGTCACGATTCGTGCCGCTCGCGAGCTGCAGGATTGCCGCGCCGGCCTGCAACTGGTCGCCTTGTGCCGCCGACAACTGCAGCACCACGCCGTCGAACGGCGCCGTCACGATCTTGTCGCCGTTTGCGATGCCGGTCCGATTCTGCGCGGCGAGCGCTTCGCGCGCATCGTCGACGGCCTTGCTTGCATTGGCGAGCTGCGATTGCGTCGCGAGGTTTTTGTCGTACAGCGACCGCATGCGTGTTAACTCGCCTTGCGCGAGCGTCAGCGCGCTTCTCGCCTGGGCGGCGGCAAGCACGGCAGCGGGATCGGCCTGCACGACGCACAGAGGCGCGCCGCGTTTGACGGTTTCGCCGGCCTGCACGCGCATCTGTGCGATACGCGCGACGTAGGGCAGGTTGATCGTCGTCACGCTCGACGCGGTGGCCGCGACGATCCCGAAGCCGCGCACGGGTTGGGCAATCTCGGCGCGTTGCACGCGCACGGTCTGTACCGCGACCGACGGTTGCGGCTCGTGGGCGGCGCTATCGTCCGCGCGGACCGGATGAATGGCGGCATACAGCAGCACCGCGGCAACGAGCGGCGCGACGACGGCCGCGACACGCGGCCACGACCGTCGTGCTGAAAACAGGTTAAGCGGGCTATTTCGCATGAGTGTCGATGAAAGTCTGGGCGGAAGAGAAGGCATCGGGAATCGCGCTGCCGAGCAGCGCCTGCAAGCCGACACGCTGTTCGGCGAGCGCTTCGCGCAACGTCGCGACGTCGATGCGTTTGGTGAGCGCGGCGCTTTGCGCATCGGTGTAGGCGCCGAGCGCGAGGTCGTGGTCGGCGTAGGCCGCGGCGGACTCCTGCGCGGTGCGCTCGACGCCCGGCAGCGCGGCCTCGGTCTGCTGCAACTGGCGCGCGAGGATCGTGCTGTCCTCGCGTAGCCGCGCAACGTCCGCGTAGGCCTGGTTCAGGCGCGTCTGGTATTCGTCGCGCAGCCGTTGGCGGGTCGCTTTTTCGATCGCGACGTTGCCCTGATTGCGATTGAAGATCGGCAGACTCAGATTGATCTGGAAGCCGCTCGTGTAGATGTTCGACGTGTCGCGTGCGCGTACGAAGCCGACCGACAGGCTCGGAAACTGGCTCAGAATCGCCGCGCGATATTTCTGCTCCTGCGCCTCATAGCCGGCTTGCAACGCGATCAGGTCGGGGCGACGATGCGCGAGGTTGGCGAGGGCCGCGTCGAGCGTGGTGTCGGAAAGCGGCTCGGTGTCGAGATCGTGATCCATCTGCAACTGCACCTGCACGTCCGGTGCGAGACCGAGCAGCGCATTCAGATCGTGATGCGTTTGCGCGGCCGTGCGTTCGGCGTCGGTGTATTGCTTGCGCGCATCGTTGTAGGCGAGCAGTGCGGTAGTGAGCGTGTCGTCGGTCAGGTTGCCGTCGGCGCGCGCCGCGGCCATGCGCTCGTAGCGCGTGCGCGCGAGATCGCGCTGCTGTTGCAACAGCGGTAGCGTGCGCTGCTGGAAGCAACGCTTGATGAACAGCTGCCGCGCCTGCGCGACGATCTGCCATTCCTGCCACAGCAGGCCGAGATCGGTCTTCGCGACCGTTGCGTCGGCGGATTGCTTGTTGGCGCTGCGCAGCACGATCGCCATCACGTCGATGCTCAGGCCGTAATTGAACGCGCGCGTGGTGCCGGCCGCGCCCGGATAATCGCTCGACACGCTCAATTGCGGATCGGGCAACAGGCCCGCCGAATACGCCTGCGCGCGGGCGATGCCGAGATCGTCGCGGGCCAGCTTCAGGTCGGGATTGTTGGCGACCGCGAGCATCGCGACTTCGTCGATGTCGAGACCATCGGCGGGATCGAAGCGATGTGCGGCCAGCTCGGGCAACGGCATGCTGTCGGGATCGATGTGGATGCGTTCGAGCGAACGCGCGGACGTGGAGGTGTCCTGCGGCGCGAGCGGCTCGCGGTGATACATCGCGCAGCCGCCGACGAGCAGCGCGCACAGCGGCACGAGCGCACGCAGACGCATCGACCGGGATGCGGATGCAACGCGCGACGCAGCCAGCGACGCAAATGTCGACGCGGTGGCCGCAACGGCATGGGAAGCAGACAAAATCCGGCTCCTGTGAATCGGTGAAGAGGCGGGCGATCGGGACGATGCCTCGCAAGCGGAGCCAATTGTGAGAAGTACGCGCTTAAGACAGGCTTAACGTGTGGTTGCGTGTGATGATCGGCGGGTGATGGATGGGTGGTTGGGGCGTTGGTTTGCGAGCTATAAGGAGAGACGTGGTGCGGTCGGGCGGCTGATTTTGCGGCTGGGTGTCTGGCCTTTCTTCACTATCGGTGCGCTTTTTTTTCGTTGTTATTCGACAGGGCGCGGCTTGTATTACGCATTACGAGCGCAGGATCTGCGCGAACGCGCGAGCGATCGTGCCTTCAATCCGCAGTCACGATAAAGACCACGGATCGACCTTGCCGCCCTCGATCACGAAATGCTTCGCGTCGGAGTCGGGTTCAAACACGCGCCAGTCTTCTTCATTTTCTACACCGTGCGGGGTGACGGTGAGCCGCAAGCCGCGCGACAGTATGAGAGTCACGGTCGCCATATCGCCTACGTCTATACCTTGAACCGTTGTCGTATGGCTCGGCATGAGCCAATCGTGTATCCGGTGCGCTGTAAAGCGGATACTGTCCTCCGATACTGAAAAATCCGCGTAGGACGCGAGGAGCTGGCCATTCTGTTCCAGTCTCCAGCCGCATTGAATATGCAGCGCCCAGGCGCCGCCTTCGAGAAGCGTTCCTCGGCGAGTCGTGTACTGCTTCTGCGGGCCAAAATGAAGTGTCAACATGTCTGCCGCGTAGCTGACAGAGCTTATATCGAGGCCAACAAGCGCGGAAAGGCGGCGCTGGATCTCTTCTTTGGTGTTAGTCATCGCCGTCTCGGAACATGTCTTGAGCCTGCTCCATCATTTCGTGACCGTCATGCCGAAGAACTGCAGGCGCTGCCATGTGCTGGCTTGATGTGGTGGGGGCGGGTAACGCGCGATGGCGGTATCGTCCGGACGATGGTTTACGGCGTGCGGTCTATGTTTGTTAAGACCTGTCGACTGGATCCTGCGTCACCGACATGTACTGCCTGATGTCGGGCTGACCGAGCGCAATCACGTTGAGCATGGCGACGCCAAGCCGCCGCGCGAATTCGTCGTCGATCTTGAAGTCGTGTTCGTCGAGCAAAATTGGCATCTTGATCTTCCCAGCCACAAGGGGAGCCACCTCCGCGGGATCGACGGATTGCACGGTAAGGGCTTGATTTTCCTCAGAGTACGTTAGAACCACTGAATACGGCGGATGGGAAACCATCAATATCCTCTGCACTGTTGATAATTGTCGAACACATTTTTCTCACAAATGGCACGGCCTCGAGAACCGCTCATCGGTCTGGCGATCGCGCTACAAAATTCCATGTCGCGCTCATACTGTTCAAAGCAGGCTGACTCTGTAGCTTCGCTCACACCCCGTGCGGCGAGGTCAGTCACATCGACACCCACCGCGTTTTCAGAATACCCGAACGGCTGCGCGTCCCCGAGCGGCGTCGAAACCGGTGTAGCGATGGTCCCATCGGGCAGCACGTCGCCCGGGCGCGCGAACCAGATCGCAAGGCCGTCGTCGGCGGGCAGCCTCGGCAATCTCGGGCGTTCAAGCGAACGCGCGGCACGCACGACAGGCTGCGTGCGTCCGAAGAGCTGGGATGGTGTGACGGTCTCGTAGTACGGCCGGATCTCCTGCTGAATGGGCGCGGCGCTTCTGTTCGGTGCCAGCGGCTTCGATATAACGGCAATCACTTCGCTGCGCCCGACGGCAGCCTGCAGCGCCCGCACGAGCTGTTCCGGCGTAGCGCCGCTTGGCAATGCGCCGACGCGCGCATCGCGCAGGAACGGGAGGAGTCGTCTTAGCTGACGGCCGTCGCGCGCGAGTTCTTGCGCCGCGGCCGAGGTGATGAGCCGGTGGCCCTCGCGCGCCTCGTCGCTCAACGGGTTGCCGCGGTATTCGTACCGCGTGTAGAGCGTGCAACTCCGGTGGATTCCAACCTTGAAATCAATTGCCATCTATTGTGTCGTACTGGCCAGATCAGCCGATACAACTATCACGGCGGCCGCATTGCGCGTTGCAAAGAATGCCTTCCCGATTTCGCCGCGAAGGCTTGAAGTAGGCTCCGACAGGCGCCGGAACGCACTGCGACGCGAGCGATGGCAACTGGAACATCGTGGGAAACTGTCAACACGCACAGATGCATGCAAACAGCGATAACACTGAAGCCGGAACGGCGACTAAGACCGACGCTCGGACCAGGCTTGGTAAGGGCGTCACCACATTCAAATCCAGCACAAACATGAATGTGCCGAGGTTCACGACTCCAGCAAAAGTCCCTGGAGAGGGGCCAAACTGGAATCTACGATATTTTGAAGAATGCCCGCTGAGCCGAAAAGCCAGCGGGCTTTTCCCGTCCATTTACTGCGCCAGAAAACCGATGGGCCGAGTGGGTTTTTCGGTGCGAACCTTCACGAGTAACACGGACGTTTGAGTGAAGTGCTGGACGAGCCGTGCTTCTTCGCCGGTCTCGATAATGCCGTCGAAACAAAAAAACTGGCCCGAAAGTGTCAGTCGAGTGATTTGTAGCGAGATCGTCTTGCCGAACGATGCCAGAAGTCCGCCAACTGCTTCACCGTTCTCCAGTGAGTCCTGGAATTCTTCGATTTCGGCCCTTAGTGTTTCGAATGCATATTCGACCGGTGTTTTAATCTCCGGCAAAGGCGCAGCCGGCAGCGGTTCGAACGTTGAAACGGGCTGTATCAGGCTTGATTTGGGCATTTCTCTTCCCGGCAAATGGGTTGTAGGAGAACGGCGGTCAGATACAACTTTTCAGAAGCGTTGGAATGCACCCTCGCGAATATTAGCGTGTTCGGGCTCACAAGAGTGGCGCCGCGTCGGCGCGCAGGCTGTCGAAGCTGGCGCACGTCCGGCTGGGGTTTAGTCATTGACAATGACTCGACATGATTCGTTATGAATCGTCCTCAGTGTTAAGGTCTCGTTAAGCCGCCGCAACCGATAATACGGCCGCTCAATTCGCACGAAAGAGGGGAGAGGCCATGCGCCTGCTACTGGTCGAAGACGACGACATGATCGCGGAATCGGTGCTCGGCGCGATGCGCCGCGCGGGCTATGCGATCGACTGGGCCGAGGACGGCCGCGCGGCGGAACTGTCGCTCGGCAACGATGTGTACGACCTCGTGCTGCTCGATCTCGGCCTACCGAAGAAGGACGGCATCGACGTGCTGAACGCATATCGCCGCAACGGCGGGGCGGCGCCGGTCATCATCCTGACCGCGCGCGACGCGGTCGACGAACGCATCCGCGGCCTCGACGCCGGCGCCGACGACTACCTCGTCAAGCCGTTCGATCTCGACGAACTGGCCGCGCGCATCCGCGCGTTGCTGCGCCGGCGCACCGGCCAGAAGCAGCCGGTCTACAGCCACGGCGAACTGACGCTCGATCCCGCCGCGCACGAAGTCACCAAAGACGGCGCGCCGCTGCCGCTCGTGCCGCGCGAATTCGCGCTGCTGCAGGCGCTGATCGAGGAGCCGACGCGGGTGTTCACGAAGGCCGAGCTCGAAGACAAGCTGTATGGCTGGGGCGAGGAAGTCGGCAGCAATACGATCGAAGTGCATGTGCACAGCCTGCGGCGCAAGATCGGCGCGGAGCAGATCGTGACCGTGCGCGGCGTCGGCTATCGCCTGAAGCGATGCGGATGACGTCGATTCGCCGCTGGCTGCTCGGTTGGCTGATCTTCGGCATGGCGGCGGCCTCGGTGGTCGCGGCCTACGCGATCTTTCATACCGCGCGGCGCGAAGCCAGCGAACTGTTCGACTACGAGCTGCGCACGGTCGCGCTATCGTTGCCGTCGAATCTGAGCGGCACGGGCGGCGGCGAGCATCACGACCCCGACTTGGGCGATCTGGCCGACGACCGCATCGTCATCGCGATCTGGAACGACAGCGGCGCGCTGGTCTATCACTCCGCGCAGGCGCCGGTGTTCGAGCGTCTGCCGCCGGGTTTCCATACGGTGACGCGCGGCGACTATCACTGGCGCGCTTTCGGCGTCGCGCAGAAAGACCGCTACGTGCAGGTCGCACAGCCGGTCTCGGTGCGCGAGGATCTCGCGCTGCATCTTGCGTTGCATACGCTGTGGCCGCTTGGCGTACTGTTGCCGGTGACGATCCTGCTGGTGCTGCTGGTGGTCGCGCGTGGGCTCGCGCCGATTGGTGGGCTGTCGCGCGCGCTCGCGACGCGCTCGATCGATTCGCTCGAACCACTGCGGCTCGACGGCACGGTGCCGGTCGAAATCCGCCCGCTCGTCGAAGCGCTGAACGATCTGCTGCAACGTCTGCATACGGCGTCGCAGGCGCAGCGCACGTTTATCGCCGATGCCGCGCACGAATTGCGCTCGCCGCTTGCGGCGCTGAAGCTGCAACTGCAGGCGGCGTCGTGCGATGGTTCGCTGAGGGGCGAGGGGCAGACGCTCGAGCGCGTCGAGTATCGCGTGAATCGCATCATCCATCTGGTGCAGCAACTGCTGACGCTTGCGCGCGAGGACGCGCAGCCGGTTACGTCGAGGGTGCCGGTCAGTCTGCGCCGCATCGGCGAACAGGCGGTCAGCGACTGCTCTTTGCTCGCGGAGCTGCGCGAGATCGATCTGGGACTCGAATGCGAACACGCGCGTGAATCGAAGGATGCGTATAGGGTGCTCGCCGAACCGCACGGGATGAGCGTGCTATTAGGAAACCTGATCAATAACGCGATCCGCCATACGCCGCCCGGCGGCCGGGTCGATGTGGTGCTTACGCGCTCGGACGGGCAGGTCGGCTTCGAAGTCGTCGATAGTGGCTCGGGCATTCCGGAGGCGGAACTCGCCCGCGTATTCGACCGTTTCTATCGCGGCGAGGATTCGAAGGGCGAGGGCAGCGGGCTCGGCCTCGCGATCGTCGCGCGGATTGCCGAGCGTCATCAGCTGGCGCTGTCGCTGCGCAACAACGTCGGCGCGCCCGGCTTGCGCGTCACCGTAACGGGGCTGCGCGCGCACGATGCCGACACGTCCGTCGCGGCCGCGGGCGAGCCGTCCTGATTCCACTGTGGGGTTGTCACGAGCGCGTTGGCGCACGCTGCTACAATCTCGTCTTTACAGATCGACAGATTGGTTGTGCACTATGGGTTTCGAACAACTCGCTGAACTGAAGAAGCAACTGGCTGCGGCGCGTGCCGCTACCGAGTCCACCGGCAAGTCCGACCGCAAGTCGGCTGCGCGGCCCGCTTCGAAGTCTGGTGGCAAGCCTGCTTCAGATCCGGCCGCGAATTCTGCCGCCAATGCCGGCGCGCGGTCTGGCGGCCGTTCCTCGGCGAAGCCGGCCGGCAAGGCTGGCGGCCGCCCGGACGGCAAGCCGGGCTCGCGGCCCGCTCGCCCGCAGCAGCGTGGTGCGGCGCCCGCGGCTCAGGCGGCGGACGCGAAACCGGTCGATCCGGTGGTGCGCTCGATCGGTCGTCTGCAAAAGCGTTTCCCGGTTGCGTTCCCGAAGAACCCCGCGCCGAAGCTGCCGCTGAAAATCGGTATTTTCGAAGACCTCGTCGTGCATGCGAAGGATCTGTCGCTGACGGAAGCCGAATTGCGCGACGCGATCAAGACGTGGTGCCGTGGCGGCCGTTACTGGAAGAGCCTCGTCGAAGGCGCGGCGCGTGTCGATCTGGCGGGCGTCGAAGCCGGCAAGGTTACCGCTCAGGAAGCCGCTGGCGCGCAGCGTCTGCTCGCGCATCGCGCGGCGAAGGGCGCGCAGAAGGCCGCTGAAACGGCAGCCGGCGCGAATGCGGCGGGCGATGCGGGTGCGGCCACGCAGAATGTAGCTGCAGCTGGCGAAGCGCCGACCGATGCGGCAAGCGCGGCGGTAGCAGCCGAACCGGCGGCTCCGCAGGCGGACGCACCGGCGGTATCGGTGGAACAGGCTCAGGCCGACGTTGCCGCGAATGCTGCCCATAACGCTGCCGATAACATCTCGGACAGCACCCCGGCCAAGCCGCAGGCCGACACCCCCGCGTCCACCCCCTCCCAGGCGTAATCTCCGCCGTCGGCCCGCGCGATCTCGCTTAGAGGCAGCGCTCACGAGGCCGCGACGGGCCGCGCGGTCGTCAAGCGACCGCGCACAAATCCCACATGTTCGCGTAGTACATAGAACGCATCCGCGTAGGCGAGCGGCATGCGTAACTGGTTCAGCGCGCTCTCGATCTGGTCGAGCTGCGCGAGCAGGCGCGTGCGCTCTTCATCGGTGGCGCCGGCCAGCGCGTGCCGTTCGATCGCGATCAGCGAACCGTAATAGCGATAGATGCGCGAGCGCACCCGCCAGCGATACAGCGCCGGAATCACCCGCATCGCCGGCACCAGCAGCACGGCGATCGGCAACAACAGCACGAGCGTGCGATCGCCAATACTCGCGATCCAGAACGGCAGCGTCCGATACAGAAAGCTCTTGCCGGTCCGGTAATAGCGCTGCGCGTCCTCGCTGATCGCGTATTCGTGCGCAACCGGATTCGGAAACTGCCCGGTACGCTGCAACAGACCCGCGGCGCCGTGCACTTCCTGCGCCGCCTCGATCAGCAGATCGGAGATTGCCGGATGCAGCGTGCGCCGCGCGACGAGCTCGACCGTCGGGCTGATCAGATGCACGGTGTCGGGCGGAATGCGTCGCTTCAGATCGAGCAGGCCGGGCGGCAGGTCGATCTGGTCGAGAAACGGAAAGAGCCGCGTATACGCGCTCGCTTCGTCGAAATTCATCACCGAGATGCCGGGCACGCGCAACAGCCGCAGCATCAGCCCGCGCGTCGCGGAGTCGCCGCTGAGGATCGCCGCATCGACTTCGCCGGCCACCAGTTGGGTGGCCGCCTGCAGCCCGTCGCTCGGCACCAGCGTGGTGTCGCCGCCGGGTTCGATGCCGTTCGCGGCCAGCAGTTGCAGCGCGAGCAGGCGCGTGCCGCTGCCTTCGCGGCCGATCGCGATGCGCTTGCCTTCGAGCTCGGCCAGTTGCGTCAACTCCGAGCCGCGATAGAACACGATGACCGGTACGTAGAACACGCTGCCGAGCGAGACCAGCGACGACGTATCGAGCCCTTGCGCGACGCCGCCCTGCACGAGCGCGACGTCGACATGCTGTTTCGGGTCCAGCAGCCGCTTGAGGTTCTGCACCGAGCCGTCGGATTCGAGCACGTTCAGGTGGATGCCGTTGCGCGCGAGGATCTTGCGGTACTGGTCCGCGGTGACGGCAAACGAGCTGTCGCGCGGACCGGCGCTGATCGTGATCGTGCGCGGTGGCGCCGGATTGGCGACCCACACGACCAGCACGACCACCAGCGCGATCAGGAGCGCGGTGACGAAGTAGGGCAGCACGTGGTCGCGCCATTCGGCGCGCGTGGACACGCCGGGAAAGTGCGGTGGACGCGGGCGCTGCGCTTTCATGAAGACTCCGTGCCGGAAGCCGGGATCAGGCATTGTCGCCTGTGCGCGGCGGCTTTGCCGTCGGCAGTTTGCTCTATTGACCAGGCCTCGGGCGGGGCATCTCAGGTTGCGAAATCCGGGCGCGGACGGGATGAAATGCGGCCGGATGTGTGGGTGGGAGGCGGCCGGAGATGGTTAGCCGCGCATCGCCTGCATGGCATAATTTGCCGCAAATCGTAGTCCTGCAAGCATGGACTGCTTACTCGCAGCGTGGCTGCCGGGCATATGTTGAAGCGTTGGCATCGGAAGATCGGCAGTTGGCTCGGATTGCTCGCGATCCTGCTGGCGACGCTCGCGCCGACGGTTTCGCAGACGCTCGCCGCGCATGGTGCCCACGGCGCTCCGGGCGCTCAAGGTGCGATGGCGGATGGGCATTGCCAGATGGCGTCGATGGATGGCATGGACGCGATGGACGACGCTGGGGCAGACTCGATGCCCGGCATGTCGATGCCGCCCACCGAGTACACCGACACCGCCGACACCGCGCGAGCCGTCGCCACCACCCCCGACGACCCCACCCATCCCCCCGGCAAACACGCACAGCTACCTAACGGCGACGTCTGCGGCTATTGCAGCCTGCTCGCGCATCTACCGACGATGCCTGGCGTCGAAACCCTGTTCGTCGTCGCGGTCCACGCGCGCGAGCAGATCGTCGCCACCCGCTTCGACAGCGTGCGCCGCGTGGAGCCGCCGAGCTTCGCGCAGCCGCGCGCCCCGCCTTCCGCTTCCTGATCCGGGTCCCCGGCGAGTTCCACCGATTCCTTCGGGCTCGCCATGACGCGATGCGCTGAATTCGCATTGCGAATGCCCGCGCGCGCCTTCCCATGTCGACAGTCGCGCGCCGGCATCGTCATCACCACTCAGACAGGATGCAGTCATGAATACTCGAACAACGCGCGGCCAGCGAGCGCCACGCGCGGCGCCGTTCGTCGCGGCATCGATCACGTGGCTCGGCGCATTCGGCCTGCTGGCCGCGGCGCCTTGCGCGTACGCCCATGCGATCGCGGGCGACCGCGTGTTTCCGTCGACGCTCGCAGTCGACGACCCCGGCGTCGGCGACGAAGCCAACTTCCAGTACGGCCACCAGCGCGTGCCGGGCGACAGCGGCGATCAAAGCATCAACACCTTCAGCTTCGAATACGACAAGCTGATCACGCCGCGCCTCGCGATCTCGGTCGACGGCGCCTACGTGATGCAGAACAACCCCGGCGCGCGCGGCTTCGACAACTTCGGCATCGGTCTGAAGTACCTGCTGTACGTGAACGAGCCGCACGAGCTGATGACGTCGATCGGCGTCGATGCCGAACTCGGCGGCACCGGCAGCCGCGCGATCGCCGACAACTTCTCGACGATCTCGCCGACGGTCTACGTCGGCAAGGGCATGGGCGATCTGCCCGATGCGCTCGCGTATCTGCGTCCGCTCGCGCTCACCGCCGAAGCCGGGCCCGCGCTGAGCACCGGCGCCGGCCAGCCGAATGCGTTCAACTACGGCTTCACGGTGCAGTACAGCCTGCCGTATCTGCAGCAGCACGTGCACGACGCGGGGCTGCCGCAGCCGCTTGCGAGCCTGATTCCGCTCGTCGAGATTCCGCTGTCGCGCAGCCAGGGGCAGACGACCGGCACCGTCAATCCGGGCTTCATCTGGATGAATCGTTATGGACAGTTCGGCGTCGAGGCGCAGATCCCGGTCAACCGCGCGAGCGGATCGCACGTCGGCATTCTGGTGCAGGCGCATCTGTTCCTCGACGACATTGCGCCGGGCACGATCGGCAAGCCGCTATTCCAGTAGTTGAACGCAACCGCTTTGCATAAGGCCGTAGCAGGCGCTCAGGTGCCCGCTACGGTCGATTCAGGAGAAAGACCATGAAGACGATGCAAACCACTTTGCGGCATCGCACGATGCGTATCGCCGCCGCGCTCGCCGGCCTGACCTTCGCGAGCGCCGCGTTCGCGCACGTGTTTCCGCAGAAGCAGGAGCCGGGAGCGGGTGCTTCGGTGACGGCGCCCGCCCAGGTGAAAGTGAGCTTCGACGGCCCGCTCGAACCGGCCTTCAGCTCGCTGAGCGTCACGGATGCGAGCGGCAAGACCGTCACCACGCAGAAATCCAGCGTCGACGCGCAGCAGCCCGCCGTGATGAGCGTGCCGCTGCCGACGCTCGCGGCCGGGCACTACACCGTGCATTGGGTCGCGGTGGCCTCCGACGGGCATCGCACGCATGGCGACTATGGGTTTGACGTGAAGTAGGGCGATCGGCGGAGTATCAGTGAGGCATCAGCGAAGCGCCGCATTATCGGTTCGGCACAGGACCGTCAATGCGGCGCTTGAGGATTTCGACGTGAATTTGATCAAAAACATGACGTGAATCAGATGCAGAAGATGAAATGAAATAATTGACGCCCGACATTAGTCAAGTCGCATAACCCTGAAAATAACGAATTCGCTTTTATTTCAATCTGACATTTCATTTCAATTGGACAGGTCTTAATTTTCTCAATCGTTGCGAGCGCGCATCGGATTTTGCAAAGCGTGACAAATCGTTTCGCGCAAACGCGCTAGTATCACGCCCGATATTCAATCGCAGCGCACCTGCCGCAGCGCTCGCGGCCTCATGCGAAACCCAATCCAGATACCCCGCCGCTAGAGCTGGGGATTCGCCGCGCTGTTTCTATCGGTTGCTTATCGGGGTCGCTTTTGACCCGCATTTCGAATTGCATTCCGGTCATTTATTTTTATGTGTCGGTTGCTTCTGAATTATTCATGGGGATTCTCAATTGAAAACTTCTACCCGACTCAGCGTGCTGGTGCTGGCCTCCATTGCCGGCGCACTTGGCGGTTGCGCAACCGAATCGTCGCGAACCTTGCCGGTGCCCGTGGTCAGCAGCGCGCAAACGCCTTATGCGGGCAAGCCGGTCGAAATCGCACTCGGCAAATTCGATAATCGCTCGAGCTATATGCGCGGGCTCTTCTCCGACAACATCGACCGTCTCGGCAGCCAGGCGAAGACGATTCTGATCACGCGCCTGCAGCAGACCCATCGCTTCAACGTGCTCGATCGCGACAACCTCGACGAAATCCGCCAGGAAGCCACGTTCATGAAGAAAGCGCAGAACGTGAAGGGCGCGCGCTTCGTCGTGACCGGCGACGTGACCGAATTCGGCCGCAAGGAAGTCGGCGACCAGCAGCTGTTCGGCATTCTCGGCCGCGGCAAGAGCCAGATCGCCTACGCGAAGGTGAACCTGAACATCGTCGATACGACGACTTCCGAAGTCGTGCTGTCGAGCCAGGGCGCGGGCGAATACAGCCTGTCGAACCGCGAGGTCATCGGCTTCGGCGGTACCGCCAGCTACGACTCCACGCTGAACGGCAAGGTGCTCGATCTGGCGATTCAGGAAGCCGTCAATCATCTGGTCGAGCAGGTCGATGCGGGTGCGTTGAACGCGGCGAAATAAGCCGCGCCTAAGTCGGCGCAAAAACGGGCGCCGAAGCGGGCGCCGCGACCTCGGCGCTCAGCGGTTGCGCTCATTGAGCGCCACATCGCGCACATAACAATTCACCACTCATTTTTTCGCCATGAAAACCACACTCAAGAAGACCGCATGGCTGCCGCTCGTCGCAGTCGCGGCGGTGCTGACGGGCTGCGCCGCGCCGCAGCCCAAGCCGCTTTACCAATGGGACGGCTATCAGCCGCAGGTCTACGAATATTTCAAGGGACAGTCGAGCCCCACGCAACAGATCGACGCGCTCGAAAAAGCGCTGCAGACGATCCGCGCGCAGGGCAATACGCCGCCGCCGGGTTTCCACGCGCATCTGGGCATGCTGTACGCAAGCGTCGGCAAGGATCAGGAAGCGAAGCAGGAATTCGCCGCCGAGGAGCAATTGTTCCCGGAGTCGTCGACGTATATGGACTTTCTGCTGAAGAAGTCGAAGCAACCCTGAGGACCCTGCAATGCTGAAACTGATTTCCCTGAAACTCGGCGTGGCGCTGTCGATTCTCGGCCTGCTGGCCGCGTGCGCAACGCAACCGCATCACGCTCAGACGGATTACACCGCGTTCAAGAAGGCGCAGCCACATTCGATCCTGGTGCTGCCACCGGTGAACGACTCGGCGGACGTGAAGGCGTCGTCGAGCATGCTGTCGCAAATGACGCAGCCGCTCGCCGAAGCCGGTTACTACGTGATTCCGGTCGCGCTGATGGAAGAGACCTTCAAGCAGAACGGTCTGACCGCGCCGGCTGAAATCGAGCAGGTGTCGCCGGCGAAGCTGCGCGACATTTTCGGCGCGGACGCGGTGCTGTTTTCGAAGATCACGCAGTACGGCTCGGTCTACCGGGTGGTGGATTCGACCACGGTGGTGGCCGCGTCGGCGAAGCTCGTCGATCTGAAAACCGGCGACGTGCTGTGGCAGAAAACGGCGCGGGCCAGCGGCAAGGAAGTCGGCACGAACGTCGACTTCGGTTCCGGCAGCCTGATCGGTATGCTCGCGCAGGCGGCGATCAAGCAGGTCGCCCATTCGCTGACGGACGAGGGCCACGACGTCGCGGCTCTGACGAGCACGCGGCTGCTGTCGGCGGGGCCGCCGGATGGGCTGATGTATGGCCCGCGTTCGCCGAAGTTCGGTTCGGACTAAACGGCTGCACGGCTGCATGCCCGATCGCTGCGGCGATCGGATCAACGAAACCGGCACGCGTCAGCGCGCCGGTTTTTTTCTGCTTCACCGCTTATTTCACCGCTTAAGCCCGCTTGAACAACTGCCGGGCCAGCGAACACATCAGCGTCGTCGCTGGCGACTCGTCCTGCAGGCGCCGGCTCATGATGATCGGCGACGCCGCACTCGCCGACGGAATCGGCCGATACGCGACGCCATGCGCGCGCAGACCTTCGACGCTTTCCGGCACGAGACACACGCCGACCTGCGCGGCGACGAGGCCCAGCGCGGTCTGCAATTCCCGCACTTCGTGAATCGCCTTCGGCTCCAGCGCCTGGTCGTGCATCGCCGAGATCTGCTGGTCCGCGTAACTCGGCCGCGGCGTGCTCGGATAGACGATCAGCGTTTCCTCGGCGAGCGCCGCGAGCGTCAGCGGCTTCTTCTGCCGCGCGAGCGGATGGTCCTGCGGCAATGCGGCAATCATCCGTTCCTCGACCAGCACTTCGCGCGCAAGCTGCGCATCGTCGAACCGCAGCCGGCCGAAACCGACGTCGATGCGGCCGCCCTTGAGTGCGGCCAACTGCTCGATCGTGAACATCTCGATCAGCGATAGCTCGATATGCGGCGCGGCCTCGCGAAACGAACGGATCACCGCGGGCAGTGCGCCATACAGCGTCGACGGCACGAAGCCGATCACGATGCGCTCGGCCAGTTGCGCGAGCCGGCGCGTCAGCGGCGCGAGTTCGTCGGCTTCGCCGATCAGCCGTTTGGCCTGCGTATAGAAAATGCGGCCGGCCTCGGTGAGCCGCAACGGTCGCGAGCCGCGCTCGAACAGCGGCAGCCCGACGCTTTCCTCGATCTGCTGGATCTGCCGCGACAGCGGCGGCTGCGTCATGTGCAGGCGATTGGCCGCCCGCGTGATGTTCATTTCCTCGGCGACCGCGATGAAGTAGCGAAGTTGGCGAAATTCCATGCATGCCCCTGCGGTGTGGTCGTTTTCTGATCCGTGTCTCCCGTTCCGGCATTCGGGAGGGCATCGAATGATAGCAATAGCGCCGTCGGTCTCCGGTTAAATGCGGGTCAAATGTCGGCCAGGCCGGCCAGATGCCGCACCAGCGCCTTTTCGGCGCGCGGCATCGTCTGCAGATCGCGCATGCAGATCAACAGACGCCGCGTCGCCCATGGATCGCTCAGCTCGATCGTGCGGATGCCCGGCGTGCCGCGATAGCGCTTCGCCGCGGTAGCCGGCACGATGCCGATGCCCGCGCCCTGTTCGACCATCCGGCACACGCCATCGAAGGTGCGCACGTTCGCGCGGAAACCCAGCGTCCGGCCGGCCAGCAGCGCGCGCTCGCCGAGGTAGGTTTGCAACGCGCTGTCGGCAGCAAGGCCGATGAACTCGCGCTGCGTGAGCTCCACGAGCGCGACGCGCCGGCGCGTGGCTAGCGCATCGTCGCGGCTCGTCACCAGCACCAGCTTGTCGACGGCGAACGGCAGCGTCTGCAGCGCGCCATGCTCGACCGCATCGGAGACGATACCGAGTTCCGCCGCGCCGGTCAGTACGGCCTTGATGGTCTCGCTGCTTTGCCGCTCCTTCAGATCGACCTGCACGTTGGGGTGATCGCGCAGAAACGCGCCGATCGCCGACGGCAGGAATTCGGTGATCGCAGCAGTGTTGGTCCAGAGGCGGATACACGCCTTGCGGCCCTCCTGATGCTCGCCCAGCTCGCCCTGCATCCGGTCGATCTGGCCGAGCACGAGACGCGCGTGATGCGCGAGCGTGTCGCCGGTCGGCGTCGATTCGATGCCGCGCCGGCCGCGCTCCAGCAGCGGCATGCCGAGCGTGTCCTCCATGCCGCGCAGCCGCGCGCTCGCGGACGGCAACGACATGTTCGCGCGCGCCGCGCCATGCGTGATGCTGCCGGTGTCGAGGATGTGAAGAAAAAGCCGTAAGTCGACGAGGTCGAAGCGCATAAGAGTTCGGTGCGGGGCAGATCGTGAGAGAGGGCCTTCGATGCCCATTGTGCCTTAGGCTGAACCTAAGTCACGCTATGTATCTTACGCATTGTGAGGCGTGGCGCGGCGACGCAGAATCGGCAGCATCGTTTCCTTTCATCCGTACCGATGATCTCTTCGTTTGCCATTCCGCTGATTGCGCCGCTTACTACGTCGCTCACTACGCCGCTGCTGGCACGCCTCGGCGTGGTCGCCGTGATCTTCGTCGTCGCCGGTTTCGTCAAGGGCGTGACCGGCATGGGGCTGCCGACCGTCGCGATGGGCGTACTCGGCACCTTGATGCTGCCGGCCGAGGCGGCCGGGCTGCTGTTGTTGCCGTCGTTCGTCACCAACGTGTGGCAGCTGTTCGCGGGGCCCGGCGTGCGCGCGCTCGTCGCGCGGTTGTGGCCGATGCTGGCGGGCATCGTGGGCGGCACGCTGATTGCAGCGCCGTTTATTGCGGGAGGCGGTGGCGCCTGGGCGGTCGTTGGGCTCGGCGCGGCGCTCGCGCTGTATGCGGCGGCGGGCCTGCTCGCGTGGCGCTTTCCGGTGCCCGCGCGGCACGAGCGCTGGCTGTCGCCAACGATCGGTGCGGTGACGGGCGTCGTCACCGGCGGCACCGGCGTGTTCGTGGTGCCGGCCGTGCCTTATTTGCAGGGGCTCGAGCTGAGCAAAGAGGAACTGGTGCAGGCGCTCGGCCTGTCGTTCACGGTATCGACGATCGCCCTGGCCATCGGCCTTGCCGGCGCGCATGCGTTTGCCGTCGACGATCTGCGCGCGTCGTTGGCTGCGGTGCTGCCGGCGCTCGCCGGTATGTGGTTCGGTCAACGGGTGCGTGGACGTATCGGCGCGGCGAGCTTCAGGCGGTGGTTCTTCGTCTGCCTGCTCGGGCTCGGCCTTCAATTGATGGCGCGCGCATTCGTTTAACGAAGACGTGATGGCGGTGGATCGCGAAGGAGAGGGATCGTGTGGCCCGGTGTTCTCGACACGCTCGGCGCGCTTGCGGTGCTGGCGAGTGTGACCGTGCAGATCATGTTGTGGCTCAGGCCGTGAGCGGGCGGGGCGGCGTAGTGCGGCGCTGGCAGGCTGATTTCGCGAGGGTTGCGAAAGGCGTGCACGTGGGCTGTTGGCGATGTGTTGCGATGCGCAGGGCGCGATACGATACTGCACGCCTCACGTGTAGAAAGTTGAGCTTGACCGGGCAGACGATGTCAGCTCGTTGAACTCAGTTCAGCCACTCCCTGCCGTTCGATCTTGGCACCTGGATTGCCAACAACCGATTTGCAAGGCAGTGACGGCCGTCATTACTTTCATTGACTGTGCCGCACTCGATCTCGGGATACTGTTTGTCCAACCGGTCGGGAGCGACCTTGTGAATTCGGCCAACAGCAGCCGTTGCCGGATCACCGCTATCTGGCGGCGCAATCGATCAAGAATTGATGTAAGACAGCTCGACTCCCTCAATGAAGCAATCCGAAATCGACCGAGAACTTCGACTGCTGGTAAAGGCAGAAGCTAAAACGAGGCGCTGGAAGTCAGTCGGCACCACGCCTTACTGGACGAATGGCCCTCTTTTCTTCTCCATGACCTTGTCCGCGGGGGCGAAGGAGGGCTCATTTCACTCTTGGCTGCGCTTCAAGTGGCTTGAACTTGATCATCTACTCTGGCGCGTCCTGGGCATGTCAAGAAACGAGAACGCACCCTTCAGTCTTCACGCCAACGGAGCCTTCGTGCTTACCGGTTGGGAAATTCAAAGTTTCACAGTCCGTGATCTCGTGTGGGAACCAGGGCTGCTGGAGCAGCAGCTTGAGATCGCCACCCGACAAGCAGCATCTACGGCGGAAGAGGTAGCGTTGGAGGTTGACTCCTTGGACTCCTACATTCGCTTCCTCGATAGAGAGCACGAAATCTTTATGCAGAAGCACCCCCGTGCGGCGGTAACTGTCTGGAAGGAGCGTCTGCTCGTGCACATGCTGCAAGGAGACAAGAGTTCTGCTGTTGATGTCGCGAGAGAGCGAATCGCCAGGCAAGATTCCGGTGGTTTTTCTTCCGGAGGTAAAACATTTTTCGAGCGGGCGCTTGCCCTAAACGAGGCATGACGCTTAGAGGGCCGCATTGCGAAAGGGCACAGCGCCGGCTTGAACCGTCTCAGTGACTGGTAACAGGCGTCGCATCTTGCTCCCTCGACCGGCCGCTCAGGGTCGAACTGAGCTCGCCAGCGGACTGGGTTCGGCCTGGAGCAGCCTGTCGCGTGCAGCTTGCGGCAGACGTTCGAACGTCTGTTGCTACCTGGGATCGCCCGCAAGACAGTTTGACAAGCGATAGCTGAAGGCGGCCACGTTACCGCTCGGGTCAGCTGGCGATCGGCCAGACGGCGTCACGGACCACGATCGGCTTCGAAATGAAACCGAGCTTCAGGAAGACATCGGCGGTTTCCTGCAACTGAGCGACAACCGCGCGCGTGACAGGCCCCACGGTCAAGTCGCTGCGATCGATTGCGACACGCACTGCATCAACGTCCATGCCGATTGCCGCCGATGTAGCCTCGGCAAACTTGTCGCGATTTTGCGCCGCCCACGTCGTGACGTTCGTCACCTCATCTAAAACCGCGGCGAGAGTTTTGGGATATTTCCTGGCGAATTCGGGAGTCGCTACGTAGACGGAATTGCCATTGACAATGTCCTTCGTGCTGGCGATCGCGTGCGCCCTCTGGACGCGTTCCGCTAATGCAAAGAAGGGGTCGTGGACGACCCAGACATCGATGTCGCCGCGCGAGAGCGCAGCGGAGGCAGCTTTGGGCGACATAAATACGGGGACGATGTCGCCGTAGGTGAGGCCAGCCTTGGCGAGCAATTTCAACAGAACGCTTTGTCCGCTGGTGGCGCGGGCAAAGGCTACCTTCTTGCCCCTGATGTCCGCGAGAGATCGGATTGCAGATCCTTCTCGCACCAGCATCCCATGCGCCGACGCAGGCATACATGCCGCGTAGACAAATTTCGCGCCAGCCGACTGCGCATCGATAGCGGGCACGTCGCCAGCCCAACCGAAGTCAATGGCCCCCGCACCGATCGCGTCCATTATCGCTGGTCCCAGTTCGAATTCAGACCATGTCACGGTTTCGATGCCCAACGGCTTCAATCGCCGCTCGAAAACGGCGTCCTTCTTTGCAGCGCCGAGCAGGCCGGCCTTCTGATAACCCACACGGAATTCGGTCGGCATGGCCTGCGCATAGCTCGGTTGGGTGAGACCTGCGCAAAGAAGCCCAAGGCCGCCTACGACGACTGATCGTCGAGAAATGGGCATGTGATGTCTCCCCTTGCCGAACGAAAGCAATTCCGACACTTTTCGCGCTTGCGCGGAGCGGCTGATTTGTTGGAGCGCACCAACTCGATGCAGCCAGGTCAGGCCCGGCGTGCACGAAGAAAGCTCGCCAAGCCCCGGCGATCGGCCATCTCCCGTGCAGTCGGCCGCGAGCGATTAGCCGGCACCCGACCATGCCTGCGCGGGAGATAGGGTCAGCGTAGGATACTAATCCGGTGGTTTCCAGCACCGATTTTCCGTCAAGGGGTGACCGATAAGCAGTTGAAGGCAGCCACCGCTGTTGTCTTTCGGGGAATGTCCGCAGGTCGACTTCTGCCTTTTGCATGAGAGGCTGCGTTCGCGGCGATCGGCGTGCCCGATCGTCGGGCGCTAGCCGGCCAACACCCGACCTTCGTAGACGTCAGCACGGGGACGTTCGAACGTCGGTTGTAGCGCCCGATGCGGTCCTATTGCGAAAGAGCCCGAATTGACGAAATCAACCACTCGCCACAGCGATTTGATCGCTGAAAAACGGCCAGCGCAAAGCGCTGTGCCGCATCTATTCAATTGACCTCTCTCGTCTGGGGAGGCGCAGACCAAATGAAACTGGGATAATAGGGGTTTCGCGACGCGACCTTCTGGGTTGATCTCCGATGTGTCAGCGGCAGACCGGAGGCACGTTATGCCCGAAGACGTCCAGTACAGTCACCCAAGTGACATCCCCGGATTGACTCTCAGCACGGCCCGGTTTGCCGAGTTTCGGTTCGAGCCCCATTATCATCTCGATTGCCATATCGCGCTGGTCGCGAGCGGCGTGCAGCGTCAATCGTTTCGTGGCGAATCCCTTTTGCTCACCCGTGGTGCCATTCAACTCATGCCGCAGGGGGAAGTCCATGACGGCATCGCCGGCGCCAATGAGTCGTACACCCTGCAAACGTTTCGACTGTCGCCTGCACTGCTCGATGGGTTTGGTGAGGAAATCACCGGGAAGCACTATTTCCCATCGCAGGCCGCCGTGGTACTACAAGACAGCCGTCTGGCAGACGAGTTGCTTAAAGTTCACGTTACCTTGCAACGGGGAACGACCGACCGGATGTTGAACGAAACCTACGTTCTGGAATTGCTGGAGTCGTTATTTGCACGTCTGAAACAGCCCACCCCGCTGACGATCACGGGAAACCTGTCCTCTGAGCAACTTCACGTCGTCAGGGATTTTGTTGAAGCCCATATCTCCGACAAGATCGTTTTGGAAGACCTGTCCCTTCTTATCGGGCTCGACCGGTTTCGCTTTTTGAAGCTGTTTAAGCGAACCGTCGGTATGACCCCTCACGCGTGGCTTTTGCGCCTGCGGCTGGAGAAAGCGATAGCGCTTATCAACGCGAGCAGGAACATGTCGATAACTGAAGTTGCGCACGCTGTCGGATTCTTCGATCAAAGTCACTTCACGCGCACATTCCGCCAAGCCTACGGCGTGACGCCGGCCCGCTTCTGATAGCGGCACAGCAATTTTTTACAAGGCGATTGGAAAGCAGCCCGGTAGCCTGCTGGTTTCAGGCCTCGCTCTCTTCCTGGGCGGCCTTTATCCAAGGCAGAAACCCCGAATGACTACTTTCAGCTTTCTCGACGATTACAGCGAAGGCGCGCATCTCGATATCCTCAGCGCACTCACGGAATCGAACTACGTACAGCAAGCGCCTTACGGCGAAGACACCTACACGGCCGCAGCTACGAGTCGCATCAAGGCCCGCCTGGCAGCCAATTTCGATGGGGCGATCCATTACGTTGCGAGCGGGACGATGGCGAACATCGTTTCGATATCGAGCTGTCTGCGTCCCCATGAGGCCGTCATTGCGGTGAGTTCCGGGCACATCGTGGTGCGCGAAGCTGGGGCCATTGAAGCAACGGGCCACAAACTCATCACGGTTCCCTCCGTCGACGGGAAGCTCACACCTGAGAACATCAAAGTCGCGCTTTCCAGCAACGCCCATTTTCCGCACATGGCGAAGCCGCGGCTCATTTACATTTCCAACGCAACCGAAACAGGCACTGTCTATACTCTCGCCGAACTGCGGGCAATATCAGCGCTCGCAAAACAACGCGGGCTAATCCTGTTTCTCGACGGCGCGCGGTTGGGTGCGGCGCTGGCATCGAGCAAGAACGACGCGACACTGGCGGACATCGCGTCACTCGTTGATATTTTTTGGATCGGTGGCACCAAGGTGGGCGCGCTGCTAGGTGAAGCTATTGTCATTTGCAATCCGGCCTTGAAAGACGATTTTGCGTTTCATCTCAAGCAGCGCGGCGGGATGTTGGCAAAAGGTCGATTGCTGGGCATCCAGTTTCAGGCGCTATTCGGAACCAGGAATCTCTTCCTCGAAAATGCAAAGCACGCCAATGCAATGGCGGCAAAGCTCGCTGCTGGAATCGTGGCACGCGGTTACACGCTGGATTCGGAAACGGCCACCAATCAAGTGTTTCCGGTCCTGCCGGACTCCGTCATTTCCACGCTCCAAAGCTACTTTTCTTTTTATGTTTGGTCGAATGCAGGCAACGATCGTTCAGTGATTCGTCTCGTAACGTCTTGGGCCACCAACGAAAATCAAGTCGATGCGTTTTTGGCACGGCTTCCCCAACATTGAACGCACAAGAGTAGATGACCGCTTCCTCGCTCGCACACCAACGCCAAAGGGCGAATGGCGACATCGTCTAACAAACCCAGCTCGCGAAATCGAATATGGGGCGGCGGCTGTACTCCAGTAACGGTCGTTGAGGCGACAACGGTCTCGACGGCTGCTCCGGGTCGGGCAGCGTCCCTCCACGATCGGCGCAGACTGTTTCTCCTTCCGTTGAAAGGAGAAAAGCCATGGAAGCGATTGATGTTGTTGGCGTGCACCGCGTGCCGTGGAACAAGGGCAAACTGACGGGTCAGACACCGCCGCTGAAACTCAAGGAAATCTGGGCAATTCGTATCCGCCTCCAGCTAGCGGCAAAGACTCGGAGCTCGCGATGTTCAACCTCGCGATCGACAGCAAACGTCGAGCGTGCGATCTCACAAAATTGCGAGTGTCCGATATCTGTCTTGGCTCTCGGGTGGCGCCCCGGGCAACCGTTATGCAGCAGAAGACTCAGCGGCCGGTTCAGTTCGAAATCACTGAGCAGACTCGCGCAAGTGCTGAAGCGTGGATCCGAGCGGCGGGACTTTCGTCGGGCGACTATCTGTTCCCGAGCAGGATCCACGGCTCGCCGCATCTCTCGACGCGTCAGTACGCTCGACTGGTCCATCGCTGGATCGGATCGATTGGCCTCGACGATACGGCTTACGGAACGCATACGATGAGGCGAACAAAGGCGTCTCTTATATACCGGCGCACCAAGAATTTGCGGGCGGTTCAACTGCTGCTAGGGCACACCAAGCTCGAAAGCACCGTACGGTATCTCGGCATTGAGGTCGACGATGCACTTGAGATGGCGGAACAGACCGAGGTGTGAAGGCAGAACGCCGGGCAACGATGGGACGCTGTCCGGTCACAATCCGACATTCGACTGCCGAAGGTGAACGGCTGTTTTCCGGCGAGCAAAAGACACCAGATATCTCTCTGCGACAGCGGCGACACTCCCAACAGGTAACAGCGCGCTATAGACCTGACAGCCTCATCATCGCCTCGGGATATCGGGCGCCCTGAACCTCGATTTCAGACGCGACAGATTGAATTTCGTCCAGATCCGCCGCACTCAGTTTTATCTTGAACGCGCCGAGATTCTCGTCGAGGCGCTCGACCTTGCGCGTGCCGAACAGTGGCACGATCCAAGGCTTCTGCGCCAGGAGCCATGCAAGGGCGATCTGTGCCGGTGTCGCCTCGTGCCGTTGCGAGACACTGCGTAGCAATCCAATCAGAACTGCGTTGGCCTTTCGGGCCTCAGGTACAAATCGCGGAATCTTGCTGCGAAAGTCGTCACTGCCAAGATGCGTTGCCTCCGTGATCTTTCCTGTGAGAAACCCCTTACCCAAGGGACTGAACGGTACCAGGCCTATGCCAAGCTCTTCGAGCACGGGAATAATCTCGGCTTCCGGCTCCCGGGTCCACAGCGAATACTCGCTCTGAAGTGCTGCAATGGGCTGCTCCGCGTGGGCACGCCGGATCGACGTCACGCCCGCTTCGGACAAGCCGAAATATCGCACCTTCCCCTGGCGGATAAGATCCTTGACCGTGCCCGCGACCTCTTCCATCGGGACTGCAGGGTCCACCCGGTGCTGATAGAGAAGATCGATGTAATCCACATTGAGCCGTTTCAGGCTGCCATCGACTGCAGCCCGGATGTGTGCAGGCCTACTGTTGACGCCACCGTGATGAACGCCGGTATCAACATCGACATCCCAGCCAAACTTGGTTGCAATCTTCACCCTGTCCCTTAGCGGTGCAATTGCTTCTCCGACCATCTCCTCGTTGGTGAAGGGCCCGTAGACCTCCGCGGTATCGAAAAAGTCGACACCGCGTTCGATTGCTGTCCGGATGACCGCAATCATTTCAGTGCGATCCGGGATGTCTCTGGCGACGCCATAGCCCATACAGCCCAGTGACAGCGCCGACACTTCCAGGCCTTGGCCCAGCTTGCGTTTTTCCATCTCTTCTCTCCTTCAACCCAACTGGCGTGGGTTTCTCAGCGCAGAACTTCTTATCGCATGATGAAGCCGCCGTCGATGGAAATGGACTGACCTGTCACATAGCTCGATGCTTCGCTACACAACCACAAAACGGCATCGGCGATTTCCTCCGGACGTCCGTGACGGCCCATCGGAATGGTGGCTGCCATGGCTTCGAGTGCCGCCCCCTGGCCACCCGCGACCATCTGGTCCGCCATGGGAGTCCAGATCAACCCGGGGCAGATGGCATTGACCCGGATACCCTGCGCCGCATATTCGAGCGCCGCGCTCTTTGTGAGCCCAAGCACGCCATGTTTCGCCGCGTGGTAGGCGCCTCGCTCCGCACCGCCGACAAGACCGCCGAGCGACGAGCAGTTTACGATTGCACCGTTCCCCTGTTTTCGCATCTGCTGCAACTCGAACTTCATGGAGCTCCATACGCCGCGCAGATTGATCGACATCACGCGGTCGTAATCGTCGCGCGGAGAGTCGGCCGTTTCAGCGAGAATGTTCTGTACCCCGGCGTTGTTATAGGCGACATCGAGCCGACCGAACGTCGACACGGTCTGCGCGACCATGGCTTCCACCTGGACGTCGTCGGATACATCGCACTGCACGGCGAGGGCCCTCGCCCCTAGCTCCTTCAATGCATCGACGGCAGACTGCACTGCGTCGCGGTTCCGGTCTGCCAGCACGACCGCGGCTCCCGACAAGGCGAACGCCTTTGCCGTCGCGAGACCGAGCCCGGAGCCCGCACCCGTGACGAGTGCAACCTTGTTTTCAAAAGTGATGTTCAAGATGTTTTCCTCCGACCTCTACGGATACGGGGCTTCAACAATGATGTGAGTCGCTGCCGACCCTGACTCGCACCTGCACGTGTTGGGCATTCGCCGCGTTCGCGACGATTCACGCGCGGACGGGTCAACCGACGCGGCGGCCTTCAACCGGATAGTTGGGATCCGTATAACCTGGTGTCGATGCATGGCCGGGAGGAACCAGACTGTCGACAAACTTCTCGTCGTCCGGTCCCAGTTGCAGCGTCAAAGCGTCCATGTAGCTATCCCAGTGCGCTTCCGTGCGCGGCCCGGCGATTGCCGAGCTGACCAGCTGGTTCCGGAGCACCCATGCGATTGCGAACGCAATCGCATGGGTGCCGCGCGCGGCGGCGTGCGCCGCGACGTTTTGCGCGATGGCGAGCGACTCAGGACGCCACTCGGTCTGCTGGATGCGTTTGTCGCCACGCGCAACGCGCGAATCGGCCGGGGGCGCGCCATCGGGCGAGTATTTGCCGGTTAGTACGCCTCGCGCGAGCGGGCTGTAGGGCACGACGCCGATGCCGTAATGGCCGGCTGCAGGCATCAGTTCTAGCTCGGCGGTACGGTCGACCAGGTTGTAGACCGGCTCGATCGCCACGGGTCGATCGATGCCCATCTGATCGGCCAGGCGCACGATTTCCGCGACACGCCACGCACGGAAGTTGGAGAGACCGAAGTAACGCACCTTGCCCTGGCGGATAAGATCGCCGATGGCACGAACCCCTTCTTCGAGCGGGGCCTCAACCAGGGAGCGATGAAAATAGAGAACATCGATGTAGTCGGTGCCCAGGCGCTTCAGGCTGGCGTCGACCGTCTGGCAGATCCATTTGCGCGACTGCCCCTGCTCGTTCGGGCGAGCGTTCGCCGAAGCCGGATACCCGAACTTGGTCGCCACGACCCAGTCGTTGCGCCGCTCCGCGATTGCGCGCCCAACAATTTCCTCGGATCGACCCGCGTGATAGACGTCGGCAGTGTCCACAAAATTGATTCCCTGATCGTATGCCTTGTCGATGATCCGGCGCGAGCCTGCTTCATCCGTTTCGCCGCCGAACATCATCGTGCCCAGACACAGGGGCGAAACTTTCAGGGCGCTTCGCCCTAGGTGTCGGTAGTGCATGCTCATCATCTCCATACAGGCAGTGCCTGCGGTTAGCGTTGCGTGCACATCGTGAAGGGACGTGCTCACTGGCGCGTTTCGCGCCGTCCGTATGGAAAATGATAGGGCAGGGGTTTCTAGCGATAAAGCATGTAAAACGGCAAAACCTCATGAAGTGAATTCATGAATAAATTTCGTTACCCGTGGTCAGGATCACCCTTGCGATAGCGGATCGCGTCGATCACGACGGTCATCGCGCGCGAGAACTCGCGTCGGGTTGCATAGCACGCATGCAGGCCCGGGAACGTGGGACACCAGTCATCCAGCACTTTGACGAGGCGCCCCGCTTCAACGTGCGGCTGGGCAAGGTCCGCGGGAACATAGGCGAGGCCATAGCCCGACAACGCCGCAGCCAGCATCTGGTAGGTGCCGTTGAAAGCGAGCTGGCCATCGACGCGAACCTGCACCTCGCGACGGCCTTTCTTCAACTCCCACGAGTAGAAGCTACCTAAAGTCGGTAAGCGAAGATTAATGCAGTTGTGTGCGGTGAGGTCTTGGGGCTTTTTGGGCGACGCGCGCGTCTTCAGGTATTGCGGCGTGCCGACAATCGCCATGCGCATGGCCGGCGCGAGGCGAACGGCGATCATGTCCCTGGCGACCTGATCGCCGTGTCGAACCCCGATGTCGAAGCGGTCTGCCACGATATCCGAGAGGCCATAGTCGGTGATGATTTCCACCTTGAGGTCCGGATAGTCATGCAGGACCGGCGCCAGCCTGGGCCACAGGATCGTCTCTGTCGCGTGGTCGGTTGCGGTAATGCGAATCGTGCCCGCAGGTTTGTCGCGGAACTCCGACACGGCCGCCAGTTCTGAATCGATCTCTTCGAAACGCGGTGCGACGGTCCGGATGAGCCGCTCGCCAGCCTCAGTTGGTGCCACGCTGCGCGTCGTGCGGGTCAGCAGCCGCATACCGAGCCGCGCTTCGAGCGCCCGGATGGTATGGCTCAGGGCGGATTGGGATACACCGAGCTGCGCGGCGGCACGCGTGAAGCTGCGCTCGCGCGCGACGGCGATAAGTGCAAGTAGGTCGTTGTAGCTTTCGCGTCGCATTGATGAACTCACTTCATAGGTGTTTGCCGATTCTAGCCTCTAGTCGCAGACAGCGGGGCGCGATAGATTTCAGCCAAAGCGCGATGCGCTGATCGAATGACTTCAATGCGGGCCAGGCTACCGGAGATCCAGTCAATGAGGATATGTGCGATGGCAATACTGTCCCTGGCGCTCGGCACTGCTGCCTGCTCGCAACTCGAAAGGAAACCTGATATGTCCAGTCGGGATAGCTCGACCTCCACCCCCGCTTTCGCCGCGATGAGCAAAGTGTCGCCTGCGCTCGAGCACTACACGAACGAAGTGCTGCTGGGCGATCTGTGGAAGCGTCCGCAACTGTCTGCACGAGACCGAAGCGTCGTGACGCTCTCCGTGCTGACTGTCCGAAATCAGAGCACCGAGTTGCCGTTCTATCTCGATCTCGCGCTCGACAGCGGACTCAAACCCAGCGAAATCTCAGAGATCATCACTCACCTCGCGTTTTATTCCGGTTGGGCCAACGCCACCGCTGCTGCGAGAGTGACGAGTACAGTATTCGAGAGACGGGGAATCACTGCGGCACAGTTGCCAAGCTCGACCGTCGAGCTTCTTCCTCTCGACAAAGCCGCAGAGGCGCAGCGAGAAAGCACGGTGCAACAGAACTTCGGGATGGTGTCGCCTGGGGTCGTTCAATTCACCCGCGACACGCTGTTCAATGACTTGTGGTTAAGACCCGGTCTGGCACCACGGGATCGCAGTCTTGTCACCGTCAGCGCGCTGGTTGCATCGGGACAGGTCGCGCAACTCACCTATCACCTGAACCGCGCGATGGACAACGGCTTGACCGCGGAACAGGCTTCCGAAGTGATGACTCAACTGGCCTTCTATGCCGGTTGGCCCAATGTCTTTACAGCGCTGCCCGTTGTAAAGGACGTCCTTGCGCACCGCCCGGGTTGATGTCCTGCCACGGCGTGCCGCACCGATCGCCCGATATGCCGAGGTAATCGAATGACATCATGGTCCACGGATGAGCTTGCGGCGATCGCCGCGAGCGACGATCTTCACGTGTCGCCATTGCGCGACGATGGTGTCACGCATGGCACGCCGACATGGATCTGGTCGGTCGTCGTCGACGGCGATCTTTACGTGCGCGCCTACAACGGCCTGGCATCCCGTTGGTATCAGGCTGCCCTGCGGCAGCGGGGCGGTAGAATTCGCGTTGCCGGCATGACGCGAGACGTGAGCTTCGAGTCAGCAGCGAATGCGCTCAATGACAGGGTCGACGACGCATACGGGATCAAATACCGCAACAGCTGGTATCTCAGCTCCATGACAAGCCGGCAGGCGCGTTATGCAACGGTCAAGATCTCTCCGTGCGGCGCGACCGCGGAGAACGCAGCGAACGTGACAACCGGTATGACACAAGGTAAGCCAGATGACTGAGAAATTGGACGGCGCTACACGGCTGTTTCCGATCATCGGCGATCCGATCAGATTCGTTAAATCGCCGCAGAAGCTGACTCGTGGCTTCGTCGCGCGAGGCCACAATGCGCTTTGCCTGCCCATGCAGGTTGCCAACGACGACCTGGACGTGGTCATGCGTGCATTGACGTTGACCGCAAACGTCGACGGACTGCTTGTCACGATGCCACATAAGCAGTCGGCGTTTGCTTATTGCGCCAGCGTTTCCGATACTGCACGGTTGCTGGGTGCGGTCAGCGTCATGCGACGGAACGCGGACGGAACGTGGCACGGCGACATGCTCGACGGGCTCGCGTTCGTAAAGGCCCAGACCGATCACGGTGCACACGTGAGTGACGGCCGGGCATTGCTGATCGGCGCTGGAGCGGCAGGGAGCGCGATCGCCATCGCTTTGCTGGAGGCAGGCATCAGTGAACTCATCATTCACGACGCTGACGAAGCTCGTTCGGCCTGGCTCGCCGGAAAACTTGGAAAGCCCGACCGGCGCCGCGTGCGCCTTGGTCCAGCCAATCCGACAGGATGCACCCTCGTGTTCAACGCAACCCCCATGGGGCTGCACGGAGATGATCCGCTTCCCCTGCGGCGCGATCTACTCGATGCGTCAATGTTCGTTGGCGACGTGATTGCCGGGCATGGAGTCACGCCGCTTCTGGCGGCGGCGCAAGCGGCGGGTTGCAAGACGGCGAACGGCGTTCAGATGGTCGAAGCCGTGCAGGAAATGATGCTTGTATTTCTGTTGGGTGAATAAATCCGACGCCGGTGGTTTGATCGCCCTCCGGGAAAAGCGCGCTTCGGCGTTGCCAGTTATCGCGAAGAGCATTTAGCGAACCCGCTCCGACATCGTGCCCTGTCTGAGTGTCCGGTCGCGGGATAGTTTCTGACGTTCATTGCTCGCCGGCAACTGGCCGAAGCGGGTCGATACCAGTCTTCCATGGCAGGTGACGATCAGCTCGAAGAGTCCGCTCGTGACTGGATCTGACTGTGACTGTCAGGTCGCGTCTCGGCTTATACGCCTCACGCCTCACGCTCGTTGCGTAAGGCACGCACCATCATCCCAAGCCCAACGCCTACACCTCAAACCCGCGTTTCATCCACCGAATCCTGCGCGGCAGCGCGCACGTTGCCTGCCTTCGCCTCGTCCTCAAACCCCGCATCCCCATCGATCTCGATCCGCTTCACTTCGCCGAGCAGGAATGTGTAGCACAGCACCGCGACGATCGCGAACAGGCTGATCAACCCCAGCGCCCAGCCGAACGAACCGGTCGCGCGCACGATGACGCCGATCGCGATCGGCGTCACGATACCCGACAGATTGCCGGCGAAATTAACGGCGCCACCCGTGATGCCGACCATGCCTTCCGGCGCGATATCCGCGACGAGCGACCACGACGCCGACGCGACCCCTTGCGCAAAAAACGCGAACGACATGATCGCGATCACGATCCAGTTGGTGTCGGTCAACACTGCGAGTGTCATCGTCGGCACCAGCAGCAGGCCGGTCATGATCGGCGTCTTGCGTGCGGTCGCGACCGAGGCGCCGCGCCGCAGCAGCCAGTCCGACAGCAAGCCGCCCGCGACCACGCCGATCGATGCCGCGACGAACGGCACCGCGCTTGCGCTACCGGCCTTCAGCATCGTCATGTGCCGCTCGGAGATCAGGTAGGTCGGAAACCACGTCAGAAAGAAATACAGCGACGATAGAGACGCGAACTTGCCTGCGCAGATCGCGATGATCTGCCGGTTGCGAAACAGCACGCCGAGCTTGCGCCATGGAAACGAGCGCTGTTGTTGCGCACCGCTCTTGCGATCGACCAGCGCGCCACCATGACGCAGATGTTCGAGCTCGGCCGCATTGACCCGCTTGCTGTGCTCGGGATCGCGATACATCGCGTACCAGATCAGCGCCCATGCAATGCCGAGCGCGCCGGTGAAGAAGAAAATCTCGCGCCAGCCGAAGCGATGCGCGATCCAGAACAGCAGCGGCGTGAGCGCCGCCATGCCGACGTACTGCCCGACCAGATAGACGCTCGTCGCGAAGCCGCGCTCGCGTTGTGCGAACCAGATCGACACGACGCGATTGTTGACCGGAAAAGTCGGCGCTTCCGCGACGCCGACGCCGAGGCGCAAACCGAACAGCGTCGCGAATCGTCCGGCGAAACCCTGCGCGAACGTGAACGCGGACCAGATGAAAATCGCGCACGCGTACATCGCTCGCGAACCGCAACGGTCGACCACCCAGCCGCCCGGAATGTTCGCGAGCACGTAGGTCCACGAATACGCGGAGAAGATAAAACCGAGCTCGACCGGGCCGAGGCCGAATTCGTTTTTCATCAACGGCGCGGCGACCGCGAGATTCGCGCGATCCAGATAGTTGACGACAGTGCCGACGAAGACCAGCAACAGCATCCAGTAACGCACGCGGGTGGGGCGCAAGGCGGACATCGGGAGTTCTCGGTGAGTTCGTTCAGTAGGACGGATGGCGCACAGCACAGGCCAGGCCAGGCGAATGGCGCGCAGGAAAAGCGCTTCGTGTTTTATATATGAAACATTGATTTATTGGTGGGACGATTATAAAAGTATCGTCGGCAGTCGCAAAGCTGCAAATAAAGCGCGTAAGCCGGGCGTAATTGTTCGGCGCAACCGGCCGATCAATTCGCCCGCAGCCGCTTTATCCGCCAGATCCGAATGCCTACATTGTGTCCAGTGACAGCGCCACTGCATCTCCAGCTTCAGCGGCGTGCACCCCGCGACTTCTCGCGAGGCACGCCGGCGCGAACCATTGAAAGGACACGATCATGAGCAAGCTCACAGGCAAGGTAGCGGTTGTAACGGGTGCATCGAAGGGCATCGGTGCGGCGATTGCGAAGGCATTGGCGGCGCAAGGCGCGTCGGTGGTGGTGAACTACGCGTCGAGCCGGGCCGGCGCCGACAAGGTGGTCGCCGACATCGTCGCGGCGGGCGGCAAGGCGCTCGCGGTCGGCGGCGACGTGTCGAAGGCGGCGGACGCGAAGGGCATCGTCGATACGGCGGTCGAAACCTATGGACGGCTGGACATTCTGGTCAACAACTCGGGCGTCTACGAGTTCGCGGCAATCGAGGAGATCACCGAAGCGCATTTCCACAAGCACTTCGACGTCAACGTGCTGGGGCTGCTGCTCGTGACGCAGGCGGCCGCGAAGCATCTCGGCGAAGGCGGCAGCATCGTCAACGTCAGTTCGGTGGTGAGCCGCATCACACCGCCGACGACCGCGGTCTACACGGCGACCAAGGGCGCCGTCGACGCGATCACCGGCGTGCTCGCAAAGGAACTCGGGCCGCGCAAGATCCGCGTCAACTCGGTGAATCCGGGCATGGTCGAAACCGAAGGCGCGCACAGCGCGGGCGTCATCGGTTCGGACTTCGAAACGTGGGCCGTCAGCACGACGCCGCTCGGGCGCATCGGCCAACCCGACGATATCGCGGACGTGGTGACCTTCCTCGCATCCGACGATTCGCGCTGGTTGACCGGTGAAAGTCTGATTGCGAGCGGCGGCGCGCGTTAAGCGACGGGTTTTCTTTCCCTTGAAGTAGGTGCAGTGGCGGGCGGCGCGGCCGGTAAGACGAGGGCCGCGCCGCCCGCCGCATTTTTTACGTGTTCAGGTTGGGCGCGCGCCGCGCGCTTCAGGCTGATTCGACATCGCCGTCCGCACCTTCGAGCGCCACCGCAAACAGCGCGTCGAGCAGATTCGAGCCCGGCCGTTCGGCGAGCCGCGTCAGCGATTCGATCATCTGCACCTGGCAATCCTGCAGCGGCACCATTCGGATGCGCCGCGATTCCTTGAACTCCGCGCGCGCGATCACGCCGACGCCCATCCCTTGCGCGACCGCTTCCTCCAGCGCCTCGCGACCATCGACGTACAACACCGGTTCGACCTGCAACGACGCACGCACCAGTTCGATTTCGAGCAGTTGCTGCGTGACCGATTGCGGCTCGCGGAAAATCATCGGCTGCTGGACGAGTTCCGCGTAGCTGAGGCGGCGCTTTTTCGCGGCCGGGTAGCTCGCCGGCACCATCGCGACCAGCGGATCGCGCCGCAGCACGCGCGACTCCAGCCGGCTATGCACTTGCGGCGCGGCGGTAATGGCCGCGTCGACCGCGCTCGACAGCACGCGCTGCATGCACTCGGCCGCATTCGCAATCGACAGCGTCACGACGATGCCCGGATGGCGCCGGCGAAACGCGCCGATCAGCGCGACCGCGAGATCGGGCGCGTCGGCCGCGAGCGAGAGCGAACCGGATTCGAGGCCGCCCGCCGATTCGAGCAACTGACGCGCGTCGCGCTCGCAAGCGAGCATCTGCCGCGTGACGCTGAAGAGGCGCAGTCCCAGCTCGGTCGTCTCGACGCCGCGCGGCCCACGCTCGAACAGTTTGACGCCGTAATCCTGTTCGAGCCGCCGCACGTGATCCGACACCGCCGGCTGCGTCAGCGACAACGCCTGCGCCGCCTTCGAAAAGCCGCCGTGTTCCGCGACCGCATGAAATGCCCGCAACTGCGCGTATTGCACGTGTGCCTCGTCGTCAGGGTGAGGGAATAAGTTTTTACGATAGTGACATCGATTATATCGATTTTACCGATGATCGACGTTTCGGTACCGTGTGCGCTATTGACCTGGCACGACGGAGTTTGAGATATGGAAAGCGCGCTCGACGGTTCATGCGTGGCGTCTTCAGGAGCGTCTGCAATGACGTCTTCATCGTCTTCACCCGCAAGCGGCAACGGCAACAACACCGCGCGTTGCGCCGCGCCGGCCGGCGGCGAGCCTTATCTGCTGACCCCAGGCCCGCTGACCACGGCCCGCTCGACCAAGGAAGCGATGCTGCGCGACTGGGGCTCGTGGGACGGCGATTTCCGCGCGATGACCGCGCAATTGCGCGCGCGCCTGCTCGACATCGCCGGCGATAGCGCGGGCGACTACGACTGCGTGCCGCTGCAAGGCAGCGGCAGCTACTGCGTCGAAGCGATGCTCGGCAGCCTGATTCCGCGCGATGGCCACGCGCTGGTGCTCGCCAACGGCGCATACGGCAAGCGCGCGGCGACCACGCTCGGTTATCTCGGCCGCGCCTGCACGCTGCTCGACAAGGGCGACTACCTGCCGCCGCGCGGCGCGGAAGTCGAGCGCATGCTCGCCGCCGATCCGTCGATCACGCACGTGGTCGCGATTCACTGCGAAACCAGTTCCGGCATCCTGAACCCGCTCGAGGAAATCGCCGCAGCAGTCGCGAAGCATGGCCGCAAGCTGCTGATCGATTCGATGAGCGCGTTCGGCGCGGTGCCGCTCGACGTGCGGCGGATCGCGTGCGAGGCGTTCGTGTCGTCGGCGAATAAATGCATCGAGGGCGTGCCGGGGTTCGGCTTCGTGATCGCGCGCAAGGACGCGCTGCGCGACGCGAAGGGCCGCAGCCATTCGCTCGCGCTCGATCTGCACGATCAATGGGACGTGCTGAACCGCACCGGGCAGTGGCGCTTCACGCCGCCCACGCATACGGTGGCCGCGTTCATCGAGGCACTGCGGCTCTATACGCTCGAAGGCGGCCAGCCGGCGCGGCTCGCGCGCTATGAAAACAATCGCGACGTGCTGGTGGCCGGCATGCAGTCGCTCGGTTTCGAGCCGCTGCTGAACGCGCGCTGGCGCTCGCCGATCATCGTGACGTTTTTCTCGCCCGCGCATCCGGCCTTCGAATTCGCGCGCTTCTACGAACTGATGAAGCAGCAGGGCTTCATCATCTATCCGGGCAAGCTGACGGTGGTCGAGAGCTTTCGCATCGGTTGCATCGGCCAGGTCGACGAACACGTGATGCGCCGCGTGGTCGACGCGTGCGCACAGGCGTTGCGCGCACTGGGGGTTACGCATGCGGCGCCGCCGGCTGCCGCGCTCGAAGAACGCAAGGCGCTTGCGCAGTCGGCATGAACGTACACGGAAAACATTGGATTCCTGAGGATCGAAACAGATGAAACACGTCAAGGCAGTGATTTTCGACTGGGCCGGCACGGTAGTCGATTACGGCTCGCGCGCGCCGATGGGCGCGTTCGTCGAGACCTTCGCGCAGTTCGGCGTGCCGATCACGATCGACGAAGCACGCGGCCCGATGGGCATGGCCAAACGCCCGCATATCGCGGCACTGATGGCGCTGCCGCGCGTCGCGCGGGCATGGACCGAACGTTATGGCCACGCGCCGAATGATGCCGACATCGATGCTGTGTACGACGTATTCGTGCCGAAGAACGTCGCGGTCGCGGCGAGCTACAGCGCGGTGATTCCCGGCGTCGCGCAGGTGACGAGCGCGCTGCGTCACGATGACGTTCGCATCGGCACGACCACCGGCTATACGCGCGAGATCATCGACGAGATCGTGCCGGGCGCTGCCGCGCAGGGCTTCTCGCCGGACAGCATCGTGTGTACCGGCGACACGCCGGAAGGCCGGCCCTCGCCGTACATGATCTACCGGACGCTGCCGCAACTGGGCGTGTGGCGCGCGAAAGAAGCGATCAAGGTCGACGATACCGAGGTCGGCATCGAGGAGGGCATCAACGGCGGCACGTGGGCGGTGGGCGTCGCGGTCAGCGGCAACGCGTTCGGCCTCAGCGAAGCCGAGGTCAAGGCGTTGCCGGCCGACGAATTCGCCGCGCGCCGCGACGGTGCGATCGGCCGGTTGAAGGCGGCGGGCGCGCATTATGTGATCGATAGCGTCGCGGATCTGATGCCGGTGGTGTACGACATCGATGCGCGGCTCGCGAGGGGTGAGCGGCCGTGACGTGACGATAAGCGCATTCGGACTTCAGCCCGTCCCGCTCATTCGATCACCCGATCACTTGAAAAACCCCACCGCGAGATCGATGAACTCGCGCACCTTGCGCGGCACGAATTCGCGGCTCGGATAAACCAGCGACACCGCGACGTCGCCATTGAGCACCTCATAGCGTTCGAGCACGCGCACCAGCGTGCCGGCGCGCAATTCATCCTCGACCATTTCCAACGGCAGCAGCGCGATGCCCATCGCACCGAGCGCGGCCTGCTTCTGCATGATCATGCTGTTGACGGTGAACGACGCGTCGATGGCGATGCTCTCGCTGTTGTCGCTGCCGTCCGCGTCGTTGTCAGCGTTATTTCCAGCATCGCCACGGCGGAAGATCCACATTGGCCCGGTCGTGTCGAACGGCGCGGCGATCAGCCGGTGTTGCGCGAGCTCGGCGGGTGTTTGCGGATGCCCCGCCTGTGCGAGATACGCGGCGGCCGCGACCGGTACCGCGTGCGCGTCGATCAGGCGCCGCACCACCAGCGACTCCGAGCGGATCATATGCTCGGTCACGATGCCGACGTCGAAGCCGCCTTCGAGCAGATCGACGCGCTTTTCCGTCAGCGTGACGCGCAGATTGACCTGCGGGAAGCGCGCCTGATATTCGGCGAACAGCGGCGTCAGGCGGAACAGCGAAAAACTGCCGAGTGCGACGATGCGCAGATCGCCGGCCACGTCGTGCGAGGTGGTGGTCGCGCGCGACTCGATTTCCGCGAGCTCGGCGAGCAGCACGCGGCAGCCGTCCGCGTATTGCGCGCCGCTCTCGGTCAGCACGACCTTGCGGGTGGTGCGCTGGAACAGACGGATGCCGAGATGCTGTTCGAGACCCGACACGTGGCGCGTGACGACCGAGGTCGACACGCCCAGTTGCGCCGCTGCCTGTGCGAAGCTGCCGACGTCGGCGACCTTGACGAAGGCCTGCATGGCCTGGAAAAGATTGATCATCTGAGTAAAAACGTGTTCGTTGTGACGGCCAGTTGGGACCTGCGTTTGGCTGGCCCGGCGCAGGGCCGTCGTTCTCAGCCGCGCCCGATGGCCACGGGGCGGCTGAAGTATGTCTGATGCGTGTCTAAGGCATCTCTAACGCGTATCTGCAGCGTGTCCGAATGACGCCCCGGCTGACGTACTACCCGGCGCAGCACCTGCATCGATCCACGCTCCGACCAGCGCGCCATCGCGCGCGACGATGCGCCCGTGCGACATCACCAGCTTGCGCACCGGTCGCGCGACGATGGCCTGCGCGAGCGTGTCCGCGTCGACCAGCACGAGGTCCGCGCGGGCGCCGACGTGCAAACCGTAGGCCTCAAAGCCGCACGCGTTCGCGGCGGTGCCGCTCACGCAATCGAACGCGAGCGCGAGGTCGTCGTCGCGGCGCAGGCCGTAGCGCATCGCGATCAGCATCGCGCGTTCCAGCATGTCGGGCGAGCCGTACGGCGTCCACGTGTCGCGAATGCCGTCGTTGCCGCCGAACAGCACGACGCCATGCTCGCGACAGGCGACGAGCGGTGGCACCGGCACCGACGGCGGCGCCGTGGTCAACAGCGCAACGCGCAGTTGCGCCAGCCGTGCGAGCAGCGCATCGCGTTCGCGCTCGGGCAGCGCGCCGAGACAGAACGCGTGACTGACCACCACTTGCCCCTGCATACCGAGCGCCGCGACGCGATCGAGCAGCAGCCCGAGCGTGAACGCGCCGATTTCGCCGGGCTCGTGCAGATGGATGTCGATCGGTTTCTGGTGCCGCTGTGCAATCGCGAAGGTCAGGTCGAGCGACTTCACCGGATCGCCGTCGATCAGCGCGGGATCGAGCGCGCCCAGCACGTCGGCGCCCGCGGCCAACGCGTGTTCGAGCAGGTCGGCCGTACCGGTCCGGCCGAGCAGCCCCGATTGCGGAAACGCGACGATCTGCAGATCGAGCACGTCGCGCAGCGCGTCACGGGTGGCCAGCACGCCGTCGAGATGGCGCAGGCCGGCGTCGGTATCGATGTCCACGTGGGTACGCAAACGCGTCGTGCCCATCTGCAGAAACGCGCGCGCGAGCGCGAGCGATTGCGCGCCCGCATCGTGGCCGCTGTGCGCGCGCCAGCGTCGCTCGTTGTCGATGCGGTCGGTCAGCTTCGGCCCGACCTCGTTGCGATACCAGCGCAGGCCCCAGTGGGTCTTGTCCAGATGCGTATGTCCTTCGACGAAGCCCGGCAGCAGCAACGCATCCGCGCCGTCCTCGATCGACATGCCGGGCTCGCGCGGCAGATCGGCACCGATTGCCGCGATCCGGCCGTCGGCAATCGATACGTCGACGCGCTGGCCGTCGGCGAGACGTACGTTGGCGATCATCAGCGCGGCGGGCGGCGGGGCGGACGGGGCAGTGGGCGCGGCGGTAGAGGTCATGGCGGCGAATGGCGGAAAAGGGCGGACGTAAAAGGAACGAAGAGCAAAAGGAACGCAGAGCAAACGACGGAGAAAACGCGGAAGAAAATAAAAGCCGGAAAGCCCGGACAAAAACGCGCAACACCGCGGAACACAAGCGCGCAACACGCAAAGCCGGCGAGAAACGGCAAAAAAACGGCGAGCAGAACACGCGAGAAGCGCCACGCGTCACGGAAAAAAAGCGGAAAAAAGCGCGCAATAACGCGCACCGACGATAATAAATCCGCGCGCTTTACACCAGATAAACCCGCGATTAATCCGGGAATTTGCGCCGGAAACCGGCACCCGGATCGCCCCGCTCAGGCTTGCTACGCCCGCCGCGCGCGGCTTGCCGGGCGGCCAAAATCCAGGGTTGCGCGGCTGTTCACGGTATACTCCCGCGTAACTTGCCTGATCGCCAGGCTTGCCCGATACTCAGCTGTTACCCCCAAATCTCCCCGTACATCGAGTTTAACGCTACTGCTTATGAGCACAATTCTTGAAAATGTTCCGGTTGGCCAGAAAGTCGGTATCGCCTTTTCGGGCGGCCTCGACACCAGCGCCGCGCTGCACTGGATGCGCAAAAAGGGCGCCGTGCCGTACGCCTACACGGCCAACCTCGGTCAACCCGACGAAGACGATTACGATTCGATTCCGCGTCGCGCGACGCAATACGGCGCCGAAGGCGCGCGCCTGATCGACTGCCGCGCGCAACTCGTCGCGGAAGGTATCGCGGCGCTGCAGTGCGGCGCGTTTCATATCTCGACGGCGGGCGTTACCTACTTCAACACCACCCCGATCGGCCGCGCCGTGACCGGCACGATGCTGGTTGCCGCGATGAAGGAAGACGGCGTCAACATCTGGGGCGACGGCAGCACGTACAAGGGCAACGACATCGAGCGTTTCTATCGCTACGGTCTGCTCGTGAATCCGGACCTGAAGATCTACAAGCCGTGGCTCGACCAGCTGTTCATCGACGAACTCGGTGGCCGCTCGGAAATGTCGGAGTTCATGCGCCAGTCGGGCTTCGACTACAAGATGTCGGCTGAAAAAGCGTATTCGACCGACTCGAACCTGCTCGGCGCGACGCACGAAGCGAAGGATCTCGAGAGCCTCGAGTCCGGCATCAGGATCGTCAACCCGATCATGGGCGTCGCGTTCTGGCGCGACGACGTGCAGATCGCGAAGGAAGAAGTGACGATCCGTTTCGAAGAAGGCCAGCCGGTCGCGCTGAACGGCAAGACCTTCCCGAACGCGGTCGAACTGCTGCTCGAAGCGAACCGTATCGGCGGCCGTCATGGCCTCGGTATGAGCGATCAGATCGAGAACCGCATTATCGAGGCGAAGAGCCGCGGCATCTATGAAGCCCCGGGTCTGGCGCTGCTGAATATCGCGTACGAGCGTCTCGTCACCGGCATCCACAACGAAGACACGATCGAGCAGTTCCGCGAAAACGGTCGCCGTCTCGGTCGTCTGCTGTACCAGGGCCGCTGGTTCGATCCGCAAGCCATCATGCTGCGCGAAACCGCGCAACGCTGGGTCGCGCGCGCGGTCACCGGCGAAGTGACCGTCGAGCTGCGCCGCGGCAACGACTACTCGATCCTCAGCACGAAGTCGCCGAACCTCACGTATCAGCCGGAGCGTCTGTCGATGGAGAAGGTCGTGTCGACGTTCTCGCCGCGCGACCGTATCGGTCAGCTGACGATGCGCAATCTCGACATCACCGACACGCGCGAGAAGCTGCGCATCTACTCGCAGGTCGGTCTGCTGTCGTCGACGGAGACCTCGGCGCTGCCGCAGGTGAAGAGCGACAAGGAGTAAGGACGGCAACGGGCGCGGACTCTGCGCCCCTCGTACTTCGTACGCCGCACCGACGAATGGGCCGATTCGCGAGAGTCGGCCCATTTTCTTTGGGCGGTCCGCATGGGCGAGGTAGTTGTCAGCGCAACGTAATCATCTGCGGATTAGTGCTGTAAAAAGCGCTGTAAAGCAAGTCACCGAACGTTTTCACGTCATCCCACAGTTTGCGCTCAAGTTTCGCTGACCTATGCCGTTGACATAGGCTGACCCCATTCTGGAACCCAGCCGTGCAACTCGCCTACAGTAACGACCGCCTCGCCAGCCGGATGCCCGTCGACCCGTCCGCCGTCGGAGAGCCCGAGGTGGAGTCATCGGTCATCGAGTGGTTGTTGCACGACGATCAGGTGATGCGCGAGTGCTTCACGCACGCGGCGGAAATTCTGAAGAGCGTGACCGGCGCGGCGATTACCGCGATCGTGCTGCTCGACGAGGAACATCAGCACTATCGCGCCGAGGTCGGCATGGCGATGCCGCTCGTCACCCGCGCGCGTTCGCTGGCCGATTACGCGGTGCGCGACGCCGACCTGTTCGTGATCGAGGACGCGTATAGCGACAGCCGCTTTCACGACTGCATGCTGGTGCAGCGTCATCCGTTCGTGCGCCTTTACGCGGCGATCGCGTTGCGCGCGCCGAATGGCGAGATCGTCGGTGCGCTGTGTGCAATGGACCCGGCGCCGGGTCAGCTCGATGCCGCTCAGCGCGGCGTGTTCTATCACCTGCGCGCGATGATCGAGAACGATCTGAAGATGCGCACGGCCACCGCGATCGATCCGCTCACGCAGCTCTACAACCGCCGCTTTCTGCTGGAGAGCATCGCGCGCCGCTGGAAAGAGGCACGCGACGGCGACGTGATGGGCTCGGTCGTCGTCGATGTCGACTGGTTCAAGCAGTACAACGACACCTATGGTCACCAGGCCGGCGATCATTGCCTGCGCCAGGTCGCATCGGTGATGCAGGCCGCCGCCGACAACGAGCGCATCGTGGTCGGGCGCATGGGCGGCGAGGAGTTCGGGCTGCTGGTGCTGGACGCGCAGACCGCGGCCCTTGAAAGCACGCTCGACACGCTGCGCCGCGGTGTCGCCGATCTCGCGATCGAGCATCGTGCGTCGCCGCTCGGCGTGGTGACGGTCAGCGTCGGCGCCGCGCTCACGCGCATCACCGAACTGTCGCGGCCCGCGCATCGCGACGGCTTCGCCAGCGCGGATCGCGCGTTATATAGTTCGAAGCACAACGGTCGCAATCGTGTGACGATGGCGTAGCGCGTATCTCCAACGAGTCAGGTCCAACTGTCAGCGATCCTGATAGTTGAATTTGCACATAGTTCTGACGAATAGCCCTTTATATAGGGCTTTTTTCGCCTTCACGTCATCACGGCCACGCCGCGGCCGGCAAGAAATACTTCGCTCGATATCCCGCTCGCGCTGCACATAAAAATTGTGCGCGCAAATGGTCATGCGCTGCGCGCTCGTAAGGTTCTCTTAAGTTTGCGTTGCTCAGATGAGCACTCAAATAACGACAGAGAAGAATAACGATGACTCGTGGACCGAAAAGCGGCCGTCAGGCAGCCGCGAAGCATCAGTACCGCTCGATCTATCGGCTGGAGTTAGCGCGCGGCAGCTCGTACATCGCGAGCACGCTGAGCCCTGAGAGTCTGCGTGCCGCGATTGCCGAAGTGTTGCGCGAATTCGGCCGGCAATATGGCGAGGACAAATTGCCGGTCTTTCGCGATCTGCTCGCGGAGAGCCTCGAAGATCGCGACGATGCAAACGCGGCGCGGGCGGTGCGGAATTTCGCACCGGGCGAGTAACTTCTCATCCTCGGCGCCTAAATCATCGTCTTCATCGCCGCGCCGCTATGACACGGCGCACCCGAACTTCACTCAAGCTTCACCCGCTGAGCAGCTTCAACCCCGCCGGCAACGACTCGCCGAACACGCGGCCTTCGTCCGCGTTATCGAGCGCGACGGTTTCGCTGACCATCGTGATCCATGCGCGCGGCGCGTTCGTCGTTTCGAGCCGGCGCACGACCGTGGCGCGCAGTTCGTCGGACAGATCGCGCGAGCGATCGCCGGTCATGCGTGCGATCTGCACTGCGGCGAAAGCGGCAGGGTCGACCTTTTTCCAGTCGAGCGCGAGGATCGCGTCGAGCCATTGCGCGGCGACCTCGGGCGGCACCACGCTGTGCGCGCTGCCATAGAACGGTTGCCGCGCACCGATGCGCCCGACCGCCCACCAGCTCTGCGGGTTTTCCGCCGGTTTTTTCAGGCGCGTGAGCACAGCTTCGCCGAGCTCGATCTTGCGCTCGGCCGGAATCCGTTCGAGCGATGCGCTCAACCGCACCATATCGGTCAGGCCGGTCTTCGCGACATCGAAGGGCAGCTTGTGCCGCGATTGCGCGGCTTGCTGCAGATAGTCCATCGCGTCGAGCACGCGCAGTTGCGCGTCTTCGTCGAGGCCACCCGCCGCGCGGCGCCACAGCGTCCACCATTCGGACCACACCTGGCTGTCCTGCACGTACTGGATGCCGTCGTCGAACAGCGTCCACAGTTGCTCGACGCGCCATTCGTCGAGCGGATAGCCGAAGCCCGGACGCACGCAATAGCCGGCCAGGTTCAGCCACAGCCGTTCGTGATCAGCCGAGCGACGGCGGCGTCGCGCGCGCTCCCACAGTGCGCCGAACAGTTCGCGCAGCAACGCGCTGTTCCAGCCGTCGCGCGGGCCGAGTAGATGTTCGAGCTGCGCGCGCAGCCGTTTGATTTCCTTCGGGTCGACGTTGTGAGCACGCGAGCCGAACGGGCGGTCGATCAGTTCGATCGCGCGGTCGAGCGCCGGGTGACGTTGCGGCGTGCCATCGACGGCGAGATCCACCTGCGCGTCTTCGCGGCGCAACTGGAATTCGAGCAGCCAGCGTTGCGACGGGTTATCGAGTTCGATGCAATGCACGTCGAGCGTGCCGACTTCGGTCAGCGACGTTGCGATGCGCACCGTGGTTTCGGTGGCGCGCTGACCGTCGCGCGGCTGCACGACGGTCGCGATCGGCGGCAGACGCACGAAGTCGGCGCCGCTCAACTCAACCAGTTCGCCGGGTTCATACACGGTGTCCGCGCTCGACGACACCAGGTGGAACCGCACCGGATGACCGAGCCGCAGCGCGAACGTGCGATCGGCGATCAGGATCTCGTGACCTTCTTCGGTGCCGCGCGGCAACAGGCAGATGCCGCGCGGTGCCGACGCGGCGTCGGTGTCGTTGTCGCTCCGCTCTGCGAGAGCCGGCATTTCGTCGAGCACGAGGAAGTAGCTGCGCGCCGAGCCGCCGCCGATCTTCGGCGCGAAACCGGCGCGCGCCAGCGTATAGGCGACCGCGCCGCGCGCGACCGCGACGTCGGGGTTGTCGTTGTGCAGCACGTTGAGCGGTGCGCCGCGCCAGTTGCCGAGCGTGTCGGCGAGCCGCCGCGACAGCGCGTCGGCGCGGAATACGCCGCCGTTGAGCAGCAGCGTGTCGGGAACGGGTAGGGCCGTCGGTTCCGGAGGAGCAAGCGCAGCCGCGCCCGCATCGTCGCCGAGCGCCTTGCGCGACTGCGCGGCAAAGCGTTCGAGAAACGCCGCGATATGCCGCGTGACCGCCGCATCGGTTGCATACGGCAGACCGAATTCGACGATCGCGCCGCGCGGCCGGCCGGGCCGCGCGTGCGCAGCGACCTGCGGAAAAAAGCCGTCGACGATGATCTTCTCGACCTCGTCGCGCGACACCTGCGCGCTGCGCGCACCGCCGATCAGTTTCGACCCCGCGCCGAGCAGCGTGACCGACGCCGACTCGGGTGCATCGGCACTGAGTAGTTGCTCTTTCACCGCGCGGCAACGCTCGACCAGTTGCGACAGACTCGCCGCCGACAGCCGCTGCGGCGCCGCCTTGCCGTCGCCTGCACCGCCAGGTAGCCGCGCTTCGACCAGATGCGCGAGCGCGAGGTCCATGTTGTCGCCGCCGAGCATCAGATGATTGCCGACGCCGATGCGCGTCAGGCGCGGCTCGCCGTTGTCGGCGAGGCCGACTTCGATCAGCGTCAGGTCGGTGGTGCCGCCGCCGACGTCGCAGATCAGCACGAGCCGCGTCGCCGCGAGTTCGTCGGCCAGCGTCTCGCGATGCTGGAACAGCCAGTCGTAGAACGCCGCCTGCGGTTCTTCCAGCAGCCGCAGCGACGGCAGTCCCGCGAGCCGCGCCGCCTCGACGGTCAACGCGCGCGCGCCTTCGTCGAACGACGCCGGCACCGTCAGCACGACGTCCTGCTGTTCGAGCGGCGCCTTCGGAAAGCGCTGATTCCACGCGGCGCGCACATGCGCGAGATAGCTCGCGCTCGCGTCGACCGGCGAGACCCTGCTCACCTCGTCGGGCGCGCCCCACGGCAGGATCGGCGCGACGCGATCGACCGACGCATGCGACAGCCAGCTTTTCGCGCTCGCGACGAGCCGCCCCGGCACCTGCGCGCCGAGCAGCCGCGCGAGCCGGCCGACCATGACCGGCGGCGTCGCGTCCCTGTTGTCCTGAGCCGTGGCCGCGCGGGTGGCCGACCACGGCAGTTGCAGATCGGCCGCGCTCAGCTCGCCGTCGGCCGCGTGATAACGCACCGACGGCAACAGCGGCCGCGCGGCGACCTCGCCGGGACTCACCAGCTGCTCGATCTCGAACACGCGGATCTGCTGCGATCCGGCTTCCGCGTACGCGAGCACCGTGTTGCTGGTGCCGAGATCGATACCGACGCTGTACCGCTTCATCTCAGTCACGCATTCGCGCCGCCGCGCACGTCGAACTCGACTTTCCAGCGCTCGTCCGAGCCGCGCGGGATCGCTTCGAGTTCCAGCGTGCCGGCTTCGGTCACGCGCGCATGCAGCTTGACCGGCACGACTTCGCCGGCGGTGCGGCCAGCCGCGGGCAGCGTCGCCTGAATCTCTTCGAGTTCCTGCAACTCCTCGGGACCCCAGAAGTCGAGCAGCGTGCCGACCTGATCCTGACGACGCACCGACGAACCGAAGAAGCGGAAATGCACCGGCTCGCCGACGACCAGCCCGAACTCCTGCGCGGGCAACTCGGCGTCGGTGCCTTCCTCCATGCCGAACGGCGCGACGCACAGCGCCTGCACCGGCGGTTCGAGCCCCGGCACGGCCGGCATCGCCGATTCGATCGCGATGTAGTACGCACGCGCGGTGCCGCCGCGAATCCGCACGCCGCGGCCGCGTCGCACGTAGCCGTAGTAAGCCGCGCCGCGCGCGACCGCCAGATCGAGGTCCGCGCCTTCGAGCAGACGCGCGCCCGGCGCGCCTTCGGCGGCGAGCCAGTTATTCAGCGTGCCCATGATCCGCTCGACCAGCAGCGTCGACTTGAACACGCCGCCGTTGAACAGCACGACGGTCGGATGCAGGAAGGTGGCGTTTTGTGCGGCTGCGTTTGCGTCCGCCGCGCCGAGCCCTTCGAGTTCGGCCAGCGCGCCGACCTGACGGCCGAGGAACGACGCCAGATGGCGCGTGATGCCCGCGTCCTGCGCATACGGCAGGCCGAGCTGCGTCAGACCGACCCGCGCGCGGCTCACCGGACGCGCGGCGCTGTCGACCTGCGGGAAGAAGCCGTCGAGGATCGTCTGCGTGAGTTCGGCGCGCGTCAGCTCGGTGCGGATCGAGCCGCCGATCAGCTTCGAGCCGCGGCTCGGCACGACGAGCGGGACCGTCTCGGTGGCGGGGTCGGACAGCAGCGTTTCTTTCGCCGAGCGGCACGCGTAGGTGAGCGCGCGCAACTGCCATGCGTCGGCCTGGGTGCCTTGCGCGGCGAGCTTGCGCGCGACCACGTGCGCGAGCGCAAGGTCCATGTTGTCGCCGCCGAGCAGAATGTGATCGCCGACCGCGACGCGATGCAGTTCGAGATTGCCGTCGCGCTCGATCACCGCGATCAGCGACAGGTCGGTGGTGCCGCCGCCGACGTCGACGACGAGGATGATGTCGCCGACCTTGACCTGCTTGCGCCACTGGCCGCCGCTCTTTTCGATCCAGCTGTAGAGCGCCGCTTGCGGTTCTTCGAGCAGCGTCATGCGGGTGAAGCCGGCGGCCTGGGCGGCTTCGGCGGTCAGCTCGCGCGCGGCCGGATCGAACGACGCGGGGATCGTCACCGTGACATCCTGCTCGGCGAACGGCGCGTCCGGATGCGTGTGGTCCCACGCTTCGCGCAGATGGGTCAGATAGCGCACCGAGCTTTCGAGTGGCGACACGCGCGCGACTTCGGGCGGCGCATCGTTCGGCAGAATGCCCGCGCGACGGTCGACGCCCGGATGGCACAGCCAGCTTTTCGCGCTCGAGACAAGCCGGATCGGCGTGCCGGCGCCGCGGCTGCGCGCGAACTCGCCGACCGCGAATTCGCGCTGGCCGGTCCACGGCAGATAGAGGTCGCCGGAGGCCAGTTCGTCAGGATGCGGCAGGTACAGGAAGGAGGGCAGCAGCGGCAGATTGTCGATCGCGCCGGGGCCGGTGAGCTGCGCGATCGGCAGCACTTCCTGGAGGGTTTTCTCGCCGTCGCTCGCGTGCGTGTCCACGTAGGACAGCGCGCAGTGCGTAGTGCCGAGGTCGATACCGATCGAATAGCGTGCGTCGCTCATAGCTCCACCTCCGCCGGCGCGATGACCTTCGCGTTATGGCCGTCCGCGAGCTTCGGCAGACGCACCTCGTCGACGCGCCAGCCGCGATGGCTGATGCTGCCGCTGAACGGCGCGCTGCCGACCACGTTGCCGGTCAGGCGCACCGAGCTCGCGTCGAAGCCGGCGGGCAGCGTCACGCGGCTGCCTTCGGCCTCGTCGCGCACCGGACGGATCGTGAAGTGCTCGCGCAACGTCGTGCGGCAGCCTTCGTGGACGAGACGCGCAGCCGCGCCGATGTCGGCGTCGCTATAGGCCTTGATGTCTTCCTCGACGAAATCGATGAAGCGGGCGTCGCGTTGTAGCAGGCCGAGCAGTTGCAGCGCGGCGTCGGGGCTCGCTTCTTTCAGCACCGGCGCGGGTTGCGGCTTCGGTTGCGGAGCGGGTGCGGGCGTTGGGGCAACCGGCGCGGCGGCGGCCGCGGCCGTGCCGATCTTTTCGCCGTTGCGCAGACGCAGCACGTCGGCGGCGAAGTCGCCATTGCCGAGAATGCCGAAAAACGTGCCGACGGCCAGTGAAATCCGACGGACAAAGGATGGGTTCGAATCGCTCATAAAGGCTCCTGATCTGCTCTGTTAAAGGACGAGCGGTCCTTGCCGCGCCGCAAGCGCCGGGCTGAAAAGCCGCGGCGAATCGGGCGGGGCCGTGATGTTGCGGGTCGGCGCGCGGTGGCTATTGACTGGCCTTGCCTGGCCTCGCCCTGCGTTGGCCAGTCGGCGCGGGCATGGGTCCCGGCAGTGGGCGACCTGGCGAGGTCAGCCACTATCGCCCGGGCTCGGCGGGCCGGTCCGGCCGCGCTCGCGGTGCGCGCAAAACCCGTATTTTGCCTTGCGGCGCGCCCGAGGCGGGCAAAGCCAGCAATTCTAGCGGGCAATGGGGTGGGATTGGCGGGGATTTGGGGGCGGGTGAGCGGGCGAAGAGGGGGCTTGGAGGGACGAAGAAGGGACGTTGAGGAGGCGTTGAGGATGTGTTGAGGGACGCACTGGCGTGGTTCGACGCGCTTCGATTCGTTGCAATGCGCCTTGCCAACGGACCATCCGGCAAGACCTGGCCCAGGCCCGCGACTGCGCCGGCTTCGGCGGCGCGGCGCAAGTCATCACGCCGCTCTCGCCGGATTCTTCACAGCCACCGCACTGCGTTCCCTGTTTGCCCGATGCTCGAACACAGCGCAGCGGCCGCCTTGCGACTTCTCTTACGACTTCTTCGGATCCTTCGACGCCGGCCTCTGAGGCGCGGGCGCCGGTCTCGCCGGCCCGGCCGCGTGCATGTCGGCGTGCGGCGGCTGTCCGTGTCCGGTCATCATCGGCGCCGGTCCGGGTCCGTCCGGGCGGCCCGGCTGCGGATGGCCGCCGCCCGAATGCTCGCCGCCGAACGGATGCATCGGCAGATGGCCATCATGGCTCGCCATCACGTGATGCAGTTCCTCGCGGCGATGCAAAACGTCCGCGCGACGGTCGCCGTGCGCATAGAACTGGCGATGCCGGATGCCGTCCGGCCCGACGGCCCAGATATACGTATCGCCACCGACGATCACCACGTCGCGATCGACCACGTTGGCGACGTAGACATCGGTCGGCAGCGGCTGATACACCGGCTCGACGACGACCGCGGCCGGAGGCGGCGGCGTCAGCGCACCGACGATCACCGCGTTGACCCGGTTCGGATCGATCACGAGCTGGCCTTGCTCGTTGGTCGCGCAGCCAGCCAGAAAGATCGCGCACGCCGCCGACGCCAGCAGCGCCTGATTGATGGTTTTCAACTTCATTCCCCGGTTTGTATTGGTTATTTGTCGAACGACGTTCTATTAACGACCGGTGTTTTATGTTCTTGATATGCGAATGCCGCCGAACGACGGTTTAGTCATTACGATGTATTACGCGGCGGAATCGATCGAGTAAAAAGCCAATACGCATTCGATGCCATTCGAATAAACCAGCAAAAAATCCAACAAAAGACGGGCTGCGTTTTATACGGACGAACCCCGTCGCGCGATGTGTTCCGTACCTCGCGTCAGGGTCTGATTCAATTGGAAAAATCGGGGAAAACGCCGTCGGAATGACAGCCTGTTTCAGACGCCGGATTCGCGCTTAATTGCCGTCCGCATTGCCGTCTTCAGATTTCGCGTCGTCCCAGTTCATCCGGTGCCGGCGCACGGTCTCGGTATGCCGCGCATCGTCTTCGGTATGCAGATAAAGGCTGGTCGTATTCAGCGACACGTGGCCGAGATTGTCGCGGATCGTGCGCAGATCGACGCCGCCGTCGGCCTGGTGCGAACCGGCCGTATGCCGCAGCCAGTGCGCGGATGCGCGTTCGAGTTCGTCGGCGCGATCGGCGAATTCCGTGCCGCGCGCGCGCAGCCACGTCGCCGCACCGGCAAAGATGCCCTTGATCGCGTCGTGAATCGCCGAGCGCGACAGGCAGCGGTTGCGGCCCTTGAACGGAATCACGAGCGGCGTTTCCTCGGACCGCACGGGCAGTGCGGCGAGGCCGTTCGAGGTGCGGTAGCTGCGCAGCTCCTGGATCAGTTCGGTGGACACCGGCACGATCCGTTCCTTGTCGCCTTTGCCCAGCGTTTCGAGCCACCATTGATCCTTGCCGTCCGCGCCGAGTCGTCTGAAGAAGCTCCCCATCTGCCCACCGGCGACTTCCGAAATCCGCATGCCCTGCAGATAGAACAGCGTGGTCAGCCAGCGGCAGCGCGCGTAGTACGCGCGTTGCGCGTCGGTGTCCTGCGGCAGTTGCTCGACGAACAGCTTCACCTCGTCCCACAACGACGTCGACAGATAGCGCGTGACGCGCGGCGCGGAACGCTTCGCGCGTTGCCGCAGTAGCGCCATCGGATTGCCGCGCAGATAGCCGGCGTTGACGAGCCACGTGAACATCGCGTTCAGGATGATCAGCGCCTGGCGCTGGCTCGCCGGCGACAGCGGCCCGTTGAACGGGCGCCAGCGTTCGTCGCCGCGCGGATACTTGCCGCCGTTGGACGAGACCCAGCGCGCGGCCGGCTGCGGATCGGCGATGAACGCCTTGAAGATCAGCAGATCCTCGTGCGTCAGCGACGACAGCGGTTTGCCGAGCTGCACGACGGCCCACAGCAGCAGGCGCTCGGCTTCCTTGCGGTAATTGTCGAAGGTGGTCTTGGTGTCCGCGTAGTTCGACAGCCAGGCGCGCACCGCGTCGAGATCGTTGCGCGCCGAGAGCTGCGAGTTTTCGACCGCGCCGCGGTTGGTGCCGTCGCGGCCATCGAGCAACTCCGGCACGACGAGCGATTCGACGGGCTGGACGGTGGCGAGCCCGGCATGGGAGGCGGCTGACGGCGCGGCTTTGGACACGATCGGTAATACTCCTCGGGGCCGACACGCAGCTGGCGTCGTTCTGCCGCGCTCCAGGCGCGCTCGCGCTTGCTGGAGAGAAAAGCAGGGCCCAATTTCTTGCAGATGAAACGCGAAACCCTATCACACAGTCGGCTGCGTCGGGCGTAAATCAGGGGCTTGCGCTCAAGCTTCAGCGCGTAATCGGCGCGATTCGCTTACCGTATCAGCCGTTCCAATGAAGGGCTTCTGAAAGCTATAGCCGGTCGCTATGAACGGCATTGCCGTATTCAATTCTATTGAAGTTTGTACTCGCCTATATTCGAATAGGATTAGCCCGCCGGCTGGCGCGATACGCCGGCTACATCAATAAGATTTTCCTTCGACCCACGGACACATGCACGATGAATTAACTGAATAGTCACATTCCCACATGAGCGCACTGCCGAATAGTCGGCGGATTGGCAGGTTTTCAGATCGTCAAATTGCCACGGAAGCCTGACACCATGGCAACGCATAACGGAGACATCCTCCAAAGGAGAGAACGCATGTCAAACGAAGCAAAGTGCCCATTCGTCCATTCCGCCGGTGGCGGAACGACCAATCGCGACTGGTGGCCGAAGCAATTACGCCTCGACCTGCTAAGCCAGCATTCGAACCGTTCCAATCCGCTGGACAACGACTTCAACTATGCCGAGGCATTCAGGAGCCTCGACCTGGCTGCGGTCAAGAAAGACCTCGCCGCGCTGATGACCGATTCGCAGCCGTGGTGGCCGGCGGACTTCGGTCACTATGGGCCGCTCTTCATCCGCATGGCGTGGCACAGCGCCGGTACCTACCGGATCGGCGACGGCCGCGGCGGTGCAGGACGCGGCCAGCAACGTTTCGCGCCGCTCAACAGCTGGCCGGACAACGTCAGCCTCGACAAGGCGCGCCGGCTGCTATGGCCGATCAAGCAGAAATACGGCCAGAAGATTTCGTGGGCCGACCTGCTGATCCTGACCGGCAACGTCGCGCTCGAAACGATGGGTCTGAAGACCTTCGGTTTCGCCGGCGGCCGCGAAGACACGTGGGAGCCGGATCAGGACGTCTACTGGGGCAATGAAAAGACCTGGCTCGGCGGCGACGTGCGCTATGGCAAGGGCGCGGCCGGCAAGGATGACGACGAAGGCGTGATCGTCGCCGACGAACAACTGCATGGCCAGGAAGCGAGCCGCACCGATCCGCCGGGACGCAACCTCGAAAATCCGCTCGGCGCCGTGCAGATGGGCCTGATCTATGTGAACCCGGAAGGCCCGGACGGCAATCCCGATCCGGTCGCTGCCGCGGTCGATATCCGCGAAACGTTCGCCCGCATGGCGATGAACGATGAAGAAACGGTCGCGCTGATCGCCGGTGGTCACACGTTCGGCAAGACGCACGGCGCGGGTCCGGCCGATAACGTCGGCCCCGAACCGGAAGGCGCCGGCCTCGAAAACCAGGGGCTCGGCTGGAAGAACAGCTTCGGCACCGGCAAGGGCGGCGACACGATCACGAGCGGTCTGGAAGTCACGTGGACCGCCACGCCGACGAAGTGGGGCATGGGCTTCTTCGAGAATCTGTTCGGCCACGAGTGGGAGCTGACCAAGAGCCCGGCGGGCGCGCATCAGTGGGTCGCGAAGGGCGCGCAGCCGACGATTCCGCACGCGCACGACGCGTCGAAAAAGCTGCTGCCGACGATGCTCACGACCGACCTGTCGCTGCGCCTCGACCCGGCCTACGAAAAGATCTCGCGGCACTTCATGGCGAACCCGGACGCGTTCGCCGATGCGTTCGCGCGCGCGTGGTTCAAGCTCACGCACCGCGACATGGGTCCGCGTTCGCGCTATCTCGGCCCGGAAGTGCCGGCCGAGGAACTGGTCTGGCAGGATCCGATTCCGGCCGTCAATCATCCGCTCGTCGACGACAAGGACGTCGCGGCGCTGAAGCAGAAGATCCTCGCGTCGGGGCTGTCGGTGTCGCAACTGGTCTCGACCGCGTGGGCTTCAGCGTCGACGTTTCGCGGCTCGGACAGGCGCGGCGGCGCCAACGGCGCGCGCATCCGTCTCGCGCCGCAGAAGGATTGGGAGGCGAACCAGCCGACTGAACTGGCGAAGGTGCTGAAGGTGCTGGAGGGCATCCAGAGCGAGTTCAACGGTGCGCAGTCGGGCGGCAAGAAAATCTCGCTCGCCGATCTGATCGTGCTGGCGGGCGGCGCCGGCATCGAACAGGCTGCGAAGAATGGCGGCGCGCAGGTGACGGTGCCGTTCTCGCCGGGGCGCGGCGATGCGTTGCAGGAGCAGACCGATGTCGAATCGGTCGGCGCGCTCGAACCGGTCGCCGACGGTTTCCGCAACTATCTGAAGGGCAAGCTCCCGGTTGCGGCGGAAAAGCTGCTGATCGACAAGGCGCAACTGCTGACGCTGACCGTCCCCGAGATGACGGTGCTGATCGGCGGCCTGCGCGTGCTGAACGTGCGTGCCGGCGGCGAATCGCATGGCGTGCTGACGGACAAGCCCGAGACGCTCTCCAACGACTTCTTCCGCAACCTGCTCGACATGGGCACGGAATGGAAGCCGCTGTCGGCCGCCGCGGACGTGTTCGAAGGGCGTGATGCGAAAACCGGCCAGAAGAAGTGGACCGGCACCCGCGTCGATCTCGTGTTCGGCTCGAATTCGCAGCTGCGCTCGTTGTGCGAGGTCTATGCGAGTGGCGATGCGAAGGAGAAGTTCGTGCGTGACTTCGTGGCGGCGTGGACCAAGGTGATGAACCTCGATCGCTTCGACCTCGCCTGAACGCTCGCGTAAAGCGGTCGTGTTCGCGCGACTGGCGCTGATGGCGGGGTGTCAGTCGTAGATCGCGCGCAGGGATGCTTTGCACCAGACGGTGCGATTGCCGGGAAGCCGGCGATCGCACCGTTTTTTATAGGGAAGGGCGCAAGGCTCGGGGCGAGGGAAGGGGGCGGGGCGCATGCGCGCGGGTCGGTTATGATCGCGGCGCGTCGCCGGGGTGGCCGCGACGCCGGACCGCCGGGCAGCGCAATCAAACCGATAAAGAACCGAAAAGGACAAACGATGACGTGGTCGACATTCCGGCATGACTACATGGTCAGATTCTGGGCGCCGTTACCCGCGGTGATCACGGCGGGCGTGCTCTCGGCGCTGTATTTCGGGCTTACAGGAACGTTCTGGGCGGTGACGGGAGAATTCACGCGCTGGGGCGGACACGCGCTGCAGATGTTCGGCCTGCATCCCGAGGAGTGGGGCTACTTCAGGATCATCGGCCTGCACGGCACGCCGTGGACGCGTGTCGACGGCGTGATGGTGCTCGGCATGTTCGCCGGCAGTCTCGCGGCGGCGCTGTGGGCGAACAACGTGAAGCTGCGCCTGCCGCGTCGCAAGCGGCGCATCGCGCAGGCGCTCGTCGGCGGCGCGATTGCCGGGTTCGGCGCGCGGCTCGCGATGGGCTGCAACCTCGCCGCTTTCTTCACCGGCATTCCGCAGTTCTCGCTGCATGCGTGGCTGTTCGCGCTGGCGACCATCGTCGGCTCGTACTTCGGCACGCGGGTCGCGCTGCTGCCGTTCCTGCGCGCCGACGTCAGGCTCGTGCGAGCCGCTAGCGCCGGCACGGTCGCGCCGCGTGCCGCGCTGGCGCGCTGGCAGTTTCGCCTCGGCGTGGCCGTGTTCTGCGTCGCGGTGGCCGCGTCGCTCGAACTGGCCTCGAGCGCGCTGAAGCTCGGCTTCGCCGCGCTGTTCGGCATCGCGTTCGGCATCCTGATCGAGCGCGCGCAGATCTGCTTTACCTCGGCGTTCCGCGACATGTGGATCACCGGCCGCACCGCGATGGCACGGGCGATCGTGCTCGGCATGGCGGCCAGCGCGATCGGCATCTTCAGCTACGTGCAGCTCGGCGTCGAGCCGAAGATCCTGTGGGCGGGGCCGAACGCGATCATCGGCGGCGTGCTGTTCGGCTTCGGCATCGTCGTGGCGGGCGGCTGCGAAACGGGCTGGATGTATCGCTCGATGGAAGGACAGGTGCACTACTGGTTCGTCGGGATCGGCAATATCGCGGGCGCGACGGTGCTGGCGGCGCTGTGGGATCGCATCGGGCCGCCGCTCGCGCTCGCATGGCCGAAGGTCAATCTGCTCGCGACGTTCGGGCCGCTGGGCGGTCTGCTCGTTACCTACGCGGGGCTCGTACTGGCCTTCCTGTTGCTGCTGTGGTGGGAAAAGGCGTTTGTCGCGCGACGTGCGCAAATGGCCGTGCAGGCCGAATCGAAAGGAGCGTTCTGATGACTGAAGCGATCAAGGCAGCCGATTTCCAGCTCGATATGAGCGGCGAGCCGTGCCCGTATCCGGTCGTCGCGATGCTCGAAGCGATGCAGGCGCTGCAGGGCGGCCAGGTGCTGGAAGTGCTGGCGGATTGCCCGCAGTCGATCAACAGCATTCCGGCCGACGCGACGCGGGCCGGTTACCGCGTGCTGAAGGTCGAACAGCAGGGACCGACGATCCGTTACTGGATCGAACGTTAGGCATTTGACCGATGCCCGTCGTCCTGGCGGGAGGCTTCCGATCCGTGCACGGGCTGCATCCCGCCGCGCGCGGCGCCGACACCGCCGGGCACACAGACCGCATGTGGAGCCCGACGCGGATCTGTTTCAGTGTGTCTGAAAACAGCGAATAGCCGCTTATTCCTGCCACTGGGTTGCCGATATCAGGAATTCTTAAGAAGTTAGCGTTAGGCTCTGTAGTTTGTCCGATTGCCTGTTCATGGCATTGGTTGAAAAATCGAAACCGCCATGCGCGATCCATTCGGCCCGACTCAATCAACCCGGGGACTTCAAATGATCAAACGGTACGACGTCAACGCGGCCGCATACGATATCGTGGCGCGCACCCTCCACTGGTTGACGGTCCTGCTGATCGCATCGCAGTTCCTGATCGGCTGGACGATGCCTGACGTCCACAGGGACACGCTGCCGGTCGGGCTGATTGCCTGGCATCTTGGCGTCGGCGCGACACTGATTGCCGTCATCGTGCTCAGGGTAGTCTGGCGGCTGACTCATCGGCCCAAACCGGAGGAGTTGCCGCCGTTGCTCGGCTTCGCTTCTCGCATTACCCATTTTTTCCTCTACCTCTGCTTACTCATCGTCCCGCTGCTCGGCTGGATCAACGCATCCTCGCGTGGCTGGGCGGTTCGCCTCGCAGGCCTCGTGCGCTATCCGTCGTTGAGCAGCACAGGGTCGGCGTTTGGCCACGAAATGGGGGATGTCCACGGTATTCTCGCGTGGGTGCTGTTCGCGCTCATCGTCCTGCACATCCTCGCCGCGCTGTTCCATCGTTTCGTTCTGAAAGATCATGTGATGCAGCGGATGCTGCCGGGTGCCGGGCCGTCGCGTGACGCCGCGCGCGATAACTGAGCGGGTATGCGACGGAGAGCGGACGTCGCCGCCTACGATCGGCGACGTCCCGCAGAGGAACGGACACGACCTCGCCGGCGCTCCGTCAACTGTCGTTTCCAGCGGCGAACAAGCCGTTTTCGGGTTCCGACGGTTCGGTGTCGATGCACTGCACGCGCCAGTGACCCGTCATCAGACTGCGCCCGCGTTCCGCGCACGACTGCACCCGGCCGACCTCGCCTTCGAAGGGCCCATCCGTGGCGTTCAGATCGAGTCCTTCGAGCACGCACACGGGCACCGTGCAGTGAGGAGCACAGACGAGCGTATTGCCGCAATCCATATGCAACACGCCCCACTCGGGTAGATCGAGCCCGAAGTGACCTTCGCGCGACCATTTCCGTGTGTTCCTGTCGAGCCACAGAATCGCGAAGGCCATTGGGTGGACGCGATCGAATGTGTCGAGATGCACGGTGAGGCGCATGAAAATTCTCCGGCACGGCGTGGCACGCGCTGGCCCGCGCGCGGCAACCATGCGGCATGGCCAGCGTCAATGACACGTCATTGACTCAATACCCATTGCACCAGCGTATGCGCGTCTTCCGCCGAAAGCGGGCCGCCGCGTTCGACCGCGGCAGGCATCGCCATGTCGCCCCAGTGAGCTTTGCCGCCCAGACGCAGCTTCTGTTCGAGCATCCGCGACGCGTTCGGCATGTCGCGATAGCGCTCGGCGATCTGCTGGAACGACGGGGCGAGAAACGGCGCGTCGTGCATATGGCAGAACATGCAGTGCTGCTGATCGACGAGCGCGGTCGGTTCGGGTTCGCCATGTACAACACCGGTGCCCAGCGCAAGTGCCGCGCAGGCAGGAAGTTTCGTAACAGTGCGATCACGACAGGCCCCACTGCATGAGGAACGGCATCAATCAGTCCAGGAGGCGGCAACCGGGCGTCATTGACATCGATCAATCCACTCACGGAGGCATCTGCCGGTAGGCCCCTTCATTATCGTGGAGCAGCGGTGGAGCAGAGCGCGGCCGGGCCCCGCCTCGCGATAGACACTGGAAACGGCGCGAGGCATGCGAAGCAGCGCGAACCCTGTGCTCGACGGCCTGAGTCACGGCAAGCCGGCTGGCGCGGCGGTCCTTGCGATCGGCCCACGGTTGACTCAGATCAAGCGGCGTATCGCGTCGCGGGCCATGCTGTAACCGCGCCGCCATGTCGTAGCTGTTCGCGATCACGGGCCATGTCCGGACAGGCGCGCTTCCGCGCATGCGGGCTCCGATTATGGCGCCCGCTACCCGTGCGCCGCTCACGAGGGACGACTCCGAGTGGCGGCGCCGCGATGCAACGTTTCCGAGGACTGCCGATGAACCCCGCTATCGATCCCACTCCGTTCATGCGCGTGATGGTGGCGTCCACGGGCCGCACCGGCCTCGTTCCGGCGACACACTTCTCCCGGCAGTTCGCCGCCGCGGATGCGAAGTTCAGGCTGGTCGACATCGTTTGCAATCCTGCACAACTTTTCCCGACGCTGATACTGAACTATCCGGACTGGTGCGAGGCACACCGTGCCATGCTGCACGGCGCGCAAGCCTCGTTACGCGATACGGCGAGCGCATTGCGCCAGGTCCTCGGCGAAGCCGATACAGAAGTGATCGACCTGACCGCATTGCATCAAGGCGCCGCGGAAGCGCTCGCGCATGCCGCGAGGCAGTGGCGCGCGGATCTGATCGCGGTTGCCGCGCACCGGTACGAACATCGACGCGCAGGGCGTATCGACTCCGACGAACTGGTGGCGCTTACTCATTGCCCGGTTCTGTATCTGCCCGCCACGTCGCTCGAGGCAGTCAGCCCGACCGTGCGCCGCGTGCTGGTCGCAATCGACGGCAGCGGCACAGCCCTGGACTCGTTGCGTGTCGCGCTGGCCGTTGCGCCGCCAGACGCCCGTTTCAAGGCCGTCTACGCGGCAGACGACGGACTCGCCTGGCGCGAGTGGTTGCCGTCGGAGATGGTGTCGCGACATCGAATCGAGGTGCTGCAACGCGGCGAGGCAATGCTCGCCTCCAGCCGCCACCCGGCCGAAGCCGCGCTGCTCGACTTCGACGATGACTCGGGCGATACGTCGAGCGCCATTCTCGACGAAGCGCAACGATGGCGGGCGGACCTGATCGCCATGGGCTCCCACGGCATGCGCGGTGCGGCGCAACCATTCCCGGGACATGTGGCATCGCGAACACTGCGCGACGCTTGTTGTCCGGTGCTCGTATGCCCGCGCGGCGCGGCGTCGGGTGGCAGGGCGCGAGCGGAATCGGCGTGGCCGCAACCGGAACCCGGTAACGGAAACGTACCGTGCTACAGCTAGCGTTGGCGCGGCGCGCATGCGGATCGACTCTGAATGCCTCTACGGAGAATCGTCATGTACCGGAATATTCTCGTTGCGCTCGATGGCGGGAGTGCCTCGAAACGCGCGCTGGAAGAAGTGCTGGGACTCGCCGCGCTGACGAAGGCCGTCGTGCATCCGCTCTATGTGGTGGACAAGACCCCGCTCTTTTCATATGCAGGCTATTACGATCCGATCACCCTCATCGATGCGCTGCGCAGGGATGGCCGAGCAGTGCTAGGGGCGGCGGAACGGGCCTGCGCGAGCGCCGAGGTCGAATGCCGCGCCGAGATGGTGGAATCGAACAGTCTGTCCGACGACGTGGCCAGCGCCGTGCTGCGCCACGCGCAACGGGTTCGTGCCGATCTGATCGTGATGGGCACGCACGGACGCCGAGGGGTCAGGCGCCTCGTGATCGGCAGCGTCGCGGAACAGGTTTTGCGTTTGGCGCGGTGTCCCGTGCTGCTGATCCGCGCAGAAGGCACGCACGCATCTGCCGCGGCCCAGGTGGCCGGGCAGCCGGCATCGTCGCGCGGCGGAGCATGACAAGCCAGGCGGTTACCCGAAGCGCGCTCGACGATGCCGGACGTTGCGCGCCGCCCCTCGCGCCGGACGCCGCACATCCCATTCGAGGCGTCATCCTCGGGTCGCGCGGGTCATGACACCACGTCGCCCAAAGGCCGCCTCGGCGAATGGCTCAGTCGCGGTCCGCGTCCGATGCGCAGCAGAAGCTGCGGCAGCGAAACGCAGTTGCCGCTCCAGGGGCGCGGTGGCGTCGAAGTGCGGGTCGCCGGGGGCCCACGTTTCGTTTTGCGCGGCGTCGTTCATCTCGAGGTCTCCCGTCGCGGCGTCGCCGCGAACACGCGATCGATACCGTTAGCGTGTCACGCAGAACCTCGGCACGATTGAGTCAGGTCAACGTTCGGGTGTCTCGCCGCCGGCGCGGAGCTCTCGACACCCCGGCTCGCCATTGCGCGCCGGACACGTCGTTCAGACCTGCGCGAGGCCTTGTGCATCGACGATACGAATCGTTTTTCCATTCGCATCGAGCAGCCGCTCGCGTTGAAATTTCGAGAACATCCGGCTCACCGTTTCGAGCTTCATGCCGAGGTAGCAGCCAATCTCCTCGCGCGTCATGCGCAGATGGAATTCGACGGCCGAGAAGCCACGCGCCTTGAAGCGCTTCGACAGGTTCAGCAGAAACGTCGCGACGCGCTGTTCGGCGGTCATCGTGCCGAGCAGCATCATCTGGTTCGATTCGCGCACGATTTCGCTGCTCATCATCTGGTAGATGTGGTGTTGCATGGGCTTCATCTCGCGGCAGATCGCCTCGAGCTGCGCGAACGGAATGATGCACACGACGCTATCTTCGAGCGCGATCGCATCGCAGTTCTGCTTGCCGGAGCCGATGCCATCGAGACCGAGCGCGTCGCCGGCAATCTGGAAACCGGTCACATGCTCGCGACCGTCGCGATGCATGACCACCGTTTTGAACGACCCGGCACGCACCGCGTAAATGCTCTGAAACGTATCGCCGCTTCGATACAGCGTCTCACCCCGTCGGATCGGGCGGGTCGTGCAGATCACCGCATCCAGTTTCGCGAATTCGCTTGCGCTCAGATCGGACGGCATGCAAGCCGCGCGCATCGAGCAGGTGGAGCAACGCGACCCGCCGCGCGCTTCATGGGGCATCGCGGTGCCGGACCGGACAGCCTGAATCGGCAGCATGGACACGGAGCGCGGTGAGGGAGGGCGGGGTTCGCGCGAGGCGGCAGCTTGCATGATCGTCTCCAGATTTTTTGCGCAAAGCGCGCACGACGCGTATTGGCAATGCTTTCGATGGTGCGGCGGGCGAGCCCGTTTCAGCGTGTCGTGTCGCGGAAGATGGTTCGTGCCTGCCGCTTCGCGCGCGCGGTGACATGCCGTGGCGCGATCGGGTGTCAGTAGGATGCCAACGATGGACGGCTACGTGCGCGAAAGTAATCGATCGATACGGGTGGCGCGACGGTGTCCCTATCGATGAGTATCGGTCGTTATATCTCAAAAATATATCGGCTTGGCTTTAACTACGCCTAGGAGTTCAGGGGACGGTTGTAGGAATCTTCCGAGCGGGAAATAAAGAGGCGGCGAGGGTGACAACCGGCGGCAGCGCCGATCGCGGATGGTGAGGGACACTCGGAGCAGACCGCGCGAGCGGTGCTGCTTGCGCGGCGATGTCGCGGCATCGCATACCTCGTGCGACGGACAGGCGTGTGCCCGGCGGGCGACATGCGGTCCGCGGGCATGCGTCGTATGGGGACGACCGGTGTGCGCGCCACCGCGCGCGCATCGGTCGGGGGGCGTCAGTGCGCCATCAGCACGGGCACGGTCATCGATTCGAGCATGGTCCGCGTCACGCCGCCCCAGACGCGCTCACGCGCTCGGGAATGTCCATACGCGCCCATCACGAGCAGATCGGCGTGCAGGTCCGAGATCCGGTTGAGCAGCGTGGCCCCGGTACCGACGATGCCGTGGCGCGGCGTCGTCGAGAACGACGCACGTATGCCGTGGCCCTCCAGCCAGGCCGCGACATCGATCGCGCCGGACGCCGCGTCGAAGTTGTCGGCGCGCCTCACGACATCGACACCGACGAAGCGTGCCCGTCTGAGCAACGGCAGCGCGTCGGCGATCGCGCGCGCCGCTTCGCGGCTGCCATCCCATGCGATCAGCACGTTTTCGCCGAGGGTCGGTATCGCGCCCGCATGCGGAATCACGAGCGCCGGGCGGCCGGCGCCAAGAACCAGCTCGCCGACGAAATGCCGGTCGACGTACGTGGTGGGATCCCGCGGATCGGGCTGGCCGAGCACCAGTAAATCCGCGTGCCGCGCATGCAGCGTCGCGGTCTCGACAGGAGGGCCAGCCGGCGCGCGCCATTCCACCGGGCGTCCCGCGCGCTCGGCCATGGCCAGAAATGTCTGCTGGGCCTGGCGGCGCCGTTCGGTTGCATGTGCCGTGAGGCTCGTAAGCAGGTTTTCATCCACGCCGAACAACGGCTTGCCGAGGTCATCGCCCACCAGATACAAACCGATTACGTGCGCATCCCAACGCCGTGCGAGATCGAGGGCCAGCGCCACGCGGGTTTCGCAGCGGCTGCTGTCGTCGATGTGAACGAGCAAGGTCTTGTAGCTCATGTCAGCTCTCTTTCGTTTGCGGGCCCGGGAGTGGGGTGTTGCGCCGGCTCGCTGGCGCGCGCCGGAATCATCAGCACCGGACAGCCGGCGCTGCGCAGCACCCGTTCGGCAACGCTGCCGAGCATGAACCTGCGCAAGCCGCGGCGCCCGTGCGTGCCCATCACGATCGCATCGGCGTGCCAGTCCGCGGCCACCGCGACGATCCGCCTGGCCACGTCTTCGCCGGGTACCGACGCTTCGTCGACACGAGGCGTGCCTTTGACGCCGTGTGCAGTCAGCCGCTTTTGCGCGTCGGCGGCGATGTTCCTGCCTTCGTCGATGAAGGCGTCCTGGATCACGCACGGGTCGAAACCGGGTGCGTCGTAGGCAAGGACGGGCACGTCGATCACATAGAACGGCATCAGTTCGGCGCCCGTCTGGGCCGCGAGCGACAAGGCGGCGTCGAAGGCGCGGGAAGCGGTGTCGCTGCCATCGAGCGCGACCAGTATGCGATGAAACATGTCGATCTCCTCAAAATTTCCCGATGCGGTGTGCGGTGCATTCAGTGCGATAGCAGGACCGGCACCGTCATCGATTGCAGCATCGTGCGCGTGGCGCCCCCGAGGATGACTTCGTGAAGCCGCGAGTGCGCATAGGCGCCCATCACGATCATGTCGCAATCGAGTTCCGATGCCTGCGACAGCAGCGCGTCGCCCACCGGGGTGTCGTTCGCTACGTTGAGCTCACGCACGTCGACTGTCACGCCATGACGCGCGATCATCAGCGCGATGTCGGCGCCCGGAATCCGGTCCGCCGACGGGTGATCGCCAGCGGCATGGACCGTCAGCAGTGTCACTTTTACGGCATGTTCGAGAAACGGCAGCGCGTCGTGGATCGCCCGGGTGGCCTCGCGGCTGCCATCCCAGGCGATCAGCACGTGTTTGCCCGGCGGCCGCGGGGTGCCGATGGACGGCACCAGCAGTACGGGCCGTCCTGCCGACAGCACGACGTGTTCGACGAACTGTTCGGCGACGAAGGACTCGGGGTCGTCCGGGTTGCTCTGCCCGAGCACGATCAGATCGGACAGGCGGGCATAAGGGGGCACGACGTCGTTCGCGTAGCCGTCCGCCGCGACCCATTGACCGCCGACTTTTGCGCGCAGCAGTTCGGCATGGAACAGGCGCTCGAGCGCCGCAGCTTTCTCGTGTCGTTGCCGCTCGTGCCCGGCATAGTACCCAGCGGTACCCGCCATGACGACGAAAGCCTGGCGCGGCGGTACATAGGTCGAAAAAAGTCCCGTCAGCCTGGCCTGAAACCGGTAAGCGAGCTGCACCGCCAACTCCAACCGCGGATGTGCACGCGCACTCGTATCGAGGTGGACAAGAATACTTTTGTAGCTCATCGCCGGAACTCCATGACAGAACGTCGGAAGGACAGACAAACGCGGGCGGCAGCTCGTGATTGAGATCGAGTCTATGGCCCGGACCGCGGCGGCGATTGATGCAGATCAAGCGCCGTCATGCGGCGTACAGGCCTGATGCGCGGTAACGCGCGACCAGTTGCGTTCGACGCGCGGTGCTCCTCGCGCGCTTCCAGGTCTACGCTTTTACTGCCGACGCGGATGTCGGCTTCACGTGTGAACGCCCTGGTCTTTGCGCGAAGGGACGACCGTGCTTGATCGGGATCAGCGACTGCTCGCCGTGCGCCGCTACCGTAAGAGAGTCAGATGCATCACACATGCAGGTGCAACCGTGAATCGCACATTGCCCCGAATCACCGTGTTCATTCTCTGCGCGGCATGCGTTGGCGGCTGCGCTAATCCGGCGCGCGAGGCGGCGTTCCGTCATGAGGAAGTGGCCATCTACGAAGCACGGCAGCAGGCCGCCGTGCATTGCGAACCGGGAGTCGATTGCGAGGCCGCATGGGCGCTCGCGCGCGCGTTCATCAAGGCCCACTCGGTCACCCGGATAGTTCGCGCGGACGACATGGCCATCGAAACCGCGCTGCCGCATTCGTTCGGCTTCGTGTATCTCGCGGCATCGAAAGGGCAGGCGGACGACGGTCGTACGCTGATACGGCTGAAGGCGATGTGCCGTGGCATGTACGACACCGCCGGCGAGGCGGGCCTGCTGTATTCGACCTGTGCGCACTCGATCGTCGCGATCGAGGCGGAATTTCATGCATGGATGGCGGCTCGCCCATGATTCGAGGCGCCGTTCGCCCGACGGGCGCACGGCCGGCCCGCGAGGTAGCTGGTCGAGCAGGGCAGGCGAAGCAAAGTGGGCAAGGCAGGGCGCACCGACAACGCGCTCATGCGTGTTCGCAGAGCTGTCGCAATGCCGTCGGGGCGCCGACGGCGAACAGAATGCGGCGCGGCAACGAGCAGGTCCGACGCATCGCGCGCGTCGCGCAACAGTTCGTCGCGCGCGGCCTGCAGCGCGTTTCTGACGAGCGAACCGGCCGGAACGAGGGTGCGCGGATTCTTCGCGACACAGACGAGCCGAACGATGCCGCCCGGGGCCACCATGTGGCTCGCGTACTCGACTACCCGTTGCGAGACGGCGGATTGATCGACCGCGACCCGTACCTTGCCCGGCAACCCCGGTGCTGGGCATTCCGAAACCCGGGAATTCATGCTCGCCTCCTCGCGTGATGTGCGGTCGTGAAGAAAATTTTTCGGGCCGTCCCAGGTCGCCGTTTGACCGAAATCAAGCGGATGCGGCCTCGCCTGGTCTTCACCGCTGCTCGTCGCTCGCGTGGCTCGGCACACGCGACGACGGCCCGGCTCACCCGCACCCCGCGAGCCCGTGCAAACGGCAATGGGAGGCCGGCCGGCGCATCCGGTCACGCTTGACGTGGATCAACGAGGCAACATGATGTACGGCTACGCTGAAGCTGCGGTTTCACGAGACGGACTACGGCCGGCCCGCGCGCCGGCCGTAGTCCGGTCAACGGGGCCATGTTCTGGCTTTTTTTAGCTGAAGGAGAGATGCAATGAGCAATCTGACGCGTTTCGATCCGCTTTCGCTGGATCCTGTTTCGGAACTGTTTCAGGGATTTTTCCGGCCGATGCGCTCGATGCTGACGACGCAGGACACCGAACTTGCATCGATGAAAATCGACGTGACGGAAAACGACGGCGCTTATTCGGTAAAGGCGGAGCTGCCCGGCGTGGACAAGAAGGATATCGACATTCAGATCGATGGGCGCGTCGTGTCGATCAACGCGAAGGTCGAGCGTAACCAGGAGGAAAAGGAGGGCGAGCGCGTGATTCGCCGCGAACGCTACTCCGGAACCTTCAGCCGCTCGTTCGCACTCGGCGGCGAGGTCGACGAGGCCAACGCCAAAGCCGAGTACAAGGACGGCGTGCTGTCGTTGAACCTGCCGAAAAAGGCGCCGGGCGACCACAAACGTCTGTCCATCGACTGACACGCAAGCCGGGGCGTGCCGTAAGCGGCGTCTCTGCGAGCACGCGGACTTCGGGCACTGCGCGCGGACGACGGATAGGTTCGGACGGGGTGGCGGCGCGAACCCGCGCGCGGTTGATCTGCATCAGCGCCGTCGCGTGGTCTCGACACGAAGCCTGGTTCTGATGGCGCGAGGCACGATCCGTCAAACGACGCACCGCATGGAGGGGCTGATGAAAACCGACTGGCAGTTGAAAAAGGACATCGAGGAGGAGCTCGAATGGGACCCGGCCGTCACCGCGACGGATATCGGCGTCGAGGTGACCAACGGTATCGTGACGCTTTCCGGCCATCCGCCGAGCTATGCGGAAAAGCTCGCTGCCGAAAAGGCGGCGCAACGCGTGGCCGGCGTGAAGGGAGTCGCCGTGGACATGCAGGTGCGCGTGCCGAAGCACGACGAACACAGCGACGAGGACGTGGCGAGCGCGGTTCACGCAATCCTGCACTGGAGCGTCGCAGTGCCGGAGGATGCGGTGAAGGTCCAGGTCGAAAAGGGCTGGGTCTCGTTGACGGGTGCGGTGGACTGGGCCTACCAGCGCCATGTCGTCGTGCGCGCGGTTAGCCATATGCGAGGCGTGCGCGGCGTAACCAATGGTATCGAAGTGCGCCGCAAGGTGGCGTCGGACGAGATCGGCAGGAGGATCGGTCAGGCTATGCAGCGTCACGCCGAACGTGAGGTCAAACACATCGGAATCGACGTGAAGGACGGCACGGTGACGTTGACCGGCAAGGTTGGCTCCTACGCGGAGCGTGCGCTCGCGCGAGGGGTCGCATGGAGCGCGCCCGGCGTATGCGCGGTGGTCGACGATCTGATCGTCGAGCCGGCGGCCGACAACGCCGCGCGCACGAGATAAGCACGGTCGGCAGCGCGATGGCGCCACGCTTCGCCGCCGCGAATCCGCGCACGCACGGCGTGGCAGCCGAAAAGAGCGGGAGAGCGGCTACGCCGCCCCTTGCGCAGACGCGCCGGGCCAGAAGCGCAGCCGGCCGGAGCTTCGCGCATCACGACTGTTCGACTACAGTTTCCCGAGCTCGACCGTTTGCAGGTAGGTGGGAACTTCGCAGGACCAGCCGAGCGTTTCCACAATGCGCCGCCGCATCGCATCCGCCGCAGCCGGCTCACCGTGCGTGACGAACGTGCGGGTCGGCGCGTCGGTCAGACTCGATAACCATTGCAGCAACTCGTGATAGTCGGCATGCGCGGACAAAGACGAAATCGACTCGACGTTTGCGCGTACACGCACATACTCGCCGAACAATTTGATCGCCGGCTCATGGGCGGCCAGCGCCGCGCCGCGTGTGCCCGCGGCCTGGTAGCCGACGAGCACGATCGTATTGCGCGGGTCGGACGCATACAGGCGCAGATGATGCAGCACGCGCCCGCCGGTCGCCATCCCGCTACCGGCGATGATCACCATCGGCCCGTTGTGCGACGCGATCGCCTTCGACTCTTCGACGCTTCTGATCATGATGGCGGCTTTATCGATCGCGCCTGCCCCGGAGATCGTCAGCCGATGTTCGGCAAGATGCCTGCGATACACCTGTGTCACGCTGGCCGCCATCGGACTGTCCAGATAGACGGGTACATGAGCCATGCGCCCGGTCTCCTTGAGTTCCGCGATGTAATACAGAATTTCCTGCGCGCGCCCGACCGCGAAGCATGGCATCACGACCACGCCGCCTTTGGCGAAGGTCCGATTGAATATGCGCTCGAGTTCGTCCTGCGGATTCGAATCAGGATGCAAACGGTCACCATAGGTGGATTCGACGACGAGGTAATCCGCATGCGCCAGCGGCGTAGGCGCGCGCATGATCGGATCCGCGGGGCGGCCCACGTCGCCGGAAAACGCGAGCAACGTGTGATTGCGGCACATCACGACGCTTGCGGCGCCGAGGATGTGCCCGGACGACAGGAAGCGGAAGCACAGCCCATGCGGCAGATCGACCGGATGGTCGACGCGCTGCGGCACCAGCAGACGCAGCGCGCGCTGCGCGTCGTCCTGCGTGTAGAGCGGCAGGGCCGGACGATGCTTCGAGAACCCGTGCCGGTTCGCGAAATCCGCTTCTTCTTCCTGAAGCTTCGCGCTGTCGGGCAGCATGATCTCGCACAGCGCAGCGGTGCCCGGCGTGCAATAGACAGGCCCGTGAAAGCCGCTTCTTGCCAGTAACGGCAGATAGCCGCTGTGATCGATGTGAGCGTGAGTCAGGATCACCGCGTCGATCGAATCGGCCGGCACCGGCAGCGGCGCCCAGTTGCGCAGCCGCAGATTCTTCACGCCCTGAAACAGCCCACAGTCGACGAGGATGCGCAAGCCGGGTTCTTCCAGCAGGTACCGGGAGCCCGTGACAGTCTCGCTGGCACCGAGAAAGGTCAGCTTCATGGTTCCTCCGTTGAGCGCGATGGCGGCTGCGTGCTGTCATTTCATCGCATGCCGGCGCGACACCATTGATGTGGATCATGAACGGAGATCGGCGCACCGCACCGCGGCGCGTCGATGCCACGGTGCGAAGACCACGACGCAATGCGCGCGACCAGCAGCGGTACCCGATGCCTTCGCGCCGGGATGATCGCCGGAAGCACTGGAGAACTGAACCGAAGGAGGTCCGGCATGCTCCTGATATAAAACACGACATTATAGTACTAATGTCGTGTTGTAGATGATTGAGTGTAGCATTTTTATAGTAATACGTTGTATTATCAACTTCACGTTATCTCTTCGAGCCAACCCGCGCCATGACCCTCGAATCCGACATCGAAGCCGCCCGCGAACGCGCGCCCGACACTCAGGCCCTGTACCGCGAGGTCTGCGCGCTGCTGTTTTTCCGTTACGGTGAAACGCCGACGGCCAACCGGCTTTATCAGCTGGTGCGTAAAGGCAGCATGAGCGCACCGGCCAAGGCGTTGCGAGACTTCTGGGTCGAGGTGCGCGATAAGACCCGAGTCGACGTCGGTCGCCCCGATTTGCCGCCCGAGGTCGCCGCGGCGGCCGGCGAACTCGCGGCGCAACTGTGGCGCCTATCGAGCGACGCCGCGACCGCCGCGCTCGACGTCTTCAGGCAGGACGCCGACGCGCAAATCGCGGCGTCGCGCGAACAGATGCGGGAACGGGAAATCCAGTGCCAGCGAGCCGAAGATCGAGCCGCTCAGGTGGCCGAAGACGCCGCCGCCGCGCGCACGCAGGTCACTGCGCTGGAGACGCGCCTCGTCGAACTGCAAACGGCCAACGAGATGCTCACCGCGCAACTGACGGCATCGAAGGATGAAATTGCGGCCGGCACCGCCGCGCTCGCCGATGCCCGGCGCGATTTCGCCAACGAGCTGGCCAAACTGCGCCGCTCGCACGAACAGAACGAACAGCGGCTCGCCGCCACGGAAAAGCGCGCATTGCTGGAGATCGAGAGCGAACGGGCGGCGACGCAGCGTTTGCGCAAGGAGCTGCAGGCGAGTCAGGAGCGGGCGGCGACGCTGGAAACCGGCTATCGGGCCGAGCGCGATGCATTGCGCGATGAGCTGGCGGTATCGAAGGCCGAACTGGCCGCGTCGAATGCACGGCATGCGGCGACCGGCGCGCAACTGATGGAAAAACTGGCTGAAAAGGAGGCGTTGCTGGCCGAGCGCACGATCGCGGCGGATCAGCTGCGCCAGCGTGTCGAGACCATGTCGCAACAGATCGCCGCGGCGCAGACCGCACAGGCGTCCGCGCGCCCTGCCCGCCGCGCCCGCGAAAAAACGTCGGCGCAAAGCCGTGCGGCGGCGACTTTTTCGGGCGGCCCATTCGTCAGGCGCGCGACGACCGCCAAAAAATCCGGGTAACCGTGGCGCGGCAAAGCAGCCTCAAGCTAGCCTCAAACCCGCCGCACCTCAGCCTCGATCCGTGCCGAGCCATCGAAGAAACTCGGTCCACGTGACCAATTCCCAAAGTGGCCACCCTGAATTAACCAAAACCGGTCATTCCAACAGGCCAATCGAACGTCTAACCTTGATCCCACATTAAAACCCACCGCAAGGACGGACAACATGAGGATCATGCACGTCGACGCCAGCGCGAAGCGCGAGCGTTCCAATTCCCGGGCGCTGAGCCGCTATTTTCTCGAGCGCCTGCGTGAAGAGCGCGTCGAGTTCGAGGTCGATTATCTGGACGTCACGGTCGACACGCCGCCGCACGTCACCGAAGCGTTTGCGATCGCGACGTACACCGCCGCCAACGAGCGCACGGCGGCGATGAAGGCGACGCTGGCGGCATCGGATGCGCTGTGCGCGCGGTTGCTCGCCGCCGATGCGCTGGTGTTCGCGATGCCGATGTACAACTGGTCGATGCCCTCGGCGTTCAAGGCCTTCATCGACAGCGTCACGCGCACCGGCCTGACCTACACGTTCGCGGACGACGGCAGCACCGTCGGGCAGCTCGGTCGACAGAAGGTGTTGTTCATCACGAGCCGTGGCGCGGATTTGCGCGCGGGCTCGCCGTATGAATCGATGGATGCGTTGACGCCCGCGCTGAAAGCGGCGTTCGGTTTTCTCGGCGTGAGCGCGCCGGGTTTCGTCGATGCACAGCCGCTGCAATTCGCGAACCCCGAAGCGCGCGCCGAGGCGCTCGAACGGGCACGCGGAGAACTGGACGCCGTCGCGACGCAATGGGCGAAGGCCGTGAGCGCGGCGCATGGCGACGCACAACAACTGCAGCAGGCCTGCGTGGAGTGACGACATGAATACGATTGGAATTCGCACACGATGCGCATCGGTGCTGCTTGCCGGCATCGCCGCTATAGCCGCATCGCAGCCCGCTTCCGCGCACGCCGTCGATGCGGCCAGCGCGAGCGGCACGGCCACCGCCGTGCCTCACGAAACCATCACCCCTGCTTTCGCCACGCCGGTCGCGAACGTGCCGGGCAAGACGATGACCGCGCTCGTCGTCGACTATGCGCCGGGCGGCAAGTCGGCGCCGCATCGGCATGGTCAGGCGTTCGTGGTGGGCTATGTGCTGTCGGGCGCGATTCGCAGCCGCGTCGATCACGGCGCGGAGCACGTCTACCATGCGGGCGAGTCGTGGACCGAAAAGCCCGGCGCGCATCACATGGTCAGCGAGAATGCGAGCGCGACCGAACCGGCGAAACTGCTGGCGATTTTCGTCGCGGATACCGACGACAAAAACCTCGTGACGTTCGATAAGAAATGATCATGGCGGGGCGGTGTCCGTCGCCGCCCTCGCCACCCTCACCGCTCAGCTACGTCGACGCGTGTCGATGCACGCACAACCAATCCCGTTTGCACGTGCAGCATTGACTGAGGCGAGCGCGCCGCTGCAATCGCGAATGAATCGAAGACTAGCGAGCGCGGCTCAAAACCTGGGATGGCATTCGAAGCTGACCGACGACTCATGCTCGGTCATCACGGCCACGCCGCTGACGGTTTCCGTGTTCACACTGCTTTGCATGCCGCGCTGCTCGCAGTAGTCGCGCGCCTCGTTGGTGGCGAGTTCGTGCGCGCGCGCCCACGCCATGCGCCCGCCCGTCGCGCTGGCCGCGACCGTGTACGTGCCGGGCTTGTCGCTGGCGACCACGTGCGAGGTCGATGCGCATCCGACGAGCCCCACGCCCGCCAGCACTACTGCCGCCCAAGCCGACAGCCGCGCGCTCTTCCGTTCTTTTCGCTCTGTGTGTGCGTTCTTCTGTGCGCGCTGTGCGCTCGATGTACCTGACGTATCGAGCGAGTCACGCATCGTTTCGACTGTGTCGGGAAGACTGCCCGAACCCTGATTCAACATAGTGCAACACCTGCATTTTTAACCGGTAAAGAACGCGTAATTATCCGTAATTGCCGGAACAAGATCAGCCGGTTCAACCGGAAACACTGTTGCGCGCCCCTTAACAATGCGCGCGATCCCGTACCGTTCCGCCATTCGTAATGACCGAACCGTATGGTTCACAAAAGAACTTCCGGAATCGCCATCTGGCGTCTAGTCTGTAGCGATGCCTTGCGCACCCGGGCATCCCGATCCACACACCGACCCTAGCCCCACCAAACGACCCACCCAACAGCGGCACGCACCGGTCGCCGAACCGGAGGAGACATCGATGGATCTCGAGGCACGCACCCTACATCGCGTCACGGTTCGGCTCGTGCCGTTCCTGATGCTCTGCTATTTCATCGCCTATCTGGATCGCGTGAACGTCGGCTTCGCGGCGTTGCAGATGAACAAGGCGCTCGACCTGTCCGCCAGCGCATTCGGTTTCGGCGCCGGCGTGTTCTTTATCGCGTACTTCTTCTTCGAAGTGCCGTCGAACCTGCTGCTCGAACGCTTCGGCGCGCGGCGCTGGATCGCGCGGATCATGTTCACGTGGGGCATTCTCGCGGGCGCGATGGCGTTTATTCCGAACCTCGCGCACCTGACCGGGCTCTCCGCCGCGCATGTGTTCTTCGGTCTGCGGATTCTGCTCGGCATCGCCGAGGCCGGTTTCTTCCCCGGCATCATCTTTCTGCTCACGTTGTGGTTTCCGGCCGCCTATCGGGGCCGCGTGGTCGGCTACTTCATGGCGGCGATTCCGCTGTCGACGGTGATCGGCGGTCCGATCTCGGGTGCGCTGCTGTCGCTCGACGGGCTGGGCGGACTCGGCGGCTGGCAATGGCTGTATCTGATCGAGGCGCTGCCGGCGGTGCTGCTGTCGTTCGCGGTGCTGTTCTATCTGACCGACAAGCCCGCCGACGCGACCTGGCTCGCCGACGACGAACGCAACTGGCTGATCGCGCGCCAGAAGCAGGAGCGCGAGCATCGCGAGGCGGTGCGCCATTTCAGCGTGAAGGAGGCGCTGATCAATCCGCGCGTGCTCGCGATCGCGCTGATCTACTTCGGCGCGAACGCAACCAACTACGGCCTGAGCTTCTTCCTGCCGCAGATCGTGAAATCGTTCGGCCTCACCAATCTGCAGACGGGTTTCGTGACGTCGCTGCCGTATGTGGTCGGCCTCGCCAGCATGATTCTGTGGGGACGTCATTCGGATCGCCGGCTCGAACGCCGCTGGCACGTCGCGATCGCGCTATTCGTCGCGGCCGGCGGCATCGCGGCGGCGGCCGGGCTCGACAATCCGGTGCAGAAGATGATCGCGCTGTCGATCGCCGGCTTCGGGATTTTCGGCTGCCTGCCGGTGATCTGGACCTTGCCGGCCGCGTTCCTGTCGGGCGCGGCGGCTGCGGGCGGCATCGCCGCGATCAATTCGCTCGGCAATCTGGCGGGCTTTTTCGGGCCGTTCGCGATGGGCTGGATCAAGGACAGCACCGGCGGCTTCGGCGCCGGGCTGCTGTGCCTCTCCGGCGCGGGACTGATCGGCATGGCGGCGGTGTTGCTGCTGCATCACGATACGTCGCTCGAAACCGTGCATGGCAATCCGCATGCGCGTGCGGCCGGCGAAGCTGGGGTGGCGAGGTATTAGGCGGTATTGGCGGAGTTCGGGGTTGGGACGTAGGAGGCGGGGCGGTCACGCCCACCGTGCCGTTTTCAGGCTTTTGCCTTCAGTCCCTGGCCCTCTTCTCTTTTCAGCGCTGTTTTCGGCGCTGTTTCAGCACGGTCTTCGGCCCCCGCTCGCCTCACAGGCAATTCACGCGCGATTCAACGCGGCCCAGGCTCTGCGCCTCAGCCGCGTTCAGTTCGCTCCACCACCATTATTGGTCGCATCGCCGCCCTGACCGCCCGCATCGGACGGCACGACGTCGTCCGGCGTCGGGGTCGGCGCGAGCGCCGCGGCACCGCCGCCATGTGTTTCCCCATCGACGCCATTACCCGTCGCTGAGGTCGTCGGCGTCGCCACGAGGCCCGGCGCCGGCAGCAGCGGCGGCAACGCGCGCGGCTCGCTTGCCGCCGTGGACGCGGGCGCGCCCGCCGTCTCCTGCACGGCCGACGCAGCGGAAGCCGCTGCCTGCGCCGGCTCGGCCGTCGTCTCCGGCGCCCGGCGCACCGGGTTACGCACGACCACCTGCTTGTCCTGCCCCGGCGCGCGCGAAAACAGATGCTCGAACCAGTCGCGCAGACGTTCGGTCCGCTCGGCGAACCAGCCGGGCTGCTGCTCGGTATCGAATTTCAGGTGGCTGTCCACCAGCCGCGAGCGTTGCGCGCGCTGGAAGAAATCGCCGACGATCGGCAGCGCGCTATGTGCACCCTGCCCCCAGTAATCGCTGCGCAGCGTCACGCGGCTGTCGTTGAAGCCGACCCACGCGCCCGCCACCAGTTGCGGCTGGATCAGCATGAACCAGCCGTCCGCGTTGCCCTGGGTCGTGCCGGTCTTGCCGGCGACGTCGCCGCGCACGCCGAAGCGCGTACGGATACTCGCGCCGGTGCCGCGGCTGACGACGTCGCGCATCACATCGACGAGCGTGCGCGCGGTATCGGCGGGCAGCTCGCGTTTCGGTGAGGCCGGCGCGAATTCGGCGAGCACGTTGCCATTGCGGTCCTCGATGCGCGTGACCATCAGCGGCTCGACGTAGCTGCCGAGGTTCGCGATCGTCCCGTACGCCGACACCATTTCCTTCAGCGTGACCGGGCTCGTGCCGAGCGCCAGCGACGGCACCGGGTCGAGCTGGCTGTCGCGTACACCCATCGCGCGCGCAAGCTTCGCGACCTTGTTCGGGCCGACCGTCTGCATCACCTGCGCGGTGATGCGATTGCGCGAATACGCGAGCGCGTCGCGCAGACTGATCTCGCGGCCGCTCGGCTCATCCTCGTCGCTCGGCTTCCAGATTTCGCCGCCGGTGAGCTGGATTTCGACCGGGTTGTCGGGCAGCTTGTCGTCGGGTTTCGCGCCCGCCTCGAAGGCCGCCGCGTAGACGAACGGCTTGAAGGTCGAGCCCGGCTGACGGCGTGCCTGCTGCACGTGATCGAACGGATCCTCGGCGAAGTCGCGGCTGCCGACCCAGGCCTTGATCTCGCCGGTGCGCGGGTCCATCGCGAGGAAGTCGGCCTGCACGCGCGTCTTCGTCTCGCAGACGTTCTGCACGAGCTTGCGGTCGGCCAGCAGACGTTTCAGTGCGTCGTCGTCGGACAGGCCGGTGTCTTTGGCCGCCTTGAAGTCGGGCGTTTCGCGCAGGAACGTGCGCAGCAGATCCTTGTCCGCCGAGCAGCCGGCGCGCGTGCCCCACGCCGAGTTCGCGATGCCCTGCAACTGGTTGCCCTGCAGCGTGACCGCCTGGTTGGCCATCGTCTGCAGACGCGAATCGAGCGTCGTGCGCACGACGAGGCCATCGGAATAGATGTTGTAGTCGTTGCGATCGGCCCATGCGACCAGCCATTTACGCAACTGCTGCGTGAAGTGCGGCGCGGGTCCGGGCGGCTCGACCTGACGCTCGAAGTCGAGGCGCAGCGGCTTGCGGCTCAGGTTGTCGTACTGGGCCGGCGTCAGCTTGCCGTACTTGGCCAGTTGCCCGAGCACCGTATTGCGCCGCTGCAACGCGCGCTCCGGATTCAGCACCGGGTTGTAGTACGCATTGCCCTTCAGCATGCCGGTCAGCGTCGCCGCTTCGAGCACGTTCAGATCGGACGCGGATTTGTCGAAATAGGTGCGCGCGGCCATCTCGATGCCGTACGCGTTGTACAGGAACGGCACCGTGTTCAGGTAGGTTTCGAGGATTTCGTCCTTGGTGTAGAACGCTTCGATTTTCAGCGCGGTGATCGCTTCCTTCAGCTTGCGCGTGAGCGTCGGCGCGCGGCCGATTTCGTCGGGGTACAGATTGCGCGCGAGCTGCTGCGTGATCGTCGAGCCGCCCTGACGGTCGCCCGAAAACGTGTGCAGCGCGGCCGACGCGGTGCGCCGCCAGTCGAGGCCGAAATGCTGGTAGAAGCGGTGATCCTCGGTGGCGATCAGCGCGTTGACGACGTTCGGCGAGATGTCCTTCAGCTTCACCCACTCGCGGTTCGACGGCTTGAATTCGGCGAGCAGCTTGCCGTCGGCCGAGAGAATCTGCGCGGGCTGCTCGATCTTCGCCTTGCGGATGTCGCCGATGCTCGGCGTGAACGGAATCAGCAGCAACACGTACAGCACGAACAGCACCGGCAGCGCCGCGAGCCCCCACGCAAAGGTGCGGCGGGTCGGGTGGCGCAGATGCCACCAGCCCTTCGCGACGAGCGGGTTCGCGAGGGTCAGCCCTTTGTCGAGGGCCGCGAGTAAGGAGGAGATGAGGCGCTTCACGTGCTGTCGTCGGCTGGGAAAGGCGCAATCGTATCAAGATGTGGCGCGTGCACCGATTTTTTGCCGGGGTTCGCGCATATCGCCGTGCTTTGCCGGACCGACGCACGGTCTTGCGGCCGCCTTTAAGGACACCGGTGACGACGCCCTCAGGGACGCCGGCGAGCACGACCCGCCACGGCCCTTCCCTACCCCCATGCCCCTTCCGCCACAGAGCCCGATGCCCGGCCCCCGCGGCGGGGCCACTATAATGTCGCCAATTCCGACAAGAGGTGCTTCATGATCATCAAACCGCGTGTGCGTGGCTTCATCTGTGTATCGACCCATCCGACCGGCTGCGAAGCCAACGTCAAGGAACAGATCGAGTATGTGAAGGCACGCGGCCCCATCGCCAACGGCCCGAAGAAGGTGCTCGTGATCGGCGCGTCGACCGGCTACGGTCTGGCCGCGCGCATCAGCGCCGCGTTCGGCTCGGGCGCGGACACCCTCGGCGTGTTCTTCGAGCGTGCCGGCAGCGAAACCAAGGCCGGCACCGCCGGCTGGTACAACACCGCCGCGTTCGAAAAGTTCGCCACCGCCGAAGGCCGGTACGCGACCAGTATCAACGGCGATGCGTTCTCCGACGAAGTCAAGGCGCGCACGATCGAAGTCATCAAGCGCGATCTCGGCCAGGTCGACCTCGTCGTCTATAGCCTCGCGGCGCCGAAGCGCCAGCATCCGAAGACGGGCGAAGTGTTCAGCTCGGTGCTGAAGCCGATCGGCAAGGCGGTCAACCTGCGCGGCATCGATACCGACAAGGAAGTGATCAAGGAAACCGTGCTCGAACCGGCGACGCCGGAAGAAATCGCGCAGACGGTCGCGGTAATGGGCGGCGAGGACTGGCAGATGTGGATGGACGCGCTGGGCGAAGCCGGCGTGCTCGCCGACGGTGCGAAGACCACCGCATTCACCTACCTCGGCGAGAAGATCACCCACGACATCTACTGGAACGGCTCGATCGGCGCGGCCAAGAAGGATCTCGACCAGAAGGTGCTCGGCATCCGCGAAAAGCTCGCGGCCAGGGGCGGCGATGCGCGCGTCGCGGTGCTGAAGGCGGTCGTCACGCAAGCCAGCTCGGCCATTCCGATGATGCCGCTGTATCTGTCGCTGCTGTTCAAGGTGATGAAAGAGCAAGGCACGCACGAAGGTTGTATCGAGCAGGTCTATGGCCTGTACAAGGACAGCCTCTACGGCAGCCAGCCGCATATCGACGACGAAGGCCGTCTGCGCGCGGACTACAAGGAACTCGATCCGTCGGTGCAAGTCCGCGTGCAGGAACTCTGGAATCAGGTCACCAACGACAATATCTACGAACTCACCGATTTCGCCGGCTACAAGACCGATTTCCTGCGTCTGTTCGGTTTTGAAATGAAGGGCGTCGATTACGACGCGGACGTCAATCCGGACGTACAGATTCCGAATCTGGTGCAGGTTTGATGATCGAAGGGGGCGGTATTGCGATGTCGCCCCCTTCGTTTTTCTGCATGTTGTCTTCCCCGCTTCGTTCCTGAGCGCTTCTCTGCGCTGTTCTCTTCCCTACTCTGTCTTTGCGTCGCCGACTTGGCGTGACTGCGCGACATAGCCGTCCACCGCCCGCATTACCCGCGCTTCCAGCACCACCGCATCGCGTTCGTCGCGCTCGCCGGCGTAATCGACCATGCCGCGCACGATCGCGAGCAGATCGTGCGCCACGAGGCTGACGTCGTGCAGTTTGGGCGCGCCCGGCTTGCGGCCCAATGCATCGACGAGCGCCGCGTGCACGGTATCGGTGATCCGCTGATCGCGCTCGCCGACCGGCAACCGACGCTCCTCGAAATCGATGATCCGTGCGAGCACCGGCCGGCGCATCTGATGCGCGACCGCCGCACGCACCAGCGCCCGCACGCAGTCGCGCGAGTTCTCGAGTAAGGTCGCGGCGTCGATGTCGGCTGCCAGTTGCGCGGTCTCGCGCTCGATCAATGCGACGGTCAGCGCGTCGCGATTCGGAAAGTACTGATACAGCGAGCCGATGCTGACGCCGGCGCGTTGCGCGACCGCGTTGGTCGTATAGCCATCGAGTCCTAACGTCTCCAGAATGCGGGCCGCCGCTTCGAGCACGGCCTCGACGGTTTGCGCGGAACGTCGCTGAACCGGCATCTTGCGGGGTTTCAACTGTGGGGGCTTGGGCTGCGGTGCGGCGGTCGATTTCGGCATGGCGGAAATGCGAGGTTCGAATACGAGTGACCGCTCGTATTCTATTCCCGCTTTCGCGAGACTCGCACGCTCAACACGGATACGCGCCCTGCAGCGCACGCAGAATCGCGAGGCCGATCGGGAAGTCGTCGGAGATGCCCGGATGATTCGCGAAGAACGCGTCGAGCATCGGATAAACGGTCTGGTTGCCGATCGCGAGCGTTTGCGGCGGACAGAACAACGGCGGACGTTTCTGCGCAACCAGGTCGCCGTTGGCCCAACCGAGCGCGTTGATCGTGCCGGTGATGTACGCCGCGTAGATCGAATTGTTATCGGTGTGCGCCCATTTTTTGTATTGTGCGGCCGTCATCTCGGCGCTCGCGTTCAGAGTGAAGCACGCCATCAGCACAGCCAGCGCGAATTTCGTTGCCCGCATCGTTGGACCTTCAATGTCGCTAAATGAAATGGCCGTCATTGTAGGGGATGCGGGGTGTGCCGCGCAGAAGCATCCCGCGTAATAAATTCGTCAGAATTGGCGATGATTTTCGTAAGCGGCGCCAATCACGGCGTGCCATTACGGCAATACGCGCGATACCCGTCGCGCTCGGCGAGTCTCGCCATATACGCAGCGAGTGCCGGAAAGTCGTCGTGCTGTAGCGGCGTTTCGAACCAGCGGTTCGCCGACAGCGCGATCGGAATATCCGCCAGCGAAAACGCGTTTCCCGCGATAAACGCACCGGTACGCACGAGCTGCTGCTCGACGATCGCCATGTGCGCCGACCAGTTCGCACACGACGCCGCGATCTGCCGCGCATCCTGATGCTCGGGCGAGCGCCGCACCAGCGCGAGAAACGCGTAGCTCCACGAGCGGTTCAGCTCGCTTGCCTGCCAGTCGATCCATTGATCGCAGCGCGCCCGTTCGAGCGGATCGGCCGGATACAGCCAGTCGCCGCGATAGCGGTTCGCCAGATAGCGGATGATCGAGTTCGACTCCCACAGCACGAACTCGCCGTCGCGAATCACCGGGACCATCGCGTTGGGATTGAGCGCACGAAACTCGGGGACGTCGGTGGAACGGAAACCCGAGCCCCAGTCTTCCTGTTCGAACGCAAGGCCGAGTTCCGCGCAGGTCCACAGCACCTTGCGCACGTTGATCGAAGTGGTCTTGCCGAGGATCTGCAGCATGAGAGCGTGGGTCCGTGTGTAGGGTGGATTGAACGACGGGTAAGGTAAACGAAGCGATGCGATGTAACGCCGGCACTGGCGCCGCCAGCCAGTTTGCCGTGCGCGCGACGCGCCGTCACGCGCTCTTCAGCGTCGCCTGCTCGCGAATCATGTCGTAGAGCGCCTGCGCGGCCGGCGACAGCTGCGCGGTCTTGCGCGCGACCAGCACCAGCGTGCGCGACACCGTCGGCTGGATCAGCTCGACGGTGCGCACGCTCGGGTACGCGCCCTTCTGCAACGCGAGCGCCGGCACCACCGCCGCGCCGACGCGTTGAGCGACGAGCCCGACCGCGGTCGAGCTGCGCTGCACCTCGTAGAACGAGCGCAGCGCGAGTTCGCTCGATTCCAGCGCCACGTCGAGCAACGCGCGGTTGCCACTGACCTCGCCGGCGAAAATCAGCGGATACGCCTGCAACTGCCGCCACGCGATGCGCCGCCGCTTCGCGAGCGGATGCGCCTCGTGGCAGATCAGCACGTAGCGGTCTTCGGTGAGCGGCACGGTGGCGAGATCGGCATGATGCTCGCGCGCGATGTTGATGCCGAACTCGACCTCGCGGCGCAACACGGCCTCCTCCACCGCCGACGATGCGTGATCGAGAATCTTGATGCGGTTGTGCGGATAGCGCGCCGAATATGCCTGCAGAATGCGCGGTAAATACTGCACGCCGACGGTCGGCACGCACGCGATCGACACGTCGCCGCGCTGCGCCATACCCGTTTCGCGGATTTCGACCAGCGCATCGGCCAGTTCGCCGAGCAGCCGGCGCGCCTGCGGCAGAAAACTGCGACCGATTTCGGTCAGCGCCATCGAGCGTGTGGTGCGTTCGATCAGCGTGACGCCGAGATAGGTTTCGAGCTTGCGTAGCCGCTGCGTGATCGCGGTTTGCGTCACGTGCAGCGCATCCGCCGCACCCTGGAAGCTGCCGCGATCGGCAATCGCGACGAAAGCCTGCACGCCGAGGGTGTCGATTTTCATTAGAAAAATGCAGCAATCGGAAGAATAAATTCATTTTACTCTGCGTGCCGATCTGCCGAAAATGAGCGCACCGAACCCCACGAAGGAGCAAAAAAATGACCGGGACCACCCTGCCCGAACCCAGCGACTGGCACGCGAAGCAGTACGTGCTGTTCGAGAACGAGCGCACGCGTCCGGTGCGCGATCTGCTCGCCGCAGTGCCGACGGAAGGCGCGCGGCTCGCGGTCGATATCGGCTGCGGGCCGGGCAATTCGACCGAGGTGCTGGCCGCGCGTCTGCCGGGCGCGTCGATCAGCGGAATCGACAGTTCCACCGACATGATCGCGGCGGCTCGCGAGCGCCTGCCGCAATTCGGTTTCGAGGTCAGTGATATTTCGACGTGGGACGCGCGTGGACCGTATGACGTGATCCTCGCGAACGCGGTGCTGCAATGGGTGCCGGACCACGAGCGGCTGTTTCCGGCGCTGGTCGACAAGCTCGCGGCCGGCGGCACGCTGGCGGTGCAGATGCCCGACAATCTCGACGAACCGGCGCACCGGCTGCTGCGCGAGATCGCCGCCGACGGCCCGTGGGCGCCGCAACTGAAGGGCGTTGAGCGCACCATGCGCCACGGCGCGGCCTGGTATTACGCGCTGCTCAAGCCGCTGTGCACGCGCGTCGACGTGTGGCGCACCGTCTATCACCACCCGCTCGCGGGCGGCGCGGACGCGGTGGTCGAGTGGTTCAAGGGCAGCGCGCTGCGGCCGTTCATCGCCCCGCTCGATGCCTCCGCGCGCGACGCCTTCCTGCAACGCTATCGCGACGAAATCGCCAAGGCCTATCCGGCGCTCGACGACGGCACCGTGCTGCTGCCGTTTCCGCGGCTCTTCATCGTCGCGACGCGCGGGGATCGCTGATAGTCGGCGCCGGGCGCGTTCCCGGCGCTCATCGACGCCAGCGCGTTTTTCATCAGCCCGTCCCTGCTCGCGGACGCTTGTCGGACGGGCGTTTCCGCGTCGCGTGCGCGCGCCGCGTCACGCCTCGCCTTGACCTCGTTCTGACCTCGCTCCACGCGCTGCCCCTCCCTCGCCGATCGTCTGCTCGTACCCTGTTCATGCGTTGCCGCCAGCGTTCCGCGCTCGTGCCGCGCGCCAGGGTTGGTCGGGAATTGCCGCCCGGGAATATCGCGTGCTAATGTGTGTTGAAAGCGGAGGACGGCGCCCTGCCGCCCTCACCGGGAAGCCATTTACTGCAGCGAGCGTCGCCATGAGTGATGTACGCCAACATCTGAGTCCCCGTGACCGTCTGGAGCTGTTGTGCTGGCTCACATGCGGAAGCCTCGGCGCTTATTATCTGAACGAAGACTGGCCCGACGCGGCGTTTCACGTGCAGGCCGCGCATAAGTGGCTCGACCGTCGCGCGCGCGAAGCCGACTGGCTCTGCATCGCGAAGCTGTCGGCCACCGCGGTCGAAATCGCCCGGCGCCATGCGCAGTTCGTCGATACCGACTGGGCACGCGACGCGGTTGAAGAAATTCTCGATACCGACGAACTCGATCCGCAGGCACGTCTCGTCAGACAGGTGATTACCGACTGCCAGAACGCGCTTGCGGACAGGCGGATCGCGGATTAAATCGCCGCTTTTTTCGAGGCGGTTAGCGCCGGTTTGCGGCTTGGGGCCATTTCGATGGCCCTTTTGCATGGGGTGCGGTGATCCGGTTGGCGATGGCGACCTCACGCACGCAATTGCAGGAGCTGCGGCGTTTGCAGAAGCCGGCGCATCGCGCATTATCGAGCCCGCGTTCGGGTCACCGGACCGCCGATGATGCGCACTTTCTCAGCAGACTCTCTCACGTTCAATCGCACAGTCACGCACCGGTAAAACGCGTGCCCCGCGCGCTCGTGCATCGTCCTTCGATCGAGGGCACTGCGGTGTGAATGCCGGCGCTCGATGCCGTCACATGTCGATCTTCAGCCGCGCTGCCACTGCTCGCCGTCGCCCACTCCGCTCGCGCTCACACGCTCGCCTCGCCCCTGCACGCACCCGACCGCACCACACAGTGCGTCGCCACGCCGCGTCTGCAACGCCATATTCGAGGCCGTAACCAGGGATGTGCCGTATACGCAGCATTCATCTCAAATTTGAGAATGTAAGCTTTTTGCAAGAAAAGCCGGAGCCTTGAATGAAAAGAAACCGCCTCGCCACCGCCGCCCTCGCTACATTCGCCGCGTTCGCGGCGCCCTGCGCGTTCGCGCAAAGCAGCGTGACGCTCTACGGCCTCATCGACCAGGGGATCGTCTACACGAACAATGCGGGCGGTAGCCCGGCCTGGGAAATGGCGAGCGGCTATGCGCAAGGCAACCGCTGGGGCATGAGGGGGACGGAGGATCTGGGCGGCGGCACCCGGCTCGTGTTCCAGCTCGAAAACGGCTTCGAACTGAACTCGGGCAGGCTCTTCCAGGGCGGCCGCCTGTTTGGTCGCGAGGCTTACGTGGGGCTGAGCAATGAGCGCTTCGGCACGTTCACGCTGGGTCGTCAATACGACTCGGTGGTCGACTATCTCGCTCAGACGACGGCAAACGGCAGCTGGGCCGGCTTCCTTTTCTCGCACCCGTACGACAACGACAACACCGACAACTCCTTCCGCCTCGGCAATAGCGTCAAATACGCGAGCCCGACGATCGCGGGCCTGAAGTTCGGCGGCCTCTACAGCTTCAGCAACGATACGAACTTCGCCAACAACCGCGCGTACAGCTTCGGCGGCCAGTACACGAACGGCGGCCTGCTGCTCGCGGCGGCCTGGCTGCAGGTGAACAATCCGGGCGCGGGGACAGTCGGCGCGATCACGTCGAACGACGCGAGCTTTATCGCGGGACGCATGCGGGTGGTCGGCGGCGGCATCAACTATACGTTCGGCAAAACGACGGCCGGCTTCTCCTATACCAACTCGAACTATAAAAATCCCACCGGCAACAACTATATCGGCCTGCCGCTCGCGGCGCCCGGCGTGAGACTCGATACGCTCAAATTCCAGAACCTCGAAGCCAACGGTCGATATCAGTTCACGCCAGGATTCTTCGTCGGCGCGCAGTATGTGTACACGATGATGAACTACGAAGCGTCCTCGGGCACCGTCAAGCCGAAGATTCACACGGTCGGCCTGATGGCGGATTACAACCTGAGCACGCGCACCGACGTGTATGTGCAGGGTCAGTATCAACGCGTGATCGGCGGCACCACGCAGTCCATTCTCGACAACGCGTTCATGCTGGGTACGCAGGCGCCGTCATCGACGGACAAACAGGTGGCCGTGCGGGTCGCGCTGCGGCATAAGTTCTGAAACTTCCGCACGGCGCCGCAACCAGCGAGCGCCGTGCATCACGTGTTACTTCGTGGTGTTACCGCGCGGCATTACTCCGTCGCATGCGCAGGCATGATGCCGGCGGTTTGCATCGACCACGCCATCCACGGCCGACGCAGCGCGACGATCGCGAGAAACGCGCAGGCGGCCAGCGCGCCGAACGTCGCGAAGCCCATCTGATAGCTGCCGGTGCTTTCCTTCGCGATGCCCATCACGACCGGCAGATAGAAGCCGCCGATGCCGCCCGCCGCGCCGACGATGCCCGACATCAAGCCGGTGCGGCCGGCCCAGCGATGCGGCACCAGCTGGAACGTCGCGCCGTTGCCGAGACCGAACGCGGTGTACAGGCACAGCAGCAGCGCGATCCCGCCCGCGAGCGACGGCATCGCCGCAGCGAATACGAAGTCGCAGACAGCGATGATCGCAAGCAGCACGGTCAGCGCGCGCACGCCCGACACCCTGTCCGCGATCAGCCCGCCGAGCGGACGCACCATCGCTCCGGTCGCGGCGAGCAGCGCCATGAACAGGCCCGCGTCGATTTTGCTCAACTGGTAGAGACTCGTCAGCAGCAGCGACACATACGAGGACATCCCGACAAAGCCGCCGAACGTGATGCTGTAGACGAGCATGATGACCCAAGTATCGCGCTCGCCGAGCACCGAACGATAGCGCTTCGGCAGCACCGCGATCGCGAGCAGCGCGCCGATCACCGGCAACAGCAGCACGCTGGCCTTGCCCGCGCCGAATAGCCCCGCCTCGACCAGCAGCACCAGCACGATCAGCCCGACCAGCGTGGTCGCGAAGCCGCCGAATGCGCGCAGCACGCTGCCCGTTTTGACGCCCGCGTCGTTGGCCCAGAAATACAGCGTGAGCGCGGCGATCGCGAGTAGCGGCAGCGCACCGCCGGCGGCCATCTGCCAGCCGTAGCGGGTTGCCAGTTGCGGGAACAGGAAGCCGTCGAGCACCGCGCCGATATTGCCGGCCGCGGCGAGCCCCAACACCAGCCCCTGCACTTTCGGCGGATAGTTGCTGCCGGCCATCGGCAGCGCGACCGCGAAGCTCGCCCCGCCGACGCCAAGAAACACGCCGAGTACCAGCAGCGTTTCATACGATGGCACCGTTTGCAGCAACGGCAGCACGATGGTCGGCACCGCCGACAGCAGCACGCCCATCAACGCGATGCGCTTGCCATGCGCGGACTGATACAGATTGCCGAGCGTCACGCGCAGAATCGCCGCCGACAGCACCGGCACTGCCACCAGCAGACCCTGTTGCGCGGGCGTCATCGCGATGCTCCTGCTGATGAACGGCGCGAGCGGTCCATATAGCACCCAGACGGTGAAGCCCGTATCGAAATAAAGGAAGCAGGCAACGAGCGCGCGCCAGTCACCGCTTCTCAGGGAGTGCATCACGTTTTTCATCAGACATCCTCACTAAATAAATTGCTGGGTAGTCTCGTTTGTGTGTCGTATTCATCTGCAGTGGCATGTCGTTGGGCGACTGTCGTCCGGCGATTTCACCGGCTTCAATATGCAAGCGTCATGCCATTCGAAGCTCAGTACACGTCGCGCCCATAGCGCTTTTCGCGCGTCAGACGGCTCACGTATTCGAGCGCCTTGTCGTCGCTCATGCCGCCGTGCGTCGCGATCACATCCTTCAACGCGGCGTCGACGTCGCGCGCCATCCGGTTCGCGTCGCCGCATACATAGAAATGCGCACCCTCTTCGAGCCAGGCCCACAGTTGCGCACCGTGTTCGCGCATGCGGTCCTGTACGTAGATCTTGTCGGCCTGGTCGCGCGAGAACGCGACGTCGAGTTGCGTCAGCAGGCCGCTCGCGCGCATCGCTTCGAGTTCGTCGCGGTAGTAGAAATCGGTGGCCGCATGCTGTTCGCCGAAGAACAGCCAGTTGCGGCCGCGCTCGCCGCGCGCCTGGCGCTCGTGCAGAAAGCCGCGAAACGGTGCGATGCCGGTGCCCGGGCCGACCATGATCATCGGCGTGTCCGCCTGATGAGGCGGACGAAAATGCGCGGACTTCTGCACGAACACCGGCACCTCGGCGTCGCTCGCACGATCGGCGAGAAACGTCGACGACACGCCCTTGCGATACCGCCGCCCGTTGTTGTAGCGCACCGCGGACACCGTCAGATGCACTTCCCCCGGATGTGCTTTCGGGCTCGACGCGATCGAATACAGACGCGGCTGCAGACGTTTGAGCATGCCGGTCAGCTCGGCGGCCGTCAGGCTCACCGGGAATTCATGCAGCACATCGGCCAGTTGCTGGCCCCACAGCCATTGCTTCAGATCGGTCTTGCGCGCGGGCGCGAGCAGTTCGCGCAGCGCGCCGTTGCCGCTGCGCGCGGCGACGAACGCAAGCGCTTCCGCACTCGGCCGCGCGATCTCGTAGTGCTTGCCGAGCGCGTCGGCGAGCCGCATCTCGCCGAGGCCCGCGACGTGAACCGGCGCTTCCGCGTGCAGACCGCTCAGCGCGATCAGTTCGTCGACGAGTTCGGGGCAATTGCTCGGCCACACACCGAGCGCGTCGCCGGCTTCGTATTCGAGCGTGGTGCCGCCCGTTTGCAGCGACACGTAGCGCGTATCTTTCGCGGCGCCCTGGCGGTTCAGGCGCAGATTGCCGACCACGCGCGATGCGGCCGGCCGCGCCCTGGTCGGCACCGTCCCGACTACCGCGTTGATCATGCCGCCGGGCGGCACCGCATACAGCGCCGCGTCCGCTTCCTTGATACCGACGATCATGCGTTCGAGCCACGCATCGGCAACCGGCTGACACTCGCTATCGCAATCGACACGCTCCAGCAAACGCAAGCCGCCCCGCTCCGCGAGCCGTTCGTCGAGACGTCGGCCGTAACCGCAAAACTGATCGTAGTTGCGGTCTCCGAGCGCGAGCACCGCGAAGCGCACGCCGTCGAGACGCGGTGCGCCGTCCGTCTGCAGTTGCGTCCAGAAGTCCTGCGCGTTGTCGGGCGGATCGCCGTCGCCGAATGTGCTCGTCATCAGCAGCACGTATTGCGCTTTCGCGAGCGTCGCCAACGGGTAGTCGGCCATGCACGCAGTGCGGATTTCGAAGCCCGATTCCATCAGGCGCGTTGCGTAGCGCTCGGTCAGCGATTCGGTGTTGCCGGTTTGCGAGGCCCACAACAGCGTCACCTTCGGCCGTGCGCGCACGATGCGCACGCCGGATTCGCGCGGTTCGTTGTTATGTGTGAGCTTCGGCGATGCGCTTGTCGACGCGGCGGAGTTCGTCGCGCTACGGCTATAGAGTCCCGCGAGCAAACCGTCGACGTAAAAACGCTTCGCCGGCTCGAACGGCGCCGCGTGCGGCAGTACCGGCACGCTATCAATGCCCTGCTCTTCCGCGCTACGCAAGCCGCTGACGAAGCCGGCCAGGTAAGCGCGCTCGGCCTCGTTCAGCGTCGGTGCAGGCACCGGCTCGCCCGGCAATTGCAGTAGGCTCGTGAGCGCTTCGATACGGGGCATGGTTTGATCCTTCGCGCACGCAGCGGCGACCGCCGCGCCGGTTTGGGTGGAACGCGCGTCGTCGTCAGCGCTCGTGCTCTCGATACGGTCGGCCGTCACCGGACTCAACGCCACCGCGCAGACTTTCAGCTCGGGCTGCAGCGAAACCGGATCGACGGCGTCGTGGGTGACCGCGTTGATGCACAGGTCGTCGCCGAACACGTCGTTCCAGTGCATCGGCGCGAAGCACTGCCCCGCGTTCACGCGATCGGTGACGACGGCCGGCAGCACCGCGCGGCCGCGGCGCGAACGGATTTCGACCGCATCTTTCGCGCGGATGCCGAGCGCGGTCGCGTCCTCCGGATGAATCTCGACGAACGGTCCCGGGTTCAGTTTGTTCAACATCGCGACCTTGCCGGTCTTGGTCATCGTGTGCCATTGATGCTGCACGCGACCGGTGTTCAGCACGATCGGAAATTCGCGGTCAGGCAGTTCCGCCGCGCTCGCATAGGCACGCGCGAAGAATTTCGCCTTGCCGCTCGCGCCCGGAAAAACGAGGCGCGGCACGCTGCCGTCCTGTCGCTGTCTGAGCGGCTGACTCACGCCGTCGTTGATGTAGCGAAGCGGACTGCGATCGGCCGCATCGATCGATGCCACCGGCCATTGCAGCGGCGTCTCCTTCAACCGTCGATAGCTCGCGCCGCGCAGGTCATAGCCGGTCGCGGGATTCGCCGCGCGTGTGATTTCGTCGAACACCTGTTCCGCGCTGGTATAGCTGAACGCGTCGGCGAAACCCATTTCACAGGCAATGCGCGCGATGATCTGCCAGTCGGGCAACGCCGCGCCGGGCGGCTCGACGGCCTGCCGCATCAAGGTCAGATTGCGCTCTGAGTTGACCATCACGCCTTCGGCTTCGGCCCACAGCGCGCCGGGCAGCAGCACGTCGGCGTAGCGGTTGGTCTCGGTGTCGAGGAACGCGTCCTGCGCGATCACGAGTTCGGCCGCGCGCAGGCCGGCGATCACGTTCTGCCGGTTCGGCACCGTCGCGACCGGATTGGTGCAGATGATCCAGCACGCCTTGATATCGCCCGCGGCCATCCGCGCGAACATGTCGATCGTGCCGCTGCCGGCGTTGGCTTTCAGCGTGCCCGGCGCGATCCCCCACAGGTCTTCGATAAACGCGCGGTCTTCGGCGACCAGCGCCGAGCGCTGCCCAGGCAGACCCGGCCCCATGTAGCCCATTTCACGGCCGCCCATCGCGTTCGGCTGGCCCGTCAGCGAAAACGGCCCGCTGCCGCGCCGGCAGATGCGGCCGGTCGCCAGATGCAGATTGCACAGCGCGTTGGTGTGCCAGGTGCCGTGCGTGCTCTGGTTCAGGCCCATGGTCCAGCAACTCATCCACTCCGGCGCGGCGGCGATCATCTGCGCGGCGCGGCGGATGTCGTCGGCGGCGAGACCCGTGATGCCCGCGACGTATTCTGGCGTGTACTCGGCGAGAAACGCGGGCATCGTGTCCCAGCCTTCAGTGAATCCGGCGATGAAAGCGGGATCCGTCGCGCCGTTTTCGTGCAGCAGATGCAGCAGCCCGTTGAGCAACGCGAGGTCGGTGCCGGGCCTGATCTGCAGAAACAGATCGGCTTTCTCGGCGGTCGTGTTGCGGCGCGGATCGACGACGATCAGCTTCGCGCCCGCCTTCACGCGATCCATCATGCGCAGGAACAGGATCGGATGACAGTCGGCCAGATTCGCGCCGCTGACCAGAAACAGATCGGCGTGATCGAAGTCCTCGTACGAGCCCGGGGGGCCGTCCGCGCCGAGCGACAGCTTGTAGCCGCTGGCCGCGCTCGCCATGCACAGCCGCGAATTGGCCTCGATGTTGTGCGTGCCGATAAAGCCCTTCGCGAGCTTGTTGATCAGATACTGCGCTTCGAGCGACATCTGTCCCGACACGTAAAACGACAACGCATCGGGCCCATGCTGGTCGAGCACGCGCCGCAGCCGCGCGGCGGTGTCGCGCAACGCCTGCGTCATCGGCAACGGCACGGGGTCTTCGTCGCGCGCATGACGCACGAACGCGCCTTCGAGGCGTCCCGACTTGCGCAGCGCGACGTGCGCCGACTGCCCTTTCGTACAGAGGCGGCCGAAGTTCGCCGGATGTTCCTTGTCGCCGGCGATCTTCACGACCTGACCGTCCTCGACGTGCAGCACCATCCCGCAGCCGACGCCGCAATACGGACACACGGTTTTTACGCTCGTAGCAGACATGCTCGATTCAGCTAGTTAGATATCCAGACAATCGATCGGGACCGGCGAGCCGTGCCGAGTCAGACCTCGACCAGCACCTGGCCGTCTTCGACGCGCGCGGCGAACGCGCTGACCGAATACGACGGCGTTTCCAGGCATTCGCCGGTGCGCAGATCGAAGTGATGTTTGTAGATCGGCGACGCGACCACGATGCGCTCGCCGAGACTGCCGACCAACCCGCGCGACAGCACCGCCGCATGCGAGCCCGGGTCGAAGTTTTCGATTGCATAGACCGTCGGCGCGGCATCGGCCTGCGCTGCGCCGCCGTCGACGTGAAACACCGCCACCTGCTCACCGTTGATCAGTGCGCACACGCCGGTGTTCGGCACGATGTCGTCGAGCGGGCAGATCGCGGTCCATACGCGCGGCAGACGTTCGTTTTTCATGGCTGGGCTCCTTCGATAAATGTGCGGAAATACAGGGGGAAAAACTCCTCAAGCCGGCTCGACGACGACCGGAATCGCGACGAGCTTCGCCTGCCGCTCGGCGGGCGTGGCCGGCCGGATCTGGCCGCGTTCCTCGACGAAGCTCACGTTGCCGTCGGCGTCGCCGCTATTCACGAAGTGCCGGAAGCGCTTGCGCGTCTGCGGATCGGTGACAGCCTTCTTCCATTCGCACTCGTAGGTGTCGACGACGTTGCGCATCTCCGCTTCGAGTTCCGCGGCGACACCGAGCCGGTCGTCGACGATCACGCCGATCAGATAGTCGAGGCCACCTTCAAGGTTGTCGCGCCACACGCTGGTGCGTTGCAGACGATCGGCGGTGCGCACGTAGAACATCAGGAAGCGGTCGATATAGCGCACCAGCGTGGCCTTATCGAGGTCCGCCGCGAGCAGTTCCGCGTGGCGCGGCTTCATCCCGCCGTTGCCGCATACGTACAGGTTCCAGCCCTTCTCGGTGGCGATCACGCCGACGTCCTTGCCCTGCGCTTCCGCGCATTCGCGCGTGCAGCCCGACACGCCGAACTTGATCTTGTGCGGCGTGCGCAGCCCCTTGTAGCGATTCTCGAGTTCGACCGCAAGGCCCACCGAATCGCCGACACCGTAGCGGCACCATGTCGAGCCGACACACGACTTCACGGTGCGCAGCGACTTGCCGTACGCGTGGCCCGATTCGAAACCGGCCGCGATCAGCTCTTCCCAGATCAGCGGCAACTGCTCGACGCGCGCGCCGAACAGATCGACGCGCTGACCGCCGGTGATCTTCGTATAGAGGCCGTATTTCTTCGCGACCTGCGCGACCGCGATCAGCCCGTCGGGCGTCACTTCGCCACCGGCCATGCGTGGCACCACCGAATACGTGCCATCACGCTGGATGTTCGCGAGGTAGTAGTCGTTGGTGTCCTGCAGCGACGCGTGCTCTTTCTTCAGCACGAATTCGTTCCAGCACGACGCGAGAATGCTCGCGACCGCGGGCTTGCAGATATCGCAGCCGAGCCCGCGCCCGTGTTTCGCGAGCAGCGCGCCGAAGCTGCGCAGCCCTTCGACGCGTACGAGGTGATACAACTCCTGGCGCGAATACGGGAAGTGCTCGCAAACATGGTTGTTGACGACCATGCCCTGTTTCTTCATCTCGGCCTTCATCACCTGGGTGACGAGCGGCACGCAGCCGCCGCACGAGGTCCCCGCACCGGTCGCGCTCTTCAACGCACCGATGTCGGTCGCGCCGGCGCACACCGCCGCGCACAGATCGCCCTTCGACACGTTGTTGCACGAGCAGATCTGCGCGGCCGCCGGCAATGCCTCGACGCCGAGCGCCGGCTTCGCGTGGCCGGCGGCTTGCGGCAGGATCAGGAATTCGGGTGCCTCGGGCAGCTCGATGCGGTTGAGCATCATCTGCAGCAAGGTGCCGTATTCGCTCGCGTCGCCGACCATTACCCCGCCGAGCAGATATTTGCCGCAGCCGGACACCACGAGCTTCTTGTAGATCTGCTTGCGTTCATCGCTGAACTGATAGCTGCGACTCTCCGGCGTGTTGCCGTGCGCGTCGCCGATACTCGCGACGTCGACGCCCATCAGCTTCAGCTTGGTGCTCATGTCGGCGCCGGCGAATTCGGCGCCTTCGTCGTTCGTGCCCAGCAACTGCTTTGCCACCACACGCGCCATTTCGTAGCCGGGCGCGACAAGGCCGAACAGTTGGCCTTGCCACAGCGCGCATTCGCCGATCGCGTAGATAGATGGGTCGCTGGTGCGGCACGCGTTGTCGATCACGATGCCGCCGCGCGCGCCGATCTCGAGTCCGCACGCGCGCGCGAGGTCGTCGCGCGGACGGATGCCGGCGGAGAACACGATCATGTCGGTGTCGAGGTGGCTGCCGTCGGCGAACTGCATGCGGTGCGTGCCCGCTTCGCCGTCGACGATCTGCGTGGTGTTCTTCGCGGTATGCACGGTCACGCCGAGTTCTTCGATCCGGCGCTTCAGCACGCGGCCGCCGCCGTCGTCGACCTGCACCGCCATCAGGCGCGGCGCGAATTCGACCACGTGCGTTTGCAGGCCCATATCGCGCAGCGCTTTCGCGCATTCGAGTCCGAGCAGGCCACCGCCGACCACCGTGCCGGTTTTCGCGTGCTTGCCGCAAGCGCGCATCGCTTCTAGATCGTCGATAGTTCGGTAGACGAAGCAATCGGCGCGCTCGCGGCCCGGCACCGGCGGCACGAACGGATAGGAGCCGGTTGCGAACACGAGCCGGTCGTACGACAGCGTTTCGCCGGTCGATACCATTACCGTGCGGGCGTCGCGATCCACCGCGACGGCGCGCGCGTTCAGTTTGAGCAGCACGTTATGGCGCTCGAAGAAGCCCGGCTCGACGAGCGACAGATCGTCGGCGCTCTTGCCCGCGAAGAATTCGGACAGATGCACGCGATCGTAGGCCGGTCGCGATTCCTCGCACAGCACCGTGATGTCGAGATCGTGCGGGGCCTGTTGCGCCACGCACTCGATCAGTTTGTGGCCGACCATCCCGTGACCGATAACGATGATTTTCATGAGCGCGCTGTCCTTTGGATCGGGCGGATACGAATGCGATTGCGGAAATAAAAACGGCGTCCCGCGAATCCAGCCGAGGGCTGAATCCGGGGGACGCCGTTGTCCTGTTCGGTGTTGCTGTGGCGCGTGCCGTGCTGCTGCGTGCGCGACGGACCTGCGTTGGCCCGCTGGCAACGCTTTACGCAAAGGCTGTGCCATGTTTGGGAAATGGGCCGGAAAGCCTTGTCCGGTGGGGCTTGGCGGGGGCGAGTTCAGATCGAACGCCACGTTGGCGTGCGACGTGTTCTGAGGCGCGCAGGCACAGCGATGGTGCGACGCAGCACTGTGCGCGTGCGAATTCAGGGTTGTACAGCTCGATACACGATGTCCTTGCGGACCTCGTTCTACGCGACGCTGTCAGTCGCTTTCGCTACGACTCAATCGCCGAACCCCAACTCGGCTTCGGCCTGCTGCCCCACCCGCAGCCACGCGCCCGCCCCGCTCGCGATCAGCGCGTTGTTGCCGAACGTCACCGCGCCGTCGAAGCGCGCGCTGACGCGATAGCCGAGCATCGTGTCGGTCGGCTCGTTCGGCCAGTCGGGATCGGGCGCGCCGCGGGCCTGATCGATCGTCGGCATCGGGCAGCGCGAGCACAGCTTGACGAGGCGTAGCTCGACACGCGATGCGTCGGGCGCGCCGGCGGTGGCATTCGTGTCGACGATTAGCGTCTCCACGTAGTCCTCTTCGTACGCATCGAGACCCGCGAGCACGATATTCGGCCGGAAGCGATCGATCCTGATCGACGGCGCCCCCTTGCTGTTCAGCCGCGCGTTCAGATCGTCGAGCGACGCCTGACCGACCACCAGCAGCGGAAAACCGTCGGCGAAAAACGTCGTGGCGCCGCCGGTGCTGTCGGTGTAATCGCGATCGACGATGCGCTCGCGCTGCGGATCGAAACGCAGCAGCCGCGCCTGCAGGCCGAGGAATTCGCTGAACCACGCGGCGGCTTCGTCGCCGGTGTCGAGCCCGTAGGCCGCATCGCGCCAGACCGCGGTATCGACCCTCGGCGCCGCCGCGAGCCGCGTGGCGTCGAGCGGCGTGCGCAATTCGCGCATGCCCGGCGCGCGCACGATCAGATCCTCGGCGCCGAGTTCGACCTGGATCAACGCCATGCGCGGATACGCGCGTTGCGTGAGCATCGCGCCGTGCGGATCGGTGATCATCCAGTAGCGATCGTATTCGAGGCCCGTCGCCAGCAGGCGCGCCTCGTTAAGCGCGATGCCCGCGCAGGACTTGATCGGATAAACGAACAGCTCGCTAATGGTCGGCATGGTGATCGGTACAGTTGATGGCGCGTGAGCGCGCGGTTTTTCCGTGTTTTCGGCGTAGATGCGATTGTAAAGCGTTGTAAAGCGCGGCGCGGCGCGTGTGCCGATGCCGGCGATCGGCGCCTCGTCGACGACCGCCCAGGGAAGCCGCCGTTTCGCGAGCGCGCGCCTGCAAGTAGAATCTTCGGATCAGACGCGCGCCGCCAGGCCGCGCCACGCCTGCTTCAGGACATGGCAGGCACCGCAGGCCTTGCAGTCACTGAGCGAGCGGTCACTGGATAGAACCCGTAGAAGCCTCCTTCCCATCATCGAGACAGGAAAATCATTATGCTGAGCAAACCCGTGTTGAGCGTGGCCGAAACAACCCGCATCCTCGACGCCGCGCGCGCGGAAGCCGAGAAGAACCATTGGGCCGTCGCGATCGTGGTCTCCGACGACGGCGGCCATCCGCTCGCGCTGCTGCGTCTGGACGGCGCGGCGCCGTCGACCACCTACATCGCGACCGAAAAAGCCCGCACCGCGGCGCTCGGCCGGCGCGAAACCAAGGTCTACGAAGACATGATCAACAACGGCCGCACCGCGTTTCTCAGCGCGCCGTTGCTCGGCACGCTCGAAGGCGGCGTGCCGGTGAGCGTCGACGGCCACGTGATCGGCGCGGTCGGCGTGTCGGGCGTCAAGTCGGAGCAGGATGCGCAGATCGCGAAGGCCGGCATTCAGGCGCTTGGCGTGTAACTGGTAACCCGTGGCACAACGAGGACCGATGCCCCCACACCGGTCCCATAACAGATGGAGCAGTCGATGACTCAGATGAACCCGCGCGGCGGACTGCAGGTCGCCGCCAACCTCGACCAGTTTGTCGAAACCGAAGCCCTGCCCGGCAGCGGAATCGACAGCGCAGCTTTCTGGTCGGGTTTCGACGCCCTCGTTCACGAGCTGGCGCCAAAGAACCGTGCGCTGCTCGCCGAGCGCGACCGCCTGCAAACCGAACTCGACAACTGGCATCGGGCCAATCCGGGCCCGGTACGCGACCTGCGCGCGTACCGCGCGTTTCTCGAAGGCATCGGCTACATCGTGCCCGTGCCCGCCAGCGTCAAAGCCACGACCGACCACGTGGACAGCGAAATCGCCGAACAGGCCGGCCCGCAGCTGGTCGTGCCGCTGTCGAACCAGCGCTATGCGCTGAACGCCGCGAACGCGCGTTGGGGCAGCCTGTACGACGCGCTGTACGGCACCGACGCGATCCCCGAAACCGGTGGCGCGGAAAAGCAGAAAGGCTTCAACCCGGTGCGCGGCGCCGCGGTGATCGCGTTCGCGCGCAAGTTCCTCGATCAGGCCGCGCCGCTCGCGAACGGCTCGCATGCGGACGCGACGCGTTATAGCGTCGAGGGCGGCCAGCTGGTCGTCGCGCTGAAGAACGGTACGAGCGCGCTGAAAACGCCCGCGCAGTTCGTCGGCTATCAGGGCGACGCGAGCGCGCCGTCGGCGGTGCTCGTCAAGCACAACGGCCTGCACGTCGAAATCCAGATCGATGCGAACGATTCGATCGGCAAGACCGATTCGGCGCACGTGAAAGATGTGGTCGTCGAAGCGGCGGTCAGCACGATCATCGACTGCGAGGACTCGGTCGCGGCCGTCGACGCCGACGACAAGGTGCAGCTCTATCGCAACTGGCTCGGCCTGATGAACGGCGATCTGACCGAAGAGGTCGCGAAGAACGGCAAGACCTTCACGCGCCGGCTCAACGCGGACCGCGAATACACCGGCGCGGACGGCAAATCGAAGGTGAAGCTGCACGGCCGCTCGCTGCTGTTCATCCGCAACGTCGGCCATCTGATGACGAATCCGGCCGTGCTGACGAAGGACGGTCACGAGATTCCAGAAGGGATTCTCGACGCGGTGATCACGACGCTGTGCGCGCTGCGCGATCGTCAGAACAAGCTGAATTCGCGCACCGGCTCGATCTATATCGTGAAGCCGAAGATGCACGGCCCGGCCGAGGTCGCGTTCGCGAGCGAGTTGTTCGCGCGCGTCGAAGACCTGCTGAAGCTGCCGCGCAACACGATCAAGATGGGCATCATGGACGAGGAGCGCCGCACCAGCGTGAACCTGCTCGCCTGTATCGACAAAGCGTCGGAGCGCGTGGCGTTCATCAACACGGGCTTCCTCGATCGCACCGGCGACGAAATGCACTCGGCGATGGAAGCCGGCCCGATGATGCGCAAGGGCGACATGAAGTCGAGCCGGTGGATCACGTCGTATGAGCGCAGCAATGTGCTGGTCGGCTTGAGCGCGGGCCTGCGCGGGCGCTCGCAGATCGGCAAGGGCATGTGGGCGATGCCGGATCTGATGCACGCGATGCTCGAACAGAAGATCGCGCATCCGAAGGCTGGCGCGAACACCGCGTGGGTGCCCTCGCCGACCGCCGCGACGCTGCACGCGCTGCACTATCACCAGGTCGACGTGCAGGCGGTCCAGCAGGAACTCGAACGCACCGACTACGCGACGCTGCGCGACGAGTTGCTCGATGGGCTGCTGACGATTCCGGTCGTCGAAAAGGCGCAGTGGAGCGACGACGAAATCCGCGCCGAGGTCGACAACAACGCGCAGGGCATTCTCGGCTACGTGGTGCGCTGGATCGACCAGGGCGTCGGCTGCTCGAAGGTGCCGGACATTCACAACGTCGGCCTGATGGAAGATCGCGCGACGCTGCGTATTTCGAGTCAGCACATCGCGAACTGGCTGTATCACGGCGTGATCAAACGCGAGCTCGTCGAGGAGACGTTCAGGCGGATGGCGAAGGTCGTCGATGCACAGAATGCCGGCGACCCGCTTTATCAACCGATGGCACCGGGCTTCGACACGATCGCGTTCAAGGCGGCGCAGGCACTGGTGTTCGAGGGGCGGCAGCAACCGAGCGGCTATACCGAGCCGTTGCTGCATAAATTCCGGCTCGAGGTGAAGAAGCTGGGTTGAGGGTGTGGGGTGGTTTTGCCCCGCTCTCTATCGTTATGAGCTGGCATGAAAAACGGGCGCTGCGGCGCCCGTTTTTTTGCTGGTGGCTTTTATGTTCTCTACTCTCCCGCAGACCCCATCAGATTTGACATCTGTCAGGCTTACATCTGTTTGACGGTAAGTCTGTCGACCGGCTTTTGATTTGAAATGAAGCCCAAGAACGAACGATAAATATGATTCTTCGCGTGAGCGATCAGCTCAGAGTCTTCTGCCAGAAAGGAAAAAAGCTCATGCGAGAAACCTATTCAAGCGCTGCCTTGGCGCTGCGCGACGCGTTGCGTCATGCAGTCGAGCGTAGCGCTGCGTCTTCGTTCGGAACGCTGCATCGACGTGTTCCACCCGAATCGGCGCTCACCGGACTGGATGGAACCGCGCAGGCCGCGCGCATCCGCCGTCAGCTCGAACGTCTCACGCCGTTGTCGTGTGCGTTGCTCGTCGTTGCCCACGCGCCGCGCACGCTGAAATGTTCGTGCGGTGCGCGTTGCTGCTCCGGCGGCTACCCCAATCCCGAATGGGAACAGGCGATGCATGGGGTGCTGGTGCACGTCACGCCGTTACTTGCGAGGCGTGCAGCGAATCGGAAGCTGCATCGCGCGATCATTGCGAACGCGCTGACGCGCACGAAGGAAACGACCGTTAGCCTCGCGCAGCGCTGCGGCGTGCATCCGCATACGGTCGCGACGCACATTCATATCATCGAGGGCGAGCTCATCGGCACGCGTCAGACTGCGGGGCGTTTCGATCACGCTAGCGAATCCATCGATGCGCTATTGCGTGAAGCAGGCGTCGTCGCCGATTAAGTGCGGGCAATCGTGCGCCTGCCAGGAACGATGCGGCGCATGTGTGAGCGTGCATGACCACATGCACCCTACACACCAGACGCTTTAGCCTGATGCAAACATCAGCGAGGAAGGAAGCGTTACCGGACGCAGGAACGGCCCGATTTCGCTTAGCCCACTACCGCCAGCATGCGAAAAAAATCGGGCTGCCGCTCGGTAAGAGCAGACAGCCCGCGTGTCGCTATTCATCGCTATTCACGAAGGAAATCGTGTCGCAACCAGCCCTGCGCTGGTCACCAACACTTCCCATTCAGGCCGCTTCGGCCGTCAGTTGCCCCGTCGTGCCGCCGAGCACCTCATTCTGCATATACGCCTGCAGATACGCTTCGAATTCGGCCTTCACTTCCGGATGGCGCAGCGCGAATTCGACCGTCGCCTTCAGATAACCGAGCTTGCTGCCGCAATCGAAGCGCGTGCCGAAGTAGCGATACGCGAGTACCTGTTCTTCGGTCAGCAGCGACTGCACCGCGTCGGTCAGTTGCAGTTCGCCGCCCGCGCCCGGCTTGAGCGCGCGGATGTGCTTGAAAATCGTCGGCATCAGCACGTAGCGGCCTACCACGCCAAGATTCGACGGCGCCTTGTCCGGCGCCGGCTTTTCGATGATGCCCGACAGCTTGATCACGTTGTCTTCCCATTCACGGCCGTCGACAACGCCGTACGAGCGACTGTCTTCGCGCGCGATCGTTTCGACGCCGATCACCGAGCTGTGATAGTGGTTGAACGTATCGACGAGTTGGCTCATCACCGGCTTCGTGCTGTGCAACAGGTCGTCGGCGAGAATCACCGCGAACGGGCTGTCGCCCACCAGCTTCTCGGCGCACAGCACCGCATGGCCGAGACCGAGCGCTTCGGCCTGACGCACGTAGAAGCAGTCGACGTTGGCCGGCTTGATGCTGCGCACGAGGTCGAGCAGCTTCTGCTTGTTGCGCGCTTCGAGCTCGGACTCGATCTCGTACGATTTGTCGAAGTGATCTTCGATCGCGCGCTTGCTGCGGCCCGTCACGAAGATCATCTCGGTGATGCCGGCGGCAATCGCTTCCTCGACCGCGTATTGAATCAGCGGCTTGTCGACGATCGGCAGCATTTCCTTAGGACTTGCTTTGGTAGCCGGCAGGAATCGTGTCCCGAGGCCCGCTACGGGAAACACGGCTTTGGTGACTTTCAGCATGGTAGGCATTCCCACATCGGTTAGAAGTTGGTGTGTTCGCGGACCTGGCGGCCAATCGGTATCGGCGCAAGACCGGCAACAAAACTGGCCAGATTCACGCGCGGATTTTTCGCCAATCTGAATCAATAATCCGGCTTATTCACAATATGCCAAATGATGCGTAAATAGGGAAATTATTACATATCCATTGGCATGAAATTGACGAATAAATCCGAAACTTTTACATGCCGCACAACGACGGGCGACTGGTTCGGCCCGACCGGGCGCAAACGCCCGGCCGCTCGTCATTCCTGATCGTCGACCGGCGGCAGCTTGCCCGGATTCATCCGGTAACGGCGGATTGGCTCGTTGCGCAGGGCGTCGCGGTACGCGGAGGCGGCGATCAGGATCAGCAGCACCGCAATGCCGGCAAGTAAATGAAGGTTCATGACTTCACCTCGGGTCAGAAAAATCCGTGTCTTAAATTAGCATGTCAAAAGCGGTAAATAATTCGACGTCGCATCCGCTCATGCTCAATTACAATTCGTCACAAAATCACCATTCCATTAATTGGCAAAGCAATTTTTTATCGATTTTTTGACGCCGCGGTGCTCTAGCATGGATGCAGCGCGGATAGCCCTGCGCTCGCGCAAGAGCAACATGCTCCCGCCGCAGCTTTCTTTTCAGCTTTCCGTTTCCGTTTTCGCTTCAGATAAGGACCGCGCATGAGCGACCCAGCCCTGGATGCCGCCGGCACATCCCTGCCTCTCTCTCCGCCGCCTCATACGAGCCAATCCGCCGCGGCACGCGCTCGCGGCGATGCGCGCGCCGCGAGCGCCGGCAAGGAGCACGTGATCGACGTGATGCGAGGCATCGCCGCGCTGCTGGTCGCCTATTTTCATTGCCGCCAGGTCGTATGGGTCGGCATGCAGGCGTTTCATCAGAACGTCGGCCATTCGTTCAGCCCCGGCGCGCTCGCCGCCTATCTGACCTTCCCGATCGCGTGGGGCTCGGCCGGCGTGCCGATTTTCTTCGTGATCAGCGGTTACTGCATCCATCGCGGCGGTGCGTTGCGGCTCGTGGGCAATCCCGCTTACCGGCTCGACGTCGGTAATTTCTGGCTGCGGCGCTTCACGCGTATTTATCCGGTGTTGCTGGCCGCGCTCGTGCTGACCTTCGCGCTCGATTCGCTGAGTCTGCAACTGCCGCCTGTCAGCCACAAGATTCGCGAGATCGGGCTGCACGCGTTTCTGGTCAATCTGTTTTCGCTGCAAGGCGTCGCGGGCAAGACCTACGGGTCGAACGGCGCGCTGTGGACGCTGTCGCTCGAAGTGCAGTTCTACGCAATCTATCCGCTGCTGTTCGCGTTGCGGCGACGTATCGGCATGAATGCCGTGCTCGCAATCGTGGCCGCGATCAACATCGTGTCCGCGTACCTGCTGGAGCGTCATGACATCCAGTTCTTCACGTCGTACTGGTTGTCGTGGACGCTTGGCGCGTGGATCGCCGATGCGAAAGCACGCGGCACAGCCGGCGCGCGCGCTCCGGCCTGGCTCTACGTGCTGGCGGCCGCTTTCATCGTCGGCGGTTGCGTCGCGTTTCATTTCGGCCAGTACGGCGCGTTCCAGCTCTGGGCGCTCGGCTTTGCGTGCTATCTGCACAAGGCGCTGGATCCGCGTGACGGCGCCCGTCACACGCCACGCGGCCTGCGTGCGCTGTCGGAAACCGTCTCGCGCGCGCTGTCCCGCGTGTTGTCCCGTTGCGGCGATTTCAGCTTTTCGCTGTATCTGATCCATCTGCCGATCTTCGTGCTGCTGTCGTCGTGGCTGTTCCGTTCGTCATTGCAGATGTCGATCTGGCCGTCGTTCGGCTACATGCTGGTCGCGGTGCCGGCCGCCTACGTGTTCTACCGGCTCGTCGAGTTGCCGGCGATGAAGTGGTCCGCGAGCTTCAAATCCGGTCCTGCGCGCACCGTACGCAACCTACGATAAGCGATAAAAAAAGGAGCGAAAACCTTTCGGCTTTCGCTCCGCTACGCAATTACAAGGACTGGCCATGCCCCTGTCTACCCTCGCGTAAAAACCTACGGCCCTTCACTCACGCGCGTCGGAACAGGCCTTGCGGCCTGACCCGACGCGCTTTTGCATTCGGCTTTACTTCCCCGCTCTACTTCTCAACCACACTCTTCAGAATCCGCGCGACGCCATCAACATAGGTCCGCGTACCGAAGCGACTCAGCGCGGTCTGGTAACCGTTTCTGACCAGCTTCTCGCGCAACTCGCCGTTCGAGCGCAATTCCGCGAGCGTGTCGGCGAGCGCGTGCGCGTCTCCCGGCGCGCACAGCACGCCGTTCTCGTGGTCGTCGATGATTTCGAGCACACCACCGGCACGCGCTGCGACGACAGGCCGTTGCGCCAACATGCCTTCGACGATCACGCGCCCGAACGGCTCCGGCGTGATCGACGTATGCACGACCGCGTCGACCGCGCACATGCAGGCCGGAATATCGTGCTGGAAGCCGAGGAAATGCACACGCCCGCCGAGCTTGTGCGCAGCGACGAACGCGCGCAATTCGATTTCGTACTGGTCCTCACCGAACAGCGCCGCGCCAACCAGAACCGCATGCATGTGCGGATTGAGCACCATCGCTTCGAGCAGCACGTGCTGCCCCTTCCAGCGCGCGAGGCGGCTGAACGAGCCGACGAGAAACGCGTCGTGCGGCAGCTTCAGGCGCTCGCGCAGCGTCGCTTGCGGCACGGTACGCAATGCGTCGAACGGTTCCGCCGAAATGCCGTTGAACACCACGTCGATACGCTTGCCGTCGAACTGCGTGAGCTGCGAGAAGGCCTGCGCGGACGCGGCCGAATTGGCGATCACATGCGTGAGGCCGAGCCGCGCGCACCACTTGATGATCGCCAGTTGCTTGCCGCCGAAATGCTCGGGACTGACGATGTCGCGCAGATGCCAGACCACCGGCCGGCGCGCGAGCTTGCCGGCCAGCGCGCCGATCACCATCGCGCGCTGCGTGTTCGCATAGATCACGTCGACGTGGCGCGCGCGCTTCGCGGTCGCGCGCACCAGCGAAATCAGCCCCTTCAGCGCCTGCCCCTTCGGCAGCGAACCGCCCTGCTTGCGGACGCTTTTCAGCGCGCCCGCGTCGAGCACGTTGACCTCGACGCCGGTCTTCGCGAGCGCGGTACGAAACGGCCCGTCGTCGAACAGCACGACCTCGATACGCGAACGCAGCGCCTTGACGATTTCGAGCAGCGACAATTCGGCGCCGCCGAGCACGCCGCTCTGATCGACCGCGAGCGTGCGCGGCACGTTGGCGGCAGCCTGCGCGTGCGTGACATACGGGACGTAAGGCGGCAGCGTCGCCGCACGCAGCGCCGGCACCGCCGCGCGCACGTGTTCGAAGAAGCGTTCGCGGAAATGCGCGGCCGAGAACTGCTCGGCATTGCTGCGGCAATTCGCGGGCACGAAGCGATCCGCAAGGTCGTCGAAACGACTGACCGCCCCGATGATCGATTCGGTATCCTGCTCATCGAAGAACATCCCGGTCGGCTTCGGCTCGGACAGGTCGCGCACGGTTTCGAGCGCCCCGCCCTTGCCGTATGCGATCACCGGCGTGCCGCAGGCCTGCGCCTCGACGACCGAAATGCCGAAGTCCTCTTCCGCCGCGAACACGAACGCCTTCGCGCGGCTCATGTGGTCCTTCAGCACCTTGAACGGCTGATAGCCGAGGATGTCGACGTTCGCCCCCGCCTTCGCGCGGATCTTCTCCATCTCGGGCCCGTCGCCGATCACGATGAGCTTGCGCTCCGGCATCTGCGTGAACGCCTCGACGATCAGATCGATCTTCTTGTACGGCACCATGCGCGACGCGGTCAGATAGAAATCCTCCTTCTCCGTGCACAACGAAAACGCTTCGACGTCGACCGGTGGAAAGATCACCTGCGCGTCGCGCTGATAGACCTTCTTGATCCGCCGTGCAATGAACGCCGAGTTCGAGATGAAGCCGTCGACCGAATTCGACGTACGGATATCCCAGTTGCGGATGTAATGCAGAATCAGCCGCGCGAGTATGGACTTCGGCCCGTGCGTCAGCTTCGACTGCTGCAGATACTGGTGCTGCAGATCCCACGCGTAGCGGATCGGCGAATGCACGTAGCTGATATGCACCTGGTCGGGGCCGGTCAGGATGCCCTTCGCGACCGCATGGCTGCTCGAAATCACCACGTCGTACGCGGATACGTCGAGCTGCTCGATCGCGAGCGGCATCAGCGGCAGATACGAGCGGTACTTGCTGCGCGCGAGCGGCAGCTTCTGGATGAACGAGGTCGTCACCGACTTGCCGCGCAGGAAGTCGCGGTCGTCGAGAAAGTCGACGAGACTGAACAGGTCCGCCTCCGGAAAGCACGCGATGATCTGCTCGAGCACCTTCTCGGCGCCCGCATAAGTGACGAGCCAGTCGTGCACGATCGCGATACGCACGCGTTTGTCCGCACGCAATGGCGTGCGGCGCGGCTTCGCTTGCCGCTCCGGCACCTGCGTGAGTTCGTCGAGCGCGCTGCGCGTCGCCGGCCTCAACAGGGATTTTTCAAGGACGTCGTGATTCATGCGCTTTTCCTCGGATTCAGTCGCAACAGCAGTGAACGCGCAAGATTGCGCAAGGAGGGCGTCATCGTGATCGACCACGCGACGTTCGCGCCGACCATCAACACGCCGGCGGCAATCGCTAGCGCGAGGCTCGGCAGGAAGCTCGCGAGCCACAGGCTGGCGAGCAGAAAAGCAAGGTGGGCCAGCATGTCGAGCACGATCTGGCGCGAGCGGATCGCCGCGAAATGCAGCAGCACTGCGTAATCGAACAGCGCGCGGGCGGCCACCGCGACCGCCGCGCCGGTGAGCCCGAAATGCTTGATGCCGAACCACAAGCCGCCGGCAAAAAGCGGCAACTCGACGAGGCCGACGCGCGCGGCGGTGGCCGGATTGACCTGCGACTGGATCAGGATGCGCGTGACGTTCGCCTGTCCGACGAGCCACACGGCGACGATCATGATGCGGCCCACCGGCGCGGCCACGGTGGCGATTTCATTGCCGACCCACAGATGCAGGAACGGTGCGAGCACCAGCATCGCGACGAGCGCGACCGGCGTGAACACACCGTTCAGAAATTCGAGCGACTGCTGCGTGATGGTGTCGGCATCCGCGCGGCCCACCGCGGACAGCCGCGGAAACAGCGTGCGCACCAGCGCGGTCGGCACGATGTTCAGACGCGTGACGAGGTTTTGCGGCACCGTGTAGTACGTGACGAAACGCGCGCCGAGCCGCGAGCCGAGCATCACGCGGTCGAGCGAATCGGCGACCATCGTCGTCACGCTCGCCACCAGCATCCAGCCGCCGAAGTTGAAGAGCCCTTTCGCGACGCCGAGCTGCGGCGGCAGAATGCTGCGTATTTCCAGTACTTTCAGCGCCGAGCGGCCGAGCAGCACCGCCGCGAGAATGCGCGCGACCACCGCGGCCGCCAGCACGTTCTGTAGCGTCGCGCCGAGCCACAGCGCCGCGCCGAGCGGCAGCAACTGGAACAGGAACGTGCCGATGGTCTGGTTGGTGTTGTAGACGCCGAAGCGTTCCGCGCCGTTGATCGCGCCCGCGAACACCCACGACACGTTGGCGATCGGAATCGCGACCGCGAGCCACGGCAGCGCCATATAGACCTCGTGCTGCAGTTCCGGCGACACCTTCGTGAAATACGCGGTGTACAGAAACGCGCCGAAGTAGATGATCAATCCGCCGATCACACCGGTCGTCAGATTCAGCCACGTCGCGCTCCAGAACACGCGCACGCTTTCCTGCTGGTCGCCGGACGCGCGCGCCTTCGAAATATGGTTCTGCGCGGCCATGCTCATGCCGAGATCGAGAATGCCGAAGTAGCCGATCAGCGTCCACACGAGACTGATCACGCCATAGCGCTCGACGCCGAGCAGCCGGATATACGACGGCACGGTGACGAGCGATACGAACGTCGGCAGCACGAGCCCGAAAAAGTTGATCGCTACGTTCCTGAGAATGCCTTTGTCCATCGAATCCCTTGGGTTATGCGGTTGGGTTGTTTGCGGTGTGGTTTGGTGCGTGAATGGGTGCGTGAATGCGGCATCACGGCTTCCAGCGGTACATCAGCACCTTGCCGCGCGCGTCTTCCTCGACGAACACGAGGTACTCGCCGTCCGCGCGTTTCGTCGCGCTGATGCCGTTGGGCACATCGACCCAGCCCGACGCGCGGCCCACCTCCGGCCCCGGACGGATCACACCGAGCTCCTTGCCGCTGTCCTTGTCCCACACGTGCACCGCGCCGACCGGCTCGACGCCGAACACGTATTGCCCTTCGACGGTGAGGCCGATGATCGTCGCGATGGGTTTGCCCTGCGTCTGCCACGGCAACGTGATCGCGTAGCGCTGTACCGGTTTGCCGCTCGACCACTTGTCGTAGCGCACCAGCACGCGCCCCACTTCTTTCCAGAAGCCGCGATCGAACGGCATGTCGGCGGTATAGCCGCTCACGTACAGCGTGTCGGTCGCCGGGTCGTAGATCGCACGATGCAGCTCGGTGAACGGCTGCGGCACCGGGTATTGCGTCAGATTCGAATACGAGTAGATCGGGTTGCCCTTCGCGTCGAGGCCGCCGAAACGGAAGCGATAGATGCCCTTGGTGTCGCGCGTGCGCCAGATGTCGCCGGCGGTGTCGACCCACCAGCCCCAGCCGCCCGCGAGCTTCGTGCCGCTTGTGTTCAGCGTGAATTCGTCGCTCTCGAAGCGGCCGTCGCCGTTCGTGTCGCGCCAGATCCAGTCGCCGCCCGGCGGTGCGTTCGGCACCTTCGCGACCGCGCGCTCGCGGCCCGCGATGAAGCCCGACGGAATCGCGGTCTCGCCATCGCGCTGCGTGTCGAAGCGATAGATCTTCAGATGGTCCGCATACATGTCGGTCAGATACAGGAACGTATGCCCCTTGAGACGGCGCGCGATCGGCAGCCCCGGATACTGGTCGGTGTGAAACACCGGATCGTCCGGATACTTGAACCGATTCGACAGGAACCCTACGTATTTCCAGTCCTGCCCGGCTGGCTTCGACAGATCGAGTTCGAAGCGCTTGTTGCCGGTATAAACGCTATCGGGCCGCGCCGGATCGATCCACGCACCGTCGACGAACAGCAGCCCCTGCACCTGCCAGTTGCGCGTACCGTCCTGTGCGTAGCTTTCGAGCGTCGCGCCGAGGCCCGCACCGAGCGGTGCGTAGCGCGGACCGGTACCGTTGGTCGACACGTAGACGTTGCCGCGCGCATCGACGCCGACGCCCGTGAGGCCGTTGAAACGCTGCGGCCCCGGGCGACCCGCGACGCCGCTGAAAATGCCGCCGCGTTCGCCGAGCGCGCCCGACTCCGTATAGCGGCCGTCGCGCTTCGTGAAGAACAGCACCTGCTGGCGCGAGCCGTTGTCGGCGATCAACAGGCGGCCGTGCGCATCGATCGCGAGATCGACCGCGACCGTGCCGGCCGGCAACGTGAAGTTTTCGTCGATGCGCTGACCGCTCGCCGTGTAGTGCTCGACCGTCGGCGCGCGCTCGCTGCGCGTGCCGGTCAATACCCACAGCGTGCCGTCCGGTGCGAGCGCGAGGCGGCCGGGCTCGTGGACATCCCACGTCGCTTTGCGCAGCATCGATTCGGCGTCGTACAGCTCGATGCGATTGCGCGCGGTATTGGCTGCGTAGAGCGTCGTGTCGTTCGCGGCGAGGCCGCCGATTTCGGCGTCGGTGCCGGTCGGCACTTCGTTCATCATCAGGAAGCCGGCCGCGAGTTGCGCATGCGGGTCGGCGCTTTTCGCGGCAGGTTGAAATGCCGCGACGCGTTTCGGATCGCCGATCAGGCGACGCGAGATGCCGAACCACTGCTTGCCCTTTTCCGGCCACACGCCCGGCTCGACAAGATGGCCCTTCTCGTTGCCGACCGCGATCGCGACGAACGCATACTTGCGATTGATCGCGACCGCATTGCCGCCGCCATTGCCCCAGCCATGCGTGCCGCCGGCGAAGCCGAGCATCTTTCCGTTCTGGTAGACACTTGCCTCGGCGCCGCTTTCGTCCCATGGCGCGTTCGTATAAACCTTGCCGTCGGGACTCACCGCGATTGCCGTGATATTGATCTGCGTCCAGGTGCCATCGCCGAAACCGAAGCTATTACCCAGCCAGGAGGTTTTCGCGTTCAGCGCGGCTTCCGCCGCAGTGTCTGCATAAACCGGCACGGCGGCCGATAGCGCGGCCACCGCGACGGCACACGCGGTCACGGCAAGCCATCTGAGCGTGAAACGGCGCAAGGCAAATCCTCCAATCGAATATCGATCAACGCGAGACGCGCGGAACGAGTCCGCGCGTCGAGAAATGCAGTCGTTCAGTGAGGTGGCGCGGCGACGCGAAACGGGCCGCCGCAAGCCACTGCGGGAGAACAGTCGGAACGTGTGGACGCGGCGCGGTCAGCGTCGGCGCCAGCAGCCGCCACGACGGCAAGCCGGAGCATCACAGTCCCATTCATGGCCCAACAATCAGTGGCCATATACGGACAGCCGTCCACACGGCTACGTTACGCGGAAAAAACCTGCCGGTGAAAATCAAAAATAATTCAAAAATATTCGCTCATTTAATTTCAATGAAAGAAAGTTTTTGAAAAATCGATAAAAACGCAAAGATGCCCGATTCCTGATCTGGATGCGTGAAAGCACCATTATTTACCGATGCGAAACGCAAACCCTGTATTTATTACGGATTGCGCCGGGTCATTCCGATAAGCATATAAAGTCGCCAGGAATGGCCAAAAAAATACCCTGTTTCAATCTGATTCACTTATTCAATTCCTTCGCGTTTTTTCGCGATTTTCTTTTCCTTAGAATCGATTGCACTTCCGTAGCGACGCGAAGCGCGCGCGCCTGTTCGTCATCAGTCGACCACGAATCGCGCAGCGCTTTGCCCGGCCCATCCGCTTCACACCATGGACGGTTCATGACTGCCAGCGCATTGCCCCTCGCGCCCTCCCATTCCCGCATCGTGCAGCTCGACGGTCTGCGCGCGATCGCCGTGCTCGCGGTGTTCGCGCAGCACGCGCTGAAAGCGCCGCTCTGGATGGGCGTCGATCTGTTTTTCGTGTTGAGCGGCTTTCTGATCAGCGGCATCCTGCTCGATCGCAAGACGCGTCAGCAATCGTATTTCAAGTACTTTTATGCGCGCCGCGCGCGCCGCATCCTGCCGCCGTATCTGCTGCTGATGGTCGTGTCGTCGCTGCTGTTCGGCCTCGCGTGGGCGCAGCACTGGTACTGGTATGCGTTCTTCGCGACCAATATCGGCGACGCGCTGAACCAGAGCGGCCACGACAGCCTCAACGTGCTGTGGTCGCTCGCGGTCGAAGAGCAGTTCTATATCTTCTGGCCGTTCGTGATCCTGCTCGTGCCCGAGCGACTGCTCGGCTACGTCGCGGCGGCGCTGATCGTGCTGGTGCCGGTGCTGCGCGCGGTGGCGACGCCCTGGTTCGATTCGTTCTGGCCGATCTACTACCTGACGCCGTTCCGCATGGACCTGCTCGCGGCCGGCGCGTTGCTGGCGGTCGCGGTGCGGCGCGATCGCGACGCGCTCGAACCGTTCAAGGGACTCGCGGTGCTGGGCATGCTCGCCGCGCTCGCGGTGCTCGCGTGGCTGCATCTGCATTTCCCGCGTTTTCGGGCGGCCAATACGCCGCTGTCGAATGCGGGGCTGTATAGCGTGTCGCTGGTGCTGTGCACGTCGATCGTCGTGATCGCGCTGCAAAGCAAGGGGCTCGTCAAGCGATTGCTGTGTAATCCTGTGCTCGTTTATATCGGCACGATCAGCTACACGATCTATCTGATTCACCTGAGCGTGCTGTACGTGGTGTGGCCGTTGCATCTGAACCGCTATCTGAGCGCCGCGATCGCGCTGGCGATCACGCTGGTCTACGCAAGCATCACGTGGTTCGGCTTCGAAAAGCGGCTGATTTTCGGCGCACGCGGCAACGCGCGCAGCAATGTACGCAGCACCCAGGCCCAACGGGTCCAGGCGCAAGCGCATGCGGCCGCTGCAACGGCGACGGCCAATACCGGCGCCAACGTGGCGCGGCCAGCGCCGCAAAGCCGCGCATGAGCCGCGGTAGCAGCAGAGTCGCCGCCTGCGTGTTTGGTGCCTGCGTATTCGGTGCGCTATCGGCGCTGACGCTACTCGCGCCGATCAGCCGGGCGGCCGCTAGCGACACGCCCCCGCAACCGGCCGCGGCCGCACAGGTGGTGATCGACGCGTACGGCGACTCGACCACGCTTGGCATCACCTGTCGCGACGGCCATTGCGGCCCGCAAGCGCAAAACGCCGTCAACGGGCTGCAGGAGGCGTTGCAGACACATGACGGCAGCCGCGTGCAGGTCGTGAACTACGGCGTCGGCGGCACGATGGCGACGCAGTTGCGCGACGGCACCGGCAACCGCCGCGCCGGCTCTACCGCAGGGCTGCCGTGGCGCGAGCGTCTCGCCGCGTCGCCGGCGCAGATCGTGCTGATCAATTACGGCATCAATGAAGTGATGCAGAACCAGACACCCGAGCAGTTCTACGCGGCCGAAACAACGCTCGTGCAGACCGCGCGCGCACTCGGCAAGCAACCGGTATTGCAGACCTCGAACCCGATGCCCGACAACCGGCTGAACGCGCGGCTCGCCACGATGGTCGCGATGACGCGACGCGTGGCCGCCGAACAGCAGGTGCCGCTCGTCGATCAGTACGCCTATGTGAGCGGCCTGCCCGACTGGAAGACGCTGATGTCGGACGGCGCGCATCCGAAGCCGGCGCTGTACCGGCTGAAGGCGGTACAGGACTATCGGGTCGTCGAACCGCTGGTGCGGCGACTGCTCGATCGCGACAGCACGCATTGAACCGATTTTTTTCGCGCATTTTGCGCGGGTTTTATCAGGCGCCGCGCATCGAGCCGGCGCGCAGGCTTCTTTTTAATCACAAACCAGAAGGCAAGCTAAAGCTATGAGCCAACCACGCAAAGCGATCATCACCGGCGTATCCGGACAGGACGGCGCGTATCTGACCCGCCTGCTGCTCGACAAGGGCTATCACGTGACCGGCACCTACCGGCGCACGAGTTCGGTCAATTTCTGGCGCATGCGTGAGCTCGGCGTGCTCGATCATCCGAATCTGCGTCTGGTCGAGCACGACCTGACCGATCTCGGCTCGACGCTGCGCCTGCTCGATAGCACCCAGGCCGACGAGCTGTACAACCTCGCCGCGCAGAGCTTCGTCGGCGTGTCGTTCGATCAGCCCGTGACCACCGCCGAAGTGACCGGCATCGGCGCGTTGAATCTGCTCGAAGGACTGCGCATCCTGAGCCCGAAGACGCGCTTCTACCAGGCGTCGACCTCGGAGATGTTCGGCCTCGTGCAGGCGGTGCCGCAACGCGAGAGCACGCCCTTCTATCCGCGCAGCCCGTACGGCGTCGCGAAGCTGTTCGCGCACTGGTCGACGATCAACTATCGCGAGTCGTACAACCTGTTTGCGAGCAGCGGGATTCTGTTCAATCACGAATCGCCGCTGCGTGGCCGCGAGTTCGTCACGCGCAAGATCACCGACACGGTCGCGAAGATCAGGCTCGGCAAGCAGGACGTGCTCGAACTCGGCAACCTGAGCGCGCAGCGCGACTGGGGCTTTGCGCTCGAATACGTCGAGGGGATGTGGCGCATGCTGCAGGCCGATGCGCCGGATACCTTCGTGCTGGCGACGGGCCGCACCGAAACGGTTCGCGACTTCGTGCGCATGGCGTTCACGGCGGCCGGCTATCAGCTCGAATGGTCGGGCAAGGACGAACGCGAGATCGGCATCGACGTCGCGACCGGCAAGACGCTGGTGCGCGTGAATCCGAAGTTCTATCGGCCGGCCGAAGTGGATCTGCTGATCGGCTGCGCGGACAAGGCGCGCGACACGCTCGGCTGGCAGCCGCAGACGACGCTCGAACAGCTGTGCCAGATGATGGTGCAGGCCGATATCGGCCGTAACGAGCATCACGAGACGTTTTGATGTGGAGTGGAGCGGCGCGGCGGCTGGATCGAAAGCCGCGCGCTGCTGCTGATGCTGTGCTCAAAAGACGAGGCCCCGATCGTAATGATCGGGGCCTCGTGCTTTGGCGCATTGATTAGTACGTCAAACCGCGCACCTCAATCCCGTCGCCGTCAATGCACGGCCCCGCCCGCAATCGCCTCCGCATACACCGCCGCGACGCGTTTCGCGATCACCGCATTGTCGAAATTCTCGCGCGCATAGCGGCGGCATGCGTCGGCATCGGGCAGCTTCAGCGTGCCGTTCAACGCGCCGGCGAGACCCGCGGCGATCGCCGGCGCGCCGGTTTCCGGCAGCACCAGATCCGGCGACAAACCCGCCACCGCTTCCGGCAAGCCGCCGACTGGCGTCACCAGCACCGGCGTGCCCGACGCGAGCGATTCGACCGTGATCAGCCCGAAGCCTTCGAGCGCGACTGTCGGCACGACGCTGATATTGGCCGCGCGATACAGCGCCGCCAGATGCTGATCGGGCACGAAGCCGAGCAGCTTCACGTTGTGTGTGAGACCGGCCTCGCTGATGCGCGCCTGCAATTCGCCTTCGAGCCGCCCCTTGCCGGCGATCAGTAACAGCACGTCGGGCGCGCTGCGCTTCACGAGCTGGATCGCGTCGATCAGGTCTTCGAGCCCCATGCGCCGCACGAGGCGCCGTACCGCGAGCACGATCGGCCGGTCCTGTGGCAGTTGCAGCCGCAGCCGCGCTTCGGCCTGCGTGATCGGCAGATTGAACTGTTCGACATCGACGCAGCCCGGCACCACCCGCACGCGCTCCGGCGAGATGCCATAGCGCGACGTGAGGATCTTGCCGAATGCGTCGGACAGCACGATCAGCCGCGACGAGCGCGCATACACCGATTGCTCCAGATACCGCTTCGCGCGCTGGCCGAGCGAATCGGCGCCTTCGACGTGACTCTCGTCGGCCCACGGCCCCTGAAAATGCGACACCTGCGGAATGCCGCGCGTCACGTCGAGACCCGGAAACGTGTACAGCGCGAAGTGCGACGAGATTACATCGGGCCGCGACGTGCGCAGTTCCTGCCGTAGCGCGCGACGTGCCGCCATCAGCCGCAGCGGCAGCGATTGCGCGGCCGAGCCGAAGCCGTTGATCGCGCCACCGGTATCGGCGGCGACCTTCGGCGAACCGGCAACCACGCCGCGCACCGCGACGCCCGCGCCCGGCAGCGCGCCGACCAGCGAGTAATACATACGGTCGAGACCGCCCGCGCGTTCGGGAAACCAGTGCATCCCGATCTGCAGAGATTTGATTGAGCCAGTCGTCATGATTGTGTGTTCCCTGTGCGTTGCCTGCGGTGAATTGCGATATCGATGTTGAGCAATGAGTTGGCCATGGATCAGGCGCGCGGCGCTCACTCCACGCTCTTCTGTCCGGCGAGCTGGTTCAGCGTCAGCGCATCGTTCTGCGCAACCACCGACGCTTCCGCCTGGCTGCGTCGGCGGTTCTCCTGCTGACCGGCCAGTTGCCGGTACAGCGCGATGTATTGCGCGGCCATCCGCGCCCAGCCGAAGCCGGTCGCGAGTTGACTCGCGGCTTCGCCCATCGCGCGGCGCGCGCTGTCGTCGTTCGCGAGTCGCGCGACGGCGGCGGCGAGCGCCTGGGGATCGTCCGGATCGTCGAGCACGATGCCGCATTCGGGCGTGATGATTTCGGCGCCGCCGGCCGTGCGCGCGGTCACGACCGGCAGCCCCGCCGCCATCGCTTCGAGCAGCGACAGGCTCATCGCTTCGTAGCGCGAAGGAAACACGAAGGCGTCGACCGAATGCATCAGCACCGGCATCTCCTTCACGAGCCCGAGAAAATGCACGCGATGCGCGATGCCGAGTGCCTTCGCCTCGTCCGGATACGGACTGCCCGGGATAAAGCCGGCCACCGCGATCAGCACGTGCTCGGGCAGATGCTTCAACGCGGCGAGCACGGTGCCGAGATTCTTGCGCGGCGTGCGCAGATCGCCGACGAACAGCAGCAGGAACGCATCGGCCGGCAAGCCGAAGCGCGCACGATCGCCGCTCGCGGCCGCGAAGCCGCGCGTGTCGACGCCGTTGTAGATCACGTCCACGCGATTGTTCGGCGTGAGGCCGATCGCGCGGATTTCGTCGGCGACCTTCTGCGATACCGCGGTAATCACCTTCGAGCGCCGGTATGCCCAACGTTCGAGCAACGCATTGCAGCGCGTGTACACCGACTGATACGCGGACCAGATGCCCTTCGTGAGACCAAACGGATAGTACTTGCTCGCGAACCAGCCGCTGTGCACGAAATGCGAGGTGTTGACGTCGGCGGGCATCCACGTGATGAAGCCGTTCACGTGCAGCACGTCGTATTCGCGCCGATGCGCGCGCAGCCACAGCGCGCTCTTGAGTGCGAACACCTGCTGGCGCAGCAGATTGGTCGGCCACCAGCGGCCGATTTTGACCGGCGCCCAGCGCACGTTCGGATGCGCGAGCAGCTCGGGCGCGACATGCGACGCCACCAGCGTCACGCCGATGTTCTCGTCGAGCGCCGCGCGTGCGATCTCGTGATTGACGCGCCCCTGGCCGTCGTTATGGCGCACTACGTGCGTGACAATGGCAACTTTCAATCCGTGCCTCCGTGGAGAAATAGCGTGCGTCGGCGGTTCATTTTTTCGTAGTGGACCGCGGAAAGAATCGAAAAAGCGCTCATGAACAGCAGCAGGCCGCCGGTGCCGACCAGCGAGTTCGTGAACACCAGCATCGCGAAGGTCGCGAGGCACAGGCTCAGGCACGCGGACACGAACTTGTCGTCGCGCATCCGGAACGACGCGAGCGCCGCGCGCGTGAGGAGCCACACGATGCCGGACATGTAAAGCAGCGTGCCGGGCCAGCCGAGCACGAACGGGATGTTCATCACGCCGCTGTCGAAATTTCCGTACTGGCCGAGCTGGCCGCCGTCGTTGGAGAGTTTGGTCGAGGTGCCGGTCGCGCCCATGCCCTCGCCGGCGACGTCGGTAAACGCGGTCTTCGCGAAGGTCGCGTAGAACTCGTTGCGCGCCGCGTAGCTCTGGTCGTCGTGCAGATTGACGATCGTCTCCAGACGCGCCTGCATCCGCTCGGCCACCGGCCCCACCGCGAGCAGCGGCACGCACAGCCCCGCGAGCAGCACCGCGCTGCCGACGATCCTAACGCGCACCTTGTTGTTCGACTTCACCAGTTGAATCAGCAGCGCGATGACCCAGCCGCCCCACGTCGAGCGCACGAGGCTCAGCGCGAACGAGAAGAAGCCGAGCGCGGCGGCGATCCAGCGCACGCGGTGCTGCGCGGCCATCACGAACACCATCGCGCCCATCATCGCGAACGCGAACGGGCCCGACGAATTCATCGTGCTGAATACGCGCACGCCCATCGGTACGGGGTCGCCCTGCGAGTTCATCTGCGAGCCGAGCATCCACAGCGCGTCCCACGGCGGCATGATGAAAAACTGGATCAGCCCGTAGCCGCCCATCACCAGCATCCCCCAGATGAAGGTGTTGACGATCGTGTCGCGATACTGCGGATACTGACGCGTGTGCGCCATGATGTGAAAGCCGATCAGGATCGGATAGAGCCAGTTCGCGAGGTCGTAGGTGGCCGCGAGCGGCCCGCTCGACATCACGCCGATCAGGAACGCGTACACGAGACCGAGCAGGATCAGCAGCACCGGCAGACCGCGCCGCTGCCCGAGCAGCCGGTAATAGCGCAGCAACGACAGACCGCTGATCATCGTGACCGCGAGCGGCGCGACCTGGATCAGGCTGGTCGGCGTGAATGCGCCCTTCGACCAGTCCGCGAGACGCCGCACCTCCGGGCTCAGGAACCACAGCCACCACATGAAGCCGATATAGCGCGCCGGGCTCTTGAAGTAGAGCCACAGGCCGGTCAGGATCGCCAGCACCGGAAACGCGAGCGTCAGCACCGTGCCCTGATGCGCGACGATCAGCACCGCGGTGATCAACCACAGCAGCAGCGGCGGCAGCCATTCCTGCGGGCTGCCGGACAGCAGCCGGCCAGCAGTCTGCGTACGTTCGGGCGTGTTGTTGGGCTCGCCTTGCGGCGGCAGCGGGCTCGCGCGCGGAATCGTCGACATCGCTTACCGCCCCCCGCGCGATTCGTGCGCCGATACGGGCTGGCCCGACGCCTGCGACGCGCGTGCCGACGACCCCGCTGCGGCAGCCGTAGCCGCAGCCGGTCGCGCATGGCTTTCCGCGTGAGACGGCATCTGCCGTCCATGCGCGCGCAGCATCTCTCGCGTGATCCGCACGTGCTGCCGCGCGTAGTTCTGCGTGGTCAGATCGCGCGCGAGCAGACCGGCCGCGGCCGCCTGCGCCTGGCGCAGCGCTTCGTGCGGCGCGGCGGCGAGCCGGTCGACCGCGTCGCGCAGCGCCTGCGGATCGAACGGCGGCACGTAGGCGGCTTCGTCGGCGGGGAAATAGTCGCGCAACGCGCCGACGTCGGTCGCGATCATCGGCTTGCCGACCGCCGCCGCTTCGAGCATCACGGTGATGCCCGACGCGTGCGAGTTCGGCCGCAACGGCACGACGATCACGTCGGCCCAGTCGTACAGCTCATGCTGCTTTTTGATGCCGGAAAAAAGCGCGATCTCGACGTTCGGCGCGCGCAGCTCGGCCGGAATGCGTCGCCGCGTGGCGAGCTTCACCGTGTAGCGCGGATCGTGGCCGAACGCCTTGATCAGCGTGTCCCAGTCGCGGTCGCGGTCGTTGCCGATCGCCGCGATGCGCAGCGGCGTGTGCGGCGTCCATTGCGTGGGCGCGTCGACCGGGAAGTCGCGCGTGTTCAGGCCGTACAGCAGCGGCGTCGCGTCGCGATCGAAATAGCGTCGGCACAGTTCGGCGTTGTCGCTCGCGAGCGTGGTCAGCCGGTCCGCGCGCGTCATCAGCTTGCGATACAGCCAGCTGCGCCAGATCCCGTACGACGGCCACTTGTCGAGCAGCCACACGCTTTGCGCGAGCAGCAGCGGCGACGCGTCGGGACCGGCCTTGCGGCCGCACAGCAGCAGCATCAGCGCGGCGGACAGCCACTCCTGCTCGGTATGCGTCCAGATCACGTCCGAGCGCAGCATCTCCGCGCGATTGCGCCACGTGTGAATGAAATCGAAGCCGAGCACCGCCTTCAACGCGCGGCGCACGAGCCGCGCCGGCCGGCTTTCGCGCGCATCCTGCGAATAGCTGAGCGCGAACGCTTCGGACTCCGCATGGTGATAGCCATACAGACAGCCGATCCCGTCGCCCTGGCGATAGAAGCGCGGATCGGCGCCATAAAACAGATGAACGTGAACCCTGGTACGCATGCCGTCCCTCCGTTTCGTCACGACAACGCGCGACGCGCTTCGTGCGCGCCGTCGCGCACCGCACGCCAGCGCAGCAGCTTCAGCGACGCCTGTTTCGACAGCAGCGCGAGCGCCGCATGAATAAGCCCCGGATAGACCCGCGTGCCGACCAGCGTCCACCACCACCACGCGGTTTCGCGGCGCAGCGGCGGCAACTGGTCGCGCAGGATCAGGTGGAAGTTGTACGCGGCGTTGCGCAACGCGGTCATGGTCTGTGCGTCGCGGCGGTCGTCGTCGAAACGTTCGGCCGGGAAGTGATCGACCGCGACCTGCGGGTCGTAGACGAGCTTCCAGCCGGCGTTTTTCACCGCGAGGCTGAACGCCATGTCGTTGTGAACCTGCGCGCCCGCGCCGCGCAGCCGCGCGTCGAAGCGGATCGTGCGCACCGCGTCGGCGCGATAGCTCATGTTCGCGCCCTTCAGGATGTCGACCTCGCGCGCGGCGCCGACGCCGAGATGATGATTGCCGATGATCTTGCCGCGCGCGGTCACCTTGCCGACGAGCGGCCGTGCGCCGTCGAGTACGCGGCCTTTTTCGTGCACCCAGTCGCGCCCGCCGAGCGCGCCGAGCCGCGCGTCGGCCTCGAACGCGGCGGCGATGCGCGCGACCCAGTCGGAGCGCGGCGCGGCGTCGTCGTCGGTGATCGCGATGACGTCGCCGCTCGCCGCATCGAGCCCGCGGTTCAGCGCCGCCACCTGGCCGGGCACGTCGACCGGCGCGATCACGAGCGGCAAACCGCCGCGCGTGGCCGGATCGCGCAGGCACGCCTGCGTGTCGGCGTCGTCGACACGCGCGACCACCACCACTTCGTCGGGCGCGCGCGACTGCCGCGCGAGCGCCGCGAGGCAGCGCGCGAGATCGGCCGGGCGGCGATAAGTCGGAACCAGTACCGTCACTTTCATCGTGATGTCCTCCTGTTCTGCGATGCTCGAATCAAGTGCGCGCATCAGGTGCTCAGGTATTCCTGCACCGCCGCGTAGCCGCGGTCGTAGCCGACCCGCGAGCGCGCCGGCATGCCGTTGAAGATGCCGCCCTGCACGTGCACGCCGGCCGCGCGCAGACGCTTGAGCGCATCGGCGATCTCGACCTCGCTGTGCATGCCCGAGCGCATCACGAAGAACGTCGAGCCCGCATACGCGCCGATGATCGACGCGTCGGTCACCGCGAGCACCGGCGGGGTGTCGATCAGAATCACGTCGTAGCGCTTCGCGAGCCCTTCGAGGTACTGCGGCAGACGCGGCGACATCAGCAGTTCGGACGGATTGGGCGGACGGCTGCCGCACGAGATGAAGCTGAGGTTCTCGACCTCCGCCGGACGAATCGCGTCCTCCAGCGAGATCTGGCCGCTCAGCAGTTCGGACAGACCGTTGTCCTGCGCTCCGCCGATGTAACGTTCGAGCGCGCCGCGCCGCATGTCGCCGTCGATCAGCAGCACGCGCTTGCCCGAATGCGCGAGCAGCATCGCGAGGTTCACGCTGAGAAAGCTCTTGCCGACGCCGGCCATCGGCCCCGTCAGCATCACGATGCGGTTGCGCGCATCCATCAGCGTGAACTGCATCGCGGTGCGCAGGCTGCGCAGACTTTCGATCGTCACGTCCTTCGGCCGCGCGTTCGCGAGCACCGGGCGCAGCCGCTCGCCGCCGCGCGTGAAGCTGTGTTCGAGCTGGGTCTGCTCGGCGCTTTGCGGCACGATGCCGAACACCGGCAGATGGAACGCGCGCTCGACGTGATCCGGATCGTCGATACCCTTGAACAGATTGCGGCGCAGGAACACGAAACCGGTGCCCGCGATCAGGCCGAGAATCACCGCCGCCGACAGAATCAGCATCTTCTTCGGCTTGACCGGCACGCCGGGGCGCAGCGCGGCATCGACGATATGCACGTTGCCGCCCGTGCCGGCCTTCTGCACCGACAGTTCCTGCACGCGGTTCAGCAGCAGCACGTAGATGTCTTCAGCGACCTTCGCGTCGCGTTGCAACTGCACGGCCTTGACTTCGGTGGCGGGCAGATCGCGGAAACGGTCCGCGTATTTGGTGCGTTGCGCCTGCAGCTCGGCCATCTGCTGACGCGCGGCGACGAGCGTCGGGTGATCGTCGCCGTAACGCTCGGCGAGCTGCGTCATCTGCAGACGCAGCGCGGCGATCTGCTGCTCGTACTGCACGCTGCCTTCGAGGTAGACCTTCGCTTCGTCGCTCGCGTTGATCGAGCCGGACTGCCGCTGATACGCGGTCAACGCGGCTTCGGCGCGTTCGAGATCGGACTTCAGACGCGGCTCTTCACTCTTCAGGAAGTCGAGCATCTTGCTCGCGTCGGCCTGCTTGCTCGATACGTGCTGGCGCAGATACGACTGCGCGAGCGCGTTGGCGACGAGCGCCGCGTGTTCGGGGTTCTTGTCCTCGAGCGAGATCTGGATCACGCCGGTCTGCTTGCCCTGCTCCTGCACCGAGATCGCCGACTGGAACGCGGTAATCGCGTCGAGATCGTTCGCGCGCACGACGACGAACTCCTGGCCCGGGCGCGCGACCAGCGCGTTGACCAGCATCGTCACGCCACCGCCCTGTGCCTGCTGACCGACTTCGCCGCGCAACAGCAGCGAGCCGTTCGGCGCGAGCAGTTCGTAATGCTGCTCGTCGAGCACGCGCAGCGTGAGCTTCTCGCCTTCGAGCGCGGGGATCACGTCGATCGAATCGAGGTCGACGTTTTCACCGCCCCACGCGTACGACGTGAGTCCGAGCCACGCGCGTGCCGGCTCACCGGGCGTCGCGAGGTGCGCGGCGATGCTGCCAAGCAGCGGCACGGTCTTCGGCGTGACGCTGAAATTGAGCTTCAGTTGCTGCACGACCGGGCCGACCACGCCGCGGCTCTTGATGATTTCGATCTCCGCGTCGGTCGGCAGCGAGGTCGAGCCGCTCGTGATCGCGGCGCCGGTCTGTGTCTGCGTGAGCGCCTGCGAGGTGTTGTCGGACTGCTCGACGCGCACGTGCGCGTCGGCCGAATAGATCGGCTTCGCGAGGTAGCAGTACGCGATCGCCATCGAGACGATGATCCCGGTGATCGCGAGCAGCCACCAGATGTCGTCGAGGATCACCTGCAGCAGTTGTCCGAGGACGATGTCTTCTTCTTCGGTCTTGATCGGACCAGCCATGTGTGGAGAGATTTGATTGCTCACAATTCGCTTCCCGTGTCGTTTGCTTCGGCTTCTCGCGTCGGCGGGTACTTCGGCGTTCGTTGCACGCTCGTTGCGCGTTCATGCCGCGGCGATGGCGGCGACATGAACGCGGGCGCGCGGAATTTTCAGCGCGTCAGCTGCTTCAGGTAGAACAGCGTCTGCACGCTCGGCAACACCTGCTGCAGCACGCGGTTGAAGGTGGTCGATGCCGCGGTGCCGATATACACGACGTCCATCGGCTGCAACTGGAACTGCGAGGACAGCATGATCGAGTCCGGCTGCGTCATGTCGAGGCGGAATACCTCGGGCGCGGTCGGATGCTCGTGCATGCCGCGCATCACGAAGATCTGACGCGGATTGGCGTCGGTATTGAGGATGCCGCCCGCCTGCGTGAGCGCATCGGCGATCGTCAGTTCGCCCTTGATCATCGGCATCTGCAGCGGCGTCTTCACTTCGCCCATCACGAACACGCGGCTGTCGCTGCGGTCCGGCACGTTGATCACGTCGCCGTTTTGCAGCATCACGTCCTGCGAGGTGTCGCCGCGATCGAGCATGCGGTTCGCGTCGAGCACATACAGCTGCTTGTTGCGCGTGAGGCGCACGCGCTGGATGTCGGCGCTATCCGTCGTGCCGCCCGAGCGCGTGAGCGCGTCGACCAGCGTGAGCGGCACGTCGCTGACCGCGAGCGGGCCCGGCTGCTTGACGTCGCCGGTCACCTGAACCTTCTGGCCGCGATACGACAGCACGCGCACGTCGACCTGCGGATTGCGGATGTAGCGCACCAGACCGCGCGTCAACTGCTCGCGCAGCTCGCCGGTGGTCTTGCCGGCGGCCTGAATACGGCCGACGAACGGGAAAAAGATCGTGCCGTCGTGCGCGATGGTCTGGCCGTACGGATCGGCCTGGCCCGGCAGCGCGGCCGTATACGGCTGCTGCAGCGCGCCCGCGACGGTCTGCGTAGTGTTGCCGCCGGAGGACAGCGTGCTGCCCTGCGGCGTGGTCAGTTCCGGGTGATCCCACACGGTGATGCCGAGAATGTCCTGCGGCGCGAGCCGGTACACATACTGCGACGGGTCGGACAGCGTCGCCGGTGGCAACGGCTGGACCTTGCCGGCGGCGTCCTGCGCCTGCGTGACGATAAGATTCGCGGTGATCAGATGGACCGGATAGGTTTCGGTCGGCGCCGGATCGTTGTCTTTCAGGCGCGAGGTATCGAGGTAGTTGCCTGGAGCGGTCGCGCAGGCCGACAGAAAGGACGTCAGCACCAGCGCGGCGGAGAGCTTCACACGGAAGCCCGTGAATGAGTTTGCAGCGAGGGTTTTCTTCAGCATATTTTCTTTAGCCATCCCATGACCAGATGTTCGATGAGCACGAGACTCTCCCGGTAGTCGTCTTCCGGCCCGCCGTGCGGATCGGCGACGTCCGAATCGGCTTCCCACTTGCCGAGCGGATAGACCTTGCCGCGCGCGGCCGGATCGAGCGCTTCGACGTCGCTCACCTGCGCGCGCTCGGTCACCAGCACCAGATCGGCCGCGCGCACCAGCGAGCGGTCGAGGCGCCGCGCGTGATGGCTGCCGGCGGTGACGCCGCGCTCTTCGAGCAGGCGCCGCATCACCGGGTCCATCGCGTGACCGTTGACCGCGCGCAGGCCCGCCGAATGAAACGCGATCGGTGCCGCGCGATGGTGCGACGCGCGCGTCTGCCGGGCCTTGAACAGCATCTCGGCGGCAGGCGAGCGGCACACGTTGGCGTGGCAGACGATCAGAACGTTGTCGAACATGGCGGGCTCCTTCGAAGCGCGGCGGTCGGTTTGCATCGTTGTTGTAGTCGTCGTTGTGGTGTCGTGGCGGTCGGCGCAGCGATGCCGGTTAGCGGCCCGGCGTCGCGGCGGACTCGGTCGCCAGCGTCTGCAGGTCCACCGGCGGCACACCGTTCGCGCCGACACGCGCCGGCGCATTGCGCAGCGCGTGGCGCCGGCCGATCGCGTGATACTCGATGCCGAGTTCGAGCAGCGCATCCGGTTCGTACAGGTTGCGGCCGTCGAAAATCAGCGGCGTCTTCAGCATTCCCTTCAGCGCGTCGAAGTCAGGACTCTTGAAGACCTTCCATTCGGTCAGGATCACCAGTGCGTCGACGCCGCCTGCGGCCTCCATCTCGTCGCCGACGAATTCGAGCCGGGCATGCTGTTGCGGCACGTCCTGCAGATCGAGTGCGAACACGCGCTTCGCTTCGTTGATCGAGACCGGGTCGTAGGCCTTCACGCGTGCGCCGCGGCGCAGCAGCTCGGCGATCAGCTCGCGGCTCGGTGCCGCACGCATGTCGTCGGTGTTCGGCTTGAATGCGAGGCCCCACACGCCGAACGTGCGGTCCGAGAGATCCTCGCCGAGACGCGCGACGATCTTTTGCGCGAGGACCTGTTTCTGCACGTCGTTGACCGCTTCCACTGCTTCGAGAATACGCAGGTTCGCATGGTGATCGGCGGCGGTGCGGATCAGTGCCTGCACGTCCTTCGGGAAGCACGAGCCGCCATAGCCGCAGCCCGCGTACAGGAAGTCGTAGCCGATGCGCGGATCGGAGCCGATGCCGCGGCGCACCGCCTCGATATCGGCACCGACGCGATCGGCCAGATTCGCGAGTTCGTTCATGTAGGAGATGCGCGTGGCCAGCATCGCGTTGGCCGCGTACTTGGTGAATTCGGCCGAACGCACGTCCATGTACAGCGTGCGCTCGCGATTACGGTTGAACGGCGCGTAGAGGCGCTTCATCAGTTCGCGCGCCTTTTCGCCGGGCACGTCCTCGTCGCAGCCGAGCACGATGCGATCGGGCCGCGTGAAATCCTCGACCGCCGCGCCCTCTTTCAGGAATTCCGGGTTAGAGACGACCGAGAACATGTGTTCGACGCCGCGCGCGGCCAGCTCAGCGGCGACCACTTCGCGCACACGTGACGCGGTACCGACCGGCACCGTCGATTTGTCGACGATCACCTTGAAGCCGTTCATCCGGCGACCGATGTTGCGCGCGGCCGCGAGCACGTATTGCAGATCGGCGGAGCCGTCCTCGTCGGCCGGCGTGCCGACTGCGATGAACTGGATGTCGCCGTGCGCGACCGCGGCGTCGACGTCGGTGGAAAACGTCAGCCGTTTCGCGCGGCGATTGCGCGCGATGATCTCCTGCAGACCCGGCTCGTGGATCGGCACGCCGCCGCTGTTGAGCACGTCGATCTTGCGCTGATCGACGTCGAGACAGAACACGTCGTGGCCGATGTCGGCCAGACATGCGCCCGTTACAAGGCCTACGTAGCCGCTACCGATAATCGTCAGGTTCATCTATTACACCTCGAAAAAGGAGTTGATTCACGAGCGCGCGGGGCGCCGGTCGATGTCGCTTGATACCGATCCATGTCGATCGATGCTGCCGCGCGTGGCGTCGCGCGAGCCGGCATCGCGACAGGCTGGAGTCAATAGGCGTTGCTGCCCGCGAAGCCCTTCCACAGCGTCAGCACGACGATCTTGATGTCGAGCCAGAAGGTCCAGTGCTGCATGTAGTACAGATCGAGCTTCACGCGCCCCATCATCTTTTCGATGCGGTCGGTTTCGCCGCGATAGCCGTTGATCTGCGCCCAGCCGGTGATGCCCGGCTTGATCCGGTAGCGGTGCATGTAGCCCTTCACCAGATCCTTGTAGATGTCGTCGTGTTCGAGCGCATGCGGACGGGGACCCACCACCGACATCTCGCCGCGCAGCACGTTGATGAACTGCGGCAGCTCATCGAGGCTGGTGCGGCGCAGGAACGCGCCGACCGCAGTGATGCGCGGGTCGCGCCGCGTCGCCTGAGTGATCTTGCCGGCCGCTTCCTTGTGCAGCTTCATCGAGCGGAACTTGTAGATCTCGAACTCGCGACCATCGATGCCCTTGCGCTTCTGGCGGAAAAACACCGGCCCCGGCGAGCTCAGCTTGACCAGCACCGCAATCGCGAGCATCAGCGGCGCGAGCGCGGTCAATGCGGCGAGTGCGAACACGCTGTCGAAGATGCGCTTGGGCAACACGCGCAGATCGGTGATCGGCGACGCAGCGAGGTTGATGGCGGGCACGCCGAGCAACTCGACCATCGGCTGATTGAACAGCGTCAGGCTACCGACGTCCGGAATGAAGCGGATATTCACGAAGTCGTTGCGCAGATCCATCACGAAGCGATGGATCGACTTTTCCTTCGAGATCGGCAGCGCGAGCCACAGTTCGCGAATCGCGCGCTGACGCACGAGTTGAATCAGGCGCTGATAGTCGCGCTCGACCGGCACGCCGTCGATCGCGGCGGCCGCATCGGGGTCTTCGTAGTGATTGATCGTGCCGTTCTCGTCGAACACGACGACCGGCGTGAAGCCCGCCTCCGGGCGGCCGCGCATCTGCTCGATCAGGAAGCGCCCATACGGCGCGCTGCCGACGATCGCGACCGCGCGCTGGTTGAAGCCTTCGCGGCGCAGTCCGCGCAGGATCGAATAGACGATCGCCTTCGTGACGACCAGCAGCACGATCGTTGCGACGGCCCAATACACGAGCCACAGTCGCGACAGGCTGTCCGAGCGGTGCACGCTGAAGCTGATCAGCACGCCGGCCACTTCGACCAGCAGCCAGCCGCCCGCGACGCGCGACAGCAGGTCGTAGAGCGGCTTGCCGCGCCACGACTGATAGATGCCGAGCGCGGGGAAGAACACCACGACGAGCAGGCAGCCGAACGCGAGCGATACGCTTTGCATATCGTCGAGCCACGCCACTTTCCCGCTATGCACGGCCGCCGCCAGCACAGCGCCGAGCGCGACCATGGCGATGTCGATGATTCTCGATAGAACGCTCAGCATGCGCGGCCCCTCAGTTCGTCAGTCAAGTGTCATCCGCCGGTTGGTTGAAATTCGTGTTCGCATTGCCCTGCTCGCGTTGCCGTTGTTATCGCCCGGGCAATATCGCTTCTCTTTCCGCGACCGCCCGCTTTTTATTCCGGACCACGGGCCGACGACGCAGACTCCAGATTGGCCGAATCTCGAAAACTTCATCGAAATGAGTGAATACCCTTGTACAGACATCAATAAAGCGGCATTAAAATTCCCACCGCAAGACCGCAAAATATCTCAAATTGTATCGGTCAAAATTTCAGTATTTTTTCCGACTTTTATGCGGTAATTGTTGCCACATAAAGGATTGACAAGCGCGCCCAGCCGTCAACCGGGCCGCGCTTTCCAGCCCTATTTGCAGGGCCTTTCATCCCCGCCACACGGCCTTCTGCCGGGTTGCCCCGCGCGCTGCATCGTCATTCTTGCGCAGAATTAAGCGTAAAAAAATCACCGCCAATTTTTTCAGGTAATTTTTATTTTTGATTAAACCGGTCGGGCATTTTTTCCATTTTTTGATAAAAATTTTTATGCACAATTAATCGGAATCGTATTTAACACGCTTTTATTGATTTGTCGGTTCGTGTCACACTCTTCGCACTCATTCAGTCTCGAGGAGTTCATCATGACAGCTCCGGCCCCGGTCACGCCTGCCGGCACCCGGCCTACCCCCAATCAGTCTTCCCGGCCCTCCACCTCCATCGGCGTCAAGCTCAAGGTCCACCCCGTGATTCTCGCGGGCGGCTCGGGCACGCGGCTGTGGCCGATGTCGCGCGAGCAGCATCCCAAGCAGTTGATCGGCCTGCTCGGCGAAGAGACGCTGCTGCAATCGACGACCCGTCGTCTCGACGGACTCGAAGCCGGCTATCCGCTCGCCGGCCAGTTGGTGGTCGTCTCCAACGAAGAGCAGCGCTTCACGACCGCCGAGCAGTTGCGCATTTGCGGCAAGCGGGCGCGGCTGATTCTCGAACCCGTGGCTCGCGACACCGCACCGGCATTGACGGCCGCCGCGCTGTCGATCGCCGCGCAGGAAGAAGACGGCATCATGGTCGTGATGCCCGCCGATCACGCGGTCAGCGACAACGCGAGCTTTCACGCGGCGGTCGTCGCCGCCGTACAGCATGCGGTGGCGGGTCATATCGTCACGATGGGCATCGTGCCGACGCGTGCCGAAACCGGCTACGGCTATATCCGCGTCGGCGCGGCGCTCGGGTCCGCTTCGGCCGCGCACGATCATGCTGACGCGCTCAATACTACGGATAACGAATCATCTGCGGAGATCGTTGCGCGTCGGCTCGACCGTTTCGTCGAGAAGCCGCATCTGGAACTCGCGCAGCGCTACGTCGAATCGCGCGAATACTGGTGGAACAGCGGCATTTTCATCATGCGCGCGTCGACGTGGCTGAAGGCGATCCACCATTTCCAGCCAGCGATTTACGAAGCGTGCGCGATCGCCTTCACCACCGCCACCGAAGACGGCGACTTCCTGCGTCTGCAACGCGATGCGTTCGGCGGGTCGCCGTCGAACTCGATCGACTACGCGGTGATGGAACAACTCGGCAACGACCACAGTGTCGCGACCGGTGTCGTGGTGCCGCTGGAGGCCGGCTGGTCCGATGTCGGCTCGTGGGACGCGATCTGGGACATCTCCGAGAAAGACGCCGATCAGAACGTGAGCCGCGGCCGCGTGATGTTCGAAGGGGCGAGCACGACCTTCGCACATTCCGAAGGACGCCTGATTGCCTGTGTCGGCACGCAGGATCTGGTCGTCGTCGAAACCGCGGATGCGATTCTGGTCGCCGACAAGTCGCACGTGCAGGACGTCAAGAAGATCGTCGCGCGGATTCGCAAGGATGGCGGCGCCGAAGCGGCCAGCCATCGCAAGGTGCATCGGCCGTGGGGCAACTACGACTCGGTCGACAGCGGTGAGCGTTTCCAGGTCAAGCGTATCGTCGTGAAACCGGGCGGGAGGTTGTCGCTACAGATGCACCACCATCGCGCCGAGCACTGGATCGTCGTGCGCGGCACCGCGCTCGTCACGCGCGGCGAAGAGCGCTTTATCGTGTCCGAAAACGAGTCGGCCTATATTCCGCTCGGCGTCACGCATCGCCTCGAAAATCCGGGCAAGATGCCGCTCGAAATGATCGAGGTGCAGTCGGGTTCGTACCTGAGCGAAGACGATATCGTGCGCTTCGACGATACCTACGGGCGACAGTGACGCGAGGCGGGAACCTGCGGCGGCAATCGAGCGGCCGCAGGGGACGGCCGGGCTCTTCCCACTTATCCCACGTGCGAGATGAGCTCGGCGTATGCCGATGAAAAACGCTCGGTAGTGGCGCTCTCGGCAGTCGTGTTCGTGGCGCCTGCACCGTTTGCAACACTTCCCGCGGCAGCGGGATCGGCCGGATAGCGGCGCAGCGGGCCGCGAAATGCGGTCAGCGGCGTGTGAAGCGGGCCGTGACCAGCCGCGCCATTTGCCGGGGTTGTGGTCGTCGGCATCGGCTCCGGCACTTGACGCAAGCCGGGACGCGCACGGGTAACCGGCGACGGCATATGACCTGACGATGCATCCGGCCACGCTGCCGACTCCCCCGCTACCTCGCCGGTCGTCGTCACGGCCTGGGCTGCGGCTTGAACTGCAAGCGCCGCGGCGGCCGCGTCGGTCGCACAATCGCGATCGATCCATTGACGGGCCCAGTCGAACGCGAACTGCTGCGCGTCCTGCGCCACCGCGAAACGTGGACCGACAAGACCCGAACGCTCGACGCGCCGGCCGTCCCGCGTAATTTCCGCCCATGCACGATACATCGCATTGGGCACCTGCTCGACCACCACATAGATCAGATAGCCGCGCGGATCGGCGAGCTGCGCACCGCGCAGCGCGAGCGACATCGAGAGCGATGCGCGTCGATCGTCCGGCAGCGGCGCGGCGTGCGAGGAAAGAGCGGCCGAGGCTGAGGTCGAAGCCGCACCCTCCACCACCGACGTTCCCCTGGGTTTCGCGGTATCGGCCGTGGCCAGCACCGCATCCATTGCGCCGATCACGTCCGCCGTTTCTGTTCGCTCGACAGCCGGCTCGACCGGCATTGCCGCGTACGTTTGCCCGGCCGTCGCTTCATCGGCGAGACCGGACAATTGCCGCGTGATATCGGCGATCGGATCGGCCGAGCGCCACTGGCTCAGCACGCTCGACACGCTCGGCGCCTGCCACGACTCGGGACTCTTCCACGACACGCCCCGCGGACCGTCGTCGCGCGGGCTCGGCGTTTGCGCAACCGGAGCCGCGGGCCTGGCCGTAACGGGCGGCGCCGGTTGAGGAATGTACGCGAAGGTACGCCCGCTTTGCGACAGCAGATGGACCATCTCCAGAAGCGTGCCGTTCAGTTGCCACTCTTCGAAGCGGCGACGGCACGTGGGACCGGACGGATAACGGCCCGGCAGTTTCGACCAGGGCTCGCCCGTGGTCAGAATCCACAGCACGGCATTCGTGACGATACGCGGTTCGGCGCGCGGCCGGCCGCGCCGGTTCAGACGGATGGCCGGCTCGTCGGAGACGAGCGGCGCGAGCAGCGCCCATTCGTCGTTGTTCAGTTCATCGAAAAACATTGGGTGTTCTCCACGCGGCCTGGCCTGGCCGCGGCGTTGGGCCTGCCACGGATTTCTGCGTTCGCGATCCGTGTGCGGCCCCAGTTGCACAAAATGTGTTTTGTACGTTCGGCTGGATGGGTGATACCGCCCGGAGTTGGTGCGGTTCGTCCCTATTGCGAAGCACAAAACGCGGTCTCACTCGTGCATGGGAGAATTTGTGCACGAAGCATACCATCCCATCCTGTGCATGAATATAGTTGAGACAAGTGTTACGGATAGAAACAAACTTGTCCTTTTCGCTGCGTCGCTTCACGCATTGCGGTAACAGAAGTGCCATCTTATGCGGCATCAAATCGGTCTATTGCAGAGCACAATTCGACACGATCGAAGCGAATGGAATTTGGAAAGCGGAGTGTCGAAGCATTCCGCATTTCCGGACGTTCGGGGAGTTCGTAAATCGAGCGAGATGCTGAAGACGGGTGCGCTGCGGCGTCCTGGCGACGCGAGCTTGTCACCGCGAAAAACGCGCGTGCGCGTGCGATGCATGCGCGAATTTCGAAGCACTATAGAACGGGGCGAACCCTGTTGTTGGCGATTACAGGCGCACCGGTTTCGACGCCTGTTCGCCGACCACGGTGGTCCATTCACGCACCCGCCAACGCGTGACGAGTCCGGACAGAACATACGGATCGGCCTTGGCAAAGGCCTCCGCGACCGCCGGCGACGTGCCGTTAAAGAGCAGCATCGCACCGTCGGTGGGCTCGGCCAGCGCGCCGGCGAGCAGCAACTCGCCGCGCCCGGCGGCGGCCCACGCGAGCTTCAGATGCGCGTCGCGGTACTCGCCACGGCGCTCCAGATAGTCGGGTACCAGCTCGTACATCAACAGGTAATGCATGGTAAGGCTCCTCGCAAGGATGAAGAAATGACCGGCGTCCGGAACGCGTCGGGTCGATATTTCCTATAGTTCCTGCTACCGAATTTCATGCCAATTTCTATTCAGTTGCATTCGCAGCAATGAAAAAGATATTCAGGATTTTTCACACATTGATCCAGATATCGGACAATTCAAATTCATTGCAGTTTTTTGAATTGACTGGGGTAATTAATCTGCATTGCATAACATCATTTCCTGGCATTTCCCATTCAGCTGTTTCAAACGTGACATCCGCGTATCGCCTGCCACGTAGGGGAAAACGAGCGCGGCCCGCTGTCAACCGGAACGCATTTCCATCCGTTCTCGCAGACGGCATTTGCCATAATGGATGCGCCGGGGGACCACACGATGCCGTCGACGCCCGCGCGCATGAACGACCAAAAACGTTTTCACCACCGATGGAGTGTCCCATGAAAATTCAATCCGCTATCGCTGCGCTGGTGCTGGGCGCGGTACTCGTCGCGCCGGCGTTCGCCGAGAACAGCCAGCAGAGCAAGATGGCCGACTGCAACAAGCAGGCCGGCGACAAGAAAGGCGACGACCGCAAGGCGTTCATGAAGACCTGCCTGTCCGCAAAGCCGGCTGCTGCCGCCGCGCCGATGACGCAGCAGGAAAAGATGAAGGCCTGCAACACCCAAGCCACCGGTAAGAAAGGCGACGACCGCAAGGCGTTCATGAAGACCTGTCTGTCGTCGGCGCCGGCCAACTAGGCGCGGACTGACGCACCAACCTGCGGGCGCGGACATCGTCCGCCTCGGCCGGCGCCACGCCACGAACGCGGCGCCGGCGCATCGACTCTCCATCGATGCGTAATCGATCATCTCAATTCCATCTGCCTCGCCACCATCGCGCCGTGTAGCACGGCACACGCTGCTATCGCGCGCCCTGCTTCGCAGTCCGCCCGCCCGAACGCGCCGTTTTCTTCTATGATGGCTGCGGAGACGGCCCACCCCCTACATACAGAATCAAGATCAGACGGGCCGCCATCTTGTCGTTCGTGCTGCTGAGCATCGATCGGAGGCAAGGATGGTATCGAAGCACAAAAACCGCTGGTTAAGGCGGTGGCTGCTGGTCATCGTATTCTGGGCCGTGCCCGTGGCGATCGTCGCGGTCAACGAGATCCGCGAAGAGATGTCTTATAACGCGGTCGATCTCGATCGCGCGCTGACCAGCTGGAATTTCACCGACGCACAACGCGCCGCCGGCGCGCCCGCGCACTGCCACGGCAAGCCCGACGAAGCCCGAGCTGCCGGCTGCCCGGCCGACGTGCTGGCTGCCAATGGACCGCGTCAGCAGGACGCGATCAACGAATACAACGTGCGGCGCTCGACGCTGATGGGTTATCTCTGGCACGCGTTCGTCGGTTACTGGATCGTGCCGGCGGCGATTCTGTTCCTGATCGGCGTGATCATCGGCATGGTGCGGCGCGCGTTGCGGCGCCCTCCCGCGGTCAAGAGTCCGGTGAACCATAGCTGAGCGACGTCGCGCATGACGCCGCATTCCATGCACGAGAACGACAGGCATCACGCACCACGGGTGGCACGACACGGTTCGCCACGATTTGCGCAACGGGCTGTGCCTGAACGGGCGACAGGCGCTCATCGCTGCGCCGAAACAACACTTTCATTTCTGTTTCAAAATCGCGACGGCTTCCCGATGATCGGTAAAAACGGGCGCGTTGCGTGCCCACATTGAAGCGTCCCCAAAATCGCCACAGCGGGGCGCGCCGCGTTCGGGAGGGGTCTCGGATTCGCGCACGCCGCACGAAGACGCACCGTTTGCGCCCGGTCAAAGTTACTTACCCGATCTTTACAATTTGCCTCAAAGCCCCGCCCCGTAAGGCTTGTGGCGCAGTCAAGCAACACGCCATTTGTGCGGGCGTGTGTTATAACTCAATGGCAACCAGGCGGAACCACCCACGGTTGCGCCTCGGATCCATGTGGAGAAAAACGATGCAAAGACGACACTTCATGTTGAAGACGACCGCTGCGCTTGCTTTCGGAAGCCTTGCACTCGCCGGCTGCACGACAACCGGGCCCGACAGTCATGACACGCCCAGCACCAACGCGTCCAAACGCCAATCGATCGACGCCAGCGTCGACGGCACGCTGTCGAAACTCTTTACGACCGTGCCCGGCTCGCGCGAACTGGTATCGAAGGCGCGTGGCGTGCTCGTATTCCCGTCGGTGCTGCAGGCAGGCTTCATCGTCGGCGGTCAGTACGGCGAAGGCGCATTGCGCGTAGGCGGCTCGACGGTCGGCTACTACAGCACCATTTCGGGCTCGTTCGGCCTGCAGGCCGGTGCGCAGTCGAAGGCGATCATCTTCCTGTTCATGACGCAGGATTCGCTCGACAAATTCCGCAACACGGACGGCTGGTCCGCTGGCGCCGATGCATCGGTCGCGCTCGTGAAGGTCGGCGCGAACGGCGCGATCGACACGAATACGGCCACCGCTCCGGTGCAGGTGTTCGTGATGACCAACGCCGGCCTGATGGGCGACGTGTCGCTGCAAGGCACGAAGGTCTCGCGGCTGAAGATTTAAGCCCGCTGCCGGGCGCATTCCGGTGCGCCTGGCGCGGTGGCAGATCTCGCGACGCCGTATGCCGGTATGTGGCCGTATGTGCCGGTACGTGTCGCGAGGCCGCTTGCATCGGCCGCTCATCTGAGCGGCGCTGGCCGAGACTCACGCCAACCCGCGCCAACTTTGTGTTGGCGGAGTCGTATTGCGGCCCAGGCCGCGCGAAGGGCTACATAGGCTCCTCCGCGCGGCTTTTTTATTTGAGGCCTTTTATTGATTGCGCCACGCGTCACGATACGCGTGCGGACATAAAAAACGGCGACGCGCACATCGCGCACCGCCGCTCTTTCCCGCCGATCGACTATCGCCAGCTTCAGCTACCCGACGACGTATCGATTACCTTGAAACGCGACCGCTTCTGCGCTCGAATCACCGACTGATACGCCTCCACGTACTGCCGCGCCATCCGGTGCGACGTGAAGCGTTCCTCGAAGCGGCGCCGCACGCCCGCGCGCGACACCTTGTGCAGCCGGTTCACCGCCGCCACCGCGCCGATTTCGTCCTCGACGATAAAACCCGTCACGCCGTCTTCGAGCACTTCGGGCACCGAGCCGCGATTGAACGCGATCACCGGCGTGCCGCACGCCATCGCCTCGATCATCACCAGACCGAACGGCTCCGGCCAGTCGATCGGAAACAGCAGCGCATGCGCGCCGGACAAAAATTCGGCCTTCTGATGATCGGCGATCTCGCCGATGTACTCGACGTACGGCAGATCGAGCAACGGCCGGATATCGCGTTCGAAGTATTCGCGGTCGGCCGAGTCGACCTTCGCGGCGATACGGATCGGGATGCCACAGCGTCCGGCGATGCGAATCGCGGTATCGACGCGTTTTTCCGGCGAAATCCGGCCGAGAAACGCGAGGTACTTCTGTTCGACCGGCTGCGGCGTATAGAGCTGCTCCGGCAGGCCGTGATAGACGGTGGTCAACCAGCGCGCCTGCGGCAATGGATGGCGCTGCGCGTTCGAAATCGAGATCACCGGCGCGGTATTGAACGTGTCGAACACCGGCTGCTGCTCCGGCAGGTCGAGACGGCCGTGCATCGTCGTGACGAACGGCGTGTCCTGGCGCTTGAACACCGAGAACGAGTAGTAGTCGAGGTGAAAATGCAGCACGTCGAACTCTTCGGCCTGACGGCGTACCAGTTCCATCAGCAGCATATGTGGCGCGATGCGGTCGCGAATGCCGGGGTCCAGACGCAGCGCGCGCGGCCATACGGCTTCGAGCTTCGCGCTCGTGACGGAGTCGCCGCTCGCGAACAGCGTCACGTCGTGGCCCTGCTCGACCAGCGCTTCGGTGATGTACGACACGACGCGTTCGGTGCCGCCATACAATTGCGGCGGCACGGATTCGGTCAGCGGGGCGATCTGCGCAATCTTCATAGTTGTGTCTCCATGAGCTGACGGCTTGCGCGCGACACGCGGTGCCCGTCAGCGACGCCGAGTATGACAGCGCCATTACATCCGATCAATGCACGCCGCGCATAAGCGTCGCGTGCATTGTCGCTACGGTGCATTATTCCCTGGCTCCCGGCGAAAAACCGCAGGACTTGCATTTACTCGGCGCTGTTACATGCGGCTTACATCCGTCGCCCTGGTACGCCTGCCTCCGCGCCGGCCCGTTGCATACGTCCTTCCTTGTCGAGCACCCTCGCCGCGTACGCCGCCGGCATACCGCGTGGCTTGCGCCGCGCAGTCGCCGCAGTCCGCTCACCGCAGTCACATCACTTATGCCCGCCGCCCTCGCCCGGCTTGCGCACCGGCATGCTGCGCAAATCGCTCAGGAAAGTGTCGCGCCACACGCCGAGATCGTTCTCGCGCAACGCCGTCATATTGATCTCGTGACGCCGCTGGCGCGCCTCGAGCGGCATCTGCAACGCGCGCTGCAGCGCTTCGCACATGCCGATCGCGTCGTGTGGATTGACGAGCAGCGCGCCGCTCAATTCCGCGGCCGCGCCCGCGAAAATCGACAGCACCAGCACGCCGGGATCGTCGGGATTCTGCGCGGCGACATATTCCTTCGCGACCAGATTCATGCCGTCGTGCAGCGGCGTGACGAAGCCGATCTGCGATTCGCGAAACAGCGACATCAGTTTCCAGCGGTCGTACTGCTGGTTCAGATAGCGGATCGGCGTGTAGTCGAGCCCCGAGTAGCGGCCATTGATTCGGCCTGCTTCGTATTCGAGGTCCTGACGGATCTTCTGATACGTCGCGACGTCCGAGCGCGTCGGCGGCGCGATCTGCACGAGCGTGACGTTGCCGCGCCATTCGGGCGAGCGCTCCAGCAGCAGTTCGAACGAACGGAACCGCTCGACCAGCCCCTTCGAATAGTCGAGCCGGTCGACGCTCATGATCAGCTTGCGTCCTTCGAGACTCTGCTTCAGGTCGAGCACGTGCTGACGGCTTTCGTAGCGCTTCGCCTGCTCGGCGATTTCGTCGGGGAATACGCCGATCCGGTAGACGCCGGTGCGCAGCTTGCGGCCAAACGCTTCGACGCTATTGCCGCCGCTCACACTGCCGCGCGCGTGGCGCGTCACGTAGTCGTGGAATGCCTGCTGGTCGGTGGCGGTCTGGAAACCGAGCAGGTCGTAGCACGACAGCGACTTCACGAGTTCTTCGTGCGGTGGAATGTTGAGCAGAATCTGCGGCGCGGGAAACGGAATGTGCAGGAAGAAACCGATGCGGTTCGTCACGCCCTCGTTGCGCAGCGCCTCGGCGAACGGAATCAGGTGGTAATCGTGAATCCATATGACGTCGTCGGGTTCGAGCAGCTTGATCAGCTTGTGCGCGAGCCACGCGTTGACGCGGCGATAGCCCGCGTATTCGTCGCGCTCGTAGCGGGCGAGATCGTTGCGGTAGTGGAACACCGGCCACAACGTCGCGTTCGAGAAACCGCGGTAATACTGGTCGTAATCCTTGCGGGTCAGTCCGACGGTCGCGAACGTCACCGCGCCGTCCTGTTCGAGCGCTGGTCCCGCGTTGGCGACGGTCTCGCTGACCACGTCGCCGCTCCAGCCGAACCAGACGCCGCCCGCGTCCTTCAGCGCGCCGAATACGCCGACGGCGAGGCCGCCCGCCGAGCCCTTCGTCTCCGTTGGCGTCGCGACGCGATTCGACACGACGATCAGTCGGCCCATGTTGGATGTCCTCCGTAGTTCGTGCGGCGCGTGGGCGGTGGGGATCGAGGGCGTCGGGTGTTGCGCGCAGCTCGCGAGCGGTACGACGTTGCGTGCCGCTCGACACCGCGTGACGCACTGCAACGCCCCGCCCCGCAATCACGATCCCGCCTGCCGATACCGCGCCAGTTTCATGAGCGATCGGGCGTGCGTCAAACCATGGACGGTTCGCTTCCGCAGTTCGCTTCGGTGGATCACTTCAACGGTTCGTGCCTTCGATTCACGTTGGGTGTTTACGCCTGGAAGCGCCCGCTGGGTCGTCGGCTGGGTCATCGAAAGGCGCCGGCCGGCGCGATGCATCGCCCGATCGGGTGCGATTGCGCACGCGGCGCAGCAAGCGGCGCGCCTGGACCACGCGGCACGTGCTACGTCATCGCGGATGCCCTGCTTGTCGCCGGTTTATAGCCCGGCATGCACCCCATCATGCACACGCTCCCGCCACCGCCAAAAGCGCGGGCCACGCGCCTAAGCCCGCTCCTTCGCCTTCTGCGCGGCCTCAGCCGTACCCGGCCGGCCGATGCGCGTCGCGACCGGGTCGGCCTCGGTATGCGCGGCGGTGCTGCCGGCCGGCGCCTGCATGCTGCGCGGCAACCAGTCGATCGGTCCCGTGCCGGGCGTTTCGAGCTCCGCCGACACTTCAGCGCGGGCACGCGGCAGGTATTCCGGATAGTGTCGTTGAATAAAATCGAGCAGCCCTTCGCGCACGCGGCAACGCAGGTCCCACGCGAGACCGGAATCGGGCGCGCTGACGAGCGCGCGCAACTGCATCGCGCGCTCGGTGCAGTCGACCACCTGCAATACCTGCACGCGTCGATCCCACTCCGGCGCGTTTTCGACGAGTCGCGCGAGCTCTTCCCGCAACGGCGCGAGCGGCATCCGGTAATCGACGAACAGGAACACCGTGCCGATGATCTGCGAGCTGCTGCGGGTCCAGTTCAGGAACGGATTTTCGATAAACCATTGCAGCGGCACGATCAGCCGGCGCTGGTCCCACAGACGCACGGACACGTAGGTGCCGGTGATTTCCTCGATGCGCCCCCACTCGTTCTGGATCACGACGACGTCGTCGAGGCGAATCGGCTGCGACAGCGCGATCTGCAAGCCCGCGATCAGATTGCCGAGCACCGGCCGCGCGGCGATACCGGCGATGAGACCGGCGACACCAGCCGACGCCAGCAGGCTCGCGCCGATCTGGCGGACGTTCGGCAAGGTCATCAGCGCGCCGCCCACGCCGATGATCACGATCACGGTCATCACCGAACGCGCGAGCACCCGCGCCTGCGTATGGATGCGGCGCGCCTGCAGGTTATCGGCGGTATCGAGCGGATGGGCGCGAATGATCGCCTCGCCGATCGCCGCGGCCGAGCGCACCGACAGCCACGTGAGCGCGGCGATCAGCGCGATGCCCGTGACGTCGCGGACCGGTTCGATGAGATTGAGGGTGTCGGGCGCCTCGGACCAGATCCACGCGAGCACGAGGATCACGAGCGCAAACAGCGACGGTTTGTCGATGTAGCGCAGCACCACGCTGGCGAGCGCATGAGGCTCGGCGATGCGCTTGACCACGCGCGCGCCGAAGCGATGCACGCCGATTGCCGCGACCGTCATGATCGCGGTCACGATCAGCGTGCCAAACCAGCTGTGCAGCGGCGCGGCGGCCACCTGGCTGAAGTCGTCGAAAGTCGGCATAACGGGCATCTTCCTCCAGGCTCGAAGAGCGGCGGCACGCCTGCGGGACTACTGACATCTGCGGGGGCCGCGACCGGCATCAAACCGGCATGGCACGGGCATCGCAACGGCCCCCTCGACACCCGGCGCCCACCACGGACGCTCAGGCGTTACGCCGGGCGGCTCACCCGGCGCGTCCGGCAGCCTGGGTCAGCTGCCGCTCCTGCACGGAAACGCCTTGCCGAGTCCCAGCGAAATCGCCGTGCTGGCGTTATAACCCGCGGCGTTCGGGTTCTCGGCGATGTACTTGCGCACCGCGTCGGTCAACTGCGCGGAGCGCGCATCCGGCGGCAGGCAGAAGTACTGGCCGACGCGCGGACCGGTGGTGCCGCCGATCGCGTCGATCGTGTTGAAAATGCCGTCGGCGGCGCCTTCGATATAGGCCGCGCAGGCACTACGCGAAGCCACGTCGGTCTTGGTGCACAGCTTGTTGAGGTCGCCCCCCGTAAAGGCGGCTGCCGAAAGTGGCAAGGCAAGCGCCCCGGCGAAAATCAAAGCCCGCAGCATGGTGTTCCTTTTCAGGTTTGTTTATCACGCGGTCTTTTCGCCGCATCCGGATGACACGCCGCACGGCGCGCCAAAGTCGTCATTCTGCACTGTTTTACACGGCGGCAGCAGGCCGGGCGGCGCCGATGTCAGACAAATATGGGCCAATCCGTCATCAAACGGGCGTCACCCAACGAGCATCGCGAAACGCGCATCGTCGAACGAGCAGCCAGCCACACGCGAGCTTTATGCGGACTGCGCGCGGCCGGCTTGCCGCCCCGTCGGTCGTCCCGTTACTTCTGCGGCATCTGCTGCATGCGCGCGGTGAGTCCTTCGACGACGTCCGGCTCCTTGTAGGTCTTCGCGAAATCGAGCGCGGTCATGCCGATCTGGTTCTTCACGCTGAGGTCCGCGCCGTTGTCGAGCAGCAGCTTGACGGTCGACACGTGGCCGCCACGCGCGGCCATCATCAGCGGCGTGGTGCCGTTCGGCGAGCCCGCGTCGACATAGGCCGAGTGGTCGAGCAGCACCTTGACGATGTCGTCGTGGCCGTTCGCGGCCGCGTAGTGCAGCGGCGCCCAGCCCTTCTTGTTGACCTCCGCGTCCTTCGCGATCAGCAGATTCACGATGTTCAGGTCGCCGGCCAGCGACGCCATCATCAGCGCGTTTTCGCCGGCCTTGTCCTGGATTTCGATGTCGGTCTTCGGATTCGCGAGCAGCGCGGCCGTGACCTTGTCCGACTTCTCGCGCGCGGCGATCACCAGCAGCGGGATGCCCTGACTGTCGACGCTGTTCGGGTCCATGCCCTTGCCGAGCAGCTTGTTGACGCCGTCGACGTCGTCGAACTTGACCGACTTGATCAGCGAGTCGATCGGCGCCGCGTGCGCGGGCACCGCGACCAGCGCGGCGCAGGCGAGCGCGGCGGCACAGGCGAAGCGGCGCGCGGGTACGAGCGCGCGGGAAGTCTGTTGGAAAGCAGCGGACGACGTCGAAATATTTTTCATATAGTACTTTAGGAAACTTCCCTATCCCTTTGATGTTGCTGGATTTTCAGTTGGCGATTTCGCGCAGGCTGCCTTCAGGCGACAGCCGGCGCGGGAATCTTGAACAGCCTGAAAAAGTTCTGCGTGGTCGCGGCCGCGAGGGCCTCGTCCGGCATCTCGCGTTGCTGCGCGATGAAGCGTCCGACATAACTGACGTACGCAGGTTCATTCGGCTTGCCGCGATACGGCACCGGCGCCAGATACGGCGAGTCGGTTTCGATCAGCAGACGCTCGAGCGGCACGCGGCGCGCGACATCCTGCACGTCGGTCGCGCTCTTGAACGTGACGATGCCCGACAGCGAGATGTAGAAGTTCTGCGCGAGCGCCTGCTCGGCGATCGCCCACGGCTCGGTGAAGCAGTGCATCACCCCGCCCGGCTCGCCCGCGCGCTCCTCGGCCATGATGCGCAGCGTATCTTCCGATGCCGCGCGCGTGTGGACGATCAGCGGTTTGCCGGTCGCGTGCGCGGCGCGGATGTGGGTGCGAAAACGCTCGCGCTGCCACTCCATGTCGGCGATCGAACGGCCTTCCAGGCGGTAGTAATCGAGCCCGGTCTCGCCGATCGCGACAACCTTCGGGTGTTCGGCCAGCTCGACCAGTTCGGCGACGCTCGGCTCGCGCATGTGCTCGTGGTCCGGATGCACGCCGACCGACGCGTAGACGTTGTCGCAACGGCTGGCGATATCCAGCACGGACGGCAGCGTTTCGAGATCCACCGACACGCACAGCGCGTGCGTGACCGAAAGGCTGCGCATGTTTTCGAGCACTTGCGGCAGACGATCCGCGAGTCCTTCGAAATTGATATGGCAGTGCGAGTCGACAAACATAAGCAGGTCCTGCGGAAAGTTAGCTGACGGCCGGGCAATCGATTCGAGGTTAGAGGTTCCTGGCTGGAACCCCGGCGGTTCGATGCCGGCCGCCCGGAACGGCTTGGGGGCGCGTGCCTTAGCCCGCGTGGGCGAGGCGCTTGCCGAGAATCACCAGATCGCGCTCGACGCCATCCAGCACCGCGACGCGCGGCAGCGAGCCCCACGTGTCGAAGCCGAAGCCGCGGAACAGCCGCACGCTGGCTTCATTGTGACCGAAGACGAAGCCGAGCACCGTATCGATGCCGAGGCCCGGCGCCGCTTCCAGCGAGGCCGCGAGCAACTGCTTGCCGAGCCCCTGGCCGCGCGCGCTTTCGTCGAGATAGATGCTGACTTCGGCGGTGCGCTGATAGGCCGGACGGCCGTAGAAATCCGAAAAGCTCAGCCACGCGATCACGCGACCCGCCTGCCGCGGATCCTCGACGACCCACAGCGGACGCTTCTGCGGCCCGTGCGCGTGAAACCACGCATGCCGGCTTTCGACGCTGACCGGCTCGAGATCGGCGGTGACCTGCCGCGACGGAATGGTCGAATTGTAGATGGCGACGATCGCGGGCAGATCGTCGAGCGTGGCATCGCGGTAGGAAAGGCTCATGGTGATTGATTTGAATGGAGACGGACCAGATGAAGGCTCACGCGAACAGCGCGCGATAGCCGATAAACAGTTCCTCGAACACGAGGCGCGCATTCAGCGGGTGATTTTCGACCGCGCGTTGCCGCGTCACGACGCGCAGAAACCGCGCGAACGCGTTGGCGTCGGCCTGCGACGCGCAGCGCGCGAGGGCCGTGCTCGCCTGCGGGAAATAGCGCGGCGCGCCGGCGGTATGCTGCGCGAGCAGATCGTACATCCAGCGCTGCAGCCAGCCGAGCACGAGCGGCACCGGCAGCTTCTGCAACGCCTCGCCGCATGCGAACGCATCGCAGCCGGCGCCGGCCGCGAGCTGCTTCAGGGTCCAGTCGCGCAGCGTGCGGTTTTCGTCGCTGGCGAGGGCGAGCGCCGCGAGCGGCGCGCCGCCCGCTTCGGCGAGCAGCGCCGGGGCTTCGTCGATGCCTTGCGCGGCAAGCCATTGCGTGGCCGCCTGCGGCGCGGGCACGCTCATCGGCCACTGCCGGCAGCGGCTGATGATGGTCGGCAGCAGCCGGTCGATACGTGCCGACACCATCAGGAACACCACGCCGGCGGGCGGTTCCTCGAGCGTCTTGAGCAGCGCGTTGGCGGCCGCGACGTTAAGCGCCTCGGCCGGATACAGCACGACCACGCGCGCGCCGCCACGGTGCGAACCGACGCCGACGAAGTCGAGCAAACCGCGGATCTGCTCGATCTTGATTTCCTTGCTGGGCGTGCGGGTCTTCTTGCCTTCGTCGCCATCGGCTTTGTCGGCCTTCTCGTCGGCGCCGCTCGAGGCATTCACCGGGCCAGCTTCGGCGGCGAGCGCCTCCGGCACGACGATCCGGTAATCGGGATGATTGCCCTGCGCAAACCAGTTGCAGGCCACGCACGTGCCGCACGGCTCGCCGTTGGCTTGCTGCGCCTCGCACAGCAGACCCTGCGCGAGATGCTGCGCGAAGCGCAGCTTGCCGATGCCCGCCTGGCCGTGCAACAGCAAAGCGTGCGGCCAGTGAGCGCGCAGCTGCTGAAGGCGGTTCCAATCATCGGCCTGCCACGGATAAATCATCGTTTGTCTTTTGCAATCAATGGGTTGAATACACTATCTGAGATATCGTGCGAGCTTTTGAGGCTCTTATGAATTTTGATTATATTGATTTAAAATCAAAGCGTTGCAATCAATTCTTCAAGTTGTTTCTGAATTCGCGCGATGCTCTGTGAAGAGTCGATGATAGCGAATCGATAAGGCGCCTCTTCCGCGCGGCGCATGTATTCGGCGCGCGTGCGCTCGAAAAACGCCGCCGATTCGCTCTCGAAACGGTCCGGATTGCGCGCCGCGCTCCGGCGCTCGTTGGCGATCGCGGGCGGCAGGTCGAACAGCACGGTCAGATCCGGCTGGAAACCGCCCTGCACCCAACGCTCGAGCGCCTCCAGCTTGTCGCGCGGCAGGCCGCGGCCGCCGCCCTGATAGGCGAAGGTCGCGTCGGTGAAACGGTCCGACAGCACCCAGTCGCCGCGCGCGAGCGCCGGCTCGATCACCTCGGCCAGATGCTGACGGCGCAGCGCGAACATCAGCAGCGCTTCGGTTTCGAGGTCCATCTTCTGATGCAGCACGATCTCGCGGATCTGCTCGCCGAGCGGCGTGCCGCCCGGCTCGCGCGTCATCACGACCGAACGGCCGCCCGCCGCCGCGAGCTTCGCTTCGAGCCGTTCGCGGAACCAGCCCAGATGGGTGGTTTTGCCCGCACCGTCGATGCCTTCAAACGTAATGAATTTGCCGCGCGCCATCATTGCCCTCGAATGTATTTGTCCACGGCCTTGTTGTGTTCGCCGAGGGTGTCAGAAAAGATGCTGCTGCCGTCGCCGCGCGACACGAAGTAAAGCGCACTGCTTGGCGCCGGATTCATCGCCGCCTGTAGCGACGCGACGCCGGGCAGCGAAATCGGCGTGGGCGGCAAGCCCATGCGGGTGTAGGTATTGTAGGGAGTGTCGGTCTGCAGGTCTTTCTTTCTGATGTGACCGGCATAGCTGTCGCCCATCCCGTAGATCACCGTGGGGTCGGTCTGCAGCGGCATGCCCGCGCGCAGACGGTTCGCGAACACGGCCGCCACCAGCGTGCGGTCGGACGGCTTGCCGGTTTCCTTCTCGATGATCGAGGCCATCGTCAGCGCGTCGTACGGCGTCTTGTACGGCAGGTTCGGCGCGCGCGCGAGCCACGCTTCGTCGAGCCGCACGCGCATCAGCCGGTACGCGCGCCGATAGATGTCGAGGTCGCTCGTGCCCTTGTCGAACAGATAGGTATCCGGGAAGAACAGCCCCTCGCCGTTGCCGATCGACGCCTCCGGCGCGCCGATCGCGGTCATCAGATCGGCGTCGCTGAGACCCGCCGAATCGTGCTTCAGCGCGGGATTCGCGTCGAGCTCGGCGCGCATGCGCTTGAAGGTCCAGCCTTCGATAATCGTCGCCACGTACTCGTTGACGTCGCCGCGCGCGATCTTCTGCAGCACGTCGTACGGTGTGATGCCGGTCTTGAACTCGTAGTTGCCGGACTTCAGCTCACTTTGCAGGCCGAGCAGCCGCGTCATCGCGATAAACAGCTCGGGCTCGACCGGCACGCCGCCGCGATTGAGCTGCAGCGCGACGCTGCGCAGGCTGCTGTGCGGTTTGACGGTGACGTCGAGTTGCGCCGGGGTCAGTTCGAGCGGGCTCGTGGCCCAGTGATATCCGGCGGCCATAGCCGCCGCGGCCAGCACAACGACGACTGCGCCGGCGGCGAAGCATTTCTTCAGGAGGGACATGGAAACGTGACGGGGTTGGACTGAATATAATAACTGTTTGCCTTAGCCAAAGTCAGAATTGACTGTTCCCGGAATCCATGAACACACCACTCGCTAGTGCCTCGGGTAACGCTTCGATCAACGCTTCCCCCCCTGCGCCCGCCGCGCTGCCGGTGCTGCCGCGTCCGTCGGCCGACGAATTCGCCGCCGTCGTCGAACACGGCGCCTACATGCCGCTCTCGCAGTTCGGCGTGATCGACGTCACCGGCGACGACGCGGCGAGCTTCCTGCACGGCCAGCTGACCAACGACGTCCAGCATCTCGACGCCGCCCACGCGCGGCTCGCCGGCTACTGCTCGGCGAAGGGACGCCTGCTCGCGTCGTTCCTGAGCTGGCGCAGCGGCGACACGATCCGCCTGCTGGTGTCGAAGGACGTGCAGGCGGCGGTGCAGAAGCGTCTGTCGATGTTCGTGCTGCGCGCGAAGGCGAAGCTCGCGGACACGAGCGGCGAACTCGCGGTGATCGGCTTCGCGGGCGACGTGCGCGGCGCGCTGTCCGGCGTGTTCGACGCGCTGCCCGACGGCGTCCACGTACAGGTCGATGGCGCGGCCGGCTCGTTGATCCGCGTGCCCGATGCGCTGGAGCGTTTGCGCTATCTGTGGATCGGCCCGAAGGCGCAGGTCGACGCGCTGCTGCCGTCGCTCGACGGCAAGCTCAAGCGCGTGTCGCCGGCCGTGTGGGACTGGCTCGACATCCGCGCGGGCGAGCCGCGCATCACGCAGCCGGTGGTCGAGCAATTTGTGCCACAAATGGTCAACTACGACGTGCTCGGCGCGGTCAATTTCCGCAAGGGGTGCTATCCGGGCCAGGAAGTGGTCGCGCGCAGCCAGTATCGCGGCACGATCAAACGGCGTACGTCGCTTGCCAACGTCGCCGGCGAAACCGACACGGTGCGGCCCGGCGCGGAGCTGTTCCATTCGGACGATCCGGGCCAGCCGTGCGGGATGATCGTCAATGCGGCCGCGGCGCAACACGGCGGCGTCGATCTGCTGGTCGAGATCAAGCTCGCGGCGCTCGACGCCGGCAGCGTGCATGTCGGCGCGGCCGACGGCCCGGCGCTGCGGTTCCTGCCGCTGCCCTACGGACTGCCGGCTGAAGTCTGACCGACGGGCGGGAGATATCGGGCGGCGCGAATGGGCGCCGCTTTTTATTGGCTGTTGCCTGGCGGGGCGGGCTGCTTGTTGGTTGTGCTTAGGTCGTTCGTCGGCCGCTCATTGAGCGTTCATTGGCTGCTTATTGACCGCTCACCGACCATTTAGCGACAGCCGCCTGACTCTGCTATTTTTCGCTGGATTGCCGGCTGCTTTGCCGCCGCCCACACGTTCACCGGGAGACGCGCCCCGATGTGCCTGATCGTTTTCGACTGGCGACCCGATGCGGTCGACGGCCCGCTCTTCACGCTCGCCGCGAATCGCGACGAATTCTTCCGCCGCACCGCCGACCCGCTTGGCTGGTGGCACGATGCGCCGGCCGTGCTGGCGGGCCGCGACCTGGTCGGCGGCGGCACGTGGCTCGGATTGTCACGCGATGGCCGCTTCGCCGCGCTGACCAACTATCGCGCGCCGAGCGAAATGCGCGCGGACGCGCCGACTCGCGGCACGCTGGTCAGCGACTGGCTGAACGGCAACGCACGCGATGCCGACGGCCAGCCGCTCGCAACGCCACTCGCGTATCTGCGGCAGGTCGCGCAAACCGGCGAAATCTACAACGGCTTCAACCTGCTGGTCGGCGACTGGACCCGTCGCGAGCTCGCGTGGTACTGCAACCGCGGCGGCGCTCAAGGCAGTAATCCGGGAGGCCCCGCGCTGCTGGCACCGGGCACGCACGGCATCTCGAACGCGGTGCTCGATACCGCGTGGCCGAAGCTGGTCAGAAAGCGCGCGGAGCTTGGCGCGCTGCTCGAGCGCGCGCCCATGCCACCGCTCGAACGCCTGATCGATCTGATGCGCGATCCGCGTCTCGCGCGCGACGACGAATTGCCGGCGACCGGGATTCCGCTCGAACGCGAGCGGGTGCTGTCGGCGGCCTTTATCGAATCGCCGGAGTACGGCACGCGCAGCACCACCGCGCTGCGTGTCGCCGCGCATGGCGACGTGCTCGGCGTCGCGATCGCCGAGCGCAGCGACGACAACGGCTCGCACCGCGTGGTGCGGCCGGGGGACTTCGAGCGCAGCTTTGCGTTCAATGTCGAGCGGGACCGGCTGAGCGTTGCCTGAACGCTGCCTGAGCGTTGCCGGGCGTGCCTGGGTGATCTGGGCATTGCCCGATGCCTGGGGGGTGCCAGCTTCGGTCACGCGGTATCGAACACCGCGTTCGAGATGCCGTGCGTGCCCGGCGCCAGCTTGCGCATCTGTCGTCTGAGCGGCGGATAGGCGCTCATGCCGACGCCGTCGCCGGCCCATTCTTCACCGGCTACTACCGCTTTTTACAACCGCCCTCACCCGATCCCGAACGCCGCGCGCAATGCCGCGGCGGCATCCGCATGCGCGTGCGCGACCTCGGGCACGAAGCCGCCCATCTTGAAGAACTCGTGGATCATGCCCGCATAGCGCTTGAGCGTGACCGCGTTGCCGAGCGCACGCAGCTTGTCCGCGTACGCGTCGCCTTCGTCGCTGAGCGGATCGTATTCGGCGGTCGCGATCCACGCGGGCGCGACACCGCGAAAATCCGGCGCACCGTTCGCGCCATCGAGCGGCGCGAAACGCCAGTCTTCGCGATCGCCACGGTCGCGCAGATACTGTTCGAAGAACCACTGGATCGTGTCGCCCGACAGCAGGAAGCCGTCGGCGAGACGCGAATGCGAGTCGGTCTGCTGATGGCCGGTCGTGCCCGGATAGATCAGCAGTTGCAGCGCGAGCGCGATGCCGGCGTCGCGCGCGAGCACCGCGCAGACCGCCGCGAGCGTGCCGCCCGCGCTATCGCCGCCGACCGCGAGACGGGTGCCGTCGATGCCGAATTCTGCCGCGTGCGCGTGCAGCCAGCTGAGCGCGTCGAATGCGTCGTCGACCGCGGTTGGGAACTTGTGTTCGGGCGCGAGCCGGTAGTCGACCGACAGCACCGCGCACTGGCCGTCGCGCGCGAACATCCGGCACAGCGCGTCGTGCGTATCGACGCTGCCGACCGTGAAGCCGCCGCCGTGGTAGTAGACGAACGCCGGCAGCGGCTCGGCCCAGTTCGGCTCGACCGGGCAATAGAGGCGCGCGCGGATCGTCGCGCCGTCGCGGGTCGGCACGCGCAGATCTTCGACGGAGAACATCGGCGCGCTCGCGATCTCGAGGATCGGCGCACTCTTCTCGTACGACGCGCGCGCCGCTTGCGGGCTCATTTCGTGATATTGCGGGCGCTTGGCCCGCGCGATCATGTCGAGCACCTGCTCGATCTTCGGATTCAACGGCATGGTTTTGAGGCGATGTGAATGTGTGGCGCGGTGGCGCGCGCCGGTGGGTCGAGGTTAACGGAATTAACGGGGAGCCGGGAATCGGCCGACGCAGTGACAGTGCGGCAAGCAGCGAACGCGAGCGGACAGGACGGTCGGCACGGCGGCGGCAACGTGGAGGCGGCAGACCCGCACGCGCGACAGACCGCGTCGTCGCAATCGCAGGCCGGCATACGGCGGACATACGGCCAGTCCAAGCGTCACGCGCGAACAGCCGCGTTCGCCCGCCATTTAACCGTTGTGCCTGATTTGGCCGCTTTGCCTGTCGCGTCAGGCCGCCGCGCCCACCGCTCGTCGGCCGATGGCCCGCCGTTCACCTGCTTCCAATCCGCTGCTAAACCACCACTATTCCGCGCCCTTCACCTCCGGCTTCAGCGACATCGGATCGGACGGCTCGCGCAACTGCTCGATGTCCTCGTGCCGCAGCTTCACGGTCGTCATGATGCCCGGATGCGTGATGATATAGAAACGCCGCGCGGCGATCGCTTCGAACGCGATGTCGGCGACGTCGTCGGCAGTGAGGCGCCCCGACTGCACCGCACGCTGCAACTGCTTGCCCGCGGCGATCTGCGAGCGCGTCGGCCGGCTCGCGTTGCGCAGGTCGTCGGGACGCGCGCGCTCGGCATCGGCGATACCGGTCGGCACGAAGGCCGGACACAGCAGCGAACAGCCGACCCGGCTCTCCTCCGCCGTCGCCGTCTGCGCAAGCTTCAGATCGTGATAAAGCGTTTCCGTCAGCGACACCACCGCGTGTTTCGACGCGTTGTAGATACCCATCGCGGGCGGCGACAACAAGCCCGCGACCGATGCCGTGTTGACGATATGCGCGGGTTCGTTCTGCGCGAGCATGATCGGCGTGAACGCGCGCACGCCGTGCGCGACGCCCATCACGTTGACGCCGAACACCCACGACCAGTCGTTCGCCGAGCTTTCCCACAGAAAGCCGCCGGTGCCTACGCCCGCGTTGTTGAACAGCAGATGCACCTTGCCGAACGCGTCGAGCGCCGCCTGCGCGAGCGCGTCGACCTGCGCGGCGTTCGCGACGTCGGTCGGCACGCCGATCGTTTCGGCGCCGCCCGCGCGCAGTGCGTCGACGCTGCGCGCGAGCTCGTCGGCGTCGATGTCGGCGAGCACGAGCTTCATGCCGAGCGCCGCGCCCTTCCGCGCGAACGCGCGGCCAAAGCCGCTGCCCGCGCCGGTGATCACCGCCACCTTGCCTGCGAATTCGAATGTCATGGGAGGTCCCGGTTGAGTGGCGGCGAGCCGTTCATGCTCGGTTAATGCCTGGTTCGCGCTCAGATCAGCTTGACCAACTGCTTGCCGAAATTGCGGCCCTTCAGCAAACCGATGAACGCGTCGGGCGCCGCTTCGAGCCCTTGCGCGATGGTCTCGCGATACTGCAGCTTTTTCTGCGCGACCAGCGTGCCGAGCTGCTTCAGCGCTTCCGGCCACACCTCCATATGTTCGCTGACGATAAAGCCCTGCACCAGCAGGCGCTGCGTCAACATCATCGACGGATTTTTCAGCGGCAGCGGCTGACCGTCGTAACCAGCGATAAAGCCGCACAGCGCGATGCGCCCGAACGCGTTCATGCGCGCGAGCGTCACGTCGAGCCCTTCGCCGCCGACGTTCTCGAAGCAGCCGTCGACCCCATCCGGCGTCGCCGCCTTCAGGTCCTGGTACAGGTTGCCGGCCTTGTAGTCGACGCAGGCGTCGAAGCCGAGCGTCTCGACCACGTAGCGGCACTTGTCCGCGCCGCCGGCAATGCCGACCGCGCGCGCGCCGGCCGCCTTCGCCAGTTGCCCGACCACGCTGCCGACCGCGCCGCTCGCCGCGCTGACCACCACCGTCTCGCCGGCCTTCGGCGCGATGATGCGGTTCAGCCCGTACCACGCGGTGACGCCCGGCATGCCGACCGGGCCCAGATAGGCCGAGAGCGGCACGTGCGTGTCGTCGATCTTCTGCATGCCCGCGCCGTTCGAGGTGCCGTACTCCTGCCAGCCGAACATCGCGACGACCTTGTCGCCGACCGCGAACTTCGGATTCTTCGATTCGACCACTTCGCCGACCGTGCCGCCGATCATCACTTCGTTCAGCGGCTGCGGCGCCGCGTACGACTTGCTGTCGTTCATGCGGCCGCGCATGTACGGATCGAGCGACAGGTAGTGGTTGCGCACGCGCACTTCGCCGTCGGCGAGCGGCGCGAGCGGCGTTTCGACGAGCTTGAAGTTATCGGGCGTGACCGCGCCTTCGGGGCGCGAAGCCAGCAGCAACTGGCGATTGATCTGGGCCATCGGGTCGTCTCCTTGGGGTGACCGGGTTGAGCGGGATCGGATGTGATCCCGCTCTGATGCTGAAGTTGATGCTGATACCTGAGGCTGATACCTGAAGCCGACGCGCATACGTGCGGCATTGCCTGCGCGTTCCCACAACACGCGCTCAGACACGCGCCGTCGAACACGCGCGGTCAATCACGCGGTCAGCCACGGCGGCACGCTCAGCCGTCGCTCGGACCGGGCTTCGCGCTCGGGTCGCTGCGCAGGCGCTGTTGCGCGACGTCGCGGCCCACCGCGAGACGGCGCATGTACTTGAAGGTGCCGAGCGCCTTCGCGACGAAGTGGCCTTCGCTGTCGCGAATCTCGCCTTCGCAATAGGCCATGGTGGTCGAGCGATGCAGCACGCGGCCGGTCGCGCGCAACTCGCCGCGCCCCGGCTGCATGAAGTTGACCTTCATCTCGACGGTGACGACACCGACGCCGTCGCCCGCGAGACTGCGCGCGGCCATCGCGAGCGCGATGTCGGCGAGCGTCATCGTGACGCCGCCATGCGCGACGTCCCACGTGTTCATGTGATCGTGCCGCAACGGCAGCACGACTTCGCTGACGCCATCGGCGACGCGCAGCAACTGCGCGCCGAGACGATCGACGAAGGGACTTTCGGGCAGCGGCGCGCGGTTCGTTTCGGGGGATGAGGGTGAGTCGGTCATTGAGGTAGTCGGAGTGGGTGATCGGCAACGTGTGCAAAGGCCGTGTCGTGCGGCATGTCGCTGCTCGACGCGCGCGCATACGCAGGCACGCGCGTGCAGCACGTGCGGCGCGTGCACAGCGAAAAATGATACCTGCTATCGCTTTGCCGCATGGGTATCGGCATGAACATCGGTATGAGCGTCGCCGCGCTCCAGCATCCGTCTGGCGAGGCTCCCCAACCGACGCACCGCGTCGTCGAGCAGTTCGAGGTCCGTACTCGGGCAGCTCAGACGGATGAAATGATCGAAACGCCCGGTGTTCGAAAACACAGTGCCGGGCATGATACGAAGGCCGTCGTCCAACGCGGCGTCGAACAAGGCTGCCGACGACAACGCAGCTGGCAACTCGACCCAGAAGCACTGTCCGCCGCGTGGCGACGTAAAGCGCGTGCCTTCCGGAAACGCGACGGTAATCGCCGCGGCCATGCGCTCGCGCTGAAGCCGCAAGCTGTCACGCAGACGCCGCAAATGCCGCGCATAGGCTCCGGTCTCGAGGAACCCTGCCAGCACGACCTGCGCGAGTCGTTCGTTATGGCGCGACTGGGCGAACTTCAGCATTCCCACGCGCGGATGCCAGCGTCCGCCGTTAATCCAGCCGATCCGCATGCCCGGCGCAAGCGTCTTGTTGAACGAGGTGCAATGGATCACGGTGCCGTTCGTATCCCATGCCTTCAGCGACTTCGGCGCGGGCTCACCGTCGACGAGCTCCCGATACGGATCGTCCTCGATCAGCGCGACGCCGGCGCGCGTGCACAGCTCGACGAGACTCGCCTTGTGCGCATCGGGCATCACGCTGCCGAGCGGATTCTGCAGATTCGGCACCACGACGACGGCCTTGATGTCGGGATGATGTTGCAGCGCGAAGCTCAGCGCATCGATGGCAAGCCCCGTGCTCGGACTCGCCGGAATTTCGAGCGCCCGCAGCCCGAGGCTTTCGAGCACCTGAAGCAGACCGAAAAAACATGGCGATTCGACCGCGACGGTGTCGCCCGGCTGCGTCACGGCGCGCAACGCAAGATTGACGGCTTCGATGCCGCCGTGCGTCATGATCACCTCGTCCGCACCGATTTCGATGCCGCTTTCGAGCACGCGCCGCGCGATCACCGCGCGCAAGGCCGGATCGCCGAAATCGGGCCCCGCCGCGGTCAGTAGCGTCGGTTCGCGACGCAGCGCACGCAGGGTGGCCTGTCGCAAGGCTTCGGTCGGGTAGAGATCGGGCGACGCGGTCGTGCCGCCGAGGTTGAGCGCCTGCGGATAGCGCTGGAACTTCGACACCAGCGCGGAAATCGTCGCGTGAATACCGACGAATTGCGCGCTGCCCGGCAGCAGCGCCGGATCCGGTTCAGCGACGGCCGGCAGCGCCGCCAGCGGTGCCCGCACGAAATAGCCGGAGCGCGGCCGCGCTTCGATCAACGCGACACGCTCGAGCACCCGATAGCTCTCGGTCGCCGTCGCGAGGCTCACGCCGTGGCGCTGCATGAACGCGCGCATCGACGGCATGCGGTCGCCGGCGCGCAGCACGCCGTTGCCGATCGCGCGCCGATAGTGGTCGGCCAGTTGCCGATACAACGGCTGGCTGTCCGACGCGGGGGAGGCGGACGTGTCGCGCCGCTCGAAAGTCAATTCGTCCATGCGTCGATGGTGCGCATAGCCGGCGCGCGACAACAGATACACATCGGCGCGATTGGGACCGATACAGCCTGCCCGGACGCGTCGCTGTAGCGCTTCAGATTGTCCATGCCTGTCGCTGTTTCCACGTGAACGAACTCAATAAGCTGTACAGCAGGAAAACCATTCGAAGGAAACCATCGTGACCCGCCCGCCCCCGCACCCGGCCGCGTTCCCATCCCGTCCCACCGCGTTACGCGTGGCCCGCGATCAGACCGTCCTGCTCGATCTGCGTGCCGGGACCGCCATCGTCGCCGTCGAAGGCAAACTGAAGCTCGGCTTTCGCGATCACGCGCTTGCCTGGCTCGGCGGCGACGCGCCGGTCACATCGATCACCGTTTGCGAAGGCGAACAGTTTGTGGTCCGGCAACACGGTGTCGTGTCGGTGCGTGCGTCCGATGCGAGCGCTGCGATACAGCTCGCGCCGGCTCTGTCCGGTCAAGCGCATGTCAGCGGGTTCGTCCAGCGATTCATGCAGCGTCTCGGGGACTTCGTCGCCAGACAGATGAGGCGGGCCAGTTGACACGCCCTCGCCGTCATCGCGTCGCCGCCAGTTAGAATGCGTCACCAGCTACTCGCTGCCCGCTTCCTTCTTTCTGGTGCCGATCATGTCCCTGTTGCGCACACTGCTTGGTAGCTTTCGTTCCGCGCGCTTGCGCCTCTTCGTCCTCGCCGTCGCCACGTTGACGCTCAGCGCCTGCGCGGGCCTCCTCGGCGGCGACCCATTGCGCGTCAGCGTCGCCGGCATCGAACCGCTGCAAGGCCAGGGGCTCGAAATGCGCTTCAATCTGAAGCTGCGCGTGCAGAATCCGAACGACACCGCCGTCAGCTTCAACGGCATCTCGCTCGATCTCGATCTGAACGGCAAGCCGTTCGCGAGCGGCGTCAGCGATCAGAGCGGCACCGTGCCACGCTTCGGCGAAACCATCGTCAGCGTGCCGCTCACGGTGCCGGCGTTCGCCGCGGTTCGTCAGGCGCTCGCGTTCGCGGGCGCCGCGCAATCCGGGCAGTTTCCGTACACGCTGCACGGCAAGCTCGCGGGCGGCTTGACCGGCACCACGCGCTTCTCCGATCAGGGCGCGCTGAGCCTGCCGATGTTGGGCACCGCGTCGCAGTGATCGCATCGCACGACGACTCGCCCCACACACTCACCACGCTCGCCACACCCATCACACGCACCAAACAGCCGGACAACAGGCAGGCACCGCAGGCCTATCGCATCGACTCGGCATCGACCCTCGCGGCGCCCGCCCCTTCAGCGCTTCCGACACACGTCAGCGCACGGTTCAGACCACTTCGAACAGCCCCGCCGCGCCCTGACCGCCACCGATGCACATCGTCACGACGACGTACTTCACGCCGCGCCGCTTGCCTTCGATCAGCGCATGGCCGACCAGTCGCGCGCCCGACACGCCATACGGATGGCCGACCGCGATCGCGCCGCCGTTCACGTTCAGGCGGTCGTGCGGAATGCCGAGGGTGTCCGCGCAGTACAGCACCTGCACCGCGAACGCTTCGTTCAGCTCCCACAGGCCGATGTCCTCGACCTTCAGGCCGGCCTTCTTCAGCAGCTTCGGCACCGCGAACACCGGGCCGATGCCCATCTCGTCCGGCTCGCAGCCGGCCACCGCGAAGCCGCGAAAAATGCCGAGCGGCTGCAGCCCTTCGCGTTCGGCCTGGGTCGCGTTCATCACCACGCACGCCGATGCGCCGTCCGAGAACTGGCTCGCGTTGCCGGCGGTAATCACGCCACCCGGCAGCGCGGTGCGAATCTTCGCGACGCCTTCGAGCGTCGTGTCGGCGCGAATGCCTTCGTCGCCGCTGACGGTCACTTCCTTCGTGAAGAGACGCCCGCTCGCCTTGTCGGCGACGCCGGCGAGCACCGTCAGCGGGACGATCTCGTCCTTGAACCTGCCGGCTTCAAGCGCGGCCGCCGCGCGTTGCTGCGAGCGCACGCCGTATTCGTCCTGGCGATCCTTCGAGATCGAGTAGCGCTTCGCGACGTTCTCGGCCGTCTGCAGCATCGACCAGTAGATTTCCGGCTTGTGCTGGCTGAGCCAGCCTTCGGCCATCATGTGACGGTTCATCTCGTTCTGCACGCACGAGATCGATTCGACCCCGCCCGCGACGAACACATCGCCCTCACCGGCGATTACCCGTTGCGCGGCGAGCGCGATCGTCTGCAAGCCCGACGAACAGAAGCGATTCACGGTCATGCCCGGCACGCTGACCGGCAGGCCCGCGCGCAGCGCGATCTGGCGCGCGATGTTGCCGCCCGTCGCGCCTTCCGGATTCGCGCAGCCCATGATCACGTCCTCGACGCGCGCCGGGTCGATCTTGGCTCGCTCGACCGCGGCCTGGGTCACGTGGCCGCCCAGCGTCGCGCCATGGGTCAGGTTGAAACCGCCGCGCCACGATTTGGCAAGACCCGTGCGGGCGGTGGATACGATTACGGCGTCAGTCATGCAAGTCTCCTACTTTCTGATGTCGACGGCGGCGCGCCGGCCGGCTGCCGATGCAGCCCGGGCGCGAAGCCGCGCCGCCTGGGTCGTTCGATACGGTTCGATACAGCTCGATGTCGTTCAGCGCAAGCGGCACGTAGAACCCGCGCCGCTCGCGCCACGTGGCCCGCTCAGCCGTTGAAGCCGCGCCCTTCGCCTGCGAGCTTCGCGATGCTCGGCGCGAGCTTCCACGCGTCGCCGTTCGGCCGCGCCGCATAGCGGCGAATCGCGCGCTCGACGTTGTAGAGCCCGACCGTGTCCGCGTACAGCATCGGGCCGCCGCGATGAAGCGGGAAGCCGTAGCCGGTCAGATAGACCATGTCGATGTCCGACGCCTTCGACGCGATGCCTTCCTCGAGAATCTTCGCGCCTTCGTTGACGAGCGCGAACACCAGACGCTCGACGATTTCCTCGTCGCTGATCTTGCGGCGCTCGGTGTTCGCTTCCTTCGAGAACTCGCTGATCATGTCGTCGACGATCTTCGACGGATACGCGGTGCGGTCGCCCGCCTTGTAGTCGTACCAGCCGCCGCCGGTCTTCTGGCCGAAGCGGCCGAGCTCGCACAGACGGTCGGCGATCTTCGAGTAGTGCATGTCCGGATGTTCGAGGTAGCGACGCTTGCGGATCGCCCAGCCGATGTCGTTGCCGGCCAGATCGCTCATGCGGAACGGGCCCATCGCGAAGCCGAACTTCTCGATCGCGCGATCCACCTGCGCGGGCAGTGCGCCTTCTTCGAGCATGAAGAGCGCCTGACGGATGTACTGCTCGATCATCCGGTTGCCGATAAAGCCGTCGCACACGCCCGACACCACGGCGGTCTTTTTGATCTTCTTCGCGAGCTTCATCACGGTCGCGAGCACGTCTTTCGCGGTCTCCTTGCCGCGCACGACTTCGAGCAGCTTCATCACGTTGGCCGGGCTGAAGAAGTGCATGCCGACCACGTCCTGCGGACGCTTCGTGAACGCGGCGATCTTGTCGACGTCGAGCGTCGACGTGTTCGACGCGAGGATCGCGCCGGACTTCGCAACTTCGTCGAGACGGCGGAACACCTGTTCCTTCACGCCGAGTTCCTCGAACACCGCTTCGACGATCAGGTCGGCGCTCTTCAGGTCGTCGTAGGAGAGCGTCGGCTTCAGCAGCGCGAGGCGCTGCTCCATCACTTCGGGCTTCAGCTTGCCCTTCTTGACGGTCGCTTCGTAGTTCTTGCGGATCGTCGCGAGGCCGCGGTCGAGCGCGTCCTGCTTCATTTCGAGCAGCGTGACCGGAATGCCCGCGTTGATGAAGTTCATCGCGATGCCGCCGCCCATCGTGCCCGCGCCGATCACGGCCACCTGGTTGATGTCGCGCACCGGGGTGTCGGACGGCACGTCGGGGATCTTGCTGGCCGCGCGTTCGCCGAAGAACGCGTGACGCAGCGCGCGGCTCTCCGGCGTCTGCACGAGCGCGAGAAAGCATTCGCGCTCGAACGCGAGGCCCTTGTCGAAACCGTTCTGCACACCCGCTTCGACCGCGTCGATGCACTTGTGCGGCGCCGGGAAATTCTTCGCGATGCCCGTGACGGTATTGCGCGCGAACTGGATGAAGCCGGCCGCGTTCGGATGCTCGATCTTGCGGTCGCGCACCTTCGGATGCGCGCCGGTTTTCGCACCGACCTTGCGCGCGAATGCGAGCGCCGCGGCGGCGAGATCGCCCTGCACGACTTCGTCGAAGAGGCCCGAATCCGCGAGCTTCTCCGACAGCACCAGCGCACCGGACACGATCATGTTGAGCGCCGCTTCGAGGCCGATCGCACGCGGCAGACGCTGCGTGCCGCCCGCGCCCGGCAGGATGCCGAGCTTCACTTCGGGCAGCGCGATCTGCGCGCCGGCCGCGGCGATGCGGTAGTGCGCGCCGAGCGCGAGTTCGAGACCGCCGCCCATCGCGACGCTGTGAATCGCCGCGACGACCGGCTTCGTGCTGCCCTCGACGGCCTTGATGACCGTGTGCAGCGTCGGCTCCTGGGTGGCCTTCGGGGTATTGAATTCGGTGATGTCGGCGCCGCCCGAGAAGGCTTTGCCCGCGCCGGTCAGCACGATGGCCTTCACGGCCGGATCGTTCTGCGCGCGCTCGAGCCCTTCGACGATTCCTGCCCGCGTCGACAGGCCGAGGCCATTCACGGGAGGATTGTTCAGCGTGATGACGGCCACGCCGTCATGAGTTGTGTAGTCCACTGCCATCTGCCTGCCTCCATGCGATCCATGCAATGAGGCGGCGCGTGATGCGCCGCCTGTCCGGTTCATCGAGCCTGCTCATTGTCAGGCTTTTCGGGCGACGCTTCCGGGTCAGCAGGCAGAATACACAAAAAAGCACGCTCGTTCAATTTACTGCCGGGCGGGGTTTCCCCTAGGCGGCCCGGCACGTTGCTGCTCATACCGATGCGTTGCTTCAGGCGCTGGGCGTCAGCGGACAGTTGCGGCTGTCTTCGAGCGCGGACGGCAGCACGTGGTCGCGAAACAGATCGCGCAGCTTCAGCTTCTGCAGCTTGCCGGTCGCGGTGTGCGGCAACTCGTCGACGAACGCGACGTCGTCGGGAATCCACCATTTGGCGACCTTGCCGTCGTAGAACGCCAGCAGCTCCTCACGCGTCACCTCCTGCCCCGGGCGCTTCACCACGACCAGCAGCGGTCGCTCGGTCCACTTCGGATGCGCGCACGCGATGCACGCCGCCTCCGCGACCGCCGGATGCGCGATCGCGACGTTCTCCACGTCGATCGAGCTGATCCATTCGCCGCCCGACTTGATCACGTCCTTCGAGCGGTCGGTGATGTGCAGGAAGCTGTCGGGGTCGATCGTCGCGACGTCACCGGTCGGGAACCAGCCGTCCGCGAGCGGCGAGTCGTCCTTGCGGAAATACCGGTCGATCACCCACGGTCCGCGCACATGCAGATCGCCGAACGCGACGCCGTCCCACGGCAACTCGCGGCCATCCTCGCCGACGATCTTCATGTCCACGCCGTAGATCGTGTGGCCCTGCTTTTCGAGCAGCTTGCGTTGCTCGGCAAGCGGCCGTTGACTCTGCTCCCACGTCAGTTTCGACAAGGTCCCAAGCGGCGACATCTCCGTCATGCCCCATGCGTGGATCACCTGTACGCCGTACTCGTCCTCGAAGGTGCGCAGCATCGCCGGCGGACACGCGGAGCCGCCGATCACCGTGCTCTTCAGCGACGAAAACTTCGCGCCGGCCCCGCGCATGTAATTGAGCAGGCCGAGCCAGACGGTCGGCACGCCGGCCGAATAGGTGACGCGCTCGCTTTCCATCAGCTCGTACAGCGACTTGCCGTCGAGGTCCTTGCCGGGGAACACGAGCTTCGCGCCGGTCAGCGGCGCCGCGTGCGGAATGCCCCACGCGTTCACATGGAACATCGGCACGACGGGTAGCACCGAATCGCACGCGGACAGGCACATCGCGTCGGGCAAGGACGCACCGAACGCGTGCAACACCGTCGAGCGATGCGAATACAGCGCGCCCTTCGGATTGCCCGTCGTGCCGGACGTATAGCAGAGGTAGGACGCCTGACGCTCGTCGAGCGTGGGCCAGTCATAGTGGCCGTCCTGCGCGTCCATCAGCGTTTCGTAGCACAGCAGCGGGGTTTGCGTCGCCGGCCGGTGCGCTTCGTCACATAACGCGATCCAGCCGCGCACGCGCGGGCACTGCGGCGCGAGCACGTCGACCAGCGCGGCGAAGGTGGTGTCGAACAACACGTACGCGTCGTCGGCGTGATTGATGATGTAGGCGATCTGATCGGGAAAGAGCCGCGGGTTGATCGTGTGGCACACCGCGCCGAAGCCGGTCGTGCCGTAGTACGCCTCCAGATGCCGGTAGCCGTTCCATGCGAGCGTCCCGACCCGCTCGCCGGGTTCGACGCCGAGCGCGATGAGTGCCTGCGCGAGCTGCTTCGCGCGCTTCTCGCAATCGCGGTACGTGTAGCGATGCAGATCGCCTTCGATACGCCGCGATACGATCTCGGTGCCGCCGAAATGCCGTGCGGCATGCGCAAGCAGCGATGACACGGTGAGTGGCACGTCCATCATCTGGCCCAGCAGCGGCGTCGTCATAAAGCGGGGTCTCCTCGGCTTGGTGGTGTGAGTGGGAAGGTGGTCGGGTTGGACTGGCTATGCGGCGAATAGACAGATAGGCGGGTTGGCGAGCGGGCGATGTGGTCGACAACGCGTGTCGAAACGAATCGACGGATACGCACGCACGTGGTGCACATCACGGTGAGAACACCGTGAGAACACGGTGAAAAGCGCATCGCCTGAGTGACGGCCTGAATAACGAAGCGGCCGACCAGCAGCGCCGCGGGCGCGGACTTACAATATCGGTTAATCCAGAGGCGCTCAACATGTCGTTTTCCCCAAGCATTGCAGGGCTATCCGCCGCTTTGACGGATCTTTCCAACACGCTCGCCACGCCCCCGGCCAACGCCTTCGCGCGGCTCGGCGGCACCTTCCTCACCCGCCTGCCCGCCGCGCCGCTCGACGCCCCCTATCTGGTCGGCTTCTCCGCCGACACCGCCGCGCGGCTCGGACTGCCCGCCGGCATCGAGCGCGAACCAGGCTTTCCCGATCTGTTCTGCGGCAACGCCACGCGCGACTGGCCGGCCGACGCGCTGCCGTATGCGTCGGTGTACTCGGGGCATCAGTTCGGCGTGTGGGCCGGCCAGCTCGGCGACGGTCGCGCGCTTAGCCTCGGCGAGCTCGAACACGACGGCGCGCGCTTCGAACTGCAACTGAAGGGCGCGGGCCGCACGCCCTATTCGCGCATGGGCGACGGCCGCGCGGTGCTGCGTTCGTCGATTCGCGAGTATCTGTGCGCGGAGGCGATGCATCACCTCGGCATTCCGACCACGCGCGCGCTATGCGTGATCGGCTCCGACCAACCGGTGCGGCGCGAGACCATCGAAACCGCCGCGGTGGTCACGCGCGTGTCGCCGAGCTTCGTGCGCTTCGGCCACTTCGAGCACTTCTACGCGGCCGATCGCGTCGACGCGTTGCGCGCGCTCGCCGATCACGTGATCGAGCGCTTCTACCCGCATTGCAAGGAGGCCGACGATCCGTACCTCGCGCTGCTCGCCGAGGCGGTGCAGTCCACCGCCGATCTGATGGTCGAGTGGCAGGCGGTCGGCTTCTGTCATGGCGTGATGAATACCGACAACATGTCGATCCTCGGCCTGACGATCGACTACGGTCCGTTCGGCTTCATGGATGCCTTCGACGCCGGCCACATCTGCAACCACTCGGACACGCAAGGCCGTTATGCGTACCGGATGCAGCCGCAGATCGGCTACTGGAATCTGTTCTGCCTCGCCCAGGGGCTGCTGCCGCTGCTCGGCGAGCAGCACGACGAGAGCGTGCGCGGCGAGCGGGCGGTCGAAGACGCGCAGCGCGTGCTCGCCGGCTTCAAGGCGCGCTTCGCGCCGGCGCTCGAAAACCGCATGCGCGCCAAGCTCGGCCTCGAACAGCAGCGCGACGGCGACGACGCGCTGGTCAACCGGCTGTTCGAAGCGATGCACGCGAACCGCGCCGATTTCACGCTGACATTTCGCAATCTCGCGCGCGTGTCGAAACACGATGCGAGCGGCGACGCGCCGGTACGCGACCTGTTCCTCGACCGCGCGGCCTTCGACGCATGGGCGAACGACTACCGCGCACGCCTGTCCGAAGAGACCCGCGACGACGCCACGCGCGCCATTGCAATGAACCGCGTGAACCCCAAATTCGTGCTTCGTAACCATCTGGCGGAAACCGCGATCCAGCGTGCGAAGGAAAAGGATTTCTCCGAAGTGGAACGGCTCGCCGACGTGCTGCGTCGCCCGTTCGACGAACAGCCCGAACACGCCGCGTATGCGGGGCTGCCGCCCGACTGGGCGAGCTCGCTGGAAGTGAGCTGTTCGTCGTGACGCGCTGGGGCGGTCAGAACGCTCCGGCCGCCCCGCCGCCCGCTACCCCGATATCCAATACCGAGACAAACCCGAGACAGGAACCCGACCATGAACAATCCCGACGATCTCAAGCATGATGCGCCCGTTGTGCAGAAAAGCGATGCCGAATGGCGCGACCAGCTGTCCGACATCGAATATCAGGTGACACGCCACGCGGCCACCGAGCGGCCGTTCACGGGCCGCTACCACGATCACTGGGAACGCGGCATCTACGACTGCGTCTGTTGCGGCACGCCGCTGTTCGAATCGGACACCAAGTTCGACGCCGGTTGCGGCTGGCCGAGCTACTTCCGGCCGATCGACGGCGAGGTGATCGCCGAGAAGACCGACCGCTCGCACGGCATGCTACGCATCGAGGTGCAGTGCAAGAACTGCGGCGCGCATCTGGGTCACGTGTTCGAGGACGGGCCCGCGCCGACCGGTCTTCGTTACTGCATCAATTCGGCTGCGTTACAATTCGAGCCCAAGTAACGCGCGACGCATGCGCGGCGGGCGGGCTCAGGCGGGTTCATGTGCTTCGAGGCTGGCGGCGGGCGGGCTAGCGCGAGTGGCGCGGCGGTGTCCCGCGGTTGGTTGTTCGATCGGCTCTGCGGTCGGTTCTTCGGACTGCTGTCAGGCCAGCCCTGGCAGATTGAAACCGCGTGAAATCGCGGGGCCTGGCTGGGACTTGAGCCGGTCTGGGGCATGTCCAGGGCGTGCCTGGGACGTATTTCGAGCCCTTCCATGTCCGTTCGAACATGGACGAGCGCCGGCCGGCCATGCAGCACACCGCGCGTGGCACCGCCCGCGAACCGCCACGCAGTTTATGCGGACTATCCGCCCACGGCCTTCGCACTTCGTCCGCTAACTAGCGCCCTTCACCGTTCGACACACTCTCCGACTTCCCGGCCAGATAAATGAAATTCCTGTTCGATCTGTTCCCGATCATCCTGTTCTTCGTCGCCTTCAAGATCTGGGGCATTTTCACGGCGACGGCAGTGGCGATCGTCGCAACCCTGGTGCAGATCGCGTGGGTGGCGTTCCGCCACCGCAAGGTCGACCCGATGCTGTGGGTGAGCCTCGGCGTCGTCGTGGTCTTCGGCGGCGCGACGCTCGTGCTGCACAACGACACCTTCATCAAGTGGAAGCCGACCGTGCTGTACTGGGCGTTTTCCGTCGCGCTGATCGTCTCGCAGCTCGGCTTCAACAAGAACCTGATCGAAGCGATGATGGGCAAGCAGATCACGCTGCCGCACGCGATCTGGGGCAAGCTGAACCTGATCTGGGCGGTGTTTTTCGTGCTGCTCGGCGTGCTCAATCTGTTCGTCGCCTACCACTTCACGACCGACCAATGGGTCAATTTCAAGCTGTTCGGCGCGACCGGCTGCCTGCTCGTCTTCATCGTCGGACAGAGCCTGTGGCTGTCGAAGTACATGAAGGAAGAATGAGATGAGCGACGTGTTCATGCATGCCACCACCGCCGAGCGCGCCGCGCTGATCGAGGCGCGCCTTACCGCCGCGCTCGCGCCGGTCGAGTCGATCCGTATCACCGACGACAGCGCGCAGCACGCCGGCCATGCCGGCGCCGCGGCCGGGGGGCATTTCAGCGTCACGATTGTTGCGGTAGCTTTTGCCGGTAAGCCCCGCGTGGCGCGGCATCGCATGGTGTATGATGCGCTGGCTGATGCCATGCAGCGTGGCATCCATGCCCTTGCCATCACGGCGTACACGCCCGAAGAATTTGCTTCGTTGCCCCGCTAGGAACTTTTCGATGACCTTGAAGAAAACCCGCCTCTGGGTATTGCTGGCCGCATTCGCGGCCGCACCTGCATTCGCACAGAACATCGCCGTCGTGAACGGCACGCCGATCCCGAAATCGCGCGCTGATGCGCTGATCGATCAACTGGTTCATCAGGGCCAGCAGAACACGCCGCAGCTGCAGATGGCCGTGCGCGAAGAACTCGTGAATCGCGAAATCCTGATGCAGGAAGCGCTGCGTCGCGGCCTGCCGAACCGTCCGGACATCAAGGCGCAAATCGCGGTCGCCCAACAAACCGTGGTGCTGCGCGCGCTGATCGAAGACTTCGTGAAGAACAACCAGCCGAGCGACGCCGAAGTCACCGCGCGCTACAACGCGCTGATCAAGGATGCGGGCGGCAAGGAATACCACCTGCACCACATCCTCGTCGACAACGAGCAGCAGGCGAAGGACCTGATCGCGAAGATCAAGGCCGGCGCGAGCTTCGAAGATCTGGCCAGGCAGTACTCGAAGGATCCGGGATCGGGCAAGAACGGCGGCGACCTCGATTGGTCGGACCCGAAGGCCTACGTGCCTGAATTCGCCGAGGCGGCCACGCATCTGCAGAAAGGCCAGATGACCGACACGCCGGTGCACACGCAATTCGGCTGGCACATCATCCGCGTCGACGACGTCCGCGCGGTCACGCCGCCGCCGCTCGAACAGGTGCGCGCACAGATCGTGCAGCAGATCCAGCAGGAAAAGCTGCAGGCGTTCGAAGAAGGTCTGCGCAAGAACGCGAAGATTCAGTAAGCGTCGGCGGGCGGGTTGTCTTCGGATCGCTCGCCTGGTTTCGACGAAGTCTGAATGCAAAAAAGCCGCTCTCGAGCGGCTTTTTTGTTTTGTTGTGGCGCGGTTTGGGTTTGTGGTGACAATGCATGTCGCTTCGAGCTCGTGCAGGCTCACCTCAGGCTCATGCTGGGCTCATGCGTCCGCGCGTCCCCGCCGCTGCCAAACCGTGCGTGTCACACGCTCATCTCCACAAGAGCAGAAAAAGTCGCCCAAGGGCGGCTTTTTCTTTCACTACGTGCATCTGCGCAGAGCCACCGCCATCCAGGCCGGCAACGCTCCGTGAGATCAACCCAGCCAGCGACGCGCGTTCTGGAACACGCGCAGCCACGGGCTCGCGTCGGTGACGCCCTCGCCCCAGCCCTGCGGATGCCAGCTCATCTGCACCGCGCGATGCACACGCTCGGTGTGCGGCATCAGCACCGTGAAGCGGCCGTCGGCCGTGGTAACCGACGTGATGCCTTCCGGCGAGCCGTTCGGGTTGAACGGATACTGCTCGGTGGCCTGACCACGGTGATCAACGTAGCGCATCGCGACTGCGACCTTCGACGCATCGCCCTGCTGCGAGAAGTCCGCGAAACCTTCGCCGTGCGCGACCGCGACCGGAATGCGCGAGCCTTCCATGCCGGCGAAGAAGATCGACGGCGAGCTCTGCACTTCGACCAGCGAGAAGCGCGCCTCGAATTTCTCCGACTTGTTGCGGGTGAACTTCGGCCACGCTTCGGCGCCCGGGATCATCGACGCGAGGCTGCTCATCATCTGGCAGCCGTTGCAGATGCCGAGCGCGAACGTGTCGTCACGGCCGAAGAACGCCGCGAACATGTCGGCGAGTTGCGCGTTGAAGCGGATCGTCTTCGCCCAGCCTTCGCCAGCGCCCAGCGTATCGCCGTACGAGAAGCCGCCGCACGCGACCGCGCCGGCGAAATCGGCGAGGTTTGCGCGACCCGACAACAGGTCGCTCATGTGCACGTCGTGCGCGTCGAAGCCGGCGCGATCGAACGCATACGCGGTTTCGAGGTGCGAGTTCACGCCCTGCTCTCGCAGGATCGCGACACGCGGACGCGCGCCCTTACCAATGAACGGCGCGGCGACGTCTTCCGCCGGATCGAAGCTCAGCACCGGCGTGATGCCCGGATCGGCCGCGTCGAGCAGCGTGTCGTGTTCGGCGTCGGCGCAAGCCGGGTTGTCGCGCAGACGCGCGATCCGCCAGCTCACCTCGCTCCACGTGCGATGCAGCTCGGCACGCGGCGCGTCGTAAATCTTCTTCGCGTCGCGATAGATCTCGATCACGTCGCGTTCGTTGACCTTGCCGATCACGTGCGAGCACGCCGACAGCCCCTGCTCGCGCAGCGCGGCGAGCACCGCGTCGCGATCGGCCGCGCGCACCTGCACGACGGCACCCAGTTCTTCGTTGAAGAGCGCGCGCAGCGTGCGGTCTTCGCGACGGCCGCTGGTCTGCTTCGCCCAGTCCTTCGCGTCGCCGAAATCGGATTCGTGGTTCGCGTCGAGCACCAGCATGTCGACGTTCAGCGACACGCCCGCGTGACCCGCGAACGCCATTTCGCAGACCGTCGCCCACAGGCCGCCGTCCGAGCGGTCGTGGTACGCGAGCAGCTTGCCGTCGTTATTGAGCGCCTGGATCGCGTTGAAGAAGCGCTTCAGGTCTTCCGGATCGTCGACGTCCGGCACCGTGTCGCCGACCTGCTGCGTGACCTGCGCGAGGATACTGCCGCCCAGACGATGCTTGCCGCGGCCGAGGTCGATCGCGATCAGCACCGAATCGCCGACATCGCTCACGCGCTGCAGTTGCGGCGTCAGATGGCGGCGCACGTCTTCGACCGGCGCGAACGCCGAGATGATCAGCGACACCGGCGCGACTACTTCCTTCGCGACGCCGCTGTCTTCCCAGCGCGTGCGCATCGACAGCGAATCCTTGCCGACCGGAATGCCGATACCGAGCGCCGGGCACAGTTCCATGCCGATCGCCTTGACGGTGTCGTAGAGCGCCGCGTCTTCGCCCGGCGCGCCGCAGGCGGCCATCCAGTTCGCCGACAGCTTGAGTTTGTCCAGCGACGCGATCGGCGCCGCCGCGATGTTCGTGATCGCCTCGCCGACCGCCATGCGGCCCGAGGCCGGCGCGTTGATGACCGCAAGCGGCGTGCGCTCGGACATCGTCATCGCTTCGCCTCTGAAGCCCGCATAGTCCATCGTCGTGATCGCGACGTCGGCCACCGGCACCTGCCACGGGCCGACCATCTGGTCGCGCGCGGTCGTGCCGCCGACCGAGCGGTCGCCGATCGTGATCAGGAACGACTTGCTCGCGACCGTCGGATGACGCAGCACGCTCTGCGCGACGTCGGCCAGCGCGATACCGGTTACGTCGACCGGCTCCAGCTTGCGTTCGACGCGCTTGACATCGCGATGCATGCGCGGCGGCTTGCCGAGCAGCACTTCCATCGGCATGTCGACCGGTTGATGCGCGTCGCTCGCCTGTTCGACGTCGATCAGCTTCAGCTGACGCTCGGCGGTGGCCGTGCCGATCACCGCGAACGGGCAGCGCTCGCGCTTGCACATCGCCTCGAACGCCGGCAGGTCGGCCGGTGCGATCGCGAGAACATAGCGCTCCTGCGCTTCGTTCGACCAGATTTCGCGCGGCGACAGGCCGCTTTCCTCGAGCTGGATCTTGCGCAACTCGAACACCGCGCCCTTGCCCGCGCCGTCGACCACTTCGGGGAACGCGTTCGACAGACCGCCCGCGCCGACGTCGTGGATACTGAGGATCGGATTCCTGTCGCCGAGCTGCCAGCACGCGTTGATCACTTCCTGCGCGCGACGCTCGATTTCCGGGTTGCCGCGCTGCACCGAGTCGAAGTCGAGTTCGGCGGTGTTGGTGCCGGTCGCCATCGAGCTGGCGGCGCCGCCGCCCATGCCGATGCGCATGCCCGGGCCGCCGATCTGGATCAGCAGCGAACCTTCCGGCAGATCGTGCTTGTGGGTATGCTGGTCCGAGATATTGCCGATGCCGCCCGCGATCATGATCGGCTTGTGATAGCCACGCACGACGCCGCCGACGTTCTGCTCATACGCGCGGAAGTAACCGCCGAGGTTCGGGCGGCCGAATTCGTTGTTGAACGCGGCGCCGCCGAGCGGGCCGTCGATCATGATCTGCAGCGGCGACGCGATGCGGTCCGGGCGGCCGTACGCACCGTGCTGCTCGGACGGGTTGCGCTGTTCGAGCGGCTGCGCGGTATCGCGCGCGTTTTCCCAGCTTTCGACGCTGTCCGGCAGTTCGAGATTCGATACGGTGAAGCCCGCGAGACCCGCCTTCGGACGCGCGCCACGGCCGGTCGCGCCTTCGTCGCGGATTTCGCCGCCCGCGCCGGTCGCGGCGCCCGGGAACGGCGAGATCGCGGTCGGGTGGTTATGCGTTTCAACCTTCATCAGCGTGTGCGTCAGTTCGACGCCGCGCTTGTAGTGCTGGGGCAACGGGTTCGCATCGCCTTGCTCCGGCGTGCGCGGGAACCAGCGCTCGGCCATCCCGCCGACCATGATCGACGAATTGTCCGAATACGCGACGATCGTGCCCTGCGGGTTCAGCTTTTCGGTGTTGCGGATCATGTTGAACAGCGACATGTCCTGCTTCTCGCCGTCGATCGTCCAGTCCGCGTTGAAAATCTTGTGGCGGCAGTGCTCGCTGTTGGCCTGCGCGAACATCATCAGTTCGACGTCGGTCGGATTGCGGCCGAGCTTCGTGAACGCGTCGACCAGATAATCGATTTCGTCGTCGGCGAGCGCGAGGCCGAGTTCCGCGTTGGCGGTTTCGAGCGCGGCGCGGCCGCTCGCGAGCACGTCGACGGTTTGCAGCGGCTTGGCCGGCAGTTCATCGAACAGGTGCATCGCGTGGTCGCGCGACGGCGCGACGCTTTCGGTCATGCGGTCGTGCAGCGCCGCGGCGACGGCCGCGCGTGCTTCGTCGGACAGCGTCTTCTTGCCGCCGAGCAGGCCGCTTTTCAGCGTGACCGTGTACTCGACGCCGCGCTCGATGCGGCGCACCTGGGTGAGGCCGCACAGATGAGCGATGTCGGTTGCCTTGCTGGCCCACGGCGACACGGTGCCGAAGCGCGGCACCACGAGGAAGGTCTCGGCCGCGCCGCGTTCCTTGCCCTCTTCGAACGGATCGCCGTAATGCATCAGCGCGGCGACTTTCGCGCTGTCTTCAGCGGACAGCGGCGTCTGCGCGTTGACGAAGTGCAGATATTGGCCGCGCACGCCGGTGATATTCGGATCGATACGCGTGAGCGTCTCGAGCAGGCGGGTTTGACGGAAATCGGAAAGGGCCGAAGCGCCGGGGAAACACGAGAAGTGGGCCATGGACTTGACGTTGCGTCGCTCAGTGATGCCGAGAAGTCGCGCATGCAGGCGACGTGAGGCGGAAAGGAAGTCCGGGATTATACCCCGGGAACGGGCTTCCAGCGGGCCTCACGCTGCGTGAAACGGCAGCGGCGGACGGCTCGCGAGCCTTGCCGAGCGCAGCTTGCCGCGTGGCCGCGCGGGCGGTTTGGCTGCTATCATTCGCCCTTTCACCAGATCAGATCGGCGCGCGCGGTCCGAGCATCGTAAGGCAGCGCGCCGCATGTCACGTCCAACGGGATTGCGCGCAAGCAGCCCGTCGGCACATCGAATCAGAGCATGGATGTCATCGTCATTGGCGGCGGGATAGCGGGCGTCGCCACCGCTTATCACCTGCGCGCGGCCGGCCACCGGGTTTGCGTCGTCGAGCGTCACGCGACCGTCGCGCAAGGCGCCACCTACGGACAGGGCGGCGCCGTGCTGCCGACCCCGCTCGACGTCTGGTTCGGCCCGACCTTCATGGCGACCCGCCACAACGCCAGAAACGGCGTGATCAGCAAGACCGGCTTTAACGGTGCCGCGCGGCAGTTCGTCAAGCGGCTCGCCGAGTGGCAGGAACCCGAAGCGTTCGCGCGCCAGTACGCGCTGCTGCGGCCGCTGATCGAGTCGTCGCGTGAAGCGATGGCCGACGTCGAGAGCCGCTTCGGCCTCGAATTCGAACAGGCGAGCGGGCTGCTCTACCTCGTGCGCGCCGCGCACGAATGGGAACAGAACGCCACCGCGCTCGATCTGCTGCGCCGGTTCGAGGTGCCGCATCACGTGCTGGGGCCCGCCGAATGCGCGGCCTTCGAGCATGCGGTGCCGACCGAGCCGGAATTCGCCGGCGGCGTGCTGTTCGAGCACGAACGCACCGCCAACTGCCCGCTGTTCGCGAAGCTCATCAAGCAGGTACTCGATACGCAGGGCGACGTGCAGTTCATGCCGGGGCGCGAAGTCACGTCGATCCGCCTCGAAAGCCAGCGCGCCGCGGTCGAACTCGCGCCGCGCGACGGCGCCGCGCGCTCGCGTGAAGTCGACGTGATTCAGGCCGACGCGGTAGTGGTCGCGGCCGGCCACGGCAGCCTCGCGCTGCTCGAACGCGCGGGGCTGTCGTTGCCGCTGCATCCGCTGCGGCTGCATACGCTGGTCGCGCCGATCGCGCACGAGGAATGCGCGCCGCATGTGGCGATCGTCGATGCGGTGAAGCGGATCGGCATCAGCCGCATGAATCATCGGTTGCGGATCGCGGGTGGCGCGGTGCTGCAAAGCGCGAGCCAGATCGACAAACCGCTCGGCGAGGCGCTGACCCGGGAGGCGCTCGCGCTGCTCGGCCAGGCGACGCACGACTGGATTCCGGGCGCCGCGCGCATTTCGGCCGCGCTGCCGTGGGAAGGCGTGAAGCTGCTGTCGCCGGACGGCTTGCCGGTGATCGGCAACGCGCTGCATCCGCGCCTGTTCGTCAACGCTGGTCATGGCCCGGCGGGATGGGGGATGGCTTGCGGCGCGGGTAAGCTGATCGCCGAACTGATCTCGGAACAGACGCCGACGCTGCCGCAGGAAACGCTGGCGGCGCTGCGGCCGGAGCGGTTCCGGTAAGGGCGGTCGGTCTGCGCGCGGTGGCGTCGCGGCTTTTCGGCTGCTTCGCTTGCCGCGTTTTTCCTGTTTTTCCTGTTTTTCTTCCTCGCGCGAGCGCGGCGGACTTTGCGCTCGCTTGTTCTGTGCCTCGTTTTGCACCTTTACCACGCACCTGTGCCGCTCGTCATGCGAAGAGGCGCGGCTTCGCGCCTTCGCCCGATTGACCGTTCGGTCGCTTTCACGACGCAGCACAGCACAGCGCAGCGCACGCCCATCGGCACTAACATAGCGATTCACCAGTCCGCCCGTCTCATCACGGGCGCATCGCCAGGTTTCGCCATGACAGACGCCGACAACTCGCTGCCCACCCTGTTCGATCCGCTCAACACCTCGACGCCGCGCGCGCTGCCGCTGCTCACGCTGACCGATCTACGGATCGCCGAATCGCAAGCCGCCGCGGCGCTTCCCGAACACACCCTGATGGCGCGTGCCGGCCAGGCTGCCGCGCGCTGGCTGCTCGAGCGGATCGCCGCCGATACGTCGGTGATCAAATCGCAGCAGCGTGTGTGGCTGGTCGCCGGCCCCGGCAACAACGGCGGCGACGCGCTGGTCGTCGCGACCGAATTGCACAAGGCCGGCATCGCCGTCGACGTCTGCATGCCGGTCGATGTGAAGCCCGCCGACGCGCGCTGGGCGCTCGACACCGCGCGCGCCGCGGGCGTGCCGATCAGCACGGCACCGCCCGCCTCGCTCGAGGCGTACGGCTGGCTCGTCGACGGCATGTTCGGCATCGGCCTCGCGCGTGAGCTCGACGGCGTGTTCGCGAGCGTCGCCCGGCGCCTGTCGCAACGCACGCAGGCTCGCCCGGCTCAAGGCGTGGTGCTGGCGCTCGACGTGCCGAGCGGCCTCGATAGCGACACCGGCGCGGTGATTGGCGGTCATGGCGCAGCCGCGGTTCGCGCGACGCACACGATCACGTTCCTCGGCGCGAAACCGGGGCTCTTCACCGCGCAGGGCCGCGATCTCGCCGGCCAGGTGACGGTCGCGCCGATCGGGTTGAACAAAGGGGTGAACGGCAATGGCGGCATCGCGAATGATGGCGCCGACAGCGGCACGAACCAAGGTGCTAACCAGGGCACTAATCAGGGCGCCACTCGCCGCGCCGGCAACACCGCTCACACGGCGCTCCAGCTGAACGCGCCCGACCTCTTCGCCCCGTTCATGCCGCCCCGCGACTTCGCGACCAACAAGGGCAGCTTCGGCAGCCTCGCGGTGGTCGGCGGCGACACCGGCATGTGCGGCGCGCCGATCCTCGCGGCGCGCGCGGCGCTGTACACGGGTGCGGGCAAGGTCCACGTCGCGCTGCTCGGCGAAGGCGCGCCACCCTACGACCCGCCGCATCCCGAACTCATGCTGCATCCGATCGATACGCTGCCGCTCGACAGAATGGACGCGCTCGCGATCGGCTGCGGAATGGGACAGCGCGAGCGCGCGACGCGCGTGCTGCATGACGTGCTGGCGCTCGACGTCCCGAAGCTGCTCGACGCCGACGCGCTGAACCTGATCGCGCAGGACCCGGCGCTCGGCGCCGAAGTCACCGCGCGCGGCGTGCAAGGCGATCCGTGCATCCTCACGCCGCATCCGCTCGAAGCCGCGCGTCTCATCGGCAGCGATGCCGCGAGCGTGCAGCGCGACCGGCTGGCCGCCGCGCGTGCGCTCGCCGCGCGCTTTGCGAGCGTCGTCGTGCTGAAAGGCGTCGGCACGATCGTCGCCGCGCCCGACGGCCGCCTCGCGCTGAACCCGACCGGCAACGCCGCGCTCGCGACGGGCGGCACCGGCGACGTGCTCGGCGGCATCATCGGTGCGTTGCTCGCGCAGCATCTGCCGCCCTACGAGGCGGCGCTCGCGGGCGTCTATCTGCACGGTCTCGCCGCCGATACGCTGACCGCGCAGGGCCAGGGTCCGGCGGGTCTGACGGCCGGCGAACTCGCACCGATGGTGCGGACCCTGCTGAACCGGTTGTTCTATGCGCGCCATCCGTCCTATCCGTCGCTGCAAGGGTGAGGCGCTCGCGCGATAGCTAACCGCATCGTGCGTGCGGTGCGTGCCGCGTGTGCCGCGCGCATCGAAGCGCGAGCTTCGAGCACTGCTAGTGCCTGAAGCACTTCAAGCGGCCGCACGCGTTGCCCCCAGCACGGAGTACTAACGCCCTGCTGCATTGCTGCACTGCTGCCCGTCACGCATCCCCGCTATACTGGTTGTCTGCGCCGCGCGTCGGATCGATCGCGGGTGGCGGCGAAGCTCCGGCCCACGCAGGCACCGCGTCGTGAACCATACCGTTCACGTCATTCACGCGGTTTGCGAGGTTCAAGAAGCATCGCCCCTCCCCACCCGAGCCGGCCGCGCGGCATCGCTCTGACTGCATCGCCGCATCATTCTCGGCCGCGCTTCATGCGCGCGCCTTCCTTCCTGCCCCTTGGTTAGACGGACGCTATGACCCAGAACTCGCTCCCCTCCTGGTCCTCGCTGCAGACGCATTACAACGCGATTCGCGATGCGCATCTGCGCGACTGGTTCGCCCCCGAGAACGATCCCGCGCCCACCCGCGCCGAACGCTTCACGTTCGCGGGCGGCGGTCTCGCAGCCGATTTCTCGAAGCACCGCATCACCGACGAAACCCTGCGGCTGCTTGTGCAACTCGCGCGCGAAGCCGGCGTCGAAAAGCGCCGCGACGCGATGTTCGCGGGCGAAGTGGTCAACCCGACCGAAGGTCGCGCGGCACTGCATACCGCGTTGCGCGCCACCGATCCGAACGCGCCGTTCTTCGCCGACGTGCAGGCCGAGCGCAAGAAAATGGCCGGATTCGCCGAGCAGATTCGCAGCGGCGCCTGGACCGGCTACACCGGCAAGCGGATTCGTTATGTGGTGAATATCGGCATCGGCGGCTCGGATCTCGGGCCGAAGATGGTCGTGCATGCGCTGCATCATCTGGCCACGCCGGACATCTCGACGCATTTCGTCTCGAACGTCGACGGTGCCGATCTGTACAACGTGATGCAGCAGATCGATCCCGAGGAAACGCTCGCGATCATCGTGTCGAAGACTTTCACGACGCTCGAAACCATGACCAACGCGCATTCTCTGCGCGACTGGTTCCTGCAGAAAGGCTGCCCCGAAAGCGCGCTCGCGAAGCACTTCGTCGGCGTGTCGGCGAATACCGCCGAAGTGGTCAAGTTCGGCATCGCGAAGGAGAACGTGTTCTCGATGTGGGATTGGGTCGGCGGCCGCTATTCGCTGTGGTCGGCGGTCGGTCTGTCGATCATGATCGCGGTTGGCCCGCAGCAGTTCGACGAACTGCTCGCCGGCGCCAACGAGATGGACCAGCATTTCCGCAGCGCGCCGCTCGAAAAGAACCTGCCGGTGCTGCTCGGCATGATCGGCATCTGGTATCGCAACTTCTTCGGCTCGCAGAGCTATCTGGTCGCGCCGTATTCGCAGGCGCTGCATTTTCTGCCGTCGTATCTGCAGCAGCTCGAAATGGAGAGCAACGGCAAGTCCGCGCGGCTCGACGGCGCGTTCGTCGACTATGCGACGTCCGCGGTCACGTGGGGCGAGCCGGGCACGAACGGTCAGCACGCGTTCTTCCAGATGCTGCACCAGGGCCCGACGATCGTGCCGATCGATTTCATCGCGGTGCTGACGCCCGAGCATCCGCTCGCGAGCCATCATCCGAAGCTGCTCGCGAACTGCTTCGCGCAAAGCGAGGCGCTGATGCTCGGTCGCACGCTCGAAGAAGCGCAGAAAGTGGCCGGTCCCGACAAGCCGGAACTCGCGCCGCATCTGACCTTCCCCGGCAATCGCCCCACCGCGACGCTGCTCGTCGACGCGCTGACCGCGCGCTCGCTCGGCGCGCTGATCGCGCTATACGAGCACAAGGTGCTGGTGCAGGCATCGGTGTGGAACATCAATCCGTTCGATCAATGGGGCGTCGAACTCGGCAAGATTCTCGGCAAGGTGGTCGAGGCCGATCTCGGTGCGCCGGCGGCCGACGTGAAGAGGCACGATTCGTCGACGGCGGCGTTGATCGCGCGGGCGCGGGCGGCGCTGAAGCGCTAAGGCGCTAAGGCGCTGAGGCGCTGGATGGAAGTTTGAAGCGCGTAACGACGCGCAATTAAAAAAAGCGGGCTGCGGCCCGCTTTTTTGCTTCGGCGATCATGTTGTTAAGGCACGCATCGCTACGCACTCGCCTGCGCGCAGCCGCGCTTTGTGCCGTTACGCGAGCCGCCCCGCATCGATCGTCACCGTCGTGTCGCAGCGGCGCGCGAGTTCGATGTCGTGCGTGACGAGCACCAGCGTCGCGCCATGCGCGCGATTCATCTCGAACATCAGATCGATCACCGCGTGGCCGGTGGCGGCATCGAGACTGCCAGTGGGTTCGTCGGCGAACAGGATCGCCGGACGCGTGACAAACGCCCGGGCCAACGCGACGCGCTGCTGCTCGCCGCCGGATAGCAACTTTGGATAATGACCAGTGCGCTGCCCGAGCCCGACCTGTTCGAGCAACTCTCTCGCACGCTGCGCCGCTTCGCGCGTACCGATGCCGCCTTGCAGTTCGAGTGGCAGCGTGACGTTTTCGAGCGCGGTCAGATGCGGCATCAATTGAAACGACTGGAACACGAAGCCAACCGAGCCGCTGCGCAACGCGGCGCGACCGTCTTCGTCCAGCTCGCCGAGCTCGCGGCCGAGCAGCCGAACCGAGCCCGCGCTCGCACTGTCCAATCCCGCGAGCAAGCCGAGCAGCGTAGACTTGCCCGACCCGGATGCACCGACGATCGCCACGCTGCTGCCCGCGTCGATGGCGAGATCGATGTCGTCGAGAATCGTCAGTTCGCCCGTTGCATCCTTAACCCTCTTGCACAAACCCCGCACTTCAATGACTGGATCAGTTCTGTTTGGCATGGTGAAGCGTAGGTTGAACGTGCGCGCCATCGCCCCTCGCGCCGCGGTACTGACCGCGGCATTCGGCGCGACCGTGATGGCCGCCGCGCTGGTTTCGTGGCCCTTGCCGGTTCATGCGGCGAATCCGCCTGAACCCGCGAAGCCGGTGATCGTCGTGCTCGGCGACAGCATCTCCGCCGAATACGGCCTGCCCCGCGATACGGGCTGGGTAGCGTTGATGCGTCAGCGTCTCGCTGAAGAGCGCATCGATTATAGCGTCGCCAATGCGAGCATCAGCGGCGATACGACGAGCGGCGGACGTGCGCGCCTGCCCGCGCTGATGGAGCGATTGAAGCCGCGCATCGTGATCGTCGAGCTCGGCGCCAACGACGCGTTGCGCGGCGTGCCGCTCTCCACGACCGAAGACAACCTGCGCACGATCATCGAACAGGCGCAGCAGGGTCATGCGAAGGTCGTGCTCGTCGGCATGTACGTACCGCCCAATTACGGCCCTGACTATACGCAAAAGTTCCACGGGCTCTATGGGCAGTTGTCGAAGGAATTCCGCCTGCCGCTCGTGCCGTTCCTGCTCGCCGGCATCGCGGATAAACCCGACATGTTCCAGGCCGATCAGATCCATCCGAACCAGCAGGCACAGCCCGTGCTACTCAACAACGTGTGGCCCACTATCAAGCCACTTCTTCGCACAAGTTCGCCGCACTGAAAACCTGCTAACAACTTGTTTCCGGAACTTGGGGAACGCGGATCGCCAGGCTGTTGCGACATCTTCGCAATCCCGTGCCACCCAGCTCATTCTTGAGCGACTTCTGAGGAGATAACGTGAAATATTTACCGTTAATCGCTTTGACTGTAGCCCTCTCGGCTTGCGCCGCCCAACCGCCTGCCGGCGTTCAATCGGTCGGTCAAAGCCAGCAGCCACCGCGTGCCGTCGCCAGCTGCATTGCGCAGAAATGGGCGGACGCCTCGCAACAACAGGTGGTCTCGCAAAACACGCTCGCCAACGATCAGGCGATGGACGTCTACGTGCCGGGCCAGCAGCCGCCTAACGGCGCGGCCGCGGTCGTGCGCCCGTCGTACACCGGCAAGGGTACCTGGGTCGGCTTCCGCGCGGGCACTGGTGGTGCGGGTAACAGCAACGCGACCGGCGCGATCAGCGGCTGTTTGTGAGGTTGCTGCTTGTGAGGTGGCGATGCGAGTGAGGTAACGGTAGTCAGCGGCACAGTATTCAGTATTGCCACTCTCTCTTGCGCTTCCTTGCTTCGTTGTCGTTCGTCTGGTGCAGATGCCAGACGAAAAAAAGCCCCGCGATTGCGGGGCTTTTTTTGACTATCAATCCTGCTTGCTGAACTGCGGCCTGCTGAACTGCGGCTTACTGATCCGCGGTCTGCGCCGCGCTATCGAGCGAGCCGTAGAACTTCACCTTCGAACGCTCGCGCAGCGCCTTCATGTAGGCCTCGACTTGCGACTGCGCATCGACCTGCGCAATCTGCTGCTGCGCCGCGGCGAGATGCTGTTGATCAACCGCTGCAGCCGGCAGGACCTGGTTCACGCGATAGATCGCATAACCGTCGTCGCCGAGATCGACACCCACATACGCCGGCAACTTTTGCGGATCCGCCTTGTAGATTGCACTCAGTGCGGCGGGCGGCACGCCCTGCGTATCGTTACGCGACACCTTCAGCGGCGACGAGAACCCGGCGGTCGTCTTCGACTTCTGGAACTCGGCCAGCTTCGCCACGCCGTCTTTTTGCGCCGCTTCTTTCGATTGCGCGGCGATCACGCGCTGACGCACCGCGTCCTTCACCGCGTCGAATGCCGGCACGGCGGCGGGCTTGTAGTCGGTAACGCGCGCGGCGATCAGCGTGTTGTTGCCGACGTCGATGGCCTGCGTGTTGTTGCGCGCCGTCACGGCGTCGTTCGCGAACACGGCCGCGAGGAACTTCGCGTTGTTCAGCGGGCTGTCGGGCGCGAGCTTCGGATCCGGCTGCGGCGTGACCGTCGTGGTCTGGATCTGCAGCTTGAACTTGTCGGCGGCCGGCTGCAGGCTCTTCGCCTTTTCGTAGACAATCGACGTGAACGCTTCCGAGTTGTCGGTGAACGCCTTGGTGGCGAGCTGCGTCTTCAGATCTCGCGCGATCTGCTCTTTCACTTCGTCGAACGACTTCGTCACCGCCGGCTTCACGTCCGTGACCTTGACGATGTGGAAGCCGAAGTCGCTCTGCACGATGCCGCTGATCTCGTCCTTCTTCAGCGCGAACACCGCGTCGTCGAATGCCTGACCGCCCGCGATCATGCCGCGACCGAAGTAACCGAGGTCGCCGCCCTTCGATGCCGAGCCCGGGTCCTGCGAGTTCTGCTGCGCGATCTGCGCGAACTGATCCGGATGCGCCTTGACCTGGGCGAGCAATTCCTCGGCTTTCTGCTTTGCCTTGGCCTTGTCGGCCGCGCTCGCATCCTTCGGTGCCGCGATCAGGATGTGGCTCGCGCGCACTTCGCCTTCGGTGCGGAAATGCGCGATGTTGTCGTCGTAGAACTTCTTCAGATCGGCGTCGGTCGGCGCAGCCGATGCGGCCAGCGTGGCCGGCGACATCACCAGATACTGGATCGTCGCGGTAGCCGGCGTCGCGAAGTCGTTGCGGTGCGCGTCGAAATAGGCTTGCAATTGCGCATCGGTCGGCTGGATCTGAGCGGCATAGTCGTGCGGATGGAACACGATGCCCTGCACCTCACGCTGCTGTTCGGCAAGCTCGGTCAGATGCTGCGCGAGCGTCTTCGACGTGAACGCGCTGCCCTGGATGCCCGCCGGCAGTTGCTGCATCGCCAGGCTGTAACGCACGCGCTCGTCGTATTGATCGGGCGTCATGCCCTGCATCGCGAGCAGCTGCTTGTAGCGTTCGACATCGATCGAACCGTCGGGATTCTTCAGCGACGAGATCACCGGGTCGGCCAACAGCGAGCGACGCACGGCGGCGTCCGAAGCGGTCAGATGCAGACGTTGCGTTTCGTCGGCCAGCACACGCTGCTCGATCATGCCGTCGAGCATCTGACGACGACGCTCGGGCGTATCGAACGTCTTCATGTCGAACTGCGCGCCGAGCATCTGCCGCGCACGATCGAGCTGCTGACGCATCGCGTCGTCGTACTCGGCACGCGTGATCTTGTGGCCGTTGACACTCGCGACGTTTGCACTTTCGTCAAAGAAGCCGCGGAAACCCTGAATACCCACGAAACCCAACCCCGGCAAAATGACGAGGATGAGCATGAACATCATCAGGCGCTGGTGATTGCGGAAAAAATCGAGCATGCGTGAGGGGTGCCAAAGACAGAACGCCCGATCTTACAACAGCGGGCAATAAAAAAGGCGAACCGGAGTTCGCCTTTCGTGGATACTGGCGGAGTGGACGGGACTCGAACCCGCGACCCCCGGCGTGACAGGCCGGTATTCTAACCGACTGAACTACCACTCCTTATACTGCGCGTTGCTACATTCGCTGCTGAAACACTGTTGCCGAATCTGAAACTGGTGGGTGCTGAGAGGCTCGAACTCCCGACCTACGCCTTGTAAGGGCGCCGCTCTACCAACTGAGCTAAGCACCCGTTTCATGATTCAGTGCTTTTGCCGCTCAACGTGTTTCTCAAGCAGCAAGCCCATTAGTTTAGCGCATCCTTCAGCGCTTTGCCAGGCCTAAATTTAGGAACTTTCGCTGCCTTGATTTTGATGGCGGCGCCGGTGCGTGGATTGCGTCCCGTGCGAGCCGTGCGCTTGCCGACCGCGAACGTACCAAAGCCAACCAGGGTCACCGAACCACCCTTCTTCAACGTGCTCTTGACGCCGGCAATTACGGCGTCGAGTGCGCGACCGGCTGCGGCTTTCGAAATGTCGGCCTGCTGTGCAATGTGATCGATCAATTCTGTTTTATTCATTCCAACCCCCGTGTGTTTGTTCGCAATCTCGATGGTGCTTTCCAGCACCTGACTCCTCGCGGCCGGCCGTCATGCCGGGCCGACTCATTAGAAGTGGCCTGAAACCGAGTGTCAACAAGGGTTGAGCCTGATCGGAGCGGTTTTAGAAGGATGCTTTTATCACCGGATATTGCAACGGAAAGGGAGCCGCCGCGACGATGCCTCATGTGTGTTCTGCTTCGCCTGGAATGTGGGAATATCATCGACGTCATCGACCGAATGGACTTGCGTGATGCATCACGCAACCGTTCAGGCAATAAAAAACCCGCGGCCTTGACCGCGGGTTTTTTGCTTCAGCGAGCAACTACGTTACTGCTGGATGCTTCAGCGCATTTTCATGCGCATCACACTTCAGTGCTTCACGACTTCCGTTGCGGCGTCCTTGCCCGGCTCCGCCGCGACGGGCGCGGACGGCTTCGGTTCTTCTTCCGGCAACGGCTGCGGCACACGTTCGAGCGCGAGTTCGAGCACCTTGTCGATCCAGCGGACCGGCACGATTTCGATCGCGTTCTTCACGTTGTCCGGAATCTCCGTCAGATCCTTGACGTTCTCTTCCGGAATCAGCACGAGCTTGATGCCACCGCGATGCGCCGCGAGCAGCTTCTCCTTCAGGCCGCCGATCGGCAGGACTTCACCACGCAACGTGATTTCGCCCGTCATCGCGACGTCGGCACGCACCGGGATACCGGTCAACACCGACACCAGCGCGGTCGTCATCGCGATACCGGCCGAAGGACCGTCCTTCGGCGTCGCGCCTTCCGGCACGTGAATGTGAATGTCCTGCTTCTCGAACGCTTCGTCCTTGATGCCAAGACGACGCGAACGCGAACGCACGACCGAGCGCGCCGCTTCGACGGATTCCTTCATCACGTCGCCGAGCGAACCCGTGCGGATCACATTGCCCTTGCCCGGCATCACCGCGGCTTCGATAGTCAGCAGATCGCCGCCCACTTCCGTCCACGCGAGACCCGTGACCTGGCCCACCTGATTTTCCTTCGCAGCCAGACCGAAGTCGTACTTGCGCACGCCGAGGAAGGTGTCGAGATTGCTGCCGTCGACCTTCACCGCGCCTTCAGCCTTCTTCAGCAGAAGCATCTTCACGACCTTGCGGCAGATCTTCGACACTTCACGCTCGAGCGAACGCACGCCCGCTTCACGCGTGTAGTAGCGAATGATGTCGCGGATCGCGCTTTCGGTCACTTCGATCTCGCCATCCTTGAGACCGTTGTTCTTCTTCTGCTTCGGCAACAGGTAACGCTGCGCGATACTGACCTTCTCGTCTTCCGTGTAGCCCGACAGACGGATCACTTCCATCCGGTCGAGCAGCGGCGGCGGAATGTTCAGCGAGTTCGACGTCGCCACGAACATCACGTCCGACAGGTCGAAATCGACTTCGACGTAGTGGTCCGCAAACGTATGGTTCTGTTCCGGATCGAGCACTTCCAGCAGCGCTGACGACGGATCGCCGCGGAAATCCTGTCCCATCTTGTCGACTTCGTCGAGCAGGAAGAGCGGATTGCGCACGCCGACCTTGGTCAGGCTCTGCAGGATCTTGCCCGGCATCGAACCGATGTACGTACGACGATGGCCGCGAATCTCGGCTTCGTCACGCACGCCGCCCAACGCCATGCGCACGAACTTGCGGTTCGTCGCACGTGCGATCGACTGGCCGAGCGAGGTCTTACCGACACCCGGGGGCCCAACGAGGCACAGGATCGGCGCTTTGACCTTGTCGACACGTTGCTGGACCGCGAGATACTCGAGAATGCGTTCCTTCACCTTCTCGAGACCGAAGTGGTCCTCGTCGAGCACGCGTTCCGCATTCGACAGGTCGTTGTTGACCTTGCTCTTCTTGCGCCACGGCAAGCCGATCAGCGTGTCGATGTAGTTACGCACGACCGTCGCTTCAGCCGACATCGGCGACATCAGCTTGAGCTTCTTCAACTCGGCGTCGGCCTTCTTCTTCGCTTCCTTCGGCATGCGCGCAGCCGTGATGCGCTTCTCGAGTTCTTCGAGATCCGCACCTTCTTCGCCTTCGCCGAGTTCCTTCTGGATCGCCTTGACCTGCTCGTTCAGGTAGTACTCGCGCTGGCTCTTCTCCATCTGACGCTTCACGCGCCCACGGATACGCTTTTCGACCTGCAGGATGTCGATCTCGGCTTCGAGTTGCGCGAGCAGATGCTCGAGACGCTCGATGACCGGGAACATTTCGAGGATGTGCTGCTTCTGGTCGAGCTTGAGCGGCAGATGCGCGGCGATCGTGTCGGCCAGACGGCCAGCCTCGTCGATACCCGACAGCGACGTCAGGATCTCCGGCGGGATCTTCTTGTTCAGCTTCACATACTGGTCGAACTGCGACACGATCGCGCGACGCAGCGCTTCGGTTTCAGCGCTGTCGGCGTGGTCGGGTTCGAGCGGCATGACTTCGCACGAGAACTGCGTTTCCTGTTCTTCGATGGAAAGCGTCTTCGCGCGTTGCAAGCCTTCGACGAGCACCTTCACGGTACCGTCGGGCAGCTTCAGCATCTGCAGGATGTTGGCGATACACCCTACTTCGTACATGTCCTTTTCGGTCGGCTCATCTTTCGCAGCCGTTTTCTGGGCGACGAGCATGATGTGCTTGCCGCCTTCCATCGCTGCTTCGAGAGCCTTGATCGACTTCGGGCGGCCTACGAAGAGCGGAATCACCATGTGCGGGAAGACGACTACGTCGCGCAGCGGGAGCAGCGGCAGCGTAATGCGTTCCGGCGGAAGGAGTTGGGTTCCTGACATTTCATTTCCCCATGAGTGGAATCAGTTCGTTCGATAGGTAAGGCCAGCAGAAAATATTGCAAGCCTTCGCGTGTGGGAAAAGTTCAATGACTCCGAAGGTTCAGTGACTCCATAGTGAAAACAACCAAACTGATCACACGATAAACGAAAAAGCCGTTCACGTCGCCATGAACGGCCTTTTTTGCAGAATCCGAAGCCGATCAGTTCGAACCCGCGACCTTCGGCGCGTCTTCGTAGATCAGCAGCGGTTTGCCGTCGCCGTCGATGACGTTGTCGTCGATGATGACCTTGCTGACGCCTTTCATTTGCGGCAGGTCATACATCACTTCGAGCAACGCCTGTTCCAGAATCGAGCGCAGGCCCCGCGCACCGGTCTTGCGGCGAATCGCCTTGCGAGCGACAGCCTGCAGCGCGGCCGGACGGATTTCGAGTTCGACACGCTCCATGTTGAAGAGCTTGTGGTACTGCTTGACCAGCGCGTTCTTCGGTTCGACGAGGATCTTCATGAGCGCCGCTTCGTCGAGCTTGCCGAGCGTGGCGACCACCGGCAGACGGCCGATCAGTTCCGGAATCAAACCGAACTTGATCAGGTCTTCCGGCTCCACTTCGCGCAGCACTTCGCCCGCGTCGCGGTCCTGCTTGCTCTTCACGCTCGCGCCGAAGCCGATACCGGTCTTCTCGGTACGATCGACGATAACCTTTTCGAGACCGTCGAAAGCACCGCCGCAGATGAACAGGATGTTGGTCGTGTCGACCTGGATGAAGTCCTGGTTCGGATGCTTACGACCGCCTTGCGGCGGCACCGACGCCATCGTGCCTTCGACCAGCTTCAGCAGCGCCTGCTGCACACCCTCGCCCGACACGTCGCGCGTGATGGACGGGTTGTCGGACTTGCGGCTGATCTTGTCGATTTCGTCGATGTAGACAATGCCGCGCTGGGCCTTGTCGACTTCGTAATTACAATTCTGCAGCAGCTTCTGGATAATGTTCTCGACGTCTTCGCCGACATAGCCGGCTTCCGTCAGCGTGGTTGCATCGGCAATCACGAACGGCACGTTCAGAAGGCGCGCGAGCGTCTGTGCGAGCAGCGTCTTGCCGGAACCGGTCGGGCCGATCAGCAGGATGTTGCTCTTCGACAGCTCGATTTCGTCCTTCTTGTCGAGATGCTTGAGGCGCTTGTAGTGGTTGTAGACCGCGACCGCGAGGATCTTCTTCGCGCGTTCCTGACCGATCACGTACTGGTCGAGAATTTCGCGGATTTCCTGCGGAGTCGGCAGGTCGGACTTGGACAAGCCCGCCTCGATACCCGCGCCTGCAGCTTCGTCGCGGATGATTTCGTTGCACAGGTCGATACATTCATCGCAGATGAACACCGACGGGCCAGCGATCAGTTTCTTGACCTCATGCTGGCTCTTGCCGCAAAACGAGCAATACAACAGCTTTTCGCTGTTAGACCCTTTCTTGTCCGCCATAGATGTGTGAGCCTCCGGACACTGAATTACATGATACGCCGTTTGCCCCCGCCTCGCAGTTTGGGCAAGACGGGGCTAGTGAGCAGGATGACGGCGCTTGCCGCAGACGCCCGGACGGATGTTGATGATTTCACAACCGGCCCGATGGCGGTTTCGCCCCGATTTCGAGCAAAACAGCGGGGCAAAACCGTACCAGATCAAGGACGCTTGTGCGCCACCTGGTCGACGAGGCCATAGGCTTGCGCGTCGTCGCCGGACATGAAATTGTCACGGTCGGTGTCGCGCGCAATGCGCTCGACGGGCTGACCCGTATGATGTGCAAGCAGATGATTCAGCCGATCCTTCAAATACAGGATTTCGCGCGCCTGAATCTCGATGTCCGATGCCTGGCCGCGCGCGCCGCCGAGCGGCTGGTGAATCATCACGCGCGAGTTCGGCAGCGCGAAACGCTTGCCCTTTGCGCCGGCCGCGAGCAGGAACGCGCCCATGCTTGCCGCGAGACCCATGCACAACGTCGAGACGTCCGGCTTGATGAACTGCATCGTATCGTAAATCGCCATACCCGCCGACACGGAGCCGCCCGGGCTATTGATATAGAAATAGATGTCCTTGTCCGGATTCTCGCTCTCGAGGAACAGCATCTGCGCGACCACCAGATTGGCCGTCTGGTCGTTCACTTCGCCCACGAGGAACACGATGCGTTCCTTCAGCAGACGCGAATAAATATCATACGAGCGCTCGCCCCGGCCGCTCGTTTCCACGACGATCGGCACCAGACCGAGTGCCTGCGCTTCGAGATCCCGGGACGACTGGGAGGTCAACGTGTCCAGCATTTGGGCGCGAAAGGTCATGCAATGGATCCTTGTCTGGAAATGTTCTGAATATTAGATGCTGGACACAGGTTGGTGCGGCAAACCCGTATTCAAGAGCCGGTCTCTCTCGCGCCGCGCGCACCGCGTTCGGTACGCCACGCTTCCTTGCGACACAAAAAAACGGCGTGCCGGCCGTCGGTTGCCCCGACGGCCGGCACGCCGTTGCAGCGACGCTTATGCTTGCGCCGTTGCGCTTGCCAGCTCTTCGAAGCTCACTTCCTTGTCCGTCACCTTGGCCTTGCCCAGAACGAAATCGACGACGTTGGCTTCAACGACATACGCTTCCATTTCGGCAAGACGCTGTTGGTTGGAATAATACCAGCGGACGACTTCCTTCGGGTCTTCGTAGCTTTTCGCGAATTCGTCGACTTCGGCACGAATCTGCTCCGGCTTCGCCTGCAGTTCGTTCGCCTTCACGAGCTCGGCCAGCACGAGGCCCAGCTTGACGCGGCGCTCGGCCTGCTCCTTGAACATCGCGGCCGGAATCGGCGCGTCCTTCGCGTTCGGCACGCCGCGCTGCTCCAGATCCTGGCGCGCCATCGCGACGAGGCGTTCCTGATCCTGTTCGATCAGCGCGTTTGGCACGTCGAGTTCCGAAATCTTCAGCAGCGCGTCCATCACCTGATTCTTGACGATGGCTTGCGTGCGGCGCTTCGCTTCACGCTCGAGGTTGTCCTTGATTTCGGCGCGCATCTTGGTCAGATCGCCGTCTTCGATGCCGAGCGACTTTGCGAATTCACCGTCGACTTCCGGCAGGTGCGCCCACTCGATCTTCTTCATCGTGATCGTGAATTGCGCGGTCTTACCAGCCACTTCCTTGCCGTGGTAGTCGTCCGGGAACTTCAGGTCGAATTCCTTCGCTTCGCCGACCTTCAGGCCCAGCGCCGCTTTTTCAAATTCCGGCAGCATGCGGCCTTCGCCGAGGACGAACGCGAAGTTTTCCGCGCTACCGCCCTGGAACACTTCACCGTCGAGCTTGCCGACGAAGTCGACCGTCACGCGATCGCCGTCTTTCGCTGCCGTATCCGCGCCGCCGTCGCCGTGCTCGCCGGCTTCGCCGCGAGCGTGGAAGTGCACGCGCTGCTTGCGCAGGATGTCCAGCGTGCGGTCGATTTCCGCTTCGCTGATGGTGGTCGTGGTGCGCTCGATTTCAGCCGTGGCGACGTCGCCCAGCTTCACTTCCGGATACACCTCGAAAGTCGCGTCGAACGCGTAGTCGCCTTCAGCGGCGTCGGCCTTCGGCGCGAAGCTCGGCTGACCTGCAACACGCAGATTTTCGGTGCGGCTGATGTCGAAGAATTCCTTGCCGACCTTGTCGCTCAGCACTTCGGCTTCCACCTGGCCCGAATACTGTTGCGTCACCATTTTGAGCGGCACCTTGCCCGGGCGGAAACCCGGCATGCGCACGTTCTTCGCGAGTTGGCGGATACGCGAATCCACTTCCTTCTGCACGGCATCCTTCGGCAGGGAAATCGTCACGCGGCGTTCGAGCTTGCCGAGGTTTTCAACAACGTTAGCCATGGCTTCAATCGTCCTAAAATTATTCGAGCGAATCAGTTATCTTCTCCGTGCCGCCTGTCGATGTCGCTTCGCATCGGCTTGTGCCGATTGCGCCGCTGATTCATCAATCACGCGCCTGCGCCGCGGGCTGGCAGGCTGTCGGCAACACGGTTGAGTCCAAAGAGCCGAATATTTTAGCAAACTATTTGCGCGCCTAGCCGGGATTCGATGATTGCATCGAGTTTTACCTGCATTCCAGCCCTTTTGTGGACCTTTTTCGAGCGGTTTTCGCACTCGCCGGCCGGTTTTCGACGGCTACCGCGATCGCTTCCCGGCCACGCCGAAAACTGCACTCCGCCCATGCACCGACGTGCACGAAACCGCTCGCCGCAGCGCGATCCCGCCTATGCCGTTCGACATATTCAGCCACCGCCTCCATGCTGCTAAGCTAACGCACCCGGTCAGGTCATGGCCGAGCGCATCACCGGCTCTCGCAACCGCTCACAACGACTCAAACTTTTCAGAGACACCATGCCGAATTCGTCGCCCTCGCCCGTCGTCACGCCCGTCATCGTTATCGCTCCCGATTCATTCAAAGGTTCGCTCAGCGCGGAACAGGTCGCGCAGGCAATCGCGTCCGGCATCCAGCGCGCGTGCCCCAACGCTAGCGTACGCATCTGTCCGATGGCCGACGGCGGCGAAGGCACCCTCGACGCGATGCTCACGAGCGGCGGCGAACGCCGCAAGCTCACGGTACGCGGCGCGGCCGGCCCCACGCGCGAAGCGCTTACGGGCCTGCTCGCGGACGGTAGCGCCATTATTGAAACGGCTGAGATCGTCGGCATCACCGACCCGGTCGGCATGGGCGTGCCGGTCGAGGCGCGCAGCACGCGCGGCATGGGCGAGGCGATTCGCGCGCTGCTCGACGCCGGCGTGCGGCGCTTTTTCGTCGCGCTTGGCGGCAGCAGCACCAATGACGGCGGCGCGGGCCTGCTCACGGGCCTTGGCCTGAAGTTATTCGACGCACAGGACAACGAGCTCGAAGGCACGCCCGAACAGCTCGCGCGCGTCGCACGGATCGACGCATCGCAACTCGACACCCGGCTCGCGGATGCGCAGTTCGTCGGCATGTCGGACGTCGACAATCCATTGACCGGCGAGCACGGCGCGACCGCCGTCTTCGGCCCGCAAAAGGGCGTCAAACCGGAGCAGGTCGCGTCGATCGACGCCGCGCTCGCCCGCTTTGCCGATCTGTTCGAAGCCGCGCTCGGCCGCAGCGCGCGCACCCAGCCCGGCGCCGGTGCGGCCGGCGGTCTCGGCTTTGCGCTGCACATGCTTGGCGCTCAGTTCGAGCCGGGCGCCGAAACCGTCGCCCGGCAGATCGGTCTCGACGCCGCGCTTGCGGGCGCCGACTGGCTGATCACCGGCGAAGGCCGCTCCGACGTGCAAACGTTGCACGGCAAAGCGCCGTTCATTGCCTGCGCGCACGCGCGAGCCGCGGGCGTACCCGCCACGCTGCTGTCGGGCGCCGTCGACCCCGCCGCGCTGCCCCGTCTCGCCGAATATTTCAGCGGCTGTTTCTCGCCCGCGCCCGGCCCCATAACGCTCGACGTCGCGATTCGCGACGCGGCGCGCCTGCTCGCCAACGAGGCCGAACAGCTGACCCGCCTGAAATATGGCGTGCGTTGACCCGCGAAACGGGTTGCAGCAACAATCACAGCGCCACGACCGTTCCACTCGTCACGGGATGACCATGAAGGACTCCGCCAAAGCCGGGCTCGAGCAGTTCCTCACGTACCGTCTGCATGTGCTGAACAAGCTGGCCGAGCGCGGCATCAGCGAGCGTTACGCGGCGAAGCTCGACGTGACGCTGCCGGAGGCGCGGGTGATTGCGTCGGTGGGATCGTTCGGGCCGTTCTCGATCATGGAACTGGCGCGCCATGCCAATCTCGACAAAAGCCAGGCGAGCCGCGCGGCTGAGGCGCTGATCCGCCAGGGTCTCGTGCAGCGCGAGCCGAGCGCCGTGGACGGTCGCGTGGTGCTGGTGTCGCTCACGCAGGAAGGACGTGCGCTGTACCGGAAAGTGATGCCGATCGCGCGCAAGTGGAACAGCGACATGTTCGACTGTCTCGACGACGACGAAAAAGCCGCGTTCGGCGCCGCCCTCGACAGGATCATCGACACGATCAACGCACGGGGTTCGTGACGACCGACATCCTGGACAGGCGCGAAGCCGGCCGTTTCACAGCAACGCGCGTCGCGTGTCAAAATTGAGCATCGGCCAACGCGCCTTGACTCCCTTTATCATCCAGGAAGCTTCTGTGGACATCAACAAACAGCTCGCGGCACTCACCGCATCGGAACTCCAGACCGCCGGCGCGAGCCAGGCGACGGCGATCGCGGTCAGCGTCGTGCTGCGTCATCTTCGTTCGCCGGAACTGGCGAAGCTGCTGTCGTCGGCATTCGAGAACCATCAGGCGGTCATGCTGCAAACGCCGTGGCCGGACCAGATGCTGCAGGCATTCGAATCGACGCGTCGCTTCCTCGAAGGCGCTGTGCAGGCTGAATTGCCGGGTTCGCAGGAACAGGCGGGAACGCCGGGCGCCTGAGCCGCGCGTCGGCCGCGCCATCCACTCGTTGACGCTTCGTTGAGACTTTATATGGCGGCTTCGAGTTTGGGCGGGAGCCGCGGCCGGGCATAGCGGGCCGCGAGCCCGCTGGCCCGACAACCGCCCAGAAAAACGCCCAAAAACAAAAACCCCGTCGGTCCAAAGACTCGACGGGGTTTTTCTTTACCGCTCAATACATGGTGCGAGGGAGGGGACTCGAACCCCTACACCCTTGCGGGCGTCAGGACCTAAACCTGGTGCGTCTACCAATTTCGCCACCCTCGCAGCCGGGCATGTTGTGTGGGCGTCATACCCGCATACCCGATGTCCTGTCCGTTTCCGGGCACGCAATTTACGTGCGCCCGAAAGCGTAAGCGCGAGATTCTAACCGATTGATTCGCGCTTGTCTGCACCTGCCGATATCTGCGCGAGCGGCGCCGATGCTACAATTTTCGGCTCCGCGCGAAGGCGCCCCGGCAAACGCCGCGCGCCCCTCTCGTCCGTCTCGCCCGCCCTTCCCCACATACCAAACCCGTGAATTTCGACGACTATTGCCAGCAAAAAGCGGCACCGCCCGGATCGAGCACCTACTATGCGTTGCGCCAGGCGCGCGCTGCCAGTCAGCCGCTGTTGACCGCGCTGTTCGCGCTGCGTCGCGAGTTCGAGGAAACGGTCAAGGAAACGAGCGATCCCGCGGTGGGCCGCACCAAGCTCGCGTGGTGGCAAAAGGAAATCGCCGCGCTGGCCACGGGGTCGCCGTCGCATCCGGTATCGAAGGCGCTCGCGGCTTATCTGCCGAACGTCCAGGCCGAGTATCCCGCGTTGCAGGCGCTGCTCGTCGGGTTCGAAATGGATCTCGACCAGGCGCGCTATCTCGACTATCCGAATCTGCAGCGCTATGTGCGCGGCGTCGGCGGCAATTTCGCGGCACTCGTTTCCCGCGCGGCAACAAACGCCACGAACAATGGCCACGGCCACGCAACCGATGGCTCCGCACCCGCGCCGGAATGGACCGCGCCACTCGGCGAAGCGCTGATGCTTGCGCAGTTCGTCGCCGAAACCGGCAACGATGCGCGTCACGGCCGCATCTACATTCCGATCGACGAAATGCAGCGCTTCAACGTCACCGCCGCCGATCTGATCAATCGCAAATACACCGACGCGTTCACCGAACTGATGCGCTTCGAGACGCAGCGCGCACGCGCCGCGCTGCAGACCGCACTGGCAGCGGTGCCAACGAACGCGCGACGCACCCAGCGCACGCTGCTCGCACTCGCGGCGCTCTCGCTGGCCTTGCTCGATGAAATCGAGCGGGACGGCTACCACGTGCTGCATCAACGCATTTCATTGACACCGATCCGCAAGCTGTGGATCGCGTGGCGCGCGAAATAGAAAGAATAGGCGCATCACACGTAGCAGAAGATGCGCGGAGCATCGCGCGAACATACGAACGCGACCACTCACCGCCGCAAGCATTCACACGCGCAGCAACGGCAGCGGCTCGAAGCGCTGCTGCAGGATCGCCGACGCGTCGAGCCCCCACCACGGTCCCAGCACCGTCGCGTAAAGCCGCCGAAAATCCACGCCGACCGGCAGGTTGCCATTGCCGTCGAGCCGCGTCAGCACCGGCGGCACGCCATACAGGCCACCGCGCACACGCCCGCCCGTCACGAAATGCGGCGCCACCGTACCGTGATCGGTGCCATTACTCTGGTTCTCGCGTGGACGACGCCCGAACTCCGCGTACGTCATGACGAGCGTATTGTCCCAGCGGCCCAGTTCGGTGAGCGCCGACTGCAATGCCGCCAGCCCCTGCGCAAACTGTTTGAGCAACGCCGCCTGCTGACCCGGCTGGTTCTGGTGCGTATCGAAGCTATTCAGCGTCAGCCGGATCACGGCCACGCCCTGCCCGCTCGACGGCCGATGCTGGCGCGTATCGGACGCGGCCAGCACCTGCATCGCGGTTCTGATCGAGCTGCCAAAAGCGCCGCCCGGAAACGCGGTCTGCAATTGCGGCTGGCCGGGCGTGGGACACAGCCGGTCGGCCGCTTTCACGATGTCGTTCTCGACGTCGAGAATATGCGCGAGCGCCGGATTGCGTTGCTGCAGCGACACCGACGTCGCGAGCCGCGCCGCGCTGACGAACTGCGCGGGATTGACGAGCGCGATCGCCCGCGCGCCGTTCGCGAGCGGCCCCATCTCGGCGCTGCCGATCACCACGCCGTCGGCGGCGAAACCGGCGGGCACCGGCCGCATCGCGAACGCGCGCGTGAGCCAGCCGTCGCGCAGATATTGATCGGCACGCGACGCGGTATCCCAGATCTCGATGGAACGGAAATGCGACAGGTTCGGTTGCGCGTAGCTCACGCCCTGCACGATCGCGAGTTGCCGGCTGTGCCACAGCGGCAGCAACGGCTGCAACGCGGGATGCAGCGCGGTGCGCTCGTCGAGCTGGATCGCCTGCTCGCGCTGGATGCCGATGTTTTTACGCAGCGCGTAGTAGGTTGGATCGGCGAACGGGATCACGGTGTTCAAGCCGTCGTTGCCGCCCTTCAGTTCGATCAGGATCAGCAGATTGTCGTAGCCGCGACCTGACGCAAGCAACGCGTTCGATACGCGCGGCGCGTCCTGCGCGCCGGCCACGCGAGGCCACCATAGCGATGCGCCGGCGGCCGCGCTCATCGAAAGAAAGCTGCGTCGTTTCATGCTGTTCCTCGTGGTGATAAGGCCGGCGCGTGGGCTGTCGCCATCGCGCAGCGCGGATCGGGTATCACGTATCGCCGCCGCGCGGGTTATTTCAACTGATAGGCCGGGTCCATCAACAACGCTTGCAGGTAGGCGCTCGCGCTCGAATCGGTGGCGATCGCATCGACCGGCGTGAACGGCAGGACCGCGTGCTGCAACTGCAATTCGACCGACAGTCCCGGCTTCGCGGCCGGCGACGTGCCGTAATGCGCGAGCCAGTCCGCGATGTCGAAGCGTACGCCACCCTGCCCGGCGCGCGCCATTGCGTGCTGCGGCACGACGCGCGATTGACCCGCGGCTGACGCTGAAACCGGGGCCGCCTGCGCCACGCCCATCATCGTCTTGCCGCTCGCCGGACCACTCATGCGCATCGGCTTCGCACGCTCGGTCGCGCGAAACAGTTGCTCAACGAATTGCTTGCGCGCGAGCAACGTCGAGCTATTGATCCACGTCGTGCCGCCCGGCCATCCTTTGACGTTCGGCGGATAGAACAGGTTCTCGCCGAGCGCGCGAATCTGCGCGACAAAATGCGCGGTATCGTCGTAGTCGACCTCGAACGCACGCAGCGTACCGACCACGAACTCGATCGGCGACTTCACCAGCACGCCGCGATTGTCGTCGCGCCAGAATGCGTCGCTCAGCAACAGTCCGCGCAACGCGACCTTGATGTCGTAGCGGCTCGCGCGAAACTGCCCGGCGATCGCTTCGATGCGCGCCGGCTCCGGCGTGTCGGACACGAACTCGTGCCACAGTTTCGTCGTGACGAAGCTCGCCGTTTCGGGCCGCGCGAGCAGGAGATCGAGCACCTGATCGCCATCGAACGGGCCGGTCTGGCCGAGCACGGTCTTCTCGCCGTCGTCGTGCCGATTGGCGAGCCACGTGTAGGCAAGCGTATCGGGATCGAGACTCCAACCGGTATAAGCACGGGCGGCCTCCCCGACGTCGCGCTGCGTATAGTGCCCCTCGCCGAGCGTGAACAGCTCCATCACCTCGCGCGCGAAATTTTCGTTCGGCCGGCCTTTGCGATTGCTCGCGCCGTCGAGGTATTGCAGCATCGCCGGATCTTTCGCGACGTCATGCAATAGCTCGCCGAAATGATTGAGCGCATGACGACGCAACAGCAGGTTTTGCCGCGCCATCAATTGCGGATAAGGGACCTTGTCCTGCGCCGACGTGAAGTGGTTATGCCAGAAAAGCGTCATGCGTTCGGTGAGCGGCGACGGGCCAGTCAACATCTCGCGCACCCACCATGCGCGTAATAGTTCGTAATGCTCTCCACGCCGCTTCTGTTGCTCACGACGCTGATCTTCGGTCCACGCATTGCGTTCGGCGCGCGTCGGAATTGGCTCGATGATCCACTCGGGCGGCGGCAAGACGGCCTCGGTGCGCGCGGACGCGAGCACTTCGGCGACGGCCTGTGCGCGCGTGAGTCCTGTGTAGTGCGCGAGCTCGGTGTTGCTGGGCGCGAAGCCGATGCGGGTGAGGAAAAAGCGGGCGTCGTCGATATCGAGAATGCTTTGCCCGCTTTCCGCGATGCGCAGATCCGTCGATGCCGCGCGGTGCCCGACATGCGTCGCTTGCGGCGTGCGTTGCGCGGCGAACGTGGCCTTCGAGGCTACGCTCGACACCGCTGCCGCGCTCGCGCCAGCCAGCGACCACAGGCCTTCTGGAAGACGTCGAAGATGTTTCGTCATCGCTGATCCGGGTTTTCACGATGTCGCAAATAGAAACGCCGTACGGATTGAAATGCACGACGGAAGGCGCAACAAAAATGCGCCGATGTTTTCGACACAACGGAACAGCGGATGCACAAGTTGACGCCGAAGATGCAACAGGAATTTTCACGCAATGCGCGTGATGGAGGAAACAGCGATGAAAAGCAGAGCGAAGCGGAAAAGCGGAGAATGACGCGAGATCGTCTTCGAGCCCCGGCGCCTGTTTCCGCGCCAGCACCAGCGCGCTTAGCGCTTGTACAGCTCGCGCACTGCGTCTTCGATATGTTGCCGCAGGAGCCGGCGCTCTTCGGGCGTCATATGCCCGTCGCGGCGACGTTGATCGAGATCGGGGGGAACTGCGGTACGCAGGATCGCGTCAGAAGCAGGATGATCGATGCCGGGGTTGTGGCGATTCGCACGGCCGTTGCCGGATCGGGACGCGCGCTCGCTCGCCGCTCTTTCGGCGGGCGGCTGCGCATGGGCGAACGTCGGACCCAATGAGCCTGCGAGCGTACCGGCTACCGCCAGTGCAATCACACTCAGGCGCACATTCGGCCAAACCCCTCCCTTCATGTTGTTCCCTTCGTGGCGCGGCAACCGGCTACCTCAGATGCGTATAAAACCCCGGTAACAGCCGGGTACGAGAGTTTTGTCGAGTGAAGTATCCACCGAACAGCCGCATTCAGTAAAGGAGTCTAAACGCGCATACTTTACGCCGCGCCACACTGCGGGTAAATTTTGTAACTGACTGTAACCCCTGAAATAGGGTAACCGCGCACCACTTTCTAATCGCGCTAAGATGCCGACCATGGAAACCAAAAACCCTTCGAAAATCCTCGTCGTCGACGACGATCCACGCCTGCGTGATCTGCTGCGCCGTTACCTCGGCGAACAGGGCTTCAACGTCTACGTCGCCGAAAACGCGCCGTCCATGAACAAGCTCTGGGTGCGCGAGCGCTTCGATCTGCTCGTGCTCGATCTGATGCTGCCGGGCGAGGACGGCCTGTCGATCTGCCGCCGCCTGCGCGGCAGCAACGACCGCACGCCGATCATCATGCTGACGGCCAAGGGTGAGGACGTCGATCGCATCGTCGGCCTCGAAATGGGCGCCGACGACTATCTGCCCAAGCCGTTCAATCCGCGCGAACTGGTCGCGCGGATTCACGCGGTGCTGCGCCGTCAGTCGCCGTCCGAATTGCCGGGCGCGCCGTCGGAAACCACCGAGGTGTTCGAATTCGGCGAATTTGCGCTGAATCTCGCCACTCGCACGCTCACCAAGGCCGGCCAGGAAATTCCGCTCACCACCGGCGAATTCTCGGTGCTGAAGGTGTTCGCGCGTCATCCGCGTCAGCCGCTGTCGCGCGAAAAGCTGATGGAGCTTGCGCGCGGCCGCGAATACGAGGTGTTCGACCGCAGCCTCGACGTGCAGATCTCGCGTCTGCGCAAGCTGATCGAACCCGATCCGGGCAGCCCGCGCTTCATTCAGACCGTGTGGGGTCTCGGCTACGTCTTCATCCCCGACGGTGCAGCCTAAGCCTGCGCCCCGCGTAAATGTCGACCAAGGTGGGCGCTTTAGCGCCTACTCTGGTCCAATGCGCTTCGTCGCGGTCGATCGGAGCCGGCACTTGAACCGTCGGCCTGAGTGCGCGCTTCAACTTCAGCGCGTTACATGGGCCCCAGACAAAGCACCGACTCCGGTCCAATCCAAAATAGTTGCCGTTTTTGACTTCTCATAAGAAGGGTCCATGCGGATCGACCGGCGCCTCCTGACGCTCGCGTTCGGCGGCCTTTTCTGGCGGACTTTTCTGCTGATCGCACTGTTGATCGCAGTCAGTCTCGCCGCGTGGTTCCAGAGCTTTCGCGTGATCGAACGGGAGCCGCGCGCGCAGCGCGTGGCGCTGCAGCTCGTCGCGATCGTCAAGCTCACGCGCACCGCACTCCTCTATTCCGATCCCGACCTGCGGCGCGCGCTGCTGCAGGATCTGGAGAGCAATGAAGGGGTGCGCGTGTACCCACGCGAAGCCACCGACAAATACAAACTCCAGCCCGACGAATCGCTGAATCGGCTGATCGAGCACGACATCCGCGGCCGTCTCGGCGACGACACGGTGATCGCGCAGAGCGTGAACGACATCAACGGCGTGTGGATCAGCTTCAAGATCGACGACGACGATTACTGGGTCGCGCTCGACCGCGATCAGCTCGACAACGCGACCGGTCTGCAATGGGCCGGCTGGGGCGTGTTCGCGCTCGCGCTGTCGCTGTTCGGCGCGGCTTTCATCACGAGTCTGGTGAACCGGCCATTCGCGCGACTCGCGATGGCCGCGCGCCGGGTCGGCTCCGGGCAGTCGCCGGAGCCGTTGCCCGAGCGCGGCATGGGCGTCGCCGCCGAAACCAACCGCAGCTTCAACCAGATGGTGCGCGACCTCGAACAGCTCGAGGCCGACCGCGCACTGATGCTCGCGGGCATCTCGCACGATCTGCGCACGCCGCTCGCGCGGCTGCGGCTCGAAACCGAAATGAGCCCGTCCGACCAGGCCACCAAGGACGCGATGGTCGACGACATCGAGCAGATGGACATGATCATCGGCCGCTTCCTCGACTACGCACGCCCGGTGCAGCGCGTGCCGGAGCCGGTCGACCTGTCGGTGATCGCGGGCGAACTCGCCGCGCGCATGCAAAGCGAGGACAGCATGCGGCTGATCACGCGGCTCGCGCCGTCGGCGGTGATCGAGGCCGACGAAACCGACATGCGGCGCGTGGTCGGCAATCTGCTCGAGAACGCGCGCAAGTATGGCCTGAGCGACGGCGACGGCGTGCCGCACGTGATTCTCGAGACGCGCGTGTCGCATTCGCGCGTCGAGCTTTCGGTGGTCGACGAAGGACCGGGCATTCCCGAAGACCAGCTTGCGCTCGTCACGCGGCCGTTCTATCGCGTGAATTCGGCGCGTACCCAGGCCAACGGCACGGGCCTCGGCATGGCGATCGTGCAGCGGCTCGTCGCGCGTTATCGCGGCGCGCTGCGTCTGCGCAACCGCTCGCCCGGCCCCGGCCTCGAAGTCACGATCGAGTTTCCGCTCGCGAAAGGGACCTGACGTCACCTGCGCCGAACCGATTACGAACACTGAGCGTCGATCCTGCCGTTTTCCGCTTGACGAAGGAGCACCCGCATGAAAACCGTTGGCGACAAGCTCGAAGCGTTCACCGTCACCGCCGCGAAGCCCGGCTTCAATCACCACGAGGAGCACGGCGTCTCGGCATTCGAGGACATCACCGAGCAGTCGTTTCCGGGCAAGTGGAAAATCATCTACTTTTATCCGAAGGACTTTTCCCTCGTCTGCCCGACGGAGATCGTCGAGTTCAGCAAGCTCGTGAAGGAATTCGAAGACCGCGAAGCGGTGCTGCTCGGCGGCAGCGTCGATAACGAATTCGTCAAGCTCGCGTGGCGCCGCGAGCAGAAGGAACTCGACAGGCTCAACCACTACTCGTTCGGCGACGTGAAAGGCGAGCTGATCGACCAGCTCGGCGTGCGCGACCAGGAAGCCGGCGTCGCCTTGCGCGCGACCTTTATCGTCGATCCGGACAACACGATCCAGCACGTGTCGGTGAACAATCTGAACGTCGGGCGCAATGCGCAGGAGGTGTTGCGGATTCTCGACGGCCTGCTGACGGACGGGCTGTGTCCGAGCAACCGCTCGCTCGGCGGCGCGACGCTTTGAGGGTGCGGTAAGACGGCGGCTTTGGTGCCACCAGACATGAATGAAAAAAAGCCCGCGAGCTTCGATGAAGCCGCGGGCTTTTATATTGAGCGTCCCTCCCGATGAAGGCCGGGAGCGAATACGCTCAGTTCCTGACCAGCAGCACCGCGGCCTGCGCCTCGATGCCCTCGCCACGGCCGAGGTAGCCGAGCTTCTCGTTGGTCTTCGCCTTAACGTTCACGCGGTCGATCGGCAGACCAAGATCCGCCGCGATATTCGCGCGCATCCCTTCGATATGCGGCGCGAGTTTCGGCGCCTGCGCGACCACGCTGCTATCGACGTTGCCAATCGAAAAACCCGCCGCCTTCACCCGCGCGACGCACTCGCGCAGCAGCACGCGGCTGTCGGCACCCGCGAACTTCGCGTCGGTATCCGAGAAATGACGGCCGATGTCGCCCAATGCCGCCGCGCCGAACAGCGCATCGGTGATCGCGTGCAGCAGCACGTCCGCGTCCGAATGGCCGAGCAGCCCGCGCTCGTACGGAATCGTCACGCCACCGATAATCAACGGACGTCCCGGCACCAGCGCGTGTACGTCGTAGCCCTGCCCAATTCTGAAATCCATTTGCGTCACGTCCTCAAGTCCTGAAGCTCTTAAAGCTGAAAAAGTGCTGCGTCGGCGCGGCGGATTCACGCACCGACCTTGAAAGCATCGCGGTGCCCTCGCGCCAGGCCGCGCCCGATGCCGCGTCGCGGCCTAACCCAATCCCCAACCGGTCACGAAGCCGCCGGTCGGCTCAGAATCGCGTCGGCCAGATCGAAGTCTTCGGGATAGGTCACCTTGAAATTGCGCAGACTGCCCTGCACGAGCTTCGGCGCATACCCCGCCCATTCGATCGCGCTCGCTTCGTCGGTCAGATCGTGACCGTCGGCCTGCGCGCGCAGGATCGCGTCGCGCAACATGCCGATGCGGAACATCTGCGGTGTCTGTGCCTGCCACAAGCCGTCGCGCGCCTCGGTACGGGCGATCCGGCCATCGGCGGACGCGGCGTCGATGCGCTTGAGCGTATCGGCAACCGGCAGCGCCATGATGCCGCCGACCGCGTCGTCCTTCAGCGACACGATCAGCGTGCGGATCAGCGCCGGCGTGATGCCGGGCCGCGCGGCGTCGTGCACGAGCACCCAGTCGTCGTCGTGCGCGCCGAATTCGGCGAGCGCATGCAGACCGTTGAGCACCGACGCCTGGCGCGACGCGCCGCCTTCGCGGCGCACCGCAAAGCGCAGACCGCCGAAGCGGCGGGCGTCGAAGTGCTGGTCGTCGGGCGCGATCACGACGAGCGTTTGCGCGAATTCGCTGCACGCATCGAACGCGGCGAGCGAGTAATGCAGCATGTCGCGGCCGGCGACAGTGCGGTATTGCTTGGGCATCGCGGCACCGGAACGGCTGCCGGTGCCTGCGCACGGAATCAGGGCGAAGAGACGGGAAGTCACGAGTGCGGATGCCGCCAGGTCAAAGTAAAGCACGGATTTTATAATAGGTCCTTCGCATCTACGCCCGCACACGCGTAAACTTGCCGGTCACGTGTGAGCCCGAGCCGCTTTTTCTCCCCCCTATGCCCGATATCGCCGCATCCTCGCAGTCCTCCTCGCCCGTCGCGCTCGTCAAGGCCGGCCAGCGTTTCGCCTTCGACGGCACGCGCGGTTCGTCCGACGCGTTGCTGATCGCCCGCTACCATCTCGCCTGGCGCGAGAAGATGCCGCTGCTGGCGGTCGTCTGCGAAAGCGCGGTCGACGCGCAGCGGCTGTCGCAGGAAATCGGCTTCTTCGCGCCCGACGCGCGCGTGCGCCTCCTGCCCGACTGGGAAACGCTGCCTTACGACACCTTTTCGCCGCACCAGGACCTCGTGTCCGAGCGGCTCGCGACGCTGCACGATCTCGGCGAGGGCCGCTGCGACATCCTGCTGGTGCCGGCCACGACCGCCCTGTACCGGATGCCGCCCGCGTCGTTTCTGGCCGCCTACACGTTCTCGTTCTCGCAGGGCCAGCGCCTCGACGAGGCAAAGCTGAAGGCGCAGCTGACGCTCGCCGGCTACGAGCACGTGAGCCAGGTCGTGCGGCCGGGCGAATACTGCGTGCGCGGCTCGCTGCTCGACCTGTTCCCGATGGGCTCGCCGCTGCCGTACCGGATCGACCTGTTCGACGATCAGGTCGACTCGATCCGCGCGTTCGACCCCGATACGCAGCGTAGCCTCTATCCGGTCAAGGACGTGCGCCTCTTGCCGGGCCGCGAATTCCCGTTCGACGAAGCCGCGCGCACGGCCTTTCGCAGCCGCTGGCGCGAGACCTTCGAGGGCGACCCGAGCCGCGCGTCGATCTATAAGGACATCGGCAACGGCGTGCCGTCGGCGGGCATCGAATACTATCTGCCGCTGTTCTTCGAGGACACGGCCACCCTGTTCCACTATCTGCCCGACGGCTCGCAACTCGCGTTCGTCGGCGATCTGGACGCGGCGATCCGGCGCTTCACCAACGACACGAAGCAGCGCTTCAACTTCCTGTCGCACGACCGCGACCGGCCGATTCTCGAACCGCAGAAGCTGTTCCTGTCGGACGAAGACTTCTTCACGCTCGCCAAGCCGTTCGCGCGGCTCGCGCTGGCCACGAACGGCGGCGGCGCCTGGTCGGTCGCGCTGCCGAACCTCGCGATCGACCGTCACGCCGACGACCCGGTCGCGGCCCTGCGCGCGTACCTCGCCACGACGCCGAACCGCGTGCTGTTCGCCGCCGAATCGGCAGGCCGTCGTGAGACGCTGCTGCAACTGCTCGCCGACAACCACCTGAAGCCCGCGTCCGCCGACAGCTTCGCCGACTGGCTCAAGGGCGACGCGCCGTTCTCGCTCGGCGTCGCGCCGCTCGCGAACGGCTTCGCGGTGCCCGACGACGGCTTCGCGATCGTCACCGAAACCGAACTGTACGGCCCGCTCGCGCGCCGCGCCGGACGCCGCCGCCAGGAACAGGCGAGCAACGTCGATTCGATGGTGCGCGACCTGTCCGAGCTGAAGGTCGGCGACCCGGTCGTGCATTCGCAGCACGGCATCGGCCGCTACATGGGACTCGTCACGATGGACCTCGGCGAAGGCGAAACCGAGTTCCTGCACCTCGAATACGCGGGCGACAGCAAGCTCTACGTGCCGGTCGCGCAACTGCACGTGATCTCGCGCTATAGCGGCGCCGATCCGGACAGCGCGCCGCTGCATTCGCTCGGCTCCGGCCAGTGGGAAAAAGCCAAGCGCAAGGCCGCGCAGCAGATCCGCGACACCGCCGCCGAGCTGCTCAACCTGTACGCGCGCCGCGCCGCACGCGAGGGTCACGCGTTCGCGCTCGAGCCGAAGGACTACGTGAAGTTCGCCGAGAGCTTCGGCTTCGAGGAAACGCCGGATCAGGCCGCCGCGATCGCCGCGGTGATCGGCGACATGACGAGCGGCAAGCCGATGGACCGCCTCGTGTGCGGCGACGTCGGTTTCGGCAAGACCGAGGTTGCGTTGCGCGCGGCCTTCATCGCGGTGATGGGCGGCAAGCAGGTCGCGCTGCTGTCGCCGACCACGCTGCTCGCCGAGCAGCACACGCAAACCTTCAGCGACCGTTTCTCCGACTGGCCGGTGCGCATCGCCGAGCTGTCGCGCTTCAAGTCGACCAAGGAAGTCAACGCGGCGATCCAGCAGATCAACGAAGGCTCGGTCGACATCGTGATCGGCACGCACAAGCTGCTGTCGTCGGATGTGCAGTTCAAGCGGCTCGGGCTCGTGATCATCGACGAGGAACATCGCTTCGGCGTGCGCCAGAAGGAAGCGCTGAAGGCGCTGCGCGCCGAGGTCGACGTGCTGACGCTGACCGCGACGCCGATTCCGCGCACGCTCGGCATGGCGCTCGAAGGCCTGCGCGATTTTTCGGTGATCGCGACCGCGCCGCAGAAGCGCCTCGCGATCAAGACCTTCGTGCGTCGCGAGGAAGACAGCGTGATTCGCGAAGCGATGCTGCGCGAGTTGAAGCGCGGCGGCCAGGTCTACTTCCTGCACAACGAAGTCGAAACGATCGAGAATCGTCGCCAGATGCTCGAAGCGCTGGTGCCCGAAGCACGCATCGCGGTCGCGCACGGCCAGATGCACGAGCGCGAACTCGAACGCGTGATGCGCGACTTCGTCGCCCAACGCGCGAACGTGCTGCTGTGCACGACGATCATCGAAACCGGCATCGACGTGCCGAGCGCGAACACGATCCTGATTCATCGCGCGGACAAGTTCGGGCTCGCGCAGTTGCATCAGTTGCGTGGCCGTGTCGGCCGCTCGCATCACCAGGCGTATTCGTATCTGCTGGTGCACGATCCGCAAGGGCTCACCAAGCAGGCGCAACGCCGGCTCGAAGCGATCCAGCAGATGGAAGAACTCGGCTCGGGCTTCTATCTGGCGATGCACGACCTCGAAATTCGCGGCACCGGCGAAGTGCTCGGCGACAAGCAGTCGGGCGAGATTCACGAGATCGGCTTCCAGCTCTACACCGACATGCTCAACGACGCGGTGAAGGCGCTGAAGAACGGCAAGGAGCCCGACCTCACCGCGCCGCTCGCCGCGACCACCGAGATCAACCTGCATACGCCGGCGATCCTGCCGTCCGACTATTGCGGCGACGTGCAGGAGCGGCTATCGCTGTACAAGCGCCTCGCGAACTGCGAACACAACGATTCGATCGACGGCATTCAGGAAGAGCTGATCGACCGCTTCGGCAAGCTGCCGCCGCAGGCGCATGCGCTGGTGGAAACGCACCGCTTGCGGCTCGCCGCGAAACCGCTCGGTATTTCGAAGATCGATGCGGGCGAAGCGGTGATCGGACTGCAGTTCATCCCGAATCCGCCGATCGACGCAATGCGGATCATCGAGATGGTGCAGAAGCATAAGCACATCAAGCTCGCGGGTCAGGACAAGCTGCGCATCGAAACGCGCAGCCCCGATTTCGCGGTGCGGGTCGCGACGGTCAAGGAAACCTTGCGCGCGCTCGGCTCGCCGAATCGCGGCACTGCTGGGGCGGCGAACGCGCGCTGAGCGTGCGCTGACGTGCGTTGAGCGCTGGTTGAACATTCACGTCGTGAGAAGAAAAAACGGGGGGACGTCCCCCGTTTTTTACGTCGATGCTGCGCTGCGCCAACGCGACGACGGCTTTCGAACGCCTTTATCGGCATTCATTTTGGGATATGATCGATGGACTCAAATGCCGGAGTCCAGTCATGTCTCATGCCGCTGAAACAGCGCAATCCTCACAATCGTCTCCTGCCGCTTCGGCCGCTTCCGCTGCCTCGCCTGCTTCCCTTCCGTGGGTCACGCGTCTCGTGTCGATGGACACGGTGAGCCGCAATCCGAATCTCGGTCTGATCGAAACCGTGCGCGACGAGCTCCGCACGCTCGGTATCGACGCGACGCTCACGCACGGCAACGGCGGCAAATGGGCGAACCTGTTCGCGACGATTCCCGCGCACGACGGCGAGACCAACGGCGGCGTCGTGCTGTCGGGTCACACGGACGTCGTGCCGGTCGACGGCCAGCAATGGGACAGCGATCCGTTCAAGCCCGAAATTCGCGGCGACAAGCTCTATGGCCGCGGCACCTGCGACATGAAAGGCTTCATCGGCGCGGCGCTCTCGCTCGTGCCCAACATGCAGCGCGCGAAGCTCGCGAAGCCGATTCACTTCGCGCTGTCGTTCGACGAGGAAATCGGCTGCGTCGGCGCCCCGCTTCTGATCGCCGATCTGATGAAGCGCGGCGTGAAGCCGGACGGCTGCATCGTCGGCGAGCCGACCAGCATGCGCCCGATCATCGCGCACAAGGGCATCAACACGTATCAGTGCTGCGTGCGCGGCCAGGCCGCGCATTCGTCGCTGACGCCGAAGGGCCTGAACGCGATCGAATATGCGGCGCGCCTGATCTGCTACATCCGCGACATGGCCGATCAGTTCCGCGAGCAGGGCCCGTTCGACCAACTCTACGACGTGCCGTTCAGCACCGCGCAGACCAGCACGATCGTGGGCGGCAACGCGATCAACACGGTGCCGGCCGAGTGCCAGTTCCAGTTCGAATTCCGCAATCTGCCGACGCTCGATCCCGAGCAGATCTTCGCGCGCATCGATACCTACGCGCGCGAAACGCTGCTGCCGAAAATGCAGCGCGAGCATCCGTCGGCCGCGATCGAGTTCACGAAAATCGCCGCGGCGCCCGGCCTCGATGCGTCCGAACAGGCGGCGATCACGCAACTCGTGCGCGCGCTGACCGCCGATCAGGACAAGCGCAAGGTCGCGTACGGCACCGAGGCGGGCCTGTTCGCGAACGCGGGCATTCCGAGCATCGTCTGCGGTCCCGGCGACATCCAGCAGGCCCACAAGCCGAACGAATTCGTCGCGCTCGATCAGCTGGTGCAGTGCGAACGGTTCCTGCAGAAATTCATCCACAGCATGTCGGTCGAGGCTGCCTGACCTCGATGCGGGCGCGTTGCGGCCGCGGGCCGATCTTGTTGCGGCGGCGCGCAGCCGCATTGAAACTGCGCGCCGCGAAACGGGTCTCATCGATATCGACGACGTCGGAGCGACCGCCATGTCAAGCGCCATGCCGCAGCACACGGACCACACGATCGACGGCGAGCCGATCCCCACCCTCGACGACATCGCCGCGCAGCACTTCGCGCTGACGCCATGGGTCGCGCGCACGCCGGTGTTCGACCGACCCGGTTTTGCGTCGCTGCAGGACACGGTGGTGAATTTCAAGTTCGAGCTGTTGCAGGCGGGCGGCAGCTTCAAGGCACGCGGCGCGTTCACCAATCTGCTCGCGCTCGACGACGCGCAAAAAAGCGCGGGCGTCACCTGCGTGTCGGGCGGCAATCACGCAGTCGCGGTCGCCTACGCGGCGAAACGGCTCGGCATCGGCGCGAAGGTCGTGCTGTTCAGCGCGGCCAATCCGGCGCGCGTCGCGCTATGCCGCGAATACGGCGCCGACATCGTCTACGCGGAAAATCTCGCCGAAGCATTCGAACTGGTCCGCCGCATCGAGGCCGAGGAAGGCCGCTATTTCGTGCATCCGTTCAACGGCTATCGCACCGTGCTCGGCTCGGCCACGCTCGGCTACGAATGGGCGACGCAAACGCCCGACCTCGAAGCGGTGATCGTGCCGATCGGCGGCGGCGGGCTCGCGGCCGGCGTCTCCACCGCGCTGCGGCTCGCGAATCCGAATCTGCACGTGTATGGTGTCGAACCCGAAGGCTCGGACGTGATGAGCAGGAGCTTCGCGGCCAACCATACGATCAGGATGGGCCCGATGCACAGCATCGCCGATTCGCTGATGTCGCCGCATACCGAGCAGTACAGCTACGAGTTGTGCCGCCGTCATATCGACCGGCTCGTCACCGTCTCCGACGATCAGTTGCGCGAAGCGATGCTGATTCTGTTCGAACAACTGAAGCTTGCCGTCGAGCCCGCCTGCGCGGCCGCCACCGCCGCGCTGCTCGGTCCGTTGCGCGAGCCTCTGCAAGGACAGCGCGTCGGCGTCCTGCTGTGCGGCACCAATACCGACCCGGTCAGTTTTGCCGCGCATCTGGAGCGCGCGCGTCATAGCGAGTCACAGTTTCCGCGCTAGCTTTCCTCGCCGGCAACGCGCGCGAAATACCTGCGTTGCATTGGGGCTAAAACACTAGCCTATCCGCTTCAGATTGGTATTATTCGGCTATTCATATCTGGGGAGGTATTTTGTATGAGCATGGTTAAGGAATTTAAAGAATTTGCCCTCAAGGGCAATGTGATGGATCTCGCGGTCGGTGTGATTATCGGCGGCGCATTTTCCACCATTGTCAATTCCGTGGTTAAAGACCTGATCATGCCGATTGTCGGGATCGCTACCGGCGGCCTCGATTTTTCCAATCTGTTCATTCGCCTCGGCGACATTCCGGCGACCTACAAAGGCAACCCCGGCTCGTACAAAGACCTGCAGACGGCAGGCGTGGCGGTGTTCGGTTACGGTTCGTTCATTACCGCGACGATCAACTTCATCATTCTCGCGTTCATCATCTTCCTGATGGTCAAGTTCATTAACAAACTCCGCAAGGAGCCGCAAGCCGCGCCGGCCGAACCGCCGCCGACGCCGGAAGACGTGCTGCTGCTGCGCGAGATCCGCGATTCGCTGAAGAGCTCGCAGCGTTGAATCGAATGAAATAAAACGCCAGCTTGATTACGGCGTCGATGAAATAAAAAGGCCTGTTGCGAACGACTTCGCAACAGGCCTTTATCTTTTCAGATTGCTTTCAATATTCGTCACATTTTCAGGATTCGTACACTCCGCGTTTTCGGCATGAAAGTCCGCGAAAAGCGCCATTCAGCCGTTGCGCAAAATTGCGCGTCCTGATGCTTTCCGATGCGTCTAATCGCCCGCTTCGCCTGATGTGCCTAACGCGCGTCGTGCGCCCTCGCCTGCGCCGCGCCTTCGATCATCGTTTCGAGCTGGCCGAAATTGACCGGCTTGGTCAGATGCGAAGTGAAGCCCGCGCTCAAACAACGGCGCACATCTTCGTCGGTGCCGAAACCGGTCAGCGCGACGGCCGGCGCGTCCGAATGCTCGCGGAACGCCTTGATGAAATCGAGGCCGGTGCCGTCCGGCAAACCGACGTCGCTGACCACCAGATCGAAGCGCTGCAATTGCGTCGCGGCGAGCGCATCGTCGACACGGCCGACCACCGTCACTTCATGACCAAGACTGCGGATCAGTTGCGCCATTACCTCGGCGGTGTCCGCGTGATCCTCGATCAGCAGCACCGTGAGCGGACTTGCCGGCGCCACCGCGCTCGGCACCACCACCGGCTGCGCGGCGGCCGGCGCGGCCGCGGTCGGCAACGTGATCGTGAAGGTCGCACCGCAGTGCGCGCCGGGACTTTGCGCGGTCACGACGCCGCCATGCACGTCGGTCAGGGCCTTCGTGATCGCAAGCCCGAGGCCTAGGCCGCCGAACTGCCGCGTCATCTTCTGGTCGCCCTGCTCGAACGCGTTGAACAGCTTGCCAATCTGTTCCGGTTCGATGCCGATGCCGGTGTCTTCGACCGAAATCTGCACCTGCATGCGTTCGTCGCGCGTACGCACATAGATGTGGCCGCCGTCCGGCGTGAACTTCGCGGCGTTGCGAATCAGGTTCCACAGCATCTGCTGCAGGCGCGCGCGATCGGCGAGCACGTAGTGATGGGTCGCTCGTTTGTCGATGTGCACGTCCTGCTGCTTGACCTGAATCTCGCTGCGAAACAGCTCGAGCACGCTGTCGATCACATCATGCACATCGACGGTTTCGAGCGACAGCCGCAGCTTGCCGTTCGCGACCCGCGTCAAGTCGAGCAGATCGTCGATCAGCCGCGCCTCCAGCTCGACATTGCGGCGAATCATCCGCACGCTGCCACGCGCCTGCTCGGGTAGACCGGGGATCATCTCGAGCACGCTCGCGCCGGCCAGCACCGGCGTGAGCGGCGTGCGCAATTCGTGCGACAGCATCGCCAGAAAACGGTCCTTCGCGCGATTCGCTTCCTCGGCGGCCTGGCGCGCGGCCTGCTCCGACGCGAGCAGCCGCTCGCGCTCCTCGATCGCCTCGCGCTGCGAATGGATGTCCGTGCAACTGCCGAACCATTTGCTGACGTTGTTTTCCGCGTCGCGCATCGCGACCACGCGCATGTCGAACCAGCGATATTCGCCGTCGTGGCGGCGAATCCGCAGGTCGTGCCGGTAGTCGCCGCCCGGCCCCGCAACCGCCTTCAGCCAGCTGCGGCGAATCTCCTCGCGATCGTCCGGATGCACCGCATCGAGCCACGCGAGTCCGTGCGAACCCTGCTCGGGCAAGCCGGTGTAGTCGTACCACTGCTTCGACAGGAAATCGCAGTCGCCGGTCGCGTCGCAGGTCAGCACGAGGTGCGGCAGCGCCTCCGACAGCGTGCGGTAGTGCAGCTCGCGATCGCGCAACAGCAGCGCTTCGTCGGACGCACGCTGCAGCCGCACCTGCGACAGCACGCGCTCGACCGCCTCCGGCAGATAGTCGAGATAGTCGCCGGACTTCGGCACCACGTCGGACACGCCTGCGCGCAACGCTTCGATCACGCGCGATTCGTCGGTAAAACCGGTCACGAGGATCGCCGGGATGCGGATACCTTCCGCGCGCAACCGGCGGAAGAAATCGAGCCCGGTCTCCGGGCCGCTCAACTGATAGTCGAGCACCAGCAGGTCGGGGCCGCCGCTCGCGAGCCGCTCGCGGGCCGCGTCGATACCGGCGCAGATCGCGACCCGGCAGCCGGCGCGTTCGAGCGACTTGCGCGCAAGCCGCAGGATCCCTTCGTCGTCATCGACGACGAGCACATACGCGGCGTGCGGCGTGGACACTTCTTCGGTCATGCAGATCTTCTCTGGCTGATTCGGTGGCTCATCTTGTCACGAACGGCTTTCGGACGGCTTCAGCGCGGACATTGCGGCAAGGCATCGTGGCATGGTACGCGACACGGCATCGCGGCACGGTGCCGTAGCCCACCGTTCAGGGCGGCGCCAGCCGATGCCCGCCCGGCAGCTTGACTACCTGCAGGAAAAAACCGAGCCGCCGCACCGCCTCGATGAACGCATCGTATTCGACCGGCTTGCAGATGTAGACGTTGCAGCCAAGCTCGTAGGAACGGGCGATTTCGCGCGGATCGTCGGTGGTGGTCAACACGATCACCGGTACCGCGGCGGTTTCGGGCGCTTCCTTGAGCCGTCGCAGCACCTCGAAACCATCGACCCGCGGCATCTTCAGATCGAGCAGCACGACGAAATTTTCGAGGCTCTCGCGCGACGGATACGGCTGGCCGTTAGCATCGACGAAAGGCTGCGCCGGCGTCGGGCCAAAGAAATAGTCGAGCGCCTGCTGACCGTCGCGAAAACGCACGAAGCCGTTCGAAATGCCGGCGCGGCGCAGGTTGCGCTCGACGAGCGTCGCGTGCCCGTCGTCATCTTCGATCAGCACGATGCTGACCGTTTGCGCGTGATTCATGGACTCTCCGTGCTAACGATTCGTCGGGCATGACGCACGCGGCGCGCGTCCTTGTCCGAGCCCAGGTTGATACCGATTTATCCGATCATCACTAACGTCATTGACCCATGTCACTGCCCGACGTCAATGACCAACGTCAATGACGTGCCGACGCATGAAGCGCCCTGCATCGCACCCACCGCTGCAGCTACGTGCTCAGAAACGCACCGGCTGTTCGGGCAGCACGACGAAAAACGTCGAGCCCGCGCCTTCGGCCGATTCGACCCATACGCGCCCGCCGTGCCGCTCCACCGTGCGCCGCACCACGGCGAGCCCGATGCCCTCGCCGCTCGCGACATCGCCATGCAGACGCTGGAACGCGCGGAACACCTTCGACAGATACGCGGCCGGAATCCCGAGCCCATTATCGCGGACGTAGTACGTGCGCATCCGCGGCGCGCGCGGCTCGTTGGCGTCGACCGACTCCGCTTCGAGCGCGCCGATCTCGATGCGCCCGTGGCGCGCCGGATCGAGAAAATTCAGCGCATTGCCGATCAGACTGCTGAAGATCTGCTCGACCGCCGCCGGGTCTCCCCAGGCGGGCGGCAGCTCGCGCACGGTGACGGTCGCCGCGCGCTGGAGGATCGCGCCCTGCATCGCATCGACGACCCGCCCGACCGCGCGCCCGACGCTGACCCGCTGCCACTGGTATTCGAGCCGGCCCGCGCGCGAGATCCGCAACAACGCGTCGATGATCGATGCCGCGCGCGCGACCGCGCTACGCAGATAGTGCAGCGACTCGCGCACGTCACCGTCGAGAATATGCGTCATGCGCCGCTGCTCGCTGTCCGGCAGCCGCGCGTCGGCGACGAGGCTGTCCAGTTCGTCGCACGACACATGCAACTCCTTCGAAAAACCCTGCAGATTCACCAGCGGCGAGCGCAGATCGTGCGACACGCTGTAGATGAACATTTCGTTGTCCTGGGTTTCCTGGCGCAATTCCTCGTTGACGGCCGCCAGCTCGCCGACCCTCGCTTCGAGTTGCGTCTTCAACGCGGCCTGCTCGGCTTCCGCTTCGCGCAGACGCGCATCGGTCTGATGTAGCACCGCGTCGAGCCCAGCGATTTCGTCGCTGCCCGACAACGGCGCCGCAAGCGGCCGGCCGCTGCCGAGGCGCTCGGCATTGTCGGTCAACACTTCCAGACGTCGGCCGATGCTGCGCGCGAACACGAACGCGGTGACCGCCCAGATCAGCATCGAACCAAACACCACGGCGATCAATGCGCGCTGCTGCAACTCGCGCCGCTCGCCCAGCGCGGCCGAGCGCTCGGCATCGAGTTGCGAAGCGGCCGCATCGAAATCGGCGAGCTCGTCGCGCAACACCGCGATCTGCCGCGGCAATGCACCGGTTTCGAGCGCGCGATACGCGTTCAGCCCGCGCCCCTGATGCAAGGCCTGCGAGATCGCGGCGCTCTGCTCGCGATAGGCATCGATCGCGTGCCGCATGTTGCGCACGCGTTCGGCCTGCGGCGGCGTATCGGCGACCAGCGCATCGAGCTTCGCGAGGCGGTCGTTGAGATCGACCCAGACCGCGTGACGGTCGATCGCCGATGCGTCGCCGGTCACCATGGCCGTGCGCACGCGCGCGGCTTCGCGCAACAACGGATCGACGAGCGCCGACGACTGATAGAGGATCTGCCTGCTGTTGTCGACCCACCGCGCAGCCTGCGCAGTCTGTTCCTGGGTATCGAAGACGAAGCCGAGCAACGCGAGCTCGACCGCGCTCGGCACCGCAATCAACAGCAGACCCTTGGTAAATAGTTTCATGTTTCCGTCAGGGCGTTCAGGCCGTCGCTCAGGCTGTCACTCGAACGGCATGGCTCGCGCGTACCCGTTGCGCCCCGTAAGCCGGGCACGGCGCGGCCGGACGGGTCATTATCGATGTGAATTGGAGATATTTCAACGTAGGCCCAAGCAGGCGCTGGCCCACACAAAAGTGACTTTTTTATTGGGATGGGATGTTTTTTCCGCGCCGGCTGCGTCTATGATGGAGACAAGATGTGCTGGGATGCGAATGCACGCGGCGCGGCGGTTCGGCATGATTCGTGCGGGAGGCGGTGGAACGACGCTGGCGTCGAATCACCGTGAATCCGGCCTTGTCGTATGCTATAAAAGATCGACGTGCGGCGCGCGAAAGCCGGGAGTGGTCGCATGAGGACGCAGCGTTTCTTGCAATTCTTTTTCAGGCGAATTTTTATGTCCTTCCCGAAAAAGCGTAGACGCGCGAAGGTGGACGGCGATGAGTCGTTCCTCGCGGTTCTACGGCACTTCAAGCCGTTCGGTCAGCTCGACACCAAGATTGCGCGCGCCCGCGCGCAGGACGAACCGGTGCTCTATGCGCACGTGCTACCCGGACTCGACGTGCTTCTATGCAGTGTGCGCGGCGCGCAGCCGCCCTATCCCGGGCCGGCCGAATTGCGGCGGCGCTGCATCGAATCGATTACGAACGCGCTGGAGCAGCCGCTCGACGGTCTCGAGAACGGCGGCTACTGGTACGAAGCGGACGGCTTCGGTTTCCTGGTATTTGCGAGCCGTGCGCGCGGCAAGATCCTGACGGAGTTCGGCGCGACCCGCATCGGCACTCGCCGCGGCGTGCGTCGCCAGGATGCCGCCGGCGATGCGACGCCGCGCTCGCTCAGGTAAATCAGGTCAGCCGAATATCAGGGCTGCTGACGGCCGGTACGAATTGGGTTGGGTCGAGTTTGGTCTTCAGGCAGCTACGCTTTTCTTCCGGCAACGTCGCGCTTCGCGGCGTTGCCTTTCCCACCTTCCTTTTTTCCCTTTTCCCCTTTGCTCTCCCGCTACGCTCCGACGTAGCTGCGCGCAGTCGCGCTGCCGGTTAGCGTACGCGGTTGCAGGTGATTCAATCGCGCACTCACTCGATCAATGCATCGTCGATACATTCGCGCGCGGGCGGCACGCTGATCAGCCACAGAAACAGCACGCACAGGCCACCGCCGACACACCAGCTTATCCAGTCCGCAGGCCAATCCGCCAGCATCAGCTCCCCTTGTACTCGGCCGCGCTCGCCGGCGGCAGCGTCGCCGGCTGACGCTTCGTAGCGGGCGACGGCGCCGACGCGCCGTTCTTCGCAGGCGCGCTGGCCGGCGTGCCATCGAGCGAGATCGGTGCCTTCGGCTGCTGTTTGACGCCCGGCGGCGGCGCCTTCGGCAACTGCCGGACTTGCGCGAGCAATTCCCCGCACGGCAACGGCTTGTTGTTGCTCGGCGCGAGCAGCGGAATCAGCGCGGCAAACGGATTGATCAACCCAAGGCCGATCGCCGCGCCGCCGCGCAGCGCGAGCGCGGCCGCGTCCACGCCGACGTGCGGATCCTTGAAGGTGCCCTTCACGTACAGCGGCGAGCGCAGCGAGAAAACCCGGAAGCCCTTGGTATGCGGATGCACGCCGAGGTTCAACGTCTCGTCGCGCAGATTCACGTGACCGTCGATGTTGATCACCGCGTCGTCGGTATCGAGCGCGAACACGCGCGATTCGAGCACGCCGTCGGTCGCGACGAAATCGGCGGCCGCGCAGTTGATCCTCACGTCGTGATTGCCGAACAGCTTTTCATACACGACGTTCGCGACGTTCAGCCCCGCCGCTTCCATCAGCAGCCGGCTCACGGTGCCGTCGGTCACGAGCGCCTTCACTTCGCCGTTCGACGTCGCCGCGAGCGCTGCTGGCGAATTGCCGGTCGCGGACAGCGACGCGTCGCCATTGATCTCGCCGAGCGCGTCCTGCATCGTCTTGACGTTCGGGAACAGCTGCTTGAGCTTCAGATGCCGCGCGGCCATCGCGAAGCGCCCCTTCAGCGGCGTCGCGCTACCGTCGAGATGAATGTCAGACGAGAGCGAACCGCCTGCCACGCCGAACTTCAGCGGTTCGAGCGACAGCACGCCGTCGGTCATCACGACGTGCGTGTACAGGTCCGTGATCGGCAGATCCGAGTTCTTGACGATGCGCCGGCCGGTGAACTTGACGTCGGCGTCGATCGCCTTCCAGCGGTCGGTGCGGAATTCCTCGACCGGCAACACGCGATCGCTCGGCTGATGGGTCGCGTCGCCGCGCTTCGCCTTACTCGCGTTCGAATCCGCGCCGATCACCGGCGCGAGGTCGGAGAACTGCAGCAGATGCGAGACGAGTTCGCCCTGCAGCAACGGACGCGGTTCGCGCGCGGTATAGGTCAACGAGCCGTTGAGATCGCTGCCGCCGACCCGGCCTGTAAAGTTTTCATACGTGAAGACGCTGCCGTGCGACTTGAAGTGGCCGATCAGATGGCCTTCGGTCGCATACGGCGGCGTATCGGGCAAGGTCACGCCGGTCAGCGCATAGAGACGCGCCATGCTGTTGCCCTGCAGCCAGAGACGCAGGTCGAGCGCCGCCAGATGCGCGGGATCGGTGACGGTGCCGACGAACGCGATATGCAGATCGCCGGCCTTCACGTCGGCCTGCACCGGGAACGGGCGGTCCGCGTCCTGCAGCGCGAGCACGCCGCCGACCTTGCCGCTGCCGGACACCGGCGTACGGTTGTAGGTGCCCTTGACGGTCCATGCTATCGCGTAAAGCGGCGTCGCGCGTGACGGGGTGGTAACAGCTCCGCTGGCGCCCGAGGCCGTGGCGACTTCGCTGCCGGTGGTGCCGGTGCTGCCGACCGCGCCGCTCGTGACGGCAGTGCTCGTGGCCGGTGCTGCGCCTGACGCCATACCCGAAGCCGCACCCGTCGTCGCGCCGGAAGTCGCAGCCGCGCCCGATGCGCCCGATGCCAGCGCCGCTTCGGAAGCCGCCGCCGCGGATGCCGCCCGCGCCTCCGACGCCGCCTGCGCCTCGGCCTGCGCGGCCAGCTTGCTCGCGCCCGCGCGGCCGATCGCCTGAGCCGACGCGCTACGCGACGCGGTCTCCTGCTGCTTGAGCGCCTCGCCGATCGGAATCGGCTGACCGAGCGTATCGACGGCCATCTTCAGGTCGACTTTCTTTTGTTGATCGGACAACGAGATGTTGCCCTTGTCGAATGCGATGTCGTGCAGATCGAGTTTCCACTCGGACGGCCCGCTCGAGGCCGGCATCTTGAACGTCCAGTTGTTGCGTCCATCGACCAGTCGTTCGAGATCGACCGATGGATTCACAAGATGGATCGCCGGAATCACGATGTCGTGCGCGAGCAGCGGCAACACCTTGACCTCGAAATCGATTTCGTCGAGTGTGGCGAACTGTTGCTGCCGAGTCCATTCCGGATTGCCGATCGTGATGTTGGCCGCCGAGAAACGCGGCCAGGGCACCCAGCCGCGCCAGCCGGTTTCGCCGACCGGGCGGCGCCAGCCCACCTTCAGATCGCCGTTGATCGCGAACGGCCGGCCGATCGCCTGAGTGACCTTGTCGTTCACATAAGGCCGCGCGCGGTTCCAGTCGAACGTCACAATGAAGATGGCCAGCGCCACAATCAGAATCACCAGCACCACCAGCAGCCACGTGATGATTTTTCCGATCCTTCTTCCGATACTGCTCGACCCTGCCATTGAAAGGCTCCGCTATTTTTCTACGTTGAGCACCGAGCAGCAGATATCGTGCCCGGATGCGAGTAATGAATCGCCATGCGGTAGTCGTTTTATCATGGCACACAGTCCGATGACAGTTTGTTCAGCAGATTGACTGCGCCGCGCGCCGCGATCGGGCGTCATCGCGAGCGGTTCGCGCAAGCCGCCGTTATTCATCGTGAATATGGCCCGGTTGTTTCCTCATGCTGCCTCTTCACCTTCTCCCCTCGTCATGACCGATGATGTTCCCCTCGTTCTCGCCGACGGCATCGTGCGGCGCGATGCGCACCGCGGCCAGACCCTGCTGCAGCCGACCCGCTTCGCGCTGCGCGCCGGCGAGCGCGTCGCGATCACCGGGCCGTCCGGCTCGGGCAAGAGCGTGTTCCTGCGCGCCCTCGCGCTGCTCGATCCGATCGATGCCGGACGCATCCTGTGGCATGGCGCGCCGGTCGAGCGCGCGGCGATTCCGCGCTATCGGCGCAACGTCGCGTATATCCGCCAGCGGCCCGCGCTGATCGACGGCAGCGTCGAGGACAATCTGCGCTATCCGTACCAATTGCGCGCATATAGCGACGTGCGCTTCGATCGCGAGCGCGCGGCCGCGCTCGCCGCGCAGGCCGGTCGCGGCGACGACTTCCTCGGCAAGCGCGCAAGCGAACTGTCGGGCGGCGAAGCGCAGATCGCCGCGCTGATTCGCGTGCTGCAACTCGCGCCCGAGGTGTTGCTGCTCGACGAGCCGACCGCGTCGCTCGACCCGGCTTCGTCGCGCGCGATCGAAGCGCTGGTGCAGGCGTGGTTCGATGCCGCGCCGGGACATCATGCGTCGATGTGGGTGTCGCACGACCTGGAGCAGGCGGCCCGCATGAGCGAGCGGCATCTGACGATGCGCGCCGGCGTGCTCGAACAAATCACATTCGCCAATACGCGTGACGACGTCAACGCAAACGAAGCTCGGGAGCCGCGCCCATGAGCCTGCAGAATCTGAGCTTGTGGGACGTCGCGATCGCGACGCTGCTGATCGTCGTGAATGGCGCGGTGTCGGTCGCGCTGAAGCTCGATCTCGAACGCAAGCTCGCCTGGGCCGCGGTGCGCACGGTCGTGCAGTTGCTCGCGATCGGCTACGTGCTCGGCTGGGTGTTCCGCTTCGACCGCTGGTACGTGGTGCTGCCGTTGATGATCCTGATGACGCTGATCGCCGGTTTCGCCGGCGCGCAGCGCGGCCACCACACCTATGCCGGACAACGCGCCGACAGCGTGCTGTCGATCTGGCTCAGTTCGTGGCTGGTCGCGGCGGTCGGGCTGTTCGCGGTAATCCGGATTCATCCGTGGTACGAACCGCAATATGCGATTCCGATTCTCGGGATGATCCTCGGCAATACGCTGACCGGCGTGTCGCTCGGCGTCGAACGGATGACCGAGGAGCTGACCGCGCGGCGCGACCGCGTCGACATGGCGCTCGCGCTCGGCGCGACGCGTTGGGAAGCCGCGCAGGCGCCGGCGCGCCAGGCGGTGCGCGCGGGCATGATGCCGACGCTCAATCAGATGGCGGTGGTCGGCGTGGTCAGTCTGCCCGGCATGATGACGGGCCAGGTGCTGGCCGGGCAGTCGCCATTGCAGGCGGTGCGCTATCAGATCGTCATCATGTTTCTGATCGCCGCGTCGTCGGCGTTGGGCACCGTTGGCGCGGTGTTGCTCACGTACCGGCGGCTGTTTTCGGCGGAGCATCAGTTCCTGCCGGCGAGGCTTGTCGAGCGGCAGGCGCGTAAGGGTTGAGGCTCAGCCGGCGAGTGGGGGCGCGTTCAGCGCAGTCATGGCCGCCGCGCCTGGGCTCACGCTTGAAGTGCATGCTTGCGTTGCCCGTTTGAACTGTGCCCGGCGCATCTGAGGCCGCACCTGAGGCTCTGCTTGCGCGGCTTCGCAGTGGGCTCACTCGCCCACTACATCCACCGCGCCCGCTACATCGGTGCATCGACGCACGCATTCGCCGCTGCCGATTCGATGCGGATGCGCTGAAGATTCGAACCAGCGCTCAGCGCTTCGCGCTAACCGCGACCTCGGTGCCATCGCTGAGCGTCAGCGTCTTCGTCGTGCCGTTGACCGGCATCGTGAAACGCACAATCTGACTCACGCGCACGTCGTTCGGACACTTGAGCGTCTTGCCGCCGCTCGTCACGGTCTTCACGCCGCGCGGCGTCTGCGCCTGGAAGCTCAGCTGCACGCTCGCGGTGCCGTCCTTGGCGACCACCGGCGCGAAGCGTATCTGCGTCTGGCGAATCATCGCGCCATTCGCATCGACCGCCAGCGACGAGTAGTTCGGGCACGCATCCGTGCCCGCCACCGGTCCGCCCGGCGGCACGGTTTTCCATGTGAAGTCGTCCGATTCGCCGGAGCGGATCGTGCGGGTTTCCTGGGAATTGCCGAACTGTTTCGACGTCACGCGAACCGTGTAGCGGATCGGACCATCGAGCGCGGCCTGGTTGGTCACCGTGATCGCGGTGGCTGCATGGGCAGCCGGCATCAACGCGCAGGCGAGAGAAGCGACAACGGAAACGGCGGAGAGTTTGAAGCTGGAGCCCATACTGTCACCTCGTTGTTGTGCCGCTGCGCGCCCGCACCCAGCGCTACTGCCTCGCCCTGCCCGACTCGTGCGTTCGGACCGGCCCGCTGCGGCGCAAGACACGCAACCGTTTTAGCATGCTGCTCCACCAGTCTAACGCCAAGCACGGCACCGCGCGTGTCGTGTCGGCTCGGGTGTTAACCCGCTTGCGAGAAGACCGTTTCTGCGTGCCGCTTTCATCTCTGAATTTCTGAAAGCGGTGCGAGGCCTCAGGCTGCGTGCATCTGCATCCCGCACGCACGGACCGGCGATGCGCGCCGCCGGCCCTGCGCCACTGGCCTACGCTCAGAAGCCCGTCAACACCAGCTTGCCGATCGCGCGTCCCCCTTCGAGCAGCTGGTGCGCGCGCCGCAGATTCTCCGCGTTGATCCGGCCGAGGTCCTGGCCGAGCGTCGTACGCAACGTGCCCGCATCGACGAGCCGTGCAACTTCGGTCAGTAGCTTGTGCTGCTCGATCATGTCGGGCGTGCCGAACATCGAGCGCGTGAACATGAACTCCCAGTGAAACGCGGCGCTCTTCGACTTCAGCAGTTCGACCGGCAGAGACTGACCGTTCTCGACGATCGTGCAGATGCCGCCTTGCGGCTTGATCAGTTGCGCGGCGGCCGGGAAGTTGCGGTCGGTGTCGTTGAAGATCAGCACGTAGTCGACCTGCTCGATGCCGATTGCCTTCAACTGCGCGGGCAGATCGCCGAAGTGATCGACGACGTGATCCGCGCCGAGCTCGCGCGCCCATTGCGCCGACTCCGGCCGCGACGCGGTCGCGATCACCTGCAGCTTGCCGAGTTGCTTCGCGAGCTGGATGCCGATCGAGCCGACCCCGCCCGCGCCGCCGAAAATCAGCACCGAGCGGCCTTTGTGCGCGCCCTGCGGCGACACGCCGAGACGGTCGAACAGCGCCTCCCACGCGGTGATCGCGGTCAACGGCAACGCGGCCGCGTGGGTGAAATCGAGCGACGCCGGCTTGCGTCCGACGATCCGCTCGTCGACCAGATGGAATTCGCTGTTCGCGCCCGGCCGCGTGATGCTGCCCGCGTAGAACACCGGATCGCCGATCTTGAACAGCGTGACGTCCGGCCCGACCGCGACGACGGTGCCGGCGGCATCCCAGCCGAGCACGCGCGGCGTCGATTCGACTGTGTCTTTCGGCGCGCGCACCTTGGTGTCGACCGGGTTCACCGAGATCGCTTCGACCTTGACCAGCAGATCGCGCCCGCTGGCTTCGGGTTGAGGAATCTCGACGTCGACGAGCGCTTCGGCGTGATCGATCGGCAGATAACGGTAGAGTCCGACGGCTTTCATGGCTGCTCCTGATGGGTTCGGATTTCAGATTCGTGTTTCGGAAGGAAGCATCGCTGGCGGTCATCACCGGCGACGACATGAGCGTTATCGTAGGATCGCCGGTCTTCTTTTAAAACAGTCATAATGACTGAAACATTTTTTGGCTTTTCCGAATAATGAGTATCCGCGATGAGTACGCATGAATCTGTCGGCCGCTCGCTGCCCGACGAGCGCGAGCGGCTCGATCTGCTCGACGTCGCGCTGTTCGTGCGCGCCGCGCTGCTAGCCAACGTGTCGGCGGCCGGGCGCGAGTTCGGCGTATCGGCGGCGGTCGCCAGTGCGCGGATCGCGCAGCTCGAAAAGCTGCTCGGCGCGCGTCTGCTGCATCGGACCACGCGCCGCATCAGCCTCACCCAGGATGGCGAAGTGTTCATGACACGCGCCGAGGCGCTGCTCGATGCGGCCGCCGCCGCGCGCGCATCGGTCGGCCGCGCGCAGGCCGAGCCGCAAGGACGGTTGCGCGTATCGATGCCGTCGTCGTTCGGGCGGCAGCATGTGTCGCCGGTGATCAGCGAATTCCTGCGCTGCTATCCGGGCGTGAGCGTCGATCTGCGGCTGACCGATCAGCTCGTCGATCTGGTCGACGCGGGCATCGATGTCGCGATTCGCGTCGGCATGCTGAAGGATTCGTCGCTGGTCGCGCGGCGGCTCGCGGTGAACCGGCGTGTGCTGTGCGCGTCGCCCGCGTATCTTGCCGCGCATGGCACGCCGCATCATCCGTCGGAGCTCGCGCGGCACGAGTGCATCATCCTGTCGGACCAGCGCGACTGGGGCTTCATGACACCGGCCGGCGCGCTCGATGTGCGCGTGGGCGGCCGTCTCGTCACCGACAACGGCGAAGTGATTCGCGACGCGCTGCTGGCCGGTTTCGGCATCGCGCTGAAATCGACGTGGGACGTGGCGCGCTATCTGCGCAGCGGCGAACTCGTGAGCGTGCTCGACAGCTATCCGCTCGCCAACGATGTCGCGATCTGGGCCGTGTATCCGAGCCGCGCGTTCGTGCCGCCGAAGACGCTCGCGTTCATCGATTTTCTGGCCGCGCATTTTGGTGATCCGCCGTATTGGGATCGGGAGCCGGGGGAGTCTGATGCGAGGGAATAGCTTGGGTGGGATTCCCGATGCGCTCAACCATCACCGACCGCCTTTCCCTCCCGGCTGCTTGCGATCCGAGTTGACATCGGTATGCGCGTCGTTCTGCGTGCGCGTCTGATAGTCGTCGCCGCCACGACGATCGGTATCTTCGAGTCCGCGTTCGAGATCCTGATGCGCCTGTTTGCCGACATCGCGCGGATGGTCCTCGTGCTGCGACTCCGGGTCCTGGTCGCTTTCGTGCGGCAGCGGCGCAGCCGCCTCTTCTAGCGAGCGCGGATTTTTTTCCGTATGCGCATCGGAGCGAGGGTTAGCGGGTGGGTTGGCGTGCTGATCGCCGTCGGTCGATTGCGGCGCGGTCTTCATGGCGTGCTCCTTCCTGTGGTGAGCGGGTGAAGTAATCCTGCGATGCGGTCGCACGGGTCGAACGCGTATCCGTGCGGTCTGCTTGATTCGTGCGACTCGCATGATTCGTGCGGTCCGCTCGATCCGCTTGCATCGATTCGCGCCCACTGCACCCAGGCGCGTCAAACGGCCAACTGAGCACTCGTCTGTTCAGCCCGCCTCGTCCAGCCGCTGTTTCATCGCGGCGGTAATGCGTTGACGGGTCTTCGCATAGGCGGCCCACGGATCGCTCTTCAGGTCCGCGAGGCGCTCGTGCACATTGCCGATGTGCCACTGATCGCCCCTCGTCGTCTCCGCGACCTCGTCCCACCCGAGCGGCACCGACACGCCTAGCCCAGGCCGCGCACGCGCCGAGAATGCGGCGACCGTGCTCGAACCGCGGTTGTTGCGCAGATAATCGATGAAGATTTTCTTCTTGCGATTCTGCGCGCCCATCTTCGCGCTGAAGTACTGCGGCAACGTCGTCGCCATGTGCTGCGCGACCGCCTGCGAAAAATCCTTCACCTCGTCCCAGCCGGCCTGTTTCGCGAGCGGCACGATGACGTGCAGTCCCTTGCCGCCGCTGGTCTTGCAGAACGACTGCAGACCCAGTTCTTCGAGCAGCGAGTGCGTCAATTGCGCGGCTTCGATCATGCGCGCCCAGCCCAGCGACGGGTCCGGGTCGAGATCGAACACCATACGGTCGGGTTTCTCGATACTCGACGCCACCGCATTCCACGTGTGAAATTCGACCGTGCCCATTTGCGCGGCGCCGACCAGCGCGGCAAGCGTATCGAGGGTAATCAGCGGCGGATGCCCGAGGTCGAGTCCCTCGTGCTGCGTGACGTGCGGAATCGCCAGCTTCTGGCTGTGCTTCTGGAAAAACAGCTCATCGCCGATGTCCTCGGGCGCACGCACCAGCGCAACCGGCCGCTCGCGCAGATGCGGCAGCATCCACTCGGCGACCGATTCGTAGTAGCGCACCAGATCGAGCTTGGTGGTAGCGCTGCTTTTGTCGATCACGCGATCGGGGTGCGAAATGCGCACACCGGCGATTTCGGCTTGCGCGCGGGCGCGGGGTGTGGTGGTGGGTTCGGCGGGACGATCGGCGGTGGCGGCTTTTTTCTTTGCGGCAGTTTTCGATGCTGCTTTCTCTGCGACGGTTTTCTTTATGGCGCGTTCATTGGACGTGGCTTCATTTGATGCTGCTTTTTCCGCGGCGCTTCCATCTGCTGCTTTCTTTGCCGCGCTTCCATTTGCAGCAGTTTTCCTGGCAGCAGTTTTCTTTACCACCGCTCCCTTCGCCGCAGCCTGCTTCGACGCAGCCTCATCGGCCACCGCCTCCTTCACGTCCTTTGCCTCAGTCCTCTTCCGCCCGCCCTTTTGCGGCATGTCGTCGGCGGCGGTTTCGCTTGGCTGTTGCACGTCGGCTCCTTGTCGGGCGGTTTCCCTGACGATCTGGCGCGCCGGCTTGTCGGTACGCAGACTCACGAACGACGCCTGGCGCACGATGCCGTCGCTCGTCCATTCGGCGAAGTTGCATTCGGCGACCAGCACCGGCTCGACCCAATGCACCGGCGTGCGGCTACGCTCGCGCGGGGCGCTGGCGAATGGCATGCGCCGGCTCGCGTGCGCGTCGAGTGCCTGCTTGACCGAGCGCAGCAGCGCGGCGTCGAAGCCGGTGCCGACGCGCCCCGCGTATTGCAGTCGCCCCGCGCCGTCGTACACGCCGAGCAGCAGCGCGCCGAACGCCGCGCGACTGCCGGCCGGCTCCGAATAGCCGCCAATTACGAACTCCTGGCGACGTCGGCATTTCAGCTTGATCCACGACGACGAGCGGCCCGACACATAGCGGCCGTCGCGCCGTTTGCCGATGATGCCTTCGAGCGCCATGTCGCACGCGCTCTTCAGCAATTCGTCGGCGCTGAACGCGAAATCGTTCGAGAAGCGCAGCACATGATCGTCGACGCCTTCGAGCAGCACGCGCAGCATCGCGCGACGCTGTTCGAGCGGCACGCCGCGCAGGTCGTAGCCGTTCAGGAACGGCAGATCGAACAGAAAGATCGCGATGTCCTGCGGACGATGGGCGTCGAACGCGTTCTGCAAGGCCTGGAAGTCGGGCACGCCGCGCTCGTCGAGCACGACCGCTTCGCCGTCGAGCCACGCGCTGTGCAGCTCGAGCGCGTCGAAGGCCTGCACCTGCCGGCTGAACTTCGCGCTCCAGTCGTTGCCCGCGCGCGTGAAGACCTTGACCGCGCCGCCCTTCGCTTTCGATGCATGGTCGATGCGCGCGAGCACGCGATAGCCGTCGAACTTGATTTCGTAGAGCCAGTTGTCGTCGGGTGGCGCGCTATCGACGAGCGTCGCCAGTTGCGGTTTGAGGCTTGTGGGCAGCGCGGCTTTGATTGCGCCTTCGATCGACGGCGAAGCGGCCAGCTCGCGCAGCGATTGCGCGCTGCGCGTGGCGACGAGGTCGGGGCGTTTGGGATCGGTTTGGTGCGATGAGGATGCGGGGTTTGTGGGTCGGCGCGTAGTGTTTGCTGTGCTTTTGCTTGCCGCGCTTTTGCTTGCTGCACTTTCGCCAGCCCTCCTGGCGGTGCGTGCCCCTTGCCCGCTCGCCAGCGCCTTCGCATCCACTTGCGTTCCCGGCTCGCTTGCCGTCGCGCGAGATCGCTTCGCGTTCCTACCTTGTTTCGCCACGCCATCGCCAAGCACACTGCCCGGCAGCTTCTTCAACACGTCGTATTCGCTCGCGTCGCGCGCCGCTTCATCGCGCTCCTTGATCAGCAGCCATTGCTCCTTGTCGCCGCTGCCGCGCATATGGCTGCGCACGAGCGTCCAGCCGCCGTGCAGCTTGTCGCCGTGCAACTGGAACTTGAGCTTGCCGGCCGCATAGGCACGCGCGGCCTCGGCCTCCCCGCCTGCCGGCTCCCAACTGCCGCGATCCCACACGATCACGCTACCCGCGCCGTAGTTGCCGGAAGGAATTTCACCCTCGAACGAGCCGTATTCGAGCGGGTGATCCTCGACGTGCACCGCAAGCCGCTTGACCGACGGATCGAGGCTCGGCCCTTTCGGCACGGCCCACGACAGCAGCGCGCCGTTCAGTTCGAGCCGGAAGTCGTAGTGCAGACGTCGCGCGTCATGCTCCTGAATCACATAGGACAGCGCGTGCTCCGCGCCACGCGCCGCGCTTCTTTTGCGGCTTGCGCGTCGACGGGCCGGAACGCCGGCCGGCTCGGGGGTGTCCTCGAAACGGCGCTTGCGGTGATAGGGATCGAGTCGGTCGTTCATGGCGATGACGTCGGTACGTTGAGCGTCTGCAACAGGTGTCTCCAAACAATCTTTCCGCGCGGTTCAGGCAAAGCGGCGAACCCGCTGCACTCAAGCCGCCGCGCGACGTTTGCGCGCCGTGGCCGTGGTTTTCGTCGTCGCGCGAGCGCTACCGCTACTACTGCCGCTGCGGCTGCGGGCGGTGCCCGTCGCGCGCGATTTCTTGCGTGCGGGCGCGGCGGCCTCTTCATCGGCCTCAGTCGCGGCGTCGGCTTTCCCGTCGTCGTCATCGGTGGCGCGCTTGCGGCCGGTGGCCGGCTTGCCCTTGCCGCGGCCGAGACTACGCTTGAGCAGATCGGACAGATCGAGAATGTCGGCCGATTTGCGCGACTCGCGCGGCGCTTCGACGTCGGTGATTTCCTCGGTCTTGCCCGCGCGGATCTTGCGTTCGACGAGCGCCATGATGTCGTCGCGAAACGTATCGTGGTACTGCGCCGGGTCCCACGTTTCGCTCATGTCGTCGATCAGCTTTCTGGCCATCTCGAGTTCTTTCGCCGATACGCCGGCGGCCTTCATGCCGTCGGGCGGCAGCTTGAATTCGTCGAGACTGCGCACTTCGTCGGCCCAGCGCAGCGTGTTCAACGCGAGCACGGAACCGAGCGGAATCAGCGCCGCCAGATGCTGCTTGTTGTGCAGCACCACACTCGCGACGCCGATCTTCGCGGACGCCTTCATCGCCTCGCGCAGCAATGCGTAGACCTTCTCGCCCTTGCGGTCCGGCGTCAGAAAGTACGGCGTGTCGAGATAGAGGAACGAGATGTCGGGGGCATCGACGAAGGCGAGGATGTCGACCGTTTGCGTCGATTCGGGATTCGCCGCGCGGATTTCGTCGTCCGACAGCACCACGTAGTGGTCCTTCTCGTACTCGAAGCCGCGCACGATATTCTCGCGCGTCACGTCCTTGCCGGTGCGCTTGTTGATCTGCTTGTAGCCGATCGGGTCGATCGTGCGCCTGTCGAGCAGATTGAAGCCGACCTTCTCCGACTGCGTCGCCGGATACAGTTGCACCGGTACGTGGACGAGCCCGAAACTGATTGCGCCCTTCCAGATCATGTGTGCCATCGCGCGCTCCCGTTGGCTGGAGATCAACGCGAAGCAGCAAGCGTGCCACGGGTTCGGCGGTATTGAGTGGCGAGAGCCGCGCCGGGAGCGGCGTGGGCGGCTCTCGCTGCTCGTGAGCGGATCGGCGGCGAGCCGTCATGGGTTGTAAGTCTTGCGATGGTGCGGCAAAACCTACGGCTTTCTGCGGCTGGACGAAGTACGCGAATGGTAGGGTTTTGCGCACGACGATACGTGTTTGCGTTCGCGGCAGTGGACGTTGGAATAGCGTGATGCGATACGGGAGAAAACTTACGCGAGCCTCTGCCTCTGCCTCTGCCTCTGCCTCTGCCTCTGCCTCTGCCTCTGCCTCTGCTTCAGGCTTCAGGCTTCAGGCTTCAGGCTTCAGGCTTCAGGCTTCAGGCTTCAGGCTTCAGGCTTCAGGCTCAAGCGCAACCGGCACCGCCGCAAAACCGCGAAACCGCACGCGTCCGCCGCGTATCGGCTCGCCATCTAGCCGATACGCCGGAAAACGCTGCACGAAACGCCCGATCGCAATCCGCGCCTCCAGCCGCGCAAGCGACAGCCCCGCGCACTGGTGAATCCCGAATCCGAACGCGAGATGCCGGTTCGGCTCGCGGCGGATGTCGAAACGGTCGGGCTCCGCGAACTGCTCGGGATCGCGATTCGCCGCGCCGATGCACAGCGTGACGGGCGTGCCGCGCGCAACCGCGACGCCGCCGATATCGGTATCGACAGTCGTCATGCGATTGCCGAGCTGGTTCGAACTCTCGAAACGCAGGCACTCCTCGACCGCGGTGCCGATCAGCGACGGCTCGCGCAGCAGCGCCGCGCGCTCGTCGGGCCATTCGGTCAGCGTGACGAGGCCGTTGCCGATCAGATTGGTGGTCGTCTCATGTCCGGCATTCAGGATGAAGATGCAGTTTTGCAGCAGCTCCGCTTCCGACAGTTGCTCGCCAGGTCCCTCGCCCTGAATCAGCCGCGTCAGGACATCGTGTTGCGGGTCGCCCGGTTCGCGGCGACGTCGCGCGACCAGTCCGCGCAGATAGTCGACGAATTCATCGACCGCGCGATTGCCGCGCTCCAGTTGCGCGGCGGACAGCGACGGTTCGAGCGCACCGAGTATCGCGAGCGACCAGTCGCGCAGCGGCGCGCGCTCGTCGTGCGGCACGTCGAGCAGATTGCCGATGATCTCGACCGGAATCGCCGACGCAAACTCGCCGATCAGATCGATGCGCCCCCGCTGCGCGGCCGCGTCGAGCAAACTGTCGACGAGCCGGATCAGCCCCGGCTCCATCGCCGCGATCGCCCGCGCGGTCAGCGCACCGGCGATCAGCTTGCGCACCCGCGTATGACGCGGCGGATCGTTGAAGACGAGGCTCGTCGTGTGATGTGCGTAGAGCGGCGAGTCGCCGTATTTCGGCTGGAATTCGACGGTCTTGTCGGAGCTGAAAGTCTTCGGGTCGCGATAGACCGCCTGCACGTCGCGAAAGCGTGTGAGAAAGAGCGAGCCGTCCGGCATGCGCTTGATCGGCTCGTGGGTACGCAGCGCGTGATAGATCGGATACGGATCGGCGTGGAACGCGGGGCTCAGATCGCGCAGATCGAAGTCGCGGGCAAGACAGGATGCGTCGGTGGCGGTCGCCGGGGTCATGCGTTGTCTCCGTGGGAGCGTCTTGTTGCGCCTGGGTGATGTGGCCTGGTGATGTGGTCTGATAGTGTCATCTGGTGATGCGGCTAACGTGATGCGGCATGCGGTGCGCTTGTTGCGACCGTGCCATCCAGCACCACTGACCTTAAGCAGGTAACGCTTTATCTGCACGACGCTGCACGACGCTGCACGTCACTGCGCGCCGCAAGCCGCGCTTTGCCGTTGCCGCGGCAATCCATTCGGTAAGCGCGGCGACTACGGCCCGCGCTCGATGCGTCAGCATGAACCGGGCATCGCCGGATTGCACGATGCGCGCGACACCCCCGCATCCGCCGGGCCCGGTGCACAGAACCGATACAATAGCGGGATTTTCCGCGCGAGCCGCGCGTCCTTTTCTTCCGCGTTACTGGTCGTCCATGAACCTCGTCATTCAAAGCACCGCGCCCCTTTCCGCCGACCACCACAAAACGCTCGTCGCGCTCTCGCGCGGTTCGCAAGCCGTCGCCGTCGATGCGCACGCGCTGCGCATTGCCGACGCGAACGTCGCGCAGCGTGCCGACCTGGACGTGTACTGCCAGACACATCAGCTCGACTACGCGTTCGTCGAGGCCGGCCGCCAGTTGCACGACTTCGGCCTCGTCGCAATGGACATGGATTCGACGCTGATCACGATCGAGTGTATCGACGAAATCGCCGATTTTTGCGGGCTCAAGGCGGAAGTCGCGGCCATTACCGAAGCGTCGATGCGCGGTGAAATCAAGGACTTCAACGAAAGCCTGACACGTCGCGTCGCGCTGCTGAAAGGGCTCGACGCCGGCGCGCTCGAACGTGTGTACGAAGAGCGGTTGCAACTGTCGCCGGGCGCCGAACGGATGCTCGCCGGCGCGAAGCAGGCAGGCCTCAAGACGCTGCTCGTCTCGGGCGGTTTCACGTTCTTCACCGAGAAGCTGAAGGCGCGCCTCGGTCTCGATTTCACACGTGCCAACACGCTTGAAATCGTCGATGGCAAATTGACCGGCAAGGTGATCGGCGAGATCGTCAATGCCGACGTGAAGGCGCGCACGTTGCGTGAAACCTGCGCGACGCTCGGCATTGAACCGTCGCGCGCGATTGCGATGGGCGACGGCTCGAACGATCTGAAAATGATGGCCGAGGCGGGACTTTCCGTTGCGTTCCGCGCAAAGCCGGTGGTGCGCGAAGCGGCAAGTGTGTCGTTCAATTACGTTGGACTGGACGGCTTGCTGCGCCTGTTCTGAAGCGCGGATGGCGCCTCGTCGCGCCGACCATCACACCAACGAATGGTGCGGGTGGCGGCGCGACGGGTTGAGCGCTAGCGGTTGAAGTGCCGATGAAATTAGCGATTGAAAATACCCGGCAGCAACATCGCGCACATGCTGACTGAAATCAGGATGCTAATAATTAGCCCTCCTTTCAGAGCGCGGTTGTAGGCTTTTTCCGTCCCCAACGATAACAGCAGTTTTTTCATCAGATCCTCCGCTAGAGAAGCCAGTATAAGCGCTGCACTATCCAGAAAATCTAGTTCAAATGAATGTGCAGGATTGCGAATGGAACCGCAGCCACGCATGTCAATAAAATCGACATCACTATCGCGGCTAGAGAAAACTCGCCACCCGGAAGCGCCGTTCGTCTGTCACTCATCGCGGCATCCAGACGGTCGAAGCGGTCGCGCCACACCTTGAGCAGGCTCATCGTCACGATCGTCGAACAGACAAACGCAAGCCCGCAAAATCCGACTATGGAGAGCGCGAGCATCGAAGTTTCCCGGCTGCCCTGTTCCAACGCCGTCACCGCTTCGTAGATCGCCGCGGCACACAGTCCAATCGCACACCAGAACAATTGCCCATCCTTCACCGACGCCGCGATCAACATCCGGGCGGCACGAGCGCAAGCGTGAAGATCGGACCGAAGATCGGCACGACGAGATTCAGCAACATCCAGAAGAACAGATTCATCGAAGCGCGTCGCGCGGAGCAACCGATAGCCACGGTGCGTACCCTCGTAGCGGCCTGAACCTCTCGCGACCATTCAGCCGGATGGCCAGGTTTGCCTGCTGTATCGCTCCTCCAAACCTGAGGCGAAAAAAAGCCCGCCGGGATCTGATCCCGACGGGCTTCTCGCCGATTGCAACGAACCGGCTGTGACGCAGCCGCGTTAAGCCACTACGTCGAGCTCCGAGTTAAGCCATTAAACCAGCGCCGCGAGACTCCGCTCGATATCCGCGCGCAGATCGGCCTCGGCCTCGAGGCCGATGTAGAAGCGCACCAGCGTGCCGCGATACGGCCACTGTCCCTCGGTGCGCATCGACACGATGTCGTACGGCATCGCGAGGCTATGCGCGCCGCCCCAGCTCCAGCCGAGCGAAAAGAGTTCGAGCGATTCGCAGAAGGTGTCGATCTGCGCGGCGCTGTAACACTCGTCGAACACGACCGAGAACAGGCCGCCCGCGCCCGTGAAGTCGCGCTTGTACACCTCGTGGCCCGGACAATCGGCAATCGCCGGATGCAGCACCGCCGCGATTTCCGGGCGACTCTTCAACCACGTCGCAAGCGACAGCGCCGCGCGGTCGTGCTGCGCAAAGCGCAGTTGCATGCTCGGGAGGCTACGCAGAATCAGCGAGCAGTCGTCCGACGAAACGCCGATGCCCATACGCATGCGCGCCGCCTTCAGCTTCACGTGCATGTCGCGCTCGGCCGTGATCGTCGCGCCCATCAGCACGTCGCCGCCGCCCGACTGGTACTTGGTCAGCGCCTGCACCGAGACGTCGACACCGTGTTCGAACGGCCGGAACGCGAGGCCCGCCGACCACGTGTTGTCGATCGCGGTGACGACGTTGCGAGCCCGCGCCGCCGCCGTAATAGCCGGCACGTCGGACACTTCCATCGTCACCGAACCGGGCGCCTCGAGCCAGATCAGACGCGTGTTCGGCTGGATCATATCGGCGATGCCCGCGCCGATCATCGGATCGTAATAACGCACCGAGACGCCGAAATCGCGCGCGAGCCAGTCGCCGTGATCGCGGTTCGGCGAGTAGACGTTGTCGGGCACCAGCACGTCATCGCCGGCCTTCACGAACGCGAAGTACACGTTCGAAATCGACGACAGCCCCGACGGCTGCAACAGCGCATGATTGCCGCCTTCGATCGCGGCGAGGCGCTGCGCGAGCGAGATCTGCGTGGGCGTCGCGTGCAGGCCGTAGCGCCATTGCGCATCGTTCTTCCAGTCGAGCGCGCGCATCGTCGCGAGATCGGGGAACACCACCGTCGAGGCGCGCGTGACCGGCGTCGAGAACGATTCGAAGCCCGGCGTGATGCGGTCTTCCGCGCGCACGATGCGGGTTTGCAGATCGCGTTTGGATTTGGATTGAGTCATGGTGAAGTTCGCTGAAAAACAGGGTGAAGCGTGATCGGAACAGCGGTGACTGCCGGCGACGCGACGCGAAGGCGTTTCTCACGCAACCGGTACGGCCGGACCGGCTGCATTGACTTCGGCGTCGCGCGCGGCTGAGTCGTTCATGCTGCTTATGCTGCTCATACCACACGGCCCTCGGCCCGGCGCTCGCTCGGTTGAGAGTCGTCAGTCGCCGGTTTGCAGATTGCTGACGCCGCCGACCGGATGGCCACCGGCAGCCGGTGCCGCCGGAGCGATTGCCGGCGCGCCGTTCGCCGTTGCGCCCGTACTGCCCGTCGCGTTATTGGCCGACGGCAAGCGCGGCGCGCGCGTGGATTTCGTCCCTGCCGGCATGCCCGCGGCCGGCACCGCCTGCCCGGCCGCCAGCTTCAGATCGAACTGCTGGGGATTGGAGTCGTCGACATTCATCCGGTCGCCTTCGAGCGAGCCGTCCGCCGCGAACTTGCCGACCCAGTTGCCGGTGATATGCGTGCCGTCGTTCGACTCCTCGACTTCGAGCGTATCGTCCATCCGGTCACCGGCGATCAGGATCACCTCGCCGGTGTCGGTGAACTGATATTCGCCGTGCACGCCGGACGGATCGTCGGTCTTCGCGCCGAGCCGCAGCACGATCGGACGCGTGCCGAGCGTGCCGACGTAACGCGGGAATTTCGCGAACTCGGAACTCGGTTTCAGCGGCAGCTGGATCGGCGGCGGCGCAGCCAGCTCCTTGACCGCGGCGCTTTCCGCCCATGCCTGCGACGGCACCCACAGCACCGCGCCCGCGCACAGCAGCGCGGCGGCGCTCGCCATCACGCCGGCACGTCGCCGCCAGTTGCGCTTTGCCGCGCCTGCCGACGCACCGATCATCCCGCGCGCCGCCGAACCCTTGATCGCTTTCGCTTCCTGCATCCTTTCCACCTCTGTTGCCAGTTGCTGTCTTGCCTGATACCCGACCACCCAAGCGCGAGCCTGCGGCCACTTCATCGCCGCAGCTCGCGCCGACGACGCTCAGAGCCGCTCGAACACCGCCGCGATGCCCTGCCCGCCGCCGATGCACATCGTCACCAGCGCATAGCGCCCGCCGATGCGTTGCAGCTCGTACAGCGCCTTCACGGTGATCAGCGCGCCGGTCGCGCCGATCGGATGGCCGAGCGAGATACCCGAGCCGTTCGGATTGACCTTGGCCGGATCGAAGCCGAGTTCCTTGCTGACCGCGCAGGCCTGCGCGGCGAACGCCTCGTTGGCCTCGATCACATCGAGATCGGCGACCGTGAGCCCGGCCCGTTCGAGCGCCTTGCGGCTCGCCGGCACCGGCCCAATGCCCATATACGCCGGATCGACACCCGCGTGCGCATACGACACGAGCCGCGCGAGCGGCTTCACGCCGCGCTTCTCGGCAACGCCGCGCTCCATCAGCACGACGGCCGCGGCCGCATCGTTGATGCCCGACGCGTTGCCGGCCGTCACCGTGCCGTTCTCTTTCGCGAACACCGGCTTGAGCTTCGCGAAGTCGTCCGCCGAGGCGTTCATCCGCGTGTGCTCGTCCGTGTCGAACACGACGTCGCCTTTCTTCGACGGCAACGTGATCGGCAGAATCTGTTCCTTGAAGTAGCCGTTCGTGATCGCATGCGCCGCGCGGCGATGCGATTCGAGCGCGAGCGCGTCCTGGGCTTCACGCGAGATCTCGTACTTGCGCGCGACGTTCTCGGCGGTCACGCCCATGTGGATCGACTGGAACGGGTCGTTGAGCGCGCCGACCATCATGTCGACGAGGCGCGTGTCGCCCATGCGCTGACCGAAGCGCGCGGCGGGCATCGAGTACGGCGCGCGGCTCATGTTTTCGGCACCGCCGCCGATCGCGATATCGGCGTCGCCGAGCAGCACACTCTGCGCGGCCGACACGATCGCCTGCAGGCCCGAGCCGCACAACCGGTTCACGGTCAGCGCGGGCGTATGCTGCGCAACGCCGCCGTTGATTGCGGCGACGCGCGCGAGATACATGTCCTTCGGCTCGGTATGCACAACGTTGCCGAACACCACGTGGCCGACTTCGTCACCCGACACGCTCGCGCGTTCGAGCACTTCGCGCACCACGCGCGCGCCGAGCTCGGTCGGCGGCAGATCCTTCAGGCTGCCACCGAACGTGCCGATTGCCGTGCGCACACCGCTTACCACCACTACGTCCCGTTGCATCGCTCGCTCCTCTTCTGGTCTATCGGAATGATCCTGCCGCGGCGGGCCGCGCGGTGCGGCACGTCGGCCGTCACGCTCAGCCCGCCAGCAACTTTTCCACGCTCTCGCGCGACGGAATCGGCGCCACCGCGCCATAACCCTGGGTCGACAACGCCGCGGCGACGTTCGCGTAGCGCGCGGCGGTAAACGGATCGTCGCCCGCCACGATGCGCGCGATGAACGCGCCGCCGAAGCAGTCGCCCGCGCCGGTCGCATCGACCGCATTGACGACGTGGCCCGGTACGACGCGCCGTTCGTGCGGCGTCGCGATATACGAGCCGTCCTTGCCGAGCTTCAGCGCCACCACGCGCGGCCCATGCGACAGCAGAAAATCGACGATCTCGTCGCGGCCGGTCAGCCCCGTGAGTTCGGTCACGTCGTCCCAGCTCGGCAGGCAGATATCGGTCTGGCGGATCGCCTCGAGCATCACCGCGCGGGCCCGCGCGAGCGGCCACAGCTTCAGCCGCAGATTAGTGTCGAAGCTCACCCGCACGCCGCTCGCGCGCGCATGCGCGATCGCTTCGAGCGCCGCATCACAGGCGCTGACGCTGATCGCGAGACTGATACCCGACAGATGCACGACCCTGGCCGCCGCCAGCGCGTCGCGCGGCAGATCGGCGGGCGCATAGCGGCTCGCCGCCGAGCCGGCGCGCAGATAGTCGAACGCGTGACCATTCGGGCCGTGGGAGACGAAATAAACGCCGGTCGGCGCCTGCGCATCGATGCGCACGAACGAGGTATCGACCTGCTCGCGCTCCCACAGATCGATCAGCAGACGCCCGAAGTGATCCGCGCCGACCGCCGACACGAAGCCGGTCCTGGCTCCCTGGCGCGCGGCCGCGATGCAGAAGTTCGACGTATCGCCGCCGAAGCCTTGCAGATAGTTCGGCTGATCCTTCGCCGACTGGTTGAACTCGATCATCGCCTCGCCGAGCGCGAGGATCTCAGGCGTTGCGGTTTGAAGCCGTGCGGCCGCGCTCGCCGTCATCGATCAGACCTCGCCCCACAGATCGTGGCCGTCCGCGCCGGTGATCTTCACCGATACGAAGTCGCCGACCTTGTAGCGCTTCGAGGCCTTGGTGGTCGGCGCGATATAGACGACGCCGTCGATTTCCGGCGCATCCGCCGCGGTGCGGCCGATGCCGCCATCCGCGTTGATTTCGTCGACCAGCACCTTCAGCGTCTTGCCGACCTTCTTCGCGATACGCTTGGCCGACACCTGCTCGGCCACTTCCATGAAGCGCGCACGACGTTCCTCGCGCACTTCGTCGGGCAACGCGCCGTCGAGCTCGTTGGCGCTCGCCCCTTCGACCGGCGAATACGCAAAGCAGCCGACGCGATCGAGCTCCGCCTCGCGGATGAAATCGAGCAGCGTTTCGAACTGCTCTTCGGTCTCGCCGGGGAAGCCGGCGATGAACGTGCTGCGGATCGTCAGATCCGGGCAGATCTCGCGCCACGCCTTCACGCGCTCCATCACCTTCTCCGCGTTGGCCGGGCGCTTCATGCGCTTCAGCACTTCCGGATGCGCGTGCTGGAACGGCACGTCGAGATACGGCAGCACGTGGCCCTTGTACGGACCTTCGGCCATCATCGGAATGACTTCGTCGACACTCGGGTACGGATATACGTAGTGCAGGCGCACCCATGCGCCGTATTGCGCGGCGAGTTCCCCGAGCGCGCCGACCAGATCCGTCATGCGCGTCTTGATCGGCTTGCCGTTCCAGAAGCCGGTGCGGTACTTGACGTCGACACCGTAGGCGCTGGTGTCTTGCGAAATCACCAGCAGTTCCTTGACGCCCGACTTGAACAGGTTCTCCGCTTCCAGCATCACTTCGGCGACCGGGCGCGACACCAGATCGCCGCGCATCGACGGGATGATGCAGAACGTGCAGCGGTGATTGCAGCCTTCGGAAATCTTCAGATACGCGTAGTGACGCGGCGTGAGCTTGACGCCCGCGGCCGGCACCAGATCGACGAACGGATCGTGCGGCTTCGGCAGATGGTTGTGCACCGCCTGCATCACCTCGCCGACCGCGTGCGGGCCGGTCACGGCTAGCACCTTCGGATGCACTTCCTCGATCAGCCCCGAACCGCTCGCGCTCTTCTTCGCGCCGAGGCAACCGGTGACGATCACCTTGCCGTTTTCGCTGAGCGCTTCGCCGATCGCGTCGAGACTTTCCTGCACGGCTTCGTCGATGAAACCGCAGGTGTTGACGACCACGAGGTCGGCGCCGTCATAGGTGCCGGAGATTTCGTAGCCTTCGGCGCGCAGCTGGGTGATGATCTGCTCGGAGTCGACGAGGGCTTTCGGGCAGCCGAGGGATACTATACCTATACGCGGGGAGTCGGACTTACTAACGGCTTGCAGCTTTGACATGTGGAATTCTGGGAATGACAGCAAAGTCGAGAGTTTACAGCTATTTGCGCTTCAGCGACCCGAAACAAGCGACCGGAACGTCCATTGACCGCCAGACCGAATACGCCAAACGGTGGGCGGCTGAGCACGACTTCGAACTAGACAGCACCCTGAGCATGCGCGACGAGGGCCTGAGTGCCTACCACCAAAGCACATCAAGCAAGGCGCGCTCGGCGTGTTCCTACGCGCCGTCGAGGACGGGAAGGTTCCAGCGGGCTCTGTTCTCGTTGTGGAGGGTCTAGACCGTCTGAGCCGGGCCGAACCGATTCTGGCACAGGGGCAGCTATCGTCAATCATCGGTGCTGGCATCCGCGTTATCACGGCAAGCGACAACCGCGAGTACAGCCGGGACGTGTTGAAGAAAGACCCGATGGGCCTCGTTTACAGCCTTCTTACGATGATCCGGGCGCATGAGGAGTCGGACACCAAGAGCAAGCGAGTCAAGGCGGCGATCCGACGGCAGTGTCAAGCGTGGATTGCAGGCACCTGGCGCGGCGTCGTTCGGAACGGAAAGGACCCGCACTGGACACGCTTCGTGGACGGCCGTTTCGAACTGTCGCCCGAACGCGCGACGGCGATTCGCCTCATGATCGACATGTTCAGGCAGGGCCATGGCGCAGTCAGGACGGTGCGCGAGCTAACCGAGCGTGGTCTGACCATGAGCAACACGGGGAATCTCACGACACAGCTTTACAAAATCATTCGCAACCGTGCCCTGATCGGAGAAAAGACGCTTGAAGTTGACGGCGAACAGTTTCGTCTTGAAGGGTACTACCCGGCCCTCCTGTCGCCCGAAGAATTCTCCGAATTGCAATATGTCGCCGATCAGCGCGGGCAGCGGAAAGGCAAAGGCGAGATTCCCAGTATTGTCACCGGGCTCGGAATTACCCGCTGTGGATATTGCGGGACTGCGGTGGTCGGACAGAATTTGATGGGCCGGAAGCGGCAGGAAGACGGACGCCCGCAGGATGGTCACAGGCGGCTGATTTGCGTCGGATACAGCCACAACGAAGGATGCTCGGTCGGCGGAAGCTGTAGCGTCGCGCCCATCGAGCGGGCACTCATGGGTTATTGTTCAGACCAAATGAACCTTACGCGCTTGGTCGAGGGGGATAGCGGATCGGCTGTACGTGCCGCACGTCTTGCGCAAGCCCGGACAAGGGTGGCCGAAACCGAGCGCCAGATCGAGAGGATAACGGACGCCCTGCTGTTGGAGTCAGGAGCCGCGCCGGCCGCGTTTGCTCGTCGGGCACGCGAGCTAGAGGAGCGCCTGAAGGGCGAGCGGCGCGAGGTCGATCACCTGGAGCATGACCTGGCTGTGTCGAGTGCGGCGACGCCCGCCGTCGCGCAGGCTTGGGCGGAACTCGTTGAGGGCGTGGAGTCGCTGGATTACGACGCAAGAATGAAGGCCCGACAACTCGTTGCGGACACGTTCAGCAAGATCGTCGTCTATCACCGTGGCTTCATACCATCTGAAGAGGACGGCAGGAGCATCGGCATTCTGTTCGTTTCGAAACACGGCAACACGCGCATCCTTCGCGTAGACCGCCGCACTGGCGAATGGCAGGCGTCCGAAGACATCGACGCGCCGGGCGCACTGCCCGTCCCTGACGCAGAGCCACCGCACTAAGCGAGATAGCACCAAGATCGTTCGCGACGCCGCACGGTTTCGTGGAACCCTGATGAGAGACCACCACAATGAACACTCCTCGCCGCCCTTCCCTGTTAGGCGACGCCGAGATTGAGCAGACCGTGCGCGAGTTCGCCGCGCGCGTCCTCTTCCTGCGGGCCGCGTGGCACGCCGGCAAGCCGGGCGCAGAGAACCCTCTCGAAGCCATTGAGCGCGATGCGCGGGCACTGAGCAACGCGCTCAAGCTCACGCCGTATGGCTCGGCGTACTGGAGCGTGCTGCTCCCCGACGAAACGAAGCACACGGGTGACCCTGGCGCCGGGCTCGGGTTATGGGTCGCCGGGCAGGTCATCGCAATGATGCAGGCGATAGAGGGCGGCGAGTCGGAAGCGACGATCAAGTCCAAACTCGAAACCATGCTGGCCGACGTTGTCGCGCGGCTCACGGGCAGGAAGTACTGATGGTCAGCGAGGCAGGTCGTCAACGGGCTCACAGGCCTTCGGCAATCCCCTCGGCGGGCCGGTGCCGGCCACAACCGGCCAATCGACATAAGCTCGCACATAGTTGACAATTCAGCGACGACCACGAGAATCTCTCCGCGATGTCCAATATTGAAGACGCACTTTATGCTGACCCGAGACTGGTAGGTATTTACGATCTGTTGAATTCGGGCGATTCGGATTTTAAGTTTTATCTGGATCGCCTCGGCAAGGAGAACCGAAGGGTTTTAGACTTGGGTTGTGGCACTGGAACATTCGCGCTCCGGCTTGCAGCCATTGGTCACGCGGTAGTCGCCGTCGACCCTTCCCCAATGATGGTCAATTACGCCAAGCATCGACCGGGTTCCGGCTCAATCGAATGGATTGTAGGAGACGCGCTCAGTCCTCGTATCCGGAAGCCGTTCGAAGTCGCCACGATGACAGGCCATGCGTTTCAGTGTCTTTTAGTCGATAACGAGATGCGTGCAACTTTGCGGGCGGTGTACGCGGCTCTCGGGGCAGGCGGCCGATTTATGTTCGAGACACGCAACCCGACCGTACAGCCGTGGACCACGTGGAACCCGGTATGCTCAGCCCGCTCAATTCAGTCGGAGCAATACGGCCCCGTTGACGTCTTCCACCAATGCAACGCCGTCGCTGAGCCGCTCGTAGAGTTCGAGACACATTACGTCTTTCGCCGTGACAATACGAGGCTACTCAGCAGGAGTAAATTGCGTTTCATGTCTGCCGGCGAACTGGCGACTGAACTCAATGCGGCGGGGTTCCGTGATATCGAATGGTTTGGCGATTGGACCGGCACCCCGTTTCACGAAACTTCAAGCGCCGAAATCATTGCGATATGCCACGCGTGAATCACTGACGGCTCCGTTCGATGCGGGGACGGCTCGATCTGCCAAATGAATGTCCGCTAATGCGCGTCTCCACCGTCCCTTGTGGGTCGTGTGCGGAAGCTCGCGAGGCCACCCGATTCATCCACATCGGCTGAAGTGGCCTTCCGGGTTCGGCCAGGAAGCGCCGCTCGAGGGAGCCCCAGATGCGACGTTCAAGTGACGGCTTTGGCTAAACCGCCGGCCACTCGCGAACCGTGGATGAAGCGCCCCAATCGCAACCAGTCTCCTGGAGAGGTCTTTCCAAGAAGAAGGACCTTCGACGCCGGCTGGTTACCGATTCGAGAACGGCTAACCGGTGAGAGTGGGGGCCGACCGTCAGGACGAGCTTGCTAGCCTGTCCGCGACACCGGACCTGACGATTCGTCCACGTCGCGAAAGAACGCGGTTTCAATTCCAGCCGGTTGCGTCGATGACTTGCATCAGTGGTCGTCGCGCGCGAGTTCGACTACTGGCGACACAACGTCCGCCGTCGGCATGGACGGGAGGACATGACTGTCGCCTGCATCCGCGCCGAACTGTGGGTCTTGCACGCGGACGCGGCTGAGGAACGCGAATGCCGCGAGCGCGCATAGAAGGGTAACGACCGTGAGCCCGTCGAGCAGGCGGCCAAACGCTGCATGGTAGCTGGCCTGCAGTGTCGCGTGCGCGACGTCCGGTAGCCGCGCTGCGGCGTGCGCGAGGTCACCCGTCGCCAGCAGCGCGGCGGCCTCGGCGACGGCCGCCGGTTCGGCGTGCGGGACCGCCACGCGCAGGCGCCCTTGCGCGAGCGCCGCGAGCATCGCGCCCACTACCGCGAGCGCGATGCCCTCGCCCGCGACACGCGTCGTGCTGAAGATGCCCGTCGCCATTCCCGCGCGCGATTTTGGCACGACGCTCACCGACAGGCCGTCCATCAGCCCCCACGGCATCCCCGCGCCAATGCCGATTGCGAGCATCGGCGCGATCGCGTTTGCCCCCGCACCGGTGCGCAACGCTCCGGAGAGCGCGTACAGGCCCACTGCGGCGATCATCAGTCCGATCCCGGAGATCGCGCCCGCCGACATCCAGCGCGTGAGCGTCGCTGCGACGGACGGCACCACCAGCATCGGCGCCGACAGCGCCAGCATCAGCCAGCCCGCGTGAACCTCGTCGTAGCCGTCGACGCCGATGAAGCGCAGCGGCAACACGACGAGCAACACGATGTAGCAGTAGCAGGTCGCGATCGGCAGCACCTGGACGCCGACGAAGCGTGGATAGCGGAACAGCGACAGATCCAGCATCGGCCGCGCGACGCGACTCTCGACGATGATGAACGTGACGGCGAACGCGATGCTCGCGGCAAGCGGCCCGACCACCGCCGCCGCGCTCCAGCCGCGGGAAGGCGCCTCAATGACGCCCCACGTGAAGCAGGTAAGCGCGGCCGTGAAGGTTACGGTGCCACCCCAGTCGAGCTCACGCGCGTGCGGATCGCGCGACTCGCGCATCCGCGGCACGCCGAATCCGAGCGACAGCGCGCCCGCAATTGCACCGGCCGCAAAAATCGCGCGCCAGTCAAACTGCGCGATCAGCCAGCCGGCTAGCACCGGGCCGAATGCCAAACCAATTCCAAACGTCGTGCCGAGCGCACTAAACGCGCGGGTTCGCGCGTGGCCGTCGAATTCCTGAGCAAGTGCGGCAGTGCCGCCCGCCAGTGCCGCAGCGGCCGCCACGCCCTGTACGGCCCGCAACAGATCGACGACCACGATCGACGGCGCGAAGCCGAGCGCGAGCGAGGTCAGCGTGAAACCTGCGACGCCACACGCGAACACCCGCTTGCGCCCGAACCGGTCCGCGAGCGTGCCCGCGGCCATCAGCAGGCTGCCGAACGCGAGCATGAATGCGTTTGTGACCCAGTTCATCGCGACGGGGCCGCCGCCAAGATTGCGGCCGATCGACGGCGTCGCGACTGCGCCTCCAGAGAACGCGAGCGGCAACGCGAGCGCGGCCATGCAGACCGCAGCCAGCACGACGAGCCGTCTTGTCGAGTCGGGAGAATTCGTAGAGACCATCATCGCTCCTGGTGAAATATCGATGCCTAACGCATCCGGTCGAGCGACAAAGGATATTCCCGATTCAATGTGCTAAAAACGAGGTGCAGGTCCACACATAGCGGAGTTAACTTCCGCAATTAACCGAATCAGCGAGGGTCGAACTGGCATGGACAACCTGAATGGCATTGTCGCGTTCGTGCGCACCGCAGAGACGCTCAGCTTCGTGGCGGCGGGCCGAAAGCTCGGCATCTCGGCGTCGGCGGTCGGCAAGACGATCGCGAAGCTCGAGCGTGCGCTCGGCGTGCGGCTCTTCCACCGGACCACGCGCCGAGTGACGCTGACCGAAGAAGGCCGACATTTCCACGAGCGCTGTCATTGGATTCTCGAAGAGTTGCGCGACGCGGAGTCAATGCTGTCGAAGGCAGCGCAGTCGCCGCGTGGCCGGCTACGCGTCAGTCTGCCCGTGATTGGCTATCGCTTCCTGATGCCGGTGCTGCCTGCGTTCTGCGCGCGCTATCCGGACGTCGAGCTCGATCTCGATTTCAATGACCGGCTTGTCGATGTTGTCGATGGAGGTTTCGATGCAGTGATCCGCAGCGGTGCTCTCACCGATTCGAGCCTGACGTCGCGTCGGCTCGGGCCCTTCCGGTTCGTGCTGTGCGCGTCGCCCGGCTACGCTGCGAGCGCCGGCCTGCCGCGCACACTCGACGAACTCGAGGGGCACGGTTGCGTGCGTTATCGGTTCCCAACCACTGGCAAGCTGCAGCCGTGGCCGCTCGCGGCAGACGGCAGCGAACCGCGGAATCTGCGCACGGTAATGACCTGCAACAACATGGAGGCGTTGCGAGGCGCGGTTATCGCTGGTTTCGGGATCGGCTTCATGCCGGACTTCCTCGCGCGCGACGCTCTCGCGAGCGGCGCGCTCACCACGGTGCTGGACGATCACCCGATCGCGGCCGGTCAGTTTTCGATCCTCTGGCCGTCGAGCCGACAACTATTGCCCAAGCTGCGAGTGTTCGTCGACTTCATGTGTGCACACGTCTTTCCCGCGCAGTGAAATCCGCTCGGGCGAAGAAGGGCAACCCCATTCCGTCAAGGAAGTGAAGTAGTACAACAGCTCTTGTACTTTCAACCCGATGCGCCAGCGGCGGTTGAACTCCAAAAGCGGTCGTCGCGGTGAGCCGAGTCCGAACGGCGGTTCAGGGTCGATCAGAACCGGTGGTCGTCGGGCTCAGTTCGGCCGCCACGAACGGTCATTGGGCCGACACGCCCAGATTGACGACAATCGCCAACGAACCAATACGCATTTCTTAATAGTCAAATATCGTTATTTATTAAAAAAAATCACTCTCGATATAAAAAGCACCGTGATATGTTTTACTTTCGTAACGAAGAATTTTATCTTCGGAGAAGAAACGGAGAGAGATAATGATTGTAGATACGATAGGACTCCTGTTAAATCAGATAAGATTTATCCGGACGAGAAGTCGGTTCAATCGATTGAATTCAGCAGGATCCAGGTTCGGCTGGAGTGTGCTCATTATGGCGCTGTTCGGGTGCCAGGCTGCGATCGGCCAGACCAATACACCCGTGACAGGTATTAACCTGGGCAGCGAAATCAACGACATCCTCAACCAGAATCCCAACAACCCAACCCAGGCTATCAACAACTACATGGCCGCCGTCGCGGCGACGAACGTCCGCTGGGTTCGAATCGGCATCGACTGGGCGCAAACTCAACCCTCGCAAACGACGATCAACTCCAGCGATCCTAATCCAGGCACAAGCAGCGGATTGACGTGGGGAGTGGCGGACACGCTCATTCGTGCCGCCCGTAACAACGGCTTACGGGTGCTGGGCCTGATTACACTAACCCCTCCGTGGGCAGTGAGCTCAGAGTGCTCGAGCAGCTATCAGCAGGCGAACGGGGTTTCATCCTGGCTGTGCGCGCCGGATCCCGCGCTCTATACCAGTTTCGCTCGGGCCGCTGCCAAACATTACAGCAGCGATAGCTATGGCGGTGAGGTCGACGCGTGGGAGATCTGGAACGAGCCCAACTGCGGCATTGATTTCAAGCCTCACGATCCCGCTCTCTACACGACGATCCTGAAGAGCGTCTATCCGGCGATCAAGCAGGCAAATCCTCGCGCCTATGTATATGCCGGCGGTAGTTCAGGCTGTACCACGTATCCGAATAATACAAGCGGCGCGTTGCCGTCGAACGGTATCGCAGGGCTCGTTAATTCGACCAATTCCAGCTTCCCGGCGCCTACGCAATGGGACCCGCGCGACTGGCTGGCGGTGATGTACGCGGACGGTGCCCAAGGGTACTTTGATGCACTTGCCCACCACCCCTACTGTTATGGCGACGACTGGCAGTCAGCGTCAGACCAGTGCCCGAGCGCGACGCTCAATTCGACGTTCCCGCAATACTCGAATCCGTTCAACATGATGTGGCATACCTTTTCATCTCCCTCGTATGGCTGGCCGTCCAGCAGCGGGAATACATTCTCGAGCTACACGGGCACGAGCCTGCGCGACCAGATGAGTGCGCACGGCGATGGAGCGAAGACGATCGCCCTCACGGAGTTTGGCGTGCCGACCACCGGCTCGGATGGCGCGACAAATTTCACGGGGCAATTGGGCGGTTCTTCGACGCAGTACACGAACGCCAATTTCCAAACCTTGCAGAATGCGCCGTACTACACACAGGCCAATCAGGCACGCGAATATAGCGCTCTGATGGCCTGGATCGGGCAGCAAACGAAGGGGGCGTACGGTCCGGTGTATGCATACTCTTATTCGGATCAGGCGCTGTCCTTGCCCGGCAGCACGAATATCTACGAACCGTACTTCGGCATTATGACGCTCGGTTCGACGACCGGATCGACGGGCACCCCGGGTGCGGCGAAGATCGAAGGCACCTCTCAGGCGGCATCGAGTCAGTACTACCCCGCGTGGCCTAATTTCGGTGCAAGTGCAGCGGCTGCCGCTGCCGGCACAGGCGGATACGCACCGATCGGTCCGGGCTGGTTCAACGCGCAGGGGAACTAACTGCAGCGATGGGCATTCATGTTCATCAGTTTGAGCCGTGCGTTACACGACGAATTCCAGCAGCGCACGGCTCGCCCAAATCATGCCAGCATACCAAACGTTCACGACTCCCATTTGCCCAGGAGCAAGCCTCCAGAGTGTCTTCGCGAAGCCAGAATCTCACTTTCAGAGGCGACGGAAGGAGTCTGCGCTGATGAAATAACTTGAGTTGGCTTCGGATTCGAGCGAAGCGACTTTCAATATATGAACGGCCGCTATCCGGCAACCCGGTCGTCCGTTCAGGGTCGAGGTTGTGTGAAAACGCAAAAGTACTCGGTTTTCGGGTGTCGCTTTACCCTTCCCAAGTCACTGCCAAGCCAATACAGCGCGATCTGGAGGGCCGATTTTTTGGAGAACCTCATTCAGCACGCGTTTTCACACAACCTCGGTCGCGTGCCGCCGACCGCAGCCGTGCGAGGCTCGGGCCGTGCATGCTGATTGCATGAGGCGGCACACGGCCGAGGCCGTGTGAAAACGCAAAAGTACTCGGTTTTCAGGGGTCGCTTTCCCCCTCCCGGCGCACCGCCAAGCCAACACAGCGCGATCTGGAGGGTCGTCTTTCTCGAACTCCGCGCTCAGCCTGCGTTTTCACACGGCCTCGGCCAAGAGGAGACATTCGACACGGTCGCCTAAATGGTCGAGAATCAAGCGCCAGATCGTGGCTATCACGCGGAATCCGTTTCCATCACTGAGGCAACTATGACCATTTCTATTAGCCCGGTCTCCGACGTCACACCTGAGTTGGTTGAAGCAATGAAACGCCTGCTTCCCGAGTTGTCGTCTGCGTCGCCCCCCTCTGCCAAAGAGCTTTGCGAGATAGTTGCGTCACCCGCAACTGTTTTATTTGTCGCCCGGTCTGACGTTCAAGCCATAGTCGGCGTTCTTACATTCGTGTCTTTTCGTCTGCCGACAGGGATGCGCACGTGGATCGAGGATGTGATCGTTGATTCCAACGCTCGGGGTCTCGGCGTGGGGGCGGCTCTTTGCCAAACGGCTATCCGATACGCATCAGAACTGGGAGCAGTGAGTATTGACCTGACCTCACGACCATCACGGATCGCCGCGAATCAGCTCTATCAAAAACTCGGGTTTCAGCGAAGAGAGACCAATGTTTATCGGTACACGGTAGCGCCCTGAAGGTCTGCTTCAGAGAAACGCGAACGGCCGTGACGGGTCGCCAGGGGCCCGACGATCGTGCGGACTCAGTCGAGACGGGTAGGCAAAAAAATGCCCCGGGCGAACCGGGGCGAATGGTTTTTTGGACTTTACGCGGACGAAACCGCCATTTAAGGGTGGCGTCACGAACTTTACGGCGATCAATTTCCCGTGTCGGTCTGTGGTATCGCTAATTTGTACGTTGATCCATGCGCCGCAGGCTTCGAGACCTTCGCGGTCAGCGTCTTCGTCTTCGATTGGCCGCCCGGCGTGGTGATCGTTTGGTGGAGTGTGATGTTCACGTCGCCCAGCGACTCAGCGATGCCCGAGCGGATATCGCCTTCCTTGCCCTTGTCGGCTGGCCGTTCGATCTTGTCGCTGAAGACACGCGCCGCATCCTTGCCGCTGGAGGCCCAAAACGCTTTGCCGGGGCCCGCCTCTTCGCCGCCAGCCTGCATCGAGCGGTACATGTATTCGAGCTGCTCTGACGCACTAGACCCGCGGATATCCCTGCCCATCACCTTGCGGAAGTCGGCCTGGCGATCAGCGTGAAATTGGAAGAGCCCGTATGCTTTGCCGTTGTCGCCGACGGCTCCCGGGTTCATCCCGCTTTCCCTGATTGCGCTCGCAATGATCGCGGCTGCGTGCGCCTTATCGACGCCCATGCCCTGAACCTGAGCCATGCCGCTCTGCACGTCGTCGCGCACGCTGTACGCGCCCCCCACGGTTGCGCCGTAGGTCTCTCCAGCCGCAACCGCCGCTAGTATGGTTGTGATCGCTTCCTATCCATGGAGGCGACCACACCAGTACGACTCTGACTTCGCGCGCTGCCCTCCCCGGGGTCGCGCGCTTTTTTGTGCAAGCTGGCTGTCGATTCGGGTGCGGTTTGCGCCGTGCCAGCCTCTGTTGACGGTGGGCCGGTAATCCTTGAAGCAGATTCGGCCGTAACCGGACGCCCGACGCCACCGGCTAGACCGTGGGCACGCTCCTTTTACCTACTTTCCGAGAATCAGAATGGAAATTCAACCGTACCTTTTCTTTAACGGCCGATGCGAAGAAGCCATCAGCTTTTATTGTGATGCGCTTGGCGCCAAGGAACTGCTGAAGATGCGCTTCCGTGATGCGCCCCAAGGTTCGCCGGTGCCCTCGGAAACCATGGACAAGATCATGCACGCGACTCTCGCGATCGGCAAAACGCATGTGCTTATGTCCGATGGTGATTGCAGCACGGGTAATTCGGCGCACTCCGGCTTCAGTCTTTCAGTGACGGCGGATGATCTGGCATCAGCCGAGAAGTTCTTCAATGCCTTGGCGATGGGCGGCCAGGTCACAATGCCGTTGCAGAAAACGTTCTGGACGGCCGGTTTTGGAATGCTGGTAGACCGGTTTGGCGTGCCGTGGATGGTCAACGTGCAGCATGAGGGTGAGCCACCGGCTTGCGCACAAGATTAACCCGAACGGCGACTTGTAGCCTGAAACGCTTCGCATGTATTGCGTCGGGCGCCAGTCGGCCATCAAGAAAATGGCGCCCAAGTTTCGTCATTCTCGGCAAATGACGGAACCCAGAAAGCCCTGACCGCCACGCTCGGTTCGGGGCTTTCGCCGTTTTGAGGTACAGAAACAAAAAAAACCGCCCGAAGGCGGTTTCAGATATTCGAGCGGGTTACCCCTTACGGCGTGCCAGTTCAGACGCCGCCGTACTCAAGATGTCGGTACACGGTCGCTGCCGTCACCGTCTCCTCACTAGGGCACAGTAAGACAGTACTAGGAGCAGGTCTTGCCGTGTGCCGCATGGTCGCCAGCGGTCTTGGCTGCGGCTTCGGACATGTACTGTCCCTGCTTCGTTTTGCCGTAGACCGGGTCGCCGGAGCAGTGATACACCTTGGTCTTCGTATTGACCCACACCTGGCCGGAACCGCCGCCCGATGCCACGGGCGTGGTCGACGCGGTGACAGTGGGAGCCACGGCAGCTGCAGTAGTTGATGCGCCTGTCACGATGGCAGCACTCGACGGACTTGCCGTGGCCGCGCCGCTAACGGTCGCGCCAAACCACGTCTTGACACCCTTGTGACCCTTGCAGGCAGTTTTTTTAATCGCGCTGGAGCTGAACGAGCCGTCCTTGCACAACGCGGTAGTGCCCGCCGGTGCGCTGGCGGGTACTTGGGCGAAGCTGCTCAGCGACGCGAACAGGCCAGCCACGAGTACAGCTGGAATTGCAGACTTTTTCATGAACGATCCGTTTTTTTTGAGGATTGATGCTGGCCGCCCGTTGACTGGTTAGTGGGCTCACCGCTCACACAGAAGCGCGTGGTCAGCGCACCCAGTGACAGACACGATGATGATGGTCCCAGTGGCACACCTGGTGCGGATGAGCCTGCGCCATCCCGGGCGCCAGGGCCGCAAAGGCGGCGGCCGTAACCACACTCACAAATAGCAGGGCTTTCGCTTTCTTCATCTAGCTTCTCCAGTTCACGATCGTTGCGATCGTTGTCGTGACGATTGTCGCTGTCGCTCTTGCATACACGGCCTGCTCGCACAAAAAAGCGCGCCGAACAGGGGGAGTCGGCGCGCTGGGTCGCTGCGAGAGGCCACGCTTTTGTAGCGCAGCAAGGTCAATGCTAGGCTGATTCAGTGAACGCCAATGTCAATGGTTGTCAAACGATTTCGAGCGTGCCGACGATCTTGCGAGCCTCACTGTCGGCGACGCCATCGCACAGAAGCTCCACGAGGCAAGCGGTCCTGTACGCGCTCGCCTTTAGCGCAATCCTGTTTACCACCGAATTCCTTGCCGTCTTCGGCGCGGTAGATGATTTTCATTGCTGCGGGTTCCGGCAGACTGCATACGCGAGTTCAGCAACATCGCGCGGATTTACGCCATGCGCGACAAGCTGCCATCCAGCGGCGATATTTTCTGCGGCATCGGGGCCGGTCTTATTCACGGAATTAAGAGTTTGTTGAAGCGACATGCCACGGCTTGCAGCCGTCGCACCGATCACCTGATCCGCTGCAATTTTTGCGCAGGCATGGGACTTAGCATCCGTTGCAGCCATGTTGTAGTGGTCTAATCTCCCCGGACACCAATTTGGGCGAGAATACTCGCCATGAAGAGGTGTCTGATGAGCAAGCAACGTCGTACGTTTTCCCCTGAGTTCAAGCGCAGTGCTGCGTCTCTGGTCCTCGACCAGAGCTATAGCCACATCGATGCCAGCCGGTCGGTCGGCGTTGCGGAATCGGTTCTGCGTCGCTGGGTTCAACAATTGCACCAGGAACGCCACGGCATCACGCCTCAGAGTCCTGCAATGACGCCAGAGCAGCAGCGCATCCAGGAGCTGGAAGCGCGGGT
>NZ_JABBFZ010000040.1 GCF_012927125.1 Paraburkholderia antibiotica
CGTACGCACCGCCTTCGACTGGAAATCAGCCATGAACCAGTTTGCCATCCTGTTCGGCGAGCGTTTTACGCTTGCCCGCGGGTAATCCTTTTTTAACTGCCTCGCACACAAAAAGACGGACAGGCTCTTCCAAATAGACCAATAACAAATCAAGGAAAGGCCAACGAAAGCCAGATCAACGAAAAACCAGGCCCAACCCCGCCTAAAGGGGTTCACCCCACCACCTGATACCCCTTCTGCTCCAGCGTCCACCGATGCCACCGATTCCCATACATACCGCAAGCGATAGCGAACAGCAGCGACAGCACGAAGCCAAGCAGATCCAGTGCCTCTCCCCACAATCCCATCCCAAGAAAGATCACGTTGACGCCGAGCATCACGAACGCGGCGAACCACATCCTCTTCGAGAGCGCCCAGATAAAACCAAGCAGACAGGCGCCCCAACTGAACCCTGTCGCGACCGCGACGGCCTGCCGGTGTTGCGGATGTTGCAGATAGATCGATGCGCCCATTTTTCTCGCCGGATTCCTTTCGATAACCTCAGGCGCCAAGTCGAGCGCCCGAAGCGCTTTTTAACACGCCACCGCGTCACGCGAACGAACGCGCGATACGCCGCGGCACCTCGCGATCCCGCCGCCCCCGTCCATGACGACCCGCAGCATAGCTGTTACTCTTGCCGGATACTCAGGCGCGAAACGCCGTGCAAGCAAAAAGCCGCCATGGCACGCACGCGTCGTCGACCCTACTCGAACCCGACATGCCACCGGAGCACGCATGACCATCGCCACCGCCTATTCCCCTCAAGCCCCGACCCGTACCGAACTTGACGCACTGCCCGGCCTCACCGTCGTCGAATTCGGCGCGAACTGGTGCGGCATCTGTCAGGGCGCGCAGGCATCGATTGCGAAAGCGCTCGCGCCGCACGCGGGCCTGCGGCATCTGAAGGTCGAGGACGGCCCTGGCCGTCCGCTCGGCCGCTCGTTCAAGGTCAAGCTGTGGCCGACGCTGGTGCTGATGCGGGACGGCGCCGAAGTCGCGCGCGTGGTGCGCCCGGCCAGCGCGGAAGATATCGAGGATGCATTCGCGTCGCTTTGATTCGCAGCGGGCGTAGGCGCGACGCCTTCACGTCGCTTACCTGGCTTATATGGCTTACCTAGCGCAGCGCGCTCGCCGGTATCCGGCAGGACGCTCGCGTCAGCGCCGCGGCATCGCCGGACGACACACGCGCACTTCGTCCGCCGATCCCGAGCCTGATCCCATTACCTGATCCTTTTGCATCGTTCTTCCGCCATGCGCCAAGCCATCCATCATCTGAGCGTGCAGGCCCGCAGCCGAGGGCTCGTCGAATTTACCGACGACGCGCGCCGCTTCGTCGCCGAACAAGGTATTCGTACCGGGTTGCTCACGCTGTTCTGCCGCCATACGTCGGCGTCGCTGCTGATTCAGGAGAATGCCGATCCATCGGTGCGGCGCGATCTGGAGCGCTACTTCGCGACGCTCGCGCCGGAAGATGCCGAGCGCTACGAACACGACACCGAAGGTCCAGACGATATGCCCGCGCATCTGCGCACCGCGCTCACGCAAGTGCAGTTGTCGGTGCCGGTCGAACATGGACGGATGGTGCTCGGCACCTGGCAGGGGCTGTATCTGTTCGAGCATCGCCGGCACACGCAGCCACGCGATATCGTGCTGCATCTGCTCGGTGAATGATCGCGACGCGGCGCGGTCCAACGTCAACGTAACCGGCACGATCCAGGGCGAAGCCAGGATCAACCCGAGATCAATCCAGGCTCACTGCCCCGGTGGCGGCGAGCCAACCGCTTCAGCTTCAGCTTTCGCAGTCCGCCGTACCGCTGCAGTTTCACACGTCACACCGGCCGTCTTCATCACGCAAAGGACCCATCCCTCACTTTTCTGCGCACCTGGGACAGCACGCGCCAACCCCGGAGCCTACCGAAACGGAGCACATCTCATGGACACCCGTAGCGAGCTGCAAGCCACCGTCGACGCGATGGTTCAACCCGGCAAGGGCCTCCTCGCCGCCGACGAGAGTGGCCCGACCATCGCCCGACGTTTCAAGACGATCGGCCTCGAATCGACCGAGGAAAATCGCCGCGCCTATCGCAATCTGCTGCTCACCACGCCCGGTCTCGGCGAGTTCGTGAGCGGCGTGATCCTCTACGAAGAAACGCTCGGCCAGAAAGCCGACGACGGCACGCCGTTCCCGCAGCTAGCCACCGCGAACGGCGTGGTGCCCGGCATCAAGGTCGATCTCGGCAAGGTGCCGCTCGCGCTGTCCCCCGGCGACGAAATCACCGAAGGGCTCGACGGTCTCGCCAAACGCTTCGTCGACTACAAACGCCAGGGCGCGCGCTTCGCGAAATGGCGCGCGGTCTACAACATCACCGCGAGCTTGCCGGGCCGGGCTGCGATCGAGGCGAATGCGGAATCGCTCGCGCGTTACGCGGCGATCAGCCAGGAGGCCGGCATCGTGCCGATCGTCGAACCCGAAGTGCTGATGGACGGCGATCACACGCTCGCGCGCTGTGCGGAAGTGACCGAAGCGGTATTGCATGAAGTTTTTCATGCGCTGCAGCGGCATCGCGTGGTGCTCGAACATATCCTGCTGAAGCCGAGCATGGTGCTCGCCGGCGCCGAGCATCAGCAGCAATCGACGAGCGCGGACATCGCCGCCGCAACCGTACGCGTGCTCAAGCGCACGGTGCCCGCCGCGGTGCCGGGTGTCGTGTTTCTGTCGGGCGGACAGTCGCCCGAGGAAGCGAGCGCGAATCTCGATGCGATGAACCGGCTCGGCGCGTTGCCTTGGAATCTGAGCTTTTCGTATGGACGCGCGTTGCAGGAGCCGCCGCTGCAGGCCTGGCGCGGCCAGGCGGCCAACGTCAAGGAAGCGCAGCAGGCGTTGCTGAAGCGGGCCCGCCTGAACGGCGCGGCTGCGTTGGGAAAATACGAAGCGGCGATGGAGAAGAGCTGAGTCGAACCAGGGCAGCGGAACGAGGCAGTGAAACGAGGTCGGGCGGATTCGCAGTCCGCCCGGCAATCTGCGTGGCCGTACGTAAGTCACAACCATCAAGCACGACCCTCAAACACTACCATCAGGCACTACGCCAGGCGACGCGCCGGCCAGCCCGCGCGCTTACTGCCCCTTCGTATCGCTACTCGCATTCGCGCCCGGCATGTTGGTGGTATCGGTGGCGGGCTTCGTCGCCTTCGAATGCTTCTTCATATGATGCTGGGTCGAATGCGTCGAGGTACTGCCCGTGGCGCCGGTCGCCCCCGCGTCGCCACCTTCGCGGGTCGACATATTGGTGTTGCCGTTCGGGTCGTTGCCGGCCGGTCCACCGCCCCCGCCGCCCGCTCCTTGCGCAAGCGCGAACGGCGAAACGGCGAGCAGACTGGCGACGAGCACCGCGTGTCGGATCTTCATGACGATTCTCCTGGGTATCCTGAACATGGAAAGTGAAAGTCCGGGAGCGCCGCCTGGGTAAGGAGAAAATAAGGAGAAAAAGCAGCGGCAGCGCGCCCCGACCTCATCCGTATTTCAGCAAGGGCTGTGCCGCAGGAGATCGGCTGTCTGGTTCTTAACGCCGCCCACACCCACACTCGCACCGGCATCGCGCCGATGCGAATCCCTCAGGTCCCGCACGCGACCAACGCGTGCAGCTCGTCGATATTGAACGGCTTCGCGAGAATCGCGATGCCCAGCCGCCGCGCGCGGTCGAGTTCGTCGGCGTAGCCGGTCATCAGCGCGATCTTCTGCGACGGCCACGCGCTGCGCACTTTCTCCGCGAGGTCGATACCGTTCAGCTTGCCCGGCATCTGGATATCGGACAGCACGAGTTCGAAGCGCTCGCCGGCGTTCAGCAGGTCGAACGCCTGGTCGGCGGTCGGCTCGTGACGCACTTCGCAGCCGAAGGTTTCGAGCACCGCGGTCACGCCGGCCGCGACATCCTCGTTGTCCTCGACGAGCAGCACCGCGCCGGCCGCCGTCGGCACCACGTCCGGCACCTCGGCGCTCGCGGCCGCCCCAAGTGGGCGATGACGCGGCAGGAACAGCCGCACCGTCGTGCCGCTGCCCGGCACGCTGTCGATCTTCGCGGTGCCGCCCGCCTGCTCGCACATCGACAGCACCTGCGCGAGTCCGAGGCCCGTGCCCGAACCGCGCAGCTTGGTCGTAAAAAGCGGTTCGAACGCGCGCCGCGCGACTGCCTCGGGCATGCCCTCGCCGTCGTCGGAACAGGCGATCAGCACGTACTCGCCGTCGGGCAGCAGCGTGTCGCTGCCCACCAGCCGGTTGTTCTGGCAACGGATCACGAAGCGGCCGCCGCGCGGCATCGCTTCGCGCGCGTTCATCGCGATGTTCATGATCGCGAATTCGAGGTCGGTCGGATCGGCGAGCACCTGCCACAGCGTGTCCGGCAGGCGCAGCGACAGTTCGACCCGGTCGCCGAGCGCGGCGTCGAGCAGCGGCGCCGCGCTCGGCAGCCAGCGCGCGAGATCGACTGTCTCCTGCTTGAGCGGTTGCTTGCGCGCGACGCTCAGCAGTTGCCGCGTCAGCGTTTCGGCCGATGCGGTCGCGCGTTCGACCGCGAGCACTTCCTTTTCGAGGTTGTTGTACTGCTTGATCCGCGCGAGCTCGGTGTTCGCCGACACTACCATCAGCAGGTTGTTGAAATCGTGCGCGACGTTCGCGACCAGATTGCCGAGCGCGCCCATGCGCTGCAGTTGCCGGCTCGACGCCTCGGCCGACAGACGCATCGCTACCTCGCCCTGCCAGCGCTCCCACGCGCGCCGCTCGGCGTCGAGCTGGCGCAGCGAATAGAACACCAGCAGCCAGATCGCGATGCACGGCACCGCCGTCAGCGCGGCGATCATCAGGAAGTGGCCGCGCCACGCGGCCGCGATCGACGACGTCGCATAGGCGCTCATCACGTAGAGCGGATAGTCGCCGACGCGCCGGAACGCGAGCAGCCGCTCGACCCCGTCGACGGTCGAATTCAGGCGCACGTGACCGAACAGCTGCTTGTCGCGCAACGCGGCGGTAAACGCGCTATGCGGGGTCGGCTTCGCGCCCGCCGGCCACGCCGGATAACGCACCAGCAGATTGCCGTCCTGACGATACAGCGCCAGCACCAGCGACGGATCGTCGTGAGTCAGCTCGTGGTAGAAGCGCGCGAAGTAGTCGTTTTTCAGCGCCACCGCGACCGCGCCGAGGAACTGGCCGTCGGCGTCCGAGCGACCGGTCACGGTCGTGAACACGTTGGTCTTCGACAAGTTGCCGAACATCGGCAGCGAAAAATACGGCTGCGGGCGCATCGCCCTGGCGGCGAGGAAATCGTCGCGCTGGCCGATCGACATCGCCGGCGTCGGATACGCGATGCTGGACGCCAGCAGGTCGCCGTTCGCGCCGAGCAGCGCGATCGACGACACCTGCGGAAAATCGCCGCCGATATCGCGCAGCCGCTCGTGCAATTCGGCTTCGCGCGCGCGGATCTGCGCGTCGTTGGAATTGCCGAGCAACTCGATGATGCGCGAGGCCATCTGCTGGTTCAGGTCGAGCACCTTGACGGCCTGTTCGTCGGCCACGCGCGCGAGCCGGTCGATCACGTCGTCCGCATCGGCGATCCGACGCTGGTAGTCGAAGTAGCCGTAGCCCGCGAGGCAGACCAGCGGAAACACGATCGACACGGCCAGCACGATCAGCAGCATCCGGCGCGTCGCGGCAAAGTTGCGCGACGGCATCGGAAAGTCGACTGCGACACGTTCCGCTCGCTGCACGGTCACCTACTCCATGAAATTTGCATACGTCCGGCGAGGGCCGGTGAAAACATGACACGTGCGAATAAACGAAGAATCGGCGCGTTTTCATACGCCTGTTCGCTCGCTAATTCCTCCTATCTCGAAATTTACCGCACTTCCGCCGATCTCCCCAAGCACCTCCGCATCGTCATTCGGCATGTCAACCGCTTCGTTCCAATCGCGCGCGGCGTCGGCGGAAATCCGGCCGTCTCGGGCACACCGATTGCTGCCAGTTAGTACTGCGGCAGTGTCCTGGCAGTGCCCTGCATCACTGCCGTTCAGCAGCAGCCCAGACCAGCCCGGCTGGCGACGCGTGCGAGCGCAGCGTCACGGCCCTTCCGTTCGCGAGGAATCACCATGTCCACGACTGCCCGCCGGGTTGCCCGGCTCTCGCAATTGCGCGCGGATCGCGCCGAACGCGTGACGGTGGACGACACGCCGATCCTGCTGGTGCGCGACGGCGACACGGTGCACGCGTATTCGGCCGATTGCCCGCACGCGGGCGGCCCGCTCGAAGAAGGCGCGCTGTGTCATGGCCGTATCATCTGCCCCTGGCACAAGGCCGCGTTCGACGTCGCGAGCGGCAACGTGCTGGAGCCGCCCGCGCTGCTGCCGCTCGATCGCTACCCGGTCACGATCGACGGCGACGACGTGCTGGTGTCGGCGAGCAAGCTGCCGCCTGATCAATCCGCACCAATCACGGCACCCGCCGCCGAACCAGCCGGCGCCGCCGCGTCGGCGCGGCACTACGCAGTAATCGGCGCGGGCGCGGCTGGCGCCGCCGCCTGCGCGGCCTTGCGCGAATGCGGTTTCGACGGCCGCATCACGCTGATCGGCGACGAACCGCATGCGCCGTACGACCGCACGTCACTGAGCAAATTCGTGCCGTCGTTCGAGATGGCGCCGGCCGACGTGCCGCCGCTTTTGCCGCCCGACTGGCTGCAAACACACGGCATCGAACGGATCGTCGCGACGGTTGCGCGGCTCGATGTGCCCGCGCGCACGATTCATTTCGCGCCGGGCTCGCAAGGCGACGCGCAAGCGCCGCAGCCGCTGAAATACGACACCGCGCTGCTCGCGACCGGTTGCGTGCCGAAAGTCCCCGACATCCCCGGCTGCCAGCTCGGCGGCGTGCACGTGCTGCGTCATCTCGACGACGCGGCCGCGCTCGTCGAGGCGCTCGGCGACGACACGGCGCAAACGCGCGTCGCGATTCTCGGCAGCAGCTTTATCGGCCTCGAAGTCGCGTCGGCGTTGCGCACGCACGGCGTGCCCGTCGCCGTGATTTCGCCGGATACGGTGCCGTTCGCGAAGCTGTTCGGCGAACGCGCGGGCCGGATGTTTCGCGCGCTGCACGAGCAACACGGCGTGACGTTTCATCTCGGCGCGAAGGTCGCGTCGCTCGAAGGCGACGAAGGCAACGTGCATGCGGTGATGCTCGAGAGCGGCGAGTCCATCGCCGCCGACGTGGTGCTGCTCGGCACGGGCGTGACGCCGGCGACCGGTTTTGTCGAAGGACTGCCGTTGCAGAAGGACGGCGGCATCGTCGTCAACGCGGGCATGCAGGCCGCGTGCGGACTCTATGCGGCCGGCGATATCGCGGTGTTCTCGCTGCACGAAAACCAGGAGCCGGTGCGCATCGAGCACTGGCGCGTCGCGCAGCAGCATGCGCGGATCGCCGCGCAGAACATGTGCGGCGCGCGCAACCGCTATGCGGACGTGCCGTTCTTCTGGACGTATCACTTCGGCAAGAACTTCGAATACCTCGGCCATGCGAGCGAGTGGGACGAGATCGTCGTCGACGGCGATCTCGACCAGCATCAGTTCATCACGCTGTACGTGCGCGACGGCAACGTCGACGCGGTGCTCGCGTGTGGGCGCGAGGCGTTGACCGCACGCCTGTCCGACGCGCTGCGCGGCGGACTCTCACGTACCGATGCGCTGACGATGATCGGTGAGGCCGCGCGACTTACGCCGGAGGGGGCCGAGGCTGGCTCCGCATCCGCGTCCAATTCATGATGCCGTTGATTGGGCCGTTGAAACTGAGGCCGTTGAAGCGCGCATTGCCCGATCGTTCATTCACAACCCGGAGGAGCCATAGCCATGACGACCACCAGAACGGAAAAGCATCCGCATTCGAACAAGAGCGAAAAGCAGATCGACACGCAGGTCGAGGACAGCTTCCCGGCCAGCGATCCGCCCTCCACCGGCGGTACTACGAAACTCGTCCCTGACGAAGATCGCAAAAAGACCGGCGACGATAAACCCGCCAGCCGGTAGATGCGATAGACACGATAGACGGGTGGCGTCGCCGCGCTGGCGACGCTCCCCCCCCCCAGAGGCACATCTCTCAAGCGCTTAACGCTTAAGCGACGCGCACCCAGCGCGACGCCTACTTCATCGTATCGCCCGACACTGGCCCGCTCTCGACCGGTGGCGCCTCCTTCTCGATCTCGCTGCGCGCCAGTTCCCAGTATTGGTCGGGCGTGCCCTTCGGTTCATCGGCCTGTTGCCACAAGTAGTAAGCGCGCGTGCGAATCTGCTCGTCGATGCTCGGTTGCTGTTGTTCCATTCGATCACCCCAACCCGGTTGTGTGGCTGCACGCCGCGCTCGCGAAATGCGTCGCGCGCGTGCATCGCCATCGATCATCGAGCAACCACTGTTCCTGGGCCGGTTCCCGGGCTCTTTCCTGACGCATCGGCGCGCGCACTGTCACATCAACGCACGCGTTACTTGCCGGCCGCCGCCTCGCCTTCGTCGGAAGTGAGCTGCTCTTCGAGGCGATCGAACACGCGTTGCGTCGCGCGGCTCGGCGCTTCGAGCGCGAACAGTAGCAGCGAGCGCCCCGTCACCTGATACGCGTCTCCGGCACTGAACTGCGGCAACTCGGCGCGCACCGGCATGTTGGTATCGACGAGGCAGGTCCAGCGCTCGCCTTCGGGCACGTCGGGTAACGTGAAATTGACCACGTCGTGATGCGCGTTCAGTACCAGCAGCAAGGTCGCGTCCGACGCGAGCCGGCGGATGCCGCTCGCCTGCGCACGACCGTCGATCACGACGCCGAAGCAGCGCATCGCCGGATCGTCCCACTGCTCGGCCGAGATATTGGTGCCGTCCGGCGACAGCCAGCGCGTGTCGGTGACGTCGAGCGCCTCGTTGTATTCGCCGGTCAGAAAACGGCCGCGCCGCAGCACCGGCAGCCGATGCCGCAGTGTGGTCAGATTGCGCACGAACTCGGCAAGCGCGCGGCCGTCGTCGTCGATCGCTTCCCAGTCGACCCAGCTGATTTCGTTATCCTGACAATATGCGTTGTTGTTGCCCTGCTGCGTGCGGCCGAATTCGTCGCCGGCGAGCAGCATCGGCGTGCCTTGCGACAGCAGCAGCGTGGCAAGCAGATTGCGTTTCTGACGCTCGCGTTGCTGACGGATCTCGGGGTCGTCGCTCGGACCTTCGGCGCCCATGTTCCATGATTTGTTGTCCGAGTGGCCGTCGCGATTGTCCTCGCCATTTGCTTCGTTATGCTTGTCGTTGTACGAGACCAGATCGTTCAACGTGAAGCCGTCGTGCGCGGCGATGAAGTTCACGCTGGCCCACGGACGCCGGCCGCGATGATTGAAGCGGTCGCCCGATGCGGTCAGACGCGTCGCGAGATCGGCGACCTTGCCCTCGTCGCCCTTCCAGAACTCGCGCACGGTGTCGCGAAAGCGATCGTTCCATTCGGCCCAGCCCGGCGGAAAGCCGCCCACCTGGTAACCGCCGGGACCGCAATCCCACGGCTCGGCGATCAGGCGCACGCTGGAGAGCACCGGGTCCTGGCGGCAGCTGTCGAGAAAGCCGCCGCCTTCGTCGAAGCCGTGATCCTCACGACCGAGAATCGTCGCGAGATCGAAACGGAAGCCGTCGATCTTCATCTCCGTGACCCAGTAGCGCAGGCTGTCGGTGACCATCTGCAGCACGCGTGGATGCGATAGGTTCAGCGTATTGCCGGTGCCGGTGTCGTTGATGTAATAGCGTGCCTCGTCGGGCATCAGGCGGTAGTACGACGCGTTGTCGATGCCCTTGAACGAGATCGTCGGGCCGCGCTCGTTGCCTTCGGCCGTGTGGTTGTAGACCACGTCGAGGATCACTTCGAGATCGGCCTGATGAAAGCGGTCGACCATCTCCTTGAATTCGCCGACCGAATCGTGCGACGACGCGAAAAAGCGCGGATCGGCCGCGAAAAAGCCAATCGTGTTGTAGCCCCAGTAGTTCGTCAGCCCCTTGTCGAGCAGATGGCTGTCGTTGACGAAAGTCTGGATCGGCAGCAGCTCGACCGAGGTCACGCCAAGGCCGCGGATATAGTCGAGCACCGGCTTCTGCCCGAGCCCCGCGAAGGTGCCGCGCAAACGCGCGGGCACGTCCGGGTGACGCTTCGTGAAACCACGCACGTGCGTTTCGTACAGGATCACGCGCTCCCACGGCAACGCGTTGCGCTCGGGATGGGTCCACGAGAAGTTCGCGTCGACCACCTTGCACTTCGGCACGAAGGCCGCGCTGTCGCGCTCGTCGAACGACAGATCGGCGTCTTCCGAGTCGAGCGTGTAGCCGAAAATTTCCGGCGCCCATTTCAACTCGCCGATGTGCGCCTTCGCGTACGGATCGAGCAGCAGCTTGTTCGGATTGAAGCGATGACCGTTCTCCGGTTCGTACGGCCCATGCACACGGTATCCATAGACCGCGCCCGGTTTCAGATTCGGCACGAACACGTGCCAGACCTCGTCGGTATATTCGGGCAGTTCGATCCGTTCGATTTCGTGCTGCCCGGTTTCGTCGAACAGACACAGTTCGACCTTGGTCGCGTGCGCGGAAAATAGCGCGAAATTGACGCCGCTGCCGTTCCACGTCGCGCCGAGCGGAAAAGGCGTGCCTTCGGCAATGCGCGTCGAGTAGCTGGTTTGGGATGACATAAGGTTCCTGTGGCCGCAAGAAGCGCCGGGTTGCGCGAGGGGGTTTTCCCAGTGTAGGCAGTCGAAGCCGGCGCTGCATCGGTTGTGCCCGATGGTTCTGATACGCCGTGCGCGCTGCGAATCCGGCTGGATAGCAAGTTATGGTCCTGACGCGCGTCGGGGGTGAAATTGCCGCGTTGCGCGCCGGCTGACGCGTAGCCCCTTACTTCTTCAGACGAAACGATGCGGCACGCGACTTGCAATCACACAACCGACGGACATGACGGATGAATGCCATCGTCGCCACAGGGAGAACGGAGAAAACATCATGCTGAATCTGCACTCGCAACCACGCGCTACGGCGCAACCGCAATCGCCCCGCAAGCCGCTTGCGGCGACCATAACGGCCTTGCTCGCCGCGCTCACGCTGTCCTCCGCGGTCGGTATCAGCGGCCATGCATGGGCCCAAGGCGCGCCGCAGTCGGTCACCGAAAAACGCACGGACGTCGTGCAGCTCGCAAGCGGCTATCGGGCCTCGAAGCTGAGCGGCGCGGACGTGTACAACCGCAACAAGGACACGATCGGCACGCTCGACGACCTGATCGTGTCGCCGGGCACGGAGCGTACCACCTACGCGATTCTGTCGGTCGGCGGCTTTCTCGGCATGGGTAAGCACCTGGTCGCGGTGCCGTTCAACGACCTGCAGATCGACAACCGGCGGATCGTGTTGCCCGAGGCGACGAAGAAGTCGCTGGAGGCGTTGCCGGAGTTCAAATACGCGCCAGGTTGAGGTTGAGCGCGCGTTGAACAGCGCATTTCAGATTGGATTGAGCGTTGCGCGCGGCACGGCAACATAACGCAACGCAACGAGAGCTGCGGGCGGGCGCAGCGCGTTGCGTTCGTTACGTTCATTGAGTAAAGAATTCACGCCCGAGCTCACCCCGGGGCCCCGCCCCGCAGCGCCGAAACGGCTTTCACGGCGCCCCTTCCACATGCAACGCGGCCGCCGATTCGAGCACGCGCAACAGCCGCTCAGGCGTCAACGGCTTCGCGCAGTGCGCATCGAAGCCCGCGGCCTTCGCGAGCGCGCGATCCTCGCGCGATGCGAACGCGGTACACGCGACCAGCAGCATGTGCGAAGTCTGCGGATGCGCGCGCAGCCGGCGCGCCAGTTCGAGCCCGTCGAGCCCCGGCATCTTGATGTCGAGCACCACCGCGAACGGCTGCCAGTCGCGCGCGGTGTCGCACACCGCGAACGGATCGTCGAGCGCGCGGCATTCGAAGCCGTCGGCTGTCAGCAGCATCTGCAACGCCTCGGCTGCTTCACGGTAATCGTCGACCACCAGCACGCGGCGATGCGCGGCCATCGCGTAGCGGATCGGCCGCCAGACGAGCACGTCGTCGCTGCTGTCCACACTGTCGTTGAACATCGTCATTTTTTCTCGCCCTTTTCCATTCGCCCTGAAGGGCATCTCGCGCCACGCGCGCAAGATCCGATCCCATTGCGTCTGCCTGACCGCGGCAAATCCGCTGTTATTCCCACTCCGGCAAAACACGTCGCGCCAATGCGGAAATTCCGCGTGCCGGGCTCGTTAAAGCTCGGATGCGGGCCTCGGCTGGCCAGTTCGTCACGGCGTTTGATTGGCGGCGCCTCGGGATCCGCGCACCGCGCGGTATCGATCGACGCTCTGTCCTCGTGCTGTGCGCCCCATGGATGGGCATCGCACGATGTCGGTATTGCAACGGATTGAGGGGTGACGCAATGCAGACCGCGAGCGCTCTTTGCGGCGCGAATCGATCGCGCGGTCATAGCTACAGGATAAGCGACGACGCCGATAAAAAAAACGCTCGACGTGTTAGGGGTTTGCGCTCAGCGGGTTATCCCGCACGATTGTCGATGAAACCTTTCAGCAGCGCCAACGTGTCCGCGTCTTCGATCCGTTTATCGGTCCGCCAGCGCAACATGCGGGGAAACCGCACCGCTACGCCCGACTTGTGGCGCGGACTCGCCTGAATTCCTTCGAAGCCGATCTCGAACACGAGACTCGGCGTGACGCTGCGCACCGGGCCGAACTTGTCGACGGTGGTCTTGCGCACGATCGCATCGACTTCGTGCATCTCCGTGTCGGTGAGCCCCGAATAGGCCTTCGCGAACGGCACCAGCGTGCGCACGCCGTCGGCCTCGTCCCACACCGCGAACGTAAAGTCGGTGTAAAGACTCGCGCGGCGACCGTGACCGCGTTGCGCGTAAACAAGCACGGCATCTACCGCATAAGGCTCGATCTTCCATTTCCACCACGTGCCCGAGGCCTTGGTGCGGCCGACGCCATACATCGACGCGCGCTCTTTCAACATCAGACCTTCGACGCCGCGTGCCCGGCTTTCGTCGCGCAACGCGGCAAGCGCGGACCAGTCGGCCCCGCTCACGAGTGGCGAGACTTGCAGCAGGCCGCGCGCCAAGGTGGCGTCGACGGACACCGCCAGCGCCTCGAGCCGCGCGCGCCGTTCGGCGAGCGGCGTCATGCGCAGGTCCTCGCCATTCGCTTCGAGTAGATCGTAGGCCAGCAGCGCGGCCGGCGAATCGGCGAGGATCTTGCGCGTTAGCGTCTTGCGCGCGATTCGCGGTTGCAGCCGCGCGAACGGCAACGGCGCGGGCGCGCCCGGCTCCCAGGCGAGTATCTCGCCGTCGATCACGCAGCCATCCGGCAACGCATCGCCTAGCGCGGCCACCTCGGGAAAACGCTCAGTAATCAGATCCTCGCCGCGCGACCACAACCACACGCGCCCGGCACGCTTGACGAGTTGCGCGCGAATGCCGTCCCACTTCCATTCGATCAGCCAGTGCGCGGGATCGCCGAGCGTCGCCGGTTCGGCCTGCAACGGATGCGCGAGAAAGAACGGATACGGCAGGCCGAGATCGCTGTCGTGCAACGGCGCGTCGGCCTGCTCCGTCTTGTCGTTCAGCGGCGCGATCAGACGCAGATAGCGGGCCGCGTCGGGCTTTTGCCGCGAGTCGGTCCAACCGACCATACGTTGCGCGATCCGCTTGTGATCGACGCCCGCGACCTCGGCGAGCGCTCTGACCACCAGTTGCCGCGCGACGCCGACACGAAAGCCGCCGCCGATCAGCTTGGTCAGCAGAAAACGGCCGCTCCAGTCGAGTTCGTCCCAGTAGCCGAAGAGCCGCGTGCGTAGTTCGTCCGGCGGCAAGCCACGCAGGGTGAGCATACGTTGCTCGATCCATTGCGTGAGGCCCAGTTCCGAGCGGCGCTGCGGCGGCGGCAGAATATGCGCGATCGTCTCCGCGAGATCACCGACCGCGTGATACGACTCCTCGAATAGCCACGCGGGCAACCCGGCGCGCTCGCGCGCGAGTTCGGTCAGCAGCCGCGTCGGTACCAGTTGACGCGGCTTGCCGCCGGCGAGGAAATACGCGGCCCATGCAGCGTCTTCGGGCTCGGCGGCCGAGAAGTAGCTGGTCAGGGCCGCGAGCTTGTCGTGGGTCGAGGTGGTCGCGTCGAGCGCGGTGTAGAGGGCCGCGAAGCGTTTCATCCGGCAGTCCTTATGATTCGCCACGGTCGATTCGCGCTGATGCGTCCGGCGTGCTTTCGCTCGTGGTTGTGGTCGCGGTCGTGGTTGCTTCCGGCGCTTCGTCCCCGCTGGCCGCCCCGGCCGCATCGGCTTCGACCGTGTCGTCGCCGTATTGCGTGTCGAACGCACTCGCCTGCAAGCCCTGCTCGTTGAGCCAGCGCACCATCGGTTCGACCGAGCCATGTGTAACGATCACGCGCGTCGCGCCGCTCTCGCGTATCGCGGTCTGCAACCCCGGCCAGTCCGCATGATCCGACAGCACGAAACCGCGATCGACGCCGCGCCGGCGACGCGCGCCGCGCAAGCGCATCCAGCCCGACGCGAACGCATCGCTGTAATCGCCGAAACGCTTGAGCCATGCGCTGTTCTGCGCGGACGGCGGTGCGACGATCAGCGCCTCGCGGAACACGGCCTTGTCTTTCGCGGCGATCTCGCCGACCAGCCCGACCGCCGGCAAGCGCACGCCCGCCTCTCGATACGCGCGATTTAGCGGCTCGACCGCGCCGTGACAGAAGATCGGCCCGATCGCCGCGTCGACGCTCGCGAGTACGCGCTGCGCCTTGCCGAACGAATAGCAGAACAGCACCGACGCACGGCCTTCCGACGCGTTGTGACGCCACCATGAATCGATCGAATCGAAGATGCTGCGCGGCGCATCCCAGCGATAGATCGGCAAGCCGAACGTCGATTCGGTGATGAAGGTATCGCAACGCACCGGTTCGAAGGCCGCGCAGGTCGGATCGACGTCGAGCTTGTAATCGCCGGACGCGACCCACACGCGGCCCGCGTGCTCGATGCGCACCTGCGCGGAGCCGAGCACGTGGCCAGCCGGATGCAGCGACACGCGCGTCGCGCCGAGCGCGAGCGGCTCGCCGTAATCGAGAGTCTGCAACGCGATGCCGGGCAGGCGCGACAGCAGCACGTTCGCGCCCGCGCGGGTCGACAGATAGTGCAGGTGACCGAAGCGCGCGTGGTCGGAATGCGCGTGCGTGATCACCGCACGCTCGACCGGCCGCCACGGATCGATGTAGAAATCGCCGGGCGGACAATAGAGCCCCTCCAGCCGCGCGACGATCAGATCGTCAGGCTCGCCGGTTTGCGGCTCACGGTTCATGCGGGGCGGCGGTTGATCCATCGGGATGTATCCATCGGCTGCGCGGGTATCGAATTCGAGCGCTTCGGACGCTTCGATCGCCTGGAATGCGGCATCAAGCAAACCGCATGCCGTGCCGTGCGCGGCCGGGCATGGTCGCATTCCTGCTTACGGTATATAAAGCAATCACGCGTGTCGAGAGCGGCTGCCGTCCGGCAGCGCCCGATGCGTATCGCGAGGCCTCATGCCGATCCTGCTCGACTCGCATGCGCTGTATATCGTCAAACATCCCGGCCGTTTCGTGCTGCAGACACTGAAGGCGTTTCGCGCGAACCAGGGGCTGCTGCTCGCGGGCGCGGTCGCGTATTACGCATTGCTGTCGATCGTGCCGCTGCTGATCCTGATCGTCATCGTGCTGTCGCGCGTGCTGCCGCAACAGCTGATTCTCGATGCGCTCGCGCATCTGTTGCGCTGGCTCGTGCCGGGGCAGTCGAATGCGCTGGTCGACGAGCTCGCGAATTTTCTGCGGCATCGCGCGGTGATCGGCTGGGTGCTGCTGCTGACGATGATCTTCTTCAGCTCGCTCGCGTTTACCGTGCTCGAAAACGCGATGTCGCTGATCTTCGTGCATCGCGTCGTCGTCAAGCGCCGCCACTTTCTGATCTCGGCGCTGCTGCCGTACTGCTACATCCTGTTTCTCGGCGTCGGGCTGCTGATCGTCACGTGTGTGTCGAGCGCGCTCGAAACGATCGGCGCGGCCGGTCTCGAACTGTTCGGTCTACATGTGTCGTTGCAGGGCTTCTCGCGTGTGATCCTGTACCTGTTAGGACTTGCCGGTGAAATCTTCGTGCTGACTTCGGTGTACCTGGTGATGCCGGTCGGGCGGCCGTCGCTCAGACATGCGCTGATCGGCGGCGTGGTGGCCGGCGTGTTGTGGGAAATCACACGGCACGTGCTGGTCTGGTATTTCGCCACGCTATCGCAGGTCAGCATCGTCTACGGCTCGCTGACGATGGCGATCGTGATCCTGCTGAGTCTCGAATGGCTCGCCACGCTCCTGCTATTCGGCGCGCAGGTGATTTCGCAATACGAGCGTTTCGGCCGCGAACCGCTCGATGCGCCGCAGCCGACCATCAAAACCGGTTAGGTTAGCGGGTCGTGGGAAGCGTTGGTATGGGCATTGGCATCGACATGGAGGCGGGGCGATCCCGACAAGGGCAACGTGGTCGTCGAGGCCGCGAAGCAGGTGCTCGGTACGGTGCTGCCGGGGCATCGCGATACATGAGGGTGCACACCACAGCCGTTGGCCGTGTGGGTGCCGGCAAGTGCGGGCGGGCGGCAACAGTCCGGGTGGGAACCGGGCTGTTAAAATGGCGCGCTCGTTGCCCGCGACACGGCGCGTGAGTCGCCGCGGTTGCCTCCGTTGCGTCATGCATAGCGCCGCTCGTTGCGTGGCGCGTCGCGCCTCTACATCAGCCGGTACGTCATGTTCATACACGCCCTCGCCGCTCGCTCGTTGTTCCTCGCGGCAGCTCATGCCACACCATTCCGCCAGCGCGGTCCCGCTCATGCTTGATGAAGTCCGCATCACCCGCGCGCTGGCCGCACGCGGCATCACGCCCGATGCGCGTCAGCACGAGGCGATCGGCGCGCTCGCCGCACTGCTCGGCGCGCAGCAACACGCACGGCGGGCGTGGTCGAGTCATGCGTTCGCCTCGCAAGGCGTCTACTGTTATGGGCTGCCTGGACGCGGCAAGAGTCTGGTGGTGGACACGGTGTTCGAGTTGGCGTCGTGTCGCAAACGGCGCCTGCACTTTCACGAATTCCTGCGCGAGATGAACCAGCGGCTCGTCACTGCACCGCGCAGCGACGATCGGCTCGGCGACGTATCGCGACAGTGGCTCGACGGCATCGAGTTGCTGTGCTTCGACGAATTCCACGTACACGACATCGCCGACGCGTTCCTGATGGGCCGCTTTCTCGATACCGCGATCGGCCTCGGTACGCGCATCGTGCTGACCTCGAACTACGCGCCGGACAATCTGTTGCCCGACCCCGAGTTTCACGAACGTTTTCTGCCGACTATCGCGCAGATCAAGCGCTGCTTCACGGTGATTCATTTCGACGGCGCGCGCGATTACCGCTTCGGCGGCGAGGCGGCCGAGGTGCCGCGTTTCTTCGCGCCGCTCGATGCGTCGAGCGACACTGCGTTGCGCGAGCTCTTCACGAAGCATGAACGCGACGCACGCATCGAACCGCTGCGGCTCAGCGCGGCCGGTCGACCGCTCGAAGCACGCGCGGCCGGCCGTGCGTTGTTGTGGGCAGACTTCGAGCCGTTGTGCGTGGCGAGCCGCTCGCATCTCGACTACCTCGATCTGGCCGAGCAATGGCAGGGGCTGATCGTCGACCGTTTGCATACCGAGGCGCTCAGGCAAGCGCCTACGCTGCAACGGCTGATCTGGCTGATCGACATCTTCTACGACCGCAAGCGCGCGCTCTTCATCGCGTCCGACCAGCCGCTCGAAAGCGCGCTGGTCGGGCTCGAAGGCGCGCATGATCTGTCGCGCACGTTGAGCCGGCTTGCCGAGATGCAATCGCGCGGGTATCGCAGTACGCTCGAACATCCGCACGACGACGCTACGGTGGAAAAGACCGAAGACGTTTAATCGGGTCGCGCGGCAACGTGATGTGTGCAGCCGCTGTGTGGAGCCCTGGCGCGGGGAGTACCTGCCTGTCGTTCGGATGCGGCCCGGCGTCACTACCACGCTCATCGCTCATTGCCCACCGCCCGGCAAGCTTCCTGCAAATCTTGCAACACGGCGGCAAATCCTGCTAACGGCTGCTTCAGCCCTTCCCCGAGCGCCCATCAGGCCTCAACCCACCGCCACAACGAAACAACGCCCCGCACCGCGGCGCTTGCACAGGAATGGCATCTGCTACCGCGACGGCAGACTCCATTCCTCAGCGGATTACATGCCGCTTGCGCCCCGTCATGCTCAGAACCGCCTCCGTCGCCGCCGCTTTGTGCGCCGCCTGTCTCACTTCCGCCTGCGTGCATATCGGCCCCGCGCGACTGAAGGCCGATCAGGTCGACTATGCGCGCGCGCTCGGCGACGCCAAGAAACGCGAGATTCTCGCCGCCGTGATCGGCTTGCGCTACGGCGACGCGCCGGCCTTCCTGACCGTCAGCAGCATCATCGCCGCGTACACGTTCGACACCACCGGCGGCGCGACGCTGAACGCCGGTTCGGGCTCAGTGCCGAACTATGCGCAGGCGACCGGCAGCGTGTCGTATTCGAATCGCCCGACCTTCACGTTCACGCCGACCACCGGCGAAGCGTTCGCGTCCGCCTATATTCGCCCGCTCGCGCCGTCGTTGGTGCTGCCGCTCGCCGAAGGCGGCGTGCCGATCGACCTGCTGTTGCGGATCACCGCGCAATCGATCGGCGGTCTGCAGAACGGCAATGCGCTCGGCGGCGAGAACAGCGCGGGCGCGCCGGGCTTCTTCGAGCTATTGCAGGCGCTGCGGCGTTTGCAACTGGCAGGAGAACTGAACGTCGAAACGCGTCAGCTCGATGCGAAAACCGGCGGCAAGAATTCCGCCGGTGCAGCGGCCAACAACACGGCGAACAGCTCGACCAACACCGCGCAAATGGGCGTGTTCCTCGTGCTCGGCGCGACCACCAGCGGCGAGTCGCCGCGCACCGCGGCCGACGTCGCGCGCGTGCGCAAGCTGCTGCATCTGTCGGCGAAAACGCGCAGCTACGAGATCGTCTACGGGCCGTCGTCGGGTTATCAGAACGGCGATCGCATCACGATGGTCACGCGCTCGGTGCTCGGCATTCTCAGCGATCTCGGCGCGCAGGTGCAGGTGCCGCTCGAGCGAATCGCCGATGGTTCGACGAAGCCGACCGTCGGTCTGATCGGCGGTGAAACGCGGCCGACCATCATCGTGCATTCGGGCAAGACCGCGCCGGCCGACGCGTATGTATCGATCGCGTATGGACCGTCGGTGTATTGGGTCGAGCGCAACGACTTCGATTCGAAATACGCGTTTACGGTCGTGCAGAATCTGATGGCGCTTGCCGAAGCCGACACGAGCAGCAAAGCGCCGGTGGTGACGATTCCGGCGAATTGAATCGACGCGTGACGGGTGGATAAAAAACGGCGGCATCGTTCGAGGCCGCCGTTTTCTTGCCGTACTCCGACGCACGCCGTCGCTTCACTTCTTCTGCTTCACCCGCTCGATCTGCTGTTTCGCCGCCTCGTACACGCGCTCCGGCGTGAAGCCGAATTTCTTCTTCAGATCGGCAATCGGCGCCGACGCACCGAACGTATGCATGACGACCTGCGCGCCGAGCCGCCCCGTATAGCGATCCCAACCGAGCGACGCGGCCTGCTCGACCGCTACGCGCGCGTCGACGTCGGCGGGCAGCACCGACTCCTGGTACGCGTCGTCTTCGCGCTCGAAGATGTCCCACGACGGCATCGACACGACGCGCGCCGCGATGCGCTCGCCCTTCAGCTTCTCGTACACGTCGACGCAGATCGACAGCTCGCTGCCGGTCGCCATCAGGATCACCTGCGGCTTCTGTCCGTCAGGCGCATCGGCGAGCACATACGCGCCGTGCTTCACGCCGCTCGCCGGCGCATAGCGACTGCGGTCGAGCGTCGGCAGCGGCTGACGCGACACGACGATGCACGCCGGCCGATGCGGCTGCGTGAGCGCGACACGCCACGCCTCGGCCGCTTCGTTCGCATCGCCAGGACGCAGCACCGTGAGACCCGGCACGCCGCGCAGCGACGCCAGTTGCTCGATCGGCTGATGGGTCGGACCGTCCTCGCCGACGCCGATCGAATCGTGCGTGAACACGTAGATCGCCGGCACTTCCATGATCGCCGAGAGCCGGATCGGTGGCTTCATGTAGTCGCTGAAGATCAGGAAGGTCGAGCCGTACGCGCGCAGATTCGACAGCGCGAGGCCGTTGACGACCGCGCCCATCCCGTGCTCGCGAATGCCGAAATGCAGATTGCGCCCGCCGTAGCTGTCCGCCTCGAAACTGCCGGCGCCCTCGAACTTCAGATTGGTTTTCGTCGACGGCGACAGGTCGGCCGCGCCGCCGATGATCCACGGCACGCGCGCGGCAATCGCATTGAGCACCTTGCCCGACGACTCGCGCGTCGCGATGCCCTTCGGGTCCGCGTCGAAAGTCGGAATGTCGCTGTCCCAACCGTCCGGCAACTGATGCGCTTCGATCTGCGCGAATTCCTGCGCGAGCTGCGAATACTGCTTTTTATACGCGTCGAATTTGGTCGTCCACTCGCTGCGTGCCGCCTTGCCGCGCGCGCCGATCCCTTGCGCGAAATGCTCGTGCACGCCGTCGGGCACGTAGAAGAATTTGTCGTCGGGCCAGCCGTATGCGCGCTTCGCGGCCGCGACCTCGTCGACGCCAAGCGGCTCGCCGTGCGCGGCGGACGTGTCCTGCTTGTGCGGCGCGCCCCAACCGATGATGCTGTGAACCACGATCAGCGTCGGCCGGTCGGTCACGCTCTTCGCTTCGACGAGCGCCGCTTCGAGCGCGGCCGCGTCGTTCGCATCGTCGACGTGCAGCGTGTGCCAGTTGTAGCCGCGAAAACGGCTTTCCACGTCGTCGCTGTACGCGAGATCCGTATGGCCTTCGATCGTCACGCGATTGCTGTCGTAAATCCAGATCAGGTTCGACAGCTTCAGATGGCCCGCGAGCGAAGCCGCTTCGTGCGAAATGCCTTCCATCATGTCGCCGTCGCCGCACAGCGCGTACACACGGTAATCGAAAATCCGCGCGTCCGGCTGGTTGAAACGGCTTTCGTACCAGCGCGCGGCCATCGCCATCCCGACGCTGTTGCCGAGCCCCTGGCCGAGCGGCCCGGTGGTGGTTTCGACGCCGGTCGTCATCCGGTATTCGGGGTGGCCCGGCGTTTTGCTATCGATCTGGCGGAAATGCTCGATGTCGTCGAGCGACACCGCCGGCGCGCCGGTTGGCTTGCCGTGCGCGTCGACGGCCTTCACGTTGGCCAGATGCAGCAGCGAATACAGCAGCATCGACGCGTGCCCGACCGACAGCACGAAGCGGTCGCGATTCGGCCACAGCGGCTCGTCCGGGTCGTAGCGCAGATGGTTTTGCCACAGGTGATAGGCGACCGGCGCGAGCGCCATCGGCGTGCCGGGATGGCCGGAATTGGCTTTCTGCACGGCGTCCATCGATAGCGTGCGAATCGTGTTGATGCACAGCTGGTCGAGGGCGGAATCGTTTGGCATGGGACGCTCCTTGTTCGGCAGTTCGGAAGATGGCCGGGGCGCACTGCGATGCGCGAGGGGATCGGCGCATCGGTCAGGCTGTCTGACGGACAGACGCACTGCCGGCGTAAGGCAACCGGTGCGACGCAACCGGCTCGGACAGCGGCACGCGTGAAAACGTGTGCCAAAAAGTGCGCAAGAAAATCACATCGCGAAGCCCACCGATGATGCGCCTATCCGCGCAACCCTGCACGCCAGCACGCAGCGCGCCAACCCACCACGGCGCTCGCCGCGCAGACGGTAGCAGGCGGGGCGGGAAAGATCGCATGAATCACGCCCGCTACGTTGTCCGCATTGCCAGGCGTCAGATCGGGATTCACCTGCGCCTAACCTCGCGAGGTGAAAGCGATCGTGTATTTATTGTCCAAGGTTGCCGTCGTTGCGATCGTGCGGGTCAAGCCCGCCAGGACGCGCCTTGCGCGTACTTCTGCACGAAGCAACCAGGTTTGACAGCCAGGCGCGCGCTTTGTGATTCGCATCTCAACCGAATGAGTGCGGCGCAATCCGCCCACCTTCAATCACAAAATGCCGCGCCTCGCTTTTTCTCTCGAAGAACCGCCAGTCCTCATCATCCCCCGCTCCGTTCGTTGCGACGATCAAACGGAACGATGGCGACAGAGAAATGACCAGACCGCATTCCGGATTGGCCGATATACCTTCGACAATGATAGGGGCAATTCGAGTTAACGCTTCTCCCAGAGAAATGACAAACGCGTTGACTTCCTCATCAACACCCACAAGGGATTTTTCAGTCGCGATACTTTTTCCCGCCTTACTCAAGGTCCAGGCGCACTGAATATGCAAAGCCCATGCGCTGACTTGCCTGGGTACGCCATAGAAGTTTCTCTCCTCATGCTTCGGTCCAAAACCCAAGGTGAGTATATTCGCCGCGCGACTAATGCTGGTCCACTCCAAACCTTGAAGTACAGACAAACGCCGTTCAATTTCTCTTTGATTGTTAACCATAAAAATCTTCCTCAAGCCTTCTGCATTACCAGAGATTGAACATGTCTTTGGCCCGCTCCATGATTTCGTGAAATCCCATCGGTGGTTCGCTGCCAAGTTCATTGTGCAGCTGTTGAACCTGATTGGGAGTCAACCGCAGAATTCTGGCGACATCGTTGGTCTGTTTGTTTTGCGCCTGGTTATTTCCAGGCCGACCATTGCTGCCCGCTACCTGTTCAACATCGCCGTTAGGCGCGGCAAGCGGCTTGTATTCAAACGGCTGCGCATCGCCAAGCTTCTGTGGCGCGCGCGGACTGTTGCCATAGGGCGACCCTCGCATATCTGCATCGTCCGGCCGCTCGACGCGCCCGTTGCGGTCCTGACGCATGGATTGCAGATCGGATCGATTCCGTGTGCGTCCGCGACACTTGCATGCCCATGCGGTGCCTAGGGCCTCGGCCATCGCGTAACCGGTCGGTAGCGAACGCATCCTCTCAAATCGAAGGAGCTCACCGGTTTCGGCGTTCAGGGCCTGTGCTGACGGCATCGGCGGGAAGTTGGAATATATCTTATAGATAATGCGACAAAGAAGGCACTCTTCCTGGACCGACCAGTCGGTCCCACTGTTTTCCTGTTTCAGTTTTCCCACCGGACTCGTTAAGGAAAGTCTGCAAAATTCCTGGCATTGATGTGAGGGTGGACTATCCTGGGAGCAGGAGAATTTAAGGGGTGGGTGATGGCACAACTTGGCCTTGGTCTGGATCTGTCAACGAAACGCACGC
>NZ_JABBFZ010000041.1 GCF_012927125.1 Paraburkholderia antibiotica
GCGCGTGCGTTTCGTTGACAGATCCAGACCAAGGCCAAGTTGTGCCATCACCCACCCCTTAAATTCTCCTGCTCCCAGGATAGTCCACCCTCACATCAATGCCAGGAATTTTGCAGACTTTCCCTAATGGCAGACCGAATTCGCCACATCAATTCTTACGAACCCGAAGACCGGCGCCAAATCATGGTCGCTAAGCTCAGAGGCATTGTCGTTGCCAGGGGCGGCTCCTTCGATGAGTTGGCTTACGTGAACAAGCGCACACCTGTTCAATTTCGTTGCGCTGAGGGGCATGTTTGGACGGTGCAGCCCCAAACGGTTCTGACGGGTAGTTGGTGCAAACAATGCTGGAAGCAGAATGAAGCCGGCAAACATCTGGTCAAAGACGGGCTCACGGAAGCCAGGAGAATCGCTCAAGCGCGTGGCGGTGAGTGTTTGTCCACCGCATATGCGAACGGTCGGCAACGGCTTCAGTGGCGTTGTCGAAATGGACACGACTGGCTAGCACCGCTTGCGGACGTTCGGCGTCGTGGATGGTGTCCGGTCTGCGGCAGCGGTGCGCGAGAAAGGCTCTGCCGATACTACTTTGAGGCGCTCACGAGCCATCGATTCCCCAAGGCGAGACCGACATGGCTCGTCAATGAACGCGGCAACCGCATGGAACTGGATGGGTACAACGAGAAGCTCAAGCTCGCTTTTGAGCATCAGGGGGAGCAGCACTATCGCCCCGTCGCGCACTTCAACAGGCGCGGCGAGACTTTGCTTCGTCGCCAACGCGACGACGAGCGCAAGCTGCAGTTGTCCGAACAGCGCGGCATAACGCTAGTTGCGGTGCCATTTAGTGTCCCGACTTCTGAGCTGGACGTTTGGATAAAATGTGCCATCGGAGCCGCGCGCCCTGACATAGAACTCCTGCAGAACATCAATAGCACCGAGTATGTTTCTGGCGATGAGATCCTGCAGCTCAAGGCCGTAGCAGGGAAGCGCGGTGGCGATTGCATTTCACCTGTGTATCTCGGCGTTACGGAAAAACACTGGTTTCGTTGCGCGGAAGGCCACGAGTGGGAGGCGATAGCTTCAGGCGTGAAGTCGGGCACATGGTGCCCTATCTGCAAGCTCAAAACGTTGGCTGACAAACGCCGCGTGCATTCCGTCGAATCCATGCAGAAACTCGCACAAACTCGCGGCGGAAGCTTTGTTTCAGAGCGTTTCAGTTCGGTTAACCACAAGCATCGCTGGCGCTGCGTAAAGGGCCACGAATGGGACGCGGACCCGGCCGATGTTTTTAAGGGCAACTGGTGCCGGATTTGTCACATCGAATCCAGAAGAGGGACCCTCGACCAGGCGCGTCGGGTTGCCCAAAGCCGTGGCGGTGAATGCCTCTCCCTGGAATACAGAAGCTCGCAAAGCAAGCTCACCTGGAAATGCTCGGAAGGACACGAATGGTCGGCCTGTTTGGGCAACGTCAAGAATAGCGGCTCCTGGTGTCCACAATGCGCCCGTCAGAGGATGAAGAAACAACCAGGCTGTTAGCCCGATAGCCGGTCTGTGGCTATCTGCTACACCTCACGCTACCCACACGCCCCCACCTCCCCGCACGCGGTACAAAAATCGCACCCATCCTTGCGAATTACCGCATTCGCGCCGCACGAACCGCATTTACGCCCGAGCATCGTATGCAGCCCCTGGGTGCCGTTCGGCTGCATCAACGCGTCTGCGCTATCGTCGGGAGCGGGGCGCAGACCGAAATCGGCCGATAACGCCGTCTCCGTTTTCATCTGTCCACGCGGCACGCGCGCGAGCATCCGCGACGCGACCTGGTTGCCCTCGGCATCGAGAAAACCGCGTCGATACAGGATCTGCTGGATCGCAAACGCGAGCGCCGCCACTTCCGAATCGTGCCAGCGCGGCGCGCGATGCCCGTCGAGACGCTGCACGTCGCCAAGCCGCACCTGACCGCGATCCCACGACACCTTGCGCATGTCCTGCAGATTGCGCGCGACGAACCCGCCGCGCGCGGCGAGCGACAGCGAGCGCATCGTCGCGGTGATCCACTGCTGCGACTCGTCGCGCTGACCGGTCGGGATGAAGAACTCGATCGGCCGCTCGATCGTCACGTCTTCGCCACCGAGTCGCCCGGTCACCTCGATAAACGACACCGCGACATACAGCGACTTCTTGCCCGCCTGGGTCAGATATTCGACCTTCTCGATGATCGCCGGCAATTCACCCTTCGGCCGATGATCGATCGCGATACGCAGCGGGTCCTGGTCGGTCTCGGCGAGCGTGTCGTCGGCCTGCGTCGGCGCGACGCTCAGCACCGCGCCGAGCGTGTCGTTCGGGCGATAGGTCGCGAGCCCTTTCAGGCCGTTTTTCCACGCGTCGAAATAGAGGCTCTCGAACGCGTCGAACGGATAGTCGGCGGGCACGTTGACGGTCTTCGAGATCGACGTGTCGACGTAGGGCTGCACGGCCGCCATCATGTCGAGATGGTCGCGCGCCGACATCTGCAGCGCGCTGACGAAATAGTCGGGCAGCCGGTTCACGTCGCCGCCCAGCTCGCGATACAGGCGGTACGCGTAGTCCTCGACGTCGAACGATTCGCGCGTGCCGTCGGCCATCACCTTCATGCGCTTGTAGGTCCACGAGAAGGCCGGCTCGATGCCGTTCGACGCGTTGTCCGCGAACGCGAGGCTCACGGTGCCGGTCGGCGCGATCGACAGCAGATGGCTGTTGCGGATGCCGTCGCGGCGGATCGCCTGCTGGATGTCGTCGGGCAGGCGCGACGCGAAGGTGCCGGCCTCCAGATAGCGCGCGGCGTCGAACAGCGCAAACGCGCCGCGCTCCTTCGCCAGTTCGACCGACGCGCGGTACGCTTCGTCGCGCATCGATCGCGCGATGCGCACCGCGAAGTCGCGGCCTTCCTGCGAGTTGTAGCGCAGTCCGAGCATCACGAGCGTGTCGCCGAGGCCGGTGAAGCCGACGCCGATGCGCCGTTTCGCGCGCGATTCGTCATATTGCTGCGGCAGCGGCCACAGCGTGACGTCGAGCACATCGTCGAGAAAACGCACCTGGGTGCGGGTGCGCCGCGCGAGTGCGTCGAAGTCGAACGACGGCTCGCCGCCCTGCAACTGCGCGAATGGATCGACGACGAAGCGCGTCAGATTCAGCGGGCCGAGATTGCAGCAGCCGTACGCGGGCAACGGCTGCTCGCCGCACGGATTAGTCGCGCGGATCGTCTCGACCGTGCGCAGATTGTTGTCCTCGTTCATCCGCGAGATGAACACGATGCCGGGCTCGGCGACATCGTAGGTCGAGCGCATGATGCGGTCCCAGATCGTGCGCGCCGGATGCTCGCCGTAGACCCACAGGCCGTCGTCGCGCTGACGCATGTCGCTGGCCGTGCGCAGCGCGGGCGACGGTTCCGCGCGGTGCACCAGCTGCCACGGCTCGTCGTTCTCGACCGCGTGCATGAAGGCGTCGGTGACACCAACCGATACGTTGAAATTGTTCCAGCGTCCCTTCGAATGCTTGGCTTCGATGAATTCAAGCAGGTCCGGGTGGTCGCAGTCGAGCACGGCCATCTGCGCGCCGCGCCGCGAGCCGGCGCTTTCGACGGTGCGGCACGAGGCGTCGAACACGTCCATATAGCTGCACGGGCCGGAGGCCGACGAGCTCGTCGTGTGAACGCGCGCGCCCTTGGGCCGGATCGCCGAGAAGTTGTAGCCGACGCCGCCGCCGCGGCGCATCGTTTCGGCCGCCTGCAACAGCGCGACGTAGATGCCGGGCAGCCCCTGTTCGTCGACGCCCTGGATCGAATCGCCGACCGGCTGCACGAAGCAGTTGATCAGCGTCGCCGCGATGCCGCTGCCGGCCGCGCTCATGATGCGGCCCGCGCCGAGCGCGCCGTGGCGCAGATTGTCGACGAATAGCGCTTCGACCGACGCGCGCAGCTCCGCCGGCTCGGCCTCGGCGACGCCGCGCGCGACGCGGCGGTAGACGTCGTCGGCCGATTGCTCGTCGCCTTTGGCATATTTTTCGAGCAGCACGTCGAGCGAGAACTGCTGCGGGGGAATCAGCGGCGCGGGCGGCGCAGAGGGTGGGGAAGAGAGCGAAGAACCGGAAGCTGCGGTGGACGCGCGGGTGTGCGGCGTGTCTTCTGCCATGATGAGCCCTCGGACGGCGCCACGGCGGATGCGGCGCGGTGGGTGGGGCGCCGCGTGGAGGCGAGGGCGGTGAGCCGACGTCCGGGCGGGCGCAACGCATCCACCTTAGCGCACGAGGCGAGGCGCGGCAATCGCGGGGGCGCGAACGCGGCGTTGCGTCGCGAGGCGGCGGACCGGGCATGCGGCCTGCGTGCTATCGGCGACCAGGCCGTGGCGGAATCAACGCGGGATCAAGGCAGGGATCGCAAACGATGGAGGCATCGGCGGGATCGACGGCGCGTGTTACAGGCTGGTGCACAGGCCGATCGACGACAGCGGACAGCGGGGAACGGCAACGTAACGGGCGGAGCGGCGATCAGCCGACACCGCGAGAGGTACGGAGCGACCGGGCGAGCCGGTACGCGTCAGGCGGCTTCGAGCAGCGGTTCCAGAATATCGGCGCAGATCATCGCCGATGCATTCGCCGGTGCCGGACGCTCAGCCGGTTTGAATACCGCGTCGCCGCGACGGATCTTGCGGCGCGACACCGCGCAGGTGCCCGACGTATGCGCCGAGCGGCGTCGCCAGCGTTGCTCCCCGTAATGGCAGCGTCCCGGCTCGACCCAGCGGATCACCAGCGTCGTGTCGGAGCTCTCGAGAATTTCGATGCGTACGCCATTCGTACCGTCTAGGGGGATCGACTCGAGGGTCATCATCATCGGCTCCGTATTGTGGAGTGCCGAATGTAGTCCCGTGAGCGCCAGAGAGCCATTGTGCCACCGTTGAAACACTGTTCTTGAAACAGAAATAATCGCAATTGACAAATACGATTGGCCGAAATGACGGGTGTTGCAAGCTTTTTTATGTGAGTTTTTAATAATGTTTGTTTTTGCAACGCTGTGTTGTTTGGGGCGGGACGAGGGCGCGACCGCAAAGGGCGCCGGCGCTTCCTTTAAGATGTGGCTGTCGGGCAGCGACCGGACGAGCCAGTTTAGCGGGTTTGAAATTTTCCGGTCGGCTCGCGCGCACTGCTCGCGCACCCTTGCAGATATCTCTGAGTTCACATGATTTCACGCCCGCCTTCGGTTCCTCCCGCCTCTCCCGAATCTTCATCGATTGACCCGGAACGCCTGAAAAAACAGAAGGCCGCGTCGGTCGTGCTGTATATCGGGCTCGTTCTGCTGGCGCTGTGGGTCGTGCGCGATTTCATCGTGGTGGTGGCGTGGGCGGGCGTCGTCGCGATCGCGTTGTGGCCACTCTTGCACAAGCTCGCGAGCAAGCGCTGGTTCAACGGCCGCACGACATTGCTCGCGACACTCTTCACGCTTGTGATCGCGCTGCTCGTGGTGCTGCCGGTCGGACTCGGCATCGCGCAGGCGCTGCACGAGGCGCACGAACTGAGCGACTGGTTCAGAGGTGTGCAGGAAAGCGGGATTCCGGTGCCGGACTTTGTCGGGCGTCTGCCGTTCGGGGTGCAGCAGATTACCGCGTGGTGGCAGGCCAATCTCGCGCAGCCGTTGCGCGATTCGGCCGCGATGAAGGGGCTGCACAGTCCCACGGTGATGACGCTCGGCCGTCATTTCGGCGCGCGCGCCGTGCATGCGGCGATGGTGTTCGCGTTCATGCTGGTCACGCTGTTCGTGATTTTTCAGGCGGGGCCGCGACTGTCGGGTTCGCTGCTGAGGGCCGCGCGACGCGGCTTCGGCGATAGCGGCGCGGACCTTGTGCAGCATATGGCGACCGCGGTGCGCGGCACGGTGTCGGGGCTGGTGGTGGTCGGCGTCGGCGAGGGCGTGCTGCTCGGCATCGCCTATTTCGTGACCGGCGTGCCGCACGCGGCGCTGCTCGGCCTCGTCACGGCGATTGCCGCGATGCTGCCGTTCTGCGCGCCGATCGTGTTTGCCCTTGCCGCGCTGTGGCTGCTCGCGCAGGGCTCGCTCGCCGGGGCGATCGGACTCGCGGTGTTCGGCGCGATCGTCGTCTTCGTCGCCGAGCACTTCGTGCGGCCGGTGCTGATCGGTAATTCGACGCGGCTGCCGTTCCTGCTCGTGCTGTTCGGGATACTGGGCGGGGCGGAGACGTTCGGGCTGCTCGGCATCTTCATCGGTCCGGCGCTGATGACCGTGCTGATGGTGCTGTGGACCGATCTGGTGGAGTAGTGGGGGAAGCGGGGTGGCGGGGCGCTGGCTGGAGGCTCAGGCCGGAGCGGAATACATCACGATTGCAGCCGGCAGCTCTGCGGGGCCGCACCCGGCGCCGCTTTTGGGGTGCGGGCGCTAGTGAGGCGGCAGGGCCGCCCCGGCTGCATGGAACCTGCCCCTGCAGCTTCCAAAGCCCACTGATCAAGGCCGCTGATTCGATGGATGCTCCGTTGCCGGTGACGCCGGTGACTTCACGCAGCCCAGCGTGTATTTGAGCGCGGCGGGCAGCAGCGCGCTCCAGACGTCCCACGTGTGGCCGCCATCGATAATACGCAGCGCCGCCGGATTGCCGGCCAGCCTCAGACGCGTATACAGCAGCGACGCTTCGGCCTGAATGTCGAGGTCGTCGTCTCCCGATGCGATGAACATCGGCAAACGGTACGACCGGCTCATGTAGCGATCCCACTGCGCCGGGTAGTTGAGCTCGTGCCACACGCGTGGATCGAACTGCCGTTCGCCGAACACGCCGACGCGCCGCGCCGCCGACGCCCGCGGCGGCTCGTTCGCATAAATCGCCGGGCTCAGCAGCATGGCGCCGCAGAACTGGTCGGGCTGCGTCAGCGCATAGCGCAGCGCGCCGAAACCGCCCATCGATACCCCGCCGATCATCCGGCCGCCGCGCTGCGTCGCGACCGCGTAGTGCGTTTCGATCTCGGGCAGCAGATCGTCGAAGAACGCGGTCTCGATCTTTTCCTTGCGATCGACGTACCAGTCGGTACCGCCTTGCGGCAGCACGATCACGACGGGCGGGATTTCCTTGCGCTCGATCAGCGCGTCCGCGGCCGTCTGCAGGTGACCTTGCGTGAACCAGTCGTTGGCATCGCCGTGATTGCCGTGCAGCAGATACAACACCGGCAGACGCGGGCCGTCCGCGCGATAACCGGTTGGCAGATAGATCGTGTAGTTCCAGTCGCGCTCGAGCGCGTCGGAGCGGAAGCTATGGCTTGCGACCGTGCTCGCGAACACAGACGCGCCGTGGCCGAAGACGGCAAGCAGAACGAAGGCGAAATGGAGAAATCGACGCATGTCAGTTGGGAAGGTCGGCGCGGGTTTCGCGCGGCCGTCATGCTATCAGTATTGGCGCCGAATTTGAGATGGATGGACGCGGAAAGATGGGCGGCGCTTTATGCGCGCAAAGTCTTCCGGGCGGGCGACGCATGGAGTAGCCGAAGCGCCACAAGACTCTGCGCAGCCCGAAGCCCGAAGCCCGAAGCCCGAAGCCCGAAGCCCGAAGCCCGAAGCCCGAAGCCCGAAGCCCGAAGCCCGAAGCCCGAAGCTAACGGGGGCACCTGCCAGCGCGCGTTCCCGGTCGCCGACGCGCGCTAGTGCCCTAACAAGCACGCACGAACCATCGAGTCCGCATCGATCTGGCAAGCGCGCACCCTTAACCCAACGCGAACCTCACCCCGCCCGATGTGCGGCCATTGCTCAGCGATTGCCGTCGAGCAGGTCGCCAAGCATTTCGTCGAACGCGGCCTGCGCGTCTTCGAGTTCCTGCAGCGCGGCGTCGAAGGTTTGCAGCGCGAACTGCGAGGGTTTGCCGCTGCCGGCCGGCGGGAATTGCGATTGCAGCGACGCAAACGCCGATTTCACCCGCTCGGTTGCGGTCAGCACGCGTTCCATTGCGGCGGCTTCTTCGGCTCGCGCCTTTTCCTGGTCCATGAAAACTCCGGTGTGATGAGGTGGCTTCGGTGCGGCTTGCGCCGCGTTGAACGGTGACTATGCCACGTTCGCGCTCAGGAGAGCGGCAGGCCGCCGTACGCTTTCACTTCTCGCAGCGACAACGCCGACTCCACCGAAGTCACGCCCGGCAGACAGCGCAGTTCGTCGCGCATGAAGGCGCCGTAGTCGTCGAGATCGCGCGCGACGATCTGCAGGATGTAGTCGGCGCTGCCCGACACGTTGTGACACGACAGAACCCGCGAAATCGCCTGCACCTCGCGCTCGAAACGCGTGGCGACCGCGCGGTCGTGCACCGCGAAGCGCACATAAACGAAGGCAACCACGCCCAAACCGAGCGCGCCACGCGAGAGTACCGCGCGATACCGGTCGATATAGCCGTCGCTTTCGAGGCGCTTGAGCCGTCGCGCGCACGGCGTTTCGCTGAGGCCGACCATTTCGGCCAGCCGCGCATTCGACATGCGGCCATCGTTCTGCAACGCGGCGAGGATTGCGCGGTCGGTTTTGTCGAGGTCGGCGGCGGGCATGGCGTGCGCTGATTCAGGGGTGGCGGAAAGCACTTCAAACTGGGTGAATATTAGCGTATTCCGCTAATCGTGGCGCCGACGATACCGTAATTCGCCAACAATCCCTCCGCCTCCGATAGCAAGATGGAACCTCTAAAAACAAGGAGGCTTCCATGATTTCCGCTCACCTGCTCGCCGTCTACGTGGCGGCGTTGGTCGTCGTTTATGCGATGCCCGGACCGGACATGGCGCTGATTCTGCAAACCAGCATCGCGCGTGGCGTGCGCAGCGGCTTCGCGGCCGCTGCCGGGCTCGGATTGTCGCGCGCGATACACGTGACGCTGTCCGCTTGCGGGATGGCAGCGCTGTTGCGCAACGCGCCGTGGCTGTACGACGCCGTGCGCTACGTGGGCGCGGTGTATCTCGCGTGGGTCGGGATTCAGATCTTCCGCTCGTCGGGCCTGGCGTTGCCGGCCGGGACGGAACCTGAGCGGCGTGACGCGACCGTGACGTCAGCCGCGACCGACTCGGGGGGCAACGCGGCAAGCAGCACGTCGCGGCCGTTGCAGCCGTTGCGGGCCGCCTTCGTCAAAGGCTTGCTGACGAACCTGCTGAATCCGAAGGCGCTGCTGTTCTGCTCGGTGTTGCTGCCGCAATTCGTGCGGCCCGAGGCGGGACCGGTCGCCTGGCAGATGATCGAACTCGGTGGCGTGCTGCTCGTGATCGGCGCCTGCTTCGACGCGTTGTACGCGATCGGCGCCGCGCGTATCGCCGGCTGGATGCGTGCTCATCCGCTTGCGCAGACCTTGCAGCGCTGGACTTTTTCGGCCGCGTTGATCGGCTTTGCGCTGCGGCTCTCGCTGGACTGAGGTTCGACATCGAGTGGCGTGGGCGGCGCTACGCCGCTCATTTTTCCGCCGTTACTTCTTCAGCTTGCGCTCGCGCTTCGGTCGGTCCTCGATAATCTTCTTGCGGTGTCTGTCCTTCATCTTCTTCCAGCTTTTGCATTCGTCGCGCGTGCGCATGCAGCCGATGCAAAAGCCGGTTTTATCGTCGAACTTGCAGATGTCGACACAGGGTGACGCAATGCTCATGACCGATAGCCGTTCGGGTTGGACGAGCGACGACTGTCGCATGTGCATTGCCCACGGCGCCAAGTGATTGTGTTAATAAAGCCGATAGCGCAGCGGCCATCGAAGCCGTTCCAGCCTCGACAGGCGCCATGTGCGAGCGCCGCCACAACCACCTTTCCACCGCCGATGAAAACCTTCCTGCTGTATGCCGTGACCGCCCTCGCTGAAATCGTCGGCTGCTACCTGCCGTGGCGCTGGCTCAAGGAGGGCGGCTCCGTTTGGCTGTTGCTGCCCGGCGCGCTGAGCCTCGCGTTGTTCGCGTGGCTGCTGACGCTGCACGGCACCGCCGCGGGCCGCGTGTATGCGGCTTACGGCGGCGTGTACGTGGCGGTTGCGATTGCCTGGCTGTGGGTCGTCGACAAGGTGCGCCCCACGCTGTGGGACGCGGCCGGCGTCGCGCTGACGCTCGCCGGCATGGCGGTGATCGCGTTCCAGCCACGCCTGCACGTGTAGCGCGGGCGCGGCGCCGCGCGACGGGCCGCTGGCGCCTCGCGCTTACTGTTACAGGCTGCCCAGGTAATCGAGCTTGCCCAGCTCGACGCCGTTGTGACGCAGGATGTCGTATGCGGTCGTCACGTGGAAATAGAAATTCGGCAGCACGAAGCCGAACAGATACGACATGCCGGTGAATTCGATCGGGCCAGGCCGCAATTTCAGCGTGATCGTGCGGCTTTCCGAGCCGTCGATCTGCGCCGCGTTGAACTCCTTCAGATAATCGATCGTCTTCTGGAGGCGGGCCTGCAATTCGTCGAAGGTCTGTTCGACGTCCTCGAATTTCGGCGGCTCGACGCCGGCCAGACGCGCCGCGCAACCCTTCGCGGTATCGCTGACGATATACACCTGACGCAGCAGCGGCAGCATGTCCGGCGCGAGGCGGGCATTCGTGAACACGGCGGGCTCGATCTGCTTCGCTGCGGCGTGCGCCTCGGCTTTGCCGAGGATGGTCTGGAGGTTCGTGAGGCCGCGAATCAGCACGGGCAGTGATGCTTGATACATCGAAATTGACATGAGTTCCTCTGATTTCCCGGTCGCGCGCGCGAGCGGCGCGCGAAGCAATGAAACGGCAGGAATGCCGCTCCAGCATCATAGCGCGAGGTGCGCCGGCCGCGCATTAGCCATTCGGACGACTGCCGCGTGCGTTGGAACTGTGCTGGAATGCTTGGGTCGGATGGTTGACGAAGTCCTTGAACCGCCGCCTGCCGCGTGTCGCGCGAGCGATGCCAACGGTCAGGCGCGTGGCGTGCTGCTGAGCCGCCGGGCCGCGTGATGGCTGAGGCACGTGTCTGCACGCGAGCGCCGCCACGCTAACAGGAGAGTCGATACCATGAGCATCAGGCATCCCTTGCCGGGCAGTGAGCGCCCGGTCGAGCAGGGCACGCAGGTCGTCGGGCAATGCGATCCCGCCGAACGCATCGAAGTTTTCGTGATGCTGCGTCGCCAGCGGCAGGCGCAGTTCGACGCGCTGATGCAGCGGATCGAAGCGGGTGACCCGGGCGTGAAGCCGTTGTCGCGCGAGGCGCTCGCGCAGGAATATGGCGCCGCGCCCGAAGACATCGCGAAAGTCAGGGCGTTCGCCGCCGCGCATGGGCTCACGATCGCGCGCGAAGATCCGGCTGCGCGCTCGGTGCTATTGAGCGGCACGATCGCGCAATTCCAGAACGCGTTCGAGGTCAAGCTCGAGCATTACCAACACCATACGGCGGGACAGGCCGGCCAGTTTCGCGGCCGCACCGGTGCGATCAGCGTGCCCGACGATCTGCATGGCGTGATCGAGGCGGTGCTCGGGCTAGACAACCGGCCGCAGGCGCGTCCGCATTTCCGCATCCGGCCACCGTTCGAGGCGGCGCGCGCGCATCAGGTGTCGTTCACGCCGCCGCAGCTCGCGTCGCTGTACCAGTTTCCGCAAGGCGACGGCGACGGGCAGTGCGTCGGCATCATCGAACTCGGCGGCGGCTACAACGCGGCGGATCTGAAGTCCTATTTCGCGAGTCTCGGCGTGAGCGCGCCGAGCGTGAAATCGATCGGCGTCGATCAGGGCGGCAACCGGCCGAACGGCGATCCGAACGGGCCGGACGGCGAGGTTACGCTCGACATCGAAATCGTCGGCGCGATCGTGCCGCGCGCGACAATCGCGGTGTACTTCACGCAGAACAGCGACGCCGGCTTCCTCGACGCGGTGAGCCGCGCGGTTCACGACACGACCAACAAGCCATCGGTGATCTCGATCAGCTGGGGCGCGCCCGAGTCGGTCTGGACCAGCCAGTCGATGCAGGCGTTCAACAGCGTGCTGCAATCGGCGGCGGCGCTCGGCGTGACGATCTGCGCGGCCTCGGGCGACAGCGGTTCGAGCGACGGCTCGGGCGGCGGCGATCAGGTCGACTTCCCGGCGTCGAGCCCCTACGTGCTCGCGTGCGGAGGCACGAGCCTGAGCGCGTCGGGTCCGTCGGCGGGTTCGTCGCCGGGTCCGTCGATCACCCGCGAGGTCGTGTGGAACGACGGCGAACAGGGCGGCGCGAGCGGCGGCGGTGTCAGTACCGCGTTCGCGGTGCCGGTGTGGCAGAAGGGACTGTCGGCCCGTTCGACCGACGGCGGCAGCACGGCGCTCAGCGGCCGCGGCGTGCCGGACGTCGCGGGCGATGCGTCGCCGCTCACCGGCTACAGCGTGCTGATCGACGGTACGCAGACGGTGATCGGCGGCACCAGCGCGGTCGCGCCGCTGTGGGCGGCGCTGATCGCGCGGATCAACGCGGCGCAAGGGCAGCCGGCCGGCTTCGTCAACGCGAAGCTCTACAAGGCGCCGGACGTGTGCAACGACATCACGCAGGGCAACAACGGCAGCTTCGCGGCATCGGTCGGTTGGGACGCCTGCACGGGACTTGGCAGTCCGAATGGTCAGAAGGTCGCGGCCGCACTATAGTCAGCAACACGGTCCGAGGACTGTATGCGGAGCGGCAGAGGATGTAACGACGAGGACGTAGTCACGTAAATAAGGTATGCAGATAAGGTACGTGAATAAGGTACGCAGATAAGGCACGCAAAAAACGAACCCTTGGAGCGATCATGACGAATACAGAATCAGCTTCCGGTAGTCAGGCGGGCAATCAGCATCCGTCGCACGACGCGCCCGCCGCGGCCACGGCAGGCGCAGCCAGCACCAAAAGCGCGCCGCGCAAGTCCGGCGTGGGCGACCAGCCGTTCTTCGACCCGGTCGCGTACGGCAACGGCCCCGACGACTCGGTGACCGACATCACCGAGACCGCCGCGATCACGCATCACTCGGTCACGATCGGCGGACACAAGATCAACTACACGGCGACCGCGGGCCATCTGGTGATCGTCGACCCGAGCAGCTCGCAACCCGAGGCGCGAATGTTCTACGTCGCGTTCACGCAGGACAACCAGAAGGAAGAAACGCGACCGGTCACGTTTTTCTATAACGGCGGGCCGGGTTCTTCGTCGGTATTCGTGCTGCTCGGCTCGTTCGCGCCGCGCCGCATCAAGACGTCGATGCCGAACTTCACGCCGCCCGCGCCATATTCGATGGAAGACAACCCGGACAGCCTGCTCGACAAAAGCGATCTGGTGTTTATCAACCCGGTCGGCACCGGCTATTCGGCGGCGATCGCGCCGAAGAAGAATCGCGACTTCTGGGGCGTCGACCAGGACGCGGACTCGATCAAGCAGTTCATCAAGCGTTTCCTGACGAAGAACAACCGCTGGAATTCGCCGAAGTATCTGTTCGGCGAGTCGTACGGTACGGCGCGTAGTTGCGTGCTCGCGTACCGGCTGCACGAGGACGGCGTCGATCTGAACGGCATTACGCTGCAGTCGTCGATTCTCGACTACACGCAGGCCGGCAATCCGGTCGGCGCACTGCCCACCGCCGCCGCGGACGCGTGGTATCACAAGAAGCTCGGCATCGCGCCGCGGCCGACCGATCTCGGCGTGTTCGCCGAGGAGGTCGCGCAGTTCGCGCGCACCGACTATCTGGCCGCGCTGCGCAAATTTCCGACCACCGATTCCGCCACCGTCGAAAAACTCAGCGAATACACCGGCATCGACAAGACGACGCTGCTCGCATGGAGTCTCGACATCGCCGGCTACGACAGCCGCGGCAACTCGCTGTTTCTGACCACGCTGCTGAAGTCGCAAGGCCTCGCGCTCGGCGAGTATGACGGTCGCGTGACGGCGATCGACACCGGCATCGCCGGCAAGATCGATCCGAACTCGGGCGGCAACGACCCGACGATGACCGCCGTCACCGGTGTCTACACGACGATGTGGAACGTGTATCTGAACGAGCAGTTGAAGTACACGTCGAACTCGGCGTTCACCGACCTCAACGATCAGGCGTTCAAGTTCTGGGATTTCAGCCACATCGACCCGACCGGCGCGCAGAAGGGCGTCGACGCGAAGGGCAACATCATCCTGTACACGGCCGGCGACCTCGCGGCGGTGATGGCGCTCAACCCCGACCTGAAGGTGCTGTCGGCGAACGGCTTCTACGATTTCGTCACGCCGTTCTATCAGACCGTGCTCGATCTGCAGCAGATGCCGCTCGTCAGTCAGCAGGTGCGGCAGAACCTGTCCGCGCGCTTTTATCCGTCGGGGCACATGGTCTATCTCGACGGCGCCTCGCGCACCGCGCTGAAGGCCGATCTGGCGCACATGTACGAGGAGACGGTGGCGAATACGCAGGCGCTCGGCCGGATTCGCGCGTTGCAGGCGCGGGTCGCGAAGTAGCGGCGGCGCGGCGGGGAGGGCGGACGAGGGCGGCGGACGAGGGCGGCAAGCAGGCAAGCGGTGCCGGATGGTCGCGAACGGCGGCAAATGGCGCGCAACGCGGCGATACGCCGCTCGCCGCCGCCCTTGTGTAAAGCCCAGCATGAAGCCCGGCGCGCGCCGGGTCGATGCCGGGTTTGAGCGCTTATTCATTTTGAATGTGTTTTAATTACCCTGCGAATTGAACTACCGCGTGCCGCCGCCGGCGCGCCGACGAATGAACGCAGGCATCGCAGACACGCGTCGCAGCGGTTTTTCCAGCGACATCCTCCGCAGTAACGACACAGCCAACGCGCTGTCCCCTGCGCGCGAGCGCCGCAGTGGCCGGCGCGTGCGCAATCCGCGTCGCGCGCTGTTGCTTGGCGTGGCCGTACTGCTCGCGCTGCGTATCGGCGATGCCGCCGCGCAGCAGGGCGAGATGCTCGACGAACGCGTCACGCAGCAATCGATCGGCGAGACGATTTGCCGCCCCGGTTATGCGCACATGGTGGCGCCGCCGTTCGACGTACTGAGGGCGCACAAGGATCGCATGCTCGCCGAGCGCGGCATCGATCCCGACGACAGCACCGCGTTCGCGCTCGATCGGCGTGTGCCGATCGTGCTCGGCGGCTCGCCGGATGCGCCGGCCAATCTCAATCTTCTGCCGTGGGCCGGTCCGCGGGGCGAGCGTCGTAAGGCGCGCGCGGCGGTGATGCTCAAGCGCTGCGTTTGCGAGGGCAAGCTGAGCCTTGCGCAGGCGCAAGCCGCGATTGTCGGCAACTGGTCCGCCGTGTATGGAGGCTTCGGCCAGACTTCGTGCGACGTCAGCGGGCTTGACGTCGCCACCGGCGATGACGCAGTCGAAGGCGATCGCGACGATGGTCAGCGAGGCGAGGTCCACGCGGGGGCGCGTTGAGTCGTGTCGAGCGTGCGTTGCGTGCGTTGTTTGTGTCGCTCGCGTTGCTGTTCGTGATGGCGTCGTGCACTGCTCGTGCTTGCTGGCATCCGGGCTTGGGCGCGTAAGTGCGTCCATGCGCATCGTGTCCGGTTGCGTTCGTCATGCCGGGCTCTCGCGCATTCGTGCCACAGTTCGTGCATCAGTTCTTGCATCAACGCGAAAACCGACACGCAGCGCGTCCGTCTCGCTTCGCGTTCGCATCCGCCGCTTGGCTGGTCCACGTTGCGGTAGTTCGCAGTCCGCTGCCCTCAACTTTTTCGGAGAAACACCATGACCCATTCCCGTCTCGCCGCTATCGCCATGACGATCGCCGGCCTGTGCGGCAGCGCCGCCGCATCGGCTGCCACGGCCGCGCCCGCGCATTGCGCGCCGGCCGATTCGCTGGAGATTCGCGGCGACGTGCCCGCGGCGATCAGCTTCGATGTGTACCGGCAACTGCGCCCGTTGAGCGCGCGCCGCGTCGCGCTGTTTCAGGCGGCCGGCGAGGTCAGGCCTCTGCCCGATGGGTTGTCGGTCTGCCGGATCAAGGACGACGGCGTCGAGGATCCGTCCGCGGTGCTGATCCGTTTGCCGCAAGGTAAGAATGCGTGGTGGGTGAGCGCGGCGAACGTGCAGGCGGCGGACTGATCCACGAATCGATCCACACGTTCCCGTGGACTTCCGCGCGATCAGTCCGCCTTGCGCACACGCTCCCCGGCAGGATGCCGGCGACGTCACGCGTCCGCGCCAGGCCGGGGCGGTTCGCGCCTCTCGCTGCGAGCGGCAGCGGGCGCGCCGGCCGGGCATGCACAGTGCTTGATCAGCGGAGGTTTTCCAGTGACGGCGCGGCTGATTCAGGTACAGTGCCTTGACGGAGACGTTTCGCCGTTTCCGATGACGCTGGGCCGTAGCGTTGCCAGTGTCGACGGTGGCTATCCTGACAACAGGACGAAATTCGCTGAGGAGATTTGAACAATGGCCTTCTATCTGTCCTTGCTCGCTTTGGGGCTCGCCGGCGCGGTGGCGAGCCGTGTGCTCGCCGATGCGCAGGCGAAGCGGCGCCCATTGCTGCGGCCGGTGCGCATCGACCGTGCGGATCGTAGAACGGGCCGCGATGCGTGGCGAGGGTAGGCCGCATGAACCTGACCGTGCGCAATATCGCCGAATCGTGCAGCGAACAGGAAGTGCGGGAGTTTCTGAAGCGCGAGCTCGGTCATTACGCGAAAAACGTCGAGGTGGTGGACGCCGGCACGCCCGGCGCCTACGCGACGGTCGAACTGGATGCGAATGTGCCGTATGTCGGCGACGTGATCGCGCGGCAGATTCAGGGCAAGCATCTGGGCGGGCAGCCGCTCGAAGCGAGCGCCGACATCTTCAGCGACGAACCTCCGCCCGACGCGCACTAGGCGCGCCACACGCGTAGCCGGCCCGAAGTTTCGGACGGCGGCGGTCATGCAGGCTTTGTAGCGTGCATGACCGCCGCCTTTGCGTTTGATGGCGGGCATTGGCGGCATTGCGGGTACTTCGCCTTTGCCCGCAGTCTCCGAGTGTGGCGACGGCTTGTGGACTTGCCTTATTGGCCGTCCGATTGCGCCGGCCAGTCGAACGGCGTATAGGGCAGCGCCCGCTTGTGACGTGTCGCGTTGTAAAACTGCAGGATCACGTCGAGCGCGGTATCGGCGACTGGCTTGCCTTCGAGGAAGTCGTCGATCGCGTCGTACGGGATGCCGTACGCGTCTTCGTCGGGACGCAGCGGCCGCAGCATTTCGAGGTCGGCGGTCGGCACCTTGTGCGCCAACGCATCGGGCGCGCCGAGCGCCTGCGCGATCGCACGCACGCGGCGCTTGGTCAGCCCGGCGAGCGGCAGCACGTCGGCGCCGCCGTCGCCGAATTTCGTGAAGAAGCCCATCACCGATTCGGCCGCGTGGTCCGTGCCAATCACGACGCCGGCGCGCGCGCCGGCCACCGCGTATTGCGCGATCATCCGCTGGCGCGCCTTGATGTTGCCGTGCACGAAATCCCGCTGTGCTTCGTCCCGGAATGGCACGCCGCTTTGATCGAGCGACGCGAGCAGTGCGTCGGCGGCGGGCTGGATATCGATTGTCAGATTTTCGTCGGCACGAATAAAAGCTAATGCCTGCAGCGCATCCGCTTCGTCGCGTTGTTTTCCGTAAGGCAGGCGTATTGCAATAAATTGTGCGTTGTAATGATTGGCGCGCAAACGTTCCACCGCGAGTTGCGTGAGACGACCCGCCGTTGTCGAATCGACTCCACCGCTAATGCCGAGTACATAGGTTTTCAGGTTGCTGGCGCGCAGATAGTTCGCCAGAAAATCGACCCGACGTTCGATTTCGCGATTCACATCGAATTGCCCGGCGACGTGCATTTCGGCCGCGATGCTTGTCTGGCGGGCGACGGGGTCGGTTTGAGTCATGATGGTTCTAGCTCCTCGTGCAAATGAATGACAGACGACGGGTTTGCTGCAACGGGTTATCACGGATATATCGATTTGAATCAGCTATCGCCCGGTTAATGGGTTGGGCTATTAGTTCGATATTTTCTCGCTATTAGGAAAGTTTTTAGTCGTAACGTCGAGTGTGGAAAATCGTCAATTATTATGAGCAGTCGAAAAATTTAACGGAATTTTCATCGACACATGTCAATGTGCTGAGTAATATCTTCGTTCCGAACGCCGTAGAGACCCGGCGGTCAATCAATAATAATCAGGTTTGCTCTGATACGCGATGAATTACCCCGATCGGCCTGGCCAGCCCGAATTGGACTTCCCGACTTTTGCGCCGGTCGTTGGGCGGCGTGCGGAGGCGGGAATGTCGTTGCCACGCAGTACGCTCCGCGCGGTCGACGGCCCAGCCGTCGTGCGCGCGGTGATGCGTTCGCTCGGCGTCGCCATTTGCGTGTGGGGCGGCGCGCTGATCGGCGGGTTGGCGGGCGTGGATGCGTCGGCGGCGCAGGTTCAGGCGGTGAAGGTCGCGGCGACATCGACCCTGCCGTCGCCGGCGAGTGCGCCGAAAAAGACCTCGGGGAGCTCGGCGGCGTCGGCAACGTCGAAGCCGGCTTCGGCGTCGAAACCGGCTGCCGTACCAAACGGCGTGAACCGCGCGAACCGCGCTAGCGGCGCGAACCACACGAACCGCCCATCGGCCGCGCTCGACGCATCCGCCGTCGCCGCGCCCGACGCGGTCGGCGTCGTCGATCCGCAGCGCGCTTTGCTGTTACGCGACGTATTCGCGCGGGACGTGACGCGCCGGCTCAAGGTGCCGGTCGCCGAGCAGCGCGCGTACGCCGAGCGCCTGGAGGCGTCGCTCGATGCGCACGAGCTCGGCAACGTGTCGGGCGAGTACGTGGTGCTGGTCGATCGGAACGCGAACGTGCAGGCGCTCTTCATCTATTTTCGCGCGGCGCCGGCCGACACCTGGCAGATGATCGGCGCGTCGCCGGTATCCACTGGACGGCCCGGCGAATACGATCACTTCATCACGCCGCTCGGCGTGTTCGACCATACGCCCGACAACATGGATTTCCGCTCCGAGGGCACGCAGAACGAAAACCGTATTCGCGGCTACGGGCGGCGCGACATGCGCATCTTCGATCTCGGTTGGGCCCAGGGCGAACGTGGTTGGGGCAAGGGCGGCATCTCGCAGATGCGTCTCCAGATGCATGCGACGGACCCGGACCGGCTCGAACCGCTGCTCGGCATTCGCCATTCGAAGGGCTGCGTGCGGATGCCCGCGTCGCTCAATGCGTTTCTCGATCACTACGGGATTCTCGACGCCGCCTACGCGCAGCTCGTCGATTCCGGCAAATCGTTGTGGGTGCTGAAAAGCGATCGACAGATCTTGCCGTGGGCCGGACGTTATATCGTCGTCGTCGATTCGCAGCGCAAGAGCCGGCCGGCGTGGTCGCCGGCGCCGGGCTCGGCGGTGCGCGCGCAGATGCCGGCGCATGCGGATACGGCGGATTGAGGGCGGATCACGCGCTCACGACCTCGCCAGCAACACCCCCGCCAACGCGAGCACGAAACCCGCGATCTGCAGCGGCAACAAGGTCTCGCCGAAGCCCAGATAGCCTTCGAGCGCGGCCAGCGGCGGCGCGAGAAACAGCAGGGCGGTTGCGCGCGCCGCATCGCCGCGTCGGACCATCCACACGAGCAGCGTCACGCTGATACCGGAGAGCATCACGATGCCCCAGCCGAGCGACGCCCACAGCGTCGGCGACGCGATCCAGCGCTGCTCGCCGAGCGCAAGCGCCAGCACGCCCGCGACGCACGCCGCGCCGAAATTCTGCACGGCGCTGGCGCTGCGGATGTCGGCCTTCGCGAGCGAGGTCTTCTGAAACAGCGTGCCCGCCGTGATCGACCCCACCGCGACGATCGATATCAGCACGACCAGCCACGCGGGCGCGTTGCCGTGAGTCGGCGGTGTCGCGGTGGCGAGTTTCGGCGCGAGCACCAGCGCGACGCCGGCGAGGCCGAGCGCCATGCCGCTCCAGCCGCGCCGCGAGAGCCGCTCGCCGAAGAGGGGCGCGGCGACGGCGGCCGTCGCGAGCGGCTGCAGCGCGCCGAGCAGGGCCATCACGCCGGCGCTCAAGCCCTGCGCGACGGCCCAGTAGCCGGCACCGAGATAGACGCCCTGCAACAGCGCGCCCGCGGCCAGATGCTTGCCGAGCTCGCGGCCCGTTGGCCACGTCGTGCGGGCGATCAGCGCGGCCAGCGTGAAGATCAGCGCGGTGCCGCCGAAGCGGGCGAGCAGGAACAGATTGGGATCGGCGTAAGGCGTGATCGCGCGGGCGACCACGAAACCGGTCGACCACAGCACGACGAAGACGGCGGCGAAGAAGGAAGCGAGCATCGAGGCGGGCATTGAAAACAGGATTGACGCGGGCACTCAGGCGGGTGCCGTGCAAAAGCCGCTATCCTGGTGACAGTCGCGTCGCGCGTCTTGTTCGAAGCTGCAACGGTGACAGAGGCGATTAACCCGTTCGCCGATCGGCCCGTCAGTTTGTGTGTCCGTAGTCCGCAGTCTCAGCCTCCCGGCCTGTAGCCCGCAGCCCGCAGCCCGCAGCCCGCAGCCCGCAGCCCGCAGCCCGCAGCCCGCAGCCCGCAGCCCGCAGCCCGCAGCCCGCAGCCCGCAGCCCGCAGCCCGCAGCCCGCAGCCCGCAGCCCGCA
>NZ_JABBFZ010000042.1 GCF_012927125.1 Paraburkholderia antibiotica
CTTCGAATTTGATGCTTCAACGACGTTCAACTACGCGAGACATTTCGCGATGATCGACTGCTTCGGCCGCACTTGGGCCGTAGGAGAATATCGATGCTATGGCTGCGTTGGATCGATCCATATCTATGAACCTGTCCGCATTTTTGTGTGCGAGGCGGTTAGCGGATTTAGCCGCGTGCGTTGGTGAAGCGCTCACCAAACAGGATGGCAAACTGGTTCATGGCTGATTTCCAGTCGAAGGTGGCCCGTACGGACTTGGCCAGTACATTGCGCAGAGCGAGCCAGAGAAGCTTGATGGCGGCCTCGTCGTTGGGGAAGTGTCCACGGGTCTTGATGATCTTGCGCAGTTGCATGTTCAGACTCTCAATGGCGTTTGTGGTGTACACCACCCGGCGTATCTCCGGTGGAAACACAAAAAATGACGTGACGTTTTCCCATGCTCGCCGCCAGGATTGCACGATGGTCGGATACTTCGTTCCCCACGGCCCTTCGGCGAAGGCTGCCAGGGCTTGCAGCGCGGCCTGCTCATTCACCGCGGTATAGATGGGCCTGAGCGCGGCAGCGACGGCCTTGCGATCCTTGTAGCTCGCGTACTCCAGACTGTTGCGCATCAGGTGCACGATGCAGGTCTGCACGGTCGTACGCGGGTATGCCGTGCCAATCGCCTCGGCCAGTCCCTTCAGGCCGTCGACCACCGCGATCAGGATGTCCTGGCAGCCGCGCGTTTTGAGCTCGTTGAACACCTTGAGCCAGAACCTGGCACCCTCGGTCTGTTCGATCCACAGGCCGGGCACGTCGCGCTGGCCGTCAGCCTGGATGCCCAGCGCCAGATAGACGGCCTTGTTGCTGACCACGCCGTCATCGCGGATCTTCACGCGCAGCGCATCGAAGAACACCACCGGGTACATCACCTCGAGCGGACGGCTCTGCCAGGCGAGCGTTTCGGCCATCACCTCGTCGGTAACCGAGCTGATGAAATCGGGTGAAACCTCGCTGCCATAGGCTTCGGCCAGAAATGCCTGGATCTCGCGCACACTCATGCCGCGCGCGTACATGGCGATGATGCGTTCATCGAAACCGGTAAAACGGCGCTCGTGTTTCGGAATCAGGACGGGCTCAAAACTGCCGTCACGATCGCGCGGCAGATCGACCCTGAGCGGGCCATAATCGGTGATGAGCGTCTTGCCGCTGGCACCGTTGCGTTCGTTGCTCTCGCCGTCGGGTTTGGGCTGACCCGCCGGGTAGCCCAGATGCATCTTCATCTCGGCGACTCTGGTGCAAATAGCTAGTGGGGCGGAATTGTCTTCAATAAATAAGGATGCCTTATTTATTGAAGAGGACGGCATTCCAGACGGAGTGCGCAGCGGTATCCTTGAGCCCCAGAGCACAGAGGTCGAACTGACCCTTGCGAATGCGGTGCATCAACTCGATCCCTGAAATCGTGATCGCGGCACTCCTGAACCGTTTGAAGCCGAGCATCACGTTCGTTCTGGACTTGATGTTTCTATGGTCCTGCTCGATCAGGTTGTTCAGGTACTTTGAGGTCCGGACCTTCGTGTCCTCAGGCAGCAATCCACCGGCCTTCATCTCACGTACTGCCCGGTGTGAGGCAGCATGTCCATCGAGCGTGATCGTCTTCGGAGGCTGGCCCTGATGTTTGATGGCCTTGCTGAAAAAGGCTTTCGCCGCAGCCACGTCGCGTTTTGCTCTGAGTATGAAGTCTACCGTCTGGCCGGACCTATCCACTGCCCGGTACAGATAAACCCATTTGCCACGGAGCTTCACGTAGGTTTCGTCTACGCGCCACGATCGGCCTGCTGCCGTGGCAAAGCGATTCCAGCGCTTGACGAATTCCGGCGTAAAGCGCTTTACCCAGCGCATGATCGTCGTATGCGCCAGCGACAAACCCCGCTCGGCCATCATCTCGACCAGATCGCGCAGACTGAGCTTGTAGCGAAGGTACCAACGCACGCACAGAACAATGATCTCACGATCAAAATGCCGACCGTCGAATACCCCCTCCTGACCTTTCCGCTTGCTCATCACCGGCCACCAGATTGATTGGATCGCCACTTTAACCGATCCGGTAAGCCTATTTGAACCAGAGCCCTCACGTTCGGTGTATGTGAAAACACACCGAATTCGGCGACCTCGTCGAGCACGTCGAAATAGCGAAAGATGGGTGCGAAAACGGCATCAACCAGGCTGAAGGTTTCGCCGGCAAAGTACGGGCCTTGGTGGTCCCGCGCAGACAAGAAAGCCTCCACGCGGGCATACAACTGCGCGAGTTCTTCTCGGCGCACGTCGAATGCCCCGGCGTCGGCCGCTGAGTAGAATCCACCAGTACGGCTCAACACGGTTGAGCCGTACTCCATCCATGCCCGGTGTTGCGCTCGCACGAGCGGGTCTTCGAGATACATCCTCACATCCAGGCGGCCCCTAATAGTTCACATTGACGGTAACGGTATCGGCGTAACTGTCTGGCGTGTAGTTGGCACTGGGCGCGGTTGCGTAGACTGTGAGCGACTGGGCCAGACCGCTTCCACTACCGGCTTTACCGTTGCCTGTCGTCGTCGAGGTGGCTGTGTTGCCCCACGGCGTTCCGCCCGGGCCGGGTGTCGAACTGAGCTGGTAAGGCACCTGATCAGTGTTGCCACTGCGGGTGCCCTTCATGACGCCGGCACCCGCGGTGTTGCCGTTTGAAGGCGCCAGGCCCACGAAATAAGGCGTGCCATTGGTGCAGGTCACGCTGAGGGTATTGCTGGCGGTGGTGTTGACGGCGGTAAAGGGAACTGCGCCAAGGTTGACGTTGTTGGCGGTGACGACGCAGGCCTTCTGCACCGTAGCGGACGCGAGAAATGTCGCACTCCCGGCAGTGAGGGTGTTCGGGCCGCTCGTGCAGGAACCCGGTGGCGTGCTCGTATTCGTGTTGTAGGAACCGTTGACGGTGGCAGAGAGCGTACTGTTGTAAGTACCGGCCGGGGCGGTCGTCTGTCCGCCAGGCAACTGTGCATAGAACGGGGTCTGGCCGGTGACCGTGGTCGACAGGATCAGCCCGGCTGGAATCGCCACAGAAATACCCAACGGTATCGGTGTCCCCGAGGTCGCCGTGGAACCCCATATCTGGCTATGCGTCGCGTTGGCATACAGCTGGTATTGCAGGGTGTTGCTGCCGTTGCTGAGCAGACGCGGGGTGGCCTGGGCACCACCGGTGCCGGTATTGAGGTTCAGGCACATCACAATGTTTGCCTGGGGTGACAGGAAAAGACCCAGGATCCCTGTGCTGGTACAGGACCACCCGATCGAACCGCTGACATTGATGGTGCCGGTCGTGAAGTCGACGGTGCCGAACTGGACATTGCTGATGGTGGGGTTGACGCAACTGATGGTCTGGGCTTGAGCGGGGTGCGGCAGGCCAAGGCCGCCGGTCAGCAGCATCAGGATGAGCAGTAGCGTGCGTTGACAGCGGTGGCTCATGGGGAGGCGTCCTTGCGACAAAGGAGCGGACCGATCGAGGGAATGGTCTGGCTCGCGTTGTGGTAATCAAAACTTGCCCGGCACACGCCTGTGGGCGTGTGGACGATGAGCGTATTGTGCTCGTCCAGGGTGTCCAGGTAGACCGTGCCGTCGAAGCCGGTCATGGAACCGGTGTCGGCCTGGCCCTGGATGGTCACGCGGCTGCCGAGTGGCAGGGGCTGGCCGCTGTCGTCATGCAGGATGACCGAGGCAGCGCGGATCGGGGTAATGCCAAAGCGCACCAGCGTTCCGGCGCGGTCGGTGGGCGTTGCGAGCGCCTTGACGCGATCGATCCGTACGTCCGCGGGAAGATCCATTGGATCAATGCTGAGCTGGTTGTTCTGATAGGCATTCAGCGGCGAGACCAACAGCATACCCTGACTGTCGGTCGTGCCGATCAGATTGTTCTCGAGCTTCACTGGCACATGAGCAATGCCATCGGTGGATATCACGGCGAAACCCGTGCTGATCTGCCGTGTGGCAAAGACGTCGCCGCCCATCAGCACCAGCGCGCCGGTGGCACCGGCATACCCGTAGCGGGTTTGGCCGACGGAATTGACACCAGCCTGCACCTGGCCGTAGCGCCCCAGATAATCGACTTCACCCTGCCCGCCATTCTGGTCATCGCCCTGACGCAGGGCCGCGCGCCAACTGAAGCCCCCCTCACTCGGCGGTGACTGGCTCGCATTGACGACGAATCCGGTACTGTTGCCAGTGCGCTGTACGCTGCTGCTCACCGTCACGTTGTGTTCCAGTGCGATAGTGGCCACCAGAAACATACTTCGACTTGCCGCGTTCCCGATATTCTGGTTGAAGCTGAGACTCAGCGACAACGACCGCCCGATGGATTTGGACCAGTACGCGCTGGCAAAACGGGTGACATCCTGCTGTGGGTAGCGCAATTGCACGTAGCTCACGCCGAAACTGCCCAGATGATCGGTGCTGTAGCCGGCGACCGCCTGCCCGCTGAGGTTGGGCGGCGGAGGCCCATAAAGCGTAGCCACATCGCTGTATTGGCCCCGGGTGTGAATACCGTTGACGCTGAAATTGAAGCGATCGTTGCGCCAGCTGTAACCCAGCCCGTACAGCGAGCCAGTATGACCCGCATACGCGCTCTGCGCCAGTGACGCGGAAACTACGCCACCGGCGCTGCCCAGCAGCAAGGCGGCGCCGCCACCGCCGTTGATCAGCCTGCTGGTACCCTCGGCGTGTGCTTCGACCGTGAGGTGGTCGCTGACACCGTAGCGCCACGTGCCACTGCCAATGGGATCATGGCCGTAGCTGAACGAGGTCAGCCCGTAGTTCTCGCGCACGACACCGAATTCCGCCGACCAGTCGGAGAGGCCCTGCTTCAGCAATTGCTGTTCGTCGTACAACGAGAAATTAAGGGTGGTGGCGCGGCCCAGTGCATCCGTCAGCACGACTTGCGCGTTGCCGGCGCCGCTGATGTTGGGGATCGTGTTGAGCTGGAACGGCCCCGCCGGCACCTGGCCGTTGTATTGCTGCATGCCGTTGATGAACAGTTGTACATTCGAGGGCAGCGTGGCCGACCCGAAGAAGGCCGGTAGCGGCGCGGTAACCAGATAGGGCTGTAACGTGAAATTGGTGCCCAGCTGTACGCCCGCGATGCGGGTGGAGCGCGACCACGACAACGCGTCAGTCAGCGTGTCGCCGAGCCGCAACGTCAGCAGGCTGTCCGGAAACGAGGTACTCCAGCTGGTATCCAGACGCACGGAACGGTTCTGCCAACCCGTGCCGTTGCTGTGGGTGGCCTGCGAGAGTGCCGTGGAGCTGAATACACCACTGCCGTTGAAGGCGCGCAGTTCGGTGAACCCGCTCAGGCTGCTGCCCTGCTGGCCCTCGGTCCCGAAGATGTCATAGTTCAGCAGGACGCCGGGCGAGGCGGTTGCGTGGGGACGGCTGTTGTCGGGCGCATTGAGCACTGTCGTGTCCAGCCTGAGCATGCTCAGGGGCGCGCTGATGGCTACAGCCTGGCGACTGGCGTCGTAGTTCACTTGCACCCCATTCAGACTATTCAGGCGTACCGGATCGGGTGTGCTGGCCGGCAGTGCAAAACCAAGCTCATGCAAGGTTGCGATGCTGGCCCATAGCTCGCCGTCGAGGTAACCGAAATGCGCCAGACCACCCTGGGCACCGTTGAGGGTGGCCTCAAGGTACAGGTCGGTACCGCCGAGACGGGTCACGCTGTCACTGCTGTCGGTGAGCTGCGTGGTATTGGCTGCAGAGCCGGCCGGCGTGGCCGTATCGGCGGCATGACTGCCAGACACGAGCAGGCTCTGAAGCAGGATAGCTTCAGTGAGAACGATCGGCCAACGACAGATTTTGCGTGGCCTTCTCGCCATTCACCATTGCCTCAAGAGTGCCACCAGATGCAAAAACTGCCGCGGATGGCTTCAGCATCCAGTGCCTGGTTGCGCCCGGTAAAACGTAGCCAAGCAGGCCCGGGGTGATGTCGGTACGCCGACCCGTGGAGTCGATATAACTCAGACCCGCCAGCTGGGCATGGCTACCACCCTGATTGCTCACCTGCAGCGTCACATGATCGCCATCACGCGACAGACTCCATTGCAATTGTGGTGGAGCGGCGGCCGCTCCGGCAGGCTGGATGAAGACGGGCACCGAGTAATGCAGCACGAACTGCAACCCCGGCTTGCCTTGCGCGTTGACCGGCAACTCGTCGATTGCTAACCGGTAAGCGTCTTCCACCGCGCCGGCACCATTGGGCGGCGCACCTACCCGGATGACCCGTACCAGTTGGCGATCGCCTGCCGCCAGTTGAAGCATTGGTGGGCTGACTACCAGACCGCGCGACTCCGCGAGTTGATCGCCCTGGCTATCCTGCGTCCAGTGGTACACGCGCACCTGGGCATGCACCACGCTGTCGCCGGTATTGCTGAGCCATAATCCATCGGCATTCTGCGAAGCCTTCAGACTGAGGGTAGTGGGTGCCACCTGCAAACCGCTCGCATCGGCACTTCCGCCTGCCGCCAGCAAACTGACGAGCAGACCGCTGCACAGCGCACGCAGCAACCAGGTACGTTTCATGACGGAGGTCAGAAGTTCACGTTGACGGTAACAGTATCAGCATAGCTGTCCGGCGTGAAGTTGGCGCTGGCGGCAGTGGCATAAACCGTCAGCGATTGCGCGAGGCCCGTACCGGTACCGGCCACGCCATTGCCCACCGATGTCGAGGTTGCGGTATTGCCCCATGGCGTACCCGAGGGGCCGGGGGTGGAACTCAGCTGGTACGGCACCTTGTCGGTGTTCCCCGCCAGCGCGTCGGCCGTGCTCATCGCACCGCTACCGGTGGTGGTGCCGCCGTTGGCCGCCGACGGCGCGAGGCCAACGTAGTATGGCGTGGTCTTCGAGCAGGTCACGCTAATGGTGTTGCTGCCGGTGGTGTTCACCGCAGTGGAACTCACGGTGCCGAGGTTGATGTTGGAGGCAGCGCCAGCCGTCACGGAGCACGCCTGCTGGATCGTGATCATCACCTGAAAGGTGGCCGTGGCAGGGCCGGCGGCGGTGGCGGGAAGGGACAGGCCAGCAGTGGCGAGCAAAGCGGTGGCGAGCAGGATCTTGTTGAGCGACATGAAAGCATCTCCCGATGCATAAATGAAATAGAAAATTCAAACAAAACGAAGCAGCGGCTGTGAAACTGGGGCGCGCATACGTGGTTCTGCCGAAAACCCGTTACGCGGGAATTTCCGACATCGCGCAATTGCGACCTCAGCGACCAACAATCTGGAGAATGCCAACCTGTCGGGCATCGACCACCGCCCGCGGCTGCACACTTTCATCTGGAGTTACACATCGGACATTTCTTCCTGCCGACGCATACTTATTAGAATTGCGACCAACTAAAAAATATTTAAAACGCATCTGCCAGTTTCGCCCCCAACATGCAATCAGATGTAACTGCAGCTCACTGAACGAGGCGAATCGTACCGATAAATCTGCATACAGAAAGTTAACAATTGAAAATCAACCTTGACCATTCGATTTCTGAGGTTCTGAATCAGGTCCACTCATTCAACCAGGAAGCACCAAAAGCCTTGACGGTAAAGGATGTTGCGCTTCCGGCTTCGCCATCACCGGTCATCGCCATCGGAGGTAGTCCGGAGTTGTTTTTTAAATGTTTGCGTAGCCTATCGAACAGACACTTTTTCTATGTTTTAAAAACCTAAATAATAATATTCGCATAAGACCGGCCAGAGTTATCAGAAGGGCAGTTCTGTTCGAATAAGCTCGGCGGATAGTTTTGTCGCAGTAATAATCAAGCGGCGAGCAGGATAGATATGCAGTACGGCCAATAAAAGCGAAAACACAATGAAAGCCGCCTTTAAATATCCGCAACTGGGTTTGCTATTTGCGCTGTGTTTCGCGCTGCCCCGCTCCTTCATTGTCATATTAGCTCCAAGGCGATGACCGATAGATCAATGCCTGATTGATGCATGGCAGTCGCGTGACGGGATCAAATGAGGAGAAATTCGTCGTTTGGCGAGTTGCGGACATTGGTCGTTCGCGCGTGTGATGGCAATTCTTATCCGATCGGCGGCATTTGAGCGAGTCATCGCATTTCCCGACCAATCTGGAAAGAGCCGCTGCCTGGTGCATCGTGGATCTGAGGCGATCACCCCGTGATGAGGCGGGCCGTAGATCGCCAGATCGTGACCCAACCAATCTGTCCGTCGAACAGGTCAAGCTTAGATGGAGCACATCAGGAGTTCCCTAACCGTCAATGTCGCAGCGCGGGACCCGTGGCCCTGCGCGTATTGCCGCCTCTGTGGCGCGGTTCGGCTCACCAGGGTTCTATCGGGTCGCCGCAGCGGCATCGCAGCCGTTCACTGGGGTTTGTAGCGGGTGAACGGTATGCAGAAATTGGTTAAAATTGTCAAATTGTTAAAAATAATTCACCGCGACGCGGTGAACGCTCATGAGAGGACGAATGAGAATTGCGATACTCGAGGACGATCCAGTCCAGGCGGCTTTAGTCATGGAAACGTTGTCAACGGCCGGGTACAGTTGCCATGAATTTTCGAAGGGGAAGGCGCTTGTTCACGCCCTACGGCGGCAAACTTTCGATCTGCTGCTGCTTGACTGGGAGGTGCCGGACCTGAGTGGCAAGGATGTATTGCAATGGGTCCGGGAAAGCCAGGCGGAGCGCACTCCGGTGATTTTCATGACCGCACGCGGTCGCGAAGACGACATCACGTCAATACTGAACGCCGGCGCGGACGACTATCTCATCAAGCCCGTCACCTCCGGTGTGCTGCTCGCGCGTGTCTCAGCGTTGTTGCGTCGTGCGTATGCGATCAATCCCTTGTCTACGAAAGAGGTCTTTGGCGATTTCGAGTTTGATCTACCTTCAGGACAGGTCTTGAAAAACGGGATACCAGTAACTGTAACGCAGCGTGAATTCGCGCTCGCACTGTTGCTGTTCCAGAATCTCGGGCGGCCGCTGTCACGCGCGCACATTGCCGAGCTGGTGTGGAAGCAGGCGCCCGACGTTTCGTCACGGACGATGGATACGCACGTTTCGTTGTTGCGCACGAAACTCGGCCTGCGCCCGGAAGGCGGATACCGACTGGCGCCCGTCTACGGCTACGGATATCGTCTTGAACAGCTTGCCGCGGCACTGTCAGGTTGATGGAGAGGCGGCGGTAGAATGAAGCGATGAAGAAGACAAAATCGCTTTATCACGGCCACCGCTTCCCTGCCGTCGTCATAAGCCGCGCGGTTGGCTGGTATTTCCGGTTCAGCCTGAGCCTGCGCGATATGGCTCTGGTGCAAATAGCCGATGGGGCGGAGATGCCTTCAATAAATAAGGATACCTTATTTATTGAACAGGACGGCATTCCAGACGGATGGCGCAGCGGTATCCTTGAGTCCAAGAGCGTAGAGATCGAACTGACCCTTGCGAATGCGGTGCATCAACTCGATCCCTGAAATCGTGATCGCGGCACTCCTGAACCGTTTGAAGCCGAGCATCACGTTCGTTCTGGACTTGATGTTTCTATGGTCCTGCTCGATCAGGTTGTTCAGGTACTTCGAGGTCCGGACCTTCGTGTCCTCAGGCAGTACGCCATCGGCCTTCATCTCACGCACGGCCCGGTGCGAGGCCGCGTATCCATCGAGCGTGATCGTCTCCGGTGGCTGGCCCTGATGTTTGATGGCCTTGCTGAAAAACGCTTTGGCCGCATTCACATCGCGCTTCGCCCTGAGCATGCAGTCCACTGTCCGGCCGGCCCGATCCACCGCCCGGTAGAGATAGATCCATTTGCCACGGAGCTTCACATACGTTTCGTCGACGCGCCACGACTGTCCCGCGGGGGTTGCGAAACGGTTCCAGCGCTTGACGAACTCCGGCGTAAAGCGCTTTACCCAGCGCATGATCGTCGTGTACGTCAGCGACAAACCCCGCTCGGCCATCATCTGAACCTGTCCGCATTTTTGTGTGCGAGGCGGTTAGCGGATTTAGCCGCGTGCGTTGGTGAAGCGCTCACCAAACAGGATGGCAAACTGGTTCATGGCTGATTTCCAGTCGAAGGTGGCCCGTACGGACTTGGCCAGTACATTGCGCAGAGCGAGCCAGAGAAGCTTGATGGCGGCCTCGTCGTTGGGGAAGTGTCCACGGGTCTTGATGATCTTGCGCAGTTGCATGTTCAGACTCTCAATGGCGTTTGTGGTGTACACCACCCGGCGTATCTCCGGTGGAAACACAAAAAATGGCGTGACGTTTTCCCATGCTCGCCGCCAGGATTGCACGATGGTCGGATACTTCGTTCCCCACGGCCCTTCGGCGAAGGCTGCCAGGGCTTGCAGCGCGGCCTGCTCATTCACCGCGGTATAGATGGGCCTGAGCGCGGCAGCGACGGCCTTGCGATCCTTGTAGCTCGCGTACTCCAGACTGTTGCGCATCAGGTGCACGATGCAGGTCTGCACGGTCGTACGCGGGTATGCCGTGCCAATCGCCTCGGCCAGTCCCTTCAGGCCGTCGACCACCGCGATCAGGATGTCCTGGCAGCCGCGCGTTTTGAGCTCGTTGAACACCTTGAGCCAGAACCTGGCACCCTCGGTCTGTTCGATCCACAGGCCGGGCACGTCGCGCTGGCCGTCAGCCTGGATGCCCAGCGCCAGATAGACGGCCTTGTTGCTGACCACGCCGTCATCGCGGATCTTCACGCGCAGCGCATCGAAGAACACCACCGGGTACATCACCTCGAGCGGACGGCTCTGCCAGGCGAGCGTTTCGGCCATCACCTCGTCGGTAACCGAGCTGATGAAATCGGGTGAAACCTCGGTGCCATAGGCTTCGGCCAGAAATGCCCGGATCTCGCGCACACTCATGCCGCGCGCGTACATGGCGATGATGCGTTCATCGAAACCGGTAAAACGGCGCTCGTGTTTCGGAATCAGGACGGGCTCAAAACTGCCGTCACGATCGCGCGGCAGATCGACCCTGAGCGGGCCATAATCGGTGATGAGCGTCTTGCCGCTGGCACCGTTGCGTTCGTTGCTCTCGCCGTCGGGTTTGGGCTGACCCGCCGGGTAGCCCAGATGCATCTTCATCTCGGCGCCCATCGCGCGCTCGATGAGTGCCTTGTTGAATGCCAGCATCAGGTCCTGGACCTCGGTGGGCGTCATCGGGCCTTTGACCAGGTCATCCAGCAGACCTTCCGGCAGGGCAGGCAGCGGCCCTCGGGCCGCTGCCTGAGAAGCGACAGTGCGTTTCTTCTTCATCGGCATATCCATGACTTTTACCTCTCATGATAGGCCTCGCCCACAAAATTACGGATAGGTCCTGATTTGTTATTGGTCTATTAGCCAACAACAAATCAAGGAAGGGCCAAATTCGTATAGACCACCGACATCACCACCTCACCAAATCAACTACTACGATCAGAAACTGCACATGGCACCTGCGACGCCAGGCGCTTCTACAACGAAGTACCGACCGATGTCAGTTTCCATACCAAACCCAAGCGGCTTAGTGCTGATTTTTATTCGTCTCCCGTCAGCAAAAATATGCAATAGAAATTAAATATGAAAAATTATCGTAAATAATTGTCAATCCCAGAATATCTCAATTTATTCTTGTTGACTCACTCCAGTCCGAAACGTCACCCTGCACAACTACATGACTGACCCTGCGCTTATCACGCGCCTTTGCAAACTTACTGATATCCCGTTTATCTACGATCGGGTCAAAAACTGTAAAGGCCAGCGATGACCGCAAGACTCACCAAACCCGATGATCGGCCAGCAGCATCATCGTTTTATGGCAATAGCTGACAGATTTTCAGACCTTGCTGGATTGAGTCGGAATAGCTTCCGAGGTAGAAAATTTTTACAGGCTAGATCTGTCCCGAATCGTGGCCTTTCACTATCTTTGCGGTCTCAATGGACCGCGAATTTCGAGTCCAAGACACAGAGGGGAACCAAGACCCACATCAAGGTCAAATTTTCTTGATATTCAATCGTAGCCTTTAACAGCAGCGGCTTACGGCTAGATCTTCTGCGAAATCGGCGGGCGTAATGAGGCGTGGTGGTGGCCGAGGGCCTAGCCACTCCACGTGCGGCGCGCATACATTAGATACGGCGGGATACAGGTACAAATGGCACAAATTGAAGGACTTTCTAAACGCGAACAGGCAGCACTGGATTTTTCCAATACGGTCGAGAAGCGCGTTTCACATGCATTGCGCGCTTATCTTCTTTCTCACGGGACATACGCGCTTGCGGATCATCTGGACGATGCAATGTCCTTGGAGGAGCACAGCGCGGTCGCTGGCAAGCTACGTCCGCTATTACGTGTAACGGGTGACGCCACCACATTGGCGAGCGACTTGCATTCCATATCGCTCAGCGAAAAGGAGAAAGCGATGAAAGCCGTGTACGAAATCGAGCGAATCTGCTCTGAAAATAGTGGCCAGGTGACAGGAATCCCGGAGACCGTACAGAGCATGCTCGACCTGATTCGCCATTTCCGTGCCTCCTGCGGCTCGGGCCTGCCTATTTTTCTGATGCTTGCTGGAGGTGCTCTCGTTTTTGCAAGCGGCCTAATCGGTTCTGCTCTCGTGTTTGCAGGTGCATTTCTAGCATACGTCCGATTTCGATCATTCCGAAAAGACCAGAAGCGCATCCGCTCCTCGTTTGCTTCATCCAACGCACGTTTCGACGCGCTCGTTGTCAGCGAGGTAAGCCGTCGCCCGATGCTTCCGGCCAATCAGGAGTCGATTGGTCATTCGGTCTGGGCGGCAGGAGTACTCGCGGTGGCGTGTCTTTCCTACGTTGCCCTTCATACTGCGATTGACGACAAAAGTATTCCGCCAGACGCTCGGATCGACGGCACGTCAGCGTCTCATCGCGACACGAACAGGGACCTGTCATCGCGGGTCAGTCAGCCCAACAATGTCAGTGCACCCTCAAACAGCGAGCTTGCATCAGTCGACGTAGCGACAACCTCGGCTACCGAAGATACATCGACGGCTGAAGTATCCGAAAGCAGCTCCGGACCGCTTGCACAGAAAGTCTTCTATCCGACTAGCTTCGATTGTTCGAAGGCCAGATCAACCGCAGAACATTTGATCTGCACCGACCCCGAGCTTGCAAGCGATGATCGGGAGCTGGCGACCATTTTCCTGCAGGCGAAGGCGGCGGTTACAGATCAGGCCGCATTCAAGGAACGCACACGTCGGGAGTGGAACTACCGTGAGCGGTCTTGTCACGACCGGGAGTGCCTGGTGCGCTGGTACGCTGATCAGAAAACGGCACTTTCTCAGATGGCGACCACTGGGCGACTCGACGATTAAGCATGATGAAACCATGCCAGCGGCCCAACGCGTGACTTAACATCGAAAAAGAATTCACCGAAATCCGCTCTTATAGGCCTGTTTTCACTTCCCATGGAATTTACTCTTGCTACAAGCCGCGCAAGAACAAGCCGCAGTTTTCGCTACAGCGGCATCCATCGTTCAACCGGCTTATGCGCGGACATCAAGACAGGATACGTGGACGCAACCCGACGAGTCGGATCTTACGTACCGCGGGCACTACGTTAACCAGGATGGCTTGACGTACATTCCCCATCAAGAACGAGAGATAGCGCTATTCCACCGGGCGCATCGGCGAAATGCGGTGATGGGACCTACAGCTTCCGCCGGCATCATTCGAGTACCTGTGCGCGGTATAGTGGCGTCGCGGAGTGGAAGTAGCCTGCGGTAAAGGTTGACTGCCACCGCGCTTCGGTGCTTACAGCTATGACGTATTTTCGGGTGCGACAATTCTCGTAGCTCTATACCTGAACTGTCGAACAAATGCGTAAAAAAATTTCACCAACAAGAATGAAAAATGAACAAAAAAGAAGCTCGTAATTTGATTGAAGGAATGCTTTCCGCCGGAAGAAAAAAGCAGGACGTCTTCACTGCCTTGTCGGGAAAAGGAGTCAAGGATCGCGTACTTGCATATCGCATCGCAGCGTATGCCGATCCACAGCGATGTGCGGCTAACAAAGCACACATCAGAGCCTTGACCGTGATTGCCTGTATCGAACTTCTATTCGGCATGTTTGTTGCGTTTGGTATCGGCGCCCAGATTTCCCCTATTTCGGGATTAATCTTTGGTGTGCTCGCTGCGCTCTTCGGCGCTCTGTTTGTATGGGGTTTCGCGAAAAACAAGGCGAATATTTATAACGGATTTATCCTCATTTCGCTTACACAACTCCCGCGAGCATTCCAGGGATTTTCAACTGCCCCGGGTACTACCACAATAGCGGTGGCGATCAACATGACACTAGTTGCGTATGTCTGGTTTGTGAGAAGCCGGTTGTTTCCTGACTTTGCGTTTATTTCCCCACGAAAGACGAATGGGAAATATGTCTTTTTGGATGAAGCTAACTAACATAACCTGCGAATCGTTCGCGGGACTTTGAGAAGAATCGTGGTCTTAATTCTAATAATTCTATTCATTCTCGTCGCCGTGCTGCTTTGGCGATACTCCGTTGTCTCCAGTGCGCTATCGGTAAACAGAAAAGAGTCCGCCGATCTAAGTGCACGCTTCGACGCGTTGCGAACAGCGAAGGAGGAAAGTGACGCGACGAATACGAGCGCGCTTGCTACCTTGAAGGAACAACTGGCAGCAACGACGGCTGACAGAGACTCCCTCCTCCGGTTTGCCGACGTACGCGATACATCTGTCGAAGCTGACCGAATCAGAGCCGAAGCAGCTCAAGTCTTGGGCTTCGCAGAAAGCAAATCGGCTGCGTCGCTCGCGGCCGCAGAGGAAGCGGCAGCGCGTCTGGTGACAGACGCGACTGCCGAGGCCAGGCAGAAACGGGGCGAGGCTGAGCAAATGATTTCGCGCGCCAGCTTGCAAGCCGCGAAGGTTATTGAGGACGCCAACACACAGGCGCAGGAAATTGGTGGTGACGCCCTGCGTGCGCTCCAGGAGGCCGACCGGCTGACAGCAACCGTTGCCGCGATGAAAAACGTCATCGAAGGCTATGGGGATTCGTACATGATTCCCAGTCACAGTCTGCTGGATGACCTCGCGGAGGCCTATTCGCATACTGAAGCGGGCAAGCACCTCAAGGTTGCGCGAGACTATTCGAAATTGATGACAACGCAGAAGCGCGCGGCCGAGTGCGACTATGTTGAGAAGACCCGTCGCGACACCGCTATCCGGTTTGTGGTCGATGCGTTCAACGGGAAGGTGGACTCCATTCTTTCACGTGCCAAGGTAGATAATTTTGGCACACTGCAGCAGGAAATCAGGGATGCCGCCGCGCTGGTGAACCACAATGGCGCTGCGTTCCGGAGCGCGCGGATCTTAAAGGAATACATCGACGCGCGCATCGAAGAATTGGTTTGGGCGGTTCGCACTCACGAACTTCGCGAACGTGAGAAGGAAGAGCAGCGGCAGATTCGCGAGCAGATGCGTGAGGAAGAGAAAGCCCGCCGTGAATACGAGCGTGCAATGCGTGATGCAGCGAAGGAAGAGGACCTTATCCGACGCGCCATGGAGAAAGCCCAAGGTCGGATTGCGCAGGCAACCGAAGAACAGAAGGCACAGTTCGAGGCCCAGCTTGCAGAGCTTGAAGAGAAGTTGCGCCAGGCGGAGGAAAAGAATCAGCGCGCGCTTTCGATGGCGCAACAGACGAAGGCCGGACACGTCTACATCATTTCCAACATCGGTTCGTTCGGTGAGCATGTTTACAAGGTTGGTCTGACACGTCGCCTTGAGCCGATGGATCGCGTCCGTGAGCTTGGTGACGCGAGCGTGCCGTTCTCGTTCGACGTTCACGCGATGATCTGGTCGGAGAATGCTCCCGAGCTTGAGCATACGTTACATCGCAAGTTCTTCGAGGCACAGGTCAACAAGGTGAACCCGCGCAAGGAGTTCTTCCGTGTGGGGCTGGCGGATTTACGGGCAACCGTTGAGGACATGGGGCTAAACGTGTCCTGGACGATGACGGCTGCGGCTATGGAGTATCGCGAGAGCCTTGCGATTGCACGCCGGATTGAGGCGGACCCCAAGCGGCGCGACATGTGGTTCCGGCAGCAGCTTGCCTATGAGGCGGCTCTGGGCAGCGACGAGGACAGTGCGATTGAAACCTCCGAGATGTAGGCGGCCGATCTGTGCCGCGCTGCGATGCGGAGCGCGTGAGTCGCTACGAAGCGATCCGCGTGTTCCTCGACACGCTACCTGGCATGCGCGTACATCGCACCGATGCGACGTAGAGCCTACGTGTCCTACATCGAGTTGATATGGTGCATCCGCAATGCCGAGCCTGTCCGTCTTTTTGTGTGCGAGGCAGTTAAAAAAGGATTACCCGCGGGCAAGCGTAAAACGCTCGCCGAACAGGATGGCAAACTGGTTCATGGCTGATTTCCAGTCGAAGGCGGTGCGTACG
>NZ_JABBFZ010000043.1 GCF_012927125.1 Paraburkholderia antibiotica
TTGCCCGTCGTCGCCAGCGACATGAGGCCGCCGCTTTGCAACGTGCCGAACGCGTTGTTGATCTGCTCGCCCTGAATCGACAGCGTATTGCTCGCCTGCACCGTCCCGCTGTTGTTGAAGGTCTGCGCGTTCTGCAGATCGATGTCGGTCGCCGCGATCAGCGGCCCGTTCATGTCCTGCTGACTGGCCTTCGCGAGATAGACGACCGGCACGAGCACGGACTGCCCGTCAACGACCTCCGTCTGCATGATGATCACGTTGCTGGTAAGTGCCGCCACCTGGTCCGCCGACAGGCTCATGCCGAGCGGCAGGTTCAGGGATTCGGCGAGTGATGCGCCCGCCGACATCAGCGCCTCATACATCGACTGCGTGTCGGCATAGGGGCCAAGTACGGCCTTGCCGGTCAGCGAGGTGAGCCCGTGTCTGCGAGGTGCTTTTGCCGCATCGTCGATACAGATTCAGAATTGAGCCGTTAGCTGGAACCCAATCGTCACGCTCGACGCAGGAAAGCCCGACGGCGCATAGATAGGAGTACCAGCGAATACGTCATAGCTATACGTGCCGAGACGCGACGGCACCGAGCCCTTCAGGCCGATGGCCGCACCCGCTAGTTGCGTGCCTGCAAGACTCGCCGCGGACGGACCCCACAGGTGGCCATAGTCGAGGCCTGCGTAGAGAACCTGTCCCGAAGCCCCAAGCAGATACTGGAGTTCATTGCGCCAGTAGAAACCTTTTTCCGCCGCGAGCATCGTCTCGCCGCTGAAACCGCGCACCGTATAGCGGCTACCGATGGTCAGGTCGTCGATATAGTTCAGTTCGTCGTTGGTGAACTGCCCGTGTACGGTTCCCACGTAACGCAACGATTGGCCTGCCACCTTGAACGGCACCGAAAGGTTCGCGTCGAGCGTCGCCATGTGGAAGCGGTAGGTCGGTCCGCCTGGCGTATCAGGCTGGGCGCCTAGCCCGCCGATACCCTGCCGGTAAGCGAGCGTGCCGTCGAACTGCGCCGCACCAAAGTAATGCCGGTTGGTCAGCCCCGCCTCGATAAATGTGTTGTTGCGGTACTGCTGAGGTATTTCGGTATCCTCGATAAAGCTCGCGCCGAACCGCTTGACAAGCTGGAACTCGACGCCCGACACATCGTTCTGGCTGCGATGGATGACGCGCTCAAGTTTGAAGCCCGCCGTCTGCGCATTGCCGCTTGCGACGAAAATCTGGCTGGCCTGTGCGACCTGCTGGTAGTACGTGTTCGTATAGCCGTAGAGCGTGCCGGTCCAGTAGCCCCACGGCACCGCATACGAGGCGTTCCAGCCGTGCGTACCGAGGTCGTGATTGCCGAACTGCAAATCCTGGTTGAACCCTGCCGAGAGAATGTCGTTCAGGCCCAGGAGGTTGTACAGACCAAGCGAAACGTTGCCGATGTAGCGCCCCGTTTCGTTGGTGCCGGAGTTGTCTGCCGAGACGACGAGCGACCACGGTTTTGTACGCTTGACGGTCACGACGACATCGCTCTCGCCGGGCGACGTGCCGGGCGCAATCTGCATGGTCGCGTCCTGGTTCGGTACGCGCTTCATCTGTTCGAGACCCTGCTCGAGGTCGCGCAGTTGAAGAATGTCGCCGTCCCGCGCAGGGAATGCGGTTTTGAGGGTGCCGCGTGTATCCGGGTCGGCGAACTTGACATTACGGATAACGCCGGGAATGAGAGCGAATTTCAGCGTCCCCTTTGAGAGGTCCTGCGCGGGCAGGAGGACCCGCGTCGTAATGTAGCCACGACTCAGGATCTCGCCTTGCAGGCCCCTGGTCAGCAGGTCGAGGCCCTGTTTGCCGACGCATTGGCCCTCGTAGTGCCGTAGCCAGTCATGAAGGAACGCGAACGGGTCCATCGGTAGCGCCGACGCACCCTTTACGCGGTCGGCCTCGGGCAGCGTATCCGGTACCTCGACCGCGAACGAGTCGATACGGAAGCACGGTGTCTCGACGGGCAACACGGGCCATTCCCCTGCGACGGGAGCTGCCGAGCGCACAACCGGCGCGGCGACCGTCGCCGCGCGCTGCTGTGCGTCGCGTTGCTGCTGGAGCTGCTGGTTCTGTTCGGCGTTCGTGCGGGCGGCCGCCGCTACGTCGGGCGGGGTTTGCGCGTTCGACGCGAGCGTCACCAAGGCTGTGAGCGGCAAGGCCGCGAGCCTTCTTTTGTTTTTCATGCGAATTACTTTCGTTGACAAGTGCGCTGGTGGTCAGCCGATACTGTGCGTTGCTAGGGTCTGTTTCTCATGTAATGGATGGTCGCAAAGACGCAAAACACAGCCGCAAGTAACGAGCCATTCACTACTACAAATTTAATATCTGCCCATCCCCATTGATACTGCCCACCGTGTAGCCAAATGACGATGAAAATTGCCCTGACCTGCCTGGCGACCTTCGCCCAAACCCGGCAGGGACTGGCGAACGCCTACGTTCTTTCCGTGGCTTCGCATCGCCGGCAAGTGGCTTGAACAGGCCGGCTTCCCGCCCGGCCAGCGCGTCAGAATCCAGGTCGAGCACGGCAGGCTCGTCATCACGACGGACTGAACAACTACACAAACAACAAACCCGACCTTCGAGCCGGGTTTGTTGTTTGTGGCATCGCATCATTGGAGCCAGAATGGCTTGCCCTCCAGGGCGTCATACTCCGCAAGCGGCTTGTTCTTGTCACGTGCAAAGCCAGCAAGGTCGGAGATCACTACCCGTACCGGCTGGTAAATGTTGAACGCCTCGACAAATGACTCAGCAGAACCACATGCCCGTGCAAATTTCTCGAAGTATTCGCTGAATACATCAGCCAACGTTGGTTGATCAGGATTCAGCCAACTCTTCTCGGTATCGCCCAACATATGAGGCTTCCAATCGACCGCCGTTTGCGTCGGCAACTGCGCAAAGATTTCACGCACCTTCGCCATCAACGCTAACGCAGACTCCAGCTCTTCACGGCGAAGGTAGCGGCGGTACAGGCGATCAGTCAGCAAGCTCCAATCTTGCTTATGGTTAGCCTGTTTCGTGTACGCATTTAGGCAATCGAAGAATAGCTGCACGTCCGAACTAGTACCGAGTTCATATATCGAATGCCCTCCATCGAATCCAATTTTTCGCATCACTTAAACCTTATAGACGTTGGACTAACGATTCCATTGGACTTTTGCACAATACCTTGGATGATTGAGATTTTCTGCGCATCCGTCACTGTCTGACCGCGAGTATCAATCACAATCTGCTGCTGCATTCCATCAGGAAATTAGCCGCACGTTGAACCGCCTGATTTGCTACGTTGTTAATCAGGCCGCTTGAATTCGTCGCGATATTGTAGTTCTTCACCTCGAAACTGGCGGTTCCATCCTGCGCCACGAAGTCTGGCCGCACACTACCTGGTGTGCCATACGGCACCTGCTCGCCGTCTTTGTAACTCACCTGGGGATTGTGTCCCGGGCCAAGGTCCGAACCAACATCATTTTCTGATTCGCGCGGCGATGGCCGTCCGTTTCCACCATCGTTCAGCGTCGCATTACCCGGCCCATACCCCGATCACACCCCGTAATTTCGAACGATTTGGTTTATAAAGTCTCCATCAAACGCCTCACGTAGCACTGAGCGAGGGTCATGCTGAGCTTCCACAAAATCGCCTAAGGAGAGAAACCAATCTCCTTTTAGTGCTTCGAATATAGACATCATCTCCGCATCATCACTTCGAAAAGCCAATATTCCCCAGTTTACAGGTATATCTTGCACCATTACCCATCGTCTTTCACTCGACGCAACAATAAGACCAAATGGATTGCCAGCGTTAGCAAGCTCATCATCCAACACTTCAAATCTCTCCGCCCAGTTTTCCTGCGAATAAATTTTCGTCAACAAACTCAGAGTATTTGCACAATAAACATCAATTCCTTGACGATGTACAGTTGCATCTTGCAACGCTTTGAAAAATTCGAAATTCTCCCTCAAAAAGAAATCAAAAAACAAAAATCTATCGTAATCTTCTGATATAAATCGATTCGGCAATGTCGGTTTGTCAGTAATGACTTTAGATATCGAATCCACATGTTTCATTTCGAGCTAAACCTTAATTTGGTTGCTTGCCCCATTACGGTCACCGAAGCCGACGGAACGCCTTTTGGCGATCCAGCTATTCCGTTACCGGTGCTCGCTCCATAGAAAGTATAGGTAACTCCATCTTTCGTTAGCATGGTCACTGCACCATTTCCACCATACGAAGTGGCATACCCGTTTGCCTGAAGATTGGCAATTGCTTCTTGCTGAGGCATATCTAAAACAATTTGAGTAGCGCTGTTCTTGGTCATAGGAGTTGGATAAGAGGTGCTAACCCCCTGTGCTCCGAGATCGCTAACGATCTTACTACTCGCCTGCGTTGGGGTGCCCCCCTCAGCACTATTCGATGACGATGTGTTGCCTGTGCTATCGCTGTTGAATATCGCATTACCCGGCACATACCCCGCCGTACCCGGTGAGCCCGGTATCATCGTGCAAACCGGCGGATCGCACGCCGGCACCGCAGGCGTCACCGGCGACGCTCCGGTGTTCGGCGGGTTGCCATCGTTCTCCCCCAGCAACTCGTTGTTCGGATCGGACGGCGGCGTCTGCCCGCTGTTCGCCTTAATTATCCCGACGAGCTGGTTCCCCATGTTCGCTGCGCCGCGACCAGCCGACTCAACCTGCTGAACTCCCCAGTCACCCATCGCCGCAAGCGGATCGTTCAGCGCATCATACGGGCTATACACGAACAGACCCGTCGCCTTCAGATCATTCTGTTCGGTGATGTAGCCCGCACCGCGCTGCTGCGATGCCAGCACCGTTGCATAGTCAGGGTCATTGGTCGACAGTTGTGCCGCACACTGCACGAGATAGCACGCCGCATCGGCAAGTTGCTGTTGCTCCTCCGGCGTCTGCCCCTCCTGCAATTCCGCCAGCTTTTTCTTCTCATCCGGATGGTACTGCCGGTTGTACAGATCCGCCCCCAGCGCACCGTTGGCCCCGCTCAGGGCACCGCCTGCGCCGCCCAGTGCGGCACCAGCAGCCGCGCCCGCCGCACCTGCCACGACGTTCGTGACCAGCGACGCACCGGCCGTGTTGCCCAGCGCATTGCCGACAGCACCCGCGGCCAGATCGCCTGCGACCGTACCTGCCACAGCGCCCGCGATGTTGCCGCCGCCCAGTGCCGCTCCTGCCGCCGCAACCCCGGCGTGCAACGCGATACGCCCCGCGCCATCCGGGCCCCACGTTGACGGGTCACTCCTGGCGAGCTCGTCGGCAACGTCCCCCGCGACCTGCATGCCCACCTGCACCGCGCCCTGCTGGACCGCCATGTCGTTCTGCACGTCCTGTGCATTGAACGTGTTCGCGACCGAGCCGTTGGCGTTTGCTGTGTCACGGCTCAACCCGGCCGTGCTGTCCTGACCGGTGCCTGCGTCGCCTCGCACGGTGATCGTGCCAGGGCTCACCGCTGCGTAGGTCGTGCCCGAGGCGCTACCGCTCGTCCCGGCCACGCCGAAGCCGGTCGGACCCATACCCGTCACACTGGTGACACCCGGCATGCCCATGCCAGCCGTACTGGCGCTGAAGCCGACTGACGATCCCGAGTAGTCCGCCGTATTCTGCAGGTTCGTGTAGCCGAAGGTCTGCGTCGACAGCGAATTGTTTTCAGCCGCTGCCGTGCTCGCGATCACACCACCATCCAGTTGCGTATGGTTGCCGACATTGATGTCGAAACCGCCATTGCCCGCCTCGATGCCGCTTTGCTGGCCCACCGACTGGTAGTTGTCCCTGATCGTCTGGTCGCTCGCGCTCCCGCTCGCACTGACCGTCTGGCCATAGCAGAACGGCGGCACGCAGATGCTCGCCTGGAAGCCCGCGCTGTCCTGCTGGCTGTTGTAGGTATTCGTGTCCTGCGGACTCGTGACCGTCAGGTTCCGGCCCACGTCCGCATCAACCGTATTGCCCGACGCAACGGCGCCGATCAGGTTCGTGTCGCGCCCGCTCGTGATCGACAGCGTATCGGCCGCGCTGACCTCAGTATTCTGGTTCGTCACGCTGTTGCCGTTCACGTTGCCCTTCGAGCCGCTTGCCGCCAGTTCCAGCGTAAAGCCGTTCTGGCTGCCGCCAAGGCCAAATCCGACACCGATGCTCGCGTTCGTGCTGCTGTTGCTGCCCGTCTGCTGCGTCGTATCCTGCGCGGCGAGCAGGTTGACGTCGCGCGCCGCCTGCAGCGTTACATTCTCGCCCGAGATCTGCGTGCCCCGCGCGGTGATGTCGCCATCCACTGCGTTGCCATCCGCATCCTTCGCGCCGCTGCCCGTCGCATCGATGGTGACGTTTGCGCCTGCAGTGAGCGTGCTGCCATCGTTCGCGACCGCGCTGGCCTGCGAGTCGCTGTGGCTCGTGCCGCCGCCCACGCTCACGGTGACCTTCACGAGCGCGGGGGCCTTGCCGCCTGCTGCCGCCGCCGGCGCGCCATACACCGCCAGCGCGGCCTGCGCCACGTCCAGCGCAGCGAGGCGGGCGTCATGGGTCTGGCTTGCCTGGGTCAGGCTGCGGTTCACGGTCGCGATGGTGTCGCCCACCACGCCGCCGAGCGCGACGCTCACACCATCCCGAGCGCCGCGCCACCGTCCAGCAGCTCATGCGCTGGCGGCCTTCACCGAAACCCGGCAGGGACTGGCGAACGCCTACCTTCTTCCCCTGGCTTCGCATCGCCGGCATGTGGCTTGAACACGCCGGCTTCGAACCCGGTCAGCGCGTGAGGATCGAGGTCCAGTACGGCCGCCTCGTCATCACCCCAGACTGAACAACCCCACAATAAACAAACCCAGCGCAAGGCTGGGTTTGTCGCTTTCATGGCAGCAAACTTCAGGCAATCATCTTTGCCCTCTGCCACTGCTCGTCCTTGGAGCCTCTCCACGCATGCCATCCGAGCGGAAGATCCGCCAACTTAGCAACAGACGGATCAAGATTCACGATGCTTTGCAAACTCACGACTACAGCATCGCTTTCCATAGGTGGTTCTGGATCGTTTGTATGGAATTGCCATGCACCATCGTCACTATCGTGAGAGACATACGCAATCCATTCGTGTGCGTACACGATCTTCCTGTTCGCAATCACTGCAACATTTGGCGGATCAGCGAAGGCCCATTTACTTGATGTCATAGCTATTTATTCGACTTTTGCCGGTTCTGTGTGCGAGATAAGACCTGCGCATTGCTGTAACTGTTCGTTCCTTGTGTCGTATTTGGATCAGCAGGGTTTTTCGGCACGATGTGATCAATTTGAGCCTCGTTCGATGGTGGTGTCACGCCACTCTGACTCTTGCTCGGCATGACCAACTCCGTCCCGTCAACGTCTGATCGTAGCACTCCCCCGTTGTTGGCCATGTTCTGCTCGTAAATATTGTTCTTCTGAGTTTTCGTAAAATTTTTACCTGCCCCAACACTTGAGGAATCCGTCAGGTTCGAGTATGGACCGTTACCACTCGCGCCATTGCTTGCTGACTGATCACCATCTCCGCTATTGAACGTCGTATTACCCGCCCCATACCCCGCCGTACCCGGTGAGCCCGGTATCATCGTGCAAACCGGCGGATCGCACACCGGCACCGCAGGCGTCACCGGCGACGCTCCGGTGTTCGGCGGGTTGCCATCGTTCTCCCCCAGCAACTCGTTGTTCGGATCGGACGGCGGCGTCTGCCCGCTGTTCGCCTTAATTATCCCGACGAGCTGGTTCCCCATGTTCGCTGCGCCGCGACCAGCCGACTCAACCTGCTGAACTCCCCAGTCCCCCATCGCCGCAAGCGGATCGTTCAGCGCATCATACGGGCTATACACGAACAGACCCGTCGCCTTCAGATCATTCTGTTCGGTGATGTAGCCCGCACCGCGCTGCTGCGATGCCAGCGCCGTTGCATAGTCAGGGTCATTGGTCGACAGTTGTGCCGCACACTGCACGAGGTAGCACGCCGCATCGGCAAGTTGCTGTTGCTCCTCCGGCGTCTGCCCCTCCTGCAATTCCGCCAGCTTTTTCTTCTCATCCGGATGGTACTGCCGGTTGTACAGATCGCCCCCAGCGCACCGTTGGCCCCGCTCAGGGCACCGCCTGCGCCGCCCAGTGCGGCACCAGCAGCCGCGCCCGCCGCACCTGCCACGACGTTCGTGATCAGCGACGCACCGGCCGTATTGCCCAGCGCATTGCTCACAGCACCCGCGGCCAGATCGCCTGCGACCGTACCTGCCACAGCGCCCGCGATGTTACCGCCGCCCAGCGCGGCTCCTGCCGCCGCAACCCCGGCGTGCAACGCGATACGCCCCGCGCCATCCGGGCCCCACGTTGACGGGTCACTCTTTGCGAGCTGGTCGGCGATGTCGCCCGCGACCTGCATGCCCACCTGCTCGGCGCCCTGCTGGACCGCCATGTCGTTCTGCACGTCCTGTGCATTGAACGTGTTCGCGACCGAGCCGTTGGCGTTTGCTGTGTCACGGCTCAACCCGGCCGTGCTGTCCTGACCGGTGCCTGCGTCGC
>NZ_JABBFZ010000044.1 GCF_012927125.1 Paraburkholderia antibiotica
TGGAAGAGCGCACGCCGGATGAGGCATACTTCGCGACGCTGCCTGCGATCAAATTGGCAGCATGACTGCCCCGGACGTTCCACTTAAAAATCTCAGAAGTCTGTCCGAACGGGTGAGGCCACCTCTTTATCGCCGGCTCAGGCCCCGAGCGTTCCACTTATCCGACCGTCCGAATTTGCGCGCCCACTTCTATGCGCCACGGATACCAGGCAGCAGTTCCTCAATGTCGCAAAGGCTCAGCTTGCAGCGGTAGTACCAGCGTACAGCGCAACTGATGATCGCCGCCGGAAAGCGGAAGTCGTAATAAGGCGATTTGCTCTTCTTCATATCGCGATTTTATCTGGCGACGATCTCTCGTTGACAGGACCTGCAGCCGATGAGCCATCGATCATTGCTCGGGCCACATCTGATTGATCCAGTTGTTGAAGTCAGTCAGCCTCGCGGAATCTACACCAAGTTGTTGCCCCTTCAAGGCACTGTAGAGCAGCAATGTGGAGGTGGTATTCATGCCCCCCCCATTCAGAAAATGCTTGCCAGAGCTGTTGACCCCCAACACCGATCGCGCACGATCCATACAGAAGCGTCCCGAGAAATACGGCTCCATGAAACCGTTGACGGTCACCAGGTTGGGATCGCAACGCCGCCAATCTGAGACGGGGTGTCCCGATTGAGGACCAAGCAGGTTGTTGAACTGGAAAAAGGAACCGTTGACGATCTGGTTGTACAACCCCGGCTGAAGGGCATTGAGGTCCGCATAACGCGACGTGCCGTCCTCGGGGGACACGAAGACCCAGCCCGCAGGAATCAGTTGCAACAGAGCGCCCGCCCGACCATGCTCTCCCCCATCGGGAATGTTGTCCCACGTACTTCCATCCGTGTACGGTATGCTTAACGCGAGGTCGTTAAAGCCTTGTTGGCCCTGCTTGGCTTTAACCTGGACCTCGCGCAGCTCGTGGGTTTGTGCGAGCGCGAGGGCGTCGGCGGTCCCCATGCTCCGCACGATATCGCTCAACATTCCACTGAACAGCGTGTGGTAGCCCCAATCCACTGGATAGTTGGAAAACTGCCTCGCCGCGCCAGGATTAGTCACCATCGTCAAGTCGTACCACAGATTGGTGCGATAGTAGGAGCCGACCGGATTCTTCGGATCTTCCCACTCAAAGATCGTAAGATTGTTCGTATCGGTTGAGGGCTGATAGGTCATATGCGGCGCGACGAAGAACAGGCCCGGGGTTTGAAGCGCCCATCCGCGCACTTCACCTATGCCCTTAAAGCTGGTTGGCGTCGTGCCCGGACCTGGGACAAACCACTTCTGGTTGCCCTCCAGTCCGTATTTCTGCACCAGATTCCACTGCTGCACGATTTCCCATTGCGTGATGGACAACTCAGCGCGCTCTACAAACGAGTTGTAGTTGGTCCCGATGGGGTTGAGCGCCATCGTGGTGGCATCGCCAAAGCTCAGAAGGTTGTCTGCAGCAACCTGACTACCATAAGCTCCTGTAGACGCGACGTGATTGCTACGCCCCCCGCCGGCGAATCGGTAGGCCTCCCATCCCAGGTTTTGCATCAGGTTGAAGGCTGCATAACGATCCGAGTCACTCAGGTGCGACCAGTCCCCCCAGGTGTTGCCCTTGTGCGAGGCCAGCCATGCGTCCAGTTGCGCCATCACCTGTTTGGGTTGGCGAACTACCGAATACGTGGCGCTGTCGGCGCTGAAGGCCTCCCCCTGGTTGAACGAGCCCTTTGAATTGGACTGCCCGCTTGCCTTGCTGTCCGGCCATGCGTCTTCCGGGCTGATGGAGGGCAGCCATGCGTTCCAGTCCGGGAACTGCAACGAAGTGGCCGTCTCACGCGTGTTATTCACCTGGCTCGGGTCCATCAGGTTATCCACCATCTGCTGTGTCACGGTAATCTGCGTCCCCTTCGGATCGGCGCCGAACAGTGCATTGAGCGCGGCAGTCGGAGTCTCAATCACGGCATCCAGGCCTGCCCCGGCGGCCCACTGGCGGATGTCTCGACTGTCCAGGCCAGGCCCGGGCTGGTAGGGTGGGTTCCAGGGCGAAGCCTGTGGCACGTGCACCGCATCGGCCTGGTTGGAGCGCACATAGGCCACGATCTGCCTGGCCTCGGTGTCGCTCAGGCCATGAAAATGAGCGCGCTGTGTAATCGCGTTGTTCGAGTAGTTGAAGTACTGCAGGTCCCGCCCCGCTTCAGCATGACAGGACGCGCAGGAGGCGTTGATCGTGCGGAGGACGATGCTCGATTTCTTCAGGTAGGCACCCTTGTTCCACAACACCGCGCCAGCTGCCACATCGGCCGCTGCATAGGACTGGTTTTTTTCGGTAGCGATGTCGGCCTGCTGCACCGGATTCACCGACAGCCCTTGCCCGGCGGCATCCTGGAAATCCAGCTTAAGGATGCGGTAGCCGTTGGATTCACCATCTGTGCCGTTAAAGCGGAACTGGATGCGATTGCCCCCCTCGGCGGCTGTGAGTCGCGCGCGCGTGGCGGCGTCCAGCGCCAATTGAATGCGCGCTGTGTATAACCCACTGACACTCAGGCCTCCTTGCAGCCGTTCAGGGGCTGGCATCTGTACGTTCTGGTCGGTGATGTCTACCCAAGGTACCGCGGCATCCTGGGACGTATCGACACCGCCCAGCACGCGTACGCTGGCCTTGATTTTGGTGGGAGGACGCGACGTCTTCTCCCACTCCGGCGCACCAAAAAAACCGCAACGGTGGCAGGTGAAAGCGAGTTGGGTAGCCGAGCCCACGCTGGCTTCGGTCAGGTTCAGCACTACTTCGGCCACGTAGGGCTGATTGCCGTCACTGAGCAACTCCACTGGCAGCGCCAGTGGGCGCACCGAGCTTGTCGAACCGGTGCCGGATCCTGTCGTGCCGCCGGTACTTCCGTTGTTGGGCCCGCCCTCAGAACCGGGGCCGCCCCCGGAACCGGTACTTCCGGTGGAACTTCCTTCGCCGCCACAGGCCGCCAATGTCATTACCAATAGCGCGATCGCAACGCGCGCGCCCCACCCTCGGCCCGCTCCGGCGCTGTGCTTCGGCAATTCGGTACGCATTCGATACCACTCCGTGTTGTTGTATCGTCCGGTGTCACGGACACTGCAATGTCGCCACTATTCAGGAAATGCGCAGTCAGATGCCCTCCGTCTTCAGGCGTACAGGACGGAACCTTGACCACTCTCTCCCGTGTTTTAGCGATTTCCTCTCCGACCCAACGCACTGCGCTGCCACAACAACGCGTCGGGCCCACACTGGTTCGATAGACTGAACTCCGGCTCCGGTGCAAACGGAAAACCGGGTTTGCCAGTCAACTTCAATAGAGGAGCACGGTCCGCCAGGCCACCACTGTTTTTTCACAAAGTGTAGTTATCCGTATTAGATAACGTTCCGGGATGTAGCAGTAGCGGTCCAACTAAGTCATGCGCTGAAACGCTCCTGAAGAGCAGCACGATGACATGTCGCATTCATCTTGCGGCTGGCCAGCACGAAATGCTGCCGGATCGGGCCGAAGCATGGACGAAGCGCCTGCGTGCGACGTGCATCACAATGGCGTTCGCGCCTGCGGGTCCGCTGGCGGCTGTTCTCCGCACGGTTGCTCACGCATGCAGCCTTCTTGACGAAACGTGCTTCACATTGAAACCAGCGCCAAATTTGTCGCACTAGCAACGAATCGTTTCGTACGTGACCACGACAACGCGCTCAAGCAACAACTCCCCGACGTCCTGCTGGCTCAGACCATCCCCGCTTCTCCATCAACCTGATAGTGCCGTTTTTCCTGCAGCCACTGATCCGCGCCGAATACTTTCAGCCCAGTGTTGTCCATCAACACATCCGGCAGCCCGTTAAGCAACAGGGCCTGCTGAGCGCCGGGTACCGCACTACTACTCGCGCCCATTGGGGCGTACGGCACAAGCCGGTATTGCTCGCGATCCTTACCCGCAAGCCAGCCTGGTAGCTTTCCGCGGCCAGACCACGTTTGCCCGGTGATGGGGTTCAGATATTTTGGCGCTACCGGGCTACGCGGCCCACGCCGGCGGTCACGACGCTCGTCGAGTTCTCCAGGCGTAATTAGATACTCGCTCATCATTGCGTGAATTTTTTCGATTACGCCCGTCCGTTCTGCGTGACGGAGCACCTCAATTTCACGATCAAGTTGCGCACGCTGCGCGAGAAGCTCACGGTAAGATTTCATGGGTGGTGTCCTTTGTGATTCTGCGAGGCGACCGCCTGACACATTCGAGTAGTCATGTCGGTGCGGTCACCCAGTCGTCTGGCCAGCACGAAATGCTGCCGGATCGGGCCGAAGCATGGGAGAAGCGCCTGCGTGCGACGTGCATCACGATGGCGTTCGCGCCTGCGGGTCCGCTGACGGCTGTTCTCGGCACGGTTGCTCACGCATGCAGCCTCCTTGACGAAACGTGCTTCACATCGAAGCCAGCGCCAAATTTGTCGCACTAGCAACGAATCGTTTCGTACGTGACCACGACACCGCGCTCAAGCAACAACTCCCCCGACGTCCTACTGGCTCAGACTGAACCGGAAATGCCACCGAACCGCACAGCCTATGACGACGGCAGCGAAGCGGGAGCCGTGGTAAAGCGATTTTGTCTTCTTCATCGCTTCATTCCATCCCCGCTTCTCCATCAACCTGATAGTGCCGTTTCGACGCCTGAAAATTCGTTAGGATCGCTACGCGTATATCCGCGAAACCTTCCTCTCGTTAGCTTGCGCCTTGATTTGCTGGGCGCGATCCCACCCCTAGCCTAACTAATTTCGCAACAGCCTCTAAATTACGGTACCGGCAGCTTAGATCAGCCGGCCTCACGCTTCAGTGACTAAGTCACTGATTCATCGTGCAACGCCTGCAATGCGGCACGGTCAAGTAGTTCGATGCGACCGCGCCGCAGCGTGAGCCAACCTCGCTGCTCGAAGCCCCTGAGTTGCCGGCTGACCACTTCACGCGCTGTGCCTAGTTCGATTGCGATCGCGTAGTGCGTGCATACAATCGCGCCGTCGTGACGCAACAGAAAGCGCGCAAGCCGGGCATCGATGCGTTCGAGGGCGACTTCGCCCACCTTTTCGACCAATCCCGCGAGCCGTTGGACGAAGGCACCGAAGACGAAGGAGCGAAAGGCGGTCGATTCACCCAACAGTCGCTCGAACGCGGGCGCAGGCAGCAGCGCGCCGCGCAGCGCTGTCTCCGCGACGCCTTCGGCAAGATAGGTGCGTGCGCCGAGGAGGCAGGCGCTTGTCATCACACAGCTCTCACCCGGGTTGACGCGGTAGAGCACGATCTCGCGTCCAGCCTCAGACATCGACTGTACCCGCACCGTACCTTCGGTTAGCAACAGGAACTGTCTGCAGAGGGCGCCGGTTGCGAACAGCCGCATGCCAGCGGGTGCGCCGAAGGGATGGGCGGCATCCGCCAGCGCTTGCGCGAGAGTGGCATCGAAATGGAGAGCAAGGGCTTGTTTCATAGTTGTGTCGCGGGGACTCTGTCAAAGCGTTCCTGAAGGGCGGCACGATGACATGCCGCATGTGGGCAGCACGAAATGCTGCCGGATCGGGCCGAAGCATGGGAGAGGAGCCTGCGTGCGACGCGCACCACGAAAGCCACACATCTGGCGTTCGCGCCTGCGGGTCCGCTGGCGGCTGTTCTCGGCACGGTTGTTCACGCGTGCAGCCGCCTTGACGAAACGTGCTTCACATGAGCGAGATTGGGAATGTCAGCCTTCGCCGCGGTCTTGTCGCACCGCTTTTTGCACGAGCACGTCGAGTTCTGCACCATGCTCGTCGACCGTTCGCCGCAACAGATACGGCTTGCCGTGCAGCCTCACGAACATCTCGTGCAGATGCCATGTGCTGCCTGGTTTGCGCCGCGCAGCTCTGGCGCACTGGGCGAATCCAGCGCCAAATTTGTCGCACTAGCAACGGATCGTTTCGTACGTGACCACGACACCGCGCTCAAGCAACAACTCCCCCGACGTCCTACTGGCTCAGACTGAACCGGAAATGCCACCGAACCGCACAGCCTATGACGACGGCAGCGAAGCGGGAGCCGTGGTAAAGCGATTTTGTCTTCTTCATCGCTTCATTCCATCCCCGCTTCTCCATCAACCTGATAGTGCCGTTTCGACGCCTGAAAATTCGTTAGGATCGCTACGCGTATATCCACGAAACCTTCCTCTCGTTAGCTTGCGCCTTGATTTGCTGGGCACGACCCCACCCTTAGCGTAACTAATTTCGCAACAGCTTCTAAGTTACGGTACCGGTAGCATAAATCAGCCGGTCTCACGAATCAGTGACTTAGTCACTGATTCGTCGTGCAACGCCTGCAATACGGCACGGTGAAGTAGTTCGATGCGACCGCGCCGCAGCGTGAGCCAACCTCGCTGCTCGAAGCCCCTGAGTTGCCGGCTGACCACTTCACGCGCAGTGCCTTGTTCGATTGCGATCGCGTAGTGCGTGCGCACAATCGCGCCATCGCGACGCAACAGAAAGCGCGCAAGCCGCGCAATGAGGTTCCCCCGGTTTTTCGCCTTCCAGAGGCCCGGGGTTATGCCGCCGCGTCCCTTGTTCGCTGAGCCACAAGTCAGTCTTGCATGAATTGGGTTGGCGACATGAAGCCAGGCGATGAATGACGCTGACTGCGGTTATAAAACATTTCGATGTATTCGAACAAGTTCGCGACGGCTTCGCGATGCGTACGATACCTCGTGCCATGCACGCGCTCGTTCTTCAGGCTGTTGAAGAAGCTTTCCGTTGGCGCGTTGACGCTCCTATGTCAAGAAGTGCGTGCTGATTCGGACAGGTCGGCCAGAATGAGCGGGTACAGTTCCCTGACGATATAACGCTTCAGGCAGTGGTGAATCTCCTTGTTCGACATGCCCTCCTTGGTTCGTCGCTCGACGTACGCCCGGTTTCTCGGATCACTGCGCGTTCGCACCGTGGCAATGGTCCACAAGGCGTTGTTCGCAGAACGGTCGCCTCCGCGGTTTAGGCGATGTCGGACCGTTTTGCCAGATGATGCCTGCAATGGGCTCGTCCCACAAAGCGCAGCCAGTGCAGCGTCGCTTTTCAAGCGTTCCGGATTGTCGCCTGCAACGGCGACAAGCACTGCTGCCGTTTGAGGGCCAACGCCGAATCGTTCCCGAAGCCGTCTGGCATGCTTCAGGGTCAAGCGCCCGAGCATCGCATCAAGCGTCTTGAGCTCTTCCGCGAGCGCGAGGTAGCGCTTTGCCAGCAAGCGCAGTGTGGTGGCCAAAGTCTTCAACATAGGTGTGTCACCCAACGAGCGCAGCCTCTCCCTCGCGAGCGACGCGCAGCCCGATCGGGGCGATTGACCTCCAGCACTTCGATCTCGTGATCGCGCAGCACGCGGGCCAAGCCTGTGCCATAGGTGCCAGTCCCTTCAACGCCAGCGCGGCGCAGATGACCAGGAGGATTCGCCCAGGTCAGCAGCTTGAGATACCCTGCAGTTTCGGCCGCCACCGACAGGGTTCCAAGGAGCTTCCCTGTTTCGCTGATTACTGCACCGACATGTGTATCGAGATGCGTATCGACACCCAGAATGACTTCGTGTTGTTCCATGCGTGTTCCCGTCGTGGTGGGCGCATTGAACCGCACCGGGAATGGTGGAGGCCGGTTGGTTTAAGTTAATGCGGGCACGTCATCGGCATTTCTGAGTTGCCTGGAGTAGTTTGCCTCAGCCTCGGCGGGCGGGATATAGCCGAGCGGTTCCAT
>NZ_JABBFZ010000045.1 GCF_012927125.1 Paraburkholderia antibiotica
CTACGGTTCGAACAGAACGGTGATCGAGGTCCCGGCGTCTTCGCCGCCACTACAACGCGGGCAGCAAACTGCGCGATGCGCAGGAAGCGGGTTGTGCAGACCTTCCTTAATGGTTTTTCAGGCGACGTGTGGAGAATTAACCATCGGATCGGTCACGGTCAAACACTTTAAATCGGGATAATCCAACTTTGACAACTATTTACAAGTCGTCTGATTATTTGAAGTGAATAGTGATTTATCGCCTTGCTACTCACTCGGCGCAACCCGTTGCCAGCGCATACAGCAGTGCTGACAGATCTTCAGGTTGAGTGAGTCGTGAGCGACGGCACGACAAACAACGGCCAGCCGTCGCTGTGTCGTCGTCCAGTCCGGAGCCGTTGGGTATTGCGCTGTATTGCTGAATCCGGCGAACGGTTTGAATGTGTTCGCGAATTTCGCATTTGCAATGCTCGGCTAGTTGCAGCAGCGTGGCGGGAAGGGCGGCGCGGTCCCGTTTAGGTACGTCGCCGCGCGCAATGGCGCGGCGCCATCGCTGTGATTTTGCGAAGCTGTTGTCTGCCTGTGAGTGGCTTCGGAGGCGGGTGCCAGACTGGTTAGCGGGTTAGGGAGGGCCACCGCGCGAGCGGCCTTCCGGACGATCACCGGAACGATGGCCCGAGCGATAACCCCGCCGGTAACCCAAACGCCTCGCTTACCGCTCGCCCTGCTGGCGCAACAACTCTTCGCGCAGACGCAGCAACGGCGCCTTGGTGTCGTCGTCGGCCCACGTGTCGAGGTCGTCGATTGCGCGCTGGCAGCCGTCGAGCACCACGTCGAGATCGACCGGCACGCCGTTGTTCAGCGCGAATTCGATCGTCTCCGCGAACTGCTGGCACTCGTCCTCGCCGTACGAGATGTCGAGATTGTCGGCGATGATTTCGGCGATGTTGCTGCGCGCCTTGTCGTCGGCCGTCACCATGTCGACGATGCCGCGCGCGACGGCCGGCGAATAGTAAAGCGCGATGTCGAGCCACTGCGCGGGATCGAAGTCGGGCTGGTCGAACTGGTTCTCGAAGAACTCGATCGCTTCCTGTTCGTGTGCCTCGTCCGCGTCGACACTCATGCACAACTGCTCAAAAAATTCTTCCCGCTCGCTGCGGATATGACCGTCCATCGATGCCTCGTCTACTGAATGCCGGATGCCTGAAAAATACCGTGGTACGCGGGCAAGCCCGGTCCACGCGGCACGCATTATAGGACGTGTGGCCGGCGCGGCGCCGGCGGCGCGTCAGGCGGTCTCCGCGACCCACGCGTCGAACCACTCGTGCGGCTGCGCGATTTCGTTCTGCGTGGCCACCAGTTCGAGTTCGTAGCGCCCGGCCTTCCAGGTCGCCTTGACGACTGCGTTCACCGCCGCGAGCGTGTGCTCGAACGCCGCGCGGATCGAATCGCCGAGCAGCGTGCGCGCGACGAACACCGCGCTCGTCAGATCGCCGACGCCGACCGGCTGACGCGGGAACGGGTAGAGCGGCCGCTGGCCCATCCACGCTTCGCGCTCGGTGACGACCAGCATGTTGAAGCGGTCGGCGGGGCTGTTGCGGTCGAGCAGATGCTTGACGAGCACGAGCTTCGGTCCGCGCACGAGCACTTCGCGGCAGGCGGCCACCGCTTCTTCGAGCGTCTCGATCTCACGGCCGACGAGGCGCTGCAGCTCGGTGTGATTCGGTGCGATCGCATCGGCGACGGCCGGCATTTCGTTCACCAGGAACTCCTGGATGCCCGGCTCGACCGTGCAGCCGCCGGCGGCGCCCATCACCGGATCGCAGAAATACCAGGCGCGCGGATTGACCGCCTTCACCGCCTTGACGATTTCGACTACCGCGCGGCCCTGTTCCGGCGTGCCGAGATAGCCGGACAGCACCGCGTCGCAGCGCGGCAGCATGCCGATCGCGCCGATGCCTTCGACGAGTTCTTCCATCTGCGACACGTCGATCGCGCTGCCGCTCCAGTGTCCGTACTGCGTGTGATTCGAGAACTGCACGGTGTTGAGCGGCCACACGTTGACGCCGAGACGGCTCATCGGAAACACGGCCGCGCTGTTGCCGGCGTGACCGAACACGACATGGGACTGGATGCTGAGAACGTTTTTCGTCATGGTAAGGCTCGCGCAACCGGTCGGGCGCGATCAGGAAAGCGGGAAGAGGAGGCCGCGCGGGCGGGCCGATGATGGCCGCGCCACGCGCCGGACCTGCGCTGATGCTGACCGCGCAGGAAAAATGCCTGCGCTGCAATGCCGGCGGATCAGGAAACGATACAGGAGTTTGCTGGATGCGCGTTGATCCGTCCCCCTCTTGTTGCGTCGAACCATCAAACGGCGCTTGAAGATTAACCAAAACTGACAAAGTCCGTGCGCCGCCGCAGTGTCAGACAAGCTCGCGGTACAAGGCCAGATAGCGCTCGGCCGATGCGCCCCAGCCGAAGTCCTGGCGCATCGCGCGCCGTTGCGTGGCCTTCCATTCGGTGCGCCGTTCGTAGAGCGCGAAGGCTCGGCGGATCGCGGCGGCAAGTCCTTTCGGCTCGAAGCGCTCGAACACGAAGCCGGTGGCGAGATCGTCGGCGAGATTTTCGAGCGACGCGTCGGCGACCGTGTCGGCGAGACCGCCGACACAATGCACGAGCGGCAGCGACCCGTAGGCGAGCGCGTAGAGCTGGGTGAGCCCGCACGGCTCGAAACGCGACGGCACCGCGACCACGTCGCTACCGGCGATGATCGTATGCGCGAGCGTCTCGTCGAAGCCGAGCTCGACCGCGACGGATTCCGGATGCGCCTGCGCGACCATCTTCAGGCCGTTCTCCAGCGCCGGGTCGCCGGTGCCGAACACCACCAGCTGGCCGCCGCGCTTGACGATTTCCGGCACCGCGCCGAGCAGCAGGTCGAGGCCTTTCTGCTCGGTCAGCCGGCTCACCACGCCGAACAGCAGCGCATCGCTTTTCTGCGCGAGGCCGAAGCGCTTTTGCAGCGCCTCCTTGCACGCGAGCTTGCCGGCCAGCCGCGAGGCGCTGTAATGCGTCGCGAGCAGCGCGTCGTTGGCGGGATTCCACACCGTGTAGTCGACGCCGTTGAGGATCCCGCTCAGATCGTGCGCGCGATGCCGCAGCAGCGCGTCGAGGCCGCCGCCGTGCGCCATCGTCTGGATTTCGCGCGCGTAGGTCGGGCTGACGGTCGTGATGCGGTCGCTGTAGTAGAGCCCGGCTTTCAGAAACGATAGCTGTCCGTAGAATTCGACGCCGTGCATGTTGAAGAAATCGTCCGGCAGACCGAGCAGGCCGAATTGGTGCGCGGGGAAAATCCCCTGATACGCGAGGTTGTGAATCGTGAATACGCTGCGCGCGAGCGGGCGGCCATGTTCGCGTTCGGCGGCCTTCAGATAGGCGGGCGCGAGCCCCGCGTGCCAGTCGTGCGCGTGGATGATCTGTGCCGACCAGTTCGGATCGAGCTGCTGCGCGAGTTGCGCGGCGACCCAGCCGAGCAGCGCGAAACGCTGCGCGTTGTCGCCGTACGGCACGTGCTCGTCGTTCAGGTACGGGTTGCCGGGCCGGTCATACAGCGACGCCGCGCGGATCACGTAGACGGTGAGGCCATTGCCCGGCAGCGTGCCGCGCTCGAGCGTGACGTCGGACGTATCGAAGCGGCGCCCGAGCCGCGCGACCGGTTGCAGATCGTGCAGACCGGCGAGCACGGCCGGAAAGCCCGGCAGCAGCACCCGCACGTCGGCGCCGCGCTCGATCAGCGCGGACGGCAGCGCGCCCGCGACGTCGGCGAGACCGCCTGTTTTGAGGAGGGGATACAGCTCGCTTGCGACGTGCAGGGCGCGAATCGTCATAGGCCGGGTCTCTGTCGGGTTACGCGGGTTGCCACACAGCTGCTCTTGCGGGTGGGAGGGGCGGTGGCGGCGTGCATGCCGCCGACGCTGACGACGCCAGCACCTGGCCACCGGTCGGCCGCCGCTGCGCGCGGCGACGCGCCGACCGCCCGGCGTCCGATGCTCCGCCGGCCTGCTCTGTCTGCTGCTTCGCTACGACTTGCGCAGCGCCTCCTGGGTGACCAGCACGACGCCGTCGTCGGTGCGATAGAAGCGCTCGGCGTCGCGCGCCGGGTCTTCGCCGATCACCGTGCCTTCCGGAATCGCGCAGCCGCGATCGATCACCACCTTCTGCAGACGGCAGCTCGCGCCGACCGTGACCTGCGGCAACAAGACTGCCTCATTGATATTACAGAACGAACTCACCTTCACGTTCGACGACAGTACCGAGCGCGAAATCTGCGAGCCCGAGATCACGCAGCCGCCGCACACGATCAGATTATTGCCCGAGCCCTGCAGCCCCTTCATGTCGCGCACGAACTTGGCGGGGGGCAATTGCTCCTGATAGGTCCAGATCGGCCACGTGCGGTCGTACAGATCGAGCGTCGGGATCGTCGACGCGAGGTCGAGATTCGCGGCCCAGTAAGCGTCGATCGTGCCGACGTCGCGCCAGTACGGCTCGACGTTCGGATCCGACGATACGCACGACATGCTGAACGGATGCGCGATCGCCATCCCCTGGGTCACGACGCGCGGCAGGATGTCCTTGCCGAAGTCGTGATCGGTGTCGATCGTGGCGATGTTTTCTTCGAGCAGCGAGTACAGATAGTCGGCGCTGAACACGTAGATGCCCATGCTTGCGAGCGCGGTGTCGGGGCGGCCCGGCATCGCGGGCGGGTCGGCCGGCTTTTCGACGAAGCCGGTCACGCGGCGGTTTTCGTCGACCGCCATCACGCCGAACGCGACCGCGTCCATGCGCGGCACCTCGATGCAGCCGACCGTGCAGTCGGCGCCGCTTTCCGCGTGATCCGCGATCATGCGCGTGTAGTCCATCTTGTAGATGTGGTCGCCCGCCAGCACGACCACGTACCTTGGGCGGATCGAGCGGATGATGTCGAGGTTCTGGAACACCGCGTCGGCGGTGCCGCGATACCAGTGCGCGCCTTCGACGCGCTGCTGCGCCGGCCACAGATCGATGAACTCGCCCATCTCGCCGCGCAGGAAGCTCCAGCCGCGCTGCAGATGCCGCAGCAGCGAATGCGCCTTGTACTGCGTGACCACCGCGATGCGGCGGATGCCCGAATTCAGGCAGTTGGACAGCGCGAAATCGATGATCCGGTATTTGCCGCCGAAGTGCACCGCCGGCTTCACGCGCTTGTTGGTCAGCGGCCCGAGCCGGGTGCCGCGGCCGCCGGCGAGCACGATCGCGAGGGTGGTGCGCTGTAAGTCGTTCAGCCGTGCCGGAGTATTCATAGTTGTCTCCTGTGGATGGAGCGGGCGCGAGGCCATACTCCGATCCCATCCAAAGATGGTTGCTCGATTGGTATGCCCCCGGGTGATCCTGCCGCCTGCTCTCTCTGTGCCGGTCGATGCTTCGTGCTGCCAGGCAGTCCCGCGTTGCTGCAGTGCCGCGATGCGGTGTCTTGCTGTCGCGCCGTCATGCGTGACTGCTGGAATTGCCGCTGCATTGCCGTTTTTTCTTGCCGGTTTTTCCGCCTCCTGGTTCGCGGGTCCTTCAGCTAGTTCTAGCACCGATTGGACGCCAGCGAACGAGGTTTATCGCGCGGGCCTTTGCCGAGACCTTGATCGAAGCCCTTATCGAGGTCTTTATCGCGGCCTTTATCGACCCTTGCGTGGGCATCTCCGCACAATCGGCCGATGTGGCGCGCCCATCCGTGCGGCGCAGCACATAGGCCGCGAGGTCGTGACCGCACGCGCGACGCTTCGGCTCACGCAATATGTATGCCACTTAAATTCATGGCGCATCGCACGCATGCATTCGATGCCACTCCGCGGCCGGGCGTCGTAGAATCGTGCGCTCCCGGGCGGCGTGCACCGATGCAGGTCGTTGCGGCGCCCGAATTTCGCACGTCCCCAGTTGCGCTTTTTTCCAGAAAATCCCGATGAGTCTTCGCCGTCCTTTCCTGCTTGCCCTGTCGACTGTTTGCGCGGGTGCCGCGCTGGGAGCGGCATCGCTCGCGTTTGCCGCGATGCCGGCCAGCGCGGCCGTCGCGATGAGCCAGGCGAGTCCGGTCGCCGCAAGCGCCGCGGCCGCATCCACCGCCGACGATCCAGGCCCGGCCTATGGTCCGGAACTGCAGGGTTTCAACTATCCGGCGCCGGTCCAGCGCTTCGAGTTCACGTCGCAGGGCGTGCCGCTGCAGATGGCCTACATGGACGTGAAGCCCGCGCATGCGAACGGCCGCGCCGTGGTGTTGCTGCATGGCAAGAATTTCTGTGCGGCGACGTGGGACGCGACGATTCGCCGGCTCAGCGACGCCGGTTATCGCGTGATCGCGCCGGACCAGATCGGTTTCTGTAAATCAAGTAAACCCGAGCATTACCAGTACAGCTTCCAGCAGCTCGCGCGCAATACGCATGCGCTGCTCGAATCGCTCGGCGTGAGCGGCGTGACCGTGGTCGGCCACTCGACGGGCGGCATGCTCGCCGTGCGCTATGCGCTGATGTATCCGCACGAGACCCAGCAACTGGTGTTGGTGAATCCGATCGGTCTCGAAGACTGGAAGGCGAAGGGCGTGCCGTCGCTGTCGGTCGACCAGTGGTATCAGCGCGAGCTGAAGACCACCGCCGACGGTATTCGCCGCTACGAGCAGGCCACCTACTATGCGGGGCAGTGGCGTGCCGACTATGAACCGTGGGTGCAGATGCTTGCGGGCATGTATCGCGGGCCGGGCAAGCAGCTCGTCGCGTGGAATTCGGCGTTGCTGTACGACATGATTTACACGCAGCCGGTTGTCTATGAATTCGGCCAGTTGCGGATGCCGACGCTGCTGCTGATTGGGCAGAAGGACACGACCGCGATCGGTAAGGATGCGGCGTCGCTCGAAGTGCGCGCGAAGCTTGGTCATTATCCGGAGCTGGGTCGCGCGGCCGCGAAGGCGATTCCGCATGCGACGCTGGTCGAGTTCGCGGGGCTTGGGCACGCGCCGCAGATGCAGGATCCGGACGCGTTTCATAAGGCGCTGCTGGATGGGTTGGCGGCGGTGCCGGGGAATCGGTGAGGGGTTTTACGTTTCCGTCGCTGTAATGCTGCGTTGTTCGCCGCCAGGTGGAATTTCCTGGTAGCCGCTTTATGGTTGTTCGTGGGTTTCCGGGGGGGATTCTGGTGGATGGGCTGTAGTCGGCCAAAAGCCGCCGTTGGCTGCCTCGATGAGGTAGCCATTTGAACGGCGGTTGGACATCACAAAGCAGCCAGCTTTCGCGAACCTATCCGTCATTTCGTGGGCGAGGCATATCATGAGGTAAAACACCATGGATATGCCGATGGAGAAGAAGCCGAAACGTCGCACAATCGCGTCTCAGGCAGCGGCCCGCGGGCCGCTGCCTG
>NZ_JABBFZ010000046.1 GCF_012927125.1 Paraburkholderia antibiotica
CGCCATTCGTCTCTCGGCCTCGTTTCTCCGGAGCAGTTCCTTCGGGACTGGATCAAGGCTCAGCAGACCAAGGATTCGGCTGCATAACTCGGGACCGTTGGAAGGCGAAAAACCGAGGGAACCTCAGCGGCAGGCCACACCGGTGGCCTGCTATTCATCTAGTTGACCAATCAATGTAGGCGTCGTTGTCGTAGTAGTACACGAATGCACTTACTAAATTTGACGCATCTGCGTCAGCCAGTTGCAGCTTTGCATTCTCCACAATACTCTTGACCACCTGAATCCCGAGAGCATGGTGAAGCCCATGATCGACAGCAAATATTGGACGATCGGGATCCGGTTCGTTCTCAAAGTCGTCAGGATTCAAGACAGCACACTGAGTATCTTCATTCCAGTCAACGCCGTGTGGCATATATAGAGCGAAATCCCACGGTTGCTGATCAATGTCTTGAAGCACGTCCTTTAGCCTTGTGAGTTTGTTCATTAACGAGTCCTCCCGCCCCCCCCAATTTTGCATGCCGCCCTGTCCTCCAGGATGGAGTATTGCTTGAACTGGACCAGGGGCTTGATGTTGTGACAGTGGTACCAATTGCATGACGCCTTTTCGACACGGATGATGATGCCAAGTAAATCCAGGCGGTGCACTTGACTTGTAACCTCCGCGTGGCCCTGCCGCTACGTGATCAGAAACGCCTGAGATATGCTGGTCCATCAACTGCTTGAAAGACGAATCGCTGCTCATAGCAGAATCCATTTGACGATTTGCCTCCCGAAAGTGCGATGTATCGCTCCCGATTTCTTGCTCTGGAGCAAGCTGGGCCTCATACAACACCGAATACTGACTACTACCTAGTGGCCGATTAGATGCATCGCAACCAGACAAATTCTTCGCCAACCCTAGCGGATCAATCCACTGCACGGGGTTAGGCGCGTATTGATAGCCGTTAATCCCGCCCGCCAGCCCGATCGGATCCTTACTGATGAACCGACCATTCTGCGGATCATAGTACCGATGCCGGTTATAGGCGAGCCCCGTCTCCTCATCATGATACTGCCCCTGGAACCGGATCCGGTTATCCGTGACAACCGGATCGGCCTTGCCATACGGTGCAGGCTTCACCCCACCCCACGCCTTATACCGCGCAAGCCACACCACCTTGCCCGACTCGTCCACCATCTCCTGCGGCGTGCCCAGATGGTCATTCTGGTAGAAGTACGTCGCATGCCGCGTCTTTGCCGGCACCTGCACGAAACCCCCGTCCGTGCCCGTCGCGAGGAACGCCGGTTCCACCAGCTTCTCGTCAAGCCGCGCAAGCGGCACGAACGATCCCGGCTCGTGCAGATAAAGCGACGCCGCCTGCCATTCATGATGTGTGTCAAGCGTATGCATGCGCTGCGCGACCGGCAGCGAATACACATCCTCCGGCTCCTCGCGCACAATCTGCGCCCTGCGGAACTCCAGCCCGCGATACACATGCTCGCGCTTCACCGGCAGCCCGAAGCGCTCCTCCATCAGCAGCACATCGCCGTCCCAGGTGAAGAACGTGCGCTCGATCCCGCCATCCGGTCGCGTCACCTTCTTCTTCGTGCGTCGCCCAAACGCATCGTAGGCGAAGCTCACTTCCAGCAGCGGCCGCACACTCCCATCGACGAACCGCGTACCACCACCCGCCACCGGTTCCCTACGCGCCAGCTCATCCGCCTCAGGCGGCTTCGCATAGCGCTTCGCTTCGATCAGCCGGTTCGCTGCGTCGTACCGGTACAGCCACGTCGTGCCGTCCGGATCGACCCGCCGCACGAGGTTGCCGTGCGCATCGTGTGCATAGCGTGTGCGGTTCAGCTCCTTCAGCACGTTGCCGATGCACTTCGGCAGCGACGCCTCCCATGCGTCCAGCCTGCGCGTATCCTCCACGCCCCGCCTGTTGTAACGCAGCGGCGGATATTTTTCGCCAGGATTCGCCCGCAGCCATGCGGCATTGACCACCACCAACTCACCGAAGGAGTTGATCATGGCTGACGCCAATCATAAAGCACGCCTATCCAGAGCGGAACGCTCACGCAGAATTACCGTCACGCTGCGCGATACGCCCGATGGCTATTCACTCGATACACCTCCGCGCCCCCAGCAGCCTTTCATGCCCTGGGAACACATCGACAGGTGGTTAGGCGCAGGCAATCTCTTCAGCACCGGCCAGCGCGTCAATGTCTCGGTTGACTACATCCGGCAATACTTCACCGTCACCCCCGAATACGACTATGCCGCCATAAAGCGCGAGCGCGAAGCGTTTGCCATCGGACGCAAGGCCGACAATGACGAACTGCGCAAGATATGGCGCGCTCAGGGGCGATAACCAAGCGCGGCCGCGCATGATCGCTGGGTAGAAGAACCAAGGGCCGCATTTGCGGCCCTTCATCGTTACCACACTCGCATATGAGGAGAGCAGAATCCAGACACAATATCCATCAATTCCAGAACTCTGTCTTCAATGTCTTCAGTTACGCCATTCCTCATGGTATCGAGAAGCCTATACACGGACTCCGAACTAAAATTTTTCTCCCGGTATTTCACAATGATTGCTCGTAGTAAATTGAAGTCGCAATTCCTCTCCAGGGCATCACGTAGTTCTCTATCTAGCACGCTATCTAATTCGGCATTCATTGCTTCACCCATTTGTCGCGAGTTGAAGCAAGCGCTGCTTGGTAGTCAGACAAGGACATGCTTGTACTCGGTTGGATCGTCCCATGGCTGGCACTATCCTGCACGTATTTGAGACTGTCTGGAAGACTCGTCGTGTTCAGCATGCATGCGCAATCCTTTCCTGTGCCGCCCATACTTGCCGGACGCCTATGAGGTGGAAGGTTCGCCGCTGATCCTGGTGCAACCGAAATTCCCCCCGTGCCTGGGTGAACCATCCCATCAGAGCCGACCGGAATATCGACGTCAGGACGCGCACCAAGTCCACGCGCCGTAGGTTCAGCAACAGGTAAGCCATCGCTCCCGGTTTTCATCGCGCGATATACGTCTTCCCCTGTCAACCCAAGCGGATCGATCCACTGCACCGGATTGGGCGCATACGCATAGACGTTAAGCCGCCCGTCAACCCGATCGGGTCATGGATGATGAACCGCCTCGACGCCAGATCGCTGTAGGGGTGACGGCTGCAGGGCCGCTAGCACGGCCCCCGTCGCATCAGCACTCAGTCATCGCAAATTTGCTACGCTTCAGGCAGCTTCATGGATTCGACCCACTTGTTCGGTACGTCATCGAAGTGGTCCCGAAGGCGATCTTCAACGTGATTGGCTTCCCAAACCGAAGCACGCTCAAGACCTATGCAATCCTCCCGGGTAGCCGGAATGTTCTTCACATCGTCGTAAATGAAAAATTTCTTGCTAAGCATGTCCTGCTTAAAAAATTTGGGCTCTGCCTTGAGGTGATCTTCAAGTGGAAGATTCCCGATCACCTCCCACTTTTCCGACTTTATGGCTTTATTGAGCACCCAGATGGTAAAGAGAACCGGTGCTTTAACGACTTCACGCGCTGCGACCATTTCACGTGACCGCAAGTCGTAAAACGCCATCGTCGGCTCCAGCAATACCCGTCCATAACCGAAGCTCTCATTCCCGAGGTCGATCATTACCACGTCGCCGACCTTACCGCGCCCTCTAACATTCGCCACTGCTTACTCCTCCGGAATCAATGATTTGGCGCTCTGCCCGAACGGCCCCGGCAGCGCTGCCCCTCCGCCGCCGCCTGCCGGCCCAAACTCGCTTTCCGCTGCCCCCATGTAGCTCGACGATTTCGGGTTGTTCGGCGAAATCCCGTTGATCGCATTGCCCGACGTGCCGCCCATTGATTGCGCACCACCATTCGCATCGGTAAGCATCTGCTCCCGACCACGGATGGCAGCAGAATTTGCTGACGACTCATCTAGGTCTGCCGGACCGTAACCTAATTTGTTCATGTGGTGATTGGCATCGCGACGAGCAACGTTCTGTCGGGCAGTCCCGCAACCACTGGTTCGTCCCGTGTAGACCTGCCCCGTATCCGGATTGGTCTTCGTGTAGGTCTGGTAGGTTTTCGCCAGCCCCAGCGGGTCGATCCACTGTATCGGGTTCGGCGCGTATTGATAAACATTGACCCCACCCGCCAGCCCAATCGGATCTTTCGTAATAAACCTACCCGTACCCGCATCGTAATACCGATGCCGGTTATAGGCGAGCCCCGTCTCCTCGTCATGATACTGCCCCTGGAACCGGATCCGGTTATCCGTGCCAACCGGACCTGTTTACTGGCGAATCATGCCGTATTCATAGTCCGCCCACCCGTCTCTTGTGTACTCTTCGAGCACAGCCAACACATCGTCCAAATTTATCGCTCTCGGGACGTTGACTGAGAAGAGTCGAGTACCCATTCCCTCCCAAGCACAACCCAAACGCACAAGCGTTTCTTGAATTGCCTCGATCTTATTGACACCCTCGTCAAAAACCACAACCCGTAATGTACTGTTGTCGCTGGGGCGCACGACCTCCTTGAAAAGGAGTTCGCCGTCCTTACCCACGTCAACAGCAACTTCGTCATCGAGGCTCACGTCCTTCGTGTAGAAAGGAATGTTCCTGACCTTAAAAAGATCGGACGCTACCGGCTCAGACCAAACACTTTCCATCGAAACCGGTGGATAGCCTTCAACGACATCAAGCTTAAAAAGTATCTTTTTCATAGTATGTCTTACCAATCGTCACTCTTATCAAGATTACAGACGCGACAGAGTACTTGCCCGTTCTCAGGGGTGCCCGATCCACCTTTTGCCTTGGGCTGTATATGATCAACGTGTGCTTCGTTGTCTGGCGGTGTAACTCCACTTTGGTGCTGAACCCCGTTTACAACGTTACGACTACAAATCGCACAAACCATAGTGCCATTGTTGCTTTCAGAATTTTGGCGCTTTACGATCCCTTTACCTGCTGTAGTGAAATCTTTACCGGGCCTGCTGCCCGGTAGGCTAAGCCTAGCTAACCCCAGTGGGTCAATCCACTCCGTTGGGTTTGGGGCGTATTGATACGCATTGACCCCACCCGCCAACCCAATCGGATCCTTCGAAATGAACCGCCCCGACTGCGCATCGTAGTACCGATGCCGGTTATAGGCGAGCCCCGTCTCCTCGTCATGATACTGCCCCTGGAACCGGATCCGGTTATCCGCGCCAACCGGATCCGCCTTGCCATACGGTGCAGGCTTTACCCCACCCCACGCCCTGTACCGCGCAAGCCACACCACCTTGCCCGACTCGTCCACCATCTCCTGCGGCGTGCCCAGATGGTCATTCTGGTAGAAGTACGTCGCATGCCGCGTCTTTGCCAGCACCTGCACGAAACCCCCATCCGTACCCGTCGCGAGGAACGCCGGTTCCACCAGCTTCTCGTCAAGCCGCGCAAGCGGCACGAACGATCCCGGCTCGTGCAGATAAAGCGACGCCGCCTGCCATTCATGATGTGTGTCAAGCGTATGCATGCGCTGCGCGACCGGCAGCGAATACACATCCTCCGGCTCCTCCCGCACGATCTGCGCCCTGCGGAACTCCAGCCCGCGATACACATGCTCGCGCTTCACCGGCAGCCCGAAGCGCTCCTCCATCAGCAGCACATCGCCGTCCCAGGTGAAGAACGTGCGCTCGATCCCGCCATCCGGTCGCGTCACCTTCTTCTTCGTGCGCCGCCCGAACGCATCGTACGCAAAACTCACTTCCAGCTGCGGCCGCACACTCCCATCGACGAACCGCGTACCACCACCCGCCACCGGTTCCCTACGCGCCAGCTCATCCGCCTCCGGCGGCTTCGCATAGCGCTTCGCTTCGATCAGCCGGTTCGCTGCGTCATACCCATACAGCCACGTCGTGCCGTCTGGCTCGATCCGCCGCACGAGGTTGCCATGCGCATCGTGTGCATAGCGTGTGCGGTTCAGTTCCTTCAGCACGTTGCCGATGCACTTCGGCAGCGACGCCTCCCATTCGTCCAGCTTGCGCCTGTCCTCCACGCCCCGCCTGTTGTAACGCAGCGGTGGATATTTCTCGCCAGGATTCGCCCGCAGCCATGCGGCGTCCTCGGCCTGCTCCCGCGCGGCACGCGACGCCTGTTCTTCCGGCGTCTCGACCTCCGGCCTCGGCGGTACCGTCTCCGGGTCGACCGGATTGCCTGCGCGGTCGAACGCAAAGACTTCGGTCAGGTCCGGCGTCACGGACTTCAGCAGCCGCCCGACCGGATCATAGGTGTAATCCGTCGCACCGCGCGCATGGTCATCGATACGCGTGAGGTGGCCCGCTGCGCTGTAATGCAGCCGCCGCTCGGCAATGCGCTCATGCGCGCTGGCCGCGCCCAGCTGTTTCACCGTGAACCGCGCCAGGCGCCCCATCGGATCGTATTCGCGCGCCTGGCTGAACGCCGCATGCGTGCGACCCGTCTCGCGGTGCAGCCGGTCGCGCTCGAAGTCCACCAGCGGCGCGCCGTCGAGCAGCACGCCATGCACGTGCCCCGAGCCATAGCGCAGCCAGTCGACGGTGCGCGTGTTGGGCAGCACCGTGCGTGTGCGGTTGCCGAGCGCATCGTATTCGTGCCGCGTGACGGTCAGGTAGTCCAGACCGAAATCGGCACTGACGCGCTGCTCTTCCGCCACGAGGTTGCCCGCCTCGTCGTAATGCAGCCGCACACGGCTTTTCCCGGTCTCGGCCGTCACGAGGCGTCCGCGCGCATCGTAATGGAAATGCTCGGCGACCTTGCGCACGCCCGCGTCTTTTGCGCCCTGCACCGTGCGTTCGGTCAGGCGTCCGAGCGGATCACGCACATATTGCGTCTCGATCTCGCCCTCGCGTGAGCCGATGAGCTGGCCCGCCCCGTTCCAGGTGTAATGCACCGTGCTGCCGTCGAAATCCGTCTGCGCGACAAGCTGGCCGAGCGCGTCGTAACGGAACTCCGTTCTCTCGCGGTTCTCGTTCTGCAAACAGATGAGCCGCCACTGCCGGTCGTAGTAGTAGACCAGTTGCCGACCGGCGGCATCCGTGCGCAGGACCGGCTGATGCTGCGCGTTATAGCTGTACCCGGTGACCTGTCCTGCGCCATCGCGATAGCTTCTCAGGTTGCCTTCGCCATCCCATGTCAGTGCTTCCACGCTTCCGTCGGGCTGCGTGATGCTCGCCACCCTCCCGAGCGCATCGCACCGGTACAAGGTCGTATTGCCTTCGGCATCGATACGTCGGGAGAGATAGCCGCGCCCGTCATAGACGTAACGCGTGCTGTAGCCGGAACAGTCGGTTGCCTCCCTGAGCCGCCCGCCGCCGTCGTAGCTGAAACG
>NZ_JABBFZ010000047.1 GCF_012927125.1 Paraburkholderia antibiotica
GTACGCACCGCCTTCGACTGGAAATCAGCCATGAACCAGTTTGCCATCCTGTTCGGCGAGCGTTTTACGCTTGCCCGCGGGTAATCCTTTTTTAACTGCCTCGCACACAAAAAGACGGACAGGCTCTGCACGCCTTATTGCATAAGGCCTTCAACGGCTGAGCCGATTACCACGTCCATTAAAACGTGTCCCGTGGGAACCAGCGAGGACGTTGCGGAAGCATTCCGGAAAGCCGCGTCTCTGCAATCAGTACGTACTCGCGACCGTGAGCAACGGCAGCTAAACGGGGCAATGCATTCATTCGACCGTCACGTCCGCACCCAACGCAATCAGCCTGCAGCCACAGGCACAGCGGTGCCCGTGCAGAGCGACTGGGACGCCATTGTCCATGATCATGTCGGTGCCCTCGATGATCGGATTGACGCCGTGCCCCTCGATTGGGCACGACACCAGATCGCCTCGTCGGGCGACCTTGCGCCCCTTCACGTTCATCGTGTCGGAGCCAGTGATGATGAATCCGCCGTGGGTGGTACTGTCGCCTACGCAAGCAATTGAGGTCATGGTTTTGTTCCATCTAATAAATCACGCCCGAAGGGAGGCAGATCGGGCAAGTTGTGCTTTTGAAGCAAAGCGGCGCGTAAAGTTCGCTGTTGAATAGGTACGGTTGATCACCACTGCCGACTAAACGCGCGAAGGGCCGCGTCAGCGACCCTTCGTTTATTCACTCAGTCGCGTCAACACACGACAAGATTATGGCGGACGCCAATCTTGAAGCACGTCCATCCAGAGCGAAACGCTCATCCGGCATGACCGTCACGCTGCGCGATACGCCCGATGGCTATTCTCTGGATACACCTGCGCGCCCCAGCAGCCTTTCATGCCCTGGGAACACATCGACAGGTGGTTAGGCGCAGGCCATCTCTTCAGCGCCGGACAGCGCGTCAATGTCTCGGTTGACTACATCCGGCAATGCCTTACCGTTACCTCAGAAGACGATTACGCCGCCAAAGCGCGCGAGCGCGAAGCGTTTGCCATCGAACGCAAGGTCGCCAATGACGAACTGCGCAAGGTATGGCGCGCTCAGCTGCAGACATCCAGGCGCGGCCGGGCATGACCTCTAGGTAGCAGAACGAAGAGCCGCTTAACGCGGCTCTTCGTTTGTTGTTACCCACCTATCTTCCAATCGACTTCCCAATTGGACTCCGCAAAGAAGCTTCCTACAGCCTCCTTCGTCTCAACCCAATTATCAAAACCAGTGATCATGTCGGGTCGATTCGACGTCAGGATTAAGAATCCCCCTGTATTCTCAGCATCATCCACTACCTTAACGTACGAACTTGCGTCATCCCCTGCGATAATTCGCCCAACTACTCCAAACAGAATTTTCTCCATAGTCAATCCGAGCGGATCAACCCAAGTTACCGGATTGGTACCGTCAGCGAACTATGTCCATTGAGATTCTTTGCACTATACGCGATCGCATTCAAGGAAGTATTCGTACTTTTCACAATCAAGCTCAAACGGAAGATAGGGATTCAACTGCTCTGCAATACGGCTATTTATTGCGCCGACGTCATACATTGGGTTCTCGGCAGGCGTATCAAACAGCGCTTGCAAGAACTCCAAGTTTGGTACATGCACGAACTCTATATTGCAAACATGCGCGTCGCCCTCTTTCTCGAAAGCTGAGATATAGCGATGCAACTGATATTCCGTCATGGTTCGATCCTCCTCGTGGAGTCAGCCACTTTTCCAAATATGGAGTCACCTGTATTTGGATCAAATGCACCTAAATGTCTACCACGCTTGTTGTATTTCTCTACCTCTCCGTGCTGCGAATCCCACTCGCAAATACAGCCATCTGGAAGACGCCAGCGTTTCCGCAACATTCCACCGCCCTGCACAGGCGTTTTGCGCTTGGTAACTACTGCATCGGGAAAGCCCGGGAGAGAAGCCGGTGCTGGGATGTACTTGTTTAACCCTAAAGGATCAATCCAGCCGACTGGGTTGGGCGCGTATGCATAGACATTAACCCCACCCGCCAGCCCAATCGGATCTTTGCTGATGAACCGACCATTCTGCGGATCATAGTACCGGTGCCGGTTATAGGCGAGCCCCGTCTCCTCATCATGATACTGCCCCTGAAACCGGATCCGGTTATCCACGCCAACGGGATCGACGTTGCCATACGGCGCACGCTTTACCCCACGCCACGCCTTATACCGCGCAAGCCACACCACCTTGCCCGACTCGTCCACCATCTCCTGCGGCGTGCCCAGGTGGTCATTCTGGTAGAAGTAAGTTGCGTGCCGCGTCTTCGCCGCCACCTGCACAAAGCGCCCGTCTGTGCCCGTCGCGAGGAACGCCGGTTCCACCAGCTTCTCGTCAAGCCGCGCAAGCGGCACGAATGCCCCCTGCTCGTGCAGGTAAAGTGACGCCGCCTGCCACTCGTGATGCCGCTCAAGCGTATGCATGCGCTGCGCGACCGGCAGCGAATACACGTCCTCCGGATCCTCGCGCACGATCTGCGCCCTGCGGAACTCCAGCCTGCGACAACCTAACGTCAAGCAGATAGGTACTTTTCCAGATAGTCAACCAAGCCTTGGGAAACGACCGCTCCCTGTTGCTTTCCGTTCACTGGACTAATCAAGACAAGCGGTGATTCACCGGCTGAATCCTTGCTTTGCGTGTCTATGCAGAGAAAGACGTCACCATCCTGAAAGTCGAGGGCAATGTATCGATCCGGAATACCGTATTGCTCTCTCGCATTTTTGGTGAAAGCAACGACGTCCCCAATCGCACCCACCTCATTGGCAGTCAGTCCAGCAAACGAACGACCGTCGATCTCGATCGCTCCATATTGCGTAAGATAGTCCTTGTACGATGGAGGAAATGCTACTCCCAGCAATTCCTCGGCACGCTGAATCTTATCTACTGTGACTGGTCCACCACGAACAATGTCGGCGCCTTCGGCAACGTTTTGTTCGATTAACTGATCTAGCTTTTTCAACGACATTTGAAACCCTCCGCTCTCTGCTTCCAGTAACTACTACGGAACTTATCATAGCCACGAGCTGCGGCTGGCTCATTTCTAAAGCTGTTTCCGTTCTCAATCAGACCATGTAGTTGTTTGTAATATTTCTGATGGGTTGATGCGGACAGCTCAACCATTGGCCCCGGTTCGTCACCAAGGACATGGTGCAAATTGAGCTGTTTTCCATCAGGACCGAACGGTGCGTATCCAGCATTCATTAAGTCCAGATTCGTTGCTCCGCCGTTGATCATTCCCTTCAGCTTATCGAAGCTTGGAGAATTAAGCGCTGTCTGGTTAATGTCCATCTTGCTAATTGGCGTAGAGATATCAATCAGAGAATTGTCCTGATACACCTTCCTGCCAAGCACGTTTGTGGGACATCGCGCCAATCCCAGCGGATCAACCCAGCCAATCGGATTGGGCGCGTATTGGTAGACGTTGATCCCGCCAGCCAGCCCAATCGGATCCTTCGAGATGAATTGGCCGCTTTGCGGATCGTAGTACCGATGCCAGTTGTAATGCAGCTCTTCTATTGGCAGCTACAACTAACCGTTCAGTTGCTGCGATTTCCTGCAGCGATGCACGTCGCATTCCTCGTCGTAGCGGTATCGCACAGTGAATGACATGTTGTTGAGCCCTGCGTAACAAGCCATCTCGACGTCACACGACAGTTAGTTAGGGCAAATCGGTTAGCAAGTCGTACACGTATCGCAGACTTCGGATTCAAACCCACCTAGCGCCTCTAATTCTTCTGCAACTTTGTCAGCTACACGATTTCTATCTCGCCAGGCTTCCTCTAATCGCGTACGCAAATGGCCGCTCACACAACCCGTCGTTGTTAGCTATCTATTTTAATCAGACTGAATGCAATATAGCCACATTATTTTCCCATCTCCTGATGGGTCATCAAATCTATCCTCATAAAATGAGAAATCATTCAATACTCCGCACGCTTCGAACGCCGCTTTGATTTCAAAAATTCTGGCAGACTCTTTATTGAACGCTACTTTGCGTAGTGCATCCGAAATCTGACTCTTTCTTTCTGCATTAGCCACATAGATTTTTGGAATCAAAATTTCCTCGTCATCTGGCTCGTACATCGAGAAGGCTATACACGTAAAAAAATTTTCCTCCCTGGATTTTTCCACTGCATTCTTGACATAATTTTTTACGAAGACTGCACACCCGATCCATAGTGCAAGCAAATTCCCATGTGGAAATGCCAGCTTCCAACTCTCAATCTGGTGTTGTCTATATATCAACGGGTAGGCCTCCGGTGTCTCCGTATGCTGAAGCAGAAGATCAACATCCAGACAATCCTGGTAAATGAATTTTTTACTAAAAATTTTTTTTGGATTAGGAATAGTACTCACACTCATGGCTTCTCTCAATTTATCCGTTAGTCACACAATCCATTCACTCTTCCCTGGGAGATGTCCAGCCAAAAGACTGAAGCCATTTCAGTGTTTTATTTGAAAAAAGCTGCGACACTGATTTCCCTTTCCCCTTTGCCTTGTCATGCATGGAGCCATCTTGGTTAATTGCCGCACCACATTTGCAGTGTGCATGCCATTGACTACCTGGCACACTACTTTCTGGTTCATCAATTCTGGTGATATCAGATGGCCCTTGGCCCTTATTAACGGCCTTTTGAGCGTCTTTAGGGGTGCCGCCCAGAATTGGTTTCCCCATGAGGCCCAGCGGATCGACCCACCCCACCGGATTGGGCGCATACGCATAAACATTGACCCCACCCGCCAGCCCAATCGGATCCTTGCTGATGAACCGCCCATTCTGCGGATCATAGTACCGGTGCCGGTTATAGGCGAGCCCCGTCTCCTCGTCATGATACTGCCCCTGGAACCGGATCCGGTTATCCGTGCCAACCGCATCGACGTTGCCATACGGTGCAGGCTTTACCCCACCCCACGCCTTATACCGCGCAAGCCACACCACCTTGCCCGACTCGTCCACCATCTCCTGCGGCGTGCCCAGATGGTCATTCTGGTAGAAGTACGTCGCATGCCGCGTCTTTGCCGGCACCTGCACGAAACCCCCATCCGTGCCCGTCGCGAGGAACGCCGGTTCCACCAGCTTCTCGTCAAGCCGCGCAAGCGGCACGAACGATCCCGGCTCGTGCAGATAAAGCGACGCCGCCTGCCACTCGTGATGCCGCTCAAGCGTATGCATGCGCTGCGCGACCGGCAGCGAATACACATCCTCCGGCTCCTCCCGCACGATCTGCGCCCTGCGGAACTCCAGCCCGCGATACACATGCTCGTGCTTCACCGGCAGCCCGAAGCGCTCCTCCATCAGCAGCACATCGCCGTCCCAGGTGAAGAACGTGCGCTCGATCCCGCCATCCGGTCGCGTCACCTTCTTCTTCGTGCGTCGACCGAACGCATCGTACGCAAAACTCACTTCCAGCAGCGGCCGCACACTCCCATCGACGAACCGCGTACCACCACCCGCCACGGGTTCCCTACGCGCCAGCTCATCCGCCTCAGGCGGCTTCGCATAGCGCTTCGCTTCGATCAGCCGGTTCGCTGCGTCGTACCGGTACAGCCACGTCGTGCCGTCCGGCTCGACCCGCCGCACGAGGTTGCCATGCGCATCGTGTGCATAGCGTGTGCGGTTCAGTTCCTTCAGCACGTTGCCGATGCACTTCGGCAGCGACGCCTCCCATGCGTCCAGCTTGCGCCTGTCCTCCACGCCCCGCCTGTTGTAACGCAGCGGCGGGTATTTCTCGCCAGGATTCGCCCGCAGCCACGCGGCATCTTCGGCCTGCTCCCGCGCGGCACGCGACGCCTGTTCCTCCGGCGTCTCGACCTCCGGCCTCGGCGGTACCGTCTCCGGGTCGACCGGATTGCCTGCGCGGTCGAACGCAAAGACTTCGGTCAGGTCCGGCGTCACGGACTTCAGCAGCCGACCGACCGGATCATAGGTGTAATCCGTCGCACCGCGCGCATGATCATCGATACGCGTGAGGTGGCCCGCTGCGCTGTAATGCAGCCGCCGCTCGGCAATGCGCTCATGCGCGCTGGCCGCGCCCATCTGTTTCACCGTGAACCGCGCCAGCCGCCCCATCGGATCGTATTCGCGCGCCTGGCTGAACGCCGCATGCGTGCGCCCCGTCTCGCGGTGCAGCCGGTCGCGCTCGAAGTCCACCAGCGGCGCGCCGTCGAGCAGCACGCCATGCACGTGCCCCGAACCATAGCGCAGCCAGTCGACGGTGCGCGTGTTGGGCAGCACCGTGCGCGTGCGGTTGCCGAGCGCATCGTATTCGTGCCGCGTGACGGTCAGGTAGTCCAGACCGTAGTCGGCACTGACGCGCTGCTCTTCCGCCACGAGGTTGCCCGCCTCGTCGTAATGCAGCCGCACACGGCTTTTCCCGGTCTCGGCCGTCACGAGGCGTCCGCGCGCATCGTAATGGAAATGCTCGGCGA
>NZ_JABBFZ010000048.1 GCF_012927125.1 Paraburkholderia antibiotica
GCCCCGAGGGGCTTTGTTGCGCTCGCGATGTTCGATTAGTGCAAACTCACGGTATCAAACTCGATCGACCTGACCGGCAATCGCCCGCTTGGCGGCAAAAATGGAGTTTCCACACACTCTGGACCCGAAGCTGCCGTTGGTCACATCAGCCTATGAAGGACCGTTTATCGATCAGGTCCGGCCGTTGGCGGGTGCCGACGCCCGGACACGCCATTTATGCGTCGGCGACCTTGATCATGACTTTGCCGAACGGGCCGCGCACCAGATGTTTAAATGTGGCTTGATTCCGTGCACGTCGAACTGTCGAACGGGATAGGCTGGCCGGGCAGAGCATGTCATGGTCCCCGGCCGCGCCCGCTCAGAACGAGTGGTACATCCCGACTGTGATCAGCAGTTGCCGAGACGAACTCGAATCGACCCCGGCGCCGGGAATCTCTGCGAGCGCCGTACGGCCCACCACCTGGCCGTTCGCGTTCAGCACTGGCGCGATGCCGTCTCCCCCCGCCTTCTGGAAAACCGCCACCCCGTACAGGCTCGTGCGCTTCGACAGCGAATAGGTCAGCCCTAGATTGACCTGCTGGAAATTCGGTTTTAGGTTCTGAAAATCGGCTTTGCCCGCGTTGTAAATATAGGCGGCACCGCCGAGTAACGCCGGCGTGAACTGATACGTGACGCTCGCCTCGTAGCTGTTCATCGTGAAATCGCTGCCGCTGCCCGCGCCCGCGAAGCCGTTGGCGACGAAGTACTGGCTCTGGTCGAGCGCCGTGTGCGCGAAATTCAGCGCGAGCGTCGCATGACCGAGCGCGTACGAGCCGCCCGCCGTCAGCGACTTCATCGACTTCGCGTCCTGCAGCGCGACATAGCGCCCGAGTGAGCCGACGTAGTTGCCGTTCGATGTGTACACGCCGCCGGTGCCATCGGGCGAGGTCGCCGGGTTGCGGATGTCCAGGTAGCCGGCAGCGAACGCGAACGGCCCATGTGTGTACATCGCGGCGAGCGACCACACCTGGTTCGTCGACATGCTGCCCGGTACGCCGCCGAAGCTGTAGAGACCCGACACGTGCAGGCCATTCCACGTCGGGCTCACGTACTTGACCGAGTTGTTGATGCGGATCGACTGATTCAGGTTGTCGAGATCGCCGAAGTGTGAGCCATAGCCAGTCGCGAAATTATTGCTGGACGGGAAATATCCAACCGTCTCGGACGGCGGATCGTACTGACGCCCCAGCGTCAGCGTGCCCCATTCCCGGTTCGTCAGACCGACGAACGCTTGCCGGCCGAACATCACGCCGCCTTGTCCCAGATGGCCGTTCTGGATGTTGAAGCCGTTCTCCAGTGTAAAGATCGCCGCGGTGCCGCCGCCCAGATCCTCGTTCCCTTTCAAGCCCCACATATTGCATCCCGGCGGCCCGCAGGTGTCGCCTTCCCATACATGACCGTTGCCGGTGTTATTGACCATCGTGATGCCGGCCACCACGCGGCCGTACAGTGTGACGCTGCTTTGCGCGTGGGCGGCAACGGGCAGTGCGGCCAGCACGGCCGCGCACAGGCCGGTTCGCTTGACGGCTTTTCTAAGGCGGTTGTTTTCAATGCTTTTCCCCACGGAAATCTCCACTATGTCGTTGGTAGCTGTTTGCTGCTTTTCGGCAGGGCTTCGGACGCATTCCGACCGCGTGCTGGTTGCACTGGTTGAATTCCCGCTTCCTCACGGCTGCGTCGCGTTGAGCCCGTTCGCGGCCTGGGCGGGCGGGCCAGCGGACGGGAACGCCACCAGCACTGCGCGCCGTGACGGCTGGGGCGTCAGCAGGCTCACGCCGTAGGTCACCGTGGCATTGATCGCCATCGCAATCAGCCCCGGCTCCCATTGCGGCACCGTACTGGCCCAGAACTGCGCGGCGAACGGCGCGAGCAGCGCGATGAAACCAGCGACGAGACCCACGAGCACACCGAGCGCGGTCGTGCGCCGCCACAGGAAGCCGAGGAACACACCGGGCGCGAGCATGCCGATCGCCGAATAGGCGTCGAGCAGGATCTTCACGAGTGAGCCCTTCTGGCCGATCGACAGCCATACAGCGATCGCCGCGAAGACCACCAACGACACGCGCGACAGACGCAGCGAAGTTCGCTCGTCGAGCCGTTTGCGAAACGGTCCGACCACGTTGCGCGTGAAGATTGAACCGGCCGTCAGCAGCAGCAGCGCGCCGGGCGCGAGTGCGAGCAGGAAACCGGTGCCCGCGACAAAGCCGACAACGGGCGCCGAATAGTGATCTGAGACGAATTGCAGCAATGCCGCGTTCAGGTTGTTGCCCGGAGGTTTCGTGCCCGCGAGCAGTGCCGCGAAGCCAAGCAGGATGATGAAGAAGTACGCGAGCGAATAAAGCGGCTGCCAGATTGCGTTGCGGCGGATCGCGGTGCCGCTCGCCGACGCGTAGGAGATCTGGAACAGATGCGGGAACACCCAATTGCCGAACGCGATGTTCAGCGACGACGTCAGCAGCCAGACAGCGGTGGTGGGCGAAGTGGGGTCGAGTCCCGGCAGGCGGCCGATGCCCGGATGCAGCTGCTCGGCGCGCCGGAAGATGTCGGCGATCGACAATGCGCCGACCTTGCTCGCAACCGTCGCGCACAGCAGCACCACGACCGCAATCATCAGCACGTCCTTGACGCCGGCCGCAAACGCCGCCGAGCGCACGCCGGCGACGAACACGAAGGCCACCATCAGCAGGCCGGCGATGATCGTTGCGATCTCGGTCGAGACGAGACCGTCGAGCGTCAACTGCACGATCAGCCCGAGGCTGACGAGCTGGATCTGCACATAGACAACGAGCGACGCAATGCCGATCACGCCGGTCAGGATGCCGAGCCAGCGCGCGTCGTAGCGTGTCGCAAAGAAGTCCGCCTGGGTCACGAGCCGCTGTGCGCGTCCGGCTCGCCAGATCTTCGGCATCAGCCAGTAGCCGAGCGCGTAGCTGAGAGATACCGAGGTGAACGCGAGATACGCGGGTGCGCCGAGCGCCCAGGCATAGCCCGAAATGCCGAGCACCGCGAAGGTCGTGTACACCTCGCCGGCATTCATGAACCAGAAAATCAGCGTGCCGAGACTGCGACCGCCGACGGCCCAGTCGGCCAGCGTATGGCCTTTGCGGGTCACGCGGCCGTAGCAGACCGCGCCGCTCACCGTGGCGAGCAGGATCGCCAGAACGATAGCTAGTTTCATTGCGTGCCCTCCGTCGCCTGGACAGCGGATGTCGCTGCGATGAACGCCGCTTCCTCGTCCTCGATTCCCTGGGCGCGGTCGAGGCGGAACACGAGCGCGATGACCACGCTGGACAGCACGACGCCGACCATCTGCCACACCATGGGAAACGGCAGGCCGAACGGTGTCCACGCGACATCGTTGATCGCGGGTGCCAGAGCGGCCTGCCAGACGAACGGGATGGCCAGCAGCCAGCGGTAAGTGCGACGCGCTGGAACGGCCGCTATCTGCATCTGATTCATCACATACCTCGTGTAAAGTTACGCTGCACAATACTCGGCGAAGTGTCCACTCATAATGCACAAACTGCAAGCAGAAAAAAACAAAACTCAGATAGATAAGCATATGTTTACCCCAATAAACATGATGTTACCCCTGTGCACGAAGAACGGATCCCGCATCATTGACGCAAAGCAGGCGTGCATTTACACTGCACACTTTCGTAAGATGGCACTACACGAAATTGAGGTGAAAAGATGATCGGTGAACGGCTCAAGGAACTGCGCACTCTGCACGGCATGTCGCTGCGCCAACTCGCGGCGCAGGCAGACGTGTCGGCCACGCTGCTGAGTCAGATCGAGCGCGCGGTCACCGACCCCAGTCTCGATACCATGCGGCGTCTCGCGGCCGTGTTTGGCGAATCAGTGTCGTCGCTATTCGCGGACGTGACGGTGTCGTCGGTGTCTATCAGCCGGCCCGGCAACCGCTCGATGCTGATCGCCCCGAAAGGCCGCGTCAGCTACGAACGCCTGACTCCAGGCAACGGTCAGCTTGAAGTGCTGCGCGCGGTGCTGCAGCCAGGCGAAATGTCCGCCGACGAGCCGCGTGGCCATCCATCGTCGGAATGCGTGTACGTAATCGCCGGCAATCTGATCGCGCAGATCGACGGCGTCGACTACATGGTCGCCGCCGGCGAAAGCGTTTCGTTCGACGCGCGCCTGCCGCACCGGTACCGCAATACGTCGTCGTCGCCGACTGAAATCATCCTGTCGGTAACGCCCCCCAACCCCTGAACCATCGAAACTAACGTCATGTCCCAAGCCGACCCGCCATCCGGCGAATTCACCCTGTACGACCTGCGTGTCGAAGTGGTCGCGCCCGAGGGCGCAAGGCTGTACTGCGGCGCGAAGGTCGGAGATTTTTTCGAGTTGCGCGGCGAAATGCTGCATCTGCCGCCTGGCCAGGGCTTTTCGATTTACTCGCTCGGGGCGCTGTTGCCGCTCTTGCCCGCCAAGCAGCGCAGCACCGACCCGAGCGACTGGATGTCGACCGACGCCGAGGTTGCCTGCCCCGATCCGAACTGCCCGTCGCGCTTCCGGATTTCGCGGGCGGGCACCCGCCACTTCAAACACGCGGATACCACTGCAGTCAGCCTGAGCAACGAGGAAAACTGATGACCCAGATTCAAACTACCGAGCTCGCGGCCGGCTATTCGATCTCCAGACTTGTCAAAGGCGGCTGGCAACTGGCCGGCGATCACGGCGAAGTGGACCGGCTCGGTGCGCTCGCCGACATGGGCGCCTATTACGATGCCGGCATCACCGCGTTCGATTGCGCGGATATCTACACCGGCGTTGAAGAAATGATCGGCGCGTTCCGCCGCGACTATCGGCAGCGCCACGGCGCGGCCAGCCTGCAGAAGCTGAAGGTACATACCAAGTTCGTGCCTGATCTGTCGTTGCTAGCCAGCATCGACCGCAAGCAGGTCGAGCAGATCATTGACCGTTCTCTCGTACGGCTACAGGCGGAGCGGCTCGACCTGGTGCAGTTTCACTGGTGGGATTATTCGATGCCGCGTTATCTGGAAGTTGCCGCCTGGCTAAAGAGTCTGCAGCAGGCCGGCAAGATCGATCACCTCGCTACGACCAATTTCGACACCGCGCGCACAGCAGAACTCGTCGAGGCCGGGATTGCGCTCGTCAGCACGCAGGTGCAGTACTCGCTGCTCGATCAGCGGCCCGCGCGGCAATTTGCGAAATACGCACGAGAGCATGGGATCCGCCTGCTGTGCTATGGCACCGTGGCCGGCGGCTTCCTGTCGAAGCGCTGGCTCGGCATGGCCGAGCCCGATGAGATCTCGAACCGCTCGCTGGTCAAATACAAGCTGATCATCGAAGACTTCGGTGGCTGGGATCTATTCCAGGCACTGCTGCAAACGCTCGACAGGATCGCGGTGAAGCACGGTGTATCGATCGCGACCATTGCAACCCGTTGGGTGCTAGATCAGGACAATGTGGCGGCGGCGATCGTTGGCGTGCGCCGTGGCGATCATCTTGCCGAGCACACCAAGGTGTTCGACGTTTCCCTTGACGACGACGATCGGCGCGCAATCGCGGAGATCCATGCACAGAGCCCGGGACTCGAGGGTGACGTGTATAGCCTCGAGCGTGACATCCACGGACGTCACGGTCGGATCATGAAATATGAGTTGAACAAGAACTAAGAGCGCTGGCGCAGCACCTCTAATGCAGTATGCGGCAATGAACCGGTGGCTTGGTCTACCGCAGGAGCGCAACTCACCAGGCGTGTCGCGACCGTGCATAACGTGTCGTTCTACCGTTCTCGCAGACGCGAAAGCGAGCCTGTCCGTCTTTTTGTGTGCGAGGCAGTTAAAAAAGGATTACCCGCGGGCAAGCGTAAAACGCTCGCCGAACAGGATGGCAAACTGGTTCATGGCTGATTTCCAGTCGAAGGCGGTGCGTAC
>NZ_JABBFZ010000049.1 GCF_012927125.1 Paraburkholderia antibiotica
ATTCGTCTCGATCAGGTACGGCGCGTTCGGCGCGGTATCCGGTCTGAACAGCCCACCCTGCGGGATCGTCAGGTTGCTCAGGACGTTGACCGCCGTCGCGCTCGCGATAACGGGATTAACGAGCCCCGAGCCGCCATTGACCGAAGCCGCTCCGCCCTTCGAGCCGCCCGCGCTGCCACTGACTCCACCAACCGTCACGCCGCCCAGCGACTGGCCGGGGACCAGACCGAGCGAAGGAACGCCCGCATTACCCGCCGTATTGTCGATATTGACGCCCGTACCGGAAAGCGTGCCCCCCGCGACGAAGGTCGATTCGTAGCTCGGCAACGCGTAGGTGCGGATGTCAGCGGGCGCGACCTGGTAGCCGCCAGGATTGGAGGTCACGAACGTCGCGTTGCCGAACGGCAACTGCCAGTTGTGTTCGGAGTTGTCGTAGTTGTTGTAGTGATACTGCCCCGAGTAGGTGACCTGCACGCCGGGCGCAAGCTGCCCGCGCCAGCTATTCTGATCGAGCGTCACGGGCGCGGAGATGTTGCCGACCGCCGCGACCGCGCTCCAGTAGTTCTGGAAGGTGCCCACCTTCGACACGTCCAGGTTGCCCCCAGCGATGATCTGCGCCTGCGGGCTGATCCCCGTGATCAGGTTCGCGAGCGCCACGCCCGTATAGGTCGTGTACTGGTAGGTGCTGTTCCACTGGCCGCCGTTCGGCGGAATGATCGGCATGCCGCCTGGCTGGGCCTGCAACGCGGCGATGACGGCGGGATCGTAGTTAGAAGCAGTCGGATTGAACTGGACGCCCATGACCTGCGGATTGCCCGGGCCGCACGCCGCCATGTCAGCGGCTGCGCAGCCAGACAGGCTGATGCCGAGCTGCTCGATGAGCGTCGGATCGACCGCCTCGGTGTAGGCCCCGTCGGTCGTCATCACGCGCCGCGTGTTCGTAACCTGGTTCGCATGCAATTCCATGTCGCCCGAGGACTGAATGAGGGCCGACACGTTGTCGATCAGGTTCGCGTTCGTGTAGTTGCCGCTCGCGTCCTTACCACCCGCCAGCACGACTTTGCCGAGACCAAAGATCGCGGTCGTCGCCTGCGTATCGGTCGCGGTGGTGTCGTCGCGGTTCTCGATGTCGGGCGCAAGGATTTCAAGCAGGCCGTTACTGTCCGTCGCGCCGATCAGTGCAGTCGGCCCCACATTCGTGATCGATTGCGTCGCATTGAGCGAGACGCTACCGCCGACAATCGCGCCCGTATTCTCCAGCGTGTTCGAGTGCGTGGTGAGCGTGCCGCCCGCCATCATTGCGCCGCTATTGGCGATATCGCCCGCGTTGATGCCAAGGTTGTTGACCGCCTGCAGCGTTGCGCCGTTGCTAAACGTACCGGGAAGGGTAAAGGTCAGATCGTGACCTGCGCTGAATTGCAGATCGGGAGTGGGCGCGAAGTCGCCCTGAACGTTCACCGCGACATCGTTGGCGGCGCTGTATGCACCGCCGCCCGTCAGTGCCGCTGCATTCAACGTCAGATCGTGCGTCGCGCCGACCTGCCCGTTGGTGTTCGTCATTGCGCCGGTCGTCGTGATGGCAACGTCGCCGGTCGGACCCGCGAAACTGCCAATCACACCGCCGCTGTTATCGACGGTATTCGCCTGGACGTCGACGCTTGCGCCGCTCACCTGGCCGCCCTGCGTATTGGAGAGCGATGACGTGTCGACGGCCACGTTACCGTTGCCCGTCATGACGCCACCGCTGTTGATGGTCTGGCTGCCGCCCTGGACGGTCGTATTGCCCGTGCCGAGGTTACTGACAAGACCACCCGTATTGTCGATGGACGCGGCCTGAACGCCGAGCGTGCTCGTATCGTCCGTTGCTCCCGTACCCGACTGGATCTGGCCGTTCGTATTCGTCAGCGCGCCGCCGCTCACGAGCGACAGAGACGCGAGCGAACGTATCGAGCCCTGCGTGTTGTTGATATTGCCCGCGACGTTCGCCGCGATATTGCCCTGCGCGGCGAGTACGCCGGTCGCGTTGTTCAGGCTCCCCGCCTGTGCCGCGATCTGGCCGGCGGAGATAATTTTTCCGCCTACATTTGATACGGAGCCCGAACCGTTGCCTGGTGCAATCGTCAGTGTGCCCGTTCCGGCATGCGTAATCGTGCCGCCGTCGTTATCGAGCGTAGCGGGGGCGAGCGTCAGGTCCGTGCTGTTCGTCTGGAGCGTGCCGCCGTTCGAGTTGTCGAGCGTGTTGCTGACGTTGACGCTCATCGGCGACGCGCCATACTGCGTAATCGTCCCGCCGTGGTTGACAAGATCCGTCGCGCCGAGCGCGAGCTGGTTCGCCTCGATATCGCCGCCGCTATTGTCGAGCGTGGAGCCGATTGCGAGCGCCAGATTCGGTGCGACGATCGAGCCGCCGTTATTGGTCAGCGACCCGCTATGGATGGTCTCGTTCGAGGCCGCGCCGATCTCGCCACCGTTGTTGGTCAGCGACCCGCTCGCGAGGCTCAGGTCTGCATTCGAGAGCAGCTTGCCGTTCGTGTTGTCGAGCGCGTTGCCGACCGTTGCCGTCAGCCCGGTCTGGCCGAGCACCAGACCCGCAGCGTTGTTGAACGCACTGGCTTCGGTGACGACCTGCCCATTGCTCTGGATGGTGCCGCCCGCGTTCGAGATCGATCCTGCACCGTTGGCCGGCGCAATCGTCAGCGTGCCGGTGCCCGCGTGCGTAATCGTGCCCCCGTCGTTATCGAGCGTGGCAGGGGAAAGCGTCAGGTCCGTGCTGTTCGTCTGGAGCGTGCCGCCCGCCGAATTATCGAGCGTTCCCGAGACCGCGACGTTCATCGGGCCGTTACCCGTCTGCGTAATCGTTCCCGCGTGATTGACGAGGTTGGTCGCGTTGAGCGATACCTGCGCGGCCTGCGTCGTTCCGGAACTGTTGTCGAGCGTGGTCGCGCTTTCCGTCACCGTCTGGCCTGCCGCGATCGATCCGCCGCTGTTGGTCAGATGCGAACCGGCATTCACCGTCGTATTGCCCGATGCGCCGAGCGAGCCGTTGCTGTTGTCGACCGATTGCCCGGTCACCTGGAGGTCGGTTTGCGCCGATACCGTGCCGTGATTGGCAATGGTCCCGCCTTGCAGCGTCACCGCGCCATTGCCGCCGATAACGCCGCCCTGTGCGCCGGTCGCGGTCGTACCCCCCGCGTTCACAAGCTGGCCCGTCGTCGTGACCGAAAGGCCGTCGCCATTCAGTGACGTAATGCGGCCCGCGGTGTTGTCGAGTGACGCTCCGGACACCGACATGCCCGCCGCGCTCTGCATCGTCCCCTGGTTGTTCGCGATGGCGCCGCCGCTGACCTGCATCGCACCCTGCGAGACAATCGAGCCGCCCTGATTGGTGAGCTGGCCCGACGCCTGTGCGACGAGCGGACCTTGCGACGAAATATCGCCGTTCTGGTTCGACAGGTTGCCTGCGTTGAGCGTCACCGCGCCGCCCGTGAGCGTACCGTGATCGTTGACGAGCGTACCCGCCGCATTCGCGACGACCGCACCACCTGCGCTCGTCGTCGCGCCCGCGAGGTTCAGATCGCCTGCGGTTGCCGTCAGCGATACGTTACCGTTCGCCGCCGTCTCGCTACCCGCGAGATTGACGCCGCTACCTGCAAAAGACGCATTGACGCCCGCGACGTTCTCGCCGGTCGCGTTGAGCTGTCCGCTCGTCGAAACGTTGAGGTCGCCCGAGGTACCGACCGAGCCATCGTTGTTCACGCCCGCGCCGAGCGTACCGTTTGAATCGACGGACGCGGCATTGATCGTGGTGTTCTGTTGCGCGGCGAGCGTGCCGCTGTTCGTCAGCGCGCCCGTCGAACCGACGCTCGTATCCTGCTGCGCGTAGAGGGTCCCCGTATTCGCGACGCTTGCCGCATTGATGCCGAGGTTGCCGCTTGCGGTCATCTTGCCCGACTGAACGAGCTGGCCCGAGGTCGTCAGCGTGAGATCGCCGGCCTGTGCGGCAATCGTGCCGGCATTTGCGACCCCGACACCGTTCTCGTTGCCCACCAGGATGATGCGGTTGGCGTACATACCGCCGAGCTGCGCGACGTCGATTGAGACAGCGGGCGCGGGCTCGCTGCCGGCGATGGCCGTCGGCGCCAGGCTCGCGTAGTCGATATTGTTCGAGCCGGTCGTCACGTTCAGCGTATTGGCGTAGATCGCCGCATTAACCTGCACGGCCCTCGCCAGCAGATCGACCTCGTCGATATTCGAAGCGTTCAGGCCCGCGCCCTGCACGGTGATCATGCCGCCGGTGACGTTAAAGCCCGTCAGGTTGCCACCACCGTCAATCAGCGGATTGCCGGTCGTCAAAATGCCTTTTGACGTATTGATGAAGCCGCCGCCATCCACAACCAGGCCAGAACTATTTGCGATGACGACCGCCGCGGCTTTCTGACCCGCGACTTCAACGTAGCCGCGCAACTGCGAAGGATTATTGCTGTTGACCTGGTTGACGATTATCTTCGCGGCGTCGTTCGATCCAAAATTCGGATTACCGGATATCTGTCCCGCGAGTTGGGTGTTCGTATTAACGGGCGAATTGTTGAGAATCGCGCCCTGCTTCGATACGTCGAATTGTGAATACGTGTTAAGTGACACGCCGGCGCCGGACGGCTTCGTGATATTTACTTGAGGCAATCCATTTGCCGTATTGATCACGTTCGGCGCGTGCGCGCCAGACGGCACGATTTGCGCATCTGCGAGAGCGGGGGCGAAACCAGCTAGTACCAGCACGGCAAAAGCCGTGTGACGCATTGCGAAAAGCGTGAAGGATCGCTGCGCGGCCGATGGGCCGGCTTCACCGTGACGAGAGTTTCCACGCCCAATTGCAGTTTCTGCGACGGCAATGAGCATACCCCGAAGCTTGCTGAACACAAGCCGGAAACAACGATTATTCATTTTTTATTTTACCCGTGATGCTGGATGAAGCTCTATGCAACGACTCGTCGCTTCCAATACGTTTCAACAACTTCAGTCCCCGATGACCGTGGG
>NZ_JABBFZ010000005.1 GCF_012927125.1 Paraburkholderia antibiotica
TCACGATCGGTCTGGCGGGTTCGGTCGGTGATGCGATCAACAACGCGTATTCGGAAAGCCAGGCGGCGAAGAATTCGGCTAGCACCGGCAACGACCGTGCGGCTGCGCTGCACAGTATTGCGGCGGCGGGCGATGTGGCCTTGACCGGCCTGACGTCTGCGGGCGTGACAGCGGACGGCAAGCCGGATATCGGCATCAAGGTCAGCATCGGATCGAGCAAAAGCGAAAGCCAGTCGTCGGAAGATCAAACGATGCAACGCGGCTCCAGCGTGCAGGCAGGCGGCACGGCGGGGTTCGTGGCGACGAACGGCGACCTGACTATCGCCGGGTCGAACGTAAGCGCGAACGATGTCATTCTGGCGGCGAAAAACCAGGTGAACGTCATCAACACGACGGACACGGATTCGACGCGTAGCTCGAACAGTTCCAGCAGCGCAAGTGTTGGCGTGCAGTACACGCTGGGTGGCGGCTTTGGTGTCTCGGCTGCGATGTCGAACGCGCATGGTGATGCCAACAGCGACGCGTCGATCCAGAACGCTTCGCATGTGAACGGTGCGAACAGCGTCACGGTGATATCGGGTGGAGACACGAACATCATCGGCTCGCAGATCAATGGCAAACAGATTGCGGCCGACGTGGGCGGCAACCTGAATATCGTGAGTGTGCAGGACGTGACGAATAGCGCCGCGCATCAGAGCAGCACAGGCGGCGGGTTCACGATCAGCCAGGGTGGCGGAAGCGCCAGCTTCAGCGCGCAGAACGGCCATGCGGATTCGAACTACGCAGGCGTCAACGAACAGGCTGGGATCAATGCGGGTGATGGTGGATTTAACGTCAACGTCAAGGGCAACACGGACCTGACGGGCGGCGTGATATCGAGCACGGCAGACGCATCGAAGAACAGCCTGACGACCGGCACGCTCACGTTCAGTGACATCCAGAACCAGTCTCACTATGACGCGACCAGCAACGGCGTCAGCGCAGGCGTGGGTTTCGGCGGTAGCACCGGCAACGCGGCTGGCCCCGGTTCGGTGAGCGGCCATCCCGGCGTGTCGCCGATGATTTCGCAGAACGAAAGCGGCGACCAGAGCGCAACGACGCGCAGCGCGATCAGCGCGGGCACGATCAACGTGACGAACGGCGCCGACCAGACGCAGGACGTGGCGGGTCTCTCCCGCGATACGGCGAACACGAATGGAACGGTTGCGAAAACGCCGGACGTGAACGCCATCCTGTCGCAGCAGGCCGACACGATGCAGGCTGCCCAGGCGGCGGGTCAGGTGGTATCGCAGGGTATCGGCGCGTATGCGGATATGAAGCGCGACGACGCGGCGGCGGCCTACAAGGCTGCGTCCGAGAGCGGTGACAGCGAGGGCATGGCAGCGGCGGCGGCTGACTACAACAACTGGAAGGAGGGCGGCGATTCGCGCGCCGAACTGCACATCGCAGGCGGCGCGCTGATTGGCGGGCTCGGCGGCGGTAGCGTGTTCAGCACAATTGGCGGCGCTGCTGGCGCGGGCTTCGCGTCGAAGATGGCCGGTTCACTGAACGATATCTCGAAGGGTGTAGCATCGGCGACGGGGTCGGACCTGATTGGCAATCTCGCGGCCAATATTGCAGCGGGCGTGGGCGGAGCGGTGGTGGGTGGTACAGCGGGCGCGGCGATGGCGTCGAACGTCCAGTTGTATAACCAGTCAGTCGATGACGAACGGGCATTGACGGGCGATCCTGGGAAGAAGTCACCCACGCTGTTTGATATGCTCATGATGGGCGTAAGGGATGCGCTGGGAGTGGGGTTGGCGCTGGAAGGAGGTCCACCGGTTGGCCCGAGTCCGAGTCCGGTGTCGGCAGGCGGCGGCGCGGCTAAAGGGGCAATGGCCGGGGGCACTACGGGGTATGGGCCGGGTAATACGACGCTCAATAGTGGGAACAATAGCGACGCAAACAGCGGCGATGGCGATAAGAGTACGTTCTGGTCTTCAACAAAGGACAAGACGCCAGTTGAGAATGCCTACGGCCATTCGACGAAACACGGCGACGAGTTCCCTGAGTATCAAAACTCGATGCAATATGTTCAGGCAGCGCAGGACTTCGTGAACAATCCACCCGATGGGACGCTTACCAAGACGCGGCCCAATGGCGATACCTTGTATTACGATCCAGCGACGAACACGTTTGCATCAAAAACCAAAGACGGTGCGCCAAAGACGATGTTCAAACCGGCGGCTGGAATGGACTATTGGAATAAACAATGATGCAAGAGAAAGAAAGTCGCTTACCGTGCCCATGCTGTGAGAGCTTGACAATTGGTGTACGAGACGATTATGAAATCTGTCCTGTGTGTGGCTGGGAAGACGATCCAGTGCAGTCAGATGATCCCACATTCGCAGGAGGTGCCAATCAAAGCAGCCTGAATGAGGCCCGTAAGCATTGGCAGACAACGAGAACCAAGGTGCATTAAAAGCAAACCCAACCTTCGAGCTGGGTTTGCTGTTTATGGCGTTGCTCAGTCTGGCGTGATGACGGGGCGGCCGAGCTGGATCACTATGACGCGACCAGCAACGGCGTCAGCGCAGGTGTGGGTTTCGGCGGTAGCACCGGCAACGCGGCTGGCCCCGGTTCGGTGAGCGGCCATCCAGGCGTGTCGCCGATGATTTCGCAGAACGAAGGCGGCGACCAGAGCGCAACGACGCGCAGCGCGATCAGCGCGGGCACGATCAACGTGACGAACGGCGCCGACCAGACGCAGGACGTGGCGGGTCTCTCCCGCGATACGGCGAACACGAATGGCACGGTCGCGAAAACGCCGGACGTGAACGCCATCCTGTCGCAGCAGGCCGACACGATGCAGGCTGCCCAGGCGGCGGGTCAGGTGGTATCGCAGGGTATCGGCGCGTATGCGGATATGAAGCGCGACGACGCGGCGGCGGCCTACAAGGCTGCGTCCGAGAGCGGTGACAGCGAGGGCATGGCAGCGGCGGCGGCTGACTACAACAACTGGAAGGAAGGCGGCGATTCGCGCGCCGAACTGCACATCGCAGGCGGCGCGCTGATTGGCGGGCTCGGCGGCGGTAGCGTGTTCAGCACAATTGGCGGCGCTGCTGGCGCGGGCGCGGCATCGAAGATGGCCGGTTCACTGAACGATATCTCGAAGGGTGTAGCATCGGCGACGGGGTCGGACCTGATCGGCAATCTCGCGGCCAACATTGCAGCGGGCGTAGGCGGAGCTGTGGTCGGTGGTACGGCGGGCGCGGCGATGGCGTCGAACGTCCAGTTGTATAACCAGTCAGTCGATGACGAACGGGCATTGACGGGCGATCCTGGGAAGAAGTCACCCACGCTGTTTGATATGCTCATGATGGGCGTAAGGGATGCGCTGGGAGTGGGGTTGGCGCTGGAAGGAGGTCCACCGGTTGGCCCGAGTCCGAGTCCGGTGTCGGCAGGCGGCGGCGCGGCTAAAGGGGCAATGGCCGGGGGCACTACTACGGGGTATGGGCCGGGTAACTCGACGCTCAATAGCGGGAATGATGAAAGCAGTAGCCAAGGCGCTAACACTGGAGGCACCTCTTCTTCTGGCGAGGCAGCTCGTCTAGTTGGACAGCAACGAGAAGAAACGGTTGCGAATCTGGTCAACGGCTCAACATCAGGCGAACAAGTCGCCGTTAAGGGGTTGGGCTCGACGGATATAGATGTAGTTGCAGAAAATGGTGACTTGATCGCAGTTGGTGGGCCTGCCAAAGCAAACAATTTGGGTAAGCTGGGGACGGAGCTTCGTATCTATCAGACCATCGCGGATCAACGCGGTGTCTCTGCGCAAGTCTACTTTGCCGAAGGAACGCCACAATCGGCCATTAATCTTGCGACCAAAATACTTGGCGAATCCAATGTAAAAATTTTCTCTGGGAGTAAATGATGTCAGCGCTCTATCGTTTAACTGTTCCCGGACAGATCGATCTTGTATTCGGCTTGATAGCCTCTTTGCTACGGACTGTCGGCCTGTCGCTGGAGAATCCAGGGAATGGCCGAATAACGTCATGCACAGACGAAGGCGAGCAAATTTCATTCGAAGAAATTAGTTTGCAGGAGAAGATCGGAACAGGAGAAATAACAAATGTTCAATTTTGGAAGTCAGAAGAAGTTGACGTGTTTGTCGCGTGGAGCAGGAATGGTAGCGCATACGATTTTTCGCTTTATCTGGACGGGGTTGATGTTGAATTTTCAACTAACGTTGCGAAGGTGTTGATAGATTTTTATCTAAGGAAGCGAAGGGAGATTCGACTAGAAGGTGAAGTCTTCTCTCTGCTCTTTGAATAAAAATATGAACATCTGGGAACAGGCGTCCGCTTACGATATGTCGCTGCATTTCCTTGCGGAAATTACATTTTCAACGTCGGCGTGACACTGCGGCGGGCGAAGCGGTGGCGACCTGGATCGGACAGTACGCGGAAGGCAAACAGAACGAAGCTCTGCGCAACCAGGACATAGCCATTGCTGCCGGCGCCCCGGCGCTCGTTGCGCAGTACGGGCAGGAGGCGGCTGACCGGGATGAGGGCGGCACGTACCGCGTGGCGCTGCACGGGGCAGGCGGAGCGCTTACCGGCGGGCTGGGCGGCATGTGAGCGCTTGGCGGTGCGGCGGGTGCGGGTGTCTCCGCTACGCTCGCGGGCAGCCTGAACAACGTGGCCGATGCGATTGCGGGCGCGACGGGCAACAGTGACATCCAAGGTGGGCAATTGGGCGCGTTTGGCAAATTGACGCGAAATTATTTTGGATTTTAATCAATGAACGTGAACCTCAACGAACAGCAAAAGAACGTTTGTTCTCGCTTCGGCACGTCCTTCGTAGGCTGCGATCTGAATCTAAAGGTCGGTATTTCTCGCAACGTTAAGGATGGCGTGCGTCCGCTAAACGGCCTTCGTGTTACTCCTGAAGGTGATACGTGTGGATGGTATATCTGGGCCGGCGAGAAAATGTCGGAAGACCACGACTTCTTTGTCCCTTTGCACGCCGCACATTTACAGGATTGGGCGCCTTTGGTGTTGCCATATCTTGGCCTGCCACCGGGTTGGCGTTTTCGTGTTACCGAAGCCTACGAAGATGTATGGGAAGACAAACAATTGCTAGGCGATGAACAGTGATGTCGATTTCTGAAACATAAGAGAGTGGGAGCAAGTCGCCGTCGCTGTTCTCGCTGGCACTGCAAAGCATTGCGAACGGCCTGAATGCGGTCGTTGGTATGGGCGGAGGCGTGTCCCGCCTGTGGCGAGTCCGGGGGCGGTGCTGGTGGAATCGGCGGCGGCTCGGGCGCTCGCTGCGGGGGCGGCCTCTAGCGGTAGTACGATTGCTGGTTACGACCACGGCTACGCCACGTTAAGCAAGTCTCCGAATCCAGACACGCGCGACAACGCGAACGCGAACGGGACATACGTTGATCCGTTGTCAAACGACGTAAAGCAAGCTGAAGGTAGACTCGCAGCAGACCGTATCCTGCCGCAGAACTGGATCAAACAACAGGAAGGCTTCAAACTACTCACCCCCCGTGCGCCAGAGTGACTTATTGAACGATCCTGTAAACATGCAAGGTCTACCCGGTTCACTCAACTCGTCGAAAGGCGAAGATGCCAGGAGAGTGGACGACCTATAAGGGACAACCGCTCGATCCGAACTACATTGAGGCTAGTGCTGCACAAGCCGCAGCGTTGAAGAACTACATCACTGGCCGGATTAACGTGATGCTTGGAAAATGACATCATGACTGAAGTGAAAACGAATTTTCGGGGACTGTCGGCACATCCCAACATCGTTGTCTCGTTACCTTCCGGCCCAGCGTTCGGAGCACAGCCAATACTCTCTTACTTTGAGGACGCGGTTAGACAGGGCACTGTCTTCAAGGCGGGAGAAACCGTTCAGATGGGCTGGATGCTACTCATGCTCAAATCCACTGAAACAGGTGAGCTGGACATTTGGGAACCGCGGTTCGGTGAAGTTTCGATTGTTTGGGAGCGAGGCGCGAGCAAAACGTACAAACAACTGATTGTTCAAAAGAGCGTAGCGGAACAGCTGGGCGTAGAGCCTTCGTTTCCATCATTGAGGCAGTCTGGAGTCATCTCCCTCGACTTCATGGGGGCGAAAAATTTTCAGATGTTCCGCGAAACGCCTAACGGAACCGATTCGGGGTGGCTGTTCACGACTGAGCAGAATACTTCTAGCGATGGACGTTTAGCGTCACTGTTTGAGATTGCGAGCAAGCGGCCGGAAGTGATTCCGTTTCTGGCATTACCTGCTCCCTCTTCGGCTGTGCTCAAGGACGGCCACGTCAAAGTCACTCATGGCAACGATGAAATCAGTTCTGATTCCAGCGAACTACTGAGAAGACTGCCGGCAAGTGACCTTATCGGTCAAATCTAAGTGGTGAAGGGATCCGTCAGTATGGAAAACGAAAATTCGGCTTGTGACGCGAAAGCGTTGATCAACCATCGCGGCAATCCCTATGAAATTTAGTTCTAGAAAGACTTCTCGCATGAAAATCAGAAAGAGGCTGGCGGCGTTGCCGCTCATAGCCTTAGTATCACTCGCGTCAAATGCTCAACAAGCGCCTACGCCAGCCGACACCGCGGCAGCGGTCCGCACGAACGCCGAACAGAACCAGCAGCTCCAGCAGCAGCGCGACGCGCAGCAACGCGCGGCGGCGGTCGCCGCGCCGGTTGTGCGCTCGGCTGCGCCATTGGCAGGAGAATGGCCCGTGCTGCCCGTCGAGACGCCGTGTTTCCGTATCGACACCTTCACGGTCGACGTACCCGATACGTTGCCCGAGGTCGACCGCGTAAAGGGCGCGTCGGCATTGCCGGTGGACCCGTTCGCGTTCCTGAATGACTGGCTACGGCACTACGAGGGCCAATGCGTCGGCAAACAGGGCCTCGACCTGCTGACCAGGGGCCTGCAAGGTGTCATCCTGAGTCGTGGCTACATTACGACGCGGGTCCTCCTGCCCGCGCAGGACCTCTCCAAGGGAACGCTCAAGTTTGCCCTCATACCAGGCGTCATCCGGAATCTGAAGTTTGCGGACACCAATACACGCGGCACCCTCAAAACCGCTTTCCCCGCACGCGATGGGGACGTGCTCCAGCTGCGCGACCTCGAGCAGGGTCTCGAACAGATGAAGCGCGTACCGAACCAGGACGCGACCATGCAGATTGTTCCCGGTACGTCGCCCGGCGAGAGCGATGTCGTCGTGACCGTCAAGCGTACAAAACCGTGGTCGCTCGTCGTCTCGGCAGACAACTCCGGGACCGACGAAACGGGACGCTACATCGGTAACGTATCGCTTGGTCTATATAACATCCTGGGCCTGAACGACATTCTCTCGGCGGGGTTCAACCAGGATTTGCAGTTTGGCAATCACGACCTCGGTACGCACGGCTGGAACGCGTCGTATGCAGTGCCGTGGGGTTACTGGACCGGCACGCTATACGGCTACACGAACACCTACTACCAGCAGGTTGCACAGGCCAGCCAGATTTTCGTCGCGAGCGGCAATGCGCAGACGGCGGGTTTCAAACTTGAACGGGTCATCCACCGCAGTCAGAACGATGTGTCGGGCGTCGAGTTCCAGCTTGTCAAGCGGTTCGGCGCGAGCTTTATCGAGGATGCCGAAATACCCCAGCAGTACCGCAACAACACATTCATCGAGGCGGGGCTGACCAACCGGCATTACTTTGGTGCGGCGCAGTTCGACGGCACGCTCGCTTACCGGCAGGGTATCGGCGGGCTAGGCGCCCAGCCTGATACGCCTGGCGGGCCAACCTACCGCTTCCACATGGCGACGCTCGACGCGAACCTCTCGGTGCCGTTTAAGATGGCAGGCCAATCGCTACGCTACGAGGGAACCGTACACGGGCAGTTCACCAACGACGAACTGAACTATATCGACGACCTGACCATCGGTAGCCGCTATACGGTGCGCGGTTTCAGTGGCGAGACGATGCTCGCGGCCGAAAAAGGTTTCTACTGGCGCAACGAACTCCAGTATCTGCTTGGGGCTTCGGGACAGGTTCTCTACGCAGGCCTCGACTATGGCCACCTGTGGGGTCCGTCCGCGGCGAGTCTTGCCGGCACGCAACTAGCGGGCGCGGCCATCGGCCTGAAGGGCTCGGTGCCTTCGCGTCTCGGTACGTACAGCTACGACGTATTCGCGGGTACGCCCATCTATGCGCCGTCGGGCTTTCCTGCGTCGAGCGTGACGATTGGGTTTCAGCTAACGGCTCAATTCTGAATCGGTATCGACGATGCGGCAACCGGGCATCGTCCGCAAAAGACGTGAACGGCAATCTGTAGGCCGGTCTGCTTTACCACGGTATCCGGTCCGCCGGCAACGTCAACACCGATGGGGCGCACATCGACGAGACAGACTAGGACGGCATCTACGTGACGAACACGGACGTTTTCCGGGCGACCGAGCTCAACGCGAGCAACTTTACGTCGAACAACAGCACCGTGATCAACACGAATCTGGTGGGAGGCGACGGGCCGATCGGATTCATGCGCTACGGCTCGATGACGACCGGCGTTCCCAGCAACATTTTTGCGGTCAACTACCGTGTCGATGCTGGCAAGGCTGCGGTCGTATTCAACGCCAACCTGACGTCGTTCGGCGTGTCGAACGTTTCGTACAGCAGTGGCTCAGGGACGGTCAAGTCAGATGCCGATCAGGTGAGTTACAGCGTGGACGCCGCGCTCTGGCTGCGTCTGCTGCTCGGCAAGATCGCGCTCGAACTTGCGCACAAGAAGCTCGATTTCATGCGCAAGGATTTCGACGACTGGAAGGCGACGACCGAAGGCGCGGATTATCCGGAAGGGACGGCGTAACGGAGAGCGGGGAACCTGGAAAACGCGGGGGAACGCGGGGCGCCGTCGAAGCGCTGGGATGTGAAAAGCGCCGCAACGCTTCAGGCTTTAAGTGCCGGGGCTCAAACCATCGGCCTCGGCCCTGTCCCGCGTCTGAGCTTCAGAGCTTCAAAACTCCACCAGCGCGAAGTCTTCCTTGCCCACGTCGCACAGCGGGCAGCGCCAGTCGGCCGGCACGTCGGCCCAGCGCGTGCCCGGCGCGATGCCTTCGTCCGGCAGGCCGGCGGCTTCGTCGTAGACCCAGCCGCAGATCACGCATACCCACTGCTTGAAATCGTCGGAGGAGGCGGCGGGTTCGGCCGTGGGCGCCGTCGAGGTCTCGAGATGCGGCGCGGCAGCGCGCGACGTCGCGTCGAGACTCACGACGAGCGGCGCGACCGTGCCGCTGCCGGTTCCCGCGAGCCGCGCCTGCAGCGCGTCGAGCAGACGCTGCGCTTCGTCCTGGGTCAGGTCGATCCAGTAGGGATCGCCGGCGCCGTCGTTGAGTCGCTCGGGGGAAAACTGGATTTCTACGGCTACGCCCTTCTTGTACATGGCAATCGGAATCTGGATGAGGCCGGCGACGCACGCCGGCGTAAGGCTACCTGCGGGCTACCCGCGCAATGCGGGCGATGCTTCAGCGTGCCTGGATCAGCATGTTCAGCGCGATCGAAGAGATCAGGCCGGCGGCGCCGATCAGGCCCAGCAGTTGCATCAGGGTGAGGGATTTACGCGAGGTGGTGGTAGTCGTTTGCGTGGTCACGGGCGTGTCTTGAAGTTCGGAAAAAGCGCAATGGTACACGCACGCGTTTGCGGCTCACGTCGATCTGGCGCAAGCCGGCGCGCAATAACGTACCGGCGCGACATTATCGCCGCTCGCGTGGCGCGCATTGTCTACCGTGGGGAGATGGATTAATTCGCGAAGGGCGGGAAACCCGCGCGAAGCAATGCAGGAAGGGAGGAGTTGGGGCGCGACGTGGAGCGAGGCGCGCCCGGCTGAATCAACCGATGCGCGCCGCGCCGCCGCGCTCAGGTTTTCGCGAGCGGATTGCCCTGGCGCGAATCCCAGAAGCGGATCACCGCGGTGTCGCCGGTGCCGACGCCGACCACCTGATCCGGCGCGCCGTACTCGCGCAGCAACGCGCGCAGATCGTTGATGACCGGAAACACCTCGTGATTCCAGTCCGCCCCCTGCGAATCGTGCGCGCGCTGCTCAGCCTCGACGATCTCGCGGTCCTCCTTGAAGATGCGTTCGGTAAACCACACCAGCAGCGGCCACGCGAGATTCATCACGCCGGGAATGCCGGGCTTGCGGATCGACAGCAGGCCGAAGGTCCGGTTGGTGCGCTGCTCGCGATCGAGCGGCACGTAGACGATCCACAGGTCCATCACCAGCGTCTGATCGGCATTGCGGATCTGCAGCGTCTGATACGGATACTCGGTGCGGATCGTCATCACGTCCTTGTCGTTGTGCCCGCCGGTCTTGCGGTTCTGGCCGAACACGATCGCCTCGCCGAGCGGCTGCTGACCCGCCATCCGCGCGAACGTGTAGTCCACCTCGACCCAGCCGTCGCCGTGTCGCCGGCCGAGCGAACGCGCACGCATCTGCCCCATCTGGCGGCGGTGCAGGAACTGATGGTTCATGTCCATCAGGTTCTCGTGCATGAACGAGTAATGACACTTGACCGGACGGCCGAAGCGGCGCGTCTTGTACTTCGGGTCCGACACCGAACCGAGGCCCGGCAGCGGACGCTGTTCGGCGAGCGCGGCATCGCCGGGAAACACGAAGATCAGCCCTTCCACTTCCTGGCACGGATACGAGCGCACGCCGTTCGGCAGACGCTCGCGGCCCAGATAGGGCACGTCGATACACTTGCCGGAGCAGTCGTAGGTCCAGCCGTGGTAACCGCAGCGGATCGACTCGCCGTCGACCACGCCCTGATGCAACGGCACCTGCCGATGCGCGCAACGGTCTTCGAGCGCGAACACCTTGCCGCCTTCGGTGCGCGCGAGCACGATCGGATCGCCGGCGAAGGTCACGCCATGCGTCTTGCCGCGCTTCACTTCATGCGACCACGCGAGTGGATACCAGTAGTCGGGATGGATGCCGACGCGGCGCAGATCGCGCACCGGCGCGCCGCTGGTGGCGAGACCGGAAGCGTGGGCGCCGCTCGACGATGCGGGCGTGGCGGAATTCTGCGGCGCCGCCTGAGCAGGCGATGCGGCGACGGTGGTGTCGGCGATGTCTTGTTCGAGCGGGGGAACAGCATGCATAAAAGTCAAGCCTCCGTGCGCGAGCGGATAGTGGGTTGCCGCCTTGCGATGTCGCGAGAGGCATCGCCGCCAGTCTACCCGATGCCGCCAGCGGATAGGTCCGACGCCGGCATGCATCCAGTGTCGCAGCACGGCTTGCGCAAACGACCACGCGGACCATCACGCGTCGACGCGAAGGAGCTACCTGCGCGATGCGGACACGACGGAAAAAATGACCTGAGTGGACGTTGCGGGAAGGTGCGCCGGGTCGACTCCGATCGGGCACAGCGGCACGTTCAGCGGACCGCACACACGTCGACTTCGCGAACCGTGCGTCCCGCTCAACACTCAATGCTGAACACTCAATGCTCGTCGCTCGCGACGAGCCCCGAGCGTCGCTGCGCACCCCACGCACGGCCGCCGCGCAGAAAGTGCAGCCAGCCGAGCGCCGCGCCGAGATGACGCGCGAGCTGGAACGAGAACGGCTCGGCGATCGCCGCGAGCATCGCCATGCCGAGACTGTTGCCGCTGCGCTCGCCGGTCCAGCGTCGGTACAGATGGATACTCCACAGATAGAACGCGAGGTCGATCGCCGTTTTCAGGCCGATCACGCTGAAGATCGACACGACGATCGCGCCATGGCCGCCGAACAGGAAGCCGAGCAGCAACGCGAACGCGGTCAGCCCGTAGATCGGCTGCATCGTGTCGAATGCCTTGACCGGCAGCATCAGCGTGCCGAGCGTGCCGTAGCGCGCATTGCCGGTCATGTCGCGATTCCAGTACTGCGTCTGCAGGAAACCCGCGAACCAGCGGCGCCGTTGACGCAGAAAGCTGGCGAGCGTGTCGGGCGCGTCGGTACGCGCGTGCGCTTCGCCGACCACGCGTACGTCCCAATCGAGGCCGTGATCGACCGAATAGCGGCGCAGCCGGTGAATCAGTTCGTAGTCCTCGACCAGACATTGCGGATCGAAGCCGCCGACGTCGACCAACGCATCGCGCCGGAACGATGCGAACGCGCCCGACACCAGCAGCAGACTGTCAGCACGCATCCACGCGAAGCGCGCGATGAAATTACGCATGTATTCGTAGGTCTGGAACCACTGGAACACGCGACCCGATACCGTCTTGCCGCACACCGGCACGAGGATGCCGGTCGCCGCGACGAGCTTCGGTTCGTTCGCGAACGCGACGCGCATCGCGTAGGTGGCGTCGTCGTCGAGCAGCGTGTCGGCGTCGACGGTCATGACCGTCTCGGTCGTCATCAGCGTGATCGCCGCGTTCAGCGCGCGCGCCTTGCCGCCGTGCGGCACGCGCAGCCAGTAGAGGTTCGGATAAAGCGCGCTCGGTGCGCTCAGTACGCCGTCGGCGGCGGGCGTGAGGCCGAAGCGGTCGGTCAGCAGTGCGCGGGTGGCGTCGGTGGAGCCGTCGTCGGCGATCACGATCTGCGCGGGGCCGTGCGTCTGCCGCAGCAGCGCGGCGAGCGTGACCGGCAGCACGGCCGCTTCGTTATGCGCCGCGACGATCACGCCCATCGCCGGCAACTCGCGCTGCTCGTAATCGGCTTCGAGCGGCGGCGCGCGGCGCGTGAGCGGCAACGATTTCCACGTGACGAACGCGAGCAGCAGCGTGTCGTAGACGACATACGCGATGCCCGTCGACCATGCGAACGTACCGCGCAGAAAGAACGCGCGCGCAAATAGCAACGCCCACAGCACGACGACGCTGGCATGGATCAGCGCGCTCGCCGCCGTCGCGCGACGCGGCAGGATGCGGGGCGACGCGAGCGCGAGGGCCTGTTCGAGGGTTTTCTTCAAGACGTGTCGACTCTGGTTTGGAAGCGGCGGCGCCGCGGCTTACGGCGTCATGCGTCGGAACACCGACTTGCGGTCGATCCACTCATGCTTGAGCGCGCCGCCGATGTGCATCGCCAGCAACGCATAGAGCGCGTAGCCGAGCCACGTATGCAATGCGCCGAAGCGGTCGTGCAAGGTTTCCTTCAGCGTGGGGGCGAGCTGCATCACGTAGCCGATGCGCGGCCACTGGAACAGGCCGAACCACTGCATCGGATGCGTGGCCGCGTCTTTCCACGCCGAGTCGTGCAGCCAGCCCGACAGCGGCAACGCGATCATCAGCAGATACAGCACGAAGTGCGCAAGATGCGCGGCGAGCTTTTCCCACGCCGGAAACTCGCGCGGCAATGGCGGCGGCCGGTGCGACACGCGCCACAGAATGCGCAGCAGCGCGAGGCCGAGCACGGTGATGCCGATCGACTTGTGCGTGTCGATCACCGGACGCACCCAGTCGTCGGGCAACGAATCGGCGGACAGGCCGAGCACGACGTTGACGATCATCAGCAGTGCGATCAGCCAGTGCAGCGTGATCGCGGTACGCGTATAGCGTCGCGGTGCGGCGGCATCGGTCGACTCGGCCAGGGGGTCCGCGGGGGTAGTCATGGTCGTTCCGGTTGCGAAGGCGATGAAGACGGCGAAAGCTGGTTGAAAATCCACTGACCCGAGACGGGCGATGTGCTCTCGAATCCGGGGTCGCCGCGCACACTAACGCGCGGCCCGTAGCAGGCTAACGCCAAAGTGTGCCGGTTTATTCCCTGGGGCGCTTAACGTACATGTTTCCGTTTGTTTCGAGTGCCGAGCGCACAAGCGTTGCGCAGACGTCGCGCAAATGTCCCGCATGAGCGGTTATTAGCCGACGCCGAAGCGCAGGTTCACGCCTGGCTCGCCCGCAAGCTCCGCAGTACGTCGAGGACATGCCGCACAGGCTGCTCGGTGGTGCCCGCACGGTAGGCAAGACCCAGTTGCCGCCAGAGCGCCGGACGCAGTGGACGTGTCACGACACGCGCATCCGCCAACGCATTGCCGCCCTCCTGCGGCAGCAGTGCCGCGCCGTAGCCCGCCGCCACGAGACTCCGGATCGCATCCGCGTAGTTGAGCTGGATGCGGGGCGTCGGGTGTTGACCCGCGGCGCTGAACCATTCGGTCGTCAGACGCGCAAGTCGGGTGCCGGAGTCGTTGAGGATCAGCGGCCTGGCGGCGATCCATTGCGGCGTGACGCGGGCCGGACACTTCCAGCTCGCCGGCATGACGGCGACAACGGGATCGTGGCGCCATCGCTCGATAGCGAGTCCCCGGATCGGTGCCTGAGGAAGCGCCACGATGCCGACATCGAGCGAGTGGTCCGCCAGTCGGCCGAGCGTTTCCCCGGAAGTCAGCACCGCGATCTGCACGTCGATCCCGGGATGCGCCGCGGCAAGCTTCTCCAGCGCCCGCGGCAACAGATTCGCGATGGCCGCCGTGGAAGCGCCGAGACGAACCCGCCCGCCGATGCCTTCCACCTGCCGCCGTATCTCGTCGAGCGCCTGCTCGGCGTTGGTCAGCAATTGGCGGGCAGACGCCACCAATGTCTCGCCGATCGCGGACGGCCGTATCTGCCCGCGCTTGCGCGACAGCAACGGCGCACCGACGCGGCTTTCCAGATCGGCGATGTGCAGACTCACCGTGGGCGGCGCGAGGTGCAGAACGCGAGCCGCTTCGGCGAAAGAGCCCAGATCGGCAATGACAACCAGCGTGCGCAGGCGATCGAGACTGAGTTCTCTCATTGAAATCGCTCGAAAGTCGTTGGTCAGAAAAACTGAATTAATAGATCAGTAAATTCAACTTTTCCAATCTTACGCGCGGATGGAAGATGGTGATGCTGATTTCTTCAACGCCGACTATCGGGAACCCAACATGAATCCATCCTCGACGCACAACAACAAGTCCTCGCGGGTTGCGGGCGGCAGCCAGCCCATGGCCACCGATACGAAGCGCTGGATCATCGGCCTCGGCGTATGCACCGCGTTGCTTGCCGTCATGGTTGGCGCGATGGTCTGGGCGGCCTCCAGCGTGCCGCCCCGCAGCCAGCCATGCCCGGGCAGCCGCTTCGCAAACGACGAACCTGGAAGCCTGAACGAGGCGTTCTTCCAGGATCCGGCGGATCAGAGCGAGCTGCTGCAAGCGCTTGAGGCCTGCTCGAAGTAAAACCGCGTGGACTGGCAACGGACACGCTATCGGCGCAAAAAACCCGCCAAACGCCAACAGCCGGCCTTCACTCCGCGCCCGACTACCCAGGCAGCACCATTCCCAGCCCCGCCAATCCACTCCCCCACCAGGGGGAAATCCCTCTCCCCGCCAGCGCGCAGGCACAATACCCGGCGATAATGGCAGGCATTCCGCATATCCCGTTCGCCATCCGAACACGCCGATGCCGCGCCGCCAGTATTTCCTTTCGATGCACCCATGAACCACGCCACCGCCGACCAGCCCGCTTCCGCCGCCTCCGCCCCGAATTCGCCGCGCTTCCTGCTATTCCTGATCTGCCTGTTCGCGTCAGCCGGGCAGCTCGCGATCGACATCTATGTACCCGCGCTGCCCGCCATGGCGCGCTACTTCGGGACCTCGCCGCAGGCGATCCAGACCAGCGTGACCGGCTACATGGCCGCCTACGCATTCGGTCAGCTGATCTTCGGCCCGATCGCCGATGCGTACGGCCGCAAACGCGTGCTCGCGTTCGGCCTCACCGTCTACACGATCGGCTGCCTGCTGTCGCTCGCCGCGCCGAATCTGGAAACGTTCATCCTCGCCCGTGCGCTGCAGGGCTTCGGCATCGCCAGCACCAACCTGCTCGCGAAGGCGATCATCACCGATTCGTTCGCGGGCGCCGCGCTGATGCACGCGTTCACCTACATGTCGATCGCGTGGGGACTCGCGCCGATCATCGCGCCAGTGATCGGCGCGCATCTGCAAACGCTGTTCGGCTGGCGCGCGTGCCTCGTGTTCCTGCTGCTCTATTCGCTGGTGATGTGGGCGCTGCTGTGGCGTTATCGCGAGACCTTGCCGAAGCCCGTGCATCTCGAACCGCGCACGTTGATCGCCAACGCGCGCAAGGTGCTCGCGAGCCCAGTGTTCCAGAGCTGCTTTCTCGCGCAGGGCCTGTGTTACAGCATCCTGCTGATCTTCAACATCATCGGGCCGTTCATGGTGCAGAACACGCTGCACAAGCCGCCGACCTTCTTCGGCTACCTCGCGCTCGGCATCGGCATGATGTACTTCCTCGGCGGTCTGTCGAACCGGCTGCACGGTCCGCGTCTGCCGAGCGCCGAGCAACGCCTGCGCATCGGCGCGCGACTGATGGCGAGCGCGGCGGTGGCGATGCTGCTGCTCGCGCTGACGGTCGGCCTGCGCGTATGGACGCTCGCCACGCCGGTACTGGTGATGGGCTTCTGCGCGGGCGCGATGTATCCGACGCTGATGGCCAAGGGCAACTCGCTGTTCCCGCACATCGCCGGGCTGACGAGCGCGATCCTCGGCTGCGCGCTGCTGCTGGTGTCGTCGGCGATGATGGCGCTCGCCGGCTTCGTGTCGGTGCAGATTCTCACACCGCTCGCGCTGTTCTTCGTCGTGATCGCGTTCGTCGTCGTCGCGATGGTGACGAAGCTGCTGCGCCATCTCGCGCAGGTGCAGCCGGCCGCCGTGGTGGCGGCGAGCCGCGAAACGGCCTGAGCGGGTAGATAAGCGAATAGCAGGAACACAGACGCGAATACGTCGCTGAACATCGCGCAGAGGATCGGCGGGCCGTTCGCGGCGACGGTGCTGTCGATGATCGTCGCGCTGACGATGCACGGTCCCGCGCACGCCGAACCGCGTCAGTTCCTGCCAGTCTTCGCGTTGCTCGCCGCGCTGCATGCGCTGTGCTTCGCGGCCACGCTGTTCCTGCCGCGGCGGGTGAATCGCGCAAACCACGCCTGACCACACCCCACGCACGCCGGCACGCGAATTCACAGCAGCCGCAAACCTCCGTCGCATTCGATCACCGCACCCGTCATGAACGCGTTCTCCAGCAGAAATTGCAGCGCATGCGCGACGTCGTCGGCCTGGCCGACGCGCCGCACCGGCAAGGTTTCGCGCTGCTGACGAAACAGCTCGGTCTTCACGCTCGCCGGAAACCGGTCCCACCACGGCGTATCGACCACGCCCGGCGACACCGCGTTCACGCGCAGCGGCGCCAGCTCGCGCGCCAGCGTGCCGATCATGCTTTCGAGCGCGCCGTTGATCGCACCCAGCCCCGCCGTGCCCGGATTCGCGATGCGCGCCGAGATCGCGGTCAGAAACGTCAGGCTACCGTCGCGGCGCAGCGTGGGCAGCGCGCTCTGCGCGGCCTCGAGCTGCGGCCAGAACTTCGCTTCGAAACCGCGCCGCAGCGCCGCCAGATCGAGTTCGGCGAATGGGCCGGCGCCCTCGCCACCGGACAGCGTGATCACCAGATGATCGACGCGGCCGAGGCCGCCAAAGAAGCGTTCGAGCGCGGCGCGATCGGTGCAGTCGAGCGCCTCGCCGGTCACCTGGCCGCCGACGTCGCGCAGCGCGTCGTCCAGCCTGGCGCGCTCGCGGCCCACCGCCACGACGCTCGCGCCTGCCGCCGCAAGCCGTTTGACCGTCGCGAGACCGATGCCCGACGAACCGCCCAGCACCACGACCTTCTGATTTTGCCAGTCCATGTCCCTGCTCCTGTGGATGAACGGAAGACCCGTGGCAGTAGAATGCGCGGTGCACGCCCATCATTCAAATCGTTTGAGATCATGGACAACATCATTGAAAATGATTTTCGGCGTTTCGACCTGAACCTGCTGCTGACCTTCCGCGCGTTGCTGCAGGAGCGCAGCGTCACGCGCGCCGCGCAACGGCTGTTTCTCGGCCAGCCTGCGGTGAGCGGCGCACTCAAACGTCTCAGGGAAACTTTCGGCGACGAACTGTTCGTGCGCACGCCGCAAGGCATGACGCCGACGCCGCGCGCGCTCGAACTCGCGCGGCAGATCGAGCCGTTTCTGCAATCGCTGCATCAGGCGCTCACGCAGCCGCCCGGCTTCGATCCGGCGCACGCGCAGCGGGTCTTTCGGATCGGCCTCAGCGATTCGCTCGAGGTGCTGTTGATGCCGGAAATCATGGCGCGTCTCGCCGACAAGGCGCCCGGCGTCAAGCTGATCGCGCGCGCCACCGATTCGACGCGCGCCGCCGCGATGCTCGACGAAGGCGCGATCGAACTCGCGCTCGGCGTGTTCCGCGAATGCGTGCCGTGGCAGCGCCGGTTCCCGCTGTTTTCGTGGCGCTTCGTCAGCGTCTACAACCCGAGCCTGGTCAGAACGCGGCGCAAGCGTTTGTCGATGGACGAATTCTTGCGTCACCGCCATATCCTGACCTCGTTCAGCGCGGGGCTGCACGGCTTCATCGACGAACGGCTCGAGATGCAGGGCGTCGAGCGCGAGGTCGTGTTTTCGAGCTCGAACTTCGCGACCAGCCCGTTCATCGTGCAACGCACGGCGGCGATTGCGACGGTGCCGGATTTTATCGGCCGCGTGTGGCGCGATACGCTCGGTCTCGCGCTGAGTCCGCTGCCGTTCGACGTGCCCGGCTACGAGGTTTCGTCGATGTGGGCCGCGGCGCACGATCAGGATCAGGGGCTCGCGTGGCTGCGGCGCGAGTTCGCGGACGCGTTCGGCACGGCAAACGCCAACGCGGATACAGCTTCCTGACAGCCGCGTGTGCTACGGTTGCAACGCGCGATTGTCGCCACCGTGGCGCCGCTCCCAGGGCTACCTGGAGTCGCCGTTTCTCTCACACCCGTTCATGCAAGGAGGCATCTCCGATGACCCGCATCGCCAAAGGCACCTTCATCGTTTCACTGCAACCGCTGCCGTTCGAGAACGCGCCGACCGACGCGAAACTCGGCCGCATGTCGATCGACAAGCAGATCTCCGGCGACCTCGTCGCGACCACGCAAGGGCAGATGCTGAGCGCGATGACGGACGTGAAGGGCTCGGCCGGCTATGTCGCGATCGAACAGGTGAGCGGCACGCTCGCGGGCAAGCAGGGCACGTTCGTGCTGCAGCATCACGGCATGATGAATCGCGGCGCCTCCTCGCTCTCCGTCACCGTCGTGCCGGATTCGGGCACGGGCGAGCTGAGCGGCATCGACGGCGAGTTCAGGATCGAGATCGTCGACGGCGCGCATTCGTACGAGTTTGCCTATCGTCTGCCGGGCGATTGAACGGCGGAGGCGTTGCCGGGTTCTTTGGCGGATTCGCCCCTGCGCCGACGATCTCTGTCGACAGGTAACACCCTGCGCAACGTCAACGCCCGGCCGATCGCAACCGATGGACGCTCGACCGCGAAATAAACGAGCGTCGCCACCGGAATCACGAGCAGCGCCGCGATGGCGAGCGCGAGCCATGCAGTATTGGCTGCGGGCATCGCATGAATCACCGCCAGCAGCACGACCGTGTGCGTCAGATACAGGCTGTACGAAATCATCCCGACGAAGACGATCGGCTTCCACGCCAGTATCGACGTGATATGCGCCGACGACAACGCGACGCACACCATACCGGCCGCGCCGGTCGCCACGCCCCAGTCGAACAGGAAGTCCGCGATGCCGCTCGGCGCCACGCGCAGCACCGCTTGCGAAAGGAAGTACAGAGCCAGCGACACACCGAGCACCAACGCCTTGCGCCCGCGCACCTGCAGCCACGCGGACCAGCGCGCGCGATGCAACGCCAGCAACGTCCCCACGACGAAAATACCCGCGAAGTGCGCGGTCAATTCCCACTGCACTTTCAGATTGGCGTTGTACGGGTTCTTGCCTTCGACGAGTAGCGCCAGATAGGCCGACGCCGACGCGATGATGGCCAGCGCGAGCGCATGATGCACACGCAGGCGGCGAACCGCCATCACGAGCAGCGGAAAGAACAGCGCGATGCGCATCTCGTAGATCAGCGTCCAGATCACCGGCACGATATGTTCGGCCCGATACACGCCGACGAAGAACACGTGCTGCAGCACCTCGGAGACCGGGATCCTGCCGTCCCACGCACTGTTGGTCCACACACCCGCCCAGGACACCGGCCCGCGATAGACCAGCAGCATGATCGCGCAGGCCGCCCCGAAGACCGCGAGATACGGCAGATAGATGCGGCAGACGCGCTTGACCAGATAGTCCTGATAGCCAGGCGGCTCGGGCGACGTCAACTGCAACGTCAGCACGAAGCCGCTAATAACGAAAAACAGGATCACCGCGTTGTGACCGTTCAACACGAAACGCAATGGCGTGCGCCATAGCTCGCGCAATGGATCAATTACCGTAAAGTGGTTCAATACGACCGTGAGCGCGGCAATTCCCCTCAGCGCATTGAGTTGAGAAAACCGTTCAGCAGAAAACCGATTGACCCCGTTCATACTGATTTTTATTTCCCGTGAGCGCCGGGTGTATCACGCGCCTTTGCATTTCACATCGAAGTTCATACGAGAACAAAAACACTGCTTTCCCGATCAGGATATCAAATATATTCGCCTTTATGATATTGGGATAAGAAAATGCATTTCTAATACGCAATTTGCGATTTTATTCGGAATAACCAGATTGAATAGTTTTTATGAGATATTGTTTCTCGCACGAATAAATCCGTGATGCATAACCCGCATATAGATCAAAGCCTGCCCCCACGCCATCGGCCGCGAACCGTTATTTCAGGATATTGGTCATGACATCGCATTCAAAGTAGCCGCATCATTTTTTGATGATTGATGCTTTTCATTTCCCATCAATAAGTTCGCATTCCGTTCAGTCCGGATTTATGAAAAATCCCATAGTCAGCGAATTGAATTACTTAACGTTTAAATTTTGTCAGCCGCAGCGTAAAATACTTCGATAATGCATTTCGGCGCTCGAAAACAATGACGCAGGCCGACTTGCCATCTTGACGATCGAAAATACCAAAAGCTATCCTAACTATCTAACCGGCCACAGCACAACGCCCCTTCATTGCCCGGCATGCGTTGGATAACCACCGTGGGTGCGACACGTCCAGAAGCGATCTCCCTCAGCAAAGGCGGAAAGTGCAAATCGCCGTTATTGAGCGGATAAAAATCGCGGTTTTCGAAGTCAAGGGCCGACCGCACCGCATGGAGAAATAGATGTCTTTCGATGATTTGACCGACGACGAATGGGCGTGTCTGTCGACGCTCTTTAAGGATGTTCCGGCGGTAAGGTTTGGCCAGCGCGGCCGGCCCCGCGCAAGCCTCCGAATCGTCATCAACGCGGTCCTGTGGATTCTCACCACCGGCGAGCCCTGGTCGAGGTTGCCGCGCCGCTTCCCGTCGGGTCCCACCTGCCGGCGCCGTTTCGCCGAGTGGCAATTGAACGGCACGCTCGCGCGGATGGTCCAGATTCTCTCGCTGACTGGCCGGCAGTTTGCCTTTGTGCCGGACGTGCCGTCCGTCGTCGGGCAGTCTGTCGGCGAAGTCCGTACGGTCGCCTGCGTGCGACGCGCCGCCGACAACCCCGGCTTCGCGCACTGGACCAGCCCCGAGTTCTGGCAACCGCCACGCGTCGGTGTCGGCGAAGCGGCGCCCGCCGATCCCTTTGCGCAAATGACCCGGCAATTGACCAGCACGCGCGACCACGTGCGCGCGATCGCAAGTGCGAATGCGTCGCAGCATGACGTCGCGACAAACGTCACGCATTTGCATCTCGTCGAGAACGTTAATCCCGTCCGCCATGCGAGTGACCCGCAGAGAGACGCGGCGCAGCAGATCACGAACCATCCGTGGCGGGTCGACCGTTCGCCTGGCGGCGCGTTATTCGCCGACGAACGCGGCTACATCATCCATGCGACGGCACAGCCCGGACGCAACCAGATGTTTCGTGCCGAGGCCGAAATCATTAAGGATGGCAAACGAATAGAACGATCGGGACTGGTCGGGCCGCCGTTTCGGACCTGCAGCGACGCCACGCAGTACGCGTTCGAATGGGGACAGCGGTGGGTCGATCGTCAAATCGCAAAGCACGCAGCGGATCGGCGCATGACGTGATGGCGCTTCGCCGGGCTTGCGGGTCAACACGAAGAGAATGGTAGTCTGAGGCGTCGCACCGAACGCCAATTCTCTTTAATCCGCCGTGAGCGCCGCGATGTCCTCATGATCACCCTCGCCCCCAACCTGACCCGCCTCTTCGGCGTCGCGGGTGCGATCGTTTCGTTGCTCGCGTTTCTGCCATACGGACTCGCGATCTGGCGCGGCACCACGCGGCCGCATCTTTTCACGTGGCTCATCTGGTCGGTTGTCACGGCGATCGCGGCGGCGGGTCAGTTCGTTGCCGGCGCCGGTCCCTCGGCCTGGTGCACGGCGGTCATTGCCGCCACCTGCCTGTTCGTTTTCGTGGCGAGTATTTTTCGAGGCGAGCGCAGCCGGACCGCATTCGATTGGCTGTGCCTCGCTGCCGCACTATCGGCGATCCCGCTGTGGATGCTCACCAGCGATCCGACCTTGGCGATCTGCCTCGTGACCTTCATCGAGCTCGTCGGGCTCGGGCCGACGGTGCGCAAAACCATTCGCGACCCGTGGGGCGAAAGTCTTTCCTATTTCGCGCTGTGCGTGCTCAAGTACGCGCTGGCGATTCTCGCGCTGCCCATGTGGAGCGTCGCCGTCGCTTTTTATCCGGCGGTCAATATCGCCGCATCGGTCGGCGTTTGCCTGTTGATGATCGTGCGACGGCGGCAATTGCAATGCACACGTTCGAGCCTCGATGCCGACACCTGAGCACTGCTTCCCGCTGCTATCGTTCACGCCGTCGCCAGCCGCCCCACTCTGCGAACCTGTCGCGGCAGCACGATGTACATGCCCCACGCCACGACAAAAATGGCCCGCAGCACATCGGCGGCATGATCCGGCAGCGTCACCGCAAAGTCGGCAAGCACGAGACTCGCGGGCACGGACCACACATACGTCGTGAGTCCGAGCAGGACCGCGTGCCGGAAGCCGAAACGTTCGGGGCCGGGAAAAGCGTGCGCGTCGAATCCGTTGCGCACCATGTATCCCGCCAGCGGCAAACTCACTACGAAGTAAATCCCGATCGCGACGAGCACCGGCATCGCCGCGATCATCAGCGACAACATCGGCGAATTCCGCGCGCGCTCCGACGTGACGAGTTCGTGCGAAAACTTCATCAGCGGCACCGCCGTCCGCGGCATCAGGAAATGGAAAGCCACCGCGGCAACGATGAAAAGCAGCGTGCTCGCGAGCCCCTGGCGCCACGCGCATGACCACCAGACGTACAGGCGTCGCGCGAAACCCGTGTCGCGACCGAGACTGAAAACCGCGCCGCGATCTCTGCGCGCGGCGACGGCCATCAGCACCGCGAACACCGCGGCCGCCAGAAGCAGCGCATACGGGTTCCACACCACGACGCCCACGTGTTGCCCCGACACTGCCGAGGCCGAGGCCGACGACGCCGTAGAGAAATGCTGCAAATGCTGGGCGACATAGTCCGAGGGATCGAGCGCCTGCGAAGCATCGTGCGTTGTCATCTCGTCTCCGTATCCCGCGAGGTCACGGGGAAGGTCGTGCATGCAGACGCGACAGCCCGGCGAGCCGTCGCGTCGATGTATCACGTCCTTCAGGATAGACGCTGCGCGGTTATTCGTCGCACACGCACAACCCGCGCGCAACCCGAGCACACCGCGCGCTTCGAAGACGCTGGGCAGAACGCGTTCGAGCGAGCGATCGGGCTTGCATATTTTTCACGCAGCCGTCACGCGCCCTCCGCTGCTACACGTGACGAAATCGTCTTCTGCACACCGTTTTATCCATCGCGCATCACCTGCGGTAATTTTGAGATAAGGAGATTCCCTAGGGTGCCGCGATCTATGCTGAATCGACTTTCCGGCGCGCAAACGTTTGCCAATAATACTGCGCGCATTCAAACGCGGGACGACCGCTAGTCCGTTGATACGGAAGCTTCGGCGTCTCTTATTAAAACGGAGAGAGAGAAAAATGAAGGGAAAGTCAACGAGGATTCTTGCCGCATCGGCCCTGTCCCTGAGTGCGATGACAAGCGCATTCGCGACCGGCGTCTATGCACCCTATGTCGACGTGACGGCCTGGCCGACGCCACAGTTCGACGTGATCGGCGTACAGCACGGCATCCAGCAGTTCACGATGGCTTTCGTGGTCGCCGCCGGCAGCAGCCAGTGCGTGCCGTCGTGGGGCGGCGTGCAGAACATCGGCTCGGGCAACAGCTCCGATCTGCTTACGTCGCTGTCGACGTCGCTGACGAACTATCGCGCGAAGGGCGGCGAAGTGTCGATCTCGTTCGGCGGCGAGAACGGCACGCCGCTGATGCAGGCATGCTCGACCGCGTCCGCGCTGCAAACCGCGTATCAGACCGTGCTCGATAGCTACGCGGTCACGCACATCGACTTCGACATCGAAGGCGCGGCTCAGGAAGACACCGCGGCGATCACGCGCAACTTCCAGGCCGTGAAAGCCTTGCAGACCGCCGCGACCGCGAAAGGCTCGACGCTGCACGTGACGCTCACGCTGCCGGTCATGCCGACGGGCCTCACGCAGGACGGCATCAACATCCTCAATTCGGCGATCTCCAACAAGGTGACGTTCGACGCGATCAACGTGATGGCGATGGACTACGGCAGCGCGTCGATCGAAATGGGCACGGCGGCTACGCAGGCCGCGTCGTCGCTGTATTCGCAACTCGACACCGCGTTCAAGTCGGCCGGCCAGACGCTGACCGATGCGCAACTGTGGCAGATGGTCGGCGTCACGCCGATGATCGGCATGAACGACGTGCAGGGCGAAACGTTTACGCTCGCCGATGCGCAGACGCTGCTGAACGTCGCGCGCAGCGACGGCTTCGGGATGCTGGCCAACTGGTCGGTCGGCCGCGATCAGTCGTGCCCGAATAACGGCGCGTACACCGCGTCGGATTGCTCCGGCATCACGCAGACCCCGTATGCATTCGCGTCGGTCTTCGAGCAACTCAACGGACATTGGGGCACCGGCGTGACGACCGATGCTTCGTACACCGGATCGTCGAGTAGCAGCAGTTCCAGCGGCAGCTCAGGCAGTTCGTCGAGCGGTTCGTCGGGTAGCTCGTCGAGCAGTTCTTCCGGCAACGGCTCTTCGGGCAGCAGCGCAAGCTCCGGCTCGACGGGGTCGAGCAGCACCGGCACGACGGGCAGCACCACGCCGATCGCGGGCGCGGCATGGTCGGCGACGCAGATCTATACCGCCGGCATGACGGTCACCTATCAAGGCTCGACCTACAAGGCGCAGTGGTGGACCCAGGGCGACGTGCCGGGGCAGGCCGCCGTCTGGAAGCAGACCGCCGGCACAACGCCGACGTGGTCGTCGACGATGGCCTACACGGGCGGTTCGTGCGTGATGTACGCCAACGTGAAGTACTGCGCGAAGTGGTGGACCCAGGGCGATGTGCCGAGCAGCGGCGGGGTGTGGGTCAAGCAGAATTGAGCGCGTGACATGCGGGAACGCGAGTGAGTCGCCCGCACGCTCACTCACGGACTTGTATCGATAACGACGGCCGCCGGTGTTGCACACCGACGGCCGTTTTATTTCGAGGCTCTTGCACGAGCCCGATGCCCACACGACGATTCGCGTCGTGCGATCTGAATGTGCCTCTCTTTTGTCCGATATTCATCAGGTCGCCGCGAATAGCGTGCATTACACTGGTTTTCGCTATGCGCCTTTAAAGCGTAGCTGACCCACGAAGTCACAAAATCGCGCGGACTTTCGTGCACCCTTTCGGCACGTATCCGCCGGCACCGGGTGAAGCATCGTTGCCTGGTGAAAGCATTGCACCTTCATGAGTTTGGCCCGTACCTGGGCTCCTCCTCTCGCACGCCGGGAACATCTCGCCGCACTCACGGCACTTCGTTCTCTCATTGTTTGTTCCTGCAGACGGCGGCAGCCAGGTAGTCGCGCGGCCATGTCCAATTCATTTCATTCGTTTCATTCGTTTGAATCGGGCGCCCGCTTCCGACACGCAATTGGCACACGCGCATGCTGAGATTTCGCGCGCCTGATTCGCCTGATTCGCTGACAAGGAGATGACGATGAAGACCCCGCATTTAAGCATTTTGTCGGCTACCGCCATTGTGCTTCTACTAATGAGCGGCACCGCCCAGGCTGGCGGCAATGGCAATAACAATGGCGGCGGTAACGGCGGCGGCCTGTGCTCGAAAGCCACGCTGAAGGGACCGTATGGCTTTAGCGGTCACGGCGAAATTCTCGGCCTGCTGGATTCGAGCAACGTGCTGCACGCGTTCGCCAGCCCGTCGATCCTCGACGACGTCGCGCTCGTGACCTTCGACGGCACCGGCGGTTTCACACGCACCGACTTCGGCAGCATCAACGGCGTGCCGAAGGGCGGCCAGACGAGCTTCAATCCGTACCAGAGCGGCACCTACACGGTGAATCCCGATTGCACCGGCACCATGTCGGTCCGCTATACCAGCGGTGGCCCCGTGCCGGCCGGCGTGGAAACCGACCTGAACATCGTGATCGCCGACGACGGGACGCTGATCAAATCCATGGTCTACCGCGCGAGCATTCCGTCGGCCGCATCGGCACCCGACGGCTACAGCTGCCCGATGAATTGCGTGCAAGGCGTACAGGAGAGTTTCGAAGGGAAGAAGATTCTGATCTACGGCTTCCGCTAGCCGCGGCGATCGCACGATCGCATGACGGAAGCATTCGCGCCTGCCGCCGGTGCGAGGACCGGCGGCCGGTTCAGCCCAACCCGAGCGTTGCTCAGCGCGCGAGGTCGCATCACTACCGCTCGAAGCAAACCGTCTGGTATCGTAAAGCTCAAATAGAGTTCAAATAAACCGAGTTCATATCATTCATCCAAGGCCGGACCTGAGCCGAGACGGGTAACGATGCCGAAATACAATCCCACGCTTCACCGCAGTCAACACACGCCCATGACGCGGCGACGCCGGCGTCTTCTGATCGTCAGTGCGATCGTGCTGCTGGCCGCGCTCGGCTGGATGCTCACGCTCGTGCTGCAGCCCGCGTTCCAGCGCACGATCGTCATCACGAGCGGCGCGGACAACGGCATTTACCGCGGCTTTGCCGATCGCTATGCGCCGCTCCTCAAACGCGAGGGCATCAAGCTCGATATTCGCAGCTCGTCGGGCTCGGTCGAAAATTACCAGCGGCTGACCGACCCCGACAGCGTGTACGACGTCGGCTTCATCCAGTCCGGCACGACCAGCCCCAAAGACACCGACAACCTGCAAACCATCGCCGCGGTCTCGTACGAACCGATCTGGGTGTTCTACCGCGGCGACGTGACGATCGACCGGCTCTCGCAATTGCGCGGCAAGCGCGTGTCGATGGGCGTGCCCGGCAGCGGCCTGCTCAACGTGTCGCAGACCCTGCTCGGCTATAGCGGCGTCACGAATCAGAACACGACGCTGCTGCAGATGGATGCGAACGCCGCCTATGAAGCGCTCGAAAACGGCCAGATCGACGCGGCGTTTTTTATCGGCCGACCCGATGCCGAGATGCAGCGCACGCTGCTGGCCAGCCATCTGAAGCTGATGAGTTTCGCGCAGGCCGATGCGCTGACGCAGAAATTCCCGTCGCTGTCGAAGATCGTGTTGCCGCGCGCGTCGGCCAGCGTCGCCGACGATCTGCCGCGCAGCGACGTCACGCTGCTCGCGGCGACCGCGTTGCTGGTCTCGAAGGACACGCTGCATCCGGCGCTCGTCTATCTGCTGCTCGACGCGGCGCGCACCGTGCACGGCGGCGAGGATTACTTCACGCCGCTCGGCACGTTCCCGAATCTGCGCACCGAGGAATTCCCGATCTCCGACGAAAGCGTGCGCTACTTCAAATCGGGCCGACCGTTTCTCTATCGTTACCTGCCGTTCTGGCTCGCGAGCCTGATCGAACGACGGCTGCTGATCCTGCTGCCGTTCATGGCGCTGTTGATCGGTCTGATCCAGGCGTTGCCGCGCATGCTCGAAGCGCGCATGAAAAAGCGGCTCGTGGTCTGGTATCGCGAGATCAAATCGCTCGAAGACGAAGTGTGGAAAAACAGTCAGCCGACGCGCGCGCAAATCGCGCAATGGAGCGACGAGATCGAAAGCATCGACGCCAACGCGAGTCAGATACGGATTCCTTATCGCTACTTTCAGGACGTTTACGCGCTGAAGCAGGCGATCGGCATCGTGCGTGATCGGATCGAGCATGTTGCGCAGAGGAGTGGCAAATAGCTGCGTGGCGTGAGCCTGAAGCTTCGAGCTGCAAACTGCAAACCCGCGGCCTCCAGCCTTACTCCGCCGTAACCGAGCCGGATCGCGGCCGCATTGATGGCGCTCGGCGTCTGGCTGCATATGCGCGAACGCCACGAACATCCGCATACGCACGACGCGCTCGATCACACGCATCGGCATCGCCATGACGCGCATCATCAGCACGAACACGATTTCGCATGGAACGGTGAGGAACCGCACAGCCATCCACATCACCATGCGCCAATTACGCACACCCATAGACATTTCCCGGACATTCACCACCGTTACGGCCATTGATTTTCCGCGCCGCCCCGTCGGCTGGGCACCTGGTTCGGCGCAAGACAAAAATCTCTGTGGAGCGAATCGCACGATAGTTCGATTCAATTGGCGCACCCGCGAATCGCATCCTGTAATGAACACCTGCTGTCGCCGTTCCGTTCATCCAGCCTGAGTGCCGCCCTACCCGGAGTGCCCCATGTCGCAGCCCGAGCCGAACATAGACGAAGTAGTCCGAAGCATTGCCGAAGAGACCGACACGCCGGCCGACACGGTGTCCCGCATGTATGCCGATACGCTGGCCGATTACCGGCATGAGGCGCGCGTGTTCGACTACGTGCCGCTGTTCGCCGCGAAGAAGGTGCGCAACGAGCTTCGCCACAAGTCGCATCGCAAGCATTGAATGCACGATCATTGAGTTCACGATTCGCGGCGTTGCGTGGAGATAGACGCATCGCCGGCTTCCGCTGAACACGCGATACGCGCGACTAGCACGCGGTGCCGCGACTCATCACAACCGTCCTCGTCGCTACAGACGCGCAGTTCATTCCTCTGACAAACGCAAGCGTTCAGTAGGCATTCGCTGAACGCTTGCGTACCCCATGTCCTGTTGTCGCACAGATGGTGGTCCCAGATTTCGCGCGAAGCGTGGAGCTAACAATCGCGCCACGAATTTTCTATGCTGGCGGTTCGACCGTTTGCCAACCAGGAACCGCCTCATGTCCGCTCCGCTCCAGATTCGCGCCGTCACCCGTGAAGATTTCGCCGCATGGCTGCCGCTTTGGGACGCGTATAACGCGTTCTACGGCCGCTCGGGCGACACCGCGTTACCGCGCGAAATCACGGAGATCACGTGGAGCCGCTTCTTCGACGGCTACGAGCCGATGCATGCGTTCGTCGCCGAACGCGCCGGCCAACTGCACGGCATCGTGCATTTCCTCTATCACCGGCACACCACGATGGCCGGGCCGATCTGCTATCTGCAGGACCTGTACACGCTCGACAGCGAGCGCGGCAAGGGCGTCGGCCGCGCGTTGATCGAGGCCGTCTATGCCCGCGCGCAAGCCGATGGCGCGCAACGCGTGTACTGGCAGACGCACGAGACAAATCAGACCGCGATGAGGCTTTACGACAAGGTCGCGGATAAATCAGGGTTCGTCGTGTATCGCAAGGCGCTCTAAAACACGGGGCTTCATCAAAGCCCATCAAAGACAAAAGGCGCACCACTGGGTGCGCCTTTTTGTTCGCTACTGTGCCGCCTGTCAAAGCGCGGCGCTAGATGCCGGGCCTCAAGCCTCCAACTGCTCCAACACCTTGCCCTTGGTTTCGATCCCGAGCAGATGCACGACCACTGCCGCGAGGAACGGCACGGCCGCGAGGATGTAGAACGCCACTTCGAGATTGCCGCCGATCATCGTCTTCGACACGATCGCCGGCGCGAAGATCGCCGCCACCTTCAGCCACGCGCCGCCGACGCCGCAGCCCATCGCACGGATGCTGGTCGGGTACAGCTCCGGCGTGTACACGTAAGCGGTGATGAAGCCACTGGCAAGAAAACCGAGCGCGAATGCGCAGCAGGTCGCGACCACATACACCGACGACGCGTGCAGCACACCCGCCAGCGCCAGCGACAACGCGCACAGCAGGAACGAGATGTTGATGATCGGCTTGCGCCCCACCTTGTCGACCAGCAACGCGCAGGCAAGCGAGCCGAGCACGCCGAGCACCGATGCCGCGACCGCCAGGTTCAGCGCGAGCTGCAGCGGCGCGTGATAGATCGTGCGGTAGATCGTCGGCAGCCACGTCGACAGGCCGTACTGGATGAAGCCGCAGGTGACCCACAGCATCGCCACGGCGATCGTGCGCTTCAGATAAGCCGGGCCGAACAGATCCGCGACGCGACGCTTCGGATGGCGATTAACCATCTCGTCGAATTCCGCAGCCTGTGCCACCGGCGGCAGCGGCACCTTGGCCGCGCGTTCGAACGCGAGCACGGAGGAATCGGCTTCGGCCATCCGGTCCCGCACGGCGAGCCAGCGCGGCGATTCGGGCACGAGCCGGCGCAGCACGAAGAACAGGATCAACGGCATACCGCCGATGAAGTACATCGCCTGCCAGCCGAAACGCGGTACGATCCACGCACCGAGCGCGCTCGACGCAAGCAGACCGATCGGGAACACGATTTCATACAGCAGCACGAAGCGCCCACGACCGTGCGCGCGGCTGATCTCGTTGATGTAGGTCGCGGCCACCGGCAACTCGCCGCCGAGGCCCAGACCCTGGACGATGCGCAGCGCGACGAACACCGCGAAGGTCGGTGCAAAGCCGCAGGCAATACTGGTGATGCCGATAATGCCCGAGCTCAGCGCAATCGCCTTCACGCGGCCGGCACGTTCCGCATACCACGGAAACAGGAACGCGCCGATCAGTTGTCCTACGGAACCGGAGCCCAGAAGGAAGCCGACGTCCCACGGCGTCAGGTTCCACTTCGCGATCAGCAGCGGCAGCGTCGCCGCGATGGCGATCACGTCGAAGCCGTCGAAGAACGTCGCGAGGCCGATCAGGATACGCGCGCGCACCTGCATCCCGTTCCTCGGCAAGCGCTCCAGACGCGCGATGATCGAGCCTTGCGTAACTGCGCCTGAAACGCCGGCGCTGCTACGGTCTCCAGTAGTGTTATCGATGGTTCTCATGCCGAGGTGCCGTCCGTAAGAATGGTTAGGCAAGCGCCGTAGAGGCGTCAGTCAGGGTGGCAAGGTCGATGGTCCGGCCTTGGTTCATCCACTTGCGCGAGAGCTTCAGTTCGCGCGGAGTGTTGATCGCGATCACGCCGCGGATCGTGTTGTCTTCCAGATAGAACAGCGTCGCGCGTTTCGCCGGCAGATCGCCGCGCACGGCGAGTTCGGCATTGGCCGGAATGTCGCCGAGAATCTGCAGATTCACGTCGTACTGATCGGACCAGAACCACGGAATGTCCGCGTACGGTTCGAAGGTGCCGAGCAGCGCTTTCGCGGTGGAGATCGCCTGGTTCTGCGCGTTCGCCCACGATTCGAGCCGCACGCGGCGCTTCAGCCACGCGCTCGGATGATTCGCGACGTCGCCGCACGCGAAGATGCGCGGATCGTCGGTCGCGCCGAAGTGATCGACCACGATGCCGTCTTCCACCTTCACGCCCGCCGCCTGCGCAATCGCCGTGTGCGGCGTGAGGCCGATGCCGGCCACCGCGAAATCGGCATCGAGCGTCGAGCCGTCGGCGAAGGTCGCGCGAATCCGGTTCGCGTCGTGCGGGTGATCCTCGAGCTTGACGAGCGCCGCGTTCAGCCGCACGTCCACGCCGTTCGCGCGATGCAGCTCCAGCAGGAAATCCGACACCAGCGGCGGCAGCGAGCGCGCGCACAAACGCGGCGCGCCTTCCACCACACTCGCCTCGACACCGAGCTTTCGCGCGGTCGCCGCGACTTCGAGACCGATCCAGCCGCCACCGATCACCAGCACGCGCCGGCTTGCGCGCAACCGTTCGCCGAGCGCGACCGCTTCGTCGAGCGTGCGCAGATAGGCGATGTGCGAGGTCTGCACGATCGCGTCGGGCAAACGGCGCGCGGCGCCTCCGGTGGCGATCACGAGGCGGTCGTACCGCACTTCGCGGCCCGCCTTGGTGCGCACGATGCGCTGCTCGCGATCGATCGAGGTCGCGCAATCCGGCTGCCATGCCTCGACGTTCAACGCGTCGAAATCGTCGGGCTTCACGAGCCGCACCGTGTCGATGTCGGCGTCGCCGGCCAGCACCGCCTTCGACAGCGGCGGCCGCTCGTACGGCAGATGCACTTCGTCGGCGATCATCACGAGGCGGCCGTCGAAGCCTTCTTTGCGCAAGGTCTTCACGACCCAGCCGGCCGCCTGACCGCCGCCGATCACGACGATCGTGCGCGGCGCTTCGAGCCCGGCGTGCGCGACTTGCGCGTGTTCGGTGGCAGCGTCAGTCATTTTTACGCTCCGTCATGAACTTGCCCTCCGGCGCCTTCGCGTCTCTCTGACGACGCGTATTGCCGTCGATGCCGCCGTCGATCGCCCATTCGGCGAACACGGTCGGGCCCGGCTCGAAATCGCGCGGCTGCCATTCGGGCGTCAACTGGTCTTCGTCCGCGTAGTACTCGATCAGGCCGCCGGCCGGATTCTTGAAGTACCAGAAGTACGCCGACGACACCGGATGACGACCCGGCCCGAGCTGCGTTTCCCAGCCGCAGCGGCTGATGTGCATGCCGCCGCCGAATACTTCATGGATGTCGCGCACGGTGAACGCGACGTGGTTCAGGCCGCGTTTGCCGTTCGGCAGCGCGAGCAGGAACAGGTCGTGGTGACCGCCGTGCGGCGCGCAGCGCATGAATGCGCCGCGGCCCGGATAACGGTCCGACGTCTCGAAGCCGAGCAGCTCGTGATAGAACTTTTCCTGCTCGGCGAGGTTGTTCGTGAAGAACACCACGTGGCCCACTTCGACCGGCTCCGCGCGTTCGTAGACCGGCGACGGCTGATCGACGCGCAGCGTCTGGCCCCACACGTTCGACGGCGAACCCTGCACGTCGATCGCCCATTTGCGCGTGACTTCGACGCGGATCGCCATCCCGTTCGGGTCGATGCAGCCGACGGCGTCGTCGGTTTCGTAGTGGCCCGGCTGACCGGCGAAGCGGCCGCGCAGTGCGTCGAGTTCCGCTTTAGTGGCAACACCCCATGTCACTTCGCGCAGCGTCGGGCCTTCCTCGAACGCGGGCGGCAGCGACGGCTCGTTCGCATCGACGACGAGCACGGTGCAGCCGTTCTGCGTGACGAAGCGCGCGTGTTTGTCGTCGTGCGCGGTTTCCTTCATGCCCCAGTCCGCGAAAAAGCTGCGACAGGTGGCGAGATCCGTCACGCCGTAGGTAATCTGTTCAATGCCGAGAATCGTCATAACGTGCCTCTTCGTTGCCCGCTTTAGTTCGCCCACGCCAGCGGCGCTTCGTTCAAGCCCCAGTAGAGGCTCTTCTGTTGCATGTATTCGCGAATGCCGAGACGGCCTTTTTCGCGTCCCATGCCGCTCTCCTTCCAGCCGCTGAACGGCGTCGAAATCGAGAACAGCTTGTAGGTGTTGATCCAGATGGTGCCGGCGTCCAGCCCGCGCGCGATCCGGTACGCGCGTTTGTAATCGCGCGTCCAGATGCCGGCGGCGAGACCGAACACACTATTGTTCGCTTCCTTCAGCAGCGCCGCTTCGTCGTCGAACGGCATTGCGACGAGCACCGGGCCGAAGATTTCTTCCTGGCAGATCTTCGCGTCGTTCGAGAGGCCTTCGAGAATCGTCGGCTGGAAGTAGGTGCCGGCTTCGCGGCCATCGCCGACCGGACGCTCGCCGCCGCACAAGAGACGCCCGCCCTCTTCGAGACCGAGCGCGACATAGCGTTCGATCGTTTCGCGATGCGCCTGCGTAATCAGCGGACCCATCTGCGTGTTCTCGCGCGACGGATCGCCAACGCGCAGCTTGCGCGCGCCTTCGACGAGGCGCTGCATGAACGCGTCGTAGATCGAGCGCTGCACGAAGAGCCGCGAACCCGCGATGCACGCTTCGCCCGACGAGCTGAAGATGCCGTACAGCACGCCGTTGACCGCATGATCGAGATCGGCGTCGTCGAACACGATGGTCGGCGACTTGCCGCCGAGTTCGAGCGACACCGGCATCAGCTTGTCCGCCGCGATGCGCGCGATGCCGCGGCCCACTTCGGTGCCGCCGGTGAACGACACCTTCTTCACGAGCGGATGACGCACCAAAACGTCGCCGATCACCGAGCCCTTGCCCGGCAGCACGCTGACCACGCCCTTCGGCACGCCCGCTTCCTCGCAGATGCGCGCGAGCGCAAGCGACACCAGCGGCGTGACTTCGGCCGGCTTGAGCACCACCGCGTTGCCGCCCGCGAGGGCCGGCGCGAGCTTCTGCGCGTCGGAGGCGATCGGCGAATTCCACGGCGTAATCGCCGCGATCACGCCGATCGGCTCGTAGAGGCTCATCGTCAGATAGTCGCCGCGCGACGGCGTGAGCTCTTCGTCGAGCGTTTCGAGGCAGGCCGCGAAATAGCGGAACGTGTTTGCCGCGCTCGCGACCAGCACGCGCGTCTCGCCGATCGGCTTGCCGTTGTCGCGGCGTTGCAGATTCGCCAGCGCTTCGTGGCGCGCCATGATCAGATCGGCGATGCGGTACAGGATCAGCGCGCGCTGATGCGGCTTCAGACCCGACCAGTCCGGCTTGCGCCATGCCGCGTCGGCGGCTTCGATCGCGTCGCGCGCGTCGTCCGCATTGGCCGTCGAGATTTCCATGTTGACCGACTGATCCGCCGGATACAGGCTTTTATACGGGTTGCCGCGCCCCGGCCGCCATTCGCCGCCGATAAAAATATCGCCGTTGGGCACGAGGCTGGTATCGAAGTGAGTCATGTCGGTCGTTCCGGTTGCTGTCAGGCCAGGTTCTTCAAATCACGCAGCGCGCCGCGCGGTTGCGCAGTGCGCGGATCGCGCTATACGCGGTCAGTGCGGAGGTCTTCGGGTTATCCGGCAGCGGCTTGCCGCTCATTTCCAGCGACATCTCGCCGAACGCGCCGCGCGCGAGAATGCGATGCACGTTGCGCGTCACGTGCGGATCGGCGATCAGCCGCACCGTCGTGTGGTCGAGCCCGAGCCCGGCGAGCGCGATCGTCGCGGCGACGTTCGCGTTCTTCGGATAGAGCCGCGCCGCGTCGCGCGCGCTACCTTCGAAAATCACTTTCTCTTCGCTGAGCGTGGCCAGATCGCAGACCTGTTCGGCCGGCGTGCCGAGCCAGCCGGTCGGCGGCTTGCGGCCGGTGTACAGCACTTCGTCGAGGCCGCCAAAGCGCGCCGCCGAGATCGCGTCGACGCCGCCGATCGCGCCCGACAGCAGCGTGAGCGTCGCATCACCCTGATCGGCCGCGGCGGCCAGCGCGTCGAGCAACGCGACGTCGGACAGCGCGCCGATCGACGCCACCGCGCAATCGACGCCGCTCTTCAGCAGCGGCACCACGTGATCGACGAGCGCGCCGTGGCCCGCGCATTCGAGCACGAACTGCGGCTTCGTGCTCAGCGCCGGCACCGACGACACCACATCGACCGACGCGCCCACCGCTTCGCGCACCGACGCCACCTGATGCTCAGGCACGATCACATGCGACACGCGCACCGCCGGATCGGCAACGACCGAGCGATACACCGTCTGACCGATCGCGCCGAAACCGATCATCGCGATGTCGACGGGCGCGTGCTGTCCTGCGTACGCGGCCTCATGCATGTTCCGGCTCCTCTTTCTTGACCGGCGGGCCCGCGAACGCGGTCGCGAACGAGCCGACCGACAGCATGTCCACTTCGACCAGCACCGGACCCGTCTGCGCCATGCCTTCGCGGATGATCGAAGCGGCGTCGTCGAGCGACTTGATGCGGTAGTGCGGCAGCTTCAGGCTTTCGCAGAACTGCGCGAAATCCGGCTGATGCAGTTGCACGTAGCAGCGGCGGCCGCCGTACTGCGCGTCCTGGATGTTGCGGATCACGCCGTAGCACTGGTCGTTCATCAGCACGATCATCACGTTGGCGTTTTCCTGCACGGCCGTCGCGAGTTCACCGACGTTGACCATCAGGCCGCCGTCGCCGCACAGCGCCACCGTCTTCGCCGCATTGCCTGCCAGCGCCGCGCCGATACCCATCTGCATGCCCTGGCCGATGCCGCCGCCGAGCGCGTGCACGCCGGCGCGCGGATTGAAGATCTTCAGCAGGCGGTTGCCCCACGTGCTGTTCGAGATCGTCACGTCGCGCACCCAGTTGTAGTCGCGGCCCACTGCGTCCTGCAGCGCGTCGACGAGACGCTTGTACGGACCGAGACCCTTGCTGACGTCGGCGACCGCACTTTCGCGCGCGGCGGCCAGATCCTGCGCGAACGCCGGATCGATCTTCAGCTTGCCTTCGAGCAGCGTGGCGAGTTCGTCGAGCACTGCAGAAGCATCGCCGTGAACGAACAGCTCGTTGCGATAGCCGCGGTTGTCGGCGAGCGCGTCAGCGTCGATGCGATACAGCGGCTGCGGCAGCGCGAGCTTGTACTTCAGCGTTTCATTGCCGCGCAGACGCGAACCGACCACGACCAGCGCGTCGCAGGTCTTGTAGAAGCTTTCGACCGCGCTGTGCACGTTGAACGCGCCGAGCGTGGCCGGATGATCTTCGGGCAGCACGCCGCGACCCTGCACGCTGGTCACCACGCCGAAGCCGAGTGCAACCAGACGTTCGACCGCCGCGCGCGCATGGCGCGTGCCGCCGCCGAGCCACAGCAACGGGCGCTTCTTCTGGGCCAGTTGTTCAGCGAGTTGCTTCACGCGCTCGCTGCAATGCGTGAGCGTGCTCACGTGCGGCGCGCCAAGATCGTTCGGCCATTCGATTTCGGCGGCCTGGATGTCGATCGGAATCTCGACGCTGACCGGGCCGCTCGGCGCCGTTTGCGCGACGCGCACCGCTTCGCGGATCGTCGGCAGCGCGGTTTCGACCGAGCGCACGCGGAACGCGGCCTTCGAGATCGATTGCAGCATCGACAGCTGATCCGGTGCCTCGTGGATGTAAGCGAGGTCCTGATCGAGGTATTCGGTTTCGATCTGGCCGGTCACGTGCAGCAGTGCCGTGCCCGCCGTCAGCGCTTCGACCATCGCGCCCGCCGCGTTGCCCGCCGCCGTACCGGTGCTGGTGAAGGCCACGCCGAGGCCGCCGGAGACGCGCGCGAGGCCGTCGGCCATGTTCACCGCGCCGGCTTCGCCGCGCGCGCCGACATAGCGGATCTTGCCGCGCGTGTTGATCGCGTCGAGGATCGGCATGTTGTGGATCGAGATCACGCCGAATGCGGTTTTGACGCCGCATTGCTCGAGAAAGGCGGCGATCAGTTCGCCAACGGTGGTTTTGTTAGACATGTCGTGCAACGCCTCCAGAAACATCGATGTGACTGCCAGTCGTGTACGACGACAGCGGGGTAGCCAGATAAAAGAGCGCCTGTGCGGCTTCTTCGGGGCGGCCGAAGCGGCCGAGCGGAATGTTTTTCTTGCGCGCCAGTTCGCCGGTCCAGTCTTCCCAACTCTGACCGGGCGCGGCCTGGGTCGCATAACGGCGGCGCCACTGCCCCGACTCGACGATGCCGATCAGGATCGAGTTGACGCGAATCTGCTGCGGCGCGAATTCGACCGCGAGCGACTTCGTCAGACTCAGCAAACCGGCACGCGCCGATGAAGTCGCCACCATGTGCGGCTCCGGCTGCAGCGCGAGCAGCGAATTCACGTTGACGATCGCCGCGTTGCGGCCGGCGCTGGCGGTGTCGCGCAGCATCGGCAGAAACGCGCGGGTCGGGCGAATCACGCCGAAGTACTTCAGGTCGAGTTCTTCGCGCCACGCTTCGTCGCTGGTGTCGGCGAAGGTGGACACGCGGCCCTGGCCTGCGTTGTTCACCAGCATGTCGGTGCGGCCGAAGCGCTGCTGCACCGCCTGCGCGAATGCGGCGACGTCGTTCGCGTCGAGCACGTCGCAACGCTGCGCGAGCAACTGGGCGCCCGGAAACTTTTCCGTCAGCGCGGCTTGCGCGCTTTGCAGACGTTCGGTGTCGCGGCCGCAGATCGCGACCGAGGCGCCCGCGCGCAAAAACACCTCGGCGGTCGCGAGACCGATGCCGGACGAACCGCCCGTCACCACCGCAACCTGTCCGGTCAAATCGATTTGGATCATCAGAGCCCCAGTGCCTTCATGTACTTGTTGCCACCATTCGGCCCAGACGTCGGCCGGTAATTGAGCCGCTGCGACAGTTCGTCGGCCGCGCGGCGCACCTTGTCGACGAGACCGCCGTCGAGCAGCGCCGCATCGATCTCGCGGCGCGGAATCGTGGTCGTGATCACCGCGACGATGCGGCGCGTGTCGTTGCGCACCGGCGCGCTGACCACCGAAATGCCGCGCTCGAACGACGACTCGCTGATCGCGAAACCGCGCCGCGCATCGTCGCGAATCCGGTCATACAGTTCGTTGATCGTGGCCGGCGTCTGCGCGGTGAAGCGCTCCAGTTCCGGCTCCGGGTACAGCTTCTTCAGTTCGTCGTACGTAAGATCGCCCATCAGCACCTGGCCGTGGGTCGTCGCATGCGCGGGCAGGCGCGTGCCGACGTTGACCTTCACCGAGCTGAAAATCGGCGCATGGCTTTGCGCCTTGGCGACGAACACGACGTCGCGTCCGTCGCGAATCACGATATGGGCCGTGAGGCCGGTCGCATCGCGCAGACCTTCGATGATCGGCAGGCCGAGATCGGTCAGCTCCAGCGAGCTCAGGTATTCGAAGCCGAGACGCAGCACCGCGACGCCGAGGCGATAGTTGCGGTCCTTGTCGGCACGTTCGAGAAAGCCGAGCGATTCGAGCGTCTGCAGCAGACGGAACACCGTCGTGCGCGGAATGTTCAGGCGGCGCGACAGTTCGGGCGCACCGAGTACCGGCTCGCGCGGCGAGAACTCCATCAGGATTCTCAAGCCGCGTTCGAGACCCGGCACGCGGTAGCCGGTGTCGCTGCTCGCTTCGTTGCGCTCGACGTCGGCTTCGCGCCCGTCGTCAAGAGTGTCGGGGGTCATGGATTGGCTCCGCGTTGGCTCTGATTCTGGGCAGGCTGCTGGCCTGCTTCGGTGGCGCCGACGCGGCAGAACGCGTCGATGATCGCGTTGTACGCGGCCGGTGCTTCGATATAACCGGCGTGTCCCGCGCACGGCACGATCTGCAGGCGGGTACGCGCGGCCTGGGCGATCTTTTCGCAGGCTTCGGGCGTGGTGATCGCATCGTCCGCGCCGACCGCGACGTTGACGCGGCCGTGGTAGTGCGCGAGATCGCCCGCGAGGTCCGCGTTGGCCAGCAGATGCGTGGCCTGCGCATAGCCGTGCGGAATCACGCGCGACATGTTCCAGCGTACCCATGCGCGCGCTTCGTCGCTGGCATGGGCCGACAGCATGTTGGCGCTGCGCTTGTCGGCGAGCCCTTGGGGCCCAAGTTCGTTCAGCATCGCGAGGCGCTGATCGCGCTTCGCCTCGCGGACTTCAGCCGCTGCCGCGCCGTAGCCTCCCGCCGGCGACAACAACAGCAGGCCCGCGAGGCGCTGCGGATAAGCGGCGGCAAACGCGCCGGCGATGATCGCGCCCAGCGAATGTCCGACCAGCACGCAACGTTCGATACGGAGCGCGTCGAGCCATTCCTTCAGTACTTCCGAGTAATCCGCTGCGACTGGTGATGAAGCCCCGACCGGCGTGGACGCGCCATACCCCGGCGCATCCCAGGCCAGCACGCGACGCGTCGCGCCGAATGCGTCGAACTGCTGCACCCACGACGCCGCGCCCGAACCGATGCCGTGCAACAGCACGAGCGGCAGCGCGTCATGGCCGGCGCGATCGACTTCGCGATAGCTCAGCACGCGCTGCGCCGCGAGGCTGCCTGGCTGCGCCGGATAGCGCGCGAGACGTGCCTCGAACGCTTCGAGCGCGGCAGGCTGCGCAGCCTGGGCGGATGGATCGGACGGAACGGCGGACATGATTTCTTTCGTGGCTGAAATGGAATGACGTGGATGGTTTTGCAGTGCGTCGCCAGCGCTCTTGTGGCGCTTTGGCGACGCCTGGGTCACACCTGGCTAAGCCCGGTTAGCGCTTGATCTTCGCGAGCGGCGAATCCGGCGGATACGTCGGCGTGATCGGCTTCGACGAACCGAGCATCACGCACATCAGCGCGTCTTCCTCGCCGATGTTGATTTCCGTGCGGTACACGCCGGGCGGCACCGAGATCAGGTCACGCTCGCCGAGCACCGCTTCCCACGTCTCGCCGTCGCGCTCGCAGATCACTTTCATCTTGCCGCGCAGCACGAAGAAAATTTCTTCGACATCCGTATGAATATGGCTCGGGCCGATGTTGCCGGCCGGGATCACCATCGTCGAGAACGTGAAGTTGCCTGCCGGCACCGTGTTCATGTCCTTCGCGACGCCGGTGCCGCCGGTACCGACGTAGCGCATCTGCGCACGGCGATACTTCGGGTCGTAGTCGGCCTGGAACTTCAGCGCGTCCCAGTCGTAGCGCCGCGTTTCGAAACGTGCGACGCGGCTGTCAAGCCATTGGCCAAAGCTCGCCTCGGCGGGTTGGTCCCAGGATTTGCGTTCGTTGTCGGCGTCCGCCATCTCTTTCTCCTTTCGATTCGACAAGATCAATTCATCACGAAGCCGCCGTTGACCGGCAGCAGTTGGCCGGTCACAAAGCGAGCGGCATCGGACAACAGGAACAGCACCGGCCCGGTTACGTCGTCGGGCACTTGTGCGCGCGTGAGCGCGCGGCCTTGCAGGTAATACTGATGACGCTCGGCGGGCACGTAGGCGGTCGCCTCGACTTCGGTCAGGCCCGGCGCGATCGCGTTGACGGTCACGCCGTGCGTGCCGAATTCGCGCGACAGCGAACGGGTCATCGAAATCACCGCGCCCTTGCTGGCGACGTACGCGAGCAGCTTCGGCGCGCCCCACATCGCCGTGTCCGACGCGATGTTGACGATCGCGCCGCGGCCCGAGTCGCGCAGATACGGCAGCGCGGCGGTGCTCATCAGCCAGGTGCCGCGCACGTTGACGTTCATCACCGCGTCCCACGTTTCGACGGACAGCTCGTCCGCGAACTTGCCGCCGGAGTTGGTGATCGCCGCGTTGTTGATCAGCGCGTCGAGACCGCCGAGCTGTGTCGCGCCGTCTTGCGCGAACTGCTCGATGCTGGCGGGATCGGCGAGGTCGAGCGGAAAGTACGTCGCCGCGTGACCCTGCTCGGCGAGCGATGCCGCGAGCGCACGGCCTTCGTCGTGCAGCACGTCGCCGAATACAACCTGCGCGCCGGCCGCGACGAGCGCGCGCACGAACGCCGCGCCAAGACCGCGCGCGCCGCCCGTCACGAGAACGCGCCGGCCCTTGAGTGCCGCGAGTGCGTCGTTATGCATGGCTGTGACCGGCTTCGGTGGCGGCGGGCGTCGCGTTCGCCGCGCGATGCGCGTCGAGCGCGGCGAGATCCTGCTGCGCGCGTTGACGCAGCATGCGGCGCACACGCGTCATACCGACGTCGTGCTGATAGAGGAACTCGTGTTCGCGCGCGTTCGGCGCGAGGCTTTCGAGGACGTAGCGGTCCTGTTCGAGCACGTCCCAGTGCAGACCTTCGAGGCGGTTGCGATACAGGAAGCGCCATGCGTCGCGCTGCCAGCCCTGCACCTTGCGCGTACGCCAGAAGTAGACCTGGCAGTTGTCGCCGTCGACCGGCACCGCGAAGCCGATGATGCCGAAGCTGCCGCCCGGGCCGAATTTCTTCTTGTACGGAATCGCGAGGCGCATCCACAGCGCGCCGGTATCGCCGAGTTCGACCCAGTCGAAGTTCACGTCGCGCTGGCCGATCTTCTCGAACATCAGACCGGTTTCGGTCTTGCGCACGCGCATGTCGGCCTGCTTGTCGCCTTCGGCCATCGAGTGCGAGGTCGCGTGCAGATAGGCGCCGTGCATCGGGTCCATCACGTTGTCGATCGCGTACTGGTAATTGCACTTCCAGTTCGACATGCACAGGAAACTTGCGTATTCCTCACCAACCAGTTCTTCCGGCAGCTTCAGCGGCGCGGGTTCCTTGTTCGCGTCGTCGCCGAACCACAGGAAGATCGCGCCGGCGTGTTCTTCGGCCGGGTACGACTTCACGCAGGTGCGGCCTTCGAGCGGGCAGCTCGACACGGCCGGCACGTTGACGACGGTGCCGCTGCCGTTCACTTCGACGCCGTGATACCAGCAGGCGACGCGGTCGCCGAGGTTCCAGCCCAGCGACAGACGCGCGCCGCGATGCGGGCAGCGGTCTTCGAGCGCGTGGACTTTGCCTTCGCTATCGCGCCACAGCACGATCTGATCGCCGAGGCGGGTCACGCCGATCGGCGCGTTGCCGACCTGCCAGCTCGGTGCGACGGGATACCAGTAGTTGCGCAGGCCGCGGTCCAGATACGACTTGACGGGATCGGCCGTGCCTTCGGTTGTAGTGGGGGACGTCATGAAGAGGCTCCAGTACGAATGCGATGAAACGTGTTCGGAAATGCGCGCTTAGTCGGCGAGCAGACGGAATTCGGCGGCAAGACGCTCGGCATTCCATTGCGCGCCTTCGGGGGTGCGGAAACCATCGCGGTTCAAGCCGTCGACGACTTCCTGCAACTCCATCGCGCCGGCTTCGAAAACGCGTTCGAGTGCATCGCCGAAGTCGTTTTCATACTGGGTCGGCTCGGCCTTGCGGTTTTGCCAGACCATATTGCCGCTCTCGCCCGGCTTCTCGATCACACCCTTGCCGGCGACGTTGTTCGGTTGCGGCGCAAGCCACGGCTTCAGAAACGGATTGAAATTCACGGCTACCTCTCGCATGTCATTCCACCTTGATCTGGATTTCTTCACCTGCGAGACGCACCGAGTACATCTTCAGGTCGCGGCCGCCCGGCTCTTTCAGACATTTGCCGGTCGGGATATGGAACACGGCTTCGTGCAGCGGACATTCGACGGTATCGCCGTCGATAAAGCCCTGCGTCAGCAACGCGTACGCGTGGGGACAAACGTTTTCCATCGCGTAGATCTCGTCGCCCACCTTGTAGATGCCGACCTCCGTGTCGTCGAATTTGAATTCGAGCGGGGAGTCTTCGGACAGGTCACCGGCATGTCCGGCACAGCGCCATTGTTCAGTCATTTCTCACGTTCTCCTGAGCCCAGATGTTCCATATAAGGAACATCAGTTCGTGTATGGACAATTATAGGAGTCGTCCGGAGCGGAAGAAAATAAAAAAATGCGCTCTTAAGGGAAAACACCGAGTGTCGTTTTTCGCCGACGGCCGGCCGCGGCGAATCGCGCTGAAGTCCACGCCACGCAGCGCTTTGCGGGCGCGGCTGCGCGCCTATGTTCAGACGATCAGCAACCAAAACGGGAGGGTTTGTCCTGGTCTCGATATTTATTTCGACCGATCTCGGCTTATCTATACTTTCCATAGGCGATACGTTTGTCCATAGGTGGAACGTAAGACCCGAGGAGGCTCTGGCGAAGTATCAGAGCCGTATCAACCCCAAGAAGACAGATCAGGGACGGTGCATTCGGCGAGTGTCTACGTCGTTTGATCAGGAGAACCAACGGTGAAGCGAACTATTGCGGCCGGTTTGACGGCAGCTTGCATGACCACGGGCGCGTGGGCACAAAGCAGCGTGACGCTGTACGGCAGCCTCGATGCCGGTATCGCGTATATCAGCAACGTGGGCGGCAGCTCGAAGTGGATGATGGAACAGGGCAACACGCAGCCGGACCGTTGGGGCCTGAAGGGCGTGGAAGATCTGGGCAACGGCCTGAAGGCGGTCTTCCAGCTCGAAAACGGCTTCTATACGAACACCGGCGCGATGGCGAAATCCGGCGTGCTGTTCAACCGGATGGCTTACGTGGGCCTCTCGGACGACCGGATCGGCACGCTGACCTTCGGCCATCAGACGCCGTTCAGCTTCGACGTGCTCGGCACCTTCAGCACGGCCTATCAGGGCGCGAGCTGGTACGCGTTCCACCCGGGCAACATCGACGCGCTCGCCAACACCGCGGTCGTGCCGTACGACAACTCGGTGAAATTCCGCTCGACGTCGTTCGGCGGCTTCACCGTCGGCGCGATGATGGGTCTCGGCAACCAGACCAACTTCGCGACCGGCCGCACCTACGGCTTCGCGGCGACCTACGCGAACGGCGGCTTCAAGGCCGGCGCGAGCTACTCGAACGAAAACAACCGCACGCCGTCGATCGTCACGACCGGCATCACGACCTTCCAGGGTCAGCCGGCCGCGACCTACACGGCCGACAAGCTGCAGAACATGGGCGCCGGTCTGTCATACCAGTTCGGCAGCGTGCTGGTGCACGGTCTGTACACGCGCGTGAAGCTCGAAAGCGCCGGCCACTCCGATACCTACCAGAGCTACGACGCGGGCGCGAACTGGCAGGTCACACCGTTCAACACGATCGCGGGCGGCGCCGCGACGACGACGCTGGCGGGCCATCGCTGGACCCAGTTCATGATCGGCAACATCTATTCGCTGTCGAAGTCGACCCAGGTGTATGTCAACGCGCTGTATCAGCGCGCGGGGTCGAACACCGATGCGGCGTTCTTCACCGCGGGCGTATCGAGCGGCCGCAACCAGGCGATCGTTCTGAGCGGCATTCATCACTCGTTCTGATCAGTCGACATCAGTCGACGCGCGTGATGCGATGTGGCGAGTCCTGCTGTGCAACACAGCAGGACTCGCCGCTCCACTTAAAAACGCGGTTTGAAGTAAGCGCGTGAAGTAACAGCTATAACGAGCGGCGGCCGGCGACGGCCACGCTCAACGCGTGTTCAATGCGCGGGCACCGGCCGGCGACGCGCCTGCATCGCGGTCGGATCGTCCGAACGCGGACGATAGCTCAGACGCTCGGACAGTTCGAGCGCCGCCTGACACACCGAGATAACCAGCGGCTCGCGCTCCGCCGACTCGCCGATATCCGAACGCGGAATCGTGATGGTCAACGCCGCGGCGATCTTGCCGCTCTGATCGCGCACCGGCGCGCTCACCACCGAAATACCCCGCTCGAACGACGCCTCGCTCACCGCATAGCCGAGCGCCGCGCTCTCGCGCACCCGGCCGTACAGTTCCTCGACGGTCGCGGGCGTGCGTTCGGTGAAGCGTTCGAGTTGCGGCTCCGGATAAAGCTGGCGCAACTCCTCGAAACTCAGATCGCCCATCAGCACCTGGCCATGCACGGTCGCGTGTGCGGGCAGGCGCGTGCCGACGTGCACCTTCACCGAGCTGAACATCGGCTCGTGCGTTTGAGCCTTCGCGACGAACACCACGTCGCGCTGGTCGCGGATCAACAGATGCGTGCTGAGGCCGGTCGCATCGCGCAGGCGTTCGAGAATCGGCGTGCCGACGTCGGTCAGTTCGAGCGAGCTCAGATATTCGAAGCCGAGCCGCAGCACCGCGACGCTCAGCCGGAAATAGCGGTCGCCATTGACGCGTTCGAGGAAGCCGAGCGCTTCGAGCGTCTGCAGCAGACGGAAGGTGGTGGTGCGCGGAATGCCGATCCGCTTCGACAGCTCGGGCGCGCCGAGCACCGGCTCGCGCGCGCTGAATTCGGCGAGGATGCGCAGGCCGCGTTCGAGGCCCGGCACCAGATAAGTCGATCCGCTGGCGCTGTCGTCGTCGGCGGCAACGGGTAGCGCTTCGCTCTGCGCGAGCGACTGCGCCGCTTCGTTCTGCGAAACCGATGCGGCGGCTCCGCGGGGTTTGGCCTGCCTGCGTCTCACTCCTGTCTGCTCTTCTTTTGCCATCTTGGCTGCCGTTTTCGTGCGGTTCGTTAGGTCCAGTCCATGATGATAGCGCGAAGCATGCGGCGAATCGGCCACCCGGTGCTATGCTTTGATCCGGCCCGGCAGCGCGGGCACGGCTGCCGCGCGCTGGCGCCGCTCGAGCGTAGGGAGGCCCCGCCATGTCCGATGCCATCCAGATCCAGGTCGCCGACTCGCATCTTTATCCGGGCTGCGCAGTGCGCATCGCGCATCTGCCCGAGCCGGCGGTAGCGCCCGGGCTCGCCGAGGCGCGGGTCGAATTCGCGGACGGCTCCGGCGCGCACGCCACCTGCCATCTGCGCGCGCACGACGAACTCGAATTGACCGTCGACCGTTACGCAACGCAAAAGCGTCATCCGGTCGACGCACGGCACTGGCTACTATTAGCCGTCGATGCAACGCATCACAGCTGGCGCGTGAAGCGTCGACTTCCTTGAACCGCGAGGCCTGCCGGCCTTTTCGAATCGCAACCGGTGTCGCTCGCGCCGCTGCGGGCGTCGCCGATACGAACGTCATGTCTCCTTCGGAACTCATCGATGACCGACCACGACCCTCACCTGCCGCCGAACCTGGACAACCCCAGCTCGCTCGATAACGCCGGCGACGCCCCCGACGACCCGGAGCGCCGCCGCGTCCTCACCGGTCTCGCGGCGGTCGGTCTCGGCCTGGCGCTGAGCGGCTGCAAGACCGACGGCCTCGCCGGTAACGGCGCGCCACGCAGCGCCGCCGACTTGCGGCTGGACGCCGCGCTGCACGATCAGGTGAAGAACATCGTCGTGATCTACGCGGAGAATCGCAGCTTCGCGAACCTGTACGGCAACTATCCGGGCGTCCAGCATCCGCTCGACGCGGTCGCCGCCGAGCAATACATCCAGTTCGACCGCGACGGCAAGACGCCGCTGCCGCGACTGCCGGCGATCTGGGGCGGCCTCGTGCCGCAGGCGCAGGAGGTCGACGGCAAGCGCTACATGATCGGCGAGAAGGATCTCGATCATCTGCACAACCGGCCGTTTCGCATCGTCGACGCACACGGCGCGCCGCTGCCGACCGGCGTGATCACGCGCGACCTCGTGCATCGCTTCTATCAGAACCAGATGCAGATCAACGCCGGGCGCAACAACCAGTTCGCCGCGTGGGGCGATTCCGGCGGTCTCGTGATGGGGCATTACCGCAATTCGCCGGATACGCTGCGGCTCTGGGGTCTCGCGCAGCAGTACACGCTGTGCGACAACTTCTTCATGGCCGCGTTCGGCGGCTCGTGGCTGAATCACATCTTCCTGATCTCCGCGCAGGCGCCGTACTACCCGAACATTCAGAACAGCCCGGCGAAGAAGATGGTGTCGGTGGTCGAAGGCGACGATCCGACCGGCACCCGGCTGAAGCTCGCGCCGAACTCGCCCGCGTCGGCGCTCGACGGTCCGCCGAAATTCGTCCACGACGGCGCATTCACCGCCGACGGCTACGCGGTCAACACGATGGCGCCGCCGTATCAGCCGAGCAGCGTGCGGCCGGCCGAAGGCGGCGACCCCGCGCTCGCGGATCAGTCCGACCCGCACGTGATGCCGCCGCAGCATTACGCGACGATCGGCGACCGGCTGACCGACAAGGGCGTCGACTGGGCGTGGTACAGCGGCGCGTGGCAATTCGCGCTAGAACATCGCGACACCGGCGCGATGCCCGACTTCCAGTATCACCATCAGCCGTTCAACTACTTCGCCAACTACGCGCCGGGCACCGCCGCGCGCCGCCGCTATCTGCGCGACGGCGGCATGGGCAACGACGCGTCGACCAATCGCCTGATCGCCGATATCGACGCGGGTCGTCTGCCCACGGTCACGTTCTACAAGCCGCAGGGCGACCTGAACATGCACGCGGGTTACGCGGACGTCGCGTCGGGCGACCGCCACATCGCGACGCTGATCGATCACATCCAGCGCGGACCGCAATGGCAGAACACGGTCGTGATCGTCACCGTCGACGAAAACGGCGGCTGGTGGGATCACGTCGCGCCGCCCATCGGCGACCGCTGGGGTCCGGGCTCGCGAATTCCCGCGCTGGTGATCTCGCCGCTCGCGAAGAAAGGCTACGTCGATCACACGGTGTACGACACCAATTCGATTCTGCGTTTCATCAGCCGCGTGCACGGACTCGCGCCGCTCGATGGCGTGGTCGCGCGAGATCAGGCCTTCGCGAAAAACGGTCTCGCACCGCTCGGCGATCTGACCGCCACACTCGATCTGGCCTGACCGCTTCGCGCCGAAGTCGGTCGCCCGCGGTCGCGGTGTGCGCGTGCCTTCACGGACCACGCGCACACCGCCGATGCCGCCGCGCATCGCAGCAACAGCCATACCTCGGCACGCCCGTTCGATAAAAATATTTTCGTCCCGCTCGTCATACCTTTGCCTTGCATAACGCACGGCGCCGCCTAGACTGATAAAGCACTTCGCCACTTCGCACTTTGTACGGAACTGACATGCGACTGACCATCCTGATCAACGGTTCCGATCCCACCGTAAGCCATGATTACGCCGTGCTCTGGCTCGACACCGACGAACACCGGTGGTCGAGAGAGGCGCATCAAGGGATCGACCTGCCCCCATGGGGAGAGCTGCGCGACCAGAACGGCGTGACCGCCCTCTGCGCGCCTAGCGCCGATGCGCCGCTGTGTACGCTGCGCGGTCTGCACGTCGATCGCAAGGAACGGGTGAGCGCCGCGCAAGGCGACGCCGCATGGACCGCGCTGCCAACCCGCAAGCCGACCCACGGCTTCTGGCGTCTGCAGGCGGTGGACCGTCAGAAGGTCAACGCCGAAAACAGTCTGTTCGGTAATTAGGTCCTGCACGCTTCGTCGCGCTGTTTTTTTCAGTCGAAACTTCCGGCTCATGAGCGAGCGGCCGTTCGCTCATGTCGAGATGTGCGTGCGCGAGCGCACAGATCGGCTCGACGTCGTCGCAACGCTTCAGAACTCCTTAAGCTTGCATGCGTAGAGTCGGAAGTCCACGCATTCGGGTCGCTGTGAAGCGGCCCATTTTTTTACGCCACGCTTTACGCCACCCCTCACGCTACGCAGCGCGCTTTTCCTCCGCCGCATTTGTTCCCGCTTTTTCCGCCTGCTTCTTCGACCTGCTTCTTCGCCCTGCTTTTTTAACGCGCATATCGAGATCGCTCGACGCGAGTCGCGACGCTATACTTGCGCCCCCATCCATCGAACGACCGACACATGAAGAAGTGGCTTGCCTGTCTGTTATTCGCCGTCGCCGCTCATGCGAGCGCGGCATCCTCCTGTACCCAGTTCACACCGAATGCGCAGTGGCCCGTCCTCACCAATCAGAAGATGGCGCCGAAAACGCGCCTGCTCTGCTATAGCGATTTCACGGTACTGCATTCGGGCATCACGCACGGACCGCTGTGGTCGGCCGAGCATTTGACGCGAGCGCACATCGAAGACGCGAAGGACATCACGCGCACCAACAAATTCTTCGAAGACGCGCGTCTGCCCGACGGCGAAGGCGCGACGCTCGCCGACTACAAGCGCAGCGGTTTCGATCGCGGCCATATGAGCCCGGCGGGTAATCGCTGGAACCAGCAGGCGATGGCGCAATCGTTCTCGCTCGCGAACGTGGTGCCGCAAAACCGTCAGAACAACCAACGATTGTGGGCACGCATCGAAACCGCTGTGCGCAAGATCGCGATCTCTTACGACGACACTTATGTCGTCACCGGCCCGCTTTTCAACGGTCAGCAGTTGCAGACCATCGGACCGACGCGCGTATTCGTGCCGACACAGTTGTACAAGGTCGTCTATGTGCCGTCACGGCAACTGGCGTTCGCGATCGTGGTCGATAATGTGTCGACCAATCGCTACGACATCCGTACGATTCACGAACTCGAAGCGATATCGGGTATCCGTTTTCCGGGCATTCCGGAGAACATCAAGGACCAGCGGCCAGGAGGACTGAAAGGTGTTTAAACCCTATTCGAACGACGACGACGTACTCAACATCCAGGGCGACGCGCTCACGCTCAGCAACGGCACGACGCGCGTCGTGCTGAACGGCGAGCTCGAATTGACGCGCGACCAGCGCGGCCTGAAGGCGGCGCTCGCACTGAAGGAAGCGGTCGATGCGATCGTCGCGAGTCTGCAGGCGCAAGCGGACTTGCCGGCGAAAGTGAAGGACGAACCGGATGAGAAACCGGGCGTCGTCAAGAATCCGTTTCAGTGACGAGCGGTAGTTTCACTGCTTGATTCACGCGCGAATAACACTTCACTGACAGTCGATTCGCTGCGGCTTCACCATGCGTTGACCGGTGCATGCATCGGCAAATGCAAAGCATCGTTAAGAGGCGGGAGAACTTTTCTCCCGCCTTTTTCTTTGGCTCTGCCCGCTTCGCCTTATCCGGCGCGCCGCTCGCGCAATTCGCGCATTCCGACATGTATCAGCGCCGATGCACTAGTTACGTTTTGTCACCAGCACCGCGTCAACTGCGGTATTCCGGCCTACGTTAAACCGGCAGCGCTGAAATAATTCAGCCGCGATAAAACGAATCCACCGATTCAACAAGGAGTCACACCATGAAGACGCTTTTCGCCGCTGTTGCTTCCGCTCTGCTCGTGTCGACCGCATTCGCTCAAACGGCCGCACCGACCGCCGCCCAACCGACGCAAGCCGCACCCGCTGCTCAAGCCGCGCAGATGCCCGCTGCCGGTCAGGCGAATCTGAAGGCCAGCACCACGGCGCAAGCCGGCGCGACGACCGACAGCGCGGCCACGACCAAAGCGCCCGCCGAAGCCGCACCGAAAAAGCACGTGAAGAAGACTTCCGCCCATACGAAGAAGACCCACAAGTCCAGCAAGAAGAAAGCCGTCGAGACCAGTGCCGCAAAGACTAAAACGGAGAGCGCGAAAGAGGCCAGCACTGCCCCGGCAAAAGCCGACGGCGCACAAACCGACGCGACGAAAACGCAATAACACGTGATCGGTTCCGGCGCTTACCGGCCAGGCAAATGCTGTTGAAATAAAAGTCTATCGAAGCCGGGTGATGCCGTTCAGGGAGGGCGAGTCGTATGACTCGCCTTTTTTTCTTCATGGCGATTGATGCTTATTCGCGTGCCGTGTCTTTTTACCGACGCAAGCCCGAATTTTTGCACTGTCTTTATTCGCGGACGAGTACGCTCCAACTGTTCCGACTCACTACCGGCGTCACCTGAACGCCGCCTCAAATGGCTCTCACGCAATCGCTCGACGCGTTCGCATCGCAATCCGCCGGCCAGCAACCGACTCGCCGCAACAACGTCATTCCGTTTCCGTCGTCACGCGCGCTGCTCGACGTGACGCTGCCGCATCTCCTGTTGAAGACGCTCCTGCACTCGCCGCTCGGCGTGTACGTGGTCAGCACGGAAACCGTGCGCGAAGCTGTTCGCGTGCAACTCGACATCGCGCGTGAAGATCTCGATTTCACCTTGCATACGCTGCTCGCGACCTTGCCTGCCGCGACGATCGGACCGCTCAAGCGTCGGATCAGCAGCCAGTCCACAAGCGCGCGTTAATTCCGCTTGGGCGGCATCCGGCGGTATCGCTTCACACGGGCGACATGGGCGACGCGTCGTTCGGCAATTCGGCCAACGCGCGCAGCCGGCCCGCATCGACGATTTCAATCTCCGCGTAGCGCAGCTTCAACGCGCCCTGCGTCTCGAAGAGCTTGAGCGTCTGATTGATCGTCTGCCGCGACAACGCGAGCAGCATCGCGAGATCTTCCTGCGGCACCTTCAGCACACGCCGCAACGCGCCGGGTTCGCCATAGCCGCCGGCCATCAGCAATAGGCGTCGCGCGATACGCGGCGCGGCGGGCAGCAGCGCGGCTTCCTCGATCGCTTCGAACGCGAGACGCAGCTTGTGCGTGAGCAGCAGACCGAACGCATGCCAGTAAGCCGGATTGCGTTCGAGCAACGTGGCGAGCGCCGCGCGCGGCACATGAAACAGCGCGGAATCGCGCTCGGCATACGCATCGTGGGTGCGCGGCCGATGGTCGAACAGCGCGATCTCGCCGAACCAGTTCACCGGCTCGATCACCGCGAGCAACGCTTCCTTGCCCGCCGAACTCGCCGCGCCGATCCGGATCAGACCGTCGAGCACACAGTAGAGGCCGTCGTCGGCATCGCCGCGCGTGAAGAGCCGTTCGCCGGCCGCAAGTGCTTCCACCCGTCCCGTGTCGAGCAACTGCGTCTGCATTCCAGCAGGGGCCGCGCGAAACCATGCGCTGCGCGCGAGCCGCGCGGCCAGCTCATGCGATGAAAAACGCTCGGTGATGGACGGCATACTGGCGGCGGGGTCGAAGGTTGGCGTGAATTGTCGGGTAGCCGATGGTTTCAAATTCCATCGCCCGCGATTATGCTGACTTTCACACAGGAGCGGCACTGATGAGAACGCTGACCGAGCAACTGACGCAATACGCGGCCTACCATCGCGACCGGCGCAATATCGCCACGCACTTCGTCGGCATTCCGATGATCGTGCTGGCGCTCGCGGTGTTGCTGAGCCGCCCGACGTTCGGCGCCGGCATGTTCCCGGTGAGCCTGTCGCCGGCGTGGCTGCTGTTCGTCGCGGCGACCGTCTACTATCTCGCGCTCGACGTGCCGCTCGGCGTGATGATGGCCTGCGTGTCGGCGCTGTGCATCGCGTTCGGCGAGTGGATCGCCGCGCAGACGACGCTCGTGTGGCTCGCCACCGGCATCGGTCTGTTCGTGATCGGCTGGGCGTTCCAGTTCGTCGGCCACGTCGCGTACGAGCATCGCAAGCCGGCCTTTGTCGACGACGTGATCGGCCTGATGATCGGACCGCTGTTCGTGCTCGCCGAAGCGCTGTTCGGTTTCGGCTGGCGTCCCGATCTGCGCGAAGCGATCGACGCGCAAGTGGGGCCGACGCGCATCAACGCGGAACGCAGTGAGGCGCATCGCTGAGCAATGCGGCGTGCGGCCCGATGCTGTTTTCTGCTTTAACTCAATTCGAAGCAAAGCGAACGAAACGCACGCTATGCAGCGCGGTCAGCGCGACCGCGATCCAGATCGGCACATAGGTCGCGAGTTGCGCGGCGCTCAGCGTCTCGCGCAACAGCGTGATCGACACGAACACCAGCAACACCGGCTCGACATAACCGAGGATCCCGAACAACGCGACCGGCAGCATCCGGCTCGCCTTCAGATACGACGCCAGCGCGAGCGTGCTCAACGCGCCGAGGCCCGGCAACAGCAGACACCACATTTCCACGCGCGCGCCGATCGCGTGCAGCGAGCCGCCGCTGACGATGAACACGACGGCCACCGGCAGCAGCAGCGCCATTTCGACGGTGAACATCGCGAGCGAATCCTGATTGATCTTGCGACGCAGCATGAAATACGGCGGATAGCCGAGCGCGACGACCAGCGTCGGCCACGAGAACGCACCCGTCACCCACAGCTCATGTGCGACGCCGATCGCCGCGCACGCGACCGCGAGCCACTGCAACGTATCGAGGCGCTCGTGATAATGAAAGCGCCCCACCAGCACCATCACGAGCGGCAGCAGGAAATAACCGAGCGACACTTCGAGCATGCGTCCATGTAGCGGCGCCCATAAGAACAGCCACAGCTGCACGCCGAGCAACGCGGCGGCGACCACCATCGCGCCGCCGAGCTTCGGCTGCGTCATCATCCGGTCAAGCAACTGGCGCAGTATCGGCAGACGCTTGCGCAATACGACGAGCAGCAGCGCGCCGGGCACGGTCCAGACGATGCGCCACGCGAAGATGTCGAGACCGGAGAGCGGTTTGAGCAGCGTCGCGTAAGCCGACAGTAATGCGAACAGCGCCGACGCGCCGACCGACAACGCGATGCCGCGCCTGAAGTCGTGCTCGTTCATTGCGCGGTCCACGGCGAGCATGCCGGCATGCGGGCTTGCGGCGCGCGAAATAGGCGCAATGGGCGCGCGGCACAGGTGGTCGTCATGAAAAGTGTGTCTCGTGAGCAGGCGAACCCTGCATTGTTGTTCTGAAGCCATTCCGCACCGACGGCGCGCCAGCGCGCAACGGGCAGAAACAGGCGGAATCGGGCATTCTAGACGGGTTCGCCGCCGGCCGGTCCGCGCTTTTTCGTCGATCGACTGCAATTAGTCGTGCGCGGCGCGCGTCGATGCACTAGAACTTAACTTCATGCGCCGCGGCGGGAGACGCTGGTTTCCGCTTCATCACCGGTTCGTCATCGCCGTGCGCGAATCTTGCTACCAGCTTTTGCACGCTGTTTTGCACACGGCGGCCGCGGCGCTCGCAACAACGGCAACCGCGGCAGCAACGAAACCGGCAGCACCCACGAGCCGGGTCGGCGAACGCAGCCTTGCACAGTCCGTCAGGCCGCAGCGAACCGACGCCCGCGCTTCTCGCCCACGGCATGCGCGAACCGCGTCGTCAGCGCGTATGCCACCCCGGCAGCTATCCCGCTCATCGAATGTGACTACTGGAGCCAGCATGACCCAGCCAGCCCTATCGCTTAGCAACTCGCCTTCCGACCTGCGCCGCGCGTTCGCCGCCGACGTACGCGCCGGCCTCACCCACACGCCACAAAAAGAGCTGCCGTCGAAGTATCTGTACGACGAAGTCGGTTCCGCACTTTTTGAAGTGATTACCGTATTGCCCGAATATGGCGTGACGCGCGCCGAGGAACGGCTGCTCACGAAGCACGCGGCCGACATCGTCGAGCATCTGCCGCACGACGTGACCGTCGCCGAACTCGGCAGCGGCAGCGGCCGCAAAACGCGACGCATCCTCGAAGCACTGTGTAAAAAACGCCCCACTTCTTACTGCCCGATTGAAATTTCGCGCAGTGCGTTGCAGTTGTGCCGGCGCGAACTCGGCGACATCGAGCGGATTTCGATCGTCGGTTACGAGCGCGATTATCTGGCCGGGCTCGCCGAAGTCAGCCGGCAGCGCGCGCCGGGCGATCGCCTGCTCGTGCTGTTTCTCGGCAGCACGATCGGCAATTTCGGTCGACTCGCGGCCACGCGTTTTCTGCACGACATCCGCAACATGCTCGCGCCCGGCGACGCGCTGCTGCTCGGCACGGATCTGATCAAGCCGACGCCGGTGCTGATCGCCGCTTACGACGACGCGGTCGGCGTGACCGCGTCGTTCAATCTGAATCTGCTCTCGCGCATCAACCGCGAACTCGACGGCGACTTTCCGCTCGATGCGTTCGAGCACGTCGCGCGCTTCAATCCGGACGCGCGCAGCATCGAGATGCATCTGCGCGCGAAGCACGACGTCACCGCGCACGTGCATGCCGCGCAGTTGACGGTGACGATGAAAGCGGGCGAGACGATCTGGACCGAGAGCAGTCACAAGTACCGCGCGGAGGAGTTGCCCGCGATTGCCGATGGCGCCGGCTTCGTGTGCAGCCATCAATGGATCGAGGACGAGTGGGGCTTCGCGGAGAGTCTGCTGGTCGCGCGGTAAGCACGATAAGCGCGGAAACACGGCAACGAAAAAGCGGCGCGTCATCCTGAGGATGACGCGCCGCTTCTTTTATGCAGACTCGGTGTGAAGTTCTAGCGTCGTTGCAGCCTCGCGCAAGCGCCGCCTCACACTCTCGCGCTCAATGCTGCTCGAACCGCTCGTAGCGCCTGTCGGTCGCGCGCTCTTCGCCGTGCACGTCGGTCACGCGCGCCGCCGGCGGCCCGTGACGCAACCACGACAACATCCGGTCGATCTGATTCGCCGGTCCCTGCAATAGCGCTTCAACCGAACCGTCGTCGAGATTCGCGACGTATCCCTTGATTCCCAGCGCGTGCGCCTGGCGCACTGTGGCGAGGCGAAAGCCGACGCCCTGCACGATGCCGCACACCCGCACGTAGTAAGTTTCGATCCGCTCATCCAGATCCGGGGCCATGCCGTTACCTCCTGTCGATGCCTCATGGTCTTTCAAGCCGGCATTCTAGTCGCGTCGCGGCGAGCGTGCCCGACTACCACGCGTATTCGCGCGCGCCACGTACAATCCGTGGTCCGTCACGCAGGAAATGGAAACACAATGACCGAACAGAATCGCGATCTCGTACTCGTGACCGGCGCGTCCGGCTTCGTCGGCTCGTCGGTGGCGCGCATCGCGCAGAGCAAGGGCTTCAACGTGCGCGTGCTGGTACGCGCGACGAGTCCGCGCAAGAACGTCGAATCGCTCGACGCGGAAATCGTCGTCGGCGACATGCGCGACGAAGCGTCGATGCGCAACGCGCTGCGCGGCGTGCGCTATCTGCTGCACGTGGCCGCCGATTACCGGCTGTGGGCGCCGGACCCCGGCGAGATCGAACGCGCGAATCTCGAGGGCACCGAGGCGACGATGCGCGCGGCGCTGAAGGAAGGCGTCGAGCGGATCGTGTACACCAGCAGCGTCGCCACATTGAAGGTGACGAGCTCGGGCCAGTCCGCCGACGAAACCTCGCCGCTCAAGGCCGATCAGGCGATCGGCGTGTACAAGCGCAGCAAGGTGCTCGCCGAGCGCGCGGTCGAGCGGATGATCGCCGAAGACGGTCTGCCCGCGGTGATCGTCAATCCGTCGACGCCGATCGGCCCGCGCGACGTGAAGCCGACGCCGACCGGACGCATCATCGTCGAGGCCGCGCTCGGCAAGATTCCGGCCTTCGTCGATACGGGCCTGAACCTCGTGCACGTCGACGACGTCGCCGCCGGCCACTTCCTCGCGCTCGAACGCGGCAAGATCGGCGAGCGCTATATTCTCGGCGGCGAAAATCTGCCGCTGCAGCAGATGCTCGCCGACATCGCCGCGCTCACCGGCCGCAAGGCGCCAACGATCAGCCTGCCGCGCTGGCCGCTGTATCCGCTCGCGATGGGCGCGGAAGCGGTCGCTAAATTCACGAAGCGCGAACCGTTCGTGACCGTCGACGGCCTGAAGATGTCGAAGAACAAGATGTATTTTTCGTCGGCGAAGGCGGAGCGCGAGCTTGGGTATCGCGCGCGGCCGTATCGCGAGGGGCTGGCCGACGCGCTCGAATGGTTCCGCCAGGCGGGGTATCTGAACGGCTGAGCGCGGCCATCGGGTCCCTGCGGCGCTCACTACACGCATTTTGTTACAAGTCCCGCGCCGACGATGGGTCCAAGCCCCCACTCAGCAGGTAAAATCGCGGGTCTTACCAGAGAAACCTCGCATGAATCTTCACGAACAGCTCGGCGCGCTGGAAATGGGCGTCGATCAGCTCATTCAGGCTGTCGTGGCCAGGCAGGCCGAAAACATTCCCGAGACACCCGCTCACGCCGCTGCGTCGAATGCGGCGGACACGGCATCGATTGCTGAATCCGCAGTCGCTGCCGATGCGGCGCATGCCGAAACGGCCGATACCGCGCATGATGCCGACGCTGTCGTCGCACAGCAGGTCGCGATAGACGAGCACGCGGAGCACGTTGCAGTCGCACCGGTCGAATCCGCGCACGCCGATGTGCAGGCAGTCGACGAAGCGACCACGGCACCCGAGGCCGATGTCGATCCGTCCGCTCCGCAGATCCAGCCGACGCTCGAAATCAACCGCCCCGAGCGCGACGAAATCACGATGACCATCGGCAATCAGATGGTCGCGCTGCGTCCGGAGCAGATCAGCCGGCTGATCGAGGAACTGTCGAACGCACGTGCGTCGATGACGCCGGAACAGCCGCAAGGCATCCCGCCGGGCTGGCAGTTCGTCTCGACCAGGAATCCGATGATGGCGGTGCAGAAGCAGTCGAGCGGCGACCGTCTGCTGGTGATGCGTCACACCGGCCACGGCTGGGTGCCGTTCACTTTCTCGCCAGACATAGTGATCCAGATGTACATGATGCTCAGCAACGCGTGACGTCGGGCGCGCGGCGTCACAGCGCGCGCTACGAAACGCCAGATGCGAAAAAAGCGGCCGAGGCCGCTTTTTTTGTATCCGCCGATCGATCATCGATCGCATCCGCCTCGCCATGACCCCATGACTCGCGCGAGATTCAACGATCCTGCACCGGCGCCTGCACGCGCGCCTTCCACTGACCGCCCTTGCCGCGCCAATAGCGCACCGCCGACGCGAACGTCGCGCCCACATAGAACAGCGCGACGAGCGGCAGGAACGGCGCCCACACCGGCGAGCGTCGGTAGTAGACCAGCATCGGCGCATACGCGCAGCACATCGCCGCCCACGCGAACCAGGCCGGCCAGCCGAGCGGCCCGAGCACGAGCGCGGCAATCGGCGGCAACAGATAGATGATCGCCATCCCGACAAGCGTGCCCGCGAGCAGCAGCGGCGAGTAGCGCAACTGCGTGAACGCGGTGCGCGCGATCATGTTCCAGATCTCGCGCCAGCTATCGTACGGTCGCAGCGACACGCTCTTCGCGGCCACGTCGAGACGGATCGGATGACGGCCGGTGCCGCGATGCTTGATGCGCGCGGCGAGACTGCAATCGTCGATCAGCTCGGCGCGGATCGATTCGATGCCGCCCGCTTCCTCGAGCGCCGCGCGCCGCACCAGCATGCAGCCGCCCGCGGCGGCGGCCGTGCGGTTGCGCGGATTGTTGACCCACGCGAACGGGTACAGCTTCGCGAAGAAGAACACGAACGCCGGAATCAGCGCCTTTTCCCAGAACGAATCGCAGCGCAGCCTCACCATCAGCGAGACCAGGTCGCGCTTTTCGGCGTCCGCACGCGCGACCAGTTGCGTGAGCGCATCGGCGGGATGGCCGATATCGGCATCGGTCAGCAGCAGGAACTCGGCGGGCAGACCAAGCGTGCTCACCGCCTCGATGCCCTGCGACTGCGCCCACACCTTGCCGGACCAACCCGGCGGCAACGGCTTCGCGGTGAGCACCGTCAGGCGCTCCGGGCATTGCAGCTGTAACGCGGCCGCGCGCGCGGCGTCGGCGGTGCCATCGGTGCTGTGATCATCGACGACGATCACGTGGAACGCGCCGCGATAGTCCTGCTTGAGCAGCGACGTCACCGCTTCGGCGATCACGTCGACTTCATTGCGCGCCGGCACCACGGCCGCGACCGCCGGCCATGCGACGCGCGGCGCGACGCTCAGCGGCGCAGCGGGCCGCGCGCGCCAGAAACCGCCGCGCGCAAACAGCAGCACGCACCAGATCAGCAGGGAAACACACGAAAGAACGAACAGGACCGCCGCCATTAAGCCTTACCCTCGATTGAGCGCGCCGCCACACCGACGCGTCTGGACAGTTGCATCGCCACGGTGCGCGCCGCCACCACGCACCAGTCGAACGGATTGAGCACCGGGCGCGCACGGAACACATCGTAATCCGCGCGCTCGATGCGCTCGAGAAATCGCAGCCCCGCATGCACGGCGCCACTCAACTCGATGCCGAGTCGGCCCGGAATGCGCAGCGCGAGCGGCGCGCCGCGCAAGAGCGTGGCGCGCACGAACGCGACTTCGTGCGTCATCAGCGCGCGCCATGCATCGTCGACCACACCGCCCGCGATCTGCGCCTCGGTCACGCCGAAGCGTCGCAAATCGGCCTGCGGCAAATAGATGTGCTGGCGTTTCCAGTCGTCGGCGACTTCGAGCCAGAAGCTGATCAGTTGCGACGCGGTGCAGATCGCCTCGGCGTCGGCGAGATTGTGCGGCGTGGCCGCGCCGATCAGATGCAGTATCAGATGCCCGACCGGATGCGCGGAGCGACGGCAATAATCGAGCAGCGCCGCGCGATCCTCGTAACGGAGCGTGTCGATATCCTGCGCGCAGCCGTCGAGCAGATCATAGAACGGCGCGAGCGGCAGGTCGTATTGCGTGACGACGCCGGCCAGCTTGCCGAACAGCAGCGCATGCACGGGCGCCGTGCGTCGTTGCGCGAGCGCGTCGAGTCCAGCGCGGAAATCGGCGAGTCGCGCATGGCGTTCGGCGGCACTCCAGTCGCCCTCGTGGGCGATATCGGCCGCGGTGCGCACTACCTGATAGATAATGCCGACTGGCGCGCGCAGCGCCTTCGGCAGCAACACGCTCGCGATCGGAAAATTTTCGTGCTGATCGTCGTCCATCCAGCGAGCCTCGAAACCAATCTGTAATACGGCGCGTTATTTATGCGCGCCGCAAGGACCGGTAGTTTAAGGGTTCCGCCGCTGCACTGCAGTATCGGCCCTGCCGGTGACACCGTCGTGGCGTCCACCGCATGGTGCGGCCGGCGCCCGACACGAAGGCCGCGCCAAAAAGCAAAGCGGCCCCGATAGCGTTAGAATGCGCGTTTGGTTTTGCTGTACCGGCCTGTCGCCGGGGCTCAAGACGTCAACTAATCAAAGATGAGCGCGGCGATAAAGCAGTCAGTTTTGACTTCTTCGAAACCCGCGTCTGTCGGAGTTCGCCAACTTATGCGAGTCATCCTTGCTCAGCCCCGCGGCTTTTGTGCGGGCGTTGTCCGCGCAATCGAAATCGTCGATCGTGCGTTACAGCAACACGGCGCGCCCGTGTACGTCCGCCACGAAATCGTCCACAACCGTCACGTCGTCGACAATCTGCGTCAAAAAGGCGCGCGTTTCGTCGAAGAACTCGATGAAGTGCCGCAAGGCGCCGTCGCGATATTCAGCGCGCATGGCGTCGCGCAAACCGTCGAACGCGATGCGCAAGCGCGCGGTCTCGACGTGCTCGATGCGACCTGCCCGCTCGTCACCAAGGTTCATGTGCAGGGCCGTCAATACGTCGCCGCGGGCCGCACGCTGATCCTGATCGGCCACGCGGGCCACCCCGAAGTGGAAGGCACGATCGGCCAGATTCCCGGCAAGGTGCTGCTGGTGCAAAGCGAAGCCGAAGTCGCGACGCTCGATCTGCCGCTCGACACACCGCTCGCCTACGTCACGCAGACCACGCTGTCGGTCGACGACACGCGCGGCATCATCGACGCGCTGCTGCGCCGCTTCAGCGACATCGTCGGCCCGGATACGCGCGACATCTGTTACGCAACGCAAAACCGCCAGGCGGCGGTGCGTGAACTGTCGAAAGACGTTCAGGTGCTGCTGGTGGTCGGCGCGACCAACAGCTCGAATTCGAACCGGTTGCGCGAGATCGGCAGCGAAAGCGGCGTGGCGAGCTACCTCGTCGCCGACGGCTCGGAAGTGAAGCCGGAGTGGTTCGCCAACGTGCAGACGGTCGGCATCACGGCCGGCGCATCGGCGCCTGAAGAGATGGTCGAAAACGTGATCGACGCGCTGCGCGCACTCGGACCGGTCGACGTCACGACAATGGCCGGCCGCGAAGAGAAAGTCGAATTCAAGCTGCCGTCGAAGCTGATGCAGCCGCTCGCCGCGCGCGAGGTTTAAGGCCTGCTGCGCTGGCCATTGCGCGGCAACCAACCGCTAGCGCAGCTCGACCGCCCTCCCCGCTGGACATTGCACGCGACAATTCTTCGCGCATAAAAAAGCGCGGTAGCCTCACAGGCCACCGCGCTTTTTCTTTTATCGCCGCGAAAATCTGTCGACCGCGTTACGCGCCGCGCGCATTATGCGCAGTCAGGAACTTGATCAAGCCGTCGATACCGCCTTTGTTGATCTGATCGGCGAACTGCGTCTGATACACCTGGATCAGCCAGGCGCCCATCATGTTGATGTCGTAAATTTTCCAGCCGGACGGGCCCTTGGTGAGCCGATAGTCGATCGCGTCGTCGCCGCCATTGCTCAGCACATGAGATTGCACGACGATGTCGGTTGCGCCGCCGGGCACGCTCACCGGCATAAACTTGAACTTCACGTCCTGGTCGCGCAGTTGCGACAGCGACGCGGCATAGGTGCGCGTAAGCAGCAGCGTAAACTGCTCGTACAGCTGCTTCTGCTGCTCCGGCGTCGCGGTTGCCCACGGCTTGCCGACCGCGATGCGCGTGGTGCGCTGGAAGTCGGTGGCAGGCAGGAAATGCGTCTCGACGACGTGGGTGATCTTCGTCATGTCGCCGCCGCGTGCTTGCGGGTCGGCCTTCATTGCCGTCACCGTGCCCTCGACTGCATTTTTTACCACCGTGTCGGGCGCACTTTGCGCAAACGCCGCCGTGGACACCACGGCCGCAGCCAGAAAAGCAGACAGATATCGTTTCATACGCTTGTCGTGACCTGAAAGAAGTACGCCGGCGGGCCGCAGCCCCATGGCTAATGAGGGATAGACCAGTATAGCCGGGATTGCGTTCCCATCCCGGCCGGCCGGTCGGGAGCCGGACTTGCTGGCGAAGTCGGGCTCCCCTGCCCGGCCTCTGTATACTTATGCACCTTCGTCAAAAACAACACCCGTGATAAGGCCACGTCCGCCTACATGCTGAAGTCATCTATCGTCCGTCTCGTCGCGTACTCGATACGTCATCCGCTCAGGATCATCGTGCTGTCGCTCGTGCTCGCCGTTCTGAGCGGCGTCTACGTCGCGCATAACTTCAAGATCAACACGGACATCAGCCGTCTCATCGAAACCGACAAGCAGTGGTCGGCGCTGGAGAACGCGATCGACGCCGCCTTCCCCGAGCGCGGCGACACCGTGCTGGTGGTGGTCGAGGCGCGCGCGCCCGAATTCGCCGACGCCGCCGCGAACGCGCTGACCGCCGCGCTGCGTGCCGATCCGAAGGAGTTCAGATCGGTCTCGCAGCCCGCCGGTGGCCCGTTCTTCGAACACAACGGCCTGCTGTTTCCGTCCACCGACGAGGTGATGTCCACCACCTCGCAGCTCGTGCAGTCGCGCCCGCTCGTCAATGCGCTCGCGCACGATCCGAGCCTGACCGGCCTCGCCGGCACGCTGACCACGAGCCTGTTGCTGCCGCTGCAGCTCGGCCAGGTGAAGCTCTCCGACATGAGCCACCTGCTGTCGCAAAGCGCGACCACGCTCGATCGCGTGCTGGCCGGCCAGCCGGCCGCATTCTCGTGGCGCGCGCTGGTCGACAAAAGCGCCGCCACCGATCCGGCGCGTTCGTTCGTCGTCGTGCAGCCGGTCGTCAATTACGACGCGCTGGAGCCGGGCGCGAGCGCGTCGCGGGCGATCCGCGCGACCGCCACGTCACTGCATCTCGACTCGCGCTACGGCGCGACGATCCGCCTGACCGGCGAGCAGCCGCTCGCCGACGAGGAGTTCGCGTCGGTGCAGGACGGCGCGGCGCTCAACGGCATCGCCACCTTCATCGTCGTGCTGATCATCCTGTGGCTCGCGCTGCGCTCAGGCCGCATGATCGTGGCCGTGTTCATCACGCTGTTCGTCGGTCTCGCGATCACGGCCGCGCTCGGTCTGATGATGGTCGGCGCGCTCAACATGATTTCGGTCGCGTTCATGGTGCTGTTCGTCGGGCTCGGCGTCGACTTCGGCGTGCAGTTCGGCGTCAAGTATCGCGAGGAGCGCAATCGCGACGACCGCCTGTCGGCCGCGCTGATGCACACCGCGCACAGCATCGGCGTGCCGCTCACGCTCGCGGCGGTCGCGGTCGCGCTGAGCTTCTTCTCGTTCCTGCCGACCGCGTATCGCGGCGTGTCGGAGCTCGGCCAGATTGCCGGCGTCGGCATGTTCGTCGCGTACTTCACCAACATGACGCTGCTGCCGGCGCTGCTGAAGCTGTTCAATCCGCCCGGCGAAGAAGCCTCGCCCGGCTTCAAGCAGCTCGCGCCCGTCGACGACTTCCTCGACCATCATCGCCGGCCGGTGCTGATCGGTACGCTGATCGTCGTGCTCGGCGCGACGCCGCTGCTCGCGCATCTGCGTTTCGACTTCAATCCGCTGCATCTGAAGGACCCCCATACGGAATCGATGGCGACGCTGCTGTCGCTGAAGGATTCGCCGGAAGCGGCGGTCAACAACGTGCATGCGCTCGCGCCCTCGCTCGCCGACGCCGACGCGATGGCCGAACGGCTGCGCAAGCTGCCCGAGGTGGGCCGCGTGACCACGCTCAGCACCTTCGTGCCGACCGATCAGCAGCAGAAGATGATGCTGGTCGCAAGCGCCGCGCAACAGTTGCTGCCGGCGCTGCAGCAGCAAACCGCGCAGCCGGCCACCGACGACGTGCGCGTCGCCGCGCTCAAGCGCGCGGCGAACCAGCTTTCGCTCGCCGCCGAAGACCATCCCGGACCGGGCGCCGCCGAGGCGGAGCATCTGTCGGCGACCCTGCAAAAGCTCGCCGCCGCCGACGCCGCCACACGCGACCGCGCCGAAGTCGCAATGTCCGACACGTTGCGCTTCGCGCTGAAACAGTTGGAAAACCTGCTGCAGCCCACCGAAATCACGCGCGACAACCTGCCGAAGGACATCACGTCAACATGGATCGGCAAGGGCGGCCATGCACTCGTCGACATCGCGCCGAAGGTGGCGCCCGGCGTCGATCCGAACGACGATGCGATGCTCGCCCGCTTCGCGCATGCGGTGAAGAAGGCGGAGCCAGGCGCGATCGGCGGGCCGATTTCGATCCTCCATTCGGCCGACACCATCATCAAGGCATTCCTGCAGGCGGCCGTCTACGCGCTGCTGTCGATCGCGGTGCTGCTGTGGATCGCGCTGCGCCGCGTCGGCGACGTGCTGCGCACGCTGGTGCCGCTGCTGGTCTCCGCGCTCGTCACGCTCGAGTTGTGCGTGGTGTTCGGCATGCCGCTGAACTTTGCGAATATCATCGCGCTACCGCTGATGCTCGGCGTCGGCGTCGCCTTCAAGATCTACTTCGTGATGGCGTGGCGCAACGGCCAGACAGGCCTGTTGCAATCGAGCCTGACCCACGCCGTGCTGTTCAGCGCGGCGACGACCGCCACCGCGTTTGGTAGCCTCTGGCTGTCGCATCATCCGGGCACCTCGAGCATGGGCAAACTGCTCGCGCTGTCGCTGTTCTGCACGCTGATCGGCGCGGTGGTGTTCCAGCCGGTGCTGATGGGCAAGCCCCGCCAACGTCGCGGGAAGCAAAAAGGAATCTAAGCATGAAGCTGCGTAACACCGCGCTGGCGTTCACCGCCGCGGGTCTGATCTCCGGCTGCGCCACCGGTCCCGACCGCAAGCCGGGCGATCCGTTCGAGCCGGTGAACCGGGTTATCTTCAATTTCAACGACGGCGTCGACCGCTACGTCGCGGTACCGGTCGCCAAGGGCTATCAGAAAGTCACGCCGCAACCGCTGCGCACGGCCGTCAGCAACTTCTTCTCGAACCTCGGCGACCTCAGCAACGCCGCGAACGCGCTGCTGCAACTGAAGATTACCGATGCCACCGAAGACATCATGCGCTTCGCGATGAACTCGGTGTTCGGCATCGGCGGTCTGCTCGACTTTGCGACCCCGGCCGGGCTGCCGAAGCATCACCAGGATTTCGGTCTGACGCTCGGACATTGGGGCGTGCCGTCGGGTCCGTATCTGGTGCTGCCGCTGTTCGGGCCGAGCACGGTGCGCGACAGCATGGGGCTCGTCGTCGACGTCAAGTTCAATCCGCTCAACTACATCGAGCCCGCGACCCGCAATCCGCTTTACGTGCTGCAATTCGTCAGTACGCGTTCGGACCTGCTCGGCGCGACAGACCTGCTGCAACAGGCCGCGCTCGACAAGTACTCGTTCGTACGCGATGCGTATACGCAGCAGCGCCTGTCGCGTCTGCGCGGCTCGGGCAATAACCCGGCGCCGCTGCCGAATTACGACGATCATGACGATCATGACGAGCACGGCGATACCGGCTCGGCTGCGCCCGCGGCTGGCGCACCGGCGGCGGGGCTGCCGAACTATGCGGACCCGGGCGATGCGGGCGAGGCGCCGAATGGTGCCTCGGGAGCGGCTGACGCGGCTGGCGCGGCCAAGGGTGCACCGAATGGCTTGCCGGACTACGCGGATCCGGGCGACACCGGCGCCGCGCCGAATGGCGCATCGGGTGCGGGCGGCGCAACCAACGCCGCGCCGTCGGACTTGCCGAACTACAGCGCTCCGGGCGATGCAGGCGCGGCGCCGGCGTCGCCTGCCGTGCCGCCTTCGCCATCTGTGGAAGCGCCGTCGGGGGCCTCGGCGCCGCTGACAGTACCGCAATAACGGTAGCGGCTGGAACGCCGGGCGCCAGGCACACCCACTGCGCGGCAGCCGCAACGTTGCCGCTCAAACTCAGCGGCGCGTACGCCCGCAATACAGACAAAGAGAGCCCCTCGGACTTCGCGGGGCTCGCGTCGAACAGGAGCCCGGCGAAGACTAGTCTGCCGGGTCGTACTGGTGATAGCCGAGGTAGCCGTTATGGACATCCTCCACCTTGGTTAGCCGCCAATGCCCGTTTTCCCTCGCGACGAACACCACGAGGTTTTGTCTGTCTTGTGGCTTCAATCCGATCGAGGTCCTGACCACGCGTGAAGTAATCGATGTCCCCTGGCAGGCGGTTATGCCTGTAATCGTCTCTTAGCACATCGACCGTTTTTCTCGACACGTAGCTGTAAATGGCGTTATCCGTTAGCTGAAAGTAGTGGGCGTCCCGCGCATCCTCTTTCTGGATGTACCACGTGTAAAACGCCTTGACCGTCGCTTCGGGCGTATCGGCTGCGGCCGCTGCGGGCTGCGCGCCTACCAGGCCCAGCGTAAAAGCGATTACGGCACTTACGAGTAAAAGGAGTTTTTCATCGTCAGTTGTGCCGGTAGATTTTGTAGGCAGGCCGGTTGGCCCGGTATTCGGCTCCCGGATAAAAGCCGTGCAATTGTCGAAACCAAGACTTTTATCGACGTCGCAAAATAAAGTCGATTCTGGATGGAAATCGAAAGCGCTCAAAGCACAACGGGGCGCCCGCAATGGGCGCCCCGTTTTTATGGGCACTGCAAACCTCGTCAAAGCCGCGGCGCAGTTCACACATGCTTCACGGTCTTCGCGGTCATGACGCGCTACCGTCGACAACCGGCGAATTCCGCAATTGAAACCGCCAATTCAACCCGCTCCGACAACAGCATCACTCCGCTCAGTGCAGGCTCTCCACCTCACTGCGCGCCGCCGCCCGTTCTTCGTCAACGGGCGCGACAGCCACGGGCTGCGGCACCGGCCGTGAATTCGCGCGATAGTGGGCGAACTGCTCGTCCGCGTAACGGATGCGCGTGCGACCATGCGGCGCCGGCTCGCCGTTTTCGTCGAGATTGACGAACACCATCTTTTCGACCGTCAGGATGCTCTTGCGCGTGATCTTGTTGCGCACTTCGCAGCGCAGCGTGATCGACGTGCGGCCAAAATGCGTGGCCGTCATGCCGAGCTCGATGATGTCGCCCTGACGCGCCGAGCTGACGAAGTTGATCTCGGACATGAACTTGGTGACGACCCGCTGGTTGTCCAGCTGGGAGATTGCGTAGATCGCCGCTTCTTCGTCAATCCAGCGCAGCAGGCTGCCGCCGAACAGCGTTCCGTTGGGGTTCAGGTCTTCGGGCTTGACCCACTTTCTGGTGTGGAAATTCATTTGGTACTCCGTGTCTGAGGCTCCTGGCCGCGGCATCTCGCGCACTCGACCTAGGGTTAACACTAACGATTGTACCAAACATAAGGGTTTTCCCTTATTTTTCAATGCTTGATGAATTTATCGCGGCGATAGTCCTGGCTCATCGGCGGCAACGCTCGCAGCGATACCGCCGCTCGCGTGCGTTGCGGCATGCGTGGTCAGACGGCGGCCGTAATCCGCAGTACGCCGCCCTCGCCCATTGCCCGGCGAGCATCGACGAGCGTAGTGCGCGCGGCGCGGGCATCGGCGGCGAGCTTGAGGAGCCCGCCAAGCTGCGACGGCTGGCGCAGCAATTCCCGCAGGATCGGGCCGAGCGCCGTCGTGCCGTCGTCGCGCAGGCCGGCCGTGGCAGCCGGCGGCAACGTTCGCCAGGCCGGATCGACGACCGCGCGGCACACCGCGAACGGCACGCCATACGCCGCGGCGGCCGCGCCGGCAAAATGCGATTCCATGTCCACCGCGAGCGCACCGTTTGAGTCGTGCAGCGCACGTTTGTCGGCGGCGGTGACGAGCGGTGCGGCGACCGCCGCCGTCGCGCCGCGTTGCAGACGCGCACCGAGCCCGCCGGCACTCAACGACGCGGCGATCCGCTCCGTCCATTGCGCATCCGTGGCGATCCGCCCGAACGGTCCATGCACGGCATCCGCGACGATCAGCGCGCCCGGCTCCAGCCCCGGCGCGAGTCCGCCCGCCGTGCCGAAGCTGATGATCCCCGCGACGCCCCGCGCGAGCGCCGCGCTCAGCGCGCGTTCGAGCAGATCGGCGCGCGCCGCGTACACGACCTCGACACCATCGCTGCCGTCGCCACGCGCGATGCGCGCCTCGAACGCCATCCCCGTGACGACGAGCACCGGCAAGGGGCGCGCGCCGCCGCTGCCGCCCGGCGTTGTCGATACGGACATCCGTTACATCCCGACCGTGACGCGCGTAAGCCCCTCGCGCTTCAGATGACGGAAGCGCGCGAGCGCCCACAGCGGGAAGAACTTGCGATAGCCGTGGTAACGCAGATAGAACACGCGCGGGAAGCCGGTCGCGGTGAAGCGCGTCTCGTCCCACAGACCGTGCTCGCGCTGTTCGCGCTGCAGATAGTCGATGCCGCGCGCAACCGCCTCGTGATTGACCTCACCCGCCGCCATCAGCCCGAGCAGCGCCCATGCGGTCTGCGACGCGGTGCTCGGCGCGCGCTCGTAGCCGCGATAGTCGAGCTTGTAGCTCTCGCCGCCCTCGCCCCAGCCGCCGTCGTCGTTCTGGATCGACAGCAGCCATTGCACCGCGCGCTTCATGCGCGGGTCGTCGTGCGGCATGCCGGCCGCGTTCAGCGAACTCAGCGCCGTCCACGTGCCGTAGATGTAGTTCAGGCCCCAGCGGCCGTACCAGCTACCGTCCGACTCCTGCTCCTGCAGCATGTACGCGAACGCGCGCTGCGCCGGCTCGCTGCCTTGCGGCATTTCGCCGAGTTGCGCGAGCATCGACAGACAGCGGCCGGAGACATCGGCGGTCGGCGGATCGAGCAGCGCGCCGTGATCCGAGAACGGGATGTTGTTCAGGTAGTACTGGGTGTTTTCCGGCTCGAACGCACCCCAGCCGCCGTCGCTGCTTTGCATGCCGACCACCCACTCGCGCGCGCGTGCGATCGACTCGCGATACGCACTCGATTGCGTGAGCGCCGCCGAGCGCTGCATCGCCATCGCAACCACCGCCGTATCGTCGACGTCCGGGTAATGCGCGTTGTTGTACTGGAACGCCCAGCCGCCGGGACGCACGTTCGGCCGACGCGAAATCCAGTCGCCGCGCACGTCGAGAATCTGCAGCGGCAGCAGCCATTGCAGGCCGCGTTCGGCCGCCTGCTCGGCGCGCGCCTCGCCGGTTTCGAGCAGCGCGTGCGCGGCGAGCGAGGTATCCCACACCGGCGACAGACACGGCTGGCAATATGCTTCGTCATCCTTGATAACGAGCAGCTTGTCGAGCGACTTGCGCGCGATCGCGCGATTCGGATGATCGGCCGGATAGCCGAGCACGTCGTACATCATCACCGAGTTGGCCATCGCCGGGAAGATCGCGCCGAGGCCGTCTTCGCCGTTCAGGCGTTCATCGACGAACGCGACCGCCGCGCGAATCGCGCGCTCGCGCGTCGCCTGCGGGAACAGGCCGTCGACCGTGCGCAGCACAGCATCCACGCCGCGGAAAAAGCCGAACCAGCCCGCGTGCTGATGCGGCGCGCGCGCGTTCATGCCGGTGTTGACCGGCGCGCCGCGGAACAGCTCGTCGATGCGGACCTTGCGCGGGTTGCGCGCGAGCGGCCGCTTCGCGTTGAGCACCAGCAGCGGCACGATCACGGTACGCGCCCAGTACGACACCTTCGACAGATGGAACGGGAACCACATCGGCAGCAGCATGATCTCGACCGGCATCATCGGCACCGCTCGCCACGACACCACGCCGAACAGCGCGAGCAGAATCCGCGTGAACACGTTCACGTTCTCCGCGCCGCCGTGCGCGAGGATCGCTTCGCGCGCGCGGACCATGTGCTCGGCGTCGGCCGGGTCGCCAATCATCTTCAGCGCGAAGTACGCCTTCACGCTCGCGCTGATGTCGAGCGCGCCGTCGGTGAAGAGCGGCCAACCACCGTTGGGCAACTGGATGCGGCGCAGATAGCGGGCGACCTTCTGCTCGAGTTCGAGATTCGGCGTCTCGCCGAGGTAGTGAACCAGCAGCACGTATTCGGCGGGAATCGTCGCGTCGGCTTCGAGTTCGTAGACCCAGTGGCCGTCGGGCTGCTGCGCGGCGAGGATCGCGTCGGTCGCGCGGGTGATCGCGGCGTCAAGCGAGGTCGCGGCGGCCGGCACGTCGGCGGCTGCTGCGGCGGGCGCGTCGGCCAGCGTGGCCGTTGCGGCCGGCGCAGACGCCGATTCGAGCGCCGCGTCGGCGGCTTCGGGCAGCACCGCGTCGAGCGGCTGGTTTTCGGATAAGTCGTTCATCGGCGTTCCATCGGTTGATTCAGCAGCGTATCCGCGGCCTTCTGGCCGGAGCGGATCGCACCTTCGAGCGTGGCGGGCAGGCCGGTGGCCGTCCAGTCTCCCGCGAGCATCAGATTGTTCCAGCGCGTGCGCGTACCCGGACGCAGCGTTTCCTGCGCGGGCAACGGAGCGAACGTCGCGCGCGCGTCGCCGACGACCTGCCACGACGGCAGCGGCTCGGGTGGCAGCTTGACGGCCCGCGCGACCTCGGCCCAGACGGTCACGGCGAGCGCCTCGGGCGGCGTATTGAGCAGGCTCTCGGCATCGTTCAGCGTCACGGACAGGCGATTGTCGAACGCGAGCAGCCATCCGGCCGTCCCGTTCAGCAGCGCGGTGACCGGCGGCAAACCGAACGGCGGCTCGACCGCGAAGTGCACGTTGAGCGCGGTCGTAAAGCGGTTCGGCGCGCGCAGCCCTGGCACCAGCGACGCCGCGGCGTCGGGCGGCAGCGCGAGAATCGCGGCCTCGTTGGCGCCGAGCGCGATACTTTCGTCGGTGAAATGCAGCGTCTGCACGCGTGTCGGCTCCGCAGCGAAATCGATGCCGCGCAGCCGCGAGCCGAGCCGGATCGTCGTGCCGCCGTGTTGCAGCAGACGCAGCGCCGGATCGACGAACGCGCTGCCCAGACCGTTACGCGCGACCAGCGGCCGGCACGCGAGACCGCCCGCGAGCAGCATCTCGCGCACCACCGCGCCGGTCAGTTCGGCCGACGCGTCGCGCGGTTCCATCTGCAGCAACGCATGCAGCAGCGGCCGCAGCAAGCGATCCCACAGCGGGCCATGGCAGCGCATCGTCTGCGCGACGCTGCGGCCCGGCTTCGCGAACAGCAGCGGCACGAGCGACAGATAATCCGCTGGCTGCGTGTTCGGCACCCGCGCCTGCGCGTCGAAAATCCACCACGGCAAACGACCCGGCGACAGCCGCACGCTCCAGCGTGCCCGCGTGGCCAGGTCGACGAATGGATAGTCGGGCTGCGTGGGGCCGACCAGTTCGTCGGCGGCGCCGATCGCGCGCGCGTAATTCAGCGTCGCGGTATTGCCCGACATCACGATGTGATTGCCGCTGTCGAGCGTCGCGCCGAGCTTCGCGTCGTAGTACGAACGGCAGCGGCCGCCCGCGTGGTCCTGCGCCTCGTGTAGCACGACTCGCGCACCGCGCCGCTGCAACTGCACGGCGGCGGCGAGGCCGGCCGCGCCCGCGCCGACCACGTGGACGAACCTCGGCATCGGCTCAGAAAAGCGCGTAGCGCGCGACGATCCACAGCAGGCGCAGCTTCGGCTTGCTGACCTTCGTGCGCGGAATGTCGAAGCCGCGATCGAGCGTGCGGTCGAGCAGCACGCGATAAACGCCCGACATGATGCGCGGCGCGCGCACCTGCGCCCGCGGCTCGCGATCCATGATCGCGTCGGACTCGGCGAAGTGCTGCTTCGCGCGCTCGGCGAGCGTCGCGCACACGCGCGGCAGCGACGGGTCGTCGGCGATCTGCAGCGGATTCGTGACCGCGATGCCTTCGCGCGCGAGCAGCTCGTGCGGCAGATAGCAGCGGTTGATTTCCGCGTCTTCGTCGATGTCGCGCAGAATGTTGGTCAGTTGCAGCGCGCGGCCGAGATGATGTGCGAGCAGCCGGCCGGGCTCCTCGCGCATCCCGAATATCCTCACCGATAGCCGGCCCGCCGCGCTCGCGACGCGGTCGCAATAGAGGTCGAGCGTGGCTTCGTCGGGCGCGCAGATGTCGGCAGCGGCGTCCATCGCCATGCCGTCGATCATCGCGTGGAAATCCTCGCGTTGCAGGTGAAACGTGTGAATGTGCCGCGTCAGCGCGCGCAGCGACGCGCGCGGCTGGCCGGCATAGCAGGCGTCGATGTCGGTGCGCCATTGCTCGAGCGCGGCCACACGCTCGGCGCGCGGCAGGTCGCTGTCGGCGATGTCGTCGACGGCGCGGCAAAACGCGTAGACCTGGTACATCGCATCGCGCTGCGCCGCCGGCAGGATGCGCATCGCGAGATAAAAGGAGCTGCCGGACGTGGCGGCAGCGGCGTCGATTTCAGTATCGTCCACGACAAGATTGGAAACAGCCAAGACGATCTCCGCTGGAGGCGCCCGCTGAAAGGCGTTCAAAGAAGTTTTTATGCCGACCCGCAGGACAGTGGGCCCGCGCGCGCGGACTCGCGCGAAACATCCGGCTGGGCGGCCGGAAACGGCGAAAAGTATAACAATCTTTGCCGATAGCCGCAGTTTCGCCGGCGATCAGGGGGACGGATGCGCAGGACGCGGCGTCACGCGCGGCGTAGATTCGCGCGAAAGTCGGGACAGCACGGACGGGTTGGCGGTGCCCGCTACGGTGTCGCGCTGAAACCGTGAACCGGCGCCGCCGCGCTCAAGCCTCCGCCAGCACGAACGCCACCGACCGGTTGCGTCCCTGCCGCTTCGCGCTATAGAGCGCCGCATCGGCCTCGTTGATCAGCACGTCGTAGGCCGGCACGCCTTCGCGCGCCGCCGCGCCGCCGAGGCTCGCGGTCACCGACACGCTGGCGCCGGGCAGCTCGACCGGCGTTTCCTCGATCACGCGACGGATCTTGTCCGCGACGTGCATCGCGTCATCGAGCGGCGTGCACGGCAGGAGCAGCGCGAACTCCTCGCCGCCGAAGCGCCCGAACGTGTCCTGCGCGCGCACCACGCCGGCCACGCGCTGCGCCATCACGCGCAGCACCGTATCGCCGACGCCGTGCCCGAATTCGTCGTTGATCTTCTTGAAGTGGTCGAGATCGAACAGCAGTATCGACAGATCGCCGCCGTAGCGCTGCCAGCGCGTGAATTCGTCGCCCAGCCGCGCCTCGAAAAAGCGCCGGTTCGCGATGCCAGTGAGGCCATCGCGATTCGCATATTCCTGCAGCTTCAGCAGCGCTTCCTCGCGTTCGCGCTGCACGATGCTCACGTGCGTGACGTCGGAAATCGTCACGCACACGGCCACCACTTCGCGCTCGCGCATCAGCGGCATGAACGTGCAGTCCTGCTGCATGAAATCGACGCCGCCGGTGATCGGGCGGTCATGCTCGAAGCGAAACAGGTACGGGCGCTGCTCCCACGAGCTGAACGCGAAGCTGCCGAGCTGAAACACGCTCTCGATCTTGCGCGACAGCCACACGCGCGGCAACTCCGGAAAATGCGCGAAGATCGACCGGCCGACCACCTGCTGCGCGGCGAGACCGCTATGGTCCTGCATGAAGCGGTTCCACATCAGCACGTTCAGGTCGCGGTCGAGCACGAAAATGCCGAAGCCGACCCGCTCGACCACGAGCTCGCTCAACGATTGCACGGATACGTTCATAGACTGGACAGCAGCGCGTCGAGCGCATCGTTCATATGGCGGATGGACTCTTCGGCCATCAGCATCACGAGGTGCGCGCGAAAGCTGTGGTTTTCGAGCGCGAAATTCACTTCGAGCAACAACGCGCGGTGCCATTGCAGCATGCCGGGCTGAAACACCTCGTCGAACGTCAGCGCTTCGCCGAGCAGGCCCGGCGCGGAAAACACCGGCGTGCGGCCGAGCTGTTCGAGGATCGACGACACGCACGCGCCGCACAGCAGATTCGCGACGTCGAGCATCAGCTCGTGCTCGCCGATCGTCTCGTAGCTCGAACGCGCATACGGATCGTTCACCAGCGCGCACAGTTGCGCGATGCCGTCGCTGCGGCAGATCACCAGCGCCTCGCCCTTGATGTCCGAGCGAAAACCCTGGCGCACCGCGCTGAGCGTCTCGTCGATGCCGGTCATCTCGCGCAGCGCGCACGCCGCCTCGCCGACCGCCACCATCCGCACGCGCGGCACCGATAGTTCGATGAACGAATCAAGCAGCCGCGCGAGGCGCGTCGCCGCCCGGCCCATCGCGAGGTTGGCGATCTCCTGCAGCGCGTCGCGCTGGTCTTCGGTGAAGGCGGGCTCAGACATACAAGCCGTACTCCTTGAGGATGGACAGGACCGTCTCGGGCGTCACGGGTTTGGCGATGAAGGCGAGCGCGCCGAGTGCGCGCACGCGCGCCTGCGCGAGCGGCTGCACGTCGGCCGACACCACGATCACCAGGCAGTTCGCGTCCTCGTGCTGCAAGGCTTCGAGCACGTCGTAGCCGGTCAGGTCCGGCATCGTCAGATCGAGAAACATCACCGCCGCCTTGCCCGCGCGATACAGCACGAGCGCCTCGCGTCCATTCGTCGCATACGACAATTCGACCTCCCAGTCCGGCGGCAGCGCCTTCGTGAGCAGCTTGCGGGCCAGCAGCGAATCGTCGGCGATCACAATGGGCAGCATGGGCATGTGGGAAGTCGGGCAGGTGGGCTGGTCGGAAAGCGGAATCGGCTCGTTCGGTGCGCGGTTCGTCTCGCGCGGTTCGTCTCGCGGGATTCGTCTCGTGGGATTCGTCCCGTCACGGATCGCGGTTCGGCACGGCGCGCGGCCGGTCGATTCGCGACCAGGTACAGTGATGCCTGGCAACAATGCGGTTACGTTGGCGAGAGGAGGGCGAATGCGGCAGGACGCGTTTGGCGGACCGTTGACGGTCCGGCGCACAGACGTGGCGACGGCCTTTTTATCGTGGCGACGATTGTCGAAGCAAACCGGTGCAAAGGCAACTCGCCAAAACCGCGTTCGCTAAAGAGATTTTTCGATGCAACGTGGATTTGAAAAACAATTCCATCGATGCAGCGGCGGTTTTTTTATATTTATACTTTTGTGTACGTTTGCGCTTGCCGATTCGTCGCTGTTTTTCCGCCGCCCGGCAAGCGCATACGGCGCGGCGCGCGCGGGCTTGCCACGCTTTGCGGCAACTTTCGCCGCGCGGCGTCTATGCTTCTTCTGACGGCGGCAAGGTGCCCATCCCGGCACGCTACGGGGCTGCCTGTTCCGAACGACTTTTGGCTTTAACGACAATGATTCCAGACCGGGCCGACTCCGCACGCGCGGGCCACCTTTCCCGCCGCGCCGCCGACGAGCACGACGACGCGTCGTTCCCCGCCGTGCCGGAGCAGAACTTCCAGGTGCGGCGCATCACGTTGATCGCGCTGCTGGTCGCGGCGATCGTGCTGCCGTTCGCCTACGTCGCGGCAATGGCGTTCACCGACCTGCGCGCACGCGAGGCCGACGCGACCAACATGACGCTGCGCACGGTGCGCGTCGCCGAAGAACACGCGCTGAAAGTGTTCGACATGAACGAGACGCTGGACTCGCGCATCGTCGACCTGACCGCGGGCCTCGACGACAACGGCGTGCGTGCGCGCGAAGCGACGATTCACGACAAGCTGCGCACGATGGGCGGCGGCTATCCGCAGGTCGCCGCGGTCTCGATCTTCGGCCACGACGGCGCGCTGCTCGCGAGCAGCCGCTACTATCCGTCGCCGCAGTTGTCGATCGGCACGCGCGACGATTTCGTCGGCATTCGCGACGGCAACGACCTCGAACACGTGTCGAAGGTGATGACCGGGCACGTCGCCGGCGAGCAGGTATTCAACATGGGCATCGCGCGCAAGGCCGTCGACGGTTCGTTCGCGGGCGTCGTCTCGATCGCGCTGCGGCCCAGCTATTTCGACGCGTTCTATCGCGAGCTGCTCGGCGGCAACGACAGCACGCCGATGATCATGAGCCTCGTGCGCACCGACGGCGCGGTGCTCGCGCATTACCCCCGCGGACCGCACGAACCGGCGGCGATCGCGGCCGACTCGCCGTTCGCCGCGGCGGTCGCCGAGGGACGCCGCGCGGGCGTCGTGCGGATGCGCTCGAATTTCACCGGCGACAATCTGATCGTCGCGTTCCGCCACGTCGGCTCGTACCCGGTCTACGTGCTGTGCGGCTACCGCACCTCGGCGATCTGGACTGCCTGGTATCGGCATCTGAGCGTGCTGATCCTGTCGATGTTCACGCCGTCGATCGCGCTGTGGTGCGTGATCTGGCTGTCGCTGCGCCGGCTCGGCGCGGAAGAGGAAGCGTGGGAGCGCTGGCAGGCCGAAGCATCGATGCGCCGTTCGATCGAATCCGCGTACCGCCAGTCGCGCAAGATGGAAGCGCTCGGCACGCTGGTCGGCAGCGTCGCGCACGACTTCAACAATCTGCTGATGATCCTGTCGGCCAACGTGCAGATAGTGCGGCGACGCGGCGTCGGCGGACTGGAGCGCGAACTGTCGGCGATGGAGCGCGCGTTGAAGAGCGGCCAGTCGCTCACGCGCCAGTTGCTCGGCGTCGCGCGCAAGCAGCCGCTGCGCACCGAGACGCTGTCGCTCGAGCACTGGCTGCCATCGAGCCGCGAACTGCTGCACGCGTCGCTGGGCGCGAAGGTGTCGCTCGTGATCGACAGCGGCGTGAACACGTGGCCGGTGCGTGTCGACGTCGCGGAGCTGGAGCTCGCGCTCATCAACATCGCGGTCAACGCGCGCGACGCGATGGCCAACGGCGGGCGCTTCACCGTGCGCGCGAGCAACGTGGTGTTCCGTCACGAAGACGGCTTTCCATTGACCGGCGACTTCGTGCAGGTGTCGCTCGAAGACACTGGCGCCGGCATGGCGCCCGAGGTGCTCGCGCGCGCGTTCGAGCCGCTTTTCACGACCAAACCGAAGGGCGCGGGCACGGGCCTCGGTCTGCCGCAGGTGTTCGCGTTCTGCGAGAGCTCGGGCGGCCTCGCGGCGATCGACAGCGCGATCGGCGCGGGCACGTCCGTGCGGCTGTATCTGCCGCGCGCGACGAGCGAGCCGCAAACCGCCGGTCCGGCCGAGGCGCTCGCGCCTGAAAGCGACGCGCCGCAAGGGCTGCGCGTGCTGCTCGTCGAAGACAACGCGGAGGTCGCGGCCGGCACCGAAGCGCTGCTGCAGATGATGGGCCACCAGGTCACCTGCGTGTTCAACGCCGACATGGCGCTGCGCCTGCTCGACGACGCCCGCGCGAAACGCGCGAGCACCGGCGAGGCGCTGCCGTACGACCTGGTGCTGTCGGACATCCATATGCCGGGCAAGCTGAACGGTATCGACCTCGCCGAAGCGGTGCTCGCGTTCGACACCCAGTTGCCGGTGATTCTCGTGACCGGCTACGCGGAAGAGCTCGACCGCGCGCGGCACGTGAACGTGCGCGTGCTGTCGAAGCCGTTCGATATCGGGCTGCTGGAAAAACTGCTCGAAACGATCCAGCACAATCTCGCGCAGACAGGCGCCGATCCGCAGACGCACGCGGCGGATACATAGCGCCGGATGCGTGACGTACCGCGCACGTGATGCGCTTGCGGCGCCGTGCATCGGGCGACGCCTCGCAGGCGTCATTTACCAGACCTTGTAAAAGCGCGGCGGCCACTCGTCGCGCTTTTTTGCATGAACGCGCCACGTCGTGCGCATTTCCACACGCATCCCACACGCATCACAACGGCCCCGGCGCGCCTTGGCGGCCGACCCCACGCGCACGGCCACCGTCCGGCATGAAGGTTGCGGCATCCGACAGACCAGGCAAGGAGGACCGCGCGCGTCCGACACGGTCCGTACCGCCAGAACACGTCGGGAGACAACCATGCAACATACCGTGATTGGTTTATTCGACACCTACATGCAGGCCGAAAGCGCTCGCGACACGCTCGTGCAAACCGGCTTTGCGCGCGACAAGATCGAGTTGCAGGCGAGCGCCGCACCGTCGGTCGGCTCGGCCACCGGCGAGGTCGCCAATGCGGGCGTGCTCGCGAACATCGAACGTTTTCTGTCGAGCCTGTTCTCGAGCGGCCCCCGTTCCGCGGACACCACGCGCTACGCCGAAGCGATGCGGCGCGGCGCGGTGCTCGTGTGCGTGCACGCCGTCAGCGAATCGCACGCGGAACTGGCGCGCAATACGCTCGTGCGGCTCGGCGCAACCGATATCGGCGACCATCTGCCCGAGTGGGGCGACGCGCAGACAGCGAGCGCGCGCGAGCATTCAGTACTCGACGAGCTCGGGATCGGCGCGGTGATGCCGGGCACGCCGCGTACGTCGAGCGTGACGTCCGAGGGTGTGGTTGCGCGGGGGACGGGGGTGGATACGGGTGCGGCTGGTGTCGCGAGCGCTAGCGGCGCGATGGGTGCGGCTAGTATGGCCGAGTCGACGGGCATTGCCGGTGCGACTGGCGCCGCCTCGGTGACGGGTGCGTCGATGGACGCGTCAACCTCGACGCCCAGCGCCACGCGACCGGCCAACGTTCCCCCGGTCGATCCGCTGGCCGGCTTGCCGTCCGAGCCCGCTCATACGGAGGCCGAATCGTTCATGCCACCGTCGCAAAACGAACGGCCGCTTACTGATCCGCTCATCGATCCATTCACCAAGCCGGCCCCGGCTCCGCTCGCCGACGATGCGGCGCGCAGCGCCATCGCCGCTGGCTCGGTGCCGGGCTCCGGCGCGGTGATGCAGCCGTCGGAACTCGTCCCCGAAGGCGGACAGCCGACTGCCGGCCTCGGCGGCCAGATGCCGGCCGAATATCTGGAGTACGAAGAAGATTTTCACGCGCACTACGACGAGCAGTACTCAGCCGCCGACGTTCGCTATGAAGACTATGTGCCGGCCTATCGCTATGGTGCCGAAATCGCTCACGACGCGCGGTTTCAGGATCGTCCGTGGGAAGAGATCGAGCCCGAGGCGCAGCGTCATTGGGAAACCACCTCGCCAGATAGCACGTGGGAGCGCTTCAAGCTCGCGGTGCGTCACGGCTGGGAACGGGCGACGGGGCATCACCACGTGTAGACGCCCGCCGGTGTCAGCGCCGACACCGGCGGCGGATTGGCGCGCTGTGAGCGCGTGCCATTCGAGACGGCGCGCGCTCACAGCGTCAGGCTGAAGTGAAAGCTGCTTCGCTACGGCTGCTCTACGTTACGCCGCCGTGTGCCGCTTGACCCACGCGACATAACGATCGACGAAGCCCTGCAGGAACTTGCGCGTGCCCTCGTTCAGGATCTCGCCTTTTTCGTTGATGACGGCCGCATCGTGTTTGATGAAGACCTCGGGCTGCCCCATCGTCGCGACGTCGAGGTAGGCCAGCACGTTGCGCAGATGCTGCTGCGCGAGCGCGGTGCCGGTCGCGCCGAGCGACGTGCCGATCACCGCGCCCGGCTTGTTGCCCCACGAGTTCGTGCCCCACGGACGCGAACCCCAGTCGAGCGCGTTCTTCAGCACGCCGGGCATCGAGCGGTTGTATTCGGGCGTCACGAACAGCAGGCCGTTGGCCGCTTCGACCCGCTGTTTGAGCTGCTTGCCGGCTTCCGGGTAGTCGGCATCGTAGTCCTGGCTGTATAGCGGCAAGGAGCCGATATCGATGAATTCGAAAGTGAAATCGGATGGAGCAAGGGAAATCACCGCCTGAGCCAGCTGACGATTGAACGAGTCCCGCCGCAGACTGCCGACGACAACTGCAATGTGATAGGCCATGGTCGCTTCCTAGGTAAGGCGCTCGACGCGCAAAAGGGTACGAGCTGTCCATCATAGGCAAAAGCCGCGCGAAATGGCGACGCCGCGGCGGCAAATTGGCGGATTGTGCCGGTTCGGATGGGGTTTGGCGCTAGCCCGGTGGATAACCCCGTCGCGCGAAAAGTTATCCACAGATTCACTGAATAACCTTGTGGATAAGTGGAACTTTTGCCTTGTCAATCAAGCCTGCTTTCGGACCAGAACGATTTGAGGCAAATCTCCACAATCACCTCTGGAGGACTGGATCATGAGTCTCGATTACGCAGGAAAGTCCCACGACGAAGCCGTGGCCGCGCGCAAGAAGGCAAAGCAGCGAGCGCAGGAGCCGGCGGGCGGCGAAATGGCCGTCGACGGCGTCGAGGCCGATCGCACGCATAGCTGCGGCGAGTTGTCCGAGAAAGGCAAGCAGGTCTGGCGCACCGGGGCGGGGATCGACGGCGGCGGCAAAGCGCCGGACCGATAGAAAAGGGCTGTGGATAGCAGATGCAATTCGCATATTTACGCGCTCTCCACGGTCGTTTTGAATGCGAAAAACATGCGAAAAACGAAAAGGGCACTCCGTGGAGTGCCCTTTTGCTTGCTTCGGTATGCTTCGACGCTTAGTTGCCGAAGAACACGTTGCAGTACGACGCCGGGCCGTTGCAGGTCGAAGCCGGAGCGGCCGCGTGAGCCACGCCGGAAGCGGCTGCGAACAGCGCGACGGAAGCGATCAGAGCGGAGAAAATGCGTTTCATGGTGAGTCCTCGTTAGCGTGTGGTTCGCGATCGGATGCGATCGATGGCGTGAAGAATAACGAGGGACTTGATCGCCACAAACAGCGAAGACGAAAAGATATTTTTTCAATAATTGAAAAAATGAGAATTCGATGTGGATGGCAGATTCGTAGCAGAATGACGAGCGTTTATCTGCTGTTCGGAGGTTGCGCCGCGCGCCAGTTTGCCGGCTTTCGATATCATTTTTTGCAAAAATGGGCGCGTGCTGGTGCGTGGAGCAGTTGCGCAGGGTGGAGAGCGGTGAAGCAGCGCCGCGCCGCGGCTGCCTGACTTGATTGAGGCTGACTTGCGACGGGTTAATGGACGTTGATGACGCGATCAGGCCAGCCGCATGTTCGCCTTTTTTGCCCCGCTCAGCGCTCGCCGGGCGGCACGTCCCGATAGCGCTCAAAAAACCGCGCGTGCGACGCTTCATCGATGGAAACGGGATGGGCGTCGGTGTGCGCCGGATGTTTGGCAAGCTGCGCGCGCGTGCGAATCGGCCGATGCGCGAAGTTGCCACCGCAATTCGGGCAGATGTTGCGCAGGGTGGTCAGCGCGCAGACCTCGCAGAACGTGCATTCGTACGTGCAGATCATCGCGTCGGGCGCGTTCGGCGGCAGGGATTTGCCGCAGCCCTCGCAAGTCGGTCTCAATTCGAGCATGACGGTGACTCCGCTTTCGATGGACGCGAGGCGCACAGTGCGCCTCGCTCGTCTGGCGGTCAGTTTAAGTGGCGCCGGGAATCGGGAAAAGCGGGGCTTGCGGGTACGTCGCCGTCAGGTCAGCGCGCCCCACAACACGAGCGTCAATGCGAGTCCGACGACCGACACGATCGTCTGTAACACCGACCACACCAGCACCGTCTGCTTCAGTTGGAGTCCGAAGTATTCGCGGACCATCCAGAAGCCGGCGTCGTTCACGTGGCAGAAGAACACCGAGCCGGCGCCGATCGCCAGCGCCATCAGCGAATTGTGTGTCGTACTGAGACCGGCCACGACCGGCGCCACGATGCCCGCCGTCGTGGTGGTCGCAACCGTCGCCGAGCCGGTGGCCTGACGCAATGCAACGGCAATCAGCCACGCAAGCAGAATCAGCGGCATATGCGCGCCCACCGCGATCTTGCCGACCGTCGTGCTGATGCCCGCGACGACGAGCGTCTGCTTCAGGCCGCCGCCCGCACCGATCGTCAGCAACAGCGCCGCGATCGGCGGCAAACTTTTGCGCAGAATAGCGCCGACGCGCTCACGCGCCATCCCGCGCGACCAGCCCAGCGCAACCACCGCGAACAGCACCGTGAGGCCCAGCGCGACCAGCGGCTCGCCGAGAAAATTCAGCGTGTTGAACAGGAACGTTTCGGGCTGCAGCAGCAGTTTCGCGACCGTGCGGCCGAGCATCAGCACGACCGGCAACAGAATCGTGATCAGCGAAATCGCGAAGCCGGGCGGCTCGGCGCCGTTCTGCTCCGCGCTAAACAGCTTGCCCATTTCTTCGGGCTCGGCGACGTGCATGCGTTTGGACAACCAGATGCCATACAACGGCCCGGCGAGAATCACTGCGGGAATCGAGACGATCAGACCGAGGCCGAGCGTCAGCCCCAGATCGGCATGCAGCGCACTCACGGCGATCAGCGGTCCCGGATGCGGCGGCAACAACGCATGCAGCGTCGTCATGCCGGCGAGCGCGGGGATCGCGATACGCAGGATCGGCTGCTGCGAGCGGCGCGCCATCACGAAGATGATCGGTACCATCATCACGAGGCCGACTTCAAAAAATAGCGGCAAGCCGATGAGCAGCGCGACGACGGCCATCATCCACGGCAACGTGCGCGGAGTCGAGTGTTCGAGGATCGTCGACACGAGCCGGTCGGCCGCGCCCGATTCGGCCATCAGCGCACCGAGCATCGCACCGAGCGCGATGATGATGCCGACGTCGCCGAGCAGGGCGCCCGCACCTTTGCTGAAGGCGCTCGCGACGGCTTCGAGCGGCAGCCCGGCCGCGAACCCCGCGGCGAACGTGCCGACCAGAATCGACAGGAACGGGGTGAGCTTCAGCACGCTAATAAAGACGATGATCAGTGCGAGCCCAAGCACGCACGACAGGATCAGTTGAGTATCGTGGGCAGCCCACGGGGCGAGAGTCGTCGTTAAAGGCACGGTTTCATTTTTCCCATTTTTAGTCGCAATTGCCGGATGCCGCCGCCAGCGGCTGGCGCGGCACTCTTTCTTTATTTCGTCGGGCGATTGTAGCGGGCGGCGGTGAACCGGCGACGAACGAATCAGGAAACGACAATGCTTCGCTGGATTCGCATGATTTGCTTATGCGAATTTATCGGTTCGTCCAGGCGGACAGACGAATTATCGTCGGAGCCAATCGGGCCTTTAGCGTCCGTCATTTTTTACGAGCACTCTCATGTCCCGTCATCCGCTGCTTACCCGCCGCGCGTTTCTTGCCGGCGTCGGCGCTTCGTTGGCCGCCACCGCGTTGCCTACCATCACGACGACCGCATTTGCGGCCGATGCGCACGCGAAGGAACTTCGCATCGGCTACCAGAAAGCCGCGAGCACGCTGGTTCTGCTCAAGGCACACGGCACGCTCGAAAAACGGCTCGCACCGCTGGGCATCGCGGTCAAATGGACCGAGTTTCCGGCCGGCCCACAATTGCTCGAAGGACTGAACGTCGGCGCGATCGATTTCGGTTACGTCGGTGAAGCGCCGCCCGTGTTCGCTCAGGCCGCCGGCGCGAACTTCGTCTACACCGCGTATGAAATTCCGACGCCGCATGCCGAAGGCATCCTCGTGCATCCCGACACACCGATCAGGACGCTGGCCGATCTGAAGGGAAAGAAAATCGCGCTGAACAAAGGCTCGGACGTTCACTGGTTTCTGGTCGCCGCGCTGCAAAAGAACGGCGTGAAATACAACGAGATTCAACCCGTCTACCTGCCGCCCGCCGACGCGCGCGCGGCCTTCGAACGCGGCGCGGTCGACGCATGGGCAATCTGGGATCCGTTCCTCGAAGCCGCGAAGCGACAAACGAACGCGCGCCTGCTCGCGGATGCCGAAGGCATCGTGAGTCACCATCAGTTCTTTCTGAGTGCCCGACCATTCGCGCAACAGAACGGCGACGTACTCGCAATCGTAATCGACGAAGTCGGCAAGGAAGGGGAGTGGGTACGTGGTCATTACCGCGAGGCTGCCGCGCAGCTCGCGCCGATTCAGGGACTCGACGCGAGCGTGATCGAGCCGGGCTTGCGCCATTACGCGCATATCTACAAGCCCGTTGATGCGCAGGTGCTGGCGGAACAGCAGCGTATCGCGGATACGTTCAGTGAGCTGCGTTTGATCCCGACGAAAATCGTCACCCGGGATGCGGCGCTAGCGCTTAAGGCCTAGCGCTGCCGCGTGAGTCCCTATCCGTTCACGTGAATTGCGTTATTTCCGCCGTCGCGAGTTCAGGCGAAGAGTGCCGCGACGTTCTCCGGCGGTCGGCCAATCACCGCGCGCCCGTTTCTCACGATAATCGGACGCTGCAGCAGGATCGGATGTTTGGCCACCGCGTCATAGAGCTGGGCATCGGTAAGCGACGGATCGGCCAGGTTAAGCGTTTTGTATTCGGCTTCGGTGTCGCGGATCATGTCGCGAACCGGACAACCGAGCTGGGCGTTGAGCTTTTCGAGTTCGGCAACCGTGGGCGGCTGTTTCAGATATTCGACAACTTCCGTCGCTTCGTTTGCGGTGTTGTAGGTGCCCGAGACGAGTTCGCAGGCAGCACGTGATTTGGAGCAGCGGGGGTTGTGATAGATGGTGATCATTGCGGCTGATATCGCGTCGTGAAGGGGTTGTGTTGTGAAGGGGTGCCGGGGGGGATTTTAGCGGTTGAGCGGGTAGGGGATGATATTGGACGGCCCGGAGCGCCCGACGACGCCTTCCGAACACATGTCGGAGAGGCCGGTTTATGCGCATAAACCGGTGTTGGTCGGGAAGGGCGGGAGGCCTTGGGTACTGGCCCCGGTGTATGTCCTGGCAGCACCCGGTGCACCAGGCTTGCGACGATAGTCGCCCGAATCGTCGACCTTTGCGCGGAAGGGAAACGAGGGGAGGCTGGTTGCCACAAGACCCGCTCTTATCCCGAGCAAGACTGCCTCAAGCTGAGGCAACTCCCTTCCGCATCCCAAACCGGGCGGCTGACTTTATGCGCATAAACTCTTCCCGTCCATGTTCCGCTGCGGGCAGCGCGCTCATCCGTCAATCACGGGAAGACCGATCCTTGAAGATCGTCAGTGGCATCCAACTTCGGAAGCTCCCGCGTCTTTCCGCCTCATTTCACCCGGACAGCCCAAGGTAATAGCAAAGGCCATCAGATCACATTCACACGATGCTGATCCGGCTTCCTCGACGCCGCAGTACCAGACCCTCTCGCGCGTCCATCCGTTATCGCGCATCGCACCAGAGCTCTCCACGCCTCGATGTGATCTTTATGCGCATAAACCCTCAGCCAAACGGCTAATTCGTATCTCCTTTATACAAATTCGTTTGAAATACGAATTCGCCCAGGTAAAATCCATTTGCATCTAAAAAGAGGAGGTGGAATTTGGCGGCAGAAATCATCGCGGTAACACAGCAGAAAGGCGGGGTCGGGAAGAGCACTATCGCGATGCATCTCGGCGCTGCGTTTCACGAGAAAGGCAAACGCGTCCTGGTCGTCGACGCAGACGGTCAAAACACGTTGATCCACTGGGCCAGCGCTTCTTCCGACGGCGACGTCGGCATCCCATTTCCTGTCGTCAATCTCTCCGAAGCCGGTAGCCAGATCCATCGCGAGATCAAGAAATTCGTGGCCGACTACGACATCATCGTCGTCGACTGCCCGCCCTCCATCACCGAAAAAGTCTCCGGCGTCGTCCTGCTTGCGGCGAGTGTCGCCGTGATCCCGACGTCGTCGTCTCCCGCCGATTACTGGTCGAGCATCGGCCTCGTCAAACTGGTCCAGCAGGCCCAGGTAATGAACGAGGACCTGCGCGCCGTGTTCCTGCTCAACAAGACCGAAGAGAAACGGATGCTGACGCGCGAACTGAAGCGCGCGCTGGAAGAACTCGGCTTCCCGCTGCTCAAGACCCAGATCCCGACGCGCGAAGCCTATAAGCAGGCGATGGCGTTAGGGCAGACGGTACTGCAGATGAACGATCGCGGCGCGAAGCTCGCCGCACTCGAAGTACGGGCGTGCGCGAACGAGATCGCCGCCTTGCTCCCGTGAATTTATGCGCATAAAGGACCCTGAATGAAACCGTCCCAATTCGCCAAAGGCTTTCAAGCACGCCCCGATACGACCAGCAGCGAAAAGCGCACTGCGCTCGACCGTCTGAATGCCATCGATGGCCTGGTTCAGAACGAGCCGAAAACAACCCCGCCCGCCCGCGCGATTCCGGCCGTCATGCCGTCACGCCTGCAGGAAGCCGAGACGCCCGATTCGGCCAACGAGTCGGCGGCTTATCGCGCGTGGCGACGCGAGCACGGCTATCGCCCCGGCCAGGTAATCGAACTGGCGCTGAAGACCATCAAGCCCAGTCCGTTCAACCCGCGCTACTTCTATGTGAAGTCGTCGATTGCGGAGCTCGCGGTCAATCTGGCGAAGCAGGGGCAGCAGCAGGCCATTCACGTCATCCCCGACTACGACAATCCCGGCACCTACTTCGTCAGCGACGGCGGCCGACGCGTACGCGCGCTGAAGGAGGCGAACAAGGAGTCGGTGAAGGCGATCGTCATCGATCTGCCGATCGGCATCCAGAGCTACAAGCTCGGCTATGACTTGAACGTCCAGCGCGATTCGCAGACCGTCTTCGACAACGCGGTCGTGTGGCGACGCTTTCTCGACGAGCGGCATTTCCAGAGCCAGAAAGAGCTCGCCGAACATCTCGGTCTCGATGAATCGACCATCGCGGTCGCGCTGTCCATTGCCAAGCTGCCGGAAACGGTCATGCAGGAGATGGTCGCGCGTCCCGACCGCTTCGGTTCGAACATGGCGTATCAGGTGGGCCGCTATCACACGGCGCGCGGCGCGGATGCGACGCTGCGGCTGATCAACCGGATCCTGTCCGACGATCTGAGCACGCGGCAGGTTGCCGACATCGTCAAGGGCCGCGCAACCGCCCCGGAAAGCGCCAAACCGGCGGGACGGCAGCGCTACGCGCAGCGTCTGGAAATCAAGCTTGGCGGGGTTTCGGTCGGCGATCTCAAGTCGTATGGAGACGATCGGATCGAGTTGCGCCTGAAGGGTCTCACGCGCGAGAAGCGCGACGACATCCTGCGGCAGATTGAAAAGATGCTGAAGTAAAGCCGCTGAAGTAAAGCGGAAGGGGGCGGCAACGGAAGTGGATCGAAACGTACCGCCCCTGATCCACAAACCGCTCATGGCCGAAGCGGCCGAGCAGAAGACAGAAGAGAGGGGCACGCCCCTCAAACCCTCATCACGCCGCGCGCGACTGACTCAGCGTAAAGGCGAGCAGATCGCCATCGGTCGGTTCGCCCCAGGTCTTGTGCGCGAGCCAATCGAAGAACGCGGTTTCGACGATCTTCGACTCGAGCCCACGACGACGCCAGTCGTCGCGCATGTGCGAACCGAGTCCCGGCAGCTCTTCCTGCTCGAACGACTCCCGCGCGATATCCCGCTCCGACTCACCCTGCTCGTTGTACAGCTCATACGCCTGCTTGCGACGATAGGCCGAGTATTCGCCAAGCAGGCGAGCTTTCAGGTCATCTGCCGGTGCCGCGGCCTTGCCGGCGCTGCCCGTCGACGGCAACGCTTCGACCGGCGGCGCATAGCCTTTCTTCAACGCGTCCTTGAACAACGCCGGCGCGCTGCGCACCGGCGGCAGCGACGTGCTGCGCATGCGTTGCTCGGTCATCTGCAAGGCCGCGCGGATACGGTTTTCCTCGCTATCCGCGTAGAGCGTCTGCGCTTCCTTGAGCGGGATGCCGATCTTCACCATCCGGTCGACCAGCGTGCTGTCGAATACGTTCGGGTGCTCGTCGAGCGCGAGCATCGGCTGCTTGCGCTCGGTCACGCGAAACTGGATTTCGGCGACGCGGCGACCTTCGCGATGCTCGATCAGCTCGACGAAGATGTTCGTCACCGCGTTGACCTCGGCGATGGCCGGGCGCAGATAATCGCGCTTGAAATACTTGTACTCGCGCTTCGCTTCGTCGCCCGCCTCGGTGTCCGGCGTGCCCGACAGAATCGGGCGCCACCATTCCCACGTCTCGCGCATCGTCAGATGGCTCGGGTTGGTCAGATAGCGCACGCAGATTTCGTAGAGCGCGAGGCCCGCGCTACTGCGCAGCTGGCTCTGGAACTGCAGACTCAGACGCGCATACTGAACCGGGTCGAGCAGCTTCTTCTTGATCTTCGGCGCAAACGAAAACTCGACCCACACGCGACGCGTGGTCGGATCTTCGAGAATTTCCGCGTCGGCGATCAGCGTCGAAATACCCCATTTGCGGCCGGGCTTCTGGCTCGACGTGCCGCTGCTCCATTCGACCTGCACCGACACCATGCGGCGCAGGTGCTCCTTGACGAGCGCGGTGTCGTTGGAATCGAATGCGGAATTGGCGACGATGTCGGACAGCAACGCCCGATAGGTGTCGCCCGATTCGTCCGCCTGCTGGGCCACCGCGAGCAGCACGTTGAACAGCTTGCGCGTGAGCAGCGTGATCTTGCCGCTCTTGGGCTGGATTGCGATCGCCTCGACGGCTTTGCGCAATTCAGCCGAGCTCGGGCTGACAACATCGGTCTTTTTCGCGCGCTTCGTGGCCATGCGTCGGGGGGAGGAGGGGGATTTCGCGAGAGCATACCGGCTGTGGTGATACGCGTCTATAGCACCGGTCTCACCGTTGCCGGTGATGCGCGTTTACGAAGCACGACTCACCTCGAGCCTCTCCCGAAAAGCCTCACCTTAGCCGCCAGCCCCCAGGATTGGGCTCTCCTTGCAGGTCGCGGCATCTGCGAAGTCGATGCATTTTGCAGCGCGCGCGATCGGGGAGCACTTGATCCCGAATCTTCTCACCTTAAAAAATTTTGCGGCTTTTCCGGCGCTTCACGTAAACCGGGAAAGGAATTCGCAGCCTGATGACACGGCGATGGCGTCTGAGGCGAGTCGTGCCCGGTGCGACATGCTCTTCGCCATCACAACCCATCACAACGTATCGCCCAAGGCTTCGTTCATCGCTCGACGTGAAATCGGTCAGGTGCCGCGCAAGCGCCTCGATGGCACCGCGGTCGCCAATCACCTCAAGGGCAAATCTGCCCCGAGCATGACTGCACGGGAAGAGAGATAGCGGATCAACGAACACGTCTTCGCATATCTCTTCAACGTTTCCAACGGCCTGGAAGGCTTTTCAAACCACCGGAGGCGCTTTTGTCGACCCATTCTGCCTTCACCGTCAGTGCACCTAGGGCCTCGGTAAAGCGCGCGCCGTATACGGCTGCTCCTTCCGACCAACTCCACATCATTCCTCGCCTGCATCTGGCCAAACACGCGGCCTCAACCCGCTGCTAACAGGAAAATCGGACCGTCGGCTGAGCCTTCCCGCCTATATCTTCCCGAAAAATCTCACCTTCCCGCTACCGAACGATGCGGTTTGACGTCCGCTCCAGCCGCGCCAGTACCGACTTTCATCGAAACAATCTCCCGAAAAACCTCACCTCTGAGGTTTACCAGGCAAGACCACCGGCATCCCAATGAGGTCCCGAAAACTCTCACCTCAACGAGCGAAGACTTAAAAATTCAATAATTTCAACTACTTAATGAAAACGCCTGAGCCTTGACCAACGCTTCCACTCCCGAAAAACCTCACCTCAAACCATTTTTTGGCAGTGCAGCATGCCTCACCTCTCCCTTTCCCTATTCCTGAAAAGCCTCACCTTTGATCTCGACCGCCACGTAAACACCGGTATGACAGCCACCATCAGTCGGGCCTTTCCGGCCGATAAGGCTGATTTCGCTCCCGAATCTTCTCACCTTGCCGCATTTAGCCGCGTGCGGAGTCTCCTGAAAAGTCTCACCTTAAGAAGGAATCGCGAACCGAACCCATTCGCTAACCCAATCGGTCACTGGCATCCCGAATCCCATCACCCTTGCAGTTGCACCTCAGCCCGGCCGGCAAGCGTGCCATGCCATTCCCCCGGCGAAACGGGTCGACACTCCCGTAAAACCTCACCTCAACGTGCTGAATGCACAAAATTGCAGCAAAAATGACCTGACGACCCCGTAAAACCTCACCTTCATTTGCCGTTTTCTCCCGAGTTGGCTCACCCATGAGGTTAACCGGCCCAAAACGGACCGAAAAACCAGCGCTCGCGAGCCTCCCGAAAGCTCTCACCTTTGCTCAAGCCTTACCCGACAAGGGGTTGTCCGTGCTGCCGGGCGATCTGCGGTCTCACAGTCCCGCAAAACCTCACCTTTGCCAAAGGCCCACGTATACGGTGCTTCCTGAACCCGCTCACGTTCTGTCCCGGACCTACTCACCGAGCTCCCCGAACCCCATCACTCCAGCATCCCGCACAATCTCACCATCTCTCCCGCAAAGCTTCACCTTACCTCGCTGAAACGCCCGCCAGATAAGGCTTTGGTCAGTCGTTAACGTCTTTAACAAGGGTTCAAAGGTGTTTACTTTTATTACTCTCTAGCTTTCCCCCCGCGAGCCCGTGAGACACGGGTGATTCACACCCCTCGCCATCAGCCTAATGCTCGTGAAACAGTGCGCGATCGTCGGTAGACCAGATAAATCTCTTTCTTGACAAGGACTTATTGGCTATTCTTCGTTTTGTTTCACGGAAAAAACCTGCGCGCACGCGTTTACGATCATTCCTCGACCGTTAACACCGCTCTGTTTACGCCAATCCCATTGCTATGAATAAATCAGTAGCAAACGCTACGTAAATTGTTATGATCCATCCAATTCGAGCAACACCGAGGTAAACATGAATCTGGATCAGGAACGGCAAGCCATCCGTGACGAGCTTGAAGCGATGCGCTCGCAAGGTGTGCGTCGGCAGGATTTGTCGTTGCACGCCTGTAAACGGTTGTTTTTCGATCTGGGTGTTCGACCGTCGATGGCTGCTGTACGCGACCTCACGCAAACCGGCAGCGCAAGCGATATCCCAAAAGACATCGACCATTTCTGGGAACGCATTCGCAACGTGTCACGCGTTAAGGTCGGCGCCGGAGCAATACCCAAGGCACTCGAAGAACGCGCCGGCGAATTGCTCGGTGCGTTGTTTGAGGAAGCCATCGTCCAGGCCAAAGTGACGCTCGATAGCGAACGCGAAGAAATTCGCGCGCAGATAAGCGCTGCCGATCAGCGCGTACGGGACGCGGATATCCGTCGCGACGCGGCCGACGAAGCGATCAAACGCAGCGAAGCCCGTGCCGACGCCGCGTGGGAGCGGCTTCGCGCACTCGAAGCGGAATTACTGAACGCGACCACCCACGGCAATGTTCAGCTCGAGGGTTTACAGACGACGACCCGTCGCCTCGACCAGGAAAACGACGCGCTGCGTCAGCGTCTCGAAAATGAGCAGACCACCAATGCGGGCCTGCGTGACCGGATCGATGCATTGCACGTCGAGCTGCGGCAAAGCACCGAGCACTATGCACAGCAGATCAAGGATGCGGTTGCCGAAGCCGAGCGACGCGTGAAGCCGATGCTGGTCGAACTCGACTCACTGCGCAGCATGGCCGCGACCTATCAATCCGGTGTGCGCGACGCGAGCCGCAAGGAATTCGAGTTCATTCAGCAGATTGCCGCGGCCAAGACGCGCGCAGACCGGCTCGACGCGCAACTGCGCGAGCAGTCGGACGAAGTCGACGCTTTGACGAAAGAAGTCTCGACGCTGCGCACCCAGCAAGGCATCGACCCGGCGATCGCAAGCCTGTTGTGCTCGCTGGTCAGCGCCGGCCGGCTGAGCAACGAAGAACTGGACATGATCGGCACCGCCGCGGATGGCCACGTGACGTTGCCCACGCGCTGTCCGAAATGTGAGGAGGGAGAACCGGAACTCTCGCAGGTCGATAACCGTTTCGAACTGCTATGCCCGGAATGCGACCACTCATCGGGCCTCGGCGAATCGAGGCTGGCGGCGGTCAGCCGGTTTTTGTCGAACGACGACCCGAGCGCGCTGCCTACGCGCCTTTCGACCCAGTGAGATAACTGACGACGATTTCCCGCTGCCGGTTGAGTGTTGCGAATAAAACCGTCAAAGGTGAGGAAATTCGGGAGCCAGGAAGTGAGGATCAGGTGAGGATTTTCAGGACTCGCCGGCGCCCGATTTTCTCGTCAAACGCCCGTCGCGTCTGGGTGCGGCCAAAGACGGCGCTGCCGGATCCGGTGTGTGCGTCGACACGGCATCCTGCTGATCGATCCACGTTTGCCACGCGCGATACAGCCGGTTCGCCGACACCGCCTGCACGAACCCGAGCCATTGGCCGACCTGCTCGGCTTCTACTCCGCTCTCGAACAGATCCGCCGCAAACGTGTTGCGCAAGGTTTGCGGACTCGCACGCGATTGGCGCGACGCGGCAATGCCCGCCGCGTCCACCAGCGCATCGACCGCGCGCAGCATCGTGGCCTTGTGCATCGGACGCCCGGACGGCGACGCGGGAAACACCAGATTGCCGGCCAGTTCCGTGACGCGCCGTTCGGCCAGCCACGCGTCGAGAATCGCGCTCGCGAACGGCGCGAGCCGCGTGCGTCGCATCAACATGGGATTGGCCGACTCGATCGTGACCCACGGCGAGCCCGTATTCACGCAACTAACCGTAAGTGCTCCGGCTTCGCCCGTCTTCAGCCCACCTCCCAGAAACACGGCGATCAACGCGCGATCGCGCCGCTCCCGCCAGCGTTGCGCAGTCGATAACGCCGGCAACGGCGCGAACAACTGGGCCGTCAGTGCGGTGCGTTCGGCATGGGTGAGAAAACTGGTCGGTTCATTGTCACGTGCGTTGCGCCATGCTGCTTCGCCATCCTGAGCAATGAAGCGGGCCGGATTGGTCGAGGCCGATTCGATTTCGCGCACGTGATCGAGCACGCGTTCGATGAGCCTTAAATAGCGCATCCGCTGCGTTTTTCGGATCTCGAGACTGGCGACGAATTCGGCGATCGCGCCTGTGTCGACCGTGGCGAGACTCTGGTTTCGTGTGCCGAGCCAGTCGAGAAACTGGCCCCACTGCGCCTGGTAGACCAGCGCGGAAGAGCGCCGGAAGTGCTGCCTGGCGAGCCACGCGTCGAAGGCGATCTGCGGATCGCGGCGCCAGTCTTCGCGCTGTTGATCGAAGAGATCGGTCGATGGCGCGGGACGGGGAACGGGATCGGACAGATGGGGAGGAGACATCGGCATTTCTTCCGTTAGTTGCGCATTTTATTTTGCGTATTGTAGGTGCCAACCGGCGAAAAGCCGATCGGCAACGCAAAAAACACAACGCAGAAACCGCGGCACGACAAAGCATCCCGCTCGCGTCCGGCAGCCTTTTCAGTTCTTCCAGCCACTTCAACCACCCCACGCCCGCGCGCGCTTGAACAGTGCGTCCGCCGCCGGCGGCTGCGCCGCACGACGTTGCGCTTCCCGCGCGGCTTCCTCGTAGGCACTGACGGCAAAGGCAAAAACGGCCGGCAACGCATTGGACGTGCCGAAGTCCACGCCGTCGTCGGTCTCGGGGTAAGGCAGATCGGACGGCCGCTGGAACAGACCCAGCATGATCGCGTCGTGCCGGCTTGCGAAACCGAGGTCGGCCAGTGCCTCGGCTTCGATTGCGTGCAACAGCCGCCAGGTCAGCGGCACCTGCTGGACGATGTAGCGCGCGGCGATGCTGCGCACGATGTGTTCGAGATCGCGCGCGGCGTTCTGGTAGCGCCGCGCGGCAAGGGTTTGATCGGTAGGGACGGCTTTCAGGTTGTTCATTCTCGGCTCCAATCGACACCTGATACTGTACAAACATACAGTATCAGGCGCAACCTCGGCCAAACGGCATAGTCGGCGTAAAGCGCCTCCAGCGAGCCGTTAGTGCACGCTTAAACCCCCGCCTGGCGGGTGTTCCAGCGAGCGCCGCCCGACTCGCGGCTAACCGTGAATCACCACCAGCAGCGCTTTCGCCTCGCTCCTGCCCACGTTGCGAATCGCGTGCGGTTCGTCGGCGACATAGCGGGCGGTGTCGGCCAGCTTCAGCCGCTTCGTCGTGCCGGCCGCCTCGACCTCGATCGATCCGTGCAGCACGGTCAGATGCTCGCGCGTGCCCGGCTCGTGCGCGTTCGACACCAGCGCCCCGCCTGGCTGCAACGTCAGCTCGTACCACTCGAACTTGCCGGCCAGCTCGATCGGTCCCCATACGCGCAACTGGTATTTCGCGTCGTGACCGCTTAGCGTAGGAATATCGTGCGAGCCGGAAACGGCGATTGCCTCCGGCGCTTTCGGCGGTGCGAACAGCGAATCGAGGCTCACGCCGAGCGCGTTGGTCAGGCGCCACGCGACCGCGATCGTCGGATTGGCCTTGTCGCGCTCGATCTCGGATAGCATCGATTTCGACACGCCCGCCGCGCGCGACAGATCGTCGAGCGTCATGCGCCGCTCGGCACGCAGCCGCTGAATCTGCTCGCCGACCCGCGGCGGCGCCGTATGCGCAGGCGCGGTCGCAGGGGCGGAAGGAGGCGTCGACATCGACACCGACGTAGGCGCCCTGTCGGCCGCGGCGCGGCGTGTGCCCGAACTTGCCATTTTCTGACCCATCGTTTAGAGTTGTTCGATATACCGGATTTTAGTTCGAAAAAACGAAAATATCCGCTAAAGCTGACAGCCGACTATAACAGGCCGTTCTTCCCGCGCCCATGCGAAGGCGGCCGCCATCATCCTCAGGAGTCCCGTTCATGCGAGACCAGTACCTTGCCCATCTGCGTGGCACGCTCGACCAGATCCGCGCCGACGGCTTCTACAAAAGCGAGCGTGTGATCGCGAGTCCGCAGTCGGCCGACGTACGTCTTGCCGACGGCAGCGGCGTGCTGAACTTCTGTGCGAACAACTACCTCGGTCTCGCCGACGACACGCGCCTGATCGAAGCCGCGAAACAGGGCCTCGACACCGACGGTTTCGGCATGGCATCGGTGCGCTTCATCTGCGGCACGCAAACCGTGCACAAGCAGCTCGAAGCCGCGCTCGCCGAATTCCTGCAAACCGACGACTGCATTCTCTATTCGAGCTGCTTCGATGCGAACGGCGGCCTGTTCGAAACGCTGCTCGATGAAAACGACGCGATCATCAGCGACGAGCTGAATCACGCGAGCATCATCGATGGCGTGCGGCTCTCGAAGGCGAAGCGCCTTCGCTACAAGAACAACGACCTCGCCGATCTCGAAGCGCGTCTGAAAGAAGCCGATGCGGCGGGCGCGCGCTTCAAGCTGATCGCGACCGACGGCGTGTTCTCGATGGACGGCATCATCGCGAACCTTGCCGGCATCTGCGATCTGGCCGACCGATACGGCGCGCTGGTGATGGTCGACGACTCGCACGCGGTCGGCTTCATCGGCGAACACGGTCGCGGCACGCCCGAGCATTGTGGCGTGCTGGCGCGCGTCGACATCATCACGGGCACGCTCGGCAAGGCGCTCGGCGGCGCCTCGGGCGGCTACGTCGCGGCGCGCAAGGAAGTCATCGAACTGCTGCGGCAGCGCTCGCGCCCGTATCTGTTTTCGAACACGCTGACGCCGAGCATTGCGGCCGCGTCGCTGAAGGTACTCGAATTGCTCGCCAGCGACGAAGGCGCGCAACTGCGTGCGCGCGTGCGCGAAAACGGCGCGCATTTCCGCCGCGCGATGAGCGCGCTCGGCTTCGAACTCGTGCCGGGCGAACATCCGATCATTCCGGTGATGCTCGGCGACGCGCAACTCGCGGGCAAGATGGCCGACGCGTTGCTGAAGGAAGGCGTCTACGTGATCGGCTTTTCGTTCCCGGTGGTGCCGCGCGGTCGCGCACGCATCCGCACGCAGATGAGCGCCGCGCACACGCCTGAGCAGATCGATCGCGCGGTCGACGCCTTCGCGCGCGTCGGCCGCGAACTCGGCGTGATCCCGTCACAGTCGCAGGCCTGATCGCCGCGTGATTCGAACGGAGAAGCAGATGAAAGCATTGGCAAAACTCGAACGCGGTCCGGGCCTCACGCTCACCGACGTGAAGAAGCCGGAAGTCGGCCATAACGACGTGATGATCCGCATCACGCGCACCGCGATTTGCGGCACCGACATTCATATCTGGAAGTGGGACGACTGGGCGCAAAAGACGATTCCGGTGCCGATGCACGTCGGCCACGAATACGTCGGTGAAATCGTCGAGATGGGGCAGGAAGTGCGCGGCTTTGCGATCGGCGATCGCGTGTCGGGCGAAGGGCATATCACCTGCGGCTTCTGCCGCAACTGTCGCGCGGGCCGTCGACATCTGTGCCGCAACACGGTCGGCGTCGGCGTGAATCGCGAAGGCGCGTTCGCCGAATATCTGGTGATTCCGGCCTTCAACGCGTTTAAGATTCCGCCCGAAATCTCCGACGATCTCGCCGCGATCTTCGATCCGTTCGGCAACGCCACGCACACCGCGCTGTCGTTCAACCTCGTCGGCGAGGACGTGCTGATTACCGGCGCGGGGCCGATCGGCATCATGGCGGTCGCAATCGCGAAGCACGTCGGCGCGCGCAACGTCGTGATTACCGATGTCAACGACTACCGCCTCGAGCTCGCGCGCAAGATGGGCGCGACGCGTGCGGTGAACGTCTCGCGCGAATCGCTGCAGGACGTGATGCACGATCTGCACATGGCCGAGGGCTTCGACGTCGGCCTCGAAATGTCCGGCGTGCCGAGCGCGTTCACGAGCATGCTGGAGGCGATGAATCACGGCGGCAAGATCGCGTTGCTCGGCATTCCGCCCGCGCAAACCGCGATCGACTGGACCCAGGTGATCTTCAAGGGCCTCGAAATCAAGGGCATTTATGGGCGCGAGATGTTCGAGACCTGGTACAAGATGGTCGCGATGCTGCAAAGCGGCCTCGATCTGTCGCCGATCCTCACGCATCATTTCAAGGTCGACGATTATCAGCAGGCGTTCGCGACGATGCTCTCGGGCGAGAGCGGCAAGGTGATTCTCGACTGGACCGCCGCGTGAACTAACGCACGATGACTGCAGCACCTTTCGACGCCCGCAGCGCTCACGCGCCTGCGGGCGTTTTCACGAATTCGGCCTGAATGCGCACGTGAATGTCGTCGCCGACGGCCGGATACCACGTCGCCAGACCGAACTTCGCGCGGCTGAAATGACCGTCGGCGGAAAAGCCGAGCGTGTCTTTTTTCGTCAGCGGATCGGGCGCGAAGCCGTTGAACGTGACGTCGAGCGTGACCGGCTGCGTGATGCCGCGAATCGTCAGCTCGCCGCTGAGCGTGCCGCGCGCTTCGCCGGTGCGCTCGAAGCGCGTGCTCGCGAAACGGATCTCCGGATAACGTTCGACGTCGAGCAGACTGTCGCTCTTCACCATCTTGTCGAGCAACGGCACGTTGGTGTCGATGCTCGCGGCGTCGATCGTGACCGAGGTCGTGCTGCGGTCCAGCCCTCCCTCTTGCCAGTCGAGCTGACCGTGTTTGCGATCGAAGCGCATCGTGAAGCGCGAATACTTGAAGTGATCGATATCGAAGGTGATGCTCGTATGATCCGGATCGATGTTGTAGCGGCCGACCGGCACGCGCGCTTCGTTCTGACTGACCGAATGCGTGAGCACCTGCACGGGCGTGCAGGCCATCGCGCTCAGCAGCGTGGCGCCGAGCAGCGCGCGTACCCACACGGTACGAAGGGAGTTTGAATTCATCGAAACACTTCCGGTTGAGCAAGGTGCGAATGAGGCCCGAACGATCTTCGTGACGATAGCAGCAGATCGCAGTAAGCGTAACCGGAGCGCGCAGACCCAGAGAAAAACTTGACGAAGGAGAATGATCGTTCTACCTTTCGTCCATGACCAGGCAAACGCAACCCCCCTCGACCGATTCCGCGCTGACGCGCGATGCGCGCGAGCGTCTGCTCGACGCCACCGAAGCGCTGATCTACGCCGGCGGCATCCACGCGACCGGCGTCGATGCGATCGTGCGGCAGTCCGGCACCGCGCGCAAAAGCTTCTACACGCATTTCGGATCGAAGGACGCGCTGGTCGCGGCCGCGCTCGAACGGCGCGACGAACGCTGGATGAACTGGTTTATCGCCGGCACCGAGCGGCGCGGCAAGACCGCGCGCCAACGCCTGCTCGGCATGTTCGACGTGCTGCGCGAATGGTTTGCGTCGGCGGACTTCCATGGCTGCGCGTTTCTGAACGCGGCCGGCGAAATCGCCTGCGCCGATGATCCGATCCGGATCGTCGCGCGCAAACACAAGACCCGTCTGCTCGATTTCGTGCGTACGCAGTGTGACGCGTTCGCGGTGGCGGCGGAAAGCGACAGGCGCCGCGCGGCGCCGCTCGCGCGGCAATGGCTGGTGCTGCTCGACGGAGCGATCGCGGTTGCGCTCGTCAGCGGCGAGGCCGATGCGGCGCGCGATGCGCAGACGGTCGCGACGACCCTGCTCGATGCGCAGATGGCGTCCGCGAAAAAGCCGCCGACCCAATCCGTAGCGAAAGCCGCGGCGAAATCCGCGAGTCAGCCCACACCGAAGCGGCCGCCATCCCGGCGCACCGCGACCTGACCAGGGGAACCCTGATGGCCGATACGATCGAAACCCGTCCGCCGCTGCCGCCGTTCACGCGCGACACCGCGATCCAGAAAGTGCGTGCCGCCGAAGACGCGTGGAATACGCGCGAAGCCGAGCGCGTGTCGCTCGCGTACACGACCGATAGCCTGTGGCGCAACCGCGCCGAATTCGTCCATGGTCGCGCGGAGATCGTCGACTTTCTGCGCCGCAAGTGGGCGCGGGAGCTCGACTATCGGCTGATCAAGGAGCTGTGGGCGTTCACGGAGAATCGCATCGCGGTGCGCTTTGCGTACGAGTGGCGCGACGATTCGAACAACTGGTTCCGCTCGTATGGCAACGAGAACTGGGAGTTCAACGAGCACGGTCTGATGGCGCGCCGTCACGCGAGCATCAACGATCTGCCGATCCGCGAAGCCGACCGGCTGTATCGCTGGCCGCTCGGCCGCCGTCCCGACGATCATCCGGGCTTGTCCGAACTCGGTCTGTAAGACAGGCTTGGACCTGCGACGCCGGCCGCGTATAGCGACGCGCGCCGGGCGTTTGCCGATTGTTCATCACTTCGCCATCGGTTCTCCGTTATCGTTGCGTTGGCGGCTGCCGGGCATGTCGCGTGCCCGGCCGTCCGAGCGCGTCCTCGACATCGACCGCGCGGCTTCAGGTACAGTGCGCGACGGGCAGCACGCACAACGACAAACGACAATGACACCGGCGCTCGACCGGTGGCGGAGAAGACATGCATTTTCGGCAGATGAACAAGAAGATCCGGCGTACCGCGATGGTAATTTTCGCAAGCCTGGCGATGGCCTCCGCCGCGCATGCGGGCAACTGGTGTGAGGGCGGCATCTGGGTCGACGCGATGCTCGGCTCGTACCACATCAACCCCGATCCCGACACCCATTTCGAACAGTTCAATCCGGGGCTCGGCGTCGAATGCTGGTTGAACAACCAGTGGGCGCTGACGGCCGGCGGCTTTCGCAACTCGTTGCGCCGGCCTTCGTACTACGGTGGCGGCGTCTGGGCGCCGGAGTTCGCGCACTGGGGCTTCATCCGCATCGCGGCGATCGCCGGCATCATCTCGGGCTACAACTACGGCAACTGGGGGCTCGGGCGCAATCACACGATCGGACCGGTGGTCGCGCCGATCGTGATGGTCGACTACAAGCGCGTCGGTGCGAACTTCATCGTGATTCCGCCGATTCCTTCCGATGACCTGCCGTTTACGATCGGGTTTCAGGTGAAGTTCAAGTTCTAACGAACTTCACTGACTGGGTCGTTGCACCAAAGGTGAGTGTTTTCGGGAGCTTTAGGGCGTAGTTCGAAGCGAAGAAGCGATGGCAAGCGATTGCGACGGCGCGCGATACATGGCGCGCCGTGGTGATCTCCTGGAACTCCTCACCTTTCGCAGTTGCATCGGCGGTTTCGGCAACTCCTGGAAATCCTCACCATCCTGGAAGCGCTCACCTTGAACTGACGAACAGCCGCACTTTAGCCCCGTATACCAGCGTATTTTCCGCACCAAGGGCGAGCGGCGTGTTAGACCAAAAGGCCGCCTCGCAGCATGGCCGCGCCTCGCAACGCACACCGATGAAGCCGCGCCTACGCACGTGGAGATGCGCGTCGAGGTACGCCTCTTCTAACACCGAGCGACCACGTCACAGCAGCGTCTCGCCACATGCCGCGCCCACCTCCCGTAAATCCTCACCATAGCGCGATCTCCTGGAATTCCTCACCATTCACACGCGCCGCAGCGCGGGGGCTGCGCGAAACCATTCATACGATATTTCCCAGCCAGCGGCCCACACGGCCCACACGCCACACAGCGCAATGCACCGCGCCGCTCATCCGGCCGCGCCCAGGCCAGGCCGCTACGCCAACCCGCCCACGCGTCGGCATATTTACTCCACTGATACCCGCCCTGCTTTTCGGCCAATTTGACGCGGCTATCTGTCGCCTCGACACTGCGTATCGTGCGAAGCCTTCATGAAAGGCCGCATTCCCCACCTATCCAATGCGAGCAGATATGGCTTCCGTTCAATCCCCGATCGCGACCACGTGCGCCACGGCAGAGTCGGATCGCGCACTCAGGAAAATCATCATCGCGTCGGTCGCCGGCAACGCGATGGAGTGGTACGACTTTTTCGTCTATGGCACCGCCGCCGCGCTCGTGCTCGGGCAACTGTTTTTTCCCGCGAACGCGAACCCGTTGATCGGCACGATCGGTGCGTTTGCCGCGTTCGCGATCGGCTTCGTCGCGCGGCCGCTCGGCGGCGTCGTGTTCGGGCATATCGGCGATCGTTACGGACGCCGTGCGTCGCTCGTGTGGACGCTGCTGATCATGGGCTTTGCGACCTTCGGCATCGGCCTGTTGCCGACCTACGAGCATATCGGTCTGGCCGCGCCGGCCGCGCTCGCCGGATTGCGCCTGCTGCAAGGCATTGCGTCCGGCGGCGAATGGGGCGGCGGCGTGCTGATGATCAGCGAGAACGCTCCGCCCGAAAAGCGCGGCTATTTCGCGGCGTGGAGCCAGCTCGGCGTGGGCGGCGGCTTCGTGCTGTCGGCGGGCGCGTTTCTCGCGGTGCAGGCGTTGCCGCACGATCAGTTCATCTCGTGGGGTTGGCGTCTGCCGTTTCTCGCGAGCATCGTGATCTTCGCGCTCGGCGTGTACATCCGCCACAACCTGCCCGAGAGCCGCGACTTCGAGAACGTCGACAAGGCGGGCAAGACCACGCACATGCCGGTGCTCGAAGCGATCCGGCGTCATCCGAAAGAGATCCTGATGGCGATGGGGCTGCGGGTCGCGGAAAACGGCGGCGCCTATATTTTTCTTGCGTTCTCGCTCGTGTACGGCAAGTTCGTCGGCATTTCGAATTCGGTGATGCTGACCGGCGTGATGCTCGCGATGGTTGTCGAAATGGGCGCGATGCTCGCGTGGGGCAAGCTGTCGGACCGCCTCGGGCGCAAGCCGGTGTATATGATCGGCGCGGTCTCGCTGGTGGTGATGGCGTTTCCGTTCTTCTGGCTGCTCAACACGCATTCGACGCCGCTGATCTGGCTCGCGCTGATACTCGGCACGGCGGTCTGCCATGGCGCGATGATCGGCACACTGCCCGCGCTGGTCGGCGAACTGTTCAGCACCGAAGTGCGCTATTCGGGCGTCGCGCTCGGCCATGAAGTCGCGTCGATCTTCGCCGGCGGTCTGTCGCCGCTGATCGCAACCGCGCTGCTCGCGCACTACCAGGCGTATTGGCCGGTCGCCGTGTTCCTGATCCTGCTGGGTCTCGTCACCGTCGTGACGCTGAAGTTCACGCACGAAACGCGTCGGCAGTAGCGCGCGGTTTGGCGTGCTCACGCCACTTCCACGGCATGGCCACTCCGTTTCACCCCGCTTCAATTCCACTTTCCTCGAAGCATTCGCGCGGCGCGAGCCGGCGCGAATGCTTTCTCACACCTATATCGACCGGAGACACACGATGAACCTGCCGAGTGCAACGCGCACATCGAACAGGCGCTATACCTATGAATGGTATGTCGTCGTTATCTGCATGCTCGCCTATATTTTTTCGTTCGTCGATCGACAGGTGCTCGCGCTGATGATCGAGCCGATCAAGCGCGATCTGCAATTGAGCGACACGCAGTTCAGCCTGCTGCACGGCTTCGCGTTCTCGCTGTTCTATGCGGTGATGGGCATGCCGCTCGCGTATCTCGCGGATCGTTTCTCGCGGCCGCGCATCATCGCCGGCGGCATCGCGCTGTGGAGCGTCGCGACGGCCGCCTGCGGCGTGAGCCAGAATTTCGTGCAGATGTTCCTGTCGCGCATGAGCGTCGGTGTCGGCGAAGCGGCGCTGTCGCCCGGCACTTACTCGATGCTCGCGGACCTGTTTCCAAAGTCCCGTCTGGGGCGCGCGGTGGGCGTCTATTCGCTCGGCTCGTTCATCGGCGGCGGCGTCGCGTTTCTGGTGGGCGGCTATGTGATCGCGCTGCTCAAGCACGCGAGCGTGTTCACGCTGCCGCTCATCGGCGATGTGCGCGCGTGGCAGATCACGTTCCTGATCGTCGGCCTGCCGGGGCTGCTGATCGCGCTGCTGTTTCGGCTGACGGTGCGCGACCCCGCGCGAAAGGGTCTTGCACAGGACGGCGCGGGTCAGGTGAAGCGCGTATCGATGGCGGATTCGCTGCGCTTTGTCGGCACGCACCGGAAGACGTTCTTCTGCCACTACCTCGGCTTCTCGTTCTACGCGATGACGCTGTATTGCCTGATGAGCTGGAGCCCGGCGTTCTACATGCGTCACTTCGGGCTGTCGCCGGTCGAAGCGGGCTACACGCTTGGCACGGTGCTGCTGGTCGCCAACACCGCGGGCGTTTTCTGCGGCGGCTGGCTCAGCGATCTGCTGCTGCGTCGTGGTCACGCGGATGCGCCGCTGCGCGCGGCCTGCATCGGCGCGGCCTGTATGTTCGTGCCGGCCGTCGCGTTTGCGCAGAGCGCGAGTCTTGGCGTGTCGCTCGCGTGGCTCGTCGTCGCGATGTTCTTCGCGTCGTTCCCGCTCGCCACCTCGGCCGCCGCGATGCAGGCGCTCGCGCCGAACCAGATGCGCGCGCAAATCTCGGCGCTGTTCCTGCTCGTGTCGAACCTGATCGGCCTGGGCCTCGGCACGACGCTGGTCGCGCTCGTCACGGACAAGGTGTTCGGCTCGCCGCTCGCCGTCGGTCATTCGATGACCGTCATCAACGCGATCGCGACCGCGCTGACGGTGGGGCTGCTGTTCGTCGGTTGCAAGCATTTCCGCACGAGCCTCGAACGCGAGGCACAGCATGCGGGAATGGGCGCCGACGCATCCGCCGTGCTGGAAACGGCATCCGCCGCGCCGACCAATAACATCAATCCAGCTGATGTGAGAAAGGCTTTTTAATCTATTTTGTTTATTCGGGTTGCGGCGCTAATCTCGGCACATCGTCCCCTGCAATCCATCGGAAGGCCATCATGCAAGCTCCCACCCTGAAAGTCCGCGTCGACGCATTGCGCGAGGAGGCGCATGGCGTGCGCTCGTTCAGCATCTCGCGACTCGATGGGCTGCCGTTCGAGCGCTACGAACCGGGCGCGCATATCGACGTGACGAGTCCCGCGGGCATCACGCGTCAGTATTCGTTGTGCGGCGACCCCGAATGCGTGGACTCGCAGATTTTCGCGGTGAAGAAAGAGGAGCAGTCGCGCGGCGGCTCGCGTTCGCTGCATGAGGAAGTGAGCGTCGGCACCGAGCTGTCGATCGGCGCGCCGCGCAATCTGTTTCGCCTCGAAGAGCGCGCCGGCGAGCACATCCTGATCGGCGCGGGCATCGGCATCACGCCGTTGCTGTCGATGGCGTACCGGCTCGCCGCGTGCCACGCGCGCTTCACGCTGCACTATTTCGCCCGCAGCGAAGCGCACGCGGCGTTCATGACGCTGCTCACGCGCGAGCCGTTCGCGCAGCACGTGAAGCTGCATTTCGGCGTCGAGCGTGAGCAGTTGCCGGCCGCGCTCGATGCGTGTCTGCGCGACGCGGGCAACGATGCGCACGTGTACACGTGCGGACCGGCGCCGTTCATGGACCTCGTGGTCGAGACCGCGCAGACGCGCTTGCCCGCCGACGCGATTCATCTCGAACGCTTCAAGGCCGAGCCGGCGCCTGCCGCCGACGCGTCGCTCGACAGCTTCGACGTGCAGCTCGCGAGCAGCGGTCAGATGGTGCGGGTCGACGCGAACACGTCGATCGTCGAGGCGCTCGCGTCGATCGGCATCGAAGTGGACACGTCGTGCGGCGAGGGCGTGTGCGGCACCTGCATGGTCGACGTGGTGAGCGGCGAGCCGGAGCATCGCGATCACTGCCTGAGCAAGGCCGAGCGCGCGAGCAACGGCGTGATCTGCTGCTGCGTGTCGCGCTCGCGCTCGCCGGTACTCGTGCTCGACCTGTAAGGCCGAGCCGCGGAATGATCGAGCCGCTGAGCTACCGCAGCGCGATCACATCTTCTCGAAGCCCGCGAGAATCTCGGTGATGAGCCCGCGCATCCACGCGATGCCTTCGTCTTCGTGGAAGTGTTCGTGCCAGTGCATCGTCACGGCGGCCTTCGGCAACGGCACGGGCAACCCGTAGATACGGAACGCGTCGCCGCGATTGAGGATGTGCGCGAGCCGTTCCGGCAGCGTCGCGAACAGGTCCGTCGCGGCGAGCACGCCAGGCACCGCGACGAAGTGCGGCAACGCGAACGCGATGTTGCGGCCGACACCCTGCGCGCGCAGCGCGTCGTCGAGCGCATGGTGGCTGTGTTCGAGCGAGCGCACCTGAATGTGCGACGCAGCGAGAAACCGGTCGAGCTTCAGCGTGTTGCCGGCGGGCAGATCGCGCCGCTTGCGCGTCATGCACACATACGACTCTTCGAACAGCAGGCTATGCCGCGTGCGCGGCAGCAGCGACGGCAGATTGCCGATCGCGAAGTCGAGCCGGCTCGAACGCAACGCCTCCTCGATCTCCTCCACCGGCAACGGCTCGACCCCCAGCTTCACGCGCGGTGCGGCCTTCTGCAGCGCCGCGCACAGCGCCGGTAGATACGCCATTTCGCCGGCATCCGATAGCGACAGACGAAACGTGCGCGTGCTCGTCGACGGATCGAAGCGCTCCGCGTAACGCAGCGCCTGGCGCACGGTATCGAGCGCATGGCCGACGATCTCCGCGAGTTCGAGCGCGACCGGCGTCGGCTGCATGCCTGCGCGCGTGCGGATGAAAAGCGGGTCGTCGAACATCGTGCGCAGCCGGCCGAGCGAATAGCTGACCGCCGGTTGCGACAGCGCGAGGCGTTCGCCCGCGCGGGTCAGGCTGCGCTCTTCGACGATCGCCTGGAACACCCTCAGCAGATTGAGATCGACGTGGTCGATGGAAGTCATGGGAACACTCTCGGGATATCAGCCGGATTTATCCGGCGACCTGTTTTTAATCGATTTGACGCATGATCATCGCAAAGCGAGACTGATGTCAACGAGAGGATGCGCTGATGTGTTACACGCGGCTGGATGCGTCGGAGTGCGTCTTCGTTTCGACAACGCGACTTTTCCCTACCCCACAAGATGAGTACGCCGAACTATCAAACCATCGACACCAGCGCTTTAGCGAAGCGCGCCGAGGCCGATCGCATCGCGCCATCCCTCTACTACGATCCCGAGTTGTTCGAAGCCGAACTCGAACGCATTTTCTACAAGACCTGGATCTGGGTCGCGCACGACAGCGAACTGCCGAAGCCGGGCGATTTCATCACGACGACGATCGGCCGCCAGCCGGTCATCGTCGTGCGCGACAGGAGCGGCGCGGTCAACGTGCTGCAGAACCGCTGCCGTCATCGTGGCGCGACCGTGTGCGAGGAGCACAAGGGCAACGCGAAGGGCTTCACGTGCCCGTATCACAGCTGGTCCTATGCGCTCGACGGCACGCTGCGCGCGCTGCCGTACGGCGACGGTTACGAAGGCGTGTGCGAGAAAGGCGATCTGCCGCTGAAGAAGCTGCGCGTGGGCGTCTATCAAGGCTTGATCTTCGCGAGCTTCAACGAAACGATCGAACCGCTCGAAGATTTTCTCGGTGGCGCGAAGCCGTGGATCGACCTGTTCATGAAGCAGGGTGCCGGCTATCCGATCAAGGCCAACGGCGAGCACAAGTTCAAGTTCAAGGGCAACTGGAAGATCCAGCTCGAGAATACGACGGACCTGTATCACTTCCCGGTCGTGCACAAGTCGTGGATGAAGTCGATCGACGACGAAACCGCCGCCGCGATCACCAGCTTCATGACCAGCGACGACGCATTCTGCCGCTCGCTCGGCAACGGCCATAGCCTCGCGGTGCTGATGCCCGAGATCGTCGATCTGGACAAGGACGACGGCGCGCCGCTGCCCGAGCGCTTCAGCGAACTCACCGCGCAACTCGCGCAAAAACACACGCCGGAAGAAGTGCGCCGCATCGTACGTTCGCTGATGGGCGTCGGCTTCAACCTGAACCTGTTTCCGAATCTGGCATTGTCGATGGCGTTCTTCCGCGTGCTGCGGCCGATTTCCGCCGAAGAAACGGAAATTCGCCACGTCGCGCTCGCGATGGACGGCGGCCCCGACGAAGCGAACCGCGTGCGCCTGCGCATTCATGAGCACTTCCAGGGCCCGTTCGGTTTCGGCAGTCCCGACGACGCCGAAGCGTGGGAGCGCGTGCAGCGCGGCTCGCATGCGGGAGCGGACGTACCGATCCTCGTCAATCGCGGCTTGAATCGCGAAACCACCGCCGCGAACGGCGAGAAGACCGCACACGCAACCGATGAAACCGGCATGCGCGAAGCCTACCGGCAATGGCGCGTAATGATGGAGCAGGCATGATGGACGACCGCAACGCACTCTTTTCCCACCAGACCTTCGCGCGCGCAATCGAATTCATCTGGCGCGAAGCCGAATTGCTCGACCGGCGCGACTATCGCGAGTGGCTCGAACTGTGGGACCCGGCCGGCCACTACGTGGTGCCGATCGACCCCAATACGACCGATTTCGCGGCGACGCTGAACTACGCGTACGACGATCAGCACATGCGCGAGCTGCGCGTGCAGCGCATGATGTCGGGTTATTCGGCGTCCGCGTCGGACGCCGCGCGCACGGTGCGCACGGTGTCGCGCTTCACGCTCGCGAGCGACAGCGCCGACATGGTCGAGGTGCAGTCGTCGCAGATCATCATCGCGTACAAGCGCGGCATGTCGACGATCTTCGCGGCCAATCTCACGCACAAGATCAGCATGGCGAGTGGCGAGCCGCGCCTCGTCGAGAAGGTGATCCGCCTGATCGATTCCACCGATGCGCTGAGCGCGATCGGCTTTCTGCTCTGACGGGTCATCATGCCGACACTCGAAGTCTATCTGCCGCAAGGCTACGCGGACGAACGCAAGGCGCAACTGATTCAGGGTTTGACGGAGGCGACCGTTCGGGCGATCGGCGCGCCCGCCGAGTCCGTGCGGATTCTGCTCTCGGAGCTGGGCGCGGCGCATGCCGGTCTCGGCGGCAAGCTCACGCCCGCCGCGTTGCCGGTGATCGTCGCGATTCTGATCGCGGGGCGCACCGATGCGCAGAAGGAAGCGTTGATCGCTCAGCTATCCGAAACGATTGCCACGGTTCTCGACGTGCCGTTGCCGTCCACGCGCGTGATGATCAAGGACATCCCGAACACGGACTTCGGCATCGGCGGCAAGACCGCGCGGGCGCTGGGCCGCTAGCGTCGCGATGCGCTCAGCCTCGCGACCGTTTCGATCATTGCGGCCGTTGCGGCAGCAACGGCAACGCAAAGCGGCAGTCGAGGCCGCCGCTTGCCGCGCGCTGCGCCCAGATGCGCCCGTCGTGTCGCGCGACGATGTTCTTGCACAGCGACAGCCCGATGCCGTTGCCGCCCGCCTTCGACGAAGAAAAGCCGTCGAACAGGCGGTCGAGTTCGCCGTCGGCGACGCCGGGGCCGTTGTCGATCACGTGAAGCTCGGCCGCGCCGTTGTGTGCCGACGTGGCGAGCGTGACGATACGCTCGGGCTGGGTCGCGCCGCTCAGCGCGTCCACTGCATTGAACGCCAGATTGAGCATCACCTGACCGATCAGCACGCGTTCGCAATGGATCGGCAATGGTTGCGGCGCCTGTTCGAGCCTGACGGTCACGCCTGCGTCGCGCGCCCGCAGTTCGATGAAATACGCGACTTCCGCGAGCACGTCACGCAGGTCCGCTTCGGCCGCGACGGGCTCGCGCTTGCCGACGAATTCGCGCACGCTTTTGATGATCAGCGCCGCGTGCTCCGCCTGCCGGTCCGCCGCGCGCAAACCCCACACCGCGCTGTCGATCGCATCCGGCTGCTGCAGACGCTGGATCGCGCCTTCGATGAAATTGCGCACCGCCGCGAGCGGCTGGCTCAGTTCGTGTGCGATGGCCGTCGCCATTTCGCCCATCGCGTTGTAGCGTCCCGCGTATTCGAGCATGCGCGCTTCGATGCGGCGCGTTTCTTCCAGCGCCACTTCTTCGCTGATGTCGCGAAAGTGCGCGAGCACGCCATTGAGTTCGGCGTCGATATCAACGCGTCGGCACGTGATGCGCAGCCAGCGTTGCGCGCCGTCGCGCCGCGTGATGCGGTAGCGTTGCGCGCCGGTCGATGCGCCCGCATGTTCGCGGGACGCGTCGCGCAGTTGCGCGGCGAGACGGTCGCGGTCTTCGCGCGTGCAGTAGTCGAGCGGCACGCCGAGCGGCGCCTGCGCGGCGACGCCGAGCACGCGCCGTCCGGACTCGCTCAGATACGCGATCTTGCCGCGCGGCGTGATCAGCGCGACGCCTTCGCCGAGGTCCTGCATGTACTCGCGCAAACGCGTTTCGTAGCTGCGCAACTTCTGACGCATCGCCTCTTCTTCGCTGATGTCGCGAAACTGCACCATCACGACCGCCCGTTCGCGCAACGGCACATACGTCGCGATCGCTTCCGACAGCATGTCCACGCCGGTGCGCGATCGATAGCACCACTCGTAGGCCTGCGGGCCCTGCGTAACAGAACGATCCATTGCATCGACGGCGATTTCGCGGCGGTATTTCGCGTCGTTGCGCGTCATGTGATGCGCCTTCAGCGGCAGCAGTTCGTCGAGCGTGAAGCCGAGCGCGACGCACGCCGCGCGGTTCGCCCACACGATCGCCTTGGTCCCGGCGTCGTGCAGCAGCACGCACTGATTGAGCGCATCGAGCAGTACGCGGAAATCGGGTTCGGACAGGGTGGTCATGGAGAGCCGTTCAATGCGCAAAGACCGCTGCAAACGCTGGTGCAAAAGCTGGTGAAAGCGCCGATGAAAACGCGCGCGCCGGTCGAGCGTCAACCATACCACCGCCGTTGCCGCGCATCGCTAAAGAATTCCTTACCCGCATCGGGAGATTGCCCTAAGCCGCGTCATCTCTTCCCAATTGTCCGCGCTTATTGGCGTTTCTAGACTGGCTTCATCGTGTGCAGGCAACACACTATCCCCACCATTCAACGTCACAAAAGATACGGAGACGCCCATGTCACTCGCCGCCGCTGTCAAGCAACAGGACGATGTAGCCCAATCCGAAGAACTCGCACTCGATGACGTGATCGCCGAAATTGCACGGCGACGCGAAGAGTTCGAACGTTTGTCGCATGTGCCGCGCGATGTGATCGAGATGCTCAAGCGCGCGCGCATCTATCGGGCGGCGACGCCGAAGTGCTTCGGCGGCGATGCGCGCGCGCCCGGCGAATTTCTGCAGATGATCGAGCGCATCGCGACCGCCGACGGCTCGGCGGCGTGGGTCGCGAGTTTCGGCTCGGCCAATCTGTATCTCGCCGCGTTGCCGCTCGCAACGCAGGCGCAGATTTACGCCGACGGTCCCGACCAGGTGTTCGCGGGCGGCCTGTTTCCGGTGCAGAACGCGACGCCCGAGCCCGGCGGTTTTCGCGTCAACGGCACGTGGAAGTTCGCGAGCGGTTGCAAGGGCGCGGACTGGCTCGGTGTCGGCATTGGTACCGGCAAGGCCGGCGAAGCGCCGGGCAAACCGCGCACGGCGGTGTTCCGGCCTGAGCAGGTCGAGATCGTCGAGAACTGGAACGTGGTCGGCATGCAGGGCACCGGCAGTCACGATCTGCGCGTGTCGAACCAGTTCGTCGCCGAAGACTGGACCTTCGTGCGCGGCGGCGCGCCGAGCGTCGACGAACCGCTGTATCGCTACCCGACCATCGCGTACGCGGCGCAGGTGCTCGCGGTCGTCAACCTCGGTCTGGCGCGCGCGGCGCTCGACGTCGCCAACAATATGGCGGGCGGCCGCAAGACCACCACCGGCGCGCCGCAACTCGCGGACCGCGCGTATTACCGCATCGAACTCGCGAAGGCCGAAGCGCAGCTGCGCTCCGCGCGCGCGTTCTTCTACGAGTCGACCGACAGCGTGTGGCAGTCGATTCTCGCGGGCAACGACGTGACGCCCGATCAGGTCAGTCTGCTGCGCCTGTCGGCCACGCAGATCGCGCGCGAAGGCGCCGACGTCGTGAATCGCGCGTATCGACTCGGCGGCACGACCGCGATCTATCGCAACCATCCGCTGCAACGTCTCGCGCGCGACGCGATGGTCGTCACGCAGCACGCCTTTCTCGGCGAGGGCAATTACGACGGCGCCGGCGCGGTATTCGTCGGCGTGCAGCCGATTCCCGGCTACCTGTGAGCTTTCTTCAATCAACCGAATCACGAACCGAACCAAGGAACGTCCCGATGAGCGATACCCGAAACCTGCCGTTGCGTGTGCTGTTCTGCTGCGGCGTCTCGCAGAATTTCTTCGACCTGCCGCGCGAACAGATCGGCGAAGTGTGGCAAGCGTACGGCAAGATGCTCAACGCGATCGAAGCGATGGACAACGTGCGCGTGCTCGGCGTGATGGACGACGACCGGCTGGTGGTCGGCAATGCCGACGGCGCGCCGTGGACCTTCTACATCATGGCCGACGTCGCCGACTTCGACACCGCTGTGGCCGTCTGCAACCTGTATCGCACGACGCCGGTCGGCGACTACAACCTGTGGCGCTACGGCAAGATCGAAGCGCGCGTCGGCCGGGCGTTGACGGTGCCGCCCGCGGTCGCAAACCAGGGGTGACGCGATGACCGATGCGATAACCGCGGCAATGACCGATGCGCGAGCCGACACGAAAGCGGCAGCACAAAACGCCGCGCCCCTCGACGCCTTGCTCGCGCGCATCCAGGCGCTCGAAGCGCAGAACGCGGTGCGCAACACGATCGCCCGCTATATGGCGCTGTGCGATGTGCCGGTGCGCGTGCTCGAAGGCGAAGCGCTCGCCGCGCTGTTTTCCGCCGACGCGATCTGGGAAGGCCTCGGCCGGCAATACGCGCACAAGTTCGGGCGTCTCGAAGGGCCCGCGCAGATTGTCGCCATGCTGCAGCGTTATCTGCCGCCCACGCCGCATTTCGCGACCAATACGCACTTTCTGAGCTCGGAGCACATCGACGTGAACGGCGCGAATGCGAAAGGCCGCTGGATCATGTTGCAGGCATCGGGCTATGTCGATGGAAAAGCCGAGCTGATCGCCGCGCGCCTCGAAGTGGACTTCGTGCCCGCCGCGCACGACGGTGGCGCGACGTGGCTGATCCGGCATTTCCGCACCGAGCGTCTCTTCGATGCACCGTGGCAAGTCAACCCGGCTCAAGGAGCGTCCGCATGAGCGCATTTCTGCAAAGCTTCGATCTCGGCGCAACCGAGAACGCCCACGCGCCGACGATCGCGATCAAGGACAGCATCGACATCGCGGGCTACGCGACCACGGCCGCGAGTCGCGCGCTCGCCGACGCTCCGCCCGCGACGCGTCACGCCGACGTGGTGCAACGTCTGCTCGATGCCGGTTGGCGCATCACCGGCAAGACCAACATGCACGAACTGGCGTTCGGCATGACGGGCATCAACGACTTCAGCGGCACGCCGCTCAATCCGCAGGACGCGGTGCGCATTCCGGGCGGCTCGTCGAGCGGGTCCGCGTCGGCGGTCGGACAGAAGCGGGTGGACGCCGCGCTCGGCACTGACACCGGCGGCTCGATTCGCGGCCCTGCCGCCTGTTGCGGCGTGATCGGCCTGAAGCCGACGTTCGCGCGCGTCTCGCGACAGGGCGTGGCGCCGGCGTTCACGACGCTCGACTGCGTCGGACCGTTCGCGCGCGACATGCGCACGATCGTCGACGTGATGGCCGCCATCGATCCTTCGTTTCAGGCGAGCGAGGCATGCCGTGATGCGTCGTCGCTACGGCTCGGCGTGGTGAGCGTGACGGCCGACGACGAGATCGCCAGCGCGATCGCCGCTGCGCTCGCGCGAGCCGGTCTCGCGACCCAGGCCGTCGAGCTTGTATCGATGCAGGACGCGTTCGCGGCGGGACTCGCGGTCATTAACGCGGAGACCTCGCGCGCATTCGGTCATCTGGTGGACAGCGGCAAGCTCGGCGCCGATATCGAAGCGCGTCTGCGCGCGGCCGCGAACACCAGCGCCGCCGATCTCGACGCGGCCGAGCGCGTGCGCCGCGCGTTCACCGACGAGGTGGATCGCGCGCTCGATCGGGTCGACGTGCTGGTGCTGCCGACGCTGCCCGCGTTGCCGATCACGCTCGAAGCGGCGCGCGCGGGTACGTCGGTGATCGCGATGTCGTCGCTGATCCGGCCGTTCAATCTGAGCGGACATCCAGCGCTTACGCTGCCCGTACCGCTCGAACATTCGACGCTGAAGGCGGGGCTGCAGATCGTCGGCCGCAAGAACGACGACGAAACGGTGTGCGCGGTGGCCGCGCATATCGAAGCGCGGCTCGCGCATCCAGTCTGAACGCAATCGAGGAGTGAGCAACATGTCGAACAGAATCTCGCTCGTCACGGGCGCCGCGCGCGGACTCGGCGCAGTCGTCGCGCGTACCTTTCACGAAGCGGGCTACAAGGTCGCATTGGCCGATATCGCGCTCGAACCGGCGCACGCGCTCGCGCGCGAACTCAGCGCGGATGGGTCGAGCGCCTGCGCCATCCGGCTCGACGTGACGCGCAAAGAGGATTTCGAAGCCGCGCGCGATACCGTGCTCGAACGCTGGGGCGCGCTCGATGCGCTGATCAACAATGCGGGGGCATCGAAAGTCGTGTCGGTGATGGACATCACCGCCGAGCAGTTCGATCAGGTCATCAACGTGAACCTGCGCAGCGTGTTGTTCGGCTGCCAGGTGTTCGGCCAGTACTTTGCGCAGCGTGGCATGGGCCGTATCGTCAATATTGCTTCGCTGGCGGGACAGAACGGCGGCTCGGCGACGGGCGCGCATTACGCGGCCGCGAAGGGCGGCGTGCTGACGCTGACCAAGGTCTTCGCACGCGATCTCGCCGCGCGCGGCGTGACGGTCAACGCGATTTCGCCGGGGCCGCTCGATCTGCCGATCGTTCACGAGAGCGTGCCGGCTGACAAGCTGGAGAAAGTGATCGAAGGCATTCCGGTGGGCAGGCTCGGCGCGGCTTCCTATATCGCCGACGTGGCGGTGATGCTGGCATCCGGCGATGCCTACTTTGCCAACGGCGCATGCTGGGACGTCAACGGAGGCCTCTATATGCGCTGACTCATCGAGCTAACCGATGCGCTGACGCGCGAAAGGCTCGCGCGGCGCTTGCGTTATTCCGACCGTTCGTCCGACGTGTTCCACACTTCGAGCACGCCGCGCACGAGCGTTGGAATCGACGACGCGCCGAGTTTCTCCTTGATGCTCGCGCGATAGACGTCGACCGTTTTCACGCTGATGGAGAGGTCTGCCGCGATCACCTTGCTCGCCTTGCCTTCGATCAACGCATGCAGCACTTCCTTCTCGCGCGACGTGAGCGAGTTGAGACGCTCGCGCAATTCGAGCTGACGCATGTGCTTCGCGTGGCGTTGCGACGCGAGTTTCATCGCGCGCTGGATGCGTTCGAGCATCTGTTGCGAGTTGTACGGCTTCTCGACGAAATCGATCGCACCGTGCTGCAACGCGCGCACGGACATCGGAATATCGCCGTGACCGCTGACGAAAATGATCGGCAACGTCGCGCCCCGGCGATTCAGTTCTTGCTGGACGTCGAAGCCGCTCACTTCCGGCATGCGCACGTCGAGCACGAGACAACCGGGTACGTTGAGGTCGAAGTCGCGCAGAAAATCCGTCGCGCTGACGAAGCCCTGCGAGCGGATGCCGACCGATTCGAGCAGCCACGCGAGCGACGTGCGCATGCCGTTGTCGTCGTCGACGATATAGACGACAGGGGCGGCATCGGTGACGGACGGTCGGGCGGTGGGTGGCATCTGATGGGGACAGCGCGTGGGAAAAAGCGCGCGAGGAAATATCGTCGTTGGGGCTTTCAATGATAGCCGGCCGAAATGCGGCCGCAAAGCCTCGCTAATACTACCGGTTCGGCTTCTGTAATTCGCGCGAACCGGCAACCGGATACAAGGAGACATCGACATGTCCAGCAAGCCGATAGAAGCTCAACCGCCGCTTGACGATCAACGCCAGCAGTTCAGACAGGCGATGGCGCATCTGGGCGCGGCGGTCAACGTCATCACGACCGCGGGGCCGCACGGCTGTTGCGGCATCACCGCGAGCGCGGTCTGCTCCGTCACCGATGCGCCGCCGACGCTGCTGATCTGCCTGAATCGATCGAGCGCGATGCATGCGGTGTTCGGCGGTAATCGCAACGTGTGCGTGAATGTGCTGCCGGCGAGCCTCGAAAGTATCGCGCGTCATTTTGCGGGGATGACCGGTCTTTCGATGGAAGAGCGTTTCCAGTTGCCGGTGTGGGACGAAGGCGAACACGGCGTGCCGGTGCTGCGCGGTGCGCTCGCGAGTCTGCAAGGGACGATCGTGGAAGCGAAGGACGTCGGCTCGCATTCGGTCATGTTCGTCGAGACCACCGGAATTCGCGTGCGCGCCGACGGTGACAGCCTGATTTACTTCGACCGCAATTTTCACCGCGTTCCGCGTGCGTGGAAGGGGCAGTGAGGTTTCGCGCGGCTCCCGTAAATCCTCACCATTGGCCATCTCCTGGAATTCCTCACCATTGCGGCACCTCCTGGAACTCCTCACCGTTCGCACTACTTCAGCAACGCCATCTGCACGACCTTGACGATCACGAGCCCGATCGCGAGTAGCAGATAGCCGCGCAGCACGCCCATCCAGATGCGCTTGGCGAGCGTCAGTTGCGGCGGCGGCAGTTCGTCGAGCGGCGGCATGCGCCACGTGTTGCGCGCGTCCTTCGAGTAGCGCGGCGGCGGTTCGGCCGGCACGTCGCCGCGCCGCTTGCGGATCGCGAGGCTCGCGGCATAACCGACGACCGCGAGCAGCGTGCCGCCCGCAAGCACTTCGATGATCGTGCTGCCCGCGATGTCCGGATAGATCACCGACGCGGTCAGGATGATCGACAACATCACCAGCACCCAGACCACCGCGCCGGTAAACAGATTCAGCCGCTTCGAATTGGCCCACGGGCCGAGCACCGCGCGGTCGTTGCAGAGCAGTAGCAGGAACACGGTCGCGCTCGGCAGCAGCACGCCGGCGAGCGTTTGCACGGCTTCGGTCAGCAGACCGAGCGGGCTGCCCGGAATCAGCACGAGCGCCGCGGCTGCCGCGACGATCGCGAAGTACACGAGGTAGAAGCCCTTCGCATCCGACACGCTGCGATGCAGCGAGTGGCGGATCTTGAACACGTCGCCGATCGCGTAGGCGGTGGACAGCGACACGGCCGCCGCGCCGATCACGCACGCGTCGAACAGCGCGATCGCGAACAGCACCGCAGAGGTGCGTCCCGCGTATTTCTCCAGACCCGCGATGACGCCACCCGCATCCGTGAAGTTGCCGAATTCCGGTCGGCCGTCGAACAGTGCCGCGCTGAACGAGATCATCGCGACCGCGCCGATCAGCACGAACACGATGCCGATCCACAGGTCGGCTTTTTCGTAATTCATGAAGCGCGGCGTGATGCGTTTGTCGATCACATAGCTTTGCTGGAAGAACAGTTGCCACGGCGCCACCGTCGTGCCGACGATGCCGATCACGAGCAGCATCACGTCGGAGAGCTTCGAATGGGCGGGCCAGTTCGGGATGAAGAAGTCGCGCGCAATCTGGCTGACCGGCGGATGGATCGACACAAGCACCGGCACGAGCAGCAGGCTCAGCAGACACAGCACGACCGCGAAGCGTTCGAAGCGGCGAAAGTCGCCGGTGCTGACGGCGGCCATCGTCAGCGCGGCGGCGATGCAGACGCCGGCGATCTTCGAGACGCCGAAGAAGTCGAGCACGAACGTAATGCCGATGAACTCGGTAACGATAGTCAGCGCATTGAGAATGAACAGATCGACGACGCTGAACGCGCCCCAGAACTTGCCGAAGCGCTCGAAGATCAGCCGCGCGTGGCCGACTCCCGTGACCGCGCCGAGCCGCAGCACCATCTCCTGATTGACGAACAGCACCGGCACCAGCAACAGCATGGTCCACAGCAGTGTGGTGCCGTAGTTCTGGCCCGCCTGCGTATAGGTGCCGAACGCGCCCGCATCGTTGTCGCCGACCATCACGATCAGGCCAGGGCCGAGGATCGCGAGCAGCGTGCGCAGCCGCGCCCACCAACCGGTGCGCGGCGCGGTGTCGTGATGAGCGATGGTGCCGAGCGCGCCCTTGATGTCGCCGACGTGCGCTGCATCGAGCACGGCGTCGCTGGCGGTGGACATATTCGTCGGAGTAGACATGCCGTTCTCTCCTGGCTGGATTTATCGCTGCGAACGTGCGCTGCGCCGGCGTACTCAAGGACATGCGCCGGGAGCGCGAAACGTCATGACACGAGCGTCTTCAGTCGACGCCACAGCGCGCCGAGCGGATGCGCTTCGCGAGGGTGCAGCACGAGCATCGTGTCGTAATGGGCGCGCGCTTCCTGCACGCGCGGGAACCGCGAAAGAAGAAGGAATTGCATGATGTCTCCGTGCGTCGGTGGCGACGCGCTGGTGAAAAGCCAGCAGACACGGAGGTCGCGCGTGGTGGGCGCGGCGGCGGAGGTCTACTCGCTTTCCTCAGTTAAAGGAACGGTGAAGCGGCATAAGGGATAACTGTCACTGCCTGGCATGGCGGCTCCTTGTTGCTGTGTTGGTTGTGTTATCGGCGCTATTGCCGGTATTGCGTAGGGCGTTTTATACGTTTGTTGCACACGGCTGCTATGCGCGTGTTTAACCACGCGTCCGCCACGTTCCGTTGAACTGACGAAACGCGCGCGAGCGCGACTGCGGGCGCGAAGCTCGCAATACGACGCCTCGTCAGTGTCGGAACGTGAAGCACACGGCGTTCCTATGACGCGGACAGGGCGTTACTCAAGGTGCACGGGGAAAAACTGCGGTGCGCACCGTCTGCCTGCGAGCAGGACGGCGGCTGGAGAAGGGAGCGCGGACGTCCTGCCTGTCAGGCAGCGAATCTGTTCGAAAGTCGGCTACTACAGGTGTCCAAGGCGCGAGCCCCATTGATGAAGATTTTTGAATTCTAGGTGGCGTCTTCTGACGGGGTCAACCTGTTTCTTAAGCAGAGCAGAAAAAATGTGCGACGCGCCACGCTGCGCGAGCCCAAGGCTGGCGAGGTTGGAGAGGTGGGGTTTCGGTGGGAAGCGAGGGTGCCCGTGTGGGGCGAAGCGGGCAGCGTGGAGGCATCGATCGATCCGACCGATGCCTCCACGCGATGCTCATGAACGACTCACGAACGGCTCAATGGCCGGTACCGCGCCGCGGTCGCACGGTCAGCTTGTTGCGCACGGTGTGAACGCCGCGCACCGAACGCGCGGCGTTGCCGGCCCGCTCGATCTGCGAATGCTGCGGGACGTGGCCGGTCAGCGTGACGACACCACGGTGTGCTTCGACGTGGATGCTGGCCGAGTTGAGGCCCGGCGTGCGCGTGAATGCCTGGCGGACATCGCGGACCACCTGGCTGTCGGAGCGGTTGTTGCGCGGGGGCGCTGCGGCGACCTGCTGGCTTTGCATCGATGGGTCGTTCGGCATGCCGCCTGTCTGTGCGTTCGCATAGGTCGCGCTGGTCGCGATGGCCACTGCGAACATCGCGCCGATGATTCTGCTCGCGCCGTTTGTTTTCATTCTTCCTCCTGTGCCGGTTTGTCGGGAATGGCCGCTCAAGCCGTTTGATGCTGGTGGGAAAAGGCGGCGCCACGCGCTGCCGCCTCGGGACGAGTGCTTGACCGTCGGGTCTGATTATATGCCGCGTCGACGGCAGGAATGCGTCAGTCGCGGCAATGCTGCGAGGATTGGGTCGTTGTCTTATCAATCGATTCAGACTCGGTCCGAAACGTGGTCCGGCGGCTGGGTCGAAACCGATAGGTGAGGAAATTCGGGAGCCGGCGAGGTGAGAATATGCGCACCTGTGCACGCACGTTAACTCTAAAGGTGAGGGAATTCGGGAGTGGCTCGAAAGAGGCGCGGAAGGGGTGCGCTTGCAGTTGGTTTCCTAGGAAACTAATATCGCATGCTCCAGGATTTCTTTCCTTCCGCTCTCCGTCCGTCACGTCGATGCAAGGTTCCCGTCAGAAGCGCAAGCCGGCCAGGTCGTCGCGCAGAAAGCCCGTCAGCGAGGTCGATGCGCACCTCGGTTACTGGCTGCGCTTCGTGTCGACTCACGTTTCGCACGCGTTCCAGATGACGATGGAAGCGCACGGCGTGACGGTGTCCGAATGGGTGCTATTGCGCGAAATCTACGCGACGGGGCCCACGTCGGCGACCGCGCTGGCCGCGCGTACTGGCATGAGCAAGGGCGCGGTGTCGAAGCTGCTCGCGCGTATCGAGGCCAAGGCGCTGCTCGAACGCGAGACGCTCGACGCGGATCGCCGTCATCACGCGCTCGCGCTCAGCGCGGCGGGACAGGCGCTCGTTCCCGAGCTGGCGCAACTGGCCGATCAGAACGACGAGGCTTTCTTCGGCCATCTGCCCGCGCAGGTCAGAACGGCGCTCGTCGACGTGATGAAGAACGTCGTCGCGGTGCATGGGTTGAAGAACGTCGCGGCTGAATGAGCCGTAAAAGAAGCGCCGAAGCGGGTGGATTGCGCGAAAGGTGAGGTTTTTCGGGAGTAGCGCGCAGGGCGCTATTTCGCAACTAACTACCCGCGCCTGATGCTCGAGACCTACGCAACGAGCGCGCAATATTCGCGGAATACCGTGCGGCAACGGGCCGCCAGGGGGCACGTATTTCTGCCGTGAGCGCTCAAAGGTGAGGATATTCGGGGGCTGGATTTAGCGCACCGGCCAGCAGTCGCTCACGTAAACGCACGATAAGCGCACAACCAACACACAAAAAAGTGCTTAATCCAAGGGCGAATCGTGGCATCCGCCGCCTTGGCCGCATGACGTAAGTCGTTGAATGTCCAGGCGAAGTGCCTCGTGAATGGCCCGTATCCGATGTACGAATCGGCCGGGGTTCATCCAAAGGTGAGGTTTTTCGGGAGCAACGCGCGTGAGGCTCGATCGTGCCGCCGAACCCGCTCCGATTCCCGCCGATCGCCCCAAAGGTGAGGCTTTTCGGGAGTCATGGCGGCGACGATTTACGCCGATCCGCCGCCGCCATGTACGAAAGGTGAGGCTTTTCGGGAGCGTCGGAATCCGTGGAAACGGCCGCCGCGCTCCCGGCGAATCGCTGGCTCAAGCCGATTTCGCGACCTCGCGAATGTCCGCGACCGGCGTCTGTCCGAACGCGTCGCTGAGCGCGTAGTCGATCAGCGAGGCCGCGCATTGCTCGGGCGTCGTCAGTTGGCCGTTGCGCTTCAGGTCTTCGAAACGCTGGCGCATCGGGAACTGCGCTTCGCCGCTGCCGCGAATCTGCGCCTGCATGTCCGTATCGATCACACCCGGCGCGAGACTGCAGATACGCAGCGCACGATTCGCGTCGAGGGCGACCGCGCGCGCATGATGATCGAGCGCGGCCTTCGTTGCGCAGTAGATGCTCCAGCCCGGATACGCATTGCGCGCCGCGCCGCTCGAGATATGGACGATGCGCCGGTCGGTCGCGTCGACGGCCGCGGCGGCGAGCGCGCTCGCGAGCATCAGCGGCGTCGCGACGTTCAGGCTCACCGCGTCCGCGACGTTCGCCGCGTCCTGTCCTTCGATCGGGCCGATCGGCTGCACCATGCCCGCGTTGTTGATCAGCAGCACGGTTTGCGCGCCGCGTACGAAGTTGCGCAGCGCGTCGGTGGCGATCCATTGCGCGACGCGTGCGGGCTCGGACAGTTGCAGTTCGATTTCTTCCAGTTGCGCCGGGTAGCGCGTCTTCAACTCGGGATGCCGCGAGCGCGACAGACCCAGCACCGTGAAGTTGCGCGCGAGCAGCTGTTCGGCGAGCGCCGCGCCGAGGCCACGCGTATGGCCGGTGACGATCGCGCGAAGCGGGGAAGAGGAGGTCATGGCGTTCCTTTGGGATCGTTGGCTTGCAGAACTGGCGATTTTCGCACGGCGTATGCGGGCCGCGTGCAAACTCTGGGGATGCCGGGGTGACGCCGGAATCACGGCATCGGCGTTCACGTCGGCGGCGCGTCACGTGAGGCCGCATCGCCCGTTTGCGCAACTCGCGTCACAATACGCGCATCGCAGACAAATCGCAGATAACGCGGCGCCGCGCCATGGTCATCAAAAATCTTCTCCGCAAGCTCGATCTCACCACGCTGCAACTCTTTCTCGCCGTGTTCGAAGAGGGCACGCTCACGCGGGCCGCCGAACGCGAGGCGATCGCGGTGTCCGCCGCGAGCAAGCGGCTGCTCGAACTCGAACAGGCGGTCGGCGCGTCGCTGTTCCAGCGCAACGCGCGCGGCATGACGCTGACGCCGGCCGGCGAAACGCTGTTGCATCACGCGCGGCGCGTGTTGCGCGACATCGAGAACATCGGCGTCGAGCTGGCCGGCCATGCGAGCGGTGTGCTCGGCTATGTGCGGATGATGGCGAACCTGTCGGCGATCGTCGAATTCCTGCCGGAGGATCTGCGCGCATTTCAGGCGCAGCACGAACGCGTGAAGGTCGATCTGGAAGAGCGGCCGAGCGGCGGCGTCGTCAAGGCGATCGACGAAAGCCTCGCCGATCTCGGCATCTGTTCCGGCGATGCCGACACGCGCGAGCTGCACGTCGAGCACTATCGACGCGATTCGCTGGTGATCGTGATGCGCGACGATCATCCGCTCGCGGCGCGCACGAGCATCGGTTTCGCCGAGACGCTCGACGGCGATCACGTCGGTCTGCATTCGGCGAGTTCGATCAACGCGCGCACGCATCTCGCCGCGCGCCAGGCCGGCAAGCCGCTGCGGTTGCGCATTCACGTGCCGGGCTTCGACGCGGTGTGCCGGATGGTGCAGGCCGGCATGGGCGTCGGGGTGCTGCCGCGCAAGGTGTGCGAGCTGATGGGCCGGCCGCTTGGCCTCGTCGGCATGCCGCTCGAGGACGACTGGGCCGAGCGCAGCCTTGTGCTGGTGGCGCGCGACGTCGATGCGTTGTCGCCGGTGAGTCGGCTGCTGTTCGATCATCTGCGTACGGTCGAGGCGCAGGAAATGGCGGAGGCTTCTGCGTCTACGGCTACTGGTGCTGCTGTTGCCGAGACGGCAAGCGCGAGCGCAAAGACAAACGCAAAGCCAGCCGCAAAGCCAGGCTCGAAGACAAACGCAAAAGCCGGCGCCGCAACCACCGCCTCGCGCGCCGCAAGCGCAGCCACTCCCACCACCCGCAAACCCCGCTCCCGCTCCCGCGCCCCTCGCCGCTGAGCGTTCGTCGTTCGCGAACGGTCGTTGGCGAATTGCGGTTGGACGCCGCCGCCGTGCCGCTCCTAAGCTGTCTCCCAACACGAAACAACTTTCGGAGACAGCAACATGGGTGGTCCTCTCCAGGGTATCCGCGTCGTCGAGATCGGAACCCTCATCGCCGCGCCGTTCGCCGCGCGCCTCATGGCCGAGTTCGGCGCCGACGTGATCAAGATCGAGGCGCCCGAAACTGGCGACCCGCTGCGTAAATGGCGCAAGCTGCACGAAGGCACGTCGCTGTGGTGGTATCTGCAATCGCGCAACAAGAAGTCGGTCTGCGTGAATCTGAAATCGCCCGATGGCGTCGACGTGGTCAAGCGTCTTGTCGCCGATGCCGACGTGGTGATCGAGAATCTGCGTCCCGGCGCGCTCGAAAAACTCGGCCTCGGCTGGGACGTGCTGCACGCGCTCAACCCGAAACTGACGATGGTGCGCATCTCCGGCTACGGCCAGTCCGGTCCGTATCGCGACCGGCCGGGCTTCGGCGCGATCGGCGAGGCGATGGGCGGCATCCGCTACACGACCGGCGAAGTGGACGGCGCGCCCGCACGCGTCGGCGTGAGTCTCGGCGATTCGCTCGCGTCGCTGCATGGCGTGATCGGCGCGCTGATGTCGCTGCTGCGCGTGAAGACCGGGCAGGGCGACGGCCAGGTGGTCGACGTGTCGCTGGTCGAAAGTGTGTTCAATCTGATGGAGAGCCTCGTGCCCGAGTACGACCTGCTCGGCCACGTGCGCGAGCGCAGCGGCGGCGCGCTGCCGGGCATCGCGCCGTCGAACACGTATCGCACCGAAGACGACGGCTATGTCGTGATCGCGGGTAACAGCGATCCGATCTTCAGGCGCCTGATGCATCTGATCGGTCGTCCCGATCTCGCCGACGATCCGGCGCTCGCGCACAACGACGGCCGCGTGAAGCAGGTGGCGATGCTCGATCAGGCGATCACCGAGTGGACCGCGCATCACGCCACCGACGACGTGCTCGCCGCGCTGGAGCGCGCCGAAGTGCCGGCGGGGCGTATCTATTCGGTCGCCGACATCGTCGCCGATCCGCACTACCAGGCGCGGGAGATGTTGCTGCCCGCGCAACTGCCGGGCGGCGCGTCGGTGAAGATGCCGGGCATTGTGCCGAAGCTGTCGGACACGCCGGGCGAAGTGCGCTGGCAGGGACCGGCGCTCGGCGAACACACCGGCAGCGTGCTCAGCGAGCTTGGCTTCGCGAGCGAAGACATCGAGCGGCTGCGCCGCGAAGGAGCCGTGCAATGAGCGCCACCGTGTTCGATCGAACCCATTACGACCCGCTGATCGTGCAGGAAGTCGCACCGCGCGACGGTCTGCAGATCGAGCCCACATGGGTCGACACGCCCGACAAGATCGCGCTGATCGATGCGCTATCCACGTGCGGCTTCACGCGCATCGAAGCGGGATCGTTCGTGTCGCCGAAAGCGATTCCGGCGTTGCGCGACGGCGAGGCCGTGTTCCAGCAGATCGCGCGGCCTGCGGGCGTGATCTACGTCGCGCTGGTGCCGAACCTCAAGGGCGCCGAGCGCGCGTTGGCCGCGCGCGCCGATGAACTGAACCTCGTGATGTCCGCGAGCCAGACCCACAATCGCGCGAACATGCGGATGAGCTGCGAGTCGTCGCTCGCCGCGTTCGACGGCATCGTGCGTCACGTGAAGGGCGCGCAGGTGCGGCTCAACGCGACGGTCGCGACCGCGTTCGGCTGTCCGTTCGAAGGCCGTATCGATGAAGACCGCGTGCTCGGCATCGTCGACACGTATCGCGAGATGGGCATCGCAGGCATCACGCTCGCCGACACGACCGGCATGGCGAACCCGCGCCAGGTCGCGCGGCTCGTCGCGCGCGTGCTCGAACGCGTGCCGGCGGCGGACCTCACGCTGCACTTTCACAACACGCGCGGCCTCGGCCTCGCCAACGTGCTCGCCGCTTACGAAGCCGGCGCGCGCCGCTTCGACGCGGCGCTCGGCGGCCTCGGCGGTTGCCCGTTCGCGCCGGGCGCGTCGGGCAACATCTGCACGGAAGACCTCGTCAATCTGTGCGATGAGATGGGCATCCCGACCGGCATCGATCTGCCGAAGCTGCTCGCGCTGTCGCGTGGCTTGCCGGCGCTGCTCGGCCACGACGTGCCGGGACAACTTGCCAAGGCGGGCCGCAACGGCGATCTGCATCCAGTTCCCGACTACGTGCTGCAAATCTGAGCGACACACCCTTCGACCTTCAACCATCAAACGACCGGACGGCATTGCCGAATCCGGCACTGGAGACAAGCATGAGTGACCTGGGCGTAGTGGCGGGCGGCCGTCGTGAACTTGGCGCGGACGATGTGATCGCCGTGATCCGCAAAGTGGCGTGGCGGCTGATGCCGCTGATCATGATCTGCTATCTGTTCGCGTTCTTCGACCGCATCAATATCAGCTTCGCGAAGTTTCAGCTGCAAAGCGATCTCGGGCTGTCCGACACCGCGTATGGTCTCGGCGCGAGTCTGTTCGTGATCGGCTACGTGCTGTTCGAAGTGCCGAGCAATCTGTTTCTCTACAAGGTCGGCGCGCGCCGCTGGATCGCGCGGATCATGATTTCGTGGGGCCTCGCGACCGCGGCGATGGTGTTCGTCAACAACGAATGGCAGTTCTATGGATTGCGCTTCGTGATTGGCGCGATGGAAGCGGGCTTCGCGCCCGGCGTGCTGTACTACCTGACGCTGTGGTTTCCGACCGCCTTTCGCGGCCGCATCACGTCGATGCTGTTTCTCGCGTCGGCGTTTTCGGGGCTGGTCGGCGCACCGCTCGCGGGACTCGTGATCGGTCATATGGATGGCGTGCTCGGCATGCCGGGCTGGCACTGGCTGTTCCTGCTCGGCGGTTTGCCGTGCGTCGTGCTCGGTCTGCTGGTGCTGAAGCTGCTGAAAGACCGGATCGAAGATGCGGGCTGGTTGTCGCCGGCCGAGAAGACGTTGCTGTCCGCGCAGATCGCGCAGCAGAGCCGCCCCGCCGAGACCGGTCATTCGCTGCTGGGCGCACTGAAAACGCCGGGCTTTCTGATGCTGTGTCTCGTGTACTTCCTGATTCAGGTCGCGTCGTATGGACTGAATTTCTGGGCGCCGCATCTGATTCACGTCGCGGGCACGAAGAATCCGACCGTGGTCGGTCTGCTGACGGCAGTGCCCTACGTGTGCGGCGCGATTGCGATGGTGGTGGTTGGGCGGCTGTCGGACGCGAGTGGAGAACGGCGCAAGTTCGTGTTCGGCTTGCTGTTGATGTCGGCGCTCGGCTTCTTCGCGGCGGGCTTCTTCGACAAGCAGACCACTCTGCTGGTGGTGGCGCTCGCGGTGATGGGCGCGGGTGTGGTCGCGTCGATCCCGGCGTTCTGGGCGTTGCCGCCGAAGCTGTTGACCGGTGCCGGCGCGGCCGGCGGGATCGCGTTGATCAACACGCTCGGCCAGTTGGGCGGGATCGTCAGCCCGATCATGGTGGGGCGCGTGAAGGATCTGACCGGCAGCACCACGCCGGCGCTGTATGTGATCGGCGCGATGAGCGTGGTGTGCGCGCTACTCGTGCTGTACGGATTGCCGGAATCGTTGCGGCGCCGGGAGACCGCGCATTGAGATCGGCGTGAAGCGATGCGGGCGGCGCGGGCGCTCGACGGTTTCGCTCTGCCTGCCGCGCCGCTGCCCGCTACCGCGCCCGCGCACGATAGACGTGCCGCATCAATCACTTGGCAGGCCTATGCGCAGGTTGTCCACAAGCTTGTTCCCAAATTATGTGGACAACTGCGGGTCGTACTGTGGGTCCGGACGTCGCGCGTGATACGGCGTCCTTGTCAATCGACGCCGCCAGCATCATGGACTCCGTAGCGACAGCGCCTGCCTATGTCCGCACCGCGCGGCGATATTGCTAGCGCATCAAGCACTTAGGCGGCCTGTGAGAAAGTTTTCCACAGGCTTGCCAACATTTTAGGTGGACAAGTTTTGCGTTCAACTTTGCGTTCGGCGTCCCTAACGATCAAGGAGATCAGGAGGTCGAACTCGACGTTTTCCTGACCACGAAAATGATGCCGGCCGTTTTATCCGCTTTCGAAGTCGCGCCGTAGAACGTCGACTCGGTGGAATCGTAGAGCCCCATGCCGGTCATGACGATGCCGTTGTACGCGCAGGTGGTCGCCGCGAACGTGATGCTCAGATCGTAGGCGTTGTTCGTCGCATGCGTCGCGACCGTGCCCGAGAAGAAGCAACCGCTCGCGCTTTCGCCGGTCACGGTGCCGGCCGGCAGAACGATCAGCGAGAGAGCTTCGGTGCCGCCGGCGGTGGTGCCTACGGTGCCGGAGTAAATGCCGGCGACGGTGCCAAGCGACGGCGTCGCCGTCGACAGCGTGCTGTTATAGGTCGATGAAAACGTGTTCGATGCGCTGTTGGTGTTGTGCGTGATGGTCCCCGACATCGACGCATACGTCGAATAGCTTGCCGACAGCGTGCTCGCGGCGACGCCGGTGCTCAGTCCCGTCGTCGTCACCTGATAGTCGTAGGCGTTTGCGGTCGCGAAACTACCGCGCGAACCGCTGCCTGTGCCGATCACCACGCCGCCGACGGCGTTCGTCGTGGTGGTGGTCGTCGCGGCCGTCGTTGCAGCCGTTGTCGATGCGGCCGTGGTCGTGGTGGGCACGCCGCTATAGAAGTCATAGAACGCGCCGTCGTTGAGCACCATCGAGACGAACGTGCGGGAGTCGCCCGTCGTGCCCTTGAAGATGCCGACGAAACTATCCGGCGTCGATGCAGTGGAACCGTCGCTACTGCCGCCGCCGCATCCCGCCAGAATGGATGCCAATGCCAGAGAAAGGCCGACTCGTTTATTCATTGTGATCCGCTGTTGGGCCCAGAAAAATTTCCGGCAAATCGTAGCGTAGCGTTGCTCCGACCCATACGCTAATAAAAAGCGAGTCTTGCTTTCTGCTTCTGCGATCGAGGCGGCGGATTCTACGCATCGACGTTATTTCGCTATCCGTACGATTTCTTTTCCTTACTGGGCGTGGGATGCGCGCTTGTGTTGAGGTATAGGCGAGAAGCTGACGCGCTTCTCGGTGGCGAGAGCGGCGACGCGGAGGTGGAGAAGATGCCGCGCCGACTTCGATTGCGCGCGAGCAATGCTGCTGCGGGAACATTGCTGGTTGCAGAAGACTTGAGCCAGGTCTTCATTTCGTCAATGCGATGCAACTGCCCGCGACTGCACCGGCACAAGATAGATGTGCCGCATCAATCACTTGGCACTTCTATGTGCAGGTTGTCCACAAACTTGTTCCCAAATTATGTGGACAACTGGCGGTCGGGACGCCGGATCGTCGAGCGCGTACTTTCTAGACAGCCTGTGAGAGGTCGGCTTGTCGCCATCTGACGACGCGTAGCCATAAATCACAGGGCATGGCTTCTTGTCCGACTGGTCTCAAATCCAACGACTGTTAGTGTTTTGTTAGGTATTTTCATAAGAGTCCGATTTTGATGCGAGGAAGAAAAAGATAATTTTTAAAGTAAATATTTAATACCAAAAGGATCGTGTGACGAAGCAACAGACACGTGCGGGGTGGCTTCAGCGTGAATGACATCGAGGGCGACGACTCTTCGTTGCATCGATTCTGTTGCAGGGCGCGCAGTGGGTACATGCGGCGAGCCTGGCGGAGCTTGCCAGTGATGCGCTCGTCCATGATGCGAGCTTCGCGAGCGCCGAGGCGACATATCGTGCGGGGTTGGAAAAGGAGCCCGAAGCACGCGCCGCATTGCTACCTCATCTTGCGCTCACTCAGTCCAGTTTCCGGAACAGCATCCGAGTACCGGGGGCGCGCGTCGATAGCTACTCGACCGTGGGCGGTTCGCTTTCCCTGAGCCAGACGGTGTTCAAGTGGGACGACTGGGAAGCCTGGCAGGAAAGCCGACTTTCCGTTGCCGATGCCGGATTGGCATTTGCCAGCGCGCGGCAGGACACCTTGCTGAAGGTGGCACAGGCATATCTGGACGCCCTCGCTGCCCACGATGCCTTCAGTCTGGCGCAGGAGCATCAGCGCGCGGTTGATGAGCAGTGTGCTCTGGCAACGCATAGTTTCGCGCTTGGTGCGGCAACGGTGGTCGATGTGGATGAAGCGCAGGCGGCAGTCGATGCGGCGCGTTCGGACCTGGTGCAGACGCAGAACACGCTTGCGCGGCGCTACGCGGCCCTGCAAAAGATGGTGGGTCATCCGGTTGACAGGATCGATCCCGTCGATATGAAAGTCTTGTTGCCTCTCGTCCAGCCCGGCACGCTCGACCAGAGAGTCCTGGACGCGCAGGCGTCCGGCTATGCAGTGATGCGGCGGCAGATTGCGCTGGAGATAGCGCGCCGTGAGGTCGGCAAGGTGAATGCGGGCTATCTGCCCTCGGTGTCACTGATCGGCAGCGTGAGTCACGGGAATTCGGCATTCATCAGTGGGCAGACGAATTTCTACACGGGCGCGAACCGGGCGACATCGGGGGAAATCGGCGTACAGATCAGCATTCCCCTGTTCGATGGCTTCTCGACCCGTAGCGCTAAGCGTGAAGCACTCGCACTTCGCGACAAGGCAGAAGATGACCTTGAGGATGCGCGGCGATCAGCTGCGCTCGATGCCGAAGATGCATTTCTTGGCGTACGGGATGGACTCGCACAGACGGTTGCACTCCAGACCGCGATGCAGTCCGCTGAAACATCGCTCAGGTCCAACCAGAAGGGGTTCCGGGTGGGCGTGCGAATCAACGCAGATGTTCTCAACGCCGAAGACAAGCTGCTTGGCGCCCGACGTGCTCTCGACAAGGCACGCTATGAAACGCTCGGTCAGTTTCTTCAGCTTAAGGCGAGCGCCGCGCAGCTTGATGAGCAGACGCTGGCGACACTGTTCGCCGGCGAGGTAGCACAGCCCGATCCAACTAACGACAAAAAATGACCCTGTTTCATGCAATCAGACGGCATCTGTGGCTCGCCGTGCTATTCGGTATTGCCAGCAATCTTCTCGTGCTCACGCCTACGCTCTACCTGTTGCAGGTCTATGACCGCGTGCTGCCAAGCCGCAGCCTTGAAACGCTGGCGATGCTCATCGTGTTCATGGTCATTGCTCTCGCGATGATGATGGCCGTCGATATGGTGCGCACACGTCTGCTTGCCGATCTGGGCAGGCAACTGGCTGACCGGCTGGATCGGCTTGCGCTGGCGGCGAAGATTGATGGGCAGGCTAGACGTATCGCGCAGCCGGGCCTCGCGACATTGCAGGACGTGTCGTCGCTGCGCCACTTTCTTTCGGGCACGGGGTTGATTGCCCTGCTGGATCTGCCCTGGTTGCTTTTCTATCTTGCCCTGATGTTCGCGTTTCACTGGACGCTCGGTCTGATTGCTGTGTTCAGCGCAGTATTGCTTGGCGGACTGACACTACTCAATGATCGCCTGACGCGGGAACGTGTGCGGCTCTATACGGGGCATCAGCGCGAAACGGAGCAGTTTCTGGCGCAGATCAACCGTAACGCCGAAATCGTGGTTGCGCTGGGAATGGAGTCTGCGATGACCGACGCCTGGTCGGCGCGGCGTCGGATCGACATGGACGCAGAAGCTGCCGTGACCGGCACGTCCTCGTCGAATCGGAGTATCAGCCGGGTACTGCGGCAGTGGATTCAGGTCGTCATGATGGGTGCCGGAGCGTGGCTGGTCATCAACCAGATCGCTACCGGAGGGGTGATGCTCGCGACGACGATCCTGCTTGGCAAGGCGCTCGCACCGGTAGAGCAGTTGTTGGGAAGCTGGAAACAGCTGGTGGAAGTCAGGCAGGCATGGGGGCGGCTCGACGCGTTGTGGCGTCGGCCATCTGCGGTCAACCGTGTCGAACTGCCTCGGCCTGCTGGAAGATTGACCGTCGAGGCGCTGTCTTTCAGCAGCGGCTCGTCGGGAAATTCGCGCGGACGTTTGCTGCTCAGGAATGTCCAGTTCGGACTGCAGCCTGGGCATCTGCTCGTGATTGTCGGGGCGAGCGCGTCAGGCAAATCGACGCTGCTGAGAGTGCTCACGGGTCTGTGGGCACCACAGGTTGGCGAAGTCCGTCTGGATGGTTCCAGCATTGCGCAGTGGCCGCGTGAGCGGCTGGGGGCGTTATCTCGGCTATTTTCCTCAGGATGTCGAACTGTTTGCGGGCACGGTAGCCGGGAACATCGCGCGCAATCCCAATCCCGCTGCGCACGATTCGGAATCTATCGTACGTGCCGCACAGCGCGCGCGCGTTCACGAACTGATCCTTGGTTTGCCCAATGGCTATGAAACGCAGATCGGCGAGTCGGGCGAAACGTTGTCGGGTGGGCAGCGCCAGGCTATCGCCCTTGCACGCGCGCTGTATGGTGATCCACGACTGGTGCTGCTGGATGAGCCGAACGCCAACCTCGACGCCGAAGGCGAGCGGGCGCTGAACGCAGCGCTCGCGCAACTCAAACGGGATGGCGTCACGGTTGTCGTCGTGACGCACCGGCAGGCTGTGCTGGCGATTGCGGACCGGGTGATGCTGATGCGTCATGGTGAGATCGAGCGCTTCGGTAGCCGCGAGGAAGTCGAAGCATGGGTGAACTCACGCGCGAGACGCACGAAACCCGAAGCGGGCCGGGTGCAGCAGGAGGTCGCTGCATCATGAAAATAATTCGATGCGTGAAGCTGCTGCGAGCGCGGATTCGCAACATGCTGATGGACGCCCCTACTGGCGGTGAGTCGCTGACGGTGCCTCGCAGGATCATCGTGTTCGGTTGCATGTCGCTGGTGGTGGGTATTGCCGCGCTAGGCACGTGGGCGGCGCTCGCGCCGCTCTCGGGCGCGGTGATGGCTGAAGGTGTCGTGCGTGACGAGGGAGAACGCAAGACTGTCCAGCATCAGGAGGGAGGGATCGTCAGGGCGATTCTCGTGAAGGACGGTGATCACGTGAAGGCAGGTCAACTGCTACTCACGCTGGACAACGTGCGCCCGGATGCGGAACTTCTGGCATTGCAGTCGCAACTGGATGATGAGCAGGCGAAAGCTGCACGGCTTGAGGCAGAGCGTGACATGAAGGACGCCCTCACGTTTCCGCCGCAATTGATGCAGCGGGCGCTGGATGCACGTACTGCGGCGCTGCTACAACGCGAGCGCACGCTTTTCGATTCCGAACGACTGGCTCTGACCAGTCAATTGTCGCTATTGCAGGAGCAACTGGCGCAGACGAAACAGGAAATTGCGACTGAAACGGAACTGGTGCGAACCAGCGGACAGAGTCTTGGAATTTCCAGGCAGGAGTTGCAGATCAATGAACAGTTGCGTGCTGAGGGTTACGTAACGGAAACGAAGATGATGGAACTGCGCCGTGCCGCTGCCGACTATCAGTCGCGCCAGCAGTCCGATACGGCTGAACTGATCCGCTCGCGTCAGAAGCAGATTGACCTGGACCTGAAGATCACGTCGCTAAAAAACGATTTCGTCAAGACGGCAGACGGTCAACTCAAGGACACCTCCGCCCGCATCCAGCAGATTACTGAGCAGTTACGCCCTGCACAGGATGTGGAGGCACGAACCCGCATTGTTGCACCGGTTGCAGGTGAAGTAGTTGGCCTTCGAGTACATACGGTTGGCGCGGCAATCGGTCCACGCGACCCGATTCTCGATCTGGTTCCGGCTGGCACACCGCTGGTGGTGGAGGCGAAGATCAAGCCGGACAACGTTCGGGAGATCGTGCCGGGAGGCAAGGCCGATGTGCGCCTCACTGCATATAACCCTCGTACGTCCCCGGTGCTGGAAGGGAAAGTGGCATACCTCTCCGCCGACTCCCTGAGTGACCGGGACACGCATCAGCAGTTCTATCTGGCGCGGATTGAGATTCCTTCCGATGTAATCGTGCGGGCAAATCGTCTTGCGCGTGAGCCTATTGTCCTGGGACCAGGTCTGCGCGCGGAAGTGTTCATTAAGACGCGTTCTCGCACTGCGTTCGAGTACCTGTTCGAGCCGGTGTGGGATGGTATTCAGAAATCGATGCGGGATTAAGGGATCAGCGATGCGGATACTCAAATTTTCAGGTGCAATGATCGTTTCGGTTGCGATGGCAGCTTGCGCACAACCGCCTTCAGATCAACGCGAGTTTGCGCACGTTCAGTGGCTTCCTGCGATTAAGGCAATCATCCAGTCGGGTGATCTGGCCGATCATCGAAGTGTTGCGACGCAATTAAATCTGATCCTTGTCGCGAAGGAGCCGGTTCCGGTCACGGATCTGGACGGAAAGATAACTGGCGAAAGTATTGATGTTGAGACTGTTCCTCCCGCAAAGTCATTCGACAACGGGAAAATCAGGTTTCGCTATGGCGTCTACATTCCAAATGACCACTCCTACAGAAGGGCGATCTTGATTGTGCGAAATATTGGTTTGAGTGAGTGCATTACTGTGCCCGATATCTATGAGACATTTGGTTACGTTCGCCAAACAACGTATGCACATTCGGCTAATCGCACTGCTGGCTATCATTTCAAGGCGGCTAACACCATCGATCTGTATTTTACATTTGCTGATGAACACACGAAGTGCGCGGAAGAAGTTGCTATTTTTCAGAATAGATGGAAATAAATATTAAAAAATTTACGCTGGGTACGTTGGAAAAATAAACCCAGTTCACATCGTCACCGCGGCAGTGCGCTGTTGAGGCCTATCTCACTAAAAACGTATAAAAATAGATCTATAAAAATAATGGTTGATCTAGTGTGAGACGGTATTAAGAAATCAATGAACGATTAACGGAGCCACTATGTGGAAATCTAAATTTGCAGCGATTGTGATTCTTTCAATCGTGATCTCTGCCTGCGCACATTCGCCTGCAGATCAACGCGAACTCGCACATGTTCAATGGCTTCCGGCAATTAAGGCAATCATCCGGTCGGGAGATCTGGCGGATTATCAGAACGTGGCGGCGCGATTGAATCTGATTCTTGACGCAAAGGAGCCGGTTCCGGCTAAGGATGTCGACGGAAACATAATTGGCGAAAGTATTGATGTTGAAACGATGCCTCCTGCTAATTCGTCCGATAACGGAAAAATAAGGTTTCGCTACGGCATTCTTGTTCCCAAAAATCGCCCCTACAAGCGTGCAATGCTCACGGTGAGAAATATTGGCCTAGGGGGGTGCATTACCACGTCGGATATCTACAAAGAATTTGGTTACGTTCGACAAACAACGTATCCGCATTCTGATTTTCACAGTGCTGACTATCACTTCAGAGGGGATAACACAATCGATCTGTATTTTATATTTGTTAATAAAAATGAGCAGTGCGCGGAAGAGGTTTCAATTTTTCAGAATAGATGGAAGTGACAATGGCTGTAATCACAGGAAAAGAAGCATTTTGGGGTAACGTTAGCCTGTCGGCGACGGTAGTCCAGTACATCAATGACAGTCCGACACTGGTAAAGCAGCTCCTGCAATATCAGAGCGATTACGACAATCACCTCATTGAGGAGTTCAAGATAAGCGACGGAGGTGGAACCGAATTCGTACCGTCTGGGGTTCAGCTCGCGTCTAACTACGCCACATGGACGCCCGAAATGCTCGTGGGAGAACTTGCTCACGAGATCGGTCATTTTGTCAATCAGGCGAACGATGCTGCTTTTACAAACAAATACGATGTTTCGCCTAATGATCAAAATGCATATTCCATTGATGCGATGCTTGGGCTGCATAAGGAAGGCGAGGCCGTTTATAATAACTATACCGTGCAGCAGGAAATAGCAGCAGCAACCGGCGGACAGGTGAAAATCTATCTCGCTGGGGCCCTCAATGTCGATGGAACCAGCACGGGCCTTCAACAACTGCTCGATTCCCAGCATAACTACGACCAAGCCCAGGGGTATACCTCGGCCCAGGACATGAACCTGATGGTTGAACAGGCTATGGGCGTTTATGCGCTTTTGCCTGGAAGCGCCAACGGTTTGCCTTATTACGATTACTACGGTGGGGTGAACGGAGCAAAAGCGCCCGCTCAGGCTCCAGAGTTGGCCGGCGTGACTTTCACCGATCCTGCTGCCACCGGCGATTTTTCGACGGAAAAGGAAGTGTTTACCTCGGGGGATGCGCAGACGCTGAACTTCGACGATGGGGTAGTCAGTTCTTCGATTCTTAACGATCAATTCGGTAATGTCATTTCGCAAACCGTCTACTCCCATAGCGCTGATGGTAGCTATATTGCGAATATCTATGACGGTAATGGAAATCTGACCGGGCAGGATCAGTTTTATTCTGACGGTTCCGAAGTCGCCTACCAGCTTCTGGCAGACGGCACGCAGGATGCGACGGTCTATAACACCGCTGGCCAGCAGACGGAAAACGCAACATTTGGCATTGACGGCCAGAAGACGCAGGACACCTTCTACGATGCAACCACCGGTCAGGAGACTCAACATGCGACGTTCGGCAATGACGGCCAACTGACGCAGAACACTTTCTATGACGCGGACAGCGGTCGAATGACCGAACAGGACGACTACAACGCAGATGGTAGCGCCGTTGCTCACGTGTTAAACGCAGACGGCACGCAGAACTCCGTTGCGTTTAACGCGGCAGGTCAGGAAACCGAGAATGTGACGTTTGACACTAACGGCCAGAAGACGCAAGACACCTTCTACGATGCAGCCACGGGTCAAGAAACCCAAAATGCAACGTTTGACTCCAACGGCCAGCTGACGCAGAACACTTTCTATGACGCGGGCAGTGGTCGAATGACCGAACAGGACGACTACAACGCAGATGGTAGCGCCGTTGCTCACGTGTTGAACGAGGACGGCACACAGAACTCCGTTGTGTTTAACGCAGCGGGCCAGGAAACGGAAAATGTGTCGTTTGGTACCGACGGCCAGAAGATGCAGGACACCTTCTACGATCCAGCCACGGGTCAGGAAACCGAAAATGCGACATTTGGCATTGACGGTCAGAAGACGCAGGACTCTTTCTATGACGCGGGCAGCGGTCGAATGACCGAGCAGGACGACTACAACGCGGACGGTAGCGCCGTTGCCCATTTGTTGAACGAGGACGGCACGCAGAACTCTGTCGTGTTTAACGCAGCGGGTCAGGAGACGGAAAATGCGACGTTTGGCGCTAACGGCCAGATGACGCAGAACACTTTCTATGACGCGGGCAGCGGTCGAATGACCGAACAGGACGACTACAACGCGGATGGTAGCGCCGTTGCTCACGTGTTGAATTCGGACGGCACACAGAACTCTGTTGTGTTTAACGCTGCGGGTCAGGAAACGGAAAATGTGTCGTTTGGCAGTGACGGCCAGAAGACGCAGGACACCTTCTATGACGCAGCCACGGGTCGGGAGACGGAGACCGCGACGTTTAGCGGCGACGGTCACCTGACGCAGAACACCTTCTATGACGCGGGCAGCGGTCGAATGACCGAACAGGATGACTACAACACAGATGGCAGTGGTGTTGCGCACATCTTCAACCCGAATGGTACTCAGACCGCTGCGGTGTTCGATCCGAGTGGTCACGTTTCCGAGTATGCAACCTTCGGCGCCAATGGCCAGAAGACGCAGGACATCTTCTATGATCCAGGTACTGGCCGGGAACTGCAGGAGAACGACTTCAACGCGGATGGCAGTGCCGTTGCGCACGTCTTCAACCCCGACGGCTCGCAGACCGCTACGGTCTATAACGCCGCCGGTCAGGAGACGGAATACGCGATTTTCAATGGTGGGGGTCAGAAAACTGACGACTATTTCTTTGACGGCGCGACCGGTCGTGAAACGCAATACAACCAGTACAACAGCGATGGCAGCATGACGTCTTACCAGTTCAATGCCGACAATTCGCAGGACGCCATTATCTTCAATGGCAACGGTCAGGAACTGGAGTATGACTCGTATAACGCCAATGGTCAGCTGACAGGCTTTACCCAGTTCACCTATGGTGCAGGGGGAGGCTATAACGCAGTGGCATACGGTCCGACTGGCTATGAGACGGGCTGGTCGGATTTCAGCGACTCCGGCGGACTCGTTTCGTCAGGCGGTAATGATTACGGTTTCACGCTAAGTGATGACTATGAGAGCGGAAGCGATCTGACGTATCAGTCGGCATTTGAGTCGGCATTTGATGACTATATGGGATCAGGTGCTTTCAGCTTCTAGCCGTCGCAAATAAAACGACAGTTATGGCACCGCCGCTGTAGCTGATCAACATACGCCGCGCTAAAGAGCGCGGCGTTCTTGACATGTATTAGTCTGGATGCCATAGCACCATCGTCCCTGATGTTGGCACCCACTGCCTACGCCTGAACCGCGCATCGAAATCGCACCCACATCAATGACTTAGCTGGCCTGTGAGAAGGTTGTCCACAGCCTTGCCAACATTTTACGTGGACAAGTTTCCGGCTTAAGTCTTCAATTCCGTCGTTACGACGGACTCCTGCGATTGCACCTGCAACACCGCATCGCGCTTGTCGAGCAGATGCTGGCGCAGGATCGCGCTGAGCTTTTTGCCGTCGCGCGCTTCGAGCGCCTTCAGCATTTCGTCGTGGTCGTGAATCGCGCGGTCCCACTTCGGCGTCTGGTAGTTCGAGCGAAAACGCAGCGCCTGCAGACGCCGGTTCACCGACACATAGGTCTGCCGCAGCGCCGAATTTCGCGCGGCTTCGTTGATCTTGTCGTGGATCGCCTGGTTGCGGCTGTAGTAGCCGGGCAGATCGTTCTGCGCACGGCACGCGAGCATCGCGTAATGCAGCGCCTTGATCTCGGCGAGTTCGGCGGCCGTCATCCGCTCGGCGGCCAGCTCGCCGGAAAACGCTTCGAGGCCGCTCATCAGTTCGAACGTCTCGCGCAATTCGGCTTCCGTCATCTTCGATACCGACGCGCCGCGGTTCGGCGAAATCTCGATCAGCCCTTCGGCGGCCAGCACCTTCAGCGCCTCGCGCAGCGGCGTGCGCGAAATGCCGAGCGTCTCGCACAGCTCGCGCTCGTTCAGTTTCTTGCCTGGCTCCAGCACCCCTTCGACGATGAAGCGGCGGATGTGCTCCACCACCGTGTCGTGAAGGCGCTGACGCTCGACCTTCGGCATCAGCGGGGCTGCGGCCGCAGCCGCAGCCGCATCGAAATCCGAATTTTGCATACAAAAACCCTCGGCGTTACATGATGTGGGATTTTATCGGAACACCCGGCATTAGTTAATCGCCCGACAAACACGGGTAAACACGGGCCCGAGCGACCGAATTTGACCTTGGGATTGTCAAACTTCGTCTGATATAGTTTTTTGAATGCAAAATTCAATTGGAGGCGTTCCATGCTGAAGCTCGATTTCCATCCCGCCGGCCGTCACTTCCTGCAGATCCCCGGTCCGAGTCCGGTGCCCGACCGGATCCTCCGCGCGATGAGCTATCCGACCATCGATCACCGTGGCCCCGAGTTCGGCGAACTCGGCCTCGCGGTGCTCGACGGCATCAAGAAGATCTTCAAGACGCAGCAGCCGGTTGTGATCTATCCGGCCTCGGGGACCGGCGCGTGGGAAGCGGCGCTGTCGAACACGCTGAGCCCGGGCGACCAGGTGCTGATGTTCGAGACCGGCCACTTCGCGACGCTGTGGAAAAAGATGGCCGAGAAGCTCGGTCTGAAGCCGGAGTTTCTCGGTCTGCCCGGTGTCGAGGGCTGGCGGCGCGGGGTGCAGCCGCAGATGATCGAGGAGCGTCTGCGCGCCGACACGCAGCACGCGATCAAGGCGGTCTGCGTCGTGCACAACGAAACCTCGACCGGCGTCACCTCCGACATCGCCGCCGTGCGTCGCGCGATCGACGCCGCCGGTCATCCGGCGCTGCTGCTCGTCGACACGATTTCGGGTCTCGCGTGCGCCGATTATCGCCATGACGAATGGGGCGTCGATGTGACCGTGTCGGGCTCGCAAAAGGGCTTGATGCTGCCGCCCGGCATCAGCTTCAACGCACTCTCGCCGAAGGCGCTAGCCGCGAACCAGCACGCGAAGCTGCCGCGCAGCTTCTGGGACTGGGCGGAAATCGTCGAGATGAACAAGACCGGCTACTGGCCGTACACGCCGAACACGAACCTGCTGTACGGGCTGCACGAAGCGATCGAGATGATTCTCGGCGAAGGGCTCGACAACGTGTTCGCGCGTCACGAGCGGCTCGCCGAAGCGACGCGTCGCGCGGTGCGGGCGTGGGGGCTCGAGATCCAGTGCGCCGATCCCGCTGTCTATAGCCCGGTGCTGACCGGTGTGATGATGCCCGACGGCGTCGATGCCGACGCGGTGCGCAAGCTGATCTACGAACGCTTCGACATGTCGCTCGGCACCGGCCTCGGCAAGATGAAGGGCCGCATGTTCCGCATCGGCCATCTCGGCGATTGCAACGATCTGATGCTGCTCGCGACGCTCGCCGGCTGCGAAATGGGCCTGCGGCTTGCTGGCGTGGCGTTGAAGGACAGCGGCATGCCGGCCGCGATGGAATGGTTGAGTCACGCGCCGACGACGGCGGGGTTGAAGGCGGCGGCCTGAGCCCACGCATATCGAACACCGAGTACCGAACACCGAACACAGGAAGCGCCCCGCCGCCGACCGACTCGCAGCCGGCAATCCGCAGCATCAGCGAGCGCTGCCCTCATCGAACCGCGCATAGAACGCGGGCCTGAACAACATGCAATGCGTCCACGACGGCCCTCGCCGTCGACGGACGACGACGCAGCGCACCTCCTCGGTCGCGCCGTCGACACATGCCATGGAGAGAGACGATGAAGCGGTTTCGTTTGACCAGTGCGACCAGTATCGTTCTAGTGATGCTCTGCATCATGTACTTCATCACCTACCTCGACCGCGTGAACGTCAGCACCGCGGCCGCGGGTTTCGGCAAGGAATTCAATCTCACGCATACGCAGGTCGGCCTCGTGTTCTCGGCCTTCGCGTATCCGTACCTGCTGTTTCAGGTGATCGGCGGCTGGGTCAGCGACCGCTTCGGCGCGAAGCGCACGCTGCTGTTCTGCGGCGCGATCTGGGGTCTCGCGACGGTGTTCACGGGGCTCGCGGGCGGTCTCGCGTCGCTGCTCGCCGCGCGTCTCGTGCTCGGTTTCGGCGAAGGCGCGACCTTCCCCGCCGCGACTTCGGCGATGTCGCGCTGGGTCGCGAAAGAGCGGCGCGGCTTCGCGCAGGGCATCACGCACGCGGCGTCGCGGGTCGGCAATGCGATTGCGCCCGCGCTGATCGTGATCGTGATGGCGACGTGGGGCTGGCGCGAATCGTTCTATATCTGCGGCGCGCTGAGTCTGTTGTGGGTCATCGGATGGGCGCTCACGTTCACCGAGCATCCGAAAGACCATCCGCGCATCACGCCTGAAGAACTCGCGGTGTTGCCCACGCCGAAGCCGAAACTGAGCGGTCTGCCGTGGGGCAAGCTGTTTCGCCGGATGACGCCGGTCACGATCGTCTACTTCTGCTATGGCTGGACGCTGTGGCTGTTTCTCAGCTGGATTCCGCTGTACTTCCTGCACAACCATCATCTGCAATTGCAGAAGTCGGCGATCTTCGCGTCGGTCGTGTTCTTCGCCGGCGTGATCGGCGATACGCTCGGCGGCCTCGTCACCGACGCGATTTTCAAGCGCACCGGCAGCCTCAAACGCGCGCGTAGCTGGATGGTCTCGGTGTGCATGCTGTTCTGCCTGCTGTCGCTGATTCCGCTGATGTTCACGCACAACCTGTATCTGTCGATCGCCTGTCTCGCGTCGGGCTTCTTCTTCGCCGAGATGACGATCGGCCCGATGTGGGCGATTCCGATGGACATCGCGCCGGAATTCTCCGGCACCGCGAGCGGCATGATGAACACCGGCTCGGCACTCGCCGCGATCATCTCGCCGGTGATGGGCGGCTTTCTGATCGACCGCTTCGGCAACTGGGATTTGCCGTTCCTCGGCAGCATGCTGCTGATGGGCATCGGCGTGGTGCTCGCGTTTCGCATGCAGCCGGAAAGCCGCTTCGAACTCAGCGCGTCGGAAAAGGCGCACGTGTCCACCCGCATGGGCGTATGAGCATGACTGACTCCAATATTTCGTCGCTGAGCCGGCGTCTCGCCGATGCGCGTCAGCGCCGCGCCACGCTCGATACCTTGCCGCCCGCGCTAATGCCAACCGATGCCGATGCCGCCTATGCGATCCAGCACGAGATCCTGAGCGCGTGCGGCGCGCGCATCGGCGGCTGGAAGATCGGCGCGAAATCCGCGAGCGGACCGATCCAGGGCGCGCCGTTACCCGCCGGCGATCTGCATGCGAGCGGTGCGAAGCTGTCGCGCGAAGGCTTGGCGCCGCTCGGCCTCGAACTCGAAGTCGCGTTCCGTTTCGGCCGACGCTTCGAGCCGGCGGCGACGCCCTACCGCGACGATGAAGTACTGGCTGGCATCGGCTCGATCGGCGCGACCATCGAGATCGTCGCGAGTCGCTACGCCGCGTGGCCCGACGTCGACAAGCTCGCGCAACTCGCGGACCTGCAGAATCACGGCGCGTTGGTGGTCGGAGAATTCACGCCGTATCGCGAGGACTTTGCGTTCGTCGCGCCGTCGTTGCGTTTCGAGTTCGACGGCCGCAGCGTCGTCGAAGCGCCGCCCGCGAATCCGGCCGGCGATCCGCGCAGGCTGCTGACGTGGCTCGTCAATCACGCGAGCGCGCGCGGCATCGCGGTGACGCCGGAGATGGTCGTCACCGCCGGTTCGTACACCGGCATGTTTTTTCCGCGCGACGCGGGCACGGCCAGCGGGCATATCGAAGGGCTCGCGCCGGTCAGTGTGACGTTGTACTAAGAAAATCACGCCGCGCTATCGCGGCAGATCGCCATAGGCCGACGATATGACGAATCCCACTTCCAGTTTGCTGGTCAAGCCGATCCATCTGGTGCCGTCCGCCGCGCGCGCGACGAGCCCGCTCGCGCAGCAACTGCGCAAGGCGCTGCGCGGCGACGTGCTGTTCGATTTCGCGAGCCGCGGCCGTTACGCGACCGATGCGTCGATCTATCAGATCACGCCAGTTGGCGTGGTAGTGCCGCGCGATCAGGACGATCTGCGTATCGCGCTGGAGATTGCCCGCAGCGAGAAAGTGCCGCTGCTCGCGCGCGGCGCGGGCACGAGCCAGTGCGGGCAGACAGTCGGCGAAGCGCTGGTGATCGACACCAGCAAGTGGCTGAACAACATCGTCGCGTTCGATGCCGACGCGCGCACCGTCACGGTCGAGCCCGGCGTCGTGCTCGATCATCTGAACGCGTGGCTGAAGCCGCACGGATTGTGGTTTCCGGTCGACGTATCGACGGCCGCGCAATGCACGATCGGCGGGATGGCCGGCAACAACTCATGCGGCTCGCGCTCGATCGAATACGGCAACATGGTGCACAACGTCGAGGCGATCGACGCGATTCTCGCCGACGGCAGCGAGGCGCGCTTCGCGTCGCTGCGCGAGGCGCCGCAAGGCGAGCGTTTGCGGGAGATCGTCGCGGGCGTCACGCGGATCGCGCAGCGCGAGCGCGACGAAATCGTCGAGCGCGTACCGAAGGTGCTGCGCCGCGTCGCCGGCTATAACCTTGATCTGTTCGACTGCCAGAACCCGCGCGCCTACACCGATGACGGCAGCGCGAACCTCGCGCATCTGCTGGTCGGTTCCGAGGGCACGCTCGCGTTCAGCCGGCAGATCACGCTGAAGCTCGCGCCGCTGCCCGCGCACAAGACGCTCGGCGTGGTCAACTTTCCGACCTTCCGGCAGGCGATGGCGCTCACGCAGCACATCGTCAGGCTGAAGCCGGTCGCGGTCGAACTCGTCGATCGCACGATGATCGATCTCGCGCTGAGCAATCCGGCGTTTCGTCCGGTGATCGGGAAAGCGCTGGTCGGCGAGCCGCAGGCGATTCTGCTGGTCGAATTCGCGGGCGACGAGCGCGACGCGCAACTCGCGTCGTTGCAGCAACTGACCGAACTGATGAGCGAGCTCGGCCTGCCCGACTCGGTCGTCGAGATGCCCGACGCGAACGCGCAGAAGGCGCTGTGGGAAGTGCGCAAGGCCGGGCTCAACATCATGATGAGCATGAAGGGCGACGGCAAGCCGGTGTCGTTCATCGAGGATTGCGCGGTGCCGCTCGAACATCTGGCCGACTACACGAGCCGCCTGACCGAGGTGTTTCATCGTCACGGCACCGAGGGCACGTGGTATGCGCACGCGAGCGTCGGCACGCTGCACGTGCGGCCGATTCTCGACATGCGTCGCGACGGCGCCGCGAAAATGCGCGCGATCGCCGAGGAAGCGGCCGTGCTCGTGCGCGAATACAAGGGCGCGTATTCGGGCGAGCATGGCGACGGTCTGTGTCGCGGCGAATGGGTTGCGTGGCAATACGGGCCGCGCCTGAACGAAGCGTTCGGCGAAATCAAGGCGCTGTTCGATCCGGACAACCGCTTCAATCCGGACAAGATTGTGCGGCCACCGAAGATGGACGACGCGCGCAATTTCCGCTTTGCGCCGGGCTATCGCGAGATGCGTATCGACACGGCGCTCGACTGGTCGGCGTGGAACGTCGAGCGCGATCCGTTGAGCGGCGTCGAAAGCGCGCCGGGCAGCGGCGGCGATCTGACCGGCGGCCTCGCGAAAGCGGTCGAGATGTGCAACAACAACGGCCACTGTCGCAAGTTCGACGCGGGCACGATGTGCCCGAGTTATCGCGTGACGAAGGACGAGCAGCATCTGACGCGCGGCCGCGCGAATACGTTGCGGCTCGCGATCTCAGGACAACTCGGCGCAAGCGGGCTCGCGAGCGACGACGTGAAGGACACGCTCGATCTGTGCGTGTCGTGCAAGGGCTGCAAGCGCGATTGCCCGACCGGCGTCGACATGGCGAAGTTCAAGATCGAGGCGCGGGCGGCGCGCGTCAAGACGCACGGCGTGCGCTTGCGCGATCGGCTGATCGCGTTCATGCCGCGCTATGCGGGCGCGGCGAGCCGCATGCCGGGGCTGTTCGCGCTGGCGGATAACGTGCCGGTGCTGTCGGCGTGGTTCAAGCGATCGGTCGGCTTCGCGGCGCAGCGGAGTTTGCCGCGCTTCAGGCGGTCGTTTCTGGCCGATGCGGTTGCCGCGAGGGGGAGCGTCAATTCAGGCGTCAATGCGAGCCTCAGCGCAAGCGCCGATGCGCAGCAACAGCCCGCGCAAGCCGCCGCGCTCAAGGAAGTCCTGCTGTTCGTCGATACCTTCAACAACCACTTCGAACCGGACAACGCGCGCGCCGCGCAGCAGGTGCTTGAAGCGGCAGGCTATACGGTGCATTTCAACGTGCGCGGCAACGAGCGTCCGGTGTGCTGCGGGCGCACGTTTCTCGCGGCCGGTCTCGTCGATGAAGCGAAGCAGGAAGCGCGGCGCATGCTCGATCTGTTCAGGCCGTTTGTCGAACGTGGGGTACCGGTCGTAGGGCTCGAACCGTCGTGCCTGCTGTCGTTACGCGACGAATTCCTGCAATACGGCTTCGGCGACGAAGCGCAGCGACTCGCGCAGCACGCGTTTCTGTTCGAGGAATTCCTGCTGCGCGAGGAACAGGCCGGCCGTCTGCAGCTGGCGCTCAAGCCGCTGCCGGTGCAGCAGGCGCTCGTGCACGGCCATTGCCATCAGAAAGCGTTCGATGCGTTCACGCCGGTGCAGACCGTGCTGAAGTGGATTCCGCAATTGAAGGTCTCGACGGTCGAGTCGTCGTGCTGTGGGATGGCGGGTAGCTTCGGCTACGAGGCCGAGCACTACGCGACCTCGCAGGCGATGGCGGAGCTGTCGCTGCTGCCCGCGGTGCGCAAGCTCGACCCCGCGACGCTGATGGTCGCCGACGGCACCAGTTGCCGGCATCAGATTCGCGACGGCGCGCGCGTGGAGGCGATTCACGTCGCGCGGGTGTTGGCGATGGCGTTGCGGTGATGCGGTGATTTAGCACGGGCGGCAGTACGCTCGTGCACTCACGCACAACAGCGTGCGCGCTCTTTCGCGTAACCTCCGACCACACGCCCGCTGAAACTCTAAACACCGCCTCCGCTTCCTTTCCATCTCCCAGTGGTGAGTATTTACGGGAGCCGAAAAAGCGACTGAATTCCCAATAGGTGAGTCTTTCCGGGAGCCATTTTTTTACGGGATCCGCGTTCGAAACGTTTTCGTTGGAAGCGAAAACCTATGCTATTAGAATTAATTAAATAGGGAGAAAGAAATACGAATTTTTCTAGAATTAATCTGGAATTTTTATATGCAAGGATAAAGCGCCAAATTTGATGTGCGTGAGCCCGCGGCATTCATGCCGCCGATTCGCGCACATGCGAAAGCATGCCGGTCAGTACGACTGGACATGCCTCGCGCCTTGCAAGGAATGACCGACGTGAAGCTTTTATCTCGCCTTGGCGTGGCCGTGGTTCTCACCCACAGCCTGATCTCGCCGAATGCCATTGCGCAATCCCAACTGAATTACACGACGTCGTGGATCGGCAATAGTTTCGGATTTGGCGACGGCAAATGGATGCAGCAGGATATCCAGGCCATTAGCGTCGGCGCCGACGGCACCGTTTATACGAATGCGCCATGGGACGAAAGCGGCAGCGAAATTGCCGCCTATCGCGCGGGCGACAAACTCGCAGTGGCCGGCTCGACGCACGGCTGGGGCGCGACCGGCGGCGACGCGGTCGCGGTCAATCACACCTACCTGTATGCGGCGATGTCGATCGGCAACCAGAGCAACGCGCTGGTCGGCACCGACTATCCGCCGGCCAACCAGACCTGGTACGGCATCACGCGCCGCACGCTGGCGAATCTCGCGACCGGCGCGCCGTTTTCCGGCGGCATCGGCAACAGCGCGAATGCGACGAAGAACAGCTTCGTCGCGGTAGAGACCGTGACGACCGGCACCGACGCGAGCATTCGCGGCCTCGCCGCGACCGACACCGAACTCTACGTGGCCGACACTTACGGCAACCGCATCGTCGTGTATGACGCACAGTCGATGCAGCCGCTGCGTTCGTGGACCATGAACGCGCCGAGCCGCATCGCGATCGATACCGACTCGACGTTGTGGATTATCGGCGGCTTCGGCACGGCCAGCCCGAGCATCCTGCACTACGCCGCCGACGGAACCGCGCTCGCCGGTTCGCCCGCGCTGCCTGCCGACACCATGCCAGGTGACATCGCCGTGACGCCGTCGGGCCAGTTGCTGGTCGCCGACAACGGCGCGTCGCAGCAGATTCTGGTGTTCAACCGGGGCACGGGCGGCCAGTGGCAGGCCGGGACATCGATCGGCACGCGCAACGGCATTTTCCACACGGTGCGTGGCGTGCCCGACGACGTGCGCTTTAACGGCATCACCGGAATCGGCGTCGACGCGGCCGGCAATCTGTACGTCGCGCAGAACGGCGAGGGACCGCGCGCGCTGGGATCGGCGTCGGTCGGGCAGGGCGCGGTGCTCGAGAGCTACGTGTACGGCACGCGCGTGTTCAACTGGCGGCTCTACGGCCTCACGTTCGTCGATAGCGCGGCGTTCGATCCGGCCTCGCCCGTGTCCGTCTACACGGGCTCGAAGCGCTTCACGCTCGACTACAACCAGCCGGTCGGCCACGAGTGGACCTACGCGGCATTCACGCTCGATCGCTTCGACTATCCCGACGACCCCGCCTTTCACCAGCCGCGCGGCGTGCGCGGCGAGCCGATGGTGCGCCGCTTCGACGGCCAGCGCTTTCTGTACACGCTCGATCCCGGCGCGCACTACCTGAACGTCTATCGCTTCGACAGCGCGCACGGCGAGATCGCGATTCCGTCCGGGCTGCTCGCGCAGAATCCGCTGCCGGGCACGTGGCCTGCCGCGCAGCCCAGCTACGGCGAATGGTTGTGGCGCGACAGCAATGGCAACGGCACGGTCGACGCGAGCGAGATCAGCAGCAATCCGTCGACCGGCAGCACGGTCGGCAACGGCTTCTGGTGGGTCGACGAAGCGGGCAACGTGTGGCTCGCCACGCCGTTGAGCGGCATCCGCGAGATGCCGCGGCAGGGGCTCGACGCGGCCGGCAATCCGGTCTACACGTACGCGAGTTCGAAGATGTTCGCGATGCCCGCACCGTTCACGCGGCTCGCGCGGCTCGTCTATAGCGAGGCGACCGACACGATGTACCTGTCCGGCTTCACCAGCGCGATTCCGTGGGACGCGACGCACTGGAAGGAGGCGGGCCCGGTGCTGGCGCGCTACGACAACTGGAGCTCGGGCACGCCGAACCAGATCTACACGATCGCGCTGCCATGGAACACGCAAAGCGATCCGCAGACGACCACGGTCGGCGTCGCGGTGGCGGGCAACTACCTCTTCGTCGCCGAGCTGTACACCGACCGGATCGACGTGTACGACGCGCGCAACGGCAGCGCGGTCGGCTACATGACGCCGGGCGCGAGCGTCGGCAAGACGAGCGGCTGGGTCGACGTGTATCTCGGCATCAGCGCGGTGCAGCGCGACAACGGCGAGTACGTGGTGCTGGTCGAGGACGACGCGCGCGCGAAGATCCTGATGTATCGCTGGACGCCCGATTGATGTGGATCGCCCTCGCGCCGGCCCCGAATGGACGACGGCGCGCGATCGGTATATAACAACGTGACAGGGTCGTTTTACCGATGCATTCACAGGAGCGATGTTCGATATGACGCAAGACGTTTCCCCCAAGCCGCCCGCCGACGATCGTCCGGAGATCGAGCAGCTCGACGCGGCGCTCATGCATGTCGATCAGCAGGTGTCGTCGGGCGGCATTGCGTCGGGCGCGGCGAAGGGCATTGTGTATAGCCTGATCGAAACGCTCGGCGCGCTGGTCGGCGATCCCGATCTGCCGGAACATGCGCGTTCGGGTTACGAAGGACTGCTGGAGGCCGCGCGCGAGTTGCGCGCGAAACTGGACCACTAACGCAGCCTCTGCCGCGAGTCTGCAACGGCGCGAGGCTGGCGCCGTCTGTGATACAAAGCGCACTGTGTCATTCACTGTGCGCTTTTTTCATGCTCTCTGCGACCGAGATCGCGTTGCTGGCCGCGGGCATCGTCGTGGTGCTGGTGACGCCGGGTCCGACCAACACGCTATTGGCGGCGGCCGGCTTGCGCGACGGTTTGCACCGCGCGTTGCCGCTGATCGCCGCCGAACTGTCCGGCTACCTGATAGCGATCTCCGTATGGGGACGCTTTTTCGCGCATGCGGCGAACGCGTGGCCGTGGTTGCCGTCGCTGCTGCGCGCGGTGGCGGCGCTGTATATCGCGTGGCTGGCGGTCGGCATGTGGCGCGCGGCCGTCGTGCTGCCCGGCTCGACGCAGCGCGCCGGCAATCCGCGCACGCTGTTCGTCGCGACGCTGCTCAATCCGAAAGGGCTGCTGTTCGGCGGCACGATTTTTCCGGCCGCCGCGTTCATGCACTGGCCCGCTTATCTGTTCGCGATGCTGATCTTCGCGTGCCTCGCGGCGCCGATCGCGTTCGCGTGGATCGCGTTCGGCGCGGCGCTCGGCAGCGGCCGGCTCGGCTGGCTCGAACCGGCGAAGGTGCAGCGCGGCGCGTCGATCGTGCTCGGCGTGTTTTCGCTGTCGCTCGTGTGGGCGGCGTTGCATTGATCCGGCAACAGGCCGCGCGGAAAGCGCCGCCGCGCAAGCGCTCTACTCGAACTCACGCGCCCAGCGCCACGGCCTCCCCGCTCGACGCCGCCAGCAACTGATGAATCTGCGCGACCACGGCCGCGCCTTCGCCGACCGCCGCGGCCACCCGCTTGATCGATCCGGCGCGCGCATCGCCGATCGCATACACGCCTTCGACGGTGGTCGCGAGATCGCAGGCCGCGGCCGAGCCGTCGGCGGCGATGCCGGTCAGCACGAAGCCCTTCGGGTCGAGTTGCACGCCGCAGGTGCGCAGCCATTCGGTGTTCGGATCGGCGCCGGTGAACAGGAACAGATGCCGGGTCGCGAGTCGATCGACGCCATCGGGCAGCGGCTGTTTCAGCGCGACCGAAGCCAGCCCGTCTTCGTCGGCGTCGAGCCGGCCGATTTCCGAATGCGGATGCACGAACACGTTCGGCAGCGAGCGGATCCGGTCGATCAGATAGCGCGACATCGTCGCTTCGAAGCCGCTACGGCGGATCAGCACGTGAACCCTCGCCGCGTGCGTCGCCAGATAAACGATCGCCTGGCCGGCCGAATTGCCGCCGCCCACCAGCACGACCTCCTGGCGCTTGCACAGCTTCGCTTCGACCGGCGACGCCCAGTAGTAGACGCCGCGGCCGTCGAAGCGCTCGAGCCCGTCGAGCGCGGGCCGTCGATACACGGCGCCGCTCGCGATCACGATCGCCCGCGCGCTGATATGGCCGCCGCATTTCAGCTCCAGCCGGTACGGCGACTGCGCGCATTGCAGCGACTTCACGTTGACCGGAATCGCGACGTGCGCGCCGAATTTCTGCGCCTGCACGAACGCGCGGCCGGCGAGCGCCTGGCCGGAGATGCCGGTCGGAAAGCCGAGGTAGTTTTCGATCCGCGAGCTCGCGCCCGCCTGGCCGCCCGGCGCGCGGCTGTCGAGCACGATCACCGACAGCCCCTCGGACGCCGCGTACACGGCGGCGGCCAGACCCGCCGGCCCCGCGCCGACGATCGCGACGTCGTACACGTACGCGGCGTCGAGATCGGGCAGCAGGCCGAGGCAGGTCGCGAGTTCGGGCATGCTCGGATGACGCAGCACCGAGCCGTCCGGGCAGATCACGAGCGGCATGTCCTCGCGCTGCGCGCCGAATTGCTCGATCAGGCGCAGCGCGTCTTCGTCGCGTTCGTCGATCACCGAATGCGGATGGCCGTTGCGCGACAGGAAGCCTTGCAGCATCACGAGCCGCGCGTCGAAGCTGTTGCCGATCAGGATCGGGCCGCCCGCGCCCTTTTCGATCAGCGACACGCGCCGCAGGATCAGTGCGCGCATGATGCGTTCGCCGAGTTCCGCTTCGGCGACGATCAGTGCGCGCAGCCGCTCGGGCGGAATCAGCAGCGCTTCGACCGCGCCGATCGCCAGACCGTTGACCAGCGCTGGGCGTCCCGACAGTTGCCCGACCTCGGCCAGAAAATGCCCGGCGCCATGCTCGCCGATCACGACTTCGCGGCCGATGCCGTCGCGCTGATAGACCTTCACGCGTCCTTCGAGCAGCACGAACATGCCGGGACCGGTGTGGCCGGTCTCGAACAGCAGATCGCCGGACTTCCAGTGACCGATCTCGCCGAAGCGGCGCAGCCGGTCGATCTCCGCGCAGGTGAGCGTGGGAAACATCTGATGCATGCGCGTCGACAGCGACGAAAACGGCGCGTCGGCGACGACTCCCTGCTGTCCTTCCACCTCTTGAGTCGAAACGTCCTGAGTCGAAAGCATTGAACCGCTCCTTCGATGTTCATTGCACGATTGAACGGGAGGCGCAGCCGGGCAGCGGAACTGCCCGCGCCGCGTGTTTCAGGTGGTGCTTCTGGCGGGGCCGCGGCCCGCCGCTGGTTGCCGGTTGCCGAGCACTGGCTATTGGCCATTGGCCGTCGGCGATCTTCTCGCCGAGCTCGCGTTAGACGGCCTTGGGCGCGACGTCGTCGACCCTGACTTCGGGCGGCGGATGGTCGGGCAGCGTGTCGACCGGCTTGCCCGAGTCGCGCCAGGCTTCCATGCCGCCGCGCAACGGCAGCACGTCGGAGAAACCGGCCTCGCTCAACTGCTTGGCCATCCATGCCGCGGAAATCTCGTTCGGACACGAACAGTAGATCACCAGTTTCTGATCGTGCGGATAGGCGGCGACGATGCCGTCGAGCTGCCGTTCGTCGGCGAATTGCGCGCCGGGAATCACGAACGGATCGAGCTTGCGCTTCTCCTCCGAACGGATGTCGAACACGACCGGCGCGCGGCCGGTCGCGTACAGCTTCGAGAGTTCGTCGACCTCGATGCGCGCCGACGCGAGCTTCGCGATCAACTGACGACGCCGGACCCACCGGTACGCCGCATACAGCACCAGCAACGCGCCGACGACGAGCGCGGCGGTGCGGCCGAGCCGGCCGGCGATCGCGAACAGCATGTCGATCTGCCGCGCGAACAGCGCACCGATGATGAGCCCGGTGCCGGACCACAGCGCGGCGCCGACGCCGTCGTAGGTGAGGAAGGTGCGGTAGCGGGTGCCCATCGCGCCGGCCATCGGGATCGACACGATCGACAGGCCCGGGACGAACTTCGCGACCGCCAGCACGCGCACGCCCCAGCGGCCGAAAAAGCGCTCGGTCTTTTTTACACAGGTGTCACGCGACAGCGACAGCCGGCAGATCGTCTTCAGCGTATTGCCGCCGTAGATGCGGCCGGCGAGATACCACGCGCTGTCGCCGAGCAGCGTCGCGAAGATCGACAGCACGAGGACCGGCAGCAGTTGCGTGCCGACCGAACCGGGGTGCATCGCGGCCATGGCGCCGAACAGTACGAGCGACGGCATGGCCGGCACCGGCAAGCCGAGCGAAGCGGCCAGCACGTTCACGAAGACGAGCGCTGGCCCATATTGCTCGACGAGGTCATGTAGCATCGGTTTACATCCGCGGCCCTTGCGGGCGCAGCGCGGTAAGGAGTGCAAAGGGGAATGCAAGGATTATGGACAGTATTTTCAAGACGTGCAAAACGGCTCGAAAATCGGCCCGCTATGTGGCGGGGGTTGGGGTGTTATCGGCGGGTCGTTCGGGCGGGATCGGGCTGGAGGTGGCTTGGGTTCGCGATGTGGCTTGAGTGTGGGCTGAGAAGGCCGATGCACCAACCGCGCGCGGCGGCGCGCCGCGCTGGGCGCGAACTCGATCGCGGCTGGGCGTGGTGCGGCGTGTGCTAAAACTCGTAGGAAAACGCGGATCGGCGCCGCAGGTAAAGCGAAGAAAGAACGAAAAGCGCAACGGCGTGCGCCGACGAGGCCAATGCGAACCTTGCCGCGCATCCGCGGCGACGCGGGACGGAGGAGGGAGAGAAACCGGCACGACGCGCGGCGCGCACGCTTTCGCGTTGCGCCGCGTGGCGGCCGCTACTGACAATTACTGACGATGATTGTGCTGCTCGCCCGGCAATTCGGCGCCGTGCGCGCGGATCGCGGCAATCAGTTCGGCAGGCGTGATTTCGTAGCGCACTTCGCGATGAATGCCCGGCTTGCGCTCATCGACTTCGATCAGCAGGATGCCTTTGCCGTCTTCGGTCGATTCGAGGCGCAGCGAGCGGAGTTCGCGCGCCGTTGCGTCGTCGTATTCGGTGAGCAGGGCCATTGACCCGGAAGACCCGGTAATGCGCATCGAAGTAGTCCTTGTTACGTTGTTGATCGAACCATTGTACGGGTAGGACGGCATGCCGTCTGGCGTATGCCATTTCTACCTGTGGCCTTGCCTGTACGTTGCCCCGCGTGCCGTCGGGTGAAGCTCGAGTGACGCGCTTCGCCGGGCGGGATGCTCAGTTTAACGCGACTGCCCGCCGCTACGGATGCATTTTTCGTGCCCCTTCGCGCCGCGTCGCCCGCTTCCCGTTGTCATGCTGCTGACGCACGGCCGGGTTAGGGCCGCGGTGGCTCGGCGGCGCCTGTGTGCGTCTGTAGGCGCTCCAGTTCATGCAGCTCGGCGGCGCGCAACGGAGCGTCGCCGTCGAGGAAAAATTCGTCCAGTTGCGGCGGCGCGGCCGTGGTGTCGCTGAGCATGGCGTGGGCCTGCCCGCGATGATGGATCTGGTGGACGAACAGATGCGCGAGCACCGCGCCGACGCTTTCATGGTGGATGCCCACAGCCGGCCCGCGATCGATCCGCACGCCGCGCCGCAGATCGTCGCCGTCGAGCGCCGCGCAGAAGGCGAGCAGCTGACGGTCGCTCCGCGCCTGCGCATCCCACAGGTCGGCTGCGCGCGGATAGGGCAATTCGTTATCGAAAATGGTGAGGCCGGCGCCGCCGTCGATCAGCGCGTCGAAGTAGTAACGGTCGATCAGCAGGAGGTGGTTCAACGTGAGCTGCAGCGATGGGAAAAAACTCACCCGGCGCGCGGCGAAGGCGTCGTCGGTGAGGGTCAGGCAGGCGCGGTACAGCCGCAGGTTCGACCACGCGTTATTGCGTGCCATCGCGGTGAAGTGCGCGGCGAGCGGATCGGCGTGAGGTGGGGTGACCAGGCGCATGGCGGCCTCCGGTAGGCGGGCGTGGGGGATGGGCGGGTCTCAGTGTGAGCGGGTGCGCCGGGCGCGGCAAGTCGCGGTCGATGGCTCCCGTATTCCTCACCTTTCGTGCGGACTGTTTGCTGGGCTGGTGAGGGCGACGTACGGCGTCCTGCGATCCAAAAAAAAGCCCGTCCGGAATGGGACGGGCCTTTAAACGCCGTTGTTACTCGGGTCAGCCGCCCTCGCAACGATTGGGTGCTGACGGTTTCTATCGTCATGCGCGGCGAGCGCGTTGTCGAGGTGGGACTAATGCGGATCTGTCAGAACAAAGAGGGCGGATTTGGCTGCGCCGGTAAAGCACGAGCTTTTATATTGGGTCCCCAATTTCAGTGGGGGCGATATCGCCGTCATGACGGTGAGCCCTCACTCTTGCAAGGCAGCCGAGAATTCGTTTGCCGCCGCGCGGGTAATCCATTTGTTCAGTTCTCCGCTCTTGATCGGCCCATGATGCTGCGTCGTAAATCGCAGCAGTCGGGCGCAGTATTCGATGGCGAACGGATGATTGCTTTTGGTGACCTCTCGAAACCTCGTGCAGTCGTCGGCTCCTGCGACTTCGATGGTCAAGTTTCGGAGCGACGCATCGAAATTCATCGAGTCGCCGGAGACCTGGAAGGCTCCCGCTTCCATCGTGCACGGCTTGTCAGAGGCGGGATTGGTGATATCCACGCCCTCGTTCCAGTTCCAGGAGCTTTCGAAGCCCGCTAATACACGCAGCACTTCCAGCATGACCGCTTTGCGATAGATGAGGTTGTCCGCCGGATAGGGGCCGAGCTGGTCGGCAACCCAGGAGTAAATTTCGTTGGTTGGGCGCGGCTGGAATATTTCGTCCGCGGCAGTTTTTCCCCAACTGACCAGTGCATTCAAAAAATCTGTTGGTGCGACTCCACGGTTGTACACCGGCTTCTTGTACGCCTGGAACTGCGACATTGGGCATCTCCTCGAGTAAGAGAACCGCGGGTTGAAAAGAATGTTCAACAGGGAGCTGCGACCATGCATTCGGGGATGCGGCATGGAGCGTAAGACATCAAACGATGTTATGTATCGGTAAAAACCGGTCGATAACAATCATAAAAAATATTCACATTAGAGCGATCGGACGGTTCTCATGCTATGCGCGGGTGAATAAGCTGAGCCGTAGTGTTCTTCAATCGAAGTGAAAATATTCCGCTGAGCGATAACATATTGATTGCGAGATTACAGCAAGCTGGTTTATTGCGCTATCTGTCTATCGGAGCGTTTACGGATCTGAAAGTATGGGTGGCAGATTAATATAACTTCCATGGGAAACTCTCTCATATCCGGATGCGCTTGACTAGTTGTTCCTCTATTCCCAGGTAAAAGCCCTGGTCGATAGTGAGCAGTGGTGAAATGTTAAAACTTCTTGTTTGCCGGAAAATGCATGCTAATGTACAGGCATGCTCACGCTCCGGACGGGGAGGCTGCCACGGGCAGGGGGCGCGGAGAATTCCAGTCATTCCAGTTTTCAGTTTCAGAGTGCTCTGCTCGGCATGATGTTGAGTCCATTTTTCTCGTGAGTTTCTATGGGGTAAACATCGCGAGATGCGAAATATCGGCCAATCATCGGTTTTAAGGATCTGCTGTTTTATTCGTTATGCATTAAGTGGAAATGCCGGGCGGGGATGGTCATTGAGTGGATAAATGTTTTAGGTGAATGGTCTGAAAATATTCGTTTTTGGATGTCATGACAGAAATATTTTCCATTGTCATGGAATACTGATTTTTCGTTTTTCCGGAGAATAAAGAAGAAGAGGTACTAATAAAGAATAGCGCCAGACGCTGAGGGGACCTATATGAATAAGCGTGCATTTTGCATCGTCGTGTCGTGTGGGCTGCTGGCCGGTTGTGCATCATCGACGTTCATCGGCTACACGGATACCGGTTGTTCGCAGCCGCAGTTGAACGCGGTCGATGTCCGTTCTCAGGCGCACAGCGAAACGGACCTGAGCCTGCTGTTGTTCGACGACGATTCTGTCCGACCTATGGACGCCCAATCGAAGTCGGACGCGCTCGCGTATATCAGCAGCCATGGCGGTTCTATGTCACTTGGCGCCGGATACGGCGAAGGTATCCAATCCGCATCTGCCGCGGATATTCAGCTTGGCCGCAAGCTGATGTCTGAACAGAGGTCTAGACAGACGTCTATACAGAGTGAGGACGACGCGAAGAAGGCGCTCGCGGAATTCGGTTTGAATATCCCTGTTTCAACTTTCGAGGCACTGGAAAGCGCATCTGAGCCGACTGCCGATATCTGTGCGAATACGGAACTCGTCTCGCCAGAAACCGCGCAGGTGCGGGCCGATGAGGCAAGTGCCTTTGTTGCGAGTATCGGGCAGCGGCAATTGGGTCTGGAGCCGGCCGCGATGTCGAATGGACAACAACAGATTGAACTGGGCAAATTTTCGCGAGCTGACAGGAATGTAGTGCACGAAGCGCTGCGATTACATTCAACCGCGGCGTTTTGCGCGATGGCGCAGGATCGCGTGGGCAAGATGGCCCGAGTTTTTACTCACCAAATCAACGTGCAGAACAACGTGCAGAGCGATGCGGAGCTATCCGCCTTCGGTGCCCAGGTCAAGGCGGCGCGATCCGCTTTGGACGCGGCCACATTTCTGGTTGTTTACGAGTCGGCATATTTTCGGAACGGGCATGTGGTCTCCGCATCGGTGGATACGCAGGCTATGGCCACGCAGCTTGTAAAAGATCTGCCCAAAGATATTCAGAGCGTGCTTGACCAGAACACGGCAGAGAAAAATGCGCTGATCAGCACGATTGACTCGAAACTGCAGAGCCTTTGCCAGCAGAAAACGGGAGATTCAAAATCCGTCTGTCTGCTGACGGGATCGCTGGGCGCAACGAGCTTTGTTTCCAGATCGGGGCAATCCATCCAGTTTTCGGGTGTCAGCGTTTCCGTCGGTGAGAAAGGTGAATTGCGACCGAATTTCGAGTATCCGAAGGTGGCGAGCTTCGCGCCACAGATAGTGAGAGTTTTTGTCGAAGCGTTATTTGACGCGTCTGCGCCGCTTGTTCCGGCAGTCGCGACATCCACGGCCTGTACTAACCACCTCTATCCCGCATCTCAGTGCCTTGCTGCCGTAACGGCGGCTGATCTCGCCAAGCCGGGGTCGGTCGCATGGACAATAGGTCGAATCGATACCCACGCTGCAACGGCGGACGCGTTTGCCACCTCTCTGACTGCATCTGCCATCAGAGGCGCCAATATCGCCGCATTGAACAACGAAGCGCTTGCCGATTCGATCGCGGCCCTCGCTGGTGTCACGATGCGAAAAACCGTCGAAAAAGTCGAATGGAGTCGCTCGGCTGCGGATCAACCCGGCGGCGCGTGTTCGAGAAAGAGCTTTCTGGCGACAGACATTCGGGATTAGTAGGCCTGCATAGAGCATTATTCGAAAACGAGGGAAAAAATGCCAGCTCGTGGATCTATATCGATCTCGCTTGTCATTTTTCTCGGCACCGGGATACCGACTCCGTCTGCATTCGCGCAGACAGACATTGCCGTGCGCGACAAAGCTTCGATTCTCCGCATAACGTGTTCATGGGATCAAGGTGAAAAAGTGAGTATGGGAACGGGAATCGTCGTGAGCGATTCGGGACTCGTGCTGACGGCCGCGCATGTCATTCCCGATATCGCCGCAACCGAACCCCTGCTTTGCTATGGCTACCCTGGCGGCTTTAGCGACTCCGCATTCAAGCTCGTTCGAACATCGAATGTCGACCGTGGTGCAACCGTCGACATCGGGTATTTGCAGGCCGAAAATCCGACGGGCCTGAAGAAGATAGGTCTCGATTCAAAATCTCCTGTCGAGACCCAGGCGGACATTATTGTTGCCGGTAGCAGGCGCGACTCTCAGGTCGCTTACTATCACGGAACGATTGCAACGGCGCCACAGTTGAACAAGGTTGTCGACACCGACGTCGATATATGGCCGGGGTTTAGCGGGGGGCCCGTCTATCTCAAGGCGACCCGGCAAATCATAGGCTTTGTGCACTCGGGTATTCCCAATTCGGAATTCAAGGAAAAGAACGGGCTCGCGGGCGAGGAAATGGGCCACGCCCGGGTCATCATGTTCAAATCCGTCGCGGCGAAAATAAATAGCATCATTGCGGAGAACGAGAAACGTCGCTTCTCTCCGTCCGAGACCAATTTGAGGCTGACCCTGCTTTCCATGACAAACGGATCTATCGAGGCCGGGTCAACCACGATGCAGACGCTGGATTTCAGCGATATCACCGATGCGACCGCGAAAGCGCTTGTCTCGCAAGATGTTCGCTTCGATGCGGAGGGCAAGTCGAGTGGCGCTAATGCAAAGAACGGCGCGGGCGTGCTCTACAAGACATGGTTCGATTCTTCGAAAATGCGATGGCCGGAGGAACAAAAATCCACGGGCGTTGAAGATCGAAAACTGATCGATGGATACGCCGGTTGGATGAATTCTGACAGTTACAAACAAACCAAATACTGGAATGAACCTGAATCCCACTCGAAAATCGCCGCGCCTGTCTGGAACGAAAATTTCGACTGGAATTCGGTGATTCCAGGTGCGAAGGCACTTGCGGCTCCCGTGCCGAGTGTCAACTGGATGAAGTCCGCTATGACGCCTCGCCATCTGAGCCAGGTGGAGATTGGTTATTCCATTTCGCTTGGTCATGTTGGTAACACGACATTGCCTGTCAAAGCTTTTGCCGCCGAACCCGGATACAAGATCACGAGCTTCCAGATCGTCACCAGCGCAGCGAATGGAATCGTGGCGAATGCTCCAATCCTGGGCGAGGACGCCAAATCAATCACCCAGACATATAAAGTCGATTTGCCCGCAGTCAAAGGAAATCCTCGAGCGTTTTTCGGGACGCTGATCACCATCCAAAAACCGGCTGAATAAAGGGGGAATCATGAACCGGCGTGATTTTTTCGGACACTCCGCAGCGATCTCCGTCTCACTCGCGATGACGGCACCACGCGCCATTGCGGCAGTTCAGCCCGATCCTGTTTTACAGGGGGATATTGACTACTACGATACGGGCGACTCGTTACCTCATGACATTCCCTTCGGTACGAATCCCGCGCTCGATGAAGAACGGAAACTTGCCCAGCAGATTCTCGAGGCAGCACCGAGAACGGGATCGCTTCAGGACATCGAATACTATTTCATGAATCTTACCGTGCGGAATAAGGATGGCGAGCTCTACAGCTCGCAGTGGAAGGATCGATGGAATCCGGTCATCGTGCAGTTTTTTAGCTCGACCGCCAGCACCGCACATAACGACCTCGTTCCATGGTGCGCAGCATTTCAGAACTGGTGCCTCGACAGACTGGGATATAAAGGGACCAACAGTGCGTCGTCGGGATCGTTCAGAAAATACGGAATCAAGGTAACCGATCCCCAGCCTGGTGACTTCGTCGTGTTTCAGGACAAAGATCCCGATGCGGCCAAACAGGGACATGGACACGTCGCTCTGTTTCTATATCGGGACCATGACCGGTTGTTCGTGCTCGGCGGAAACCAGCACGCCGGAAAACACTTTACGTCCGTCAACGTTTCTCACTTTCCACTGGTTGGCTACATGCCGATAGACAGCTACCGGAGGCCGGTGAAGAAGTGAGTGGTTCGCGTGGAATGCCTGCCATGTGGGCCAGTCGGTCTACTCGTAAAGTCGATATGTGCTCCACCGTCGCGACGAGATATTTACTGGGCGATATGCGGGTGTGACGGTGCCTGCCAAGCCGGAGAATATTCTCTTGATTCCGAAATTGCGTGGCGTTCTCGCTTTTCTCTGCCTTTTGATCGCTGGTTGTACGTCAGTACCTACTAAACCGGCTGCAGCAAAAAATCAGCAGTAGAAGCGACGACTATTCGCACTTTTCTCCGAGTGCGACGAGCTTCTCGCAAACAGCGCGTCCCCAGCGGGCAAGATCGAAATTACGCGGATCGTCGTGACCATCGGCTATACCGCGGTCGATGGCGACGTGGTATGCGGGCACAAGCCACTGCCGCGCGCGTGAGCTGGCGTCCAGGTAAGCCAGAGCAAGCCGGTCATATTGCGCATCGGTGAAGCCGGGCGTTTGTGCGATCCGGTCATTTCGACAATCGCCTTTCCCGTTTAATGGCGATTCTCCGGGACGCAGATCGACCGCTCGCAGCTGGACATTCTCTACATGCAGGAAAATGCCGCGCGCGCGTTGGCCGACAACGTGCTCCAACTTTGTCGCTCTCCATGGCACCGAAAAATCACGCCCTTGTGGGCGGATCGATTTACCGTCGCGCGTGATAAATAGATGCGCCTCTTCGCTGTCTTGCCATCGTTGCTTGAGATTCGAGGACGCAGACGGAGAGTCGGATCCGGAAAATTTCCCGGTCTGCGTGCACACGTTAAGACTCGTGTCGTGAATAACGAAGTATCTAGCCGCAGGATGACCGTTCGCCAAGGAGTGGGAAACAGGTTGATCGAGCGGGCCACCGATGTCGTTTTCGCTTATTCCGTGAGCGTGGAGATAAGATCGAAACTTTTCCGTGTCCAGGGTGAATTCCCGAGTCATGAGCGACTCGAGTGGCGCGGGTAACGATGCGCCTCTGGCAGGGGCCTGGTGATCGTTTTCGTCCGGTTGCAGAAGGCATTTCGCCTGTTCGAGGCGCGTGCCCGAGAATTGGAGTGTCGAGCTATCGAAACCGCATCCGGTCGCCCCCGTTGCGAGGGTGGGGACGGCGGCGGTCGTCAGGGCTACCAGGGTAAAACGCCGGATTAACTGGGGTAAATGCGCCGCGTTGTGGGCATGCGGTTGTCGGGAATTGGACATGCGTGCCTCCGGTCTTTGTTATTGGCCGGACAAGTATGCATGACTGAAAAAACGTTGCGTCAACTTTTCGGAGTTGCCGGCATCGTTTATTTTTCTCAAAGAGGGTCCTTTGCGATCTTTCACGCATAGGGGCACGGAGGCCCCTATGCATGGGTATTTCGCAACTCAAGTCCTCAAACCACGCCCGTCACGTAATACACCGCGATCACGAAAAACACCGCCATCGTCTTGATGACCGTCACCGCGAAGATGTCGCGATACGACTGCCGATGCGTGAGGCCCGTCACCGCCAGCAGTGTAATCACCGCGCCGTTGTGCGGCAGCGTGTCCATCCCGCCGCTCGCCATCGCGACCACGCGATGCAGCACTTCGAGCGGAATGTGCGCGGCTTCCGCGCCCTTGATGAACAGATCCGACATCGCCGCGAGCGCGATGCTCATGCCGCCCGACGCCGAACCCGTGATGCCCGCGAGCGTGCTGACCGAGACCGCCGCGTTGACGAGCGGATTCGGAATGCTCTTCAGCGCGTTGCTGACCACGAGAAAGCCCGGCAGCGCGGCGATCACGCCGCCGAAGCCGTATTCCGACGCGGTATTCAGCGACGCCAGCAGCGCGCCCGCCACCGCCGCCTTGGTGCCGACCGCGAAGCGCGTGCTGACACGGCGGAACGCGGTCGCCACGACCATCACGATGCCGAGCAGCAGCGCGCCCTGCACGGCCCAGATTGCGACCACGGTCTTGACGGTCGTTTCGACCGGCGCGTGCAGGCCCGGCAGGATGTCGGGCGTGATCGTGAAGGTCGGGCCGTACCAGTTCGGAATCCAGCGCGTCAGCAGAAAGTTCGCGACGCCGACCACGATCAGCGGCGCGACCGCCAGCAGCGGATGCGGCAGTTGCTGCGACTCGACGCGCTCCGGTTCGTTGACGAGCTCGGTGCCGTAGCCCTCGCCGCTTGCCATCGCGGCGCGCCGGCGCCATTCCAGATAGCTCAGGCCGACCACGATGATGAACACCGAGCCGATCACGCCCAGCGTCGGTGCGGCCCATGACGTGGTCTTGAAGAACGTGGTCGGGATGATGTTCTGGATCTGCGGCGTGCCGGGCAGCGAGTCCATCGTGAACGAGAACGCGCCGAGCGCGATCGCGCCGGGCATCAGCCGCTTCGGAATATTGCTCTGGCGATACAGCTCGGCCGCGAACGGATAGACCGCGAACACCACCACGAACAGCGACACGCCGCCGTACGTGAGCAGCGCGCACACCGCGACGATCACCGCATTCGCGCGCGAGCGGCCGATATAACGGATCGCGGCCGCGACGATCGACTCGGAGAAGCCCGATAGTTCGATGACCTTACCGAATACGGCGCCGAGCAGGAACACCGGGAAGTACAGCTTCACGAAGCCGACCATCTTGTCCATGAAGATGCTCGTGAAAACCGGCGCGACCGCGGCGGGTTCCGTGAGCAGGACGGCGGCGAGCGCCGCGATCGGCGCGAACAGGATGACGCTGTAGCCGCGATACGCGGCAAACATCAGAAACGCCAGCGCGGCGAGGACGATGAGAAAGGACATTGAGTCTCCAAAACCTGGTTGTTCTACCTATTTGCCGTCCAGGCATGCGACGACGCGGCGCGGACAAAATGCAGATTCCATGCCACGTCGACGGCGCGGTCGGCAAAGCGCGGCGGCCTGGGCCTCGGCCGCCCGTGGTGCTGAAAAGCAGCGCGGCCGATTGTACCCAAACGTCTCCAGAACGGGACTTTCTTGCGTGGAAGTCGGGCTAAAACCAGGGTAAGTATCGAGAAATAAAGCGCGGCGGAAGGCTTGTCGGTGGTCTCAATTTAGAGATAAATTCGTCCATTGATGGAGACTGCGATAATCACAACGATAAGCGGAGACAGCGACAGAATGATGACCGACTGGGCGGGCTTGCCCGCCATCTATGGCGACGTGCTGCGTCGCGCGATGGATTCGCTGTTTCGCACCTTCGAAAACTTCAGCGAAGGCACGTTCATCGTCGATGCGGACGCGCGCGTCGTGTGGATCAACAAGCGCTACGCGGCACGCTTCGGTTTCGCGGATCCGCAGCAGGCAATCGGCCGCGACTGCGAGGCGGTGATTCCGAACAGCCTGATGCGCGAGGTCGTGACCACCGGCAGGCCGATTCTGCTCGACATCATGGAGACCGACCGCGAGCCGCTCGTCGTCACGCGTCTGCCGTTAAAGGACGATGCCGGCGCGACGATCGGCGCGGTCGGCTTCGCGCTTTACGACGAACTGAAGGCGCTGACGCCGCTGTTTGCGCAGTACTCGCGGCTTCAGCAGGAGCTGATCGCTGCGCGCCAGTCGCTCGCGCAGGCGCGCCGCGCGCGCTACACGTTCGGCAGTTTCGTCGGCACCAGCGCGGCGGCGCTCGAAGTGAAGCGTCAGGCGCGCCGCGCCGCGCAACTCGAAGCGCCGGTGCTGCTGCTCGGCGAATCCGGCACCGGCAAGGAGCTGCTCGCGCACGCGATCCACGCAAGCTCGGCGCGCGCGCGGGAGCCCCTCGTAAGCGTCAACGTCGCGGCGATTCCCGAGGCGCAGCTCGAAGTCGAATTCTTCGGCGCCGCGCCCGGCGCGCATCCTGAGGTGCATTCCGGCGCGGATCGCAAAGGCCGCGTCGGCAAGTTCGAACTCGCCAACGGCGGCACGCTGTTTCTCGACGAAATCGGCGATATGCCGCTGCCGTTGCAGGGCAAGCTGCTGCGCGTGCTGCAGGACACGGAGTTCGAGCCGCTCGGCTCGAACTGGATCGTGCGTGCGGATGTGCGGATCATCGCCGCAACCTCGGCCGATCTGCCGGCGCTAGTGGCCGCCGGGCGATTTCGCGCGGACCTGTTTTATCGGCTCAACGTGCTGACGATCCGCGCGCCCGCGTTGCGCGAGCGTGCGTCCGACATCGAGGCGCTCGCTTACGCGATGCTGGAGGAGCTGGCCGTGCAGACACGCGGCGGCGCTCACTTCGAGTTGCACGACGATGCGTTGCAGCTGCTGTGCGCGTACGACTGGCCGGGCAACGTGCGCGAGTTGCGCAACACGCTGGAGCGCGCGGTGATGCTGTCCGACAGCGAGCGCATCGACGCGCGGGCGCTCGCGCCGTTTATCGGCTCGGGGCAGGGCGGCGGACTGGCGGCGACGCAAGCCCGGACACTCGGGCAGCCACCGGCGAGCGTGGGCGTGGATGTCGCCGCCGCCGAACCCGCGTCGTGGAGCGACGCGATGGCCGCCTACGAAAAGTGCTTCCTCAGCGACGCGTTGCGCGCCAACGGCGGCCGCGTGATTGACACTGCGAAACAGATCGGCATGGGCCGCGCGACGCTGTACAAGAAGATCGCCGCGCACGGTATCGAGGTGTGAGCCGCCCCCGGCCGCCGGCCCGGTCCGGCCGTGCCGTCCCGATCGACGCAGTACAGGTGTCGCGTGGCACAATCGCGGGATCGAACAACAAGACGTGTCCGGGGCTTTCAATGAAACGCAGTCTTTCCTTCTTCGCGCGCCGCTCGAGCCTGCTCGTTGCCACCGGCGCGGTCGTCGCGCTCGGCGGCTGCAGCAGCAGCGCGCCGTTGTTCCTGTCGGACGGCCGCGCGACCACGCTCGTGCAATGCCCGGTCGGCTCCGACTCCTGCTCGCAGCAGGCCACCGCCAGTTGCAATGGCGGCTACGACGTCGTGCGCCAGTCCAGCGAAAGCGGCACGCTGAGCCTGATCTACGCGTGCCGCGCAGCCGCGAAGTAAGCCGGTCCTGAGCGCGTTCCGAAGAGGTTCCGGACGCGTTCGCCCATGCACTCAAGCCGTGCCCTGCCGGCATCGCGCTCTTTTCGCCATTCGAGCCCCTTCCCATTTGCGCTAACGCAAATGACGCAATGACGTGCCGACGCGGCGACTTCCAATCGTCCAAATCGTCCCAATCGACCGCCCCACGCTAATCTGGCTAATTAGCCGTTCGTGTCATTCCAATAAGCACATGGCTGTCATAAATGCCTGCGCGTAATGTGCGTCCGCCAGATCGGTTAGCATGCAGATTGGTTAAGGCGGGATCTATTCGTAAGCCGAAAGCACGTTCGATTCATTTTTCCCGACAGATGAATAATCGGTATCCATTTTTACGTTATGCGAAGTCGGTGCGCCAGCTAACGGAACGCGAAGTTTGGACGCGGTACTCTTTTCAAAACGTTGGAGACTTGACTACGGCAAGCAGATCTTGCCGGTTTTTCCGGTGCGGGGGATGTCCCAGAAAGGTTTTTCCGCTCCCGGCAGGCGTTGCATCGGCTTACCCAGGCCGGTGTGCTTGCCGTGCTTTCGATTTTTTTGCTTCGACATTAATTCAATAGAATCCCGGGGAAAGCAATGAATCATCAGCAGCTCGAAAAAGATATTCAGCACCTGGAGCAGGTCATTTCCCATATTTCGGCTGAAGACCGGATTCCGCTATCTTATTGGCGTAGCCGCATCGAACTGGTTTCGGACGCGGTTATCGTTCCGGCGCAGGTGACTCGCGTCAAACGGCTGGATGCCGCGCTGTGCGCATTGGAAAAACGGCAGAAAGCCTAATATCGGTATTAAATCCCGGCAATAAGAAAAATTGTCGCGTACGCTTCGTCGGTCGGATTCGGGTTGGGCGGTATCCGAATCCCGCGCTCCGGCGATTTGCCTTCACCGACACAGGACCAACATGCAGAGAGCAGGATTTGCCGCGAGCCGGCTGGCCGCGTTGACCAACGTGATGCAGGGCTACGTGGAGCGGGGAGACGTCGCGGGCGTGGTGTCGCTGATATGGCGGCGCGGCGAGATCGGCTACTTCGAGCCGCTCGGCCTGCGCGACGAGGCCAGCCAATTGCCGATGGAGCGCGACACGCTGTTTCGCATCGCGTCGATGACCAAGCCGGTCACGAGCGCCGCGATCATGATGCTGATCGAGGAAGACCGCCTCGCGCTCGACACCCCCATCTCGCTGTGGCTACCCGAATTCGCGGCGCCGCGCGTGCTGCGCGACCCGACCGGCTCGCTCGACGACACCGACCCGATCCGCGCGCCGCTGACCGTGCTCGACCTGCTCACGCATCGCGCGGGTTTCGCGTATCACTTCACGGCGACCGGGCCGCTTGCCGAAGCGTACGCGGCCGCCTTCAACGGCTTCGAGGCGACCGGCGACACCAGCGCGTGGCTCGCGCGCATTGCCGCGTTGCCGCTGATGTTCCAGCCGGGCACGCGCTGGCACTACGGCGTCGCGACCGACGTACTTGGCGTACTGATCGAACGCGTGAGCGGCATGCCGCTCGGCGAGTTTTTCCGTACGCGCATTTTCGAGCCGCTCGGCATGCGCGACACCGCGTTCTGGGTGCCCGACACGCAACTCGCGCGTCTGGCCGCCGCCTACAACGTCGATCCCGGCACGCGGCGGCGCGTGGTCGAGGATCATCCGGCGACCAGCCGCTGGGCCAATCCGCGGCGTTTCCAGAGCGGCGGCGGCGGCCTCGTGTCGACCGCCGAGGACTATCTGCAATTCGCGCAGCTGCTGCTCGGACGCGGGCGGGTCGGCGCGACGCGTCTGCTGTCGCATCGCTCGGTCGACCTGATGCGCAGCAATTTCCTGAGCCGCGATCAGCGCCGCCTGCCCGCTTTCGGCCACGTGATCTGGGCCGGTCAGGGCTTCGGCCTGGGATTGTCGATCGTCGACGATCCGGCGCAGCAGCTGCCGCTCGGCTATCGCTCGCTCGGCTCGTTCGGCTGGCCGGGCGCGTACGGCACGAGCTGGTTCGCCGACCCGGTCGAGAACCTGATCGGCGTGATGCTGATCCAGCGCCGCTCGATCGACCCGTTCCCGATGACCATCGACTTCGAACGCCGCGTCTACGATGCGATCGACGACTGAGCGCATGCGCCGCGCATGCACTTGGTCGCGCGATTCACTATCCTGTGAATTATTCGTCTGATAGTGTCCGCACTGCAGTTCATGGCAGTTCGTCCAAACCGATGGGGGAGCAACCGGCATGGCCTCTTATAAACAGTTGACTGCGCAACTCGAAAAACTCCACAAGGAAGTCGCTGTGGCCCGCGAGAAGGAAATCGCGCAGGCAATCGCCGATATCAAAGAAAAGATCGCCGAATACGATCTGACCGCCGAGGAACTCGGCTTCACGAGCGCCTCGCCGAAGCCGCGTCGCAAGGCGGCGTCGACGTCGGTCGCGAAATACCGCAATCCGAAGACCGGCGAGACGTGGAGCGGGCGCGGCCGCTCGCCGACGTGGCTGGCGGGGAAGAATCGGGAGCGTTTTCTGATCGAAGGCTGAGCGGGGCGGCGCCGGTGAGCGTCCGCCACGGACCGGGCGCGCCCCGAGTGCCCTTGAGGACCGCGAGAGCTCGTTGGACCGGCAGGCTCGCCGAGGCCCGCGCCGGCGTGACGCGTCGTCGCGCGATGTCGGTTGCGTTTCCCCGCCGGCCGTTAAGCCATCAAGCCGTCTCTCACGGCGGAATTCCCTGACGTGATGCGCCGTCCGGCCTTTGCCGCACCGTTACGCGAGTCCCGAAAACGCTCACCTTTGGATCGCGCGCCGACCCGCGACGCAACGTTTGCGGTCGTAGGCGAATGTCGTCGGGTTGCTTCGGTGAGCCAGGTTTTATCCTGCGACGCACCGCCGCGCGAGTGGCATGCCGCGAGTTCGCGCGGTTGCGCGCGCGTTGGCTGAAACCCGCGTCAGCCTTTGCCGGCGGGTGTTTCCAGGCGTCGAGCGGCGCCGGGACCGGTCGTTACGCCGGGTTTGGGCAGCTCCTTTCCCGCGCACGCTTTTGAGCCCCGCTTGCGAGAGCCGGTGCGCGCACGCGCTTCGCGCGCCTCACCTTTCGGCGCGTACCACGGCTCAGCGCCGCAACTCCCGAAAACGCTCACCTTTGGCCGCGAGCGTCCGCCGGCTGGGCGGGACCGTCGCTGGGGAGCCGGACCAAACGCGCTTTCTCGGGCTGTCGGCGGCCCGGACGTGTATCATTCGCACCTTGCGCTGTTCTGCGCTGGCGATTCCCGTGCTGTCGACCCGAGGGTCGTGACCCCGTCCGCAAGCCGTGTTCGACGCGGCGAGCGTGTCGGTCGATCCGCCCCGCGCCCGACTTCCGCAGCCCGACGCCGCGCCCCGCGCGGCACCCCGGCCTCCCGAGGCCGCCGGGAATTGCCCGAACCCCTTTCCGTGACCGCCAGACCCGATGTCAGTCTCCGAACTCAAACGCCGCCGCACCTTCGCGGTCATTTCCCACCCGGACGCGGGTAAGACCACGCTCACCGAAAAACTGCTGCTGTTCTCGGGCGCGATCCAGATCGCCGGTACCGTCAAGGGCCGCAAGAGCAATCGCTACGCGACCTCCGACTGGATGGAGATCGAAAAGCAGCGCGGCATTTCGGTCGCGAGCTCGGTGATGCAGTTCGAGTACGGCGACTGCGTGATCAACCTGCTCGACACGCCGGGCCACGAAGACTTCTCCGAAGACACCTATCGCGTGCTGACCGCGGTCGACGCCGCCGTGATGGTGATCGACGGCGCGAACGGCGTCGAAGCGCAGACGCTGAAGCTGCTCGAAGTCTGCCGCAGCCGCAAGACGCCGATCGTGACCTTCATCAACAAGCTCGACCGCGAAGTGCGCGAGCCGCTCGAACTGCTCGACGAGATCGAGCAGCACCTCGGCGTGTCGGCCGTGCCGTTCACGTGGCCGATCGGCATGGGCAAGGAGTTCCAGGGCGTCTACGACGTCCAGCACGATCAGGTGCGCGTGTTCCGCGCCGGTCAGGACACAGCCGGCGGCGCGGTGGAAACGCTGCAGGCGCTGAGCAACGAAGACGGCGAGAGCCGCTTCGGCCACGCCTGGGTGCGCGCGAAGGAAGAGATCGATCTGATCAGCGGCGCGACGCCCGCATTCGACCGCGAGCAGTTCCTCGCCGGTCAGCAGTCGCCGGTGCTGTTCGGCTCGGCGATCAACAACTTCGGCGTGAAGGAAATTCTCGACGCGCTGGTCGACCTCGCGCCGCCGCCATCGATGCGCATGACGGTGCAGCGTCCGGTGCTGCCGGAAGAGTCGAAGTTCACCGGCGTCGTGTTCAAGGTGCAGGCGAACATGGACCTTGCGCACCGCGACCGCGTCGCGTTCATTCGCGTGTGCTCGGGACGTTTCGAGCGCGGCATGGCGGTGAAAGTCACGCGCTCGAACAAGTCGTTCCGCGCGAACAACGTGGTGACGTTCCTGTCGCAGCGCCGCGAGACGGTGAGCGAGGCGTATCCGGGCGACATCATCGGGATTCCGAATCATGGCACGCTGAGCCTCGGCGATACGCTGACCGAAGGCGAGCAGCTGCAATTCGTCGGCCTGCCGTTCTTCGCGCCGGAAATTTTCCAGACCGTCGAAGTGGTCGATCCGATGCGCGCGAAGCAGCTCGGCGAAGCGCTGAAGCAGCTGGGCGAAGAGGGCGCGATTCAGGTGTTCCGTCCGGAAGCGGGCGGCCTGATGATTCTCGGCGCGGTCGGGCAACTGCAATTCGAAGTGGTGTCGCACCGTCTGTCGACCGAGTACAAGGTCGACGTGCGGATGGCGCCGGCGCGTTATCGCCTGTCGCGCTGGGTGACCTGCGACGACCCGGCCGAGCTGCGCCGTTTCACCGATTCGTACTCGGCACGGATCGCGCTCGATGCGTCCGATGCGCCGACCTATCTGGCCTCGCACGTGTCCGAAATCGAAGTCGCGCAGAAGGCGTGGCCGAAGATCGTGTTCAACGAGTTGCGCGAGCACTCGGGGGCGCCGTTCAGGAAGACGATGTAACGCGGGGACGGACTCGACCGCGCTGTTGTGACGTCATTGGCGGCGTCACAACAGTCGTCAGCAATTCGCCGTTCCTGTTTGCAACTGGGCTTTGCAGGAGCCCGCAGCTATTTCACGCAACGCGTTGGGCGACGCGCCGAAGCGATCCCGAATCGCACGACTGAAGTGAGCCTGACTCGAGAAACCCCAGCGAAAGCCGATTTCGCTGACGGTAGTCTTCGCGAGCATCGGGTCCATGAGATCCGCGTGAGCGTGCGACGCGCGTTTCGACCAGATATAGGCCGAGATAGATTGATCTTCGGCCGCGAACATCCTGTTCAGATGCCGCAGCGAAATGCCGGCAGCGTCTGCCACGGACTGCGGCGTCAACTCCGGATCACCTAGCCGCTGCGCGATATATTGGCGTGCCGTGAGCAGATATGACATCGATGAACGCGAATGGCGCTCGCCATGAATCTCGCAATCGATCATAGCCTCGAGCAACGCGCCGGCGTGATCGACGAGCGCACCCAGGTCGGCCTTGACCGGATCTTTAAAAAAAACGTCAAGCGTGGAGCGCAGTGTCGCTCCGAGCATCGCGCCGGTGCCGACGTGACGCGTGAGCTTGAGCGGCGCTCCTGACAGATCGATACCGAAGCGTTCGGCGAACGCGCTGACCGGTATATCGATCAGAAACTGACGCATCTCGCTGAGAAAGCCAAACAGATACGGATAGCGCGTGTCGTAGACGATCGTCTCGCCGGTGTCGATCAGGGTGCAGCGTTCGTTCTGAATGAAGTACGCCGAGCCGTGCACGATCTGGCACGCGAACACGGAGTCTTTCGGATATTGCCGAACGAGCGCGGGACTGCGCTCGATGATGTGATCGTTGCCCATGATGTCGGCGAGGCACAGATCCTTCAGCACGATATTGGTCGTGGTGGCTTGCAGACCGCGTTGCGAGAGCGATGAGCAACGCAGCCCGACCAGTGCGGTCGCGTTATACGCGTCCCAGTACTCGAGGCGCTGTGCGACAGGAACGTTGGCTGTCGATCCCTGAGTGCGCGAAAAAATGGTCGATGTGCTCAAGTTGTCCCCTCACACGCGCGCGTTTGAGTCCGATGTCCTGTCTGGTCAATCTTTCCGTCCCGCCCGGTCAAACCTCGTGTGCTGAATCTGGCTAGAGTCACCTCCAGATCATTCAACAACGAGGAGACACCATGGTAGACAAGGCCAATTCCGAGTTCTGGCAAAGCATCGCACCCATCGCCAACCCGTTTAAACCGGATGCATTGCCCGAGGCGTATATCCAGAACGCGCCGAGCGACGATGAGCGACTTTATGTGCCATTTACCGAGACGGTTTCGTCGCGTCCGCTGTGGATCTCGCCGACGCAGAATAAATGGTGCGACATATTAATGGCCAGGCGTGCAGGCCTGGTCAATAGGCATTACCACCCACATGAGGTCTTTGCGTACACGATCTCGGGCAAATGGGGCTATCTGGAACATGAGTGGACCGCCACCAAGGGCGACTTTGTCTACGAGACGCCCGGCGAAGGCCACACGCTCGTGGCATTCGACCACCCGGAGCCGATGCGCGTGTTCTTTATCGTGACTGGCCCGTTAGTCTGGCTCGACGAAAAAGGCGAGCCGGATGGCTACTTCGACGTGCATTCGTACATCGCGATGTGCAAGGCGCACTACGAGAAGGTCGGCCTCGGCGCGCAAGCGATCGAAAAACTGTTTCGCTAACGAGCGCGTCCCTGTCGAGGTCCAACATGAAAAGTACATCTTCATCGGGACGCTGGTGGTCGTACGAGAACAAGCTCCTCGCGATTCTGTTTCTGACGTTCGGCTTTGTCTTTTTCGACCGGCTTGCGTTGTCGTTTCTTTTTCCATTCATGTCGGCGGAGTTGCATTTAACGAATGCGCAACTGGGCATGGTGTCTTCGGCGCTTGCGCTGACGTGGGCGTTGTCGGGCGCGGCGACCGGCGCGTGGTCCGATGCGCGTGGGACGCGCAAGCCGTTGCTGATCGCGGCCGTGTTGGGATTTTCCGTGTTCTCGGCGGTCTCGGGCATGGTCACCGGCTTTGCTGGGCTGCTGGCGTTCCGCGCGCTGATGGGCATCGCCGAAGGTCCCGTGCTGCCGCTCTCGCAATCGCTGATGGCCGAAAGTTCGACCCCGAGCCGGCGCGGACTCAACATGGGGCTTCTGCAGGGATCGGCCGCCGGCCTGCTCGGCGCGATGATCGGGCCGCCGGTCGTGATCCATATCGCGACGACGTACGGCTGGCGCGAAGCGTTCTACGTGTCCTGTATTCCGGGTTTTCTGATCGCGTGGGGCATCTGGCGTTGGGTTCGCGAGAAGCCGCCCGGTGGAACGCAACTCGCGCAGGCGTCGACCCTGCCCGCGACCAGCCGCTGGGCGCTGCTCAAGGAGCGCAACGTGCTGCTCTGTGTGCTGATCAGCTGCTTCTTTCTCACCTGGTTCGTCGTGATCATCTCGTTCGCACCCACGTTTCTGGTGTCGACTCGCCACTTCTCCCCAACCGACATGGGTCTCGTCATGAGCTGTCTTGGCGCGGCGTGGGTGGTCTGGGGCTTCGTGGTGCCAGCGATCTCCGACCGGATCGGACGTAAGCCGACGATGATCCTGTTCGCGCTGGTGGCCGCACTGTGTCCGATCTCGCTCCTCTATGTCGATTCCGCGTACGCCCTTGGCGTGCTGGTGTTCCTGACCTATACCGGCCTCGGATGTTTCACGCTGTTCATGGCGACGATCCCCGCTGAGACGGTGCTGCCCCACGCGATGGCGAGTGCGCTCGGTCTCATCATGGGGGCGGGAGAGTTGATAGGGGGTTTTCTCGCGCCGACGGTCGCCGGCCTGGCAGCGGATAAATACGGGTTGTCGGTCGCCATGTGGATGTCGTCGGGCGGCGCGCTGCTTGCCTGCCTGCTTTCATTCGGATTGGTCGAAACGGCTCCGGCTGTGCTCGATCGCCGCGCGTTGGCCGGGCGGGCCGCCGCGAGCCTTGGTGTGCGAAACGCGGGAGGGCGTTCCTGATGCGGGCATTACAGTGGTTTGGGCCGCGCGACGTGCGGCTCGTCGATATTGCGATTCCGGAGGTGGGACCCGACGAGGTGCGTATCGAGGTCGCGTACTGCGGCATCTGCGGCAGCGATCTTCACGAATATGCCGATGGGCCTCACGCGATTCCGATCGGGACGCCGCATGCGTTGTCGGGTCGAACCGCGCCCTTGACCCTCGGTCACGAATTCTGCGGCACGGTGGTCGAAGTCGGCGCCCACGTGACGACGCTGCGCGCGGGCGATCGGGTCGCGGTCGAACCCGAGTATCGGTGCAGCCGTTGCATGTATTGCCGCATTGGGTCGTACAACCTGTGCGAGTCGATGGGCTTCGCGGGGCTGATGGGCGACGGCGGGATGGCCGACTACGCGGTCGTACCTTCTTACATGCTCTATCGCCTGCCGGACACCGTCAGTCTGCGGCAGGCGGCTGTGCTCGAACCCGCGGCGGTGGCGTTGCATGCGCTCAGACGTGGCGATCTGCGGCTCGGCGATACCTGCGCGGTGTTTGGCCTCGGGCCGATCGGCTTGCTGCTCGTGGTGCTCGCGCGCCTGCAGGGTGCGTCGACGATCGTCGCGGTCGATGTCTCGCCCGAGCGGCTCGCGAAAGCCGTCGAGCTGGGGGCGACTCACGCGTTCGACGCGCGTGCGTACGACGCGCTCGCATTGAACGAGGCCATCCGCGCGGCGACGGGCGGTCCCGGCGTCGCCGTCAGCTTCGAGGCGGCCGGCTTGCCGAGTACCTTCGAGAGCGCATCGAGGGCTTTACGCAAGGGCGCTCGGCTCGTGATGGTCGGGCTGATGCCGCATGCGAGCTTCGACGCATTCCGCGCTGTCAATGACGAACTGACCATTACGACCAGCGTCGGCTATAGGCATGCGTACGACGACCTGCTGCGGATGGTCGAAGCAGGCGTCATCGACCCGGCGTCGATCGTCACGAAGACGGTCACGTTGGAGGACGCGGTCTCAGGAGGATTCGACGCGCTGCTCAACGATCGCAGCCAGATCAAAATCCTCGTCGCGCCGGGGCTGGAGCCCGGTCTGGCCGCGCATTCCACGCCACTGTCGCGGACTTCGCCTATGCTGACGTAACCGCGCGCACCATCGCGGCGCTGGTTTACTCCTCCAACCGCAACCCGCCCGGAGCGCCCGTGACCGTCCGCAATCTCGACGCCCTGTTTCGACCCAAATCCGTCGCCGTGATCGGCGCGTCCGAGCGGCCGGGCAGCACCGGCGCGATGGTGTGGGCGCGCGTGCTCGAAGGCGGCTTCGACGGGCCAGTGTGGCCGGTCAATCCGAAGTACGACACGCTCGGCGAGCACGCGGTGATCCACGATGCCGGCGATCTGCCGCAGGCGCCGACCGTAGCGGTGATCTGCACGCCGCCCGCGAGCTGGCCCGCGCTGATCCACAAACTCGGCGGTATGGGCACGCGCGCGGCGATCCTGGTTGGTGAAGCGCGCAGCGACGAGGATCGGCTCGCGGTGCGGCATGCGCTGTCGGCGGCGCGGCCGCATTTGCTGCGGATCGTCGGGCCGGGCAGTCTCGGCGTGGTGTCGCCGGCGCTCGGCGCGCAACTGGGCGCGCCGTCGTGCAGGGTCAAGGCGGGCGGCGTCGCGTGGGTGTCGCAGTCGAATGCGCTGACCAACGCGGTGCTCGGTTGGGCCGAAGCGCGCGGGCTCGGTTTTTCGCATGCGGTCGCGCTCGGCGACGAGGCCGACGTCGATGCCGGCGACGTGCTCGACTATCTCGCGAGCGATCCCGGCACGCGCGCGATCCTGCTCGAACTCGACAGCGTGCGGGCCGCGCGCAAGTTCATGTCGGCCGCGCGCGCGGCGGCGCGCAACAAGCCGGTGCTGGCGCTGCGCTCCGGCCGCGACGATCCCGCCGATGGGCTCTACACGGCGGCGTTCCGGCGCGCGGGCCTCGTGCGTGTCGATGCGCTCGACGATCTGCTCGACGAAATCGAAACGCTCAGCGTCGGTCGCGTGGCGGCGGGCGGCACCGCGACGCTGATCACCAGCGACCGCGGCCTCGCGACGCTCGCGCGCGACGCGTTCGCCGCCGCCGGTGGCCTGCTCGCGCCGTGGCCCGCGGACGTATCGGACGCGTTGCGCGAGGTGCTGCCGCATGCGGTCGGCGGCAATCCGCTGCTGCTCGGCGACGGCGCGCGGCCCGAGCATTTCGGCACCGCGCTGAAGCTGCTCGCCGAACATCGCGTGACCGGCACCGCGTTCGTGGTCCATGCGTCGACCCACGGCGCGCCGGTCGACGAAGTCGCGCAGGCGCTGATCGACCACCACCGTTTCGCGTATCGCGGGCTGCTCGCGTGCTTCTTCGGCGGCGTCGATGCGGCGCGGCGCGATGCGCTGCACGCGCAGGGCATCCCGGTGCACACGACGCCGCAGCGGCTCGCGCGCGCGTTCGCGCGGCTGGTCGATTACCGGCTGGGTCGCGAGTTGCTGATGCAGACGCCGGAGGGGCTGCCCGCGCAGATTCCCGACGCGATCGACGCCGCCCTGGCCCAGGTTCGCGAGGCGGTCGCGGCCGGCGAGCATGAATTGACGGGGGCGGCGGCGGCGCGGTTTCTCGCGCGCTTTGGATTGCGGGTGGAGGGGGCGGAGGGCGAGGGACATGGCGCGGCACGCAATGCTACAAGCAGCACGACGACGGATGCCTCCGCGGGTCACGCAACCAACGCGGCGGCGGCGAGCACCGCCGACGGCGCAGCCGCAGCCGCAGCACCCCTGAGCACGTCGACGCTCAAACCCATCGTCGACATCGCCATCGAACTCCACGACGACGACAACTTCGGCCCCGTGTTCCGCTTCACCGCGCCCGCGATCGATGGCGTGTCCGACGCGTTGCGCGTCTACGGGCTGCCGCCGCTCAATCCGATGCTCGCGCGCGACATCGTCACGCGTTCGCACTACGCGCGGCTGGTCGCGCCGGAGCCGACGCTCGCGGCGCTGACGGCGCTCTCGCAGGCGGTCTGCGACGTGCGGGAAATCATTGGTTTGACGCTGGCGCTGCGGGTCTATCGCGACCGCGTGACGGTGGTCGATCCCGTGTTGCGGGTCGGCGCGCAGCGCAGCCGTCTGGCGATCGTGCCGTACCCGCGCCGCTTCGAGGAAACCGTCGACTGGCAGGGTCTGCGCATCACGGTGCGGCCGATCCGCCCGGAAGACGAAAGCGCGCATCGCGACTTCGTGCAGGCGATGACGCCGGAGGATTTGCGTCTGCGTTTCTTTGGCGCGGTCCGCACCTTCGACCATTCGCAACTCGCGCGCATGACGCAGATCGACTACGACCGCGAGATGGCGCTGATCGCGACGGCCGACACCGGCGACGGCGTCGAGCGCACGCTCGGCGTGGTGCGCGCGGTCGCCGATCCCGACAACGAGACGGCCGAATTCGCGGTGACCGTGCGCTCGGACCAGAAGGGCCGGCGGCTCGGTCAGTTGCTGATGGAGCGGATCATCGCGTATGCGCGGGCGCGCGGTACGCACTGGCTGATCGGCGAGGCGCTGCGCGAGAACGGCGCGATGATCGCGCTCGCGAAGGCATGCGGTTTCACGATCACGCGGACCGAAGATCCCGGCGTGGTCGGTTTCCGGATGCCGCTGGACGACGCCGAAGCGGCGGACGCGGGCGCGACGAACGCGCAGCCCGCGCGGTAACCGCCGGCGCGTTGAACTACACGGGGCTTACGCCGCCAGCTTCTGCGCGGCTTCGTCGACCTGGGCGCGTGTCACCGACAACTCGTCGAGCCATGCCGGCGCATACTCCGCGCCGGTTTCGCGCTCCAGACGCGCGATCGTCGCCGCGCAACGGTTCGCGTCTTTCAGAGTGGCGATAAACGACTTCACCGATTCGCCGGCCTTGAACGCGTCGAACAGCGGCACGCGGATTTCCTCGGGCAGCGCACGCGTGGTCCATTGATACGGCTTGCCGTTGAACGTCAGCGACGGCGGCAGCACGCGCTCCTTGCGCGCGGCCGGAATCAGGCCGTAGGTGCGCGCCGCTTCGCCGATCTGCTCGGGCGAAAACAGCTCGTCGGGCGTGATGTCGAACTGCTGGATGAAAGTCTCGATGCTTTGCATCGCCGCGGCGCGGTCGTCACGGCGCTTCTGCGCGTGCGCGACGATGTCGCGCAATTCGTCGGCCTCGGCGGCGGTGATCGTGAAGCTCGACTGCTTCTGCTGGAGTTCGGAAAAACGCTGGAATTCGGAATCGGTCAGAAGTTTGGCCATTGCTCAATCGATGCGCTCGCATGAGCCACTCATGCGGCGTAATTTTGGAAGGGCCGCCATTCTAAACCATGTGCGCGAGCGTGCCGCCGCGCGCGGCGGCGCCGCTCACTTTGCCCGTCACGCGGCCTAGTCCCGATGCATCGACAGCGCCTGCACCGTGTCGCGCAACAGCGCGGTGGCCGCTTCGAGCGTCGGCGCGACGTATTCGTCGATCCGTCGCAGATACGGGCAGGTCAGCACCGCGATCGCCTGACCCGACGGCCCGAGCAGCGGAAAGGTCAGGTCGGTGACGCCGAACGTCTGCTGACTGTCCTTCTGCGAAAAACCGGCCGCGCGGATGCGCTCGCAGGCTTCCTCCAGCGCGTCGCGATCGATCGTGACTTCGCCCTTCACCTTCGTGTGCTCGGCAAGCATCTGCCGGCGTTGCTCGACGCTCTGGAACGCGAGCATCACGCGCCCGGAGCCGGTGTCGATCAGGCCGACGCGCGAGCCGAGCCGCACCGACATGCCCCACGTGCCCGGCCCGTCGACCTGGGCGATCACGAGCAGGTTGCCACGGTCGTAGACGACGAGGTGGCACGACTGCTCGGCGGCGTCGGCGAAACGCTGCATCAGCGGCAGCGCTTCGGCGATCAGCCGGTTCATCGGCGGATGACGGTGCGCGAGCGCATACAGCTTCAGGCTCAGCGAATAGCGGTCGCCGGCCGCCGAGCGCACCACGTACTGCCGCGCGACGAGGCGTTCGAGCATCCGGTACATCTCGCTCGCGTTGCGGCCGAGTTGCCGGGTGATTTCGGCGCGCGTCAGACCCTCTTTCTGTTCGGACAGCAGCTCGAGAATGTCGAGGCCTTTGTCGAGCGCGGGGGCGCGGTAGCGGTCGTCGTCTTTGTCGTCTGCGTCCATCGTGATCTGCGGTGGAATTTCGTCTGGAGTTCTTATTATCTGATCTGAGTGGCGCCGCGCGTGGCAATTCACGAACGGGATCGCTGGCGCCAGGGAAAACCCGGGCCTCCATGCCGCGCACTTTGCTTGACTTGCGAAAATTCGGCTATGAATAATACGTTCATTGGTGAATGAATGCATGTTAGCGATGCGCGTGGGCGGCGCATGGTAAAACCAAGAGATAAATCCAATCTGGAGACGCGCTCATGACGGCATCGGTCGGATCGAAGCTCGCGCGGCGCCGCCGCATCGGCCGCGGCGCCTTGCAGGTGACCGGACTGAGTCTCGGCACGGCGCCGCTCGGCGGCCTGTACCGCGACCTGTCCGACGAGGAGGCCCACGCGACCGTCGCCGCCGCGTGGGACGCGGGCGTGCGCTACTTCGACACCGCGCCGCATTACGGCAACACCAAGGCCGAGCATCGGCTGGGCGCCGCGCTGCGTCATTACCCGCGCGGCGACTACGTGCTGTCGACCAAAGTGGGCCGCCGCTTCGTGCCGCGCACTTCGCCATTCGACGACCGCGAGGGCTGGCAGAATCCACTGCCGTTCGAAGCGATCTACGACTACACGCACGACGGCATCCTGCGCTCGTTCGAAGACAGCCAGCAGCGCCTCGGCATCGTCGATATCGACATCCTGCTGGTGCACGACATCGGCCGCGCCACGCACGGCGAGCGGCATCCGCACTACTGGCGGCAACTCACCGAAGGCGGCGGCTTTCGCGCGCTGGAGCGCCTGCGTTCGAGCGGCGCAATCAAGGCGGTCGGCCTCGGCGTCAACGAAGGCGCGGTGATTCTCGACGCGCTGGCCGAGTTCGATATCGATTGCGCGTTGCTCGCGGGCCGTTATACGCTGCTTGAGCAGAGCACCCTCGACGACCTGCTGCCGACCTGCGAAGCGCGCGGCGTCGGCATCCTGCTAGGCGGCGCGTTCAATTCCGGCATTCTGGCGCGCGGCGTCGAAGGCGATCTGAAGTTCAACTATGGCGCGGCGCCGCCCGAGGTGATCGAGCGCGTCGCGCGTCTGGAGGCGGTGTGCCGCGCGCATGGCGTGCCGCTCGCCGCCGCCGCGTTGCAGTTTCCGTATGCGCATCCGGCGGTCGCCACCGTGCTGACCGGCGCGCGCAGTGCCGACGAATTGCGCGAGAACGTCGCGTCGTTCGAGCAGCCGATTCCCGCCGCGCTGTGGTCCGCGTTGCGCGAGGCAGGCCTGCTCGACGCCCGCGCGCCCGCTCCTGAGGACTGATCCGACATGCCGATCGACGCTCATCAGCACTACTGGGACCCCGCGCGCGGGGACTACGAGTGGCTGACGCCGGAGCTGAAAATCCTTTACCGGCCGTACGGCCCGGCAGACCTGAAGCCGCTGCGCGAGCAGGCCGGCATCGAGCGGACCGTGGTCGTGCAGGCCGCGCCGACGCTCGACGAAACCCGCTACCTGCTCGACCTCGCGCGGCATGAGCCGTCGATTGCCGGCGTGGTCGGCTGGGTGCCGATGCTGTTGCCGACCGCGCCCGAGCTGATCGAGGCGCTCGCGCGCGAGCCGAAGTTCAAGGGCGTGCGGCCGATGCTGCAGGACCTGCCCGACGATGGCTGGATCGCGAATCCCGATCTCGCGCCGGCAATCGACGCGCTGATTGCGCACGACCTCGTGTTCGATGCGTTGATCTACGCGCGCCACGTGCAATACATGGAGATTTTCGCGCAGCGTTTTCCGGCGCTGCGCATCGTCGTCGATCATGGCGCGAAGCCACCGATCCGTTACGGCCAGGCCGGCTATCAGGTGTGGCGCGACGCGATCACGCGGCTCGCCGCGTTTCCGCACGTGCACTGCAAGCTCTCGGGTCTCGCGACCGAGGCGTCGCCCGGCTGGACTGAAGAGACGCTGCGGCGCTACGTCGAGCATCTGCTGGACACGTTCGGCCCCGCGCGGCTGATGTGGGGCAGCGACTGGCCCGTGCTCGACCTGAACGGCGACTATCTGCTGTGGCATTCGGTGGCGACCACGCTGCTCGCGTCGTTGAGCGACGCCGAACAGGCGGCGGTGTTCGGCGACAACGCCGCGGCGTTTTACCGGCTTTGATTCATGCAACCCAGCAACGTTAGCAGCCCATTCAACTGGAGTCGTAGATGACACAAAGACTGGCCGGCAAAACGGCCCTGATCACCGCGGCGGGACAAGGCATCGGTCTCGCCACCGCCGAACTGTTCGCACGCGAGGGCGCGCGCGTGATCGCCACCGATATCCGCATCGACGGCCTCGCCGGCAAACCGTTCGAGGCACGCAAGCTCGACGTGCTCGACGGCGCGGCAATCAAGGCGCTCGCCGCCGAAGTCGGTACGGTCGACGTGCTGTTCAACTGCGCGGGCTTCGTGCACGCGGGCAGCATCCTCGAATGCAGCGAAGAGGATTGGGACTTCGCGTTCGACCTCAACGCGAAGGCGATGTACCGTATGATTCGCGCGTTTTTGCCGGCGATGCTGGAGAAGGGCGGCGGCTCGATCATCAACATGTCGTCGGCGGCGTCGAGCGTGAAGGGCGTGCCGAACCGCTTCGCGTACGGTGCGTCGAAGGCGGCGGTGGTCGGGCTGACCAAGGCCGTCGCCGCGGATTTCGTCACGCGTGGTGTACGCTGTAACGCGATTTGCCCGGGCACGGTGTCCTCGCCGTCGCTCGAACAGCGAATCGCCGCGCAGGCCCAGGCGCAGGGCGCGTCCGTCGACGCGGTGCAGGCAGCGTTCGTGGCGCGTCAGCCGATGGGCCGCATCGGCAAGCCGGAGGAAATCGCCGCGCTGGCGCTGTATCTCGCGTCCGACGAGTCGTCGTTCACGACGGGCCAGCTCCACGTGATCGACGGCGGCTGGTCGAACTGATTCTGCTGGGCGCAACACGGCTCACCGAACCGAACACTACTTACTGAACGTAAAGGGAAGTGCAACGATGAAACTGCTTCGTTATGGGCCGAAAGGCCAGGAAAAGCCGGGCCTGCTCGACGCGCAAGGCAAGATTCGCGATCTGTCGAAGGTGGTCGGCGACATCGACGGCGCCGTGCTCGGCGACGAGAGCCTCGCGAAACTGCGCGCGCTCGATCCGGCCACGCTGCCGGTCGTCGAAGGCAATCCGCGCATCGGTCCGTGCGTCGGCAAGATCGGCAAGTTCATCTGCATCGGCCTGAACTACGCGGATCACGCGGCGGAATCGAATCTGCCGGTGCCGGCCGAACCGGTCATCTTCAACAAGTGGACGAGCGCGATCAGCGGTCCGAACGACGACATCGAAATCCCGCGCGGCTCGAAGAAGACCGACTGGGAAGTCGAGCTCGGCGTGGTGATCGGCAAGGCCGCGAAGTACGTCGACGAAGCGAACGCGCTCGAGCACGTGGCCGGCTACTGCGTGGTCAACGACGTCTCCGAGCGCGAATGGCAGATCGAGCGCGGCGGTACGTGGGACAAGGGCAAGGGCTTCGACACGTTCGGCCCGATCGGCCCGTGGGTCGTCACGCGCGACGAAGTCGCCGATCCGCAGAACCTGAACCTGTGGCTCGAAGTGGACGGCCACCGCTACCAGAACGGCAGCACGAAGACGATGATCTTCAACGTCGCGAAGCTGGTGTCGTACGTGTCGCAGTGCATGAGCCTGCAACCGGGCGACGTGATCTCGACGGGCACGCCGCCGGGCGTCGGCATGGGTGTGAAGCCGAATCCGGTGTTCCTGAAGGCGGGGCAGACGGTGCGCCTGGGTATCGAAGGCCTGGGCGAGCAGACGCAGACGACGTACGCGGCGGAGTGAGTTGGTGGCGGTTCAGGAGTGGCGCGCTTCGGTGTGTCGGTCTTGAGTCGCTGGAGATTCGCTAGCTGTAGCTGTATCGGCGTAAATCAGAAAGCCGTTCCCGTATTGTGCGGGGACGGCTTTTTTGTTTGTGATTTCCGTCGCCGATGGTTGGCAACGCGCCGACGCGTTTTCGGACTTTGGGTGGAAACAAATCATCCTTCGCCCATATCGCTGCTTGGCGTTGCCCTGTAAGTTAAGGGGCTGCCGGCGGAGTGCTGTTTCGTGACTCGTGCGAAGCATAGCTCTGGCCCCGCTGGCTTACCAATACGCGGTGCATCGGCCGCACGGACCGTCACGATGTAGCTGTTCATGTCGACAGATCGCATGCAGTGACAGGGGAGTATTCATGCTGTTCAGTATGGATTTCAAATTCCTGAAGGAGGGGTGGACGTTCAGGCTGGCTTCCTGGTGGGGCGGGATTGGCGCGCAATTGACCCGTGAGGACACTGCGGAAGTGCAGCAGGCGTTGGATGCCGCGCGCGCCGATTTTCTGTGGTGGGTGAATCCGGAGAGGTGGAGCACCAGCCGCCTGGATATGTACAGTCTGAGAGGCTTGCTGTCGTGGGGGGGCGCGGGACGCTATGCGGTCAACAAATTGACCGATGCGGAAGTGAGACGGGCGCTGTATGAGTTGTTGAAGCAGGGAACGCTGGTGTTTGTGCCGCCGAAAGAGGAGATCAGGCGGTATATCGAGGACAACCGCAGGCAACTGGCGGCGGTGCACAGAGCGGCGCAGCGAGAAGTGGCGGCGGAGGTGGCGATGCCGTTCAGTGACGCACGACCATTCACGTATACGCCGGGCTTGGTGAGCCGTAACGTCGAAGAACTGGCATCCAGCACGAATGAGCCGGACTACGCCGCGAAGATGTTGGGTTACGACCGGAAGACGTTCGGGAAGATGATTCACATGATGAAAGAAGACCATCAATTGCGCGGGGATCACAACGTTATCTGGCACGACAATGGAGACGTCGAGTTCAGAGGCACGATTATCGACAACATGCATGGCTGGGCACCCTGAGGGAAACGCGATGGCAACCGGACACAACCTCGCATATGCGTCGTTCACGATCTATCAGGACACGGAGCCGCCCGAATTCTGGACGAACTACTTCGGCGTGTCGCCTTCTCGCGCGGGAGTCAAAGGGCAATTTCGACCGATGCCGTCCGGTGCGATGAGCAGCACGCCGTGGCGACAAGGTATATGGAGTTTTTCGAGCGCCGATGCGGTAATCAGCGACGATTTGACACCGCACCTGCGCTATCTGATCGAGCGGCTCCAACTGCCGCGCGTAGATTTGGGCGGGCTTATCGCGCGCACCGGCGGTTCCATGCGCTTCTTCTGCTATTGGGATAACGAGTCTGGCGACCGGGTGACAGATGTGCCGGAAGACATTCGAACGATGATGGAAGCAATGGGCGGGACTGTCGAAGTTGACGAGTACCGTTAAGTGGATGGTCTTTGTCGAAGGCGCCCAATGGGCTGCTGAAGCTCGACCTCTTCTCGAACGTCGCTCCCGATATCCGGATTACGTGCAAGGAGGCGGTGGTCGTGGATTTTTGTCCCTACCTGCGCGAGCTTCCGCTGGCGTAATGCACGCCCTCTTATATCCCCTCCGCGTCCTCCCCACTCTCCCCAACCCGGCTAATCGTCCCCTGCGCGACCGCCACCAGCTTCTCGCGGTTGCCCTCCATCACATACACGCTGCACAGGCAGGTCGCCTGCTGCCGGCCCGCATGGATCACGTTGGCGCGCGCGATCAGCGTGCCGTTTATCGCCGGGCGCAGATAGTTGATCTTGTATTCGCCGGTCACGACCTTCGGGCCGAGCGACAGCGCGCCCGCGAAGGTCAGCGCATTGTCGGCCAGATAGCTGATGACGCCGCCATGCACGAAGCCGTGCTGCTGCCTCAGTTCATCGCGAATCGGTAGACACAGCGTGATTTCGTTGCCGCCGGCATGCATCAACTCCGCGCCTAGCAGCATGCTGAACGGCTGGGCGTGCAGTGCGCCGCGCGCCCGGTCGAGTAGGTCGGTCATCGTGGTTCCTTCAGGCAACGCCTCGTGAGTGCATCGAATGCGCCGGGTGCGTCGATGTGGCCGCGCCGGCGTGCTCCGCGCGGTTCCTACCCACTCTAGGAAGCGCCGTCGCGCTGCGCAAGGTGATTCCGCGTGCGATGCGCGGAGCGCCGCATTGTTGCGCAAAACGGCTCCAATCATCACGATCGCCGATGAAACCCGCATATAGGACGCTTTTTGCCGCAATTGTTCTCAAGCGACACGCGAACCTGCCGTTAACCCTGGGATAGCTCCCGTCATCCTTTTGCTCCCAGGAGTCCACGATGTTCAGCAAGATCAAGGTCGCATCCGGCCTGTTGTGTGTACTGGTCGCGTTCTGCGTCTTTCAGCTCGTCACGGTGGGGCTGGGTTTCTGGTCGCTCACGCGCACCCATGACGACGTCGACGATCTCTCGAATATCGCGCTCAAACAGGTGGACGCGGTCAACCAGACCACCCAGCGCCTGATGGACGCGCGCATCAACCTGTCGCGCGCCGGCACGCGCATGGTGCGCGGCGGCACCGAGCCGACCGACATCGTGCAGCACGCGCGCGAGCAGCTCGTCGCCGCCGACCAGTCGTTCGCCGCGTTCATGAGCGCGCCGAAGACCAGCGACGAAAACGGCACGCGCGCGGCCGCACTTGCAGAGCGCTACAAGAAGCTGCGCGGCGCGCTCGGCGAACTCGTGCAGTATCTCGACTCGAACGATATCCAGGCGTTTCTCGATCAGCCGACGCAGTCGTTCCAGGACGCTTATCTCGTGGACGTGCACAACTTCGTGCAGTTCGGCGACGCCGCGAGCCGCGCGTCGCTCGATTCGATCGATGCGCGCATGGCGGCCTTCCGCATCGTCAGCGTCGCGATTCTGCTGGTGCTGGTCGCCGGCACGCTGGCCGTGCATACGGCGCTGCGCCGTGGCGTCGTCGCGCCGCTCGAGGAAGCGGGCCGTCACTTCGAGCGCATCGCGCAAGGGCGTCTCGATCAGCCGATCGCCGCGCGCGGCAGCAACGAAATCGGCCGTCTGTTCTCGGGCCTCGCGACGATGCAGGCGAGCGTCGCGCGCACGGTGAAGACGGTGCGCGAATCGGCCGACTCGATCCATCTCGGCGCGGACGAAATCGCGACCGGCAACGCCGATCTGTCGGCGCGCACCGAAAACCAGGCGGCGTCGCTGGAGGAAACCGCGTCGAGCATGGAAGAGCTCACGGCCACGGTGCGCCAGAACGCCGATCACGCGCGCGAGGCGAGCGCGCTCGCCGAGACCGCGCTCGACGCGACTTCGCGCGGCAGCGAAGTCGTCGACCAGGTGGTCGACAAGATGCACGGCATCGCGCAAAGCTCGGACAAGATCGCGGAAATCATCTCGGTGATCGACGGCATTGCGTTCCAGACCAACATCCTCGCGCTCAACGCGGCCGTCGAGGCGGCGCGCGCGGGCGAGCAGGGCCGCGGCTTCGCGGTGGTGGCCGGCGAGGTGCGCGGGCTCGCGCAGCGCAGCGCGCAGTCGGCGAAGGAGATCAAGACGCTGATCAGCGAGTCGGCCGCGGAGATTCAGGGCGGCTCGGCGCTGGTCGAACGTGCGGGCGAGGCGATGAGCCACGTGTCCGCGTCGATCTCGCGGGTCACGCAGATGATGGCGGAGATCAGTGCGTCGTCGCTTGAACAGAGCACCGGCATCGAGCAGGTGAATCAGGCGGTCGTGCAGATGGACGAGATGACCCAGCAGAACGCGGCGCTGGTCGAGCAGGCCGCGGCGGCCGCCGCGTCGCTGCATCAGCAGACCGAACAATTGAAGCAGGCCGTGTCCGTTTTCGAAATTTCGGAAGCGGTATTACGCACGCAACAACCGGGCGCGATGCGGGCTGGTAATGCGGAATTCGCGTTGACCGGGATGTCGGCGATTTAAGTGTTGATGCCCGTCTGTCGGCCAGCGTCGATCTTGCACCGGCGCAATTGGCTTCCGGTTCGCGACGCCGTTCTCCCGAAACCGCCTGCTTTGCAATTGCTGAACATCGCATGACGCGATCGCGACTATCATGCGCCCGGGAATTAACATATGGTTACAAAGACCGGTCATCGCGGCGACGTTAAAAGTGAGCTTTATCGGGGATACGGATGGCTCAATCGGCAGTCGGGGGAGCGAGTGGCGGTATGAGGCTGCTCACGCGGCATGAGGCGAAAACGCGGGCGCGTTGACCACTTTTAGCCAGTTCAACCGGCGTCGCGCTGCGGCGCCCGAGAAAAATAACGGAAAGCAGAGCATGTCATCGATCATCGGAATCGATCTCGGAACAACGAACAGTGCGGTAGGGGTATGGCGAGACGGCCAATCTGTTCTGATTCCCAATGCACTTGGCCACGTCCTTACGCCGTCTTGCGTGTCGATCGACGACGATGGTTCTGTGCTGACAGGACGCGCGGCTCATGACCGCGTGCATACGCATCCGCGACTGAGCACCTCCAGTTTCAAGCGCTACATGGGCACCGACCGGGAAGTTCGCCTGGGTTCGCGCACCTTTCGTCCCGAGGAGCTGTCCGCGTTCGTGCTGAAGTCGCTGAAGGCCGACGCAGAGGCATTTCTCGGTGCCGAAGTGCGCGATGCGGTGATCGCCGTGCCGGCCTATTTCAGCGACGCGCAGCGAAAAGCCACGCGCATCGCGGGCGAACTCGCGGGACTGAACGTGCGCCGGCTCATCAACGAACCCACCGCGGCCGCGTTGTCCTATGGTGTGCATCTCGGCGACCGTGAGAGCAAATTCCTGATCTTCGATCTTGGCGGCGGCACCTTCGACGTATCGGTGCTCGATTTTTTCGAAGGCGTGATGGAAGTGCGCGCGAGCACGGGCGATAACTTTCTCGGCGGTGACGATTTCACCGAAGCGCTGGCCCAGTCTCTCTGCCGGCGCAACCATCTTTCGATGAGCACCCTGTCACCCACCGCTGCGCAACGGCTTAATCAACTGGCCGAGCGCGCCAAGCGCCAGCTCACGCAGAACAGCGGTGAAGCGATTGCGATGACGCTCACCGTCGAAGACAAGCCTTACACGATGGAGATCGATGCCGCAGAGGCCGAACGTTTGTTCGAGTCCCTCCTGCAGCGACTGCGCAAACCGGTCGAACGAGCGTTACGTGATGCCAGGATTCCGGTCGATTCGCTCGACGAAATCATTCTTGTCGGTGGTGCCACGCGCATGCCCGTTGTCCGCAAGCTGGTGTCGAAGATGTTCGGTCGTCTACCCGCGGTGCACCTGAATCCTGACGAAGTGGTCGCGCTGGGAGCCGCGGTGCAGGCGGGACTGGTCGCACAGGATGCCGGACTCGAGGAGCTCGTGCTCACCGACGTCGCGCCGTATAGCCTCGGCATCGATACATCGGTGCAGGTAGGCCAGAACGACTTTGTGCCGGGACACTTTCTACCCATCATCGAACGCAACACCATTGTGCCGGTGAGTCGCGTGCGACGTGTCTTCACCGTGCGCGATCAGCAGGACGTCGTCATCATCCGTGTGTTTCAGGGTGAAGCCCGTCTCACGCGCGATAACGTCTCGCTCGGCGAATTCAGACTCGAAGTGCCGCGCAAGCCAGCTGGCCAGGCGGGCGCCGATGTGCGTTTCACTTACGACGTGAGCGGTGTGCTTGAAGTGCAGGCGACCGCGATACCCGACGGCGGCACGCGTTCGATCGTGATCGAGGAGAACCCCGGCGTATTGAGCCCCGACGAAGTTCGCGAGCGGATGGCCGCGCTCGCCGACATCAAGATTCATCCGCGCGAACGCATGGAGAATCGCGCGCTACTGGCCCGCGCCGATCGCATCTACGAAGAATTGCTCGGCGAAAGCCGGATGTTTCTGGCCAACCATATCGCCCGTTTTCAGGCGCTGCTCGAACGGCAGGATGCGCAGGAGATTGCCCATGCGCACAAGGAATTGAGTTCGCTGCTCGACAGCTTCGACGCTCAGCAGACCTACTGAATGAGTGGGCGGATATGGATGAAGTCTCTATGAATGCATGGCCGTGGTCCTTGCTTCTCGTCGACGAGAATGCCGACGAGCGTACGGTGCGCCGCGCGTATGCGCGCGCACTGAAACAGCAGCGGCCTGAGCACGATCCGGTCGCCTTCCAACGTCTGCGGGAAGCGTATGAAGCTGCATTACGGCTCGCGACGGCCTCCGCGCAGTCGGAACCAGATGGGCAACCGGTCGTTGCCGTGCCGGTCGTTCATGAAGCCGTTGCGACCGCCGGAGACCCGGCCGTGCTTCCGGTGAATGAGGTGCGGGAAATACCGGTGCCGCAACCGGATCCGGATCCGATAGAAACGGCCGCGCAGATGTGGCAGGCGTTTGTCGCTGATCCTTCCAGAAATACATCGCGCCGTGCGATGAAGGCGATGTTCGAGAATGTCGTGAATTTCCGTCTTCGCGACGAGCTGGAATGGCAGGCGCTGCGTTACTGCCTGCGTGACGATGCCAGCGCCGAACTTCGCATCGACCTTTGCGACGTACTCGGTTGGCGGGACAACTCGCGACATCTGATACAGCGCGATGCGGCGCTCGCCAATCTTGCGTTGGCGCGCACGTTCGCCGACGAAGACTATCAGACGCTGCGCCAGCGGTTTCCCGACGCGCTCGCACTGCTGGTGGCGCCGACGCGACGGTACCTGAACGCAGCAGGCGCGTTGCTCGATTCCGGCAAGCGCAAGCAGATGGATAGTTTGCTCACGGCACTCCGTCATTACTACCCGAATGTGCTGCGGTTTCGCATCGACGCTGCGCAATTCGAGTTCTGGGCACGTAGCCAGTCCCGGCGGGTACGTCTGACGCACGTCGTCATTCCGTCCGTACTGCAATCGATGTGGTCAGGATGGCTTGTCGCCAGTGGAACCGCGATGCACGGCGACGGCAACAACTACATCGGGGCGTGGGGGCCGCTGCAAATCGCGCTTGCCTTTGCGACGACGATGTTCCATGTGTGCACGATTCTGGCAGCAGCAGATTGCCGGGCGTCGCTTCGTTCTCGCCTCGATGCGTTCCGCGCGTCGCCATGGGCCCGCTATGGCTGGGCAGTGGTCTGGCTTGTGTCGATGGCGGCGGCGATGGTGACCGGGCCGACAGATCATTACGCGACGGCCGCCGTCGTGGCGCTTACCGTCTGCACTTTATGGGCGACCGCCGTACATGGGCTGTTGCCGGCGACTTCATTGCTGACCGTGCCGCTCTTTACCGCAGTCGGGCTGGGTGTGATGGGATATTGCGTGTCGGTCGATCATACTTTGTGGGTGCTTGCCGCAGCGCATGGACTGCTCTTCGTGTATTTCCTCCGGTTCCTCGCACCGTTTCTGGCAAAGGGCATCCTTGAGCGTCCCAGGCTGATCTGGACACTGTCGGTGCTGTGGTTGGTCTGTACCGTTGGGTTCGCTTTGACGATCACGTCTTCGGACTGGCACGTCAATCGGTACGCATGGGCGCTGTTCATCGTGATGTCGCCGGCCGCCGGAGGACTTCTCGCCAGCAAGGCAGCGATGCAGTACAGGCTCGTTCCGCAGCCCTTCAGAGGGCTTCTGCAGTGGGGATGGTGTGTCTTTGCCGTTACCCGGCCAGAACTGATTGCCAGTCTTCTCGTCGGGATCGTGACCCTGTGGCTGTGGGGCGTTCTGAAATGGCAGATGGCCCGCACGCCGCACCGCCAATAGGCAATCCATCGCACGGCTCGAATAACCGGCGCTTTATCGACGCCGGCAAACTCGATAACTGCAAAATCTACCCTGGACCAAGCCTATCGATATGGATTCGAAGTGAGGCACTTATAGTTTCCCGAATCTTGTGGCCGGCTTTGCCACATCCTCAGCGGCACCAGCGGCACCCGTGATGGCGGCCTTCGCACCGCGCGTTGCCCCATCCCGCCGCTGCCGCCGCACCACCCAGCGCTTCAGATAAAGCAGCACCGCACTGACGACGCCGTACATCATCGTCACGATAAACGCGGCCTGCAGCAGCGACTGCGGCGCATAGCTCGACACGTCCTGCGAGCGATGCAGCAACTCATCGTACGGAATCACATAACCGAGCGACGTGTCCTGCACGATCGCGAGCAACGAACTGATCAGCGCCGGCAACATGCTGCGCAGCGCTTGCGGCAGCACCACATGATGCATCGCCTGCGCGGGCCGCATGCCCAGCGCGAGCGCGGCTTCGCGTTGTCCGCGCGGCAACGACAGGATGCCCGCGCGTACGACCTCGGCCGTCAGCGCCGAATGATGCAGCGCCATCGCAAACACGAGAAAGCCGAGCGCCGGCCAGTCGAAACCGAGCGACGGCAGTTCGATCACCATGAACAGGATCAGCAGCAGCAACGGAATCGCGCGGAAAAATTCGATGTATGCACCCGCGAGCCGGCTGATCCATGGCCGCATCGACAGCCGCCCGAGCGCGAGCGGTATGGCCAGCGCGAACGCGGCGAGCGCCGCGCAGGCGGCCGCCGTGATCGTCGAGACGAGCCCGTCGAACAGAAACTTCGCGGTGCCCCAATGCAGGAAGATTGCCCACTTGTCGGCGTCGAACTGGCCGCTCGTTTGCAGGCGCATGCCGATGGCGGCCAGCAGACCGAACACCGCCACCGTGCTCACGAGCGAAAAAATCCGCTGCCGCCTGCGCCCGCGCGGTCCTGCCGGTTCATAAAGCGTAGGCATCCGATTCATCGCGCCACCGCCATTTTCCGTTCGAGCCGTCGCATCATGAGACCGAGAGGAATTGTCAGTGCCATATAAGCGACCATCGCGGCCGCGAAGGTCGGCACCGCCTGCGCGGTTTCGAAGTTGATGCGCTGCGCCGTATAGGTGATGTCGAACACGCCGATTGCCGCCGCGATCGACGACGCCTTGATCTGATTCACGAACAGATTGCCGAGCGGCGGAATCACCGTGCGCATCGCCTGCGGAATCACCACGTTCGCGAGCACCTGGCTAAAGCGCATGCCGATGCTGCGCGCCGCCTCGATCTGACCGGCCGGTACCGCGTTGACGCCGGCCCTGAGCACCTCGGCGACCCACGCCGCGGTGTAGAAGCCCAGCACGAGCACGGACGAGGCGGTCAGCGAATACATGAAGCCGAGCTTCGGCAAGCCGAACACGAACAGCAGCAACAGCGCGAGCAGCGGCGTCATGCGCATGATTTCAACGTAGGTCGCGGCGAACCAGCGTAACGGCGTGAGCGGGCACACGGCCATCACGGTCAGCGCGATGCCGAGCACGAACGCCATCGCGAACGACAGCGCGGTCAGCTCGATCGTGACGCCCATCGCTTCGATGAAGCGCCACGCGAACGGCAGCAGAGGAAGCAGAAAGTCCATGCGGGCAGCGGATCGACAATCAACAAAGGATCAACGCTCGATCGTCGGCACTTGCGGCTTGCCGAGCGTGCCTTCGAGGTTCTTCGCATACAGCTTGTTCCACGTGCCGTCCTTGATCGACTGCGCGAGTTGCGCGTCGATCCATTGCCGGAACACCGCGTCGTCCTTCGCGACGCCCATGCCGTACGGCTCCTGCGTGAACGGCTTGCCGACGATGCGGAACTTGTTCGGCTGACGCAGCGATTCGCCCGCGAGCGTCGCGCCGTCGTCGACATACGCATCGAAGCGGCCGTCGGCGACACCTTCGACGCACGCGGCCGTATCGTTGAACGTGACGAATTTCGCCTGCGGCGCGAGCTTCTTCACGTTGTCCTCGACGGTCGTGCCGTTCAGCACGCACGCAGTCTTGCCGTTCAGATCGGTCACGCCGTGGATCGATGTATTGGCCTGTTTGGTCAGAATGTCCTGCCCGGCCACATAGTACGGACCCGCGAAACCGATCACTTTCTTGCGCGCGTCGTTGATGGTGAGCGTCGCGATCACCACGTCGACGCGGCCGTTCTGGACGAACGGCAAGCGGTTCTCGGTGGTGGTCTTCACCCATTCGACGTTGTCCTCGGAGCCGGTCAGCTTCTTCGCGAGCAGACGCGCGAGGTCGCCTTCGAAACCTTCGGTCTGGCCCGTCATCGGATTGCGCACCGAGAACATCAGCGTATTGAGCGAAGTGCCCACCACGAGCTTGCCCTTCTTCTGGATTTTCGCCATCGTCGAGTCGGCCGGGAAGGTTTCCGCGTGGGCCGGCGCGAGCGCCGCGAAGAAGGTGCCGGCAACACACGAAGCCAGCACTGCAATGGATTTCAAACGCATGGTGGTATCTCCTCTGTTATACGCGGCAGGGTGGCGCTGCCGGGTCGATCGATAAAAATCAGTGCTCCAGGATCCTGGAGAGAAAATCGCGCGCCCGCTCCGAGCGAGGCGCGCTAAAAAATGCTTCGGGCTCCGCAATTTCGACGATGCGCCCGCCGTCCATGAAGACGATGCGATCCGCCGCCTGGCGCGCGAAGCCCATCTCATGCGTGACCACGACCATCGTCATGCCGCTTTGCGCGAGTTCGAGCATGACCGCGAGGACCTCGCTGACCATCTCGGGATCGAGCGCTGACGTGGGTTCGTCGAATAGCATGACCTTCGGCTGCATCGCGAGCGCGCGGGCGAGCGCGACACGCTGCTGCTGGCCGCCCGACAACTCCGCGGGCACCGCGTCGGCCTTGTGCGCGAGACCGACACGCGCGAGCAGCCGGCGCGCCTGCGCTTCGGCCTCGTCGCGCGACTGGCGCAGCACCTTGCGCGGCCCCATCGCGACGTTCTGCAGCACGGTGCGGTGCGAGAACAGATTGAACGACTGGAACACCATGCCGATCTGCGCTCGCATCGCGGCGAGCGCTCGACCTTCTTCGGGCAGACGCGCGCCTTCGAGCAGGATCTCGCCGGAGTCGATCGTCTCCAGCCGGTTGATGCAGCGGCACAGCGTCGATTTGCCGGAGCCCGACGGCCCGATGACGACGACCACTTCGCCGGGCGCGACGTCGAGATCGACGTCGAACAGCACCTGCTGCGCGCCGAACGACTTGTTCACGCCACGCAGCGAGACGAGCGCCTCGGCCTGGCGGAGTTGCGCGCTTTCGTTCATGCCCATGTCAGTTGCACCGTGGCCTTCAGTTGCCCGACCGCCGTGCCGCGCACGTTGCGCAACACCGGGTCGGCCCATTGCTCGAGTGGCGTGCCTTCGGTTTCCAGCGGCAGGCCGAGCTGTTGCAGCACGGCGATCGTGGTTGCGTAGACGGCGCTGAAGTCGCCGTCGGCCATCTTCACCGCGACGCCGATGCCGCTGCTGCGCACGCCGACCGTATGGACGCCGTCGGCGCCGACCTTCGCGACCCAGTCGCCGTTCGATGCGTTGGCGAGCGCGAGATCGCAGCGGCCCGTGCCCGACACCATTCGCGGATGCCCAGCCATCGCCGAGAAGATGTGCGAGAGCGCGGCATCGCTGCTGGCGCCCGCGCCGGAGGTGCCGTTGGCGAGCTTGGCCCACATCATCGCGAGACGCGATAGCGGCATGCCGAAGTTCGGCGCGCTGCAGCCGTCGATGCCGAACCACAGCTCCGATGCGGGCACGCCGGCGAGCCGCGCGACTTCGCGGCCGATCTCCTGCTGCAACTCGTGTTCGCGGTCGAGGTAGCTGGCGCGCGCGTAGCCGTGCATGCAGCAATAGCCGAGAAAGCCCGCGTGCTTGCCCGAGCAGTTGTGATGACGCTGGTCGAACACGCTGCCGCGCGGCGGCAGATTGCTTTCGCCGTAGTGGTCGGGCATGTGGACGCCGCAGCGCAGATCCGACTCGGCCATGCCGATCTTGGCGAGCATCGACGTGACCGCGTCGACGTGGAAGTCCTCGCCGCCGTGGCTCGCGCAGCTCAGTGCCAGTTCGGCGTCGGTGAAGCCGAAATGCGCGGGGCCGCCGTCGCGCACGAAGGGCAGCGCCTGGAAGGGCTTCAACGTCGAGCGGGAAAACACCCACGCCTGCGGATCGCCCGCATGGGCCAGCAGCGCGCCGGAAGCATCGACGACCGCCACCGATCCCCAGTGAATCCGTTCGACATGAGCGTTGCGGGTGGCGACGACGAGCGGGACGTGCGAGGGGAGGGTCATTGCATGCGTGTTAATGAGATCGGATATGGCGGAGTTTAATTATTGCAAAAAAAAGCAATTAGCCGTATTTTCGAAAATGGTTTTGCACTGGACGCAACGCAGAAATGCCCTCTAAAAGTACCAGGGAAGCCGGTCTCGATCATCTGAGCGCGATGCGCGCGCTCGTACGGATCGTCGAGCTCGGGAGTTTCTCGGCCGCCGCGCGCGAGCTTAAGGTCGCCACCTCGACGATCGCGCGCAAGATCACCGCGCTTGAAGCGATGCTGGGTGTGACGCTGCTGCATCGTTCGACGCATCACGTCGCGCTGACCGAAGCGGGCAGCCTGTATCACGCGCGGGCGGTGTCGATGATCGCGGACCTCGACGACACGCTGCGCGTGGTCGCGGAGCTCGATTCGGCGCCGAGCGGCCCGCTGAAGCTGACCGCGCCGGTCGCGTTCGGCCGTCGCTATCTGGCGCCGCTGGTGGCGCCGTTCCTCGAGCTCTATCCGGCCGTGCAGCTCGATTTGCGCCTGACCGACAACCACAACGACATGGTGATGGGCGGCTTCGACCTCGACATTCACGAGGGCGAAAACTATCTGGACAACCTGATCGTCCAGCCGCTGTCGCGCAACGACAGCATCCTGTGCGCCGCGCCGTCCTATCTCGCGCGACGCGGTCGGCCGCGCACGCCGGCCGATCTCGCGCAGCACAACTGTCTGCGCTATCTGCACCCGGAGGGGGATCCGCGTTGGCATCTGACGAACGGGCACGGTGTGCAGTCGATTCTGCCGTCGGGCAATCTGCAATCGGATCATTCGGAGCTGCTGCTCGAAACGACGCGCGCGGGGCTCGGCATCGCCGAATTCGAAATCTGGCTGATTCGCGATCTGCTGGTGAGCGGCGAGCTCGAAGTCGTGTTGCCCGACTATCGGCTCGAAAACGCGCTGACCGGCAAGCAGATCTACATGGCGTATCTGCCGAACCGACGTTTCTCGACGAAGGTGCGCGTGCTGCGCGAATTCATGGCGCAGCGCCTGGCGGGAATCGGCGAGTTGCCGGACCGGGCGGCCGACGGGGTGTCGAAGGGACGAGGTTGAACGACGTCGGCGTGTTTAAGCCGATGCACCCGAAGACTTCATTCATTGCACGAGAGGTGCCGAGCCGCTGCCCGGCGCCTCTCTGAGCGCTTCCCCGTCGATCAGAACAGGTCGGTCATCCCCATCGCAGGATCGGTCACCGAGTGACGGCCGGTCTCGATGCGCCCGGCGACGCGGCGCAGGAAGCTGCTGTCCGTGCTGCTGGTGATCTCGAAGTCATACCAGAAGCCGGTCTGGGCGAGGTTCCAGAACAGCGCGACCGGGAATGCGCCGTTGGTGCCGACCGTCCAGACATGACCCGCGCCGAGGCGATCGTTGCGGGAGAACGGCGTGGGCGTCGGCCATGCGCCGAAGCCCGGCACCGGGAAGCCGCCGAAGCCCAACGGACCTTGCCCAAAGGCCGCGGACGGCAGCCCCGGGAAAGCCTGCAGCGAGCCGTAGACCTGATTGGACTTGACGGTGAACTGGGCCGGACCGGCACCGTCGTTGCGCAGTTGCAGATGCAGGTTGCCGGTCAGCGAGCCGTAGCCCACCCGCACTTCCAGATTGACGGCCTTGTGCCCCTTCAACGCGCTCAGGTCGCCCTTGAACTCGCGATGGAAGCCGTTCGGGCCGAGCACCCACAGATCGTACTTGCCGAGGTCCGTGGAGGCGGGCGACCACACGTCGTCCAGCGTCTTGCCCGGCTCGACGGCGTAGCGTTTCGGCAGATGGTCCAGGTGCAGCTTGTCGTAGACGTGGAACACGGCGCCCTGGCGACCGGTGTTGGCGAACAGCAGCTTGACGGTGCCGGCGCTCGCGTCCGCATGCGCGCTGGCGTGCAGCTCGTACGGCAGCGCACGCGACGGCCGGAAGCCGCTCGCCTGTTTCGGCATGCCGCGGCTCGCGTCCGGCACGATCTGCCCCAGCGCCTGCTGGGTGGCGCGCAACGCATCGGCGTCGGCCTTGCTCTTCTCGCCTGCGATGGTCGGCAGCGGCTCGTTGTTCGGCGTCGCGAAGTTGAAGGCCGACGTCAGATCGCCGTTGATGAGCCGGCGGTACGTCGAGATATTGCTTTCCTTGATGCCGAAGCGGGCTTCGAGAAAGCGCAGTACCGAGGTGTGATCGAACGTCTGCGAATTGACCCAGCCGCCGCGGCTCCATGGCGAAATCACCCACAGCGGCACACGCGGACCCGGACCATACGGCTTGCCGTCCGGGCCGGCCGGCTGGCTGTTGGGCGTTGCGCCCGTGTCGGCGCGCGTCACGTACGGATGCGTGAAATATTCGACGCCCAGCTCGGTGCTGCCGAGTGTGGTCTTGCCGGCGTAGGTGCCGTCACCGTTGGGCGACGGCACGGCGGCCGGGGGCACGTGGTCGAAGAAGCCGTCGTTCTCGTCGAAGTTGACGAGCAGGACGGTCTTGCTCCACACCTCGGGCACGGCGGTCAACGCATCGAGGAATTGCTGCACGAACCACGCGCCCTGCACCGGGCTCGACGGCCCCGGGTGCTCGGAGTAGACGTCGGTCGGCACGACCCACGAGACTTCCGGCAGACGGCCGTTTTTCACATCGTCGGCGAACGCTTCGACGAAGGTGCCGTTGGTGTTCGGGTCGGTGTCCGTGGTCGGCAGCGTGTTCGCGTAGCCTTTGATCAGCGGCTGCGCCGCCGCATCGGCGGGGTTGTAGACCGGCTCGGCGGCCTGGGTCAGCGACGTGTTGACCTGACGCGCCGTCGGCAGCGCCTCGTTGGCCTTGCGAAACTGTTTGAAGCCGAGCAACGGGTTGCAGCCATACGTGTTCTTGATGTTCTGATACACCTTCCAGCTCACGCCGGCTTCTTCGAGGCGCTCGGCGGTGGTCTTCCAGTCGAAGTACGCGGATGCCGACGTCGTGACGTCGAAGTCGCCGCTGAAGTTGTTGACGAAGGTCTTGCCGTACGCCGGACCGTTCGTGCCGGTCGCGTGGATGATGCGGTTCGGGTGCGTGCCGCCCAGGAACGCGCAGTGGTAGTCGTCGCAGAGGGTGAACGCTTCGGCCAGTGCGCGCTGGAACGGGATTTCGGCCGTGTCGAAGTAGCCCATCGTCTGATTCTGCTTGGACACCGGCCATGCCGCCATGCGGCCGCCGTCCCACGCGTTCTGTGTGTCGACCCAGCTGTGCGGCGTGCCGGTCACGCGCTGCGCATTGCCCTTGGTCTCGTCCAGATGGTAGGGCAGGTCCACGTTGCCGTTGGCATCGATCTGCTGCCACACGTTGCGGCCGTTCGGCAGCGGAATCGTGAAGCGATCGCCATAGCCGCGCACACCTTTGTAGGTGCCGAAGTAGTGATCGAATGCGCGGTTTTCCATCATCAGGATCACGACGTGTTTGACGTCCTTGATCGTGCCGCTCTCATGGTGAGCGGGAATCGCGAGCGCGCGACGGATGCTGGGCGGAAATACGCTCAGTGCGGCAGCCGACAGGCCGGCCGTGGCGGTACCTTGAAGAAATTTGCGGCGGGAGTTCACGGTGCGGGTGCTCCTTCTTTTCTGGCTGATCGTGGAAGCCTTTGATAGCGTTCACCGCAGCCGCTGGTCCGGCGAACCGGCATGGCTTGTCACGACCGGTCCGTCTGCACCGTTCGCGCTCCATGCTCGATATCGCCCGTTTGGACGGCTGCCTGCCGAGACCCCGCTCGTGGAAGCTCAAGGATGTTGTGTTGCACGCCCGTAACCTGTCGTGCGGCAATTGTCAGGATCGGGCGCTGACAAATATAGGGAGCGACAATGACGGTATGGTGTCGGCGCTTTGATGTCGGCGCCGGCCTCACGTCAAATCATCCGCTTCAGATTACCCGCGTCAGATCGTCCGTCTCAGATCACCCGCTTCAACTGCCGCACGATCGCCGCCGTCACGGCCATCTTCCCGTGCTGCGTGCGCTCCAGCATCCCCACGTTGCGCTGCACGCCGGCTTCCGGCAGCGGCACGACGCGCAACGCGTCGTCGCGGGTCCACGAGGAGCGGCGCAGCAGCGGCACCACCGCGACGCCGATCCCCTGGCGCACGAGTTCGGCGATTCCTTCCAGCGAATTGAGTTCGAGAAACTCGTTGACCTTCACGCGCTGCTTGCGCATCGCGCGATCGATGATCACACCGGTGCGCTGGGTCCGATCGAAGCGCAGAAAGCGCTGTGTGCGCAATAGCTCGGCCACCGGCGCTTCGGCCAGATTCGCACTGGCGAGCAGCACGAGCGGCTCCGAATAGACCGGCGTCCATTGCACGCTGGCCGGACGGCGGCCCGGCGTGTCGATGATGACGGCAGCGTCGATTTCGCCCGAATCGACGCGCGCGGCGAGGTCGACCGATTTCGCGGCCGTGATGCGCACGTCGAGATTCGGCCGCGTCATCTTCAGATGCGCGACGGCTTCGGCCAATGCGCCGACCACCGATTCGACCGCGCCGATCGACACCGGCCCGACGTCTTCTTCGAGGCCGCCCGCCATCGCGCGCATCGCTTCATAAACGGAGAGCAGTTGCTGCGCGTGCGGCAGCAGGCTCTTGCCCATCGCATTGAGCATGATCTTGCGGCCGCTGCGGTCGAACAGCTCGTGTTTGAACTCGGCTTCGAGCGCGCGCATTTGCATGCTGACCGCCGATTGCGTGAGCGCCATCTGTTCGGCGGCAATCGCAAACGAGCCGTAGCGCGCGACGGCGATGAAGGTACGCAGAAAGCGGATCGTGCTCAAGACGGCCTCGGGCAAATGGAATCGGCTGCGAAAGGCGTGCGGAGAGAGGAGAAGCCAGGCCATTCCGCCACCGACGATACATCAAATTTTTTGAAGCGAATAACAAGAAATTTTAGCTTTCCTTGATTTAAACGGCTGTGGACAATGGGGTGCAAATACCAGAACAAACCGATGGACGCACCCCAGGAGACAGGAATGGATGTATCCGTTCACTCGCGCGAGTCCGAAGCGCCGCTGCACAGCACCCCCGCAAGCCGATCGTTCGACGCGCGCGTGATCGTCGTCGCGACCATCGGCAATGCGCTCGAATGGTTCGACTTCACGGTTTTCTCATTCTTCGCGGCGATCATCGCGAAGCAGTTTTTCCCCAGCGACAACGCGACCGCCTCGCTGCTCGCGGCGTGGACCACGTTCGGCGTCGGCTTTCTGACGCGACCGCTCGGCGGCATCGTTCTCGGCAATTACGCGGACCGTCATGGCCGTAAATCGGCGCTTGTCGTGACGATCTCGTTGATGGCGGTGGGCGTCGGCATCATCGCGCTGTCGCCCACGTATGCGCAGATTGGCATTTTCGCGCCGGTCCTGATGCTGATCGGCCGCTTTCTGCAGGGTTTTTCCGCCGGCGGCGAAGTGGGCAGCGCGACGGCGTTTCTGGTCGAACATGCGCCGGTGGAGCGACGCGGCGTGTACGGCAGTTTCCAGATGATCAGCCAGGCGTGCAGCATGTTGCTCGGCGCGCTGACCGGCGTCGCGCTCACGCGTGTGCTGAGCCCCGCGCAACTCGAGGATTTCGGCTGGCGTATTCCGTTCATGCTCGGACTGTTGATCGTGCCGGTGGGCCTTTACGTGCGCTCGAAGCTCGATGAATCGCCGGTCTTCAAGCACCAGGCGCAGCGTCTGCCGACCGCGAAGCCGCCGTTCCTCGAATCGATCGTCGTGCACTGGCGCGCGATCCTGGCCGGTTTCGGGCTGACCGTGTACGGCACGATCGGCACGTACATCTTCTACTACTACATGCCGAGCTACGCGACGAAGACGCTCGACATCCCGTTCGCAAGCAGCGTGATCGCGTCGTGCTGCGCGGCGATCGCCTATATCGCGGCGACCTTCGCGTCGGGCTATCTCTCCGATGCAATCGGCCGCAAGAAGCCGATGGTCGCGTCGACCGTGTTGAGCCTCGTGATCTCGTATCCGCTGTTCGCGTTGCTGACGAGTCATCCGACGCTGCCCGTGCTGATTTTCGTGCAGTGCTGCCTGATGGCCTCGCTCGGGCTCTTTCAGGGTTCGTATTGCGCGTTCGTCTGCGAACTGTTTCCCGCGCATGTGCGCTCGACCGGCATGGCGATCGGCTACAACTTCGCGGTGATGATCTTCGGCGGCTTCGCGGGCGCGATCGCGACGCTGCTGATCAAGATCACCGAAGACAAACTCGCGGTCGTCTACTACGGCCTGTTCGGTTGCGTGATCGGTCTGGTCACGATCGCGCTGCTCAAGGACCGCTCGAAACAGCCGCTGATGTAGCCCGCGGATGGATTCCGCTGCAACGAGGCTCACCGCGAGCCTCGCCATCGGCGGTCGTTCGACCGCTGAAAAAACACTGCAAACAAGGACTCGACATGAAAATCATCCCCGAAATTGCTCACGCGAATCCCGGCATTCAGGCGATTCGCCGCGACATCCACGCGCATCCGGAGCTGTGCTACGAAGAACATCGCACGGCTGAAGTCGTCGCGCAGAAGCTCGAAGCGTGGGGTCTCGAAGTCACGCGCGGGCTCGGCAAGACCGGCGTGGTCGGCGTGCTGCGCAATGGGTCGAGCCGCAAGTCGATCGGCCTGCGCGCCGACATGGACGCGCTGCCGATCCAGGAACTGAACACGTTCGATCACGCGTCGCAGCATCCGGGCAAGATGCATGCGTGTGGACACGACGGCCACACCGCGATGCTGCTCGGCGCGGCGCAGTATCTGTCGCAACATCGCAATTTCGACGGCACCGTGGTGTTTATTTTCCAGCCGGCCGAGGAGGGCGGCGGCGGCGCGAAGGCCATGATCGAAGACGGTCTGTTCGAGCGCTTCCCGGTCGATTCGGTGTTCGCGCTGCACAACTGGCCGGGCATGCCCGCGGGCGAGTTCGGCGCGCGTGTCGGTGCCACTCAGGCGTCGAGCAACGAATTCCGCATCACCGTGAAGGGCGTCGGCGCGCATGCGGCGATTCCGCACAACGGCATCGATCCGGTGTTCACCGCGATGCAGATCGGCACGGGCCTGCAAAGCATCATGACGCGCAACAAGCGTCCGATCGACGCGGCCGTGCTGTCGATCACGCAGATCAACGCGGGCGAAGCGGTCAACGTGATTCCCGATACCGCGACGCTGGCCGGCACCGTGCGCACGTTCTCGGTGGAGGTGCTGGACCTGATCGAAAGTCGCATGAAGCAACTCGCCGAGGCGACCGCGCTCGCGTACGGCTGCAGCGTCGAATTCTCGTTCCGCCGCAACTATCCGCCGACCGTCAACACGGAGAAGGAAACGCATTTTGCGCTGGGCGTGATGCAGGACATCGTCGGCAAGGAGCACGTCGAGACCCATATCGATCCGACGATGGGCGCCGAAGATTTCTCGTTCATGCTGCTCGAAAAGCCGGGCTGCTACGCGTACATCGGCAACGGCAGCGGCGAGCATCGCGACCACGGACACGGCCTCGGCCCGTGCATGCTGCACAACACCAGCTACGATTTCAACGACGACGTGCTGTCGCTCGGCTCGACCTACTGGGTGCGTCTGACCGAATCGTTCCTCACGCCGGCATGAGTACTGGAGCTGCGATGAACCCATCGTCGTGTTTCGCGCCGTCCTACGGGGAAGCGCGACAGCTGTATCTGCGCTGCGCCGCCGCGCTGGCGGCGCGTGTCGAGAGCCATGCGATTCCGGCGCAGCGCGGTCTCGAAGGCGAAGAGCTTGCAACCGACGTCGTGCGTCTCGGTCCGCAAACGGCGCGCCGTCTGCTGGTGCTGACGTCGGGCACGCATGGCGTCGAGGGCTTTTGCGGCTCGGCCGCGCAGATCGCGCTGTTGTGCGACCGGTCGTTGCATGCGCTGCTCGAGAAGCTCGACGTGGCGATCCTCGTGGTCCACGCGATCAACCCGTACGGCTTTTCGCATCTGAGTCGCACGAACGAGGACAACGTCGACCTGAATCGCAACAGCATCGACTTTTCCCGGCCGTTGCCGGTCAATCCCGCCTACGACGATCTCCACGCGTTGCTGGTGCCGCCGGAGTGGCCGCCGTCGGCCGATAACGCCGCGGCGATCGCCGCGTATATCGCCGAACGTGGCGAAGCGGCGTATCAGCAGGCATTGACGATCGGGCAGTATCGGCACGCCGACGGCATGTTCTTCGGCGGCGTGCGCACGGTGTGGAGCACGCGCCTCATGCAGACGCTGCTGGAGAACTACGGCGCGGCGTGCGACAGCATCGGCTGGATCGACTTTCATACCGGTCTCGGGCCGTATGGGCACGGCGAAAAGATCTGCGTGGGGCTGCTCGGTGCCGACGAACTGCCGCGCGCTCGCGCGTGGTGGGGCGCCGACGTGACGAGTCCGCTCGACGGCACGTCGGTCGCGGCGAACGTCGCCGGTCCGGTGCTCGACACGCTGCGCCGCACGTGCCCGCATGCACGCACGACGGCGATTGCGATCGAATACGGCACGGTCCCCCTCGTCGACATGTTGCACCGGCTGCGCGCCGACGCGTGGGTGCGTCGGCATCCCGACGCGGACCCGCAACGGATCGCCGCGATTCGCAACGAGATCCGCGCCGGCTTCTACTGCGAGGACGACGTGTGGCGCGGGCTGATTCTCGGTCAGGCGCGCGCGGCGATATTGCAGGCAGTGATGGGGCTGTCGCGGGAGCCTGCTGCAGCGGCGTAGCGCTCGCGCTCGCTATAGCCGAAGGCAAGTGTTTATCTGCCGGTTCGAAAGGCGCCCGGCCGTGCTGTGCGGCCCGGCGTTCTTCGCGCAATCGCCGCAAGCCTCGTATGCCCATGGCAACGAAGTCACTGAAGATTTTCCGGCTGTCGTTTTTCCGAAAATTCGGAAACTGTATTGCGCACGCAACAGCCGGGCGCAATGCGGGCGGCCAATGCGGAATTCGCTTAACTACGATGCCGGCGATTTAAGCGCCAATGCATGAAAACCGGGCATCGAAATAGAAAATGGCTCGCTATAAGCGAGCCATTTTGCATCAGACGCAAGGGCCTGGAGAGGCGCCTATTGCGGCGTCCGAGTCTGCCTCAAAAGTACGAAAGTACTTAGGCCGACTGGATGTTTGCAGCCTGCTTGCCCTTCGGGCCTTGCTTGACTTCAAACGTCACTTTCTGGTTTTCCTGCAGGGACTTGAAGCCCGATGCCTGGATTTCCGAGAAGTGCGCAAACAGGTCTTCGCCGCCGTCGTCCGGCGTGATGAAGCCAAAGCCCTTTGCATCGTTAAACCACTTAACAGTACCTGTTGCCATTTTTAATCCAATAAATGTTGTGTATTGCATCGCGACCGCAATTGCTCGATATGAGAACGGCCGCGAGGGGAGAGTTGTATCACGTCTTTATGACAGACGCCAATCAACCTGCATCCGGGTATTCCCCTGTTTTGACCTTTTTTAGGGCTCGGGAAAGCTTCGGCAAGGGTTTTACGGTGGCCAGGGTAAACCAGCGGCATTGGCTTTTTCCGAAAAGGGTCGGCGCATTTTTCTCAAAAACGCGCGCGCTTTTTTCGAACGATTCGACCCTCTAACTTCTTCGATTACCGGCTAAATTCGTCAAGAAGGCGTCCCCGATTCCGCTTCGGCTGGCAGTGCCGCATAGGCGGTGGTGAGGTGATAAGGGGTCGTCGATGGCATGTCGGGGCGGGTCACTTCGCCTTCCGGGGTCTTGCATTCGAACCAGCCGTTTTTATGCAGGAAGGATTGCTGAAAACGTGCGATCTGTTGCGGCAATGCCGCGCGCACCGTTGCGTCGTCGTGACAGGCGAGCGCGCGCAGGAATTCGGTCTGCGCCCAGATCCGCTGCGTCGCGTCCTTGACGTTGCCGAATTCGTCGAGCGACGCGCATACGCCGCCGCTGTCCGGGTCCACGCCGTGCTGCTGCGCGAAGGTGAACGCGCGCGCCACCGCTTCGGCGAGTCCGGTGCCGTCGAATAGCGCGCCGGCCTGGCTGACGAGCCAATACCACTCGAACTGATGGCCCGGCTCCAGACGGTTGCCGCTCGCACCGATCGGCAATTCGGCGACGCAGCCGCTCGGCGCGTGCACGAAATGCCGTGCGACCGCGCTGGCGAGCCGGCGCAGCGCGGCGCCGAATACGTTGTCACGGGTCGCCTCGCAGGCGGCGAGCCACGCTTCGGTCAGATGCATCAGCGGATTTTGCAGCGGCGTGCCGGCGACTTTCGAGAAGTCGACGTTCAGCGCCGCGTTGAACAGGTCGCCGTTGGCGGTGAAATTCGACTGGATCAGCGCGGTCGTGCTGTGCACCAGTTGCAGCGCGTCGTGGCTGTCGAACCGGCGCGCGTATTCGGCGCACGCGAAGATCACGAACGCGTGCGTGTACAGGTCCTTGGTCGTGTCGAGCGGCACGCCGAGCGCGTCGACGCTGTAGAACCATCCGCCGTGGTCAGTGTCCTGAAAGGTATGCCTGAGCGAATCGAACAGTAAATGCGCGTGCTCGGCGTCGCCGGCCCGGGAAAACGTGAACAACTGTCGCGCACATGCCATCGCCCGGTAGCGCTGCGCGGGCAGCGGTTGCTGGCCGGTGGCGTCGAGTGCTTCGTAGGGCAGTTTCAGTGCGGTGTTGAAGCCGGGCCCGCGCCACATCGGCAGTACCACGTGCGCGAAATGTTCGCGCAGCGCGGTTGCGGCGGTGGTCGTCGAAGCGGAGGGGAGGGTCGTGCTTGGCATAAGTCGAATGAGTCGGGCGCGGTGTGTCGAGGCGGCGTTCAGCGGCGGTCCGGGAATGCGGGGCGGGGCCGCGCTTCGATGCCGCGCTTCAAGGCCGCGGCGGTGTGCGGCTTAGCATAAAGCAAAGCTCTCGCGCTGGCATCTTGGCGCAAGTATCGGCAATGCTCGATGCATGCGAGCGTTTGCCACGGCAGCTCGCCGACGCTCATCACAAATAAGGAGGAACAACGATGTTGGGCAATCTCGAACTCATTTCCCGCCTGGTTCTCGCGGCGGCGCTCGGCAGCGTGATCGGCTTCGAGCGGGAGCGGCTGTCGTGGGCGGCGGGCCTGCGCACCCACATGCTGGTGTGCGTCGGCTCGACGCTGATCATGATCGTGTCGGCGTACGGCTTCGCGGAGGTGCTGCGCGGCGATCACGTGGTGCTCGATCCGTCGCGGATGGCCGCGCAGGTCGTGTCGGGCATCGGCTTTCTCGGCGCGGGCTCGATCCTGCTGCGCGGCGAGATCGTGCGTGGACTCACGACCGCGGCGAGCCTGTGGTCGGTCGCGGCGATCGGGCTGGCGGTCGGCGGCGGGCTGTACACGGCGTCGATCGCGGCGACCATCATCATTCTGATCATCCTCGCCGGCATCAAGCCGCTCGAGCGGCGTTTCATCACGGTCAAGCAGCGGCGCCAGGTGTCGATGCTCGTCGAGCGCGGCGCGCTCACGTTCCACTCGCTGCACGACGAGCTCGGCGCCGCGAGCCCGCGCGTCAAGCAGTTCGTGATGCAGCAGAGCGACGACGCGCCCGAATGCGACGAGGTGATGATCACGCTGCATCGCGTGTCGACGACGGAATACGAGGCGATCTGCGCGCGCTTGCGGCAGTTGCCGGGGGTTCGGCAGTTCAGGCAGGACGACGCGACGTCGTGAATCGCGAAATCGGCGCAAATCGTCGGGGAATGGCTTCGGCGCGGGCGGACCGCCATGCGACAATGCGGTCTCTAAAAAATTCCAATGGCAATGACGAGCGGTTTCCGGCGCCCCGTTCCCGGCGACGACCGCTTTTTTCTCTATGGCAGATTCCGCAGCATCCCCGCAGTCCAAACCCCGGCGCGCCGCTTCGAAGAAGCAGCGGCAGGGCGCAGTCTCCAGCGAAACCGAAAAGAAACTGGCGCGCGCGGCGCGCTCCGCACAACGTCTCGCGCAACTGAGCGGCGTGATCCGCGACGACAGCACGCTCGACCTGTTCCCCGACGATCCCACGCGCGCGACGCTCGAGGCGATGAATATCGACATTCGCCAGGGCACGCTGGATGGCTTCGAGTTGCCCAACGTCGTGCTGCAAGCGGTTGGCGCGCTCGACGACAACACCGTCGACAAGGCGGCGCGGCGCGCGCCGCGCGTGGCGAAGAGCGAAGCGCCGGTGCCGGTGAACGGGCAGTTGAGCGGGTTCGATGTGGAGCCGGCGATGCCGGTTGATGCGGGTGTTGCGGGTGTCGTGGAGACTGGTGCGACGACGGGCGATGCATCGACGGGCGACGCCGCGAAGGACGTAGCGAGCGTTATGGACGCCGGAGCGCCGACGGCCGAAGCCTCCACCGTGGCTTCCACCGTCAATAAGCCGGCAACCCCTACGCGTGAACAGCCGTTGCCGCCGAGTCCGGCGATGGCGGCGGCAACGGTCATGCGCAGCGTGACCGCGTTGCGTCAGGCGGCGCAAGCGGGTGGTGCGGCGTCGGCTCAAGGTGGCAAGCCGCCACAGCGTTTCGCGGCGACGTTTGCGAAAGCCGCGACGGCATCGCGCGACGCGGCGTCGATTCCGGCGCCGGCTTCCGCTTCTGCCTCACCGGCGACGACCGATACGAACAGCGCGAACCAGTCCGTCGACGAGGCCACCGCGTCAACGGCCGTCGTTGCGACGACGGATGCCGCATCGACCGAGACGGCGCTCGCCGCCGACACCGACGCGCCCTCGACCGTAGCGCCGGCAGCCGCGCCGACCTCTGTCGACACTCAAGCCGCCTCCGCCGCGCCATGGCTCGAAGCGCGCCGCGCCGAGGCGGCCGCCGCCGCGCTGCGCGCCGAACCGGAACTCGATCGCGCGCGCGTCACCGCGTTCGCCGACACCGTCGATGCGCTCTACGGCGTGATCGCCGACCAGCGCCGCGCCGCGACCGATCATTCGCGCCGCATGAAATGGATGCTGTCGATCGTGGTCGGCGCGTTGCTGGTCTCGGTGGCGATCGGCATCGCGCAGACGCTGCTGCTGATGCGTCTGACACGCGAGACCACCGCGCAGCAACACCGCCTCGAGCAGATGATGCAGAGCCAGCAGGCTGCGATGGTGAGCCTGCTCGACACGCACGCGGCCCTGGCCGCCGCGGCGACCGCGAACGCCGGCTCCGCGCCGGCCGCGACGACTCCCGCACCTCAGGTCGGCGCAACGCCGGCTCGCGGCCGACATGCCCGCGCGCCGCATGGCCATCGGGCGAAAGCGGTCAACCCGAACTGATCGTTACAACCATCCGCCGCGCCAGCCCTCGAACCGGCGGCGCGCGGCGGCTTCCCTCCGGCGTCGCATTCTCCGGCGCCCTGTCTCCTGCTGCTACTCCCGCAAACGGATAGATGCCCCTGGGCCGCGACGCCGCAGGTGTGCTCGATGCGGCCGTCGTCAATCCGCGCAAACCGGCCTCCGGCGTCAAGCTTCCACGCAGCCGCAAGCCAGCGCCGATCACGCTTCAGTAGCACTACGCTTTCGACCCCTAAATTGTTAAATGGGGACGTTGTCATAGTGCAACGCATCATGAGGAATTCGACGCATCAGGTTGCCTTCCGGCTAAAAATTTGCTGCATTGCACTAGATTTTAACTAGGGAAAACCCTATAATTCTTTTTAAGGGAAAACCCTAGTCATTGCAGTTACTAACCGGGAGTCGCCATGAGCTTCATCTTTGCACTGTTCCAAAAGGTCAGCGACCTCTTTGCGTCGCCCCATCTTCCGCTGGATTCGGACTACTCGTACGAAGCGCGTGCTCGCGAAGCGGAACGTATGCGCCGCGCGCAAGCCACGCTGTTCGGCATCAAGCTGTCCGACTAAGACCTGCATCACCTCCTGAGCGCGAGACAACGCGCCGGGGCGCGCACATCGGGTGCGCATCTTATGAAGCCACTGTTCGTGAATGCGGATCGTGGCTTTTTGTTTGGGTGGTGGTTTCCAAGGGAGCGGCTCTCGCAACTCTTGCGGCACACCGCTCACGCCACAGGCTTGCGATAGCCTTTCATCAGCGCCTCCCCACTCCTTGCCAAATATTTCGCCCGCGAAATGAATGTAACGGGCTCTGACGTCAATTCGTCAGGCTAAATCGTGGCGTCGCGCGCTGGGGCTTGCGGTATGGGGCTCGACGGCGGAAACGGGGTTTCGTCATCCGTCCCCATCTATGAAATGCGCGCTTACAAGTCCTCACGTCTTCATGCGATTGGGGCCGCTAAAGTGGCTCTCAAGCGTACGGCGTCTGCTTCGGGTCTCTCGCGAATCGCCTCGATCGAATCGTGAAGCCCGGCCCAACACGGACGCTGGCTTGGCACAAAACTTTGACGGGAGGTCATTATGAAAAACTTCAGCAAGGCATCGCGCTCGGTTATCGCAACGCTGTTGGCTGGCGGCGCGCTCATCGCGGCAGGCAGCGCAGTCGCTCAGGAACGCGTGATCATCGATCACGGCCCGGCGCCGGTCGTGTACGGTCAGCCGCACATGGTGCCGGTGGGCATGTCGATCAACATCGGCTGGCATGGCGACCGTTACTGGGATGGCCACCGTTATTGGGAGCACGACGAGTGGATGCGCCATCATCCGCACGACCGCGATCCGCGCCACCACGACGATGACCATCGTCCGCCCCCGCCGCGTTACTAATGCGGGCATGACGGCGCCGCCTCGCGCGGCGTGAGTCCACGAAGCCGGCCTTTTCCTCACGGAAAGGCCGGCTTCGTCGCGTCTGGGGCCGCACTTTCGAATTCGCGGTCTGTGGGTGCGGTCTGCTGAACCGGCGCGCTGCGCTATGCTTCCAAGCTTTCATCGACGGCAGCGGGAGCGCTTGTGAACAAGGCAACGCAGGACCTGGTGGTAGGTGTGGTGGGCACGGGGCTGATGGGCGTCGGCATTGCGACGCAGGCGGCCTTGCATGGATATCGGACGATCGTGCACGACGTCGATCCGACGCGGCTCGCGAGCGTCGCGCCGAAAGCGCAAGCGGTGCTCGACGAGCTGATCGACGCGGGCCGCATCGACGCTGCCGCCAAACAGGCAGCGCTCGCGCGCATCGAAACGCAGGTGCGGCTCGACGCGATCGCCGAGGCGCGCTTCGTGATCGAGGCGATTCCCGAGGTGCTCGAACTCAAGCACCGTCTGTATGCGACGCTCAACGGCCTGCTCGCCGCCGATGCGATTCTCGCGAGCAATACCAGCGGTTTCCCGCCCGATCAGCTCGCCACGCCGCTGCGCGCGAAAGAGCGCTTCGTGATCGCGCATTTCTGGAATCCGCCGCACATGATTCCGCTCGTCGAAGTCGTGCCCGGCAGCGCGACCGCGCCCGAAGTCACCGCGCAAACCGCCACGCTGATGAGCGCGATCGGCATGGAACCGGTCGTACTCGCGAAGGCGATTCCGGGCTTCGTCGGCAACCGGCTGCAGTTCGCGGTGCTGCGCGAGGCGCTGAATATCGTGCGCTCGGGGGCGGCGACGCCTGAGGTGGTCGACCGCGTGATGAAGGCTTCGCTGGGACGCCGGTGGGGCATCGTCGGACCATTCGAAAGCGCGGATATGGGCGGGCTCGATACCTACGTCGACATCGCGTCGCATCTGCTGCCGCAACTCGCGAAGGACGAGGACGTGATCGATCTGCTGCGCGAGCAGGTCGACGCGGGACGCGTCGGCGTACGCAGCGGCGCGGGCTTTCACGACTGGGACGAAGCGCGGCTCGCGCGCGTGCGGGAAGGGCGCAAGCGCGTGATCGAGCGCGGCTAGCGCGGGCTTAGTGCGGCTCAGTGCGGTATAAGTAGTGGCTGTTCGCCGCGCGCACCGTATGCGCGTGCGGCGCTTTGTTCGCCATCTTTTCTGGCCTTTCCTGTCACACGCCAACCCGAACCCACGTCATGTCTCATTACTTCTATGATCCCGCCGCCGGTCATGGCTTGCCGCACGATCCGTTCAAGGCGATCGTCGCGCCCCGGCTGATCGGCTGGATTTCGTCGCGCGCTGCCGACGGCACGCTCAATCTCGCGCCGTACAGTTTCTTCGGCGCGTTCGCGACCTTTCCGCCGATCATCGGTTTTTGCAGCGAGGGCCGCAAAGATAGCCTGGCCAACATCGAGGCGACCGGCGAATTCGTGTGGAATCTTTCCAGCCGGCCGCTGGCCGAGCAGATGAACCGCTCGTCCGCGCCGGTCGCGCCGCACGTCGACGAGTTCGAACTGGCCGGCCTCACGCCCGCGCCGGGCCGCAACGTCGCGGTGCCGCACGTGGCCGAGTCGCCGGCCGCGCTCGAATGCAAGCTGCTGCAGATCGTGCGTCTGCACGACGTCGACGGTAAGCCGATGGACAACTATCTGTCGCTCGGCCAGGTAGTCGGCGTGCATATCAACGACGCGTATCTGAAAGACGGCCTGTTCGACACGCAGGCCGCGCAGCCGATCATGCGCGCGGGCTATCGCGCCGACTATGCGCAGATCGGTGAAATGTTCCAGATGTTCCGGCCGACTGCGTGATCGAGTTCGGTGGCTGAAAGGGGCTCATGTCCCGCGCGGCCCAACGCGCGGGACATCCACGGTCTTACTGGCGCGCGCCGCGCCACGCGCGCAACAGCAGCGCGTTGGTCACGACGCTGACGCTCGAAAACGCCATCGCCGCGCCCGCGAGCATCGGGTTCAGCAGACCGAATGCGGCGAGCGGAATACCGATCAGGTTGTAGACGAAGGCCCAGAACAGGTTCTGCTGGATCTTGCGCCAGGTCCGCCGCGAGATGTCGATCGCGTCGGCGACGAGCGCCGGGTCGCCGCGCATCAGCGTGACGCCGGCCGCGTGCATCGCGACATCGGTGCCGGTCGCCATCGCGATGCCGATATCGGCGGCGGCGAGCGCGGGCGCGTCGTTGATGCCGTCGCCCGCCATCGCGACGATGCCGGCGTGGCGGATCTTCAGGTCGCGGATCACGCGGGCCTTGTCGTCGGGCAGCACTTCGGCGTGGAATTCGTCGATGCCGAGCGTGCGCGCGACGCTCGCCGCGCTACCGTGGTTGTCGCCGGTCACGAGCACGCTGCGGATGCCCATGCGCGCGAGCCGTTCGACGGCCGCGCGCGCGCTCGGCTTCACCGTATCGCCGAACCCGATCAGCGCGAGCGCGGCGGGCGCGTGCGGCGCGCGCGTCATTAGCCATGACACGGTGTTGCCGGCCGCTTCGAGTTCGCTCGCGCGCGCGGCGAGTTCGGGCGACAACGCGATACCGAGTTCGCGCAGCCAGCGCGTGCTGCCGAGCGCGATCGTGCGGCCGTCGATGTCGGCTTCGACGCCGCGGCCGGCAACGGCACGCGCGGCGGTGGCTTGCGGGGCGGCTGCGTGGGTGTGGGTCGACGGCGTCGTGGCCGTCGCTGCTGCGGTTTGCAACGCACGTGGTGCTTGCGCCGGAGTTTGTCCGGTTGAGGCGTTGGCCGTTTCAGTCGCCTCAGTCGCTTCAGCGGCACCAATCGCGCCGGCCTTTCCAACCGTTTCGCCTGCATTGACCACACCAACTGCCTCAACTGCTTGACCTGCTCCAACCGTCTCACTCGCCTGAGCCACCGAGTTGTCCGCTCCACCGGACTGCGCGGCCTCATAAGCGTTCACCACCGCGCGCGCCAGCGGGTGATCGCTATGGCGCTGCACCGCCGCGGCGAGCGCCAGCGCGTCGTCGCGGCCGATTGCGCCGACCGACTCGAACGCCGTCACCGAAGGTTGCCCGAGCGTCAGCGTGCCGGTCTTGTCGAACGCGACGATCGATACGCGATGCGCGATTTCGAGCGCTTCCGCGTCCTTGATCAGCACGCCGTGGCGCGCCGCGACGCCAGTGCCGGCCATGATCGCGGCGGGTGTCGCGAGTCCGAGCGCGCACGGGCAGGCGATCACCAGCACCGCGACCGCGTTGAGGATCGCGGTCTCGCCGCCTGCGCCGGCGATGAGCCAGCCGATCAGCGTCAGCGCGGCAATCGCGAGAATCGCCGGCACGAAGATTTCGCTGACCCGGTCGACCAGCCGCTGGATCGGCGCCTTCTCCGCCTGCGCGCTTTCGACGAGCCGGATGATGCGCGCGAGCGTGGTTTCCGCGCCGATCGCGGTGGTCGTCACCGCGAGCAGGCCTTCGCCGTTGATCGAGCCGGCCGTGACCGCGTCGCCGGCCTGCTTCGGCACCGGCAGGCTTTCGCCGGTGATCAGCGCTTCGTCGATATGCGTGCGGCCTTCGAGCACCGCGCCGTCGACCGGCACGCGCTCGCCCGGTCGCACGATCACGACCGTGCCGACCTGCACCTGCGCGAGCGGCACGTCGCGCTCGCCGGCGCCGTCGCGGATGCGCGCGCGATCGGGGCGCAGCGCGTTGAGCGCGCGGATCGCGTCGGTGGTCTGGCGCTTCGCGCGCGCTTCGAGCCATTTGCCGAAGCGCACCAGCGTGATGACGACCGCCGACGCCTCGAAGTACAGATGCATTGTGTCGCCCGGATGCAGCGCGAGTTCGTAGACGCTGATGCCATACGCGGCCGACGTGCCGAGCGCGACCAGCAGGTCCATGTTGCCGGCGCCGGCACGCACCGCGCGCCAGGCTGCGCGATAGAAGCGCGCGCCGAACGCGAACTGCACGATCGACGCGAGCACGAACTGCAGCCATGCCGGCGGCATCACGTGGACGCCGAACCATTCGCCGAACATCGGCGCGACGAGCGGCAGCGTCAGCAGCGCGGACGCGATGACGCCGGCGAGATCGCGGTGCGCCTCGCGTTGTTTGCGCTCGGCGGCGGTGGCGGGGTGGGTCGCGGAGTGGTGCTCGCCAGTTGCGGCGGGCGCGCTGGCGTCGATCGCCTCGACGGTTGCCGACGGCGTGCCTGGCGTCACGATCGGCATCGCTTCATAGCCCGCCTTTTTGACGGCGGCGATCAGCGCATCGGTGTCGGCGGACGCAACGTTTTCAGCATGGATGGTGGCGATTTCCGTGGCGAGATTCACGGACGCGCGGGCGACGCCCGGCACTTTCGCCAGCGCTTTTTCGACACGCGTCGCGCAGGCCGCGCAGGTCATGCCGCCGATCTGCAATTCGGTGGCCTGCGGTGCTGCATGCAGTGTTTCCGTTGGCACAGAGATATCGGCATTCGCGTGGAGCGTGGCTTCGTAGCCGGCTTTGCGGACCGCCTCGGCGAGTCGCTCGGGTTCGACGGTGGCGTCGCTTTCAACCCGCGCCTGTTCGGTGGCGAGATTCACGGTTGCGCGCGCGACGCCCGGCACTTTCGACAGCGCTTTTTCCACCCGCATCGCGCACGACGCGCAAGTCATCCCGCCGACATCGATTTCGACGACGCGCGCAGGCGTGGAGGAGGAAGCCGCGTCGGCGGAACGCGGCGGATTGGCAAGTCCAGTCATGGCTAGAAGGCTCGTGGCGGCATGAGGCCGCATGATCGATCCAGTATCGACCTTCCTATCATTGGAAGGTCAAGGACGGATTATGCGGCTGCCGCGTAACGCGCGCCATTGAGAGGCGCGCGGCCGTGGAGAGAGTACGGAACGTAAGCGTGCCACCGCAGCGCGCTAGATGGCGAGATGTAAGAGGTGTCGAAACAGTGCCGCGGCGGTGATAGTGCAGTCATAGCGCCGGCATGCGCTCGACTCAAAACGCCGGCGGCGCATCGAGCATCGCCTGTCCAACCGCTTTCTGCTCGTCGCCGTCGCGTGCGAGCAGCGTTTGCGCCGCACCGCGCCGGTCGGCTGCCGCCTTGTTCTGCCCGAGTTTCCATTTGCCGACCAGCCGCGTCACCTCGATCTCGATGCCAACGATCGCGCCGAGCATCTGCGCGATGAAATCGGCGGGCGCATCGCCCATCTTCCACGGCACCGCCTCGCCGGCTTCCATCTTGCGCGTCAGTCGCGCGACAAGACCACGCACGAACGATTCATCGTCGTGCACCACAATCCTGCCATGCGCATGCACGACCATATAGTTGTAGGTCGGCACCTGTTTGTGGGCCTCGTGCTTGCTCGGATACCAGCTCGGCGAAATGTAGGCGGCCGGTCCCTGGAAAATCACCAGCGCGTCGGGATGCGTCGCGGCCTCCTGCCAGACCGGGTTCGCGCGCGCGACATGCGCGCGCAACACGTAGCGCGACGCTTCCGACGTGCCGTCGGCGGCCGGCAGCAACTGTGCCTCGAATGGCAGATGATTCGCATCGAGCCCATGCGGGCCGTGCGTGATCAGCGCGCCGAACGGTTGCTCGGCGATCAGGCGATGAAGAACCTCTGGACGGTTCTCTTCGAAATGGGCGGGCATATACATTGAAGCGCTCCGGATGGGGGGACGGCAAAAGAGTGGGGGCAACTCGATGAAGCGACGAATCGAAAAGCAAGGCACGCCGATGTGCACTGCGGCGGACTCGGAACCGGCAGACGGACGAGGGTGCGGCGTGGTGCCGTTCGTCTTGTCCATGAGCCGCATGCGCGCTGGCGGGCGCAATTTCCTGCCTTGTGCTTGCCTCGTCAGCAAGGATACGATACAACGCGATGTTGTCGGAATCGCAATCCGCGGATCGGCTGCGCAGTGTTTGGGGAGAACCGCGCATATTTCCTGGCGCTGCGCACCGGCATCTCCCATAGGACTGCACGTTCCGCACTCTGAACGAATGATAAAAAATCGCCGAGAACTGTTTTCTCTTCAACGGACCTGCGCGTCGCTCGCGGGCATCGCACTGCTGGCCAGCTGTGCGTCCACCCCAAGCGTGCCGCACCAAAGCACCGGCTGGATCAAGGACGAAGTCGCCGATTCCTATGTATTCGGTTATCCGCTGGTACTGATGAGCGCCGCGCGCGACGCGGCGGTCGGCACCGATCCGGGGCAGGCACCGTTCAACACGCTGCGTCACGCGCAGGCATTGCCGCCGATCGGCGCGGCCAATCCGCCGCAGCCGAGTCTCGATACGCTCGATTCGACCGGCTGGCTCGATCTCGCCGATGAGCCGGTGATTCTGTCGCTGCCCGATTCGCGTGGCCGCTACGTCGATGCGCGCGTGCTCGACATGTGGGGCAACGTGGTGTGGTCGACGGGGCCGCAGTTCGTCGCGGGCAGCGCTGGCGCGAAGGGTGTGCGCGCGCAAACGATTGCATTCGTCACGCCGGGTTGGCAGGGCGAGTTGCCGAAGGGCGCGAAGCGCGTCGAGGTGCCGACCCGCAATGCATGGATCGGCGTGCGCGTGCAGTCGAACGGCGCGCGCGATCTGACCGCGATCCGCAAGCTGCAACATGCGATCCGTCTCGCGCCGCTGAGCGTCTACGCAGACGACGCGGCGCCGGCCGCGCCGGCGCGCGGCAATCCGAGCAACGGCGGCGCGGGTGCCAACGGCACGCCGGCCCAGCAGGTCGCCGCGCTCGACGCGAGCGGCTTCTTCAGCCGTCTCGCCGACGCATTGCCTGACAATCCGCCGACACCGGCCGATCCGCATGCGCTGAAATTCCTCGCCGATCTCGGCGTCACGCCGGGCGATCCGGTGAAGCTGCCGAAGGCCGCCGACGCACTCGCGGCCGGTCTCGCCGACGGTCGCGAGCGCGTCGCGACGGCGCCGTCGAATCTGCTGAGCGCGAACGGCTGGAGCTGGTTCGGCGACGGCGTCGGCAATTACGGCCCCGACTACGCGTTGCGCGCGTATGCGGCGAGCACGCAGCCGGGCATCGGTACGAAAGACGACGAAGTGCGCGCGGTCGTTACGCAGGACAGCGACGGCAACACGCTGAACGGCGCGAATCGCTACGTGATCCACTTCGCGGCGAACCGGTTGCCGCCGGTGCGCGGCTTCTGGTCGATCACCGCGTACTCGAAGGACGGCGCGTTGAGCGAGAGCGCGCCGGCGTGGCTCGCGGTCGGCGATCGCAATGGCGCGCGCCGTAATCGCGACGGCTCGCTCGACGTGGTGGTGTCGTCGACGCGCAGCCGCAGCGGCAACTGGCTGCCCGCGCCGCGCGCCGATATGCAACTGGTGCTGCGTCTGTACGCACCGAAACCGCAAGCCACCGACGGCAGCTGGCAACCGCCGCCGGTCGTGCGGCAATGATGCAGGCGGGCGCGTCGCCCTGACGCGCGCCGCTTTGCTTTGCTTCGCTCCATTTCGTTCCATGCGCGAGCAGCCCACGCTCCGGTCGCGAAAACCCACTGCACCGCACTGATGAAAAGCGCGTCGTCGAGATGACGGCGGCGCGTCTCCATTAGCTGTCCCGAGCTAGCCCATCGCTGTCCGATGCATCGAGCGATGCCTGTCCGCGGCCTTCCCGCCACGCAGCGAAAGTGTCTGAAAATGCTCCGTAAGCCGTGCGAATCGTCAAGCCACCCCTGACATTACTGCCTCCCCAACGGATTCACGACTTATACTGCCGCTAGCGGGATTTCTGTTTTTCGCGGCGGGCTTGCCGCCGCATTCATTCAGAGCAAGCATGGCAAGCCTTAATAAAGCATCATTAGCCTCCTCCATGCAGACCGTGCGAGAAGTCGCACAGTCGCGTCGTACGCGTCGCATTCTGATAGGTCTGCTGATCTTTCTCGTTGTCTTCGGTCTGCTCGGCTTTTTCGCCGCGCCGCCGCTGATTCGCCATATCGCGAGCCAGCAGTTGAGCAAGCAGCTCGACCGGCCGGCGTCGATTGGCCGTATCGCGCTCAATCCGTACACGCTGCGCTTCGAGGCCGATAACGTGCATATCGGCGAGCGCGGCGGCGCCGGAGATTTCGTCGATATTTCGCGGCTCATCGTGAAGCCGTCGTGGAGTTCGCTGTTTCGCGGCGCACCGATCGTCGATGAAGTGCAACTCGATTCGCCGCGCTTTCATATCGTTCGTTATGACGCGCAGCGTTTCAATTTCACCGACCTGATCGAGAAGTTCGCGAGCCAGCCGGCGAAACCCGATAGCAAGCCGACGCTGTTCTCCGTCTCGAATATTCGCGTCGAAAACGGCCAGATCCATTTCGACGACCGCCTGCTCGGCACGAGCCACGTGATCGATCAGTGGAAGCTCGGCATCCCGTTCATCGCGACGCTGCCGTCGAAGACCAATATCTTTGTCGAGCCGCTGTTGCGCGCGCGGATCGACGGCAACAGTCAGCTTGCGATCGACGGCAAGACCAAGCCTTTCGCGGCGTCGCGCGAGTCGGAAGTGTCGCTGCGTTTCGACGAACTCGATGTGCCGAAGCTGATCTCCTACTCGCCGACCAAACTGCCTGTGATCGTGCAGTCGGGCAAGCTGTCGACCGATCTGAAGCTGAACTTCGTGATGTCGAACGACGCGCCGTCGCTGCGCGTCGCGGGTACCGTCGATCTGAACGGCGTCGACGTGCAGGATCAGCGCAGCGCGCCGTTCTTCGCGGCGCGCGCGGTGCACGTGGCGGCGGCGTCGCTCGAGCCGATGAAGAGCGTCTATCACTTCGACGAGATCCGCATCGATGCGCCGAGCGCGAATCTCGCGCGCGACAAGGACGGCGTGCTGAGCGTCGAGAAGATGTTCGCGCCGGCGCCGCAGAAAGCGGCCAGAACCACCGCTACGACCCAGGCGGCTAGCGCGTCGGCCACCGCATCCGCGGCAAAAGCCGCCTCCGGCGCCAAAACCGCGGCCGCCGAAAAAGCCGCCCCGCCGCTCGATCTCGCGATCAAACGTTTCGCGCTGAACGACGGCACGCTGAACGTACACGACGAAGCCGCATCGCGTCCGGTCGATGTCGGTCTGCAAAACCTCGCGGTCACGCTGAGCGATTTTTCGACGCTCGCATCGAGCCCCGCGCATTACACGCTCAACACCAATCTCAAGGACGGCGCCGGTTCGCTCGCCGGCGATGGCACGCTCGGCCTCGCGGCGAAAACCGCGAGCGCGAAGCTCGATCTGAAGTCGCTGAAACTGCCGCAATTGCAGCCGTATCTCGACACCGCGACGTCCGCGCAGGTGCTCGACGGCGCGCTGTCCGCGACTGCGAATATCGATGCGAACTGGTCGAAGTCGCCGGCCGCGGTGACGGTCGCGGATACGCAGCTTGGCGTGCAGTCGCTGAAGCTGGCGGCGCGCGGCGACAAGGCGCCGGTGATCGCGCTCGCGCAGGGCAACGTCGTCGTCAAGCAGGTTGACGTGGCCGCGCGCACCGCCGACGTGACGAGCGTCGACGCCACCGGCCTCGCGGTCGACGCGCAGCGCCTGAAGAACGGCAACATCAATCTGAGCTCGCTGGCCGGCGCGCATGAGGCGGCGCCGCAGCGCACCGCGATTCACGCGGCGAAAAAGGCGCAGGCCGAAGGGCCCGCGTGGCACTACAAGATCGGCGAGTTGACGCTGAAGGACGCGACCGCGAACTTCACCGACAACACCACGTCGCAGCCGGTCAAGCTGAGCATCACGCCGCTGCAACTGAAAGTGCAGCAGATCAGCGACGACCTGAGCCGTCCGCTGCCGGTCGATCTGCAGGCAACCTTGAACAAAAAGGGCACGCTCGCGCTGAAGGGCGACGTGACCGCGACGCCGCTGAAGGTCGCCGTCAAGATCAACGCGAACCGGCTCGACGCGGCCGCGTTCGAGCCGTATTTCGGCGACAAGCTCAATGCGGTGATCGCGAGCGCGCTGCTCAACGCGAACGGCGAACTCGCGGTCTCGCAGGCGAAGGCGCTGAAAGCGAACTATCACGGCGACATGGCGCTCGTCGACGTGCGCATGCTGGATAAGGCGACTTCGGACCCGTTCGCGGGCTGGGGCACGCTCGCGCTGTCGAACCTGAAGGCCGATTACGACGAACGCGGCACCGTGGTCGACGCGAGCCGCGTGACGTTTTCGAAGTTCTACGGGCGCGTGCTGCTCGACGCGCAAGGCAAGCTGAACCTGAAGGACGTGGTCGCGCATCAGAGCGGCGCGGCGCAGTCGCTGACGCGCGACAAGAGCGGTGCCGAGCCGATTCCGCTGACGCCGGGAGCGGTGTCGGAAGCGGTGGCGGCGTCGGCGCCCGTGGCGGCATCGGCGGTCGCACCGGTCAAGGCGGCGTCCGCAGCGTCAGCGCCCGTCGCCACTGTCACGGCCGCCACGCCGCCGCAGAGCCCCGTCAAACTGCACTTCGGTCAACTGCTGCTGCAACAAGGCCGCGTGACCTACACCGACAACTTCATCAAGCCGAACTACACGGCGAATCTCGTCGACATTCAGGGCACGGTCGGCGCGTTCGGTACGGAATCGACGACGCCCGCACCGGTCGACGTCGCCGCGAAACTCGCGGCCAACGGTCCGCTGACGATCCGCGGCACTGTCAATCCGCTGATCGCGAAACCGGCGCTCGATCTGACCGCGACCGCGCACGACATCGAGCTCACGAACCTGACGCCGTACTCGTCGAAGTACGCGGGCTATCCGATTACCAAGGGCAAGCTCAACGTCGATCTGCACTACAAGCTCGACAACGATCAGCTGAACGCGAACAACCATCTGTTCATCGATCAACTGACGTTCGGCGATCACATCGACAACGACACCGCGACCAAGCTGCCGGTGCGGCTCGCGATCTCGCTGCTGAAGAACTCGCGCGGCGAGATCGACGTGAATCTGCCGGTGTCGGGCTCGCTGTCGAGTCCCGAGTTCAGCGTCGGCGGGCTGATCTGGCACGCGGTGCTGAATCTGATCGAGAAGGCGGTGACCGCGCCGTTCTCGCTGATCGCGAACGCGTTCGGCGGCAACGGCCAGGAACTCGGCTACGTCGAATTCGAGGCGGGTTCGGCGCAGCTGACGGACACCGACAGGCAGAAGCTCGACACGATCGTGAAGGCGCTCGCCGACAAGCCGTCGATCCGTATGGACCTGATCGGCCGCGTCGATCCGAAGGTCGACGAACCGGCTCTGCGCACGCAGTACGTCGACCAGCTGGTCAAGCAGCAGAAGATCAAGGACGTGGTGGGCAATGGCGAGAGCGTCGATCTGTCGACGGTCACGGTCGATCAGAAGGACTACGACAAGTATCTGACCAAGGCCTACAAATCCGCCGACTTCAAGAAGCCGCGCAATTTCATCGGCCTGACCAAGAGCGTGCCCGACGACGACATGAAGAGCGCGCTCGCGGCCAACGCGCCGATCGACGACGCGGCCCTGCGCCAGCTCGCGCAGCAGCGCGCGCAGAGCGTGCAGCAGTATCTGGAAGGCAAGATCGACAGCAGCCGCGTGTTCATCGTCGCGCCGAAGCTCAATGCCGACGACATCAAGGACAAGGGCGCGACGACGCGAGTCGATTTCGGCCTGAAGTAAGCGGGTGCCGCACGCGCCGCGCAGTCAGCGGCGCGTGTGCTCGCACTCAGCACTTCGCGCTCCGCACCACCCAACCCCCCCAAAACCCCCCGCCATAAAAAAAGCCCGACCTGAGGTCGGGCTTCAAAGTCGGCTGCGCCCTCCACAGGACGCAGCCCCTGCAAAACAGCGAGGCTGTTTGCGTTGCCGCGAGGCTTAAGCAGCCAGCAGCGAACGCAGCACGAACGGCAGGATCCCGCCGTGCTTGTAGTAGTCGACTTCGATCGGCGTGTCGATACGCAGCAGCACCGGCACGCGCTTGTCGCCGTTCTTGCCGTGGATCACGAGCGTGACTTCCTGTTGCGGCTTGAAGTCGTCGCCGAGGCCTTCGATGTCGTACGTTTCTTCGCCGGTGATGCCGAGCGACTGCACGCTATCCGAGCCCTTGAATTGCAGCGGCAGTACGCCCATGCCGACGAGGTTCGAACGGTGGATCCGCTCGAAGCTGCGTGCGACCACGGCCTTCACGCCCAGCAGTTGCGTGCCCTTCGCCGCCCAGTCGCGCGACGAACCCGTGCCGTACTCTTCGCCCGCGAACACGACGGTCGGCGTGCCGGCGTCGATGTACTTCATCGCCGCGTCGTAGATCGACAGCTGTTCGCCGCTCGGCTGGTGAATCGTCAGACCGCCTTCGACGCGCGAGCCGTCCGCCTTCGCCGGGATCATCAGGTTCTTGATCCGGACGTTCGCGAAGGTGCCGCGCATCATCACGTCGTGGTTGCCGCGACGCGAGCCGTAGCTGTTGAAGTCGGCCTTCTGCACGCCGTTTTCCTTCAGCCACTTGCCGGCCGGCGAGTCTTCCTTGATCGAGCCTGCCGGGCTGATGTGGTCGGTCGTGACCGAGTCACCGAAGATGCCCAGTGCGCGCGCGCCCTTGACCTGCTCGATGCTGCCCGACGGCGTCATCGAGAAGTCCTTGCCGAAGAACGGCGGCTCGGCGATGTAGGTCGACTTCGGCCAGTCGTAGACCTGACCTTCCTCGCCTTCGATCTTGCTCCACAGGTCGCCCTTCTTCGTGAGCTGCGAGTAGTTCTTGCGGAACGCGTCGGCATCCATCGCGTACTTCAGCAGCGCGTTGATTTCTTCGCTGGTCGGCCAGATGTCGCCGAGGTAGATGTCCTTGCCGCCCTTGCCCTTGCCGACCGGCTCGGTCATCAGGTCGCGCGTGATGTTGCCGGCGATCGCGTACGCGACGACGAGCGGCGGCGACGCGAGGAAGTTCGCGCGGATGTTCGGGTGGATACGCGCTTCGAAGTTACGGTTGCCCGACAGCACGGCTGCCGCGACGATGTCGTTCTTCGTGATCGCTTCGTTCAGTTCCGGCGTCAGGTCGCCCGCGTTACCGATGCAGGTCGTGCAGCCGTAAGCGGCGAGCGTGAAGCCGAGCTTGTCGAGGTACTTCAGCAGATCGGTCTTCGTCAGGTACTCGGTGACGATGCGCGATCCCGGCGCGAGCGAGGTCTTGATGTGCGGCGCGACCGTCAGGCCAGCCTCGACGGCCTTCTTCGCGAGCAGACCGGCGGCCAGCAGCACGCTCGGGTTCGACGTGTTGGTGCACGACGTGATCGCGGCGATCAGCACGTCGCCGTTCTTCACGTCGACGCCGTTGCTGGTCGTGTACTTCGTGTCGAGATCGACGGGCTTCTTCGCAAAGCCGTTTTCGGCGACCGGCTTCGAGAACAGGTCGGTGAAGGTCGACTTCACGTGGCCGATTTCGATGCGGTCCTGCGGACGCTTCGGTCCTGCCAGCGACGGCGCGACCGTGGCGAGATCGAGCGTAACGACCTTGGTGTAGTCGATGTCGCCGTCGTTCGGGATGCCGAACAGTTCCTGCGCCTTGAAGTAGTTTTCGAACGCGGAGATTTCGGCGTCCGTGCGGCCCGTGCCGTGGAAGAAGTCGATGGTCTTTTCGTCGACCGGGAAGAAACCCATCGTCGCGCCGTATTCCGGCGCCATGTTGCCGATCGTCGCGCGGTCCGGCACCGACAGCGAGCGCGTGCCTTCGCCGAAGAACTCGACGAACTTGCCGACCACCTTCTCCTTGCGCAGCAGTTCGGTGATCGTCAGCACGAGGTCGGTGGCGGTCACGCCTTCGATCAGCTTGCCCTTCAGATGCACACCGACAACATCAGGCGTCAGGAAGTACACCGGCTGGCCGAGCATGCCGGCTTCCGCTTCGATCCCGCCCACGCCCCAGCCGACCACGCCGATGCCGTTGATCATCGTGGTATGGCTGTCCGTGCCGACCAGCGAATCCGGGTAGTACACGGTGTCCGCGCCGTCGGCCTTCTTGTGCACGCCGCGCGCGAGGTATTCGAGGTTCACCTGGTGAACGATGCCGACGCCCGGCGGCACGACCTTGAACGTGTCGAACGCCTGCATGCCCCACTTCATGAACTGGTAGCGCTCGTTGTTGCGCTGGAATTCCAGCTTCATGTTCAGGTCGAGCGCGTTCTTTTCGCGGAAGTGGTCGATCTGCACCGAGTGGTCGACGACGAGATCGACCGGCACCAGCGGTTCGATCGATTTCGGATTCTTGCCGACGGCCTTCGCGACGCCGCGCATCGCGGCGATGTCGGCGAGCAGCGGCACGCCAGTGAAGTCCTGCAGCACGACGCGCGACACGACGAACGGAATTTCGTCGACGCGCGCGGCGGTCGGCTTCCAGTTCGCCAGTTGCGTGATGTGTTCTTCGGCGATCTTCTTGCCGTCGTAGTTGCGCAGCACCGATTCCAGCACGATACGGATCGAGACCGGCAGGCGGTCGATCTTGAGGTTCAGCGCCTTGCCGAGTTGCGGCAGGGAGTAGAACTTGCCTTTGCCGGAACCGCTGTCAAATTCCTTGAGCGTTTTGTGGAGGTTGTGGGCCATGGTGTTTTCCTTGGTTTGGATCGCGGAACTACAGTACTCAACCTAAATGACGTAGAGATCGACGTATTCATTGACCGGCGTCGCTTCGAGCTTGGCCTGGTCGAGGGATACGTCGAGGATCGCCAGTTGCTGCCTGACCGGAAAGCGCCGCGCGAGGTTGGTCTTGAACTTCTCGACCAGCAGCGGGATACCGTCTTCGCGACGGCGCTTGTGACCGATCGGATATTCGACTACGACTTCGTCGAATTTAAACCCGTCGTCGAATTCGATCGTCAATGCATTGGCGATCGAACGCTTGTCCGGGTCGTGATAATTCTGCGTGAATTGCGTGTCTTCGACGCATGTCATTTTCGCGCGCAACGCGTCGATGCGCACGTCCTGCGCAACGGAATCTTCGTAATCGGCGGCGGTGAGGCGGCCGAAGATCAGCGGCACCGCGATCATGTACTGAAGGCAATGATCGCGATCGGCCGGATTGTTCAGCGGACCGCTCTTGTTGATGATGCGCAGCGCCGCTTCGTGCGTGCGAATCGTGATGCGGCGAATTTCTTCGACCCGGCGACCTTGGCGCGCGAGCTGCGCATGCAGCGCGAGCGCGGCTTCCACGGCGGTCTGCGCGTGGAATTCGGCCGGAAAGGAAATCTTGAACAGCACGTTTTCCATCACGTACGAGCCGTACGGGCGCTGGAAGCGGAATGCGTTGCCGTTGAACAGCACGTCGTAGAAGCCCCAGGTCTTCGCGGTGAGCACCGACGGATAGCCCATCTCGCCGGTCTTCGAAATCAGCGCAAGACGCACGGCGCGGGAGGTGGCGTCGCCGGCGGCCCACGATTTGCGCGAGCCGGTGTTCGGCGCGTGGCGGTAGGTGCGCAGCGCCTGTCCATCGACGAGCGCCTGCGATACCGCGTTGATCAGCTCGTCGCGCGACAGGCCGAGCATCTGCCCGACCACCGCGGTCGACGCGAGCTTGACGAGCAGCACGTGATCGAGCCCGACCTTGTTGAACGAGTTCTCGAGCGCGATGCAGCCTTGAATTTCGTGCGCCTTGATCATCGCGATCAGGACGTCTTTGATCGTCAGCGGCGTTTTGCCGGCTGCGATGGCGGTGCGCGAGAGCCAGTCGGCCGTCGCGAGAATGGCACCGAGGTTGTCCGACGGATGGCCCCATTCGGCTGCGAGCCAGGTGTCGTTGAAATCGAGCCAGCGGATCATCGCGCCGATGTTGAAGGCGGCCTGAACCGGGTCCAGCTGGAATGACGTGCCCGGCACCTTCGCGCCGTTGGGGACGATCGTGCCCGGCACGATCGGTCCCATCAGCTTGGTGCAGGCCGGGTAGGTGAGCGCTTCGAGTCCGCAGCCGAGCGTGTCGATCAGGCAATGACGCGCGGTTTCCAGCGCGAGCGCGCTGTCGATCCGGTAATCCAGCACGTAATCGACGATATCGACCAGGACGGTGTCCGGGTCGGGTCGTACGTTGGAAATCGGGGCGGACATCGTCAGGCGTCCCTGATGGCGACGATCAGTTGCCGGTACGGTTGATCGCGTTCGATTGCGTCGCGGCCGGAGCGCCTTGCTCCATCGCGACCGTCTTGCACTCGTCGGCGAGACGCGAGCTGTCCTTGTCCTGGAACAGCATGGCCTTGGTCGGGATCACGACGAGGTCCATACCGGTGGCGGCGTCGTGGAAACGGTCCGCGCCGGTGGTAGTCGTTTCGCGCGGCAGGTTGTAGTTCTTGTTCGCCCAGTGAACCGTGACGATCTGGTCACGCTTCATGTCGCCTTTCATTTCGAAAGCCAGGCCGTCCTTGCACGACCACTTTTCAGCGCCTTCCGGGATCGGATCGACCTTCGCTTCCTTCGTCGCGCTCGGCTTGCGCTTGATCAGGCGACGCGGTTCCGGGCGCTTGGCGACGGCCTTGGTGGGCTTCTTCGCGGTGGTGGCCGTGTCCGCTGCGGCGGCGTCAGTCGCGACGGACAGCATCGTCGTGGACAGGGCGCCGATCATGGCGGCGATCATCAGCTTTTTCATGGAGAAAACCTTTCTATCTAGATTCAGTTAAACAGTGTGCGGACGACCGGTCCGGCGGCCGCACGGGTTGAACTGCGCGCGCTGTGGAGCGCACAGCGACCGCTATTTTCTCCTATTTAGCGCGACGTACTTCAAATTCTCTGGTCCGGTGTAATTCGCGCTCGGCCGGATGATCTTGTTGTCGATGCGTTGCTCGATGATGTGCGCGCTCCAGCCGGCCGTGCGCGAGATCACGAAGAGCGGCGTGAACATCGCGGTCGGCACGCCCAGCATGTGATACGACACCGCGCTGAACCAGTCGAGATTCGGAAACATCTTCTTCGCGTCCCACATCACCGACTCCAACCGCTCGGCGATTGAGAACAGCTTCATGTTGCCCGCTTCCTTCGACAACTTCTTTGCGACTTCCTTGATGACCTTGTTGCGCGGGTCCGAGATCGTATAGACCGGGTGGCCGAAGCCGATCACCACTTCCTTGTTCTCGACGCGGCGACGGATGTCGGCTTCCGCTTCGTCGGGCGTCTGGTAGCGCGACTGGATCTCGAACGCGACTTCATTGGCGCCGCCGTGCTTCGGGCCGCGCAGCGCGCCGATCGCGCCGGTGATCGCCGAGTAGATGTCCGAACCCGTGCCCGCGATCACGCGGCCGGTGAACGTCGACGCGTTGAATTCGTGCTCGGCGTACAGGTTCAGCGACACGTGCATCGCGTCGACCCACGCCTTCGACGGCTCGACGCCGTGCAGCAGATGCAGGAAGTGGCCGCCGATCGAGTCGTCGTCGGTTTCGACCTCGATGCGCTTGCCGTTGTGCGAGTAGTGATACCAGTAGAGCAGCATCGAGCCGAGCGAGGCCATCAGCTTGTCGGCGATGTCGCGCGCACCCGGCAGGTTGTGATCGTCTTTCTCGGGCAGCACGGTGCCGAGTACCGACACGCCGGTGCGCATCACGTCCATCGGGTGCGCGGCGGCCGGAATCCATTCGAGCGCGGCCTTCACGTTGGCGGGCAGGCCGCGCATGCCTTTGAGCTTCGTTTTGTAGGCCTTCAGCTCGGCGGCGGTCGGCAGCTTTTCATGCACCAGCAGATAGGCGATTTCTTCGAATTCGCATGCGCCGGCGATGTCGAGAATGTCGTAGCCACGGTAATGCAGATCGTTGCCGGTCTTGCCGACCGTGCACAGCGCGGTGTTGCCCGCGGTCACGCCGGACAGCGCGACGGATTTTTTCGGCTTGAAGGCGCCTGGCGTTGCGTTGCTGCCGGGGTTGCTGTCTGCGTTGTTGCCCGCGTTATTGCCTGCTGCACCAGCGGTTTGCGTCGTCTCGCTCATCTTCCGCGTTCTCCTGTGTGCCGGCTTGCTGCCGCCGTTGAACCGCTTTTTATGCCGCTTCGTCTATACCGCCGCTGGTGCTGCCGTTGGTCCCGCCGCTGGTCTGTTAGCGCCTACTTCGCGAAGAGGGGCGCCGCGTCTGGCGGGATGTCGCGGCCGGTGGCTTGCGCTCGGCGTAGTACCGACCAGTAATAGCGATAGCTCGCGCGATCGTGCAGCGTATCGCCGTAACGCGTCGGCCCCCATTGCGCCGCCTGGGCGGCCAGCAGAATCGCGGTGGCCGTCGAGATTTCTTCGTCGCGCGGCGCAAACGCGGCGACGATCGCCTCGATCTGCGCCGGGTGGATGCTCCACATGCGCGTATAGCCGAATTCGTTGCGGGCGCGTTGGGCGTCGTTCGCCACCACGCTCATGTCGCGCACTTCGGTGCTGACGTTGTGCGACGGCACTTTGCCGAACGCATGGCAGGCCGCCGAAATCTCGAGTTTCGCGCGACGCACCAGCGGATGATCGAACTGGCCGGGCGAGCGCATCGCGGTGTCGGGGATCGCGCCGTCGTGGGCGGACACGAAGTCCATCAGGCCGAAGCTCAGCGCTTCGACGCCCGGCAACGCGGCCAGTTCGAACACACGGGTGAGCGCGCCGTGCGTTTCGACCAGCAGTTGCACCGGCACCGGTTGCGCGATGCCGAGCTCGCGCCGCGTCGCCTCGATGAACGCGATCATTTCGGCGGCATCGGGTACGTTGCGGATTTTCGGCAGCGTGATGTAAGCGGGTGCTCGCTTCGCGGCGCGCAGAATCAGGCGCACGTCGTCGCGCCAGTGCGCGTGAGCGAAATCGTGGATGCGCACGCCGACGCGGCCGAAGCGATCCTGTTCGCCGCCAAGCAGCGATGCGACCAGCTCCGCGTGTTCGGCTTCGCGGCCGACCTGGGCGCCGTCTTCGCAATCGAGCGTGATATCGAACACCGGGCCGAGTTGCTGCTGCAACGCGAGCGACTTCAGCATCAGCTTTTCGCTGCCGGCGTAGTGATCGCAGGCGGGCAGCACAGCGGGCGGCGTTTCGCCGTCAAACAGCACTTCGGCGGGGGTGAGAACGCGCATCGTCGGCGTGTGGGGCGTGGGTGAGGGTTAGAGGCGACCGGATCCGGACGTGCTCTGTGCGGCTGCGATCGGGCAGCGGCAAAACACGTTCGGATCAGAGGCTGGATGCCGTGACCGCAGCTGTGACCACGGTCTTGACTGCACGGCAACCGGAACGAAAAAAACCGGAACCCGTCGCGATGAAGCTTCGGAGTTCCGGTTTTTATGCATCGGATGCTTAGCCCAGCAGGTGCTGAACGCCTTCGCGCTCTTCCAGCAGTTCCTGCAGCGTGCCGTCCATCTTTTCGCGCGAGAACGCGTCGATTGCCAGACCTTCGACGCGCTTGTACTCGCCGTTTTCGCAGGTCACCGGCACGCCGTAGATGATGTCTTCGGGGATGCCGTACGAGCCGTCCGACGGGATGCCCATCGTGACCCACTTGCCGTTCGTGCCGAGCACCCAGTCGCGCACGTGGTCGATCGCAGCGTTAGCCGCCGACGCCGCCGACGACAGGCCGCGCGCTTCGATGATCGCCGCGCCGCGCTTGCCGACGGTCGGGATGAACGTGTTGCGGTTCCATTCTTCGTCGTTGATCAGCTTGGTCAGGTCTTGACCTTCAGCCGTTGCGACGCGGAAATCCGGGTACATGGTCGGCGAGTGGTTGCCCCACACGGCCAGCTTTTCGATCGACGCGACCGGCTTGCCCGACTTGGCGGCCAGTTGCGACAGCGCGCGGTTGTGGTCCAGACGCAGCATGGCGGTGAAGTTCTTCTTCGGCAGATCCGGCGCCGACTTCATCGCGATGTAAGCATTGGTGTTAGCCGGGTTGCCGACCACCAGCACCTTCACGTCGCGGCTGGCGACGTCGTTCAGTGCCTTGCCCTGAACCGTGAAGATTTCGGCGTTGGCCGACAGCAGGTCCTTACGCTCCATGCCTTTCGAGCGCGGACGTGCGCCGACGAGCAGGGCGACGTCTGCGTCCTTGAATGCGACCTTCGGGTCGTCCGTGATCACGACGCCCGACAGCAGCGGGAATGCGCAATCATCCAGTTCCATCACGACGCCTTTGACGGCGCCTTGCGCTTGCGGCAGATCGAGCAGTTGCAGGATCACCGGCTGGTCCTTGCCGAGCAGGTCGCCATTGGCGATGCGGAACAGCAGGGAGTAAGCGATTTGACCTGCGGCGCCGGTGACGGCAACGCGCTTTGCGGGCTTAGCCATTGAGAAATCTCCAGGACGATGCGTTAGACGCTAGGGAAAACGCCATTCTATATGCGCGTTCAGCGTAGCGTTGTGAAACACGGCGGAATTCACTGTTCGCGTGCGGCCCGTAATGTGCCGAGGCCGGGGCGCGCTGCGGCAAGACCGCCGTGCCGGAAACCTGTACTACCGAGCGGGACGGGATGACGACTGCGCCGGGGCTGCCGCTGCACGGTGCGGACTCCCGCAAACAGCGCGTTTCGGCAAGCGTCTGGCCAGCGGATGGCGGCGAATCGAAAGCTGAACTGCGGAGGGAGCGGCATGGTGCAGAGTGGCTGCCGGAGCATCGCGGCGCTGCATCGAACAGCAGCGGAAAACCCGCAAACCCTTGCTCGCCAAGGAGTGTAGGAGTCGACACTGACAAAGTCAACATTATCTTATGTCTTATATAAGACATATCTATGACAGGGAAAAGCCTAGACGCAACCGGGGGCTTTATGATGAAATGCCCGGATGAATTCGAACCCGGCGAATCCTGCGAACCCGAATGGCCATGGGGCCGCGGGCGAAGGTGTATCCGCCGCCGCGCCTGCCGCGTCGCCTACTTTCAGCCCTTTGTATCAGCAGATCAAGGGCTTGATTACGCAGAGCCTCGAGAGCGGCGAGTGGAAGCCCGGTGAAATCATTCCCAGCGAAGTCGAACTGGCCGCCCGCTATAAGGTGAGCCAGGGCACGGTGCGCAAGGCGATCGACGAACTCGCGGCCGACAACCTGCTGGTGCGCCGTCAGGGCAAGGGCACTTTTGTTGCGACGCACAATGAAGAGCGGGCGCAGTTCCGCTTTCTGAGATTGCTCGCCGACGACGGCGCCGAACATCCGCACGTAAGCCGCCTGCTCGAGTGCCGGCGGCTGCGGGCCTCGGCGGAGATCGCCCGGCAGCTCGATCTGAAGCCGGCCGATCCGGTCGTGCTGATCAAGCGCCTGCTGCAGTTCGACGGCGAAGTCACCGTGCTCGATGAAATCTGGCTGCCCGGCGCCGTGTTCCGCGGGCTTACGCTCGAGCGGCTATCGGAGTACAAAGGGCCTCTTTACGCGATGTTCGAGGCGGAATTCGGCACCCGCATGATTCGCGCGACGGAAAAAATCCGCGCGGTGGCGGCCGAGCCTTCCGTGGCGGACCTGCTGCAGGTGCCGGCGGGTTTTCCGTTGCTCTCGGTCGAGCGCGTGTCCTATACCTATGGGGATCGGCCGGTTGAAGTCCGGCGTGGTTGGTATGTCACAACCGGGTATTACTATCAGAACGATCTGAGCTGAATCGGGCTGAAACGAGGCGCGGCGTCCCACACGCGTGCCTGTTGGAAGGCGCTTTCATTGCGCGTGCAGCAAAGGACTCCTCGTCGGTTTCGCTGCAGCGCGATATAAAAAGGCGCTAAAATTGCAGATTAGTGTGACTACATAGTAGGGGTCTAGCATGGCAGAAGCCGTAAAAAAACCGAGGCCGGAATTCCGGAACATCGGTATTGGGCAAATATTGACGGCATACCGTCTCCCGCTAGCGGGGCGAGTGTCGATCCTGCACCGCGTTAGCGGTGGTCTGTTGTTCGTTTTTCTTCCGTTCCTGCTGTACCTCTTCGATCAAAGCCTGACTTCCGAGCTGAGCTTCGAAGTCTTCAAGGGTTTCCTCTCCAATATCGTCGTCAAGCTGATCACGCTGGTTCTCGCGTGGGCTTTCCTGTTCCACTTCTGCGCCGGCGTTCGTCACCTCGTGATGGATACGAATCACGACGCAGTGACGAAGGAAAAGGGCAAGTCGACCTCCATCGTGGTGATCGTCGTGTCGTCGCTGCTTACCATCGCATTCGCGGCCAAACTGTTCGGAGCATTCTAAAAAATGTCAGCTAATAACCGAATCGGTTCGAAGCGTCTCGTCGTCGGCGCGCATTACGGTCTGCGCGACTGGCTCGCACAACGCGTCACTGCCTGCGTAATGGCGGTCTATACGGTGATTCTGCTCGCGTGGTTCTTCCTCGCGCGCGACTTCTCGTACGACGGCTGGGCGTCGATCTTCGCGACGCAGTGGATGAAGCTCGCCACGTTCGTCACGCTGCTCTCGCTGTTCTACCACGCGTGGGTTGGTATCCGCGATATCTGGATGGACTACGTGAAGCCGGTTGGCATGCGCCTGACGCTTCAGGCGCTGACGATCCTCTGGCTGCTCGCTTGCGCGGGCTACGCTGCGCAGATTCTCTGGAGAGTATAAAAGAATGGTTGCAATCAAGAATTCTCTGCCGCGTCGCAAGTTTGACGTGGTCATCGTCGGCGCGGGCGGCTCGGGGATGCGCGCGTCGCTCCAACTCGCACGTGCGGGTCTGTCGGTCTGCGTGCTGTCCAAGGTGTTCCCGACGCGTTCGCACACGGTTGCTGCTCAGGGCGGCATCGGCGCTTCGCTCGGCAACATGAGCGAAGACAACTGGCACTACCACTTCTACGACACGATCAAGGGCTCCGACTGGCTCGGCGACCAGGACGCGATCGAGTTCATGTGCCGTGAAGCACCGAACGCCGTCTACGAACTCGAACACTTCGGCATGCCGTTCGACCGTAACGCCGACGGCACGATCTATCAGCGCCCGTTCGGCGGCCATACTGCGAACTACGGCGAAAAGCCGGTGCAACGCGCTTGCGCGGCGGCTGACCGTACCGGTCACGCGCTGCTGCACACGCTGTACCAGCAGAACGTTGCTGCGAAGACGCAGTTCTTCGTCGAATGGATGGCGCTGGATCTGATCCGCGACGCCGACGGCGACGTGCTCGGCGTGACCGCGCTGGAAATGGAAACCGGCGACGTCTACATCCTCGAAGGCAAGACCACGCTGTTCGCCACGGGCGGCGCGGGCCGGATCTTCGCGGCATCGACCAACGCGTTCATCAACACCGGTGACGGCCTCGGCATGGCGGCCCGTTCGGGCATCGCGCTGCAGGACATGGAATTCTGGCAATTCCACCCGACCGGCGTGGCCGGCGCGGGCGTGCTGATCACCGAAGGCGTGCGCGGCGAAGGCGGTATTCTGCGTAACTCGAACGGCGAGCGCTTCATGGAACGCTACGCGCCGACGCTGAAGGATCTGGCGCCGCGCGACTTCGTTTCGCGTTCGATGGACCAGGAAATCAAGGAAGGCCGCGGCGTGGGTCCGAACAAGGATCACGTGCTGCTCGACCTGTCGCACATCGGCGCAGAGACGATCATGAAGCGTCTGCCGTCGATCCGCGAAATCGCGATGAAGTTCGCGAACGTCGATTGCATTAAAGAGCCGATCCCGGTCGTGCCGACCATCCACTACCAGATGGGCGGTATCCCGACGAACATCAACGGTCAGGTCGTCGGTACGCCGAAGGGCCATGAAGAAGTCGTCAACGGTTTCTACGCAGTGGGCGAATGCTCGTGCGTGTCGGTGCACGGTGCGAACCGTCTCGGCACGAACTCGCTGCTCGACCTCGTGGTGTTCGGTCGCGCAGCCGGCAACCACATCGTCAAGCACGTGAAGGAAATGAAGGAGCACAAGCCGCTGCCGGCAGATGCCGCCGACTTCGCGCTGTCGCGTCTGGCGAAGCTGGACAACTCGTCGTCGGGCGAGTACGCGCAGGCGGTCGCTAACGACATCCGCAGCACGATGCAGGCTCACGCCGGTGTGTTCCGTACGTCGGAATTGCTGGCCAAGGGCGTCGAGGCTATCCGCGAAGTGGCCGAGCGCGTCGACAACATCCATCTGAAGGACAAGTCGAAGGTGTTCAACACGGCTCGTATCGAAGCGCTCGAAGTGGCAAACCTGATCGAAGTGGCGCGCGCCACGATGGTCTCCGCCGAAGCGCGCAAGGAAAGCCGTGGCGCGCACGCGCAAAACGACTTCGAACATCGCGACGACGAAAACTGGCTGCGCCATACGCTATGGTTCAGCGAAGGCGATCGCCTCGACTACAAGCCGGTTCACATGAAGCCGCTGACCGTCGAATCGGTTCCGCCGAAAGCGCGTACCTTCTAAGGCACCAGTCAAAGGAATTCAGAAATGGCCAAGCGTACATTTGAAATTTACCGCTACGATCCGGACAAGGATGCAGCACCGCGCATGCAGACGTACGAGATCGACATCGATTCGCACGAGCGCATGCTGCTCGACGCACTCGTCAAGCTGAAGGCGCTCGACGAAACCCTGTCGTTCCGTCGCTCGTGCCGCGAAGGCGTGTGCGGTTCGGACGCAATGAACATCAACGGCAAGAACGGCCTCGCGTGCCTGACGAACCTGAACGACCTGCCGCAGAAGATCGTGCTGCGTCCGCTGCCGGGCCTGCCCGTCGTGCGTGACCTGATCTGCGACTTCACGCAGTTCTTCAACCAGTATCATTCGATCAAGCCGTACCTGATCAACGATACGCCGCCGCCGGAAAAAGAACGTCTGCAGTCGCCGGAAGAGCGCGACGAGCTCGACGGCCTGTACGAATGTATCCTGTGCGCCAGCTGCTCGACCTCGTGCCCGAGCTTCTGGTGGAACCCGGACAAGTTCGTCGGCCCGGCAGGCCTGCTGCAAGCCTATCGTTTCATCGCGGACAGCCGCGACGAAGCGACCGGCGAGCGTCTCGACAATCTGGAAGACCCGTACCGTCTGTTCCGTTGCCACACCATCATGAATTGCGTCGACGTTTGCCCGAAGGGCCTGAACCCGACCAAGGCGATTGGCAAGATCAAGGAATTGATGGTCCGTCGCGCTGTCTGAGATGGACGCATCGCATCAGTCCGACCCTCTCCGCCGCGCGCGCCTTCGCTGGCGCGCGCGGCGGGGCCTGCTGGAAAACGATCTGATCTTCGAACGTTTTTTCAGCCGATATGAGCATGACCTCAGCGATGCGGACGTGGGCGCTCTTACGCGCCTGCTCGAGCTGAGCGATAACGACCTGATGGACTTGCTGCTTGCGCGCAAGGAACCGGAAGGCGAGCTAGCCGACCCGGACGTAATCCGGGTTCTGGAATTGCTGCGCAACGCTTGAGCGCCGCCAGTCCGTTGTTCCAGGCGTGCAATTATCGAAACCCTGTACCTATACTTCGATTGAGGATGTGCTATGACCCCGTCAGATGTTAAAGCCACGCTATCGTTTAGCGATAATTCGCCGAGCGTCGAAATGCCGATTTACAAGGGCACGATTGGCCCGGATGTAATCGACATTCGCAAACTGTACGGCCAGACCGGCAAGTTCACGTACGATCCGGGCTTCATGTCGACGGCGGCGTGCAATTCGGCGATCACCTACATCGACGGCGACAAGGGCGAACTGCTCTACCGCGGCTACGCGATCGACAACCTCGCGCAGAACGCCGACTTCCTCGAAACCTGCTACCTGCTGCTGAACGGTGAGCTGCCTACCGCCGCGCAGAAGAAGGAATTCGTCGGTACCGTCACGAAGCACACGATGGTCCACGAGCAGATGCAGTTCTTCTTCCGTGGCTTCCGTCGCGACGCGCACCCGATGGCGATTCTCGTCGCCGCGGTCGGCGCACTGTCGGCGTTCTATCACGACTCGCTCGACATCAACAATCCGCGTCACCGTGAAGTGTCGGCGATCCGTATGATCGCAAAGCTGCCGACGCTCGTCGCCATGGCGTACAAGTACAGCATCGGTCAGCCGTTCGTTTATCCGAAGAACGACCTGTCGTACAGCGCGAACTTCATGCACATGATGTTCTCGAACCCGTGCGAAGAGTACAAGGTCAACGACGTGCTGGTGCGTGCGCTCGACCGTATCCTGATCCTGCACGCGGACCACGAGCAGAACGCATCGACCTCGACCGTGCGTCTGGCCGGTTCGTCGGGTGCGAATCCGTTCGCATGTATCGCAGCCGGTATCGCGTGTCTGTGGGGCCCGGCGCACGGTGGTGCGAACGAAGCCGCGCTGAACATGCTGGAAGAAATCGGCTCCGTCGACAACATTCCTGAGTTCATCAAGCAGGTGAAGGACAAGAACTCGGGCGTGAAGCTGATGGGCTTCGGTCACCGCGTGTACAAGAACTACGACCCGCGTGCGAAGCTGATGCGCGAAACCTGCCACGAAGTGCTCGAAGAGCTGGGTCTGCACGACGACCCGCTGTTCAAGCTCGCAATGGCACTCGAAAAGATCGCGCTCGAAGACGAATACTTCGTGTCGCGCAAGCTGTACCCGAACGTCGACTTCTACTCGGGTATCGTGCAGCGCGCACTGGGCATCCCGACGTCGATGTTCACGTGTATCTTCGCAATGGCACGTACGGTCGGCTGGATTGCGCAGTGGAACGAAATGATTGCCGATCCGGAACAGAAGATTGGCCGTCCGCGTCAGCTGTTCGTCGGCGAGACGCTGCGTGAAGCCAAGCCGCTCGCACAACGTTAATTGCGTTTGATTCGCACGGTTCGCAGCAGGTAGGTCGCGGCGAGCCACGGCGGAATCGATCGACAGAAAATGCCCCAACGGGAAATCCGTTGGGGCATTTTGTTTTTGGTGTCGGTCGTCTTGCCTCACGCGGCCGGCAGGAAAAAGTAGCGTGTGAGATGAAAAAAGATCGGCGCGGCGAAGCAGATGGAGTCGACGCGATCGAGCATGCCGCCGTGGCCGGCAATCAGGACGCCCCAGTCCTTTGCGCCCATCGAGCGTTTGACGGCGGAGAGCACGAGCCCGCCGATGAAGCCGCCAATCACGGTGACCGCCGACATCAGCGCGGCCTGCCACAAGTTGTACGGCGTAAGCCCGTGTAGTGCGGTGCCGAGGCAAATGGCGAGCAAACCGCCGCCAATCAGACCTTCCCATGTTTTCGACGGGCTCACGAGCGGCGAGAGCTTGTGCTTGCCCCACAGCTTGCCGCAGACATACTGGAAGACGTCGCTGGACTGTACGACCAGCAGGAAGAACAGCAGCAGCGGCCCGTTGTTGTCGGAGTAGCCGGGCAACGGCAGCAACAGCAGAGCGGGCGCATAACTGAGCGAATACACGCACACCATCAGCGCCCACTGGATCTTGGCGTTGCGTTCGAGGAATTCGCCCGTGTCCTGAGCGAACGAGCTTGCCGCCGAGAGCACGAAGAACATGTACACCGGCATGAAGATCGAGAACAGCCCGTACCAGTGAAACGCGACCAGCAGGTACTGCACCGGCAACGCGACGTAGTACGCGAGGACGAGTGCCCAGTAATCGGCGGGCTTGGTCGGCGTGAGCGTGATGAACTCGCGCAGCGCAAAAAACGAGCAGATGAAGAACAGGAAGAGCGTCGCATACGGACCAAGCCAGAGCGCGACGGTGACGACCGCGATCATCACCCACCACGCCGAGATGCGTTGATTCATGTTGACGATCGTCGCGTTTCCCGCGCCGAGTCTCGCGCGTAGTACCGCACCTGCTAGCGTGAAGAACGAGAGCAGGGCGAGAATGCCCACGATCGTGATCCAGAAGACGTGCGGCATGCTTATCCCCGTACCGAATTTTGAAGTTGGATGACGGCGTCGCGCGCCATCGTGAGGAATTCGTCTTTATCGAGGGTGCCGGCGCCAGGCACTGGGTCGCCGAACGAGACCTGACAGTTGATTGGCACGGGGAGCAGCTTGCCCTTGGGCATCGCGCGCATCAGATCCGACAGATGCACCGGTACGAGCTGCACCTCCGGGAACTCGTGCGAAAGCCAGTAGAGACCGCTCTTGAATGGACCGATTTCGCCTGTCAGGCTGCGCGTGCCTTCGGGGAAGATGATGATCGACCAGCCGGAGGCCAGCGCTTCGCGAACGAGGCGCAGCGGATCTTCGCCGGCGGCGCTCTTGCGTGTCACGTAGACCACGCCCAGCACGCGATTTGCGATGAATCGGCGCAGCGGCGTGGCATCCCAGTAGTCGATCGCGGCGGCGGGGCGCACGCTCGCCCGCAGATCGGGCGGCAGTGCCGCCAGAATCGCGAGCGTGTCGACGTGGCTCGAATGGTTGGCGAAATAGATGGTCTGTTGTGCGGATGGCGGCGCGCTCGCGAAGCGGCCGCGCGCGCCCACCACGAGCCGTACCACGCCGAGCAGCCAGCGTTGCATCACGTTACGCATGGCTGGATTCCTCCGTTCGTGGCTGAGCCTGGTCGGCATGCAGCTCACGCACGAGCGCGCGCGTGCGTGTCGCGCAGGTCAATGCGCTGCCTACGGCGATGATCACCAGTCCCGCGACGAGGCTCACGTGAGTCCACTGCAACCAGTTTTCGACGATCGTCGCCACGCAGGCGAGCGTGAGAACGGCCATGCGATGCTGTTTGGCCATCGGCCCGATAAAGCGCTGCGGCAGTCCCACCGAGCCGCCGAAGACGCGCACGTAGGCCGTCAGCGCGGCGAACAGCGCGGCCGCCCAGCCGAGCGACGGCATGGCGCACGCGTAACCCGCGCCGACCAGCAGCAGGCTGTCGGCGATGCGATCGGGAAACTCGTTGAAGATCGGCCCGAGGACGGACTTCTTGCCGCCCTCGATCGCGACGAGCCCGTCGATGACGTTGCACAGCAGCCGCAACTGAATACACACGATGGCAACCACCATGGCGATCATGCTGTCGATCCGGAGCAGCGCCAACGCACCCACGGCGGCAAAGACCGCGCTCGCGCATGAAATCTGGTTCGGCGTGATGCGCGTACCGGCGAGAAACCTGGACAGCGCAATGATTGCCCTGTTGGAGCGGGATTTGATTGGGCGTCGGTTGTCGTCCATGGGCGCGTATTGAATGAATTGGAGTATCTCGGCGCAATATACAGGGGCTGTTTATTTCGCGATACTGAGTAATGTAGAGATATTCGAATCGAATTGTCCCCTCGGGAAAGTACTATCTTTGTTAAATGCTCACATGTTTTGACTTTTCGATTCGGTCGCGTTGCGGGAAACACGAGTCTGGTATTTGCGCTGAAGAGTGAGAATCAGATGAATCCGAATATGCCGTCATAGAATTTCCATGGTTTTTCGGTCGGGTGATTTTTAGTGATCCAAAGATATTTGACGATTGTTCAACCGATATTCGACTCGTCGCATTTCAAAACGGAGCGTGCGCTCGGCGAATACCGCTTCCCGATTCGTAAAGCGCTTGCCGCAAAGTCTCGACACCGCGCTGCGCTAAAACCGAAGATCGCGGCAGCCAGTCGATGCATACGGACGCACCCTTGCCGGGTAACGTCGATACAGGTATCGACACTACTACCCAACTCCCTGTTTTTTATCGGTTTTCTCGCGGGATAAGCGCGCCACGCGGGGGCGCTGCGTGGCATAATCGATCGACATAGTCAGCCCGCAGTCATTACTACCCCGCATACCATGGCACAGACTCTCTACGACAAATTGTGGAACACGCACGTGGTCCACACGGAAGACGACGGCACCACGATTCTTTATATCGACCGTCATCTGCTGCATGAAGTGACCAGCCCGCAGGCGTTCGAAGGGCTGAAGATGGCCGAGCGTCCGGTGTGGCGCATCAGCGCGAACCTGGCCGTATCGGACCACAACGTGCCGACCACCGACCGCACGCACGGCATCGCCGATCCGGTCTCGAAGCTGCAGGTCGATACGCTCGACACGAATTGCGACGCCTACGGCATCACGCAGTTCAAGATGAACGACCTGCGTCAGGGCATTGTCCACATCATCGGACCGGAGCAGGGCGCTACGCTCCCGGGCATGACGATCGTCTGCGGTGACTCGCACACGTCCACGCACGGCGCGTTCGGCGCGCTCGCTCACGGCATCGGTACCTCGGAAGTCGAGCACGTGCTGGCCACGCAAACGCTCCTGCAAAAGAAGAGCAAGAACCTGCTCGTGAAGGTCGAGGGCCAACTGCCGCGCGGTTGTACCGCGAAGGACATCGTGCTCGCGATCATCGGCAAGATCGGCACCGCCGGCGGCACCGGCTATGCGATCGAATTCGGCGGCTCGACGATCCGCGCGCTGTCGATGGAAGGCCGCATGACGGTCTGCAACATGGCGATCGAAGCAGGCGCGCGCGCCGGCATGGTCGCCGTCGACGACACCACGGTGGAATACCTGAAGGGTCGTCCGTTCTCGCCGCAGGGCGTCGAATGGGATCATGCGGTCGAGTACTGGAAGCAGTTCAAGTCGGACGACGGCGCGCATTTCGATCGCGTGGTCGAGCTGAATGCCGCGGAAATCGTGCCGCAGGTCACGTGGGGCACGTCGCCGGAAATGGTCACGCCGGTCGACGGCCGCGTGCCGGATCCGGAACGCGAGAAGGATCCGGTCAAGCGCGACGCGATGGAACGCGCGCTCAAGTACATGGCGCTGGAACCGAATGCGCCGATCGAGTCGATCAAGCCGGATAAAATCTTCATCGGGTCGTGCACCAACGCGCGCATTGAAGACATTCGCGCCGCGGCTTACGTCGTGAAGAAGCTGGGTCGCCGCGTGGCGTCGAACATCCGTCTGGCGATGGTCGTGCCGGGTTCGGGGCTCGTGAAGGCGCAGGCGGAGCGTGAAGGCCTCGACAAGGTCTTTACCGAAGCCGGCTTCGAATGGCGCGAGCCGGGTTGCTCGATGTGCCTCGCCATGAACGCCGACCGGCTCGAGCCGGGCGAGCGTTGCGCGTCCACGTCGAACCGTAATTTCGAAGGTCGTCAGGGCGCCGGTGGCCGCACGCACCTGGTGAGCCCCGCGATGGCAGCGGCTGCGGCCATCGAAGGGCATTTCGTCGATATTCGCAAGCTTGGATGACTCGCATGATGAAGAACATGAATCGCACCACTCTATTGCGCCGCTTCGCACTCGGCACGCTTGCCGGGCTTCTGCTCGGTCTGGCCGGCTGCAACACGGTGCACGGATTTGGCGAGGACATGTCGCACCTCGGCAATTCGATCAGCAATCACGCTGACAAATAAGCGGTTTTTGATTTTTACCGGCAATACGGCGCGCGGCTTTTCTCGCTGCAAACCGCATTGCCCGGTCTTCAGACAGGCGCAAGCGTCATGGATAAATTCATCGTACACACCGGCGTCGTGGCGCCGCTCGATCGCGAAAACGTCGACACGGACGCGATCATTCCGAAGCAGTTCCTGAAGTCGATCAAGCGCACGGGCTTCGGTCCGAACGCGTTCGACGAATGGCGCTACCTCGACCACGGCGAGCCGGGTCAGGACAACTCGAAGCGTCCGCTGAACCCGGACTTCGTGCTGAACCAGCCGCGCTATCAGGGCGCCTCGGTGCTGCTCGCACGCAAGAACTTCGGTTGCGGCAGCTCGCGCGAACACGCGCCGTGGGCGCTGCAGCAGTACGGCTTTCGCGCGCTGATCGCGCCGAGCTTCGCCGACATCTTCTACAACAACTGCTTCAAGAACGGCGTGCTGCCGATCGTGCTGACCGAACAGCAGGTCGATCATCTGTTTAACGAAACGTATGCGTTCAACGGCTTCCAGCTGACCATCGACCTCGAAGCGCAAGTCGTGCGCACGGCCGAAGGCGGCACCGAATATCCGTTCGAAGTGGCGGCGTTCCGCAAGTACTGCCTGCTGAACGGTTTCGACGACATCGGCCTCACGCTGCGTCACGCGGACAAGATCCGCCAGTTCGAAGCCGAACGTCTCGCGAAGCAGCCGTGGCTGAATAATCGCCTCGTCGGCTGATCGTGCTGGTCGTGGCGAAGCGCGTGGGGGCATGACGGTCTGAAGTGCGCATGCCCGCGCGCGGTTCGCGCTCAAAGTCTCGCAAAAATCATCAAGGAATTCGCATGAAGATCGCAGTGTTGCCGGGCGACGGCATCGGTCCCGAAATCGTCAAGGAAGCTGTCAAGGTTCTCAACGTGCTCGGCGAGAAGTTCGAACTCGAAGAAGCGCCGGTCGGCGGCGCGGGCTACGAAGCGAAGGGCCATCCGCTGCCCGATTCGACGCTCGCGCTCGCGAAGGAAGCCGACGCGATCCTGTTCGGCGCGGTCGGCGACTGGAAGTACGACAAGCTCGAACGCGCGCTGCGTCCGGAGCAGGCCATTCTCGGTCTGCGCAAGCACCTCGAACTGTTCGCGAATTTCCGTCCGGCAATCTGCTATCCGCAACTCACCGGCGCCTCGTCGCTGAAGGAAGAGATCGTTTCGGGTCTCGACATCCTGATCGTGCGCGAGCTGAACGGCGACATCTACTTCGGCGCGCCGCGCGGCGTGCGTTCGTCGCCGGACGGCCTGTTCGCCGGCGCGAAGGAAGGCTTCGACACGATGCGTTATTCGGAACCCGAAGTGCGCCGCATCGCGCACGTCGCGTTCCAGGCGGCACAAAAGCGCGGCAAGAAGCTGTGCTCGGTCGACAAATCGAACGTGCTCGAAACCTCGCAGTTCTGGAAGGACGTGATGATCGACGTGTCGAAGGAATACGTGGACGTCGAGCTGTCGCACATGTACGTCGACAACGCGGCGATGCAGCTCGTGAAGGCGCCGAAATCGTTCGACGTGATCGTGACCGGCAACATGTTCGGCGACATCCTGTCCGACGAAGCGGCCATGCTCACGGGCTCGATCGGCATGCTGCCGTCGGCATCGCTCGACAAGAACAACAAGGGCCTGTACGAGCCGTCGCACGGCTCCGCGCCGGACATCGCCGGTAAGGGCGTGGCTAACCCGCTCGCCACGATTCTGTCGGCCGCGATGATGCTGCGCTACTCGCTGAACAAGGCGGAGCAAGCCGATCGTATCGAGAGCGCGGTGAAGAAGGTGCTCGAACAGGGCTACCGCACCGGCGACATCCTCACGCCGGGTTGCAAGCAGGTCGGCACCGCCGCGATGGGCGACGCCGTCGTGGCCGCACTGTAAAAAGCTGCGAAAAAGCTACGAGGGCCGCACCCGCCAGACATCTGAAGGCGGGCGCGCGAGCAGTGGTTCAAGCATTAAATCCGGTCGTTAAAACCGGTCTTTAAAACGCGAATCGGCCTCTAAACAGGCCGATTCGCGCACCATGCGGCAAACTGCGCCGCCGTTTTCCCGTTTTCGTGTATATTGTGGCGATGGCCCGGATCTCCCAAATCTCCTCGATTTCCAAGCAGCACGGCACAACTGCCCGTGCGATCGAGTTCGCCATTACCATCAAAACGATTACCCCGAAAACGATCACGAAGCGCTGATCGTCCGTTGTGTCCGCCCATCTTCCCCGCGCGGTCACTGCGGGCAAAGATGCGGGGAAGTTTCCATTCGAAGGGTATGAAGTCATGAACGTAGGTCTCGTAGGTTGGCGCGGCATGGTCGGCAGCGTCCTGATGCAACGTATGCAGCAGGAAGGCGATTTCGACTTGATCGAACCGGTGTTTTTCAGCACCAGCAACGCGGGCGGCAACGCGCCGTCGTTCGCCAAAAACGAGACCAAGCTCAAGGATGCGTCCAGCATCGACGACCTGAAGAAGTGCGACGCGATCATCTCGTGCCAGGGCGGTGACTACACCAACGAAGTGTTCCCGAAGCTGCGCGCGGCGGGCTGGAACGGTTACTGGATCGACGCGGCATCGTCGCTGCGCATGAAGGATGACGCGGTCATCATTCTCGATCCGGTCAACCTCGACGTGATCAAGAACGCGCTGGTCAAGGGCCAGAAGAATTTCATCGGCGGCAACTGCACGGTCAGCCTGATGCTGATGGCGCTGGGCGGCCTGTTCCGCGAAAACCTCGTCGACTGGATGACGGCGATGACTTACCAGGCCGCATCGGGCGCGGGCGCGCAGAACATGCGCGAACTGCTGTCGCAGATGGGCACGCTCAACGGTGCGGTGAAGAACGAACTGGCCGACCCGGCTTCGGCGATTCTCGACATCGACCGCCGCGTGCTCGAAGCAATGAATAGCGACAGCATGCCGACCTCGAACTTCGGCGTGCCGCTTGCCGGCTCGCTGATTCCGTGGATCGACAAGGATCTCGGCAACGGCATGTCGAAGGAAGAGTGGAAGGGCGGCGCGGAAACCAACAAGATTCTCGGCAAGCCGGCCATGGGCACGCCGGGTTCGATTCCGGTCGACGGCCTGTGCGTGCGGATCGGCGCAATGCGCTGCCACTCGCAGGCGCTCACGATCAAGCTGAACAAGGACGTGCCGCTCGACGAAGTGAACGACATCCTCGCGTCGGCCAACGACTGGGTGAAGGTCGTGCCGAACGAGCGCGAAGCGTCGATGCGCGATCTGTCCCCGGCCGTTGTTACGGGCACGCTGACGGTGCCGGTCGGCCGTGTGCGCAAGCTCGCGATGGGCGGTGAATATCTGTCGGCGTTCACGGTCGGCGATCAGCTGCTGTGGGGCGCGGCCGAACCGCTGCGTCGCATGCTTCGCATTGTGCTCGACAAGTAAAGTAAACTACGCGCTCACGACGCGTAGACAACTCAAGAAGCGTCGCGCTTGCGCGGCGCTTTTTTCATTGTGTGCTCCGATCATCTTGTCTCTTTCCACTCGCATAAAAGGCCGCGCGCTGACGCGCCGGGAGTCCCGATGAACCTTCGACGCTCCGCTCTTCGGGCTATGTCCATTCATCACGATCAGGATCGATTCACGAACGGGCTGACGGCGATGGCCGCCGGCACGGCTTTGGCTTTGGCGCTACTCGGCGGTAGCGCGGGCGACGCGCTTGCCGCGCCGGCGAACACCGCGAGCGCGCCCGATGTCGCTGCCGCGCCTGTCTCGGGTTCCGCCGTCGTGGCATTCGCGGCGGGGAGCCAGTACACGGTGCGGGCTGGGCAGTCGCTGAACGACGTGGCGATTGCGGTCACGCAATCGCGCGACCGCGCGGTACTGGCACGAGCGACGCGCGCGCTGTTCGATACGAATCCGGCTGCGTTCATGAATCACGATCCGAGCCGGCTGCGGGTGGGCGCGGTGTTGATCGTGCCGGCGCTGGATGCGTCGGGGGCGTTGGCGGCTTCGGGGGCTGCGGCGGCTGGTGCTGCGACGGGGGCATCGAGTGCGGCGCCCGCGGGCGCGTCTTCGCCTGCCGCGCCGGCTGCTGCGGCCAGCGTGACGAGCGGTGTCGCGGAGGTGAATGCGGCTGCCGCGAGTGCGGCCAGTGCCGCGGCGCACGCAACCACGCCGGCTGTGCCGGCGATTTCCGGCACGGCCAGCGCGCCGGGTGGGGCAAGCGCGGCGGCGTCGATTGGCGCGGCGGTAGGCGGTGCGGCTTCGTCCGCGCCGATCGCAGGTTCGGCAGCGCAGCCGACGAGCGGCGCGCAGGAGTGGACCGGATCGGTTCAACCGGCCGCGAGCGCGCCGGCCGCTGAGACGTCAGCGCCGGCAACCGGTGCCGCTCCGGCGGCCACGACCGCGCAGGCGGCTTCGTATCCGCATCCGCAGGTGTCGAGTCTGCAGCAATTGCTCGCGCTGAAAAATCGCGTGCTGATGGAATTGCAGAAGCACGGTATTGGCGGTGCGCCGGCGGTTTCGGGCGCCGCGCCGACAAGCGCCGCGCAGCCAGTGGCGGGGGGCTCTGCCGCCGCTGCCGTGGCGACGCCGGGGCACACGAACGTAGCAGCGGCGCCATCGAGCGATGGCGGCATGTCGCAACGGGATCTGAGTATTGCGGCGGCGGTCGGCGCGGCACTGGTCGTGCTGCTGGCGGCGCTGCGCATGGGGCGTCGCAAGCGCGAGAAGGTGGCAGCGAAGCGTGCTGCGGAGCCGGCCGATGCCGCGATGACGAAGTCCTCGCGTGCTAGCGATGCGCGAGATGCGGTAGCGGCTGGCGCGTCGACGGCAGCGATGGAAGGGACGCTGGACGCGCGTGATGATGAGGCGGCGCGGCAGGCGGCTGCGGTGGCGGCCGAGCGCGCTGCAGCAGAGCGAGAGGCAGCAGAGCGCGCTGAGGCAGAGCGTGTTACAGCACAACGCGCAGCGGCAGAGCAGGCCGAGGCCGAACGTATAGCGGCAGAGCGTGCGGCAGCGGAACACGCGGTGGCAGAGCAGGCTGCAGCCGAACGCGAAGCAGCAGAGCGTGTCGCAGCGGAACGCGTAGCGGCCGAGCAAGCCGCAGCAGAACACGCAGCAGCCGGGCAAGCAGCAGCCGGGCAAGCAGCAGCCGGGCAAGCAGCAGCCGGGCAAGCCGCCGCAGAGCGCCAAGCCGCAGAACAGGCAGCAGCAACACACATCGCCGCCGACCACGCCGCAGCACAACAACCCATCTCCGAACCCATCGCACCGCCCCAACCGCTGGCCGGCGTCCCCCCGTCCAGCGACCACGACAGCTCCGCCGAACAACCACCCGCGCCGATCCATCACGACGACCTGAGCGCGGCGGCAACAGCCGCCAATCTCGCCGCCGCCGCTGAACTCGGCGCCGAAGCATTGCCGTTGGGATCGCTCGAGCCCGGCGTCGGCGGCGCGCACGACGAGCACGTGCATCGTCTGCAATGGGACGACGAAACCCCGGCAAGCCCGACGACAAATCAAACGACAAACCAAACGACAAACCAGACGACCAGCACCACTACAACTACCGACTCCGCAGAAACCACTTCGGCCGCCCAGCCAGGTCCGGCCGAACCGCAGACCTCATTCAACGTTCCACCCCCTGTGCTCGATTTCTCGCCACACCAGACCGAATCGCAAGCACGCACGACTGTGTCGTTCGGTCAGCCGTTCAGCAACACCCCGTCGCCCGCACCGGTTGCACCCGCTGCGCCGACCGAATTCCCGCGCGATGCCGTCGACGCGTTCGGCAGCCTCGACATGCCGCTGCCGCCGCGCATCGAGTTGCCGGCCGGCAGCGTCGGCAGCGCCGGCGTGTCGACCTCGCTGTCGACGCAGCCTGTCGTCTCGCCCGAAACGACCGCCCAGCAAGCTTTTGCCACGCATGACCCGGACCACGGCGTGCCGCACGTCGCCGATGAAATCGCCGCCGGCACCGCAGGCCACGGCGCCGTCGCGGGCCTCGGCGCATCCGGTTTCGGCGCGCTGAAGCTCGACTTCGATCTCGAATTGCCGCCGAGCCCGGCCCAGCCGTTGCCGGATTTCACGCCGGCCGATCTTGGCCGTATCGCGCGCAACAAGCTCGAACTGGCCTCCGAGTACATCGAACTCGGCGACCTCGCGGGCGCCCGTGCGCTCATCAACGAAGTGATCGAAGCGAACGATCCGGCCACGCGCATCGAAGCCCGCGCGTTGCTTTCGACTCTCGCGCCGCTGTCGTGACGCGCATCGCATTAGGCGTTCAGTACGACGGCTCGGCGTTCGCCGGCTGGCAATCGCAACCGCACGGCAACACCGTGCAGGACGAACTCGAGAAGGCGTTGCGCGAATTCACGCGCACGCCGGTGCAGACGATCGTCGCCGGCCGCACCGATCGCGGTGTGCACGGGCTCGGCCAGGTCGTGCATTTCGACACCGAGCTCGATCGCGTCGATATCTCGTGGGTACGCGGTCCCAACGCGTTCCTGCCGAAGACGATCGGCGTGCAATGGGCGAAGCCGATGCCCGACGACTTTCACGCGCGTTTCTCCGCGTTCGAGCGGACCTATTACTACGTGCTGTACGTGAGCCCGGTGCGTTCGCCGATGCTCACCACGCGCGCCGGCTGGGTGCACACGCCGCTCGACGTCGACGCGATGCGCGCGGGCGCCACGCACCTGATCGGCGAGCACGATTTTTCGTCGTTCCGTTCGTCGCAATGCCAGTCGAAGACGCCGTTCAAGCATCTGTATCAGATCGACGTGCAACAACAGGGTAACTTCGTGCATTTCCGCTTTCGCGCGAATGCGTTCCTGCACCACATGGTGCGCAACGTGATGGGCTGCCTGATCGAAATCGGCGCCGGCCGCCGTCCCGCCGCGTGGATGGCCGACGTGCTCGCGAGCCGCAGCCGTGACTGCGCAGCGCCGACCTTCATGCCGGACGGCCTTTACCTTGCGCAGGTGGGCTATCCTGAGCAATTCGCCGTGCCCGCCCCGGTGACGGGCAGCGTGCCGTGGAGCAGCGTATGGACCGAGCAACCGGAAACATGAAAGCAGTCGACAACCCCGCCACCCAGGCCGACGCGGCCGCCCGTCAAAGCGTGCCGCACCGCACGCGCATCAAGCTGTGCGGACTCTCCAAGCCGGAAGACGTCGCCCACGCGATCGATCTCGGCGCCGATGCGATCGGCGTCGTGTTCTACCCGCCGAGCGCACGCTCGGTCAGCGTCGCGCAGGCGGTCGAGCTGGTGCATGACGTGCCGCCGTTCGTGTCCGTGGTTGGCCTCTTCGTCAACGCGACGCCGGACTGGATCCACGAAGTCGCGAGCAACGTTAATCTGACGCTGCTGCAGTTCCACGGCGACGAAACCCCGGCGCAGTGCGAAACGCTCGCCGGCATTGCGGGTTTGCCTTGGTTGCGTGCGCTGCGGGTTGCGGCGGATACTCGATCGGCCGATTTGGTAAAATCGGCTCTTAATTATTCGGCAGCCAGTGGCCTCCTGTTCGACACCCATGTCGAAGGCTACGGCGGCGGCGGGAAGGTTTTCGATTGGTCACTTATTCCAGCAGAGCTCGCGCATCGGGCCGTTTTGAGTGGTGGGTTGAACGAGCAAAACGTCAGTGATGCGATCCATCGCGTGCGCCCGTACGCGGTCGATGTCTCGAGCGGCATCGAAGTAGCGGGCGCCCGGGGCGTGAAAGATCACGCCCGGATGGCGGCATTCGTGCGCGCGGTACGCGCGGCGGACGCCGAATGATTCTGGCTCGCGAGTCTTCGCAATGAAGACCGCGCGCCATACTGAGAAGAGTGATCACCATGTACAACTTGCCTGACGAAAGAGGTCATTTCGGCCAATTTGGCGGCGTGTTCGTCGCTGAAACGCTGTTTTCCGCACTCGACGAGCTGCGTGAAGCATACGAGAAATATCAGAAAGACCCGGACTTCGTCGCGGAATACGAGCGCGAACTGAAGTACTTCGTGGGTCGTCCTTCCCCGATCTATCACGCCCAGCGCTGGAGCGAATTGCTCGGCGGCGCGCAGATTTATCTGAAGCGTGAAGACCTGAATCACACCGGCGCGCACAAGATCAACAACGTGATCGGCCAGGCGCTGCTCGCCAAGCGCATGGGCAAGCCGCGCGTGATCGCCGAAACCGGCGCGGGCCAGCACGGCGTGGCCACGGCAACGATCTGCGCGCGCTTCGGCATGGAATGCGTGGTCTACATGGGCGCCGAAGACGTACGCCGCCAGGCCGCCAACGTGTATCGCATGAAGCTGCTCGGCGCGACCGTCGTGCCGGTCGAATCGGGCTCGCGCACGCTGAAGGATGCGTTGAACGAAGCGATGCGCGACTGGGTCACCAACGTCGAAAACACGTTCTACATCATCGGCACGGTCGCGGGTCCGCACCCGTATCCGATGATGGTGCGCGACTTCCAGCGTGTGATCGGCGACGAATGCCGGGTGCAGATGCCGGAGCAGGCCGGTCGCCAGCCGGATGCGGTGATCGCATGTGTGGGCGGCGGTTCGAACGCGATGGGGATCTTTTACCCGTATATCGACGATAGTTCGGTGCAGTTGATCGGCGTCGAAGCGGCGGGCGACGGCATCGATACGGGCCGTCACGCGGCGTCGCTGATCGGCGGCAGTCCAGGCGTGCTGCACGGCAACCGCACTTATCTGCTGCAGGACGACGACGGCCAGATCATCGAGACGCATTCGGTCTCGGCCGGTCTCGACTATCCGGGTGTCGGTCCCGAGCATGCGTGGCTAAAAGACAGCAATCGCGCGCAATACGTCGGCATCACCGACGAAGAAGCGCTGAAGGCGTTCCACGACTGCTGCCGTATCGAGGGCATCATTCCCGCACTCGAATCAAGCCACGCGCTGGCTTACGCGACGAAACTCGCGCCGACCTTGTCGAAGGACAAGGTTCTGCTGGTCAACCTGTCGGGCCGTGGCGACAAGGACATGCACACGGTCGCGGAGCGATCGGGTATCCAGTTCTGAGCCACATAACGATGCGCGACGAGTTCGACGAGCCACAGCTGGCGCTTGAAATCACGAATCCGGCCACCGACACGGCGGCCGCGGCATCTGCACCGTTACTGGCGCAGGTGCCGGCCGGCATTCAGCTGTTGAACCGCGATTTTCTGACCGATGTAGCGAACATTCCCGACGGGTCGATCGACCTGATCGTGTGCGATCCCCCTTACGGGCTCGGCAAGGATTACGGCAACGACTCCGACATGCGCACGGGCGAGGAATTTCTCGTCTGGACGCGTGGCTGGCTCGAGCTGGCTGTTCCGAAGCTCAAGCCGTCGGGTTCGCTCTACATCTTCTGCACGTGGCAGTACGCGCCGGAAATCTTCAGCTTCCTGAAGACCAAACTCGTGATGGTCAACGAGATCATCTGGGACCGGCGCGTGCCGAGTATGGGCGGCACGACGCGCCGCTTTACGTCGGTGCACGACAACATCGGTTTCTTCGCGGTATCGAAGGACTATTTCTTCGATCTCGATCCCGTCCGCATCCCGTACGATGCCGTCACGAAGAAGGCGCGTTCGCGTAAGTTGTTCGAGGGAAGCAAGTGGTTGGAGCTTGGCTATAATCCGAAGGATGTCTGGTCGATCTCGCGCCTGCATCGGCAGCACGCCGAACGCGTCGCGCACCCGACCCAGAAACCTCTGGAAATCGTCGAGCGAATGGTGCTCTCCAGCTGCCCCAAGGGCGGCCGCGTGCTCGACCCGTTCATGGGCAGCGGCACCACCGCGGTTGCTTGCGTCCGTCATCAGCGCGAATTCGTCGGCTATGAGATCAACGAAAGCTACTGCGCGATAGCGCGCGAGCGCGTGAGCGCCGCCGCGTCTCCTCCTTTGCCGCGCCGCAGTCGGGGCAAATCAAAAGTGCAGCGCCCGACCGAAGTGCAGTAAAGCGCGTATTTGCCGCTCAACGGTAACTCGCCGAGCGGCACGCTGCTATGGAATGAGCGCAGTAGTTCAAATTTGAGAATACTTCCATGTCCCGTATCAAGAACACGTTTGCCGCGCTGTCCGCCGAAGGGAAAAAAGGCCTGATCCCGTTCATGACCGCGGGCGATCCGGACCCGGCTCGCACGGTCGAATTCATGCACGCGCTCGCCGCCGGCGGCGCCGATGTGATCGAGCTCGGCGTGCCGTTTTCCGACCCGATGGCCGATGGGCCGGTGATCCAGCAGTCGTCCGAACGCGCGCTGGCGCGCGGCGTGTCGCTGCGCCACGTGCTGGCCGACGTCAAGCGTTTCCGCGAAACCAATGACAAGACGCCGGTCGTGCTGATGGGCTATGCGAACCCGATCGAGCGGATGGGCGCCGAGACGTTCGCGAAAGCGGCCCAGGAGGCCGGTGTCGACGGCGTGCTGGTGGTCGATTATCCGCCGGAAGAGGCGGCTAACTTCTCCGAACAGATGCGATCTGCCGGCATCGATCCGATATTTCTGCTGGCGCCGACCTCGACCGACGAGCGTATCGCCGAAGTCGGTCGGATCGCCAGCGGCTACGTCTACTACGTGTCGCTGAAGGGAGTGACCGGAGCGGCAAATCTGGACGTTTCCAGCATCGCGAGTAAAATCCCGGCCATCAAGTCGCGCGTCCCCCTGCCGGTGGGCGTCGGATTCGGCATCCGCGACGCGCAGACGGCGCGCGCGGTGGCCGGTGTGGCGGACGCAGTTGTCATCGGCAGTCGCATTGTTCAGTTGCTTGAACAGGCCTCGCCTGCCGACGCTGCCGAGACACTGAAGCGGTTTATCGCCGAGGTGCGCGAGGCGCTCGATAGCGTCGCGACTGCCCGATAACAGTTATTTTTGTCGCGGTTACGTGAGCGGCGGGCTTGTCCCGCCGTTTGCGCGACTGCTGACCCAGAAGGATGTCCTATGAGTTGGCTCGATAAGCTGCTGCCGCCGAAAATCAAACAAACCGACCCGAAGAACCGCAAGGGAATTCCGGAAGGCCTGTGGATCAAGTGCCCGTCGTGCGAAGCCGTGCTGTATCGCAACGACGTCGAGGCTAATCTGCATGTTTGCCCGAAGTGCGACCATCACATGCGCATCGGCGCGCGTGAGCGGCTCGACAGCCTGCTCGATCCGGAAGGCCGTTACGAAATCGGCCAGGAAATCGTCCCGGTCGACGCGCTCAAGTTCAAGGACAGCCGCAAGTATCCGGAACGCCTGAAAGAGGCGATGGACGATACCGACGAGACCGACGCAATGGTCGTGATGGGCGGCGCGATCCACACGCTGCCGGTCGTCGTGGCGAACTTCGAGTTTTCGTTCATGGGCGGCTCGATGGGTTCGGTGGTCGGCGAGCGCTTCGCGCGCGGCGCGCAGAACGCGCTCGAACAGAAGGTGCCGTTCATCTGCGTGACCTCCTCCGGCGGTGCGCGGATGCAGGAAAGCCTGCTGTCGCTGATGCAGATGGCCAAGACCACCGCGATGCTGACGAAACTGGCCGAAGCCAGGCTGCCGTTCATCTCGGTGCTGACCGACCCGACGATGGGCGGTGTGTCCGCGAGTTTCGCGTTCCTCGGCGACGTCGTGATCGCCGAGCCGAAGGCGCTGATCGGCTTTGCGGGCCCGCGCGTGATCGAACAGACCGTGCGCGAGAAGCTGCCGGAAGGCTTCCAGCGTGCGGAGTTCCTGCTGCAGAAGGGCGCGATCGACATGATCGTCGACCGTCGCAAGCTGCGTGAAGAGATCGCGCAATTGCTGGCGCTGTTGAGCCATCAGCCGGCCGACGCGGTCGCGTAAAGCCGGCGATATCCGGGCTACCGCAAGCAGCCAGTGTGCCGCCGTCCCGGACGGGCGGCAGCGGCCGAACAGGTTGTTAAAAATAGCGCGCCGCGTGAGCAATCAAGCGGCGCGCTGTCATTTCCGGGATAATTACGGCGCTTGCGATGCGGCGGCGCCCGGAGCCGGTGCGAACGCGACCCTGCCGTACGGGTTTGTGCGCATAAACCCGGCGGCGGCTTGTGCCCATGGCCAGCAAGCGTAGCGGCCCGCCCCGAAACAGCATGCGCACCCGCAATCGCACGACAGGCGTCATTCGCCACACCGCAGAACCGAACCACCCGCGAACCACCGCGATTCACTCAAGATTCACCCGATGACGACATTCCCCACCCTCGACGCGTGGCTCACGCACCTTGAATCCGCGCATCCGGTCGGTATCGACATGGGTTTGGGCCGTATCTCCCAGGTACGCGATGCGATGCAGTTGTCGTTCGCCTGCCCGATCATCACGGTCGGCGGCACGAACGGCAAGGGCTCGACGTGTGCGATTCTCGAAGCGATTCTGCTGCGCGCGGGCTATACGGTCGGCTGCCACACGTCGCCGCATCTGTTGTCGTTCAACGAGCGCGCGCGCATCAACGGCACTATGGCCAGCGACGCCGATCTGCTGCCGCACTTCGAAGCCGTCGAAGCCGCACGCCAGAGCCTCGCCGAGCCGGTCACGCTGACCTACTTCGAATTCACGACGCTCGCGATCATGAGCCTGTTCGCGTCGCGCGGGCTCGACGCGGTGATTTTCGAAGTTGGCCTGGGCGGCCGTCTGGACGCGGTCAATATCCTCGATACCGACTGCGCGATCATCACCAGCATCGATCTCGATCACACCGACTATCTCGGCGATACGCGCGAAAAAATCGCGTTCGAAAAAGCCGGTATTTTCCGTCCGGGCAAGCCGGCGATCTGCTCGGACCCGGTACCGCCGCAATCGTTGATCGATCACGCGGAAAAGATCGGCGCCGATCTGTGGCTGTTCGGCCGCGATTTCCGCTACGAAGGCCAGGCCGGCAGCGAGCGTCAGCAGTGGAGCTACGTCGGTCCGACGATGCGGCGTTCGGCGCTCGCGTATCCGTCGCTGCGCGGCGCGAATCAGCTGATCAACACGTCGGCTGCGCTGGCTGCGCTCGAAGCGCTGCGCGACCGTCTGCCGGTGTCGGCGCAGGACATCCGGCTCGGCATCGCCAACGTCGATCTGCCGGGACGCTTCCAGGTCCTGCCCGGCAAGCCGGCGATCGTGCTCGACGTCGGTCACAATCCGCACGCCGCCGCGGTGCTCGGCCAGAATCTGGGCAACATGGGCTTTTTCCCGTACACGTACGCGGTGTTTGGCGCGATGCGCGACAAGGACATCGCCGGTGTGCTCGGTCATCTGAAAGGCGAGATCGATCACTGGTGCGTGACCGACCTGCCGACCCCGCGCGCGGCGTCGGCGCAGGAACTCGAAACCGCGCTGCGCGAGCTGGGCGTGGAGGAGAGCGCCGACAGCACCGTCACGCGTTACGAAACACCGGCACAGGCTTTCCAGGACGCGCTAAAACGTGCGTCAGAGAATGATAGAATTGTGGTTTTCGGCAGTTTCTATACGGTAGCGGGTGTCATGGCCTACCGGAAATCGCAGCAACACTGAGCGGGCGCCAGGCTCGAACCAAGCGATTCATGGGAATTTTCTCGTTCGGCAAGAAAGACGACGCGCCCAGCCGGCGCGGCGCAAACACCAGTTCCAATCGGGCCGCCCGGGGTGAGCGCGTCGAACGACGCACCCGCCGCAGCGAGCGCGCCGTCGACGCCGATGCGATGCTGCTCGACCCCACGCTGCCCGAAAAGCAGCGCGCGCGTCGCCGGCTGGTCGGCGCGATTGCACTGGTCGTCGCGGCGGTGATCATCCTGCCGATGGTGCTGGACTCGCACCCGAAGCCCGTCACCGACGACATCTCGATCGACATCCCGAGTCGTCCGGCGCCCAAGCTCGCCAAATCCACCGCCAACGAAGACGTGCAGGCTGGCGTCGCGCCGGACAATCCGCCGGCCGCCGACGCGGGCCTCGCGGCATCCGGTCTCGCGCCGTCCACCACGGCAGCGGCTTCGGCCTCCGCCGCCAAGCCGACGCAAGCAGCGCAATCTCAATCGACCCAGACAGCCGCTTCGAAACAGGGCACGACCACCAGCGCGGCACCGGCCACCGCCGCCGCGCCGAAGCCTGCCGCGAAGCCGCAAACTCAGGCGCTTGCCGCGAACAGCGCGGCCGCCAAATCGACGAAACCCGCCCCCGCCGCCACTTCCACCGACGACGACTCGAATTCGGCTACCGCCGGCACCGAAGCGAACGCCGGCACGCCGGCGTCGCCGCCGGGCAGCCGTTTTGCCGTGCAGCTCGGCGCATTCGCGAATGAAACGACAGCGCGCAACTGGGCCACGAAGTTGAAAGCGGCGGGAGTGCCTGCATATATCGAACACCGCAAACAAGCCGACGGCTCGACGCTGACGCTGTTGCGCGCCGGCCCGTTCGCCGACCGCGCGGCGGCTACCGAAGCGATCGCCAAGGTTCGCGGAGCCGGTCTGATGGCGGGTCCGAACAGCGGCGGCGCACAGTAAGCAAGCGATGTTCACTGCCTTCGACTACGCTGTAATGGCGGTGATTGGCTTGTCGGCGCTGCGCGGTGCGTGGCGCGGTTTGCTGTCGGAAGTATTCGGTTTGATCGGCTGGGTCGCGGCGTTTTTTCTGGCTTGCGAGTTCGTCGGCTATGTCGTGCCGTATATCCCGTCCACCTGGCCGGGCGGCGCGCTGACCCAGTGGCTGCTGGCGTTTTCGCTCGTGGTGATCGGCGTGGTGCTGGTCGCGAGCGTGGTGAGCGCACTGCTTAGTCGTCTGGTGCAGGTTACAGGTCTGGGCGGCGCGGACCGCTCGCTCGGTTTGATGTTCGGCCTCGTGCGCGGGGTCGTTCTGGTGCTGATTCTGGTCGCCCTCGCAGGCTTGACCGAACTGCCCAAAGAGGAATTCTGGCGCAACGCGCTGCTTCGTCCGTATGTGGCCGAGGGCGTACGCGCAATGAAACCGTTGCTTCCCGAGGCGCTCGCCGCTTACGTCCACGTGGACGATCCGGGCGCCCCTAGCAACGCGCAACAGGACTCCGGCGCATACCGGTTGCCTTGACATCGTAGTAGCGTGTGCCGTCGCATCACGGCGCGCACGCGGTCGCAGGTAGCGGTTGCCATCACGTATTTCGTACCTTTGAAGGACATGCCATGTGCGGCATCGTAGGCGTAGTTTCCCACTCTCCGGTCAACCAGCTGATCTATGACAGCCTGCTGCTGCTGCAGCACCGCGGTCAGGACGCCGCCGGCATCGCGACCGCGAACGGCAGCAATTTCCACATGCACAAGGCCAACGGCATGGTGCGCGACGTGTTCCGCACGCGCAACATGCGCAGCCTGCCGGGCACGACGGGTATCGGCCAGGTGCGTTATCCGACCGCCGGTTCGGCGTCGAGCGAAGAAGAGGCGCAGCCGTTCTACGTGAACGCGCCGTTCGGCATCATCCTCGCGCACAACGGCAATCTGACCAACTGGCAGCAGCTGAAAGATGAGATGTTCCGCATCGATCGGCGCCACGTGAATACCAATTCCGATACCGAAGTGCTGCTCAACGTGTTCGCGCACGAGCTGCAACTGTCGAGCTCGGGTCTGCAACTCGATCCGGCCGCGCTGTTCAAGGCGGTGTCGGGCGTGCATCGCCGCGTGCGCGGCTCGTACGCGATCGTCGCGCTGATCGCCGGCTACGGCCTGTTCGGCGTGCGCGACCCGTTCGGCATCCGGCCGCTGTGCCTCGGCAAGCAGGAAACGGCGAACGGCGTCGAGTGGATGCTGGCGTCGGAATCGGTGGCGATCGAAGGCGTGGGTTTCGAATTCGTGCGCGACGTGCTGCCGGGCGAAGCCATTTTCATCGACGCGGAAGGCCAGCTGCATTCGCAGCAGTGCGCGACCGCGCCGAGCCTGAACCCCTGCATTTTCGAACTCGTGTACCTCGCGCGGCCGGACTCGGTGCTCGACGGCGTGCCGGTCTACAACGTGCGTCTGCGCATGGGCGACTACCTCGCCGAGAAGGTCCGCCGTGAACTGCCGGACGTCGCGATCGACGTCGTGATGCCGATTCCCGACTCGTCGCGCCCGGCCGCGATGCAGGTCGCGAAGAAGCTCGGCGTCGAGTATCGCGAGGGCTTCTTCAAGAACCGCTATGTGGGCCGGACCTTTATCATGCCGGGCCAGGCAGTGCGCAAGAAGTCGGTGCGCCAGAAGCTGAACGCGATGAACATCGAGTTCAAGGGCAAGAACGTGCTGATCGTCGACGACTCGATCGTGCGTGGCACGACCTCGCATGAAATCGTGCAGATGGCACGCGATGCGGGCGCGAACAAGGTGATTTTCGCGTCGGCGGCGCCGCCGGTGAAATTCCCGAACGTCTACGGCATCGACATGCCGACGCGCGGCGAACTGGTCGCGCATGGCCGCTCGGACGAGGAAGTCGCGCGCATGATCGGCGCGGATCACCTCGTGTATCAGGATGTCGATGCGCTGAAGCAGGCGGTGCGCGACATCAACCCGGCGCTCAAGGAGTTCGAGGCATCGTGCTTCGACGGCAACTACGTGACCGGCGACATCACGACCGAGTACCTCGATGGCATCGAAAGCGCGCGTCTTGCGCCGTCGTCGCAGTCGGACCGCGACGCCGCGAGCGAAGCGATCGACGGTGGTGGTCCGGCGCGTTCGCAACTGCATCTGCAACTGTCGGTGGGCTGAGCGCACACCGCGTGGCGAGCGTGTTAGCATGGCCACTGCGTCGATTTGAACTCAGCTTGCGGACGCGGGGCAACCCGAAACAGCTAAAGCGAAGGACGGACAGCCGGAATCGTCCGCCCAAGCTCCAGCCTCTCCGCACATGAAGCCCGCTTATGCCGACGCAAAAGCGGGCTTTTTTGTTGCTGTCGTGCGCGCGCCGCACACAGCCACGGAACCTCGGAACTCACCATCGCCATGGACGACTCCCTGAACTTCGATTTCGACACACTGGCCGTCCGCTCGGGCACCGAGCGCAGCGACTTCAACGAGCATTCGGAAGCGATTTTCCTCACCTCGAGCTTCGTGTTCGCGAGTGCCGCGGATGCCGCCGAGCGCTTCAGGAACTCCGAAGACTACTTCACGTACTCGCGCTTCTCGAATCCGACGGTCTCGATGTTCCAGCAGCGCCTCGCCGCGCTCGAAGGCGGCGACGCCTGCATCGCGACCGCTTCGGGCATGGCCGCGATCATGTCGGTGGTGATGTCGACGTTGCAGGCGGGCGACCATCTGGTGAGCTCGCAGGCACTGTTCGGCTCGACGCTCGGCATGTTCTCGCAGATCTTCACCAGGTTTGGCATTACGACCACCTTCGTCGATCCGACCGATCTGAACGCGTGGAAAGACGCGGTGCGTCCCGAGACGAAGATGTTCTTCCTCGAAACGCCGTCGAACCCGCTGACCGAAGTCTCCGACATCGAGGCGATTGGCCGGATCGCCAAGGCGGTCAATGCGCTGTTCGTCGTCGACAACTGTTTCTGCAGCCCGGCCTTGCAGCAACCGCTGAAGCTCGGCGCCGACGTCGTCATGCATTCGGCGACCAAGTTTCTCGACGGCCAGGGCCGCGTGCTCGGCGGCGCGCTGGTCGGCTCGAAGCAATTCATCATGGAGAAGGTGTTTCCGTTCGTGCGCAGCACCGGGCCGACGCTGTCCGCATTCAACGCATGGGTGCTGCTAAAGGGCATGGAAACGCTGTCGCTGCGCGTCGAGAAGCAGTCGGCGAATGCGCTTGAAATCGCGCGCTGGCTCGAAGCGCATCCGGCCGTGAAGCGCGTGTTCTATCCGGGGCTCGAATCGCATCCGCAGCATGCGCTCGCGATGCGTCAGCAGAAGTCGGGCGGCGCGATCGTGTCGTTCGAGCTGAAGGGCGATACGCCCGAGCAGATGCGTGCGAACGCATGGCGCGTGATCGACGGCACGAAGATCTGCTCGATCACCGGCAATCTCGGCGACACGCGGACCACGATCACGCATCCGGCGACCACCACGCACGGCCGCATCACGCCGGAAGCGCGCGCGGCGGCGGGTATCAGCGAAGGTCTGATCCGTCTGGCGGTGGGGCTCGAAAACGCGGGCGATATCCGCGCGGATCTGCAGCGCGGTCTCGACAGCCAGGCGTAGCAACGGTGTCGGCGGGCAGGCCGTGACGGGCCTGCACTTTCAGTGCCGCAGTGCCCGCCACTGCCCGGGCGCCAGCCCAAAACGCCGAGTGAACGCGTGCGTATAAGCGCTCTGATCGCCGAAGCCGATCTCGAGCGCGATGTCGGTCAACGAAAGACGCGGGTCCGCGAGCAGCGTGAGCGACGTGTCGAGCCGCAGCCGCTGCAAATAGCGATGCGGCGTTTCGCCGAACGCATCGATAAACAGTTGATGAAAGCGCCGCATACCGAAGCCGCAATGCGCGGCGAGGTCCGCAATACGCAGCGGCTCGGACAGATGCGCGCGCAGCCAGCGGTCGATACGCGCGAAATCGAGGCGGCCGACGGCGGCCTGCGTGCCGGCGAGCGCGCCGGTATCGGCGATCAGCGCCGCTCCCAGGCGCGCCGCGGCATCCCAATGGAAGCGACGGTTGTCGCCAGCATCGCCTTGCGCTTCACCGAGACTGTCGATGCCATTCATGCCGGCCGCCGCGTGCGAGGCAATCCGATGCACGAGTTGCGCGAGCGATGCATCGACGCTAACGGCTCGGGCGCGCTCGAACAGCCGCTCCGGCACCGCTAGCGACGCCGCCGGCAAATCCAGTACCAACTGCCGGTTCATGCCGACGCCCGCGTAATCGTGCCGCGCGCCGGCCGGGATCAGCCACGCGGAGCCGGCGTCGATCTGCTGCGCGACGCCGTCCACCGCCATCACCATCGCGCCGTCGAGCCCGAGCACGACCTGATGAAAGTCGTGCACGTCCGACGCTTCGATCGCGCCATAGCAGCGCAGCGAAACGTTCGGGGCGGTGACGGCGGCGTGGCTCATCGAAACGACGAAAAACTCAGACTTCGAGCAGTTCGACTTCGAACACGAGCGTCGCATTCGGCGGAATCACGCCGCCCGCGCCGCGCACGCCGTAGCCGAGTTGCGGCGGAATGGTCAGCTTGCGCTTGCCGCCGACCTTCATGCCTTGCACGCCTTCGTCCCAGCCCTTGATCACCATGCCGCCGCCGAGCACGAACGCGAACGGGTCGTTGCGGTCCTTGCTCGAATCGAACTTCTGGCCGTCGATCAGCCAGCCCGTGTAGTGCACGGTCACGGTCTTGCCAGCCACAGCCTCGGCGCCGGTGCCTTCCACGAGGTCTTCATACTTCAGGCCGGATTCGGTCGTTACAGTCGACATGCGTCGCTCCTCAATCAAAACGTAAAACCGACATTGTAGGCGCGTTGATGCGGTATCGCCGAGTTCTGCCGGCTATTGTAGGTGGCACGCGGATTGCGGCGCCATCGGCCGTTCGGCCAGGCTGGTCGGGCCGGACGGGATGCCTATAATGGGGCTTCTTTCCGCTGCTTCCTTGCGCTTCTTTTTCTTCTTTTCATTACCCAGCTTTGCCGAGAGGGCCGATCGTGACAACGTCTCCCACCGGGACTCCTGGCGCACAGCCGGCATCCGCCGGCTTCGTCATCTCCGAACGCAGCGCGCATTTGCGCGCGGAAACCGCGTTGTTCATGCGCGATCACGTGCTGTCACTGGTCTCGCACGACCTGCGCGGTCCGTTGAATGCGATCCATAGCTGGGCCTACGTGCTCGAACGCAAGCTCGACGCGAACGACCCCAACTCGCAGCGCGCGATCACCGGCATTCGTAGCGGCGTCGATCAGCAGGTCAAGCTCCTCGAAACGATCGTCGATGCGACGCGTGCCGAAACGAAAGCGCTCGCGCTCGTCTACGAGCCGTTTCCGCTGCATCCGTTGGTGGACGAAACCGCCGAGGAAGTCCGGGCCGGTCTGGCGCGCGCCCGCGGTGTCGAGGTACGGCTCGACTCGCAGCTCGCAACCGAACAGTTGAACGGCGATCGCGAGCGTCTCGCCGCTGCGTTGTGGCTGATGACGACGTTCGCCACCGAGGCGAGCGCGCAGGGCGCCGAGGTGGTGCTCGCCACGCGCGCGGACCCGGGCACCTGGCACGCGAGCGTCACGTACACGCCGAACGAGGCCGCATTGAACGACGCGGCGCTGCCGCACCTGCTCGAGGCGTTCGCGCGCAAGCAGGCGGGCGAACCGCGTGAAGCGAAGCGCATCGCGTGGGTGTTCGCGCTGTGCAAGCGCGTCGCCGAGGCCCATGGCGGCTGCTTCGAGCAAAGCGACGCGGGCGAAGCCGGCGCGGCCGTGCCGGCCACGCTTACGCTGCGTGTGCCGCTCAGTGCGACGGCGCCGAAATGAGCATCGTGTGCAGAATCGCAAAAGACCGTTGAGTGCGATTAACTTTTCATCGAGCTTTCAACCTCTATACTGACAACTTTTGTTGCCGGAGCCCGCCGCTTTGATCCAGGTTGTCGCCCTTATCGGTGCATTGTTTCTCGTTGCCCTCAACGGCTTTTTCGTCGCCGCCGAGTTCGGGCTGGTCAAACTGCGGCAGACCCGCGTGCAAAGCCTCGCGACCCGGCATGGCATGCGCGGCCGGCTGCTCGCGAAGGTGCATGGCCAACTGGACGCCTATCTGTCCGCGTGTCAGCTCGGCATCACGCTCGCGTCGCTCGGGCTCGGCTGGATCGGCGAGCCCGCGTTCGCGCAGTTGCTCACGCCGCTGTTCAGCGTGATCGGTGTCGAATCGGAGAAGCTGATCCACGGCATCTCGCTGTTCTTCGCGTTCTCGTGCATCTCGTTCCTGCATATCGTGGTCGGCGAACTCGCGCCGAAGTCGCTTGCGATCCGCGAGTCGGAGAAGATTTCGCTGTGGGCCGCGGTGCCGCTGTACGGTTTCTACTGGGCGATGTATCCGGCCATCTGGGTGCTCAACACGAGCGCGAACGCGGTGCTGAAGGCCGCCGGGCTCGACTCGGAGCACGGCCACGATTCGCACTACTCGAACGACGAACTCAAGCTGATCCTGCGCGGCCGCCGCGCGAACGTCGCGAGCGAACTCGGCTCGTCCGATGGCGCGTACAGCCAGGACGAATGGAACACGATCGCGCATTCGCTCGATTTTTCGCGCATGACCGTGTCGGATCTGATGCGGCCGTCGCATGAGATGGTCGGGATGCGGCGCGACTTGCCGTTGCGCGACAACATGCAGGTGGTCGCGCGGCATCGTTTCAGCCGCTATCCACTGTTCGAGGATGCGTCGGGCGAGCGCGTGGCCGGCATGATCCACCTGAAGGACCTGCTGCTCGCGCGTCAGGCGGGCAGCACGCTCGACGACCTGTCGGACTACGCGCGCCCGGTCCAGTACGTGAAGCCGGAAATGCCGGCGCTCGAACTGTTCCGACGCTTTCGCAAGGGCGCGCCGCATTTCGCGCTGGTCGGCCACAAGAACGCGAAGCCGATCGGCTTCCTGACGCTCGACAATCTGCTCGGCGCGCTGGTCGGTCAGATTCACGACGAATTCCGTCAGGGCGACGCCGACTGGACGCGCATGGACGACGGCACGCTGATGGGCAAGGGCAGCTTGCCGGTGGTGTCGCTGGAGCGTGCGCTCGGTATCGACATCGACGAAGGCAAGGCCGAATCGGTCGGCGGTCTGGTGATTCAGGCGCTCAACGATTTGCCGACCGAAGGGCAGCGCGTCGGGTTCGAAAACTTCGACGTGGTGGTCAAAAAGATGAAGGGGCCGCGCATCGTGCTAGTGCGCGTGTACCCGAAGCTGTTCGACGACGAGGGCGGTTGACGCCGCCGCACGCGCATCGACCGCGCCTCACCCGCGCGGCACGCCATCCTCCACCAGCACCGCCACCGGCATCGCGGCGAGCGCGTCGCGCAGATACAGCAGGCTGCCGTTGTCGACTTTCGGCGCGGCGGGGCTGAGCCAGTCGAACAACGCGCGCGCCGACAGATCGGCCGGCATTTCGACCGCGGTGTCTTCCCAGAGCGCGGGCTCGACCAGCGGCAAGTCGGCATGAGTGCCGTGAGCGCCGCGAGTGCCGTCAGCCGCGGCGGTCGCTTCGGCCCCGCCCGCAGCACCCCCAGCGTCGAGCAATCCCATCGCCAGCCGGCTTGCGAGCACCACTGCCCACGCATTGCCGTGCCGCCGTGCAAACGCAATCACGTTCGATGCATGCTTGCCCCGCACCGCCAGCGGCAGATACGTGCCCTGACTCAGCAACTCCGGCAGATGCGTGCGCAGCGCCAGCAGACGCTGGATTACCCCGAGCTTCACGCGACCGTCGCGCCAACCGGTGAGGAATTCCGACGGCGGCGTTTGCGTCGGCGCGAGCCATGTTTCGCGTTGCGCGAAATCGACGGGCCGCCGGTTGTCGGGATCGACGAGGCTGAAGTCCCACAACTCGGTGCCCTGATAAAGATCAGGAATCCCTGGCGATGCCAGCCGCAGCACCGTCTGCTGCAAGCTGTTGAGCGCACCGGCCCGGCCGATCCGCGCGACGAACGTCGACAGTTCCTTCAGGAAGCCGTCGCGTTGCTGTGGCGCGAGGATGCCGAACAGGAACTCGCGGCAGCCGGCTTCGTACGCTTCGTCGGGCGCGAGCCAACTGGTTTGCAGCTTCGCTTCGCGCAGCGCCTTCAACTGCCATTGCGCGACGCGCTCGGCCAGTTGCTGCACGCCGGCTTCGTCGTCGGCGCGTAGGTCGGGCGGCCAGCAGCCCACTAGCGTTTGATACAGCATCGCCTCGGCGGCGGGCCCCGGCGCCCACGCATCGCGCTTGTCCTGACTCACGCTGCTGATCGGCGTGCCGTCGAGCGCGCGTCGCTGCGGTGCGTTCAACGTCGACCACGCGCGCAGTGTCGCGCTCCATTCGTCGGCGATTTCGCTCAGCACCGCGAGCCGCGCGCGCACGTCCTCGCCGCGTTTGTGATCGTGCGTGGCCGTCGCGAGTAATGCATGCGGAAAGCGCTCCGCGCGCGCCAGGTTGCCGGCGTGAAACTGTTCGACCGACAGCGCGAATTCGCCCGGATCGGAGCCGACTTCGTTACGCGACAGCAGACGGCCGTAGCGATAGCACGCGGTGTCTTCGATCGCTTTCGCGGCGAGCGGCGCGGTCAGTTGTGCGAACAGTGTTTGCGCGTTGCGTCGTGCCGAGCCCGCATGCGGGAGCGGGCCGCTGTTGTGCGCCTGCTGCTGTGCCGAGCCTGCCGCCGCCGAACCCGTCGAACCGCTTCGCGTGGCCGGAGCAGGCGGCGCAGCCGGCGCATCCTCCACACCGTCGCCGAGCCACGCGTTCACGCGTTCCAGCGCGGCGTGATCGGAGCGTGGCAGCGTCGCGCGCGCGCTGGCCAGCGCGACGTCGAAGTAGACGTTGTCGGCGGCATTGCGCAAGCCGTTCTGCGGATACATCCGGTACACCGGAAAATGCACGACCAGTTCGGTCAGCACGCGGCGCAGCGTCGTGAACGTGAAGTCGCGCGTGTTGAGCGAATCGCGCGCGATGCGATGCAACGCCCGCGCGGCGCGATCCAGTTCCGCCGACAGATTTTCCGCGAGTATCTTGCGCCGGGCGACGAGTGCCTCGTCGGCGAAGCGCGGGCTGCGGCCCGTCAGTTCGGCCCAGGTGCGTGCGAGCGGCTCGGCGCCGGCCGGATCGTGCAGCAGCGCGCCGACGTCGTTCATGAAGTCGTAGCCGGTCGTGCCGTCGACGGGCCAGTCGTCGCGCAATGGTTCGCCACGGCCGAGAATTTTTTCGACCACCACGTAGGGCGTCGTGTCGCGCAGCTCGGTCATCCGCTGCCGCAAACGCTGGCAGTATTCGCGCGGCTCGGCGAGGCCGTCGACGTGATCGATCCGCAAGCCGTCGACGAGTCCTTCGCGATACAGCCGAAAGATCAGCGTATGTACCGCGTCGAACACCTCGGGCCGTTCGACGCGCACGCCGGCGAGCGTCGAGATGTCGAAGAAGCGCCGCCAGTTCACTTCGTCGGACGCGGTGCGCCACCACGCGAGCCGGAAATGCTGCCGCTCGATCAACCGATGCAGCCGGTCGCGCGTGACCGGATCGTCGGGCGCATAGGTTTCCAGCACGGACTCGATTGCCGCGTTGCCTTCACGCGCGACGAACTCGCGCAACGCGTCACGCGCATCGGCCGCGCGCGGCTGATCGGCGGGCTGTGTCGTGAGTCCCTGGAAGCGATTGGCGAGCGCGCTCAGATCGGCGCGGTCGGCGCTTTGCAGGATCGCCGCGTAATCGACCGGGCAGACCGGAAACACGTGCGGTCCGTAGCCGATGTGAAAGCGTCCGCTGTCGGGCGCGAAACGCAGCGCGATGCGGCCGGCCGCGAGTTCGTCGCCGTACGGTGCGCCGAGCGTCGGCAGTAGCACCTTGCCGCGCAAGGCCGGGTCGGGCGAGTGCCAGTCGACGTCGAAATGGCGCGCATACGTGCTGTGCCGCCCCCATTCGAGGATGTCGAGCCACCACGCGTTGCTCGATCCGCCGACGCCCATATGGTTCGGCACGATGTCGACGATCAGCCCCATGTCGTGCGCGCGCAGCTTGTCGACGAGGCGCCTCAGGCCCGCCTCGCCGCCGCATTCGGCGCTGACCTCGGTGTAGTCGACGGTGTCGTAGCCGTGCATCGAACCGGGCTCGGCGGTCGTGATCGGCGAGGCATACAGATGGCTGATGCCGAGCGCGGCGAAGTAGTCGACGCGGCGCGCGGCGTCGTCGAACGTGAAGCCTCGGTGGAACTGGAGGCGCAGCGTGGAGCGTGGGACGGTCATGGCGTGTCAGGCTCCGAAGAAACATCGGGTGAAGGGGCGGTGTTCACGACAGCCGCACGGCGTGCCCGCTCGACGACCTCCAGGCGAGCGCTGAACGCGGCGTCGTCGAACATCGCATCGACGGGCAGCGCCATGCGGCGACGCCAGTTCGGATGCTCGTCGATCGAGCCCGGCAGGTTCGGCTGTTCGGCCAGCGCCAGCAGGTCCTCGAGCGGGAACGTCACGAGCGGCCCCGGCGTCGCGGCGACGAACGCGAGCGCTTCATCGACCGGCGCGTTATCCGCGGCCGGCGGCTCGACGTCGGCCGCGGCCACGCCGGCTTGCTGAAACGCGCGCCACAAATCCGCGCGCTGCTGCGCACGCTCTTCGAGCGCGACCTGCTCGGGGTCGCGGCCGTCGGCGCGTGCCATCGTCTGACCGATGCGGTTGCGCCAGCGGATGTCGCTGCCGCACCACCAGCCGGCGACCGTGGGCAGATCGTGCGTGGTCGTGGTGCCGACCGCGTAACGGTCCCATTGGCCCGGCGCCTTGAAGCCATTGCCGTCGGCGGCATCCTCGAACCACAGCACGCGAATTCCGTCGATGCCATGCTCGTCGAGCCGCTCGCGAAAACCGGGCGGCACCGTACCGAGATCTTCGCCGATCACGATCGCACGATGCCGCCATGATTCCAGCGCAATCAGCCGCAACAGGTCTTCGAGCGGATAGCGCAGATACGCGCCGTGGCGCGCGCTTTCGCCGTCGGGCACGAGCCACAGCCGCCGCAAGCCGAGAATGTGGTCGATGCGTATGCCTCCTGCATGAGCGAACGCCGCGCGCAGCATGTCGATGAAGGCGACGAAGCCCTGCGTGCGCATCGCGCGCGGCGAGAACGTGGTGAGCCCCCACGACTGCCCCGCCTGGTTGAACAGGTCGGGCGGCGCGCCGACCGACACGTGTTGCAGCATGTCGTCGGGATAGGACCAGGCGTGACTGCCGGCGCTATCGCAGCCGACCGCGAGATCGGCGATCAGGCCGATCGCCATGCCGGCTTCTCGCGCCGTGTGCTGCGCGTGCGACAGTCCGCGCGCGGCGAGCCATTGCAGAAACAGATGAAAGTCGACTTCGTCGCGATGCGCGGCGGCGAACGCATCGACTTCGGGGCTGCGCGGATCGCGTAACGCGTCGGGCCAGTTGCGCCAATGAGCGTTGCCGCCGTGCGCGAGTTGCGCGGCCTGCAACGCTTCGAAGCGCGCGTGATCCTCGAGCGCACGGCCCGCGCGTTCGCAGAAGCCGTGGAATTCGAGCGCATGCGGCGAGTGCTGCGCGCGTTCGTGCGCGCTGAACTGCGCGTACAGCGTGCGCAGCACCTTCAGCTTCAGCGGCGTCGCGTTCGGCCAGTCGATCAGCGGCAGGTTCTCGTACTGTGTCCACGCGTCGCCGCCGTGCGCGGCCGCGAGCGCGGCGCGTGCGGCCTCGGCGCCGAACACCGCGGCCGGATCGATATGCGCGACGTTGAGCCACAAACGCGACGACGGCGCGTACGGACTGAAGCGCTCCGCCTGCGCGCTGAACATCGCATGCGTTGGGCTGACGGCGAGCGCGTGCGCGCCGCGCCGCGCGCTCCGTTCCGCGAGTTGCGCGAGCGCCGTGTAATCGCCGATCCCGCCGTCGCCGGTGCGGCGCAAGCCATACAGCTGCGCGGCCATGCCCCAGAGCGGCGGCGCGTCTGCGTCGCTGCCTTGACTCTTGCCGGAGCCGTCGCGTAGCGTGCGCCACGCATCGGCGACGGTGTAGCAACGCGGCGGCGCGACCGCGAGCGTCATGCGCTGCTCGTTGATGACCAGCGTGTGATAGCCGGCTTCGTCGATCGGCGCGAGCAGCGCTTCTTCGCCTTTCGGCGCGGTAAAGCGACCGTCGATGATCGCGCCGCTTTCCAGTTCGATCCGGTAGTGGCTGCCCGATTTGACCGCGGCGGCGGGCAGCGCGATGCCGCGCCCGACCGCCGCGGTCATCAGCGGCGGCAACCGGCGCCCAGATAGTTCGGCCTCCAGAGCAGTTGCGCTATGGCGGATCTGGGTGGCATTGCCGCACGGCAGACCCATGCGGTCGAGCAGCGTCGCGAGCGTGGGTTCGGGCACCTGCTGCGTGTTGCGGTGCGCGTCGCGCCACTCGACCTCGAAGCCGGCGCGGGTGGCGAGTGCGATGAGCTTGTCGTTGGGGCGTCGGGTCGTCACGCGCGATGCTCCTCGTGGCAGGCGACGCGCGCATCGTGGCGGCTCGCGTATTCGTTGACGTCGCCGGTGATCCACGCGACGAACGTGTGCGCCGGCAAGACGTGCGCGTCGATCCGTTCACGCACGCGCGGCGGCGTTTCGAAAATGACCTTGCCGTCGGGCACGGACTCGAACGCGACGTCTTCGCGCGACAGATTCAGCGCGATCGACAGCGTTTCGCCATCGCCGAGTCGCCAGCGCGCGACCAGCGCATTCGCGTCGTCGCCATCGGCGGCGCGCAGCACGGTCGCGCCGAGCGGCTTGCCGTGCTGCAGACGCGGTGCGATCAGCTTCGCGCGCACCGCGAGCGCGGACTTGTAGAAATGCATCCAGTCGAGCCGCTCCACCGTGGACGACGCGTCGGGCGCGGGCGGCGACGACGCGGCGAAGGTCTGCGGATCGTTCGGATCGGGAATCTGCGCGCGGCGCTTTTCATCGCTGAACGCGGAAAAGCGCGCGAATTCGCGGCGCCGTCCTTCGCGCACCGCGTCGGCGAGCGCGCCGGTGTAGTCGGTGAAGAACAGGAACGGCTGCGTCGAACCGTATTCCTCGTCCATGAACAGCAGCGGAATTTGCGGCGACAGCAGCAGCAAGCCAGTCGCGGCCCGCAACGCGTCGTCCGAAGTCAGCGAGCGCAGCCGCTCGCCCATCGCGCGATTGCCGATCTGATCGTGGTTCTGCAAAAACATCACGAACGAAGTCGGCGGCAGATGTCCGCTCGCTTCGCCGCGCGGCGCGCCGTCGTGAATCGGCGACGGGTCGCCCTGATACGCGAAGCCTTCGGCGAGCACGCGCGCAAGACGGCGGATCGGCTGCTCTTCGTACGCGTGATAGTAGCCTTCGGTCTCGCCGGTCAGCAGCACGTGCAGCGTGTTGTGCGCGTCGTCGTTCCATTGCGCGTCGAAGTGTGTGTCGAGCAGGCTCGCGCTGTTGTGCTCGTTTTCGAGCACCAGATGCACGTGGCGGCCATGCTGCACGCGCGCGCGGATATGGTCGGACAATTCGCGCAGCCAGTCGTGATCGGCGATCGCGTGCACCGCGTCGAAGCGCAAGCCGTCGATCCGGTATTCGTTGATCCAGTAGACCGCGTTGTCGGTGAAGAAGTCGCTGACTTCGCTGCGCGTGAAATCGATCGCGGGGCCCCACGGCGTGTTCGCGCCGTCACGGAAAAACGTCTTTGCGTAGGTATGCAGATAATTGCCGTCCGGCCCGAAGTGGTTGTAGACCACGTCGAGGAACACCATCAGGCCGAGCCCGTGCGCGGCGTCGATCAGCGCTTTCAGTTCATCGGGGCGGCCGTATGCGGAATCGGGCGCATACGGCAGCACGCCGTCGTAGCCCCAGTTGTGGCGGCCGGGGAAATCGTTCAACGGCATCAACTCTATCGCGGTGACGCCGAGTGCGGCGAGCGCCGGCAGACGTTGTTGCACGCCCGCATAGCCGCCCAGCGCGCCGACGTGCAACTCGTACAGCACCGTTTCTTCCCACGGCCGGCCGTGCCAGTCGGTGTGTTCCCAGCGATAGGCGCGCGGATCGATCACTTCGCTCGGACCGTGCACGTCCTGCGGCTGGAAGCGCGAGGCCGGATCGGGCACGAGTTGTCCGTCGTCGAGCCGGAAGCGGTACAGCGTGCCCGCGCCGCTGTCGACGCTGGCCTCGAACCAGCCGTTGCCGGTCGGCGTCATGTCGTGCACGCCGTGCGCGGGGCCGTTTTCGAGGGCCACCTGCACGCGTTGGCACGACGGCGCCCAGAAGCGGAAACGCGTGCGCGGTTTGCCGCCGCTCGCGCCGAGCAGTTGCGCGCTAAACGGCAGGCAATGCGCGTGATGATGCGTGTGAGGATCGATCGGTCTTTCGGACATGAGTCTTCACCATTCGAATCTGCTATCGAGTCGCGCATTGCGATGCCCATGCATCGCGGTGCGCTCGACGTTGCGTCGCAACATTCTTGCCAGCCCGGCGGCGCGGTTTGTCTTCGCTCAAGCGTCCCGGCCATCGCGACGCTTTCTTTCGACTCTTTCACGACGAGCCATCGCCGTCCGACGTCTGCGCGCCCGGATCGGGCGGCAGCGCGGTCAACAGGCGCTGCCCGTGCTGCGCGCCGGCTTTCCAGCCGGCCTGCCAGTCCGCCTCGCCGGTCGGCTGCGCGGCAAGAATCACGAGGCCGTGCGCGGCGACGTCGAGCGCGGCCGTGGCGAGAGGCTGCGGCGCGCGCTCCGGGGCTGCTGTATCGAGCAGCACATGCCATTCCAGATGCGGAGCCGGCGGCACGAACGGCAACGGTTCCTCGTGTGCGTTGAGCATCAGTAACAATACTTCCGTTTCGCCATTCAGGCCGGGACCCGCGCGACGCAACGTGAGCGCGCGACCTTCCGGATCCTGCCACGCTTCGATCGTCAACGGATCGCCGTGCTCGTCGAACCAGCCGACGTCGAACAGGCCCGGCAGCACTTCGCGATCGCCGAACAGAAAACGCGTTTCGCGCAGCAGCGGATGCTGCTTGCGCAACGCGATCACGCGCGCGACGAATTCGGTCATGCGCCGGCCCTCCGGCGAATCGGTGAGATCCCAGTCGAGCCACGATAGATCGTTATCCTGACAATAAGCGTTGTTGCTGCCGCGCTGCGTGCGCAACGCCTCGTCGCCGGCGAGCAGCATCGGCGTGCCGAGCGCGATGAACAGCGTCGCGATCAGCGAGCGCGATACACGGCGGCGCGTGGCGAGAATCGCGGGGTCGTCGGTGACGCCTTCGACGCCCCAGTTGCGGCTGCAATTCTCGTTGTGGCCGTCGTTGTTGTCTTCCTGGTTGGCTTCGTTGTGCTTCTGCTCGTACGCGGTGACGTCGGCCAGCGTAAAGCCGTCGTGCGACGTGACGAAGTTGATCGACGCCCACGGCTTGCGATGCCGCCGGTTGAACAGATCGGCCGAGCCGGTCAGGCGCGCGGCGAGATCGGGCCGCAGACCCGCGTCGCCGCGCCAGAAGCGCCGCACGGTGTCGCGGAAGCGGTCGTTCCATTCGCTGAAGCCCGGCGGATGATTGCCGAGCTGATAGCCGCCGGGGCCGATGTCCCACGGCTCGGAAATCAGCTTGCGCTGCGATAGCACCGGGTCCTGGCGCAACGCGTCGAACAGGCCCGAGCCGGGATCGAAGCCGTGGCTCTCGCGCCCGAGCGTCACGCCGAGATCGAAACGAAAGCCGTCGATATTGAACGCGCTCGACCAGTAGCGCAGCGAATCCATCACCATCTGCAGCACGCGCGGATGCGGCAGGTTCACCGTGTTGCCGCAGCCGGTGTCGTTGATGTGGTGACGCTCGTCGCCCGGAATCAGCCGGTAGTAGCTCGCGTTGTCGAGCCCGCGCCACGAGATGGTCGGCCCCATTTCGTTGCTCTCGCAGGTGTGGTTGTAGACCACGTCGAGAATCACCTCGATGCCGGCCGCGTGCAGTTGCCGCACCGCGATGCGCATTTCGTCGAGCCGGTGCGAACTCAGATAGGTCGGCTCCGGCGCGAAGAACGCGGCGGTGTTGTAGCCCCAGTAGTTGCGCAGACCGCGCTCCACCAGGAAGCGGTCGTTCAGGAACGCATGCACCGGCAGCAGCTCGACCGCGGTCACGCCGAGCTTCAGCAGATGCTCGATGAACTCCGGCGACGCCAGCGCCGCGAACGTGCCGCGTTCGTGCTGACGCAGATCGGCGCGCAACATCGATGCGCCGCGCAGATGCGTCTCGTAGATCACGGTGTCGCCCCACGGCACGTCCGGGCGTTTGTCGTGCGACCAGTCGAACGCCTCGTCGATCACCACGCACTTCGGCATCGCGGGCGCGGAATCGCGCCGGTCGATCGACAGGTCGGCGCGATTCGAATGCACGCGATAGCCGAACAGCGCGTCGGACCAGCGAAACTGGCCGACCAGTTTGCGCGCATACGGATCGAGCAGCAGCTTGTGCGGATTGAAGCGATGACCGAAATGCGGCTGATACGGCCCATGCGCGCGAAAACCGTACGCGGTGCCTGGATGCGCGCCTGGCAGATAGCCGTGCCAGACTTCGTCGGTGCATTCGGGCATCGCGTAGCGGCGGATTTCCTTGCGGCCGGTCGGATCGAACAGACACAGCTCGATTTTCTGCGCGTTCGCCGAGAACACGGCGAAGTTGACGCCGAGACCATCCCAGCTCGCACCGAGCGGGTAGGGCGAGCCGGCCAGCAGCCGGTCGGGCATCGCATGCGACATGATTCCCCTTTCCTGTTCTGATTGTTGGACGCAAGGCCCGGGTCTTCATGCAACGGGCGCGCGACGCATGGAGGTGCGCCGCGCGCCCGCGTCGAGGCAGGTTCGTCAATCCGCGCGCAGGACGATCGTCGCGAGCGGCGGCAACGTCAGCGCGGCGGAGTGCGGGCGGCCGTGGCTCGAGATGTGGTCGGTATGAATCACGCCGCCATTTCCCATGTTCGAACCGCCGTACACGCCCGCATCGGTATTCAGCACTTCCGCCCAACGTCCGCCGCATGGCAGGCCGAGCCGATAGCCGAGCCGCGGCACCGGCGTCATGTTGCAGACGACGACGAACTCGTGGCCCGCGCCGTCGGTGCGTCGATACGCGAACACGCTGTTGCCGCTGTCGTCGCCGATCAGCCATTCGAAGCCACCCGGTTCGCTGTCGAGCTCGTGAAGCGCGGTTTCGTTAAGGTACAACTGGTTCAGGTCGCGCACCAGCAACTGCACGCCGTGATGATGCGCATCGTCGAGCAGATGCCAGTGCGGCGAGCCGTCATGGTCGAATTCCGCCATCTGACCGAATTCGCCGCCCATGAACAGCAGCTTCTTGCCCGGGTGGGTCCACATGAAACCGAAGTACGCGCGCAGATTCGCGAAGCGCTGCCAGCGGTCGCCCGGCATCTTGCCGAGCAGCGAGCCCTTGCCATGTACCACTTCATCGTGCGAGAGCGGCAGCACGAAACGTTCGGAGTACGCATAGACCATCCCGAACGTCAGGTTGTGGTGATGGTACTGCCGGTACACCGGGTCTTCGTGCATGTAGTGCAGCGTGTCGTGCATCCAGCCCATGTTCCACTTGAAGTCGAAGCCGAGTCCGCCGCTCTCGACGGGTGCGGTCACGCCCGGCCACGCGGTCGACTCTTCCGCGATCGTGATCGCGCCGGGCGCGCCCGGCACGTAGCGGACCTCGTGGTTCAGGCGCTTCAGGAACGCGATCGATTCGAGATTCTCACGCCCGCCGTAGATGTTCGGCACCCACTCGCCGGCCGCGCGCGAGTAGTCGCGATACAGCATCGACGCGACCGCATCCACGCGCAGGCCGTCGACGTGATAGCGCTTCAGCCACGCGAGCCCCGACGCGATCAGGAACGCGCTGACCTCGTTGCGGCCGAGGTTGTAGATCATCGTGTTCCAGTCCTGATGATAGCCTTCGCGTGGATCGGCATGCTCGTAGAGCGGCGTGCCGTCGAAGTCGATCAGGCCGTGCGCGTCGTTCGGAAAGTGCGCGGGCACCCAGTCGAGAATCACGCCGAGCCCCGCCTCGTGCGCGCGATCGACGAAGCGCGCGAACTGCTCGGGCTTGCCGAAGCGCGCGGACGGCGCGAACTGCCCGAGCGGCTGATAGCCCCACGAGCCACCGAACGGATGCTCGGCGATCGGCAGAAATTCGACGTGCGTGAAGCCCATGCTCTTCGCGTACGGAATCAGCCGCTCGGCGAGTTCGTCCCAGTCGAGGCCGCGATTGCCCTGCTCGGCGATGCGCAGCCACGATTCCGCATGCACTTCGTAAATCGCGATCGGCGCGCGCGCGGTTTGCCGCTCCGCGCGCGTTTGCAGCCAGTCGTGATCGGTCCACGGAAACTGCTCGACCTCGTCGACGTGCGCGACCACCGACGCGGTGCCCGGCGGCAGTTCCGTCTGCATCGCGCAGGGGTCGGCCTTCAGCGGCAGCGGGTGGCCGTCGCGCGACAGCAGCTCGTACTTGTAGCGCGTGCCCGCGCCGACGCGCGGCACGAACAGCTCCCACACGCCGGCCTGATGACGCAGCCGCATCGGATGACGGCGGCCGTCCCACGCGTTGAAGTCGCCGACCACCGACACGCGCCGCGCATTCGGCGCCCACACCGCGAAGCGCACGCCCGGCACGCCGTCGATCTCGACCGGCCGCGCGCCGAGGCATTCGAGCACTGCATACGGATCGCCGCGCGCGAGCCGCTCCAGCGGTTCGTCGCCGAGCACCGGGCCGAACGAATAGGTGTCCTCCACTTCCTGCACCACGCCATGCCAGTCGATCCGCAGCCGATACGGCAGCGCCGCCGATACGCGGCCCGCGAACAGACCGGGGCGCAGTTGTTCGAGTTCGCCGAGCGTCGCGCCGTCGGCACGCGAAATCACGCTGACCTGCGCGGCATTCGGCAACAGCGCGCGCACGATCGGCCCGGCATCGGTGTGATGCAGGCCGAGCTGCGAAAACGGATCGGGATGACGCGCTTCGGCGAGCGCGTCGATATCGACGGGTTGCAGGCCGGCGGCCGGATCGTGCTCACTCATAGTCGCCCTCGGCCGGGTTAGGCGGTGTGGCGCCGCCAGGCGCCTGGGTTGACTGATCTTCCGACGGCGCGCCCGCCGACGGCGTGCCGGTGTCGCCGAGCAGCCGGCTCGCGAGCGCCGCGAGGCCGCGCACCGGCAGGCCGAGCCACGTCGGCCGGTTGGCGGCTTCGTAGCGGATCTCGTAGGCGGCCTTCTCGATCAGGAACAGATCGAGCAGCGCCTCTTCGGCCTCGGGCGCGACGAGCGGGGTCGGCGCTTCGGCGACCGCTGCGCGGTATTCGGCGAGGAACGCGGTGGTCGCCTGCGCGCGGAACCGCTCGAACAGCGCGCGCTTGCGGTCGGCGGTCTGCTGCGGCGCGTTTTCGGTGGTCGATTGCGCAGCCGCGCTTGCATAGGATAACGAACGCATCAGACCCGCGACGTCGCGCAACGGACTCGACTTCTGCCGACGCTCTTTGAGCGAGCGCGCGGGCTCGCCCTCGAAGTCGATCAGATACGCGTCGCCGTGCGCGACCAGCACCTGGCCGAGATGGAAATCGCCATGGATACGGATGCGCAATGCGTCCACGTTGGTCGCCACGAGTTGCTCGACCGCCTCGACCAGCAGCTTGCGGCGATCGAGCAGGCTTTGCGCGAGCGCCTTCGTGTCCGGATCGCTCATCTCCGCGATGCGCGGGCCGAGCAGGTCGAGCGCGGCGGCGAGCATCGACTGCGTGCCGTCGACCCACGCCTTGACCTGGCCGGCGTTGGCCGGTTCCGGCGCGAACGCCGGGTCGTCGGTCGGCGTGGCGAGCGCGACGTGCAACTCGCCGAGCCGTCTGCCGATAATACCCGCGAGTTCGCCATAGCCATCGAGCAGAATCGATTCGTTGGTGCGGTCGGGCACGTTCTGCGTTTCGGTATCGATCGCGATCGCGAGTTCGTCGACCGAGCGGCGCAGATAATCGAGCGACCAGTTCCACGCGTCGCCCTGATTGTCGATGAAGCCCTGCAGGATCGCGAGCGTATGCGGCACGCCCTCGGGATCGACGCGCACCACTTCGCCGAACAGCGGCGCGGTGTTCGCATAGCCGAGTTGGGTCAGATAGCGGCTGATTTCCGCTTCCGGATGAATGCCGCTGACGAGCCGCCGCACCAGCTTCAGTACCGCCGCATCGGCGACGATCAGCGAGCTGTTGCTCTGCTCGGCCGCGAGCCAGCGAATTTCCGGGCGGTCGCCGAGCTCGTCGAGTTCCGCGAAGCGCTCGGTCGGAATGAAGCGGATCTCGCTCTTCTGCACGGTCGGTACCACCGCGCGTTCGCGCAGCTTGCGCAGCACGTTGTGCGCGAAGATCGGCAGCGCGAACGCGTCGGTCAGATGGCCGACGTTGCGACCGCGCCGCACCCGCGCGAGCGCCAGTTGCATGAAGAGCGGCGTGGTGGTTTCGCCGCCCCAGGTGATCGCGATCGGCACCACGTAGCGCTCGGTGTGATGGCCGACGTCCACTTCGATTTCGGTAAACGCGAAGCCGCCGTTCGGGATCGTGGTCAGCGCGGCGAGCCGCACCGCGTGCATCTTCTGATCCTTCGACGCGAACCAGCGGCGCCGGCTCAGCCACGACGGCAGCACTTCCGATTCGAGCAGCCGCACGTTGTCCGGCGTCGGCCCGGTCTGGCCTTCGCGAATCACGATCGTCACGAACTCGGGCAGCGGCACCGAATGCGCCTGCGCCCACGTCGGCCGCTGACCGCCTTCGCACAGCATGAACCACAGGAAGCCGTACGGCGGGAACGTCAGCAGATAGGTCAACTGGCCGATCGCGGGGAACACCGAATCGGCGGTCAATTCGATCGGCACGAAGCCGTTGAATTCGGACAGATCGAGTTCGACGGCCTGCGGCGCGCGCGACAGATTCGCGACGCACAGGATCGGCGCCTCGCCCGGCATCTCGCGCAGATACGCGAGGATCTTGCGGTTCTCCGGTTTCAGGAAGCGGATCGTGCCGCGCCCGAAGGTCTGCTTCGCGCGCCGCGTCGACAGCATGCGACGGGTCCAGTTCAGCAGCGAATGCGGGTCGCGGCTTTGCGCCTCGACGTTGACCGCGTCGAAGCCGTACAGCGAACCCATCACCGGCGGCAGCACCAGTTGCTCGGGATCGGCGCGCGAGAAGCCGCCGTTGCGATCCGACGACCATTGCATCGGCGTGCGCACGCCGTCGCGGTCGCCGAGGTGGATATTGTCGCCCATCCCGAGTTCGTCGCCGTAGTAGATCACCGGCGTGCCCGGCATCGACAGCAGCAGCGAATTGATCAGCTCGATGCGGCGGCGGTCGCGCTCCATCAGCGGCGCGAGACGGCGGCGAATGCCGAGGTTCAGCCGCGCGCGCCGGTCGCTCGCATAGGTGTTCCACAGATAGTCGCGCTCGGAATCGGTGACCATCTCGAGCGTCAGTTCGTCGTGATTGCGCAGGAAGATCGCCCACTGGTTCGACTCGGCGAGGTCCGGCGTCTGCTTCATGATGTCGGTGATCGGGAAGCGGTCCTCGCTCGCGATCGACATATAGATGCGCGGCATCAGCGGGAAGTGAAATGCCATATGGCATTCGTCTTCGTCGCCGAAGTACTCCTTCACGTCTTCCGGCCACTGGTTGGCTTCGGCGAGCAGCATCCGGTTCGGATATTCGGCGTCGATGGTCGCGCGGATCTTCTTCAGGATCGCGTGCGTCTCCGGCAGGTTCTCGTTATTGGTGCCTTCGCGTTCGACCAGATACGGCACCGCGTCGAGCCGCAGCCCGTCGATACCCATATCGAGCCAGAAGCGCATTACCTGCAGCACCTCCTTCATCACCGCCGGGTTGTCGAAATTGAGGTCGGGCTGGTGCGAATAGAAACGGTGCCAGAAGTACGCGCCCGCGACCGGATCGTGAGTCCAGTTCGACGGCTCCGAATCGATAAAGATGATCCGCGTTTCCTGGTACTTCTGATCGGTGTCGGACCACACGTAGTAGTTGCGATAGTTCGAGCCGGGCTTCGCGCGCCGCGCGCGCTGGAACCACGGGTGCTGATCCGAAGTATGGTTGATGACGAGTTCGGTGATCACGCGGATGCCGCGCGCGTGCGCTTCCTGGATGAAGCGCCGCACGTCGGCAAGCTGGCCGTAGTCGGGATGCACGTTGCGGTAATCGGCGATGTCGTAGCCGTCGTCGCGGCGCGGCGACGGATAGAACGGCAGCAGCCAGATCGCGTTGACGCCGAGTTCGGCGATGTAGTCGAGCTTTGCGATCAGGCCGGGGAAATCGCCGACGCCGTCGTTGTTCGCGTCGAAGAACGACTTGATGTGCACCTGGTAGATGATCGCGTCCTTGTACCAGAGCGGGTCGTCGCTCAGCACCGCGGGCTTGCCGCGCCGGCGTGCGTGAGCCTTGGCCGCGCTGCCGCTGGCGGTGGCCGTTTGCGCGTCGTGCGCGGTTTGAGCTGGATCGTCACGCTTCATGTTCCACCCTCCATCCAGGTTGGGTTGCCAGCGTCTGCGTGATGAGCGCTGTCGGGATCGCTGCCGGTCTCTTCCGGACGTTCGGCGGGCAGTCCGCCGAGCGGCGCGATGCGCCAGATCGAAAACGGCTGGCCCGAGCCGAGTCGCACGTGCTGCCAGCGTCCGTGCCATTCGAAGCGCGCGCCGGTCATCTGGTCGGTCACTTCGAGCGCGCCGTGATCGTGCAGATGCCAGCGTTGGAACGTGTCCCACGACAGCTCGATATCGGCGCCCTGTTCGTTGTACGAATCGAGATTGATCGCGACGACGATCACGTTCTCGCGCGCTTCGGTCGCTTTCTCGAACAGCAGGATGTGGTCGTTGTGCGCGGCGAGGAAGGTGAGGCCGAGATGCGTTTGCAGCGCCGGATTGGCGCGGCGGATGCGATTCAACGCGGTGATCTCGCCGACGATGTTGCCGGGTCGATGCCAGTCCCACGCGCGCAACTGATACTTTTCGGAATCCAGATATTCTTCGCTGTTCGGCAACGCCGCGGCTTCGCATAACTCGAAGCCGCTATACACGCCCCACAGGCCGGCGAGCGTCGCCGCGAGCGCCGCGCGAATCAGAAAGCCCGTGCGTCCCTGCGCTTGCAGATGGCGCGGGTTGATGTCCGGCGTGTTGACGAAGAAGTTCGGTCGATAGAAATCGCGCGCGCCGGTCTGCGTGAGTTCGGTCATGTACTCGATGAAATCGCGCTTCGATTCGCGCCACGTGAAGTACGTGTACGACTGCGAGAAGCCGATCTTGCCGAGCCGGTTCATCATGCGCGGCCGCGTGAACGCTTCGGCGAGGAAGATCACGTCGGGATGGCGCGCGCGCACGTCGCCGATCACCCACTCCCAGAACGGCAGCGGCTTGGTGTGCGGATTGTCGATGCGGAAGATGCGCACGCCCGCGTCGATCCAGAACAGGAACACGTCGCGCAGCGCGAGCCACAGGTCGGGCTTCGCATCGTGCGCATAGAAGTCGGGATTGACGATGTCCTGATACTTCTTCGGCGGATTCTCCGCGTAGCGCAGCGTGCCGTCGGGGCGCCACGCGAACCACGTCGGATGCTCCTTCAACCATGGATGGTCCGGCGAGCACTGCACCGCGAAGTCGAGCGCGATTTCGAGGCCATGCGCGTGGGCGGCGGCGAGCATCGCCTTGAAGTCGTCGAGCGTGCCGAGTTGCGGATGCACGGCGGTGTGACCGCCTTCGGCCCCGCCGATCGCATACGGACTGCCCACGTCGCCGGGCTGTGCGGTCAGCGTGTTGTTGCGGCCCTTGCGATTCGCGACGCCGATCGGATGGATCGGCGGGAAGTACAGCACGTCGAAGCCCATGTCGCGAATGCGCGGCAGCTTGGTGGTCACGTCGGCGAAGGTGCCGTGGCGCGTTTCGTCGTCGCTCATCGAGCGCGGGAAGATCTCGTACCAGCTCGCGAAGCCGGCGGCCGTGCGTTCCGCGTCGATCTTGTAGATCACCGGATCGCGGCTCAGGAACGGCCGATGGCGCGCGGCGGTCATCGCCTGCTTTGTGGCCGGCGCGAGGAGCAGCGCGAGCTTGTGCTGCGCGTCGGCCTTCGTGAAGTCGCGCACGATCTGTTCGAGCGGCGCCTTCGCGGCGCCTTCGGTCGTCTCGACTTCGGCGAGCACGAGCGCGAACAGGTGCGCGGCTTCGTCGAGTTCGAGCTCGACGGTTTGGCCGGCCTTCAGCTTCTTCTCGACGTGTTCGACCAGCGACGCGAAGTCGTCGCGCCACGCGACCACAGTGAATTCGTAGCGGCCGATCCGTTCGAGCGGAATGCGCGCGTGCCACAGGTCGAGCCCGGCGGGCGGCGCGGGCGACATCGGCGCTTCGTGCCACGCGGTTTCGTCGGCGGCGCGCCAGAGCACGGCGGCGGCGATCTTGTCGTGACCTTCGGCGAAGATCGCGGCGCTGATGTCCGCGCGTTCGCCGACCCGGCGCTTGGCCGCGAAGCGCCCATGCTCGACCGACGGCGACACGCTTTCGATCGCGACGCGCGGCGCGTCGATCGCATCGAGCACGGTCTTGTGGCCGCTGCGTTTGCTGTTCGCCTTGTCGAGCGGCGGCGCGAGACGGATCGGCGCCTCGGCGCTCGCGCACAGCAGCCGCACCGCGCCGGGCGCGAGCGCGAACGGCGCGAGTGCCGCGGGCTCGACGTGGCCGCGTGGATCGAGCGGCGCGAAGCGCGTGAAGCTGCCCGGCACGCCGACGAGAAAGCGCTCGGGATCGACGCGCACCGGCGCGCCGAGTTCGGGATTGACCACGATCAGGACTGCTTCGCTTGCGTCGCGCAGATCGGCGCTGTCGGCGCGCAGCAGGACCGCTGCCGGTGCGCCGGGCCCGGACAGCGGGCGTAATTCACCGTTTGCGTGCAGCGTCGGCGTGTTGCGCGCGAACTCGTTGGCCTGGGTGACGGCGCCGCTCAGATCGAAGCGCCGGGATTGCACAGCGCGCGCGAACTGCGCGGCGTCGCCGCGAGTTTGCGACAGCGGTTCGGCGATGCCGTATTCGAAGCCCATCGGCATCATCCAGCCGCTGCCGAGCGCCACCGACGTGAACAGCGCGCGCCGATACGCACGCTCGACGATCGCCGCATCGTGCACGTCGCTCAGTTCGGCGGCGAGGCGTGTGTCGTATGGCGCTTCGGGAAACGCGATCGGCGCGCCGACGCGCGCGAGCGCCGCGTGCTCCTCGGCCATCCAGCTCGAACGGAAGTCCCACCAGCGTGCCGACGAAAACACGCTGTCGAAGCCGGCCGCTTCGAGACCCGGCAGGTCGTCGCGCGCGAGGCCCGGCGTTGCCGCGAGAAAACGCACATCGGGATGCCGCGCGCGCATCTCGTCGCGCAAATGCCGCCATACCGCGGCCGGCACCCGATGCGGCGAATCGAAACGGAAGCCGCCGACGCCGGCCTCGGCAAGCGCGAGCAACTGGCGCGTCCACCATACGGTCAGCGCCGCGCTCGTCGCCGGATCGTCGAAATTTGCGTAGGCAACGTTGTCCTCGCGATGCACGTGGCGCGGATCGAGCCGTGCAAGCTCGGACTCGCGCGGATGGAACCAGTCGGGATGCTCGGCGTACAAGCTGCCGTCGGCGGCCATCCGGTCGATCACCAGATCGACCAGTAGCGTCAGACGATTGCGGCGCGCGGCATCGGCGAGCATGCGCAGCGCGTCGTGCGCGGGCTGCTTCGCCTCGAACACCGGATGCAGCCGCGCATGACTGCCGACCACCTGGCCGTGACCGGCCTGACCGGGCTCGAACAGCCCGCCGATCAACGCATGATCGAAGCCGAGCCCCGCCGCGTGCGCGAACTGCGCGGGCCAGGCATCAAGCGGTCCAACGAGAAGAGAATGAAAAAAGTAAATCCGCGGCGCGTACCCGTTTGGAGGTTCCATCGGTCGTTTCCAGAGTTGTCCTGCTGCGGTGTGGATGCAGTTGGCATGCGATCACAGCGCTCATGGGGCTTGCCGAGCCGGATACCGCGCGATGCGTCTGCGAAGGCGCGTACAGGTCAGAGTAGTGCATAGATCGGCACATCGCTGGCCCGTCGCGGCTACCTCGACGCCGCACGCCGGCCGCACGAGGCGGATCGACACTCGTGGGAAAGCAGCAAACGTTGTGCCAATCAGGCTGACAGGGGAACGGCGCGGCGGCGGTGAAACGGCGATGGGCGTGCGTCGACGCAATGTGCGCAAGCGAACGTTGCGCGATGAAGCATGCACGCCATACGCGCGAGGCGTCCGGTCGGCATGTAAAACGGGGCGGCGCCGGGGCGGGTTTTACACGGCGCGCGCGAGCGTGGCGGCGCGCGCGGTGCAACGCGCATCACGGCCGCTTATCAGAGGGCTTGGGGAGCGACTCGATGGTGTTCGCGTGAAACTCGCGTGGCACTCGCATGACACGTCGTGCGGATGACATGAATTTCATCCGGCGTTCATGTTCGCGTCCCGCTACGGTCACGAACCCAGCAGCCCCGCTGCGATGTTCACGCACAAGCCGAGTACCGCGACGTTGAAGTAGAACGACAGGATCGATTGCGCGAGCGTGGCGCGGCGAATCGGGCGCGAGCGCAGCACGACGTCGGACGTCTGCGAGGCGACCGCGATCGTGAACGAGTAGTACAGGAAGTCCCAGTAATTCGGCTGCAGCTTGTGATCGGGAAAGAGCAGCGCGGTCTCGTGCGCGTCGGTGTCGTGGTAGAGCCGCGCGTAATGCAGCGTAAAGATCGTCGGGATCAGAAACCATGCGCCGATCAGCGTGAGGCCGGTCAGCAGATAGTGCCATGCGATCGACGCGCCTCCCGCGCCTTTCGCCGACGCGAGTTCGAGCACGATCGCGGCGACGCTCGCGATCGTCGCGACGCAGATCACGAACAGCACGACGCCCGCGTTTTCGTCGTCGCGGATTGCGTATTCGCGCACGCTGTGTTCGTCGGCGAAGGCCATATGTACCCAGATCATCAGCAGGTAACTCCAGATGGCCGCGTCCCAGCCGATCAGCGCACGCGCCATCGGACTCGTGTGGCCGGGCATGACGAGCGCGACGGCGATGCCGATCAAGAGACCGATGACCGTGCGCGGGCGATTGCGAAGTACTTGCGGATAGTATTTGATGGACATGAGCGTGGTGTGGACTGTGGTCCGTGCCGCGGATTTTACTGCGCGTTTTCCAGACCGCCTCGCGCAGGCCGCGGTTTTTATGACCATTTGTCGAATCGATGGATGACAGGCTATAGTCTTTCGCAGCGGCCTTGCAGGCCGCTTTCAATCGAAAGGCGATTGCATGGCGACAGGCCGGCCTTCAGTGCGTGAGGCCGTCACGCGAGCGGCGCGACAGGTGCCGTGAGCGGCAACGCAGGCGCAGCGTGCCATGCAGCCATCGCCGTCATGCATGCCACATCGCGCATGCGGCGCGCGTGAACCACGCGCGCGGATGAGACCGCTGAAGCGGCGTCGGACCAGGTTTGGGGAAGGGCAGGCGAAGCGGCCCGCGAGCGGCATCATGCCGTCGCCGTGCCGCTCGTTCGGAACGACTCACCATCTGGAGCCTCCATGACAGATGTTCCCGAGAATAACGATGCGCACCGCGACGTGCCGCATCACCTGGGATCGAAGTCCTATCGCGGCATGATGTCTCTCGCCGGTTCACCGGTATCGTTTTCCGCTTCGCGCAGAGCGTGGGTACTCGGCTCATGCGCGGTCGCCGCGACACTCGCATTCGTTGGCGCGGGACGCTCGCCGTCGTGGCTCGGCTCCGCGTTTGCCGCCGATGCGCCGGCCGCCGGCGGACTCGATGCGTTCCTCGCGCTGTCGCAACATCTCACCGGCCGCAGCAGTTTCGACACCGTGCTCGGCAAGCGCGCCTATGCCGCGCTGTCGCACGCCGACAGCCAGTTCGCGCAGAACGTCGCCGCGCTCAACACATGGCTGCAGGCGCACGGCGGCGTGCCGTCCGATACCGTCACGCAGGCGTTGCAAGGCGAGCAGCCCGCGCTCGCGAAGACGGTCGGCGCGATCATGCGCGCGTGGTATCTCGGCCTTGTCGGCGAGCTGCCGCACGTCGAGGTGATCGCGTATGAAAAGGCGCTGATGTTCTCGCCCGTCGCCGACGTGCTCACGATTCCATCCTATTGCCGCGACGTGCCGTTCTACTGGACGCGGAAGCCGGCGTCGGCGTGAACGGCGCGCTCGCGCGTGCCGTGCCGACCACACCGATCACATAGACACGCGACGACGACAACGAACCCACAAGACTGGCCGCGAGCCGGACACGCAGCGGGAAGTGCGCGAAGAAGGGCGCGAAGAAGGGCGCAGAAGAGGGCACCAATGGCAAACACAAATTCCGCCGATATCGTCGTAGTCGGCTCGGGCGTCGCCGGCAGTCTGGTCGCGCATCAACTGGCGCTGGCGGGGGCGTCGGTGATTCTGCTCGAAGCCGGACCGCGCATTCCGCGCTGGCAGATCGTCGAGAATTTTCGCAATTCGCCGGCTAGATCCGACTTCGCGACGCCGTATCCGTCGACTTCGTATGCACCGCATCCCGAGTACTCACCGCCGAACAACTACCTGATCCAGAAGGGCGATTATCCGTACAACTCACAATATGTGCGGCTCGTCGGCGGCACCACGTGGCATTGGGCAGCGGCTGCATGGCGGCTGCTGCCGTCGGATTTCCAGTTGCACAAGCTGTATGGCGTGGGCCGCGACTGGCCGTATCCGTACGAGACGCTCGAGCCCTGGTATGTCGCCGCCGAAGTGCAGCTCGGCGTGTCCGGTCCCGATAGCTCGATCGATCTCGGCTCGCCGCGCTCGAAGCCGTATCCGATGCAGCAGTTGCCGTTGTCGTACATGGACCAGCGTTTCAGCGACGTGCTCAACGCGCAGGGCTTCAAGGTCGTGCCCGAACCGGTCGCGCGCAACAGCCGTCCGTACGATGCGCGGCCCACCTGCTGCGGCAACAACAACTGCATGCCGATCTGCCCGATCGCCGCGATGTACAACGGCGTGATCCATGCGGAGAAGGCCGAGCAGGCCGGTGCGAAGCTGATCCCCGAAGCGGTGGTCTATCGGATCGAAGCGGACAACAAAGGGCTGATTACCGCGGTCCACTACAAGGACCCGAACGGCAACAGCACGCGCGTGTCGGGCAAGCTGTTCGTGCTCGCGGCGAACGGCATCGAAACGCCGAAGCTGATGCTGATGTCGGGCTCCGATAAATTTCCGCACGGCATCGGCAACAGTTCCGATCAGGTCGGCCGCAACCTGATGGATCATCCGGGCACTGGCGTGACCTTTCTTGCGAACGAGCCGTTGTGGCCCGGCCGCGGTCCGATGGAGATGACCTCGATCGTCAACTTCCGCGATGGCGCGTTCCGCTCCGAGTACGCGTCGAAGAAGCTGCATCTGTCGAACGGCGTGGCGACGATGGGCGTGACCGCCGACCTGCTGAAAAAAGGCCTGACCGGCGCCGAGCTCGACCGGCAGATTCGCGACCGCGCGGCGCGCACGCTGCTTATCAACAGCTTTCACGAGCATTTGCCGGAGCCGCAGAATCGCGTGGTGCCGTCGGCGGATCACAAGGACGCGCTCGGCATTGCGCAACCGGAGATCTACTACTCGATCAACGACTACGTGAAGAAAAGCGCCGCCAACACGCACGAACTGTACGCGCGGATCGCCACGCTATTCGGCGGCACCGAGGTCACGTTCGACGACACGTTCGCGCCGAACAATCACATCATGGGCACGACGATCATGGGCAGCGATGCGGCGAGTTCGGTCGTCGATGCGGACTGCCGCACGCACGATCATTCGAATCTGTTCGTCGCGAGCAGCAGCGTGATGCCGAGCGCCGCGTCGGTGAATTGCACGCTGACGATCGCCGCGTTGTCGCTGAAGCTGGCCGACAAGCTGAAGCGCGAAATCTGAGCCTCGAGCGGAGAGCCACAATGTTGAATAACCCCTCTCGCGCGCAGCCGGCAGCGGTATCGATGCATGCGCCGCGTCGTCGCCTCGGTGGTGCCGCCGCGCTGGCGGCGGCGTTTTCGCTGTTCTCGCTGGTCGTCGTGTGGCACGAGCTGCACGGCCCGAGCGCGCACGCCGCCGACGAACCGATCGCCCAGGCGCACGCCGACGATGCGGACCAAACGCCCGACGACGTGGCCACGCTCACGGCTCCCGGCGTGAATGGTGCAAACGGCGCGAATGGTGCGAATGGCGAGCTGATCCGGCGCGGCGAATATCTGGCCCGTGCCGCCGATTGCGCGGCCTGCCACACGGCGGACAAAGCGCGCCCGTTCGCGGGCGGTCTGCCGATCAGCACGCCGTTCGGCACGATCGTGACGCCGAACATCACGCCCGATCCCGACACTGGCATCGGCCGCTGGAGCGACGCCGATTTCCTGCGCGCGATGCACGAAGGCATCGGCAAGAGCGGCGAGCGGCTCTATCCGGCGTTCCCGTACACCGCGTACACGCGCGTGACCGAGCAGGACGTGCTGGCGATTCGCGCGTATCTGAACACGCTCACGCCGATTCACTACACGCCGCCCGCGAATAGCCTCAAGTTTCCGTTCAACCAGCGCTGGCTGATGGTGTTCTGGAATCTGTTCAACTTCACCGAGGGGCGCTTCGTGCCGGACCCGAAGCAGAGTGCCGAATGGAATCGCGGCGCGTATCTGGTCGAAGGCCTCGCGCATTGTGAGGAGTGCCATACGCCGCGCAATTTCATGCAAGGGCTGCAATCGGGCGCGCGCTTCTCCGGCGCGGTGCAGGCCGGCTGGCACGCGTTCAACATCACGCCGGACAAGCTGAGCGGCGTCGGCGAATGGAGCGACGACGAACTGATCGCGTATCTGTCGACCGGCGCGGCGCCGGGTCGCGCGAACGCGGCCGGGCCGATGGGCGAGGTGGTCGCGAACAGCACGCAGCATCTGACGCCGGTCGATCTGCGCTCGATCGTCGTGTATCTGCGCTCGCTGCCGCCCGTGAGCGGCGGCGACACGCGCGGGCGTCATCAATGGGGCACGCCTGCCGACGATGTCACCGCTTTGCGCGGCACCGCGATTACCGGTGTGAACGGCGCGCAACTGTTCGTCGCCAATTGCGCGAGCTGTCATAGCTGGACCGGGCAGGGCGTCGGCGCGAGCGCGCCGGGCGCGTATCCGTCGCTGATCCATAACTCGACGGTCGGCGCGACCGACGCGAACAATCTCGCGCTGGTGATCCTGCACGGCGTGAACCGCGCGACCGCGCACGCCGACGTGATGATGCCCGCGTTCGGCGGCCATCTCGACGACGAGCAGATCGCGGCGATCACCAACTACGTGACGAGGCAGTTCGGCAATCCGCAGGCGACGATGTCCGCGGGGCAGGTGGCGAAGCTGCGGACGTTGCAGTAGCCGTGGTGCGTCATCGCCTACGCGATCGCGAATGGGGAGCGAGCGACGGCCGTCCCGCAGGATTGACTGACAATTCGCGTATTTGTCGGTAATACGTACCTCGAATGTGCGGTTTTTGCGTGGTTTTATGTCGTTTTTGCGAATTCATGCGTGTTGCTACGAGAGGCAGCGCGCATACGGATTGGCGTGGGTCGCATTATTATGCAGAGATGGATTCCGCACTCGTCACCCGCCCGGTTCAGCATCATGCCGCCAACGAAGCCGGCCGCGATTTCGTGGTCGGCGACCTGCATGGCTGCGTCGATGCGCTGCGCTACCTGCTGTGTCAGATCGCATTCGATCCGACGCGCGACCGGCTGTTTTCGGTCGGTGATCTGGTCGATCGCGGGGAGCAATCGGAGGAGGCGCTCGCGCTGCTCGCGAAGCCGTGGTTCTTTGCGGTGCTCGGCAATCACGAAGACACGCTGTGCGCGGTCGCCGACGGCCGCTTGCGACGCCAGTGGTGGTACGGCATCGGCGGCTCGTGGGCGGCGGGCTTGCCCGACGAACGGCTGCGCCACTACGCGGAACATCTGCGTACGCTGCCGCTCGTGCGTGTGGTCGGCAGCGGCAAGGAGCGCTTCAATATTCTGCATGCCGAATTTTTCGGCTCGGACGCCGAACTCGACGCCGGCAATTATTCGGCCGAAACGCGCCAGCAATTGCTATGGGGCCGCGAGCTCGCGCTGGGCAACGGCGATCCGTTGCGGCAGCGCGGATTGTCGCTGACTTACTGCGGCCATACGCCGGTGCGCGACATCACGCAGATCGGCTCGCAGGTGTTCATCGATACCGGCGCGTTCGGGCCCGGCGGCTCGTTGACGATCGTGCAGCCGCAGGCGCTGCGGCGCTGGTCGATCTCGGTCGAGGCAGCACGCGCGGAAGGGGCCGCGGCGCTGGCGTTGCCTTGAGGCTGCCGGCCTGTCCTTTCTTTAGCCGACCTGATTGAGCTCGAACACGATATCGACGCTCGAACCGTTCCAGTTGTATTCCAGATACGCCGCGTGATGACAGGCGCGCAGCAGCGTCGTGCGGAAGGCGGCGAGGCATTCGCCGGCGGCGTCGCGCACCGACGGATAGACGATGCCCGGCGCGCCGGCCTCCCGCACCGCGCGTCCGAGCGCCTGGCCGGCGAGGTAGTCGTGCGGCGACAGCACGGCGGGATCGAGCGCGGAGTCGTGCCGCAGATCGACCACGCTGCCTTGCGCGACCACGGTGTACAGACGCATCTGCTGCCGCATCGGCGGCTCGGCGGTCGCTTCGAGAAACTTGCCCGTGTGATAGCGCGTTTCGGCGATCGCGGTTTCGCGCGAACGCGCGCAATAGAACACGCCGTACGTGCCGTCCGAAAAGCGGCTGCCGAGCGGATTCAGATGCGTGAGCGCGGCCATGATCGGCCCATAGCCGGGGCCAAAGCGGCGCTCCTCGCGCGGCACCAGATCGAGTTCGCCGATCTCGGTGCGCAGACGGTCGTTGGTCATCGCTTCGAGCGCGTACAGCGCGTCGAAATCTTCCGGCGAGGCGACCCGGTCGAACAGGTTGACGGCCGGAAAGCGCGTCGGAATCACGCGATACGCGGGCGACCAGTCGAGCGCGGCGCTGGTCCAGCGGTCCTGCCATTGCGGTTGTGTCACGCCCAGCCGCCTCGCATCGCGTCGAGATACTGGCGCACGGCGACCAGGTCGCTGATGTTGCCCGCCAGCATGCGGTCCAGCGCGCGACGGCCGCCGAACGGCGGCGCGCTGTTGGGGCGTTTGATCCACGCATCGGCGGCGCTTGGCTGCGGCAGCAGAATCTGCAGCGCCTTGTAGATGCCGAGCAGCAGCGATAGCCGCTCCAGCGTGTCGCGGCCGAGGCGCGCGGTTTGGGGCGACGCCTTCCATTTGAAGAAGGTCGAGCGACCCGGCGAGCCGAGCAGCACGATCTGCTCGTCGGCGTTCAGGTCCCAGTCGCGCGCAATGTTGAAGAACGCGCGCAGGCCCGCTGCGGACATTTCCGGGAGCGTCGGCTCCGAAGGCGAGCGTCGCGGCGGCGCTTCGGGCGTGGTGAGTCGGGCGGCGTGTGCCATAAACGGGTGAGTCCTTATGCATACTTTATTTCGATATTAGTCCAGAAATAGATTTTTGCAAGAGAATATAATCCCGGCTGCATTTTGCAGTCGTCGATCAGGAGAAGCAGGAGATGCGGGTTCGAGCAGTAGCAGCGGCGCTGGCCGTGTGGTGTGTATCGGAGGCGGCCTTGGCTGCGGGTTATACGGAAGTGTGGAATCCGCCCGAGTCGACCGGGCATGTCGCGAGCGGGCATATCGCGAAGGCGGCGCCGGCCCGGCCGGCGACGTCGTCGGCGAAAGCGGGCAGCCGCGCCGGCAACAAGGCCGGGGCCGGTGCGCAGATGAAGCAGATGGCCGGTGCTTCTCGCCATGGCGCTTCGCATGCGGTGCCGGGTGGCGCGCAGCATGGCGCCAGGCTCGCGGCGCATGGCGGCGGCGCGAAAAAGGTCGCGGCGGGCGAGGTGGTGAAGGGCGGTAAGAAGGGCAGCGCCAAGGTGGCGGCCGCAGGCAGGAAACCCCGCGCGCACGCCGCCGTGACCGCGCAGGCCACGAAGCCGCATCCGCAAGCGCATGTGCAACTGGCTCACGCGAAGCCGGGTCAGGGCAAGGTGATGAGCGCGAACTTCGCGACGGGTCGTGCCGCCCGTCCGCACGTGCTCAGGGTCGCGGCGAAGCCGGCGGTTTCTCACGCCGCCCGCGCCAATCCGATCAAGCCGGCGGTGCAGACCGCGCCGGCCACGTCCGCCGACGTCAACAACATCGTACCGATGGGCTCCGTGCCCAATCCGGCCACGGCCAGCAGCGGGTCGCTGCCGCCGATCATCCACTGAGATCCACTCAGTCCGCGCTACGCGGTGGCGTGACCGTCATTGCGTCACGCCGCCGCGAGCCCGTTCGCGAGCAGCCGCAACGTCTCCGCCGAACGTGGTTCGCGCACGCGCGAATGCAGCGTGACGCGCGATTCCGGCAGCGCCGGCAAGCCGAGCCGCGCGCCGACATCGATCAGACCGCGCGGCGCGACCCGTCGCGCGAGCGGCGACACGGCGAGGCCCGCTGCCACCGCCGCGCCGACCGCCGCGACCCCGCCGCCGACAAACACTTCCTGCCACGCAATCCCCGCCGCCGTCAGTGTGCGCAGCGCGACGTCGCGCACGTTGCAGGGCGGACTCAGCAGCGCGAGCGCCAGCGGCTCGCCGACGCGCGGCAGCCAGCTCGGCGTGGCGAGCCAGCCGAGCGGCTCGCTGAATAGCGCCTGTGCGTCGTCGCGCGGTGGCTCATCGGGGCCGTAGCGGACGATCGCCGCATCGAGCCGGCGTTCGTCGAATTGCGCGAGCAGCGTCGCCGACGAGCCCATGTGCAGCTCGATCACGAGCCCCGGATCGTGCGCGTTGAGACGGGCGAGCAGGTGCGGCAGATCGGGGCCGGCGACGTGTTCGCTGAGCCCGAGCGTGAGCTTCCGTCGCTCGACCGACAGCGCGCCGAGCGCGCGCTCGTGCGCATTCAGCAGCTCGCGGGCGGCGCCGAGAAACGCGTTGCCGTCGGCGGACAGACGCACGACGCGTGGCGTGCGCTCCAGCAACTGCTTGCCCAGATGGGCTTCGAGCCGCTTCAGCTTGAGGCTGACGGCCGATTGCGTGGTGTCGAGCGCGTCGGCGGCGCGCGTGAAGCTGCGCAGATCGGCGACCAGCACGAAGGCCCGGACCGCATCGAGATCGAGGACTTTCATTTCAGATGAAAATGAATGAAATAGGCAGGGATGTCTGTTTATTATGACTGAGGCCGCCTAAGCTGTGTTTAACCCAACACAGCAAGAAGGAGCCCATCATGCCGCTCACCCGAATCTCCCTGCGCGCCGGCAAGCCGGCCGATTATCGCGAGGCGCTGACCGTCGGTATCCAGCGTTCGCTGGTGGACACGTTCAACGTGCCGCACGACGACATGTTCATGCTGATCACCGAGCACACGGCCGACAACATGATCTACGACCGGCAGTACCAGAACATCCGCCGCGGCGACGACTTCGTCGTGATCCAGCTGACCGTGAGCAACACGCGCACGGTCGAGCAGAAGAAGGCGCTGTACAGACGGATCGTCGATGAACTTGGAAAGTCGCCGGGCGTGCGGCCGGAGGATGTGTTTATCAACCTTGTTGAGGTTGATAAGGAGAACTGGTCGTTTGGGAATGGGGTGGCGCAGTATGCGGGATAAACGTGAGGGGGCGTTGTGTCTTCGCTGCCTTGCTCTTTCGGATTGGCGTAGAGCGAACAAGGTGGTCAGTACAGGTGCTCCAGAGCGATCGACTATCCCGTTGTCCGCAATGTCCCCTAAACAACTTGGAACGAAAGGAACGCGCATAGCCAATAACCGTCTTTTCCATTTGACTGAGCACCATCTAGGTATGCCATTCAGCTTTGAATTCGCCTCGTGATCACATACACCTGACGGTGCAGCCATTCGAAAATTGTATGGAGCAGTTATTCATGCAATTCACTTTTCTGCAACATCCTGTAGTAGTGCAGCGACTCTTGGAATTGCTCGCGCCAAGCTTGGTGCTCGATCCATAGCTCGACTGATGCTCCAGTGATTTCTTACAAAATCCGTCATGTGAATGTTGTAACCTAGGCCCACTGGTGATGTGGCTCCTTTCCCGGGCAGCATTTCTTCTCGCAATTCCCGCCGCTTGCTCTTCTTGACAAGCGCTAGCAGTATTTGCTTGGGGTCGAGCTCCGCTTCTGGTCGCGCTGGAAGCAAATCCTTACTAATAACTGCAAATTTGGAAAATCCGACGTGGTCTGCAAGGACCCATGCCTCTGCCTCCTTTACAGCTAGTCGCATCGAAAGCCTGTGGCTGACATTCGGTGGGAGCCATAAATTACGCTGCGTCACTACACATGGCGCTTGATCCGCGTCAGCAATCATTAATACCGGCATGACACTTTTTGCGACATTGTTCATCGCCGGAATTTTTCTCCTAAACGGGTCCGCTCCTCCAGCAACGATTCTCTGCTGAATATTTGTGGCAATGTCGCTATGTGCAATCAGAGCTTCCGCTATTGCACAGCATAATTCGTCCTCACCTACAACGAAAACGGTCCCCGTCATGCGAACAACCCAAGCTGATCAATTCCTTGCGGATGTGTTTTGGGTAATAAAACGTCGGCGGGAGACAGTCCTGATGACATCAGTTGGAGTTCGGTCTCGTCAGCCACCCGAGCGACGGTGCCGTCGCTCGCTGGTTCGAGCAAAAGAATTGCTCTACCGTCAAGTGGATTGCGCAACAGCGCCTCACTGTGTGTAGTGATAATCACCTGACGACCGAAGGCCTTTTGTTTTCGTAGTACACGATCAATCATCAACGGAATGTGAGCCACGATTGCGTCATTTAGAGAAAGCTCAGGCTCTTCCAATAACAGCAGCGAATTGCTTTCCTGTAGCATCCAAAGAAGCCCAAGTAGTCGCAACGTGCCATCAGAGAATTGATCCTCGCGTTGCCACGCTCCGTGAGTACGCCAATGTTGATATGACGCCATCAAGTGCGGCAGACCAGTGACTTTGTCTTGTTCAAATTTGAGTTGATTGAATTGCGGTACGGCTTTTTCCAGAGACTGCTGTATCCGTCTCAATCGCGCATCCCGAGTTTTTTGTGATGTCTTCGCAATACGTTGCAGCAAACCTTGCCCAAATGGATCGCCCTCAACAATGCGTGCTCCAATTTCGCCATGCTTGAGTAATTGTGGCACTAGGTGAAGATAGGTGGTTTCACGGAAAAAATCAGCAACTTCCCGGAAGGCTGTATTTGAATTGATTTGCTCAATAGCCGTTTGGGTAAGTCGTAACGTGTCTCCCTTATCTTTATTGTCTGGGCGATCAAGAACGGCAGTCGTCCGTCCTCCTCGCTTTACAATTTCTCGAGTGACGAGGACGCGGTGCAGGCCTTTTCCCTCGGGTCTGAACGCGAGAGTGTATTCCCAGAGAGGATCTGAATCGGCATCTTCGGAAATAGCTACATATATTTCAACTTCATTGTCTGTCCGCGCCTGCAGGCATCGCAACTTCGTCAGACCGCCTCGGTCCTCAATCGCTTTTTGCAGTCCGCCACCCGCAGGCTTGCAGATATCACGAAGAAAACGAAAGACATCGAGCAAATTTGATTTTCCGGAGGCATTGGCGCCAATTACATAAGTACGACTTCTCAACGGCACGTCAAGATTCTTGAAATTGCGCCAGTTTTTTAATTTTAGTCGGGTAATCAGCATATACGGGTAGGTCGATGGTTTCTGCAAAGCCAAAACGGCAGATAGTCCTGCGTACTTGGCGGGGACGAGTTTCTACGGCAAGTATAGCGCTGACGCTGAGGAACTCACGAAAGCCTTGTCATTTTTCTGTGTGGTCTCACATCCGTCAATTGTCCGCTGTCGAACTGATGCTTGCTCGATTTGCCAACGAGGTACCTCTGTCACGATAGTCTGTCCCAGCCATTAAGACAGTGGTAGCGCCCTTCACATGAAGTGCTGACTCTAGTGAGCGCCCAACTGGCGCTTTCTAGGCTCATCGCGGCTACCGGAAAGGCATTTGGAGCGCACACTAGAATCACTTGGACGATACATGATGTGGCTTTGGGTCATTTCGATGTTGGTGTCATTTTGCGCATCTCTCGATAATTGAAGTGATGCGCGCATGCTGTTTGACTAGTGCGCGGGGCGCGACGTGTTTTGAGAAACGCGCGGTATTGTGTGATGTTTGTATAAGCCATCGTATCGACCGCGCCGCCGTTCACGCGAAACGCCGCGCCCGTGGTCATGATGCAGGCTTCAACTGAACTGGCGCCCCAGCCGCCCGAAAGCGCGTCGCTATAATGATTTTCCATCTGTCCGTCCCCTCCCACCTTCCTCGACCGCTCGCCGCCATGACCTCCGACCGCACCGACCCTCCGCACGATTCCCTCGAACTCGGCGGCTCCGTCTGGTTTCAGGCCGGCTCGCAGACGCTCGGCGGCGCGGCGCGCATCGCGCTGCTCGCGGCGATCGGCGAAACCGGCTCGATCACGAGCGCGGCGAAGGCGGTCGGCATCAGCTACAAGGGCGCGTGGGACGCTGTCGATACGATGAACAACCTCGCCGGCGAACCGCTCGTCGTGCGGCTGACCGGCGGCAAGGGTGGCGGCGGCACCACGCTCACGCCGCGCGCGGTGAAGCTGATCGACACGTTTCGCGCGGTCGAGCGCGAGCATCGGCGCTTTCTGGAGCGCGCGGGCGCGGCGATCGGCGAGGGCTTCGCGACGGACTGGGATCTGATCGGCCGCATCGGCGTGAAGACGAGCGCGCGCAATCAGTTCTACGGCACGGTGTCGGCGCTCGTGCGCGGCAGCGTTAACGACGAGGTGTCGCTCGTGCTGCCCGGCGGCCAGACCCTCGTCGCCGTGCTCACACACGAGAGCACCGAGGCGCTGGGGCTCGTCGAAGGCGCGGCGGCGTTTGCGCTGATCAAGGCGTCGTGGGTCGTGCTGCTCGTCGCGGGTGATGGCGACGGCGACACGCCGCTCAAGCTGTCGGCGCGCAATCAGTTGCGCGGTACCGTGCAGAGCGTGAAGCGCGGCGCGGTGAATGCGGAGGTGTCGCTGGGATTGGCGGGCGGCGCGGTTATCACCGCGATCGTGACCAACGGCAGCGTCGACATGCTCGGTTTGCACGAAGGCGTGAGCGCGATTGCGGCGTTCAAGGCGTCGAGCGTGATACTGGGCGTGAAGGATTGACGGTGGTCGCAGTCGAGGGTCGTTCGAAGGCCCAAGACCGAAGGCCCGGGGCCGGCAGTGCAATCGAAAGAGCGGAGCAAAACCACCGCGTTCAACGCGGCGACGCCTCGCTCCGCGCATACCCCGCGAACGGCTGATCTTCCTGCACGCGGCCGTCGTTGACCTGCACGACCTGATCGCCGAACGCGGCGACGTCGTCGGGATCGTGCGTGATCAGCACCATCGGAATGTCGAGCCGCGTTTGCAGATCCGATAGCTCGCGCCGCATGCGCTGGCGCAACGCGCTATCGAGCGCGGAAAACGGTTCGTCGAGCAGCAGCAGGCGCGGCTGCGAAACCAGCGCGCGCGCCAGCGCGACCCGCTGTTTCTGGCCGCCCGACAACTGCACCGGATGATTGCCCGCGACCCCCTTCAACTCCAGCGCGTCGAGCCAGTAATCGACCTGCGGATGCGAGCCGCGCGCACGCGGATTGAACCAGCCCTGACGCAGCCCGAAGCCGATGTTCTGCCGCACGTTCAGATGCGGAAACAGCGCGTAGTCCTGAAACAGATACGCGATCTTGCGTGCCTGCGGCTTCTGGTCGACGCCGTTCGCGCTGTCGAACAGCGTGGTGCCGTGCAGCGTGATCGAGCCTTCGTCGGGGCGCAGCAGGCCGGCGATCGCCTGCAAGGTCAGGCTCTTGCCCGCGCCGGACGGCCCGAACAGCACGAGCCGCTGGGTGTTCGCGCTGAACGCGACGTCGAGCGTGAAGTGCCGCTCGGCGCTCTGGAAGCTTTTGCGGATGGCGACCTGGAGCGGCATGTCAGCGCGACCTCAGAAGCGTGTGCTGCGGCACCAGGCGTCCCGCGAGCAGCAGAATCGCCACGCAGGTGACTGAGGTCACGAGCACGAGGACGTTGGCGGTGCTGTCGTCGCCGGCCTGCACCGCCGAATAGACCGCGACCGACAAGGTTTGCGTGCGGCCCGGCAGATTGCCGGCGATCATCAGCGTCGCGCCGAATTCGCCGAGCGCGCGCGCGAACGCGAGCAGGCCGCCGGCGAGGATGCCGCGCGCGGCGAGCGGCAGCGTCACGCGGAAAAACAGCGCCGTTTCGCTGACGCCGAGCGTGCGCGCCGCGCGCTCGAGTTGCGGATCGACGCCTTCGAACGCGGCGCGCGCCGACTTCAGCACGAGCGGAAACGCGACCACCGTCGATGCGATCACCGCGCCCTGCCACGTGAACACGAGCTGGATGTCGAAGCGGTCGAGCCACGCGCCGATCACGCCGCGCCGGCCGAGCAGCACCAGCAGGTAGTAGCCGAGCACGGTGGGCGGCAGCACGAGCGGCAGCATCAGCAGCGAATCGATCACGTCGCGTGCGCCGGAGCGCCAGCGCGACAGACCGAGCGCCGCCGCGACGCCGAGCACGAGATTGAGCACAGTGGCCCAGCCCGCCACTTTCAGCGACAGCAGCAGCGGAACCCAGGCCTGTTGCATGAGCGTGCGCCTCTCGCGTGGATCAGTGCGCCGGCTTGAAGCCGTACTTCGCGAGCACCGCCTGGCCGGCCGGCGACAGCACGAAGTCGATGAAGGCCTGCGCCGAGGTCGCCTGGCGGCTGCCTTCGACGCGCGCGATCGGGTACGTGACGGGCGTTTGCGTCGGCAGCGTCAGCGCGACCTTGACCTTGTCCGGCATGATCGCGGCGTCGGTGCCGAACACGAAGCCGGCGTCGACTTCGCCGCGCGCGACGTAGTCGAGACTCTGGCGCACGTTCGACGCCAGCACCGCCTTTGCGCTGACCGCGTCCCACACGCCGGCGGCTTGCAGCGCGCCCTGCGTATAACGGCCGACCGGCACCGAGGCCGGATCGCCGAACGCGACGCGCTTCACGTTCGGGCCCGTCAGTTCGTTGAGGTTGGCGGGCGCCAGATGGCTGTCGGCCGGCACGATCAGCACCAGCGAATTGGCGGCGAAGTCGCGTCGTGTGGACGGCACGATCACTTTTTCCGCGGCGGCCTTGTCCATCGCTTTCTGATCCGCGGACGCGAACACGTCGGCGGGCGCGCCCTTGACGATTTGCTGCATCAGCACATCGGACGCGCCGAAGTTCATCAGGACCTTGGTGCCCGGATGCTGCTGCTCGAACGCGTCGCCGACCGCCTTGAACGCGTTGGTCAGGCTGGCTGCGGCGGACACCACGAGTTCGTCGGCGTGCGCATTCACGCTGACGAGAACGGAGACGGCGCTCGCGGCGCACAGCGCGTATTGCTTCAGATGGCGGGAAAGTGTCATGAAGGACCTGGAAGTCGGACGTGGACGGAAGCAGCGGCTTAAAAGCGCTATCGTAATATATGCGCGGTTATAGCGGTGCATGCAGCCGACGCTTCGACGCCGCGTTTCACGGGTGAGCGTGAAGCGCGGCGTCGAAGCGTCAAAAAATAGGAAAAAAGCTCGGGAAAGTCCGGAAGCAGCCGGGCGCGGCGACTGGCCGCTCAGCTGACGGAGACGCGCGGCGGCTCGAGCGTATTGAGCGTTTGCGACAGCGGCGCGGCGGTCGGGCGGAAGTCGCGCTCGGCCTTCCATTTCGCGCGGATGAACGGCCGGTCGTGGCCGGACACCTTGAGCGCGATATGCGTGACCCAGCGCTGGGTCGGCACGTGCACGCCGTGCATCGCGACGGCCAGCACCATCATGCTGATGGCCACCGGCAGCGCCGACAGCCGGCCCGGCTCGGCATTCCACGCGATGCGCACGAACACCAGCGCGGCGAGCGCGCCGACGAGGCAGCCGGTCACCGCTTCGGACGGCGAATGCGCGCTCAGCACGACGCGCGACAGGCCCACGGCGATGCCGGCGGCGAGCCCGGCCAGCACGCCGAGCAGCCGGATGGCCGGACGCGCCGGCAACAGCATCAGGAATAGCGTGACGGGATAGACCGTCGTGGATAGCATGGCGTGACCGCTGACGCCGGTGAAATCGAGTTCGCGCACGCCGATGCCCCAGCCGAGGAACGCGAGCTTGGTGACGGTCACGATACCGATCGCCGTGCCGAGCAGGGCCAGCCAGTAGGCCGCGAGCCGCCACGAGTAGCCGACCGCCAGCCATATCGCGATGGCGAATGCGAGCGGCAGCGTCATACCGGCGCCGCCGAGGCTGGTGATCGAGTACCACAGATGGATCGGTAAATCGGGCATGGCAGGAGCGCGACGCGGGTCGCGTGGAATCGGGTTGGTGGAAATCGGCGCGAGGCCGGCATCGGACGCCGCCGCGGCCCGGTTCGACACACTCGGGAATTAACCGCCAGTATAGACGGGTGGCGAATCACGGTCTTGCGGCGCACCGCGCTTTCGTCCGCCCAATGTGGGCTGCCGAACGGGCGATGTCGGGGTTTGACGGCGACGTGGCGGCAAGGTTCGCCGTGGCCGAAATTGGGGATGAGTTGGCCGTGCCGGTCTTCAGCAACGCATGAAGAATGATGTTATTGTGCATTGCACAACTTCCTGCGTTCCGGTGATTTTGCCGGTCTGCACTGTCCCTTTTTGCGAGGTTATCGCCGATGGCAAAAAGCCTGTCGAAAATCTGGCTGCGCGGTCTCAAGCGCCTACTCGCGATTCAGACCGAACACGCGCAGAAAACCGCCAAGCGAACGTCGGCGCGACCCATTCGTGCCGCCGCCAACAAACCGTCGAGCAAGGCTCGTCCGCTGAAGCCGGCTGCCGCATTGCGCACGCCCACGAGGCGCGAAGCGCCGCGCGAGTCGCGGGTGCGACCACGCGCGGCTGCGTGGGCAAGCGGTTCGTGGACCCGCTCGTTCCATTCCGCGCCGGCCGCCCCGGGCAGGCTCGTCAATCATTTGCAGTACGGCCTCTACATTCCGTCCGGCCACGCACACGAGGCGCTGCCGCTCGTCGTGATGCTGCACGGTTGTACCCAGTCCATCGACGAATTCGCCGAAGGCACGCGCATGAACCTGCTCGCCGACCGCTACGGTTTCGCGGTGGTCTACCCGGAGCAGTCGAAGCACGCGCACTCTCATCGCTGCTGGCATTGGTACGACTCTGGCGACAGCGCGGGCGGCGCCGAGGCGCGCGCGGTGGTGTCGCTGGTCGATGCGCTGGTCGAGCAGCACGGCTTCGACTCCGGGCGCGTCTATGTGGCGGGGATTTCGGCGGGCGCGGGCCTGAGCGCGCTGCTGGCCGTCAAATATCCGAGTCATTTCGCCGCAGTGGCGCTCCATTCTGGCCCCGCTTTCGGCGAGGCCCGCACCGGCATCACGGCAATGGACGTGATGCGACGCGGCACACGCCGCGAACCGGTCGAACTGGTAGACGCGATGACCGACGTCGCGCAGTACCCGGGCATGCCGGCGCTGATCATTCACGGCGACGCCGATCACGTGGTGGCGCCGGTCAACGCGGACCAGCTGGCGACGCAGTTCCTGCGCCTGAATCGCCTTATCGATGCGGACGGCGTCCGCAAGGCCGGCGAGATGCGCGAGGACCGCAAGGGCGGCGTCGTGATGCGCGACTATGTGCGCGGCGGCCGGCGCGTGGTGCGGGTGTGTCGCGTACAGGGGCTGGGCCACGCGTGGGCTGGCGGCGACGACGCGGTGCCGTTTCATTCGTCGAAAGGCCCGGATGCGAGCGCGATGGTGTGGGAATTCTTCAGGCATCAGCGTCGTCCGGACGCGGGGCATCTTGCAGAAAGCACCGTGGTGGCGGCTTCGTCGGCCGGCAGATGAGGCAGTAACAACACTTTGGAAATGAAGAGTGGCGTCATCCTAGGGTTTTCCCTATAATACGGGTTATCCCTTAGTAGTAAACGCTTAGTCTCCATTGCCGAGGTCGACCATGTATCTGCTTAGCCGCCTGTTTCTGTTTCTGACCAAATCGCCGGACCAGCTCGCCAAAGAGCGCGCCGACGCCTATCTTGCCGAAGCCACCGATCTGTACGATCTCGAATTCCGCATGCGCAAGCTCGATCGCGAAGCCAACGTGCGTCAGCCGTCGTGGATGAGCCAGCACTACGGCTGATCCGGCGCTGACCGCTGGCATTAGTCGTCAGCATTAATCGTCGGCATCAGGCTGTAGCAATCGGAACATCGGCGCGTCGTGAGGCGCCGGTGTTTGGGGTGAGCCGCTCAGGCTGTCGCCTGGAAATTCCCCCGTTTCCCCTGTTTCACCCGCCATACGGCCTTCGCGGCCAGTCAACTAATCAACCGATTCACCGTCCAGCGGCTCGACGCAGCCCCGCCTGGTTCAGGTAACCGGATTCATCTGCCACAACGCGTAGTTCAACAGCGCCGCATACGCGACCCACACGACGTACGGCACCAGCAGCACGCCCGCGAGTCGATCGCGTCGCCAGAACATGTAGGTCAGCGCGACGATCAGCACCAGCAGAATCAGGATGTCGATCAGGCCCGCGTCCGGCCGATGCAGGCCGAAAAACAGCCACATCCACGCCGCGTTGAACAACAACTGCACGACCCACAGCACGATCGCCGCGGTCACGCCGTCGCGCTTCCAGACGCGCCACGCCGAAAACGCCATCAGCACGTAGAGCACGGTCCAGACCGGTGGGAACACCCAGTTCGGTGGATTGAAGACGGGTTTTTGCAGACCGGCATACCACGCGTCCGGCAGCGACAGACTCGCGGCCCAGCCGGCCGCCAGCGTCAGGATCAGAAACACGAGCAGCGACGGCAGACGGCGCATCTTCACCCCCTCGGACGTTGTTCTTCAATGATGTACGCAACAACCTAAGCAACGACGTAAGCGACCACTCACTTGCCGTAACGAGCCAGTGTGCGCTCGCGCGCCTGCGCATGATCGACGATCGGCTCGGGATAATCCTTGCCCAGCACCACGCCGAATTCCGCCAGCTTCCCGGCGCCCGCGAGCCACGGCGCGTGAATCCATTTTGCCGGTAGCTTCGCGAGTTGGGGAAGATATCGGTTGATAAAGCGTCCGTCGGGGTCAAATTTTTCAGACTGGGTCACCGGATTGAAAATCCGGAAGTAGGGCTGCGCGTCGCAGCCGGTCGACGCCGCCCATTGCCAGCCGCCGTTGTTCGCCGAGAAATCGAAGTCGTTGAGCAGGTCCGCGAAATAGCGCTCGCCGCGTCGCCAGTCGACGCCCAGATCCTTCGCGAGAAAACTCGCGGTCACCATACGCAGACGATTGTGCATATAACCGGTGCGGTTCAGTTGCAGCATCGCGGCGTCGACGAGCGGATAGCCGGTGCGGCCTTCGCACCAGGCGGTGAACGCTGCATCGGCGGCGGCGCCCTGTTCCCAGCGCAAGCGCTCGTACTCCGGCTTGAACGACGCGCCGCTCGCGATGCGCGGATGATGCGCGAGCACCATGAAATAGAAGTCCCGCCAGATCAGCTCCGACAGCCACGTCGCCGCGCCGTTGCCGTCGGGTTGCAACGACATCTCGTACGCGAGCCGCGCGAGCGTGCGGATCGATACCGTGCCGAAGCGCAGATGCACCGACAGATAACTGGGCCCTTTCGCGGCGGGAAAGTCGCGCCAGTCCGCATAACTGTCGATGCGCGTCAGGAAGTCGTCGAGCAACTGCTGCGCGCCGCTCATGCCGGCGGGCAGCTTCAGATCCGTCAGGTTACTGGGCGCGAAGCCGAACTGGTCGACCGTCGGCAACTGGCGGTCGAGCTTGCGCGGCAGCGCCGCTAGATGCTTCGCGTAGGTTTCGACCGGGTAGGGCTTCAGGTCGAACGCGCTCAATTGCTTGAGCCATGCGTTCTTGTACGGCGTGAAGACGGCGAACGGCTTGCCCTGGCCGTTCAGCAATTCGTCGCGCTCGAAGATCGTCTGGTCCTTGAACGTCAGCCATTGACGGCCTGCTTCGGCGAGGTGCGCGTCTACCGTCGCGTCGCGCTCGATCGCGACGGGCTCGTAATCGTGATTCGCGAACACGGCGTCGACCCGCAGTTCGGCGGCAAGCTTCGGCACCAGCTCCGCCGGATCGCCGTACAGCACGATGAGGCCGCCGCCGTGCGCGCGCAATGCGTCGTCGAGTTCGCGCAGCGACGCAACGATGAAGTCGATGCGGCGATCCTGCACCGGCTCGCCCGGGTGGCGCGCGTGCCAGGTGTCGGCGAGCGGCTGCAGGATCGTGGTGTCGAACACGAACACGCACCAGACACGTTCGCAGTGCTTGAGCGCGTAGTAGAGCGCGGCCTGGTCGGTGCTGCGCAGATCGCGGCGGAACCAGACGAGGCCGGTGTCGAAGGTGTCGTCGATACGGCGGGCGCGTGTCATCGGGTGTCGGTTGAAAGGGGAGAGTTGATGCCTGTGTTGCAGATTGCGTGCCGCGGACGCCCAATGCGGCAGCGCCCGCTCCCATTGTGCAGGGAGCGGGCGCTGTTCGCGATAGCGCGTCGTCGTTGAGCTTGGGCGGGAACGGCGTTTGCGGCGACGTCAACCGCCGCGCAACCGGCGCCTAACTTAAGCGACGTGCAGGCGCACCGCGACGTTGTTGCGCGTGGCGTTCGAATACGGGCAAACCTGATGCGCGGCGTCGACGAGATCCTTTGCGGCGGCGGCGTCGAGGCCCGGCAGCGAGATGCGCAGATCGATGTCGAGCGCGAAACCGCCCTTGTCGTTCGGGCCGATGCCGACCTCGGCGGAGACTTGCGTGTCGGCCGGGAGGGCCTGCTTGTTCTGGCCCGCGACGAACTTCATGGCGCTCAGGAAACAGGCCGAATAGCCGGCCGCGAACAGTTGTTCCGGATTGGTGCCCGCCGCGCCGTTGCCGCCGAGTTCACGCGGCGCGGCCAGCTTCACGTCCAGTGCATTGTCCGACGATACGGCGCGACCGTCGCGGCCACCGGTGCTCGTTGCGCTTGCCTTGTAGAGAATGTTCATGGTGCTGCTCCTTATCCGGGTTGTCAGGGTTTGCATGCTTGCCGCCTCGGCTGGTTCGCCGGTCGGGCGAGGTGTTAGCGAAGCGGCATGTCGTTAAGATAGTACACAAATCATTTGTGTGCAAATCAATTTACGGGCGATACCGGAATCACTCTGTTGCAATGAGCGCTCTACTGATCCATGTAGTCGTTGAGCGTCGCGCGTAGTCGCGTGAGGTCGTCGCGCAGACGCAGCAGGAATTCCGGCGTCTGCTGGGTCGCGCAAAAGATTTCGGCGGGCACTTCGCGCGCCTGGCGCTTGAGTGCCTTGCCCGCGCTGGAGAGGCGGAGATAGACGAGTCGTTCGTCATCGGTGCCGCGCACCCGTTCGACGAGGCCTTGCGCCTCGAGCCGTTTGAGCAGCGGCGTGACGGTGGCGGGGTCGAGGTTCAGGCGCGCGGCCATGTCCTTGACGGTGATGTCGTCGGTTTCCCACAGCACCAGCATCGCCAGATATTGCGGGTACGTGAGACCGAGCTTCTCGAGCAGCGGCTTGTACGCTTTCGTCATCGCCAGCGATGTCGAGTAGAGGGCGAAACAGAGTTGCTCGTCGAGCGTGAAGGGAAGGGCGGCGCGCTGGGTCATCGTGCATCTCGGCTGAAAGAGTGTGCAAATGGATTGCACACAAACTATTGTGCCGCAAATCGGAGCGCAGGGTGACGAGCGTGAGGCGGGCGGGAAAGCGGCGAGGGGCGCCGGAAATCGGCGGGGAAAAACGGAGAACGCGCGGAACAAACAGGAAAGACGCGAGGGAAAGCCGCGAGAAAAAGATCGCGCCGCGCGGACATCAGGACGACGCCCGCGCGACAAGCGACGAATCAGGCCGCCGGTTTGGTCGGCAGATCCGGCGTTTGCGGCGTCTGCACGCCGAAGCAGCCGCGGTAGGTCGCGTAGAACGAGCAGTACAGCATCGTCGTGACGATCATCGTGGCGGGCATCAGGATCGCGAATGCGAAGTCGGCTGCGCCGAGCGCCTGCATCAGCGCGGTCAGTCCGAACGACACCACCGTCGCGACCGAGAACCACAGCGCCGCGAACACGACGAAAGCGCCGCGATTACGCCAGCAGCTGACGACGCTGAAGAACATCGCCTTGACGGGCGGCACGTCGTGCCACGCGGTGAGGATCGGCGAGAACCAGAACAGCATCGCGACCGGCACGTAAAACGCAAGCGCGGTGAGTACCGCAAGCGGGATATTGCTGTTGGCGATCGCGTTTTCATCCATCGCGGCGCCGCCGAGCATCACCTTCAGCAGCATGCCGCCGTCGGCGAGCGCCGAGCCGGCCAGCACCAGCGCCATCGCGACCACGTACACCACGCCGAGCACGAGCAGCCGGCGCGCGACCACCGGGCCATAAGAATGAAAGCCGTCGACGAGGATGGTCGGAAACACCGGCTTGCCCGCGATCGTGTTGCGGCATGCGGCCATGAAGCCGACCGCGACGCCCGGAATGAACAGCAGCGGCAGCACGCCACCGACAACCGGAATCTGCGCGACGAGCGTCATCACCAGCAGATAGGTGAAAAACAGCGTGAGAAACGCGAGCGGGTTCTTGCGGAACAGCCAGATGCCTTGCCGGAACCACACGTAGCCGGTTTTCGCGGGGACTTCGATCAGTTGCATGGGGTATGAATGCCTGGATTGGCGACGCCCTTCAGGCGCTCGCGCAGAATGCGTTCGAAATGGCCGGGGTCGTGCGGCTTGAGCAGCTCGGCCGCGCGCGGCAGGTGAAAATCATACAGGCGCGAGACCCAGAAGCGGTACGCGCCGGCTCGCAGCATGTCGCCCCAGTGGCGGTTTTCCTCGACCGTGAACGGCCGCACCGTCTGGTAGGCGCGCAGCAGCGCTTCGGTGCGCGCGTCGTCGAGCGTGCCGGTCGCGAGGTCGACGCACCAGTCGTTGACCGTGACCGCCACGTCGAAGAGCCATTTGTCGCAGCCGGCGAAGTAGAAGTCGAAGAAACCGCCGAGCCGCACTTCGTGGCCGGTATCGGGCGCCGCGTGCGCGAACATCGCGTTGTCGCGGAACAGATCGGCATGGCACGGGCCGCCGGGCATCGCCGCGTAATCGGCCGACGCGAAGAACGCTTCCTGGTGCGCGAGTTCCGACGACAGCAACGCGCGCTGCTCGCCCTCGAGATACGGCAGGATGGTCGGCACGGTCTCGCGCCACCACGGCAGGCTGCGCAGATTCGGCTGATAGCGCGGATAGTCGCGGCCCGCGAGGTGCATGCGCGCGAGCATCTGGCCGACTTCGACACAGTGCTCGATGCCGGGCGCGAGTTCGGGCGCGCCTTCGAGCTTGGTCACGATCGTCGCGGGCTTGTCGAGCAGCAGGCCGAACAGCGCGCCGTCGCGGCGCGGCATCGGGTCCGGCACCGGCACGCGATGCGACGCGAGGTGGCGCATCAGGTCGAGATAGAACGGCAGTTGCTCGGCGGTCAGCTTCTCGAAAATGGTCAGCACGTATTCGCCGCGCGTCGTCGTCAGAAAGAAGTTGCTGTTTTCAATGCCGGACGAGATGCCGCGCAATTCGACGACATCGCCGAGATCGTAGTGGCGCATCCATTCTGCGAGTTGGGATTCGTTGACAGCGGTGAAGACGGCCATGCGGGAAACGTCGGGTCAGGTTGTTCGGGCTGGCGCGGTGCGGCCAGTGCGAGGTGAGGCAAAAGAATGTGGCGAAGCTGTGGCAAAGCGGGCGGCTCGGCGCCGGCCATCCTATTAGCGCGGCGAGCGCATACCGAGCGCGGCACGACGATACCTTCAGCGGCACAAGTCTGCGACGCAAGTCGGCGGCATAAGTATGCCCAGGTTGCGTCGCCGGGCCGCTTCAGTGCTGCACGGCCTGAAGCGGTCCGCCGCGTATCCGCTGCAGATACCGACGACGGCGGCCGTTGCCGGCGCGCCGCCACCGCATCGATCAGTAGCGCAGATTGACCGACGGCAGGCGTGTGCTCGGACGACCGCTGTCGTGGACGGTCGGCGACGTGTCGGGCGGCGCGGTCATCTGATAGCGCGTGCCGAAGTTCGAGCGCACGTTGATTTCGACCGGCTTGCCCTTGTCGCGGTATTCGGTGATTTCGGTGCCGCTCGGCGTGACCTGATGGAAGCTCGGCGTGCGCGGCACGTTGATGTCGACCTTCGAGCTGACCTCGGCGCCCGGACGATTGATCTTCGCCAGGTCGGGCAGACCGGCCCGTTCATTGGCGGACTGGGGCGCATCGGCCGGCGGCGGTTCGTCGACGGGCTGGGCAGCCATCGCGGCGTTGCCGAAGGCGAGAGCCAGCGCAACGGCGACGGGAAGGAGCGGCTTCATGGTGATTCTCCGATTGGGTGCGCCGATTCTAGCAAATCCGGCCTTGCGTACGGGCGCGCGGCCTTATTTTGCGCCGCTTTCGCGCAACACGCGCGCGGCGTGCGCGAACCCCGCCGAGCGTGCGATGGCGACATTTGGCGGCGGCGGGTTCCGTGGTAAGGTCGTTGCATCAATAGGGGGGAACGATGATGAACAACGATATCAATCAACGCACGGTGCTGACTCCCACCAACAGTTTCCCGACCGAGGGCTTCGAAGACGCGACCGAGGCCGTCACCCGTCTCGCGGCGATTTACGAGGCGAACACGTCGTTTCTGCGCGATGCGTTCGCGCGCTACCGCCGCAACGAACAGTTCGAGCAGCGCGTGCGCGCATGCTATCCGTTCGTGCGGGTGCGCACCGAGGTCAATACGCACATCGACTCGCGCCGTTCGTACGGCTTCGTCGCGGGGCCGGGCGTGTTCGAGACGACCGTCACGCGGCCCGATCTGTTCGGCAATTACTATCGCGAGCAGCTGCGGCTGCTGGCGAAGAACCATCACGTGCAGATCGAGGTCGGCGTATCGGATCAGCCGATCCCGATTCATTTCGCCTTCGCCGAGGGCATCCACCTCGAAGGCGATCTGGACCGCGAGCGCCTGTTCCTGATGCGCGACATCTTCGACACGCCGGACCTCGCGCTGCTCGACGACCGCATCGTCAACGGCACCTACGAGCCGCTGCCCGGCGAGCCGCATCCGCTCGCGCTGTTCACGGCGGCGCGCGTCGATTTTTCGCTGCATCGGTTGAAGCACTACACGGCGACTTCGCCGACGCATGTGCAGAACTACGTGCTGTACACGAACTACCAGTTCTACATCGACGAATTCGTCAAGCTCGGCCGCAACATGATGGCCCATACCGACGATGCGGAATTGCGCGCGTACCGCAGCGAATACACGTCGTTCGTCGAGCCCGGCGACGTGGTCACGTACAACGAGAATCTCGGCGAACAGGCGCAGGAGGGCACACCGCCGCCGCGTCTGCCGCAGATGCCCGCATATCACCTGAAGCGCGCGGACGGCAGCGGCATCACGATGGTCAACATCGGCGTCGGGCCGTCGAATGCGAAGACGATCACCGATCACATCGCGGTGCTGCGTCCGCACGCGTGGATCATGCTCGGCCACTGCGCGGGGCTGCGCAACACGCAGCGTCTCGGCGACTACGTGCTCGCGCACGGCTACGTGCGCGAAGACCATGTGCTCGACGCCGATCTGCCGCTGTGGGTGCCGATCCCGGCGCTCGCCGAAGTGCAGGTCGCGCTCGAACGCGCGGTCGCGCAGGTCACGCAGCTCGACGGCGTCGAGTTGAAGCGGGTGATGCGCACGGGCACGGTGGCGAGCGTCGACAACCGCAATTGGGAGCTGCGCGATCATCGCGAGCCGGTGCAGCGGCTGTCGCAAAGCCGCGCGATCGCGCTCGACATGGAAAGCGCGACGATCGCCGCGAACGGCTTCCGCTTCCGCGTGCCTTACGGCACCTTGCTGTGCGTGTCGGACAAGCCGCTGCACGGCGAGCTGAAGTTGCCGGGCATGGCCGATCAGTTCTATCGCGCACAGGTCGACCAGCATCTGCAGATCGGCGTGAAGGCGATGGAGTTGCTGCGGATGAATGGGCTGCATCGCTTGCATAGCCGCAAATTGCGGAGCTTTGCCGAGGTGGCGTTCCAGTAGCCCGGTAGGGCGAAGCCGGCATCCGTCGTTAGTGGCGGATGCCGTTTGGCCCGGTTGACGCAGCCTCAGGCGCATCTATCGAGATCGTCCGTTCGCGCCGTATGTGCTGTTGCACGGCTTGCCGGCGCATGCCGCCGGAAAGCTTTCTCAACCCTGTCCGAACCCCGTCAGCCCGATCAGACTGCCGGCCGCCAGCAGCCACAGCGGATGAATGCGCGTCTTCGTCGCCATGACCGCGGTGAACGCGGTGATCGCCCACGCGATCGCGGTCGGGTTCGATGCTCGCGCGATCACCGCCGCGCTCGCCGCGACGATGCCGGCCGTCACCGGCACCAGCCCGAGCTGCGCATAGCGTCGCCACGGCCGATCCTTGAAGCGGTCCCAGGCGTGCAGCGCAATGATCGTCACCAGCGACGACGGCCCGAACTTCGCAATCGACGTGACCAGCATGCCGGCCCAACCGGCCACATGCCAGCCGATCAGCGTCACGATCATCAGGTTCGGGCCCGGCGCGGCTTGCGCGAGCGCGAACAGCGCGCTGAATTCGCTGGCCGGCATCCAGTGATGCACGTCGACCACCTGCCGCTGCATCTCCGGAAGAATCGTATTGCCGCCGCCGAATGCGAGCAGCGACAGCTGACTGAAGATGGTCGCGAGCGCAACGAGCGTATCGTTCATCGTGCGCTCCTTGCGGCGAAGTAGATGCTGAGCGGTGTGAGCACGAGCATCGTCGGCAGTAGCGGCAAGCGCAGCACTGCAATCGCGATGAAGCCGAGCACCGCGATCAGCGCGGCCAGCGGCTTGTTGCGTAACGGCAGCACGATCCTGGTCGCCATCGAGATCAACAGGCCCGACGCGGCCGCGGCGAGCCCCGCGAACAGATGGCGCACGTGCGGATCGTTCTGCGTGTGCTCATACAGCACGCCGAGGCCGATCACCACCAGCGAGGGTCCCGCGATCAGCCCGAGCAGGCCGGCCAGCGCGCCGGGCACGCCGCGAAAGCGCATGCCCATCGCGACCGACAGATTGATTACGTTGCCGCCCGGCAGGAATTGGCACAGACCGAGCAGGTCGGTGAACTCGTCGGCCGTGAGCCAACGGCGTCGTTCGACGAGCGCGCGGCGCGCGAGCGGCAATGCGCCGCCAAATGAAATCAGCCCGAGGCCGAGAAAGCCGCCGAAGATTTCGCGCAGCGTCGGGGTGGGCGCAAGTTCGGAGGCGGGCGAGGTCAGTTCGTGGTCCATAGTGCAGAGCTTCGAGTAGAAGCCCAGCAGGTTAGCGCCGAACCGGCGGCACGCAAAACGATTTTTGCGTGCGAGTGTATGACCGTAAGCGCGCCGCAAACTGGCCTGCAAAACGAAAGCGGGCGACCCGAAGGCCGCCCGCCGAAAACTGCTTTGCATGCACGCATGCGCTACGCCGCGAGAAGCGCGCAGCGCGAAACGATTCGCGCAACGCGGTGCCCGCGCTAAGTCATGGCATTACAGATAGAACATCCGGTCTTCGTCCGACTTGACCGGATGTTGCTCGCCTTCCTCGCGGTCTTCATAGAACTTCAGCACCGCGTCGAGCACCTGGTCCGGATCGTCGATTACCTGCATCAGATCGATGTCGGTCGGATTGATCAGGCCCATCGGAATCAGCGAACTCTTGAACCACGCGAGCAGGCCTTCCCAGAACTCCGCGCCGACCAGAATGATCGGTACGTGACGCGACTTCTTGGTCTGGATCAGCGTGAGCACTTCGGCCAGTTCATCCAGCGTGCCGAAGCCGCCCGGCATCACGATCACCGCGTCCGAGTTCTTCACGAACGTGACCTTGCGCGTGAAGAAGTGACGGAAGCGCAGCGAGATATCCTGCCACTGGTTGCCCGATTGCTCGTGCGGCAATTCGATGTTCAGACCGACCGACGGTGCCTTGCCCGCATGCGCGCCCTTGTTGGCTGCTTCCATGATGCCGGGGCCGCCGCCGGAGATCACCGCGAAGCCCGCATCCGACAATTTGCGCGCGATTTGCGTGGCGAGTTTGTAGTACGGCGAGTTCGGTTTCAGGCGCGCAGAACCGTAGATGCTGACCGCCGGGCGAATCTCGGAGAGGTACTCGGTCGCCTCGATAAACTCTGCCATAATCGTGAACATCTGCCACGATGCGCGGGCCTTTTTGGCCGTTGCGCGCTCTTGATCTGCGAGCGATCGCAGACTCGGAATCACTTTTCTCTTAGTCATAATGCCTGAAGAACGAAGCCTTGAAGGTAAGACCCTGCTGTTGGTCGACGGTTCGAGTTATCTATACCGGGCCTACCATGCGATGCCCGATCTGCGCGGCCCGGAGGGTAGCCCGACGGGTGCGCTCTACGGGATGATCAACATGCTGCGGCGCATGCGCAAGGAAGTCACAGCAGAGTATAGCGCGTGCGTGTTCGACGCCAAGGGCAAAACGTTTCGCGACGACTGGTATCCCGACTACAAGGCGAATCGTCCGTCGATGCCGGAAGATCTGTCGCGTCAGATCGAGCCGATTCACGTCGCGGTGCGCGCGCTCGGCTGGCCGCTGCTGATGATCGAACGCGTCGAAGCCGACGACGTGATCGGCACGTTGTGCGCCGAAGCGGAAAAGCTCGGCATGAACGTGGTCGTTTCGACAGGCGACAAAGACCTCGCGCAGCTCGTGTCGGATCGCGTCACGCTGGTCAACACGATGACCAACGAAACGCTCGACCGCGAAGGCGTGATCGCGAAGTTCGGCGTGCCGCCGGAGCGCATCGTCGATTATCTGTCGCTGATCGGCGATACCGTCGACAACGTGCCGGGCGTCGATAAATGCGGCCCGAAAACCGCGCTCAAATGGCTCACGCAATACGACTCGCTCGACGGCATCGTCGAACACGCGAACGAGATCAAGGGCGCGGTCGGCGAGAACCTGCGCCGCGCGCTCGACTTCTTGCCGATGGCGCGCAAGCTCGTGACCGTCGAGCGTCAGTGCGATCTGACCGGGCATCTCGTGTCGATCGAGGAAAGCCTGCAAAGCCGGCCCGAATCGCGCGAGGAGTTGCGCGATGTGTTCACGCGCAACGGCTTCAAGACGTGGCTGCGCGAAGTCGAAATCGCCGATGCGGTCGAAGGCCCTGAAACCGACGTGCCGCCCGCGCTGTCGGTCGACCAGGAGCGTCACTACGAGACCGTGCAGACGTGGGAGCAGTTCGACGTCTGGCTCGCGAAGATCGACGCGGCCGAGCTGACTTCGTTCGACACCGAAACGACTTCGCTCGATCCGATGACCGCGCAGATCGTCGGCCTGTCCCTGTCGGTTGAAGTGGGCCGTGCCGCTTACGTGCCGCTCGCGCATCGCGGCCCGGACGCACCGGTGCAACTGCCACGCGACGAAGTGCTGGCGAAGCTCAAGCCGTGGCTCGAAAGCGAGGACCGCAAGAAGGTCGGTCAGCATCTGAAATACGACGAACAGGTGCTCGCGAATTACGGCATTGAAATGCGCGGCGTTCAGCACGACACGCTACTCGAATCGTACGTGCTCGAGTCGCATCGCACGCACGACATGGACAGTCTCGCGCTGCGCCATCTCGGCGTGAAGACGATCAAGTACGAAGAGATTTGCGGCAAGGGCGCGCAACAGATCGGCTTCGACGAAGTCGCGCTGGAGCAGGCCGCCGAATACGCGGCCGAAGACGCCGACATCACATTACGCTTGCATCAGGCGCTGTACCCGCAGATCGCCGCGGAGAAGACGCTCGAACACGTGTACAGCGCGATCGAAGTGCCGACCTCGCGCGTGCTGCGCAAGATGGAACGCACGGGCGTGCTGATCGACGCGGACAAGCTGCGCCAGCAGAGTAGCGAGATCGCCACGCGGCTGATCCAACTCGAAGGCGAGGCGTACGAACTCGCGGGCGGCGAATTCAATCTCGGCTCGCCGAAGCAGATCGGCCAGATCTTCTTCGAGAAGCTGGAGCTGCCGGTCGTCAAGAAGACGCCGAGCGGCGCGCCGTCCACCGACGAAGAAGTGCTGCAGAAGCTCGCCGAAGACTATCCGCTGCCGAAGATCCTGCTCGAGCATCGCGGTCTGTCGAAGCTGAAGTCGACCTATACCGACAAGCTGCCGCGCATGGTCAACGCGCAAACTGGTCGCGTGCACACGAACTACGCGCAGGCCGTCGCGGTGACGGGCCGGCTTGCGTCGAACGATCCGAACCTGCAGAACATCCCGGTGCGCACCGGCGAAGGCCGGCGCATTCGCGAGGCATTCATCGCGCCGCCGGGACACAAGCTCGTGTCCGCCGACTATTCGCAGATCGAATTGCGCATCATGGCGCACATCTCCGGCGACGAATCGCTGATGCGCGCGTTCGCGCAGGGCGAGGATATTCACCGCGCCACCGCGTCGGAAATCTTCAGCGTGACACCGCTCGAAGTGTCGAGCGATCAGCGGCGCGTCGCGAAGGTCATCAATTTCGGCCTGATCTATGGCATGAGCGCGTTCGGTCTCGCGTCGAACCTCGGCATCACGCGCGATGCGGCGAAGATGTATATCGACCGCTACTTCGCGCGTTATCCGGGTGTCGCGCGTTACATGGACGAGACGCGTTTGAGCGCGAAGGCGAAGGGCTACGTCGAGACCGTGTTCGGCCGTCGCCTGTGGCTGCCGGAGATCAACGGCGGCAACGGTCCGCGCCGTCAGGCCGCCGAGCGCGCGGCGATCAACGCGCCGATGCAGGGCACCGCCGCCGATCTGATCAAGCTGTCGATGATCGCGGTGCAGAAGTGGATCGAAGATTCGCGGATCGGCACGCGCATGATCATGCAGGTGCACGACGAACTGATTCTCGAAGTCCCCGACGCCGAATTGTCAGAAGTCCGCAAGCGCTTGCCCGAACTGATGTGCGGCGTCGCCGCGCTGAAGGTGCCGCTCGTCGCCGAAGTCGGCGCCGGGCTGAACTGGGAAGAAGCGCATTAACCTGTTTGTGACACGCGCGCGATAACGTCGTGCGCATGTCACACATGGGTTTTGGCGACTTGTGGCCGCCCGTGTGGGTCGAGGACAATCGGTGCAGGACGGCGCATTCGTGCGCAGCGTCGCGACGCATAATTCATCGGCTACACGGAGAAGTGCAATGCATCGATTTATCGTCGTTGGGGGAGGTGCGGGCGGCTTGGAACTGGCGACACGCCTCGGGGACCGCTATGGCGCCCGCAAGACGGGCAGTGGCGCGCGGGCGCAGGTCACGCTGGTGGACCGCAACCCCACGCATATCTGGAAACCGCTGCTGCATGAGGTCGCGGCCGGCAGCATGGACCCGTTCACGCAGGAGCTCGAATACGCGGCGCAGGCGCGCTGGCATGGCTTCGAGTTCCAGCAGGGCGAGCTGACCGGGCTCGACCGCACGAATCGCCGTATCACGCTCGGCACCCTGCTCGACGACGACGGCGCGGTGCTGCTGCCCGAGCGCGAGCTCGAGTACGACACGCTGGTCGTCGCGATCGGCAGCACCACGGCCTTCTTCGGCGTCCAGGGCGCCGCCGAATTCTCCATTGCGCTCGATACCGTTGGCCAGGCCGAGCGTTTCCGCAAGCGTCTGATCGCGGCGTGCATGCGCGCCGAGCATCAGGAGCACGAGCCGGTCGAGTCGCGACCGGGACCCGGCACGTGGTCGTCGAGCGAGCCGCGCATTCAGGTGGCGATCGTCGGTGGCGGCGCGACGGGGGTGGAGCTGTCCGCGGAGTTGCGCAATACCGCGCAGGTGCTGTCCGCGTACGGCCTGCACAAGCTCGATCCGCGGCATGACGTCGGCATCGTGCTGATCGAGGCGGGGCCGCGCATTCTGCCGGCGTTGCAGGAGCGCGTGTCCACCGCCACCGCCGAATTGCTGACCAAGCTTGGCGTGAAGCTGATGATCGGCGAGACCGTGGCCGAGGTCGCGCCCGGTTTCATCCGCACCGCGAGCGGTCATACCGTGCGCGCCGATCTGACCGTGTGGGCAGCCGGCATCAAGGCGCCGGCGGTGCTTGGGCAACTCGACGGTCTGCCGGTCAACCGGCTCGGCCAGCTCAACGTGCGCCGCACGCTGCAAACCGAAATCGACGACAACATCTTCGCGCTCGGCGACTGCGCGGCCTGTGCGTGGCCGGGCAACGAGCGCAACGTGCCGCCGCGCGCGCAGGCCGCGCATCAGCAGGCGAGCTTTCTGCTGAAGGCGCTGGCGGCGCGGCTCGACAACAAGCCGCTGCCGGAGTTCACCTATCGCGACTTCGGCTCGCTGGTGTCGCTCGGGCACTTCAGCGCGGTCGGCAATCTGATGGGCGGGGTGATCGGCGGCAACATGCTGATTGAGGGGCTGTTCGCGCGCTTCATGTATATGTCGCTGTACCGGTTGCATATCGCGGCGCTGCACGGCTATCCGCGCATGGTCCTCGATACCTTCGCGCACTGGCTGCGCCGCACCACGCTGCCGCGCGTCAAGCTGCACTGACCGCGCTGACGGGCTGACGCGGGCCGGCGGTCACCCTGGTCGAAGCTGCAACGGGATGCGGGCAAGGCGTATCCTGTTGCATCTAACAATTCATCGAGGAGCGCCGCATGCTGAAACCCGAAGTCGACAGTCTGATCCCGCACGTTCCCTTCAATCGGCGCACCTTCATCAAGGCCGCGCTCGGCACCGGTTTCGCGGCGGCGGTGCTGCCGGTCTCGGCGCAAACCATCCATACCGACAGCGATGGCCTCGAAGCCGGCGAAGTGGCGTTCCATTCGGGCGGTACGCTGATCCCGGCCTATCGCGCGCAGCCGAAGGGCAAGACACATCTGCCGGTGATCCTCGTCGTGCATGAGATCTTCGGCGTGCACGAGCATATCGCCGACGTCTGCCGGCGCTTCGCGAAGCAGGGCTATCTGGCGATCGCGCCGAACCTGTACGAGCGCGAGGGCGATCCGACGGTCTACACGAGCATGCAGCAGTTGAGCGAGCAACTGGTCAGCAAGGTCCCCGACGAGCAGGTGTTGGCCGATCTCGACGCGGCCGCCGCGTGGGCCGGCGAAAACGGCGGCGACCTGAGCCGGCTCGGCGTGAACGGCTTCTGCTGGGGCGGGCGCATCGCGTGGCTGTACGCCGAGCACAATCCGCGCGTGAAGGCGGGCGTGGCCTGGTATGGTCGCGTGACCGGCGCGAAGAATGCGATGACGCCGGCCAATCCGATCGACCTCGTCGCCAGCCTGCACGCGCCGGTGCTCGGCATGTACGGGCGCCAGGACCAGAGCATTCCGCAGGACACCCTCGAGCAGATGAAGCAGGCGATCGCGCAAGGTCCGCAGGCGGGGCGGGGTTCGCAGTTCGTCGTCTATGACGATGCGGGTCACGCGTTTTTCGCCGATTACCGGCCGAGCTACCGGAAGGCCGATGCGGAGGATGGCTGGCGTCGCGCGCTGGTGTGGTTCAAGCAGCACGGGGTGGCGTGACACGCGCCAGCGAAGTTGACGAACGTTGACAAAGCTTGCGGGCTTTAAAGAATCTTCACGTTTCGTCGATCGAACCGGAAAACTGATGAATGAAAAAGGCCGTTGCCGCTTTGACGCGGCAACGGCCTTTTTTGTTAAGGGTCGCGGTTCGTGTTCAGTTCGTGCTCAGGGATTCGCGCCCGTCGCCACCGGCCGCTTCGGGTCCGAACTCCATTCGCTCCACGAGCCCGCATAGAGCGCCGAGCCATGCAGGCCGGCAATCTCCATCGCCAGCGAATTCACGCAGGCGGTGACGCCCGAGCCGCATTGCAGCACCACGTGCTCGGGCGGCGTGTCGCCGAGCAGCGCGTGGAATTCCTCGCGCAGCGTGTGGGCGGCCTTGAAGCGGCCGTCGGCGGTGAGGTTGTCCTTGAAGAAGCGATTGAGCGCGCCCGGGATATGGCCGCCGACGCGATCGAGCGTTTCGTTCTCGCCGCGATAGCGATCGGCCGCGCGCGCATCGACGACGACGCGCTCTTTCGAACCGAGATTGCGCTCGACCGCCTGTGCATCGACGGTGACGGCGAGCGGCGCGGCCGCGTTGAAGTCGCCGGTGTTTTGCGCGGGCGCGTCTTGCGTCAATGCCTGGCCGGCCGCTTCCCAAGTCTGCAGTCCGCCGTCGAGCAGCGCGACCGCGTCGTGGCCGAGCCAGCGCAGCAGCCACCAGACGCGCGCCGCGTACATGCCACCTTGTGCGTCGTAGGCCACGACCTGCTGACCCTGCTTGAGCCCGCGCGATTCGAGCGTCTCGACCAGCCGCGCGCGATCCGGCAGCGGATGCCGGCCGTTCGAGCCGTTCTTCGGCCCGGACAGATCGCGATCGAGATGCAGATAGTGCGCGCCAGGCAGATGGCCGGCCAGATAGGCTTTCTCGCCCGCTTCGGCATTGGTGAGATCGAACCGGCAGTCGATCACGAACACGCTGCCCGGCGCGGCTGCGAGCCGTTCGGCGAGATTGATCGCGGAGATCAGGGTGGTGTAGTGAGTGTGGGGCATGGCGTCTCCTCGATACGGGCGATGGCGGCTTCGGCTGCACGTTGTGGCGCGGCGGGCGGATGGCCGGTCTATGTCGGTAGTCTAAACAAAAAAGACGGGCCGCAGCCCGTCTTTCCGTGTATCGATTCCGATGCCTCGCGGCGTGAATCAGATCGTGCCGAGTTCGCGGCGCAGAAACTCGTGGAAGTGCTGCATGCCGTCTTCCATCGGGCTCTGATACGGACCGACCTGCGACTCGCCGCGCTCCATCAGCGCGAACCGGCCGGCGTCCATGCGCTCGGCGATTTCGTCGTCTTCACGCGCCGTTTCCATATAGGCGGCGCGCTCGGCCTCGACGAAGTCGCGTTCGAACAGCGCGATTTCCTCGGGGTAATAGAACTCCACCACGTTGGTGGTTTTCTGCGGACCGCGCGGAATCAGCCACGACACGACCAGCACGTGCGGATACCACTCGATCATGATGCCGGGGTAATACACCATCCAGATCGCGCCGAATTCGGGCGGGTTGCCGCCACGGAAGCGCAGCACCTCGTCGTGCCACTTGCGATACGTCGGGCTGCCCGGCTGCTCCAGATCCTTGTGCACGCCGACCGTCTGTACGCTGTACCAGTCGCCGAACTCCCAGGTCAGATCGTCGCAGTTGACGAAGCTGCCGAGGCCCGGATGGAACGGTGCGACGTGATAGTCCTCCAGATAGACCTCGATGAAGGTCTTCCAGTTGTAGTTGCACTCGTGGACTTCGACGTGATCGAACATGAAGCCCGAAAAGTCGAAATGACGGCTCGGGCCCAGACGCGCGAGATCTTTCGCGACGTCGCGTCCCTGTGCCTCGAACAGCAGCCCCTGCCAGTTCTGCAGCGGCGTGGCGCCGAGATTCAGGCACGGGTTGTCGGCGAAATGCGGGGCGCCGAGCAGCTCGCCTTTGAGGTCGTATGTCCAGCGATGCAGCGGACAGACAATGTTCTGCGCCTGGCCGCGACCGTTGAGCATGATGGCTTGCCGGTGGCGGCACACGTTCGACAGCAGTTCGATTTGCGATTGCTGGTTACGCACGAGTACCCGCCCCTCGCGTTCGCTGGGCAAGGCAAAATAATCCCCCGCTTCGGGCACCATCAGATCGTGGCCGATGTAGCGAGGACCTTTCTTGAAAAGGGTGTCGATTTCGCGCGTAAGAAGCGCTTCGTCAAAGTAAGCCGTGACTGGCAGCTGGCTGTGGACAGACCGCAACTGCAATGCATTGCTCAGATTGGACATTCCCACTCCCGTGAAGACGTGAAAGCAGTGAACAACCCAACCATCGATAGATTCGATTTAGGGAACCGGCAATTATACCCGTTTCCCCTCTGCTGGGGCACTTAAGTATCTGATTTGGGTTAAAAATGTCAGGAAAGTTCGGCATTTTTGCCGCAGACCCGTGGCTTTTTTTCTGCGAGACTTCAGGGTCGAAGAGGGGAAAAAGCAGGGATAAGTCAGGGTTGAAACGGGGTGGGACGGCGGGGCGCAGGGTGGCGAGCGGGTCGAAACTGTCGCTTTTGCCGTAGAATGTCCGACTTGTTTTAATTTTGCGACTATTCATGGCGAAGACCGCATCGAAAGATTCCGCCGCCGCATCCGCTGAAAACGGCGATAGCGCGCCGCTGCCGGAGAACTACGAGGCCGCGCAGGCGGAGCTGGAAGAGCTCGTCGCACGCATGGAAGGCGGCAGCCTGAGCCTCGAGGAATCGCTGAGCGCGTATCGCCGTGGCGCGGCGCTCGTCGCGTTCTGTCAGCAGCAGCTCGAAAAGGTCGAGCAGCAGGTGCGCGTGCTCGACGGCGAGACGCTCAAGCCTCTGCCCATGAATACCGCAGGCACAGCCGCGACTGAAAGCGGGGACGACCTATGACATTCGAACAATGGACGCGCTCGGTGCTCGAGCGTGTCGAAACGGCGCTGGAAAACTATCTGCCGGCCGAGACGACCGAACCCGCCAAACTGCACGAAGCAATGCGCTATGCGGTGCTGGGCGGCGGCAAGCGGGTGCGGCCGCTGTTGTGCCATGCGGCCGGCGAGCTGACCGGCGCGCGCGTCGAGTGCCTCGACGCGGCGGCGGCGGCGCTGGAAATGATTCACGTGTATTCGCTCGTGCACGACGACATGCCGTGCATGGACGACGACGCACTGCGCCGCGGCAAGCCGACGGTCCACGTCAAGTATGACGAGGCGACCGCGCTGCTGGTCGGCGATGCGCTGCAATCGCAGGCGTTCGTTGCGCTGACTTCGGACGTGCTGGGCGCGCAGCAGCAGGCATCGCTCGTGCGCGAGCTGGCGTTGGCGAGCGGCTCGATCGGCATGTGCGGCGGTCAGGCCATCGATCTGGCGAGCGTCGGCCACACGCTGACGCGCCCGCAGCTCGAGACCATGCATCGCATGAAGACCGGCGCGCTGTTGCGCGCGGCCGTGCGCATGGGTGCGCTGGCCGGCGAGACGCCGGACGCGCAGGCGCTGGCTTCGCTCGACGCATACGCCGCGGCGGTCGGCCTCGCGTTTCAGGTCGTCGACGACATTCTCGACGTCACGACCGACTCCGCGACGCTCGGCAAGACCGCCGGCAAGGACGCGAAGGACGGCAAGCCGACCTACGTGTCGATTATCGGGCTCGACGCGTCGCGCGCACTCGCGGCGCAACTGCGCAGCGACGCCCACGCCGCGCTCGCGCCGTTCGGCGCGCGCGCGCAGCGTCTTGCCGAACTGGCCGACCTGGTGGTGAACCGGGTCAGCTGAACGCGAAAGCCCGCCGCCGCGCACTCTCCATCCCCGGGGTGCATGTATGAAGTGCGGGCGCGTAAGTTTTCCTACAATGGAACGACGATGTACGACTTGCTGAAAACCATCGACGACCCGGCAGCCCTGCGCCGCCTCGATCGCCGCCAATTGCAACCGCTTGCAGACGAGTTGCGCGCTTTTGTGCTCGACAGCGTATCGCAGACGGGCGGCCATCTCTCGTCCAACCTCGGCACGGTCGAGTTGACCATTGCTCTGCACTATGTGTTCGACACGCCGCACGACCGCATCGTCTGGGACGTCGGCCATCAGACCTATCCGCACAAGATCCTGACGGGTCGCCGCGACCAGATGCACACGCTGCGTCAGCTGGGCGGCATCTCGGGCTTCCCGAAACGCGACGAATCCGAATACGACACGTTCGGCACCGCGCACTCGAGCACGTCGATCTCGGCCGCGCTCGGCATGGCGGTCGCGAGCAAGCTGCAGGGCGACAACCGCATGGGCATCGCCGTGATCGGCGACGGCGCGATGACGGCCGGCATGGCCTTCGAGGCAATGAACAACGCGGGCGTCGAAGACGATGTGCCGCTGCTCGTGATCCTCAACGACAACGACATGTCGATTTCGCCGCCGGTCGGCGCGCTGAATCGCCATCTCGCGCGCCTGATGTCGGGCCGCTTCTACGCTGCCGCGCGTGCGGGCGTCGAACGCGTGCTGCGCGTCGCGCCGCCGATGCTCGATCTCGCCCGCAAGCTCGAAGAGCACGCGAAGGGCATGATCGTGCCGGCTACGCTGTTCGAGGAGTTCGGTTTCAACTACATCGGCCCGATCGACGGTCATGATCTCGACTCGCTGATCCCGACGCTGCAGAACATCAAGGAACTGCGCGGCCCGCAATTCCTGCACGTGGTCACGAAGAAAGGCCAGGGTTACAAGCTGGCCGAGGCCGATCCGGTGCTGTACCACGGCCCGGGCAAGTTCAATCCGGCCGAAGGCATCAAGCCGGCCACGACGCCGTCGAAGAAGACCTACACGCAGGTGTTCGGCGAATGGCTGTGCGATGCGGCCGAGCTCGACTCGCGCGTGGTCGGCATCACGCCGGCGATGCGTGAAGGCTCGGGCATGGTCGAGTTCGAGAAGCGCTTCCCGGATCGCTACTTCGACGTCGGCATCGCCGAGCAGCACGCGGTGACGTTCGCCGGCGGTCTCGCCGCGGACGGCATGAAGCCGGTCGTCGCGATCTACTCGACCTTCCTGCAACGTGCGTACGACCAGCTGATCCACGACGTCGCGCTGCAAAACCTGCCGGTCGTGTTCGCGATCGACCGCGCGGGCCTCGTCGGCGCGGACGGCGCGACGCACGCGGGCGCCTACGACCTCGCGTTCATGCGCTGCATCCCGAACATGACCGTGATGGCGCCGGCGGACGAAAACGAATGCCGCCAGATGCTGTACACCGCATTGCAGCAGCCGAACCCGACCGCGGTGCGCTATCCGCGCGGTGCCGGCACGGGCGTCGCGACCGTCAAGCAGATGGCCGCACTGCCGGTTGGCAAGGGCGAAGTGCGTCGCGAGACCTCGCAGCCGGCCGGCAAGCGCATCGCGATTCTCGCGTTCGGCACGATGGTCGCGCCGTCGCTTGCAGCGGCCGAGCAACTCGACGCCACGGTCGCGAATATGCGCTTCGTGAAGCCGCTCGACGCTGAACTCGTGCGTCAGCTCGCCGAAACGCACGACGCGATCGTCACCGTCGAGGAAGGCTGCATCATGGGCGGCGCGGGTTCGGCCTGCGTCGAAGCCCTGCTCGAGAGTGGGGCTATGCGACCCGTACTACAATTGGGCCTCCCCGACCGGTTCATCGATCATGGGGACCCGGCCAAGCTGCTCGCCGCGTGCGGTCTCGACGCCGCGGGTATCGCCCGGTCGATCCGCGAACGCTTCCTCGCGAGCGGCGCGGTCGGCGGTCAATCGTCGGTGAAGCGCGTCGCGTAAGCGCGCCAGCACCGGTCGTACCGACTGGGCTGCCCGCGTGTATCACTCACGCGACGGCGACCACGGCAATCTCCAGTTTGAACGGACGGGCGTTGCGGCCCGTCACCCAACGCCGGCAGGAGCCGGCGTTCGCCGTTGCGCGCGCCGATCCGCACGGCCGCCGGGCGCCCGAACCGCTGCGCGACAATCCCGATGCAGCGAAATCTCGGGGCCGCCCGGCGCTTTCCAGAAAGGACACAAGAATGAATCAGATGAATCCCGCCTTTGTGATGCCCGATGTGCAAAGCACCCCCGACACGCGTCAGATTCCGATCCAACGGGTCGGCGTCAAGGGCGTGCGTCATCCGTTGACGGTGCGCACGCAAAGCGGCGACGTGCAGCCGACGGTCGGCACGTGGAATCTCGACGTGCATCTGCCGGCCGAGCAGAAGGGCACGCACATGTCGCGTTTCGTCGCGCTGCTCGAAGAGAACAAGGCACCGCTCGACGCGGCCACTTTCCGCACGATGCTCGCGGCCATGCTCGAAAAGCTCGAGGCCGAGGCGGGCCGCATCGAAGTGTCGTTCCCGTACTTCATGAACAAGACCGCGCCGGTGTCGGGCGTGCAAAGCCTGCTCGACTACGAAGTCACGCTGACGGGCGATGCCCGTGACGGCGCGACGCGGCTGTTCATGAAAGTGCTGGTGCCGGTCACGAGCCTGTGCCCGTGCTCGAAGAAAATCTCGCAGTATGGTGCGCATAATCAGCGCTCGCACGTGACGATCGATGCCGAGCTGAGCGGCGACGTCGCCGTCGAAGAACTGGTGCGAATCGCCGAGGAAGAGGCGTCGTGCGAACTGTGGGGCCTGCTCAAGCGCCCGGACGAGAAGTTCGTCACCGAGCGTGCGTATGAGAATCCGAAGTTCGTCGAAGACCTCGTGCGCGACGTCGCGCAACGTCTGAATGCGGACGAGCGTGTCGTCGCCTACGTGCTCGAAGCCGAGAACTTCGAGTCGATCCACAATCACAGCGCGTATGCGGTGATCGAGCGGGATAAGCGCGTGGGTTGAAGCTACGCGCTATCCGCTTGCCCCGATGGGTTACGGGGAGGCGCAGTATGAAAAAAGCCGCTTTTAAAGCGGCTTTTTTTCGTTTCGTGCCCGTCGTCGCTCGTTGTAATTGCGGCGGACGGCGCGGTTTGAACTTGCTTCAGTGTGCGAGCGACGTCAGATCCCAGCGCGGCTTCACGGTGAACGCGTAGTCGTTGCCGGCCTGTTCGGGCCAGCGTTGCAGGCGCAGCGCGCCGGCCAGCGCGATCATCGCGCCGTTGTCCGTACACAGCGACAGGTCGGGGTAATGCACGTAGAAGTTGCGCTTCTGCGCGGCCGCCGACAGCGCCTCGCGCAACTGCCGGTTTGCGCCGACGCCGCCCGCCACCACCAGTCGGTTCAGCTTCGTGCGCTTGAGCGCCGCGAGCGACTTCGCGGCCAGCACGTCGACGGCCGCATCGACGAACCCGCGCGCGAGATCGGCCTTCGCCTGCTCGCAGATGTTCGCGCCGCCGAGCCGGTTCGCATGCGTGAGCACGGCCGTCTTCAGGCCGCTGAAGCTGAAGTCGAGGTCGCCCGAATGCAGCATCGGACGCGGCAGCACGACCGCGCCGGGCGTGCCGAACTCGGCCATGCGCGACACTTCCGGGCCGCCCGGATAACCGAGGCCGAGCAGCTTGGCGGTTTTGTCGAAGGCTTCGCCGGCGGCGTCGTCGAGCGTTTCGCCGAGCGTCTCGTAGACGCCGACGTCAGTCACGCGCATCAACTGCGTATGACCGCCCGACACCAGCAGCGCGACGAACGGGAACGGCGGCGGCTCGTCGACGAGCAGCGGCGACAGCAAATGCCCTTCGAGATGGTGAATGCCGACGGTCGGCTTGTTCCACGCCATCGCGAGCGCATTGGCGACGCTCGCGCCGACCAGCAGCGCGCCGGCGAGCCCCGGACCTTGCGTGTAGGCGATCGCGTCGATGTCGCTGCGCGCGACGCTCGCGCGCTCCATCACCTCTTCGAGCAGCGGCAACGCGCGGCGGATATGGTCGCGCGATGCCAGTTCAGGCACTACGCCGCCATACTCCCGATGCATCGCAATCTGCGAATGCAGCGCATGCGCGAGCAGGCCGCGCTCCGTGTCGTAGAGCGCGAGACCGGTTTCGTCGCAGGAGCTTTCGATGCCGAGAACGAGCATGATGAGTCGCTTTGAGTCGCGTGAACCGGGCGCACGAGTGCACGCCCGAAAGTGAAAGGTAAGCCTGAAAGTATAGCAGCGCGGGCAAACGGGCGCAGACGCCCACGGACCCGGGCCTCTGGCGGTCGGGCCCCGCAGGTACAATGCGGCCCCATGGAATCTTTCGATATCGCGGTGATCGGCGCGGGCGCGGCCGGCATGATGTGCGCGGCGGTGGCCGGGCAACTCGGCCGGCGCGTGGCGCTGATCGACCACTCGCAGCGCCTCGCGGAGAAAATCCGCATTTCCGGCGGCGGGCGTTGCAACTTCACGAATCTGCACGCGGGGCCGGCCAACTATCTGTCGGCGAATCCGCATTTTTGCCGCTCGGCGCTCGCGCGCTACACGCCGCGCGACTTTATGGCGCTGCTCAAGCAGCATCGCGTGACGTGGCACGAGAAGCACAAGGGCCAGCTGTTCTGCGACCAGTCGAGCGATGCGATCATCGACCTGTTGAAGAACGAATGCGATGCGGGCGGCGTCGCGTGGCGCACGCCGTTGTCGGTCGACGAGGTGCGGCACGATGGGCAGGGCGCGTTCACGCTCGGTACGTCGGCCGGGACGATCGCCGCGCGCGCGCTCGTGATCGCGACGGGCGGTCTGTCGATCCCGAAGATCGGCGCGACCGATTTCGCCTACCGGATCGCCAAACAGTTCGGCCACAAGCTGATCGATACGCGTCCCGCGCTGGTGCCGCTGACCTTCGCGCCGGCCGACTGGGAGCCGTTCGCGGCGCTGTCGGGGGTGTCGCTCGAAGTGCAGCTGTCGACCGGCAACAAGAAGACCGGCGCCGAATTCACCGAAGACCTGCTGCTCACGCATCGCGGCCTGTCGGGCCCCGGCGTGCTGCAGATCTCGAGCTACTGGCAACCCGGCGAGCCGCTCCATATCAATCTGCTGCCGGAGCGCGATGCCGCCGCTGAGCTGATCGAGGCCAAAAGCGGCACGAAGCGGCAGATCGCCAATCTGCTGTCGGAATGGGTGCCGCAGCGGCTCGCGCATGTGTGGCTCGACACGCATCAGGTGCCCGCCGAGGCGCGCGTGGCTGATCTGCCGGACAAGACGTTGCGCCGCATCGGTGAGGCGCTGATGCGCTGGACGCTCACTCCGAACGGCACCGAGGGTTATCGCAAGGCGGAAGTGACGCGCGGCGGCGTCGACACGCGCGGGCTGTCGTCGACGACGATGATGAGCTCGCGGGTGCCCGGTCTCTACTTCATCGGCGAAGCAGTCGACGTGACCGGCTGGCTCGGCGGCTATAACTTCCAGTGGGCGTGGGCGTCGGGTGTCGCGGCTGGCGAGGCCGCCGCCGACTATGCGCGGGGGGCTTGACGGCGCAATGGCTTTGTGAGAAAGCTCTGCTATACTCATCAACCTTTACAAAGTTCCGTTATTGAAAAATGACGACCATCCGCGTAAAAGACAATGAGCCGTTCGAAGTCGCCATGCGCCGTTTCAAGCGCACGATGGAGAAAAACGGTTTGCTGACGGAACTTCGCGCTCGCGAGTTTTACGAAAAGCCCACAGCCGAACGCAAGCGCAAGAAAGCGGCGGCGGTGAAGCGTCACTTCAAGCGTCTGCGTGGGCAGATGCTGCCAAAAAAGCTCTACTGATTCATTCTGGCGTTGCCGTACTTCCGCTCCGAGGAGCGTCGCGGCGACCATCGAACCGAGGATGGCGCATCGGTGCCATCACGGATAACCCGGCCCATCGGGCCAGCCGGCAGGGTCGCATCCACTACGCATATTGCGCCAACCCGCTTGAGGAAGCTGTCCCAAGCGGGTTTTCGTGTTGATGTCGCGGTATTGCTGCCGCCGACCGGCCGGTTTTTCAACTTTTCAACGCAATTCAGGTGAGTGATGAGTCTCAAGGACCGGATCAACGACGATATGAAAGCTGCCATGCGGGCGCGCGAGACCGAGCGTCTCGGTACGATCCGCCTGCTGCTCGCCGCGATCAAGCAGCGCGAAGTCGATGAGCGCATCACGCTCGACGACGCGGGCATAACCGCCGCCGTCGACAAGATGATCAAGCAGCGCAAGGATTCGATCAGCCAGTTCGAGGCCGCTGGCCGCACGGATCTGGCCGACAAGGAAAAGGCCGAGCTGGCTATCCTGTCCGCCTATATGCCCGAGCAGATGTCGGAAGCGGAAATCGTCGCCGAAGTGCAGGCCGCGGTCGCGCAAACCGGCGCGGCCGGTCCGCAGGACATGGGCAAGGTGATGGGCGTGCTCAAGCCGAAGCTGGCCGGCCGGGCCGACATGACCGCCGTCTCGGCGCAGGTCAAGACCGCGCTCGCGAAGTAACTCCGCCGGTCTGTCCGGGTCGCGCGCGCTTTGTTGGAAGTGGGGTGCGCGGCCCGGCGATCGTGTCGGGCCCGCTTTTCGGGCCTGGATTTTGAAGCTTTCCTGGCAGCGTCATTCACTGTGATCCCACCGTCATTCCTGCAGGACCTGCTCAACCGCGTCGATATCGTCGACGTGGTCGGCAAGTATGTGCAGTTGAAAAAGGGCGGCGCGAACTTCATGGGGCTATGTCCGTTTCACAACGAGAAGAGCCCCTCGTTTACGGTTAGTCCGACTAAACAGTTTTATCACTGCTTCGGCTGCGGCGCGCATGGTACGGCCATCGGTTTCCTGATGGAGCACGTCGGTGCATCGTTTCCCGAAGCGGTCAACGAGCTCGCGCAATCGGTCGGCCTGACCGTGCCGCACGAGCCTTCGCCCGGCTATGGCGGCGCGGGCGGCGGTGCTGGCGGCGGCTATGCGCCGGCGGCATCCAAAGCGGTTACCACCGCGCTGTCCGACCTGATGCAGACCGCCTGCGACTACTACCGCAAGCAGCTGCGCGGCGCGTCGGGCGCGATCCAGTATCTGAAGAAGCGCGGCCTGACCGGCGAAATCGCCGCGCGCTTCGGCCTCGGCTATGCGCCGGACGGCTGGCAGAACCTCGAGACGGCGTTCCCGAATTATCGCGACGACGCGCTGGTCGAAGCGGGTCTCGTGATCGTCAGCGAAAAGTCCGACGGGCAGGGCCAGAACCGCCGCTACGACCGCTTCCGCGAGCGGATCATGTTCCCGATCCGCAACGTGAAGGGCCAGGTGATCGGCTTCGGTGGCCGGGTGCTCGACGGCGGTGAGCCGAAGTATTTGAATTCGCCTGAAACACCGCTATTTAACAAGGGCAGCGAGCTATACGGGCTGTTTGAAGCGCGTCTCGCAATCCGCGAACAGCACTACGTGCTGGTCGTCGAAGGGTATATGGACGTGGTCGCGCTGGCCCAGTTGGGTTTCCAGAATGCGGTCGCGACCCTCGGCACCGCCTGCACGCCGATTCATGTGCAGAAACTGATGCGCCAGACCGACACGGTCATCTTCAGTTTCGACGGCGATTCGGCCGGGCGCCGTGCCGCGCGCCGCGCGCTTGACGCCTGCCTGCCTCATGCAGCCGACAACCGTACGATCCGCTTCCTGTTCCTGCCGACCGAGCACGATCCCGACAGCTACGTGCGTGAATTCGGCACCGAGGCGTTCGCCGAGCAGGTCGAGCGGGCGATGCCGCTGTCGCAGTTCATGCTCAACGAGGTGCTGACGGGCAAGGAGCTCGACCAGCCGGAAGGCCGGGCGCGCGCGCTGTTCGACGCCAAGCCGCTGTTGCAGGCGTTGCCGGCCAATGCGCTGCGCGCGCAAATCATGCATATGTTCGCGGACCGGCTCGACGTGCCGTTCAGCGAAGTCGCGGCGCTGTGCGAGGTCGATGCGCGGATTGCCGCGGCGGCGCGCGAGGCGCCGGCCCGCAAGGACCGCCGCAGCGTGACGGGGATCGAGGAAAAGACGCTGCGCAATCTGGTGATGTATCCGCGCACCGTCGGGATGCTCGACGAGGAGGCGGAGGATGCGCTCGTCACCGTGACCCGGCACGCGGAACTGTTCGCGGAGGTGACCACGCACGCGCGTGCGCTCGGCGATTCGGCGGAGTTCCAGCTGTTGTCCGATCTCTTGCGAAATGGCGCGAACGCCCCAACTTTCGAGGAAATCTTTCGCAAAATTCTAGACTATGATGAAAACGTTCGGGATTTGCTGCTGAAAGACCCGCAGGACGCGGCCGTCGTCGAGGAGCGGCGCGAGCAGGAGCGGATCGTTGGCGAGGAATTGAAGGCCGCGATTCTGAAGATGCGGTACGACGCCTGTTGCGATCGTCTCGAGCAACTTTCGCGACAATCCCGGCATACGCCGGAAGAATTTGCCGAGCTTTCGGAGCTCAATCGGAAGCGGGCTGACATGAAGCGTCAGCTCGGGCTCTAACGGAGGGCTCAAAACTCGGGTGGTATAATCAAAAGTTTCTAGCGGTTTGTTTTTTCAAGGGTTTTCCTAGCAAAGGCGAAAGGCGATGCGATGGCAAAGACGACAGGCGGAAATCAGACAACAGGCTCACGCGCTCAAGAGCGCACCGGAAAAGTTACCGAAGCCAAGCTGACTGCTTCCGCCAGAAAAACGTCTGCCGTCAACGTTGCACCGGCTGCCGGGAAGAAATCGTCGACCACTGCGGCCGCGCAGGCGGCCCCGGTTCGGGCGGCGAAAGCGGTAGCACCGTCGGCCGCCGCCAGGCGACCAGGTGTCAGAAGCGCAAGGGAAGCGGCTGCCGTCGCGGATGATGCGGTAGCGCGCGTGACTCCAGTATCCACGGCTCAACCGGCTGTTGCCCAACAGCCGGGGGTCGAGACTACAGCTGGTACAGCGAACTCCATGACGAAAAAGCTGAACGAAGTATCTGTCGATGACGATGCAACCCAGGCCGAAGAAACCGTTGCCGCCGCCCCGGGCAAGACGGAGAAGGTCAAGGCTCGCGACCGTCGTGCCAAGGAAAAAGCGCTGCTGAAGGATGCATTCGCGTCGTCGCAGCCCGGTACGGTGGAGGAACTCGAAGAACGCCGCTCGAAACTGCGCGCGCTGATCAAGCTCGGCAAGGAGCGCGGCTTCCTCACGTACGCCGAAATCAACGATCACCTGCCGGACAACTTCACGGAAACCGAGGCGATCGAAGGCATCATCAGCACGTTCAACGACATGGGCGTGGCGGTCTACGAACAGGCCCCGGACGCTGAAACGCTGCTGCTCAACGACAACGCGCCCGCGGCTTCGTCGGATGACGAAGTCGAAGAGGAAGCCGAAGTCGCGCTGTCCACCGTCGATTCCGAATTCGGCCGCACCACCGATCCCGTGCGCATGTACATGCGCGAAATGGGCACGGTCGAGCTGCTCACGCGCGAAGGCGAAATCGAGATCGCGAAGCGCATCGAAGACGGCCTCAAGCACATGGTGATGGCCATCTCGGCCTGCCCGACCACGATCGCCGACATCCTCGCGATGGCCGAGCGCGTCGCGAACGACGAAATCCGCATCGACGAACTGGTCGACGGCCTGATCGACGCCGACGCGGAAGATGCCGACGGCTTCTCCGCGCAGGAAGCGGAAGCGATCGAAAACGAAGACGAGGACGCCGAGGAAGAGGACGAAGAGGACGAGGAAGAAGACGACGGTTCGGCGCAAGCCACCGCCAACGCCGCGCAACTCGAAGCGTTGCGTCGCGCGTCGCTCGAAAAATTCGCGTTGATCAGCGAATGGTTCGACAAGATGCGTCGCGCGTTCGAGAAGGAAGGCTACAAGTCCAAGTCCTATCTGAAGGCGCAGGAAACGATCCAGAACGAGCTGATGGCGATCCGCTTCACCGCGCGTACCGTCGAGCGTCTGTGCGACACGCTGCGCGCGCAGGTCGACGAAGTGCGTCAGGTCGAGCGGCAGATTCTGCATACCGTGGTCGACAAGTGCGGGATGCCGCGCGCGGAATTCATCGCGCGTTTCCCGGGTAGCGAAACGGACCTCGAATGGGCCGACAAGATCGTTGCCGAAGGGCATGCCTATAGCGCGATTCTGACGCGCAACATCCCGGCGATCCGCGAACAGCAACAGCGTCTGCTCGACTTGCAGGCGCGCGTGGTGCTGCCGCTGAAGGACCTGAAGGAAACCAACCGTCAGATGGCGGCCGGCGAACTGAAGGCGCGTCAGGCGAAGCGTGAGATGACCGAGGCGAACCTGCGTCTGGTGATTTCCATCGCGAAGAAGTACACGAACCGCGGTCTGCAGTTCCTCGACCTGATTCAGGAAGGCAACATCGGCCTGATGAAGGCGGTGGACAAGTTCGAATACCGTCGCGGCTACAAGTTCTCCACGTATGCGACGTGGTGGATTCGTCAGGCCATTACGCGTTCGATCGCCGACCAGGCGCGTACGATCCGGATTCCGGTTCACATGATCGAAACGATCAACAAGATGAACCGCATCTCGCGTCAGATCCTGCAGGAAACCGGTCTCGAGCCGGATCCGGCAACGCTGGCCGAGAAGATGGAGATGCCGGAAGACAAGATCCGCAAGATCATGAAGATCGCGAAGGAGCCGATCTCGATGGAAACGCCGATCGGCGACGACGACGATTCTCATCTGGGCGACTTTATCGAAGACAACAACACGGTTGCGCCGGCGGATGCCGCATTGCACGCCAGCATGCGCGACGTCGTGAAGGACGTGCTCGATTCGCTGACGCCGCGCGAGGCGAAGGTGTTGCGCATGCGCTTCGGTATCGAAATGAGCACCGATCACACGCTGGAGGAAGTGGGCAAGCAGTTCGACGTCACGCGTGAGCGGATCCGTCAGATCGAAGCGAAGGCGCTGCGCAAGCTGCGTCATCCGAGTCGCTCGGACAAGCTGAAGTCTTTCCTCGAAGGGAATTGATCGCGGTGGCGCATCGCTGCAAATGATGCGATCAAAGGGGCCTCCCGGTCGTTTCGCGCAAGCGGGGCGGTTGCGGAGGCTCCTTTTTCGTGTAGTATGTCGGCCAATCGACGAAACGGGCCCGGCCTTTATGACCGGGTCTTTTTCTTCCTGGGCTGGACGCCGTGTTGGTTGCAGGCAGTGGACTCATAATCCACCTCCGAAAGGACATCGTGGGTTCGAACCCCACCCGGCCCACCAAGTATTGGCAAAAGGGTTCCGAATTTCGGAACCCTTTTTGTTTTTGCGCGCGGCGTAACTGTCTTTGAATGCGCGTCTTTAAGTGAGCGTCTTTAAGCGCGCTTCACGCTTCTTCCGTTTCTGCGTTCATCCTACGGATAGCCGGCAGCAATCAAGCCCTATACCGGTTTCCGCTTCCGTCTGCGGATTTCCGTTCGATCGTTCGGTCACTTCGCGGCTTTGGCGTGCAAGCGCACAGAGTCGACCTCCGCACGTCTGTAGCCTGTTTTCCAGCAGGGATGTATTCGGCCTCCTGAGAGTGGCATGTCGTTTGCGACAGGTCGGCTTCCACATCCATCCAATAACGAGAACTATCATGCGAACCGACCCGACCGCTGCCGAGCTAGTCCCGCCTGAAGCCGCGCCGGGCGCATCGTTCGATGACGCGCATGAAGACCCGCCGCGGCGGCCGATGCGCGCGCTGAAGTGGGGCGCGTTCTGCTTTGCATGGCTGTTCGGGCTCGATCCGTTTCTCGCGGCATCGTCCGACGACGCGGCAGGGTCGAAGCCAGGTTCTCGCTGAGGCGCCACGTGCGTTGAAAATTTCGTTTTGAGCCGGAGAGATTTCTACAGGCGGTGTCATGAGTGGACTTTCCGCATACGTTGACACGCGAGGTCAAGCGCCGGCGCGCGGCGCGCATCGTCTGAGAATGCGGGCGGCCGTCAGGCGTTTGCAGCGCAGCGCATAAGCGGGCACCAGCACGGCCACAAGCGTGACCGCGCCGGTATCAGGGAAACTCCGCGTCAAAACGAACAGAGCTGCGTCGTTAAATAAATTGGGAAGGCTTACTGACGTATGTCGTCCGCTTTCAGCACGGGTTTTGTCACGCGGCGGCCGGCGCCGCAATTTACTTCCGGACAACACCCGTGCCGAAAGCTTCTTCGCGATACGCCTACGCTTTATGAAAGCGCGACTGAAAGACGTATTAGTCGGAATGAGAAATAAGAAGGCCGCCGAACAGGCGGTTTTTTATTGCCGACATGAAGAGGCCGTGGGGACTGCGGATCGCTGCGTAGCGAGGCTACACGAGCCGTTGCTTGAAGCTGGCAAATAGCGATCGGGAGCAATTCGGCGAATAGCCTATGCAATTGCGCAACGAGCTAATCGATCGTAATACAAACCGTGTTGATTAGAGAGCAAGCGCGATAAAGACTGCAATAATTCTATTAAGTTCCCGCATTTCGAAAATATTTTTTGCGTCACTCGCGAAATTGCTCATTCAATTGTCTGGTAACAAATCATTACACGCTTTAGTCGGCAATTTGTTCCGGCCCGATTACGTCACAGGTATTAAAACGGTGTTGCAAACGCACAACTTTGAATATTGAGACATTGCAAATTCGTCTGCTCTAACGCTGACGACCCCACCGCTCAATATTGTCAGAACTGACTGAAAAACAATGACTTAGGTCAGTGTCCGCACCAATTGTTGCGAAATTCGAAAAATCATGTTGCGTGAATTGTCGGCGCTGCTATTAGGGTGTCCACCTACACTCACGCTTCGTTTCAAGGGTGCCCAGCCAAGCTTCACGGCTCGGCCACAGGGCGGTGGCAGATGCTCTCGGCATCAGCCGCTGAGGCGGGTCCCGCTCCCCGTAAATTTTTCGAATTGGAGTTCCCATGAAAAAGAGTCTCATCGTCGTTGCGGCTGCCGCATCGTTCGCTTCCGTCGCACACGCACAAAGCAGCGTGACCCTGTATGGTCTGCTGGACGCAGGCCTGACGTACACCAGCAACGTTGGTGGCAACGCTAAGTGGGCAGCAGGCAGCGGCGGCATCAACCAGAGCATGTTCGGCCTGCGCGGTTCGGAAGATCTGGGCGGCGGTCTGAAGGCAATCTTCACGTTGGAAAGCGGCTTCAACATCAACAACGGCGGCTTCACCAACAACGGCGGCATGTTCAACCGTCAAGCGTTCGTCGGTCTGTCGAGCTCGCAATTCGGTACGGTTACGCTGGGCCGTCAATACGACGCAGCGCAAGACTACCTGGCACCGCTGACCGCAACGGGCAGCTGGGGCGGTACGTTCTTCGCTCACCCGTACAACAACGACAACCTGAACACCAACGGTGGTCTGTCGGTTAACAACTCGATCAAGTACTCGAGCGCTAACTACGCTGGCTTCACGTTCGGCGGCACGTACGGCTTCTCGAACCAGGCTGGTCAGTTCGCCAACAACCGCCAGTACAGCGTCGGTGCTGCATACCAGTGGCAAGGCCTGCACCTCGGTGCTGCATACGCTCAGCAGAACAACCCGAATGGCAACACCACGGGCGCTTCGGTGGGCACGATCGCGAACGCAGGCGGCTCGCTCGCCGACGCTCAATTCCGTCAGCGTCAGTTCGGCGCAGGCGCTTCGTACGGCTTCGGCCCGGCACTCGTCGGCGTGGCATGGACGCAATCGCGTATCGACAACCTGGTCGGCGCAGCAGCTGGTCAGCGTCAAGGTCGCACCAACAACTACGAAGTCAACGGTAAGTACAACCTGACGCCGGCAATGGCTCTGGGCATCGCTTACACGTTCACGGACGCACGTGGCTACGGCATCAATGCCGACGGCAACGACCAGAAGACCCGTTACCACCAGATCGGCCTGCAGGCTGACTACTCGCTGTCGCGTCGCACCGACGTCTACGCTCAAGCCGTGTACCAGCACGCAATGGGCGACGGCGGCGTGGCTTCGATCTACAGCGGCGACAATAGCGTTCCGACGTCGTCGTCGAAGAACCAGACGGCTGCTACGGTCGGTTTGCGTCACCGCTTCTAAGCTTCAGCAGAAGCTACCTGTAGTACAGAAAGGTGCCGTTCGCGGCACCTTTTTTTATGCGCGCGGCAGACTGGTAAGCCGGTTTGCCGCGTGAGAAGCAAAAAAAACGGCGTCCCGAGGGACGCCGTTTTGCCATGCCGATCTGGAATTCAGAAGATCGTGCGCAGACCGAGCGCCACGCCGGTCTGGTTGTCGCGGCCCGGCAGTTCGACCGAAGCCGCGCCCGACACCTTGTTGAAATCGACCGTGCCGTACACCTCGGTGCGCTTCGACAGCGCATATTCGGCCAGCGCGACGAAGGTGTAGCGATAGCCGCTGCCGAGCTGACCGTCGCCGATCGCCGCATTGGACATGTGGTCGTAATACGCGGCGCCCGTCAGCATGAGCGCGCGCGTGGCTTGCCACGTGACGCCGGCGAACGGCCCGTTGTCGATGCGACCCGAACCCTTCACGATATCGACGCCCTGCACCAGCGGCTGCTGCGCGAGCGCGCTGTCGACAAAGCCGGTGTCGTCCTTCGAATGCAGATAGCCGACGAACAGTTTCGTCGAGCTGAACGCATAGACGGCGTTCGCATTGAAGATGGTCTGCTTGTGATTGCTGTTGTCGCTGTTCTGCTGCACGCCGGCTGCGACGCTGAGCGGCCCGGCCACGTACGACAGCGTGAAGCCGTACATATTGCCCGCGCCGAGATGGCCGGGCACCTGGCCCGAGAAGCCGCCCTCGCCGGTCGACGTCGAGTCCGTACCGAACGAATACATCGCGGCGACCGTCAGGCCGTTGAAGGTGCCGGTGTACTTGACCGCGTTGTCCCCGTAGAGGCCCGCGCCGAGCGCGCCCAGCAGCCACGAGTTCTCGTTGTAGTTGCCGACCGTGAGCGGGTCGTAGGTGTCGCCGAGCAGATCGAACAGCGGCGACTTCTGACGGCCCAGCGTCAGCGTGCCGTAGCGGCTGCTCAGGCCGACGTACGCGTTGCGGTTGAAGAGGCGATGGCTGTCCGATGCCGTGCCGTCCTGCAGGTTGACACCGCTTTCCAGATCGAAGATCGCCTTGATGCCGCCACCGAGGTCTTCCGAGCCGCGCAGACCCCAGCGGCTATTGGTGACCGCGCCGTTCGTCATGAACAGGCGGCCGTCGTTATTGGCGTTCGAGTTCGTCAGATAGCGCACGCTGACGTCGGCGACGCCGTACAGCGTGATCGAACTTTGCGCGGCGGCCTGCTCCGATGTGACGGCAAGGGCGGCGCCGCCAAGCAGCGCGGCGGTCTTGAGAAAGCGGATGTGTCTCACTGAATTTCCTGCGTGTGGAGAGAGGGATTTATCGTTTGAACGCGGCGCGCACGGATGAGCCGCGGCGTCGGGCGCGCCGATGATAGACCACGGGCTCATGCTGCGCCATCAGCGTGTTGACGCAATAACGTATTGTGTTTTTTGACAATTGCGCTTGTTTAGTTGACAAGAATTGACTTTGTCCCTCGTGAGCTTCGAGTAGTCTCGAACGAGTTGACATATGGACATACTTTTCGCCGCGACGTCGGTCCGCGTTTTGCGTGGACGCGCCTTTATGCATGAATATTCCTTCTTCCGAACCCATCGCGATCTGGCCGGTCATTCAGGACTTAACCGACGAACAATGGCAGCGTGTCGCACCGCTTCTGCCTGAGACGCTGAACGAGGGGCCGCGCCGCGGTCGTCCGCCGATCGATATCCGCCGCGTGCTCAACAGCGTGATGTGGGTGCTGCACACGCGCGCGCCATGGAGCGCAATGCCTGAGCACTATGTGCCTTATCAGACCGCACATCGTTACTACCTGCGCTGGAAAAGATCAGGAGTCTTGACCGCGATCATGTTCGCGCTATTCAAGACCGACGACGTGCTCGAAATGCGCGCCACCCGCAAAGGTGGCGTGCGGGCGAGTTAGACCGCCGCGTCACGCCGGGACCAAACGCGGAAACAGAAACGAAAGAGAAAGGCCGTCGCCGGCATCGTTCCGGCGACGCTTCTTCGATCTACCCGGCGCCTATTCCCGAATCTCCCGGGTCTCCAGGATCTTCTAGATCTGTTCCCGTCCGAACTCGCAGAGCCGTTCGAGATCGAGCACATCGATCTGGTTATACGACAGACGCAAGATCCGCAGCTTTTCGAGGTTCTGCAGCGCCTGATTGATGCGTTGCCGAGAGACCCCGGCGAGCAAACCGACTTCCTCCTGCGAAATCGCCAGCGTGCGCCCGGTGTCCGGATACAGGTCGGGGTTGAACAACTGCGCGAGCGATTGCGCGACACGCGCATCCACGTCGAGCAGCCGGCTGTTCTGGATCGACGCAATGAATTCCCCCATCCGGTTGTTCAACTGACGGATCACGAAGCCGGTGAACGGCAGACTCGATTCGAGCAGCGCATGGAAGGTCGTGGATGGCACGAACATCACGAGCGACGGCTGGATCGCGGCGACGTCGTATTTGCGCAATTCCCGTTTGATTACGCTGCCTTCGCCGAACCAGCCGCCCGGCGGCACGCCCGACAGCGTGCAGCTGCGGCCCGACGCGTTGTAGATCGCGAGCTTGATGAGCCCGGAATGGACGCCGATCCAGTAGTCGGAGGGTTCGCTGCGGCGCGCGATCCACGCGCCGCCTTCGAGGTGCTCGGCATGCGCGCTGGCGAGCACCATCGCCTGATGCTCGGCGGCGAGCGCGCGAAACCACGCGCAGGTGGCGAAGAGCCGCGCGAGCTCGGCGGGCGCGACGCGCTGGGACGAGGGGAGTTCGGCGGGGGAGGTGAGCGGAGCGTCGTTCATGAGCGGTAAGCGGCGTGGAGCGGTAGCGGCCGGGCTGGATCGATTCTGGGTGGGCGCCGACCGTGGGTCGGCTACTCTGTCATTTGAATGACAGACAGTTCGCGATGACAATTGCTAGGCTAGGCCCCGTTGCCAACGTGGGAAGTCGGCAGCAGCCCCCGGCCTGCCAATCAGAACGATCATCGGCGCGGTTCGCGCCCCCAGGAGACGATGCAATGACACAGCACATGTTCGACGAAGGTCTCGAGCGACGCGAGGCCAATTATGTCCCGTTGACGCCAATCGACTTCCTCGTGCGCGCAGCGCAAGTGTATGGCGAGCGGCTCGCGATCGTCCATGGGGAGATTCGTCGAAACTGGCGCGAGACCTACGAGCGCGCGCGGCGGCTCGCGAGCGCATTGCGTTCGGCCGGCATCGAGCGCGGCGATACGGTCGCCGCGTTGCTGCCGAACATCCCGCCGATGGTCGAAGCGCACTTCGGCGTGCCGATGGCGGGCGCGGTGCTCAACACGCTGAATACCCGGCTCGACGTCGCGACGCTGCTGTTCATGCTGCGCCACGGCGAGGCGAAGGTGCTGATCGTCGATACCGAATACGCCGAGCTGGCGCATCGGGCGGCGCTCGAATTTCCGCAACTGCGCGTGATCAGCGTGGCCGACGCCTACCCGGCCGACGCCGCGCAATTCCCGCGCGCGACGGATTACGAAGCGTTCCTGCAGACCGGCGACCCGGCCTACGAATGGACCCCGCCCGCCGACGAGTGGGACGCGATCGCGCTCAACTACACGTCGGGCACGACCGGCGACCCGAAGGGCGTCGTCTACCATCATCGCGGCGCGTATCTGAACGCGCTCAGCAACATCCTCGAATGGGACATGCCGAAGCACGCGGTCTATCTGTGGACGCTGCCGCTGTTTCACTGCAACGGCTGGTGCTTCCCGTGGACCGTGGCGGCGCGCGCGGGCGTCAACGTGTGCCTGCGCCGGTTCGACGCGAAGACCGTGTTCGAGCTGATTCGCCGCGAGCGCATCACGCACTACTGTGGCGCGCCAATCGTGCAGAGCGCGCTCGCGAACGCGCCGGCCGAATGGCGCGAGGGCATCGAGCATCGCGTATCGACGATGGTCGCGGGCGCGGCGCCGCCGCCCGCCGTGATCGCGAAGATGAAGGAGATCGGCTTCGATCTGACGCATGTGTACGGTCTGACCGAAACCTACGGGCCGGCGGCCGTCTGCGCGAAGCAGGACGCGTGGGACGCGCTCGACGACCTCACCCGCGCCGACCTGACCGCGCGTCAGGGCGTGCGCTACCACCTGCAGGCGGCGGTTGCGGTGCTCGATCCGGACACGCTCGAGCCGGTACCGAACGACGGCGAGACGCTCGGCGAGATCATGTTCCGCGGCAACATCTGCATGAAGGGCTATCTGAAGAACGAACGCGCGAGCGACGCGGCCTTCCGCGGCGGCTGGTTCCATACCGGCGATCTCGGCGTGCGCACGGCCGACGGCTACGTGCGCATCCGTGACCGCAGCAAGGACATCATCATTTCGGGTGGCGAGAATATTTCGAGCATCGAGGTCGAGGACACGCTGTACCGCCACCCGGCGGTCGCGGTCGCGGCGGTGGTCGCGATGGCCGATGCGAAGTGGGGCGAGGTGCCGTGCGCGTTCGTCGAACTGAAGGAAGGCGCGCAGGCGACCGAGGAGGAGATCATCGCGCACTGCCGGCTGTTTCTTGCCGGCTACAAGCTGCCGAAGGCGGTGCGCTTTGGCGAGTTGCCGAAGACGTCGACGGGGAAAATCCAGAAGTTCGAATTGCGCGCGCGGATCAAGGCGGAGGGGAAGGGCTGACGCACTGCGATTGCCGGCGCCTACTGGCGGGCACGGGGGCGCGTATCGATACGACGATGCGCGCCGCTACATGCTGCCGTCAGATCCCCACCTTGTGTGCATTCAGAATCAGCCGCAGTCCCAGCGCGGTCACCGCGCTCGCGGCGACCCGGTCGATCCACGCCTTCCAGCGCAAATAGATCTCGCGCGGCCGCTTGCTCGAAAAGCACAGCGCGACGACCGTGTACCAGCCTGCCTCGATAGCGAAGATCGCCGGCGGCAACGCGAAATAGCACCACACCGGCGGATGCTGCGGCAGCAGTGCCGCGAAGATACTGCCGTAATAGACGGCGGTTTTCGGATTGCTGAGCTGCGTGCTCAGGCCGATCCAGAACGATTTGCGCGGATTGCCGCCGCTGCCGTCCTGGGTTGCGCTGAAGGCCAGTGGCTTCGCGGCGCCGCGCCAGATTTTCGAAGCAAGGTAGATCAGATAGATGCCGCCGGCCACTTTCAGGCCGACGTACAGCCACTCGACGGTCGCGAGCAGCGTATAGAGCCCGAGTAGCGCGATGCCGCTAAAAAACACGCCGCCGATGCCCATCCCAAGCGCGGTGGCGAGACCGTCGCCGCGCGACAGACCGATCGCGTTGCGTGCAACGATGACGAAGCTAGGTCCCGGACTCATCGCGCCTAATAGCAGCGCGGCGAGGATCGTGAGGATGGCGGTCGAGGCGGGCATGGCGTTGTCTCCTGAGGGCGGCTACGCTTGTCGAATGAACTGCGGCGGCGCGGCCCGGCCGCGGATTTTCGACGAGCATCGAGTCTCGCATTGTCCGTCAATCACGCCGCCGAAGCCACGAATACTGAAAAGCCATAGGCCCTGCAATAAGCGTCATTAGAAAAAGTCCCTTGCTGCGTTCCAAATAAATTGGATGCTAGAATGACCTCCCATACGCTGAAGCCCCGTCGGAACACTGCGGCGACCTGTGAAGGCGATCATGCGGCGCGGTACAGATCCGGATGCAGATTGCGCGCAATTCGAATTGTTAATTCGGCCAATTCTCTCGCCTTCGTTCAGACGCTTCAATTCAGAATTTAATCGATATTATTTATAAGTACGGGTTTTCACGTATTTATAACAATGTCGTAAATTCGTATTGCTTCAGATTTTTCCGACCTTTTTTTAAATTTCGCATGGGTTTCGCAGCGATTTGCGAAGCCCTGTTTGTCTAACGCCAGCATCAGCTGCGACACCAGGATTATGAAAGAGCGAGAAGGACAACAACGGCTGTTCGAACTCGATGAGAATGTGCGCGATCGCATGATCGTGTGGATTCGCCGCCGTATGGACGAATACGACATCACGATCGAGGCGCTGGCGGAATCGCTCGAAGCCGATGCGAACGCCGTGCGCGCGGTGCTGTATCGCGACGCGTTCGGTAATACGTGGGATGGTCACGGCGACAAACCGGCATGGCTCGCGCGCGCGATTCACGCCGGACAAAACATCGATCATTTCCGCTGCTGAGCGGTGTCGGCCGTCAAACCGGAAACGTCGCGGATCCGTCGCGCAAAAAAAAAGCCCGCTCGACGCGGGCTTAACCTTTACTACTCGGAGTTTCGCGATCCAGTCGCTTGACGGATCGTACGCAGTTTATGTGAAAGCGAGATGAAAGTGTGAAAGAGTCACTTCAAAATCTCGCCTCACAAGCCCCGCTTTACAGATCGAAAAACACGGTTTCCTTATCGCCCTGCATGTGAATGTCGAAGCGATACACGTTGGCCATGCCCGGATCGCGACGTGCGATCAGCGTGTTGCGGCGCTCGGCCGGCACGGCTGCCAGCACGGCGTCCTTTTCGTTTGCCTGCGCTTCGTCTTCGAAATAGATGCGCGTGAACGTGTGCAGCAGCATGCCGCGCATCGTCAGAATCACGTTGATGTGCGGTGCTTCGTCCGCGTGCGCGCGACCCGGCTTCACCGTTTCGACGAAGAAGCGCTTGTGCGGATCCGTACCCGTACCGACGCGCGCAAAGCCGCGGAAGCCGGACTTCTGGATGTCGTCGCGCGATTCCGGATAGTGACCGTTCGAGTCCACTTGCGACATTTCCAGCATCGCGTCGCCGACCACCTTGCCGTCGCCGTCGAACACCTGACCGACGATCGTGATGTGCTCGCCAGCCGCTTCGCGGTCGGCCAGAACGTGCGTGAACAGGCTCTTGTAGTCGAAATCGTATTGCTGCGGGCAAAGACCGTAGGCGAAGTACGGACCAACGGTTTGCGAAGGCGTTTGCTTGAGAGTCGTCATGGCTTAGCGCTCCATGGGGGTTTCGTTCGGGCCGCGCAGCACGATGTCGAAATCGTAGCCAAGCGCATAGGCTTCCTGCGTAATGTCGAGCGAGAACTTCGAGATCATGCGCTCACGGGCCTGCTCCGGCGTGCCCTGGTAAATCGGGTCGAACGCGAGCAGCGGGTCGCCCGGGAAGTACATTTGCGTGACCAGACGCGAGCCGAAGTGATCGCCGAACAGCGAGAAATGGATGTGCTGCGGACGCCATGCGTTCGGATGGTTGCCCCACGGATACGCACCCGGCTTGATGGTCAGGAAGCGGTAACGGCCTTCGTTGTCGGTGATGCAACGGCCGGCGCCGAGGAAGTTCGGGTCGAGCGGCGCGTCGTGCTGGTCGGCCTTGTGGACGTAACGGCCGGCCGCGTTGGCTTGCCAGATTTCCACGAGCGTGTTGCGCACCGGGCGGCCGCCTTCGTCGAGCACGCGACCGGTCACGATGATGCGCTCGCCGAGCGGCTCGCCGTTGCGCACCGCGTTGCGGGTCAGGTCGCTATCGAGCGCGCCGAGGTCTTCGGTGCCGTAGACCGGCACGCGCTGGTCGCGCAGACGTTCCTTCAGCGGAATCAGCGGACGCGTCGGGCCGCGTTTGACCGACGAACCGTACGGCGGGTAGATGTATTCGGGATGCGATGCGAAATCGCGCGGGGTAAGCAGGGAAGAGTCTGCCATGAGTGTCTCCGTTGGAGGAATCGTGAGGATGCGGCTTTATGACACGCACTTTATCCAACATCGCCGGTTATGCAAAATGACGTTTTGACCCGTTTCGTATAACCTTCCGTTATGCAACGCAGTCTCGCGGATAGCCGCGTCAAATTCCGTCATCTCCAGTGCTTTCTGGCCGTCGCGCAGTTCGGCAGCGTCCAGCGGGCGGCCGACAGTCTGTCCATCACCCAGCCGGCGGTATCCAAAACGGTCGCCGAGCTCGAAGCGATCCTTGGTGTAAAGCTGTTCGAGCGCGGCCGTCACGGCGCGGTGCCGACGCGCGAGGGGCAGCTGTTCATGCCGCACGCCAGCGCCTGTGTAAGCGCGTTGCGTCAGGGCGTCGACCTGCTCGCGCAAGCCGAGGGCGCGGCCGCCGCGACGCTCGAAATCGGCGTACTGCCGACCGTCGCGGCCGTGCTGGTGCCGCCGGTGCTCCGGCAGTTCGCCGCGCAGTGGCCGCGCGTGATCGTGCGGCTCGCGACCGGAGCGAACCCGGAACTGCTCGAACGCCTGAAAGCGGGCGCGATCGAATTCGCCATCGGCCGTCTCGCGGACCCGGAACGGATGGTCGGTCTGAGTTTCGAGCAACTGTTCACCGAGCCGCTGATCGCGGTCGTGCGCGCCGGCCATCCGCTCGCGCGAGGGACGGGTTTGCCGGGCACGTCGCTCGAGGGGTTCCCGGTTGTCTTGCCGCCGTTCGGCACGCTGATTCGCCAGTCGGCCGAGAGTCTGCTCGCTGCGTGGGGCGTGCCGCCCCTGTCGGCGTTTGTCGAGGTGTTGTCGGTATCGACCGGGCGCGCGCTGACGCTCGAAAACGGCGCGGTGTGGTTCGTGCCGCAGAGCGCGGTCGAATACGAACTCGCGCATGGGATGCTGGTGCGGCTGCCGTTGCCGTTCGCGGGTACCGGCGAGCCGGTCGGGCTGATTCGTCGCTCGGATACCCAGCCGTCGGCGGTCGGGCGTGCGTTTATCGAGGCGGTGCGCGAGGTGGCGCGGGCGCGGATGGCGGCGGTGTCGGGCAAGGAAGGGGGAAACTCCGCGAAAAAGCGCGGGAAAAGCGTGAGCCAGAATGTCGGCAAAAACGCCGGCGAAAACGTGGAAAGAGACGCGGACAACACGGCCCGCAAAGGTGACTCAAGCGGCGCGTCGGGTGACTGACCGATGGAACTCCGAGGCGCCCGCAGTCGGCGTCGCAAGAGGCGTCGCTCGATGTATGAACCATTCAGTACAAAATCGCGGTTGCGAATGCCCCGCGACCCGGTGTACAAACACGTTGCGCAAGCCGTAGCGGCACGTCCGATGCTGCGGCATACCACGCACCCGGTAACACATCACGTATCCCGCCGCGGACGGCCGAACCGGTTTACGCCGAACCTCGGAAACACCGGCCGCAATGCAGAAAGACCGTACAAGGAGATTGCCATGCCCAGCGACTTGCCCACTCCAGACGCCGCGCAGCGTGCCGTGTTGGCGCCGGAGCACAATCCGCTCGGCACGGCCGGGATCGAATTCGTCGAGTTTGCCGCGCGCGATCCGCGCGTGCTCGGCGAAACCTTCACGCGGCTCGGCTTCAAGGCGATCGCACGGCATATCAGCAAGGACGTCACGCTGTACCGCCAGGGCGAGATGAATTTCCTGATCAACGCGGAGCCCGATTCGTTCGCCGCGCGCTACGCGGAGGAGTACGGCGTCGGCATCTGCGCGATCGGGATTCGCGTGGCCGATGCGCAGCGCGCGTTCGAGCGCGCGGTGGAACTCGGCGCATGGGAGTTCGAGGGCGAACGTCTCGGCGTGGGCGAGCTGCTGATTCCGGCGATCCAGGGCATTGGCGATTCGCACATCTATTTCGTCGACCGATGGCGCGGGCGCGGCGGTCAGCGCGGCGGACTCGGCGATATCTCGATCTTCGACATCGACTTCCGGCCGATCGAAATCGACACGGCCGAGGCCGATCTGAATCACGCGGGCAGCGGCCTGATCGCGGTCGATCATCTGACGCAAACGGTCGGCGAAGGCCGCATGCAGGAGTGGGTCGATTTCTATCGCGACCTGCTCAATTTCCGCGAGATTCACGAGCTGCACGCGAACTGGCACGTATCGGCGGAATCGCGCGTGATGGTATCGCCGTGCGGCGCGATTCGCGTGCCGCTGTACGAGGAAGGCACGCGCCGGACCAGCCTGATGCACGAGTATCTGCCCGATCATCCGGGCGAGGGCGTGCAGCACATCGCGCTCGCCACCGACGACATCTTCGCGTGCGTCGAGCGTCTGCTGGCGAACGGCGTCGAATTCGTCGAGCCGCCGCCGCGCTATTACGATCTGCTCGATGCGCGTTTGCCCGGCCATGGGCTCGACGTCGAGCGTTTGCGGCGCACGCATGTGCTGGTGGACGGCGAGATCGGCGCGGACGGCGTGCCGCTACTGTTTTTCCAGACCTTCGTGCGTCGCCGTACCGGCGAGATCTTCTTCGAAATCGTCCAGCGTCGCGGACATCATGGTTTCGGCGAAGGCAATCTCGCCGCTTTGGCGCAGGCGCGCGACGGCAGCTGAATAAGCGCGCGGGCAGCCCCGCGCGCCGTTAACTCGCGCGATCACGCCCAATCACGCGCCGTCCGGCCGCTCCGCCAGTTCCGGATAAATCGCGCCATACGCCGCGGCCTCCCGCAGCAACCACTCGCGGAAACTCGCGAGCGGTTTGCCGTGGCTCAGTTCGGTCGGGTACACGAGGTAATACGCCGCGTCGGCGACGGCGGGCGTTTCGAACGGAATCACGAGACCGAGCCGCTTCAACTGTTTGTCGACGAAAAAGCGTGGCACCAGCGCGATACCGAGCCCGGCTGCGGCCGCGCTGATCAACATCGTGTGCAACTCGTAGCGCACGCCCTGCATGGTCCGATTGTCGTCGACCTCGAGATTCGCGAACCATGTCGCCCAGCCGTCGGGCCGCGTCGTCGAATGCAGCAGCGGGTAGTTGAGTAACTCGGCGGCATTGCGGATTGGCCGCTTCAGCAGACTCGCCGCGCACACCGGCACCACTTCCTCGCAGAACAGAAAATCCGCCGACGTCCCCGGCCACGTCGGTTTGCCGTAGTGAATCGCTGCTTCGAAATGCGTGTCGGCAAACGGGAACGTCGCGGTACGCACGCCCATGTTGACGCGCACGTCCGGGTATTGCTCGTTGAAGGCGGCCATGCGCGGAATCAGCCATTGCGACGCGAAGGTCGGCAGCACCGCGAGCTCCAGATAACCGCCGCCGCTGCCGTGCGCGATGATCGACAGCGTGTCGCGATCGAGCTGTTCGAGCGAGCGCCGAACTTGCGCGCCATACACCTTACCCGCGCGCGTGAGCACCACGCGCTGTTTGACGCGCACGAACAGCCGCACGCCGAGGTTGCTTTCGAGTGTATTGATCTGCCGCGACACCGCGCTTTCGGTGAGGAACAGTTCGCGCGCCGCATGCGTGAAGCTTTCGTGCCGGGCGGCGGCTTCGAACGCGAGCAACGCGCCCATATTGGGGATCTTGAACTTTCGCATGTTCATTCACTTCCGCACGTTAATTCCAAAAACGCATCAAGTGGCCAGTTTATCTCGCTTTACGGGGCGCGAGCGGGTTTTCAATAATGGCGCCAGTTATGAAGCGCCCATGCGGGCGTTCACCGTACAGCGACAGCGTGGAGATCCCGAATGCGAAACCCGAACAATGCGAACGTCGAACAACTGCTGCTGAAACTGTTGGGTGAGCGGAAAACCGCGCGGCTCTTCGCGACGCTGAATCATCCGCACGTGCTGCGCGAGTGGGAAAACGGCAGCGTGACGCGCGCCGAACTCGCGCAGGCGATGAACATGGCGCTGTTCGACGATCTGCTCGCGCGCTCGGCAAACGGCCGTCGTTATACGGAAGAAGCGGTCGAGGCCGGCGGCAGCGTGTACTTCGATCACGGCGCGCTGCGCACCGTGCGCTGGCCGCACAGCGGCGCGCTGCCTCCTGGTGAGGCAGCGTTCGCGCGGATCCTGCGGCCGCTCGGCTTTCGCATCAACGGCCGCTATCCGCTCGATCGTCTCGGCATGACCGGCCGCGCATGGGCGCATGACGACGCGCCCGACGAGATCGCGCAGTTCTTCGTCAGCGAACTGCATCCCGAGCGTTTTTCCGCGGCGTTTCAGCAGGCGGTGACGAATGTGATCGGCGCGTCGCGCGATCCGTTGACGCCGCGGGCAAGCGGCTTGCTGTGGGAACTGGAGCGTGACGGCGTGCTGCCGCTCGACGCGGCGCATGAGTTGCTGCCGGTGATCGTCGGTGCGTTCGCGCGTCAGCACGAGATGCCCCGCGAAGCCGATTACGAAGTATTGTTGAAGGAATCGGCGGAAATGGCGTGGATCGCGACCGAGGGCAACGCGTTCAATCACGCGACGGACCGCGTCGCGGATGTGTTCAAGCTGTCGGACGACGAAAAAGCCAAGGGCCGGCCGATGAAACCCGAGGTCGAACATTCGCGCTCGGGCCGCGTGTTTCAGACCGCGTATCGCGCGGATATCGTGCGGCGCGAGTTCCGCGCGGCCGATGGCGGCATCGTCACGCGCGAGGTGCCGGGTTCGTTCTATGAATTCATCACCCGCAAGCGCAGTTTCGATCAGGACGCGCGCCGCTGGGAAACGGACCTGCGTTTCGACGCGGGCAACGCCCAGGGCATCTTCCGGATGACCGCCAGCCAGGCGGCCTGAGCGCACATCGCGGCGCGGGCGCCGGCATTGCAGACGAGGTGCGGAGTGGGAACGTCATTGTCGTTGGACGAGGAGCGGCGCGCCGATACACGGAGCGGCGAGCATGGTGCAGCGGATGAGGCGCGTATCGCCAGGCCGTTCGCAGCGAGCGCCGCGCTATTGCAGACGCTCGAAAGCGATCTGCGCGAACATGTGCGCGGCGAAGTGCGGTTCGATCAGGGCTCCAAAGCATTGTATGCATCGGATGCATCGAACTATCGGCAAATCCCGCTCGGTGTCGTGGTGCCCGCCGACCTCGACGATCTGCTCGCGACGCTCGCCGCGTGTCGGCGTAACGATGTGCCGTTTCTCGCGCGCGGCGGCGGCACGTCGCAGAACGGCCAATGCGTGAACGTCGCGGTGGTCGCCGATGCGAGCAAGTACGTGAATCGCGTCGTCTCGGTCGATCCGCTTGCGCGCGTCGCGATCGTCGAGCCGGGCGTGGTGTGCGATACGCTGCGCGATGCCGCCGAACAGCACGGCCTGACGTTCGCGCCCGATCCGGCCACCCACAGCCGCTGCACGCTCGGCGGCATGATCGCGAACAACTCGTGCGGCGCGCACTCGGTGATGGCCGGCAAGACCGTCGAGAACGTCGAGGCGCTCGAAGTCGCGACCTTCGACGGCGCGCGCTTCTGGGTCGGCCCAACCTCCGACGAAGAACTCGAACGCATCATCGCCGCCGGTGGCCGCCGGGGTGAAATCTACGCGGCGCTCAAGCAGTTGCGCGACACCTACGCCACGCAGATTCGCGCGAAATTTCCGCAAATCAGACGGCGCGTGTCGGGCTTCAATCTCGATCAGCTGCTGCCCGAAAACGGCTTCAACGTCGCGCGTGCGCTGGTCGGCAGCGAAGGCACCTGCGCGGTCACGTTGCAGGCGAAAGTGCGTCTCGTGAAGAGTCCGGCGAAGCGTGTGATCGTCGTGGTGGGCTTCAAAGACATCTATACGGCCGCGGATGCGGTGCCGCATTTCATGCGCTGCGAACCGATCGCGATCGAGGGACTGGATCGCGCGATCATTCGCGGCCTGCAGGCGCGCGGTTTGAAGAAGGACGAAATCGCGTTGCTGCCCGACGGCGATGCGTGGGTCGTGCTCGAATTCGGCGCGGATACGCAGGAGGCGGTGTTGCGCCAGGCACAGGACGCGGCCGCGTATTTTCAGTCGGGCGCGGCGGGCGCGAACGTTTCGACGAAGCTCGTCGAGGACCGCGCGTTGCAGGCCAAGGTGTGGTCGATTCGCGAGACGGGGGCGTCGGCGGTCGCGTTGTCGGTGGATCGCGACAAGCCCGATCCGGTGGTCGGCTGGGAAGATGCGGCGGTCGATCCGCTGCGGCTCGGCGATTATCTGCGCGCGTTTCAGGCGCTGGTCGATCGTTACGGTTATGAAACCAGCCTCTACGGCCATTTCGGCGACGGCTGCGTGCACGCACGCATCACCTTCGATCTGCGCAGCGCGGCAGGCGTCGCGACGTGGCGAAAATTTCTGCGCGAAGCGGCGGAGCTGGTGGTCGAATTCGGCGGCTCGCTGTCGGGCGAACACGGCGACGGTCAGGCCAAGGCCGAGTTTCTGCCGATCATGTACGGCCCCGAACTGATGCAGGCGATGGAGCAGTTCAAGGCGATCTGGGACCCGGCGAACCGGCTGAATCCGGGTAAGGTCGTGCACGCGTATCGTGCCGACGAAAACCTGCGCATGGGGCCCGCCTACCAACCGGTGACGCTGCATACGAAGCTTGCGTTCGCGAGTCACGAGGGCGACGGCTTTCAACGCGCGATCGAACGCTGCATCGGCATGGGCAAATGCCGCTCGCTGGAAGGCGGCACGATGTGTCCGAGCTATCGTGCGACGCGCGAGGAAAAGTACTCGACGCGCGGTCGTGCGCATCTGTTCTGGGAAATGCTGCAAGGCGAGGTGATCGCCGATGGCTGGGATAGTCGCGAGGTGAAGGAGGCGCTCGATACCTGCCTCGCGTGCAAGGGTTGCAAATCCGATTGTCCGACGCATACGGATATGGCGTCATACAAGTCGGAGTTTCTTTCGCACTACTATGAGCGGCACCGTCGACCGCGCCAGGCGTGGTTCATGGGGCGCATCGGCGCATGGGCGCCGTGGGCCGCGCGCGTGCCGCGTCTGGCGAACTTTCTGATGTCGGCGCCGGGTTTGTCCGCGCTCGGCAAGTGGGTGGCTGGTGTCGCGCCCGCGCGGGCATTGCCGAAGTTCGCGACGACCACGTATCGGCAGCGTGCGGAGACACTCACACGCGCGATTCCCGCGCGCGCCGACGCCGACGCGAAGAAAGTCATCCTATGGGTTGACACCTTCAACGACCACTTCACGCCCGAGATCACGCAGGCCGCTGCGGACGTTCTCACGCAACTCGGCTGGCACGTCGTGCTGCCGAAACGCCGTCTGTGCTGTGGGCGTCCGCTGTACGACTTCGGCCTTCTCGATCGCGCGCGTGAACTGCTCACGCATATCGTCGACGATCTCGCCGACGAGATTGCCGCCGGCGTGCCGCTGGTCGGGCTCGAACCTGGCTGTCTGTCGGTCTTCAAGGACGAATTGCTGAAGCAGTTGCCCGATCACGCGTTGGCGGCGCGGCTGTCAGCGCAGACCTTTCTGTTTGCCGATTTCGTCGCGCGTCAGCCGTTCGACTGGCCGACTCTCGATGCCGACGTGGTCGTGCATGGGCATTGCCATCAGAAGGCGCTATTCGGCATGCAGGGCGATACGGCGCTGCTGAACAGGCTCGGCGTGAAGTGGACGCTGCTCGATACGGGCTGCTGCGGGATGGCGGGATCGTTCGGCTTTAACATCGAGCATCACGCGCTGTCGGAGAAGATCGGCGAGGACACGCTGTTTCCGGCCGTGCGTGAAGCGACCGCGGCGAATGCGCGGACCATCGTGTTGACCAACGGCTTCAGTTGCCGCGAACAGATCGAGCATGGCACCGGGCAGCAGGCGCTGCATATCGCGCAGCTCGCGCAACGGGCGCTGGCGGCGCGCTAAGGGCTGAGCGCGTTATTCAGCGCGTTACTTCTTCGCCGAATCGATCGTGGCCGGCGGTGTGTGCGGCAAGTCCGCGTTGGTCGCCATCCACAGCACTTCGGCGTCTTCGTCGCTGGTGGACACGGCCGCATGACCGGTGCGGCTGTCGAAGTAGAGACTGTCGCCCGCATTCAGATGCGTCGGCGCGTACAGCTCCGAATAAAGGCACACGCTGCCGCTGATCACGTACAGGAATTCCTCGCCTTCGTGGCGGCCCCAGTCGTCGAACGCATCGAGCGTATGCGCGGAGATGCGGATACGAAATGGCAGCATCGCCTTGTGCGCGAGATCGGTGGCGAGCAATTCCATCTGATAGCCGCGATACGCGTGGCGTTGTCCCTCGTCCTTGCGGGTCAGCGCGCGCCGGCCGCTCGCGCTGACTTTCGGCGTCGAGCCGAACAGTTCGCCGATTTCGATCTTCAGGCCCAGCACGATTTTTTGCAGCACGTCGAAAGTGGGGGACATCAGGCCGTTTTCGACTTTCGACAGCGTCGAGCGGGACACGCCGCACAGGCGGCTCGCGGTTTCGAGCGTCAGATCCTGGGCCTGGCGGGCGGCGCGTACGCGACGGCCAAGGTCCGTACTGGACGTGTCGACGGGTTTGGTGAGGTGGGTGTCCATGGGGTTTGCTGCTGTTTGGCTACGCGCTTTATCGGAGCGGATGATGTTTCCGATAATAACATTTGGCACGATGCGCGCATGCGGCGGGAATAAACGGTGGGGGCGAAGGGGAGTGAGCCACGCATTCGAGCCGCCCTGTTCGACACTTTCGCAACGCATGTGGGATCGCGGCCCACGCGCGGTGTCATCACCGACGCGTGTGCACGCTTTTCTCATCGGAAACACTACGGGCTTGCAGCGCGCTCTACGCCATGTACGAACGACGCTGCGCGCTACGTGCCAGCCGTTGCTTTAGCCGCCGCCACGCATTCGATCCCGACGTCCACTTGTTCCGGGCACGCGAGCATGTCGACGAAAATGTGTGCGGTTGGATCGACTGGAATATCGCGCGAGCACACCGCGATGCGATACGTTGCTTCGCTTCGCAATCCGCGTCTCACGCACCGCCGCCGAAAAGCGCGTTGAGCTTCGCGCCTGCCGCCGCGCCGGTGAAGTCGAAGCGCCCTTCGGCCAGCGTCTGCGCGGCCTGCATGAAGCCCCCCCACGCCGCGCGCGCCAAGCCGCCGCCGACGCTGATACGCCGCACGCCGAGCGCCGCCACTTCCTGCAAGCTCAGATTCGAGGTCGAGCCGATCAGCAGATTGACGGGTTTCGGCGCGACGGCCGCGACCACGGCCTCGATCTGCTCGCGTGTCTGGATGCCGGGCGCGTACAGGCAATCGGCGCCGGCTGCCGCGTAGGCCTGCAGACGCGCGATCGCGTCGTCGAGATCGGGCTTGCCGGCGAAGAAGTTTTCCGCGCGGCCGACCAGCAAGGTATCGCCGCCGCTCTGATCGATCGCATGGCGCGCCGCGGCGATGCGCTGCACGGCGACGTCGAGCGGAAAAAGCGGCGCGGTGGGGTTGCCGGTCGAGTCTTCGATCGACAGACCCGCGACGCCGGTCGCGACCGCGAGCGTCACGCTGTCGGCCACTTCCTGTGGCGTGCTGCCGAAACCGTTTTCGAAATCCGCGTTGACCGGCAAATCGGTCGCCTCGACGATCGTGCGCAGGTGCGCGAGGATCGCTTCGCGCGGCAGCGTGTTGTCCGCGTGTCCGGTCGACCACGCAAAACCGGAACTCGTGGTGGCGACTGCCTTGAAGCCGAGCGTCTGCAGATAGCGGGCGCTGCCCGCGTCCCACGGATTGGGCAGCACGAAACAGCCGGACGTATGCAGCGCGCGGAAAGCGGCGCGTTTTTCGGCAACGGTGTGGGGCATCGCAAGTCTCCAGGAAAGGAGGGAGTGGAGGCTCCCTCGTCGATCGGGCAAGGTCGGGGCAGGCAAATCGGTATTCGCCACAGCGAAGTCTATGTCGGGATCGAACGCGTTGGTGATGAAATTCGTGCACGATGCGCGAACTGGATCCAGAGGTCACGCATATAAAACAAAAGCGGGCGTATGCCGTTAAAAGCATGCGCCCGCTTTATTCTCGCGAGAAAAACGCTAAAAGCCGGAAACGCTAAAAAGCCGCCAAGGCTTTACAGGCCGAACAGGTGAAAACACAAGCAGTCTTTCGGACCGCCAACTTTCCGCCACAACCGGCCAATCCGTGCAATCCGTGCAATCCGTGCGTTCTGTCCGCTACTGGTCCGCCGGATTCGTCACCATTGGATGCTGGCCACCGGTTTGCGTCGTGCCCGCCGGTTGTGTGCCATACCCCGACGTGTTGCCCTGGGCCATCGCGTTCTGCGTGGACACGCGCGCTTCAGCCGCCTGGATATCGGCGGGATAGGTGGAGTCTTCCGCGGTGGCCGGGTTGTAGCCGGCCCGTTCGAGTTGCTGCAATTGCGCCTTCACTTCGGCGCGCGTGACCGGCTGGTCGCTTTGTGCAAACGATGCAATCGGCGCGGCAATAAGCGCCGCGAGCGTGACTGCCTGAATCAGCGATTTCATGATGTTTCCCTCCGACGTTGTCTGTCCGGCACCGCCGCAATGCGGGCACCTGTTGCGGAGTCTAGAAAGCGGTCTGCTTCAGGGAAACCACCAGGAAGTTAATTCAGTATTGCCACAAACAACCAGTCGGCGTGCTGTAATCCCGCCGACGTGGTTTTCGTAAAACAACGGAAAAGCGCACGTAATCCGGCTTATTAATCCGGCTTAAATCCCTTTATGCACGTCGACCCGATAAGCGGTCACTTGCCGGTAAGTCGAGCCAGGCCGCAAGATCACTTCGTCCTGCCCGGCCATATTGACCTCGTTCGGAAAGCCGCCGGCTTCGAGGCACAAACCGGCATGCCGCTGATAGCGGACGCCGCCGCGTCCCGCGTTGCCGTTCAGCGCGTTGCCGGTGTAGAACTGCAGACCGCGTTGATCGGTCGAGACGGTCAGTTCGCGTCCGCTGCCCGGATCGTACGCGCACGCGACTTCCCGCACGGCGGGCATATGGCCGTCGATGCCGGCCTGCGCCGCTTCGCGCAGCACGTAGCAGTGATCGAAGCCGCCGGCGCGCGCAAGCTGCGCGTGCGGCCAGTCGAGCCGGCCGCCGATCGGCGCGCTCTGCCGGAAGTCGAAGGCATTGCCCGCGACGTCGGCGAGCTTGCACGGAATCATCGTGGCGTCGACTTCGAAAAAACGCTCGGCGTCGATCGAGAGAACGTGGCCGCGAATATCGGTGCCCGCGCAACCGGTGAGATTGAAGTACGGATGGCTGGTCAGGTTGAGCGGTGTCGGCGCGTCGGCGATCGCTTCGTATTCGATCGTCAGCGTGCCGTCGTCGTCGAGTGAATAGCGGACTTGCACGGTCACGTGGCCGGGAAAACCGGCGTCGCCTTCGGGCGACTCCAGCCGCATCAGCAACGCGCCGTCGTCCTCGCTGACGTCCCACAGCACACGATGAAAACCGACGGTGCCGCCATGCAGCAGGTTCGGACCTTCGTTGCGATCGAGCGCGTATTCGATGCCGTCGAGCGAAAAGCGCGCGCCGGCAATCCGGTTCGCCCAGCGGCCGACCAGTCCGCCCATATACGTGGTCGCCGCCACGTATTCGGCGGGCGTATCGTGGCCGAGCAGAATATCGCCGAGACGTCCCGTGCGGTCCGGCGCGTGCCACGAGACCAGGGTCGCGCCGAGGTCGCTGATGGCGACTTTCATGCCGTGCGCGTTACGCAGTGTGTAGAGCCGCACGCGATCGCCGCCGTGCAGCGTGCCCCACGGCTCGGAAGAAAGTTGTGCGATGCTGATCATGTGGTCAAGGCGAAAAAAAAGAAAAAGAGCATGCCTAGCCGGCGGCTTTCGCCGGCTTCGCACTCACGCGCTCCTGATACTCGCGCGGCGTGCAGCCGAGTTCGCGGCGAAATACGGCGTACATGTATTGCAGCGACGTGAAGCCGCAACGTATCGCGACTTCCGCGCTCGACGCATCGCGTTTCGCGAGCAGCGACTTCGCAACGTCGAGCTTATGACGCAGGATTTCCTGGTGCACCGTGCACTGCCGCTCGCGCCGGAAGTACTCCTCGAGCGATGAACGCGACACGCCCACATAGTCGGCCACCTGTTCGGTGCGGATGCCCTGACACGCGTACTGGCGAATGAAGTGGCGCGCGCGCATCACGTACGGACTCGCGAGCGGTTGATGCCGTGTCGATTCGAGCACGTTGATACCGACCGGCGGCACCAGGATGCGACGCCCTGGAAAACGCGCGCCATGCAGCATCTGATGCAGGATGTGCGCGGCGGTGCGGCCCATTTCCTCGGTACCCTGAATCACCGACGACAGCGGAATGCGCGTCAGCGTGCGCGTGAGCGGATCGTTGTCGATGCCGATGATCGCGACTTCCTCGGGCACCGGAATGCCGGCGATCAGACAGGCCTGCAGCAGATGCCGCGCGCGCGCATCGGTGACCGCGATGATGCCGACCGGCTTCGGCAGTTGCCGCAACCACGCGGTCAATTGCTCGATCGCCTGGTTCCACGACGGCGCGCTGGTCGACAGGCCGCGATAGATCTCGTTGTCGATCTGTGCGGCGCTGCGTCCGTCCTGGCTGCGCAGAGCGGAGAACGCGAGTTCGCGCTGCTGCGCCCAGCGGTTTTCCTGCGCCTGCGGCAGGCTGTATAGCGCGAAGTTCTCGAGACCCGCGCCGATCAGATGCGTGTACGCGAGCGACACGAGCTTGCTGTTGTCGGTCGCGATATAGGGTAAATCCGGGGGGTATTGCGTCGGATCCTCGTACGACGAACCGACCGCGACCACCGGCAGCGGACAGTCGCGCAATGCCTCGTCGACGGCGGGGTCGTCGAAGTCCGCGATGATGCCGTCGCCGTCGAAGCGTTGGATACCGGCGAGGCGGCAGCGAAAGTCTTCTTCGAGAAACAGGTCCCACGCGACGCGCGTCGACAGCAGGTAGTTGCCGATACCGGTGATGATCTCGCGGTCGTAGACCTTGTTCGCGTTGAACAGCAGCGCGATGCGGTGGGTTGTTTGTGGTGCTTGCGGACGGGTCATGGCGGTCAACGACGCATGACCGAACCGGCCATTGCGTCTTCGTCTCCTTTGTCGAGTCCCACGCAACGGGGTTGCGGGTGAGCGCCCGCGGGCGGCTCCGTTTTTAAGCGTCTGGTTATTCTAGGCCCCGAATCGGGCGCCGGTCACAAACAAACGCGCGGGCGGTAAGAAACATCAAGCGTGCTGCGCAATTTCGCAATTGCCGACACATCGTGCAAGCGGCAGCATGGCGTCACCTCGTCGGCTGGCCCGGCTATGCCGCGTGGATAGCATTAAACACGACATGGAGACGCCGATGTCCTACTTCGAACACATTGCCGCGATCCGTTATGAAGGCCCGCAATCGGACAATCCGCTTGCGTACCGCCACTATGACAGAACGAAAAAAGTACTCGGCAAGACGCTCGAAGAACATCTGCGGATTGCCGTGTGCTATTGGCATACGTTCGTGTGGCCGGGCGTCGATATCTTCGGGCAGGGCACGTTCCGGCGGCCGTGGCAGCAACCCGGCGACGCAATGGAGCGGGCACTGCAAAAGGCCGATGCCGCGTTCGAATTCTTCTCGAAGCTCGGCACACCGTACTACACGTTCCACGATACCGACGTCGCGCCCGAAGGCGCGAGTGTCCGGGACTACAGCGAGAACTTCCTGCGCGTGTCCGATTATCTCGCGCGCAAGCAGCAGGACACCGGCATCAAATTGCTGTGGGGCACTGCCAATCTGTTTTCGCATCCGCGTTATGCGGCCGGCGCCGCGACCAACCCGAACCCGGAGATCTTCGCGTTCGCCGCGACCCAGGTGCGTCATGCACTCGACGCGACGCTGCGTCTCGGCGGCGAAAACTATGTGCTGTGGGGTGGCCGCGAAGGCTACGACACGCTGCTCAATACCGACCTCGGGCGCGAGCGCGAGCAGCTTGCGCGCTTCCTGCATATGGTGGTGGACCACAAGCACAAGATCGGCTTCAAGGGCGCGCTGCTGATCGAGCCGAAGCCGCAGGAGCCGACCAAGCATCAATACGATTACGACGTCGCGACCGTGCACGGCTTCCTGCTGCAATACGGGCTCGACAAGGAAATCCGCGTGAACATCGAGGCCAATCACGCGACGCTCGCCGGCCATTCGTTTCATCACGAGATCGCGACCGCGTTCGCACTCGGCATTTTCGGCAGCGTCGATGCGAATCGCGGCGATCCGCAAAACGGCTGGGATACCGATCAATTCCCGAACAGCGTCGAGGAACTGACGCTGGCGTTCTACGAGATTCTGCGCCACGGCGGCTTCACGACCGGCGGCATGAACTTCGATTCGAAAGTGCGGCGCCAGAGCGTCGATGCGGAAGACCTGTTTCATGGCCATATCGGCGCGATCGACAACCTCGCGCTCGGCCTCGAACGTGCGGCGGTGCTGATCGAAAACGAGCGTCTCGAACAGTTCAAGCGGCAGCGTTACGCGGGCTGGGACGGCGAGTTCGGCCGCAGGATCCTGTCCGGCGACTACTCGCTATCGACGCTCGCGCAGGACACGGTGGCGCGCGATCTGAATCCGCATCATGCGAGCGGGCAGCAGGAGCGCATGGAAAACATCGTCAATCAGGCGATTTATAGCGGACGTTGAAACGCCGCGCGGTGGCAGAAGCTTTCGCATGGACATAAAGCACGAACACAAATATCGCGCGGCCACGCTGACCGCGCGAACCAGAAGCTGTGGGTTTATCGCCTGGTCTACTGCGGCTCGCAGCGCAGAACGGCACATCCGGGATTCCGGCTATCACAACACAAGGAGACAGAAATGAAATTCGCCATGCGTCGTAACGTATTGAGCTCGCTGCTGTGTGGCGCGGTGCTCGCCAGCCTGTCGCTCGCCGCGCCGCTCGCGCACGCGAGCAAGGATCACCCGGAAATCGGCTTCTGTATCGACGATCTGCGCGTCGAGCGCTGGTCGCGCGATCGCGACTATTTCGTCGCCGCGGCGGAAAAACTCGGCGCGAAAGTGTCGGTGCAATCGGCCGATGCGAGCGAAGAGCGTCAGATCTCGCAGATCGAAAACCTGATTTCGCGCGGCGTCGACGTGATCGTGATCGTGCCGTTCAATTCGAAGACGCTCGGCAACGTGGTCGCCGAAGCGCGCAAAGCGGGCATCAAGGTCGTGTCTTATGACCGCCTGATTCTCGACGCCGATATCGACGCCTATATCTCGTTCGACAACGAGAAGGTCGGCGAAATGCAGGCGCAGGGCGTGTATGACGTGCGGCCGAAGGGCAACTACTTCCTGCTCGGCGGCGCGCCGACCGACAACAACGCGAAGATGCTGCGTCAGGGTCAACTGAAGGTGCTGCAGCCGGCGATCGACAAGGGCGACATCAAGGTGGTCGGCCAGCAGTGGGTGCCGGAGTGGAGCGCATCGACCGCGCTGCGCATCATGGAAGACGCGCTGACCGCGAACAACAACAAGATCGACGCAGTCGTCGCGTCGAACGACGGCACCGCCGGCGGCGCGATCCAGGCGCTGGCCGCGCAGAACCTCGCCGGCAAGGTACCCATCTCGGGCCAGGACGCCGACCTCGCCGCCGTCAAGCGCGTGAAGGCCGGCACGCAGACGATGACCGTCTACAAGCCGCTGAAGCTGATCGCGGGCGAAGCGGCGAAGCTGTCGGTGGCGCTGGCGAAGGGCGAAAAGCCGGGCTTCAACGCGCAATACGACAACGGCAAGAAGAAGGTCGATACCGTGCTGCTGCAGCCGACCAAGCTGACGAAGGCCAACATCGATCTCGTCGTGAAGGACGGCTTCTACACGCAGTCGCAACTCGCGAGCCAATAAGACGGAAGACGGGCGCGGCGTGAGCGCCACGCTGTCGGGCCAGGCGGCCCGGCAGTCTGGCCGGGCGCCCGCCCACCTTGCAGCGAGGCAGAGCGAATGACGCAACCTCTTCTGACGATGCGCGGCATCGTCAAATCTTTTTCCGGCGTGAAAGCGCTCGACGGCATCGACCTGAGCGTCTCGCCGGGCGAATGCGTGGGCCTGTGCGGCGAAAACGGCGCGGGAAAATCGACGCTGATGAAAGTGCTCTCGGGCGTGTATCCGCACGGTACCTGGGATGGCGAAATAACGTGGGAAGGCAAGCCGTTGAAAGCGGCGAGCGTGCGCGACACCGAACACGCCGGGATCATCATCATTCACCAGGAACTGATGCTGGTGCCGGAGCTGTCGGTTGCGGAGAACATCTTTCTCGGCAACGAAATCACGCTGCCCGGTGGGCGCATGAATTACGCGGCGATGTACCAGCGCGCCGACGAATTGCTGCGCGAACTCGGCATCAGCGGCATCAACGCCGCGCAGCCGGTGATGAACTACGGCGGCGGCCATCAGCAACTGATCGAGATCGCGAAGGCGCTGAACAAGCGCGCGAAGCTGCTGATTCTCGACGAACCGTCGTCGTCGCTGACCGCGTTCGAAATCGCGATCCTGCTCGACATCGTGCGCGATCTGAAGCGGCGCGGCATTGCCTGCGTGTATATCTCGCACAAGCTCGACGAAGTCGCCGCCGTGTGCGACACGATCAGCGTGATTCGCGACGGCCGTCACGTCGCGACCGAACCGATGCACGCGCTCACGACCGACCGCATCATTTCGCTGATGGTCGGCCGCGAGATCAAGAATCTGTTTCCGCGCGAGCCGCATCCGATCGGCGAGGTGATCTTCGAGGCGCGCAACGTCACCTGTTTCGACGTGACGAATCCGCGCCGCAAACGCGTGGACGACGTGTCGTTCTCGTTGCGACGCGGCGAAATTCTCGGCGTCGCCGGACTGGTCGGCGCGGGCCGTACCGAGCTGATGCAGGCGATCTTCGGCGCCTATCCGGGCATCAGCGAAGCGAGCGTCGTGCTCGACGGCAAGCCGCTGAAAATCCGCGCGCCGATCGACGCGATTCGCGCAGGTATCGCGATGGTGCCCGAGGATCGCAAGCGTCACGGCATCGTGCCGGGCCTGAGCGTCGGCCATAACATCACGCTCGCGGTGTTGCAGCGTTTCACGTCGGGCGGGCGTATCGATTCCGCCGCGGAACTCGATACGATCCACACCGAAATGAAGCGGCTCTCGGTGCGCGCCGCGAATCCGATGCTGTCGATCGCGAGCCTGTCGGGCGGCAACCAGCAGAAGGCGGTGCTCACGCGCATGCTGCTGACCGAGCCGACCGTGCTGATCCTCGACGAACCGACGCGCGGTGTCGACGTCGGCGCGAAATACGAAATCTACAAACTGATTTTCCAGCTGGCGCAACGCGGTATGTCGATCGTGATGGTGTCGTCGGAATTGCCGGAAGTGCTCGGCCTCAGCGACCGCGTGCTGGTGATCGGCGAGGGCGAGTTGCGCGGCGATTTCGTCAACGATGGCCTCACCCAGGAGGACATACTCGGCGCCGCGATTCGTCCCGTGCATCCCTCTTCGAACTTAACCGCAGCGAGTGCCGCATGACTCCCGAAGTGACTTCCCAACGTACCGACAACGCCGTATCGCGTGGCGGATTCGGTGGCACCCAGCGCATCCAGCAACTGTTCGCGCGCTACAAGATCCTCGCGCTGCTGATCGCGGTCGCGGTGATCTGGGTTTTCTTTTCCGCGCTCACGCACGGCGCGTTCGTCACGCCGCGCAACGTGTCGAATCTGCTGAGGCAGATGTCGATCACCGGCATGCTCGCGTGCGGCATGGTGTTCGTGATCATCGCCGGCGAGATCGATCTGTCGGTCGGCTCGCTGCTCGGTTTGCTCGGCGGCGTGGCGGCGATTCTCGACGTGAACCGGCACTGGCCGATCGGCGTGACGATTCCGGTCGTGCTGCTGCTCGGCGTCGCGGTCGGCGTGTTCAACGGCTGGTGGTCGACGTACCGGCGCGTGCCGTCGTTCATCGTCGGGCTCGGTGGCATGCTCGCGTATCGCGGCATTCTGCTCGGCATTACCGGCGGCTCGACGATCGCGCCGGTGTCGGACAGCTTCGTGTTCGTCGGACAGGGCTATCTGCCGCGGCTCGCGGGCGACACGCTCGCGGTCGTGCTGTTCGTGCTCCTGGCATTCCTGACGATCCGTCAGCGCGCGAATCGTCAGCGTTATCAGTTGCGCGTCGTGCCGCTCTGGCAGGACGTCGCGAAGGTGATCGGCGCGGGCGCGATTCTCGCGGGCTTCGTCGCGATGCTCGACAACTACGGCGGCATTCCGGTGCCGGTTCTGCTGCTGCTCGCGCTGCTCGGCATCTTCACGTGGGTCGCGACGCAGACCGTGTTCGGCCGGCGCATCTATGCGGTCGGCTCGAACCTCGAAGCGACGCGGCTCTCCGGCGTCAACACCGACCGCGTGAAGCTCGCGATCTTCGCGCTGATGGGGCTGATGTGCGCGTTCGCCGGCATCGTCAACACCGCGCGGCTCGCGGCCGGGTCGCCGTCGGCGGGCTCGATGGGCGAGCTCGATGCGATTGCCGCGTGCTTTATCGGCGGCACCTCGATGCGCGGCGGCTCCGGCACCGTGTACGGCGCATTGATCGGCGCGCTGGTGATGGCGAGTCTCGACAACGGCATGTCGATGCTCGATGTCGATGCGTACTGGCAGATGATCGTGAAGGGCGGCATTCTCGTGCTGGCCGTGTGGATCGACGTGATGTCGGGCTCGAACCGCCGCTAGGCGCCGCATATAGCACCTCAGCACCATGAGCACCATGCACGCGACGTGCCGGCGGGGCCCGGCACGTCGCGGCAGTTAATGAAACACCCCACGACTTCGCCCCGCCGTCTCCCTCCGCCGCATTCCCCCGCCGCACGGCCCGTTGCGCAGGGCGCGCGCATTTAAGTCTCACACCCGGCTGTCCGTCTTATTACTATTCGCAAACGCGCATAGGTGTCTGGGCGTTTTCTGCCACGCCGACGTTCGTGCTTTCGTCCGTGTTTTGCCGTTTCGCCGTCATCGTGCCGCTAGCCGGAGCGAGCCATCTCATGTTAACGCGCAGAACGTTCCTGCTCGGCGGCGCCAGCGCGCTCGGCGGCTTGCTGGTGGGCTGGGCCGTGGTGCCGCCGCGGCAGCGGCTGAGCACGTCGACGCCGCTGCCGGTGCAGGGCTCGCAGGTCGCGCTCAACGGCTGGGTCAAGATCGATGCCGACAACCGCGTGACGATCATGATGTGCAAGGCCGAAATGGGCCAGGGCATCCATACGGGCCTCGCGATGCTGCTGGCCGAAGAGCTCGACGCCGACTGGTCGCAGGTGCGCGTCGAGGAAGCGCCGATCGACCGGATCTACAACAGCGTGCAGAGCATCGTCGACGATCTGCCGTTTCGTCCCGACGACGACAGCTACGTGAAGCGCGGCACCGTGTGGATCACGCGCAAGCTGGTGCGCGAGTTCGGCACGATGATGACGGGCGGCTCGTCGAGCATCAACGATCTATGGACGCCGATGCGCGAGGCCGGCGCGTCGGCGCGCGCGATGCTGATCGGCGCGGCGGCCGAGCAATGGGACGTGCCGCTGCACGAATGCCGCGCGCAAAACGGCTACGTGCTGCATGCGTGGGGGCATAAGGCGAGCTTCGGCGAGTTGTCGTCGCAGGCTGCGCGGCAGCCGCTGCCGCGCAGCATCGTGTTGAAGCAGCCGACTGAGTTCCGGCTGATCGGTCAGCCGGTGCGGCGTATCGAAGCCGCGTCGAAGCTCGACGGCGTCGCGCGCTTCGGCATCGACGTGCTGCCGACCGGCCTGCTGTACGCGAGCGTGGTGATGTGTCCGACGCTTGGCGGCACGGTCGCGCAGTTCGATGCGGCGCCCGCGCGGAGCATGCCGGGCTTCATCAAGGCCTTCGCGCTGCCGCCCTACGCGGGCGGCACCGGCGGCGTGGCGGTGATCGCGGACAACGCTTATCGCGCGATGAACGCGGTCGCGGCGATCAAGGTGGACTGGCACGAAGGCGCGGCCGCGCAGGTGTCGAGCGCGGATGTGAAGCGCCGCCTCGTCGCGGCGCTCGACGACAGCGACGGTCACGTGTACTTCCATCGCGGCAACGTCGACAACGCGATGGGTCGCGCGGCGCGCACGCTCGAAGCGATGTATTACGCGCCGTATCTCGCGCATGGCGCGGTCGAGCCGCTGAATTGCACCGTGCAGGTCGCGGACGGCGCGGCCACCGTGTGGGCGTCGACGCAGGTGCCCGCGCTCGCGCGGCAGCATGTGGCGAAGGCGCTCGGCATCGACGCCGATCAGGTCGACGTGCAGACGCAACTGCTCGGCGGCGCATTCGGCAGGCGTCTCGAACTCGATTTCATCGCACAGGCCGCGGCGATTGCGCGTGAGGCGGACGGTCGTCCGGTGCAGACGATCTGGTCGCGCGCGCAGGACTTCACGCACGATTTCTACCGGCCGGCGTGCGCGGCCTGGCTGCGCGCGAGCTTCGACGAACAGGGCAAGCTGGTGGCGTGGCACGCGAAATCGGCGGGGCAGGCAATCGTGCCGGAGTCGCTCGCGCGCTACTACGGCGTGCCGCGCATTCCGCTCGACAAGACCACCTGCGAGGGCGCGTTCGATCAACCGTACGAATGGCCGGTCGCGCGGGTGTCGCACAAGATCGTCGAATTGCCGGTGCCGGTCGGTTTCTGGCGCTCGGTCGGCCACTCGCACCAGGCGTTCTTCACAGAGAGCTTCACCGACGAACTGGCGGCCGCGACCGGGCAGGATCCGATCGCGTTTCGCGCCGCGCTGCTGGCCGAACATCCGCGACACCTGGCAGTCCTGAAGCGTGTCGCGACGCTGTCGAATTGGGGGCAGCCGCTCAAGCCCGCGGCCGATGGCGCACGCTGCGCGCGCGGCGTCGCGTTGCACGAGGCGTTTGGCAGCGTCGTGGCGCAGGTCGCGGAGGTGTCGATCGGACCGAACCGGCAGATTCGCGTGCATCGCGTGGTGTGCGTGATCGATTGCGGCTTGCCGGTGAATCCGAATCTGATCCGCCAGCAGATGGAGGGCGGCATCGTGTTCGGCTTGTCGAGCGCGTTGCAGAACGAGATCACGATCGTCGATGGTCAGGTGCAGCAGAAGAACTTCGTCGATTTCCCGGTTGTGCGGATGAACGTGTGTCCGGCAATCGAAACCGACATCATGCCGAGCCAGTTGCATCCGCAGGGTGTCGGCGAGCCCGGCGTGCCGCCGGTTGCGCCGGCGGTGGCCAATGCGGTGTTCGCGCTGACCGGGCAGCGCTTGCGGACCTTGCCGTTGCAGCTCGTGTGACGGGACGGGAGTTCGAGATTTCGACGTGGCGCTTCAGGAGTTTCAGGAGCGTCAGAAGCTTCAGGAGGCAAGCATGGCACTACTGAACATCAACGGACGCATGGTGAAAGTCGACGCCGCGCCGGACATGCCGCTGCTCTGGGTATTGCGCTGCGACCTCGGCATGACCGGCACGAAGTTCGGCTGTGGCGTGGGCATTTGCGGCGCGTGCACGATCAATCTCGACGATGCCGCGTGTCTCGCGTGCCAGACGCCGATGTCGAGCCTGCATACGCAGAAGATCACGACGATCGAAGGCTTGCACGGACGCGAGGCGCAGGCGCTGAAGGCGGCATGGCTCGAACTCGACGTCGTGCAGTGCGGGTATTGTCAGAGTGCGCAGTTGATGGCGGCCTGTGCGCTACTCAAGCACAAGCCGAATCCGACAGATGCGGAGATCGATGAAGCGATGACGCCGGTGGTGTGCCGTTGCGGCACGTATCCGCGAGTGCGGGCGGCGATTCATCTGGCGGCGGGGAAGGGGCGTTAGTGTTGAACGGCAGCATTGCACGACCGCGTGCTCACGCCACCCCTTCCTGTCCGAACTCAATTCGCCAGCATTTCCACGAGCGCTACCACGACCGTGAAGACGCCGATGCATCCTCCCAACGTAGTGGCACCTTGCATGAATGGCGACATAGGAGACCCCGTAGTGTGTAGTGGTGTCTCGTATTTAACATGAAATGAAAGAAAAATGAAAGTTAATTAAATATATTTCGTAAGCTAAGCCGATCAGGGAGCCTTGGCCGTTGCGGTGGTCGAAGGCGATGCCGCCGACGACGAAGTCGCCGCTTTAGCCTTCGCCGCAACCGGCGTGGCCTTCAACTGCGCAGGCGTCTCGCCCGGCGTGCTCTGCCCGCTGACCTCCCAGCCGCCGCCGAGCGACAGGAACAGATTCACCTGATCGATTGCCACCTGACCCTCGGCTGCCGAGAGCTGCGCTTTGGCCGCCGTCAGCGTACGGGTGGCGTCGAGATCGGAGAGGAACGACTCGCGTCCCGCGCGATACAGCCGATGCGTTTCATCCGCCGATTGCGCGGCCGACTGCAGCGCCGAGCGCAGCGCTTCGGCGCGCTGGTAGTCGGACGCGTAGGTCGCGAGGTTGGTCTCGGTCTCGCGCAGCGCGGTCAGCACCACACCGTCGAACTTCGCGAGCGCGACCTGGCTCGACGCTTCGGCTTCGCGGATGCGGCCGCGCGCGCCGTTGGTCGGAAAGTTCCAGGTGATCAACGGACCGAAGCCCCAGCGCGCGGTCGGCTGGGTGGGAATGTCTTCGAGCACGCCGGTAAAGCCCGCCGACGCGCCGATGCTCACGCTCGGATAGAGCGCGCCGGTCGCGACGCCGATGCGCGCGGTCGCGGACGCCAGTTGCCGCTCGGCTTCGCGAACGTCCGGGCGACGCCGCAGCAGCGCGGCGCCGTCGCCGATCGGAATCGGCTGACGCAGTTGGGGTAGCCGGTCGCACGCGAGCACGGCCGGCGGCAGATCGGACGGCGCACGCGCGAGCAGCGCCGCGAGCCGGTATTGCGCGATCTTGCGGCGCGCGGTGTAGCGCGGAATATCGGCGCTCAGATTTTCGACCTGGGTCTGGCCGCGCGTGACTTCGGTCTGGTTGCCGCGGCCCGCGTCGCGCAGCCGGCGCGACAGGTCCACGCGCTGTTTCTGCAGCGCCAGCGATTGCTGCGCGATGCGCAATTCCTCGGCCGCCGAGCATTGCCCGACATACGAGCGCACCACGTCCGCGACCACCGTGATGCGCGCGAGGTCGCCCGCGGCCGCGACCGCCTCGGTGTCCGCGCTCGCGGCTTCGACGCCGCGCCGCAGCTTGCCGAACAGATCGATTTCATACGCGATGCTCAGGCCAAAGTCGCCTTCGTTGACGACCGGAATTTTCTCGGTGAGCAGATACTGCTCGGCCGATTCCTGGGCGCGCTGGACCGCCGCCGACGCCTTGCCCGAGAAGCCGCCTTGCGCCTGCGCGACGCCGAGCGCCTCGCGCGAGCGCGCCAGATTCGCGGCCGCGACGCGCAGGTCGGTATTCGATTTCAGCGCTTCGTCGATGAGGCTGTTGAGCACCGGATCGTCGTAGAGCTTCCACCAGACGGTCGGCGTGTTGAGCGTCGAGGTCAGCGTCGGGTCGGCGCCTTCGATCGCGCCGGTCGCAAGCGGCGCGTTGACGAGCGCCTGCTTCGGCAGCGTGTAGTCGGGACCGACGTTGATGCAGCCGGTCAGCGCGACGCTGAGCGGCAACAGCGGCAGCAAGGGCAGCCGCGGCAGGCGCGGCGCCAGCGAAAACAGGGTACGCGCGAATTTCATTGCGACGCGCCCGATGAAGCCGCAGCCGCCGCCGACGCGGCGGAGCCGGAACCGACCGCCGCATTCGGCGCCACCGCCGCGGCCGAAGCCGGGACCGTGGCCGACGCGCTACGCGTTCCCGACACGGCCCGCGTTCTGGTCGGCGACAGATCGCGCACCGCGACCGTTGCCGTGCGCCCGGCGATCAGCCGGAAATCGGCCGGCACTTCGTCGAGCGCGACGCGCACCGGAATGCGCTGCGCGAGCCGCACCCAGCTGAACGCCGGGTTCACGTTCGGCAGCAGATTGGCGCTCTGCGTGCGGTCGCGGTCTTCGATACCCGCGACGATGCTCTGCACGTGGCCGCGCAACGGCGTCGGCTCGCCCATCACGGTGATGTCGACCGGCTGGCCGATGTCGATGCCGCGCAGCTTGGTTTCCTCGAAGTAGCCGTCGACGCGGAACGAATGCATGTCGACCACCGCGACCACCGCGCGGCCCGCCGACACGAATTCGCCGGCGCGCGGCGCGCGGTCGTTCAGATAGCCGTCGACCGGGCTCTTGATGGTCGAGCGTTGCAGGTTCAGCCTGGCGGTGTCGATCGCGACGTTCGCGTCGGCGAGTGCCGCTTCGCCGGCTTCGACGCGCGAGCGGCTTTCTTCGAGCACTTCCGCAGCGACGAGGTTGCCGAGCTGGCGGTTACGCGCGTATTCGCGGCGCGCCTGATCGAGTGTCGCGCGACGCTGCTGCGCGGTGGCCTCGGCCTGACGCAGCGCGAGCGTGTAGCGCGCCTGGTCGATCACGAACAGCGTCTGGCCCTGCTTGACCTGCTGGTTGTCGACGACTTCGACCGACGAAATCAGTCCCGAGATATCCGGCGCGACCTGGATCACGTCGGCGCGCACGTGCCCGTCGCGGGTCCATGGCGCGAACATGTAGTAGTTGACCAGTTTCCACAGCACGAGCGCTGCGATCACGACGACGATCAGGGTCAGCAGGATCTGACCAACGGAGAACCAGGTTTTTTTCACGTTATTAGTCTGTGCGAAACAACGACGACAAGGCCCAGCACCAGCACATAGATGCCGAGATCGAAGATGGAGCGATGCCAGACGAGGCGGTAAAAGCCGACGTACGCGAGCACCGTGCGCAGTGCGAGGTTGATCAGATACGCGATGAACATCAGCACCAGCACGGATGGCACGAATACGCCGAAGATATCGATTTCACCGATCATCGCGGGAACTGGAAAAAGGGTGGACGGGTGGCGAACTCGGTTGCGCCAACGGATAGTGCGTCATGCGGCGGCCTCCGGTTCGGTCGGCGTCGGCTTTGTGAGGGTGGCCGGAAATAGCGAAAGACGCAAGCCGACCAGCGCGTGCAGCGCATCGCGCAACTGGCGCGCCGAGGTCTGCGAAGTCTCGGTCGGTGCGGCCGCGTTCGCGAGACCTTGCGCGGTGACGCGCGCGACCGCCGCGTCGATCGCCGCCATCAGACTTTGCGGCACCGGGTGACGATGACGCCCTTCGACGCAGCCTTCGTAGTAAGTGCGCACGCCGTCGAGAACGTGATCGATCGCGGCCGGCGCTTCGCCGCCGAGCTTGCGGGTGAGCCGGCGCAGATCGAGCGCGTTGAACGCGATGCGCAGATCGCGGAAGCTTTCGATCGACGGATGGCGATGATCGTCGGTCGCGGCAAGTCGCGGGATCAACTGCATCAGACGGTCGAGCATGCGCGCGGCGAGGTTGCGCGGATCTTCGATCGGCTGGGCCGACGCGGTCAGCGCGACGTCGGCCCAGCTCGAGCGCAACAACCGCGCGGCCGCGAGTTCGGCGCCAAACGGGCGCGTCACGCGCGTCCACAGATACGCGAACAGCAGACCGGAGAGGCCCGCGAGATTCGCGTTCATGAAGGTGAGGAAGTTCGCGTCGTACGCGTCCTGAATGCTGATGAAGGTCGCGGTATTCACGGCGACCAGCACCGTCACCATGTTGAACTGCGGGCGCGGGATCAGCGTGCCGACCAGGATGAACGGCGCCGCGAACAGGATCACCAGCATCGGGAAATCGTGCACCTGCGGCAGCACGACGAACAGATAGAGACCCGCCGCTACCACGCTGATGGCGGTCGCGACGAAGAAGCGGAACACGAAGGGCGCGGGCTCGTCGAGCGCGGCAAAGAAGCAGCAGGCCACCGCCGCGAGCGTGACCGCGCTCGCGCCGTCGTTCCAGCCCGAGCTGATCCACAGGCCGCATGCGAGCACCACGGCCATGGCTGCCGAGACGGTAGCGAACAGCATCATGCCGCGATCGTAGAAGCGCTCGGTGCCGCCGAGCCGCCAATGACGAAAGTGCGGATGCCACGAACCTCCCTCGTGCGTGATGATGATGCGCAGCGAGCGGCAGTCCTGCCACAGGTCGATCATCTGCTTCAGGCGCCATAGCGCGTTCGACAGCAGCGCGCCGTCCCAGTGCGCGAGCGCGGCGGCCGGCGGGCGCATCGCGGCGATGCGCTCGCGCAGCGCGTTGGCGGTCTCATCCGCGTGATAGCCCTCGCGCGGCGCGGGCAGCGGCTGATTGAACCACCGGGTGACGTCGGCGAGCAGCGCGTCGAGCCCTTCGGGCCAGCTATCGCGACCGTTGTTGTAGAGCGCGACCAGCGGGTCGGCGAGCGCGGACATCATCGGCAGTAGCAACTGCATGCGGCCGCGCAGTTCATGCGCGCGCGCGAGGATGTCGGGTCGCGTGTGGTCGTAAGCGAGCTGGCTCAGCAGCAGTTCGAGGCCGTTGCTCGTGCTGGCGAGCCGTTGCCGCGCGCCCGAAATCGCCGCGCTCGCGATGCGGCCCGACAGCGTTTCGGTCGCGTAGAACGCGGCGTCGCGAAACCACGCGTCGGTGCGCTCGATGATGGTCGGCGCGAGCCGGCTCGGAAACAGCGTACTGCCGACGATGCTCGCGCACACGATGCCGAGCGTGATTTCCTCGGTCCGGCTGATCGCGAGATCGAAGACGGCGGTCGGATTCATCACCGAGGGCAGCGCGATGATCGGCATCGTGTAGGCGGCCAGCATGAACACGTAGCTGCGTGCGGTGCGGTCCGACACCGCGAGGTAGAGCATCGTGCCGGTCCACGTCGCGACGATCACGCTGAACAGATACGGCGATTCGACGAACGGCGGCACCAGCAGCACCGCGCCCGACGCGCCGAGCGCGGTGCCGAGCGCGCGGTAGATCGCCTTCGAACGGGTCGCGCCGACGAACGGATTCGACACGATATAGACGGTGGCCATCGCCCAGTACGGTCGCGGCAGTTCGAACGCGAGGCCGATGTAGAGCGCGAGCATGGCCGCGGCAAATGTCTTGACCGAGAACAGCCAGTCGCGGATGGAGGGGTAGACCATAAACCGTTACGCGGAATCGGCGTGACGCGGCGCGGCAGTTCGCGCGCGGCGTTGGGTGGACTTGCGGGAAAGGGCGGTGCCGCGAGATTTACCCGATGGTTTCACGACGGTTTTGCCGGCCGTCTGGGTTTTGTTCGCGAGCGGCCCGCGTTTGGCGGTTTTGCGCTTTAGCGGTTCGCGCTTGAGCGGTGCGCGTTTAGCCGGTTCGGTGTGGGTGTCGCTGGGTTCGGGCTCGGCGCTGCCCGCTTCGATGCGCGCGGCGGCGTCGGTCGTGAAGGCGTCGAGTACGCGCAATGTGGCTTCCAGATCGCCGCGCGACACGCCCTTGAGTGCCTGCGCGCGCAGCGTCACCAGTTCTTCTTCCATCTTCGCGGTGACGGCGCGGCCTTCGTCGGTGAGCGCGACGGTCTTGGCGCGGCGGTCCTCGGGATCTTCGTCGCGACGCATCAGGCCCGCCGCGCACAGCTGATCGAGCAGCCGCACGAGCGAAGGACCCTCGATGCCGATGTGATCGGCCAGCGTCACCTGACGCACCGCGGAGCCGAGCCGGCTCGCGGTCAGCAGCGGCGTCGCGCATGCTTCCGACACGTTGAATGCCGCCAGCACGCCATGACTCGAGCGCCGCCATTTTCTGGCGGCGAGGACCAGCGTGCTACTGACAGTGCGGCGCAGGGCATCGAGATTCGACATGGCCGGTATTGTATTTCCAAACTATTCGTTAGCAAACTATTGAATTGGAAATTATCGCCGGTTCGGAAAAGTCTGAGGCGGGAATGCGACAGTGGTGTTAAACCGCTGGGAGAAGGGCTGGCGAAAGGTGCGATGAACTGCGCCGGCTGCGCCGGCAGGGCGTTTGAATCGACCTTTCGATCGGCTTGTCGATGCGTCTGGCGAGTGGTTTGGCGAGAGGCGGTTCGATGCAGTTCAGAGCGCAGGGTTCAGGACTCAGGCGGCAAGTCCGAGCCGTACCGTGCGGGCCAGGTCGTCGAGCTGGAAGGGCTTGTGCAGAATCGTGCAATGCTGAACCGCGAGACCGGAGATGTCGACGTCCGCATAGCCGGTCGCGAGGATCACCGGCAGATCGGCGCGCAGCTTGCGCGCCTCGGCGATCACGTCGATGCCGTTCATGCCCGGCATCGCGAAGTCCACCATCAGCAGATCGGGATGGTCCTCCTCCAGACGGTCCAGACCGGCGCGGCCGTCGGCGGCTTCGGTCACCGTATAGCCGAGCATGCGCAGCGATTCGACCAGCATCGCGCGCACTTCGCCGTCGTCTTCGACCACGAGGACACGCTTGTCGCTCGCGGCGTTCGCTTCGGCGTTGGCCTCGGCTTCGTTGCGCGCGGCCACGCGTTCGCGTCGCGGCAGCCAGATCTGCACCGTGGTGCCGGCGCCTTCCTCGCTGAAGATGCGCGCGGCGCCGCCCGCCTGCCTCGCGATGCCGTACACCTGGCTCAGGCCGAGCCCGGTACCCTTGCCGACCGGCTTGGTCGTGAAGAACGGATCGAATACGCGCGACACCACCGCGGCCGGAATGCCCGAGCCGGTATCGGCGACTTCGATCACCACGTAGCGGCCGGCCTTCAGCGTCTCGTCGGGAGCGTCGTGGGTCGTCACGCGAATGTCAAGGTGGCCGCCGGCCGGCATCGCGTCGCGCGCGTTGATCGCGAGATTGAGCACCGCGAGTTCGAGCTGATTCGCGTCGGCGTGGGTCCACATCTCGTTGCGCTCGAACGCGTTGTCATAGCGGATGCCCGAGCCGAGCGACACCGCGATGATGTCGCGCATGCCCTGCAGCAGCGCGACCACGTCGAGCGCCTGCAGATTCGGATTGCTGTTGCGCGAGAAGGTCAGCAACTGGCCGGTCAGTTTCGCGCCGCGTTCGGTTGCGCGCTTGACGGTGGCCGCCATGCCGCGCAGACGCTCGTCGTTGCTCACGCGAGCGATCAGCTCGGCATTCACCATGATCACGTTCAGCAGATTGTTGAAGTCGTGCGCGATGCCGCCGGTGAGCTGGCCGAGCGCCTCCATCTTCTGCGATTGCACCAGCACCGCCTGCACTTTCGCGCGTTCGTGGATTTCGGCCATCAGGCGGTCGTTGGCCGATGCGAGTTCGTGCGTGCGTTCGGCGATGCGGCTTTCGAGCGAATCGTTCAGCTGTTCGAGCGCGTCCTGCGCGTCGATGCGCTCGGCCAGCAGCCGTCGCGATTCATATTGGCGTCCGCGTGCCCGCAACGACGACGCGACCGCGCGGCGCAACGTCTCCGAATTGAGCGGCCGTTCGAGCACGACCACGTTGCCGAGGCGCTCGAGCGCTTCGAGTCCGCGCGCGGAGCGTCGGCCGATGCTGCGCGCGGCCAGCAGGATGAACGGGAAGTCGGACCATGCGGGTTGTCGTTCGAGCCACGCAAACAGACCCGCGGCATGGCCGTTCGCGAGCGCTTCCTCCGTGAGCAGCGCGGTGCCGGCGCCGACGTCGAGCTCGGTGGTGAGCGTGTCGGCGGTGTCGCAGCTCACGCAGGCGCGCGCGTCGTTGTGCAGTACCGCGGCGATCACGTCGGCGTCACGGCCGAACGGCGCGAGGATGAGGACACGCTGCTCCATCGCTTACTGTCCGGAAGTGTCGATCAGATTGCGCGCCGTGCCGAGCATCGCGGTGCTGCCGCGATATGAAGGCAGGCCCGACAGCACGCCCTCGAAGTCGCGCAGTGCCTCGCCGATCTCGACGCCTTTGCCGCCGAGGCGGAACTGGCGGATCGTGCGCTCGTGTTCGCTCGCGCGGCTTTTCACGGCGGTCACGGCCGTCAGCACTTCGCCGTGATGCTCGAAATAGCGGAACAGCACGACCACGTCGCTCAGATAGCTGATGTCGATCTCGGTCTGCACTTCACCGATGATGCCGTGCTGCCCGAGCACCAGCATCGTGATCACGCCTTGCTGATTCAGGTAGCCGAGCAGCTCGTGCATGTGCAGTAGCAGATAGCGCTCGCCGGGCATGGCCTGCAGATACGCATTCAGGCTGTCGATCGCGACGTAGCGCACGCGCTCGTTTTCGACGGCGTTGCGCACGTCGTTCGACAGCTCGCCCGGCGAGATTTCCGCGGGATCGATCTGGCGCAGCGTCAGCAGACCGCTTTCGACGTGCGGCGCGAGATCCATGCCGAGCGTCGCGCAGCGCGTGACCAGCGTGCCGAGCGTTTCGTCGAACACGTAGTACGCGCAACGCTCGCCGCGTTCGAGCGCGGCGAGCAGGCACGACACCACGGTGGTGGTCTTGCCGACCCCCGAGGGCCCGATGATCAGCGAATTGGTGCCGGGGATGAGGCCGCCGCTGAGCAGCGCGTCGAGCCCCGATGTGCCGGTGCTGATCGGGTTCGTGTCGAACGTGCTGTGATGTTCGGCCGCGACGAGGCGCGGATAGACACGCAGGCCGCCGGTGTTCAGCGTGAAGTCGTGATAGCCCTCGCGAAAGCGGATGCCGCGCATCTTCGCGATGCGCATGCGGCGCCGGTTGCCGCCGTAATCGTGGGCGATGTTGTCGAGGCTGATGACGCCGTGCACGATGCTGTGAAGCTGAATGCCGGAGGCGCTGGCCGAGGTGTCGTCGAGCAGCAGCACGGTGCAGTCGCGGGTCGAGAAATGGCGCTTGAGCGCGAGTATCTGCCGGCGGTAGCGCAATGGGTTCTCCGCCAGCAGTCGCAACTCGGAAAGACTGTCGAGCACGACGCGCGCGGGCTTCAGTTCGTCGATGCGCTCGATCATGTTGCGCACGCTCTCGCCGAGTTCGACTTCGGCCGGATGTAGCACGCTCTGTTCGTACTGCGGTTCGAGCCCTTCCTCGGGCAACTGCTCGAGTATCGTGAAGCGGCTCAGGTCCCAGCCATGGCTTTCGCCGATCGCGAGCAGCTCGGCGCGCGTTTCGGACAGCGTGATGTAGAGGCCGGTCTGCCCTTCGTCGAGCCCCCTGAGTAAGAATTGCAATGCCAGGGTGGTTTTGCCAGTCCCCGGTTCGCCTTCGACGAGATACATGCGGTTCGGCGTGAGGCCGCCGCCGAGAATGTCGTCGATTCCTTCGATGCCGGACGACAGGCGGGCGGAGGCGGGCGTAATGGATGTGATCGACATGATGTGAAGGATGGCGTCGGCGGTTCCGTCAAATGAAGTGGCGACGATGTCGTGGCCGGTATGGCGCGACGCAATTTGTGTGCCGTGGGGGACGGGCTCGGGTGGCTGCGGGAATGGCCCTTGTATATGGTGGAAGGGGCGGTGAGTGCTTTGGGATGGCGTGTGTGGCGGCGCGTATGGGCATGTCGTGTGCTTCGGCATGCGAGGCTCCGGTAGCCACTTTTTTGCCGGATCTTTCGCCGAACTTTCGGCGTAGCACACACAAGCACACCCAATATGAAACCCTATCGATTCCCCGCTATCGCGCTGGCCGCGGCATCGCTCGTTGCGTTGCTGCCGTGCGGCGCATCCGCCGACGATAGCCCCCGGCCTTGCGCCGCGCTCAAACGGATCGTGGCCGCCGCGCCCGATGGCTTCGCGTCGCTGACGCCCGAGGACGGCAAAGGCGTCGCGCAGCCCTATGGCGACGACGCGCAATGCTCGGCCGCACATCGCAGTTTCCAGTGCACGTGGACGCCGCATCAGGCGGCGGGCGCGAACGCGGATGCGTTGGAGGCAGTCGCCGCCGACATCGCGTCGTGTCTGCCCGATGCGACCCACGATCAGAATTCACCGGGGCGCCAGCACTTTTATCTTGGCGCGAAGGGACAGCGCACCGAGATCACGTTGACGCCGCAGGGGACGAACCGGTTGCGGCTGGTGGTGTCGGGGCGGTAGGCGAGTGTGGTTATCAGAGGGCGGTGGCCGGCCACCAGGTCCAGCCGCGCCGCGAGTGGCGTAATTCGATCACTGATAGCGGCGCGATCTCGATGCGAGAGAACACGTCCGGCGATGCGCCCAGCGTAGACACAATGGCGGCGCGCAGCAGCGGCGCGTGTGTGATGGCGATGAGGGTTCGGGGGCGAGCGGTGTGTGGCGTCGCGTTGGCCGTATCGTCGGCGGATTCCTTTGGCGCGGGTTCTTGCGGCGGCTGTAGCGCGAGCGCGTCGAGCCATCGTCCCATTCGTTGCACCAATTGACCGAACGATTCGCCGCCGGGCGGCGCGGCGGCGGGGTCGCGCGTCCAGGCGGCCAGTGCGTCGGGCGCTTGCTGGGCAACGTCGGCGACGCGCTGGCCGCGCCATTGACCGTAGTCGAGATCCGCCAAGGCATCGACAGGCGTGGCCGCAAGGCCGAGCGCGACAGCCGTCTCGCGTGCGCAGGCGGCCGGGCTGGTTAATACAGTGGCTGCCGTCGCGGCGGGAAGGGCGAGGCGTGTCCGGGCGGCTGCGGCTTCGGCGTGGCCGCGCGCGTCGAGCGGCTCGTCGGCGGGAAAGCGGCCCGCGCGCTGCGCGGCCGTCGCCGCATGGCTCACCAGTAACAGTCGCGTATCCATTGAATGCCTTTGCGTCGCCGTCACGCCCGGCTTTGCGGCGGCATGATCCAGCGGGAGTTTGTACGGCCTTCCTTCACGAAGGCCGAAGTTTAGCGCGTAGAATAGGCGCCTTGCGAAGCGCGGAAGCCGGTGAGAACCCGGCGCGGTCGCGCCACTGTAATCGGCATTGCAATGAAAAGAGCCGAAAGCCAGACCTGAACTTCGCATCATTCCTCTGCAATCGACTTTCGGGGCGCGTTACCCCAGGAGATGTCCGTGATGAACCACGCTGTTTTCGATTCCGCCGCGCAACCGGCGGCTCAGCCTACTCCGATTCCTTTGCGCGAACTGCTGCCATGGGTGGTGTTCGGCGGCTTGCTGCTGTTGCTCGCGCTTTACTTCGTTGGTGCGGAACAGGGCGCGACGTCGCTCGTGCCCGGCATGTACGTGCATGAGTTCGTGCACGACGGTCGCCATCTGCTTGGCTTCCCCTGCCACTAACGGAGTTCGACATGGTTGGTAAATTGTTGGTACGCGGGATGCTCGCGGGCATCGTCGCGGGCTTGCTCACGTTCACGTTCGCGCGAATCGTCGGCGAACCGCAGGTCGATCAGGCCATTTCGTTCGAGGAAAAAGCGGCCGCTGCACGTGGCGAGGCGCCTGAGCCCGAAATCGTCAGTCGTGAGACGCAAGCGGGCCTCGGTCTGCTGACCGGTGTCGTCACTTATGGTGCGGCATTCGGCGGGCTGTTTTCGCTGGTATTCGCTTATGCGTATGGTCGTGCGGGTGCATTGAGCGTGCGTGCATTGTCCGCGTGGCTCGCGCTCGGCGCGTTCATCGCGCTCGTCATCGTGCCGAATCTCAAGTATCCGGCCAATCCACCGTCGGTCGGCGACCCGGAGACGATCGGCACGCGTACGGGCCTGTTCTTTCTGATGATCGCGATTTCTCTTGCGACGATGGTGTTTTCGCTGAAGGTGCGTCGTCGCGCGGCGGCGAAGCTGGGCGCGTGGAACGGTTCGATTGTCGCCGGACTCGTGTTCGTCGTGATCATCGCGGCCGTCCAACTGTCGATGCCGGTGATCAATGAAGTGCCGGCCGCGTTCCCGGCGGTGCTGCTGTGGAAATTCCGCGTGGCGGCGCTCGGCATGCAGGCGATCATGTGGACGACGATCGGCTTGCTGTTTGGCGCGATCGTCGAGCGCAGCGCGTTTATGCGTACGAATGCGCATGTGACGATGAAGTCGGCCTGACTATAAGTAAGGCAGAGGCGCGGCGACCGCAGGGCGCCGCGCTTTGCGCGCAACGCGCAAGAACAGTTTTCTATCAAGTACTTGGCGCAGTTTTGGAGCGGTTATCCACAGGCTTGCGAACATTTTCTGTGGAAAAGCTTCCAGTTGGCTTTTCTTCATTCCTCTCTTCTCCTCTTATGAATAGCCTGCCGCCTACTCCTGGTCGGTTGGGTTTCCCTCTTCGAATGACTCGGTTGTCGGTGCTTCTCTATAAGAGAAGGCGTAACCGCGCCGGCATTTCCGGTCCGTTCGATGAGTCGGCAATTAAATCGGATGACTAACTAATTGGAAGTTCGCACGTTGCTGCTTAATTTTTGTGCTCTTCAGCTTTTTAAAATAAATTGCGAGAAGGGTATTGACGTGATGCGACCGGCTCTCCATAATCTCGTTTCTCTGCTGCAGACGCAGCGACGCAAACGAAGCGGTGCCGGTGGTTGTAGGTGCTGTGATTTGCGAACGATCTTTAAAAACTAACAGCCGATAAGTGTGGGCGCTTGATGCGGAAATGCACTGGCCGGTTCTTCGGAATTGGCCGGATAGCAAAAGTATCAGAAGCCTCACACAGTAATGAAAGGAAGGTTTTTTCATCGAAAGATGGATGAACACTTCGTCAGTACGTTGAGTGAGCGACCGGTTTCTAACGAAACCGAAAACAGTAACAGGTTTGAACTGAAGAGTTTGATCCTGGCTCAGATTGAACGCTGGCGGCATGCCTTAC
>NZ_JABBFZ010000050.1 GCF_012927125.1 Paraburkholderia antibiotica
CTGAAGCCCCGAGGGGCTTTGTTGCGCTCGCGATGTTCGATTAGTGCAAACTCACGGTATCAAACTCGATCGACCTGACCGGCAATCGCCCGCTTGGCGGCAAAAATGGAGTTTCCACACACTCTGGGTCGCTCTATGCCAATTGCATGCCCCCCCCGCGGCGATCGGCACGCTTGGTCGTCGGGCACTACCCGACAGTCGTAGACTGGCAGTGGCCTGCGAGAAGCCGACATCGAGTTTGACTTTGGAAATTTGGGTTATCCCACTAAGGACGATCAACGAAAATGAAAGTATCTATTGCGCCAACAGCTGCAGAGCAGCCGGTACAAAAGCAACTCGACGCATATAACGCACGTGATATCGATGCCTTTATGGAGTGGTGGTCCGACGACTGTGAATATTACGAATTTCCCGCGAAACTGCTAGCCAGCGGAGCGGGGCAGATACGCGAGCGTCACGTCACTCGATTCAAAGAACCTAACCTGTTCGGCAAGCTGATCAGGCGCAGTGTCGTCGATAACCTGGTAGTCGACCAAGAGGTAGTCACGCGCACGTTTGCCAATGGCATCGGCGAAATCGACGTGCTTGCGATCTATCAAATTGAGAATGGAAAGATCGCGAAAGCATGGTTCAAAATGGGCTCGCCGAGGCTGGCCCCGAGTGCCGACTAAGAACTGGTCCGAATGTCCGGTATCAAGCGCCTTGAGCGTCGCTTGTGGATCGGTTATGCCTGTTGCATGAGAGCGTGGGCCGTGGGCGAGCGGCGTACCCGGTCGTGGGGCGCAGTGCGGCCAGAAGCGGTCTGTCACGCTGACCGTTTGAATGTCCGATTTGATCGCGTTCGCGAGCATATGACCCGCGAACGCCACTCAGATCTTACTGGTTCCTGGCGGTCAGCCACGGTATCTCAGAGGCCGAGCTTTCGTTCACTCATCCACTTCACGATCGCAGGATCGCGGTGTGAGAAGAAGCTGCTGGTGCCCGTCTCCAGCAATGCGACTGCCGTCATATCTGCCTCGGACAGTTCGAAGTCAAAGACGGCCAGGTTCTCCAGCATCCGTTCCTTTCGCACCGACTTTGCGAGCGCAACGACGCCGCGCTGTACTAGCCATCGAAGTACGACCTGCCCCACGGACTTGCCGTGACGCTCGGCAATGGCCACCAATCGATCGTTCTGGAACAGGTTGCCCCGTCCTTCGGCGAAAGGGGCCCACGCTTCCGACTGTATGCCGAGGTCGCGCATGAACGCGATGCTCTCCTCCTGCTGATGAAAGGGATTAACCTCGATCTGATTGACCGCCGGTTTGATCTCGTTGAACGCCGTGATGTCCATCAGGCGGTCCGACTGGAAGTTGCTCACGCCAATCGCCCGCAATTTGCCGGCGCGATGCGCTTCCTCCATGGCGCGCCATGCACCGTGAACATCCGAGAACGGCTGGTGGATCAGGAACAGATCAAGATAATCCACATCCAGACGGCGCAGCGATTGGTCGATGGCTGTACGCGCACGCAGGTAGCTGACATCTTCAACCCACAGTTTGCTGGTGACGAAAAGCTGGTCGCGCGCCACGCCACTGCGCTTCAAGCCGCGTCCGACGGCCGCCTCGTTCCTGTAGGACGCAGCGGTGTCGATCAGACGATAACCCGCCTGTACTGCGTCGACGACACAGCGCTCGCATTCTGCCTCGTCTGCAATCTGGAAGACGCCATAGCCGAGGATGGGCATCTGCATTCCGTTGTTCAGTGTGACGTGTTGCATGGTTGATCCTTGGAATTGAACGTCGATGGTGGTTTTAGACGACATGGGCACGTGGCCCGACGAGCGCTACTGTAGAACGGTCAGTTTCAAGTGAATAGCCGAGAAAGACTTGCGTCAATATCAACCTCAGATTGATAATTAAAATCTGCCTCATTGTCCCGTTCGCACTCCATCGAAAGCTTCGGTCATGCCCATCAACGACTTCAAGGCCATTGCGATGTTCGCCAAAGCAGTGGAGCTCGGCAGCATTCGAAAGGCAGCACTGGCTCAGGGTGTTACGCCCCAGGCGGCCAGTCAGAGCATCGCGCAACTTGAACGGCACCTCGGGGTCCGCCTGTTGCATCGAACCACGCGCAGCCTTGCCCTGACTGAGGAGGGCCTGCGATTCCTGGAGAACACACAGCCGGCTCTGGCGGCATTGGATCGCGCCCTGGCCCTGGCGCGGGAATCCAAGGATGAAATCGCCGGGCCGCTTCGTATCGTCGGGCCGAAATCCTCGTTCGCCACCATCCTCATGCCGTTGCTCGACGAGTTCTGCCGTGTGCACCCAGGTATCCAGCCGGACGTGCAACTCGATGACGGGATCGGCAACTGGGTATTGGATCGCGTCGATGTCGGCTTCAGGATCGGGGCATCGCCCAGCGAAGGGGTGATCGGACGGCAGCTTTTTCCAATTCAGATGATGGTGTGTGCCGCCCCCGGCTATCTGGAGGCGTACGGCGTGCCATTGACGCTCGACGATCTGGCGGCGCATCGCTGTAGCGTGTTCCGCCATTCGGGGACCGGCAAGGTAGCCCCCTGGTATTTGACGGTCGACGGCAGGCTCGAATATCGGCAGATGTCGCCAGCGTTCGCCACGAATGATTCGGAACTGGAAATGCAAGCCGTCCTCGCTGGGCAAGTCATAGGGCAGCTAGCCAGCTTCTCGGCGGCATCGCATATTCGGGCGGGGCGGCTGGTGCCGATCCTGCTGCGGCACATGAGCGCACATATTGGATTGCACATGTACTACGGAAGTCGAACCGCTCAACCCAAGCGAGTAAGAGCGTTCCTGGATCTCGCCATTGCCCGCCTGCGTGACTGCAGCGATTACATGCTCACTGACGCGGAGCTAAAGCAGTTCGATTCCAGATCGATGCGCTCCAGCAAGGGGCGTTAGTCGGTTTGACTCCGTTCCTTCGCCCTCGGACAGAACGACTGAAGTTGGCCGAGCAGCAGGCAGTCGCCGCAATCGGGTGAGAGACCGCAACGGATCGGTTTCAGGTGTCCACGTCGGGCAGTAGCCTACCCGTTTCGGACGTTCGACATAGTGGGAAAATCATCGACAATTCATAGGCAACTGGCAATCTCTCTGGCCACGTTGAGTGCCCTGGGAATCGCTCGATTTGTTTTGCATATCCGAACAACTTGTCACGCTCGCATGGAGAAATTTAATGCTGCGATTTGTCGTAGTCCGTGGAGTCCTGATGTGGGGCATTTGCACGGCAGTCATTTTCACTGCGATTCAGGTTCTGCAGCACCACGAAGTCGGCACGTTAGATGTCGCCAGAAATATCGGTACGTTCATGGTCGGCGGTATTTTTTGGGGAGCCACGATGTGGTGGTTGAGCGGCCGGAAAAAAGGAAAATCGTGACATGCCCGATGAGTCACCCTCTTCCCGATTCTCGGCAGACTATCTCGTGCGGTAGCCGGTTTCTTTACTCATTCACGTAGAATTCACGCAGACCTCGCTGCTGCAAACGCACGCCTTTATATCCCAATCGCGTTCCTGATGAACCGCCATACTTTCGCCCGATACGTTTCACTTCTGAGCCCTGTGTTGTTGTGCGCTTGCGCGGGCACGCCGTTCCAGACCGCTGCAAACTATCACCCGGAAACGGAGGCTCGTGTACGCGTTTACTGGGGTGCGAACGTGACCTTCTACATGAACACCGCGTGCGTTACGGGGGAAGCGAAGCATTTCGTCGCGTCCAAGCCCGGCTTATCCAGTCTTTCCAACAAGACAGTGGGCATGCCCGTGCCGTCCGACGCGGCGAGGTATTTCCACGAGTACATCGTTCCAGCCGGCGAGCCGATGACTGTTCATGCGCAGGTTGTGAGCGAACGGTTTATCGGCGGTAAGCGGTACAGGGCGATCGATGCAGCGAAATCGAGCACCTTCGTGCCTGAGCATGGACATAATTACGAGATTTTTGTGCAGGATAATGACGGTCCCGATGAGATCTTCGCTCGCGAACTCGTCTCGGGCGCCAATGGCATCTCGACAGTGCCGCATCCGCTCAAGCCAACGGGAACCTGCAAGCTCTAAGGCAGTCCGCCGCACGGCATATTGCATCCCGGACCACGTAGATGCGACCGTGGTACGCCGTCAGGAGCGAGCGTCGCGATCCTCCTGAACAATCGATCCGCCGAACCACGCAGCAGCCGATGGCACGAACAACAACGCGGTCGCTGCCGCATTGCCGAAATAGAGCAGGCCGACAGGGAACCTCTGGTTGAGCAACTGCACGGTCATGAGCAACAAGGTGCCGAACACCACGAGGATCAGTTGAATCACCCTCGCCCAGTTGCCGCGATATGCGATGCCGATCAACAGCACGACGTTGAACAACTGCCACCCGCCCCAGATGACGCTCATCAGCACAAAGCCTCCGTGTTGTTGCGGCGTTTGGTGAATGAGCTTCGATATTGAAAGCGCATACAGCGATTCGTTAAGCTCCAGGAACCAGACGAACACGAACAGCACGAATGACAGGCGCACGACCCATGGCGCGTCCGTGCCGAAAAGCGGAACTCTTTCAGTTAGCCGTTGATACATCGCCGTTATCCATTGAGCGTATGCCTGCTTTGAATTCGCTTTCAACCGTACGTGACAATCAACATGTCGCTGATCGGGTAACGGTGCAAGTTGCTGGAACTTGAGTGAGCTTCCCCTGAAATTTCGCCTTCCAATAGGTCGTGTATAAACTCGACGCAAAGGAAGGAAATCAGGCATGTTCAAGGTACCGAAACAGTCGTACACGACAGAGTTCAAGTTGGCCGCCGTACAG
>NZ_JABBFZ010000051.1 GCF_012927125.1 Paraburkholderia antibiotica
CGTACGCGAACACGCCGGCGTCGAGCTCGGGCTTGCGTTCGGCCAGCGACTGGAACACCCGCGCCAGCATGTACATGCCGGTGCCGGCAATCAGCCACGCGATGACCGCGCCCAGCGGGCCCGTCGCATTCGCGAACGTCCGCGGCAGCGAAAAGATCCCGGCGCCCACCATGCCGCCCACCACCATCCCGGTGAGCTGCATCTTCGACATTTTTTGCTCAGTAGACGGCATACGTTTCCCTTTCTTTCTATAAGTTGGGTCGTTCACGTCCGCACATAACATGAGTTAAGAAGCACCTACATAACCCATTTCGTCACGTGTGATCCCCACGCATAAGGAGTCGCCCCGCGGTACCCTCGTATCTCCGTCTTCAGAAAATTCTATTCCTGCGCATGAGCGTCGGGGTACTTTTTTATTCTGGTTAATACCCGAACCGGTTCCGCACACACGCCGAAATACAGGCACTCCACCTACACCCCTTCCGGGCGCAACGACAATGCGTTCTTGACCGCGACCACGCCCGCTACGCGCCTGGCAATCGCTTCCGCCTTCTCACTGGCGGTGTGATCCGGCACGGTTCCCAACAGGATGATCGTGCCCGCTTCCGAGCGGACAATGATGTGGGAGGCGTAGATCCCCATCTCATGCGACAACGCATTACGAACCATTCGTCCTAAACTCTCGTGCGACCTACCCGCATTCGGCCCGCTCGGGTTGGCAGACGATGTCGGATCGTTTGTCTGCGCAACGGCCGCGATCGAACCGGTTACGAGCAGTGTTCCGACTGCCAGCCTGATTGCATGAATTGCCTTCATTAATTTTCTCCTCTTTTATTACTCGTCGCGAGGATCCCGGCGAAGTCACCGCGCCGCGCCATGGGACGCTTGCGGGTTTGCACGAGACATCGCTGACGTAACGATACTCAATCCCAAGGCGCAGAAATTCCCGGGCCAGACAGGCGGGAAATCTCCGCATGGATTTCGTCAAACCTGTCCCGCTTAAAACCTGTGACGAATACCCAGACTCACTATCGCCTGAGAGTTGGTATGCGACTGGTCGCCATACGAGCCGATTGAAGCGGTCGCCTCACCCAGCCCCCCATTGGTTCCATCAGTATTGGTGTAGCGCTGATCGCCACTTGCGTGCTGATAAGCAGCAACCAGATAGAAATCCGTTCGCTTCGAAACCGCGTAGTCGGCACCCAGCGAGAACTGGTTATAGGTCGCGGCCGCATCGCCAGTGCCCCTTGTGTACGCGTAGCCCGCACCCAACATCGTGGCTGGCGTCAACTGATAGCCAAGATAGACGCGCGCGACGTTATATTTTTGCGTTGTCTGGAAAGCCGACGCGGCATCGGGCTTGTACTGCGCATTGCTGTAGCCAAGATTGATGGTGAATAAGGCAATCTGATACTGCGCGGCGACCGACGCAATCCCAACGGATTTGGCCGTACGGTACGCGTTGTTGATCGACAGACCGCTGGCACCGCCATCAAACATCCCGTCCGATGTACTGTTCCAGCCGGTGCGGGGTATGTCCGATGACTGGTTATCCATATGGATATAGCCAGCCGCGATCTCGAACGGGCCAATGCCATAGCTCGCCGCCCCCGACCATGTCTGCCCCGAACCCGTCGCGCCGGCGACGCCTCCTAATGCATACATGCCTTCGAACTGAAATCCGGCGAACACTGGCGATCGGTATTTGATGGCGTTGTTCGTGCGCGAGCTGTTGTCGTTGTTGTCCACATCGCCCGGCGTCGCAAACGTACTGCCCCAATACCCACCGCCCGTGAGCGGCTGAACCATCTCGACAACCGGATCGAACTGACGCCCCGCGGTCACAGTGCCCCAGGACTCTCCAGTCAACCCCACAAAGACCTGACGACCGAACATGCGACCACCTTGACCCAGGCGACCGTTGTTGATGTCGAAGCCATTTTCCAGGGTGAAAATCGCTTTCAATCCACCTCCGAGATCTTCCACGCCTCGCAGACCAAAGCGATTACCTTGAAGGTTGCCGCCAAACATTCGCCACACATTTCCGCCGGCCGGGTCCGCATTGTGGACAAACTGAACCGACTGATCGAGCAAGCCATAAAGCGTCACGCTACTTTGAGCATGGGCCGCACTAGCGGTGCCGAGCAAGGCGACGGAGACGGCGGATAGGGTAATTTTTTTCATTAGCTCTCCACACGAATGATGGGTCCTGACTGCGTCGAATTGCAGATTAGTTCACTTCCGCCAAATAGGGAAAAGAAAGTGACGGCTTTTTCATATTTCAATCAGAAGAAGAATCCTGTGCATCGCACAAATCACTTAAGCATCTCATTCCCCTTTCAAACTACTTCATACCTGACAGATTTAAAAAAATCGTTCAGATATGAACTGGCTATTGCTTGATATGAGCCTCGAATGCTTTAGCAAGACACACGGACTTGAGCGCTGTGCAAACTTGTGGTTGCCGTTCGTCTCAGCTAGTCGCTGTGGCATTGACGCAAGCGGAAGTGCTGGCTTCGGCATGAAGCAGGCCGCGCTTGAATCGGAATGTCCAGCAAATCGACGACAGGACGTGATCGTGTGGCCCCATGAATGCAACCGAAGAAAGTGTAGCGAACGATGCCGATCTTTACGGCTATTTTCTGATTGAATTCAGCCCTTCGTTACCTGATTTTCTGATTTGGATCAGGTCTCAAAAGTTGACGAGGCAATTCACAAATTGCGTTGCGGCTATCGCCGGAAAAAAGTCCCCAAATTTCAATCAATTCAAGCCACGCAGACCAATTGTCATTCTCGCGATGGTTGTCCCATTGCGTGACACTCTGCTTTCTGTCGATGGCTCTTTTATTATCCGGCTGCCCGATAGTCCGTGTCAGGTCGCTCGACCCGAAGCGGTGATGCAAGCTTGCGATCCCAATCGAAGGATCGTGCTGATTCTGAATAGTCTCGCGAGAATTCGTTGGGCGTTACGACGGACGCTCATGCATCCGATGCTGATCACATATCGATCGCATCGCGTGGCATGGTTTTGATGGGTCATAGCATGAGTGGTGTACTGGCAAGTACTACTCGCCCCGACTGCCGACGAAGAGCCTACTATACAGATACTCCATTTCTGAGGATTGCATGCCATGTCTACTATTTTTGACGCCGCAATCATCCAGATCCGGGTGGAACGGGCAGCACTCCTTTTCGAGAGCTTTGATCACAGTCCGTTCAAAATACGCGCTCTCAATCAGGCGGTGGAAGCTTATATTGTCAGTCACACGGAAAATCTGTCGGCCCGACGCTCTATCCATCTTGTCTTTTGCCTGCCCGTTCAGGAAGCCACACAACAGCAATCTAGCGATATGGAACAGGCCGTCAATCACCATTTTAGTGAACGGGCCGACGCGACGCAGCAGTCTCTCAGTGCATTATTCCGTATTGGACGACGCTCGCTCGCAATTGGTCTGGCAGTACTTGCAGCAAGCCTCGTTGCTGTCAAATTCGCCGACAATCTTCCTGGTGCCCGCTTCCCTAAACTTTTCGCGGAAGGCCTGACCATTTTCGGATGGGTCGCGAACTGGCGGCCGATGGAGATCTTCCTTTACGACTGGTGGCCCATTGCCGGGCAACGCAACATTTATCGGCGCCTTGCTTCGGCGACGGTCTCAGTAAAGGTTGATGACTAAGGGAAGGTTGACAACTGAGGATCGACGATTGAAACCGATCGTCAGATCGCATCCATATTGGCGTGCGTCATGGGCTGCCTTTTCGACTTTCGTGATTTTTCATCAGGAAAAGCGTAAGCGCCGAGATAACGAGTGCCACCGCGAGGCCGAAATACAGAATGTCGCCGCCGCCATCCCACGCGACAGCCTCCTGCAGAAACAGCACGGACAGAACCGCGATCACCACACTAATTAGATTTGCCTTCAGATCTTCGAGGTTCCGGATTTCCAGCCACTTCGGCAACGGCAGACTATCGTCGATGAAAAGCGAGTACAAGCCGATGCTGATAATGTACACGGCGATTGCAATCAGAAAAATATCGACCGACTCGACAATTCCGACTGCGATCAACTTCGCCGATTTCGGCGAAATTCCGCGATTGGCAATGATTATGGAGCTAACGCTAGCGAAGAGAACAATGGTCTTGAATAGGATTAACGCCACCGAACCCAGAAACGTTGCGATCACCGGAATCAGCATGATATAACGACTTGACGCAAGTATCTTGCGTAACATAACGGAGTCTCGCTAAGAACACATCACAATAAATGACTGCCGTGTATCAACATGCACGATCTCTCGTATGCAATTCCAGTCTGCCTTTATTGCTCAAAGCTCAAACGCTATTTCAGACGGGCTATCTTGAGTCCGCTCGTAGCCGACCCTGGAATGATGGCCTGTTGCGAGTATCCAGTATCCACATCACCACTCTTGCTATCAGCCGCCATCATAAACACGTCGTCGCCCGCCCGCGCAACGGCGAACGGGCGACGCCTTTCCAGCTATCAGCTGGATCGATTCGCCGGACTGCTTAATAGTCGACCGGATCGCGGATAATCGGGCAGGTCATGCAGTGACCACCGCCCCGCCCACGACCCAGCTCCGCGCCCACGATCGTGATCACCTCGATCCCCTCCTTACGCAGCAGCGTGTTCGTGTACGTGTTGCGGTCGTAGGCATACACCACACCCGGCGATGCACACACCAGGTTCGCGCCGCTAT
>NZ_JABBFZ010000052.1 GCF_012927125.1 Paraburkholderia antibiotica
GAGGACCAGAGACGCAGCACTGCGCTTGAACTCAGGGGAAAACGTACGACGTTGCTTGCTCATCAGACACCTCTTCATGGCGAGTATTCTCGCCCAAATTGGTGTCCGGGGAGATTAGACCACTACACGCCACCCTCCCGAGCGCATCGCACCGGTACGAGGTCGCATTGCCTTCGGCATCGATACGTCGGGAGAGATAGCCGCGCCCGTCATAGGCGTAACGCGTGCTGTAGCCGGAACAGTCGGTTGCCTCCCTGAGTTGAGATCATAATTTCGCAAGAATTCCGGTCTGACCCAACGAATGAACAAAGGGCCGCGTCAGCGGCCCTTTGTCTTTTACATACTATCTTCGTCTATGAATCGCTTCGCCTGCTCAATATAACTTCTTAAGAAATCGTTGAATCCACCAGCAATTTCTTTTGGCGGATTAGCCTCAAACTCATATCCTCCATACGCGTACATTGCGTTAGGCTCAATAGCCGAAAGCACATAAGTTAAGCCATCCCCACTTGAACCAATGACTAGAAATCCAGATGGCAAACCATGCTCACGCTCTGACCTTGTTAGCCAGGCACAACTAGGCACGCTAGTTTCTTGCGCTGGATCTTCGCTCGGAATTCCGTAGACCTCGAATCCATAGAAGTCAACCGCGCCGAAATCTGCAACGAATTTCCTATAACTGCTTGGAAGCGTCAGCCCTAGCAGCGTCTCGACTGCCTTGATAGCTCTCTCAGAACGTCCACCATAGGAGCGCCCCTCATCGGGATGGTCCGTAAGTATGGTCTGAAGCTCGTTACGTAGTTGTTCATATTCCATAATTCACCATTTATATATTGCAGTCGAAACCAGATGATGACTTAATGCCCGTAGCTCTATCCTTCCAATACTTCCGCTTCCACGAATTGAACTCCGGCCTATCAATTCCTGATGGAATGGTGTTTGGATTTATATGTATGGTTGAATAATTTTGCTTATGGAATGTACTCGTGACCTCAGCTATCGGCCCATCATGGGATTGAAGCATATGATGCAGTTCAACAGATTTTCCATCTGAGCCAATTGGAGCAACTCCTCGAGTCATTCGCTGGAGATTCGTCTCTCCATTGAATTCGGCACTGGGATCAAAGATATCGTCGCGCTGGTATACCTTATTGCCAGGGAAATCTTTTGCCTTCTTCCAGAAACAACCAGCCAGCCCCAGCGGATCGATCCAGCTTATCGGATTGGGCGCATACGCATAAACGTTGATCCGACCAGCCACGCTGATCGGGTCCCTGCTGATGAACCGCCCAGACGCCGGATCACAGTACCGATGTCCGTTGCAAGGGGCCGCTTATACGGCTCCCTGTTGCTAACGGTTAGACGGCATCCAGTTCAAAGCTTTTTCCACATTGCTTCTCCACCGGTTCCGGATAACTCAAACATGAAGTAGTTAACCGCGCTGAAGTAGCTCGTGAAGATGCATGGGTTAAATGACGCTCCCCGTTCATCGACGCAGATCACCCAGTACTCGTCCTCTTCCGATAGCCGCAGTTCTCCCAAACCGATGTGCGGATCATCACCCAAACGATATGAGTCTCTGCTCACTCCGCGAGCGTTTAATTCCGTTTCAATGATGCTAAACAACGCATTCTGGTTCACGTTGCGGTCTGCTTGTACCGCAAACTGCTTTTGAAGATGAATATCCATCAGTTCACTTCCTCAAGAGACAACCAGTGGCAACAAGTTCACCGACTGATTTCTCAGTTTCGAATTGAGTTCCTAAGCCCTGTTCGCCAAACCAAGGTATAGCGGGTCCAGCTTTCACCGTGATCGCTTTTGCGACCTCGTAGTTGTTTAACAGAGCAATTTTGTCTGTTCCGGGGGCAAGTGCCCGGTCCGTATATGGTGTTCCCGCCGTGGCCATGAAAGTACCGCGCTCCGAGCCATATCGGTCAAGTTGTTGACCCGGTTGCAGTTCGGTCGCAACAGGATCACCCTGAAAACCTCTATTTGGTGGCCACCAAACTGAACCGTCCGGCTTCTTCCAGCCTGCTGCTTCAGCCGCTTTGCGTTCCTCTGCGTACGGGTCATTCCGGCAATGCGCCAGCCCGTGCGGGTCGACCCAACTCACGGGATTGGGCGCGTACTGATAGACATTGACCCCACCCGCTAACCCGATCGGGTCCTTGCTGATGAACCACCCACTACCCGGATCATAGTACCGATGCCGGTTATAGTGCAGCCCCGTCTATATGTAGTGTGGCGATCGCGTCGTACACGTACTGCCCCACCTTACTCATGTCGGCTTCGGTCGGTAGCCTAGGTTTTTGTTGCGCTCTTTACGAACACCTTTCCCAAGAAACAGATGCCAATTCTTGCCGCTCGCCAATGCTGCATCGGTCCAATAATAATCGGTGTATACCGTTCCCAATTCATTTACCACGTCCTTGTGCGCATACTTCTTAAGCAGCTTGTTCAGTTCACGAGTAACTAGCTTCGTGGTGTCCGAACCATCTGCCAGATAGAGTGTTGCACCGATGGCGTCCTCGTCATCCCCGCCATACCGTACGCGCACAAAGCCAACCTGTTCGTCTCGGCTTATATTCGCTGAAGGGCGATGCCGTACGCGCTCTTCGTCTTCAATTTTTCCCATTAGCAAATCAACCGCTCGCCATGCCGGGACGCTAGGCCTTTCGACCCTTACAAACGGATCGTCATGGTGCTCTGAGCGATACAACGACAATCCGGTTCTTTCGAGCAGTTCCGTATTGATTGTCACAAAGTCATCGAAGACCATGAATACTTTGCGGTCCATGCTTATTTCCCTTTACATGGGCAACAATTGTAGGCACGAAATTGCACGTCGTCTGGAGCATCACTTCCCTGTGTTTTTGTCCTCAAATCATCCATCGCTTGCTGTTCGCGCGTGACCGGCGTCACACCATCAGCACGAACCTTGCCGACGTTGCCGTAAACGGTATTGCCATCGGCATCGGTATAGATGATGTCTGGGCGACGACCTGATTTGAAACCTCCCGGAGTTTTGACCAGTGCTTCTTGTTGGCCCCCACCGGCAATAACGTCCCCGCCTGCGGCCTTCACGTCCTTACCCCACGCCGCAATCATCTCATTATGCGGACCACAGCCGCCGGTTTTCGGACCGCGTTTTGCAAGGCCAAGCGGATCGATCCAACCCGTCGGGTTATCGGCGTACTGATATACATTGACCCCACCCGCCAACCCAATCGGATCCTTCGAAATGAACCGACCCGCCTGCGCATCGTAATACCGATGCCGGTTATAGGCGAGCCCCGTCTCCTCGTCATGATACTGCCCCTGGAACCGGATCCGGTTATCCGCGCCAACCGGATCGACGTTGCCGTACGGTGCACGCTTCACCCCACCCCACGCCTTATACCGCGCAAGCCACACCACCTTGCCCGACTCGTCCACCATCTCCTGCGGCGTGCCCAGGTGATCATTCTGGTAGAAGTAGGTTCCGTGCCGAGTCCTCGCCGCCACCTGCACGAAGCGTCCATCCGTGCCCGTCGCGAGAAACGCCGGTTCCACCAGCTTCTCGTCAAGCCGCGCAAGCGGCACGAACGACCCCGGCTCGTGCAGGTAAAGTGACGCCGCCTGCCACTCGTGATGCCGCTCAAGCGTATGCATGCGCTGCGCGACCGGCAGCGAATACACATCCTGCGGCTCCTCACACACGATCTGCGCCCTGCGGAACTCCAGCCCGCGATACACATGCTCGTGCTTCACCGGCAGCCCGAAGCGCTCCTCCATCAGCAGCACATCGCCGTCCCAGGTGAAGAACGTGCGCTCGATCCCGCCATCCGGTCGCATCACCTTCTTCTTCGTGCGTCGCCCAAACGCATCGTACGCAAAGCTCACTTCCAGCAGCGGCCGCACACTCCCATCGACGAACCGCGTACCACCACCCGCCACCGGTTCCCTACGCGCCAGCTCATCCGCCTCCGGCGGCTTCGCATAGCGTTTCGCTTCGATCAGCCGGTTCGCTGCGTCATACCCGTACAGCCACGTCGTGCCGTCTGGCTCGATCCGCCGCACGAGGTTGCCATGCGCATCGTGTGCATACCGTGTGCGGTTCAGTTCCTTCAGCACGTTGCCGATGCACTTCGGCAGCGACGCCTCCCATTCGTCCAGCCTGCGCCTGTCCTCCACGCCCCGCCTGTTGTAACGCAGCGGTGGATATTTTTCGCCAGGATTCGCCCGCAGCCATGCGGCGTCCTCGGCACGCTCCCGCGCGAAGCGCGACGCCTGTTCTTCCGGCGTCTCGACCTCCGGCCTCGGCG
>NZ_JABBFZ010000053.1 GCF_012927125.1 Paraburkholderia antibiotica
GGAAGTGAGTTTTGCGTACGATGCGTTCGGTCGACGCACGAAGAAGAAGGTGACGCGACCGGATGGCGGGATCGAGCGCACGTTCTTCACGTGGGACGGCGATGTGCTGCTGATGGAGGAGCGCTTCGGGCTGCCGGTGAAGCGCGAGCATGTGCATCGCGGGCTGGAGTTCCGCAGGGCGCAGATCGTGCGGGAGGAGCCGGAGGATGTGTATTCGCTGCCGGTCGCGCAGCGCATGCATACGCTTGAGCGGCATCACGAGTGGCAGGCGGCGTCACTTTATCTGCACGAGCCGGGATCGTTCGTGCCGCTTGCGCGGCTTGACGAGAAGCTGGTGGAACCGGCGTTTCTCGCGACGGGTACGGACGGGCGCTTTGTGCAGGTGGCGGCGAAGACTCGGCACGGAACCTACTTCTACCAGAATGACCATCTGGGCACGCCGCAGGAGATGGTGGACGAGTCGGGCAAGGTGGTGTGGCTTGCGCGGTATAAGGCGTGGGGTGGGGTGAAGCGTGCACCGTACGGCAACGTCGATCCGGTTGGCACGGATAACCGGATCCGGTTCCAGGGGCAGTATCATGACGAGGAGACGGGGCTCGCCTATAACCGGCATCGGTATTACGATGCGCACTCGGGTCGGTTCATTACGAAGGATCCGATTGGGTTGGCGGGTGGGGTCAATGTTTATCAGTACGCGCCAAATCCAACGGGATGGATTGATCCGTTAGGTTTAGCCCGTATTTATAATGATGCGCCGTATCACGGAACTACAGACAATGCTGTGAAGAGCAAAGCTCCAATCGATGGACAAACCGCTCTTGATAATTCGGTGCAAGTCAAGGACACGTCACCGAGGCGCGTGGGCGTTGACGCTGATAACAATGAAATTGTTGTGATGGATAAAACCAGAACACATGCCAACGGCGATGAGGAATTCCACGGGCATGTGCGTTGCTGGTGTGATCTGCACAATGACCAGCAATCTGCGCTGAGAAAAGCCGGGAAGGTCACGAGTAAGGGAAAAATAAAATGAGTCAATACAGCAAGGAAGAACTTGAGCATCGGTTAAATTCTTCGGATAAAGACGCGGTTATCGACGCCCTTATGTATTTATGCTTCAACATCAACGATCCAGAGTGGATTCAAGACAAGTGTATTGAAGCGATTGAACGTGAAAAGGATGAGGATATAAGAGGCTTGGGCATCACGTGCATTGGGCACGTGGCCAGAATGCATTCACAGATAAACAAAGATAAGGTTATGCCTGTTTTAAAACGCCTGCTTTGTGACGAATCTCTGTCAGGAAGAGCGCAAGACGCTCTTGATGACATAGATACGTTCGTGAAGTGAATTAAAGGGCCGCTGACGCGGCCCTTCGGTCATCTACTCGGCGGTAATGGTCAACCACCCGTGTTCAACCACGATCTTTACGCGCTGCCCTGCTTCGAATCCCGCGTGCGCCATACTTTGCGCAGTTCGTCATTCTCGGCCTTACGCGCGATGGCCAACGCTTCGCGCTCGCGCGCTTTGGCGGCGTAATCGTCTTCCGGGGTAACGGTAAGGCATTGCCGGATGTAGTCAACCGAGACATTGACGCGCTGTCCTGTGCTGAAGAGATGGCCTGCGCCTACCTGACCGTCACGCGGCACGAATACGATGCGCTCGGCAACCGCACGCGCACGGTGCTGCCCAACACGCGCACCGTCGACTGGCTGCGCTATGGTTCGGGGCACGTGCATGGCGTGCTGCTCGACGGCGCGCCGCTGGTGGACTTCGAGCGCGACCGGCTGCACCGCGAGACGGGTCGCACGCATGCGGCGTTCAGCCAGGCGCGCGAATACGATCCGATGGGGCGCCTGGCGCGGTTCACGGCGAAACAGATGGGCGCGGCCAGCCCGCATGAGCGCATTGCCGAGCGGCGGCTGCATTACAGCGCAGCGGGCCACCTCACGCGTATCGATGACCACGCGCGCGGTGCGACGGATTACACCTATGATCCGGTCGGTCGGCTGCTGAAGTCCGTGACGCCGGACCTGACCGAAGTCTTTGCGTTCGACCGGGCAGGCAATCCGGTTGACCCGGAGACGGTACCGCCGAGGCCGGAGGTCGAGACGCCGGAGGAACAGGCGTCGCGTGCCGCGCGGGAGCGTGCCGAGGACGCCGCATGGCTGCGGGCGAATCCTGGCGAGAAATATCCACCGCTGCGTTACAACAGGCGGGGCGTGGAGGACAGGCGCAGGCTGGACGAATGGGAGGCGTCGCTGCCGAAGTGCATCGGCAACGTGCTGAAGGAACTGAACCGCACACGCTATGCACACGATGCGCGTGGCAACCTCGTGCGGCGGGTCGAGCCGGACGGCACGACGTGGCTGTACCGGTACGACGCAGCGAACCGGCTGATCGAGGCGAAGCGCTATGCGAAGCCGCCGGAGGCGGATGAGCTGGCGCGTAGGGAACCCGTGGCGGGTGGTGGTACGCGGTTCGTTGATGGGAGTGTGCGGCCGCTGCTGGAAGTGAGCTTTGCGTACGATGCGTTCGGTCGGCGCACGAAGAAGAAGGTGACGCGACCGGATGGCGGGATCGAGCGCACGTTCTTCACGTGGGACGGCGATGTGCTGCTGATGGAGGAGCGCTTCGGGCTGCCGGTGAAGCGCGAGCATGTGTATCGCGGGCTGGAGTTCCGCAGGGCGCAGATCGTGCGTGAGGAGCCGCAGGATGTGTATTCGCTGCCGGTCGCGCAGCGCATGCATACGCTTGAGCGGCATCACGAGTGGCAGGCGGCGTCGCTTTACCTGCACGAGCCGGGGTCATTCGTGCCGCTTGCGCGGCTTGACGAGAAGCTGGTGGAACCGGCGTTCCTCGCGACGGGCACGGATGGACGCTTCGTGCAGGTGGCGGCGAGGACTCGGCACGGAACCTACTTCTACCAGAATGATCACCTGGGCACGCCGCAGGAGCTGGTGGACGAGTCGGGCAAGGTGGTGTGGCTTGCACGGTATAAGGCGTGGGGTGGGGTGAAGCCTGCACCGTATGACAGCGTCGATCCGGTTGGCGCGGATAACCGGATCCGGTTCCAGGGGCAGTATCATGATGAGGAGACGGGGCTCGCCTATAACCGGCATCGGTATTACGATGCGCACTCGGGTCGGTTCATCAGCAAGGATCCGATTGGGTTGGCGGGTGGGATCAATGTTTATGCGTATGCGCCTAACCCGGTGCAGTGGATCGATCCGCTTGGCCTTGCTCGGATTCAAAATGCAATTGACGGTGCACGGCGCGAAGATACATTTAACGCGCAGATGCGCGCGCAGCATCCGAACGCGACGGTTCAATGCCAGTGCTATCTGCGCAATGCACAGGGGCAGTCGGTGAAGGATCCTGTGACGGGTGAACGTCGGCGGATCGATACGGCAGTGATTGAGAATGGGCAGGCTCAAACCTATGAGGTCACTAGCATGACGGCGGACAAGCGCCTCCAGGCAGCGAAGGAAGATCGCATTCTTGATGCTGGTGGCACATTTGTACGCGATCGAGCAACAGGTGATTTAGTTCCCGTTAAGGAAGGTCTGCACAACCCGCTTCCTGCGCATCGCGCAGTTTGCTGCCCGCGTTGTAGTGGCGGCGAAGACGCCGGGACCTCGATCACCGTTCTGTTCGAACCGTAGGAAGGTGCGTTTGCCGA
>NZ_JABBFZ010000054.1 GCF_012927125.1 Paraburkholderia antibiotica
CTGGTGTCGATCGTGCCGTTTTCGTCATTCGACACGTTGCCCGTCACGTTCAGCGTGCCATTGTCGGTCGTGCTGACATTGCCGCTATTGTTCAGGTCACCACCGATACTGGTCGTGCCGTTAGCGGTCGTGTTCAGCGTGCCATTGTTGTCCACACTGCCGTTGACGTTCAGCGAACCGTTGTCGGTCGTGCTGACGTTGCCGCTGTTGTTCAGGTCACCACCAATGCTGGTCGTGCCGTTGTCACCGCTCGTGTTCAGCGAACCATTGTTGTCGACGCTGCCGTTGACATTCAGCGAACCGTTGTCGGTATCCACCGTGCCGTTGTTCGACAGGTTGCCACCGATGTCGGTCGAGCCGCCATTGCTGGTGTCGATCGTGCCGCTCTCGTCATTCGACACGTTGCCCGTCACGTTCAGCGTGCCATTGTCTGTCGTGCTGACGTTGCCGCTGTTGTTCAGGTCACCACCGATGCTGGTCGTGCCGTTATCACCGCTCGTGTTCAACGAACCATTGTTGTCCACGCTGCCGTTGACGTTCAGCGAGCCGTTGTCGGTGTCGACCGTGCCGTTGTTCGACAGGTTACCGTTGATGTCCGTCGAGCCGCCGTTGCTGGTGTCGATCGTGCCGTTCTCGTCATTCGACACGTTGCCCGTCACGTTCAGCGTGCCATTGTCCGTCGTGCTGACATTGCCGCTGTTGTTCAGGTCACCACCAATGCTGGTCGTGCCGTTGTCACCGCTCGTGTTCAACGAACCATTGTTGTCCACGCTGCCGTTGACATTCAGCGAACCGTTGTCGGTGTCCACCGTGCCGTTGTTCGACAGGTTGCCACCGACATCAGTCGAACCGCCATTGCTGCTGTCGATCGTGCCGTTCTCATCGTTCGACACGTTACCCGTCACATTCAGCGTGCCGTTATCCGTCGTGCTGACATTGCCGCTGTTGTTCAGGTCTCCGCCGATGCTGGTCGTGCCGTTGTCTCCGCTCGTGTTCAACGAACCGTTGTTGTCCACGCTGCCGTTCACGTTCAACGAACCATTGTCGGTATCGATCGAACCGTTGTTCGACAGGTTGCCGTTGATGTCGGTCGAACCGCCATTGCTGGTGTCGAGCGTGCCGTTTTCGTCATTCGACACGTTGCCCGTCACGTTCAGCGTGCCGTTGTCCGTCGTGCTGACGTTGCCGCTGTTGTTCAGGTCACCGCCAATGCTGGTCGTGCCGTTGTCGCCGCTCGTGTTCAGCGAACCATTGTTGTCCACGCTGCCGTTGACGTTCAGCGAACCGTTGTCGGTGTCCACCGTGCCGTTGTTTGACAGGTTGCCGTTGATGTCGGTCGAACCGCCATTGCTGGTGTCGAGCGTGCCGTTCTCGTCGTTCGACACGTTGCCCGTCACGTTCAGCGTGCCATTGTCCGTCGTGCTGACGTTGCCGCTGTTGTTCAGGTCGCCGCCGATACTGGTCGTGCCGTTAGCGGTCGTGTTCAACGAACCGTTGTTGTCCACGCTGCCGTTGACGTTCAGCGAACCGTTGTCGGTATCGATCGTGCCGTTGTTCGACAGGTTGCCGTTGATGTCCGTCGAGCCGCCGTTGCTGGTGTCGAGCGTGCCGTTCTCGTCGTTCGACACGTCGCCCGTTACGTTCAGCGTGCCGTTGTCCGTCGTGCTGACGTTGCCGCTGTTGTTCAGGTCACCACCGATGTTGGTCGTACCGTTGTCACCGCTCGTGTTCAGCGAACCATTGTTGTCCACGCTGCCGTTGACATTCAGCGAGCCGTTGTCGGTATCGACTGTGCCGTTGTTCGACAGGCTGCCATTGATGTCTGTCGAGCCACCATTGCTGGTGTCGATCGTGCCGTTTTCGTCATTCGACACGTTGCCCGTCACGTTCAGCGTGCCGTTGTCCGTCGTGCTGACGTTGCCGCTGTTGTTCAGGTCACCACCGATGTTGGTCGTGCCGTTGTCTCCGCTCGTGTTCAGCGAACCATTGTTGTCCACGCTGCCGTTGACGTTCAGCGAACCGTTGTCGGTGTCCACCGTGCCGTTGTTCGACAGGTTGCCGTTGATGTCGGTCGAACCGCCGTTGCTGGTGTCGAGCGAGCCATTGTTCGACACGTCGCCGGTTACGTTCAGCGTACCATTGTCCGTCGTGCTGACGTTTCCGCTGTTGTTCAGGTCACCACCGATGTTGGTCGTGCCGTTATCACCGCTCGTGTTCAACGAACCGTTGTTGTCCACGCTGCCGTTGACATTCAGCGAACCATTGTCGGTGTCCACCGTGCCATTGTTATCCAGGCTACCGTTGATGTCCGTCGAACCGCCATTGCTGGTGTCGATCGTGCCGTTTTCGTCGTTCGACACGTTGCCCGTCACGTTCAGCGTGCCATTGTCCGTCGTGCTGACATTACCGCTGTTGTTCAGGTCGCCGCCAATGTTGGTCGTACCGTTGTCACCGCTCGTGTTCAGCGAACCGTTGTTGTCCACGCTGCCGTTGACGTTCAGCGAGCCATTGTCGGTATCGATCGTGCCGTTGTTCGACACGTTGCCCGTCACGTTCAGCGTGCCGTTGTCCGTCGTGCTGACGTTGCCGCTGTTGTTCAGGTCACCGCCGATATTGGTCGTACCGTTATCGCTCGTATTCAGCGTGCCGTTATTGTTCACGCTGCCGTTGACGTTCAGTGAGCCGTTATCCGTCTCGATCGTGCCGTTGTTCGACAGGTTGCCACCGATATCAGTCGAGCCTCCATTGCTTGTGCTCATCGTGCCGTTGTTCGACACGTTGCCCGTCACGTTCAACGTACCGTTATCCGTCGTGCTGATGTTGCCGTCGTTATTCAGCTCGCCATCGATGTTGGTCGTGCCATTGTCCGTCGTCAGCGAGCCATTACTGCCCACGTTCACGGTGCCGTTGGTTACATTCAGCGTGCCATTGTTTTCAACGCTGCCGTTAAAGGTCAACGAACCACTATCCGCTTCGATCGTGCCGTTGTTCTGAACGTTTCCGTTGAAATCGGTCGAGCCACCGTTGCTGGTGTCGATCGTGCCGTTTTCATTGTTCGAGACGTTGCCCGTCACATTCAGCGTGCCGTTATCCGTCGTGCTGACGTTGCCGCTGTTGTTCAGGTCGCCGCCGATATTCGTCGTGCCGTTGTCTCCGCTCGTGTTCAACGAACCATTGTTGTCCACGCTGCCGTTGACATTCAGCGAACCGTTGTCGGTATCGATCGTGCCGTTGTTCGACAGGTTGCCCGTCACGTTCAGCGTGCCATTGTCCGTCGTGCTGACATTACCGCTGTTGTTCAGGTCGCCGCCAATGTTGGTCGTACCGTTGTCACCGCTCGTGTTCAGCGAACCGTTGTTGTCCACGCTGCCGTTGACGTTCAGCGAGCCGTTAT
>NZ_JABBFZ010000055.1 GCF_012927125.1 Paraburkholderia antibiotica
GTGAAGCGAACGCGGTGAACTGAAACATCTAAGTAACCGCAGGAAAAGAAATCAACCGAGATTCCCAGAGTAGTGGCGAGCGAAATGGGATGAGCCTGTACTCTTTATCTGTATTGTTAGTCGAACGCTCTGGAAAGTGCGGCCATAGCAGGTGATAGCCCTGTAGACGAAAACAGCATGGAAGAACTAGGTGTACGACAAGTAGGGCGGGACACGTGAAATCCTGTCTGAAGATGGGGGGACCATCCTCCAAGGCTAAATACTCGTGATCGACCGATAGTGAACCAGTACCGTGAGGGAAAGGCGAAAAGAACCCCGGGAGGGGAGTGAAACAGATCCTGAAACCGCATGCATACAAACAGTCGGAGCCTCGCAAGGGGTGACGGCGTACCTTTTGTATAATGGGTCAGCGACTTACATTCAGTGGCAAGCTTAACCGATTAGGGCAGGCGTAGCGAAAGCGAGTCCGAACAGGGCGTTCAGTCGCTGGGTGTAGACCCGAAACCAGGTGATCTATCCATGGCCAGGTTGAAGGCACGGTAACACGTGCTGGAGGACCGAACCCACTAACGTTGAAAAGTTAGGGGATGAGCTGTGGATAGGGGTGAAAGGCTAAACAAACCTGGAAATAGCTGGTTCTCTCCGAAAACTATTTAGGTAGTGCCTCGTGTATCACCTTCGGGGGTAGAGCACTGTCATGGTTGTGGGGTCCATTGCGGATTACTTCGCCATAGCAAACTCCGAATACCGAAGAGTGCAATCACGGGAGACAGACATCGGGTGCTAACGTCCGGTGTCAAGAGGGAAACAACCCAGACCGCCAGCTAAGGTCCCCAAATATTGCTAAGTGGGAAACGAAGTGGGAAGGCTAAAACAGTCAGGAGGTTGGCTTAGAAGCAGCCACCCTTTAAAGAAAGCGTAATAGCTCACTGATCGAGTCGTCCTGCGCGGAAGATGTAACGGGGCTAAGCAATATACCGAAGCTGCGGATGCATATTTATATGCATGGTAGGAGAGCGTTCCGTAAGCCTGCGAAGGTGCACTGGAAAGTGTGCTGGAGGTATCGGAAGTGCGAATGCTGACATGAGTAGCGATAAAGGGGGTGAAAGGCCCCCTCGCCGTAAGCCCAAGGTTTCCTACGCAACGTTCATCGGCGTAGGGTGAGTCGGCCCCTAAGGCGAGGCAGAAATGCGTAGCTGATGGGAAGCAGGTTAATATTCCTGCACCATTGTTAAATGCGATGGGGGGACGGATCGCGGAAGGTTGTCCGGGTGTTGGAAGTCCCGGTCCTTGCATTGGAGAAGGCGCTCAGGCAAATCCGGGCGCAGGATTCAAGGGTGCGAGGCCAGTCGCTTAGGCGACGAAGCAATCGGAAGTGGTTCCAAGAAAAGCCTCTAAGCTTCAGTTTAACAAGACCGTACCGCAAACCGACACAGGTGGGCGAGATGAGTATTCTAAGGCGCTTGAGAGAACTCGGGAGAAGGAACTCGGCAAATTGGTACCGTAACTTCGGGATAAGGTACGCCCCTGTAGCTTGACGCCCCTGCGGGCGGAGGGTGAAGGGGTTGCAATAAACTGGTGGCTGCGACTGTTTAATAAAAACACAGCACTCTGCAAACACGAAAGTGGACGTATAGGGTGTGACGCCTGCCCGGTGCCGGAAGATTAAATGATGGGGTGCAAGCTCCTGATTGAAGTCCCGGTAAACGGCGGCCGTAACTATAACGGTCCTAAGGTAGCGAAATTCCTTGTCGGGTAAGTTCCGACCTGCACGAATGGCGTAACGATGGCCACACTGTCTCCTCCCGAGACTCAGCGAAGTTGAAGTGTTTGTGATGATGCAATCTCCCCGCGGCTAGACGGAAAGACCCCATGAACCTTTACTGTAGCTTTGCATTGGACTTTGAACCGGTCTGTGTAGGATAGGTGGGAGGCTATGAAGCGTGGACGCCAGTCTGCGTGGAGCCGTCCTTGAAATACCACCCTGATCTGTTTGAGGTTCTAACCTTGGCCCGTCATCCGGGTCGGGGACAGTGCATGGTAGGCAGTTTGACTGGGGCGGTCTCCTCCCAAAGTGTAACGGAGGAGTACGAAGGTACGCTAGGTACGGTCGGAAATCGTGCTGATAGTGCAATGGCATAAGCGTGCTTGACTGTGAGACTGACAAGTCGAACAGGTGCGAAAGCAGGTCATAGTGATCCGGTGGTTCTGTATGGAAGGGCCATCGCTCAACGGATAAAAGGTACTCTGGGGATAACAGGCTGATACCGCCCAAGAGTTCATATCGACGGCGGTGTTTGGCACCTCGATGTCGGCTCATCTCATCCTGGGGCTGTAGCCGGTCCCAAGGGTATGGCTGTTCGCCATTTAAAGAGGTACGTGAGCTGGGTTTAAAACGTCGTGAGACAGTTTGGTCCCTATCTGCCGTGGGCGCTGGATATTTGAAGGGGGCTGCTCCTAGTACGAGAGGACCGGAGTGGACGAACCTCTGGTGTACCGGTTGTCACGCCAGTGGCATCGCCGGGTAGCTATGTTCGGAAGAGATAACCGCTGAAAGCATCTAAGCGGGAAACTCGCCTTAAGATGAGATATCCCCGGGGCTTCGAGCCCCTTGAAGGGTCGTTCAAGACCAGGACGTTGATAGGTCAGGTGTGCACGTACAGTAATGTACTGAGCTAACTGATACTAATTGCCCGTAAGGCTTGATCCTATAACCGGTATGTTTCCGGGTTCACTGAAGAACCCCGACGCACGGTTGAGTGGTCCGTGTTGTGCCTGAATCAACACAACCCCAAAGCTTCTCTGGTGAGCATCACCAGAAACTACTTCTTCCAGATTGGTCGTGGCGCCTCAACAGCGACGCGGCAACAAGTCATGCCTGATGACCATAGCGAGTCGGTCCCACCCCTTCCCATCCCGAACAGGACCGTGAAACGACTCTACGCCGATGATAGTGCGGATTGCCCGTGTGAAAGTAGGTAATCGTCAGGCT
>NZ_JABBFZ010000056.1 GCF_012927125.1 Paraburkholderia antibiotica
TGCAGGCGAGCAATACGCTGTCGATTCAGGGCGAGCAGATCAACAACGCGTTCGGCACGTTGCAAAGCGGCGGCCTCATGTCGCTGGCGACGACGGGCAATGTCGACCTGACCTCGGCCACCGTGAACGCCGGGAGCCTCGCGCTGAACGCGGGTGGCGACCTGATCCTCAACACGGCGGCGAATACCGTCAATCAGGTGAGCGCGACGGGCGCGACACGGACGACGACCACGCTCGGCCCTATCGCGAACCTGAACGTGACGGGTAACGCGGCCATCGTGACGGGTGGGAACGTCGAGCAGAACGGCGGCAACCTGAATGTCGGCGGCAATCTCGGCATGGCCGTGGGCGGCAACTATGACATCGGCACCGTGCAGACCGGCGAGCAGAAGGTGGTCCATGGCGCGAATGGTGTGTCGGATACGAACATCAACAGCGCGACCGGTAGTACGGTGAAGGTGGGCGGCGTTTCGCAGATTGGCGTCGGCGGTAATCTGACGGCGACGGGCGCCGATATCAGCCTTGGCGGCGGCGGGACGATTGCGGCGAACGGCGACGTGACGCTGCAGGCGGCGAAGACGACTTCGACCATCGATAGCAACAGTTCGGGTAGCGACCATCACGGCAGCTATTCGGCGTCGCAACATACATCAGCCGATACCCTGACGGGGACGACGCTTAACGCCGGCAACTCCCTCACCGTGGCGTCGGGAAACAACATCAACGTCATCGGCAGCACGATCAATCTCGACCAGGGGACGGCGACGCTGGCGGCAGCGAACAACGTCAATATCGGTGCGGCGACGGAAACGCAAGTCAGCGATTCGCAGGCGACGTCCAGCCATAACGGCGTGGCCAGCCACAAGAGCACTGTCGACCAGGTGGACCAGACTGCGACGTATGCCGATGGCAGTACGGTCTCGGCGGACAGCGTATCGGTCATCAGCGGCAAGGATATCAACGTCACCGGCAGCAACATTGTTGGCACGAGTGACGTCTCGCTGGCTGCGAAGGGCAACGTCAGCATCACCGCGGCAACGGACACGCTGCAGGATAGCGAGTACCACCAGGTGAAGGAGTCGGGGCTGTCGGGCTCGGGTGGCCTTGGAGTCACAATCGGATCGAGCGAGCAGAGCGATCGCTATAACGGCACGTCGGTGACGCAGAGCCAGTCGCGCAGTATGGTGGGCAGCGTCGCGGGGAACGTCTCGATTTCGGCAGACGGGGATGTGCATGTGGGTGGCAGCGACATCGTCGCTGGCAAGGCGGCGGGAGACGTATCGGGTGCGACGGGCAATATCAGCATCACCGGCCAGAACGTGACGATTGACCCGGGGCAGGACGCTGCCCAGTCGCAGGACCAGCAGGAAGCACATTCAAGCGGCGTGACGGTCGCGGTGACCGGTACGCCATTCGATACGGCGCGGAACCTGAAGGCGGATGCGTCGTCCGGAAGCAGCTTCCAGCGTGTGCAAAGCGTGGCGAACGAGATCGGTGCGAGCGCGGCGGATGTGCCGTCGATCTCCGTGTCGTACGGCCACAGCCAGAGTTCGAGCACGACCGACCTGTCGAGCGTGACGAACAGCGGCAGCGCCATCCGCGGCGCCGGTAACGTGTCGATCACCGCGACGGGCGGTGCGGTGAAGGACGCGAACGGCAATCCGGTGGATGGCGATCTCACTGTCATCGGCTCGACGGTCAGCGCGGGTGGCACCACCTCGCTTACGGCCAACCGCAACGTGACGCTGGAGGCGTCGACCGACCAGTTGCAGCAGGGCACGCAGTCGTCCAGTTCGAGCATGGGCATCTCGCTGGCGACGCCCAGCCCCGGCGACCTGGCGCGCTGGGTGGGCGGCACCGCGAACAGCGGCGGCACCAGCCCGTCGCCGTACAACGCAAGCCGCAGTGACTCGAACGGCAACCAGACGGCGACCACCCAGACGGCGACCGTTGTGTCAGGTAACAGCGTGGTCGTGAAGAGCACGACCGGCGACATCAACGTCGTGGGCTCGGGCATCAGCGGCACACAGGGGGTTGACCTGAGCGCCGCACAGGGCGCGATCAACGTCCTCGCGGGCGTCGATACCGCGACAGGCCATCAGGAATCGAGCAGCCAGCAGATCGGCAGCCTGGGCAGCAATGGCACTTCCACCGGCTTCAGCGTCGGGGTGGCGAACAGCCACAGCGTTCAGGACACTGCCTCGCAGACGCAAAGCACGATGCGCAGCCAGATCGTGAGCGGCAACGGCAGTGTCACGCTCGACGCGAAACAGGACCTCACGGTGCAGGGCTCGGATCTGGCAGCGGCGAAGGATCTGACGCTCATTGGCAAAAACGTGAATCTCGATGCAGGCACGGATGCGCAGCAAAGCAGCCTGAGCCAGAGTGCCAGCCAGTTCGGTGTGAGCGTCGCGCTCGGCGGCGTGGTGGGCGACACCATCGCGACCGTGAACCGCAGCCTGACCCAGGCAAGCCAGACCCATGACGCCCGCCTCGCTGCGCTGGACGTGGCGCAGGCCGCGCTCGCGGTGTACGGCGCGCCGGCGGCGGCAGCAAGCGGCAAGGCCCCCGCGCTCGTGAAGGTCACCGTGAGCGTGGGCGGCGGCACGAGCCACAGCGACTCGCAGGCCAGCGCGGTCGCGAACGATGGCAGCACGCTCACTGCAGGCGCAAACGTCACCAT
>NZ_JABBFZ010000057.1 GCF_012927125.1 Paraburkholderia antibiotica
GCACGCAGATGCTCGCCTGGAAGCCCGCGCTGTCCTGCTGGCTGTTGTAGGTATTCGTGTCCTGCGGACTCGTGACCGTCAGGTTCCGGCCCACGTCCGCATCAACCGTATTGCCCGACGCAACGGCACCGATCAGGTTCGTGTCGCGCCCGCTCGTGATCGACAGCGTATCGGCCGCGCTGACCTCAGTATTCTGGTTCGTCACGCTGTTGCCGTTCACGTTGCCCTTCGAGCCGCTTGCCGCCAGCTCCAGCGTAAAGCCGTTCTGGGTGCCGCCAAGCCCAAAGCCGACACCGAGGCTCGCGTTCGTGCTGCTGTTGCTGCCCGTCTGCTGCGTCGTATCCTGGGCGGCGAGCAGGTTGACGTCGCGCGCCGCCTGCAGCGTTACAGATTCTTGACCACCGGAACTCAGTCGGTCAGCCAGTCCCTCGCCGGATTTCGAGGCCGACTGAATTTATAGTCCCCATTTTTTCCAACATATTCAGACACAATCTCTTGGTCAACGTTAACAACCACATAGCATCCAGATCCTCTATCCGTTTCAACGGATAAATTTTCAACCTTGATAAGCCAAGGTGATCGACCTGCCACAACACCGCTAATCTTCGCCCTATAAAAAAGAAGAGACCATCCCCCGCCTAAACTCGGTATCCTCTCCAAAATTGGATACATGATATTGCCATTCTCTATTTTCACCCTGCATGGATAGCAATAATCTTCAGGATAATGATCTCCCAAAACAAATAAACCGTCGTCTGTGTCGACTAACCAGCCGGATAGCTCAACATGAACACCACATCTTATTTCCTGAGAAGCCAGCATTTCTTGAACATCCATTTTCATTTACCTATCACAATTGCATTCACACCCTGCGACATAACTGAATTCAGTGCGCTTGCCAAAACTCCACGAGGCCCCGTGTATGGATCTCGAGTCATATAATACGCAACTCCATTCACTGTAGTTTCGCTATCCACAATGATGAAATGCCCCCCCACATTGACGATAACCGACTGCCCATTTGACAGCGCTTGAGTCAACTGCCCAGGCATCATCACAGTGTCGACAGTGTTTTGTACTCCGGCGTTTGATATTACGCTGGAAAGCTCTGTCGTACTGACTCCGGTTGGCCGAATACCAGTTGTGAAGCTTCCTATTACATCTGCTAGGCTAACCGAATCGCCGGTGCTATCTGAAATCACCATTGCCGCACATGCGGGTCCACATACCGGCGCATTTCCTTGCAAAACAACCGTCCCGCTTGGCTGATAAGGAATTGTCTTGGGTGCGCCAATCGCCCCTCCCGCGCCATCCAAGGAGCCAGCAACTCCACTATCTGTGGCTCCCGTAGTCGTTTGAACCGCCGTTCCAACACTGTCACCAAAAACGGCACCCAGTACGCCCGCCGCAATTTTACCGGCCATGTTACCCAGCACGACGCTCTCAGCAGGGTAGACCGGTGTGACTGCTCCATTCGGGGTTCCTGCCTGCTGCACCAGATCATTGGCAAACGCGCTCACCTGCTGGTCCGTCGGTCCATTCGGTGCAACGTAATATTGCGAGCCGATCCCGACCGAAGACGGCGTCTCCCCAATAGCAAGTCCGATTTTCGTGCCACCCGGCGTACCGAATAGCGACGAATCGTTGTACTGCGAACCGGTTGCCTGGAACGTCTTCAGCACGCCATCGTCGGCAACAACCGGGCCACCGCTGTTTGTAATGGGCTGGCCTGACATACCCTGCACAATCTGCTGCGCAGTAGCGAGATTTTGCTGGAACGTCTGCAGGTCCTGGTAATTGCCCGACACCTGGGCCGCCTGCGTCATCTGCGAAACGGTCTGGTTAAGCTGCTCCTGACCCTGGGCATCCACGTCGGCGTTTGCGACCAGCGTGAGCAGATTGCTCCAGTAGGCTGCGATCTGCGCCTGATCAGCCGGGTTCTGTGCTTGCGAGGCAGCGATCTCATTGGCCGCGTTTGCAATCAGCTTCCGCTCATCCGGATGCAACTTCCGGTTGTACAGATCCGCACCCAGCGCGCCGTTAGCCCCGCTCAGGGCACCGCCTGCGCCGCCCAATGCTGCGCCAGCGGCCGCACCCGCCGCACCCGCCACAACGTTCGTGACCAGCGACGCACCCGCCGTGTTACCCAGCGCATTGCCGACAGCACCCGCGGCCAGATCGCCTGCGACCGTACCTGCCACCGCGCCCGCGATGTTGCCGCCGCCCAGTGCCGCTCCTGCCGCCGCAACCCCGGCGTGCAACGCGATACGCCCCGCGCCATCCGCGCCCCACGTTGACGGGTCACTCTTCGCGAGCTGGTCGGCGATGTCGCCCGCGACCTGCATGCCCACCTGCACCGCGCCCTGCTGGACCGCCATGTCGTTCTGCACGTCCTGTGCATTGAACGTGTTCGCGACCGAGCCGTTGGCGTTTGCTGTGTCACGGCTCAACCCGGCCG
>NZ_JABBFZ010000058.1 GCF_012927125.1 Paraburkholderia antibiotica
TTGCCGACCGGCGGCATCCTTGCGCAGGACCGGCTGATGCTGCGCGTTATAGCTGTACTCCGTGACCTGTCCTGCGCCATCGCGATAGCTTCTCAGGTTGCCTTCGCCATCCCATGTCAGTGCTTCCCCACTCCCGTCGGGTTGGGTAATGCTCGCCACCCTTCCGAGCGCATCGCACCGGTACGAGGTCGTATTGCCTTCGGCATCGATACGTCGGGAGAGATAGCCGCGCCCGTCATAGACGTAACACGTGCTGTAGCCGGAACAGTCGGTTGCCTACATCCGGCAAAGCCTCACCGTCACCCCCGAATACGACTATGCCGCCAGAAAGCGCGAACGGGAGGCGTTTGCCATCGAGCGTAAGGCCGAGAATGACGAACTGCGCAAGGTATGGCTCGCTCAGAGGTGCAGACATCCAGGCGCGGCCGCGCATGACCTCCGGGTAGACAAACGAAGGGCCGCATAAGCGGCCCTTCGTTCATTCAATCAGTTGAATGAACACACGACAAGATGTAGATGTAGCGGTTCAAATCGAAATCAGATTCAACGAACGCTCGTAGTCTTTTCAATTTCTCTTCGTCCAGTTCCACTTCCTCATATACAAGATCATCCGGCCCAAAACCGCATATATCTTGCAACTCCTTCAGCAGCGGTTCAACCGTGAATGGAATCTCGAAAAACGAGAACTCATTGCCTTTCTCAAACCGAGAAATAAAGCGTCGAACATGATATTCGCTCATGGTTCAACCCTCCGGTTCGTCACAGATCCCTTACCAGCAATCGGGTCCCCTGAATTAGGATCAAATGCGCCAAGATGATTGCCACGCTTATCGTATCGCTCGACTTCACCATGCTGATAGTCCCACTCACATATGCAGCCTTTGGGTTCTTTCCAGCGAGCTCGCTTCTTGCCAGGAACACCAGGAATAGAAGTTTTGGGTGGAACACGGACTGCATCAGGAAACCCCGGCAGGTCCTTTGGCGCCGGAACGTAGCTGTTACTTAGCCCAAGTGGGTCTATCCATCCGGTTGGATTGGGCGCGTATGTATAGACATTAGCTGTCTCGGAGAAGGGCTGACACCCTGTCAACGCTTACTGACATGGTCTTAAACAACGCGGTGGACTCTCCCGACAGCGTTACCGTCAGAACTCCATTTTCGGTGCGCTCTATATCTAGGTTGCACCTATTGCCGCGACCAAATGATGTCATATTTACCTCATATAGGGGAAACAGAGATAACTCAACCTGAACTGTGTTTAGCCCCCTCCACTTTTCAGGAGGGGACGCAGGAAAGTCCTTCAGACAGAGAACAAATCGTGCGATTGGACCATCCCATCCAAGCTTAATTTCCTGTAAGTCCACGCCGCAGAAACTAAGAGTGTCTCCGTACAAAGACGACAGGAATTTTCCGTTGTCCAAATAGTTAAGGATTGGATTCACGTTTCTCACTCATTGATCGAAAGGATAATGCGCTGCCGTCCCAAGCACCGAACCATTTCTGGTTTCGCCAGCCGGCCTTACGTTGAAATGCGGCCCTTGATCGCCAATGCCCCCTTTGCCGAATTGATGTCCCGCACCATGATCTTGAATAACGACCCGACTTCCATCTTCTCGGGTAAAGAGATACTCGCGTGTTTCCACGCGCTTACCGTTGCAAATGACCGGGCATCCTCCTCGTGAAGTCATCGGGGTCCTCGTGACGGAATCTGGACGTTGGCTCATCGGAATCCCTGCGTCACGTTTGGCCTGTCTGAAGGCGCCATTACGCCCCATCAACCCTAGGGGATCAACCCAGCTAATCGGGTTCGGAGCGTACTGGTAAACATTGACCCCACCCGCCAGCCCAATCGGATCCTTCGAAATGAACCGACCCGCCTGCGCATCGTAGTACCGATGCCGGTTATAGGCGAGCCCCGTCTCCTCGTCATGATACTGCCCCTGGAACCGGATCCGGTTATCCGCGCCAACCGGATCGGCCTTGCCATACGGTGCACGCTTCACCCCACCCCACGCCTTATACCGCGCAAGCCACACCACCTTGCCCGACTCGTCCACCATCTCCTGCGGCGTGCCCAGATGGTCATTCTGGTAGAAGTAGGTTCCGTGCCGAGTCTTCGCCGCCACCTGCACAAAGCGCCCGTCCGTACCCGTCGCGAGAAACGCCGGTTCCACCAGCTTCTCGTCAAGCCGCGCAAGCGGCACGAACGATCCCGGCTCGTGCAGATAAAGTGACGCCGCCTGCCACTCGTGATACCGCTCAAGCGTATGCATGCGCTGCGCGACCGGCAGCGAGTACACATCCTTCGGCTCCTCGCGCACGATCTGCGCCCTGCGGAACTCCAGCCCGCGATACACATGCTCGCGCTTCACCGGCAGCCCGAAGCGCTCCTCCATCAGCAGCACATCGCCGTCCCACGTGAAGAACGTGCGCTCGATCCCGC
>NZ_JABBFZ010000059.1 GCF_012927125.1 Paraburkholderia antibiotica
CCGGCGTCGGTCGTCGCCGGTCCCGCCTGTGGCGTCCCGGCGGGTTCGGCAAACTTGCGCGCCTTGTCCTCGAGGTCATGCTGTTCCTCGAAGTACTGGACCGCACCGCCGCCGCGCGGCACATCATTGATCGTCGCGCGTCCGTTGGCGTCGAGCACGCCAGAACGCAACGAGCCATCGGGGAAGGTGACCTGGTACGGCGCGTTTTTCACCGGCTCGCCGTTCGGATAGGTGTGCCAGAGCTGCATGCCGGTGGCTTCCTGTTGCGGCATGAGTGGCAACGCCTCGCGCTGCGTCGCGGAGGGCGCAATGCGCAATGGTCCGTTGAGCGCCACATCGAACGGACTGCCGATTTCGACGCCGAGATTCGAAAGCCTGATGTACGAGCCACCGCATAACAGCGTGAGCGACTTGCTGGCGTTCAGCGTGATCGAATCATCGGTGCTGGCGATGGTGACAGCCTTGAGCGCGGCGAGGTTCAGCGCGCCGCCCTGTGCCTGCACGTCAACCTTGCCCGCGGCGGCGTAGAGCTTCATGTCCTCCGTGTTCGCAAAGAGCGACACCGCCTGGCCTGCCGCGACCGTGTAATTCCCGCCCACCGCGGTATCGGCATTGCCACCGGCCGTCGTGAACAGGTGACCGCCCGCCGAGAGCTGCATGTGCTCGCCGCTCGTCAGCGCTACGCCATGCGGCGCGGACGCAAGCAGCACGGCCTGCTGCAGGTCCTTCAGTTGCGTTTCGAGCAGGGTCTTCTGCGCCTCGCATTCGGCCACCACTGCCTGCGCTTTCCGCACGGCGTCCGAGAGGCTTTGCATGCGCGCCTGGGCTGCGTGCAGCTGCGTCATCGCGGCGCTCATGTCGAGCGCCTTGCCTTGCGCGCCTGGCTGCGCGTCGGCACTGAAATACAGCCCCTTGCCCCCGCGCAGCACACCGTACATATCGGTGCGAAGCTCGTACCCTTCGTTTCGCGCCTGGTTTTCACGATCCACCGCAAAGCCGAGATTGAGCTGCGACTTGCCGTTTTCGGTGGCGAGCTTGATGTGCTCCTGCCCCTGGCGATCTTCCATCTGAAGCGTATTGTTGCTGCGGGTGTGAATGGTATTGCGCTGTGCCCACGGATGCCCCGATACAACCGGGTCGGTATGCCTGGCCGTGTGAAGAACCTGGGATATGTACGGCCTGTCGGGATTGCCCCACAGAAAACCTACCGTCACGATCGTCTTCGGCTCAAGACCAAAGTGGAAGCCCGTCTGCCCCTGCCCCGCGAATGGCTTCGCGAGCCGCATCGGGCAACTGTCCAGCCCCGGTGTGCGCGGGTCGCGATCCACATGCAGGTTGACGATGTAACGCCCCTGCTGGTCGAGGTACGGCCCCACGTAGTCCTTCGTTGAAGCAATCGTGCCGGTAATGACGCCCTCTATGCGGGGCCACGTCGACTCCATCAACGGCATCCGGTACTGCCGGTCGCTGGGGATGGCGGTGAACTCGGCCTTGTAACCCTGCCTGCGCGAGGCGCTGCAGGTCACGCCAGTGACCAGCAGGCCGTACTTCACCTCGGGCAGTTCGCGATTCGACAGTCCCAGCACGCAGGACGCGGCGATATCGAGCATGTCGCATGTGCCGGTGTAGACGACCTGCTCCGCAAGCGCCACCTCCTGACGCAGTTCCGCTTCACGCGCGGCGTCCGCTTCATCATCCAGATCGAGGCCCCATGTATAGGTCTCGCCGTACACGGTCGGGTCGCTCTGGATGGTTTCTGCGCCATCCACGCACAGGTTATTCGATTGCTCAGGGCTGTAACTGCGCACGGAAAACGTCGCCGGCACCATGGTCGTACGCATCGTGAGAGACTGCACCGATTCCCGGCCACTGGTGTGCAAACCACCTGGCTCCAGATACGGCACCGTGTAGCGCTCCGGGTCTCGCCGGTATTTCGTGAAGTCATCTCCGTAACGCACGTTCTCGCAACGCTCGCCCGGCTCGCACGCAAACCAGATTCCAACCCGTCTGCAAAGGCGCATCATGAATGCGAGGTCGTCTTCACACCACTGTGTGATGATCGGATGCTTGCGGTATTCGCGATGCAGGTCGAACTGGTAGTCCGCGAAAACCTGGTTGAAGTCGTTCTCGCGGAGAATCGTTTCGATGATCTCCGGTTCGCTCTGGTCAAGAAAGAAACGGGTGCGCGGCGTGTTCCGTAGCAGCGCAAGGCGCGACTCCAGCGTGACCT
>NZ_JABBFZ010000006.1 GCF_012927125.1 Paraburkholderia antibiotica
GGGACATCAGCTATTTCCTGATGCAGCGATACAACTGGACTCGACCGCATCAATTCAATGACGGTCTAGCGCCGGCAGTCGCAGAAGAAAAACTTAACTCGGTGTCCGGCGTGAGTTGACCACTACAAGATGCAGATCCTCGTTCGGAAATTGCTAAAGCCAATGATTGGGATCCCAAGATCGGAACGACCCCAGACAGCACATCTCGTCACACCTGGTTTCCGAATAGCAATACGCGCATTCGTTACGAAAGCCATCCCGAGGGCTTGTGTCCTTGTGACAAAGGATTCAATTCACGACATCATGGGCCGCATTACCATGTTGAAAAAAAACCCGATGGTGTGAGCTGGGGCCAGGCAGCCCGTCGCGGTGTGGTAACCAAATCACAGCCGGATGGTTATACGCCAGGCAGTGGTACTGGTTTTAATCCGGGCGAAAACTTTCCGGGAAGCTAGGAAATGAAAAGTAGTGAAGTTCTTGTTGCAGATGCCCAGATTGAATCGTTCGCCTATGAAGGAGGACGTCTGACGGTGTTTATCCGAACTGATGGGGGTGCCTTCGAAGTTGTCTTCCATACGGTTCTCAGCATGAAAACCGTTTCCCCGGAAGGACAGGATCTGTCGCGTTTAGCCGAAAGTACCGAGAGTATGTATCTCTCTGAGACATGTGAGGCGGCAGAGGAGCCACCAAATGGCTTCAAGGAATTCAGTTTTATCTCAGCCTGGACCGACGAGCCAATATTAACGGTCGTCGCTATTGATGTTCAGGTTCCGAAAATTTCTCGTTAGAACGAAGGGCCGCATATGCGGCCCTTCGTACGTTTATTCGGCGGTGATGGGGAGGCGGCCGTATTCGACGGTGATTCGCACGCGCTGCCCTGCTTCAAAGCCGGCGTGCTCGATCCATCGTCCGGAGAGCTTCATCCAGGGATAAAGAGGCGGGTCGTTGAGATAGCCTTGGGGTTGCCACTGGCGATAGCGCCATGACTGCTGGATGGTCACGAACCGTTCCGTGACGGGTAGGCGTGCTTTAAGATTGGCGTCAGCCATAGTCAACTCCCTGTCTGAGTTGGTGGTGGTCAGCGGGTCGTGAGTGTTGGTAGCACTCACGACCCGCGCTTCGTTTACGTCTGTCGTTTCCCTCTCTGTTCGCTGCGTGAGCCGGACGGCACGACGTGGCTGTACGGGTACGACGCAGCGAACCGGCTGATCGAAGCGAAGCGCTATGCGAAGCCGCCGGAGGCAGATGAGCTGGCGCGTAGGGAACCGGTGGCGGGTGGTGGTATGCGGCTCGTCGATGGGAGTGTGCGGCCGCTGCTGGAAGTGAGTTTTGCGTACGATGCGTTCGGCCGACGCACGAAGAAGAAGGTGACGCGACCGGATGGCGGGATCGAGCGCACGTTCTTCACGTGGGACGGCGATGTGCTGCTGATGGAGGAGCGCTTCGGGCTGCCGGTGAAGCACGAGCATGTGTATCGCGGGCTGGAGTTCCGCAGGGCGCAGATCGTGCGGGAGGAGCCGGAGGATGTGTATTCGCTGCCGGTCGCGCAGCGCATGCATACGCTTGAGCGGCATCACGAGTGGCAGGCGGCGTCGCTTTATCTGCACGAGCCGGGATCGTTCGTGCCGCTTGCGCGGCTTGACGAGAAGCTGGTGGAACCGGCGTTCCTCGCCACGGGCACGGACGGGCGCTTTGTGCAGGTGCCGGCAAAGACGCGGCATGCGACGTACTTCTACCAGAATGATCACCTGGGCACGCCGCAGGAGATGGTGGACGAGTCGGGCAAGGTGGTGTGGCTTGCGCGGTACAAGGCGTGGGGTGAGGTAAAGCGTGCGCCGTATGGCAAGGCCGATGCGGTTGGCGCGGATAACCGGATCCGGTTCCAGGGGCAGTATCATGACGAGGAGACGGAGCTCGCCTATAACCTGCATCGGTATTACGATGTGCAGTCGGGGCGCTACATCAGCAAAGATCCGATCGGGCTGGCCGGTGGGATCAACGTCTATCGGTACGCGCCGAATCCGGTTGAGTGGGTCGATCCGTTCGGATTGTCAAAATCGCCAGTCGGTGCTGGAAGGAAACAAGCGTCTTCAAAGGCGAACCAGAACGCTAAATGCCCATGCAGAAACAAGTGGGAAGTGAATCGTTTCGACAGGATATGTTCAGGCAACGTGCCTGGCGTGGGCTATGCCAAGTATGTGCGAGATCCGGGCACAGGCATGTGGTGGTCTGAAGATCAAACAGGACACGGGAACAGTGCCTGGAAGGTGTACGACAAGAATGGTGCATGGGTGGCAGACGCCGACGTCTATGGCGATTACATGAATAAGCACAAGAGCGATACTGGCAAGGGCATTGACTTTGACTCGTTGAAGTGCAAGGACGCGCAATGATTCACTCTGCCGAGGAATTCATAGCTCTGCGAGATAGTTCTCTCAAGGATGAATATGATCGCGCTGCAACTGACGAGGCTCCTGTTTCAGTGTGGAAAGACGTCATCGACAGATTTCCGGAATATAGGAAATGGGTCGCTCATAACAAGACCGTCCCACTGGAGATCTTGACGTTGCTTTGTCAATTTGAACCTGATGTTCGCCGCTTCATTGCTGTGAAGAGAAAATTGTCTGATGAGTTGTTTGAGCTTCTATCAAAGGATCTCGACGCAGTTGTTCGACAAGGCATTGCCTCAAATAAAAAGACTCCTGTTTCGATAATCAGGAGGCTTGTGCAGGATGAGGATCAGGATGTTTCTAGAGTTGCCAAATACAACCTTGAGAACCGATAGATGTTGAACCAGGGGCCGTAAATGCGGCCCCTGGTTCTTCTATCTGGAGGTCATGCCCGGTCGCGCCTGGTTATCTGCACCTGAGCGCGCCATACCTTGCGCAGTTCGTCATTGTCGGCCTTGCGCGCGATGGCCAACGCTTCGCGCTCGCGCGCTTTGACGGCATCATCGTATTCAGGGGTAACGGTAAGGCTTTGCCGGATGTAGTCAACCGAGACATTGACGCGCTGTCCGGTGCTGAAGAGATGGCCTGCGCCTAACCACCTGTCGATGTGTTCCCAAGGCATGAAAGGCTGCTGGGGGCGCGGAGTGTATCCAGTGAATAGCCATCGGGCGTATCGCTCAGCGTGACGGTCATGCTGCCGGAATAGCAGGCGTCGCGCTTCGCGCGGGAGCGTGCGGAGGACGCCGCATGGCTGCGGGCGAATCCTGGCGAAAAATATCCGCCGCTGCGTTACAACAGGCGGGGCGTGGAGGACAGGCGCAAGCTGGACGCATGGGAGGCGTCGTTGCCGAAGTGTATCGGCAACGTGCTGAAGGAGCTGAACCGCACGCCTTATGCACACGAAGCGCGTGGCAACCTCGTGCTTGCCTCTGTCGCATCGACCCTCGCGGGGGGCTTAACCCCAGCTTAATAGCGCTTGCGGATCGCCAAATTGTGAGTACGGAAAGGGCGTGGCACGCTACGTAAGTCGAGCGTCGCGAATGAGCGCAGCGCTCCTGTCACTGGCGAGAGACCCGAAAGACATGATCGACAAGATTTGCAGCACGGCATTGGATGCCGTTCGCGATGTACCGGACGGCGCGACTATCGCAGTGGGTGGTTTCGGTGGCGCTGGCATGCCCGACGAGCTGATCGATGCACTGATCGAGCAAGGGGCGAAGGATCTCGTCGTGGTCAGCAACAACGCAGGCAATGGCGATTCCGGATTGGCCGCGTTGCTGAAAGCGCGCCGTGTGCGTCGCCTGCTGTGCTCGTTTCCCCGGCAGAAAGACGCGTATGTGTTCGAGGAGTTGTACCGGGCCGCGCGCATCGAACTGGAGGTCGTGCCGCAAGGCAATCTGGCCGAGCGCTTGCGTGCCGCCGGTTGCGGCATCGGTGCGTTTTATACGCCGACCGGCTTCGGCACGATGCTCGCGGAAAACAAGGAGACGCGCCGCATCAACGAACGCGACTTCGTTCTCGAATATCCGATTCATGTCGACTTTGCGCTGATCAATGGCAAGACCGCCGACCGCTGGGGCAACCTGATCTACAACAAGACCGCGCGCAACTTCGCACCGGTGATGGCGATGGCGGCCCGTACCACGATCGCCGCGGTGGAAGCGGTGTGCGGACTCGGTGAACTGGACCCCGAAACGATCGTTACGCCGGGCATTTTTGTCAACCGCGTGGTCGTCCGTGGCGGCAGCCGGACACATTGAACGCAGCGAGGACGGAGAACGAAATGAATCAGCAAGCGCGAAATCTATTGGCGGCTCGCGTCGCGCGCGACATTCCCGACGGCGCTTACGTGAATCTCGGCATTGGCTTGCCGACTCTCGTGGCTAATCATCTCGGCAGCGACAAGGAAGTGATCCTGCACAGCGAGAACGGCGTACTGGGTCAGTGGAGCGCGGCGGCGCCAGGGCAGGAAGATTGGGATCTGATCAATGCCGGCAAGGAAGCGATCACGCTCGGCGCCGGTGCCGCGTTCTTTCACCACGCGGACTCGTTCGGAATGATGCGTGGAGGCCATCTCGACATTTGTGTGCTGGGCGCGTTTCAGGTCTCAGCAAAAGGCGATCTCGCGAACTGGCACACCGGTGAAGAGGACTCGATTCCGGCTGTCGGTGGCGCAATGGATCTGGCGATCGGCGCCAAGCGCGTGTTCGTAATGATGGACCACCTCACCAAAGACGGAAAAAGCAAACTGCTGCCGCGCTGCACGTATCCGTTGACGGGTCTCGGTTGCGTGAGCCGCGTTTATACCGATCTCGCGACGCTCGAGATACGTGAGGACGGCGTATTCGTGCTTGAAATCGTCGACGGAAACACGCCGTCGACGTTGCAGGAAGCGACAGGCGTCGCGCTGGATTTTTCGTTGTTGGAGGCATCGCAGCCGGCATAGGGGCGAGCTTTATCGCGTAAGACAAAAAATAAAACGAACTCACTGGAGACAGACAATGTTTGAATGGTACAGACACGGGTCGCCGCAGCAGAAGAGAACATTCTGGGCGTGCTACTCGGGATGGGCACTCGACTCGTTCGACATGCAGATGTTCAGCTTTCTCTTGCCCGCGCTGATGGCGACATGGGCGTTGAGCAAAGGGCAGATTGGACTCATCGGCACGGTGGCGCTGGTGGTCACGGCGATCGGCGGATGGATCGCGGGCATCATGAGCGATCGTTACGGACGGGTTCGAGTGCTGATCTTCACGATCGTCTGGTTCACGTTCTTCGGCGTGATGGCCGGTTTTGCTCAGTCATACGAACAGTTGCTGGTCGCCCGCACGTTGCAGGGACTCGGATTCGGCGGCGAATGGGCGGTCGGTGCTGCGTTGATGGCCGAAGCCTCCACGCCGCGATATCGCAGCAAGGCGATGGGCTTCGTGCAATCCGGATTCGCGCTGGGTTGGGCGCTTGCGGTTCTGGTTGCCACGTTTCTGCTCACGCATTTGCCGAAGGAGCTCGCCTGGCGCGTCGCTTTCTGGAGCGGCATCATTCCGGCAAGCGTCGTGCTGCTCATTCGCCGCAACGTCAAGGAACCGGCGCTGTTCGAGCAAGCGCGGCATACCAAAGCGCCGCGCGCGTCGCTGTCGTCGGCATTCAATCCGCAGTACCTGCGATCGACCATTCTCGCCAGTTTGCTGGTGATCGGGCTGCAGGCTGGCTGCTACGCGATCCTCGTGTGGTTGCCTTCGCTGCTGGCTGAGCGCCATGTTGCGCCGGGCTCGCTCATCACCACCATTCTGATCATGGCGTTGGGGTCCTTTTGCGGATTTGCGGTGTCGGCCTATCTCGCGGACAAGGTCGGGCGGCGTCCCACGTTGATCGCACTATCGCTGGGTAGCTGGATCGTGACGGTTTGCTATATGTTCGTCGCGCTCAGTCCGGTGTTGGCCAACGTCATGGGTTTCTGGGTCGGCTTCCTGTCTATCGGCATGTTTGCCGCCCTTGGCCCTTTCCTGAGCGAACTGTTCCCGACCAACGTCCGAACCACCTGCATGGGCTTCGCGTACAACGTGGGCAAATCCGTCGGCGCGAGCGCGGTGGCGGGTGTTGGCATGCTGTCGGCGCGCACCGGTCTGGCGACGGCAATCGGCCTGTTCTGTCTCGGTTCCTATGCGATCTCGGTGTTTGCGATCCTGATGCTGCCGGAGACGCGAGGTGTGAAACTCGACGAAGTGGATGCAAGTTTGAACGGTGCTGGCGTTGCGCCGCGAACGGGCGCCGTGGCTGCTCAGCAATGACTCGCTCGGGCTAGTCGCACTGCCCGACACCTATCAGTCTTTTGAAAAGGGAAAAGAAATGATTCGAATGCTTTATCTCCTCGTCAAACCCGAAGGCATGTCGGACGAACAATTCAAACGCGAGTGCGTGCGGCATGACGAGATGTCTCATGGCATACCGGGGCTGCTGAAATACGAGGTGCGGCTCGTCGCCGAACAGCCGACCGATACGCATGTGCCGTTTTTCGACATCGGTCACGTCGATGCGATCGGCGAATGCTGGTTCGAGAACGAGGAAGCCTATCAGCGATATCTCGACTCGGATATTCGCAAGACGTGGTTCGAGCACGGCAAGACCTTTATCGGCAAGCTCAAGCCGTTTCGCACCGAAGCGGTCTCGTCGCGGCACGGCGAGTAGTTCGCGGATACACGCTCATGCGCGAACCATGCGATCGCCCGTTTGCGTCGTCGGGATATGACGACCTGACGATCCTGCTGCCGGTGACGAGTATCGGCGAGCGCTCTTATCGGAGCTGCTTCGTGCATCCCGAGTACCGCTCGATATTCGGCGCGGGGCTGATGGCCGGTCAGGGTGTCTGGGCCGCGGCGCAGTCGATCGAAAAACGCTGTGTACACGCGCTGAAACTGAGCATTTCAGACGAGCCTCGTCTGGACGAAGAACTGGAGTACGCGGTCGAATTCGCCAGCGCAAACGCTGGAGCGTTGTGTCGCGACGTCTATGCGGTGCAAGGGCTGGATATGCTGGGGCATATGCAGGTGCATTTTGCGGGGGCCGAATCGTTTGTGACGACGTCACGGCCAACATGCTTGGACGACGCATTGGACGGCGAAGTCGCGTTGGAGTCGGAGTCGATGTCGATGGAAGCAACACGGCAGGTGGAAAGCTGCATGCCGTTCGCCGAAATTCGTCCTTGGGTCGTGACGCCATCGCGTGCATTGGCAGCTGGCGGCGTCCGGCTGCGAGTCTGGTGCCGGCTTCGGCAGCCGTTGCCGACCAGGGGGGTGTGGGCCCCAGCTGCATTGACGTATATCGCTGCGAGTCACGCATCGGCTGCACTTGATATATGTCGAGTACCTGGCTGTGTCGAAGACATCGAGCCTCGCTCATACGAGTTCTCGATGCGGTTTCACCGTGGCGTATTCGATGTCAACGACTGGCTGTTACTAGACAGCGCGATTACGTATTCGACCGCTCACGTTTATTCCGTTGATACGCACATCCTGTCGCATACCGGCGATCTGCTTGCAACGAGCACACGGAAGACTTGCCCGCTCGTAACGAACGTGGGTGAATTTCAGATCGATTCAATAGGAGACGAACATGCTGTATTGCGTGGAAATGCAAGTCAACATTCCGGCCTCGCTCGATGCGAGCCGCGTCGAGGAAATCAAGGCGGCGGAGAAGGCGAAAGCCATCGAGATACAGAAATCGGGTAAATGGCCGCATCTGTGGCGCGTGGTCGGCAAGTACTCGAACATCAGCATCTTCGATGTCGAAAGCAACGACGAGCTGCATCAGCTGTTGTCTTCGCTGCCGTTGTTCCCGTACATGACGATTCAGGTGACTCCGTTGGCGCGTCATCCATCCGCGATCTGAGTACTAGCGTTATGACGGCGCACGGTTTTTTACCGTGCGCTCCTTCCGCGTCTCTTCCGCTTTCCCCACCGTCCGGCTGAAGGTTCAATGACACATTATCTGGCTCCTGAGTCGTTCGATCTCTCGACCTGGATTCGCGAGGGCGACACCGTGCTGTGGGGGCAGGCCAACGCGGAGCCGTTGCCGCTGACCCGCGCGCTGATGGCGCAACGAGAGCGGATCGGGCGATTTCGTGTGATGCTGGGCATCGCGTCGAGCGACGCGTGCCGTCCCGAGCACGCCGATCATGTGGAGTTTGTCAGCTACGGCGGATCGGGCACGAATCGCGCGTTGGCCAATGCCGGGGTGCTCGACGTGCTGCCGTGCCATTACTCGCAACTGCCGGCACTGATACGCGACGGTGCGCTGCGTGTCGACGTATTGCTGCTGCAGGTAGCGGGGCCCGACGAAGCAGGGCGTTACAGCCTGAGCCTTGCCCACGAATATCTGCTGCCCGCTTTAGAGAGCGCGCGCGTGGTCGTCGCCGAAGTCAATCGACAAGCGCCGTGGGTATACGGCGAGCAGACGTTGACGCTCGACCGGTTCGACGCTGTGCTGCTCACCGATCGACCGGTATTGGAGCAGGCGCGCGGCGCATCCACACCTTGCGATGAACAGATTGCCCGACACGTGGCCGGCCGTATCGAGGATGGCGCAACCCTGCAAATGGGCATCGGTGCGATTCCCGATGCGGTACTCGGTAGCCTGAGCGCGCATCGCGATCTCGGCGTGCATTCCGGCAGCATCGGCGACGGAGTGGCCGAGCTGATGAATCGCGGCGTTATTTCGAACGCGCGCAAGACCATCGATAGAGGCAAGACGGTGGCCGGCGTCCTGATCGGTAGCGCAACCTTGCATCGCTTCGCGCATCGCAATCCGAATCTGCTGATGCGCTCGACCGACTACATCCACCATCCCGACGTGCTGTCCCGCATCGATCGATTCGTCGCCATCAATTCGGCGATTGAAGTCGATTTAACGGGGCAGGTGAATGCCGAGGTGGCGAACGGCAGTTATCTCGGCGCGGTGGGCGGCGCGGGCGACTTCCTGCGCGGTGCCGCACGCTCGCGAGGCGGCGTGCCGATCATTGCCTTGCCGTCGACGAGCAAAGCGCGAAGCCGGATCGTCGCGCGCCTCAACGGTCCTGTCAGCACGCCGCGCAGCGACGTCGGTCTGATCGTGACGGAGTTCGGGGTCGCCGACTTGCGCGGACTGAATCTGAAGCAGCGGATCCGTCGAATGGTGGACATTGCGCATCCCGACTTCAGGGACGAATTGGCGCGCGAGGGACGGATGTGAGTGGCAGCCGCCCGGTCGGCTGCGTGTGACGCAGCGTTCAACGTCGCGGCTTCGCGTCCTGCCAACCCGACTTGCGTGCGAACTCGACGAACGACTGCAGATAGTCGAGCGCCGCGTCCGCTTCGCGCGTGCCGAGAAAAATCTGTTTGGCGATCCCTTTCTTGCCGAGCTTCACGCTCACCACCGGCATCCGGTCCGCGTATTCCTCCGCGAGCCAGCGTGGCAGCGCGGCCACGCCGCGATTGCTCGCGACCATCTGCAGCATGATGTCGGTGGTCTCGATCGTCTTGTGACGGCGGGGCGCGACGTCGGCGGGACGCAGAAACAGGTTGTAGATGTCAAGGCGATCGGTATCGACCGGATAGGTAATCAGCGTTTCGTCGATGAGCTGCTCGGGTTCCACGTATTTCGCGTCGGCTAGCCGATGGCCGTCGGCGACCACCAGCACCTGCTCGTAATCGAACACGGGCTCGAAGACGAGGCCCGGCCGCTTTAGCGGATCGGGCGTGACCAGCACGTCGATGTCGTAGCCGAACAGCGCGCCGATGCCGCCGAACTGGAAGCGCTGCTTGACGTCGACGTCGACATCGGGCCAACGCGCGAGATACGGCGACACCACCTTCAGCAGCCACTGGTAGCACGGATGGCATTCCATGCCGATGCGCAGCGTGCCGCGCTCGCCGTCCGCGTACTGCTTCATGCGCGCTTCGGCGTGCTCGAACTGCGGCAGCATCCGGTCGGCAAGCGACAGCAGGTATCGACCCGCCTGCGTGAGGCGCAGATTACGGCCGTCGCGCTCCCAGACCGGCGTACCGAGCTGCTGTTCGAGCTTCCTGACGGTATGGCTGAGCGCCGACTGTGTCAGATGCAGCGCACCGGCCGCCGCCGTGAGCGAGCCTTGCCGGTCCACTTCGCGGATCAGCGTGAGATGAAAGCGTTCGAGCATGGACAATGAACAAAACTAATGGATGAATGAAATAATGCCATTTTTATTCATGGAATGAAAACCCTATCATCGCTGCCAGTCCTCGCATCGTTTCTGCAATTTTCATTGGAAGGCAGCGCCCATGGTCACTACACACAATCTCGGCTTCCCGCGCATCGGCGCCCAACGTGAACTCAAATTCGGTCTCGAACGCTACTGGAAGGGCGAATCGTCGCGCGACGAACTGAAGGCACTCGGCGCGCAACTGCGCCAACGCCACTGGCACGACCAGCGTGAACTCGACCTCGCGCCCGTCGGCGATTTCGCGTTTTACGATCAGGTGCTCGACATGAGCTTCACGCTCGGCAATCTACCGGCACGCGTGCAGGGCTTTCATGGCGACAAGCTCGACAACTATTTCCGCGTTGCGCGCGGCCGTTCGGCGCAAAGCGCCGAAGAGCACGCCGCATGCTGCGGCGGCGTCGCGGCCGGCGAAATGACGAAGTGGTTCGATACCAACTACCACTACATCGTCCCCGAATTCACCGCCGATACGACGTTCAATCTCGACACGTCCCGCCTGCTCGAACAGCTGCGCGAAGCGCGCGAGCAGGGCGTGAAGGCGAAGCCGGTGATCCTCGGTCCGATCACGTATCTGTGGCTCGGCAAGACGAAGGACGGGACCGGCAAACTCGCCGACAAGCTCGCGCTGCTGCCGCGCATCATGCCCGTGTATCGCGCGCTGCTCGACTTCTTCAAGGTGATGGACGTCGAGTGGGTGCAGATCGACGAACCGGTGCTCGTCACCGAACTCGATCCGGCCTGGCGCGACGCGTTTGTAACTGCGTATCAGGGCTTCGAGGAACGCGGCGTCAAGCTGCTGCTGGCGACCTACTTCGGCCAGTTGAAAGAGAACCTCGAACTTGCGTGTAGCCTGCCCGTCGACGGTCTGCACATCGACGCGATCAACGCACGCGACGAAGTCGCGCTGGTCGCGCAGAAGCTGCCGGCGACCAGCGTGCTGTCGGTCGGCGCGATCAACGGCCGCAACATCTGGAAAACCGATCTGAACGCCGCGCTCGAATGGCTCGCGCCGCTCGCGCAGCAACTCGGCGATCGCCTGTGGCTCGCGCCGTCGTGTTCGCTGCTGCACGTGCCGGTCGATCTCGCGAGCGAAGTGAAGCTCGATGCGGAAATCCGCTCCTGGCTCGCGTTCGCGCTGCAAAAGCTCGACGAACTGAAGGCGCTCGCCACCGCACTGAACGGCGGCCGCGACAAGGTTGCAAACGAACTCGCAGCGAATGCCGCCGCGATTGCTGCGCGCCGCAATTCGCCGCGCGTGAACAACCGGGCGGTGAAGGCCGCGCTGGCTCGCATCGACGCGAACCTCGGCAACCGCCAGCACGCTTACGCCGAGCGCGCGGACAAACAGGCCGCGCTGCTGAAGCTGCCCGCGTATCCGACCACGACGATCGGCTCGTTCCCGCAAACGGCGGAAATTCGCCATGCACGCAGCCAGTTCAAGCGCGGCGCGCTCGATCAGTCCGGCTACCAGCACGCGATGCGCAAGGAAATCGAGCGCAGCGTGCGCGAGCAGGAAGCACTGGGCCTCGACGTGCTGGTGCACGGTGAAGCCGAGCGCAACGACATGGTCGAATACTTCGGCGAGCAACTCGACGGCTATGCGTTCAGCCAGTTCGGCTGGGTGCAGTCGTACGGCTCGCGCTGCGTGAAGCCGCCTATCCTGTTCGGTGACATCAGCCGCCCGACCGCGATGACGGTCGAGTGGATCACGTATGCGCAGTCGCTAACGAACAAGCCGATGAAGGGCATGCTGACCGGCCCGGTGACGATCCTGAACTGGTCGTTCGTGCGCGACGACCAGCCGCGTTCGGTGTCGTGCTACCAGCTCGCGCTGGCGATCCGCGAGGAAGTGCTCGACTTGGAAAAGGCCGGCGTGCGGGTCGTGCAGATCGACGAAGCTGCGCTGCGCGAAGGTCTGCCGCTGCGTCGCGCACAGTGGGGCGAGTACCTGCGCTGGGCGGTGGAATCGTTCCGTATCACCGCGAATGGCGTGCGGGACGAAACGCAGATCCACACGCATATGTGCTATTCGGAGTTCAACGACATCATCGCGTCGATCGCCGATATGGATGCGGACGTGATCACGATCGAGACCTCGCGCTCGGACATGGAGCTGCTCGACGCGTTCGACCACTTCAACTACCCGAACGAAATCGGCCCAGGCGTGTACGACATTCACTCGCCGAACATTCCGACGCAGCAGCACATCGTGCAACTGATGCAGAAGGCGGCCGAGCGCATTCCGGCACAGCGTCTGTGGGTGAATCCGGATTGCGGTCTGAAGACGCGTCAGTGGGCGGAGGTGATTCCGGCGCTCACGAACATGGTCGCCGCCGCGAAGACGCTGCGCAACCAGCTTCAGTAATGCGTGGATGGGCTGCTGCTTTCAGCGTGGCGGCCCGTGTCGGTACGTCGTATCGTCACCTCGTATCGGCACTTCCCGTCAGCGCCCCGAGCCTCGTCCTGGGACGCATTCGTTGAACCTCGCGCTATTTCCAGCCAGGTTTGCATCCAACCTCGACACGCTCGCGAGGGCTTGCACGAATCCCCGAAGTCGCAATCCGGCAATGCCGCGAATTACCGGACTTATTCCCCTGTTTTTCCCCGAATTATCTCCACGCTGGCGTGTTACCGTGAGGGCCCAAAAATGGCCCCGCATCTGGCCATCGCCATTCCCATGATGCGCATAAACATAAAAAGCCACCCCTTACGAGGAACAGCGCGTGAAGCCACAAAACAGCCTGCTTGCGTCGACTAATCAGCATCATGCTCCGCTGTCGATGAACCGCCGTGGGTTCATCAGCTTCAGTGCCTGCGCGGTTGCATCGATGCTGGCTTCGTGTGGTGGTGGCGGTTCAGGAGCGAATGGGGCGGCGGCCGGTTCATCCGCCACGTCGCCGACGAGCGCCGCGATGACGCTGAGCGTGCAGCAGCCATTGCCGGACACGGTCACGCTCGACGCGGGCTTCGCGAGTCTGAGTTACGAGAAGGGCCATATGAGTACCTCGTCGCAGGTGTATTTCGGCCCGGACAATACGAATCTGATCGGATTGCTCAATGCGCTGGGCGGGGGTGTGCTGCGCATCGGCGGCAACAGCGTGGACCGCATCACGTGGACACCCGAGGGGGCTGGCCGGACCAAGGCGCAGGTCTCGCGCATCGACGTGGCGAATCTGGCCGGCTGCATCAAGCTGTGCCCGAACTGGAAAGTGATCTATGGGATCAATTTCGCCGGCGCGCGAGGTTCGACGAGTTCGCCCGCGCTGGCCGCCGACGAAGCCGCTTACGTGGCGCAGCAGCTCGGCAGTCAGTTGCTCGCGTTCGAGATCGGCAACGAGCCCGATCTTTACGGCGGCGACTCCACCCAGAACCTCGGCGGGATCACGTACAACATTTTTCTCAATGGCGGCACCGTCGCGCAGGGCACGATAGCGGGCTGGAACCAGTTTGCGCGGGCCATTTCAAATGCGGTCAACGGCGCCGTATTGTGTGGACCGGCTGCTTCGAGCGATGCGGCCGGCTGGGCTGAATCGTTCGCCACGAACGAGAGCGCCAGGATCGCGCTGCTGACCGAGCATTACTACATCAGCAACTACAACAATGCGGCGCCTTCGATTGCCGGCATGCTCAACTATCCCGACGAGAGTCTCGTGGCGGAACTGCGCAGCTTGCAGGCGGCAGCAAAGACCGCGGGTGTGCCGTTTCGCATCGACGAAGCCAATTCGTATTTCAGCAGCACCAAGCCGGGGGGCGTCTGCAATGTGTTTGCGAGCGCGCTGTGGGCGATCGATTTCATTTTCACGCATGCGGAATACGGTGCGAGCGGCCTGAACTTCCACAACAACGGCTCGATCGGGAGCTATACGGCTATCGGCGACGCTCGCGGTCCCATCACGGCGGTGCAGCCGCTCTTTTACGCACTGATGTTCTTCTCGCAGATTTTCGCGGGTGGAGCGAACGGCCAGCTGCTAACCACCGCGTTGAGCGCGAGCGGCGCAGCGGTCAGCGCATTCGCGGTGGCGACGAGTAACGGCGCAACGTATGTCGTCGTCAATAACAAGGATACGAACAGGCGCGCGGATGTGACCATTGCACTGGACGCACCGTCGTCGCGGGCCACCGTGATGACGCTCGCTTCGTCGGCAGACAGCGCTGCCGCTCAACTCGCGAACCCGGGCATCTACAACGGCGGCACGGCGATTACGTTTGGCGGCCAGCCTATTGCGCTCGATGGCACATGGCAAGGCGCGCCGCAGCAGTCATCCGACGTGAAGGATCAGCGGGTGGCCGTGCAGGTGGCGCCGGCTAGCGCGGCACTGATCCGCATTCAATAGCGCGCAAGTGTGCGATCCGGCTCACTTAGGGTAGGTGCCAAGTCTTTGCGGTGGCACATACGAAGTCACGGGCGAATAAAGGTGTGGACCCTTGGGCCCGGTATGCGAACTCCGGTAGACGTGTAGAGGCAAGCAGCGCCGCGTTATCGGCGTTTAGCGACAAGTGGATTCTCGTTCAGGACGCGTTGTACTTCGTCAAGAAAGGATGCAGTCGTGTAGCCCCGCCCCTCGGGACGAAACCCGCGACTGAACGGTATGAAGGCGTTGTCCAGGTCCTCCGGATGCTCGCTTCTGAACTCGACTATTTCCCGAAGCAGGTTTGCATAATGATGACGGTAACCCTTCTTGTAGCACGCCACAATTTCTGGAACGGTTTCGCCAAAGAGGTCAAAGTCCTGACCGAAATAGATGCTGAAAAAATTGTCCATCTCGGGATACCGCTCTAAAGAACTCATTTTGTTTCTTATTCAAGAAAGGCCGTAAGGATGTAGTACGGCATGCCGTCGTGAGATTGATTGGCTACAGTGGAATCCAGGCGAAGGATGGCGTAGCGGCGCGCTTGTGCCTGCGTCCGGCGACAAGCTGCTCAGTCGCGCAGGAGACGTTGTACCTCATCAAGGAAGGAGGCGGTCGTGTACCCCCACGGCTCCGGCGAGAACCCGCTTCCATACTTCTGATTGAACGCGATAGTCAGATCATTCGGATGTTCGTTTCTGAACGCGTCAATCTCGTAAATCAGGTTTGCATAACTGTATGGAGAGTCTTTCTCGTAACAAGCGACAATTTCTGGGACAGTTTCTCCGAACAAATCAAAGTCCTGGCCGAAATAAGTGATCATGAGGTGGTCCATTGAGGGGTAATGCTTTGACGAACTCATTTCTTTTTCATCCAAGGTAGGAGGTAAGAACGTAACATGGCATGCCGTTGTAGGTTTCATATTTCAGCGTGACGAAAACCTTGTTCATTCGCGTAAGCTCACCAGTAGCCCGCGTCACGCCGTACCCAATGTCGCCGGAAATGACCTTGGTTACTGTTAGCGTAATTTCTCGATGTGGGGACCGCGCCCAGTCACTGATCCTTGCCGCGTTGGCATGTACTGTCTCCGAAATCGCTCGCTCGGCCTGTTGAATATTTGCGAACGACGATACGACGTGTCGCTTCGGCTCCCGCCTCAACCGATCCCTCAACCAGGCCTCATCCCTGCCCACATGCTTAAGCATGGGTATGCCCACCCAGCCTCGGCTGCGCCGCCTTCGCCTCGTGCATCTCGAGGCTGATCCGGCCCATCGTAATACGGGCGGCGCGTGCAGCCCTGACCGAGCCGGCAAAACCAAACGGCACCGCCAGATCGATCGATAGGCCGATACTGTTCGCCATATCGGGGCTGGCCTTCATCGTCTGGGCCAGCTTCGTGGTGCCCTGCTGCGTCAACGTGAGGGTGTCGTAGCCGGTCCAAACCTGACGCGCACCCGCCGCCGCAGTGTCCGAGCCATGCACCCCGAATACGATGCAGCCGGCCTTGCTCGCCATCGTCGGTTCCGGCAGCACGCATAGCGCCGCCGCCCCGACCATTTCCAGCACCCCGCCGACAATCTGTAACCCGCCCCACAGCCGGTTGGTCAGCATCTCTGTCTGGCTGATCGACTGACGAGCCAATATGGCCGCCAGTTGCGGCGCGCTTAGTACCACGCGCACGCCGTCTGAATCCTGTTGATACGACATCCGAATCGCCCGCTTTCGCTCGCTTGAAAAAGGGCAATCACCCTAACAACCGCCTTCGATATCTAAAATGGGCGAAGGATGATTTTTATGTCCCATCGGCCTGCGATCCCCCGGGTTCGCAGGTTGCTGCAAAGGTAGACAGCCCGGTGTCGAGGTTTTTGAACTGTCCTCTCAGGAGGTCGCATCGGGCGTTGCGTCAGAGGCTGCCATGAGCGATTTCAGCGAAGCGCGCGAACGGATGGTCGAGCGTCAGGTCGTGCGCCGCGGCGTGCGCGACGCGCTTGTGCTTGCGGCGATGCGGCGCGTGCCGCGCGAGGCGTTCGTGCCCATCGATCTGCGCGAATTCGCGTACGACGATACGGCGTTGCCGATCGGCGGCGAGCAATCGATCTCGCAGCCGTTCATCGTCGCGAAGATGCTCGAAGCCGCGCAGTTGCGGCCGGGCGATCGCGTGCTCGACATCGGCACCGGCTCGGGCTACGCGGCCGCGATTGCCGCGGAGATCGTCGCGCGCGTGGATTCGATCGAACGCGACGCGAGCCTTGCCGGCAGCGCGCGCGAGCGTCTGCGGCGGCTTGGCTATGTCAACGTCGAGGTTTATGTCGGCGACGGCACGGCCGGTTTCGCCGCGCACGCGCCGTACGACGCGATCATCGCAGCCGCGGGCGGCCCGCACGTGCCGCAGGCGCTGCGTTCGCAACTCGCGCAGGGCGGGCGGCTGGTGATGCCAGTCGGTGGTAGCCCGCATCATCAGCGGCTTGTGAAGGTGCTGCGCCTTGGTGAACACGATTACGACGAGGAGACCTTCGGCGACGTGCGATTCGTGCCGCTCGTCGGCGGCGATGGCTGGCCGGAGCCGGGTGGCGAGCCGTCGCGCAGGCAGGGTGGGGCGGGTGCGGCGGGCTTCGACGCGCCGGAGCCGAAGAACTCGCGGCCGCCGAGTTGAGCCGGGCCGACGTCGTCCCCACGACGGGCGCTGCTGTTGCATGCGTATGCGTTCGCCGCGGTATTCGTCGCGGGCGTCGCGCTGCGTCACGATGAGCTGCGTTCGATCGGCGACAGGAATCCGCTGGAAGTGCCGGAGGACGTGTCGCCCGGCGAGCGGTCCGAGGTCGTCAGAGACCCGCATAAGGCGCATGCGGTTCTAGCCGAATCGATGAGGGGCTTCACGCTCGAGCCGGGATAGTTGCATGTAGTCCCCGTTACCTGCGCGACGCCCACCGCGCCATTTGTATCGCACTGTATCAACCGGCCGTGCCGATACGCACGCTTACCAAACCCGTCGACCCAGACACACACGGGATACACCCGCGCGTTCCAATACGTTCACCGCAAGTCGAGCCCCATGCCATCGCGCCAGCCGCTCCGGCGCATCGCCCAGGCCGGGCTCGACCTCGGATTCGCCATTCTCTATTCACTGGATCAACAGGAGTAATCGATCATGACCCGCATCGAAAAAGTGCTGTACACCGGCAAGACCCACACGACTGGCGGCCGCGACGGCGTCGCGCGCAGCGCCGATGGCCGCCTCGACGTCAGGTTGTCGTCGCCGGGCTCGTCGGGCGCCGGCACGAATCCCGAGCAACTGCTCGGCGCCGGCTGGTCCGCGTGCTATATCGGCGCGCTCGGACTGGCCGCGCGTGCGCTGCATGTCACGTTGCCGGCCGATACCAGCGTCGACGCGGAAATCGATCTCGGCACCACCGATGGCGCCTACTTCCTGCAGGCACGTCTGAACGTGAGCCTGCCTGGCGTCGAGCGCGACGTCGCGCATGCGCTGATCGAGCGCGCACACCAGACCTGCCCGTACTCGAAGGCGCTGCGCGGCAATGTGGATGTGCAGACGACGCTGGTTTGAAACTTCAGTTGAGCCGTGTTTGAGCCGCAGTTGAGCGGCATCGAGGGCGGGCGGCGCACTGTCCAGCCCTCGTAAAAACGAGGTCGCTTTCGACCTCGTTTTTACGTTGATGGAGCTCACATGCGCGTTGCGAGCGAAGCCGTGCACAACACCGTGCCGCATGCATCTACCCGCCGCACCGACACGGCAACCTTAAGCCAGCAACTTCGAAATCTGCGCAGCCGCGCGTTTAACCGGCTGCGCCAGCGCTTCGTCATGCTCGGGCCGCTCGGCAAAGAGCCGCGACGGCCCCGCGATGCTGAGCGCCGCGACCGCGTTGCCGGTGGCATCGACGATCGGCGCCGCGCACGAATCGATCCCCGCTTCGAGGCCCGAATGGCTCCACGCGCAACCGTCCGCACGAACTTTTGAGAGACGCGCCGATAGCGCATCGAACGATGGCGCATCGGCTTCCGGCCACTGCGTCGAGCACATCTGCTCGAGTTCCGCGTGCTCCAGCAGCGCGAGCATCGCCAACCCGGGCGTTGCGCGATACGCGGGCAAGCGGCTGCCGACGCGAATCTGGCTGACGAGCGGCGTATCCGGCACTTCGGCAAGCGAGTAGACGATTTCCGCGCCTTCGCGCACCACCAGATAGGCGGACATACGCGTCAGCGTGGCGAGCGTCGGCAGCACCGCGCGCGCATGCGCGATCAGATCCGATGACCCGAGCGCGGCCGATGCTAGCGTCAGAAACGGCAGTCCCAGCCGATGCCCGGCTGCATCTTCGACGATCAGCCCGAGCGCTTCGAGCGACGCGATCAGTCGCATTAGCGTAATGCGATTTACGCCGATCTGCCGCGCCGTCTCGCTGACGTTGACGGTCTGGCCGCCTTCCGCGATGAAGCGCAGCAGACGGAACGAGCGTTCGACCGCGTTCGAGGACTCGGCGGTGCGTTCTGAATTGTTAGCCATACCGATGAACGAAGAACAGGGCGCGGGAGTGGGATCATGCCACAGGAACCGTCCACGCATCGTAACCATAGACCCAGTCGCCGTTGCCGCCTTCCTTCAGCCAGTTGTTGCCGCGCGAGCCGATCTGGATGCGCGCGGTACGTTCGCGGCGCGCGTTCTCGTAGCGTGCGAGCGCGGTATCGAGCGTCGCGGTGGACGCGTCGGCGAGCGCGCGCGACAGCACGACCGCATCTTCGATCGCCATGCCCGCGCCTTGCGCCATGAACGGCATCATCGGATGGCAGGCGTCGCCGAGCAGCGTGAAGTTGCCGCGACTCCACTGCGGCAGCGGATCGCGCACATAGAGCGCCGAGGCGAGCACGGTATCGCAGGCGGCGAGCAGCGTTTTCGCATCGGCGTGGAAGTGCTTGTAGGCGTCGCGCAGCGCGTCGGGGTCGCCCGGCGCGGTCCACGATTCGTTGGTCCAGTCGGTCTGCGCGGTGGTCGCGAAGATGAACACGTCGCGGCCGCGATTCAGCGGGAACGTGACGATCTGCGCTTCCGGCGTCGGGCCCCACCATTTGACGAAGGCGCTGGTGTCGAGGCTCGCGAGACGCGTGGCCGGCACCACCGCGCGATACGACACGATGCCGGTGAACTGCGGCGCGTCCGGGCCGAGGATGAATTCGCGCACGCCCGAATGGATGCCGTCCGCGCCGATCACGAGATCGAAGCGCTGCCCGGTGCCGTCGGCAAGCGTCAGACTCGCCGCGCCATCTTCCTGCGCGAGCTTCGTCACGCGCTGGCCGAGCCGCAACGCGCCGGCGGGCATCGCGGCTTCGAGCGCGGCGATCACGTCCGCGCGGTGCATCGTCAGTTGCGGTGCGCCGTATTTGATCTCGGCTTCATCGGACATCGGCAGATGCGACGTCACCGCGCCGGTATCCCACATGCGGCTGATGCGTGCCGACGGCCGCGCGGCGGTCTCGCGCAAGGTCGCGCCGATGCCGAGGCCGTCGAGCGCGCGCACCGCGTTCGGCGTCAGGTTGATATCGGCGCCGACGCGCCCGAAGCGCTCGGCCTGTTCGAACACGACGACGTCGTGGCCCTGCTTGTGCAACGCAATGGCCGCCGCGAGGCCGCCGATACCGCCACCGTTGATCCCGATCCTCAGCACTTCGTCTCTCTTATGTTCATAAATGAACATATTGATATTAATTTGAACGGTTATGAATTGTGGCGATAAAAAAATCGCAGTGCAATGGCTTTGCGTGCGGCACGGACCAGGAAAATCCCTTGGTCGGGAAGCGGGGAAGGTGGCGAGGGTGTTGGGAGGAAGGGGCAGAAGCTAGCGATGAATCGCGCGCGCCAAGGCGATAGTTCAGACGGCGCGATCGTCAGCGGAGGGATTCCGCCGGATCGCTAGATGTAAAGCAAGCGCCGGGTCGAAGACAAGGGTCTTCGGCGATCAAGGCGGCAAGTCGATGCGGAGGAAAGGGGGAGAACAGAACGGCTCGAACATCGAAGGCACTGGCCGCGCGCAGCGAGCGTCGTGGGACCAGTGCCTGCAAACGCTCGCTATGCCGCCGGCGCCACCGATGCGCCCGCGATCCCATGTCGCGCCAGCGCCTCGGCGACGAAGCCCGTCGCTTTCATCTCTTCGACGAACTCACGCAGCGCCCCAGCCGCCGTTTCGCCGCGGCTCTTCGGCGTCCCCATCGCCTGCTGGATCACCATGAACCGTTCGTCGAGCAGCCGCAGGCCGGCGGTTTTGCGCGCATCGGCTTCGAGTTGCTGTTTGACGCCAGCCGCCACTTCCAGATGTTGCTCGATGAAGGTCGGCACGACGCTCGGCGAACTCGGCGCGCGCACGATCTGCGCGGCCTTCAGTTCGCGCGTGAGAAACAGATCGTAGGCACTGCCTTTACCGACGACCACGCGGTGAGCTGTCTGGTCCACGTCGCGATTGGTTTTTATCGGCGAGTCGTCGCGCACCATATAGAAGCCTTCGATCAACACATAGGGCGCGGTGAACGCGATCTTCTCGCCGCGCAGCGGATCGACGGCGAAGAAGCCGAAATCCGCGCGTTCTTCGTTGACGGCCGCGACTGATTGGGCAGCCGTATCGAAGACCACCAGTTCCAGTTCGACATTCAGCTTCGCGGCGAAGGCGCGTGCGAGGTCGATCGACACGCCGAACGGCGCGCCGGAGTCGGCGTCCCGGTTGGCGAGAATCGGGTTGCCGAGATTGATCGACGCGCGTAGTGTGCCCGTCGGGATGAATGCGGCAACGATGGAGGGATCGAGGTTCATGACGGTTCTCGTGGCGAGCGCGCCGGAGGTACGGCGCGGTTTTAAGGTTCAAGGGAACAACGATGGCGCGAGGGCGAGACGTGGTATCGAGTGTATCGAGAAATACTCCCGCGACGTTTGCAACGCGGCAGAGCTGCGTATCCGGCCGCGCTCCTTGGACCGCCGGATGTTCGACGCGCGCGGCGGCGTTCAGCAAGGCCGCTGCCGGTCGGGGTCGAGCGGTTATGATTGCGGTCCGGCGCGGCGTGCGCCGATGGAATCGAATGATCTGAAGCAGGCGAGGAGTATGAAGAGCAAGAGGAAGGCAACGCTTATCGGCTTGATCGCGGTGCTGTTGTGGGCCTCGATCGTCGCGCTGATTCGCGGCGTCAGCGAAAGCCTCGGCGCGACCGGCGGCGCGGCGATGATATATACGGTGGCGTCCGTATTCCTGTGGTTCTCGGTCGGCTTTCCGAAGCTCAGGGAATTTCCGCGCAGCTATCTGCTGTGGGGCAGTCTGCTGTTCGTCGCCTACGAGCTGTGCCTGTCGCTGTCCATTGGCTATGCGAACAGTGGCCGACAGGCGATCGAGGTCGGCATGGTCAACTATCTGTGGCCGACCTTCACGCTGGTGTCGGCGATCCTGTTCAACCGCCAGCGGGCCAGCCTGCTGGTGGTGCCGGGCTTTCTGCTGTCGATGCTCGGCATCTGCCGGGTGCTCGGCGGCGATCAGGGGCTGGACCTGGCGGGCATGCTGGCCAACGTGAAGGACAACCCGCTCAGCTACGGCCTCGCGTTGGCCGGCGCGTTGATCTGGGCCGCCTATTGCACGGTGACCGCGCGGATCGCCAACGGCAAGAACGGCGTCACGCTGTTCTTCATGCTGGTTGCCGCCGTGCTGTGGATCAAGTACGGCCTCCAGGGTGGCGGCGCGATGACGCTCAGCCCTCACGCGATCGTCTATCTGGTGTTGGCCGCGTCGGCGATGGGCTTCGGCTACGCTGCATGGAACGTCGGCATTCTGCACGGCAACGTGACGGTGCTGGCCGGCGCGTCGTATTTCATTCCGGTGCTGTCGGCCGCGTTGGCCGCGCTGGTGCTGCATGCGCCGCTGTCGGTCGGATTCTGGCAGGGCGCGCTGATGGTGTGCGGCGGTTCGATTCTGTGCTGGCTCGCGACGCGTGCGCGGCCGCCTAAAACTGTGACCCCGGTTCAGTCCGGCAAGGGTTGCTGAAACGCTGACGTTTGGCGAAGGCACAAGCGAAGGCGAAAGCGAACGCACACCCTTCGCCTCGCCTTCACGCCACGCGGGATGTCAGTCCCGCAGCTTGACCGGTGTCATCCGCGGCATCAGCAGATGAATGATGCCGAGCGCGACCAGATACGCGGAGGCGCCGACCGCAAACAGCGCCCAGTATTGCCCGGTACGCTGCAAGGTTTCGCCGATCACGCCCGAGAAGAAGAACGAGCCGACCATTCCCGCGACGCCGCCAATCCCGACCACCGTGCCGACGAGCCGCTTCGGAAACACGTCGCCGACGGTGGTGACCAGATTCGCCGACCACCCCTGGTGCGCGGCCGCGGCGAGTCCAACCGCGAACACCGCGAACCACAGGCTCTGGAAATACGACAGCGTCGCGATCGGCACCACGCACAACGCGCACACCAGCATCGCGATCTTGCGCGCGAAGTTCGGCCGGTTCGAGCGCGCCATCAAACGCGACGACAGCCAGCCGCCCGCCACGCTGCCCACCGACGCCATCGTGTAGATCGCGATCAGCGGCAAACCCATATTGCCGATGTCGATGTGGCGCGACTCGTTGAGCCACTTCGGCAGCCAGAACAGATAGAACCACCAGACCGGATCGGTCAGCAGCTTGCCGACGACAAACGCCCACGTTTCACGGTACTTCAGCACCGACAGCCAGCCGACCCGTTGCTCGACGACTTCGTCGCGATCCGCGTTGATGTAATCGAATTCTTCCTTCGACACCGACGGATGTTGCCCCGGCTGCCGATACACCAGCAGCCACACCGCGAGCCAGATGAAGCCGGTCGCGCCGCCGGCGACGAAGGTCGCTCGCCAGCCCCACGTGAGCGCGGCGATCGGCACGAAGGCCGGCGCGACGATGCCGCCGATCGTCGCGCCCATGTTCCAGAAGCCCGTCGCCAGAGCGCGTTCCTTCTTCGGGAACCACGTGGCGGTGGTGCGGATCGCGACCGGAAAATTGGCCGCTTCGCCGAAGCCGAGCAGGCCGCGCACGGCCGCGAAACCGGGTACGGTCGCGGCCACCGCGTGCAGCATCGCGGCGAGGCTCCACATCGCCATCGCGCTGCCGTAGACCACCTTGGTGCTGACGCGATCGGCGATGCGCCCGAAGATCGCCAGACCGATCGCATACGTGACCGTAAACACCATCACCGTCTGCGCGTATTGCACCTGTGTCCAGCCGATGTCTTTCTGCAGCAGCGGCGCGAGCAGGCCAAGCATCTGACGATCCATGTAGTTGATCGTCGTGGCCGCGAAGATCATCGCGCAAATGGTCCAGCGATATCGTCCGACGGCCGTGCGGGCAGCGGACGCGTTGGCTTCTAGTGTTTTCACCGTGTCTCCGAGAGTAATAGGAATGGTTGTCTATTCGCTTCGATGCGCTTGATGTGTCCAATGCGCCTAATGTGCTTTGCGCGCGGCAGCAGGCAAGCCTTCTCGTGGACTCATCCGCGACAGGAACACCACGCCGGCGGCGACCACCGACATCACCGCGAGTCCGGTGAGCCCGCCTTCGATCGAGCCGGTCTTCTGTTCGAGCAGGCCGAACGTCGCTGGCGCGACGAAGCCGCCGAGATTGCCGATCGAATTGATCAGCGCCAGCACCGCCGCCGAAATCCTCGCGTCGAGATAGCCCTGCGGAATCGGCCAGAACAGCGACGAGGCCGCCTTGAAGCCGATCGCCGCAAAGCAGATCGCGACGAACGAAAACACCGGGCCGCCCTGGCCAGCCGCATACATGCCGGCCGCGGCGATCAGCAGCACGCATGCGACCCACGCCTGCTGATACTTGAAGCGCGCGGCCAGCATCGCGAACACATACATCGCCGCGATCGAGATCAGCCACGGAATCGAGTTGAACAGGCCGACCTGCAGATCGTTGAAATGGCCCATCTTGCGGATGATGCTCGGCAGCCAGAAGGTCGCGCCATAAATGGTCAGCGATACCGCGAAGTAGATCAGGCAGAAGATCAGGATCTGCGGATCGCGCAGCAGCGCCCACAGCGACGGCTTGACTGCGTGCATCGACGCGCGGCGGCGTTGCTCGTCGTCGATCTCGGTGACGACGGCGTCCTGCTCGGCGCGGCTCAACCACTTCGCGTCGCGCGGCTTCGAATCGAGCCACAGCCAGATGAAGCCGGCCAGCACCACCGAGAACATGCCCTCGATCACGAACATCCACTGCCAGCCGCGCAGGCCGCCGCCCTGGATCAGCATCAGCCCGCCCGAGATCGGTCCGGACAGCACCGATGCGAGCGCGGAGCCGCTCAGGAAAATCGCCATCGCCTTGCCGCGCTCATTGCCCGGCAGCCATTGCGTGAAGTAATAGATGACGCCGGGAAAGAAGCCCGCTTCAGCCGCACCGAGCAGCAGACGCATCGCGTAGAACGAGGTTTCGCCGCGCACGAACGCCATGCCGACCGCGGCGAGCCCCCACGTGAGCATGATCCGCGTCAGCCACAGCTTCGCGCCGAAGCGCTGCAGCAGGATATTCGACGGCACTTCGAAGATCGCATAGCTGATGAAGAAAAGCCCCGCGCCCAGTCCGTAGGCCGCCGCGCCGATGCCGAGATCGGCGCTCAGATGCTGGCGCACGAAGCCGATGTTCACCCGGTCGATGTAGTTGACGATGAACATCACGACGAAGAGCGGCAGCACGCGCCACTTGATCTTGCTAACGGCGCTCGCCAGCACGCTGGCGCGGTCTTGCCGGGCCGCGTCCGTGGTGGGTCGGTTCATGGGGTTGTCTCCTTCGGGGGCCGCGCGGTTCGCTTGCCGTGCGCCGCATACCGTGTGCCGGATGTCCGCGACGAAGCGGGCGGGCGGATCGAAAGCACGAATCGACTGACGCGGATTCGAAGGTGTCGTCCGAATCCGCGTGTCGATTCGACTCAGCGCGTTAAAACCGCGGGTTCTTGCCGCTGAAGCTCGGGTCGTACTTGCGCATCTGTTTGAGGTCGTCGCGATTGCGCACGCCGCACGACAGGTACTGCGCGTGCAGCTCGGCGAGCCGCTCGCGATCGAGTTCGACGCCGAGACCCGGCGCGGTCGGTACGCGGACCGCGCCGTTGTCGAAGCGCACGCGGCCGCCCTTGATCACTTCTTCTTCCTGCCACGGGTAGTGCGTATCGCACGCGTAGGTCAGATTCGGAATGCTTGCCGCGACGTGGGTCATCGCCATCAGGCTGATGCCGAGGTGCGAGTTCGAATGCATCGACATCCCGAGGTCCCACAGCTTGCACATGCGCGCGAGCGTTTGCGTGGCGCGCAGACCGCCCCAGTAGTGGTGATCCGACAGCAGCACCTTCACCGAACCCATTTCGGCGCCGCGGCGGAAATCGTCCATCGTGGTGATGACCATGTTGGTCGCGAGCGGCAGGCGCGTGTGCTTCGCGAGTTCGGCCATGCCCGCGAGTCCCGGGCACGGGTCTTCGTAGTACTCGAGCAGTTCATCGAGTTCCGGCGCGGCCGCGATGCTGGTTTCGAGCGTCCAGTTGGCGTTTGGATCGAGCCGCAGCGGCACGCCGGGAAACGCCTGATGCAGCGCGCGCATACACGCGATCTCATGCGCGGGCTCGAACACGCCGCCTTTCAGCTTGATGCTCTGGAAGCCGTATAGCTCGATCATCCGGCGGGCCTGCGCGACGATCTGCCCGGGGCTGATGCCTTCGCCCCACGCATCCGGCGCATAGGGCTTTTCGACGTGCTCGGCGTACTTGAAGAACAGGTAGGCGCTGTAGGGCACCGCGTCGCGCACCTTGCCGCCGAGCAGGTCGACGATCGGCGCGCCGACGATCTGCCCTTGCAGGTCGAGCATCGCGACCTCGAGCGTGCTGATGACCTTCGGCGCGTTCTTCGCCGCATGCGAGCCGGGCGCGAGTTCGAACTCGACCGCGCCGGGGCTCGCCTTGATCGTGGCGCGCACGCGTTCTTCCATGCGGTTGAGGTCGAACGGCGACAGGCCGATCACCAGCGACTTCGCCTGTTCGAGCACGCGCAGCATCGGTTCGTCGCCGTAGGTTTCGGAGATGCCGACGCGGCCGTCGCTCGTTTCCAGCTCGAGGATGGCGCGCAACGCCCAGGGTTCGTGGATCCCGGCGGCGTTCAGCAGCGGGCCGTCGCGAAAGGCGATGGGCGTGATTCGCACCTGCGTGATGGTGATGTCGCGAGTCATGATGGCAATCGGCAATAAGAGGTTCGGACTGGGATGAACGGATAGTAAAGCACTAATATATTAGTGCGTTAGTCGGGTAAACGCTCATTCGGGCGACCCGTGTAAATCCGCCGGAAGCCCGCTGGAAGGGGCTTGCGTCGGCTATAGTACGAATGCCTCAGCGGGCGGCCACGTCGGGCCCGCGCGTTTTTATGCTTCAGTTTCCGTCATGAAAAACAACGCTTCCTCAGCGGTGACGCGCCTCGACCGCTCCCGCCACGCCGCGCCGCAAGTCTTCGAACGACTGCGCGAAATGATCCTTTCCCTCGAACTGACGCCGGGCACGGTGCTGTCGCGCACTGAGCTCGCGAGCCGCTACGGTCTGAGTCAGACGCCGGTGCGCGACGCGCTGATGAAGCTCGGCGAGGAGGGGCTCGTCGACATCTATCCGCAGCACGCGACGGTGGTCAGTCAGATCAACGTGACCTCGGCGTTGCAGGCGCATTTCCTACGCCGCTCGATCGAGCTCGAAGTGGTGCGCACGCTCGCGGAGCAACGCGACGCGGCGCTGATCGCGCAGTTGCGCGCGAGCATCGCGAAGCAGACCGAGCTGCTCGATCTGAAGAACTACGAACAGTTCTCGCTGCTCGATCAGGCGTTTCATCGGCAGATGTACGAGGCGGCGGCCGTGCCGCAACTGTGGGACCTGGTGCGCCGGCTGAGCGGACATATCGACCGGTTGCGGCGTCTGCATTTGCCGGTGGAGGGCAAGACGGCGGCCGTGGTGCGCGATCACACCGAGATCGTCGAGGCGATTGCGAGCGGCGACGTGGCGGCCGCGCAGGTGGCGCTGCGCAAGCATCTGTCGGGGACCTTGAATCAGATCGATCAGATTCGCACGAGTCATCCGAGTTTTCTGACGGACGATTGAGCGCGCGCCCATCCGCGCCACGCCGTTTTTCATTCTTCCGAAAATCCAATCAATCTATTTGGTCAACGCATGGATGCCTCGTCGTCCCTTGACGAGAATGTGACGTAGCCGACTGCCGGACCCGCTGCCGTGCATCGGGGTTCCCGGCTGAGCGAATAACATTCGGATCAGGAGACACCATGAAAGAGCAGGGCACCCGGACCGGGGTCGACAAGGTCAAGCAGGCGCGCCGCGCGCTCATCTCCAGTTGCGTGGGCACGTCGGTCGAGTGGTATGAATATTTCATCTACGGCACGGCCGCCGCGCTCTACTTCGGGCCGCTCTTCTTTCCCAACAAGGATGCCGGCATTGCCCGTCTGATTGCCTTTGCGTCGTTCGGCGTCGCCTTTCTGGCGCGGCCGCTCGGCGCGTTCGTGTTTGGCCATCTGGGCGACCGCATCGGCCGCAAATCGACGATGATCTTCACGCTCGTGCTGATGGGCGTCGCCACCGGCGCGATCGGACTACTGCCGACCTATCAGCAGATCGGCGTGCTCGCGCCGGTGTTGCTCGTAGTGTTGCGGCTGCTGCAGGGGCTCGCGGTCGGCGGCGAATGGGGCGGCGCGGTGCTGGTGGCCGTCGAGAATGCGCCGCGACACAAGGTGCGTCTGTACGGCGCGGCGCCGCAAATGGGCAGCGGTTTCGGGCTTTTCCTGTCGACCGGCGCGATGGCGCTCGTCGGCCTGCTGCCGCCCGAGCAACGTCTCGCGTGGGGATGGCGCGTGCCGTTCATCGCCGGTTTCGCGCTCGTGCTCATCGGTCTGGTCATTCGCCTTGGCGTCGCGGAGTCGGAGGATTTCCAGCGCGTGAAGGCGTTGGGCCGCCGCGTGAAACTGCCGATCGCCGACGTGCTGCGTCACGCGAAGCTGCCCACGCTGGTGGCGACCGCGATGTCCGCGTCGTTCGCGGTGGTCTTCTACATGGTGGCGACCTACTTCGTGTCGTACGCCACGTACCATCTGAAGATGCCGCAGGCCACCACCTTCAATCTGGTGATGATCGCCTCGCTGATCGACCTGATCGCCTTTCCGCTCGTCTGTTCTTACGCGGATCGTGTCGGTGCGCATCGCGTGTTCTTCTTCGGGACGCTGTTCGCGGTGTTCTGTAGCGTGCCGCTGTTTCTGATGCTCAATACGGCCACTCCGCTGCTGGTCGGCATCGCGTTGTCGGTCACGATGGTCTGCGGCCAGGTCACCACGTATGGCGTAGTCGGCAGCATGAGCGCCGAGTTGTTCCCGGCGGAGTATCGCTATACCGGCGTGGCGGTATCGGGCGCGATCGCGTCGATCCTGTTCAGCGCGCCGACACCGCTGATCGCCGAATGGCTGATGCATTCGACCGGCTCATGGTGGTATCTGGCCGGGATGGTGTCGGTGGCGGGGTCCATCGCGACGCTCGGTGGTATCGGTTACGTCAGGCTGCGTCACCGCGCTCATGCGGTCGGCTATGTCGGCGAGCGCACGCTCGGCGGTAACGATACGGTTGTCGCGGGGGCATCGGTGGTTGGCAGCGGGACGCCGTAAGTACGGGGTGTCGCATCGCATTGCATTGCATTGCATCGACGCGCGGCGTCGAGACTTACTGTAAGGCGTCACGGTTTTGCGACCGTGGCGCTTTTTTCGTTGGAAGAGGGCACAGCGATGCAACTTCGCCGTGGCGATGTTCGCGCCGACGCGTGGCATGGGTGCCGGCAAGCTGCGCCGCACGTCACGCGTTACGCTTCACTCGCCGCAAACGGCAAACGGCAAACGGCAAACGGCAAACAGTGAGCCGCCGACCGCTTACGACTCCGCGCCCGCCTCGTGCATGAAACCTGGGAATTCCTTGTGCAGATGTTCGCGAAAGCTCTTGATCGCCGAGGTCGGCACCGATTTGCGCGTGACGATGCTGCCGTAGCAGCGCGTCGCATGGAAGTCGGCGAGTTCGAGCGTCGCGCGATTGCGCCTTGCGTTCGACTCCGCGAGCGAACGCGGCATGAAGGTGAGAAAGCCGCCGGTGTCGATCATGCCGAGCAGGGTCGGCAATGTCGCGGCCGTGGCCGCGTCGAACACGGCGCCGCGCTCGTCGAAGGCGCGCGAGAGCCGTTGCCGCAGATCGCCGTAGCGTGCGAGCAGGATCAGCCGATAAGGCAGCAGCATCTCCACCGTCACTTTGTCGAGCCGGGTGATCGGATGAGCGGCGGGTGCCATCAGCACGACCGGTTCCTCGGCGAGCGGGCGAAACAGCAGATTGTCGTGGTCGCCGTCGACCGCCGCGACGCCGAGATCGGCGGTGCCGTCGGCGATCGTCTTCAGCATGCTTTCGTACGGCATGTCCTTGAGCTGCACGCTGACGTCGGGAAAGCGCTCGCAATAGGAGTGGATGATCTGCGGCAGAAAAGTCGCGGCGATCATCGGCGTGGCGGCCACGACCACGCGATTGCGCGCCGCCTCGGAGCGGCCGCGGAACTGGCGCAGCACGTCGTAGAGACCGCTGAGGGCGTCGCTCGCGGCCGCTTGCAGCAGCCGGCCTTCTTCGGTCGGTTCGACGCTGCGCGTGGTGCGCACGAGCAACTGCACGCGCAGCACGGACTCCAGTTTTTTCACGCGACTCGATGCGGTGGGCTGGGAAATGCAGAGCCGCTCGGCCGCCTTGCTGAATTGCCCCTCTTCCAGTACGACCAGAAACGTTTCGAGTTCGGGGAGGTGGAAGCGGAACGAGGGATTGTCCATGGGGTCAGGCGAAGCGCAGCGGGGCAAGGGTCGGCGCGTGACGGGCGGCCCGGCGCGCCTCGAACGCATCGGTCGGCAAGAGTGAGGCAAGGTTCGGCAGCGAAACCGTAGCGGCGATGGTAGCACGCAGCCTCGTCGCGAATCAGTGCGGAAACGGCGTGATTGTGTAGGGAAAAACGCGTAGCCGCTGCGTTGGGGCGATGCATGTCGGGCTCGACGAAAGGCGCGCCGCGCGTGCGCCGCATACGGCCCGGATACAGGCAACGCACGACCAAAACACGGCCCAAACACCACCCGCGCATGTCGCGTCGCGGCGCGATGTGTCGTACCGCGTCGTGCCGTGCCGAAAGATATCGACGGCGCCGCCACGAGCCAACACTCCTACACTTCGGCCAGCGCGTGCGCGAGATGCGTCAGGTAGCGGCCGTCGCGGAAAGCAAGCGGAGGCCGTTCGCCGCGAAACATATTTTCGACGTGACCGAGGAACACCACGTGATCGCCGCCCGGATACGTCGCGACCTTGCGGCATTCGAGAAACGCCGCCGCGCCGCGAATGATCGGCAGACCGTCGAGACCTTCGTCGATATCGACGCCGACGAACTTGTCGTCGCCCGAGCGCGCGAAGCGATCCGATACCGCGATCTGATCGACGGCGAGGATGTTGACGACGAAGCGTCCGGTATCGCGAAACGCCGGATGGCTGCGCGAGGTCGTCGACTGGCTCCACAGCACGAGCGGTGGATCGAGCGACACCGAGCTGAACGAATTCGCGGTCACGCCGAAACGCCGGCCTTCGGCATCCACGGTGGTGATCACCGTGACCCCTGTCGTGAACGCGCCGAGCGTGTTGCGCAGGCTTTTGCTATCGATACTGCTCATGCTGTTTCTCCGTGCGTTCAGGCGGTTTCCGCGGCGCCGCAATAGGCGAGCAGTTGTGCGATCGAAATGACCGTGATGCCGTGCGCGACGGCAAAGCGCACGAGATCGGGACGCCGCGCCATGCTGCCGTCGTCGTTGACGAGTTCGCACAGCACGCCCGCATAGCCGCGTCCGGCGAGCCGCACGAGGTCGTAGGCCGCCTCGGTATGGCCGGGGCGTTCGGTGACGCCGCCTTCGTGGGCGCGCAGCGGAAACACGTGACCGGGGCGCACGAAATCGTGGGCCGTCGATTTCGCCGACGCGAGCGCGCGGATCGTCGCCGCGCGGTCGGCCGCGGAAATGCCCGTTGTCACGCCGACGCGCAAATCGACGCTGACCGCGAACGCGGTGCGAAACGGCTCGTCGTTCTGCTGCACCATCGGCGGCAATTGCAGACGGTCCAGCACGCGTGCCGGCATCGCCACGCAGATGAGGCCGCTCGTGTGACGCACCATGAACGCCAGCGTTTCGGGCGTCACCGCATCGGCGGCGATGATCAGATCGCCTTCGTTCTCGCGATCCTCGTCGTCGACGACGATCACGAACTCGCCACGTTCGATCGCGCGGATCGCCGCGGGGACGGTGTCGAACTGCGGTGTGGCGGCGTGGCCGCGGCGCGTGCTCGCGGCGAGCGGAGCGGAGGCAATGGCGGAAGCAGAGGCCGGAGCCGGTGCCGCAGGTCGAGCGGCAGGCCGCCGCGCCCGCACCGCGCCGGCGGCCGAGTCGAGTAGCGAACCGGATAGCGCGGCATCGTCGTCCGGCTCGCGTGCCGTGCAGGTTTCCATCATTGAATTGGCGTGTGGCATATCGATTGACCTTCCCTGATTGTTCGTTGGCTCGAACCGGTGCCGTCGCGTCCTAGAGCGGCACGTCGATATCGAGCAGCGGCGCATGCTGCTGCGCGCCGTAGATGTCGGTGTCGCCGATCGCCCCGGACGCGATGCGGCGCGGCAGCGTCGCTTTCCACGCCAGCGCCGGCGGATACTCGGTAAAGCGCACCTGTTCGACGTCGACGTGATAGAGCGACGCGATGAGACGCGCGTCGATCACGCCCGACGCGCGGACCTTCTCGTACAGCGCCGCGTCGTCGAACATGATGTCGAGCGTGATATGGAACGGCCCCGCGTTCTTGCTCTTGCAGGCCTTGGCGATGTCTTTGAGACGGGCCATCGTCACACCTCCTCGTATTCGATCGGAAACATTTCGAGCGGATCGTCCGGCAACACGACGTGCTGCAGCATGAATTCGTAGATCTCACCGCGTTCGATATCGGACGGCGAAAACGGGAACGCCATGTTGCCCTCGCGGCACATGCGCCCGGCGAAATCGGAGTGCAGCAGCGTCACGCGCGCGAGCGAGAGCGCCGCGTTGGCGATCTCCTGGGTGGTGCCGATCACCTCGGCGACGATCGTCATCTCGATGGGCACCACGTCGCGCGTGGGCTCCCACGCGCCCATCACGCCGTTGCGGCCATACACGCGCAGCACCAGTTGATAAGAGGCGGGGTCGATGCCGAGCGCCGTCACCTTGGTGCGCGTCGATTCGCGCACGAACTCGACGAACGTATCGATCTGCGCGATCAGGCCGGGGTCGCGCGTTGCGGCGAACGTCACCGCGCTGAAGCCGACGCTGCGCACGCCTTCGAGCTTGATCGAGTACGGCTGCGGTTGCCAGCGCATGCCGGTGACGCGCACCACCCGATCCGTCACGGCTTCGATGCGGCAATCCGCGGTGTCGACGAGCCCGCCCGGTTCGTGACGGATCACCGGACTCGCGGTCTCGTGCAGCGCCTGCACCGCCACCGACAGCGGCGTGCAGCGCAGCTCCGGATTCATCGGCTCGGCCTCGACGTAGTCCTCGCCGACGGTCACGAGCAGACAGTCGTGCTTCTTCGGAATCGCCGCGTTGCACGCGCATTCCAGCATCTTGCCGGCGTACCACGACGACGCGGCCGGCATGCCGTGATGCATCGCCAGCGCGACCCACGGCGACGGGTCGGTGCCGCGTCCGCCGAGGATGACCTGCGCGCCCGCTTCGAGCGCCGCGCGATAAGGTTCCGGGCCCATCATGCCGACGATGCGCGTGGCGTCGTCGAGCGCCTGCGCATCGAGCGGCGGCGCGTCGTCGAGCGCGCGAATGCGGCCTTGCGCGAGCCGTTGCTTCAGGTAGTCCTTCGGCTGCTCGGCATGGATCAGCGCCATCCGGAAGTGCAGATCGTGCTCGCGGGCGATTTCGCGCACGATCTCCGCGCAGACCTGCAGATGCGGTTCACCGCCCGCGCCGCCCGCCGTGCCGACCATCATCGGCACGCCTGCGGCGATCGCAGCGCGCAGCAGCAGCGACAGGTCGCGCTTCATGGCGAGCCGCGAGTTCAGCGTCTTGCCGGAGCCGAGGTAATACGGGCCCGGGTCGGAGCTGCCGCCGTCGACGCCGAACATATGCGGCCTGCGCTCCATCGCCGCCCGGATCGAGGCCTCCGGAAAGCCGTATCCGAGGATGCCGCTCGCCGACATCATGCGTACTGTCTTCGCCGTCATTTCGACGTGTTCTCCTGTGTGGTTCGTGGCGCCGATGGTCACGACGGCGTGCGCCAGTCGCCCGCGAGCGGCTTGCGCAGCCCCAGATGACTGCGCAGCGTGCTCTCGCCGTAGCCCTTGCGGAATACGCCGCGCTTCTGCAGTTCCGGCACCACCAGACGCACGATGTCCTCGTAGGTGCCCGGCACATAGGTCGCGGACAGCACGAAGCCGTCGCAGGCCTTGTCGAACCATTCGATCATCTGCTCGGCCACCTGGCTGCCGGTGCCGACGAAGCACGGACCGTCGCGCAGCGTGCCGCGCCCGGACGCCTCGACGAAGTCCTTGACCGACGGATTCTTCTTGCCGCTGACCTCGACCACCTTGTCGCGCAGGCTCTGCCACGACACCAGGGCCAGTTCCTCGTCGGTGAACGGCTGGTCGTACGGGCGGCCGGCGAAGTCGATGTTCAGCGTCTCGCCGATCATCGTGAGGCCGTCGATCGGGCGCGACAGCGACGCGATCAGATCGTGCTTCTCGCGCGCCTCGGCCTCGGTGTCGCCGACGATGATCTTCACTTCCGCGCAGATCTTCAGCGAATCCGGATGGCGCCCCGCCTGCACGACGCGCGACTTCAGTCCTTCGTATTGCTTGATGCCGTTGGCGAGCGTCGGATACTTGGCGAACACGACTTCGGCCCAGCGCGCGGCGAACGCGAGCCCGCGGCCGCTTTGACCGGCCTGCAGGATCACCGGATGACCCTGCGCGGAGCGCGGCACCGTCAGCGGGCCGCGCGAATTGAAGAAGCGTCCCTTGTGGTCGAGCCGCGTGACTTTCGACGGATCGGCAAAATAGTTTTCCTGCTTGTCGGCGACGATCGCGCCTTCGCGCCACGTGTCCCAATGGCCCATCACGATTTCCATGAATTCGTCCGCGCGGTCGTAGCGAACGTCGTGATCGAGATGCTCGGCGGCGCCGAAATTGGCGGCTTCCGAATCGTTCATCGACGTGACCACGTTCCACGCGACCCGGCCCTTCGTCATCAGATCGAGCGTCGCGAAGAGACGCGCGACGTGATAGGGCTCGTAGTACGTCGTCGAATAGGTCGCGCCGAGGCCGAGGCGCGAGGTCACCATCGCCATCGCCATTAGCACCGCGGTCGGTTCGAGCTTGATCGCGCGCACGCCGTAGCGCACCGTGTCGCGATAGCTGTTGCCGTAGATGTCGGGCATCGCGAGACGATCGTCGAAGAACGCCATGTCGAAGCAGCCTTCTTCGAGCGTGCGGGCGATGCGCTGGTAATACTCGGGCGCCAGGTAGTCGGTCATGCTCGACGGGTGCCGCCACGAACCCGCGTAGTTGGTGCAGTTCTGCGCCTGCAGGAAAGCGACCAGTGCCATTTGTCGCGACTGAGCGGAAGTCATGATGTGAGTGTCCTCGAGAAGGATTGGGCAACGGAATGCACGGATGCAAAGGTATGCCCGGGAGGGGGGCGAGGACAATTTGCAGTGTCCGATAGATCTATAGGCATATCGAATGAATCGAGCCCACCGGACGCTGCAACGATGCGGTTATGCTTGTCGCGAGGCCTGAACGGTGCCGCAGCGAGCACCGGGCGCGAATGAATCGTCCGCGTCTCGCGCAGCATTCATCCGCCTCGCGAATGAATCGGACGAGCCGCAACGAGCTCGCAACGAGCGAGCCGGATTGCGTTGCGAATACCGAATACCTCGTACCGATCCGCCCCTTGCCCCCTGGTTACTTCCTTCGGAGGAGACACGTCGTGAACCCATCAACGCAGGCCGCCGTCCAGCACGAGCCGCCGCGCTTGCCGACCCGCCATCCGAGCGCCGCATGGCTCGCCAGCGCCGTCGAACCGGTGCTGGAGCCGCAGCGCCGCATCATCGATCCGCACCATCACTTCTCGCATCATTGGGGCGGCTATGGGCTCGACGATCTGCTGCGCGACACCGGCGCCGGTCACCGGATCGAGAACACGGTCTACGTGCAGTGCGGATGGGAGTACCGCACGACGGGCGACGAACGCCTGAAGCCGCTCGGCGAAACCGAGGCGGTCGTGCGGCTCGCCGAGGCGGCGCGCGCAAGAGGGGCGTCGACTGAGGTCGCGGCGGGGATCGTCGGCTACGCCGATCTGCTGCTCGGCGACGCGGTGGAAGACGTGCTGAGTGCGCAGATCGAAGCCGGTAATGGTCGCTTTCGCGGCGTGCGTGTTGCGGCTTCTCGCCACGAGTCGTTCCAGCATGGCGTGTTGCCGCGCCCGCCGCTCGGTCTCTATGCGGACCGCGCGTTTCTCGCGGGCATGCGGCGGCTCGCGAAGCTCGGCCTCTCGTTCGACGCGTGGGTCTATCACACGCAACTGGAAGACGTGCTGGCACTCGCGCGCGCGGTGCCCGAGACGACGATCGTGCTCGACCATATCGGCGGGCTGCTCGGCGTCGGTCCTTACGCGGGGCAGCAGCGGGCCGCGTTCGACGAATGGCTGCCGCTGCTCGCACCGCTCGCCGCGTGCCCGAACGTCGTGATGAAGATCGGCGGCTACGGCACCACGGTGTTTGGCTACGACTTCGTGAGCCAGCCGGCACCACCGTCGTCGGCGACGCTGGCCGACGCGTGGCGTGCCACGGTCGAAGCGGTGATCGAAGCATTCGGTGCGAGCCGCTGCATGTTCGAGAGCAACTTCCCGGTGGATCGCACGTCGGCGAGCTACGCGACCGTCTGGAATGCGTTCAAGCGCCTCGCGGCCCACGCGAGCGAAGCCGAAAAAGACGATCTGTTCTACCGCACCGCCGCACGCACCTACCGGATCGGCGACGCCGCGCGCGCACTGAATTGAGTTGCCTGTCACGGCCCGGCGAGGTTCGCGCGGGCCGTCCCGCTTATGTCAGTATCGAGAGACCCCATGCATAGCACGTCCGCTCTACAGCCGCCCTCCTGCAATCTCGCCGAAGCGCTCGCGCAGTTCGCGCACGGCCTGCAATTCGAGGCCATTCCCGAAGCCGTCCGGCTCAAGTCGCTGCATCACGTTGTCGATGCGATCGGGCTCGCCTTTGCTTCGCACCGTTTTCCGTTTGCCGGCCCCGGCCTCGATGGCATTCGCGCCGCCGCGGGCCCCGGCATCGCCACTGTGATCGGCGGCGATCTGCATCTGGCTCCTCGCGACGCGGCGCTCGCCAACGGGTATCTGATGCACGGACTGGATTTCGACGACACGCATCCGGCCAGCATCGTGCATCCGTCGGTTGCCTGTCTGCCGACCGCGCTCGCGCTCGCCGAAGCGACCGATGCCAGTTGGTCGGAGCTGCTCGCCGCGTATGTCGCCGGCATGGAGACGGCGATCCGGCTCGGCCGCGCGGTGAAGGGCGGCTTCCATCACGTGGGCTTTCACGCGACCGGCATCGTGTCGCATTTCAGCTCGGCCGTCGTGGCGGGCAAACTGCTGGGGTTGAGCGTCGACCAGCTCGTCAGCGCGCAAGGCATCGCGGCGAGCACCGCGTCGGGCGTGCAGGTCTTTCTCGAGAACGGCGCGTGGACCAAGCGCATGCATCCGGGCTGGGGCGCGCTGGCCGGCATCACGGCCGCGCACATGGCGAAGGCGGGCTTCGCGGGACCGCGGCGACCGTACGAGGGCCGCTTCGGGCTGCTCGACACGCATCTGCAGGCGCTCGCGAGCGAGGTCGATGCCAATTCGGTGGCAGAGCAACTCGGCACGCACTGGACCCTGCTCGATACGTCGATCAAGCCGTATCCTGTGTGCCATTTCATTCACGGATGCGCGGAGGCCGCGCTGCAACTGCGACGCGAACTCGGTGCGACGGCAGCCATCTCGCGCATCGTCTGCGAGTTGCCGCAGGCCACGCTGCCGATCGTCGCCGAGCCGGCGAGCGCGAAGATCGTGCCGAAGAGCGATTACGAAGCCAAGTTCAGTGCCCAGTTCGTGGTGGCCGCGTGTCTCGCGCGCGGGCATTTCACGCTCGCCGAACTCAGCGACGAGAGTCTGCGCGATCCGGACATCCTCGCGCTCGCCGCGAAAACCGAGTGCGTGACGGAGCAGGACTCCAGTTTTCCGAAGTACTTTTCGGGCGCGGTGTCGCTGACGCTTGCCGACGGCCGCGTGCTGCGCGCGCATGTACCGATGAATCTCGGCAGCGGCGAGCGCGCGTTGTCGCTTGAGGACATCGTCGGCAAATTCCGCGGCAATGCGAGCCTGCACATCTCGGCGGCGCGCGTCGACGAGGTGCTCGACGTGCTGCTGCGCGCGACGCCCGATACGCCGGTGCGTGCGATGACGCGCGCGCTTGGCTAGTCTCCGGCGCGGGGTGCGGCGTCCGTCCGCGTTCCGTTCGAGCAATGGAGCAGGAAACCCGAAGACCCGGCCCGGCTGGTTGCCGGGCCTTTTGCGTTTGGCTTCGCGCGAGCGCTTCGTCGCGCGCGGCATGCGCTATAGAATCTGCCGTTATCACGCGTTCACAGGCAATCCGTCATGGACATGAGGCATCTGCGCTCCTTCGTTGCGGTCGCGGAGGAATTGAGTTTCAGCCGTGCCGCCGAGCGGCTGCATATTTCGCAGCCGCCGCTTTCGCAGCACATCAAGGCGTTGGAGACGGAGATGGGCGTGCAGCTATTCGCGCGCACCAAACGCGACGTCAGGCTGACCGATGCCGGCGTGGTGTTTCTTCGCGAGAGCCGGCTGCTGCTCGATCAATTGCGCGCCGCCGTCAACGCGACCGTGCGCACCGCGAATAGCGATGCCGGCACGCTGCGCGTCGGCGTGGCGACGGCCGCGCTCTTCAGCGTGATGCCGACCTTTCTCACGCTGATGCACGAGGCGTTTCCGCACGTGGAGATTTCGGTCAACGACATGCAATCGCAGGACCAGGTCGTCGCCGTCGCGCAGGGCACGCTCGACCTCGGCATCGTCCACGTGAGGCCGGACCGCATGAAGCTGAACCATGTGCCGATCTTCAGCGAGGCGCTCGTCGCCGCCGTGCCGGAGCGTCACTGGCTCGCCAGCAAGCCGGATTTCAAACTGGTCGACATCGCGAATGAGGCGATGGTCGGACTGTCGCGCGAGCATGGGCCCGCCGTTTTCGACGCGATCGTCGCGTGCTGCCACGAGGCCGGCTTCAGTCCGGAATTCCGGCACACCGCCCGCAATCCGCTGACGATCTTCCAGATGGTGCGACTCGGTTTCGGCGTGTCGCTAGTGCCGCGTGCCTATGCGCACAGCGCTTTTCCGGGCGTACGCTTTCGCGAACTGCCGGCGACGGCCGGCAGCGTGCGCATGGAGTCGATCTGGTGCGAACGTCATGCGTCGGGGCTCACGCGCAAGATTGTGGCGTCGATCCTGCCGCGGCTCGCGGGCGGTCTTGCGAGCGACGTCTAGCGCGCTCGCGTCAGGCCGCGGATTGCGCGTTCGCGCCGGCCCGGCCGTCGACGATCTGCACGATCGCGGGATGATAGTTCTGGCCAAAGCCGGCATCGCGTGCCTTGCACATCACGTCGTAGGTGTACTGCGCAATGCGCGGGCTGAAATCGCCTTGCTTCGCGAGCGTCAATGCGAGGCCCGCATCCTTGATCGCGTAGACCAGCGGAAAGACTTTCTCGGGGAACGTGTCGAGCGCCATCGACTTCATGCCGTGATTGCGCAGCACGAAGCTGTCGGCCGAACCCTTGGACAGCATGTCGAACAGCACGTCGCCCTTGAGCCCCGCGCGGCGCCCGATCGTGATGATTTCCGACAGCGCGTTCACCGTCATGAAGACCATCATGTTGTTGAGGATCTTCACCATCTGACCCGCGCCGACGTCGCCGCAATGCAGGATGTCGCTGCCCATGCATGCGAGCAGCGGGCGAATCGACTCGAACAGTGCTTCGCTGCCGCCCACCGCGATCAGCAGCGTGCCCTTGACGGCCGCCTCGGCGGTGCGCGCCACCGGCGCGTCGACATAGGCGATACCGTCTTGCGCCAGCGATTCGGCAAGCGCCCGCGTACGCGCGACGTCGCTCGTGCTCATGTCGACGATCACACGCAGCCGGTCGCCCGCGCCGCGCAACTGCGCGCAGACCGTCTCGACCTGATCGATCGACGGCAACGACAGAAACACCACGTCGACGTTGCGCGCCACCTCGGCGATGCTGTCCTGCGCGATGGCACCGGCTTGCGTGAGCCGCTGCAAGGCTTCAGCGGAGGTGTCGAATACGTGGACGGGCAACGCGGATTTGCGCACGAGATTCGTGCACATCGGACCGCCCATCACGCCGAGACCGATAAAGCCGATTTGCTGATACTGATTCATGGCGTCTCCTGAATTTTTGTGTCGTGGATTGACTGCTGAAAGGGCGAGCGCGAGGCGCCGCCCGTCTGTCTAAGTGAACTTAGGTACGGATCGCGAACGGGTCGCGTACGCCCTCGGAGTAATCGATCATCACGTTGCGGGTCGTCATGTATTCGTGCAGACCGGCTTCGCCGCGTTCGCGGCCGATGCCCGATTCCTTGAAGCCGCCGAACGGCGCCTGCGCGGCGAGCGCCCGATACGTATTGACCCAGATGCTGCCGGCGCGGATTTCCCTGGACACCCGCATCACGCGTGAGATGTCGCGCGACCAGATGCCGGCGGCGAGGCCGTAGCGGGTGTCGTTGGCGATCGCGATGGCTTCCGCTTCGGTATCGAACGGGATGATCGCGAGCACCGGGCCGAAGATTTCTTCCTGGGCCAGTTCGCTGCGATTGTCGACGTCGGCGAAAATCGTCGGCTCGATGAAGTAGCCGTGTTCGAGGCCGGGACCGCTCGCGCGACGGCCGCCCGTCACGAGTCTGCCGCCGGCGTCCTTCGCGGCGTCGATGGCGGCGAGGATGCGCCGGTACTGCAGTTCGTTGGCGACCGCGCCCATCTCGGTGGCGGGGGCGAGCGGATCGCCCATGCGGATCGTGGCGGCGCGCGCCGCGAGCCGCTCGACTACCTGCTGATACACGCCGCGCTGCACGAGCAGGCGCGAGCCGGCCACGCAGGTCTGTCCCGTGGCGCCGAAAATGCCGGCCAGCGCGCCGACCACTGCCTTGTCGAGATCCGCGTCGTCGAAGATGATGTTGGGCGACTTGCCGCCCAGCTCCAGCTTCACGGGCACCAGACGCCGTCCGGCCGCCGCGGCGATATGGCGGCCCACGTTCGGGCTGCCTGTAAAGCTCACCAGCGCTACGCCCGGGTCGTCCACCAGCGCGCGGCCGGTTTCCGCGCCGCCCGTGACGACGTTGAACACGCCGGGCGGAAAGCCCGCTTCCTCGACCAGTGCCGCGAATTCGAGCGTCGACGCCGACGCATGCTCGGACGGTTTGACGACCACGCAATTGCCCGCCGCGAGCGCGGGGGCGAGCTTGTTCGCGAGCAGCGCGAGCGGCGAATTCCACGCGGTAATCAGGCCGACCACGCCGTACGGTTCGAGCGACAGGTAATCGAGCGTGTTCGGCTGATCGAGCGGCAGTTGCTGGCCGAACAGCTTGTCGGCATAGCCGGCGAAATAACGTAGTTGCCGGCCGACCCACAACATCTGCGGACGCGTCTCGCGGACGATCTTGCCGTTGTCCGTGCTCTCGATCGCGGACATGCGCTCGGCGTTGGCTTCGATCAGCGCGGCGAGCTTCTGCATCAGACCGGCGCGCAGCACGCCGGGGGTGTGGCGCCAGTTTTGCTGGAACGCGCGATTCGCTTCGGCGACCGCGCGCGCGACGTCGGCCGCGCTGGCATCGGGGATTTCGGCCCACACGGCGCCGGTATAGGGATTGGTGCTCGGTAGCGTTCGATTGCCGGTCGCGTCCTCGCGCCGTCCGCCGATATAGAGCTGGTATCGCTTGACCACGTCGTCTCCTGTTTTTCGTATCGATGAGCGTGCATCGGCGGCGAGGCGCGCGACGCAACGACAGGCGTCATCTTCGGATCAGGGAGAGCAGGCGTCCAATATCGATTTCGAAGTTCTGTTATTTCGATTCGTGTCGACGGTGTGCGGCTTGCGAGACGGAGATAGGTCGCCTATGCTGCCGTGAGCGCTGTCGGTAGATTGCCCGTTGATATAGCCGCTAAAACGCGGCAATCCACACAACGCCCTCGATGTACGAAGCGGCGGTGTTCCGGCCGCTTCGTATCAACGCTATCTGGATGGAGGCGTTCCATGCAGCAAGGCAGCCTACGTGAAGAGCTGGACGTACACTGGCGGGCGTCGGCCGCCGGCGATCTCGACGCGGAACATGCTATCTACGCCGACGACGCCATCTGCGATTATCCCCAATCAGGTGAACGAATCGTCGGCCGGGCCAATCTTCAGGCGCTGCGCGGTCATCATCCCGGCAAGCCGTCGAATTTCGCCGTCAGGCGAATTCAGGGGAACGGCGATCTCTGGATAACCGAGTACACCATCGCCTATCAGGACCGGATCGCCTACACGATCAGCATCATGGAGTTCCGCGCGGGCAAGGTCGTCCACGAGACGCAGTACTTCTCGGATCCGTTCGAGGCACCGGCCTGGCGCAGTCAATGGGTTCAGCGGATCGAATGAGCTTGAGCGATGCGCCGAGCTTGCGCGCCGGCTCTCAAACCACCCGCATCTCCCACGTTCGACGCCCGATCCCCGGCGCACTCCGTGCCAGCGCGCGCCGATACCACGCATGGAAGTGGCGCATGCCGTCTTCGAGCGGCGACTGATACGGCCCGGCGTCGCTGGTGCCGCGCCGATGCAGGCGCAGCCGACCTGCATCCATGCGCTCGGCGATCTCGTCGTCTTCGACCACGGTCTCCAGATAGGCGGCACGCTGCGCTTCGACGAATTCGCGCTCGAATGCGGCGATGTCCTCGGGGTAGTAAAACTCGACGACGTTCAGCGTCTCCTGCGGCCCCTTCGGATAAAGCGTCGACACCACCAGCGTATGCGGATACAGCTCGATCATCTGCGTCGGGAAGTACGCGAGCCAGATCGCGCCGTACGACGGCGCTTCGCCACCGCGATACTCGAGCAGTCGATCGTGCCACGTCCGGTAGATGTCCGAGCCCGGCTGCGCGAGCGCGTTGTGCACGCCGACGCGCTGCATGCTGTAGGTGTCGGCGAATTCCCAGTCGAGGTCGTCGCAGGTCACGAACTTGCCGAGGCCGGGATGGAACGGCGCGACGTGATAGTCCTCCAGATAGACCTCGATGAAGGTCTTCCAGTTGTAATGGCACGTGTGCGTTTCGACGTGATCGAGCACGTAGCCGGAAAAATCGAACTCGAGACGCGCGAACACGCGAGCCATGTCGTCGGCGGGTTCGCGCGGTCCTTCGTAGAGGAGTCCGTGGCAATGCTTCAGACCGAAGCGTTCGAGATTGCGGCACGGCTTGTGTTCGAATTCGGGCGCGCCGATCAGTTCGCCCCGGCCGTCATAGGTCCAGCGATGCAGCGGACACACGATGTTGCCGCCCGTCGCCGCGAGATTGCCGCTGGTGTGGCTGGAGCCGCTGACGTCGCCAGCCTCGCCGCCGAGCATCAGTGCCTGGCGGTGCCGGCATACGTTCGATAGCAACTGCACGCCGCCCGCGTTGCGTACCAGCACGCGGCCGCCTTCGTCCTGCGGCAGGCGTCGCCAGTCGCCAGGATTCGGCACCGACTGCTCGTGGCCAACGTAGAGCGCGGAGTTCGCGAAGATGCGCGCCATCTCGAGCTCGAACAGCGCGTCGTCGAAGTACGCGCTCGCGGGCAGTGGAAGGTCCCCGTCGCCGACGTCGTCCGTCAGGGCGAGATGGGGCAGGTTGCTGATGTCGTTCATCGATCGTTTCCTTTCGTTGGAGCGCCGCGCGCTCCGGCATGCGCGTGTGTCGATGCGGGTGCATTCATGCGGCCGCCGCGGCGTCGTGCTCCGCATTCAGACGGGCGATGCGCTCGCACTTCTGCAGCCGTGGACAGGTGCTGCAGAGTTCGCCGTCGCGCCGCCGATAGTGATAACAGCAGGTCTGTCGATCGAGCGCGAGGGCGCTCGACCGGTCGCTGCGCGTGTAGGCGAAGAAGCCGCCGCGTCCGTCGAGCGAGAGCGCCGCGAGCCAACGCTCGCCGAGCGCTTCGACGTGCGCGTGATCCCACTCGGGATGCACGGCGCGTACCGCCAGCAGCGCCGCGAGCACACAGTCGGCCTGCATGCCCGCGGCGGCGATCGGATTGACGCGAATCACGCGCGATAAATCGTCGAAGCTCTGCGTGCAACACGCGACGATTTCGCGCGCGGTGAGTTCGATCAGCGCGGCGGGCTCCGCCTGCGCCGGCTCGTGAGCGGGCACGCGCACTTCGCGGGTCCAGCCGTTTTCGATCGGCTGCTCGAAGCGCGCGAGCGACAGCACGCGCTGCGTCGTATGCGCGCCGATCACGCTCAGGTAGATCGGCTGCCAGATCAGAATGCCCCAACAGCGCAGCGACCAGTACGCGCGCCCAGCCTCGGGATAGGCGTCGGTCCAGTGCGCGAGCAGGGCTTCGAGCGCGGCGCGATTGCCGTCGTCCGCAGCGGGGCGTTGTTGCGCGACGCCACCGCGTCCGGCTTCGGCGGTGCTGACAGTGCCGATGGCGTCGAGGGTGCCGATCACACGCGGGCCGTCGGCGACTACGCCGCGCAGGCCAGGCACGACGCTCGCGGCGAGCCGCAGCAGATGGTCCAGTGCAGGGCGCGCCGTCATGCTCAGGCCTCGACGGCTTCCGCGAGCACGCCCGCGTCGGCGGTTCGGTCTGCCGCGCGTCGGCCCGCGAGCGGGTTGTGCAGGTTGCCCGCCATCTTCAGGTTGCCGGCCGGGTCGGACAGATTGACCATCTGCAGGTTGTTGCCGAGCTGCAGGCGGTTCAGGCACGAGTGCAGGAACTCCGGCGCGAACATGTCGTATTCCGCGTATTTCTGCGCGAGCTGCGGATGCGCTTCCTGATAACGCGTGACGCAACGCGCGACCGCGTTCCAGAACACGTCTTCGGTGCAGCAGCCATGCTCGACGAGAATCTGGTTCACGTAGCGGAAGAAACCGTCGAACACGTCGATGAAAATCGCCAGCAGCTTCACGCGCTCGGGCACGTCGACCGCGAGCCGCTTGACGTTGTCGGGCAGCTTCGCGTCCTTGTTCAGGATCGCCGATTCTTCCGCGATGTCCTTCATGATCGCGCGCACCGGCACGTGGTTTTCCAGGACCAGGATCAGGTTTTCGCCGTGCGGCATGAAGACGAGATCGTACGTGTAGAAGCAGTGCACGAGAGGCGCCAGATACGCTTCCATATAGCGGTCGAGCCACGCTTGTACGCCGAGCCCCGACGCTTCGATCAACGCGGGCAGCAGTGCGCGGCCATCGCGATCGGTATGCAGCAACGCGGCCATCGTCATCAGGCGCTGGCCCTCGCCCGCATGCGCGAGCGGGTTTTCACGCCACAGCGCAGAAAACATCTTCTTGTACGGCGTATCCGTTTGCACGGCCGCTTCGTAGTAGCCGTTGCGGAAACCGAGCGACGCGACTTCGCGCAGAATCGTGAAGCCCTGGCCGCGCAGATACGCGTCGCCGTCGACGAGACCCTTGATGTAGTCGTTGATCGCCGGCGTGCCCGACATGTAGTACGGCGACAGGCCGCGCATGAAGCCCATGTTGAGGATCGACAGCGAGGTCTTCACGTAGCGCTTTGAGCGGTCCGATACGTTAAAGAAGGTGCGGATCGACTGCTGCGCGAGATAGCGGTCCTCGCCGTAGCCGAGACAGATGATCCGGTTCGTCGCGACGTAAGACGCGAACGCGATCGACAGCTTGTTGAACCACTGCCACGGATGAGCGGGCATCAGGTGATAGTCGTCGAAATCGCAACCGCGCGCCTCGACGATCGCGCGGAATTTCGCCACCGTCGATGCGCCGAGTTCTTCGTCCATCAGGCGCGCGTAGTCGAGATCCTCCGAGCAATGGAACGCGGCATTGTCCTTGTGGACAGCCAGCCAGATCACCTGGATCGTCGAGCCGGCCTCGGGCGCGAACGCACGGTAGTCGCCTGCGTCGAAGCCGAGGCGGCCGTTGTTCGCGACGAAGCCCGGATGCCCTTCGCTCATCGCGGTCTCGATCGCCTGGAAATCCGCGTGCAGCAGATCGGGCGTGTCGGGTCCCTCCTTGACGGCCTTGTAGGCGGCGCCGTACAGCGTGCTGCTGATTTCGTCGAGATAGATCGGCAGCATCTCTTCCTTGATGCCGAGGCGGGCGCGCACGTCGAGGATGAACGCGAGCGCGTCGAGCGGCTGTTCGACGCCGTCTTTCGTGCAGACGATCGATTCCGGCCGGATGCTCCAGTGGCGCAGCGCCAGCTGGCGCGCGTCGAACGTGTAGACGCGCGTGCCGTCGTCGGATTTCACTTCGTAGCGGGCGTGATGCTCGGCCGCCGCGTCGCCGATCCGTTGCGGCTCGACGATCAGCTCGTGCGCGTATTCGGCGAGCGCCTTGCGCACCAGCATGCGGTTGGCGTTGCGCCACACTGCCGGCGTCAGATGCGCGGCGGCCTCGGGCGGGTTCAGCATCACGTTCTGGGTGGCTTGTTGCATGGTCAGTTGGGTCGTCGAAGTCATTGCGATTGATCCTTTTCCGGAGTGGTTTGAGTAGCGTAGAAATCCGCGCGAGTGCAGAACGCCAGCGACGCGGTTTTCTCGCGGAACGCGACGTTCTTCGCATAGACGAAGCCCATCGCGCGATTGAGTGCATGAATGCGCGTGTTGCGCGCATCCGGTTCGACGACGATACGCATCGCGTCCCGTTGCTCGAACAGGAACGTCATCAGCGAGCGGAATACGTGTTGCGTGTAGCCGGGCACAGGCTTCGTCGCGGGTCCGACGAACAGATGCATGCCGAGGTCGCCCGGCAGCGGCGCGTAGTGCTCGCCGACTTCGTCGTGCGCGGGGTCGTAGCTTTCGAACAGGAACGCGCTCGCGCCGTGCTGACTGCCGATCCAGGCTTGTGCATGGCCGGAATCCTGGATCGCCTGATAGAACGCGGCGACTTCGTCGACGCTCTTGTCGCGCATGTTCCAGAACGCCGCGCGTTCCTCGATGAACCAGCGATGCAGCGTCGGCGCGTCACGCGCAACGTCGAGCGCGCGGATCTCGAAGTCGTTGGCGGTGCTGCGGGAGAGTCCCGCGACGCGCGGCGAGCGCTGGACGGCAGGCAAGGGCGCGGCGTAGCGCAGCGCGATTTCGTCGGCGACGATGTCAGTTCGCATGGGCAGGGGCTCCTGGTTCGACAAGTTCGGGGGCAAGCGTCGCGTCGGCGAGCGCGGCATTCGCGGGTTGTCCTGCGGGTTGATTAGCCGGTTGAGTGGCCGGCGCGCGTTCGAGCAGCCAGAGACTGAGCAGGCCGGTCAGCACGAGCCCCGCCGAGGCGACGAAGAACGGCGCACGCAAGCCGGTTTCATCGACGATCGCGCCGGCCGCGAACGACGCGAGCAACACGCCGAGGTTCTGGAAGAAATTGACCACGGCAAAGTCGGCTGCATACGAAGCGGGCTTGCTGAGCGCGAACATCGTCACGTCGAGCTTCACGACGATCTGGAAGAACGCCCAGCCGAACAGCACGCGCCCGACGATGATCGCGAGCGGCGTCTCGATGCCTTGCAGCAGCAGTCCCACGGTGCACAGCAGCAGGTTGCCGATCATGTGATCCGGCAGCCGTCGGCCCGCGTCGGCGATCCGCTTGTTGATGCGCAACGCGATCAGCGCGACCATGCCGGGAATCGCGAACACGGCGCCCGACACCAGTTCGCTCGGCGAGCCGCTGACGCTTTGCCAGTACGACGACATGAACGGCCGGATCAGGTACACGCAGAAATCGAACGCGAGCATCAGCAGCGCGAGCCGCAAGATCGGCAGACGGTCGCGCAGCGTGCGGCGCGCGGTGTGCGCGTCTGCGTGCATCCCGGCGGGTGTCCCGGCGTGGGCTTCGTCAGCGAAGCGGCAGCGTCGCGGGATCGCATGGGCGCGGATCAGCCACAGGCAGATGAACATCTGCGCGAAGTCACCGGCGGCCATTGCGAAGATGCAGGTGTGCGCGTCCCAGACCTGCATCACGAAGCCGCCCGCCACCGCGCCCGCGATCGCGCCGAAGTGCACGACCACCGACAGCAGCCCGATCGTATGCGCGTGCGACTCCTTCGGCTCGAAGCGCATCATGTACGGATACATCAGCAGATAGCTGCTTTTGCACATAAACATCGCGAGCGACAGCACCCAGAAGAGCGGCACCGTCGGCGCCCAGTAGCTCGCGAGCGACAGCACGCCGGCCGCGAATTGCGTATAGACGAGCAGGTGCATCGCGTCGAGCCGCTTCGCGATGCGCGCCCACACGGGCAGCGTCAGCATCACGACGATCGAAATGAACGCGACGTAGGCGCCCGCATGCACGGGGCTCGTCACACCATAGCGCGCGGCGAAGAACTGCGGGTAGAACGGAATGAGGATCGCGTCGCTGATGACGGCAAACGTCGTCATCAGGATGATCATGTTGCGCAAACTCATTCGGCCTCCAGCGGCGCCTTCACGAAGGCGTCGGTGTCCGGCACCGAGAAGTCCTGCAATGCGATGCGTCGCTCGATCTTGTAGTGCTCGACGCCGGTGATTTCGCGCAGGATGCACGAGTTGCGGTAGCAGCTCATGCCGAGGTCGGGGTTGGTCAGGCCATGGCTGTAGAGCCCGGCGTTCTGTACGAACACGTCGCGTTCGTTGACGTCGATCGCGTAGTTGCGCGACAGCCGATAGCGGCCCTTGTCGTCCCAGCGGATGCGCTCGCGAATACCGTCGATAAAGCGCGGCACGTTCTGCGTATAACCGGTCGCGAAGATCGCGCCATCGGTCACGTGCGTGTATTGCACGCCTTCGTCGCGCTGCACGAAGCGCAGGTGGTAGCGGTCGTCGACGGCGTCGTAATGACAGCCGGTCATCTCGGAGTTGGTGATGAGCCGCGCGTTCTGATGGCCCCGGCTGCGGCGGTCGTCGAGCAGGTCGTAGATCTGGTTGATCAGCGACGCGTTCACGCCTTTGTAAAGACTGTCCTGCTTCGCGATGATGCTTTCACGCACGCCATCCGGCAGGTTGTAGAAATAGTCGATGTAATCCGGCGAGATCATCTCCAGCGTGAGCTTGGTGTTCTCCATCTGGAAGAAGCGTGGCGAGCGGGTGATCCACGTGAGCGAGTAGTCGTGCTCGTCGCTTTCCTTCAGCAGGTCGTAGAAGATTTCGGCGGCGCTCTGGCCGCTGCCGATCACCGCGATCGAGCGCTTGTGCTGCAACTCCTCTTTACGCGCGACGTATTGCGCGCTGTGAATGCAACGCTCGCGTGTGTCTTCGCAGCAGGACGGCAGTTGCGGCACCGAGCCGACGCCCACCACGAGGCGTTTCGCGCGATGCACGAACGGCTGGCCGGTCCGTACGTGCCGGCCGCTCACCACGTAATGCGCATGCTCGGCATCGTATTCGACGGTCTCGACGTTCGAGCCGAACGCGATACTGGACAGTTGCCCGATCGCCCATTTGCAATAGCGGTTGTACTCGGCGCGGCTCAGATAGAAGCGCTCTCGGATGTAGTACGCGTAGAGCTTGCCTTCCTGCTTGCAGTAGTTGAGGAAGCTGAACTTGCTCTGCGGGTCGGCGAGACTGACGAGGTCGGCGAGAAAGGGATTCTGCAGCGTGGTGTCGTCGATCAGCATGCCGGGATGCCAGTCGAAGTCTTCGTTGCGCTCGAGAAAGAGGCCGTGCAGATCGCGGATCGGCTCGGCGAGACACGCGAGGCTCAGATTGAACGGCCCCAGACCGATCGCGACGAAGTCGAGCACGGCGGGCTGCGTCGCGGCATGCGTCTGCCTTGCTTGAATTCCTGAATAAACATTAGGTGTACTCATGGTTAGCTTCCTGTTTGGCCGGATAAGACCATGGTGAGATGCCTCATCGATGGACGGAAATCGGAGAGATGTCAGACGGCTGTGCGGCAGGACGTAGACGACCTGAGAAATGCATCAAATGAGAATGGATCTCATTCTTGTTGGCGAATCATAGGAAGTTTGTTGAAGGATCGCAAGAGCCAAATCGCGGTGTCGGTAGGAATCCGAATCAATGGCTCGATTCGCCACGCATCGCGCAGCGACGCGCCGTATCGACGCGAAAGTCCAGCCGGCTCGGGTCGGCCACGGATGGCAGAGGGCTTGCTTTGGCCGCGCCGATCAGCTCCTCGACGGCGTCGTTTTTTCGAGATTTTGTCTCGTAAAAACCCTTCTGACGATGGGGCCTCACGCGGCAAGTCGCTGTCCGGGCTAGCGCCGCGGGAAAGCCGCGGCTGTCGCGCCGTTACCACTGCAAGCCATTCGAATCAGGTCGTAATGCTTTCAAAAGGCATAAGCCTTTGCTACTATCGCGCTCTCTTGGAATAAGAATCAATCTCATTCTCATACTGACGGAGGCGCTCGTTCGCTGGTAGACATGAAGAATCAAAAGAACACACGTACAGGAAGACTCTCCCTTCATCGTCCGTTGCAGATTGCCGTCTGGCTGGCTTTTGCCGGCGCGGCGCAAGCTGCGTTAGCCCAAAGCGCCGCGAGCGGGGAAGCCGCGGCGCCGGGCGCCAGTACCGCCGCGCCGACGTCGGGAGCGCCAGCGGCAAGCGGGGCGGAACGGGCATTACCGGCCGTCAACGTCAGCGCAAGCGCGCAGAGCGATTCGCCGTTGAACCTGCGCACGCCTGTGTCGTCCGGCGCGCTGGGCTCGCGCTCCCAGCTCGAGACGCCGTTTTCGACCACGGTCGTGACCGGCGAAGATCTCGCCGACCGCCAGGCGAACAAGCTCGGCGACGTGTTCGCGGGGGACGCGTCGGTCACCGACAACAGCAGCGCGTATAGCGCGTGGGCCACCTATATTTCGATTCGCGGTTTGCCGATCGACTGGCAGAACGGCTTCCGTATCGACGGCAATCCGTTCATTTCGTACGGCATCACGATGCCCTACGAAAACCTCGAACGAGTCGAACTGCTGAAGGGCCTCGGTGGCTTCATGTATGGCTTCGCGCAGCCGGGCGGGATGGTCAACTACGTGACGAAGAAGCCGGCGGACCAGCCGGTGACGAGCGTCTCGGTCGGCTACAGGATGGACAGCGTGTTCAGCCAGCACGCGGACCTGAGCCGGCGCTTCGGCCCGGACGGCATGTTCGGCGCGCGCATCAACTACACGCACGAGGCGGGCAAGACCTACAACGCGGGCGACATCAACCGCAATTCGCTGGCGGTCGCGCTCGACGGTCAGCTCACGCGCGACCTTAGTGTCTACTTCAACGCGATCTATCAGCAAAGCCGCTCGAGCGGTCAGACGCCCGCGATCTATACCGGCAGTTATGTCGGCACGAGCCTGCCCGCGACGATCAGCGGCGGCAGCAATTTTCTCGGCGGCACCGATCAGCATCTGAATACGAACCTGCAGTTGTACACGGGGGGCGTCAAATATCAGATCACGCCGAACTGGTCGTTCAACACGTCGATGAGCTACAGCAAGTCGTCGCGCGATCGTAACGAGAGCACGTTGACGCTGCTGAACCAGGCGGGCGACTACACCGACAACCGCTGGAACGGCGACGAAGCTCACCAGGATATCTACTGGCAGGGCATGTTCGAAGGCAAGGTGAAGACTGGCATCTTCTCGCATCAGCTGGTGTTCGGCGCGGCGTATCAGCATCAGACCAACGACTACAGCTCTGTTTCGCACTACTTCACGTTGGGCGACGGCAATCTGTTCCAGCCGAACCCGTGGCGTTACTACTCAGGTGCGGGTCTGGAGACGTACCGTGCTAGCGAGATCACGCAGAAGTCGCTGTTCGCGAGCGATACGGTCCAGCTGACGGATCGCCTGTCGCTGCTCGCCGGCGTGCGCTACACGAACTACGATCAGGAAACCTATAACCTCGACGGTTCGCTTGCGTCGCGGTACGGTCAGAACGGCGTGCTCACGCCGACGACCGCGCTGATGTACAAGCTCGATCCGTACACCACGCTCTACGCGAGCTACGTGGAGGCGCTGGAGCAGGGCGCGCTGGTCAATACGATCTACGCGAACGGCGGAGCGCTGCTGAATCCGCTGCGCTCGCGTCAGTACGAGGTCGGCATCAAGACCGAGCGGGAGCGTTGGAGCGCGACGGCCGCGCTGTTCCGCATCGAACGCGGCGCGTCTTATGCAAACGATCAGAACGTCTACGTGCAGGACGGCAATTCGATCTATCAAGGCGTCGAAGCGGCTGGCAGCGTGAAGCTCGGACGCAACTGGAAGGTGGCCGGCTCGATGATGCTGCTCGACTCGTGGTATGCGAAGGGGCAGGCCTACAACGGCAATCGCGTCGCCGGTGCGCCGCAATTCGTGGCCTCCGGCCGCGTGACCTATGACGTGCCGCAGCTTCCGGGTCTGCAGGTCGGCGCCGCCGCGAAATTCACGGGCAGCACCAAGGTGCGTCCGGCGGGCGATCTGGAGACGGGCGGCTACATGATCGTGAACGTCGGCGCGAACTACCTGACCCGCATTGGTGGGCACGATGTGACGCTGCGCGCGGCGATCGACAACATCACGAATCGTCGCTACTGGATGTATCAGTACTCGGACTACATCGCGCCGGGCGATCCGCGCATGGTCAGCGTGAACGCGAAGATCGATTTCTGATCGACGCGTGATGCGTTTAGCGGCCGGTTCGCCTCGACGGTGAACCGGCCGTATTCGTTTGAGTTGGCGTGGCCGCGACCGTGTGTGAGTTCGCGGCCACGTATCGAACGGGTAGGGCGAGTTATCGCGCGACCAGCTCCGACAGTTTGCGCACGGTTTCGGCGCATGCGCGTGCGGCCTCCGCGCCCTTCACGACGAAGTGCTCGCGGAAGAACTTCACGTGCTCTTCACCGCTATGGAAATGGTGCGGCGTGAGCACTGCCGAGAAGACCGGCGTACCCGTTTCGAGCTGCACCTGCATAAGTCCCGTAATCACCGCTTGCGCGACGAACTCGTGCCGATAGATGCCGCCGTCCACCACCAGACCCGCGGCGACGATGCCGCCGTAACGGCCGCTTTGCGCAAGACGCTTCGCGTGCAACGGAATTTCGAACGCGCCGGGCACTTCGAACAGATCGATATCGTCGGCGCTATAGCCGTATTCCTTGATCGCTTCGAGGAACGAGGTCTTGCACTGATCGACGATGTCGCGATGCCAGCATGCCTGGATGAACGCGATACGCGGACGTTCGTTGGAAAAAAAGAAAGATGTGTTCATGGACTTCAGCCTGTTTGTGTGAACAGGGCGAAGGACGGCCGTCTCCCCGCATGCGCGAGCAGGCTGGCCGTCCTGTTCTCTTTCATCCGGACTATACCGTCGGCCCCGGAATCCAACCGGGTCTGCTGACCTCTGTCGCCGCAATGGGAGCAGCACCAGAGCGCTCGCGGGCTACGTCTTGCGAAAGACGATTACCGCCGGTGGGGAATTTCACCCCGCCCCGAGAACGGGTTCTTGACGAACGGCGCGTACCTTACCATGAATTCAGGCGCACTGCTGGCTAGCCGCGGGCGCCGTAAGTCAGTGCCGCCGCGACCCGCTCGCGCAAGGCCGGCAGCACCTCGCCTTCGAACCACGGATTGCGTTTGAACCACGCGATATTGCGCGGCGACGGATGCGGCAGCGGCATGATGCGCGGCCCGAACTTCGACCCGCGGAGAAGCGTATCCGTCAGGGTCGGGCCGAATGCGTCGCCGAGCCCGAAGCGCTGCGCGTACTGGCCGATCAGCAGCGTGAGCCGCACCGACTCCATCTGCGCGAGCAACTCGCGATGCCAGCGGCTCGCACATTCGGGGCGAGGCGGCAAGTCGCCGCTCGCGCCGCGCCCCGGAAAACAGAAGCCCATCGGTACGAGCGCGAACTTCGAGGCGTCGTAGAACGTTGCATCGTCGACGCCGAGCCACGTCCGCAGCCGCGCGCCGCTCGCGTCGCTCCACGGCACACCCGACGCATGAACCCTGGCGCCCGGCGCCTGGCCGATGATCAGCACGCGTGACTCCACCGACGCGCTCAACACGGGGCGGGGCGCGTGCGGCAACTGCGGCGCGCACAGCGTGCACGCGCGGATCTCGAGCAGCAGGGTGTCGAGCGAGGAAGGTGGGGAAGTGGGTGTCTTCGTCACAGCCATATAAGGTGGAGCGATGTGACGGGCGGGAGACTCAGGGGCGACTGAAAGGCGATTAGCCGGGAGTCGGTTCAGGTTTCCTGCTGAGCCGGGTAGATCAGCGTGCCGTCGGATTGAGGCTGCGCACCCGGCGTCATCGTGGCGGGGTTCGTGTGGTGCGCGTCCAGGATGTGCAGCACGGTTTCGCGGTGCATCAGCAGATAGTCCGTGATGATACGCCGGTGACAGCGCCACCAGACCGCCTCCGAGCACATGATCGCGCAGCGCTGCCGCTGTCCGAGCGTCAGCAGTTGCGCGAATCCTTCGCGAAACGCGTCGCTCATCGCGTAGTCCGCGTAGTTGCGAAACGCCGGATGGGTCCAGTACCCGTTCGGCGACGGGGTGTCGTCCTTGCGCTTGCTACGACGCCCGCCAAGCGCCGCGAGATGCACGTAATCGATATGCTCGGGCGCGAGCGATGCGGGCAGCGTGTCGCAATTGAATTGCGGATTGGTGCGCGAGCGCGGAATGCTGCGCACGTCGACCAGCATCGCGATCTGCTCGCCTTTCAGCAGCGCGACGAAGTCCTGCAATGAACGGGTGGAGTGGCCGATCGTGTAAAACGCGCGTTTCATCGGTGCCTCGCCGGATGGGTCGGGCGACGATCGCCATAGGTTTACAACGTGGAACATGGATGGTCAACCGCGGTGTGGCATGACAGGCTCAGCGAACCGAACGCATTCGCCGCTCATGCTGCGTTGCCGCTTATGTGCACGCGTGCGACGCGGCAATGAAAAAGGAGAGCCGGTTCGGCTCTCCTCGTGATACGGCTCGACTGATCGGATGCCGTCAGGCAAGAATCCCCCGCTTACAGCGACCTGGAATGCCGCAGCTTAAAGCCAGGTGCCGCCCTGACGTTCATTCGGCTCCTGCGAGAGCGCATCGAAATCGTGAATCCAGTCGAGGTGATGCAGCACACGTTCGCGCGAGCCGAGGCGGGCGTTGCGCTCCGATGCTGCTGGGCCGTCGGGCAGATGCAGCACGTCGGCGGTGGAAATCGACGCGTATTGCACCTTGCGCGTGCGGCCTCGACGCAGACGCTCGTAAGCTTCCTGTGCCGCGCGCCAGTTTCCCGCTCCCGCCTTCGCGAGCTGGTCGGCCAGCACCACCGCGTCTTCGATCGACTGATTCGCGCCCTGGCCGTGGTGCGGCACCAGCGCATGCGCGGCATCGCCGATCAGCGTCACGCGGCCCTTGCTCCAGCGGCCGAGCGGCGGACGGTGAAACAGACCCCAACGCTGGCTGATCGGTACCGCCGTGATCATCTGCACCACGGCCGGATGCCAGTCCTTGAAGAGCCGCAACTGCTCGCCCTCGCTCGCCGGCATGACCCAGTCACGCGACGGCCACGGCGACGGATGACGCTCGACCAGCAGGAAATTCTGGTCGCCCTTGTCGCCGATCGGATAGTGCAGCAGATGACCGCCGGGTCCGACCCAGAACTGGATCGTCTCGGGATCGGGCAACAGATCCATGAGTTCGGCCGGCACCACGCCACGGAAACCGGAACAGCCCGAATACAGCACGTCGTCGTAGCCGAGCATCCAGCGTCGCGTGAGAGAACGTGCGCCGTCGGCGCCGATCACCAGATCGGCCTCGACGCGCTCGCCGTTCTGGAACGTCAGTTCCACGCGATCCGCGTTCTGGGTCAGCTCGACGAGCCGATGGCCGAGCTTGATGCGGTCGAGACCGACCGCGCTGGACAGGATCGCCTGGAGATCGGCGCGATGCACACCCCAATACGAGCCGCCGAATTGCCCGCGATAGTCCGGCGCGCCGCGATGATGGCCGATCACTTCGCCGCTGCGGCCGTCGCGATAGACGAGGGCGGGGACTTCCGCGCAGACCTTTTCGAAGGCGGCACGCAAGCCCATCCGATCGTAGAAGCGCGTCGCATTGGCCGACAGCGCGACGGCCGCGCCCACCTCGCGAAGCTCGTCGGTCTGCTCGTAGAGCTGCGCATCGATGCCGTGTTCGCGCAGGGCGAGCGCAAGCGTCAGACCGCCGATGCCGGCGCCGACGATGGCGATTTTCAGATCGTTCTGCTTCATGAGGTGTCTCCGCTATTCAGATTGGTAGGCGAGGCGACGCTGGCCGCTCGTGGCGTGTCGAATGCGTACGCCGTGTGGCTATTCTCGGTGGCCGACTCTCATTCCACAATAAAATGGAGGAAATCTGCTTCATCACTGAATTGAATGAACCTCGGAAGGCCGGAACCATGGAACTGGGCGAGATCGATCTTAATCTGCTGCTGCTTTTCCATCGCTTGATGCAGGAGCGGCGCGTCGCGACCGTGGCCGAGCAGATGAACATGAGCCAGCCCGGCGTCAGCAATGCGCTCGCGAAGCTGCGTCGCCGGTTGGGCGATCCGCTGTTCGTGCGCGGGCCGGGCGGCGTGGTGCCCACGCCGTTCGCGCTGCGGCTGGCGGAACCGGTCGCGCAGGCACTCGCGACGCTGCGCGGCGCGCTGAATCCGGTGACCGGCTTCGATCCGCTGCGCGCGACGTCGACGATGACCATCGGCATGACGGATATCGGCGAAGTGGTGTTTCTGCCCGCGCTGCTCGAACGATTGTCGCGGGAAGCACCGGGCGTCGCGCTCAATACGGTGCGTCACAGCGGCGTCAATCTCGGCGAACAGATGGCCGATGGCCGGGTCGATCTCGCGATCGGTTTGCTGCCGCAACTGAAGGGCGGTTTCTATCAGCGCCGTCTGTTCGATCAGCGCTACGTCTGCCTGTTCAGACGCGGTCATCCGCTCGAAGAGGTGCCGCTCACGCTCGCCAGCTGGCGCGAGGCCGAGCATCTGGTGGTGGTATCGGCCGGCACCGGGCACGGTCAGGTGGAAGAGTCGCTGAAGCGGCGCGGCGTTCGGCGTCAGGTGCGGCTAACGGTGCCGCATTTCATGAGCGTCGGTTACATCCTGCAGCGCACCGATCTGATCGCGACGGTGCCGGAGCGACGGGCTCTGCAACTGGCCGAGCCATTCTCGCTGAGTCTGCGCGGATTACCGATGACGCTGCCTGCCGCGCCGATCCATCTGCTGTGGCACGAACGGGTCCAGCAGGATGAGGGCAACCGCTGGTTGCGCGGAGTGGTGATCGATCTGTTCGCGGATCAGGTGAGGCAGGGGCGGAGGGCGAAGGTGGGGGAGGAGTAGGGTGAAAGAATCCGCAGATTTTCTCGGCCTGAATGTCGATTTCGTGGTGAGTCGATCGTCGTGATTTTTGCAGGGCAACCGGTCAGTGCCGCGGATTTGCCGCTTTCCGCGAATGCTGACCGCCATCGTCATCGAACCCGGGAGGACCCGCCGTGAACACACTCGACAATCCGGTTCTACAGGTACTGAAGGACTATCAGGCCGCGGTATTCGCTAAGGACGTCAACGCGTTCGTCGCGCTATACGATCGCGAGGTGCGCATCTTCGACATGTGGGGCGCCTGGTCGTACGAGGATGTCGCGTCGTGGCGGCAGATGGTGGAGGGCTGGTTCGGCTCGCTCGGCACGGAACGCGTGATAGTCGATTTCAGCGACGTGCAAACGAGCGTCGCCGGAGAGCTTGCCGTTGCGCATGCCTTTGTGAATTACAAGGCCGTCGATACCAACGGCGCGGCGTTGCGCTCGATGGACAACCGGCTGAGTCTCGCGCTCAGGCAGGCCGGTGGAGGGTGGAAGATCGTGCATCAGCACACGTCTTCGCCGATCGAGACCGGGACCGCGCAGGTGCTTTTCAGGCGCTGATGCCCTACGCTGATCCGTTGGTGAAGCGGAAGCGTCTGGATTCGATCGTTCGACATCGCGCGTTCGGCGCGTCGATAATCATGGCTGTGTTGTCTACCCATCGATGCGCGGCGCTTTTTGCCGTCTGTCTGAATGTCTGGAGCCTCAGCCATGAAACCGTCACTCGCCGGCCGATGTCTTTGCGGTGCCGTCCATTACGCGGTCAAAGACGAATTCGTCTACGCGCTGAACTGCCATTGCTCGAACTGCCGACGCGCGACCGGCTCTGCGTTCAAGCCGTTCGCGGGGATCGAGCGCGACAAGCTGCGTATCACGCAGGGCGAAGACACGTTGCTGATTTTCGGCGATGCACAGGCATCGCACGACGTGCATTGCAAGGTGTGCGGAAGCCTGCTGTTCTCGGTGGTTCGAAATGGCGAATATGCCCACGTCACGTTGGGGACGTTGACGGATGCGCCCGCCATTCGTCCCACCGCCCATATGTTTGTGGGCTCGAAGGCACCGTGGCATGACATTACGGACGATTTGCCTCAACACGACGAGTTCGCATGAGGGGGGCGTTCGGTCGCTCGCGTCGCGCTATCATCGCGAGTTCGAATCCGCATATCGGGCACCGCCATGAGCAACACCATCCGCTTTCGTCACGCGCTGCCGACCGACGTCGACCGTTGCTATGAAATCGAAATCTCCGCATACGAGGGCGACGAAGCCGCAACGCGCGAAAAAATCGCCACGCGCATCGCGCAGTATCCGGAGGGTTTCCTCGTGATGGAAATCGATGAACGTGTGACGGGCTTCATCAATTCGGGTTGCGCCTACGATGTCGTTATGTCGGATGAGGCGTTCAAGGAACTCGTCGGTCACGATGCCGCCGCGCCCAACGTCGTGATCATGTCCGTTGTGCTCGACCCGGCCGAGCAGGGCAAGGGCTATTCGAGCCTGATGATGCGCACGTTCATCGACTCGATGCGCGCGATGGGTAAAGCGACGATCCACCTGATGTGCAAAGACCGCCACGTCGAGCTCTACAAGAGATTCGGCTATCAGTACGTGCGGCCGTCCGAATCCGACCACGGTGGGATGGCGTGGCATGAGATGGTGATGACGTTGTGAGAGGGTAGAGCAGATGAAAGTAACGTTCGTCGGTACCACGCATCATGATGTGGACGCCTTGGTACAGATTCGCATCGAGGCCATGCGCGAGAGTCTGGAGCAGATCGGACGCTTCGATCCTCAACGGGCGAGGGATCGCTTCCTGGCGTCGTTCGATCCGGCGTTCTGCAGATTCATTCTGGTCGATGGCGCATGCGCCGGCTTTGTTCTCGCAAGACCGGTCGACGACTATCTCGCGCTGGACCACCTGTACATCGTCCCGCAACATCAGGGAAAGGGAATCGGTTCGGCGGTGCTGGCGTCTGTCTTCGCCGATGCCGATGCCCGATCGATGCCGGTCAAGGTCGGCGCGCTTCGCGGTAGCGCTTCAAATCGTTTCTATCAGCGGCATGGCTTCCTGAAGATCGAAGAAGCGGAATGGGATATCTATTACGTGAGAGACGTTAGGGCGCCCCGGCTCGCGCAATCGTAGGCGCCTCGCTCCTACACCCCCTTCCTCAACGCCTCCGCCACCACCACAAAAGCCGGAGTCGGCTGTCGCCGGCTCGGGTAGTACAGATGGAAGCCCGCGAACGACGGGCACCAGTCGGCCAGTACCCGCACCAACTCGCCGCTGCCGACATACGGCATCACGCGTTCTTCCGGCACGAAGGCGAGACCGGCGCCGGCCAGCGCGGCCTTGAGCGCCATCGTCGCGGTATTGAAGACGAGTTGCCCTTCCACGCGCACCTTCAACTCACGCCCGCCTTTCGCAAACTCCCAAGCGTAGAGTCCTCCGGCCGTCGGTAGCCGGAGGTTGATGCAGTTGTGCGCGGTCAGCTCCCAAGGCGTTTTCGGCTTCGGGTATCGCTTGAAATAAGCGGTCGTGCCGACCACCGCCATCCGCATGTCGGGTCCAATGCGCACCGCCACCATGTCCTTGGCGACCCGTTCGCCGAGCCGGACACCGGCATCGAGCCGCTGCGCGACGATGTCGGTCAAACCGTTGTCGACGACGATTTCAATGTGGATGTCCGGATAGTCGGGCAGCAGACGTTCGATAACGGGCCACAGCAGCCATTCCGCCGAGTAGTCCCCGGCGGCGATGCGCACGGTACCGGCCGGCTTGTCGCGCAACGCGCTCAACGCGGCCAGTTCGGCTTCGACCTCATCGAGCCGCGGGCCGACTGCCTCGATCAACCGCTCGCCGGCTTGCGTCGGCGAAACATTGCGGGTGGTTCGCGTCAGCAGCCGCAGCCCGAGCCGAGCTTCCAGATTCCGCACGGTCTGGCTCAACGCCGATTGCGACACGCCGAGTTTGGCGGCTGCCTTCGTGAAGCTGCCCTCGCGGGCAACGGAGAGAAAGGCCGTGATATCGGCCAGGTCGGAGCGCGCCATTGATAAGCCTGTCTTCTAACTTCATGCCGATTCTAGCTCTTTTTCTCAGGAATCCGCGCTGTTAGATTGGCAGTCAGGTTAGCTCTTCGACACAAGGATCATCGATGGATATCAGGAAATGCGGCTCGCAGCCGTCCGTGACCGGACCTGCCGACTATTTCACCGGCACGGTCAGAATCGATGCGCCGTTCGCGGCGCAGCAGCCGGCCCGCACGGGCGGCGCGACCGTCACCTTCGAGCCGGGCGCGCGCACCGCATGGCATACACATCCGCTGGGTCAGACGCTGCTCGTGACCGCGGGGCTCGGCTGGGTGCAGCGCGAAGGCGGACCGGTCGAGGAAATCCGGCCGGGCGACATCGTCTGGATCGCGCCGGGAGAAAAGCACTGGCACGGCGCGACCCCGGGCACGGCGATGACGCATATCGCCATCGCCGAAACGCTGAATGGCAGTCCCGCTACGTGGCTGGACAAGGTGACGGACGCGCAATATCGGGCCGACGTGGCCGTGCAGGAATAAGGAGTCGAGCGATGCAAAAACGTATTCTTGGTAGCAGCGGACTGGAAGTGTCCGCGATCGGTCTCGGTTGCATGGGACTCAGCTATGGCTATGGTCCCGCCACCGACAAGGCCGATGCGATCAGATTGATCCGTACCGCTTTCGATCACGGCGTGACGTTTTTCGACACGGCCGAAGCCTACGCGCAAGGCGCGAACGAAGCGCTATTGGGCGAGGCGTTACAGCCGTTTCGCGACGAGGTCGTGATCGCGACGAAGTTCGGCTTCGAAGGCGGCGAGGTGCAGAACGGCGTGAATAGCAAGCCGGACAACATCCGCGCGGTGACCGACGCCGCGCTCAAGCGGCTGCGCACCGATCGCATCGACCTTCTTTATCAGCACCGCGTCGATCCCGATGTGCCGATGGAAGAGGTCGCCGGGACGGTCAAGGAGCTGATCGAGCAGGGCAAGGTGAAGCACTTCGGGCTGTCGGAAGCGGGCGCGCAGTCGATCCGTCGCGCGCATGCGGTGCAACCGGTCGCCGCGCTGCAAAGCGAATATTCGTTATGGTGGCGCGAGCCGGAGAAAGAGGTTCTGCCTTTGCTCGAAGAGCTCGGCATCGGCTTCGTGCCGTTCAGTCCGCTCGGCAAAGGCTTTCTGACCGGCGCGATCACGAGAAGCACGCACTTCGACCCGTCCGACTTCCGCAATGTCGTGCCGCGTTTTTCGGAAGCGAACCGCCAGTCCAATCAGGTGCTGGTGGACGTGCTCAAGCAGATCGCGGCTGGGCTGAACGCAACGCCGGCGCAAATCGCGCTTGCGTGGCTGCTGGCTCAAAAGCCCTGGATCGCGCCGATTCCCGGCACGACGAAGCTGCATCGGCTGAATGAAAATATCGGCGCCGCCAACGTTGCGCTGACGGCCGACAACCTGCGCGAGATCGAAGCCGCGTTCGCCGATATCACCGTGCAAGGCGACCGGTATCCCGCGCACTTGCAGGCGCGCGTCGGACGCTGAGGTTGTGCTGGAAGAGCGTGCGCCTTAGCTCGCGAACGCCTTCAGCGCGCGATTGAACGCGCCGGGGTTCGCGACGTTCATGCCGTGCGATGCGCCCGTAATCGTTTCGCGCGCGGCGAACTCGATCCATTGTTCGAGCCGGTCGACGTTATTGCGGAACATACGCGGGCTTTTCTGACCGTCGATAAGCAAGGTCCGGCACTTGATGTCGCGCGCGCTTTCCGGCGTATAGGGCGGCAGCGGGTCGAGAAACTGCTTGGGCAGCGTGAGCGCGTTGTCGAGCGCCATTCGGCGGAAGCTGTCAGTGCTCTTGCTCCAGAATCCCGGCATGCTGACCGAGTCGACGAACATCGTCAGGCCCGCGTCGAACTCGCCCTGGTCGATCAGTTCCGCGACGCGCGTGCGCAGCGCATTGGTGGCGGCGGGCATCGTGGCCGGCGCGCGATCCGACGGCGATTGCAACGGGCCGCCGGGGTCCGCGAGCGTGAGCGTCTTGACGAGCCGCGGGAATTCGCGCGCGAGATGGAACGCGACGCAGCCGCCGCGCGAGTGGCCGACCAGATGCACGGGTGCGAGATCGAGCGCGACGATGAACTCGGCCACTTCGGCGACGTGCGCTTCCCAGCTGAATTCCGCGCGGCCGTACGCGTCGGCTTCGGGCCAGTAGTGGCCGAGGCTGGGCGCGAGACAGTGGAAGTGTTCGCCGAGCGCCGAGAGTTGCGGTGTCCAGTAACGGTAGTCGCACAGGGAGCCGTGCACGAAGACCATCGGTTCGCCCTGACCGGCCTCGACGTAAGGCACCGAGAGGCTCGATGCCGTCGTGACGAAGGACGGCATGGGGAAGGCGCCAGCCAGGGCCAGGGTCGTGTGGTGGGTGCGTGCGTTCATCGTTGGTTCCTTTTCGACACTATGCTGCGCCGCAACCACAATGAAAATCGCATAATTTTGATGGTATCGTTCAGGTTTTCTGATAGATTGCCCGAATGCCCAACGAAATCAAGGCACTTGACCTCGACGTGCTATCGATGATGGTCGCTGTTGCCGATGCCGGCACGATCAGCGGCGCGGCTAAACTCGTGCATCGTTCGCAATCGGCGGTGAGCATGCAGATCCGCGCGCTGGAGGCGGTGCTCGGCAAGACGCTGTTCGTGCGCCACCCGCGCAGCGTCGTGCCGACCCAGGAAGGGGAGGTGCTGCTGACCTACGCGCGCCGGATGCTCGCGCTGCGCGACGAAGCGTGGGCCGCCGTGGTCCGTCCGGACGTGACCGGGCGCGTCGTGATCGGCGTGCCGGACGACTACGCGTCGTCGCTGTTCCCGCCGATCCTGAAGAAATTCTCGGCGACTTATCCGAAGGTGGAGATTCAGGTGATCGGCCTACCCAGCATGGCGTTGCAGCCGATGCTGAAGGAAGGCACGGTGGACCTCGTCTGCGCGACCCGGGTCAAGGGTCTGCATGGCGAGTTTCTGCGCCACGAGCCGATGGTGTGGGCGGCCGCGCCTGGTGCGACCGACATCTGGCGCGAGCGGCCGTTGCCGATCGCCGTGTTTCTGCCGGGCAGCGTCGCGCGCGAGAAGGCGATCCGCAGCCTCGAACAGGCGCGGATTCCGTACCGAACCTCGTACGAAAGTCCGAGCCTGCTCGGGCTGCTGACGATGGCCGAAGCCGGTCTCGCCGTTACGCCGCTGGCCCAATGCGCGGTGCCGTCTCACTTCACGCTGTTGGGGCAGGCGCATGGCTTGCCCGAGATCGGCAACCTCGAAGTCGTGCTCGCGCGCAGCGCCGCGTCGAACCGTCCGCCGTGCGAATTTCTGGCGGAGCGTATCGTCGCGGAGTTGCGGCGCTGAGCGTGACGATGAGCGGCGTTTAGCCTTGTTAGTTCCGGTACGACTGATCCGGCCGCCTGCTCAACCATTCAGTTCGAGCGCCTGAGCCACCGTCTCACCCTCGCTATGTGCGATCCCGCCACCTTGCCCGAATTCGCTCAGAAGCCGCGTTCGCTTGCCGGCCACGGCTTCGGCATTGCGCTCCTTCACGTGACCGAAACCCCGTAGCGACTGCGGCAGGGCAGCCAGTTCGAGCGCGGTTTTCAGGTTGTCGCCGTTCAGCTGCTGCGCAAGCTGCATCGCCAGCGCACGGAAATCCTCGATCGCGGCGCGCTCGTGTCGACGTTCTTCGCTGTAGCCGAACGGGTCGAGCGCGGTGCCGCGCAGTCGTCGGCAAGCGGCCAGCGCACGGAACGCCGTCATCATCCACGGACCGTACTGACGCTTGATGAGACGGCCCTGCTCGTCGCGCTTCGCAAACAGTGGCGGCGCAAGGTGGAATTTGAGTGAGACCTCGCCCTCGAAGCGAGCCTTCACCGTCGCCTCGAATTCGCCATCGGTGTAGAGCCGCGCGACTTCGTATTCGTCCTTATAGGCCATCAGCTTGTAGAGGCTGACGGCGACTTCGCGCGTGAAGGCGTCGCCGCCGACGCGTTCACGTTCGATCGCCGCGACGCGGTTCACGAACGCTTCATAGCGGTCGGCGTAGCGGCGATTCTGATAGGCGATCAGACGCGCAATCCGATCCTCGACGATACGCGCGAGCGACTTCGAGCGGCTCGGCATAAACAGGACCGGCGCGAGTTTTTCCATACCGGCGGCCTCGCGCACCACGGCGAGATCGAGCGCGGCCTGACGTCCCCACGCGAACGCTTCCTTGTTCATCGTGACCGCCGCGCCGTTCAACTCGATGGCCTGCAGCAACGATGCTTCCGTCAGCGGAATCCAGCCTTTCTGCCACGCGAAACCCAACAGGAACATGTTGGTCGCGACGCCGTCGCCGAGCAGCGCGGTGGCGATCGAGGTCGCTTGCACCGACTCGACCACGGACACGTTGGCGGCCACCTGCGCGCGCAAGCCGTCCGGCGATGCCTGCCAGTCCGGATCTCGCGCGAAGGCGCCGGTCGGCGCGACGTCGGTATTGAGCAGCGCGATGGTGCGCGAGCGGTTCGCCATCGCGATCGCGTCGCTGCCGGCCGCGACCATCATGTCGCAGCCCAGAATCAGGTCGGCCTCGTTCGCTGCCACGCGAGCCGCATGCAGATCCCGCGGACTCGCGCCGATGCGCACGTGCGACATCACCGCGCCGCCTTTCTGCGCCATGCCCGCCATGTCGAGCACGAGCACGCCCTTGCTTTCGATGTGCGCGGCCATCCCCAGCAGCGCGCCGATCGTCACGACGCCCGTGCCGCCAACGCCGGTCACGAGAATATTGAAGGGCCGCTCGAGCGGCCGCTGAAGCGGCGCGGGCAGACCGGTCGGCGCGGCGGCTCTCGTGCGCGTCGCCGCTCTCAGCTTGCCGCCTTCGACTGTGACGAAGCTCGGACAGAAGCCGTTCACGCACGAATAGTCCTTGTTGCAGGCACTCTGATCGATTGTCCGCTTGCGGCCGAGTTCGGTTTCGAACGGCACGATGGACACGCAATTGGACTGGACCCCGCAGTCGCCGCACCCTTCGCAGACCTGATGATTGATGAGCACGCGCCGCGCCGGGTCCGCGAGCTTCTTCTGTTTCCGTCGACGACGCTTTTCCGCCGCGCAGGTTTGCACGTAGACGATGGCCGTCACGCCTTTCACTTCGCGCAGTTCCCTCTGCAGCGCATCCATCTCGCTGCGGTGAAGCAGGCGAGTGCCGGCCGGCAGTGTCGCGTCGGCGAACTGTTCGATATCGTCGGAGACCAGATGGACCTGTTTGACGCCCTCGGCCGCAAGCTGCTGCAGGATCTGCAACGGCGACGGCGCGCCCTCGACCGGCTGACCGCCGGTCATCGCCACTGCATCGTTGTAGAGGATCTTGTAGGTGATGTTCACGCCCGCCGCCACCGACGCGCGAATCGCCAGCGACCCCGAGTGCATGTACGTGCCGTCGCCGAGATTGGCGAACAGGTGCGGCGTAGACGTAAACGGCGCCTGGCCGATCCACGTCACTCCTTCGCCGCCCATCTGCGTGAAGGTCTCCGTGCGCCGGTCCATCCACATGACCATGAAGTGACAGCCGATGCCGGCGACCGCGCGGCTGCCGTCGGGTACCTTGGTGGACGTGTTGTGCGGACAACCGGAGCAGAAATAGGGCACCCGCGCGGGCAGCGTGGGGTCCATGCTCGCGTGAGCCGCCATCGCGCAGTGGTCGGGCAGCAGAAACTTCGACACCGTAGCCGGCAATGCGCCACCGACGATGCGCGCGAGCCGCGCGGCAATCACCGCGGCAATCGTGGCCGGCGCAAGCTCTCCATTCGGAGACAGCAGGATGCCGTCCTTCGGCACCTGCACCCATTCGCCCGCCTCGCTGTATTTGCCGACGACGCGCGGCCGCGACGCAACCGGTTCGTTGTAAAGCTGCTCCTTGATCTGATATTCGATGATCTGCCGCTTCTCTTCGACGACGAGGATTTCCGACAGACCCTCGGCGAATTCGCGCACGCACTGCGGTTCGAGCGGCCACGACACGCCGATTTTCAGCAGGCGGATGCCGGCGCACGCGGCGGTGGTTTCATCGAGACCGAGCAACGCGAGGGCTTCGAGCGTATCCAGATAGCTTTTGCCGGTGGTCGCGATGCCGAGCTTCGCATCGGGGGCGTGCCACGGCTGGCGGTTCAGGCCGTTCACGCGCACATATTCGAGCAGCGCGTACAGGCGCTCGCGTTGCAGGCGGTTCTCCTGCGCGAGCGGCGCATCCGGCCAGCGAATCGAAAAGCCGTCGGGCGGAATCGGGTAGGTGTCCGGAATGGTGATGGGGACGGCCAGCGGATCGATCTCGAACGACGCCGAGGTTTCGATCGTATCCGTGATGGCCTTGAAGCCGACCCAGCAGCCGGAGTAGCGCGACATTGCCCAGCCGTGCAGACCGAACTCCACGAATTCGCGCACGCCGGACGGATTCAGGGCCGGCATCATCGCGGCGATGAACGCGTGTTCGCTCTGATGCGGCAGGCTCGACGATTTGCAGCTGTGGTCGTCGCCGGCAATGACGAGCACGCCGCCGTGACGTGACGTGCCGGCGATGTTGCCGTGCTTGAAGACGTCGCCGCTGCGGTCGACACCCGGGCCTTTGCCGTACCACAGCGCGAATACGCCATCGACGGTCGCGTTCGGGTCGAGGTTGACCATCTGCGTGCCCCACACCGCCGTAGCCGCCAGTTCCTCGTTCAGGCCGGGCACGAACTTGATGTTGCTGCCGGCCAGGTGGCGCTTCGCTTTCCACAGTTCCTGGTCGACCGCGCCCAGCGGCGAGCCGCGGTAGCCGGAGACGAAACCGCCGGTATTCAGGCCCGCGGCTTCGTCGCGGAGCTTTTGCGCGAGGAGCATCCGGACCAGCGCTTGGGTGCCGGTCATGTAGACGCGGCCCTTGGGTTTCAGATATTTGTCCTCCAGCGTGACGGCCGGCTTTTCGTTGCCGTTGCCATTGCTGCTGTTGCTTCCGTCGCTGCCGCTGTCCGTCGGACTGCTTTCCCGGCCACTCGATTCCATCGAGTCGTCTCCGTCCATGTTTTTGATGGTCGCAGTATAGGAATGCATGTCTTCATCGTAAAATCAATTTTTCACCAACCTGATATCTGAATTTCAGATGGCCGCCGACATCACCATGAAGCAGCTCCGGTACTTCGTTGCCACCGCCGAGTGCGGACAGGTATCGATGGCCGCGTCGAGAGAACATGTGTCGCAGTCGGCGGTGACGGCCGCCATCGGCGCGCTCGAGGAGATACTGGGCACGCGCCTGTTCGAGCGGCACGCGCACGGCGTCACGATTACGCTCGACGGCAACGATTTCTACAATCACGCGCGCCACGTGCTCGACTCGCTGAACGACGCGGTCCACAAATCGCGCTCGCGCGCGCACGAAGTCGCCGGCGTGCTGCGCATCGCGGCGTCGTACACGGTGATGGGCTATTTCCTGCCGGAAGTGCTCGCGCGGTTTCGCGCCAGCTACCCGAACGTGTTCTTCGAACTGCACGACCTCGAACGCGTGAGTCTCGAACAGGCGGTGCTCGCGGGCGATGTCGATGTGGGCGTCGCGCTGCTGTCGAACGTGATCGAGATCGGACGGTTCGGCCACCGCAGCCTGATCCGTTCGCCTCGCAAGCTGTGGGTGTCGCCGTCCCATCCGCTCGCGAAGATCGAACGGCCCAGCCTCGGCGAAATCGCCGAGTACCCCTACGTGATGATTACCGTCGATGAAGGGGAGGCCTCGACCATGCGCTACTGGACGAAGGAAAAGCTCGCGCCGAACGTGATCCTGCGGACCGGGTCGATGGAAGCGATGCGCGCTTTCGTGTCGCACGGCTTCGGCGTCACGATTCTGTCCGACATGGTTTTCAGGCCGTGGTCGCTCGAAGGCAAGCGCATCGAAGCGCGAGAATTGAGAACGCCGATTCCCGAGATGGACGTCGGCATGCTCTGGCATAAGACGCGCTCGCGCTCGGCCGTGACGCGCGCGTTCATCGATTTTCTGGCGTATGCGCGGCAGGCGTGAGGCGTAGGCGTTTATCGGCGCCTACGCATCTGTCCTAACGCTCAATGCCCTAATGTTTTAAAGCTCTAAGCACAGCGATGCGCGCCTCACTGCAACCGCGATGCGTTCCCGCTCGTCATCACGGCGATTTCGCAAGCTGCCCGACTTCGCCCTCCGGCATTTCGCGCACGACCCGGAAGCCGAGATAACCGCGCCGTACCGTCGTCGGGACGGCGGCACGGCTCGCCGCGCGCACGAAAGACGGCACGTTCGACCAGGACCCGCCGCGTATCACGTGACGGCTACAGGCTGCAGCATCCCACGCGCTGCCGTCGCCCGGCGCGCCGGTGTAGTCGTCGTGCCAGCAGTCGGCCGTCCATTGCCAGACGTTGCCCAGTTCGTCGAATAAGCCGAACGGATTCGCCGGGAAACTGCCGACGGGCGAACTGTACATCCACTTGTCGGCGCCTTGCGCATAGCCGCCGCAATTGGTCTGCTGCTCGCACACGTCGGGGCCGTAGTTGGCGTCGTCGCGCGTGAGTCCATCGCCCCACCAGCGCGCGGTCGAGGTGCCGGCACGCGCCGCGTATTCCCATTCGGCCTCGCTCGGCAGGCGATAGCGGACGCCTGTTTTTTGCGTCAGCCACGCCAGATACGCGCGCGCATCGTCCCAATCGACGTTGACGGCCGGGTAGGTGTCGCGGCCGTGCCCATCGTCGCTCGGGTTGTACGCGCGGCATCCGCCGTCGCGCACGCAGGCATCCCACTGCGCGAAGGTCACGTCGAACCGGCCGATCGCAAACGACGCCGCGATATCGACGACATGCTGCTTTTCATTGCCAAAGCGCCCGGTCTCGCTAGGCGGCGAACCCATTACGAAGCGGCCGGGCGGTAGCGGCACAAGTTCCGGGCAATCGGGGCAGTCGCGAAACGGCTTGCCCGACGCCGCGGCGCTATGCGTGGCGCCGGCATGACCGAGCGCGGGCAACTGCGCGGACAGGTACAGCGACAGATTGGCGATATCCGCGTCCGTCAACGCGCGGGCTGCGGTGGTCATCAGCGGCTGGTTGCGGGCGCCGCTGCGAAATGCGCCCAGTTGCTCGCCCAGATAGCCGGCGTACTGACCGGCGAGCTTCGGGTAGCCCGGCGTCTCCGAATTGCCGGCGGGTCCATGGCATGCGGCACACGCGGGGATCGCGCGAGCCGTATCGCCGTGCGCATACAGCGACGCGCCGGCGGAAGCGTCGACCTCCGACGCGTCCGACGCTGCATCGGCATGGCAGGCGAGCGGCGCGGCTTGCACCTTGCCGCCGAGTTGCGTGCAGGTCCCTTTGGGGACCATCGTCCATTCGGTCGGATCGCGGTCGTGCTGCGACAGGCCGGAGCACAAATGGAAGCAGGTGGTGTTCGCGCAATCGTTATGACCCGCCGTCGCGACGCCGTAGCAGACTTCCTGATTGCCGGCGTCGGCGGCTTGTGCGGGCGAGGCCGCCACGCCGGCGCAGAGGGCCGCGAGCGCCGCGCGGGCCAGCATTTGCTGCGCGGAAGTGGTTGGGTTTGCCGGAGTGGTTTGGGTGTCCTGGGTTGCCTGGCTGGTTTGGATAGGCGCAGTCGTCATGCCGCCGCTCCGCGCAGCGCGTCATGCCGGTGAAGCATCCGCGCGGCCGGGGGCGGCAGACGGCAGGGCGCGTCGCCGGTGCCGGACGGCTCGTCTCGCGCGGTCCGTCGCAGATGATCGAGCAGCATCGCGGTCTGCACCGACATCGGCTGACTGCGCGGCACCGCGATCTGCAGTTCGAGTACCGCCCATGCGTCGTCGAGGGTGACGGCGACGAGTCCGAGCGGCTGGCCGATCGAGCGAAACACCTCATACGGCACCAGCCCGACACCGACCCCGGCCTGCACCATCCGGCATAGCGCGTCGAAGCCGGAGACCTGGACTCGCACCTTGAACGCGTCGCCCACCGCGCTCGCGGCGCGCTGGCAGCGTCGATTGACCCAGCAGTCGCTTTGCAGGCCGACGTAGTCGGTATCGAGCGTATCGACGAACGACACGCTCGGGCGTTGCGCGAGCGGATGCGTGCTTCGCGCGATGAGAACGAGCCGATCGCGCCGGTACGGATGCAGGTGGGTGCACTCGTCCATGAAATCCGGATTCGTGCAGATTCCCAGGTCCGCGTTGCCGTCGCGGATCGTCTGCAGCACGTTGCTGCTCGGCATTTCGTTCAGCTTGATCTGGATGTCCGGGTGCAATTCCATGAAACGGTTCAGATCGTCCGGAAAGAACTGGATGATCGCCGACAGATTGGCTGCGACTCGCACCGTGCGATGTTCTCGCAAGCCGCGCTCGCTCAGTTCGGCGTTGATCCGCTGAGCGCTCGAAATCATTTCGCGCGCATGCATCAGCACGATCTCGCCGGCCAACGTCAGCGTCATGCCGCTCCGTTCGCGCAGGAAGAGCGGTTCGCCGAGCGCCTGCTCGAGCTCATGCAAACGTTTACTGGCAGCCGAAACGGCGATGGCTTCGCGGCGCGCGGCATGAGTGAGGGTTCCGTGCTGGTGGATCGACAACAACAATTGCAGGGTCGTCAGATCCAGATGCTTCAAGAGGGTTTTGAGTTGCATCGCCGCTGTCTCTCTTTATCGTCTGGTTTTCGGTCGGATTCGCCGCCTGGCCGGGCGGGGGGGCGTCTCGTCAGAGCACGCCGAAGTTCGCGCGAGTGCGCCAGCGCCCACATCGGGCCGGGCGCATCGCGTCACATGCGCTGTCGTGGAGAGTCCGCAACATCGCTGGTCCAACCTTTCAGGTGTAGGCCGAACGATGATAGTGCGCGGGTGCCGCGCCGACCCCTGCCAAGTTGTAATGTCAGCATTCTCCAAACGAGAATGCTGGGGCTCAGCGTTTGCCGGTCAGGAAATTGACCAGCGCGGCCGCGGGCGCGGCGAGCCGTTCGTGGTTGCGGCACGCGATCATCAGCGTGCGGACCGCCCAATCCTCGGCGATCGGCACGAGCTGCACGTTCAGCGTGTTGATGTACAACTCGCCGATCTGCTGCGGCACGACCGCGACGCCGAGCCGGACATGCACCATCCGGCACAGCGCATCGAGACTGCCGACGCGGATCTTGACGTCGAGCGTCGCGTCGAGCTTTTGCGCCTGCTCCGCCAGCAATTTCATCAACGCGGCATCGCAGCGCAGCCCGACGAACTGTTCGCCGATGAGCTCGTGCAGACGCACGGTCGTCGCGCCGCAGAGCCGATGGCCAGCAGGCACCATCAATACCAGCCGGTCGCTCCGATAGCGGCGCAGATCGAGCCCCTCAGTGCCGGGAATGGCATTGCAGATACCGAAGTCGACGTCGCCTTCCCGCACGCTGCGCAGCACGTTGGCGCTGGTCTGCTCGTCGATCTCGATGTCGACCTCGGGAAAGACCCGTTTGAACGAGGAAATGTCCTCGGGCAGAAACTGCACCACCGCCGACAGATTCGCGACGATGCGCACGCTGCCTTTCGCGCCCGTCGCGTAACGGGACAGCTCGGCCTCCATGCTCTCGAGGTTCGTGATGACCGCTTCCGCGTAGCGCGCGACCGCTTCGCCGACCGGCGTCACCGAAATGCCGCGCGACTCGCGGATCACCACCGGCAGCCCGATCAGCGCTTCCATTTCCGCAATGCGCCGGCTCACCGCCGACGGCGTAATGCATTCGCGTTCGGCGGCGCGCGCGATGCTGCGCTCCTGGCAAACGGCAACGAACAGGCGCAACGACGTGAGATCGAATTTTCTAAGCAGTTGCGTCATAGCGTGGAACGAGACCTGAATGCGAAGCGCGGTTTTAAATCAGGTCGCCAGCGTATCACGGCGAATTAACTTTAAGACCCAAGGGATTTACCTCATTAATAACCAGCCCGCATAAATAATCCGCGAAAAACAGTGCCGGAATATCGTTCTCGAAAAAGAAACTGAGGTTGAAAATTTGCGACTGGCCCTTTCCATTCTCATTCATTAACTTATGACCGAACTTCATTTGGCGCCGGGTCGATAGAACAGACGTCGTCATCCCATTTATTCGTACGAGGTCGGCCGACGGAAGCAATCGGGTCGATGCTATTTATTCCAAGGCCTTATTTCCCAAATAGCATAATGGAGCGCTGAAAATGACGGAACCGCAAATTTGTCTCCTGTCTTTTATCGAAGACTTCGCAAAACAGCATACTTTGGGAAATCAGGCGGCGCGTTGGCGCGAACAGGGGCATACCGCCGCTTATGTGCTGGATATGCCGCTGCGCCAACGCATCGTCGATGCGACCCGGCGCCTGGCGCTGGATGCGCGTTGCGACGATCCGGCCCGGCTGGAATATCTGCATCGCGTGCTGGCCGCGATTTACGACTATCGCTTTTCGGTTCCTGACGTCGCGACCGTCGACATCGATTTTTCGCCGCTATTCGCGGATATCGCCAGCCTGCTGGAAGCCGCGATGCTCGACGCCGAACTCAATCCGATCGACGAAGACATTTTCTGGGCGATGCCGACCGAGGGCGAGGCTTTTGTCGAATGGCTGAAGCGCACGATGTCCGACCATCCGGCGGCGGTCCATACGTTCTACCGCGAATATCTGCGCGACGCCGCCAATGTGGAGAGCCTGAAAGTCTTTCTCGCTCAGGAAACCACGCTCGATCCGCGTTTCGACGACATTCTCGCGCTGATGCAGGTCGGCACCAGCGGCACCGAGAAAATGGAAATCGCCAAGAACTACTACGACGAGATGGGCTGCGGCGACGCGAGCGGCGTGCATACCTATCTGTTCAGCAAGACGCTCGACGCGCTCGGCATCGATAGCGACTACGTGAACGGCACGCTGCTGCCCGATTCGCGCGTGTCGGGCAACCTGTCCGCCTGTCTCGTGTTGAGCCAGCGGCATCACTACAAGGCGGTCGGCTATTTCGGCGTGACCGAATATCTCGCGCCGCGCCGCTTCAAGGATCTGGTCGCCGGCTGGCGTCGACTGGGTTTGCCGGAGGAGGGGATCGCGTACCACGATCTGCATATCCGCATCGACGCGATTCACGGCCGCGCGTGGCTCGACAACGTGATCCGGCCGCTCGTCGATCACGATCCGCGCGTGGCGCGCGAGATCGCACTCGGCGCGCTGATCCGCCTCAATTCGTCGGCTCGCTATCTCGACAAACTGCAGAGCACGCTGGTCTCGCGCGATGCCAGCGCATGCGCGGAATCGTTGGCCGTCTGATGCGCGCGCCTGACGACATCGTCCGGGTCGGCACGGCGTCGCCGCTCGTTGGGGTCGCGCGCGAGGCGTTCCGTCTTGGCGACGTCGATTTCCTGTGCTTCGGCGAAAGCGATCACCCGGCGCCCGCGAGCGCGGTCGCGGCGCTCCGGGACGCGCTGGAGCGAGGCGAGACGCGCTATCCGGACATTCGCGGCCTGCCCGTGTTGCGCACGGCCCTCGCCGCGTATCTGTCGACGCTGCACCGGCGCGTGGTGGCCGAGCCGCGTATCGCCGTAACCGCATCGGGGATGGCCGCGGTGAACGTCGCCTTTTCGGCGCTGCTTCGGGAAGGCGATGTCGCGGTTGTGGTGTCGCCGTCCTGGCCGAATCCGGCCAATCTGGCCCGCACACGTGGCGCGGTCGTGCGGGAGGTTGCGCTCGTCCACGGCGAGGCCGGCTTCACGGTCGATCTCGACGCGCTCGAACACGCATTGGCCGGCGCCCGGCTGCTGTTCCTGAATTCGCCGAACAACCCGACCGGCTGGTGCGCGAGCGACGCGGATCTGGCGGCGATCCTGGCGCTGTGCCGCAAGCTCGGCGTGTGGATCGTCTCCGACGACGTCTACTCGCGCCTCGTGTTCGACGGTCGCGAAGCGGCGCCGTCGATTCTCGATCACGCAGAGCCCGACGATCGCGTGATGGTTTGCAACAGCTTCAGCAAGGCCTGGGCGATGACGGGTTTTCGCGTCGGCTGGCTGGTGGTGCCCGACGGCCTGCGCGACGAAATCGGCGAACTGATCGAGGTCACGCACTCGGGCGTGGCCCCGTTCGCGCAACGTGCGGCAATCGCCGCGCTGGCGGACGACGCGTTCGTCGCGAACTTCCGCGCGTATTGCGCGAGAGGCCGCGCGATCGTCGACGCCGCCTTCGCCGACGTGCCCGGCGTGCGCTATCGATCGCCGGCCGCGACCTTCTATGCGTTCGTGCAGATCGAAGGGCTCACGGACAGCGGCGCACTCGCGATGCGGCTCGTACGGGAACAGCGGATCGCGGTGGCGCCGGGCGGGGCGTTCGGCCTCGGCGGCGAAGGTTTTATCCGCCTCTGTTTCGCGCAGGACAGTCGCCGTCTCGAACAGGCGGTGACGCGACTCAAACGCAGCGTGGCCGATCTCGTGCCGTGTGACTGATTCACTTCTTTCAGGAGAACAAAGTGCCCTACGTCAACATCAAGATCACCGATGAAGGTGTGACGCGCGAACAGAAGAAGCAGCTGATCGCGGGCGTGACCGAAGTGCTGCAGAAAACCCTCGGCAAGAACCCGAAAACGACGACCGTCGTGATCGATGAAATCAACGTCGACAACTGGGGCATGGGCGGTCTGCCGGTGCCGGAATTTCGCGAGACCTTGAAGCAGTCCTGAGCAAGTCAGGCGACGCTCCCTGCGAGCCGTCGCCATCATTTTCCTGTGCAGTCATTTGATGGAGGTTGTCATGATCAGCGTGTGGGGCAGAGAGCGCGGTTTGTGCGTGAAGAAGGTCCTCTGGTGCCTGGAAGATCTGGAGCTGAAATTCGACCGGATCGATGCCGGCCGCCAGTACGGCCGCACCAACGAAGAGGAATATCTGAAGATGAACCGCAACGGCCTCGTGCCGACGCTGGTCGACGACGGCTACGTGCTGTGGGAATCAAACTCGATCATGCGCTATCTGGCGATCACGTACGGTCCGGCGTCGTTCTATCCGCTGACGAACGCGAAGCTGCATGCGGACGTGAACCGCTGGCTCGACTGGTCGATGGGCGCGTTGTGGCCGGACATCGTGCCGTTGTTCACGTCGCTGATCCGCACGGCGCCGGAAAAGCGCGACATGAATGCGGTCCGCACCCAGGGCGCGCGCCTGATGAAGAACTGGTCGATCGCCGACGAATACCTCGAAGGCAAGAAGTACATCACCGGCGAAGACTTCACGATCGCCGACATCGCGCTGGGCGTGCTCGCGCAGACCTACAGCACGTTCGAACTCGAAGGCAAGCCGGATCTGCCGAATTTCAACAAGTGGTACGAGCGCATTTCCGAGCGCCCCGGCTTCAAGCGCTACGCGGTGCTGCCGCCGGAACCGGACCCGACGTCGAATCACTAAGCGAAGTCGCGGTGCGCCGGCGCGGACATCCGTTCGCGCCGGCACGAAATGGCCATTCACGAAACAGACCACGGAGCATCGATGAGATTCAGCAGACGTCCGGAAGGATCGAACTGGGGAGACTTCGGAGCCGACGATCAGCTCGGCCGACTCAATCTGCTTACGGCACAGAAAGTCCGTGAGGGCGCGGCCGAGGTGCGCGAGGGCAAGTCGTTCTGCCTGAGCCTGCCGCTCGATCTGCCCGGCGGCAGCAAGTGGAATCCCCGTCGCCGTCCGCCGTCGCTGTTTCCGGTGCTGCGTAACAACAAGTCGAATATCGGCTATGAGCTGCGTCAGGACGAACCGTATCTGACCGACGTGCTGTGCGACCATCGCGTGACACTCGATACCCAGTACTCGACGCAGTGGGATGCGCTCTCGCAGGTCGGCAGCCTGTACGACCTGGACGGCGACGGCAACGTGCGCAGCTGCTTCTACAACGGCTTTGCGGCCGAGCGCGATATGTTCGGCCCGCTCGTGCGCGAGCCCGACGCGCATGGCAGCCTGCCGCCCGCACCCACGCGCGCGCTCGGCATCGAACACATGGCGGCGACCGGTGTGCAGGGCCGCGGCGTGCTGATCGATCTCGAAGCCCATTTCGGCTGCGAGAAACGCAAGGTCGGCTACCGCGACCTGATGCACGTGATGGAGCGTGACCGGATCGTCGTCGAGCCGGGCGACATCGTGCTGTTCCATACCGGCTTCGGGCAGATGCTCGTCGACATGAACGGCGACCCCGACGTTGAGCGGCTCGAACACGCGTGCGCCGACCTCGACGGCCGCGACCCCGCGCTGCTGCGCTGGATCGACGAAGCGCAAATCGCCGCGATCGCGGCGGACAATCACGCGGTGGAGGCCTATCCCGGCGGCAAACTCGACGCCGCGCGTTATCCTACGTTGCCGCTGCACGAGCTCTGCCTGTTCAAACTCGGGATTCACCTCGGCGAACTGTGGTATCTCACCCCGCTCGCGCGCTGGTTGCGCGACAATGCGCGGAGCCGCTTTTTGCTCACTGCTCCGCCGTTGCGGCTGACGGGCGCGGTCGCTTCTCCCGTGACGCCCGTCGCAACCGTCTAGAGGCCCATTTTCTACCGTCGATGACTACTTCCACCCCCGCACCCGGCGCAACGGACGCCGCGTGGCAGCGCAATCTGGCCGTCTGCTTCTTCGGCTCCTTCATCAACATCGTCGCGATGACGCTGCTGCTGCCGTTCCTGCCGCTGTACGTCGAGCAGCTCGGGGTGCAGGGGCACGCCGCGATCGTGCAATGGTCCGGCATCGCCTATGGCGCGACGTTCCTGTCCGCCGCGCTCGTCGCGCCGGTGTGGGGACGGCTGGCGGACCGCTACGGCTGCAAGCTGAACCTGATTCGCGCGAGCTTCGGCATGGTCGTGGCGATGTCGCTGATCGGGCTGTCGCAGAACATCTACCAGCTCGTCGCGTTGCGTCTGTTCGTCGGGCTCGCCGGTGGCTACACGTCCGGCTCGTACGTGATCGTCGCCGCGCAGACGCCGAAGGATCGTTCAGCGTGGGCGCTGGGGATGCTGGCCTCGGGCATCATGGCGGGCAATCTGCTCGGACCGCTGCTGGGCGGCGTGCTGCCGCAATGGCTCGGCATCCGGATGACGTTCTTCGTCGCGAGCGGTTTCATCCTGCTCAACCTGATTGCCACCGCGACGCTGATCCGCGAGGATCGCAGCATCGTGGCCGCGAAGAAGAAAGCCAGCGCGGCCGCGGGAGGCAGCGCGATTTCCGGCGCGCGCAGTCTCGTGCTGTCGATGCTCGCGACCGCCGCGCTGCTGATGTTCGCGAACATGTCGATCGAGCCGATCATCACCGTCTACATGCAGCAACTGCTCGGTGAACCGGCCAACGTGACGCTCTACGCGGGCGTCGCGATGTCGGCGGCAGCGCTCGGCAGCATCACGTCGGCCTCCCGACTCGGGAAAATCGCGGACCGGATCGGCGCGATGAAGGTCGTGATCTGTTGCCTCGCGGTGTCGGGGTTGTTGCTGATCCCGCAGGCGTTCGTCACGCATGCGTGGCAACTGATCGTGCTGCGCTTCCTGATGGGGCTGTCGCTGGGCGGGCTGCTGCCGTGTCTGACGTCGATCATTCGTCACAACGTGCAGGACGGCTCGGTCGGGCGCGTGCTCGGCTATTCCACCTCGTCGCAGTACGCGGGACAGGTGCTGGGGCCGGTGGCGGGCGGTTTCGTCGGCGGTCATGTGGGGATGCGTTATGTGTTCCTGATGACTTGTGTTCTGCTGCTCGCGAGTGCTGTGAGCAATGCGATTTTCGCTGGCTCGGCGGCGCGGCGGCCGGAGCGGTCGTCGGTTGCGGGTTGATGCGACGGGGCGGGGCAGCGCGGTTCGCGGGCGGGTGCGCAGTTTCGGTTGATTGCGCATCCGGTGCCTAGGCCGCCACGCTGCCACAACTGGCGGTCGCGCGCTTCGCAGCGCATCCTCAGATTCGAATTTCTCATGCGCGAGGATGCTCGACGCGCTCATCCAGATAGCTTGCCGCGGACGATTCGACTGCCGGCCCAACGCGCTGCCGATGCTGCTCATCGAACACCGGGGCGTGGCATTGGGTATTTATTGAAGTCCTTGAACTGGCGACTTCCAACGGCCGGCACGTTATCAGACGCAGAGCGTTCTTCAACTCGCTTATGGCAGTCAGTTCGTAGATATTTGCGATCGATGCCGCCTTCCTGGAACACGAATCGCGCTCACCGTGGTTTGACAAGGCCCGTCGTCGGTTACCGTGCGCGCTACGGTACGGATAACTCACGCGGCACGGCGATCACATTCATCAGGCTCTGTCGGGCAGGTGCAACGCGGAAATCGAAGGCGCTCGGAAACGTCGGAGAATATCCGCAAACAGAGGCGTCGAATCGAATTCGGCGCCACACGTGAGCTATTCCGCTTCACGCACGCTTGCCGCGAAGATCTCCCACTGCACGACGTTTTCGATAGCCTGGAATAAATCGGCGGCGTCCCTTGCCGGATCAATGCCGCGCCGACCTTCATATAGAGGCACCTTGTCATTGATCGCGTTGCGCTCGGCTGCCAAACGCTTCTCATACTTGTACCTGGCCTTGGCAAAAAACGAGCCGATCAGCCGGCCGTGGAGACGTGGAACATCATCGGGCACCCGCGGTCTCGAACGGCCCTCGTGCGCAGTGCAGTACTGAGTCAGCGTTCTTCTTTTTTCGTGGTGATAATCCACATCGCATCTCAGTACCCCGAAGACCAGCGATAGAGAACTCTCCTTAACTCGGCGACATGGATGTTGTGTTGAACGTTTGTACTGAAATATTTTTATCTATTATGCATTATTAATGTTAAACAATGACAGGCGTGTCTGAATTTATTGGCAGTTCGTCGCTATTTTCTAAGTGGCGCGGTAACGTAAACGTATGAATATGAATTTTCCGCTTGAAATTTTCGAACGCGGCCAAAAATTCACGGGCTGCCAAGAGCGACTATGAAGAGAGCATATAAGGGCTCCGTTATTGTTTGCTCAGTTAGTACCAGGTATGGTCGCGATCATAAGATCCCCTCGGCACATCCCTAATCTAGATGAACTTCAGCATATCAATGGCACTTCTTCGATGCCAACGGTGCTTGTTTCGCACGGCACTAATGCAAAGGCGTTTTTAACAGAGCGATGCTATTAAAACGACGTTAGTCGAGTTTATGCTGGTACTTCGGAGCGTAAAAATTGAGGGGTAAAAGGCAAAGTTTTCGAGTAGCAGCAGTTTCGCTGTTACTCGTGGTACTAACGGGATGTCAGTTAGCTGCTGTGCCGGTTGTAACGGCGATGCACGTCGCAAACGTAGCGGATCAGCATGCAGCCGGAAAGCGGGCGGAAAAACTGTGGGATCAGCAACTGGCTGAAATGCGGGAGATGCAAGCGCGGGGCGATCCGATGGGGGACTATCTTTACGCGCTTGGAAATGCTCAGGGGTGGATTAACGATACGAGTGACCCATTGAAGATCCGCGATTTGCTCGCCAAAGCAGCGCAAGAAGGATCGAGCGACGCGAAGATTGTTTTGGGGATTTACTATGCCGCAGGCGCAGTGCCGGGCCAAGGGGCACGTGCGATATGGCTTCCAGAAGAATTTCGAGACCAGGGACGAGGTCTTGCGCTAATTCGTGAAGGCATGCAGACCCGTTGTACTTACGCGGAACCTGTTGTTAAGGCGTATAGCAACCAGACCTATCTCCGTTATGTTTCCGGGGCCGCAAGAATCTCGTACCTGTTTCGGGACGGTCAAAATAGTAGGGATGCGGCAGGCCATTTTTACCCTGTAGTACAGAAAGATGCGCGACTCGCAGAAGAGTGGCACGTCCTTGATATGGCGTGTCGGGCATCTGGTGCTACCAGTGAATAAGCGGGAAAAAGTTAACCTCATTGATTAGTGTTATCTGGAGAACGAATGACTACTGAAGGTACGCTCCCCGGCCAGCTAACGGGTATGCAACTGGCGAAAGCCGCCTACCCCACCAATCCGAACAACCCACTTCCGGCGAACGAACAGGTTTCGTCGGATTGGGTCGATGTGTCTGTGCTCGTGAATTTTCTTCAGCCGGGCTATAACACACAGTACAAATTGAACTCAGATGGGACACCCTCGACCACTCTAGAAAATCAGTTTGTCATTAAGGTCAATCAATCCACGAAACAGATTGTTATCTCTTTCAAGGGATCTGACGCATTATCGAACTGGACATCAGACCTGACCGACGGTGGCGCCAGTGAATACCTGAAGATCGTTGACCAGGTACAGGCTGCCTACGACGCATTAAGTGCCGATTCGGTTTTCGCTGGATATACGTTCTCGACCACTGGCCACAGTCTTGGCGGCGCAATGGCGCAAACGTTTGCCCTCAAAAACGGACTCGATGTGCAGGTTTATAACAGCCTGCCCATACCATCTTCGCTTGTTGCGAACGGTATTTCGGCTCGACCGATATCGATGCCCTGATCGGGCAATGGCAGGCGGATGGGCGCATGGTGTCAGATGTTCGTACGTCAAATGACATTGCAACGTTTTCTAGCCGACATCGATCTGCGGACTTTGCCTTTCATCGAAAACGGGGCGACCTGTCGCATATCTGCCGGGTACGTACCTGCTCGAAACATTGAAAACAATCGCGCTAACTGGCCTTTTGCCGTTGTCATTGCCCGTATTCGTTATCGATCACACGATGGCGTCGAACATATATTCCTGAATTTTATGCGAATTATATATTTGTCACTTTTTTACAAACTGAGCGATGAATTTATGTGATTATTTAATGCATCGTTGTATAGACGTAAGGTTTCGATGCGGAGTTGGATTTCTCGCGCATGCCTTCAAACGAAGGATTGCATAACCAGTACAAGAGATCTTTGATCGAGCGTGAAAAAAAACTCATTACCAAATTCTGGTTGACGCAACGATTTCACTGCTGTTGCTCATTTCGATATCCGGCTGCCAACTGGCTGGAGTACCCGTCGTGACGGCGATGCACGTCGCAAACGTAGCGGATCAGCATGCAGCCGGAAAGCGGGCAGAAAAACTGTGGGATCAGCAACTGGCTGAAATGCGGGAGATGCAGGCTCGGGGCGATCCCATGGGAGACTACCTTTACGCGCTTGGAAATGCTCAGGGGTGGATTACCGATACGAGCGACCCATTGAAGATCCGCGATTTACTCGCCAAAGCGGCGCAAGAAGGATCGAGCGACGCGAAGATTGTTTTGGGGATTTACTATTTCCGTGGAGTGGTTCCGAGTTCATTCGTTGGAATGCGCGTGGTCTGGCTTCCAGATAACCTTGTCGATCATCAACGTGGTCTGCAGCTCATACGTGAGGGTATGCGTGTTCGCTGTACATATGCGGAGCCAGTTGTCTCCGGGTATAGCAATCGCAGCTATCTGCGATATGTTTCCGCTGCGGATGAGATATGGCCGAGTTTTAGAGATGGTCAATACCGACGAGATGCCGCCGGAAATTACGTAACCATACTTGAAAAAAATCCTCGTCTCGAAAAAGAGTGGCATGACCTAGATACGCAATGTCACGCTTCTGGTGCGGCACGCGAGTAGCACTCAAAACGGCAATAAAAAAGGAGAAGGCAAGACATGGTAGCAATAAGTTCACTCCCTGATCAGGCCACGGGGATGCTCCTTGCGATGGCTGCATATCCCGATCCGACGCAATCGCGTCCTGCCAATGAGCAAATGCCGTTGGGATGGAAGGACGTTGCAACTGTTGTAAATGATTTGTCTGTCGGCTATGGTGATCAAATAAACTCGTCCGGCGATTTGGAAAACCGATTTGTCATCCTGATAAATCAGAATACCAAACAGGTCGTCATTTCCTTCAAAGGCTCAGATGCATTGTCCAACTGGACATCGGATTTGACCAATGGTGGCGCGAGTGAATACCTCAAAATCGTTGCGCAAGTGCAAGCCGTATATGATGAACTGGTAGGCGGTCCTCTGTTCGCGGGCTACTCGTTCTCCACGACCGGTCACAGTCTCGGCGGCGCGATGGCGCAAACGTTTGCGCTTGCGAACGGGCTGGACACGCAGGTTTACAACAGTCTTCCCATCCCCCCTGCGATTATCGCAAGCGGGTATTTCGGCTCGACTGATATCGACGCCGTCATTGGGCAGTGGCAGGCGGATGGGCATGTCGTGTCAGATGTTCGCACGCCAAATGACATCGCAGCGTTTTTCTAGCAGGAACCGATCCGCGGACTTTGCCTTTCATCGGAAACGGGGCGACCTGTTACTTATCTCCCGGGTACGTACCTGCCCAAAACATTGAAGACAGCCGCGTTAACTGACCCTTTGCCGTTGTCATTGCCCCGTATTCGTTATCGATCACGATGGCGTCGCTCATATATTCACGAATTTTATGCGAATTAAATATTTTCCATTGTTTAACAAACTTAATTATGGATTTATGTGATTATTTACTATTCGTTGTATAGACGTAAGATTTCGATGCGAGGCTGGATTTCTCGCGAATGTCTTCAAACGAAGGACTGCATAACCCGCACAAGAGATCTTTAATCGAGCGTGAAAAAAACTCATTGCCAAATTCTGGTTGGCGCAACGATTTCACTGCTGTTGCTCATTTCGATATCTGGCTGCCAACTGGCTGGAGTGCCCGTCGTGACGGCGATGCACGTCGCAAACGTAGCGGATCAGCATGCAGCCGGGAAGCGGGCGGAAAAACTGTGGGATCAGCAGCTTGCTGAAATGCGAGAGATGCAGGCGCGAGGCGACCCGATGGGAGACTATCTCTACGCGCTTGGGAATGCTCAGGGGTGGATTAAGGATACGAGCGACCCATTGAAGATCCGCGATTTGCTCGCCAAAGCGGCGCAAGAAGGATCGAGTGACGCGAAGATTGTTTTGGGGATTTACTATTTTGTCGGCGCAATTCCTCATCAAGGGACAAGATCAATTTGGCTCCCTGACAGTCTCCGTGATCATCAACACGGACTTCAACTTATTCGTGAGGGTATGCAAGCTCGCTGTACCTATGGGGAACCCGTAGTTTCTGCGTATGGCAATCGCGCATATTTACGTTACATCTCTGCTGCGTCAAGGATTTGGCCATACTTTCGGGATGGACAATATCGGAAAGAGGCAAATGGCAACTACATAACCATCCTTGATAAAGATCCTCGTCTGGAAAAAGAGTGGCGTGACCTAGATTCGAAATGCCTCGCCTCTGGCGCGACAAGCGAATAACGTCCCAATCGGTAAAAAAGGAAAATCCAAGTAATGGCAACAACGACAAATTCACTTCCTGATCAGGCTACGGGGTTGCGCCTCGCGATGGCGGCATACCCTGCTCCGACAAACTCGCTTCCGATCGATGAGCAAGTGCCACCGGGCTGGTTGGATATTACGGCTGTTGTAAGTGATTTTGCGGACGGTTACGGTGATCAGGTGAATTCGTCTGGGGTTTTGGAAAACCGCTTTGTTGTAGAGATTAACCAGAATACGAAGCAGATTGTGATTTGCTTTAAGGGTTCGGATGCGTTGTCCAACTGGACATCGGATTTGACCAATGGAGGCGCGAGTGAATACCTCAAAATCGTTGAGCAAGTGCAAGCTGTATATGATGAACTGGTAGGCGATCCTCTGTTCGCAGGCTACTCGTTCTCCACGACCGGCCACAGTCTCGGCGGCGCAATGGCGCAAACGTTTGCGCTTGCGAACGGGCTGGATACGCAGGTTTACAACAGTCTTCCCATCCCCCCTTCGATTATCGCGAACGGGTATTTCGGCTCGACCGATATCGATGCCCTGATCGGGCAATGGCAGGCGGATGGGCATGTCGTGTCCGATGTTCGCACGCCAAACGATATTGCAACGTTTTTCTATCAGGCCCCGATCTGGGGACCTTACCTTTCACAGGAAACGGGGCAACCCGTTACCTACCTGCCGGGCGCGTACCTGCCAGAAGCATTGAAGACTGTCGCGCTAACGGGCCTTTTACCGCTGTCATTGCCGGCATTCGGCCTTGATCATACGATGGGGATGCTGTTTGCAGCCCAGGCTGGACTGAGCATCGACCCGGCCACTGGAAACTACATTATCCCTGCTGGGCAGCAGGATTTTGCAGCGGTGCCAAGTTCGGCGAGGGATGAGCTCTCGCAACTGAGTTCGAGCCCGGTTGTCAACGTCGTGTCCGACTCGGACGGGACGTACACCGTAACGCGGCAGGACGGCTCAACTCAATGGATCAGCGTTGATTCTAAAACTGGCGAAACGATCGTCCAGCAGAGCGGGTTCTTCGGCGTAACGCAGCTCACCGTGAAAGCCGATGGCAGCTACACGGAAGTGGTGCGCACACCGGACGGTACGATAGGCCAATATACGGTCAATGCACTGGGTACCATTGTTGGCTATCTGCCGGCCGTACCTGTCGGGGTAACCCTCAATCCGAACCAGTTTTATGTTGATCCGATTGCAGACACTCTCGATGTGATCTCTGCCGTGACCGGAGTTTCCATTTCGGCGTTGATGGGCCTGAACAGCGACCTTGGCTTGCTGTCAAGCTCACAGCAGATTGCGGTTGGCCAGATCATCAACCTTCCGGCGGCAGACAACAGCCAGTCGCCGACAATCACGGTCAACCCGAATCCGCAGGCGCAGACTTCGGTTAGCAATGAGAACCAGCTGGCCGACAACGCAGCTGGCGGTTACGTCGAAAAGAGCGCAACTAGCAGCATCGGTTTTACCGACAGCACGCTCAACAATACAGATTTTGCTTCCTCGCAGATGGGTAGCCTCGCTTCTGGCGGTGTGCGCCCGGGAGAGGTGCAACTGGATCCGAACGCGCAGCCGGGCAGCTACCTGGGGCAGTTCTATATCGATCCCGCTACCACCGACGATCCCTACGCGGGATTGATCAATGCCGCCACGCTCAACGGGCTCGCGGCGATGACCACGGTCAATACCTACGTCGATCCGATCCTGCTTGATCTGACGGGCAACGGCGTACATATGACGGACATCGCCAATGGCGTGCTGTTCGATACAGATCATAGCGGTACCCTCAAGCGCACCGGCTGGGCCGATACGACCACCGGCATGCTGGTGTATGACGACGGCAGCGGGCAGATCCATGACGTAAGCCAGATGCTCTCCGAGTATTTCGGCGGTCAGGCGGGCAGCAACGGCGGTCCCGGCCAGACGCCGTTCAAGGACGGTTTCGCGGCGCTGGCGAGCCTCGACGCCAATCACGATGGTGTGATCGACAGCAGCGATCCCGTCTGGAATCAGCTCAAGGTCTGGGTCGATGCAAACCACGACGGCAAGGCCGATGCGGGCGAACTGATGACGCTCGACCAGCTCGGTATTACCCAAATCAATGTGAAGGCGGTCGCGGCCCCCATCGGCGAGACGCTTGACGGTAATGAAGTCCTTGCCAGTGCCAGTTTCGTCATCAACGGCCAGACCCGAGAGGCGCTGGCGGTTGATTTCCTGAGCGCGCCGGTCAGCAATACGTTTGCCACGCAGGGCGATGGCACCATGGTCACGTCTACAAGCGGGGCGTCGACCACGACGGCGTACACGAGCAGCAGCGCAGCGGATGAAACACTCGACGCAGGCGCGCTGGGCGTGAACAACATCTACGCGGGCCGTGGCAACGACACCCTCATCGCAGCGGCGGATGGCAGCTGGCTGGTGGGCGGTGGCGGTAGCAACAACTACATTGGCGGAGCGGGCAACGACGTTTTCGTGGTCAGCGCAAAGGATAACCCGCAGAACATCCACGGCAATGGGGGCATCGATACCGCGATCATCGTCGGCAACGAAGGCGTCACACTGAATATGGCGCAGGCGGGCCTCACCATCGCAGAAGGCGGTGCGGGTGACGACGTGATCATGAGCGGCGGTCGCGCGGGCGTCTATATCAAGGGGGGATCGGGCGACGACACGCTGATCGGTGGGGCCGGTAGCGATGTGATCGTCGGCGGTTCGGGCCACAACACGATCATTGGCGGCACCGGTCAGGCGGTCATCTATGCGGGTCCCAATGGCGATACCATTTACGGGGCGGCGGGCGACTCGATCATCTACGCTGGCGGCGGCGATGACCACATCTATGCGGGCAATGGCAACGACGAGATCGTGGTCGGGCGCGGCAATGCCACCATCGACGGTGGTGGCGGCATCAATATGGTCACCTTCCACGGCAGCTATGGCGACTATGAGATTGTCGCGGTCAATGGCGGCTACCGGGTAACAGACAAGATCGCCGATCGCGACGGCAGTGTGTTTCTGACCAACATCCAGAAACTGAATTTTGCCGATATCTCCGCAGTCGATCTGACCTTGCCCAATGCCATGCCGGTTGCCGATAACCTCACGCAGGATGCGGCGGGGCAGGCATTTGATCACGCGCAGGTCCACCTGATCTCGGCGGCCCAACTGCTGGCGAATGACCAGCGCATGGCGAGTCAGGGGCCGCTCCATATCACGGAAGTGGGGGATGCCATTGGTGGCACAGTCAGCCTCACGCAGGCAGGTGACGTACTTTTCACGCCGGATCCGACGTTCACCGGCATGATGAGCTTCAAGTACGGCGTCGCAGATGCCAATGGTAACGTGGCAGCCACAGTGGAGAACCTTGCGAACGGCCAGACTGCGCCGATGCGTGCGAGCGTGACGCTGCTCACCGAGGAACTGCCCGCCGATCCGCTGCTGTCGCAGGAGTGGTACCTGACCGATGCAGACATCCTGCCCGTCTGGGCCGACTACACCGGCAAGGGTGTGCGCATCGGCGAATTCGAGCCTGGCGGCACATTCGCCACCGGCCCGGAAACCTTCGACTATAACCACGCCGACCTGGCGGCCAATGTCGATCCGGCGTGGCTGGCCACGCAGCAGGCCAACGGTACGCTACCCGATGCCATCTCCAATCATGCGACCATGGTGGCGGGTGTCATGGTCGCCGCGAACAATGGAACCGGCGGCGTGGGCGTCGCTTACGATGCCACGCTTGCTGGCTACTACCTGGCTAACGACGGCAGCGATCTGTCGGGGCTTGGCCACATGGTCAGCTACGATATCGCGAATAACAGTTGGGCATTCACCCAGGATTTCGCGGGTGGACAGGACAAGTCCCTGCTCTCGAATGCACAGTACGCTGCCGACAACGGTCGGGGAGGTCTTGGTACCGTGATTGTTGCCGCGGGCGGCAACTCACGGGCGACAGGTGGTAGTGCCCAAGGCTCGATCACCAACAACAACCGGTTCACGATTGAAGTCGGTGCGATCAACGCGCAGGGCGATCTGTCGACGCTGCAGATCGGTTCGACGCCGTTCTCCAGCCCGGGCGCGAGCCTGCTGGTATCGGCGCCGGGTAGCAATATCACCAGCACCAGCGAGATGTTGCTGACCGATCAGGGTTCGACCTTCGGCAGCGACTACAGCACCATGCAGGGCACCAGTTTTGCGACGCCGATCGTGTCGGGCATCATCGCGTTGATGCTGGAGGCGAACCCGAACCTTGGCTATCGCGACGTGCAGGAAATCCTGGCGCTGACCGCGCGCAAGATCAATGATCCAGCCACAAGCTGGAGCACGAACGGCGCGACTAACCTGAATGGCGGCGGCATGCATGTCAGCAATGACTACGGCTTCGGTGAGGTCGATGCGCGTGCGGCCGTGCGTCTTGCCGAAACATGGATGACCCAGCAGACGGGGGCCAACGAGCGCGTCTACGCTGCGCAGAGCACCGCGCCTGCACAGACCATTACAGCGGGTGGCACGCTCGCATCGAGCCTCACGCTCAATGCCGGCCTGAGCGTCGAACACGTTGAGGTTGACCTCGACCTGCTCGTTGGACGTCTGGGCGACGTGGTGGTGACGCTGATCGCGCCGGACGGCACGCGCAGCATCCTGCTGGATCGCGAGGGCAAGATTCCGGACGGCGTGACGGGTGCAAGCGACTCGGATGTGGGCGACACCCGCTCGGGCGAGCTTCAGTACACCTTCATGACCACACACGACTGGGGCGAACAGTCGAGTGGTACCTGGACGCTGGAGGTTACCGACGCGGCGACCGGCGAGCCGGTCACGCTCAACAGCTGGGGGCTGCGCACGTATGGCAGCGCGACCACGGCAGACGATACCTACTTCTACACCGACGAGTATGCGTCGCTGGTCGCATCGGATCCGTCGCGCGCGGTGCTCAACGATGCGGTGGACGGGGTGGCCGGCGGCCGCAACACGATCAATGCGGCCGCAGTGACGGGGGACACCACGATCAATCTGCGTACTGGCGTCGCCAGTATTGGCGGCACCGCGCTGTCGATCGTCAACCCGGACCAGATGCAGAATATCGTCACCGGTGACGGCAACGATACGCTGGTTGCCAACGACGCGGATGCGCTACTTGACGGTGGACGCGGCCAGAATACGCTGATGGGCGGTGCGGGCAAGGATCTGTTCGTTGTGCACCGGCGTGATGGCGGCCTGGACACGATTGTCAATTTCAGCGCCGCGCGCGGCGAGATGATCGACCTTGTTGGGTTCACCGGCGCAAACTTTAGCGACCTGGTGCTGACCCAGCAGGGCACAGATGTGGTGATCGACCTCGGCGCTGGCCAGCGCATCGTGCTGCAGAACATAGACATGGCGTCGCTCACGGCAGACCGGTTTGCCTTCCAGGATACGTTTGTCGCGCCCGCAGCCTATGTAACCAGCGGCGCAACCGACACCACGCCCCTCGAGGGGATGGGCGTCGTCACGCTTGACGGCGGCGCGGCTGGCGTGTCGCTGACAGGCTCGAGCTGGTCGCTGGCCGGTACCGTCTACAGCCATGATTCGGCGAGCTCGGATCTCTTTGTGATCGCGAAGCAGAATGGCGTCAGTGATTACCGGAATGCGCTGCGCGGCTTCCGGGAGGGCATTGACAAGCTGGATCTGCGCGCCCTCGGCATTACGGACTTCAGCGACCTGGTGCTCGCGCAATCGGATCGCGGCGTCATGAACGGGGTGGCAAGTATCCACGGTGTGTATGTGAGCAGCATTTCGCTGGGTACGACCGGCCAGCCGTTGCCGCTGGTGTACCTCGACGCGCTGGACCCGTCGCAGCTCAATGCTTCCGATTTCCTGTTCTCACAATCGTCGCCGGATCTCGCGGGTGAAATCACCGATCCTGTTACCGACGACACGTCGCCGGGAAATGGCGCAAACCCGACTTCGCAGGCCCCGATTGTCGCGTACCCTCTTGTTGCGCAGACCCTCGCAGCAGGGATGGCCTGGACTTTCGCACTGCCTGCCGGTCTTTTCATTGAGCCAGTCGTTGGCGACACGCTGACCTATACGGCTACTCTGTCGAACAGCCAGCCACTGCCCGACTGGCTGACGTTCGATCCGCTCACGCAGAGCTTCAGCGGCACGCCGCCCGACCAGACTACCGGATCGCTCGCGTTGACGATTACCGCGACCGACCTGGGTGGACTGTCAACCAGCGTACCCCTCGGTCTGCAGGTCACCGCCGTCAACCACACGCCGGTTGTCAATGGTTTCCTCGGATTCCAGATGCTCAACGCGGGGACCGCATGGGATTTTGCGCTGCCTACCAATCTCTTCACCGAGCCGGTGGCGGGCGATACCCTGACTTATACGGCCACGCTAGCGAACGGGCAGCCGCTTCCCGATTGGCTGACGTTCGATCCGCTGACGCAGCACTTCAGTGGTATGCCTACCGATCAGGCTACTGGCTCGTTCGCGCTGAAGATTACGGCGACCGAGCTTGGCGGCCTGTCTACTAGCACAACGATGAATCTGCTGGTCAGCGCGGTCTACCAGGCGCCGACCGTGACGCAGACGCTCACGACGCAGACGTTTTCAGTTGGGAATGCGTGGAGCTATGCGCTGCCGGATACCCTGTTCAACGAGGCGATCGCGGGTGATTCCCTGCGCTATACGGCAACGCTGTCGAACGGCCAGCCACTACCTGCCTGGCTCACATTCGATCCAGTCAACCTGACTTTCAGCGGGACGCCGACCGATCTGGCGGTCGGGGCACTCGCAGTGACGATCACCGCCAGCGATCTGCTCGGCCTGTCCGCGAAGACGACCTTGAACCTTCAGGTTGATCCGGTCCATCAGGATCCGGTTCCCGTCGTGCCGCTGCCGGCTGCAGACGCTTACCAGTTGATCGCGCAGGGGCTTTCGTGGAGCTATGCGTTGCCCGCCGCCCTGTTTAGCCAGCCGGCGGTGAGCGAGCCACTGAGCTATACGGCGACCCTCGCGGACGGTAGCGCTTTGCCGGACTGGATGCAATTTAATCCCGCCACACTGACCTTCAGCGGCACGCCGACGCAAACGCTGGCTCCTGAGAACATCCTCATCACGGCTTCCGGCGCAGACGGGTTCTCGTCCTCGACCACGCTGAATCTGCAGGTGCAGGCTCACGTCTTGAGCGTCGCCGGGACGTTCCAGTCCGTCACTGCACAGGCCGCAGATACAGCGATCGTAGAAAGCGGCCTCCTCGCGAAAGTGAGCGCGGGTAACGATGATCATGTCCTGCTTGTCACGGGTCAGAGCGCTTCGGCCACACTGGGCAACGGAAACAATCAGGTCGTCCTCAGCGGACAGATGGGGACACTGCAACTGGGCGATGGCGACAACACGGTGCATATGCTTGGAACCGGCACAGTAACCGTTGGCAATGGCAGCAATGTCGTGATCATGGGCACTGGAACCATGACGACATTGAACGCGGGGAACGGCGACAACGTGATCTCGATTGGCGGGTTTCTGGACACGGCCACGGTGGGGACAGGCAACAATTCAGTCACGGTAACAGGCCGCTCTGTGAGCCTGACGCTTGGTGACGGGACGGACATGGTGACGCTCGCTGGGGATGTCGATCAGGTGACTGTCGGGCATGGCACCTATCAGCTGGAATACAGCGGAGGCTTCGGTGTGCTGCACTTCGGCGCGGACGTGAACGCTGACCAACTGTGGTTCCAGCATGTTGGCCAGGATCTGGAGATCGATGTGCTGGGCTCGACCGAGAAGGTCACGCTGAAGAACTGGTACGCAGGCGCAGGGGAGCACGCCAGTACCCTCACGACCGGCGACGGCCATATGCTGTCCGACACGGGTGTTGAGCAACTTGTCCAGGCGATGGCAGCTTTTGCTCCACCGGCATCCGGCCAGACGACGCTCACTGCCGCACAGCAGGCGGCAGTGCAGCCGGTCCTGGCCGCCAACCTGATGTAAGCCTCAAGCCCGCCAGTTGCTTCCTGACTGGCGGGCCGACGCTTCGTTCAAGGCTCGGACCATGAGAGCCGGGTTCATCCCGCCAAGGGCGCTGCCTGTTTCTGTGCCGGCAGATACGCCCCGCGCGGTGAGATTTTCCCCAATGCAATTCCAATCATGACGGCATTTCCGGATTCAGGTTTGTGGGCGCTGAAGTCCATGGCAGCCTTGCACGGTATCGCAGTAGACGAGGCGCAACTGCGCCACACGTTCGGACAGGATCTTTTCGACACCCAGCGGATTCTTCTGTCGGCGCAGTCGCTGGGTATGAGCGCGCGGGCTATCCGGCAAGATCCCGTGCGGCTGGACAAGGCTCCGCTGCCGGCAATCGCGCAGGAGCAGGCGAGCGGCTGCTATTTTGTGGTCGGCCAGTACCAGACGCGACCGGATGGCTCGGTCCATCTGCTCGTGCAGTCCGCGGGCGAGCCGCCGCGCGTGATTGCTCTGGCGGATTTTCTGGCGCTATGGTCGGGAGACCTGATCTTTTTCGCGAGCAAGGCCAGCTTTGTCAGCGCGATGGCGAAGTTCGACTTCTCGTGGTTTATCCCGTCCATCGTCCGCTATCGCCGGCTGCTAGGGGAAATCCTGCTCATCTCTCTGGTGCTGCAGATCATCGGCCTCGTGACGCCCATGTTTTTCCAGGTCGTGATGGACAAGGTGCTGGTCAATCATGCCATGAAGACCCTGCATGTCGTGGCGATCGGCCTGATCTTCGCGACGCTGTTCGAGGCGGTACTGAACGGCATCCGCAGTTGGGTGTTCGCTCATACGAGCAGCAAGATCGATGTTGAACTGGGCGCGCGTCTGTTCCGTCATCTGCTGGCGTTGCCGCTCGCGTACTTTCAGGCGCGCCGCGTAGGCGATTCGGTTGCGCGCATCCGCGAACTCGAGAACATCCGCTCGTTTCTGACCGGCAACGCGATGACTCTCGTGCTCGACATGACGTTCTCGGTCGTATTTCTCGCAGTGATGCTGTGGTACAGCGTGTGGCTCACGCTCATCGTCGTCGCGTCCATTCCGCTGTACCTGCTGCTTTCGCTGCTATTCACCCCGGTCATCCGCGCGCGCCTGAACGAGAAGTTCAACCGCAGCGCCGAGAACCAGTCGTTTCTGGTAGAGACGATCAGCGGCATCGACACGGTCAAGGCGATGGCAGTCGAGTCGCGCTGGATCCAGAAGTGGGAGAAGCAACTCGCGGCGTATGTGAGCGCGGGACTGTCGGTGACCAATGCGACGACGCTCGCCAGCGGCGGCGTGACACTCATCAGCAAGCTGGTGACGGCGGCGATCATGTGGATCGGGGCGACGCAGGTGATCGACGGCAAGCTGACGGTGGGCGAACTGGTCGCTTTCAACATGCTCGCGGGCCAGGTCTCCAGTCCGATCCTGCGGCTTGCGCAGTTGTGGAACGACTTTCAGCAGGTCGGTATCTCGATGGGGCGTCTGGGCGACATCCTCAATGCGCGCACCGAAGTAGCCGGGCAGAAGACACGTCTGCCGCAACTCGCGGGTGCCGTCACGTTCGATCAGGTGTCGTTCCGTTATCGGCCTGACGCCGCCGACGTGCTCAGAAGCATCTCGCTTGCCGTTGCGCCAGGTGAGGTGATTGGAATCGTGGGCCGCTCGGGCTCGGGAAAGAGCACGCTTACACGACTGGTCCAGCGGCTGTACGTGCCGGACCGGGGTCGCGTGCTTATCGACGGGCAAGACATTGCGATCATCGACACGGCCTCGCTGCGCCAGCAGATCGGGGTCGTGCTCCAGGAGAACACGCTCTTCAATCGCACGGTACGCGAAAACATCGCGCTGACCCACCCCACGCTACCGATCGAAGCGATCGTGGAGGCTGCGAAGCTGGCAGGGGCGCACGAATTCATCTGCGAACTTCCCGAGGGCTATGACACGGTGGTGGGCGAGCATGGCACGGGGCTGTCCGGCGGCCAGCGCCAGCGCATCGCAATTGCCCGCGCACTGATCAGCAATCCCCGCATTCTGATCTTCGATGAGGCGACCAGCGCGCTGGACTACGAGTCCGAGAAGATTGTCCAGGACAACATGCGGCGTATCTGCCAGGGACGTACGGTGTTGATCATCGCGCACCGGCTGTCGGCGGTACGCGAGGCGAACCGGATCGTCGTCATGGAGCGCGGCCAGATTGCCGAAACGGGCAGCCATGCACAGTTGCTACGCGTGCCGGACGGTATCTACGCACATCTGTACGCGTTGCAGCAGGGCCATGTGGAGTGTGAAGCATGAGCCTGCGTTATCGCTGGCAGGCGGCTGCCGACCTCCTCAGACGTTACCGCGACGTGTGGCGGCACTTCTGGTCCCGGCGCCGTGAACTGGATACGCCGGTGCTGCGTGCCGACGAAGCCGAATTCCTCCCCGCCGCGCTGTCGCTGCAGGCGAGACCGGTTTCGCCCGCAGGTCGCTGGGTCGCCCGCATCCTGATGGCGCTAGTGGCCATTGCGGTGCTGTGGGCAACGCTGGGTCGCGTGGACATCATCGTCAACGGCCAAGGCAAGATTGTGGCGAGTGGCCGGACCAAGACGATCTCATCGGTCGAGGTCGCGAGCGTCCATGCATTACATGTGGAGGAAGGGCGGACGGTGAAGGCGGGCGATACGCTCATCGAGCTGGATACGCGCGAAACCGACAGCGAACGGGACAAGGCCGAAGGGAGCCGCCAGATGGCGCGTGTTCAGGTCGCAGGCGAAGAAAGCCTGCTCGCCGCCATCGCCAGCGGCAAAGCTCCACATCTCGCCCCGCTGCCCGACGTGAGCCCCGAGCGCTGGCAGACGGGAGCGGGTTATCTGGATGACCAGTGGGGCGACTACGTCGCCAAGCGTGCGCGGCTTGCGGGTGACATCGCGCGCTACGGCGCGGCGTTGCCGCTGGCGACCCGTCAGGAGGCCGACTACGCGGAACTGGCAAGGACGCACGATGTATCGACCGATGCGTGGCTCCAGAAGCAGCAGGCTCGCATCGAGATCGCGGGGCAACTTGCGAGCGCGCGCAACCAGCAGGCGGAACTCACCGCCGATACGCGCAAGGCCGCGCAGGACAGGCTCGCGGAAGCCAACCGGCTGCTGGTGACCTCTGCACAGGACGCGCAGCGTGCGAGCGCACACGGTTCGTTGCTGAAGCTGACCTCGCCCGTGAACGGCACGGTTCAACAGCTCGCCGTGCATACGGTGGGCGGCGTGGTGCCCGCGGCGCAGCCGTTGATGCAGATCGTGCCGCACGATTCGAACGTGGAATTTGAGGCGTTCATCGAGGACCGGGATGTGGGCTTCGTACGCGAAGGCCAGCGTGCGGCCGTGAAAATTGATGCCTTCGAGTACACGCGTTATGGCACGGTGCCCGCCGTGGTAAGCCACGTCTCGCGCGACGCGATCGAGGATGAAAAGAAGGGTCTGCGGTATTCGGTCAAGGTCGTACTCGACAAGCCTGAACTGATGGTGGATGGCCGCATGGTGCCGCTCACGCCAGGCATGTCGGGGAGCGTCGAGATTCGCACCGGCACGCGTCGGGTCATCCAGTATGTGCTTTCGCCATTGCTCCAGCATGCCCGGGAGAGCCTGCATGAGCGCTGACCTATACATGGAAATGCGCTGCGTGAGTGACCGTGCAGGGAAGGCAAGGCAAATGGCGCTGGTGGTGCTGGCGGCCACCGCCGTCCTGCTCACGACACACGATGTGAAAGCGTCCGATGTTCTGCCTGAGGTGACGGGACTGCCGGATCTGGTGGCCGATCCACTACTGGCTCGTCCGCCTGTGCTTGATACGGGCGTCGCCCTGCCGGGTGATCGCGAGCGCACGTCGTGTCCGTCAGGTGTGAACCTCGCGGCGCCGCTTTCGCTCGCGGACGCTATTGACGTCGCACTGTGCAGTGATCCCGGTGTGATGCTCGCCTGGGCCAACATCAAGCTCCAGTCCGCCACGGTAGGGGAGGCCCGCGCGGCGTATCTGCCGACGCTAAATGCGTCGGTCACAGGCATGCGCAACGACACGAGCTATCCGGCCTTTCCCGGCTCAGACAGCCATGTGAACGGCCACACCAGCTATGCCGCGCTGAACTGGCGGCTGTTCGACTTCGGTGAGCGCGCAGCGAACCGCAAGGCGGCAAACGACATGCTGGACGCGGCGCTTGCCAGCTATGATGCCGCACTCCAGAAAACGCTCGGGACCACCGTGCAAGCCTGGTTCGATGCCGTGACGGCGCAGGGCGCGAGTCGCGCCCGCACCGAGGCGTCGCGCCTGGCGGGCGAAACGCTGGCGGCAGCGCAACGCCGTGAAGAGAAAGGAGCCACCGGACGCAACGACACGCTGCAGGCGCAGACGGCATTCGCGCGTGCGCGGCTGGCTGCTGAGCGAGCGGCAGGCGAGGCGGACAAAACCATGGCCACGCTTGTCTACACGCTCGGTATTGCGGCGGGAACCCGACTCTTGCTGCCGGAGGACACTCCTGCGCCAACCGCACAAGGTGTCGATGACCTCGCCGCCTGGCTCGACGAGGCGAAACGGCGGCACCCGGCAATCATCGCCGCCGAGAAGCAGTGGCAGGCGACGCGCAGCCGGATTGCGAGCGTCCGTTCGCAGGGGATGCCGACAGTGGACCTCGGGGTCAGCTTTTACCAGAACGGCTATCCGAACCAAGGCCTCCAGACGGCACGTTCGAATACGACGATCATCGGCGTCACACTCACGATTCCGCTGTTCGAGGGGTTTGCTCGGACTTACAAGGTCCGGGAGGCGCAGGCCCAGGCGGAACAGGACGAAGCCCGTATGCAGGACACGGAACGGCAGGTACTGGGCGACGTGGTGAAGGCACACGCTGACGCTGTCGCCTCGCTCGGCGAACTGGATGCGTCGCGCACGCTGCTTGACTCGGCCCAGCTCGCGTTGACGTCTTCGCGCCGACGTTATGATTACGGCGTGGCCGATATTCTCGAAGTCCTCAATGCCCAATCGGCGCTTGCGGATGCGCAGCAGGAGCGCGTGCGTAGCGAGTCGGACTGGCGCTCAGCGCGCCTGAGGCTGCGGGCAGCAGCCGGTGTGCTGGGCCGCCAGCGGCTTGCCGGGATAGACGGTTCATAGCGACGCCTGGGCGGTGCCTGGGCGTGATGCGGTCGCGCTCGTGGGCTCACAACAGGGCAGAACAGAGTCGCTTGGCCGTATCGATCAGGCAATGCACGATGACGACCGTTTCGCTGATGTCGTGCGCCCGGCTGAAACCATATCGACCTGACCGGCGACTATGTACGGCATGCCAGCAAACGCGTCGCCAACGGGCAATTCCGGCTGCTACGCGGCAGAAAGTCGAATGGACCGTCTTGGCATACGAAAAATCCGTTTCTTGAGGCCCCTTCGCCGACAACGACCGTTATCGAACGAGCCGACGCACCAGCAGCCCGTCGGCAAACCAGCGCCGCAACGCCGCCATCAGATCAAACGGCGGCGTGCCGCGCACGTCGTCGTCCGCTGATTGCTGCGTCATGCCGGCGACCAACGCATCGCCGAGCGTCGCACCGCGCGCGAGCGCCGTCAGCGCAGCCCATTCCGATGCATCGATTTCGCGCAGCATCGGCGTCCAGCCATCGCGATAGACGAGCGTGCGGCTCGGCGCGTCGATCGAAGCCGGTATCGCGTGCCCGTCCGGCCGATGCGCGAGCCAGATCGCCGCGATCTGCCAGGCCGAAGCGTGCAGTGTTGCCGCGGGATGTAGTTCGAGCGGCCACGTTTGCGCCTCATCAACACCTGCAGCCGCGAGATCGTCAAGGCGGAGCGTCGGCGCATCGGCCGCGTAATTCGCTTCGTGCAGCGCCCATTCGAGTCGCGCGACATCGGTGAAATAGGGGTAATCGTTCGCGGACGGCAATTGCGCGACGAAGGCGGGAAGCTCGGCACCGAAGCGTCGCAGGTCGCCGTCGCGCGACCCGTGCGCGTCGCCGTACGCATACGCCAACGTACGAAAGAACGCATCGCCGACCAGCGACTGCAGGACCGGATAAATCAGCGTCAGCGAGCGCGCATGGTGATAACGCAGCGACGCCTGGTAGCGCGCGAGGCGGCGCGCGGTGGCGTCGTCGTTAGCAAGCCAGGGTGCCAGTGCCTCCAGCGACGCGGTGCGCTGCGCGAGTTGCGTGCCGAACAGCGTCTGCAGACGCGCGAGTTCTTCAGCCGTCAACGCCTATCTCCCCGGCCACGTCGCGGGCCTTGCGCGCCTCGTCGAGAAGCGTGTCGAGCGGCGGCAAATTCGTGTCCCATTCGATCAGCGTCGGTACCGGCCCGAACCGGCGCAGCGCCTGCGCGTACAGTGCCCACACCGGCTCGGCAACCGCCGCGCCGTGATGATCGACGACAACATCTCCATCGACTTCATGCCCGGCGAGATGCAACTCGCGAACCATCCCGGGCGCGAACGCATCGAGTGCCCGCCACGCGTCTTCGCCGTGGTTGCATTGGTTCACGTACAGATTGTTGACGTCGAGCAGCACGCCGCAACCCGTGCGCCGCGCCAACTCGGCCAGCAACTCCGTCTCGCTGAATGTATCGCCGTGAAAGCGCAGATAGGTCGACACGTTCTCGAGCAGGATCGGGCGCGCGAGCCGGTCCTGAATACGTTCGACGCGCTCCGCCACGAGTGCGAAGGTCGCCGCGTTCAGCGGCAGCGGCAGCAGTTCGTTCAGCACGCCCGCGGCGGTCGCGCCCCAGCACAGGTGTTCGGAGATGAAGAGCGGTTCGATCCGTTCGGCGAGCGCGGCAATGCGTTCGACATGCTCCGTCGAGAATCCGTGCACCGAACCGATGCCGAGCCCCACGCCGTGCAACGCGATCGGATAGTCGGCGCGCAGCGTCTGCAGCACATGCAGATCCCAGCCGCCGTCGGCCAGATAGTTTTCAGTGTGCGCTTCGAGCCAGTCGATACGTGGCCGGGTATCGAGCATCGCGCGATAGTGCGCGCCGCGCAGGCCGATCCCGATCGGGGGAAACGCATTCATGACTTTTCCCGCTGACACCCATTCGTTGTGATCGCGCGCCGCGGCACGCTCAGGCTGCCTGCGCGCCACCGAGCAGTTGCGACACCTTCTTGGCCGCCTCGGTCAGCGCCGCGACGGTCTGCGGATTCGCATGGGCCGGCAAATAATGAATCGAACCGACGATGGCCAGCGCGCCAAACAGCGAGCCGTCACCTTGCTGGATCGGCGCCGCCAGCGCGTTGACGCCGAGAAAGACTTCCTCGGGCGCGTCGGCCCAGCCGCGCTCGCGCACCAGCGCGAGTTCGTGCGACAGACGCATCGGGTCGGTGATCGTATGCGGGGTGCACGCTTCGAGGGGGGCGGCGAGGGCGGCCTCGCGCCGTTCGGCCGCGCCGTAGGCGAGCGCGATCTTGCCCTGCGCGACGGTATGCAGTCGGAACTGCGTGCCCGGATGCAGCAGGATCTCCAGCGGACTGCGACCGCGCACGATGTCGAGCACGACGACGTCGCTATCCGTGAATGAACTGATGACGATGGTCTGGCCGACCGCGTCGCGTAGCTCCTCCATGATGGGACGCGCGAGGCTGATCACGTCGAACTGACGCACGAGCTTTTGCCCCAGCAGAAAGAGCCGCCAGCCGATCCGATAGCGGCTCGTGCGCGCGTTCTGCACCACGTAGCCTTCCTGACGCAACGAGGTCAGATGCCGGTGCACGCGCGCCTTCGGTACGCCGAGCGCTTCGGCCAGATGCGTGACGCCGCATTCGGCGTCGCGCTCGGCGAGCAGTTCGAGGATGCGCAGCGAAATCACGGACGTCGACGACGTGTTGAGCTCGTCGCCCAGCGCGCCGTTGACGTGTGGCCGCGCTTCGTCGGCCAGGGCGGTTTCGTCGCGTGTTTCGCGACTTGTTCGTTTCACTTGCAGTCCTCTCGTTGGCGGCCGCGGCGTGCTGTGCGTCGATCAGTCGAGCGTGATGAAGCGCTCGCCGAAGACGTGGTAACGCTGCGGCTTGTTCTTGCTGGCGTCCTCGGGATGCACGTAGCGGATCGAGCTGCGTCCACGGCATGTGCGCGGCAGGATAAAGCAGCGGATGAACGTCGTCGCGCACGCCTCGGTGGTGGGCGCGAGCACCGGCGCATGACCGAGCTCCAGCCAGGCGGAACCGGGACCGTGCGTGTGCGAGTCACCCAACGTTTCGATGGTGATTTCGCCCTCCAGCGTGCAGCGCACGCCCGGCCCCTGGTGGACGTGCGTATGTGCGACGCCGCCGGGCGGAAATTGTACCTTGTCGCAACGCATCAGCCAGCGCTGGCGCGGCTCCAGCTCGATGGGCGCATCGATTTTCAGGGTCGAGCGGGCGCCCGGCGCCGCGCTGATTTCGCCAGCAGACAGCGTCTCGCCGGACGCCCCAGCCGATATCAGCTCCCAACGCCACAGCTTCACGCCTTCCGCGCCGGCGAGCAGCGCGAGATCGTCGTCGCCGAGCCAGGCGCCGTCGGCGCGCTGATGCTGCGCGCCTTCGCCATATTCGATTGTGACGTCGCCGGAAACGACGTACAGCGCGCGACGCGCGGCCGCCAGATAGACCGGCGCGTGGTTCGGAGCAATGACGTCTTCGTACAGACGCAGTTGGTAGTGCTTCACGGAACAAACCTCCTCGACAAGGAATACGAATGGATCATGTCGAGCAGTATCGATTATCGATACGCGATGATCTATTTATGGTTTACCACGAGCCTACGCATAAAAATGCACTGTTAATATTGGCGCTACAAACATGTTTGATCGTATCGATCATCGATACGACACACGAATACTCAGCAAACTGGGGAAGGAGACAGCGAATGGAAAGAGCGGCGACCCTTAACAGGGCGGCGGCCCCGGACAGGCAACCGTGGTATCGAGGCGCGACCCGCGCACAGTGGCGCGCGTTCGGCTCGGCCTATATCGGCTGGATGCTCGACATCATGGATCTGATGCTGTTCGCGATGGTGATCCGCGAAATCAGCGTCGACCTGCATTTCGACAAGGGCGTGGCCGGCATGATTGCTTCGCTCACGCTGGTGTCCACCGCGTTTGGTGGGCTCATCTTCGGTTATCTGGCGGATCGCATCGGACGCACGCGTTCGCTGATCCTCAGCATTCTTTGCTACTCGATCGGCACAGCGCTGTGCGGGTTCTCGACCTCGGTCTGGCAACTGCTCGCGTTCCGTCTGCTGCTCGGGCTCGGCATCGGCGGCGAGTGGTCGGCAGGCGCCGCGCTGATCACCGAAACGTGGCCGGCCAAACATCGCGCGAAGGTCATGGCCTGGGCGCAGAGTTCGTTCGCGGTGGGTTACGCGGCGGCCGCCGTCGCCGCCGCGCTGGTGCTGCCGCACTTCGGCTGGCGCTGGGTGTTCGCGGTGGGGCTCGTGCCGACGCTGCTCGCGGTCTGGGTGCGCAGCCATGTCGAGGAACCGCAGATCTGGCGCGAGCAGCGCGAACGGCTGTCGCTGCCCCAAACGCTGGCGACGCTGTTCGGGCCGTACGCGCGCAACACGATCGTCGGGCTCGCGTTCACGGCCGCGGCGATGTGCGGCTACTGGGGCTTGTTCACGTGGATTCCGACGTATCTGTCGACGCCGGTCGCGCAGGGCGGCCGCGGCTTCGACATGCTGCATTCGACGACGTGGATCGTCGTGATGCAGGCGGGCGCCGCGGTGGGCTTCATCTGCTTCGGCTATCTGGCCGATCGCATTGGACGGCGGCTCGCGTTTCTGCTGTTTTTTCTGCTGTCCGCGGTGTCGGTGCCGCTGTATGTATCGATTGCGTCGCCGGTGCTGCTGCTCGTATTCGGTCCGATCGTCGCGCTATTCGGCACGGGCTTCTATAGCGGTTTCGCGCCGACCTTCGCTGAGATGTTTCCAACTCACGTTCGCGCGACCGCGCAAGGGTTTATCTACAACACGGGGCGAGCCACGAGTGCGCTCGCGCCGGCCGCTGTGGGTCTGCTGTCGCGCAACGGCAGCGTGGCCACCGCGCTGGGCGCGACGGCGGGGTTCTTTCTGCTGGCTGCGTTGATTGTGTTTTTCTTTATGCGGGAGACGCGGGGGCAGGCGTTGGTGTGAGGTGGGGCAGGCAGTGTGCGGTCGAGCAGGGCAGGTGCGAAGGCGGCGCCGCTTCGCCCCAACCGCGCCTCGCTACGACACGCGGTTGGAGAGCAGCGCGCCGCGCATCGTCAACCATCCAGCTCCGCATCATTGCCCGTGATGACCTGCCGCCGCAAAAACAGCCCACCCACAACAACCGTCAGCAATGCGAACACGACCGGATACCAGAGCCCCGCATAGATGTCGCCCGTGTGTGCCACCACCGCGAACGCGATCGTCGGGAAAAAGCCGCCGAAAATGCCATTGCCGAGGTGATACGGAAACGACAGCGCCGTGAGTCTGATACGCGTCGGAAACATCTCGACGAGGATGGCCGCGAGCGGCGCGAACACCATCGCCAGATACACGCTCATCACCCAGATCAGCAGCACCACCATCGCGCCGTTAGTGCGCGCCGGGTCGGCTTTGGACGGATAACCCGCCTGCACAAGCGCTTTTCTGATGCCGTCGGCGTCCGTTGCCGCGAAGCGCGCGCTGCCGATCGCGACCGTCGTCGCTGCCGCCTCGTTTGCCGATTTGCTCGCCGCGAAACTGTACGGCACGCCGCTTCTGGCCAGCAGGCCTTTCGCCTTGTCGCAGTCGCTCGTGAATTGCCGGTTGCCGAGGATGTCGAACTGGAACGCGCACGTCGACGGATCGCCGATGACTTGCACCGGCGCGTTGGCGATCGCCGCTTCGAGCGCCGGATTCGCGAAATGAGTCAACGCGTGAAAGAGCGGGAAATAGGTCAACGCGGCAAGCAGGCAGCCGGTGAGAATCACCGGACGTCGACCGATGCGATCCGACAGGCGGCCAAACACCCAGAAAAGCGGCATCGACAAGACCAGTGCAATCGCCACGTACACGCCGGCGATGCCCGCATCGACACGCAACGTGTGCGACAGGAAGAAGAAGGAATACACCTGACCGGTGTAGATAACGGTCGTCGTGCCCGTGATCAGCCCAAACAGCGCGATCAGCACGACCTTCAGATTGCGCCACTGTCCAAGCGTTTCGCGAATCGGCGCGCGTGAGGTCTTGCCTTCTGCTTTCATCTTCACGAACAACGGCGACTCGCTGATCGATGCGCGGATATAAAGCGAGATCAGCAACAGCAGACCGGACAGCAGGAACGGAATGCGCCAGCCCCACGTATCGAACGAATCGCCCGCGATTTGCCGCGCCGCGAACACGACGATGAGCGACAGCACCATGCCGAGCGCGCCCGTCGCCTGAATCCAGCTCGTGTGCTCGCCACGTTTGCCGGCCGGCGCATGCTCGGCGACGAACACCGCGGCCCCACCATACTCGCCGCCGATACCGATGCCCTGCACGATACGCAGCGCGATCAGAACGGCCGGCGCCCACATGCCCCATTCCTTGTAGCTCGGCAGCAGGCCCACGCAGAACGTGGCACCGCCCATCAGCACGAGCGTGAACAGAAACGTGTATTTGCGTCCCATCATGTCGCCGAGACGACCGAACAGCAACGCGCCCAACGGACGAAACGCAAAGCCCACGCCGAACGCGAGTAGCGCGAAGATAAATTTGGTCTCTTCGTTCAGCGCGGAAAAGAACTGCTCCGCCATTACGCTGGCCAGCGCGCCATAGAGAAAAAAATCGTACCACTCGAAAAGCGTGCCTGCCGTCGAGGCGGCAATGATCCTGACCGTCTCTCGCGACGATGTTTCGGTTGTTTCGCTGTAGGTATTGTCCATGCTGTCTCCTCCTGTATTTCCAGTCCTTTCTGCACTGCACCTGCTATGCGGCGGCTATGCGGATAGTCGATCCGACATGCGCTGCCCGTCTTATCTACGTTTGCGCGAATCGAGGAAATGGCGCATCGCGACGGCGGGCTCGCTGGTTTCGTAAGCATCCCCAAATGTATCGATGCTGGCACGCGCGGCGTCGTCGGGGAACGCTGACTCCCAGCTGTTGCACAACTGCTTCTGCAAACGGATCGCGTTCGGCGGGCATTCGCAGATGTCCTGCACGACTGCGTTCACCGCATCGTCGAGTTCGTCGACCGACACCACCTCGTTCACGAGTCCCCATTCGAAGGCCGTGCGCGCATCGATCCGTCTGCCCGTGATGAGCCAGTAGCGCGCGCGGCCCGCGCCGATCAAAGTCGGCAGCAGCGAAGCCTGAATAACCGACGGAATGCCGATCTTCACTTCCGGCATCGCGTACCACGACTCCTGCGACGCGACGCGGATATCGCAGGCCGCGGCCAGTTCCGCACCGACGCCGAAACACCAGCCATGGATGCGCGCGATCACCGGGAACGGCGCGTTGTGGACGGCTTCGCACACGTGATAAAGGCCCGCGATAAACTCGCACGCCGCCGCGGAATCGAGCGCAACCATTTCGTTGATATCCGCACCGCCGATAAACGCGCGCTCGTTGCCGCGCAGAATCAGACAGCGCACGCGCGAGTCTTGTGAAAGCCCGGCGAGGCAGCTGACCAGATCGGCCGCGACCTTCGAATGCAATACGTTGATTTTGCCGATGTGCAGCGCGAGCGTTGCGACGCCGCGATCGTCGATCGACAACGTGAAGGCACGCTCCGCAGCATCCGCGTGATGAGTAGCTTCGGTCATGAATGAAATCCGTCCATGGGTTAGGCGGCGCGATGCGCCGGGTCCGGCAAATTCGCCGCGATTACTGTTCTTCGGTGGCGACTCGTGGAGAGGGCAGTTCGCGCAACACGTCGTGCTGACTCGTACCCTGCCGTTCGGCGAGCGTGTCGATTCGCCCCGGCGTCCGCGAGAACGAGACCGGCACGTTCATCTGACGCACACGGCCTTCAGTCGGGTGGTCGCGTTCCACGAAAAAGCCCGTCGCCTGTAGATGCGGATCGTCGAGCAGATCGTCCAGCTCCATCACGCGCGCGACGGGAATGTCCGCCGCTTCCAATTGCACGAGCCAATCGTCGGTCGTCCTCGTGAGCACGATGGCCGCGAGTTCCTCGTAGAGCACGTCGTAGTGCTCGCTTCGTCGTTGTGCCGAACCGAAGCGCGGATCAGTAGCAAGGTCCGCGCGACCGGCGATGTCGAAGAAGCGCTGCCATTGGCCATCCGTGTAGGGAAGCAGGCCGATGAATCCATCGGCGGTGCGATAAGGACGACGATGCGCGGACAGCACGCGGCTATAACCCATCCCGCCTTCGGCAGGCTCGAACGTGCGGCCGCCCATGTGCTCGATCATCGAGAACGACACGAGGGTCTCGAACATCGGCACTTCGATCGCCTGGCCGCGGCCCGACTTCTCGCGCTCGTACAGCGCCATTGGCACCGCGTACGCGAGCGTGAGTCCCGTCACCTTGTCGGCGATGATCGTGTTGATATACGACGGCGTGCCGGTCGCTGCGCCCTGCAACGCGGCGAGTCCGCTCATCGCCTGGATGATGTCGTCGAATGCGGGTTTGGCCGCATAGGGACCGCTTTGCCCGAAGCCGACCGCCGCGCAGTAAATCAGCCGAGGATGAGTCATGGCGAGCAATTCGTAGTCGAGCCCGAGTTTTTTTAGCGCTTTCGGCCGTACGTTCGAGATGAACACGTCGGCGGTATCGATCAGCGCCTTGAGCGTCGCGAGATCGTCGGCCTGTTTCAGATCGAGCGTGACGCACTTCTTGTTGCGGTTCAGATTGAGAAAGATCGCGCTCATGCCCGGCGTTCGCGCCGGTGCCGGCTGCCGGAACACGTCGCCTTCCGGCGCCTCGACCTTGATGACTTCCGCGCCCATGTCGCCGAATATCTGCGTCGCGTAGGGGCCCATGCCGACGGAGGTCAGGTCGACGATTCTCACGCCCGCGAGCGGGCCGCTGCGCGGTTGCGTCGACGTGGCGTCGGTGAATGATGGGGTATTGGCTTGTGCCAAGTCGCTGTCTCCTGAATCGGTGCGGTACGCGATAGCGCAGAGGTCTCGTGCGCTTCCATACGTCCGCATTCGCCAGCATGATGGCCCTCGAATGCTTATTCCAACAATGGAATTATTGTTATGAATTCATCATGATCTAGAATAAGTTCATGGCGCAGCTGCGAATCGCGCGCTCCGTTGTTCACCAATTTTTTCCCGGGATTCACGATGAACGTCACCTTCCGGCAACTCAAGGTCTTTGTGAAGCTGTTCGAACTGAGGAGCTTCACGGCCACCGCGCAGGCGCTGAATATGACGCAATCCGCGGTGAGCAAACTCTGTCAGGAACTGGAAAGCGAGGTGGGTTTTCCGCTCTTTCAACGCTCCACACGTCGGGTCGAACCGATGGACGGCGCCGCGGATTTCCATGCATTCGCGACCGAAATGCTAGGCACACTGGCCGCCGCCTCGCGAAGTCTCGCGGATTTGCGCAGCTTGCAGAAAGGAACGATCAGCGTCGCGGCGGCACCGCTGATTTTTTATGGCCTGCTGTGCGATGTGATCGCCGAGTTTCACAGCCTGCACCCGGACGTGCGCATCGAGGGCTTCGAAATCTCGACCGACCTCGCCATCGAGTACGTGATAAACGGCAAGGTCGACGTGGGCGTCGTTGCGCTGGACGAGGTGGAACCGAAACTCATCGCCGAGCCGATCTATACCGATCACATTTATCTTGCCTGCCCGGCACATCATCGGCTGGCGGAAAAGCGGCAGGTGTCGTGGAAGGATCTTCGCGACGAAGCGATCGTTATGCTTCGCGACGACCACAATCTCGGCAAGATCATGCAGTCATCGCTCGCGCGGAGCAACGTGACGATGTCATCGGTCATCGAGGTCGGCGCGATGAGTTCCGTGGTTGGGCTCGTGAAGGCGGGCGCCGGCATTGCGTTCGCGCCGGAGTACACATACGACTTCTGCGCGCGCGCTGGAATTCGGCTGATTCCGTTCGTCAGACGCGAACAGACGACGCGAACGCTTTCGCTGATTCGGCGTGAGAATGCGAGTCTTTCGCTAGCGGCGACGAGCTTTGTGAAGCTGCTTGAGGGGAGGCTTGGGGAGAGGGGGGCGGCGAGGCGGTAGGGGAACTTTGACCTGTAATCGGATAGGTCGCGGTCCTGGTCGGCTCAAGCGGCTGATTCGATTGGCGGGTATGCTTATTCCGAACTCTTCAAAGACCTCGCGAGGAAGAGTGCGATCTTTGATCCGCTAAAGGCTGATGGCCAGTGCATGAATCCCTCGGGGTAGCTCCGTTATTTGAACGTGTACTTTAACGTCGGAAATCATTCGCTGTACGAGTTGTCGATGTTCACCGATCGCGGCTATCGGTCGTCGTATCCCAGTTGAGCCGCTGATCACGTACGTGTGTATGACGGTTTGATGCGCGGAATTCGGATGATGAGCGGCGTCAGCCTGCGTGCTATTGAACACGCGACGGCGCTTCGTCCAGCACGCCCAACCCGGCCAGATCGTCCCGTAACTGCGCTGCGCCGCGGAACAGCAGTGCACGCAAGCCCGCCTGTCTCGCGCCTTCGACGTTCTTCTGCAGATCGTCGATGAACAATACGTTCGCGGGATCGATGCCGAGGGCTTCGGTACAACCGAGGTAAGCGCGGCGCGCTGGCTTTGCTCCTCCGAGCGCGGCAGATGCATAAATGCGCCCGGCAAACCGACGCGCGACTGGCGGGCAGATTGATTCCATATGCGTGGCGACGAGCGAGCTGTTGTTCGTCAGTACTGCGAGTTCGTACGAGCGGTTCAAAGTGCTGGCGATCTCCAATACCGCTTCATCGATGCGAGTTCCGGCAGTCCTGGCCTCTACCCACGCGTCGACTGTCACGCGAAACCCGATCGATTTGCCAAGCTCGGCGAGAAAAGCGTCAGCCGTGATGTCGCCGCGGTCGCTGCGTGAATCGAGCCCGGAGTTCCAGATCGCGTCATAGACTTCCTGCGCCTGGCATCCCGAATGCCTGGCGAGGTTTGTCGCCATCGCATGACGGTCGTAGTTGCAAAGAACGTCGTCGAGATCGAAAACGACAGCTTCGAGGTTTTGCATGATTGTGGTTCGGGCTTCTGGTTTTAATGGCTCTGCGGCGTACTTCCGGTAATCGCCGCGAGGCAATCGACGTTAAGTGCGGCGGTAGTCCGCAGTCACGCGTCCAAGAGCGGCGACCTCTGCTTCATGTCCCGATTCGCGCCACGGGTCGGCGATCGCGTCGCGCTGCCAGTTCTGCATCGAAGCCAGTTCGAGTAGATGCGCGAAATATTGCTGGGTGGTCTTGCCGACGACAAGTCCATACGTCTGCGCGCGGAACGCGAATGGCGCAAGAAATGCGTCACACGCGGTAAATTCGGCACCGCAAACGAATGGACCGCCGAACCGGCCAATGCCGGTTTCGATGATGGCCACGAGGCGCTCAAGATCTGTTGCCACCGAGGGTGGTGGATTCTCGAGCTCGACCCGGACGCCGACACTCATTGGACAACCGCGACGAAGCGCGGCAAAGCCGGAGTGAACTTCCGCAGCGACCGAACGCGCCCACGAGCGTCCTTTGATGGGCCAGACACGCGGGTTGTTCTGCGCCAGATGTTCGACGATCGCCAGAGAGTCCCAGACGGTCTCGTCACCGTCGAGCAGGCACGGCACCATGCCGCTCGGAGAGAATGCACGGAAGGCGCTAAGGCTCGATCCTTCCTGAAAGTTGCGTACTTCCTCGCGAAACGGAATCGCCAGTTCTTTCATCAAAACCCATGGACGCATCGACCACGACGAGTAATTCTTGTTACCGATAATGAGCGAAAGCACGATTCAGACGACCTCGGAAGATTCGGGCAAAAGACGGTTGTTGAAGATATAAAAGCCGATCACCACGCTCCATGCGAGTACCAGTGTCATGGATGCGAAGCCGATCGCGTCGGCCGCCGCGCCTCCCGCGACGATAACAACGAGCATGCAAAACGTGAGCGCGCCGTACTTGGCGGAGGAAATATAGCTGATCTCCTCCGGAGTGCACGTCAGCATGATCTGGTTATTCGTGAAAGTGTAATAGACCTCGTAGAAAAACAGGCAGGCGAGAAAACTGGCAATGCCGAATACGGGTTGCCGGGTCAGCACGGAACCCGCCATGAAAAACGCCGCGGCCACGGTCTGAACGAGCGGAGACAACCAGCGCAGCGGCGGTGCGCCGACTGGCATGAAACGGGCCACGAACATCGCGCCGGCGGTAAACGTCAGGCTGATCAATGCCTGTACGAAGGCGGCCGCATTGATCGACAATCCCAACTGCCCGATCGGCAACGTGCTTCTGGCAATGTAGTAGAAGCCCTGAAACACGCCGGTGATCAGGCTGAGATTGACGAAGCAGCGCCGCAATAGGGGTTTTCTTTCGAGAATCCGCCACGTCTCGCGCCAGTATGAAAAGTCGGGACGCGGCTGATCCGGTTTCACCGCCGGTACGTACGGCAGCGCCGCATAGCAACACGCGGCGATCACGAAAGCCGAGCTGCTGAGCAAAGCCACCTGCGCAATCGAAATCCGGTTGAGAAAGAGCACACCGACTAAAGACGCCGTAGCCGAAGAGACATAGCGATTGGTATCGTAAAACGACGATGCCCGTTCGAGCAACCGCCCCGGCATGTACACCTTTAAGGCAACCGCGGCCGCCGATTTGGAGACATTCTCGAGCACGCCGCGAACCGCCATCAAGCCGAAGAACGGCAACAGGTAATGCGGGTAGCACTGGCAGACTACGACCGTGACCGCGACCGACAGGACCAGCGTAACGGACATCAGCCGACGCAGCGGATAGCGGTTCGCGAGCCAGCCGATCATCGGTAGAAAGAACAGCGGGATGAGCCACTGGCTGCCATAGATGGCACCCGCCAGCAGGCTCGATCCGGTTTGCGCGAAGGCTTTCAGCGACAGGCTCATCAGCAGTGCGACACTGCCGAAGTTCGCGGAGAACGCGGACATCGAGAGCAGCACGTAGTTGCGCTCGCGCAGCAACGAGGAAGGGACAGCGACAGTTTCGACTTGCATGGTGGTGTTCCAGATAACGCGCGAACGCCTTATGCGGGCGTGAGAGGGCGGTCGGCTGGCAGAAAACGATCGCTGGGGTAGCAAAGTTCGATGCCGGCCTGGCGTTCCACTTCGGCAAGGAGTCGACGCGCGTCGGCGACGGCGGTTGCGCCGTCGCGACGGCGGATCTGGAAACGGCCCAACAGCGCCTGATCCTGGATCGCGCCGTCGGTCGCGGCAAGCGGATCCCACGTGACGTTGACGATGTCGGGATCGTTATTGAGCAGAGTGCGCCAGTCGACTTTCACCGGCCCCAAGGTGGGAGCCGCGGTGCGCATCCGCCACGATGCCACCACGCCCCAGTTTGGGTCGATGCCGTGATCCACCGGTTCGTCGAGATGCAGCGCGAACAGTGCCGGAAAAATGCTTTTGCCGGTGAGCTGCTCGTAAAGCTTCGGCATGTTGCCGCCCATCGGGCGCGGATTCACTTCAATCAGCCGGGGGCCGTTTTTCGTCCACATCATTTCGATATGAAAGAATCCAAACTCGAAGCCGAGCGCGTCGAGCACGCTATTCGCATACGCAACCGCCTCGCGGCTCTGCTGTGGGTCGAGCAACGCGGGCATCGTGATGCCGAGCACGTCGGTTTCGTCGAATGCATTGCGGTCGCGGCCCGAGAGCATGAACAGGAACTGTTCGCTGCCGCGGCGCGCGAGTTCGACCGAGAACATCCGGCCGCTCAGACGTTCTTCGATCAGCAGGCCGCCGCCGAGATTGCGTCGAACGTCCTCCGGAAACGCGCTGATGCGAGCCTCGGCACTCTCCCATGCTCGCCGCAAATGCGCGTCGTCGACGACACAGGTTGCCGCGATGCTTGCGAGACCGGAGACAGGCTTGAGAATGACCGGATAGCCGATCTCCCGCGCGGCGCTCAGTGCAGCGTCGAGATCGGTCACGCGCGCGGACCTGGCTGACGGAATGCCCGATGCGTGCAAGGTCTCGCGCATCGTATGCTTGTCGCGGGCTCTGGCGAGCGCCGCGGCATCGGCGAAACGAACCCCCATGCGGTGACACGCGTGCGAAACGGCGACGATCGGCAGATCGAGCAAGCTGAACACCGCGTCGACGGGGTGGCTCAGATGCAGCGTGCGCAACGCTCCGTAGACGAGTTCTGCGTCGGTAGTGCGAGGCAGTACGATCACCGCGTTGAGTTGCTGCAGCAGGGCAGCACTTTGGGCGGACTGCTCATAGTATTGGAACTCGGCGGATTGCACGAACGAGACCCGATAACCGCAGTCGAGCGCCGCTTTCAACGCATTGAAAATCTGACCGTTGCCGTCGACAAAAACGAGATGTTTCATCATGCATTCACTGCGTCAAGGAGTTGCAGGGTGGCACCGGTTTGCCGGCGGCCTGGGTGGAACGTCTTCATCGATGGCGGAATAGCCGTCAACGCGTGGTGCAACAGCCTTACTCCGTTCGCGTAGATGCTCAGCCATGTCCTTGCCGTTCGCACGGTGGGAATGCTCTTGAGCCATCCGATCGTGGAGTTCGCGGCATAAGCGAACAGATGGGCCTCCCAACCGCGCGCAAGAAACTCGGGAGCGAGTCGCTGCGCGACCAGATCGCGCATCTGGGTCATCGCCGTATCGGTTTGCAGCAGGAACGGCTCGTTCATCCACAGCCCCATGGAGCCGCTACGAACGTGGATCTGGCGGCACAGTCGATCCTGCTCGCCGCAGTCCGCGTGCGCGAGGATGGTGGACATGCCCGCCACGCTATGCAGCAGGTTGGCCGCGTCGTAGAGCGGCGAGCCCAGTCCGAGCGGTTCGACCGTGCGGTTTTCCCAGCGGGTTCTCGGATCGACGAACAGATAGCCTTTGCCGCGTTCGCCCGGAATCACATTGCGAATCTGCAGATCGCCGTGGATGAACGACGTGTGCGTCTGCGCAAGGTCCGGATAGACCGCGGCCGCGACAGCCAGCATCTCGTCCAGACTCGGGTAGCACCGGTCGTTGATAACGAGTTCGCTACGTAGTAGTTGCTCGAGCGCGATCGTTTCACCGAGGAAGTGCGCGGCCGACCTCGCGATCTCGTCGCCGCGAATCAGCTCATCGAGCCGGCCGTGAAAATGGTAGCGCTCGAGCGGCCAGCCTCCCTTCACCATGGTGGTTCCATAGACCGGCGCCATCGAGTCCAGCACGCCGCACATCGCGTCTCGCCAGTCGGGCTTCAGCGTAGTGGCCGTGGGCTCGGCGTAAATCAGGTTCTCCAGCGTCGCTTTCAGACCGCCCTCGATGGCGAACCATGCGAATTCGTCGCCGAATGCATGGCATAGCACTTTCGGAAGACTGCATGAGGGCAACTCGCCAAAATGACGTTCTGCCGCTTCATAGAATGCGACCTCATCCGCGAGTATCCTGGTCAAGCCAATTTTTATGACGATCGGCTCGTCACCGTTCACGTAAAAAATGCCGAGCGAGCCGACTCCGTTGATCAACGGCTCGATATCCCGGGAGCGCGAGGGGGCGATGACTCCACGACACGCGCAGGTCTGAATTGCCTCCGCAAGGAGAGAATCGACCACGCGAGCGATGTCCGGTGTTGCAGTTGGGAGGTTCATAGGTCGCCGCGGTTTATGCCGGCACGCGCGTTGTCAGCGCGTCGACGATATCCTTCGCACGGATCGACGAGAGACTCAACGAGCCGGCATCGCCCATTCCGTGCATCGCTTCGGACAAACCATTCAGGAAGATGCGGCCCGGAGCCGCGGCCGAGGTGCTCACCGAGTAATCCCGATTGACGGCGACGGCTCCCGCTTCGAGCGACAGATAATCCCGCACGTTGTTGAGTAGCGCCGGCACCTTGATTTCATCGTCGCCCGAACCGAAATTCACAAAACCGGTTGCGAGAATCACGCCGTCATAGTGGTGGTCTCGAGTCGCCGATTCCAGATGATGCTCGAGCGTCAACCTGATCTTGCCGTCCGCAATCGCAGCCTGCGAGATATCGGTCATACGATGCAGCGTCAACTGGTTTCGACCGCTGAGCGAATCGTGATAAATCTGCTTGTAGATTTCCTCGATCACATCCATGTCCGCCGCGCCATAGTTGGTGCGATAGACATCCCGGTCGAAGCGTTTCTTGAGCGCCGGGCTGGCCTTGTAGTAGGCGTCCGTGAACTCGGGAAAGTAGATTTCGCTCATGAACGGCGACGTGTCCTTGAGCGGAAACGCAAAGCGCCGCATGATCCCGTCAACCTTCAGTTGCGGATATTGCTTGGTCAGATGCAACATCAGTTCGGCGGCGGTCTGGCTGCTGCCCACCACAGCAACCGCTTGCGCACCCTCGTTCACGAGACGCTCGATCGCCGACAGATATTGTGTGAAGTGAACCACGTTCGACGAACCGAGGTTGCGGAAAATCTCTGGGATCCGTGCTTGCCGGCCCGTGCCAAGCACGACGTTACGCGCGCTGATGGTCTCGCCGTCCGCGAGTCGAACCTCGTAGACGGTTTCGTCCTCACTGACCGCGATCGACGAAACCGCCGCGCTGCCGCGAAAAACGCTGGACAGCTCCCTGGCAACCCAACTGATATAGCGGGCATATTCCGGACGCATTGGCAACATCAGGTCCATGTTCAAATGCTTGAACAACAAACCATTTTCATGGAGGTAATTCAGAAAAGTGTAGCGGCTGCGGGGGTTGCGCGGCGTCACCAGATCCCGGTGGGGAATATTCTGGATATTCGAGTGAACGTCCAGCGCATTTTCGAAAAGCATATTTTTTTGCCAGACGACTTCCTCGTTCCGCTCAAGAAAAATGCATTTGAGTTCCGGGCGAAGCTCTTCGAGGGCGATTGCGAGTGCAATATTCGCGGGACCAAAACCGACACCTACTACATCAAAGATCTGTTTCATTTTCTATTCGTGTATTTTTAGTTGCCTGTTTTGCTGATGATCTTGTCGATCGCGTAGGCGACGCGGTCGAGTCCTTCTTCGAAAATGTCCGACTCGATCGTCAACGGCGGCAGAAACTTGAGCACCTGATCCCGTGCGCCGCATGTCTCTACGATTACACGGCGCTCGAACGCTTCCGCTGAAACAGCCGCGGCGATGTCGTCCCGATGAAACTCGATCCCGGCGATGAGTCCCCTGGCGCGCACCCTGACGCGCTCCTTGCCGTACCGCCGCACCTGCGATTCCAGCCATGCATGAAGTTGCGACACGCGCTGCTGCAGCGACGCCTTGAATGTCTCGTCGCTCCAGAAGGAAAGCGCCGTGGTGGCAGCTACGAATCCGAGGTTGTTGCCACGAAACGTGCCGTTGTGTTGTCCGGGTTTCCAGATATCCAGCTCCGGTGCAATCAGCACTAGCGATAGCGGCAGGCCGTAGCCGCCGAGCGACTTGGACAGGCAGACGATGTCGGGCTTGATTTCCGCCACTTCGAAGCTGAAAAAGCGCCCGGTCCGGCCGCAACCCGCCTGGATGTCATCGACGATCACCAGAATGTCATTGCGGCGCGCCATCGCGCACAGACGCCTCAGCCATTCAAAGGACGCGATGTTGATGCCTCCTTCGCCCTGCACGGTTTCCACAATGAAGGCCGCCGGCTTGGCGATACCACTGGACGGGTCGTTGAGCTGGCGTTCGATATATTCGACGGTGTCCACGTTCGGCCCCATATAGCCGTCGTACGGGAAGAAGGTGACATTGCCGAGCGGCATACCCGCGCCAGCACGTTTGTCGGCGTTGCCGCTGGCCGCGAGCGCCCCGAGACTCATGCCGTGAAACGCGTTGCTGAATGCACCTATCGTCGGACGCCGTTTGGCGAGGCGAGCCAGCTTGAGCGCCGCCTCCACGGCATTGGTCCCGGTCGGACCGGTGAACTGAAGCTTGTAGTCCAGACCGCGCGGTGCAAGGATAGTCCCGACGAAGGTGTCGATGAAAGCGGCCTTCGCTTCGGTATAAAGATCGAGGCTCTGGGTTATGTTGTCATTGCCAATATAATCCAGCAATGCCGATTTTAATTTCGGATGATTATGGCCGTAATTGAGAGATCCAGCGCCCGCAAGAAAATCAATATACTCCATGCCACTGGATGATTGAATTACGGAATTTCTGGCCGTCTTCAACAAAACCGGAAAATTGCGACAATAAGACCGCACGTTCGATTCCGACTCGAATAAATTGCTATGCATAGCATACGGCGACATGCGTCAGGCGCATGTCAGCGTCTCCATATTGGGTTTTTCGTAGCGTTCACCTTGAAAGGTGGTGGCCGTTTTTTGAGATGTCTATTCTGGATTGCGTTTAACAAAAATGCAATAAATATGACACGTAAAAGTCACATTATTCCAGACGCATTAATATTTGAATTGCATATTTCATATATATTATTCTTGTTTAAATTATGCTTTCGACCATTAATGCAAGCCAACATATATATGGCCCGAACGGTCGGAGGCTGGAGATGGCCGTTCCCGTGTCCTGAGAGGAAGGGCGGCTCGCATACCGACAGCTAATCGTCGACGATGTAGTCCCATGACTGAATGTCTCAAACTGGGACCGACAGCGGCTGTCCGAAGTCGCCGCGTCGCGCTGACGAGTGCCACCGCGGCGACACGCAGATGAGATCGTCGACATTCACCGATCGCTGTGATCGGTCGTCGTGTGCGCGCCCACAGTCGTCATGTTGTGGCTGTCGCCGCGCAGCGGGATTAGCAACGGGGTCGTCTCATCCCGTTCTGGCTGTGCTGGCAACGCATGGCGCTGGCGATAACCGCACAGCTCGGTGCGGTGCTGGATGTGCAGCCGGGGAATGGCTCCAGCGAATAGCCTCTGACCTCCAGCACTTCGGGTTCGCATCAAGTGAATACTTCTGCCGCAATTTCTAGAATGGTGAGAAATGCAAAATACGAGCCGGTTAGCCGGACGGCATGCGTGGAGGGCGCTATGAGAATTGCACTGCTGGAAGACGACCCAGTCCAGGCCGCGTCGGTATCAGGGACGCTGACCGCGGCGGGACATCACTGCCACCACTTTGAAATAGGCGCTGCGCTCATTCATGCCCTGCGGCGAGAGACGTTCGATGTGCTGATCCTGGACTGGCAGATTCCCGACATGACCGGCAGGGAGGTCCTGAACTGGGTCAAACAGAACGTGGCGTCCCGGGTGCCGGTCATTTTTTTGACGTCGTACGGCCGCGAGACTGACATTACCGCGATCTTGAACGAAGGGGCGGATGATTATCTCGTCAAACCCATTTCACCGCCCCTGCTGCTTGCCCGTATCACCGCGCTGCTGCGCCGCATGTATGCGATCGATCCCCTTGCAACGAAAGAGGTTTTTGACGATGTCGAGTTTGACATGGCGGCGCAGCGAGTCTTCAGGAACAGGGAGGAGGTTAAGCTGACCCAGCGTGAATTTGCGCTCGCGCTGCTCCTTTTCCAGAATCTAGGCCGTCCGCTGGCTCGCGCGCACATTGCCGAGCGGGTGTGGAGGCAACCGCCTGACGTGCTTTCCCGGACAATGGACACCCACATCTCGGGTGTGCGTCAGAAACTGGCATTGCGCCCCGAAAGTGGCTACCGGCTCACACCGGTCTACGGTTTCGGATACCGCCTGGAGCGGCTGGCAGAGATGAATCCCACACCGTAGGGACGGAAGGTAGTAGTCCCAAAGTTACTTGAGGACTGCGTCGGTAGGTAGATCGCGGGCAGCAACGGGAAACGGTAAACCCGATCGTGCCGAGAAAGAAGAGTCGGCGCCAGTTGCAATGGAATTCCCTCTCCTGATTGCCGACCACTGTCCCATACGAACGACCAGCACAGCGTTGGCTAAAGGTTTCGCCTGTCGACAGCACGCGCCACTGAAGCGGTATTCGCGTCGCTCGAAAGCGGCCATCCGTATTCCCATCCCACTGAGATAAGAGCTTGGCGCAAGTCGGTGTTCCGTCATGAGCATGGCAACGAGCGCCGAATCGGCGATCAGAAAAGCAGCGGTAGCGATATTCAGTTGCGGACCCATCGGCTATTTTCAACAGGATCTTGTCACCGTAGCACCTGAATTGATCGCATACCTCGATTCGTGTCGAAGCATTAGGCGTCGTACTCGCTGTCGACACGTGGGCGACTTTTCTCACACGTTTATTCATGTCCGATTTTCATCAGTAAGCACTGTTACTTTTTAAAAAATATTAACCCTTCGTAGTAGTTATCTGTTGCTAATCTTTGGACAGAGATGATGGCGGCCTCACCAATGTCGGTAGAGGATGATACGAGTCGTTGAAAGCGCTTGTTCTCAAAGATAAAAATTCGATGTGCTGACGGTATCGCTTCCCTAGCCTGATAGTCGATGCCTTTGCGAAGCGGAGGAGCCGTGACGGTTCTCGTGTACAAGGTCATGCCCGTCGCAGCCCCGAAGGGCCGCCGCGTGGCAGCATGGCTTGTGACCGCATGCCTGCTTTTGGCGGGCGCGACTAGCGGGGGCGGCCCGGCACAAGCGCGGGACATGGAGGGCGAGGCTGGCGCGAAGCTGCCGCCGGCGTACGCCATCTACACCACACGCGACGGCGACACGTTGTACAACATCGCTGCTCGCTATATGAGCGATTCAGCGGACTGGGTATTGCTTAGTCACCTGAATCGCGTGCCCGTGCCGCGACGGATGCCGGCCGGCATCGTGCTGTATTTACCCACCAGCCGGCTTCGGGAGGACTCGGACGCGACCCGCGTGTTCGCGACGAGCGGTCCTGTCGAGCACAAGTTGGGCCCAGGTCCAAAACTGCCATTGCAGGTTGGCGAAACGCTTATCGAAGGAGAGCACCTGATCACCGGTCCGAATGGATTCACAACACTCGATTTGCCCGATGGCTCGCACGTGGTGGTTTCGCAGGAAAGCGAACTTAGTATCGAGAAATTGCGGCACATCACGCTGACCGGCGCGACGAGCTGGATCTTCGGGTTGCACCAGGGTGAGGTCGAAGGTCAGGTCGCACTGGCGACGCGGCGCAGCGACCTGTTCCAGATTCACTCGCCATCGGTGGTTGCCGGCGTCCGCGGCACTCATTTCAAAGTCGATTACAACGTAGCAGCGCAGACCACAGCGATCTCCGTGCTCAAGGGCGCGGTCGGAGTCGATCCACTGACGCTGGATGGCCGAAGCGTTGCGCTGGTGCCCGGCATGCCGCTTGACGCGGCGGAGCAACTCCTGACAGCTGGCTTCGGCAACGTCAGCCCCGCCGGGGGAGCGATCGGAAGACCTGTGATGCTGTTGCCGGCACCGTCGCTTGTGGAACCTGGCCGCCTCCAGGACGGCAAAGCGGTCACTTTCGAGGTCGAACTGGATGAGCATGCGGCTGGTTATCACTGGCAGATTTCGCGTGACGCCAGGCAACTCGATATGGTCCGCGATCGGCGCGTGGCTACCTCGCACGCAGACTTCGAAGATCTGCCGGAGGGTACGTATTTCGTCCGGATTGCGTCGACAGACGACAACGGCCTCGATGGGCTGCCCAGTGTGTACGCTTTCGAGCGTCGCCAGTTCGAGCTGGACGTGTCTGCCGCGGACTGCCCCGTTACGCCGCCGCTGCAAGGTCCGCTGGTTCGTGAGCAGAATGGCAATGTGGAAGTCGAGGACCTGGTAGCCCCTGGATCAAAGACCTGGTCGTACTACGTCAGACTCACGAAGGCGATTGGAATCCAGTCGTACGAAACATTGAAGTATGGTTGCTGAAGCTGGCAAGAGGATGCCGATAGGGGACTTGAGTGTCCAAAGCCTCCGCTAACGCTCGTTGTCTGGTGAGAACACCTGTCTGCCGCCCGACAGCTCACCAAAGTGTGCGATCCGGTCGTGTCGAAGCCGTCCAATCGCACTGCACATCGCTATATGCCAAGGTTCCGAGTTTCAAGACAGCCGCTGGTCATGCATCGGCCATCACGGCAAGCAAAGCATTGCGAAACTCGCCCATCTCCGCAGGCGTACCAATCGACACCCGCAAGTACTCCGGAGGACTGACTTCGCGAATCAGGACGCCGCGGTGCAGAAGTCCGCTCCATACTCGGTGGCGATCCGCAAACTTGCCGAACATCACGAAGTTCGCATCCGAATCGGCGACCACGAGGCCCAGGCTACGCAGCCAGCTAACGGTTGAGTCGCGCTCGGCTTTGATCGTTTCTACCTGGGAAAGCATCTCGTCACGCTCGAAGAGCGCCGCACTGGCGGCCGCCTGGGTAAATGCGGAGAGGTGATATGGAAGCCGAACGAGCTTCAGCGCTTCGACGATCGCCGGTCTGCAAGCGCAATATCCCACGCGGGCACCCGCGAAGCTGAACGCCTTACTGAGCGTGCGGATCACAATAAGCCGCGGGTGGTCGGGCAGGAGCGTCACCGCGCTGCGGACGCCAGAGCGTCGAAACTCTGCATAAGCCTCGTCCACAATCACGATGCCCGGCGCGACGTCGAGTATCGCGTGGATATCTTCAATGGGAAGCGCGGTCCCGGTCGGATTATTTGGCGAGGTAAGCAGAACCACGCCTGGCTGATGCGCGCGAATGCCATCGATCGCATGATTCAGATCCAGCGCGAAATCCTTGTTACGAGGCAAGGTATGCAGGCGCGTGAAGGTCGTTCGGCAGTATTCGTCATACATTGGATATGCGGGCGTAAAGGCCAGCGCCGAGCGCCCCGGGCCGCCAAAAGCCTGAAGAATCTGTTGGATTACTTCGTTCGAGCCGTTGGCTGCCCAGACGCACGACGCGTCAACCGTCAAGCCGGTGTCGTGCGTGAGGTAATCTGCCAGTTGCGCCCGAAGTTCTAAAAAGTCGCGGTCCGGATAGCGGTTTGCGCGGTGCGCCGCGTCGGATACAGCCGCCGCGATACGCTCGATGAGCGCCGACGACGGAGAGTACGGATTCTCGTTGACGTTTAGACAGACCGGCACATCGAGCTGAGGCGCCCCGTATGCGTGCCGCAACTTGAGATCCTCCCGAAGCGGCAAATCCGCAAAGGACACATCCTTCCACGATTGTTGCATTGGAGACACTCCTCACGTTATCGATCGATCGGCGCGGCATGGTTTCAAAGCGTCCAAAAACAAAAAAGGCGCCAAAGGCGCCTTGGTCGTTGTCCCGATCGGGAACGTTCCCGATTCAGTGACTAGATGCGAACGGACCACGGCGCAACGGAAGTCGCCCGTGATGGTGGTGCAGATAGGTCGTGACGTTTCGAATCTTCATACGCTTCATCATGACATACACCGGCTCGAATGAAAAGCCAGCATAGCGATCAATGCCCGAGAATGGATTTTTTGCGCAGGCGGAGCAGTGTTTGATCCGTAAAATACGGTGTCGGCCACGCGTGCAGGAGATACGCGAGAGCGAACAACGGGCGCCGTCTTTGATGGAATATGTCGCAATGTAAAGCGTTCTCTGGGTCACCAGATAGCGGGGCCTTTGATACTCCTCGCGCGGTCGGTCTCGGGGAAACTGGAGTAATTACCGAACCTGGACGCGAATGTGCTCGGCCGCGACGACGGGAACGTCAAGTTCAAGACAAGAAGGCGGTGAAATGGATAACGTGCAGGAATCCAGACGATTATCAGACGAGGTATAGGGCCGTGCCGTGCTCCAGTCATCCCATCTGTCGAGACGTTTCTTCAGTTGCACACGGTGAGCTGCAGCGCCCATGCAGTGACGGGGTAAAGCGAAGCGTTGCCGGACCGGCCTGGAATTTGACAGAAATCGCTGCGTGCGTCGTGGATCACGTAATTCCTGCATCCTGTGCTCACGCCAGCGCGTCGGTTGGTAGCTGTTCTATGCGCGGTTATTGACCCTCGCGACAGCATGTACGAACACGTGATTGGACGGCGCCAGCGGGTCGCTGCGACGGGCACACTGAGACGCGCAGCGGGCGTGGTGCGGGTTCGGTAAGCAAAGTGGCCGCCCACGTGGCATCTGAATGACCAGCGGAGACGCGCGAACTGGAAAAAGGATGTCAGTCCTCAAGCTCCAGCACGCGCGTCACGCTTCATTTTTTGATGCGCACTAACGCATCGACGGCGAGCACACCTTCTCCTTCACGCATAACCATCACCGGGTTGACTTCGGCTTCAACAACGCAGACATCGGCGAGGATAGCGAGTCGCGACATCGACACGACAGCTTCAGCCAAAGCGTCAAGGTCGCCTCGCGCTCTGCCGCGATAACCGTCGAGCGCGCGCAGGCCCTTAACCTCAGCGATCATCGCACGCGCTTCGTCGACATCGACGGGGGCCAACCGAAGCGCACGGTCACGGTAAAGCTCTGTGTAGATCCCACCGGCCGCGACCATCACGACCGGTCCCACCTGCGGATCTAGCCGATAACCGATCAGCGCCTCGCCGAGGCCCTTCGTCATCGGTTGCACGAGAACGTGCTCGACTGCGATATCTGGCTCGTGCTGTTTCACGTTCCCGATGATGCGTGCGGTGGCTGCCTGCAATTGCGCTGCATCGACGACACCGAGTTCGACGCCGCCAACGTCCGTCTTGTGAGGCAGCCGCTCAGAGAGAACCTTGACCGCGAGCGGATAGGGGAGGCCTTCAGGCAGCGGCGCGTCTTCCCGTACCGGTACAGCAGTGGCGGGGGCATGCCGAACACCCACTTGCGCAAGCTGTTCGTACGCAGCCAGCTCGTCGAGCAAGACGGTTTCCGCATAGTCCGTGTGGCTTTTTCCCGGCACCGGGCGTGTCGCGAAAGGCTTCGGCGCGCGCCGGGACGCAGCCGCGGCGATCGCATCGGCGCAAGCTTCGGGCGTGCGAAAACACGGCACGCCCGCTTCGGTCAGGCGCAGAAGTGCCTCGGGCGCCTCCGGGACCACGAACGCGGCCAGCGCGTGCAACTGCGGATCATTCATGCCGCTGTCAATAATCGGGCGAACCACCAGTTCCGGCGCGAAGCGCGCGGAGGAGCCCGCAACAGCGATGACGAGATCGAATTCCGGCGCCGTCCGCAGCACGCGCAGTGCCGCGCTCATAACGTCGTAGCGCGTGCCTGCCAGGGTCAGGTCGACGATGCGTCCACTGGACACCTGGACGCCTGCTTTCGCGAGCCGCGCGAAAGTGTCTTCTCGCGGTTGCACGACGTTGACGCCGCGAACCCCGAGCTGATCGACAACCATGGCCGCACCGCCACCGGTCGTGGTCACTACTGCGACACGCGGTGCGCGTGCGGCTTCGCTGGGCCTGGGCAGAGGCATCTGCCGAAGCAGGGGGAGGCTCTCGAGAAACGCTTCGAGCGTGTCCACACGCGCAATGCCGCAGTCCTTGAGGAAGGTGTCGGCGACATCGTCCTCACCGGCGAGCGCACCGGTGTGCGAGACAGCAAGCTCTGCCGCCGCTGCGGAGCGCCCCAGCTTGTACGCGACGACGGGCTTCCCGCGCTCTGCGGCCGCCAGCGCGAAGGCGCGCAGTTTGTCCGCATGGCGCAGGGTTTCGAGAAAGAGCATGTAGCCGGTGATGGCAGCGTCGTCGAGCGTTGCTGCGCAAATCTCGCCAACGCTGAGGTCGACTTCGTTGCCAACGGAAACCAGACCGGCGAAGCCGATGCCTTTGGCCTTGCCGCGCGAGAGCAGCCCGCCGATCATGCTGCCGCTGTGAGAGGCGACGAACACGCCGCCCACAGGCAGGTCCGGCTCCGCGAAAGCGGCATTGGCCGTGAGCGCGAGCCTGGTGCGCACGTTCACCATGCCGAGGCCGCTCGGCCCAAGTACGCGAATGCCCGTGCGCGCGACGATGTCACGCACGCGCTGCTCGCGTGCCTCTCCTTCCGGGCCGGTCTCGGAGAATCCCGCAGCGAGAACGGTGGCCACGGGAATCCCGAAGGCGGCGCACGCTTCGAGCGCGTCGATTGAGGCTTCCGTTGGCGTGAGGATGAATGCGTGCTCGGGGATTTCGGGCAGGTCCGCAACACGTTGCCAGGCACGTTCGCCTTGCACGACATCACGGTTGGGGTTGATCGGGTAGACGCGGCCTTCGTATCCGGCCTGCCGGATATAGCGCAGGGGGCGGCCCGCGGTTTTCGATGGGTCGTCCGATGCGCCGATCAGCGCGACGCTTTCGGGAGCGAGCACACAGCGCGCAAGGGAGATGTCACGTACTGCGGCGCGGTGAGTCGGCTCCATGGTCTCGTTCATGCTCATGTTGTCCCTTCACTTGCGCGGGTCGAAGCGGCGTTCGAAAACACCTTCGGCAATGCGGTTCTTGAGAACTTCGATCGATCCGCCTGCAATCATCCAACCGCGCGTTCGTCGCACGCAGTATTCAACGAGCGACTCCTGACTGTAGCCCATGCCACCCATCACTTGAAGCGCTTCGTTTGAGACTTCCCAGCCGGCGAGGTTGCACGCAAGCTTGGCAAGTGCCGTGTCGTTGGCGGAAGGCAGCGTGCCGCGGGCAACGTTAGCCGCCTTGTAGAGCAGCAGTTGGGCTGATTCGAGTTTGAGCGCCATATCGGCGAACTTCCACTGGATGCCCTGAAACTCGCACAAAGGGTGGCCGAACTGCTCGCGCATGGTCGCATGCTCGCGTGCTAGATTGAATGCGTGGCGGCCCAATGCGAGGGCGCGCGAGGCATTGCCAAGCCGCTCAACATTGAAGCCGGAGATCTGCTTCTTGAAGCCGCCAGGCCCAAGCAGAATGTTCTCCGCCGGAATGCGGCATTCCTCAATGTACAGCTGCGACCATGGCTCACCGCTCATGAAGCACGAGGGGTTGCCGACGGTGAACCCCGGTGTTCCTTTTTCGATCAGCACCGAGCCGATGTTGTTTGTTCCCGGTCCAAAGCGGCAGTAGATGAGAAAGAGGTCTGCCTCGGGGCTGTGCGTCGAGAAAATTTTCGTGCCGTTGATGACGTACTCGTTGCCTTCCTCGCGTGCGGAGGTCCGGAGTTCGGTGACGGCCGACCCCGCGCCCGGCTCGGTCATGCCGAGCGCGATGACCGTGCGGCCACTGAGCAGATCCTTCAGGTAGCGGCGTTTTTGTTCCGGGCTCGCATATTCGACGAAAGTGCGAATGGGCCCGAAATTGCCGGCCTGCACGACATCCGCGCTCTTTGGGCAAACTAGCGCGATTTCCTGGATCGCGATGATGGCGTCCATCAGCGTTCCGCCCTGGCCACCGTCTTCCTCGGCCATTGTGATGCCGAGCAAGCCTTGTTCAGCCAGTAGCCGTGCGACGTCGAACGCGTATCCAGGATCATGTGCCCGTCGCAGCGCGCCGTCGGCAAGGGTGTCTTTCGCGAACCGCCGCACGGCGTCTGCGAAGGCTGTTTGCTCCTCATTGAGATGGAAGTCCATGGCTCTCCTCTTCGTCTCCAGGTACGTATTCATCGTGAGGTGATTATTCCCGTCCTGGGATTGACACACTACTTCGCATACGGTACGTTGATGTGAGTTTTTGGAACATCAATTCCGACCAGTCAGCCTGGCCACTCAGCTTGCTATGTCCCGCACGGTTCCACCTCTCAATCCTCTCCATGTCTTCGACGCAGTCGCCCGCCTGGGTAGCCTGACCAAGGCTTCGGCCGAGCTGTGCGTCACGCACTCGGCCGTGAGTCGACAGCTCACCACACTTGAGCAATATCTCGGGGTGACGTTATTCGAGCGCGAGCCTCGCGGGGTCAGGCTGACGAAAGCGGGGGCGACCTATCACAAGGCCGTGGGACCGGCGTTCGCGGCCATTGCGGCGGCGACGGAAAGCATCGTGGGGAGCGCGGAAGGTGAGGCGCTACGGCTCAACGTGTACACCACGTTCGCAGCGAAGTGGCTGATGCACCGGCTGCAACGCTTCGAGCAGCGCTATCCGAACATTCCGGTGGAAATCAGCACGACTGTCGCGCCAATGAATTTCAACGAGGTCGAGGCCGACGCAGCCATCCAGTTCGGCGACGGCAACTGGCCCGGCATCCGCAGTGAGCCTCTCTTCAACGACGTCATCGAGCCGGTTTGCAGCCCGGCGCTATTACGCAACGGGCCGCCGCTCAAGACGATTTCGGACCTGGCGAAGCATCGGCTGCTGCAATCGCGATACCGTCGGCAGGACTGGTTTGACTGGCTGCGCGCGGTGGGGCGCAGCGATCTGGAAGGACTCGTGAAGCAGCAGCGCGGCGGATTCCAGAACTCGCTGCTCGCCTACCAGGCAGCGATCGAAGGTCTCGGCGTGGTGGTGGGGCAAACCCGTTTGCTCGCTAACGATATTGCATCGGGTGCGCTGGTTTGCCCGTTCAAACGTCCCGTGAAGCGCGAACTGGGTTACTACCTGCTGATCGCCGAAGGCCGCCGGCCTTCGCGCAAGATCGCCGCGTTCCGCTCATGGCTGATGGACGAAATCTCCACCATGCCAGAGATAGAGGACATGGCGGAGTGACGGGCTGACGACGGGCTGACTTATGCGCGCGCTGCAACGAGCCTGGGCAATGCGAGGTCTGCAACGCGGTGTTTGTCGATGCTCCAGAGCCGGTCCAGCAGCGATCGCGCGGCGGTGGTGCCGATGACCGGCGTTGCCAGCTCAGTGAACTTGGCGTCGAGTTCAGCGTCGGTCAGTGGGGCTTCAGGGTCGCCGCGACGATACGGTGCAAACGTCTCGACGGTGCGACCATCTTCGAGCGACACCGCCACCCGCGCGGCACGTTGCTTCGGGAACGCGGCCGTTAAGGTCGGGTCGGCAACGAGATCGACTTTTTCCATCAATGCCCGCAGGGGCTGCTCGGCAAGACGCGCGGGCTCGAATGCACTCAACCGCACCGAGCCGTATATCGCCGCGTGACTCATCACGTATGGCAGGCTGAAACGCGCCTCAAAGGCCGTTTGCGGTTTGCGGATACCCGCCACATCGAGCGCTGCCGCATACGTCCGCACGGTGACTTTGCGGATCGCGTCAGTTTTGAAGTCGTGCTCGCGCTTCAGTTCGAGCAACGCGTCGATCGCAGCGAAGGTATGCCCGCAGCAGCCGTGATTTTTCTGTGTGATTCGCTCGATATTGAATTGCACGCCCAGGCCGTCGGTCACGCCGTCCCAGTTCGGCGACTCGCATAATGCCGCTCCGAATCCCGCCGCGCCTTCAAGGATGTCGGTCACGCCAGTCAGGCCCGCCGCTGCGCCTTGCGCCGCGCGCACGCCCACGGCGGCGGCGTGTCCGGCATGCAGCGCTTTGGTCATGGCATCGGAGCGGAACGCCTGCTGGAGGCCGGAGGCGAACGTCGCCGCCGTGGCCATTGCGTGACGAGCGACGTCGCTGGAGGCCGGGGCGGTCAATAGCGCTCCCGCGGCGGCGGCGCCGAAGCTGCCCACCGTTCCGGTCGTATGGAAGAAGCGGTAGTGGGCGGGCTGCACGGCGGCGCCAATGCGCGTCGAGACTTCGTAGCCTGCAACGATCGCCTTCAGCAACTTTTCGCCACTGACGTTGCCGTCCTCGGCCAGCGCAAGGGCAGCGGCAACCGTCGGACAGCCTGGATGGTAGACGGCGTCGCGAAAGATATCGTCGAATTCGACGGCATGTGAAGTGCTGCCGTTGATCCATGCTGCCGTCGCCGGGAACGCGCTCGTGCCGGCGCCCGGCAGGCTCGAACGCCCAAATCCCAGTTCCTCGCTGTGCGCACGCCTGAGCTGCAAGGCGGGTGCCGTGAGCGTCCCCGGCAGCAGCGCGGCGAACCAGTCGATCAGCGCGCGCTTGGCGGCGTGTCGCGTGGGCGCGGGCAAATCGACTTCCGCCTGAGTGGCAACGTATTGCGCAAAGGTGTCGAGAATCATGTCGGGCATCCGGTATCGATGGTGCGGGGTGTCACACGTTTGCTGCGAACGCGGTCGATAAATGTACTCAGGCTGTCGTTGAACCACGGCGCCGCTTCGAATTGCAGCCAATGTGCGGTGTGGGCAATCGACGCGGTATTGCCCTCGGATATTGCCCGCACAAAGTTCGACCGCAGATCCAGTTCGTACTGCTGATGGGGATCCTGCGAACCCAGGACGAGCCACATCGGAGCGCGTACACGTTCTAGCAAGGCGCGCGTGGGATGCGTCCGCGCAATGGGGCGAGTTTGCACGCGGGTCGCACGCACGTGATTCGCCGCGATAACGCAGAGCTCTTCTGTCACGAGGCGGGCGTCCGAGACCATGATGCTTTCCAGCGAAATGCGCACGCCTTGTTCCAGGCCGTGCGATTTCGCGGCCTGTGCCGCCGCGTTCTGAATGCCGTCGAGCCGCCTGGATACCGGTCCCATGCCGGCCGGATTCACCATCGCGAGCGACCGCACCCGATGAGGAGCCTGCACGGCCATCTGGGCGGCGACACAGGCACCGAACGAGAAGGCCGCGATATCGAACGTGACGACGCCAAGCCGGTCGAGGAATGCGAACAACTCGCTTGCCGCCAGCTTGAGTGTGAAGTCGCTCTGCGGCTTCGTGCTCTTGCCGAAACCCGGCAAGTCCGGCGCAATCACGCGCGAGTGCGTGGAGAGAGCTTCGATATTGCTTACCCAGTGATACCAGCCGCCGTGGCCACCATGGATCAACAGAAGAGGCGGTCCGTCACCGAGATCGATGTAGCTCAGGGCGCACTCGTTACCCTGAGTGGTGATCGCCGCCCGCGAAAGGCGCTCGTGAAGTACGTCGATCATGGCGTCAATATTCGGAGTCCAGATCGATGCCGCGCGTTTCCTTCATCAGGATGTAGGTGACGAGGCTGACTGCCGACCCAATGCAGACATAGATGAGAAACAGGTATTCCAGTTGACGCCCCTGAAGCCACGTCATCAGATACGGCGTCGTTCCGCCGAGAATCGCCACGACCAGATTGAACGGGAGCCCGATGCCGAGCGAGCGGATCTCCGCACCAAAAAGTTCAGCCATGAGCGCCGGCGCAATCGCCGTGTAGAGCGCATACAGAACAATGCCGAAGATTTCGACGAGTGCAATCGACCAGAACGAATTGCCAACTGAAAGCACGACCGGATAGACAAACACGGTGTACGCCGCTGCCATCACGATCAGTTGCGGACGGCGGCCGATGCGGTCCGAGAGCCAGCCGAAAAGTGGCTGGACCGCGGTAAAAACGATGAGGCTGAATGTGCTCGCCGCATAGGCCGTTGCCGGTTCCGCGCCAGAGCGATGAATTGCGTACACCGGCACGTAGACAATGAAAAGATAAAAGGCGAAGGCCCCGAGAATGCTGGTGCCGATGAGTGTCCATGTCGACTTCGCATACTGCGTGAAAAGAACGCGTATGGAGCCTTTGCGTTCCGTCGAGCGCGAGGCGGTGCGTCGGAACGCTTCGGTTTCCTCTACGCGTGTACGCAGCCAGTAGCCGAACAGCCCGCCAAACGCGCCGATCAGAAACGGAATGCGCCAGCCGAAATGAAGCATCTGCTCGTGGGTAAGCACGCGATTGAGCACCCAGGCGATGGCCGAGGCGGCGATCAGGCCGATGCCTGTGCCGAAGAACAGAAAGCTCCCATGAAATCCGCGCCGGTGCGGTGGCGCCGTCTCGGCGAGGAACGAACAGGCTGCCGCGAATTCACCACCGACGGACAGGCCCTGGAGCAGCCGGGCAATCGTCGCAACGACGGGGGCGGCAACGCCGATTGCTGCGTAGGGCGGCAATACCGCGAGGAGCAAGGAGCCAAGCGCCATCAAGGTAACGGAGATGGCGAGCGCGGTACGGCGACCGTGACGGTCGGCGACGGCGCCAAGAATCCAGCCACCGGCGGGGCGCATGACGAAGCCAATAGCATAGATGCCGAATGCCGCGAGCAGCGCAGAGCGTTGATCCGTCGATGGAAACAGCTGGGGGCCGAAGAAAATCGCAAAGTTTGCGTAGATCGAAAAATCGAACCATTCGATCGCATGTCCAATGCAGCCCGCCAACCGGGTGCGAATGGCCGGGGTCACGCCGCGATATTGCTGTGCGGCCGTGCTGGACGGGATATCTGACACTACTGTCTCCTTGTTGAACCTGTCGGGTCCTTGATCCCTCGGTCCGGCACCGACTGCAAGGGTACCTGCGGGGTTTGTGGAGACAGTCTGTGATGTGTGCTTCAGAAAAAATACTTCAAATCGCGCATAGAGGTGTTCCAAAAAATCACATCTGGTACCGGACATTTCTGTTTGGGACCGACATCATTTCTATTGATAATTTATATTATGTAAAGTCCGAGCTAGCCATCCACCACCCCGTATCCATCCCAACAGACCACAGACTGTCGTGAGCAAACAACGTTCCAACTAGCCTGCAGACTAACCGCAAGACATCCGATCCGCTCACGTTGTTTCAAACGACTAATCCAAAAAATCTATTGCTTAATGCGATAGAAAGTCAAAATAAATTTACATTTGAATTTGCAAAATTTGTATAACTCCCACACAGCATCGGCTGTAGCAAGCCGAGTGCCGCGTAGCGCCGTATGCCTCTGCGGGAGTGTCCATGCAGTGCACTGACGTGGATGACGGGAGACGCGAACAATTCCTTGCGCTGATCGACGGGTTGACGATTGAGCGAGTTGCAGAAGTGCTGCGGTGCTGCACGCGCAGCGTCCGGAATTGGCGCGCCGGCCGCTCCCCCGTTCCCTGGTGGCGTATCGAATTTTTGCGGATATGGCGTCACAATCTCGACGCCGATCCTGATGCGCGCGTGCTTCCCGAAGACTCTGCGCTAGCCAATGTCGTGACCGAAGAACAGGAGTGTCTCGCATGGGTGAGCGTCACCGCGCCTCACTTTCTTTCGAGTCGGCACGCTTACGAGCATTACCTGAAGGGATGGGACGTCGCGGGCAAAATCCGGCGCGCGAAAGCAGCCGGGCAATTCCGCGACGTGCTGCGTCGATGGCGCGAACTGGCAAAGGTCGAGGTTCGACGATGGCGGGATGGACCACTTTTTCAAGGCAGCAACGCGCCTGTGTCCCCGCGATAATCGCATTCCCGCGGCCGTTACCTCGTTTTCGAAAAGTGCGATCGATGTCGGCTTGTCGTTGGATCGTCGGCCATTTCCATTTCGAGATCGGTCGTAAATCCTCCGCTACCGTCCATCTTCGAGACGAGACGCTTTATTAGCCACGGAATTGCATCAATCTCCGGTTTCCAGCCCGTCGCCGTCACCTCCATTTCAGGGTAAGCGTCCGGCCGGCCGAGCGCGAGACTTAAGTCGAACGTCGCTTGCCCGCGCTGCGTGCGTGCGTATTCTGCCTTTGCGGCCGCCGTCGCTTCCTCGCGAGACGCGTAGGTTTCTGGCAGCAGTTTCACGTTTTTGTTGTTGTCGCCCCCAATAGTGACGGATTCCTGCTTTCCTTTTTTTGCGGCATGCCAGCGCGCGCGGACCGCCGTATAACTTTCGCGCTGCGAAACGTGGTAGCGGTGCGAGTCGCCATCGGCACGTGTGATCGTCATCGTAGGTAACGGCTGGCCACTCGCGCTCGCGCCGGCGCCGATCGGCATGAACAGCAAGCGCCCATCCTTGACCGTCATCACAGCGTCGTAACGCTTTGCAAGACGGGTTAGAAATGACAGATCACTCTCCCCCGTCTGGTCAATGTGTGCGATAGCGGTGTTGGCAAGCGCGTCATTTAGCGCCGGCTTCAGGTTGTGACGCGCAGCGATTGCCCTGACGATATCGCCGATCGTTTTACGATGCCAACTCGTGTCGCGGCGCACGTGCATTTCATCGGTCATCGACGCAGAGCGCGCACTGACCGTGATCCGGTCCGGCGAGCCGCCGTGCTCCACTTCGTCGACGGTGTACGTTCCCTTGTCGACAAGCGCTGCGCCAACCCAGCCGATTGCAAGCCGGATTTCGACGCCACGCTTCGGAATCGCCAGATCGCCGCGCGAATCGTCCAGCACGAGATTCAGCATGTCGGCTTCATCCTCGCGCGACTGCGTGAGCGAGAGGCTCACCAGGTATTTCGCCACCTTTCTCGACAGATCGCGTCCGTCGAGCGTGAGCCGGTAGTCGCCCTGAGGTCGTGCAACGCCGCCGGCTGCTGCGGCCGGCAAGAATGAATAGATCGACACGCTTACCCCTTCTTCGATTTCACATAAGCGGGAGCATCCGGAACCGGTACGGCATCGAGCGAGCCGGCTGTCTGCGTGCCAGTCGCCGCGGCGCCGCTCGCGGCAGCGGCGCCGGCTAGCGTCAGGTCGTCGGCGCGCTCAAGGGTAAGCGTGAACTCAATTTTCTGAGCGATTCCGATGACGTCGTGATAGGTCTGCGTTTCATCAAGCGAACTGATAATGAAAACGCCATGGACGTTACCGAGCATATCGACGAGCACATAACCCGCGCCCGCGTCGGCCATGTCCGTAAGCATGTCGAGTGATTCGGCCGAGCCGACTTGCCCCGGCGCAATGACGCCGGTTAGCGTAATCAAGTCATCACCCGGACCATTGAACTGACCGGCATCGCGCGCACCGACTCGCGAGTTCTTCGCGTATTTCCAGTTGCGCTTGCGTTGCAGCTCATGAAAAAGCGCCGTGCTCATGCTGAACACGAACCGACCGAGGCAGAGTACGACCATTTCGAATTACCCCCTGTCCGAAAAGCTCGATCCCGCGCGCCGCGCCTTGTCCCGTTCATGCCGCTCGAGCAATTGCCGGAACCGGCCCTCGATCACATCGAGTGCCGACGAATCCGGCATGCCTGCGCCCGCTGGAAAATTGAAGTTGATGTTATAGGTCGTCTCGCCGGCGGCCGCCGCCATCGGCGCCGCGACGATCGGCCCACGCCGGTCGAACATCGGTTTGTCCGAGCCGAACATCGAAGCACCCGCGCCAAACGCGTTGACAGCCGTTCCAGCAAGTTCCGCGACAGCGCCGGCGACGCGCGGCCGCTCGCCCTCGATGCCAAGCGCTGCGCCCTGCCCGATGAACCCACCGAGCAGACCAAACACACGGCTAGGGCTATGAATGCCGAGTTTGTCCTTGAACCATGAAACCGTTGAGTCTGCAACGGTCATTACAGCCTGTTTAACCGCCCCTAGCCCGGTCATAATGCCGTTGACCAACCCGGTCATCATGTTGATGCCGAAGTCCGAAAACTTCGCGGGCAACTCGACGCCGAACCACGACATCACGCCGCGGAACACGGTATAGAACGCGTCGAGCGGCGACCAGTCGCGTATTAGCCGTGTCACACCCTCAATGCCGCCGCCGAATGCTTCCTTGACCCGTACCCACACGGACCGGAAAAACGTCGATATCGGCTCCCAATAGCGATAAATCAGATACGCGGTCAACGCAATCGCCGCCCCGATGCCGAGCACCATCAAGCCAATCGGCGACATGAGCAACGCCCGACCGGCGGCGAACACGGCCGACCCAAACGCCTTGAACCCGCCGCCCATGAGGCCGAGCGCACGCCCCGCGATGGATCCCTTGAGGCCAATCATTTCCATGCCGTAACGGGTCAGCGCAAGCGGACCGATCAGCGACGCAAGACCGAGCGTTATCGTGCCGCCAGCGCCGATAAGCAGACCAAGCCCCGTCAACCCCACCACCAGTGCTTTCGTTGCCGTCTGGTGCCGCTCAGTAAATCCGGTCACGCGATCAAGTAATGATGCGGTCAAGCCAAGCGCCTGGTTGTACATCGGCAAAATCTTTTCACCAAGCTCACGCTCAAGATTTGCCTTGCGCGTATGCAAATCGAGCTCTTTACCCTGTGATGTTCCTTTCGCGGCTTCGAATCCCTGATCGACGCCGAACGCCTGCTTATTCAGCGCCTCGCTCTTGTGGATCGCGCCACGCTGTAAATACATCGTTGAAAAAAGATTCGCCGCGCGCCGGTTCGTGAACATTGAGCCGATCGCGCTGAGCGTTTCCTGATCGCCCGTGATGCCGTGCTTTCGGAGCTGCGGCAGCAGTGTCTTTTCCATCCACTCGAATTGCGAGCCCTTGAACTGTTCCGCGTTGAGTAGCGCCCCATCAGCGAATGCCTTAACGTGTCCGGTTTTATCGTATTCAACCCGCTTGCTATCGAGCAGGCCCATCGACATGAGTTTGCGCGCGGCACGCACCGACGTGCGCCCCTCGATCAGATTCTGATGCGCCGATGCGAGCGAGCCGCCAGCTGCGTCGCCGCCCATTTCCTGAATAAGCGGCTCCATCTGGTAATAGAAGGCATCGGATTTCATCAGCTTTGCGGCGACGCCGCCTGTCTTGATGAAATTCATCCACTCGTCGCCGCCTACGCGGCCGCCCGTTGCCGTAATAACCTTCTGCACGGCGTTCGCTTCGCGCTGGAAGGCGGCCGCGCTGTTCGTGCCGCCGCGCAGCTCGATCGCCTTCAGCATATTCATGAACTTCTGTTCGTTGTCTCCGCCATGTTCAGCGCCGAAAAGTGCCTCGTTCGAAAACTTCATTTTCGATAGCGTTGGCATGATTTCTTCGGCGTGGTGCTTATCGTTGAGAATGGTCATGGCGTCACGCATTAGCACAAGATTTTCGTTCGTGCTCACACCGAAAGACTTGTGATTTTTCGCGTAACCGACCAATTCGCGCGTCGTACTCTCGCCCACGCCTAGCGCCCGGATCTTCGTTTCTTCGAGCTGCGTTTTTTTGGCTTCATCCAGATAGGCGCCGACCCCGCCAAGAATGCGCTGGCCGGTTGAGCGCGCGCTGTATCCAGCCACAGCCATATTCGACGCGAGTGCCTGCCGCTTGCCCAGACGCTCGCCAGCAGCCTGCATAGTCTGCATGCGCTTGTTCTGATCGCCGAGCGCCGCGCTTGTGCGCTCGACGCTTGTGCGTAACGAGTTCTCATAGTCCGCGAGCGTGCGCGCGCCGCGCCCGGCTTCCTGCATACGGCTACTGAGCTCGCCAAGCCTGTTGCGCTGCCTCTCCTGTTTCTGCGTGAGCGCCCCCACAGCATCCGACGCGCGCCGGAATTCGTTCTGCAAGCGCTTTGTCGGCGCGTTCGTCGCAATCAGCTTTTCTCGTAGCCCGGCAAGCTTGCCCTGTGCTTCCTTCAGCCTTGACGCCGTTTGCCCCATTTCCGTGCGCAGCGAGCGAACCGCGTTCACGGTTTTCTGTTGCTTTTGCAGTCCCGCCAATTCCTTGCGGGTTTCGGCGATGGCACGTGACAGCCCCTTGCTGCCCGCCATGACGTTTTTTAGCGGCCGCGCGACGCGGTCCACCATATCGAACACGACACGCAGTTTAAGATCGCGACTCACTTTTTCTTCACCCAGGGATTACGGGCCAACACATCGCTTTCGTAACGGGCGCGCGCCCGCTCGCGCCAGTCTGCAAGCTCGTCGACCGACATTGCGCCCATCACTTCCGGCGACCAGTGAAAGACGGTCGCAATGTCGGCCATGGCGTCTTCGATCACGATCGGGACGCCAATTTCTCGCGTTGAGCCCGCGGTAGAAAAAAAGGAATGATGACCTCGCCGAACTTCGCCAGATCGGCGATATCCAGCCCCTCGACCTCCGGCCTGGTCAGCGTCGGCGTGGAGATGCGCGGCAACACAAGCAACAACGCATTTACGTCGCCGCTCAGCAGATCATCGAGACGCATGCCGCGCAACTCGCCTGCACTCGGCTTGCGCAACACAACCTCCAGAATTTCGGTATTGCCGCGCCGGATCGGCTCGTCGAGCTCAACAGTGTTATCGGGCTTCTGTACGGCGGCGCCGTTGTTCGGAACGCTGTTCGACGCGCCCCAAAGGCCGGTTACGGGGTCGCGGACAGCATGCACCTGGCCCGGGTCCATGAGCACGTGCGAATGGCCCGGTAGATTGTTGTCGACGGTTGTGTTATCGATGTTCGATGCGTCCATGTTACTTACTCCGGTGTTCAGAATTTAATAGAGAAAATGCGACCGCGCGCGAAACTCGCGATCAGATGCCGAGAATTCGCCGAACTTCGGCGAGCACGTCCTTACCGCCCATCACCGCGATAAAGTTGATCATGTCGATTTCGATTACGTCCTCGCCATCGATCGTCAGCTTGTAATACGTAAGCGGCAACGTCGCCTTCACGGTCGTTTTGTCGCCCGGCTTGAATGAGCCGAAATCGAGTTCCTTCTGGCGTCCGTGTACGACAATTTCAACCGCCGACCAGTCGCCGGTATCGTCGTTCTGTACGGCGCCGGCAAAGCGCAGCATGATTGCATCGGCAGCCACGGCGCCGAATTGCGACAGCATGTCTTTATTGATGCCGCCGACTGACCACTCGAACTCCATGCCCTCCATGCCCATATCCAACTGGATTGGACCGATCATCCCGGCGCCGCGCCATTCCTCCATTTTTCGCGTCAGCTTCGGCGGCGTCACTTCCTCCGCTTCTCCCCGATACGAAACGCCGTTTTGAAACACGTTGAAGTGTTTCAACACTGCAGGCATACCCATGATTTGCACTCCTTTCTATAACGATGACCCGGCGCGATCGCGCCTACCAGTCGGTTAGCCTGCGGCGACCTGTTGCGCGAAATCCATCAGATATTCATCGGTCTGCACCTGAATCAGCGTCAGGTTTTCGAGCGGCGGCGTCGGCGTGTACCGATAGCGGATGGCCAGCTTCCCGTCGATCAACTGGGCCGAGCCGTTGCGGTCGGCCGGGAAGTCGGCATCTGCGCCGATCAACTGGCCCTGCGCGACCATCACCCGAAATTTGGCCCGGATCGACTCGATGATGTCGCGCGGAAGCTTCGGCACGATCACGCCATCGATAACGGGCATTTGCGCTTGCGCGATCGTGTCGGCAAGCACCTGCGCCGTGCGCGTGTAGCTTTCGAACTCGAATCGAGGATCGTCGGACGTCGTGCGCGACCCCCAGAATCGATACCCGTCGAAATTGACCAGCGTCGTCACCTGATTCTGGTTCAGATAACCTGCATCGGTCGCCGGGTTTTGCAGATCCCACGAAACAGACTTGCTGATGCCGATTACGCCGTTCACGCTGATGTTGGAAATCGTCCGGTTCCAGCCGATCGTCTGGTCGATCTTCGCGCGCAAACCAACTGCGTAGGCCACGGCCGGCACTTCGACCGATGCCTCCGCCTGGTCATCCCATGCAATGAAATCCGGCCAGATGACCATGATTTCACGCTGGCCGAACTCCTGCCGGTATAGCGCGGCCGCCTCTTTCGTTTCGACCATGCTGCCGTCGTCGTCTCGCGCCGCAACGTAGGCCATCGCGCGCATGGCCTGCCCGAGAGACGCTAACGCGTTAGCAACCGGTTGCGTGTCAAGCGCCGGCGCAGCAAGAATGCGCGGCTTAACGCTCAGCATGCCGGGCGCCGCCTCGAGCGCCTTAATGCCCGTTCGCGTGCCGTCGGGCTTTACCGTACCGATCACATTCGATGTCGTTTCGGCAGCGCTTTCGCCCTCCTCCACACGCACCACAACCGTTTGCGGCCGCGCCTGCAGCGAAATCGCATCGAGTACCTTATACAGCGTGCCCGACTTGCCAGCCTTGCCGAGCGCGCCCTCAACATCCGTCAGAAGAACGGGCGTATTGAGCGGAAAGGTGTCGGCGTCGGCGTCGTCGGCCGTGCAGATGATGCCAATAACGGCGGTCGAAACCGTCGTTATTGGCCGTACGCTATCGGCCGATTCTTCTACGCTTACGCCGTGATGATAATCCTGCGCCATGATCTCGAACTCCTGTCGTCAGAGCGGGCGATTGGCCCGCCGGTATTGCGGCGTTACGCCGGTTCATTTCTGTTTCGCTGCGCTTTTCGCAGTCTCCTCTTCCTGCGTGTCGGCCGACATCACGCTATCCGCATCGAGTGCCGCCTCCGGTTCCGGTGGCGGCGGCGTCCACGGTGCCGGCGTGTCCGGCCACTGAATATCGTCTGGCGACGCCGCATTCTCGATCGCGCGGACAAGCGCCATCTGATAAGCCGCCCATGCCTTGAAGTAATAGACCTGTTCGTCGTCGAGCAGGCCCGCCGCGATCGCATCTGCCTTGCCGGCGTTTTCGCTTCGGGCCTTCGCCATACGTCGATCGAATTCCGCCATCATTGCGTCGCGCTTTTCCTGCGCGACCAGTTCGGGCGCCACGGCCCATTCGCCATCGATCCACGTGTGACGCGACGACGGGCGCGCGCTATCGGTCAGATCGAGTTCAGCCGGCTCGATGCCTGGGGTAACGATTTCGGTCGGCTCGCCGTCGCTGGTGCGATACAGCATCCGCCCGCGATAGTCAGGCAGCAGCACCCATGCGCCATCCCGATAGAACGGCCATGTGCGCGGCAACCTGTCGGGCAATAGATCGGCCGTAGCGAACGCCGGCAGCAGCCACCGGCTTTCGTTTCGAGGGTCGATATCAGCAAGACCGCTCGACACGTAGGCGCCGGTCGTCGCGTCGTATTGGTGAATAAGCATTTTTTTCTCCCTGAACTCAGTAAGCGCGAATCATGGCGAGTAGCGCGACCGAGCGCACGCGCGTTTCAGCGCCGCCGTCTGCGTTCACGGTAATCGCGTGAGCGTGTCCGCCCGCGCCATTCATGCCGACGTTGTGTGCATGGTTGCCGTTGCCATCAACCACAATATTTGATTGACTGATGTCACTGTTCCAGACGTCTGTCTCATTCACGTTCCCACCGGACGGACCAAAATAGCCCTTATTGCCGCCGGAACTTGCACCTCTCGCGTCGATGCGCGTCGCGTGGATATGCCCGTAATCCGACACAGGGTGATCGTGAAACCCTTGCGTATCGGTCCACGCACTGTGAGTGTGATCGCCAACGGCCGCAGCACTCGCACCGTGCGCATGCGAACGGTTTTGACTGTCCTGCCACGAGCCGATCGAGCGCGACGCATCAATGCCGCGGCCGTCATCCCAACACCGGATGCTTTCGCCGCGCAACTCAGGAATCCGGAACGTCGTTTCTCCATCGCCGCGCGAAAAGCAGCCCCAGCTTCCCGCGCTCCACTGACTCTCATCGACCAGTGCGCCGCTGGCCTGTGCATAGGCCCACAGGGCCGGATAGTCCGCGCGGACCAGCAGCGCGCCGTTGAGCTTCAGGCAACCGGCACGCGCTGACGTGCGCGCCTCGATAACGATTTGCCCAATGGATGCGGCCGCGATCGTCGACGTAACCCATTCGGTAGTCGCGAGCAACGCCGACGCATCTCCGGCCGGCGGCGTTGGGCCGGTCAGCGGAACATCGAACGCTGTACCGGTCGGCGTGAAACGGACTGTCGTCGTGCCGTTGCACGTCACTGCGAACATGCCGTCGTTGACGTGATAGAGACCTGTGCTGCGCGCGCCGTCGCTGATGAACGCTAGCGACGGATTCAGCGCACCCCCCTCGCCAAGCAACAGGCGCGCGTCAGAAGCAAACATCAGATCAGCATCCATCGTGCCGCCAGTTTTCACGTCGAGCGGCGACAGGTTTCCGGCATGCCATACCGCATTGTCATTGACGTACAGATTTCGCGCGGCATAGCTGTATGCCCACGAACCGAGGGTCAATGAACACCATCCGGCCTGGTACGCATTGGCGAAAAAATAGCCGTCGCTCTGGCCGACCAGTATCCGGCCTTCTTCTGAGCGGTTGACCGTCAGCGTGTCATTGACAACAACCGGACCACTAAAGATATCGCCCGCGCGCGATGCGTAGCGCCCTGCGGCCGTCTTTGGCGTGACAACCGCCTGATCGTCGGTGCCGGCACTAACTTCGTCCTGCGTAGCGAGCCGGACGACCCCGGCGACCGTCGTTGACGCCGGCGGATTGACAAACGTCATATTGCCGAACGTGAGCGACGATACGTCGATGTCTGTAAAGAGGATGTCCGCCGAAAGCAGCATGTTTGCGGCCGACGCCTTTTCGAGAATTGGTGTCGGCTGCACGTACGCCGCGAGTAATTCCCCCGTGTCGAGATACAGACCGAACGCGTACATGGTGTACTGGTCGTTCCCGCTATCAAGCATCGACACGTGGATCTGACCCGGTGCGACATTCATACCGCCGAAAGTCTCGATGCGCTTGAACTCACCGGGTAGTGACTTTATGCCCGTCGTAAATTCGAATGGCTCCGCTCCGATACCGATTTGCACAACGCGACGCTTGTTCGTACCGGTGCCGTCCGGCGACACCATTGCCACCCGACCGCTATCGGTAATACCTATCGGGAATCCCGTCGTTTCCATGTTCAATAGCCTGCGAATTTATCGGTTTCCATGCACGTCCATTGCACGGCTTACACCCTTACTTCTTCGTCTGTTGAGAGGGTCCGCCATCGACCGCGCGAGTAAATGACAGCGACGCCGGTTCCGGCTCCGCTTGCCTCGCCTACCTTGCATCCATCGCTTGCGAAAGCGAACGGCACGCCACCCGGCTCACCCGGCAACTCCGCGACCGCGTACGACTTCAATCCAATCGTCCCGTCGACCTGCAACTTATTTCCATCGTCGAGCGTCGTCGGGCCGATGCGCACCCGCCCCGAAGGGAAAAAGGTTGTCGCGCGTGCGCCTCCCGGCCGGAGAACAACCGGGCCGCCTGACGCGGTAATAAACAAGCCTCCTGTATTGGCCCCGCTCGCATGAATGAACGCGGATGCCGCGACGCCGTACGATCCTGAATAGGTGCTACTCGTTGCGCCCATCGACATGGTGTTTCCGCCGTTCGACTGCGCCTGAAAGCCGGCGACGTTGTTTGCGCTGATGCGCGTGTTGATCACCCGTCGCCACAGTGCGGCGTCCACACTGAAATTCAACTGGTCCGCATCAGAGGTAACTGAACCCGGACCGCTGCTGAACGCGACGTTTGACATTCCAAATGCCGACAGATTGGCATCGAATACGATCACTGCCTTTTCAGCATCGACACGGCAGTTCAGCGCAAAAATATTGCTGGGCGTGCCGGTCGTTGAATCCCCATATCGCACAAACCTGATCGGGCCACCACCACTGACCAGATTGGTATTGATCACCGTCGAATCATTCGACGTGAAATTCGAAGCGTTAAGCACTTTCTCCTGAAAGACGTCGGTGTTCGTCACGTAAATGCCATCGCCGTCAACGCCATCAATATGCGCGCCATCGGTGTTGACGTTTCCGGTCGAGCGGATCCCGCGGTAAAGCAAACCACGCCGGGAATTGCCCGCGTCATCCTTTGCCGAAAGTGCGCGGTTTGCCCGTGCGTCGATACTGAATTCCCCGACAAACGGGAAAAGCGCCGAGGCGTCGCCTATCATCGGGTAGATGACATAGCCGTCCGGCTGCATATCGCCCGGCTGAACGACGGTCTGCGAAACTTCGTTACCCGTGAAAGACCCCTGGCAGAATTCGAACCAGAAGTGCGCCGGATAGAACGGCGCGCCGAGTTGGCGGCCATAGCCACAATTTAGTGACGTGTTCCCGCTACCGGAGAGCCCTCTGATAGCGCGCCCGAAAATCGTCTCAACGCCGCACTCTTCCCCGGTGTTACCCGTAAAGCCGACGTCGATATTGATGCCGCCGTTGGCGAATTCGCCCGTCGTGATGCATGGGATTCCTTCTGACTCTGTCGTGAAGTTTTTCGGGAACTCCCGGATCTGGATTGATGCCCGATCGCCGATATTTCTCTGGGTCGTCCATGCCGCCGATACGCCGCACCGATAGCCGTGCGTTCTGACGAACTTCACATTGCGAAGCCCGGCGCCGACGATGCCGCTCCATGTCGCATTAATCATCCAGGAATCACTCACGACTGCATTCGTTACCTGCCAGAGCGCCAGACCGTTCAGATAGCTGTTGATGAACGCCGCGTTGCTGACATGCACGTTTGTCGACGGATAGGACCCGGTCGCATCGGGGCATATTTCAACGGTCGCGTTGTGCCGGTATGGATTGCTTCCGCGGCCGACCTTCGAGAGGCTCGCCGGATAGGTCTGCGCATCGCGGTTATGGTCGAACGTGCATTCGCCCAGATCGACCCATTGCATTCCCTGCAACCGAAACAGCGGCGTGAAGTTCGTCGAATCGGCGTCGCTGTTGAGAATCACGCCGTCCATCAATTTGAACGTCGCCTTGCCGATCAGGGCAAATATTCCGCCCTCCTTTACGACGGTCGACCCCATGAGGTACGTTGCGCCCGGTTGCACGCGTATCGGCCGGCCTGCGTCGACCGCCTGTTGAATCATCGCCGCATCGTCGCCGCCAGTCGGCGTAATGTATGTTTCCGTAGCTGCAGCCTTGTCGAAAAGCGCCTGGTTATCCGCGATCAGACGTGCGGGCGAACGCACGGGGCCGCCGCCGAAATCGATCGAATCGGTCGGTCCGCCTTTCGCCCATCGATCGACGTTCGCTTCGTTCTGTTCAAACCGCGCGACGCGGCTGCTGAGTGCTTCCATTTCATGCGCTCCAGGAATTCGCGGGCATCACTGCCGTTACCGTTGCGTTGAGAGCGTCGAGCGCGGCCACCGTATCTGCCTCCCCGTTGTTCTGTGCATCACGCGCGAGATCGGAAGCCGGCGAGCCGTCCGAGTAGCGCGGCAGCACGTTTGACAGGTCGTCAGTTATGGCGATTCGCCTGTAGAGCACCGCCTGCGCGCCCGCAACCATGCCGACTGTTGCCGATGCCGATATCCCTTGCGTGAAGGTGTAGTGAGAGCGCAAAGCTTTTGCGCGATCAACCTCGCGCAGAATGTCTTCGATATAGGCAGCCGTAGGCGGATTGCCGTCCTGTGCTGCAACGGTCAATGTGAGTTCAAACGTGTGCGGCTTGCCCGGCGGGTCCATCTGGAACCACTCGCGCAAGGCGATATTGCCGCCGAAACTCTGCACGGCGCGGCGCACCGCCCCAACCGTTCCCGCCCGCATCGCGATCGGGATTGCGGCTTTAACGCGAGCACGCCTGATCCGTTCCGGCCAATCGTTGCTCCACGTGAGCACGCCGAGTTCCCACGCGAGCCACGGCAGCAGATTGAGCGGGATCGCATCGGGGTCTTTCAGACTGTCGAGCGGAACCGGCAATTCGCCCAGGCGCGCATTGACTGCAGCAATCGCGCGCATCAGTGGCGTGGCGTTCGGCGGTAACACGCTAGTCGTCATTGGGATCCTCTATCGCTACATCCACGTCAGCTGGATCGCACCAGGGGGCTTGCACTTTCGCCGTCGTTATGTCGTCCGCCGGCGATATCAGCGTGACACGCTCGATGCCCTCGACATGCAACGCCGCATCGATACCCGACCTTGCGACCGTGCGTCCCAGGCGATGACACGTTGCAAGATAGGTGGCGAGACGGTCGAGCCCGTTCTGCAGGGCAACACTCGAATCCGGTCCTGAAAACGGTCTTATCCGTGCGATGACGCCATACCGTACGATTTCCGCGCCCTGCACTATCACGTTGTCCGTGATCGGCCGAACGTCTTCGTCATTCAGTGCCTCAGACACTGCGTCAAGCACGCTCTGATCGGGCGTGCCGTCGCCCTTCCGTGACAGGACGGTCACGACCACGTCGCCGGGCTCCGGCGAGATCGACGAAGCGTCGAGCACGTCACCGTGCGCGCCTCGCGCATGCGACAGATAAGCCAGCTCCGGACCCGCGACCGAGAACCCCTGCGGCGCGAGCTGCGTTCGATATCGAAGATCGTCGTCCTCTTCCATCACCGCGGCTGCGCCGGTTTCGGGATCAGCGGCGGTGATTTCCAGCCGCTCGACGTCGAAGAACGCGGCCAGATGTTCCAGCGTCGTTCCCCTTGCGAATGCCAGCAGGATGCCGCGCGCCTTATCGTTGATTTTCTGAATCAGGTAAATCTCGCGATAAACGCTTTCCTGCAGCGAAATTGCAAGGGGCTCCGATTCGAGTTCCAGCGTCGCGGCCACTTCCGCCTGCCGGTCTTCGGGCATGAGCGCGATCAACCCAGCCTTACGCTCCGCGAGCGCCGCCTCAAAGTCGATCTGTTCGACAATATCGGGGGCCGGCAGACGCGAAAGATCGATCGGCGCCGTGCTCATTGACTGCCCTCAATCGCCACGGCCGCGCGCACCGGCACGCGCGTGCCGTTCGTGACTTCGTAACCCTTGATAATCACGCGTAGACGGCCGTCGCTGAATTCGCCGGATGTCATCGCCGCACTATCGAACGTGACGGACTCCAGCACGAGGCGCGGTTCCCACGTCATCAGCGCGGTTGCAACGGCCGCATAGATGCGCGCAAGGTTTTCGCGGTTGCCGATAGCGTCGACGAGACTGGGCAAGTCCGAACCGAACGGGCGACGCTTGACGCGTATCGACTTCGGCGTCGACAGGATGATCCCGACCGATTGCGAAAGGTGTGCCGCCCCGCTGATCGTGCGGCCGGTGCTCGCGTTCATGCCGATCATGAATCGCTCCCGGTCGGAATTGGCTTGCTTGTGCGCGCAAACTCGCCCTGCGCGTCGTGTGGGTGATCGACGAGGCTGACGCCGCTGGGCGTCTCGAAGTTGGCCGCCGTCACCGTGCCCGTATAGACGGCACTGCCGTTCATCTTCAGGACCGGCCCGCCGTCCGGGCCACTCTCGCCCGATGCACCAGACAGGAAGGAGAGCGGCCCATTGACCATCAGTGCGCCCCTGCAGATCGTCTGCGGCGCATCAAGCGTGATGGATTCTGCCGCCTGCACCATGGCGGTCGTTGTGGTGATTTCGACCTTAGCCGGCGCGGCCATTGCGATAACGCCACCCTCAGGCAACGCCACCGTTAGCTTGTGAGCTTCTTCGTCGTATGAGATGCGCGCACCGTCTCCGAAGTCGAACAAGTGCTCGTCTTCACGCACAGACGGTGCGGGGTTTTCTTCAGAATACAGTGCACCTGTCACAGTTCCCTGCGACAGATCGCCGTTCGGGCATGCGATGCGCACCTGTTCACCTTTACTCGGCGCGCTCCACGAACGCATGCCGCCGGCGCGCGCCACCTCGAACGGAATCCAGTCCGATTCCTGCCCCTGATCGTCGACAGTCGGGTCGCCAATTGCAACACGACACCGCGGCGCGGACGGATCGGAGACGTCGACGTCGATCACGCGCCCCGTCTGGTTCGCGTTTCGTGCCCTGCGCTGCGCTTCGTTGGCCCTGTCCACCGTGATCCCGTGCGTATGTAATGAATACGCTCATCGTGCCGCGCGCGCGCACGCCGGGCTACGAATCGCGCCGGGACTCGGACTGGGTACAGAATCGGGGATATTCGCGCCGGCGAAGCGGCGCGCGGAAATTACGGCTCCATATGCTCAATGAGCATATCGCGGATAAGTCTGTAGTCGTCGTCAGTGAAACCGAGCAACGCGCGGCGGGGATATCGATAGGTCGGACCGTGCGGATCGACGGGCGCAAGCTGGCCCTCCTGATGAACCGCAGCGATCCGTGCCACCCGGCCTTCGAAGCCAACGGCAAGACCCTCGGCCGTCACTTCGACTTTAAGCCATTTCGCAGTACGCAGTTTGGCGAACATTGCCTGTCGTTTGATACGGCCAACGCTCGCGCGCGCACCGGGCCTCTTGCGTGTGCGATTACGCTTGCGCGGCTCGTATGCTGAATCGTCCGGGTTTTTCTGCGCGCCGATCCGCTTGCTTTGACGCTCGCGCACCGCGCGCGCGATTTTGAGCAGCAGCGCGCGACGCTTTGACGAATCGAGCCTCGACAGCAGTTCGCCCGCCCACGCTTCTAGCGGTGCCGTCAGATCGTCACTCATGGGTCAGTATCGTCGATCGGCTTCGTACCGGTTACGGCGTCGCGCGGCGGCAACCATCCGGCCGAGTCCTGATTGATATTGCCCGGCAAACTGTCGTCGACTCTTTTGAATGAGCGCGTGCCGTCTGCGTTTCTGACCTCAACGGCACGCTCTACCAGCCGCACGCGAATCGACAGATCGACGCACGCGTTATTCAGAATGTCCGCTTCGAACGTAATCCCCGTCGACGCATTGTCGCGATTCTCCAGTAGATCGGGCTGATGGGACTTTGCCCATTCAAGAATAGCGCTCATAAGCATGTCGTTGTCGCCGGCGAAATCCGTCAACACCAACCAGGCGACATACGTCCATTGAAACGACGCAGATTGGGTCGCCGTGCCCGTCACCGATCCGTGATCGATGAATACCATCAGACTGTCCGGATTATCCGCAAGTCGCGGATAGGCGGCCGTGATAGCCGCGCGAAGCGAGTCGATTTTTTTCACGGTGCAGCCGCCGAATTTGAAGCCGACTGCGCCGATCGCTTTTGCTGGCAGTCGAATATCATGTCAACCACCGCTGCGCACTTCGCCCAAGCTCCCTTAACGGTTGTCAATGCGCTGTTCAGGTCGCCATTCGTCGTCGGTGCCGTTGCAGGAAGTTTGCAACGCGTCACCGTCTGACATTCGTTGATAGAAACCACAGGCGCCGGTAATAGCGGCGCCTGTTTGCAGGCGGGCAATATCAGCAGGCAAGCGAGTATCAGCCCATTCGCGAGCTTCTGGCGATTCATTCAGAATTCTCCGGTAATCATCATGCAGGCGCGCGAGTTCGCTTTCGACTTTTGATCGCGATGCTTCGAGCTGCTTTTGCTGCGCGTCGCGTTCCGCTGCACTGCGCTTCAGATCTTCAATCACCTGATCACGATTGGCGACCTGCTGTTTTGCTTCATCGCGAGACTGTTTGGCGTCGCGTTCAGCCTGTTGCGCGGTTTGCACGTCTGCCTGCAGGCCGCGCACATAGTAGACACCACCGAACAGCGCGATGACAGCCGCCAGAATGACGCCAATCCTCAGCGTCATTGCGCGACCCCGAAAGCCCGGTTCAACTGCCAGCCGTACACGAACGCCTCCTGTGTCGCGTCCTTTTCCGCGATTTCGATATATCGCACCGACTGCTGCGCGGCGACCATGTTGAACAGCACGCGCTTTCCGTCAGTGCCGCGCTGCACATAAAACGCCTTCAGCGCCGCGAGCGTCATCGGTCCGATACCGCCATCGACCGAAATGTCGGGGTAACTTCGCCCCTGCTGATTCAGCACGTTCAGGGCACGCTGTACAAACCGCACGCCGGTCGCCGGCCCCATGTTCACCCCGATATCGAACAGCTTTTCCGCGAGCTCCGGGTCGATCGCGTCGACCTGGTCGAAACGCGGCTGAAACCAGTAACGCTGCCGGTAAATGTCGACCGCTACGCTGCGGGGCATTTGCGACATTGCGCCGCCATACCCGTACGCGCGCGCGGTCGCGACTGTAATTCCCCAGATCGTCTCGCCACCGCGGTCTGCACTGTGGTTGACGTATCCGCCTTCACGCGGAATCAGCGTTTCGATATACCTGTCCGGTGTCGTCATTTCCCTTTCCCATCGATATTGGTTGACCTACGTTTGCCGCCCTACTTCGGCACATCCGCATTGCGGTCAACAGCCTGCATGAAGCGATCGAGATAGCGACTCAGCACACGCGAGCCACCATATCCCGCGATCAGGATTGCCCCCGCCTCAAGAATCGCATCCGACTTGAAATATTCGAGCGCCAGAAATGTAACGATGCCGGCAACCAGCGACGTCACCATGTCACGCAAGACTTCGAGCCACACAGAGCGACCTTGGTGCGTGCCGTCAGCAAGTTTTTGCAGCGTGCTGGCGAGCCCGCCAATCAGCGCCAGAAAGGCGCAGATCAGCGCCGCCGACAGCGACAGGCTCGACACTTCGTCAGCCAGCGCGGAGCCAAGCGCCCACGCGCTAATCGGCCACACCAATGCAATCCAGAGCCACGTCCACAGATAGCGCCTCAGATTTCGCACTTCCCCTCCCGGTGCCGCTTTTCGTGCTGATCGATAAAAGCCATGAGCAGGATGGCCACAGCCACGCCGAGCCACGGCGCACAGAGGCCGAGCGAATCGCCTGTGATCCGCGCCAGCACGAACGGCGGAACCACGTAACAGGCGGCCGCCGCGACGTACACATAGTGTCGATATCTGTCGAGCCACGCCCATCTAAAGGGCTGCGGAACGAAGTTCATCAGCACATCGATAGCCAGTACCGCGGCGAGCGTTATCATCGCGGCGGCAATCAGTACGCCAACCACGTTGTCGAGATAAATCATGATTTCGATTGCCGAATACGGCATCAGGAAGCCGCCCACAGCCACCCATCCCGCGAGCGCGGCAATACCCGCGCGCAATACAACATCAATCATCAGCACTCTCCAGAATTCCGGACCGTTGCGCATATCAACCTCAATCGAATAGCTGCACGAGTTGAGCCGTGCCCGTAACGCCTGTCGGGTCCGGCATGCTCACTTCTAATCCGGCCGGCAAAAAAATTCCCTGCTGCGCGAGCCCCGGATTCGCTTCCAGCACCGCTTCAACGACGCCGTCCGTGCGGCCATAAATTCGCCAGCACATTGCATCGACCGTTTCGCCCTGCAGCGCCCGCACCTTCATTCAGATCAACTCCACAGTCAGCCGCGGCCGGCGCATGATGTCGCTGACAGCCCAATAGGCGTCGCGTCGCGCCGCATCCGGCGAAATCGCAATCGCGTCGACGCGCCGCTCGCCATCCTTCGACGTGTCATAGCCGCGATAACGCTCGATCAGCAGCGCGAGCGCCCAGCCGTACACAGCGCGCCGATAACGGGCAACCTGAACGTTCTCCTCGCCAATCGTCGTCGCACGCGTGGCGGCCAGATCGGCCGCGCCCTGCGCTTCCTGTTTTTCGCGCCAGTCTGTCAGCACACCGACCGTATGCAACACCCCCTCCAGCAGCGCATCACGAAGCCGCGCGTCCGTCACGGTGCCATCGAGACGAAGCACCGCACGCGCGGCGCGCAGATCGATTTCAGGAAACCAGCCATCGCCGCCAATAACGGGCTCAACCGGCGGCTCGTCGGGCGCTGGCGCGGTAGCCGGCGATATTGGGGCAGTAGAGACAAATCCGCTCACAGTACGTCCAGATAAAGTGGGCGGTGGACGCGCACCAACAGGCCGGGCGCAATGCCGGCGCGTGGTGCGCGTGCCGCCCTGTCGCGGGGGACACAGTTACGTGTCGGCGTCCTTACCGGACTTGCCAGACACAGAAATCGAGGCTTCGATTCGGGCAATATCGCGTTTCACACCGATCTTGTCGTTGAGCGCCAGCGCGCGCCGCAGCGCGTCGGCCGCGGTCGCCGGACTGTCCGCCGCGATCGCGAGCCCGTACGCCTTGTACAGCTTCGCCCGCACCTGGTCGACCATATCGTGACCGTCGGTCAGTTCGATTGCGCGCGCCAGCAGCCCGGCGGGTACGTCGGGCGTCTCCGCGATGCTTTCGGCGATCACCTCAGCCAGCGAGCGCTCGAACGGGGCGGGCATCGCGAGACCATGTCGGATCGCGTATTGCGCGATAGCAAGCGCGGCGTCGATGCTTCCGACGTCGATAAGCCATACCATCAGCGTCAGCAGCACATCGTCCTGAGTACCCGCGTCCTGTGCAAGCACCTCCGCCACATACGCGGCATAGTCCGGCAGCACTTCGCGCTTGATTTCGATCTTCCGTGCGATCGATTTTGTTGCCTTCAGACGCTGCTGATCGGTCGCCAGCTTCGCGCGCATCAGATCCTGTGCGCGCGCCTGCATACGTGTCGCAGCCCCCACGGGTTGGCCGGCGTCGACGGGCGTGGCGGCAATTTTCTTCAGATGCCGCGATATCGGTGTGTCTCGCATGTCGGGCCTCACTGCGCCGCCGCGTCCGCCGCGCCCGCGAATTCGATGTTATCGATCAGACAACCCGCTTCGTAATCCTCGACCACGTACGCATCGTTACTCGAATTGAAGAACTCGTAGCGGTCCCGCTTCGGGTTGTCGATGATGGTCGAGCGACGCGCGCCGATCTGCCAGTAGACCGACAGGTTTTTCGTCGGCGTGATAAAGAGCTTGCCGCGCGGCATGAACGGGACCCGCAACGCACCGATACCGCCCATGCGCTGCTGACTGACGATCATCGCCGCCGCGAGCTGGTCGACCGGCCGGTTGTCGTCATTGAGCACGACGAAATACCGGTCGAGCATTGTTTCCCGCCCGCACAGGACCACGAGTTCAGGGTTGTCGGCGTGCCACGGCGCGATCAGCGAATTCACCGCTTCATGCACGAGCGCATCAGGGTTTTTGTAGTCGCCGCCGGCGCCGATTACGATGCGATCGCTCATAACCTGACTTTTCGCCTGGTCGCGGTACTTCTGCAGCCAGCCAATATTCACGTCTTCGAGATTCGGGTTTTCCGACCGATCCGAAGTCGCCGCGCGCGACGTACCGTTCAGGCCGATGCGAATGCGGTCGAGCCCAGTCTGAACGAGCAGCGACTGACGAACCATCCCCTGGAAATTCTGCATATGTGCCCACGCATCGAGCTTCGCGTAAGTCATGGACGTGTCGAAGTTCGTTTGCGTACACATATACGCATTCGGGTCCATATCCGACGGGTCGAACGGTTCGCGTTCCTTCTTCGTGGTATCGGTCGTGCTCGCAATGGTCGATCCCACGAGCAGCCCGAGCTTTTCGCCCTGCTGAGCCGTGACACCAATCACGTTGATTCTGCCGAGAAACGCGGTCGACTCCTGAATGCGGCGTTCCATCGTCTGCTGCACGCTGGGTGCCACATTAAATTTCTCGTGTGCACTCGGCACGCCGTTCAGTTGCGCGATACGGCTCGAATATGCGGCGATCGCGGCGCGGGTTTCTGGTCTCATCTGATTGATCCTTTCTACTATTCGTGTTCCGCGTTGTGCGGTTGCGTGGCGTCCGGTCGCTCAGCAGTCCGTGAGCTCGCCGCCCGACCCGCCAGTCGAGAGCGGTCGCGTCTGACTGAACTGCGTGTTTTCGAGCCGGTTTGTCAGGTCGGAAAACTTCTGGCTGACTCCCGCCACTTCGGCGCGCAACGACTTGTTTTCATCGTTCAGCGCGGTAAGCGTCGACGCAAACATCTGCGCGGTCGCCGCGTCCATTGCCACCGGCGCCGGCGCGGTGCCGCCGCTGCCGGCCGGCGGTGTCGGGCTCGCTTGCGGCGAATCCTGTCGGCCGCCGCCACTGATATTCCTGGAGAAAAATTCGATCAGTCGTGTGATGCCGTCTTTTTCTGCCGGCGCATCAGGCGTGCCGAAATCGGTATCGATTTCCGCACCGGCCGAAAACAGATTTTCCGGCTTCTGCTTTCGCGTACGGAAGTAGTCCGGATGTTGTTGCGCGAACGTGAGCACCTCCGTTCCGAGGCTCGCCGGACTGTCGGTTACGCCAAGGCCGACCATATATGCCTTTCCCGTTCCAGCGAAGTTCGGGTCGATTTCCACGCTCGAATAAATTTTCTGACGGCCCCTGGTCATCGCTTTGAGATCGTCGGTCGGGTCGATTTGTGCATAGAGCGCCAGCTTGCCCCCATCCACCGTCTCCGCCTTCACGGCGCGCACGTCACCATAGGCGCGAAAAGGGCTGTCCGGTGCCATACCCCGAATATGCTCGCAAAACACCCGCGCGCCGAACTTCGCCGGATCGTACGATTCGGCCATTTCCTGAATTTGTGCGCGCGAAATTTCGCGGCCGTCTGTCGTCGTTCCTTCCGTCGCGACCCGTTTAAACACTAACGGCATTGTGCTTCTCCCTGTCCTGTTCGTTGCGTCCGGCGACCTTGCCAGATCGCCGGATGCGTTACCTTTCGCATCGTGCGCGAGCGTCGACAGGGCTTCAATGTGCGGGCCTCCTTGGACGGCTGTGTACAGTCGCACGACGATCGCTCGCGCTTGCGCGCGCGATACGCTCGACGCATGAGCACCTTTAACCCCTTTGCCGACTTCCCCGCCACCAACGACGCAACAGCCCCCCATATCGTCAATCTCGCCGTGCGCCGTGTCGCACGTGACCTCTTCTGGGCCGGCTGGAAAATCACAGCTATCGCAAGCTATATCGGGGAAAAGCGTTCTACCGTCGAGACGTGGAAACAGCGCGAACGCTGGGGCGAAGCGGACACGGCCACACGGCTCGACGACGCGCTCGAACAACGCATGCGCGTGCTGATCGCGAAAGAGAACAAGGACGGCAAGGACTTCAAGGAAATCGACCTGCTAGGCCGCGAGGTTGAACGCGTCCACCGCATGCGCGCTCGCGCTGCGCGCGCCAATAGCGAAAGCGCAGCCGAAACGACTGGCCGCGACGCGACGCGCGCGACGGGTCGCAGATCACGACGCAATGCGATATCCGAAGAACAGTCGCAAAAGCTGATTTCTGCCGTCCGCGATTCGCTGATCGGTCATCAACATGTGTGGTATGCGAACCGCGCCATGCGGCGCCGGAACATCCTGAAATCGCGGCAGATCGGCGCCACGTTCTATTTCGCTCACGAAGCGCTCGCGCGTGCATTGGAGACCGGCTACAACCAGATTTTTCTGTCAGCGAGTCGCGCACAGGCACACGTGTTTCGCGCGTATATCCAGAAATTCGCATGGGAGGCGGCCGAGGTTGAAATGACCGGCGATCCGATCATCCTTCCGAACGGGGCCTCGCTTATTTTCCTGGGCACGAGCTCGCGCACGGCGCAGAGCTACAACGGCGACCTGTATTTCGACGAGTATTTCTGGGTAAACAATTTCGCAACGCTGAATAAAGTCGCTCAAGGCATGGCGACGCACAAGCATCTGCGAATGACGCACTTTTCAACGCCGTCGACCACAACGCACGAGGCCTATCCCTTCTGGACCGGCGCGCATTACAACAAAGGCCGCGCCGAAAAAGACCGCGTCGAAATCGACCTCTCACATACGTCACTCGCGCGTGGCCTCATCTGCCCTGACGGTCAGTGGCGCCACATGGTGACTGTTGAGGATGCTGTAGCCGCCGGCTTCGACAAGCTCGACGTCGACGAGCTGCGTCAGCACAACAGCCCCGCCGACTTCGCTAATCTGTACATGTGCGATTTCGTCGACGACACGACTTCAGTTTTCCCGTTCGACGCAATGAAAGCGTGCATGGTCGACTCATGGGTCGAGTGGGACGACGTCAAGCCACTGGAAGCGCGCCCCTATGGACTGCGCCCGGTGTGGATCGGTTACGATCCGGCACTAACCGGCGACGCCGCCGGCTGCGTTGTCATTGCGCCACCATCAAAGCCAGGCGGCAAATTCCGCGTGTTGGAGCGCTACCGCTGGCACGGCATGGATTTCGAAGCGCAAGCCGAAAGTATCCGCGCGATCACGCAGCGTTACAACGTGACGGACATAACGATCGACGCGACCGGCATTGGGCACGGTGTTTATCAGCTCGTGCGACAGTTTTTCCCGCGCACGCGCGCGCTCCAATACTCACCGGAAGTCAAAACGCGCCTGATCCTAAAAGGCCTGTCCGTGATCGGAAAAGGCCGCTTCGAATTCGACGCCGGTATGACGGATCTCGTTCAGTCGTTCATGTCGATTCGCCGGTCGCTAACGGCGAGCGGCACGCGACTCACCTATACCGCCCCGCGCAGCGAAGAAACGGGCCACGCCGATCTTGCGTGGGCGTGTCTGCATGCGCTCGACAATGAACCGCTCGAAGGCGCACAGCGCGCCCGCAGCACAGTGGAGTTTTTCTAATGTCCAATTCCCTCACCACCATCAGCGACGCCAGCGAGATTGTTATGCGCGAGCCGCTATCGTCGCTCACGTCCTTTACGTTTGGCGACGCCGTCACCGCGCTCGAAGGCGCCGACATTTTCAACTATCGCGAGCTTTGGACGGTCAATGACTATTTCGAGCCCCCGATTAGTCGCGTCGGGCTCGCGAAATCGCTTCGCGCCGGCACGCACCATGCGTCCGCGCTGTATTTCAAGCGCAACGTACTGGCGTCGACGTTCATCGAGCACAAAAAATTTTCGCGTGACGCGTTCCGGCGTCTCGCGCTCGACTTCCTCACTTTCGGCGACTGCTACCTTGAACGGGAAACGAACGCGTTCGGCGGCGCCGTCAACTATCGACCGACGCTCGCCAAGGACACGCGCCGCAAAACTGACTTTCGAACCTTCGTGCAGATCGACGGCTGGCAGACCGTACACGAGTTCGCGCCGGATTCCGTTTTCCAGTTAATGGAAGCGGACGTCAATCAGGAGGTGTACGGCATGCCCGAATACATTGCATCCCTGCAATCTGCCTGGCTGAACGAATCCGCGACCCTGTTTCGCCGCCGCTACTATGCAAACGGTTCGCACGCCGGTTTCATCCTCTATCTGAACGACCCTTCTGTCGACCCCGTCGACGTCGACGCGATCCGCCAGCAGTTACGCGAATCGAAGAATCTCGGCAACTTCAGGAATCTGTTCATTCACTCGACCGGCCGCGACGGCCGCGGCGAGAAAGGCGCCCTCGAACTGATCCCGATTTCCGAAGTCGCCGCGCGCGACGAGTTTTTCAACATCAAGAATGTCACGCGGGACGACAGTCTCGCGGCGCACCGCGTACCCCCGCAGCTTCTCGGAATCGTGCCGAGCAACACCGGCGGCTTTGGCGCGGCGGACACGGCCGCCCGCGTTTTCGGTCGTAATGAAATCGTGCCGCTTCAACAGCAGTTTGAGCAGATCAACGATTGGGCCGGCGAAAAGATCGTCCAGTTCGGCGAGTATGTTGTCCCGCCCGAGGTGAAGACCGCCGCGGCGTCATAGCAGCCGAAATTCGCCAGTTTTCGCCCCTGCGTCTAGGACGCCCCTGGCTGCGTCAAGCTGCGTCTAGGTTTTGCGCGCGAAAGCCGGCGCCCGCCCCAGCCGGCCGGGCGTGCCGGGCCGTTCGAATCTGCGTCTAGAACGCCCCATTTTTTAATCGAAGGCGCGGCGGGGGTGACTTCGATTTCGTTGGCCGGGCAAATTTCGTCGCCGGCTGACCGACCGGCTTGAAATGCCCCTCCGGCCGCGCACACGGCCCGCCACGCGGCCCGCGCGCTCCGCCCGATCCGCTGATCCTACCGTTCCGCCGACCGCTCAAAGGGCCGCTAAACGCGTCCTAACGGCTCACCCCAAAACACGATCTGATATCATTTTTTGATTGCAAAATGATATCGCTTTGTGATATCATAAAGAAATGAAAACGAAACACGCCCGCACGTTGAGCGCGATTTTCACGAGGCCGACCCTCGGCGGAATCGTGTTCGCGGATATCGAGTCTCTTGTCGTCGCCCTGGGCGGCAGCATTCACGAAGGCGCCGGGTCGCGCATCGCCTTCGAGTTGAATGGGAAACGCCGCTACCTTCACCGCCCGCATCCGGGCAAGGAAGCAAAGCGGTATCAGGTTGAAGAGCTGCGCGAGTGGTTTATCGAAATGAGGATTAAGAGCCATGACTAACGCCATGACCTATAAGGGGTATTTCGCCCGCGTTGAATTCGACGGGCGCGACAGTATTTTCGTCGGCCACGTGCTGGGCGTCGACGATCGAATCAGCTTTCACGGCGAGACGGTCGACGAGTTGACGCGCGACTTTCATGCGGCCGTTGATCACTATCTTGATGATTGCGCTCGCGCGGGCCGCGAGCCGCAAAAGCCGGCATCGGGAAAATTCATGTTGCGCATCGATCCGGCGACCCATGCGCGCATCGCGATCGCGGCCGCGATGGCCGACGAGAGCGTCAATCAATGGTCGGAACACGTGCTAGAGCGCGCGGCGCGCGAAGCGCTCGACAATGCCGCGCACGCATGAACCGTGGAGGGGAACGTGGGAAACACTCAATTGGAGCAGCCACAATCGGGACCGACCGTAAGCCATCTTCGGTGGCTTCTCTCTGCCCGAGCCGATGTACGCGCAGCGATCGTTGAGGCTGTCGAAATCATGCACCTATCTGTTCGGGTGCCATCAGGACAGGTTGGTGCAGTGCGCGAACTCCTTTCTGCTGAGTGGGACGTGGGTTGGAAATTCGATGTCGTAGCGCTGGGATATGTCGAGCCATTTGTACATGACATTCACATTTTCGCTTGAGTGAAAACATACCCTCCGCGCTATCGTTTATCCGGCGAGGGTCGCCGGCTCCAGTTGCTGCAGCGTCAGTTCCGATATTTCCTGCGCCATCACCGACGCAAGCCACAACAGATCGCGCTGAACGTCACGCGGCGCACAGCTGAACGCTTCGAATCCGTCATCCAGCAGCGCGGCATCATCGCGCCGCTCGTATCGAACGCGCCGAGCTGCTTTCCGGACCTGTCTTCGCTTCATATCGCGACTCCCCCGCACCTACGCCGCGACCAACCCAACGACTTCGCGGCGCAGCGCGATCGCGCGCGCCTGCGAGCAGCGCAAATGCCGCCGGATATCGGCCACGGTCGCTCGCACGCTACCGGCTTTGACGTCGCGCGCGAGTCGCGCCGCGTCGTCGACGGGGCTCACGACTGATCGAGACGCGGCGAGCCCGAGAGATGCGGCGCGACCGGCGACTGGCTTCGCCCTATCCGGTTCGCTACTGTCGGCCGCTTGCGCGCGACCAGTCGCGACTCGCGTTACGACCGGCGTCGCGACTGGTCGCGATGCCGGTCGTAGTGCGATCGTCCACGACAGACACGCCACCCCTTCCAGCACGGCGGCAAGCGTGAGACCGATCAACAGGTCGACGCGCGCGAGCGGCACGCCAAAAAGCTCGGACAGTCGAGACGTGACGGGGTCGGCGCTCAGCGCATCACGACGAGCTGCGGCCGCGTCCACCGCGCCCCGCGCGCGCCGCAGCTCGTCGGCTTCCGCGTCGAGCTCCTCGAGCTGGGCCGCCAGCGTCGCACGCCGCGCCTCGATCGCCGGACATGCCCGCGCGCAGCGCTGTGACTGTGCGCCGCCCAACTGACGAATAACCGCGACGCGATCCGCCATCACGACCGGCAATGTGCGAGCTGCGGCCGGCGAATCGACGGCCGTCGACTGCGCGCGTAACTCGCCGGCATGCTGCTGCGCGAGCAGGAAGAAGCCGGCATGCCCGTAACCGGCACTCGCGAGACATGCAATCCACAGCACAAACGCAACGGCGCGCACTGGTCGACTCGCCGCGCGCACCAGCGCCGGCAACAGGTGAGCACTGACCACCAGCACCGCGCCGAGCGCAATCCAGATTCCACGCTCTGCGGCTGTTCCGCCGCGCTGCCAGCCACTGATCACCGACAACGCAAGCGCGGTGCCGGTGGCGGCCGCCGCCAGTCCGATGCATACCCACCACGCCGCGCCGCTCAGCGCGCGCCCCTCGATTTCAGTCGTCATTCCCCTCATTCCCCCAATAGTGCGCCGCCACCCGGCGGCAGATCGTCAAAAAGCGACAGCGTGTCGCGTCGCTCGACCCGCTGAACCGGCGCGGCCGGCAGCATCGTTAATTCGGTGCGGTATGTGTGGCCGCACGTCACGCGATCACACTGAAAATCCACCGTCCAGCACAAATCGGACGTCTGCAGCATTGCCCGCGCGATACCGCGCGCGCCGCAGCACGGACAAGGCATCGTCCACCGCATGTCAGCCTCCCGCCTGCTTTGCCGTGCGCGCGTTGACCGATCCGCCGAGCGGCCGTGCCGGCAGTAACGCCAGATCGTCACGCATGTAGTACGGCGCCGGCGGAGAAAGCGAATGCAACACTTCAAGCGTTGCCGGCGCGCGAAAGCCGCACGACGGACACCAGAAATACAGGCGCCGCAGCGTGTCGGACATTCGCTCTGAATGACGTGCCTCCAGCGCGTCATCGCACGCCGGGCACTTAATCGACATGTCGTTCATGTGATTTCCTTGGTTTGTGCTGCCTTTCGGCGGTTCGCGCCGCTAGATCGGCGCGATCGTAGTCCGCGAGCCAGTCCGTTATGTCGGGATCTAGGGCTTGCTCATGGCCCGCGCCGGCCGCCGATGGCGGCATGTGCGTACAGTTATTGACACGGGTCCAAGGGCGCGCGAGGCGCGCCAAACCCACCCGCAGATTCAGACGTTGCGCACCGGAGTGGCGCGCGAGGTCGAGCGCGAGGTCGGTCGGCTTGCGACGCTCGATCGTCCACGTATGACGGGACGTAAAAACAACCATGCTGCGAAACTTTGGAAGTTCGACAATGCCGTCGCGCTCCATGCGGATTTCACGCGCTTCGAGCCCCTTCACCACATCTCCAACGGGTTCACCATAGCGGCCGATTCGCGAATCGAATTCGCGATAAACACGGACCGGCCGATCATCGCGGCTGCAATGGATACCGCCATTCGCGCGCACATAATCTGCCCACGATGCCGGCGACACATCCGTCTCGTCGTCGCCGCGCTGAATCCGGTTGACGGCTGCATACATTTCGTCGAGCACCTTTGGTGCGCCTTCTGGAACCTTGTCGAGGCGTCGCGCTTCGCGCCACGTTGTGACAGGTGGACCGCCTACCTGTTGAAACTGACGAATGCGCCACGTCGACGCCCACGCCTCAACACGCAATGCCGTTTCCAGCCCCGGATTGCCAGCCAGATCGGATTCGATGCCGTGACCGTCAATGTTTTTCGCGACGTACTTCGCGATGTAGCCGGCCGCCGTGCCGCGCTCCCAATCGATCGGCTTGAAGTCAACGCGATGATGTTTCGCGCCGCGCTCATCCGGCGAATCCATCAGCGCATATCGGCGCACCCATGCACACAATCGCGGCAGTAATGCACAACGCTCGTCGACCGCGAACACGTCCTTAACGCGGCCACGCTGCCCCGGCTCGCGCACGCCGCGACGACGACGAAAAAGATGCGGCGGAAAGAACACGAGCAGATGCCAATGCGGCGTGCCGTCGTGATTCGGTTCAGCAATGCGGAACCCGTACCACTGCACGCCGTGACGCTTCAGGAACGAGCGCAACCGGGCGAACATCGCGGAAAGATAGCGTTGCGCCTCGCGCGGCAGCGTGTCGTCGTATCGCGGATTCGAGCGGACCTGATTTCTGGTCTGCACAAGTCGCCCCTTCGAAAGGCGAACTTTCTTGCCCTTGGTAAAGCGGTGCATTCGCGACGGACACGTGATCGTGAGAAATAAACCAACGTGACCGTTTTCACGCGCGATATCCTCGAAGCCTTTAATTCGCGTCATCAGTTCACCGCGCTTGATCTGCGGACATGAGACCGATTTGTCGTGAAGCTCGGACAGAGGAAAACTATCGCCATCTTCGTTCGTCGCGATCGTGTTTTCGAGCATCCGGCGATTGCGCTTTTTTTGCTGGCCGCGCCGCGCGAATGACTCGTTCGATACATAGATGTCGCCTTGCGCATTCACGTAATCAAGCTGAATAGCTGCCGCCTCCACGAACTGTGCGTGCATCTTGCGCAATTGGCTACGCCACCATTTCGCATCCGTCATCCGAAGAATTGCCGGCTCATCGCGCATGCCGATGATTTCGCCTGTTCGTATCGATACCCGCTCCGGTTCCGGCGGTTCGCAATGAAACCGGCGCACGACACGTTCTAATGCAGCACGCCGCTGTTTGATTTCCCTGTAGACCGATGCGAGCACCAGGCATTCCGCGGCGCGATCTTCCGCGCACGCACAGATATGCTCATCACGTGCTTTCAACGGAAGGCGGATAGCCTTAAGGTTTTCCGTGATGTTCAGCAGGAACAGATTCGCGACGCGGCGCGCGTCAATGTTGCGAGCGGCATGCCGCTCGCGCCATTGACGCTCGATGCGCACGCGCCAACGCGGCGGCAACCCCTGCAATCGCTCCTTTGCCCACTGTTCGTCAGGGCACATGCGACGGTAGCTCATGGCACCCTGTAGCCCGCTGTCGGTTGATGCAATCCGCTGTTCATTGCTGGCCTACGCTTTGTCGTTCTGTCCGGGCTCTACGCCAATTGAATAGGTGGCGAGCAGCGCGTCGATTTCGTCGCCCAAATCGGCATCTGGAATGCAACAACGCAACACTGCGGCCGGCACACCAGCGCGCACGCGTTGAAGCGTCTCCCAAACTTCGCGCGGTATCGCTTTAGCGACGGGCTGCAATATGGTGTCCGGTCCTCTTCCCTGTACGAAAGCGGCCATTAACTCAGCCCGCCTGATTCGCGCGGAATGCTCTACAGGGTCGGTCATATACTCGAAATGGCGTTGCGCTGCGCCGATCACATCGGACCATCTGACGCCCACTCCAAAACGATGCCCTCCAACCTGGGCGCATTTGTCAAGCCGCAGCCAATTGTTCTGCGCATCCGCAACGGGCGCGGCAGCGCGCGGAACGACGACCGCGTGCAAGTTGGACGCAGTCGCGGACAGCATCCGCTCAATCATGCGAATCAGCGAATGTCGATCGGACGGCGTCAGCGCGATGTTTGCATCGCGTAACCGCTCGATAAGTGTGGATTCTTTCATCCCCGAGCCACTGCCCATGAGTGATCGAGTATCCCGGTTGGCAGCAATCGCCGCGAGAATCAATCGCTCGCAATCCGAACGACGAAGCGGCGGGAAAATGTTCGACATTTCCGCCATCGCAGCGTCAACAGCATCATTTAATGTTTTCATTTATTTCCCCTTTATCGTTACTCTCAATCAGCCTGATTCGCCCCGCCCGCCCGTCGGTCTACATCTGCGCCGATGACGCTGCCGCCTCTGCTGCGACGGAGAGGCGTAGAGACGGCAACCGCCGCCTCATAGCGGTCAGCTGCCTCATCTTTGGCATCGGCGAGGCCCTGCCCAAACTCGCAGAATTCACGGGACCCGAACGGGTAGTGATTGACGGAGCCGTCGCCATACGCGTTCCAGCCTTCGCAGTAGGCCTGCGAGTTATCTTCGTCGGCTGGTGCTGCCCCTCGCACCGCGACGCGCTCTGCCGCCTTGTAAGCGCCAAAATATTCCTGCAGATTGGCTTGCCATGCCCCAGCAGCACGAGCGGCACAGGACGGCGCGCCTTGACCAACGGTCCAGTCAAAATGCGCCGATCCGAGAACGCGGCGGGCCATGTCTTCTGGCATTGGGTCGCACCACCAATCGGAAATGCCGTGAATTACGGGGCGAGTGCTCATGCTGTTACCCCGTATTGCTGGGCAACGTGCATCGCGTCGACGAGCTGTATCCGCTCGCCGATCCACCGCATTGGCGGAATCGCCATGCTGTTTCCGAGAGCCTTGTAGCGCAGGCCGTCGGCCGCCCGTTTTCCGTTAAATGGGATCGCGGTATAGCCGTCCGGAAAGCCTTGCAGGCGTTCGCATTCGAGAGGCGTCAGGCGACGAACAGCTACATCACACAGCGCCACGGCCCCCACGCCGATACCCGCCCGGCCACCGCTCGGCGTCAGGACCGCGTTCGCCGTACCGTCCTGCCTGTATTCGAGTTCGTGCCCGCCAGCCCGACCACGCACCGCCAACGTGTATGGCTGAAGGACGGCGAGGTGGCCGCCGCCGCTCTGCTGCGAATGTGCGTGTCCCATGCTTCGCAGCGTTGATGCAATCTCGCCAACGCCGAAACCGTTGCTTCCCGACGCCTTGCAATCGAACGCAATCGGAATGATCGGCGTCCCGCGACCAGTGCCGTCCTCGCTCGCATCGAACCCCTCGCCGCGCAGTGCATGCGCGACGAGCAGCGTTTCCGATTCGGCATCGATGCGCTGATTGCTCGCCGTCAGTGCTCGCGCAACGACCGGGACCACAGGCACAAAGTGATTTACTGCGGCTCCCTCGGGTCGGCCTCCCGCGCCACCGCTAAAAGCGCAGCGTGTAAGGGCTCCGGCAACGTCTTGCGCCGCTTTTCTGCACGGCGGAGGATGCCCGCGCAGGCTTTCGCGCTCAAAAAGTACCGCTGCAGGTGGTCGCCAGTCTCCAAGATATCCGACAACGAACACACGCCGTCGTCGTTGAGGGACGGCGCGAGCGTGTGATTCCACTCGGACGTACTGAGCGTCAAGAACCCGGTAGGCAAACCCATACCCGAGTTCTGCCAGCCCCCCGAGCAGGGTTCCAAATGCCCTTCCGCCGTCGACCGACAGCACGCCGGGGACGTTTTCCCATACCAGCCAGCTGGGCCGATATCGTGCAGCAATGGCAAGATAGGTAAGCATGAGGTTGCCACGCGGATCTGCCAGTCCCTTTCGAAGTCCGGCGATGCTGTACGACTGGCAGGGAGTTCCGCCGACGAGAAGATCGATAGTTGCATCGGGCCAGCTCCTGAATTTCGTCATGTCGCCGAGGTTTGGCACAGTCGGATAGTGATGCGCGAGAACGGCGCACGGAAACGGTTCGATCTCGCTGAGAAAGGCCGTGCGCCAGCCGAGCGAATGCCACGCAACCGAGGCAGCTTCGATACCAGAGCAGACCGAGCCGAATCGAATGCTCATACGTTGCTCGCGCGATGCGCTGGGGCCGCTTCCACCGTCCGCGCATCATCGTCGGGATTTGCGACACACCACGCGACGACCACGGCAATCGCGATCAGCCAGATCGCCCAAAGCGGCAAAATCTTGTGTTTTGATTCCGGCATCACCGCACCTCTACTGGTAAAGAAAACGACGCTTCGAGATTTCGCGCAGCAACGGACGAAGCACTTGCATTGCGCCGGCTTCTGCGCGGTCTGATTCGGTAGTGCGCGGCGGAACAGATAGATCGGGCAGCGCGCGCAGCGCGCCAGCGCCTACACCGATCTCGCTTAAATCCTCGATAAGCATTTCCCGCGGCGTCGGCGTGTAGGCGAGCGTGCTCACGTCAGGTCCGCCCAGCCGCTTCCACAAAGAGCGGCAATTCGGCTTCATCTGTCGACGGCTCAACGTGACCCGGTTCGATGCCGGCCGCAGCGCAAGCGGCCGGTGAAATCCAGATCGTTTCCTCACGCATGGCCACGCCTTTTTGGCCTTGTGCCCGCGCCATACACGAGACGCGAGCCCACCCGGTCAGCGTACGGTCATACAACCGCGACGCGTAGCCACTGACAATTGCCATGCCACGCAGATTCACGAGCATCGCCAACAGATCGGCGTGCTGTAGCGCTGTCATTTCGTGCCGGTAATCGCGGCCCATGCCGCGCGCGAGACCGGATCGGCTCGCGGGCAGATACGGCGGGTCGATATAGAAAAGCACGCCGGGCGCGTCGTGGTGTGCGATCAGTTCGACCGCGGGCCTGTTTTCGATCATGACGCCGCGAAGACGCTCACCAATGGCCGCAAGCCGGCCCGGATATCGCGACCACACGCCCGCCCCATCAGCTCGCATGTCCGCCGCAAATCCGCTCAAGTTACTCGACAGACGCGCCGAGCCGGTTGCACCAAAACCCATTTGCGCACGCACGCAAAGACGACGCGCACGCTCGACGGGATCGTCTGTAGCGTTCCATGCCGCGTCGAATTCAGCGCGCGCGTATGGCGTCAACGTGAGCGCTTCGACGAGCTGCGCCCGCTGCACGGGATCACGCACAACGCGAAACAGATTGACAATTTCTCCGTCCAGATCGTTATAAATTTCGCCCTTGCTGCGCGGCTTCTTCAGCAGCACACTCGCGGCGCCGCCGAACGGCTCGACATAGATTTCATGCGGTGGCAGATGCGAAAGCACCCAGGCGGCAAGGCGAAACTTTCCGCCAGCGTAGGAAATGAGCGGCGCCGCAATCGCGGCTGCGGGCGTGGCTTTATTCATGTTTGCGTCGCCCGGCTTCTTCGACAGCAATCTCGCGCGACCATCAGCGCTTCTGCACGCGTCAATCCGAATTGACCGCCCTTCAATTGCTCGTACCAGTGAAGCTCGCGGCCACTGAATGCGAAATAGCCGCCGCGCGCTTCTGGCGTGTTTTGAAACGGGCCACATTCCAAAATGCCCGGCTCGATTTCGCGGGCCTCGCCATTTGTTGGATAGCTCATTTGAGCCTCAGGCTAAAATGCGCGCCGTTTCGCGCAGTATTTTTTGCGTAACGCCATGCAGAACGGGGCGCGCGCACAATGCCAGGCCATGTGCCAGGCGTCACAACCAACATGAGAAATGTACGGATAGCCGTTTCAGCTTCGCCAAAGGCATCAAATGACGTTTTCTTCACTTTCATTTCCTTTATCCGAAAAAAAGATGGCCAAAAAACTTAACTCCAAAACGCCTGCATCTATGAGTGACGTTGCAGCTTTCAGTGAGGCGAATCTTTTCACTGTTGGGGCAGTCATTGCGCGCGTTGTACCCTTATTCCTCCGGTATCCCGTCACTGATCAGGCAAGTCTGGATAGATTGATTGATGCCCTCAAGTCTTTGGGCATTGAGCTTGAGGCGGACTCGCCGACGTTCAGCGTCAACGTTATGACCGGAATCATCAGTGAGCTGATTGACCATCCGAAAAGCGTCTTTCCCGACGCTTTCTAGCCGCAGTTGAATGCTCATCGCCTCGACGCGGCGCACCCGAGCGATGAGCCCCCGGCGCCGCGCCATTTGTTCCTGATTGCTCGCGCGGATAAGGCGCCTGATTGCGTTCATTTCAACCACCTTTAAATCAGTAGTCCTGTCGATATTCATTGTTCAACCCCTTGATTCAATGCGTTTTGACGTTGGTCCGCGATGCGCGTCGATTAGCGAAATCGACGGTTGACGATTCGGGCTGGCTATGGAGCGCGGATCGGCGGCCGGTCCTTTACCGGACCCACTGCGGCAGCTTTCGCGATAACCACGGCGCGGTGCCGCATCGCGCGTTCAATGGCTGATTTCAGACTTCCGGCGGCGATAGCGTCGCGGACACGTTCCGATGCGCAGAGAACCGCGCCGGCGCGTGAGCTGCCCCAACCGATCATCAGGCCCGACTCCGTGTGCGTGACGATCCAGCGCTGTGCGTCATCGCGTGGAAGCCACCCGTTACAGTGGACGCCGAACGTAAGCCCGAGATCGTTCTCAATCTCGACGGCCTCGCCCAGGATCATGACCGGCCCACCTTCGTACAGGACTTCATAGCGGATCGGTTTCATGCTCACCACTCCCCGCCCAAGCCGTTCAACAGGTGCAGCGCGTCGCGAGCGCGGCAGATCAACGAAGCTTCGGCAAGGGTCAGGTTCACGCGCTCGCGCCGCTCCAACTCGCGGACCGTGGTGAGCTCCTGTCGGGCATGTGTGACTTCCCACCTGTACACATCCCGATATGAATCGTGCGCGGCGGAAATCATGCGGCCACCCCGAGGCGTTGACACACGACTGCGCAAGTCCACCTCTGGACTAAGCCGATCATGCGATCCATCCATGCACGGAGGTGCGGTCCGACGAGCTGGCGCGCGAGCGCCGAAGGTGTAAGTGTTTGTTGCCGAGAAACCGACATTTGCAATCCCCTGTTCAACCCCTTGAACTGTGAAAGAAAAGATTCGCCCGGCAATCGGATAGCAAGTCCGATCCGGCGGGGTTGAGAACCGGTGCCGGGCGACGGTTCGAAGAATAGTTCACCACCACTGAACATGTCAACTACACATGAACGTTTTCTATTGGTGTACGTTGCCTGGCTGCGAGCGTTCGCGTACCCTTGACGTAGGGTTGAAACAAGGGGTTTTGAATGAAAACTACGATTGAATGGCTGGATGCCGTAAAGGAGGCGCTTGAACTGCCCTCCGATTACGCGGCCGCGTCCGTGTTGGGCGTGACGCGCTCCGCCGTTAGCGCTTACCGGAACGGCAAATCGACCTTTGATGACGAAACCTGCATAAAGGTGGCGGACATTCTCGGCGTGCCACGCGCCGCGGTTCTCGCATCGATGCTTGCGCAGCGTGCAAAAAGCGAGGAGACGCGGAAGGTTTGGATTGAGGTATTGGAAAAATTTTCCAAGGGTTTTCGGAAGCTGGCGCTATCCGCTAACGCTTGTGGAGGCCTCTCTCCACAGGCTTAGCGCCAGCTAAAAGTTAGCTCAGGCTTTTTATATTATGTCAAATTAAATAATGAAGAGGAAACCCGGCAGGACGACGGCGGACCAAGCTTCAGCGTTCCCCCAGAAGGATTAGATCGGGGCCTTGTCATGGCGTCAGCGGCTTCTGATCAATTCAGCGTTGTTGCATCACCTTGATCAGCTGAGTCCACAGAAATTCGGCGGCGGGCGACAAGCGCCGGCCCACACGACGTATCACCTGACTACCAAATTCACGGGCAATCGGATGGTCGATTTCCAGTGCCACGAGCTTTCCCGCGTCCAGATACTGCCGCGCCGCATCTGTCGACATGAAAGCGACGCCGAGACCCGCGGCCGCGATCGCCTGAGCTGCGGAGAACAGATCACACCGATACGTCGGCGTCAGATTCAGCCGCTCCGCCCGGATCAGGGAGTCGAGATAATTCTGAACCCCGAAGCGGGCTGGCATGAAGATCAACCGATGGCTAGCCAGTTGCTCGACCCGAATCCTCCGTTGGCTTGCCAATACGTGCTGCGGACTGACGAGCGCACAGAGCGGCGCCGAGCGAAACGCGCGGGTGCGAATCGCCGGGTCACTGCTGCCACCCGCGCACAAGCCCATATCGACCTCGTCATTTCGGACCATCACAATAATCTCGGCGGTCGCACCACTGCGTAACTCCACCACGATGTCCGGGAACTGCACGCTGAACTGTTCGAGCACCGTGGCAAGCAGGTTCTCGACGAACCCTTCGCCGATGCCGATTTCCAGCCGCCCACGGCGCAGGCCTCGGTATTCCTCGAGCTGCGCCAGCATCTCCCCGTCGCGCCGTGTGCTATCGCGAAAGTGCTCGACAAGGCTTCTACCGATCTCCGTCAGCGCCACGCGTCGGCCGCGCCGTTCGAGCAGTGCGACTCCGTACATCCGTTCGAGATGCGCCACCTGCCGGCTGATGACCGAGCCGTTGATCGAAAGTGCGTCCGCTGCCGCACGCACCCCACCATGCACCTCGATCTCATGCAGATAGCGCAAGCTGCGGGTGCTGAGCGCGCTGTTATACGGCGTTTCGGGAGAGCCCGGCATATCATCTTCTGTTGATATGAAAGTCAACATTATCGGTCATCAAACGTCATTGATCGGCATTTATTGCGGCGAAATACTGATGTCATTCCTGACTTGCCTTTAACCCTATGCCCATGGCAGCTCCCCAGCCGTTCTGCTCCCTTGACGACACCCACGATCTCCGCGACGAATTGAGCGGAATTCGCCATCATTTGCATCGACATCCGGAACTCGCCTATCAGGAGTTCAAAACCTCCGACTTCGTCGCGCAGAGCCTCGAAAATTGGGGCTACGCGGTCACACGGGGCCTGGGCGGCACGGGCATGGTGGCCACGCTCAAGGCCGGCGCCAGTACGCGGGCCGTGGCAGTTCGCGCCGACATGGACGCGCTACCGATCCACGAGGAAACCGGCCTGCCCTACGCCAGTTGCGAGCCCGGCCTGATGCATGCATGCGGCCACGACGGCCACACAACGATGCTGCTTGGCGCGGCACGCCACCTAGCCCGCACGCGCCGCTTCGACGGCATAGTGCACCTCGTGTTTCAGCCCGCCGAGGAAATCGGCGCGGACAGCGGTGCCAAACGCATGATCGAAGACGGCCTGTTCGAGCGCTTTCCATGCGACGCGATCTTCGGTCTGCACAACCATCCCGGCTACCCCAGCGGCACGTTCATGTCTCGCAGCGGCCCGTTCATGGCGGCTTGCGATACGGTCGAGCTGATCATTCATGGCCGCGGTGGTCACGCGGCACGGCCGCATCTCGCCGTCGACCCGGTCGTGATCGGAGCGGGCCTCGTCACCGCGCTACAGACAGTCGTCTCGCGCAGCGTCGACCCGATGCAGAGCGCGGTCGTCACCGTTGGCGCGTTCAATGCCGGACATGCCGCGAACGTGATTCCGGAAAAGGCGCGGCTGCAGATCAGCGTGCGCTCGTTCGACGCAACGGTCCGCGCACTCCTCGAATCGCGTATCCGCGCGCTCGCGCAGGCGCATGCGGAGGCCTACGGCGCTCGCATCGAGATCGGCTATGTGCCGGGCTATCCGGTGGTGGTCAATAGCGCGCCCGAGACAGAACTGGCGCTGCAGGTAGCGCGTGAGCTGGTGGGCGACGAACGGGTGATCGACGGATTCGGCCCGATCGCGGGTAGCGAGGATTTTGCTTACTACCTGCAGGAAAAGCCCGGGTGCTTCCTGCGCCTGGGCAACGGGGAAGGAGCGCCGATGCTGCACAACGCGTCCTACGATTTCAACGACGATAACCTCACGGTGGGCGCTGCCTACTGGACGCGTCTCGTTGAGCGATTCCTCGCCTTGAAGCCATAAGCCGCATTGATATCGTTAGAGGCGCGCTCACGCTTCGCGCGACATCCAGCATTCTCAAACGCATTCAACACTGAATCTCCGGCAAAAGAAATCGACACATGACACGCGAACCTACTCTGACACCTGAACAGCTTCCGGACCTCGTACAGGAGTTCGGCATCGATGCGCAAGCCTTCGTCGATATCCGTCGCCAGATTCATGCCCATCCTGAGCTGGGCTTCGAGGTTGGTCGAACCAGCTCGCTCGTCGCGAATCTGCTGAGGGAATGGGGCTACGAAGTGCATAGCGGGATCGGCCGCAGCGGCGTAGTGGCCCAACTCAAGGTTGGCGACGGCGGCCGCCGTCTCGGCATCCGTGCCGACATGGACGCGTTGCCTATCGTTGAAAACACCGGCCTGCCGTATGCCAGCCAGCACCACGGCAAGATGCACGCGTGTGGTCACGATGGCCACACCGCCATTCTGCTTGCCGCGGCGAAACGGCTGGCGCAGCGCCGCGACTTCAATGGCACGCTCAACCTGATCTTCCAGCCGGACGAAGAAAATCTTTGCGGCGCCCGAGCCATGATCGAAGACGGTCTCTTCGAACGCTTTCCCTGCGACGCCGTCTACGCGCTGCACAACATCCCCGGGCTGGCTGCAGGGACCTTCCGTGTGCTGGAAGGTCCGATCAGCCTGTCTTCGGACGTAGCCGATATCACGCTCAAGGGCGTCGGCGCTCACGGCGCCACGCCGCATCGTGCCCGCGATCCGATCGCCGCCGCGGCCGCAATCGTCACCGCATTGCAGACGGTCGTCGCGCGCAATGTCGCGCCCGAAGAAATAGCGGTAGTCACGGTCGGCTTCATTCGCGGCGGTGCGACGCATAACGTCATTCCGCAGGAGGTGGTGCTGGGACTGAACATACGCGCGGCTCTCCCGGAAACGCGGGCGTTGATCGAAGCGCGGATTCGCGAGATCGTTTCGCTGCAGGCGCAAAGCCTCGGTGTGGAAGCACACATCGACTACCGTCAGCTGACTCCGCCTATGGTCAATACGCCGGATGAAACCCGGCTTGCGCAGCAGGTGGCGGCGTCGCTGGTCGGAGCGGACAGCGTCAGCACACAGGCCTCCAAAGGACTGTCGGGCAGCGAGGATTTTGCATGGATGCTCAACGAAGTGCCTGGCTGCTATCTGATGCTCGGCAACGGCGAGGGCGAATTCGGCGGTTGCATGGTGCACAACCCGGGGTACGACTTCAACGACCGCGTGCTGCCGCTGGGCGCTGCCTGCTGGGTGAAACTGGCGCAGACCTACCTCGTGCCCTGAGCGGCCGGTATGACGCTGTTGCAAGCGCGGTTGATCGTTATCCGGCAGCGCCGGTTCAAACTTCAGTCCCGGCAATTTTCAGGTGAGGCTGGGGCATCCTGCCAGGCGCTCAACACATTTTGACCGAACGGATTGTTCAACCTCTGCCATTTCTCGAAGGAGTTTGCCCGTGTCTGTCCCCTACTCAGGTTCGCTCGAAGCCGATCGGCTCGCAACACTCTATGGCCGGCTAAACTGGCGCCTGCTGCCCTTTCTCGCGGTCTGCTACCTGCTCGCGAGCATTGACCGTCTGAACGTCGGCTTCGCGCAGCTTCAGATGCGCGACGCACTCGGGTTCTCCGATGCAGTCTACGGGTTCGGCGCAGGCATCTTCTTTATTGGCTACGTGCTGTTCGAGATCCCGAGCAACCTGTTGTTGCCCAAGATCGGCGTGCGCCGCACAATCAGCCGGATTCTCGTGCTGTGGGGACTGACATCCGCTGCGATGATGTTCGTGCATAACGCCACGACGTTCTACGCGTTGCGTTTCCTGCTCGGCGTATTTGAGGCCGGCTTTACGCCCGGCGTGATCTTCTACCTGACTTACTGGTATGGAGAGACACGCATGGCGAGCGCCATTGGTACCGTGATGCTGGGCGGCGCATTCTCGGGCGTGGTGACCGGCCCTGTGTCCGGGTGGCTGATGACGGCTTTTCACGGCACCCTCGGTCTCGCCGGCTGGCAGTGGATGTTCCTTGTCGAAGGGCTACCTGCCGTGGTGCTCGGTATCATCGCATGGCGATTTCTCGTCGACCGACCGGACGACGCACCCTGGCTCAGCGCCGACGACCGGGAGCTGCTTGTCGCCAATCTAGGTACACAGCGCACGCAGCACCACGTGTTCAGGCACGTGCTACGCGATGGCCGTGTGTGGCGCATGGCGCTCGCGTACTTCTGCATCATCTGTGGACTCTATGCAGTCAACTTCTGGTTGCCGAGCATTCTCAAGTCCGATGGCGTGACCAGTACCGTGGATATCGGTCTGTATTCGACGATTCCCTATCTGGGGGCAATCGCCGGCATGATCGTGTTTGGTCGCAGCTCCGACAGGCGCCGCGAACGACGCCTGCATAGCGCGTTACCCACACTTGCCGGCGCCGTTGCACTCGCGGCCGCCGCCGCGTGGGGCGGTCATCTTGCGATGTCGCTCACATGTATCACTATCGCGACCATGGGTATGTGGGCCGCATACACGGTGTTCTGGGCGATTCCATCCGATTATCTGAAAGGCGACGTCGCTGCCGGCGGCATCGCGCTGATCAACACGATAGGCCTGTTCGGCGGATTTCTGAGTCCGACAATTATCGGCTGGGCGCGGACCACGACCGGCAGCCTTGCGGCAGGCCTGTATGTGATGGTCGGGCTTCTGATGATAGGTTCTGTGTTGCTGCTCACGATGCGCGTGCCGGGCAAGGCTTCCCAAGCTCAGTGAGGTTGAGGTGCGCGCGATCAGAGAATCCGCGATGACGCGTGCCTCCGGAACTGACCGGGCAACGCAGTCGGGATATCGCCACCTTCTGCATTGAAGCAGGTTGATGCCACGCCGGTCAGCGTTCTGTCCACCGCACAACGGAAACGCGGCTGCCGATATCCTGAGCCGCTTTTCGCCGATGAACGGGCGCGGCATTTCCACCTCGATGACGACGACCGCGAGTGAGTCGCAATCAAGCGATCGCGACAGCCGTCGCCTGGGTTATGCGTCGGTGCGTTTCTGGAAGACCCGACGGCGGTCCCTACAGCGGTTCTACCGCGTCGATGCCTGGCCGACTACGGAGAGCTTAACGTGTTGGCCCACGATCGCATCACACCGCATTGGGACGACGTCCTGCGCCTGATTTGCTATGTACATTTATTTCAGTGATAAATTATTAATATGACGCGGCGTTCCTTTGAAAGAGAAATGCTGCTGGTTCGCAACGCCAGGTTGACAGCAACGCGTGGGCGAGCCTTTCCCCATTGCCGCGCTTGCTGAGCCCTGCGGTGTGCGGGTGATGGCCCGGCAACTCCTCGATGCAGCAGCGGCACCCTGGACGGAAATTTTTGTCGGGGGGGCATCGCAGCTGTAGCGGCGGCCGTTATGGCCGGGCTGGGCGTTGCCGCATTGGCTCGCATGCAGCCATTTGGCGGGTCAACGTGGGCCCTAAGCTCGGGCTCCCTGAGCTGCCGCGCTTGCCGGTTCTGCGTCACATGGAGGTCAAGCGCGGCCGGCCCCATGAGGCGCTTACCGCGTTATCGGCTGTCTTCAGGAGCGCGGTGAGGTGATAGCCAATGCTCGCCCGCGTCGCTGAGGCAGGTAGTTGGCACCACAGTTTGGCCTTGCAATCGCCGCACGGCGAGACAGTCTATTTTTTCAATCAAAAGAGGAACATAGCTTGAGATGTGGCGGATTTTTCACGAGTCTCGGCTGCGCCGGTTCGAACCTGCGGTTTCCCCGTCGCGCGAAGGCAGTGGCAAATCCCACCAGACATGGGCGCTGCACATGGCCACTGCAATAACCTGTGAGGACATGCACGCTGCCATCTACATGTCACATTGCCATACACGGCATAATCAATGGGTTCAGTTTTTTTAATCGCCCCATGAAGAAAAAAAGCGCCACCACAAACATTGCTCCTCGCGCATCGGTCAACTCGCCCAGTCAGTTGCTGGTTGACATCGCCTTCGAGCGGATCGAGCAGATGATCATCACGCGCAAACTGCCACCCGGCTCGATGATCTCCGAAAGCCAGCTTGCCGCCGAAATGGACATGGGGCGCACGCCTGTGCGCGAAGCGCTTCAGCGTTTGCGGCAGATCGGTTTCGTTGAGATGCTGCCGCGACGCGGGACCTTGGTCGCTGGTGTCGACATCCGCCAGCAGCTCGAACTGCTGGAGGTTAGACGCGCACTGGAAGACCTCGTGGTACGCGTGGCAGCACTTCGCGCGACCCCTGAAGAACGCGAGAATCTTAAGCGGCTCGCACAGCAGATGACCATCGCCGCCAAGCGTGGAGACATGGAAGCCTGGATTCAGGCCGGTGGCGAGATTCACGATGCCGAAGTTCGAGCCACACATAACAGCATGCTGATTACGAGCATGTTGCCAATTCACGCACAGTCGCGGCGCTTCTGGTACCACCATATCGTACAGAATCGCGCTTATATCGAAGGAGCGCAGTTGCACTCCAAGGTGCTGACGGCTATTGCCGATGGCGATGGCGATCGCGCGGCCGCGGCGGCCCATGGTCTGATGCAGTTTATCGAGCGCTTCACCCGTTCCGCGTTAGATACCTTCTGAAATCGCGCAATACGTGGCCCTCAGTCCTCGTGAATCCTGAGGGCCACCGCTGCCATCCGGCTATGCGTTTACTCTGCCTGGGGGCTGCCCAGCCCTACCCCTTGGCTACGTGTTTCGACATCCGCACGGGGCGGATTCACGAATACCGCCACCGCTATAGCGCCGGCAAGGGCCACGCCACCGCTTAAAAGAAACGCGCTCGTGAAGACGTGCGTCCATTGCACGAGAACCCCCGTGAGGATCGGTGCGAGGATACCCGCCGTGTTGGCAAGCAGATGCATGAAGCCCCCGACGCCGCCCATTCTCGCGGGCTCGACCGTATCGAGAATAATCGCCCAATACACGCTAAGCGTGAGGTTCATGAAGAACACCGTGATCCCCATGAGCGCCACTGCCGCGCCCACACTGCTTGCCGTGCCGGCGCACGCAACGCATGCGGCAGCGACCAGCAGACCACCAACGATCACGATCTTGCGCGATTTCAGCGCATTGCCGGTCCAGCGGTAGATAACGTCTGACGTGAAGCCGCCCAGCGCGATCCCCACGAATCCGAGCAACCAGGGAATCACGTTGACGATGCTCATCGACGAGAGGCTCAGATGCCGCTCCATCATCAGATAGCTCGGAAACCACGACAGGAAAAAATACAGAATGTATGCATAGCCGAAGTAGGCCAGCGAGGTTGCCCAGATAGTCGGGCGCTTCAGATACGCGCCCAACGACATCTGCGGTTTCACAGCGGCTTTTCCCTGATCTTCTCGTGCGGCCGATGCGAGCGGAACCGTGCCGCGCACCCAGCGGTTATGTTCGGGATGGTCAGTCGAGAGAACCGACCACATCATCACCCAGAGCAGGCCAACGACGCCGATCACAATAAACGGAATGCGCCAGCCCCAATGCAATGCCATCAACCCGACAATCGGTCCAGCCAATGCAGCGCCCAGTTGAAGGCCTGAGTTAGCAAAACCGACCGCCGTAGTCTGCTCTTTCCGTTCGAACCAGTTGCTGATCATCTTGTTTGTGCATGTGGCGAGCGGCCCCTCCCCCGCGCCGAATATCACGCGAATGACAAGCAGACCGGCAAGACTCGCTGCCGTGGCCGTCAACCCACAAAAGATCGACCAGAGGCCGATGGCGACAATCAGCACTCGCTTCGGGCCAAATCGGTCCGCCGCATAGCCCCCGACAAAGCAGAAGAGCGAATAGCCGACAAAAAAAGCACTGAAGACAACTCCCAGATGCGCGGCGTCCAGTTGTAGGTCTTTCGCGATGAGCGGTGCGGCGACCGAGAGCGCGGCGCGATCCAGATAGCTGATCGCGCACGCGAGAAACAGCATGAAAACGATGAACCAGCGGTACTTCATGATTGTCTCCTCCAGAGTCGCCAAGGCGATCAGGATGGTTCGACCGTACCCAATGCCGCGTAGAGACGCCGCACCTGGCCGGCAGGATTTTTTGGTTCGGTGCGGCGTCTGGCTCTACGCGGCGATAATCGCCGGTTTGCTCGCGTGGAGCGCCGCGTTCCTTGCGCTAGCTTTCCACTACAGCATCCGTGCAGTGGCCCGCACTCTCCTCGAACAATGACCGGTGCATCAGCGGTAACGGATCGAGGATGTGAGTCGGCCTGAACGCCATCAGATCGAGTACATCCCGTCGTACGTCAACGCCAGGCGCCACCTCCGTCAACACCAGGCCCTGCGCGGTCTGCTCGAACACCGCGCGCTCCGTCACGATCAATGCGCTCTGTCCCGCAGCAACGCCGCTCGCCACTGGATAGGTCCTGCTCTGCACGGTATCGACAAACTTGCTGACCTTCCCTTCCTTCACAATCTTCATGCGGCCGTCTTCGTAGGCGATGTCTAGTCCGCCGGTTGTAAATGAGCCGGTAAATACAAGTCGCTGTGCATTCATCGCAATGTCGATAAATCCGCCTGCGCCGGGATTGACCTTGCCAAATTTGCTGACGTTGACTGTTCCGTGCGAATCGTATTCGGCGAACGCCAATGCTGCGAACCGACACAATCCTCCGTCGATCACGTCGAATTGTGTGACGCCATCCACCAAAGCCAGCGGTCGAAGATTCGCCGAAAACTGCCAACCGTTCATGACGATGCCACCGTACGAGCCGTGCTCCGTCGTGAACCAGTAATCTTCCGAGCCATGTTCCGGATCGAAAAGACCCTGTTCAGCCATGACGAGTGGCACATCCGCCGCCGCGCCGAATCCGAAAATCGACAACTCGTGTTTGCGCACTTCCAGCGCAGCGCGCCGTGCGATCACCTTGTCGGGACCAAATGGAATCGCCGGCAGACGTGCATCTACGCCGGCAGCGCGCAGGTACGCTTCGTCATACGGCGTGTCGGTACTCATCATCATCTGCGGTTCGACCACGAGAGCATCGACGAACATACCCGGCAACCGCACCGAAGTTGCCGCGCGCTCGCCGCCTGGCACAATGCGGCGGACTTGGGCAATCACACGTCCGCCGCTCGCTTTGGCTGCCAATGCGAGTGCGAGGCTGGCGGAAATCAGCGGTTCGTCTTCGAACGAAAGATTGCCGAATTCGTCGGCACTACTTGCACGAATGATGGCGACGTCGACCGGCCAGCTCGGATAGAACAGCAGATCCTCGTTGTTCAGCCGGATTTTCTGGATCAGATCGTCCTCGCAGCGGCTCGTAAATTTGCCGCCGCCATGTTGCGGATCGGCATACGTGCCCAGCCCGACGCGCGTCATATAACCGGGACTCTTGCGCGCGACCTCGCGCAACCAGTGCATCGAGGCGCCGATGGGCCACGAATACGCTTCGATCCGGTTCTCCTGAATGAGCCGCATCAACGCCGGACGCTCACCCGTGCGTGGATTCACCGGATTGATATAAGAGCCGGATACGATTCGCTTCATCAACCCTTCCTGCGCGACATGATCCATGCCGCGAATATCCACGGCGTCACCAGTGCCGCACGGAAAATAGAACGTGAGATTGCGAGGCGCGCCGGTTTCACGGAAGCGCCTGCCGAGCGCTTCGAGTGTGGTGTCAGGCACGACCCAGCCGATCACCCCCACAGACGCGACCGTCTGTCCATCCTGAATCGAAGCGACAGCCTGTGCCGCCGACATGATTTTCTTCATGACTTCACCTTGAATTTCGAGAAAATGTGCTGAGCCGCGCCCCCTTCGCAATTGCGCGCGAAATGCCGCGAAGCCTCGTTGTCGAGTCGCTCGCCATCGAGCGAGACAAACGGCTCAAAGAAACGCTTTGTCGATGCGACCGCATCGGGCGGCAATGCAGCGAGCCGCTGTGCGAGAGCAAGCGCTGTCTGGTCGGCGGCGCCCGGGTCGCTCAGATAGTCGGCAACGCCGAGACGATGCGCTTCGATGCCGTTCATCGCGTCCGCTGCCCACGTCAGCAACCGCGCCCGCACCGGCCCCACGCGCGCTAGCAATGCCTGAAGACCCCACGGCGGCAGCCAACCGTTGGGCACCTCGGGAAGATGCCAGCGCACATCCGTCGCGCTTACTACGATGTCGCATGAAATTGCCAGCACGAAGCCGCCACCGAGCGCGAAACCTTCGACGGCAGCTATCACGGGTTTCGACATTCCTGCTATTGAGCGCGCTACTCGTGCGGTGTCCGATTCGGAATCGCACATTTCCTGAATCGACATCGTCGCCAGTTCTTTCAGGTCACTGCCCGAACAGAAGGCTGGCGGCGCCCCCGAAAGGACAATTGCACGCACAGCCGGATCTCGATCGGCCTGCTGCAATGCATGTTCGAGTTCCGCGATCGAAGTACCATCGAGCGCGTTGCGGCGCTCCGGCCGGCTCAGCATTAGCTGACGGACCTCACCTACGTTCACGATATTCACTGACACATCCTCCGTGTTCACTGTTCCAATTGCAGATTTCGCTATAGACGCGTGCCGTCCTGCCTGAGTGCACTCCTGATCGCCTGCGCATCGATGTGACGCGGCTCAGCGTCTTCACGAACAACCAGAGTCGCTGCATGGCCGATCGCATGGCCGTATGAAAAGCATTGCGCCGTGACACGCGCGGACGCGACCGCTTCATGCTCCGCCGATAGACAGCGCCCTGCCACCAGCAACCCGTCGCCGCGCGATGGGACGAAACACCCATACGGCACCTCGTAGTAGTCGTCCAACACCCACTCCACCTTTGGCTTTGCACCGGCATGCAATTCGATCGGCCACGGTGAGCGCGCAATACCGTCCGAAAACTTTCTCGCGGTGATGACGTCCGCGTTCATCAACTTCGCGGCACCTTCCACTTGCCGTGTTTGCCGAACGCCTACCTGAACGCCGGTATCGTTGACAAATGAATTTTCACATCCAGTTACGTAGTCCTTAAGAAATCGCGCATACGAACGAACCTGCTTTCTGCCATTCAGTTCACCTTCTGTGAAGTCGTTGTAAAAGATCGCATTGAGTTCCCGCCCGTCGGAGCCGGTAATCCGGGTGCAGTTGCAAAGCAGTTCGCCTGGACGCGTCGTCGGAAACAGCCATATTTTCGAGCGCGGCAGCTCGTCACCGGCGAGTTGTCGTTCGCGCAGCAGCGAGGAAATCGCCTCTCCCATGATCGTGTCGTCGCCATAGGCTCGGGTGAAACGTTCGACGTCCACGCCTTGCAACCTGAAAATCATCGTCGGGTTCTGCACGCGGGCCCCATCACCCATGAAGCTATCGAAGCCGGCCATTGCAACGAGATCGGCGTCACCGCTGGCATCGACGGTGACACGGGCACGGATGCTCAACGGTCCCTGCTTCGTCCAGGCAGTTACGCCTTCCACGCGTTCGCCACCGTCAAGCAGTACTCCGGTTGCCACAGCGTGGTAAATCACCTTGACCCTTGCAGTTTCAAGCAGAGCGTCGGCAGCATCTCGCCACACCAGCGGGTCGTGCACACGCGTCCAGGTTTTTCCGTAGCGCACCGGTGCGCCGAGACCTCCACGCTGCTCCAGCGCGTCGCAGAATTCCTGGGCGAAGCCCGAGACAATTACCTCGGGTTTTGCACCGGATCGATCGGTCGCGAGATACATGCCGCAGACGGTGCCGGACAGTCCCGCCACTGCCCCGCCTCCGCAAAAACCGTAGCGCTCCAGCAGGATCACGTTCAACCCCTGACGGCTAGCTGTCACGGCCGTCGCAACCCCAGCAGCACCTCCGCCGATCACGAGAACGTCGCATTGGAGGCCGTCAACGGCTCGGACATCGACTCCAACTGTCATCCTTCCCTCCTGTCGTCATCTGATATGTCAGTGGACGACATTTTTATCGGAGACAATTTATACTGTCAATGACAATGACGTCAGCCAACTCCGAGATTGCGCGGTATAGACGCCCTGAACGGCCGATAGAACGGTGATTTCAGCGAAAAATGGGGGGCGTGCCAGGCGTTTTCCCGGATAGAACGGGCATTGAGAGCAGTGAAATGGTCACTGACGACGATCAACGCGACCGTTATAGACCCAGACAGGAATGCAGGTGCGGAAGTCGATCTTCCGCGGAATTGTAAGAATCTGCGGCAATCAACAGCTCGACTCAGCAATCAGCATCGTTGTGTTGGTGTTGGTGACTGCGAGAGCAATATTCCGGAACTGCCACGACACGAGCATGCGGCTCGTAGAATCACCAAGTGGTCAGTTGCTCGACATCTTGAGGTCTGTCGGCGGCCCGTTGTGACGGACGGGCGAAACCGCGCGAAGGTCAAAGGCCCATGGAGTACCTATACTGCATCGTCGGCAAACCAGGCCATACGCTAGATTTTCTGTTGTGGGCTTCTCGCAGCAAGGTTGCTGCGATCGCTCCTCCATTGACCATAGCAACGAACCCGAACTGTCGCTGCACAGACCTATCCGATCGTAATATAAGCAATCTGCTTGCGTAGAGTCAGATTCGCTTCGCAAGATACATCGCTCCTTTTAATAAGGATTCCATATTTTGTCAAGGAATGTTTTACACGATATTCAAGAGTTGACAAAGCCGTTGAACTCCCCCGTAACTTAAATTTTTATAAGCTAAGGACTTTCCATGCAATCGCAAAACACTCAAGAACCGCGCTCGACATTGGCAGAGAAAATTGTCGCAGCCAAGGCTCGAAAAGGTCTTACATATGCTGAACTCGCTGAAGGCACCGGGCTTAGCACGACATACGTTACGGCTGCTTTACTTGGACAACATCCACTGCCTGAAGACGCGGCAAGAAATGTCGCCCAAAAGCTGGGACTTGAGGCAGACGCCGTCGCGCTGCTACAAACCATCCCTGTGCGAGGAAGCATTCCGGGCAATGTGCCGACGGACCCGACCATCTATCGGTTCTACGAAATGGTACAAGTCTACGGCTCGACGCTGAAGGCGCTCGTGCATGAAGAATTCGGCGATGGGATCGTCAGTGCGATCAACTTTCGCATCGATATCAAGAAGGTCGACGATCCAGAAGGTGGTTCGAGAGCGGTCATTACCTTGGACGGCAAGTTCCTACCTTACAGGCCGTTTTGACGAAGCCCGATATTCACCAGGCGGCCAGCAGCGCGGATAGTATGAACGTCGTCCGGCTCCGCGGTTCAGAGCCGGCATGGCATCGAGGCATTCATTGCCCGACGCCTGGATGCCGGCGGCCCAACGATCAACTCAACGTTAGATGGTCCGATGGTACGACCAGGATTCCCTCAAAAACTCGGCAAAGCCAGGTCTCAAGAATGCTGTGTGTCGTGCAGGCGATCCGGAATGAACAGTGCCGTCATGCCGCTCAGAAAGAACACTGCACCGACCACGAGAAAGCCGAGCCCGATCGAATACTGCGTCGCAATGTAACCGATAACGATAGGCGCCGCGCCCGAGCAGAAACGCCCCAAATTATAGGAGCCGCCCACGGCGGTACCACGCACGGACGTCGCAAAACTCTCCGACATGAATGTGCCGATCGTCCCCAGTGGCACACCGTACAGGAAGCCGAAAAAGAGCATCAGCATTGCGATGTTTTCGCGCGTATGCCAGAAGATGATCACCGGCAGAAAAAGCGCCGCACCTATGCAGCCAACCACGTACACCCCGCGCCGGCTCCAACGGTCGCCTAGCCAGCCCGCGAAGATCTTGCCGATAAACGCAACCACGTAAGTGCCGATCATATAACCGGTTAGCGAACTGAACTTGATGTGCAGTTCTTTTTCAAGGTAGGACGGCAGCCAGTTGTTCAATCCGTAAAAGCCGGACAGCATGAAGATCGACGCGAAGGTCCACAGAATGAACATGGTACGCGCCTGGCGGTCCCTGAAAATCTGCGCATAGTAGTTGGGCCGCATCTTGCCTTTGCGCACGGCAGCGCTGCTTGCGAGCCACGAGGCCGGCTCGGGGACCGCAAACTTGATCGCAAGCGCCAGTAGCACCGGCACCGCCGACACGTAGTACAGCGTGCGCCAGCCGTATTGCGGGAGAATCCAGTTACTGAGAGCGATGACGACGATATAGCCCGACGAAATGCCGGTCTGCAGCACGCCAAGGATCAACGAGCGCCGCTCCGTAGGCACGTATTCGGCAACCAGCGTGCTGACAAGCACCATCGAGCCGATACCTAGCGAACTGATGAAGCGAATGATCGCGAATTCCATGAAGCTGTGCGCAAACCCCAGCATCCCCGCACCGAGCGAGAACAGCGCAAGCGCCCACGCGACGACACGTACGCGGCCAATGCGATCGCTGGCCCAGCCGCCGGCAATCCCGCCAATCGCCATGCCGAACAGCGTCAGGCTGCCAAGCGCACCTGCCTCGACGTTGGTCAACCCGAACTCGTCCTTGATGCGTGACAGAGTCAGGCCGTACATCATCACATCAGCTCCGTCGGCGATAAGCGCGCAATAACCGAGGATAAAGACGAGCAGCCAGCGGCCTTGAGAAACGGCGGTTTGCGTGGCCGATTGATATTCTTGCAGGTCAGATTGCGATTTCATGAGTAGGCTGCGCCAGTAGCGGATATTTTCTTCTGTGTGACGAGGGCGGCAACAAGGAAAGAGCCGATCAATAGACCTATGGCTTCATGGCGACGCGTGTACCAGCCTTCCTCGTGGGTCAGGTTCATCGTGCCGATGCACACGCCGTCATAAGCGATCGGGATGTTCAGTATGGAGCCGAGACCCATACCGGTCATGATGGCATGATCGTCGAATGCGTCGCGAATGCCCTGCGAGGTTTCCACGCGAAACGGCGTGAGGTCTTGAAGAATCTGTTTCGCCCAGACTGTACCCTGCTTCTTCTTGCGCCCGCCGATTGGGTACACGTCCGGCATGTTCGTATAGACGCGCTCCACTTCCTGGCGCTGCGCGTCGTAAGACATGATTGTCAGGAGACGAAAGCCTATCGCTCTTTCGGCCACTGCATGAACCGCACGGAAGATTTCCGTCGGTTGATCTTTCACGCGTAACGCCATCGCTAGACGTTCAAGGTCCTCGATGTGCAGCGCGTGAAAATTGGGTGTCGCAAGTTCGGTTCGATCACCTGGTGGCGTGTGCATGGAAGAGTTCGAAAATTCGTCAGATAGTCAGCCGTGCAAATTGGTCGAGTTGAGTTGCCTTTGCCTATTCTCGCTCCGCTTGGGTTCGCGCCCGTCGGCCTCGATGTCTTCGAGCGATCGATTGCGCGTCTCGATGCCGAGAAAGAAAACGACGCACGCACCGATCAGCAGCACGGTCGTGGTCATCGCGAATACGCCGAGGAAGCCGAGAGTCGGATAAATAAGGCCAACCAGAATCGGTGCGCTCACTGACCCAATGCGGCCAAACGACGACGACGAGCCGGTGCCGGTTGTCCGCACGGCCGTCGGAAACACTTCAGGGGTGTACGCATACACGCCGGCGAACGCGCCGTTCATGAAGAACGACAGCGCAATGCCCGCAGCCATGATCTGTATACCGGTGTGCGAAAACGCCAGTGTGATGGCGGCGATACCGCCGAGCAACATGTACGAGGCAACCACCGCTTTGCGGCCGATGCGCTCATTGAGCCATGCGGCGGAGAAATACCCCGGAATCTGCGCGCCGTAAATCGCAATGGAATAACCAAAGCTCTTTGTCATCGTGAGTCCTTCCTTGACGAGCAGGCTCGGAATCCACGAGAAGAACGAGTAATAAGCAAACGCGACCGAAAACCACATCAGCCAGCTCACGGCAGTCGTGCGCGCGAGTCGCGGCGACCAGAGCGCGAGGACGTTGCGCCACGCGCTGCCGCCGGCCGATACCGACGCAGGGAGAACGTTCACAGTTGAGACAGGCGCGAGGACGATGCCTTTTCCGGTGAACCACGCTTCGATGCTGCTCACGATGCTGTTTGCCTCTGCCTCGCGTCCCTGACTTTCGAGCCAGCGCGGCGATTCGGGCAGCGTTCTACGCCACCACAGCAGCATGACCACTGGCAACGAGGTAATCACCGCGAGATAGCGCCAGCCGTCAGCGTAGTTGCGCACCACTGCGAAGCCAAGAATCGCCGATGTCAGATAGCCGAACGACATGAAGCCGACCAGCGCACCGCAGAAGATGCCGCGGTAACGCCGCGGCACGAATTCGGCGAGAAACGGTGCGATGACGACTGTTTCCGCGCCCGAACCAAAACCAGCGACAACGCGTAACCCGAAGAACATGTGCCAGTCGTGGGCCGTGGCACTCGCGAGCGACGCGATACAGTAGATGGCGAGCGCGCTCATCATGATGCGGCGCCGGCCGATCACGTCGGCAAGCACGCCCGACAGGAACGCGCCGAAGAAGTATCCGATATAGGTACTGCTCGCGACGAGTCCGGTTTCGGCACTCGTCAATTGCCACAGCTTGCTAACGACCGGCAGCAGGAACGCGAGCGACGAGGAATCGAGTCCATCGAACATGTACCCCAGTCCGCCGATGAGCAGAAGTTTGCGATGAAAACCCGACAACGGCAGTCTTTCAAGACGGGCGGCTACGACAGACACGGCAACTTCTCCCTGGCAGGAACTGGCGGCGATCTTCGCGATACGCGGGTTATCGCCCAATCGCGTAGGCCTGCATCTGTCGCGGCGTCGCCGCACCACGCATCAGGCCATTGCGAATTCCGACCGCGCACACACGGCCCAGGGCCCACGGTTCCGCAACCGTCAGGTCGTGGCCGCGCGCACGCAATTCGGCGAGCGTGCGCTCCGGGAACCGCGATTCGGCCGACATCTTGCCGAGCTGCATTGCGCGCGGATAGAACGAGCCGGGGAAATGCGCGGTCTGGAAGGACGGTGCGTCCGCGGCGGCCTGAAAATTCATGCCGCCATGCACGTGTCTGAGGAACAGCTGGAGCGACCATTGGTCCTGCTGATCGCCGCCCGGTGTGCCGAAGGCCGCGTACGGTTTGCCGTCGCGGGTGACGAGCGTGGGCGATAGCGTCGTGCGCGGACGGCGGCCCGGGCCGAGCGACGACGGCAGGCCTTCTTCCATCCAGAACATCTGCGCGCGCGTCGTCACGTTGAAACCGAGGCCGGGCACCGCCGGCGACGCCTGCAGCCAGCCTCCGGACGGCGTGGCCGACACCATATTGCCCCAGCGATCGACGACGTCCAGATGCACCGTGTCGCCACGCAACTCCGGCAGCGGCGCGAATGTCGGTTCGCCTTGTCCAAAGCCGCCGGCCTGTTGGCGGCCGGCATTGGCAAGGATGCGCGCGGCGCGCTGTTCGCTGTCGCCGAGACGGCCCGGGCGGAATTCGAACGACGCACGATGTGGATCGATCTGGCGGCGGCGCTCGTCGTTATAGGCGTCGCTGAGCAGCACGTCCATCGGCACGTGCGAAAACGCCGGGTCGCCGTAGAACACTTCGCGATCCGCAAACGCGAGCTTCGCGCACTCGATGACCGTGTGAATGAAATCGGGCCCCAGCGGGTCCATTGCGGCGAGGTCGAAACCCTTCAGCAGTGCGAGCTGCTGCAGGAACATCGGCCCCTGCCCCCACGGACCGGTCTTGTGGACTCGCAGGCCCGCGTAGTCATAGCACACCGCGTCTTCGTAGGTCGGCTCCCAACGCGCGAGATCGCTGGCGTCGAGCAGGCCATGGTTGCGCTTGCCGGACGTGTCGAGCACGGCTGTCGAGCGGAAATACTGGTCGATCGCATCGGCCACGAAGCCGCGATAAAACGCGTTGCGCGCAAGTTCGCACTGCTCGGCGCGGTCGCTGCGCGTATTCGCTTCGCGCAGGATGCGTTTGTACGTTTCCGCGATGGCAGGATTGGCGAACAGCTGGTTCGGCTTCGGCGCTTCGCCGTTGTGCAGCCACTGTTCGGCCGACGTGGTCCATTCGCTGCGAAAAAAATCCTGAATCGCGAGAATCGACGACGCCATGCGCGGCAACACCGGATAGCCGTTTTCCGCGTAGCCGATCGCGTAGCTCAACACGTCCTCGAGCGGAAGTTGGCCGTAATCGCGCAACAGCATCATCCACGCGCCGAACGCGCCTGGCACGACTGCCGGCAACAGGCCAGTCCCGGGAACGACATCGAGCCCGAGCTGGCGCATTCGCTCGATGGTCATTCGCGCTGGCGTCACACCTTGCCCGCACAGCACGCGTACCCGCTCTTCGCGCGCGCTATGAAACACCACCGGCAGTTCACCGCCCGGACCGTTCAGATGCGGCTCGACGATCTGCAGAACGAAACCGGCTGCGGCGGCTGCGTCGAATGCATTGCCGCCTTTTTCGAGCACGGCCATGGCCGATGCGCTGGCCAGCCAGTGCGTGGAGGCCACCATGCCGAATGTGCCGAGCAGTTCCGGACGGGTTGTAAACGACATGGGCGACTCCTTTCGCGGCAGCAAGACAAATCGACGAACCAATACTTAATGGTTCTATTACAGAAAGAAGAGAGCGTAAGTCTAACGACGGCAGGTTGCACCCAGTGTTAACCCGAAATTGCCTATAAACAGCCCTTTTCGTATAGAAGATGAAAGCTTTGGCTTGCCGCTGCCATTCTGATATCTTTTGTACCAATGTTAATTGGTTCGGTGGACAGAATGGAAAAATCCGTACTTGATACGCTGTTCGACTACATTGCCGGCCATCGACTCAAGGATGGCGACGCGTTGCCGCCCGAAAGGAAGCTCGCGGAAGATCTGGGAGTTAGCCGTCGGGAACTGCGTTCTGCGCTGGCGTCATTAGAAGCGTCGGGGCGCATCTGGCGCGGCGTCGGCCGCGGTACTTACCTGGGCGCTCGACCCGTGAAGTTCGCGCCCACACTGCGCGGGTTGCGCGCGGGCGCCAGTCCGGCGGACATCGCGGAAATGCGTCTGCTGTTCGAGCCGGCGCTGGCGGCGCTCGCCGCAACCAAAGCCAGCGGCGACGATCTGCAGGAGCTGGAAAAGTGCGCGCGAAAGAATGCCGGCTCGAAGAACGACGATGAGTGGCAGCAATGGGATCACCGGTTCCATCTGCTGATCGGGCAAGCCACGCGCAACCCCGCGCTGATCGCGCTGATGGAAGTCATCAACGGGATGCGGGTGAAACCGGAAGTCCGCGAGAAGACGGTGGCGCAGGAGACGCGACAGTATTTCGCGCGGCAGCATCAGGATATTGTCGACGCGCTCAAGGCGCGAGACGGCGAAGCGGCGGCACGCTGCATGCGCGAGCATCTGTTGAGCGTTGAATGGCGGGCGTCGGCGAAAGGAGCCGGGTGACGCCGCGCCGCGGTTGACGCGAAATTTCAGAATGACCGCGTGCACAGGCGTGCGCTCATGCAACCGCCGACCACTCCAGTTCCGGCGCCAGTTCGATCGTCACCCCCTCCCGTTCGCGAAACGGTGCCAGCATGGCTTCGTCGGCCAGCGTCGAGGTGATGAGCCGCCAGTCGCGCAGGAGCGGCGTCCAGTGCTGCTGACGTGCGCGGCCGAGCTTGGCCGAATCGGCGAGCACGATGACCTCGGCAGCGCGAGCGACGATGCATTCCTTCAGATACGCCTGCTGCGCCGACGCCTCGCACAGGCCAAAGCCTGCCACCACCCCATCTGCGCCGAGGAACGCGACGTCGACTGTCAACCGGCCCAGGATCAGCTCGGCCAGCGGCCCGAGTGTGCTCATGCTCGAACTGCGCAATTCGCCGCCGACCAGCGTGAGCCGCACCCCGGGCGCATTCGCGAGCGCCATCACCGCAAGCAGGTTGTTCGTGACGACATGCAGTTCTTCGCGCACGGACAGACGGCGCGCCAGCGCAGCGCAGGTCGTGCCGCCGTCGAGCAGCACGGTGTCGCCATCGCGGACATGCGCGGCGGCCGCCAGCGCGATGGCCTCCTTTTGTTCGCGCTGCGTCGCCTTGCGTTCGTCGAGCGAGGCCTCCGGCTCATGCATGCCAACGAGAGCCGTTGCGCCACCATAAGTGCGCACCAGCCGCCGCTGTTTCGCAAGCACCGTCAGATCGCGCCGGATCGTCGCTTCGGAGACGTCCAGCGCGGCGCACAGTTCCTCGACGCTGGCATCGCGCGTGCGGACGAACTCAAGAATTGCCTGATGGCGTTCGGTTGTTTTTTTCACTTCGTCAGCGGCCTCACAAGGGGCTTCAATCTTACCTGAGCCTTGTGCCTGGACGCCGCCTCAGTGACGGCGCGTCGCCAGTTCGGCGCCCTGTCGCAACGCTTCGAGCATGCTGCCTTCGTCGACGATCCCCTTGCCGGCGATATCGAATGCCGTGCCGTGATCGACCGACGTGCGGATGACTTCCAGCCCCACCGTAACGTTCACGCCGGCTTCGAGACCCAGTACCTTCACGGGGCCGTGCCCCTGGTCGTGATACATCGCCACCACGAGATCGAAGTCGCCTCGGCCAGCGCGGAAAAACAGCGTGTCGGCAGGCAACGGGCCGGTCACATCCAGACCGCGTTCCTGCAGCAGCTTGACCGCCGGAATGATCTTCTCTTCTTCCTCGCCGTAGCCGAACAGACCGTTTTCACCCGCATGAGGATTGATTCCGCACACGCCGATACGCGGTTTGCCGATACCGGCTTTCACGAGCGTCGCATTGCCGCGTTCGATGGTCCGCTGCACGAGCCCCGGCTCGATCTTGCGGATCGCGTCAATGATGCCGATGTGCGTCGTCACATGGATCACGCGCAACTGCGGCGCGACAAGCATCATCGATACTTCGTCGACGCCGGTCAGATGCGCGAGCATCTCCGTGTGTCCCGGGTACTTGTGGCCACCCGCATGCAGCGCTTCCTTGTTCAGCGGCGCCGTGCAGATCGCGTCGATCGTACCGGCCTGCGCGAGTTCGGCCGCGCGCTTGATGTACTGGTACGCGGCGTCGCCCGCGAGCGCGGAAAGCTGCCCAAACGGCAAGTCATCGGGAATCAGCCCCAGGTCGATACAGTCGATGGTGCCCTGCTCGTAACGTGCCTGCGCCGCATCCGCGATGCGGCGAACCTTCATCGCGCCGCCGACGATTTCATTGGCGCGTTCCAGACGCTTCGCGTCTCCAATCACGAGCGGGCGGCATTGCGCGTAGACCGACGAGTGCGCCAGACTCTTGACGACGACCTCCGCGCCAACGCCAGCCGCATCGCCCATCGTGATGCCAATTACAGGAAGATAGTTGCTCATGATGTGATCTCGTTAGACTTCAGGGTTTGCTGCTGTTCTTCGCCGGACATCAGTGCAGCGCGACGTCCGGTTCGCTTTCATTGCGCAGGGTGAGCCACGCCGCGTACAACGCGCGATCGGTACCGAAAGCGCCGGCCTTGGTGACGATGCCGGGACGATGTTCGCGGGTTGCATCGAGCGGCCGCGCCACGGCAACGCCGGCTTCCACTTCGGCCAGCAGATGCAGATCGTCGATGCGCGCGGCCGCGAGCATCGCCCGAGCGGTCTCGCCGCCCGTCGCAATCAGACCGCCCACCTTCGGGAACTGCGGCTCGACGAGCGCGGCGAGCGCTGTCGACAGTTGCATGCCTTCGGCAGGATCGAATGCATCGTCGCGTCCAATGCGCAGCAGCAGATCGCGATTCGCATGCATGGACACGGCAAGCTGTCGCTGCCACGTATTCCAGTCAGGATGCCTGGCGCCTGCCCGCAACACGGCGGGCGGCACGATCAGTTCCTCGACACCGCCACGCTCGCGCAGCATCGCGCATTGTCGCTCGCTCACCGCCGAAAGACTGCCGACGAGGATCAGGATCGGACCACCTGGAAACGCCGCAGCGTCCGCATCACCGTGTTTGTTCTCCCGTTGATCGAGCGATGCGATTTCACGCGCGAGCCCGCCGGAGCCGACCCAGAAAAATTCCGCGTTGCTTTGCAGGGTCGCGCTGGCAAGCGCGGCGAGCGCCCGTTCGGTTTGTGCGTCGACGATCAGCGCCTGCGTGCCGCGAGAAGCTATCGCGTCAATCGTGGCGGCGAGCAATTCTGGCTCGTCGCGCAATGCCTCGGCGTCTATCCGCTCGGTCGTGAGACCAGCCGCGCCAAGCTGCGAGGCTATGTCCGCGGGCAAGCCGGCGTGCTCGAGCTGCCAGGTCGCAGTCCGTTCGAGCGGATCGCCGTGGACGTAGACACGCCCATCACGCACGGTACGCCCGGTGGCCGGGAAAGCCGGCGCAACGATCGCCATACCGGCAAGGGCGTGCAATCCCGCCACTTCAGCGGCCCAGTTGCCTCGCAACGTCGAATCGATTTTCTTGTACAACCGCTGACCGCCTACGCTCATCTCCGCATACGCTGCCGCTGTGCGCGCCGACGCTTGCCCAGGTGTGAGGCGGCGCGTATCGGTGTCGACGGCGATCGTGTCGACGTCTTCATGCGCCTGCGCGTATATCGCCTGCAGCGTGACGACCGTGCGGTGCCCCGCGCCGGCAAAGCCTATCGCACAGTCGGCGGCACCCGACAGGTCATCGGCGAGAATCAGCAGTTTCATCATGCCAGCTCCCGGCCACTCTCCGCGGGCGCCGTTTCATGTTTGCGCTGGTACCGCTTTGCAATGGACGCAGTCAGGATCGGCGAGAGGATAGCCGTCACGACGACACACGCGGCAACCAGCAGGGTCGCGCTTTGTGCCGCATCGTTGTACACCGGATTCGCCGCGGCGACGAGCGCAGGCACGGCCGCCGCGTTGCCCGCCGTGTTGGCCGCCGCCACGCCAGCGACCCCCGTGCCGCCTGTCAGACGGTCGGCGAAGTACAGCGGGATGCCGGTCACGACAACGACTGCGACGCCGAGTCCGATACCGAGAATGCCTGCCTGCCACACCTTGTGCAGATCGAGACCGGCCCCGAGGGCCAGCGCGAAGAACGGGATCATCACAGGAACGGCCCTGGCGAGGAACACGCGCATTTCGCGGTCCAGATTGCCGAGCAGCATGCCCAACGCGAGCGGCAGAATGCTGCCCACCAGCGTCTGCCAGGGGAATGCCGAGAGCCCCGCGACGCCGAGCGTCACCATCGTCAGGAAAGGTCCGGATTCGAGCGACATCAGCGTATAGGCGCCCACGTCTTCCGAGCGACCGTACTGGCCCATCAGCGCCATATAGAGGCCGCCATTGGTGTCGTTCATCGCCGCGACGACAGCGAGGGTGGAAATGCCGGCGAACAGACCCGACGAAATGGGTTGCTCGCCGAGAATACGCCCAAGAATCACACCGACGATCACAGCCGCGCCGACTTTCGTAACGAGCAGCGCACCGCCCTTCTTCATCAGGTACGGCGTGGCCTTCACATCGATGCCCGCCCCCATGCACACATAGAAGACGGCGAGGATCGGCAATGCGCCGGTGAACAGCGCACTGGTGAACGAACCGAAGAATTTCGGCATGCCCGGCAGGAACGTCGCCACCATCGAGCCGACCAGCAAAGGCACGATCATCATCCCCCCGGGGATGCGCTCGATCGAGCGCTTGATCGGAATCTGAACCATACGTGTCTCCTACGTTATTCGTCGCGGTGATTGTTTCGCGCAAGGAAGCAATCTAAAAATGATCGAATCGATCATGCGTGAGTGTAATCCCGCGTAGTCGATTGCGCAAATCAATCACTAAAATGACCATTGCAATCATGTCGATCGACGGGCAGTCGGCCGGGAGATTCCGCGCCGGCGTCCGTCGCGGCGGCTTCGTCGGCACGACTGCCGCTGTCGGTGGCGCACCGAGCCCGTTACACTTCGCGCCTGCTCCGAAGATCGGGCCTTGTTCAAAGCCGGTTCGAATTTGCAAATGGTTTATGAGATGTCGCGCAGGGCACCGACGCTGCGCGACGACTTGAACACGTGACCTGCGAGGTAGTCAGGCGCATCCACTCTTGCGAAAAGAAAAATGAATCTCAGGCAACTGGAGTACTTCATCCGGGTCGCGGAACTCGGCAGCTTCGGCAAGGCCGCCCTGCAACTGAACATGACCCAGCCGGCGCTTTCGCGTCAGGTGCGGTTGCTGGAGACGGATCTGCGCGCCACGTTGCTGATCCGCAATGGCCGAGGCGTCGTGCTGACCGAAATCGGCAAGCGTCTTTTCGATCATGGCGTGAGCATCCTGCAGCTCGTCGCAACCGTCACCGAAGATATCGAAGCTGCCCGCGATGAACCTTCCGGGCACATCGTGGTGGGCCTGCCTCCTAGCATGACCCGGCGTCTTACTCCCTTCCTGGTCGATACCTTCCGTCGCGAACTACCTGCCGCATCTTTGGCCATCGTCGAGGGCCTCTCTACCCATCTCGTCGAATGGATCGCGATGGGCCGGGTAGATCTGGGCCTCGTCCATAATCCGCCACCCAATCCGGCTCTCCAGATCATCCCTGTGCTCGACGAGGCACTCGGCCTCGTGAGCCGCGCCGCGCGTGGCGACGCGAAAGTCAAACCGCTGCCCTTTGCCCAGCTCGCCGACTATCCGCTGATTCTCCCCGGACACACGCATGCAATGCGCCGGCTTCTCGACACGCAGGCCGCAATGTCCGGGTTGAAGCTCAACATCGCACTGGAAGTGTCGAGCGTGCCGTCCATCCTGGATCTCGTCGACGCAGGCTACGGTCATGCCGTACTGACCCAGACTGCGCTTGCGGCGTCTGACCGGCCGAAAGCGTTCACGCTGCGGCCGTTCAGGGACCCCATGCTGACCAGTACGTTGTGTCTCGCGGAATCCGCGCACAAACCCGCCAGTCGACTCGTGCGGCAGACTTCCCGGCTGCTGCGGGACATCGTTTCCCATGCCGAATCGTTATAGCAGCTAGTAGGATCGTTGTACTAGGCAACACATATCCCGATGGCCAGAATCGGGCCATGGAAAATTTCGCTGCCCCTATTCGTTCCGACGCGAGCCTCTCAGGCGTCTCGTCGATGGCCACCCGCCTGCTGCTTGCCGACATCGGCACGCTATACCGCGAGCATTGCGGTCACGACGTCCACTTCAGGTCGGTCGGCGGCGTCGATGCCGCGCGGCTCGTGCGTGAAGGTCATCCGTTCGATCTGGTCGTGCTCGCGAGCGATGCCATCGACGCTCTGGTCGCAAGCGGCCATCTGGTAGGCGATAGCAGAACGGATGTGGTCCGTTCGAGCGTTGCCGTGGCCGTACGTGCTGGAGCGCCTCATCCGGCAATCCATAACGAAAAGGCTGTACTCGAAACGCTCGTTGCCGCGCGCAGCATCGGCTATTCCACCGGACCAAGCGGTACCGCCCTCATGAAGCTGCTTGCGACGTGGGGAATCGAGGATGCGATCGCCGATCGCTTCGTCCTGGCTCCGCCTGGTGTGCCGGTCGGTCAGCTGGTCGCCGACGGCCGCGTGGAACTGGGCTTCCAGCAACTCAGCGAACTCATGAATCTGCCCGGCATCGACGTGCTGGGAACGATGCCGCACGACTGCGCCATCGTGACGACATTCTCGGCTGCGCTCTGCACCTGCGCGGCTCGTCCCGGGCCGGCTCGCGAGCTGCTGCGGTTCCTGCACTCCCCCCTGACCAACGAACTCAAGCATCGCCACGGCATGGAACCGGCGTGAGCGATCGCACTTTCCTTCATCAGAAATCTTCCATGATCATCGACATACACGGTCACTACACGACAGCGCCCAAGGCGCTCGAGGAATGGCGCAATCGCCAGATCGCAGGCATCGCGGATCCCGCACAGATGCCGCGCGCCGCCGAATTGAGCATCAGCGACGACGAGCTTCGCGAGAGCATCGAAGGCAACCAGCTCAGAAAGATGCGCGAACGCGGCTCCGACCTGACCGTGTTTTCGCCGCGTGCCAGCTTCATGGCACACCACATCGGCGACTTCAACGTCAGCAGCACGTGGGCTGCAATCTGCAACGAACTGATCCATCGCGTCTCGACCCTCTTCCCCGATCATTTCATCGGCGCGGCGATGCTGCCTCAATCGCCCGGAGTCGATCCGCGCTCATGCATTGCCGAACTCGAGCGATGCGTCAGGGACTATGGATTCGTTGCCGTCAACCTGAATCCGGATCCGTCCGGTGGTCACTGGACATCGCCGCCGCTCACGGACCGCCACTGGTATCCCGTATACGAGAAGCTCGTGGAGCTCGACGTTCCCGCGATGGTCCACGTGTCGACCTCGTGCAACGCGTGCTTTCACACGACGGGGGCGCACTACATCAACGCCGACACGACAGCATTCATGCAGTTGGTCCAGGGCGACCTGTTCAGGGATTTTCCGACACTCAGATTCGTGATTCCGCACGGTGGCGGCGCAGCCCCCTATCACTGGGGCCGCTACCGCGGCCTCGCGCAGGAACTGAAAAAGCCGCTCCTCACTGAACATCTGCTCAACAACGTTTTCTTCGACACTTGCGTCTATCACCAACCCGGTATCGACCTGCTGACGAAGGTCATTCCCGTCGACAACATTCTCTTCGCCTCGGAGATGATCGGTGCGGTTCGCGGAATCGATCCGCAAACCGGTTACTACTACGACGACACGCGTCGCTACCTCGAAGCGACGCTCAATCTCAACGCGGAGGAGCGCTACAAGATCTACGAAGGCAACGCTCGCCGCGTCTATCCGCGTCTGAATGCGGCACTCCGAAAGAAGGATAGTCAACATGTTTGAAGCTGGCGTAGTCCATCGACGTATCGAGCGCACCACGCCTGGCATTGCCGATGCGCTGGCGCAGTTCGGTTCCGCCACCGTGCATGAGGCAATGGGACGGGTTGGTCTCATGAAGCCATACATGCGCCCCATCTATGCGGGTGCGCAGGTTTCCGGTACGGCCGTCACCGTCCTGCTGCAACCGGGCGACAACTGGATGCTCCATGTGGTGGCCGAACAGATCCATCCGGGCGACATCGTAGTCGCGGCCGTGACATCGGAATGTTCGGATGGCTATTTCGGCGATCTGCTTGCGACCAGTTTTAAGGCGCGCGGAGCCCGTGCGCTCGTGATCGACGCGGGCGTACGCGATGTCCGGACGCTCACAGAGATGCAGTTTCCCGTCTGGAGCCGCTACATCAGCGCGAAAGGGACAATCAAGGCCACACCGGGTTCGGTGAACATCCCGGTGGTTTGCGCTGGCGTACTCGTCACCCCCGGCGACGTGATCGTTGCCGACGACGACGGCGTGGTCTGCGTGCCGCGAGGCATGGCAAGGGCAACACTCGACGCCGCGGCGATGCGCGAAGACAGTGAGAGGGGCAAGCGCGAAAAACTCGCTAACGGCGTGCTTGGGCTCGACATGTATGGCATGCGTGAGTCGCTGGCGAAAGCCGGCCTCCGGTACATCGATTGAGCGAGGTCATACATGTCCAGTACGCACTCGAGAATCACCACGGGCCCCTTCGATAAAACGCCCGGTTGGCTCGACTGGTTCGAAAATCCAAGCCGTCCGTTTTTCTCGCTACCGGCCGGCGCAGTGGACGCGCATTGCCACGTATTCGGCCCGGGCGAGCACTTTCCGTACGCACCGCAGCGCAAGTACACCCCCTGCGATGCGTCGAAAGAGCAACTCTTCGCGCTGCGCGACCATCTGGGCTTCGCGCGCAACGTGATCGTCCAGGCGACCTGCCATGGCGCCGACAACCGCGCGATGGTCGATGCGCTCGTCCATTCCAATGGGCGAGCACGGGGCGTCGCCACGCTGCCTTCCGACATCACCGACGCGCAACTGCAACACCTTCACGACGCTGGCGTGCGGGGCGTGCGTTTCAACTATGTCCGGCGCCTGGTGGATTTCACGCCCGCGGATGAACTGCTGACAATCGCGCACCGCATCGCACCGCTAGGCTGGCATGTCGTGATCTATTTCGAAGCGTCGGATCTTCCGGAGTTGTGGGACTTCTTCACCTCGCTGCCGACCACTGTCGTCGTCGACCACATGGGTCGGCCCGACGTGACGCAGCCGGTCGATGGCCCTGAATTCGAACTCTTCGTGCGCTTCATGCGCGAGAACGCAAACGTTTGGTCCAAGGTGACCTGCCCGGAGCGCCTTTCCGTGGCCGGTCCGGCGACGCGGGATGGTCAGCGCACGGCCTATGGCGACGTCGTGCCATTCGCGCGCCGCATTGTCGAGACCTTCCCCGATCGCGTGCTCTGGGGTACCGACTGGCCGCATCCGAACCTCACCGGTCACATGCCCGATGACGGACTACTGGTCGATTTCATCCCACGGATCGCGCCGACCGCGCAGCTTCAGAAGAGTTTGCTGGTCGACAACCCGATGCGCCTTTACTGGCCGGAAGAGACCTGAGCCGGCCTTCGTGACGGGTATGGCAACAAGCCCTGACGCTCGTATCCGTCACATCACGGATTCACAAAACAAGGAGACATCACCGTGCAATCCCCGCCTACCCACGCCGCAGGTCTGGTGCTCACCCCCTGGCAAAAATCGCAGGCAGTTGCGATGTCCTGCCTCGGCTGGGCATTCGACCTGTTCGACCTCTTTATCCTGCTGTATGTGGCACCGATACTGGCCACCGTGTTCTTCGATTCGTCGCGGCAGATGCTGTCGCTGGCAGCCGTCTATGGGGCCTTTACGGCGACCCTGATCATGCGTCCGGTCGGTGGCTATCTGTTCGGCCGGTACTCGGATCGTCACGGCCGCAAGAAGACGCTGGTCATGGCATCCATTGGGGTGGGAGTGTCGACAGCCCTCATGGGGACGATCCCAACCTATCAGAGCATCGGCATCGCCGCGCCGATGCTCTTCCTGCTGCTGCGCCTGGTTCAGGGCGTGTATATGGGCGGTATGGTTGCTGCCACTCACACGCTCGGCACCGAGTCGATAGGGCCGAAGCATCGGGGGCTCGCCTCGGGGATCATCTGCGGCGGCGGCTCGGGAATCGGCAAGCTCTTCGCGTCCCTCATCTACGTGCTGGTAAGCGCGGTGATTCCCGCAGCGGCATTTACCGCGTGGGGCTGGCGCATCATGTTCTTCTCCGGCCTTGCGAGTTCACTGCTTGGCCTCTTCGTCTTCACGCGTCTTCAGGAATCGCCGCTATGGGTGGCGCTCGCCACGCAACATCGCGCAGAACCGACGAAGCAGCAGAACAGAGCCAGTGCGCTCCGTGGAGGCTTCGTGGGCATCACGGTGGGATGCGTATTGTTGACCCTGGCCGGTGGCGGTCTCTCGTATCTGACTTCCGGTTACCTGCCGACATTCCTGAAGATTGTCAATCACGTACCGCACACCACGTTGGGGCTGATCCTGAGCGCGTCCGCCGTCTGTGTAAGCCTGACGTCCGTGGCCTCGGGCGCGCTCACCGATCGCATCGGCCGGCGTCGCGCCATGCTGATCTATGGCCTGATCTCGCTGGTATCGATCCCCCTGCTTTACCTCGGGCTGACCCACGCGCAGGGGATCGGCGCTATCGCCTTCTACACGGTTGCGCTCAGCTCTATCGGCACGTTCTGTTACGCGCCGCTCGTGATCGTGCTCAACGAGCGCTTTCCGACCGAAATCCGCTCGAGCGGCACGGCCATCTCGTGGAACGTGGGCTTTGCCATCGGCGGCTCGATGCCAACCCTCGTGTCCCTGCTGGCAAGTGAAGTAGGCGCTTTACCGATGACGCTGGCCGTCGTCAGCGCGCTGGTCAGTCTGGTGTATCTGGCCGTCGTGTTCCTCATGCCAGAAACGAAAGGGGCGATGGACGAATCGTCCGTGCCCGTGGCATCGAAGCATACTTTCGCGACATCCGGGCGCATCTGATCGGTTGGTATGGGCGACGCCCTATCGCGTTGCCTTTCCGTAGTTAGTCTCTCCTGGCCGCGACCAACGTCCGGGACAGAAATCTCGCAAAAAAATAATTAATCAGGATAACAAAATATGAAAAAGAATTATAGATTTGGAAATCTTCGTTCGATCAAAATCGCGTCTCTCGCCTGCACATCAATTGCTCTATCCGCGAATTCCGCGCATGCAGCGGCAACTTCAGGCGACGATTCCTCTTCAGTCAGCCTGTATGGCCTCATCGGCACGTACGTCGTCCAGTCGAAGCTCAGCACGACACCCAACGGCTCGGTTCAGATGGGCGGAGGGGGCTTCACCACGTCGTACTGGGGCGTAAGCGGCAAGGAGGCACTGGGTGGCGGGACCAGTGTCATTTTCAAGCTCGAAAGCTTCTTCCGGCCCAATACAGGCCAGATGGGACGCAATACCACCGATGGCCTGTTCTCCCGCAACGCGTACGTGGGACTGGCAAACAACACTTACGGCTCGTTCAAGGTTGGGCTGCAGACGACGCAGACATATATCAACCAGAGCATGCTCAATCCATTCGGGTCGTCCGTCGTGTTTTCGCCGCTGATCGTGCAATCCTACGTGGCAGGCTACAACGGCCAGGTGATCGGCGACACCGTCTGGGGCAACACGCTTGGCTATTACTCGCCTTCGTTCTACGGGTTGACGGGTGCTGTCCAATATTCGGTCAGCAGCGTGACCGGTCAGCAGGGCCGCGACAATCTCGGCCTGCACCTGATGTACGAGCGTGGACCGTTTCAGGCGGCGCTTTCCGCGCAGCGGGTACGAGGCGCGCCGAATTCCCCGGGGGTGGATCAAACGCTCTATCTTGCCGGTGCAACCTATAACGCGCAGTTCGCGAAGTTCTACAGTGCGGTCCAGACAACCAATACGACGACATCGCACGTGGGCACACATACGTATCAACTGGGTGTGTCGGTACCGGTCACCCCGGTATCCGCGATTCTCGCTTCGTGGGCACTTACCCGACTCCGTGCACCGTCGAACCGGAATTCGGTACACAACACCGGATCGATCGCCTACGACTACTACCTTTCGAAACGAACGGATGTTTATGGTGTGTACTCGTACGACAGAATCTCCACGCATCCGTCCGGCAGCACGTATGGCGTTGGGGTCCGGCATGTCTTCTAGTGGGACAATCCGCTCTCATAGGCGGGGCATGACGCAACCGGAGGCATGCTTTCGGACCGCCCCGCCACGCGCGATTTGCGTCACCTAAAAAGGCAGTTCGCCCGTGAAAGAACAGAAGACGTCAGTGCCCCACCAGGCACATGCACGGCAATTTCGTCGGGGTGATTGCGGCCGGTGTAGATTTTTTCTCCATAGCCGTTGGGGCCGAGCCGATTTTCATCACTTCCCTGAACGCCCATGCCCCGTGTTTGTCGATGTACGCGGCTAGCGTCTGTTTGTTCTGCGCGCACGGCCGCCAGGTTTCAGGCAGCAGCGGTTGCAGTTCGGCATAGCTCGCGTTGGTGCGCAACGATCTTTATCCCTGTCGCGGCGGCGGCAGAAAATCGACAAGGAAGGTCTGATGTCACGACCAGAACCCGGCAGACAACCAGCGCGGCCTCTCGCAGTAACCCGGCGCGCCGACTCCCATGTTCGGCGCGCTTTTTTATGCGGACAGGCTGAAAAGCGAAAGCCCCGAATCCGTGCGTGGCGATCGGGGCTTTCTGGGTCTCAGCCAAATCTGGAGGGATCACTACTGAAACTTGTCTGCGATTCTATCGAGCGACAGCATAACGTGATGTCAACTATTGTCAGCCCACGATCGGTTCGGTCGGTCAACTTTCTACAAGCCAGCCATTCAATTGCCGTAAAGAGCACCGTCGAGTAACGTGCACTCCAGACTGAGCCGGAACGCATTGAATCAATGGACTGCTCAGTGGGGATCTTATTAGATCGATTACGCTCCGATGCCCGGTGATATTCAAATGCTGACGCACTACCGAAAAGGAGCCTGTCGCGGCACATGAGCCAGCTTGACACTAACTGCAACAAACGCAACGGCAAAGCTCCGACGCATCGACCTGAGAATTCTGGGTCGGGAAAGGATTCAATCACCAACACTCGCCGCAAAGACTCCATATGCCGCGAATACGACGAACGTCATCGTCATGAAGACGAGCGACCATTCCAGCATGCGAGGCCCGGGCTGGCTTTCGCCGCGATCAATGAATTGCGACAGGAACGCAAAGAAGAAGATCGACAACTCTGGGTTGAATCCGGCTACTCCGGACGCGGTCGTGCCGGTATTGAGGAGCACGAGAGGGAAAACGCCGTCAACGCGCCTTCATTTCAGGTATATGGTCTGGAGATCGCGCACAACTAGTTCTTCAGATAATGCGGTTCCAACTGATCGATGTTTTGAGTCCACGGATGAATGTCTGCAAGGAGGGGATCGGGAAACGGCAAGATGTCCTGAGACTCCGATGGCGTGGAGACCCATTTTTGGCCGTCCCAATGGAAATCCGCCTGTGTTTCAGACGTGCCCCCCTGGCTAATCACCACTGCGGTACAAGCGATCTGATTCTTGTAGCGAGGATTCAGAGCCGGCTTGCAGGTTCCAAGTGCGACCCGCGCCTGAGCTTCCGCGATCATTTCAACCTCTGCACGAAGTGCAGCCGTCGCCTCCTTGTTGGTGAACTTTGTCGCCGGCTGGTCGGCATGACATGCCGAAAAAACAACAGGCATTGCCGCAGAAATTGAGAGCTTCACGAAGAAATTTTTCATAGGTACTTGCCCAGACGCGGTTTATTCGTTGGAGTATTCATTCGCCGTAGCGCACGATTGCCTCGTGATTGGTCGCGAGCGAGGCTTCGCGCTGGTTCAGGCACGCGAAGCAGAACGCCTTGCTCACCAGGGCCTTCAGGCACAGGCGCCGCAGTTCGGGATGAAGCGATTCGACATGCTGCGCCAACACCTGGTCATACTGAGCAATTGCCTCGCGATATTTGTCCTCGTCTCTCAGTGCGTCAGCGTGGTCGAGTGTCTCGATGATCGCGTCGTGCTGCGCCAGCGTCAGGTCTTCGTACTGTTCGCCATAGTTCACGGCCACACCACGGCCCTGCAACCGGGTCAGACAGGTCAACCGGCTCGCCGCGCCCTTCGCGAGGCTGTCGCGCAGCCTCGTGCTGGTGGCATTGGCAAAGCGCGCCATCAGCGCGTCGTAGACCGGCAGCGCGGCGTCTGGACGGTCCAGCCCGTCCAGAAGCAGATAGGCCTTGTTGAGATACGCACTGGCGACGCACGGTTCGATGGCTGTCTCCGTATCGGCCGCGAAGCGGCTCAGCAACAGGTCGTAGCTCGCGATGGCTTCATCCGTGTGCGAACGCTCGCGCTGGTGGACCGCAAGGTGATACAGCGCTTCGGCCACCATCGCGCGGATGGCGCCGTCCGCGTCCGCGTGAAAACGCTGGTCCAGCGCATGCACGGCCTGCGCGTAGGCTTGCTCGGAGGGTTCGAGCGGCGACTGGCCCAATGGCGTGCCGTCGTGGCTGGGCGGCGTGGCATCGGCGAGGATGTCGATGCGTAGATTCATCGCGCGCGCCACGAGCCAGTGCAGAGACCCGTCGGAGCCGGCGTCCTCCGATCCGGCGCAATCGTCGGGCAAACCGGCCTCCAACGCCTGCAGCGCTTCATCCGGCCGCGTCATCTGACGCAGCAAATGGCCTCGCTGAATCTGCACGCGGAGCCGTAGCTCGCGCAACGCTGGATCTATCGTTCCGGACAACTCGGCCGCCGACGGCAGCGCTTCGAGCGCTTGCTCGGGCCGTCCCTGCGCACACAAGGCCCAGGATTTGAGCAGCAGGGTACGAATCAACTGCGGCGATACGGCTTGCGTGGATCCGGCGCGCCGCAGATGCTGCAACAACCGCTCCGCGCCATCGAGCGCCTGTCGCGGATTATTCCGTGCCTCGAACCGCTCCAGCATCGAGTCGATCAATACGGCCTGTACCCGCGCGTCGGGATGATCGCGATAACGCGTCCATTGCGCATCGGCGACCTCCTCGGCCCGGTACCGATCAGCTTCGTCCGTCACCCTGGACAGCCGGTGCAGCGCGCGCGCCTTGAAACGCAGCGCGACATTGACGAGCTTGACCACGGACGCATCATGGCTGTCGGCGTGGTTCGCAATCAGCGCATCGCACGCGGCAATCCATGACGCGAGATCCTCTGCGTCATCGCCGCTTGCATCGGCTGCCATCTGCGCCCGTTCGAGCGTGCCCAGCTGCGCCAACGCGAGCATGTACCGGATTCCCGGATGCGTGCTATGAAGATATTGACCAATCAAAGCCTGCTGGTCGGCCCTTGCGTCTTCATCGCGGCCCAACGCTTCGAACAGACGCGAGCGTTCGTGCAGCGACTCGGCCGCCACCTCCTGCAAATCCGGATCGGCCGTCCCCGCAAAATCGTTGCACAGGGCCGTATAGGCCTTCAGAGCTTCCTCATCGTAGTCGAGTTCAGCGAGCATCCGGCCCTGGTGCAGACGAATTCGGCCGACCAGGACGCGCGTCGCCTGCCATGCGTCAGCGCCGAACTGCTCGACCAGTTGCTGCGCGCGACGCACCATGTCCACGCGCGCAAAGATCCCGCCCATCGCAGTGCGAATCCTGATCTCTTCCAGCGCCGCAAAAGCCACCCATTCGCGCACCGCGAGCGCCTCGGTATGCTCGAAACGCGCCTGAACGGCCTCGGCCGCCGCGAGGGCTGTCATCAATTCGCCTTGCCATGCGAGGGCCTCGACCTTACGGCAGGCGGCCTGAATCAGCCACGGCCATGTGGTCTGCGGCGTCGCGCCACCCTCGTCGAAATATCGGGTGAACGCGTCGGACTCGGCCAACGCATCGGCATGCCTGCCCAGCGCTCCCAGTGCCTCGATCTTGCGCAACCAGGCGGCAGCGAGGTGCTCCTCCAGTTCGACAGACGCGCCGACCACCGCGGGCGCTTCCTGCAACAGGCGAACCTGCAGCGCGTCGGCATCGGCCAACGTTTGCTTCGCGTTGTCTTCCGTCAGACGCATTCCCCCTCCCCTCGACACCGCATTTCGCGTATCAACAATTCAAACTGCCAACGCGCCACGACGCGTCGTTCGCGATGCACTCACCGCGACGTCGCGTCGAAGTCCGGATGGCCGGGATACGTGCCCCGTGACATCGTCAGAACGCTGGCCGGCACCTGGAAGTCGTCTGTCTGCGCTGCCGGCGATACGCTCATTACGCCGCGATTCGTAATCAATTGCGTGCCGCTGTCCCGATCTGTTCCGGCTTCCTGGTTATTCGTCCAGTCCTCGATCCTGCGCTGACTCCAGCCCAGTTGCTCCCGCAAGCGAGTCATCGTCGATTCCTTGAGTTGCCGCTCTGCGGGTGGCAGCACGACATAGGGGATTTTCATGCCCTGCAAGGCCGTCTCGAGCGCCACGAGCACCGTTTGCGCGCGGCCGTCGACCCGCACGGAATAGCCTTCCCCTTCGGGGTAGATGGACAGCGCGGACAGGCCGAACAGGTCGACCGGACGACGCAGCAGGTACGTGTCCGGCTGGTGCTCCTGATCGGCTGTGTCGTCAAGAAGCTGCCCGGCTTGCAGCCAGGTCGGCAACGACGCCGTCAGATATTCTCCATAGGCAGGGGACAACACGGCGTTGCGTATCTGCTCGGAGAAGGCCGTATGGGCCGGCGACGGCAATCGGTAGACCGCCCACAAATCCCACGCCAATCCCGGATTGGCAATGCCAACTGAAGTCGTGTCCAGCAGAAACACGCCGGCCTTCGTGAAGAGAAGCGAGGCTTTCTCCTCGAGCCCGCGATCGACCTGTTCGCTACCCAGCATCGCAAAGGCGCCGGCAATCTGCGGTTCAGGCCAGCCCAGTTGATCACGCAGGCGTTGAGCGAGGGCGGCGCTCTTTTTGAGCTCCGAAGGTTTGGCCCACAGATGAGGCGCATGTCTGGCACTCAGCCATGCGTCCAGCCTGCCCCGCAGCGACGCCATACCACTCTCGTCGTCCAGCGAAGGCGTGTCGCTGGTGAATGTCAGCACCAGACTGCCCCCCGGCTCGCCGCCGTTTTCCCTCGTGCTGATACCGATCAGGACGTGGGGAACGGGACGATCCGCGTCGCTATGCGAGGCGGTCTTGTCTTCGGCAATCGAAAACGGCGTGAGACGCTGTCCTGTCACGGCGAAGACTTGAGGCGGCCAAGGCTTGACGGGAATCACCTGCCCGTCGGCACCGCGCGCGGCATCTTTGCCGCCCATCGAATCCTGGAGCTGCCCGGCCAGGGTCAGACTGTCGATAGAACCCGCGTCGACGAGCACGGCCTCCACTTCGGTGGCCACCGCCTGAAGCCCTTGCGACGCAGACGCTGCGGCTTGCGCGGCATTGCGAGGCACCAGCGTCCATTCGCCGTGCGGGTCCTTCTGCCAGTCGAAGGCCGTCGCCAGCCATGCCGGCGTCATCGGATACTGCGCCTGCGTTCTTCTGGTCGCCGCCGTCAGGCGGGTTTGCAGACTGGCCGGGATCCCGACTTTGCGCGGATGCTCCCCCATCGCATCGGTCACGATCACGGTGCGGGGCGCCGAGTCGTCTGTCGTAAAACGCGGGCCCGGCGTAATCCAGGCAGCGGCCTGAGCGTCGGGAGAATGACCGATCAGCAGCACACGGTCCCAGTCGTCGATCGCTCTCGCCGTGATCTCGACCCTCACGGACACATCCGCGCCATCGGCGGAGGCCTCCGTACTTTTTGTCTTCCTTTCGCCGCAAGCGTCGGCGTTTCCCGTCATGCACGCGAGGACATCGTGCTCGGGCTGTCGATAGGTCTGAATGTCGAGCGTATCGGTGTTAAGCACCTTGACGTCCTGCACGGTAGACCGGTGCATCGTGCCGCCGCGCTTTTCCTCAATAGTGTGTGCGCCGGGGAAGATCAGCTCGTTCGTGGACAGGCGCAGGCCTGCGCAGGCATTTTGCTCGCCGATGTCGGCGTCGAGCGGCGGATCGTACGTTTCCTGCAACACCGTCACCGTCGGCCGCTCGCCGTTCTCCATCGCGAGATCGATCGCCTTGCAGTCGTAGGAGAGCACATAGGCCGCCGGGCCATTGTGTACACGGCGCGCGAACGTAAGCAGGAGCGGCGGCGGATGCTCGCCCTGCGCCGCCGGCGGCAGATGCCTAATCGGCGAGCCCCGGTAGAGCATGTGCATCTCGCGCCCCGTGGATCGATCCTCGGGCTCCTGCGTCTTCAGCGTGAACGGTCCGTCGCTGAAGTTGGCATTGTCGGGAAACCCCGACAGGGTTTCGACCGGAACCTGTGGCGTCGCCGGCAAGGATGGTTTTTTCGGGTCGCAGCCGGCAACGGTCACAGCCAGCGCGACAACAATCAAGCGTCGGTACATGGTGGCGTTCAACGTATCGTTAGCGCGTCGCATCGGCCGCTACACGGACCACCGCGATAATAGAGGCACAGCGAGTATGGCGGCCTGGAACGCCCGTTGAGCTAACCGGTTTCTGGCTGGACTGCTGCGCCGAATGACCCATGGCGTGCGACGCAAAGACGCTGGCGCCCCGCACTTGTCAGGAAGCCGCAGCAACGCCCGTTTTCCACGACAGACAACGTACCTGTCGACGTCACGTCAGCCGAAATTTCCATCACAATCTGCTTTATCGTTTCATTTCGAGGTCGGGACGCTGCAAATCGCAGCAGACGCGTTGCTACTCTCATGCAGACGGAGTCCGAGAGCGTATGGAACCACAAAAACGCCAAAGAAATTGACAAGGATCGTCATAGCGCACATTCGGAAACGGGTGCCGAGTTCGGTATCGTTAAGACTGCCTATCAAGTGCAGGTCGATCGGTAGAATTCTTTTGCCATCCTGCCACCTCCCTAATGCGGTTGTATCGTTGGCTTCCAATGCAATCGGGCCAGGAACAGGGTGCGTTGCCGAAGCAGTGGGTACCGTGGGTGAATCACCGAACGATACTGGCGCTACCGCCTCGCACAACTGCATTTTTCCATCGGGCTGGAGTGTTCCATGCAACGGAATGGGAACGCGATGAGCATCCCTCGACTGTCGCTGCTTCGATGCCGCGGTACAGAACCGGCATATCAAGCTTGCTGCTGCCGGGCGGCAACGATATACCCCGCAAAACCGGCCCCCAGAAACGCGAAAGACACCCCCCATCCCCGTAGCAACCTCCCTTCTCCGCTCCCTGGCACAAACCCGGATATGAGGTTTCTTGCCACCCCAACGAAAAATCATCGCTCCTGCTGCCGCCCCGCGTGATCGCACAATCAGGCCTCGATTTCCCCTTGAAACTGGGCAGGAGCAGAAAAGATGGACAAGCAGCTTTATATCGGTGAGGGCTTCGAAGGCCCGGGCGTCAATCTCGCGCACATCAACGTGCTGGTCGGACCGCGCAACGGTCCTGCCGGTCAGGCTTTTTCCACGGCATTGGCCACGCCGTCCGCAGGTCACGCGCCGTTCGTGGTGATCGCGAAGCCCGGCGTGCCGACCAAGCCGCTCACCCTCTACGTGAACAAGGCGCAGATCGACGGCGATTTCCACGGCAATGCCACGTGGGGCGCGTCGCAGGCCGGCATCGCGAAGGCCGTCGCTGAATCGCTGGAGAACGGTACGATGCCGCCCGAAGCGGAAAACGACTGGGTCGTCGTGTCGGCGAACTGGGTCAACCCGAAGACCGATGATCTCGACGCCGTGTTCGAGAACAACTACCGCGCCTGCAGGAACGCCATCGTCGCCGCCATGCAGGGCCTGCCCCATCGCGAAGACGTGTTCGCCGCCGCGCGCGACGTCTCGAACCCGTTCTACACGCCGAAGAAAGCCTGAGCGGCCGCTCGCAAGGAGACACCAACAATGGAATACGTGCGTCTGGGCCAATCGGGCCTGAAGGTATCGCGTCTGTGCCTCGGCACCATGAATATGGGCACGCCGCAATGGAAGCCGTGGATTTTCGACAAAGCGCAAAGCGAGCCCATCGTGCGCCACGCGCTCGACGCAGGCGTCAACTTCATCGACCTCGCCGATTTCTATTCGACCGGCGCGGGTGAGGAAGTCGTCGGCCGCATTCTCAAGCGCCTCACGCGCCGCGAGGAAATCATCGTGACGACCAAGGTCGGCTACGACATGGGCGCGTATCAGAACGCGGGCGGTCATTCGCGCAAGCACATCATGGATGGCATCGACGGTTCGCTCAAGCGACTCGGCATGGAGTACGTCGACATCTACATGCTGCACTTCTTCGACGTGAACACGCCCGTGGAAGAAACCATGGGCGCGCTGAACGACATCGTACGGATGGGCAAGGCGCGCTATATCGGCGTATCGACGATGCACACGTGGCAGTTCGCGAAGATCATGCAGGTGTGCGAGCGCAACGGCTGGCATCGACCCATCAATATGCAGCTCCAGCTCAACGCGGCCTACCGCGAGGAAGAGCGCGAGATGATTCCGTACTGCATCGACCAGGGCGTGGGCGTCTCCGTGTTCAGCCCGCTCGCCCGCGGTCTGCTCTCGAGCGATCCGCAATCCAATCGCAACCAGACCGACTTCTTCACGGCGCAGATGTACGGCGATACCGCCTCGCGCGAAATCGCGGCGTCGGTGGCACGCGTGGCGCGTGCGCGCGGCGTGAGCCCCGCCCAGATCGCCCAGGCGTGGGTACTCGCGCGCGAAGGCGTGTCGAGCATGCTGGTGGGCGCCGATTCGCCCGCGCAATTCGACAGCGCGCTCGCGGCGCTCGGTACGCACCTGAGCGAAGACGAGCTCTACGAGATCGGTCGCAACTACACGCCGTGCGATCTCATCAACGACTATACGGCCGGCAAACGTGTGCCGCGCGAACCGCGCGCGCCGAAAACCTTCATCGAAGAGGAACGGGCAGCATGACGGACTTTCTGCGCACCGGACATTACATCGATGGCAGCTGGCGCACCAGCGCCGAAACCTACGCGGTCTGCAATCCTGCGACGGGCGAGATCATCGCGCAGGTGTCGAAGGCGGGCGGCGACGAAACGCGCGAGGCGATCGACGCCGCGCAGCGAGCCTTCCCGGCCTGGCGCGCGCTGACCGCGAAAGAACGCGGCGCACGCGTGAAGCGCTGGGGCGAACTGATGCTCGAACACCGCGACGCGCTGGCCGAACTGCTCTCGCGCGAGCAGGGCAAACCGCTGGCCGAGGCGCGCGGTGAAGTGGCCTACGCGGCAAGCTTCTTCGAGTGGTTTGCCGAAGAAGCGAAGCGCTGCTATGGCGACGTCATTCCCAGTCCGAAGCCGCATACGCGCATCGTCGTGACCCGCGAACCCGTGGGCGTGGTCGCGGCAATCACGCCGTGGAATTTTCCGCTCGCGATGATTACGCGCAAGGCCGGCCCCGCCCTCGCGGCTGGGTGCACGATGGTGCTCAAGCCGTCCGAGGAAACGCCGCTTTCCGCCCTGGCGCTCGCCGTGCTGGCCGAGCGTGCGGGCGTGCCCGCCGGCGTGTTCAATATCGTCTCCGGCGACGCCGTCGCGATCGGCAACGCGCTCACGGAATCGCCGGTGGTCCGCAAGCTCTCGTTCACCGGTTCGACGCGTGTGGGCAAACTGCTCGCGCGTCAGTCGGCGGACACGCTCAAGAAGCTCTCGCTCGAACTCGGCGGCAATGCGCCCTTCATCGTGTTCGACGATGCGGATCTCGACGCCGCGGTCCAGGGCGCGATCGCGTCGAAATTCCGCAACACCGGACAGACTTGCGTCTGCGTGAATCGCTTCTACGTGCAGGACGGCATCTACGACGCCTTCACCCAGGCGCTCGCGAAAACCGTCGCACAACTGCGCGTGGGCAATGCACTGGAGGGCGAATTCGATCAGGGCCCGCTGATCAACGAGGCGGCGCTCGCCAAGGTCGAAGCTCACGTGGCCGATGCGCGCCATCACGGCGCTGCTGTCCTGACCGGCGGCGAACCGCACGCACTGGGCGGCACGTTTTACCAGCCGACGGTGCTCGGCAACGCAACGCGCGAAATGCTCATCGCGTCCGAGGAAACCTTCGGTCCGGTTGCCGCGTGCTTTCGCTTCAGCACCGAAAGCGAAGTGATCGAGCTGGCCAACGACACGCCGTATGGACTGTCGGCCTACTTCTACACCCGTGACCTCGGACGAGCATGGCGCGTGTCCGACGCACTGGAGTCCGGCATGGTGGGCATCAACGACGGGATCATCTCAACCGAAGTTGCTCCGTTCGGCGGCGTCAAGCAATCCGGCCTCGGTCGTGAAGGATCGAAATACGGTCTGGATGAGTATGTCGAAATGAAGTACGTACTGATGGCCGGCCTCGACCGCTAGCCGCATGCGCGCGCGGTGTGCATACTCCCGGCACCGCGCCGGTACCCCTGCGAAAAATACAACACGGAGACATCATGACAAACCCATCCTCGTGGGCCTCGACGCTCGACGAAGCGCGGACCGGCTCCCGGACACCCGCTCACGCCGCGACCGACACGGGCAACACCGTCACCCTCGATGACCTTCCCGTCAGTGCCTTCCACATCAAGATCGCGGGACTAACCTTCGGCGCACATTTCACCGAAGGTTATGCGCTGGGTACGCTCGGCTATGCCCTCGCGTCGCTCGGCAAGCAGATCCCGCTCGACACGTTCTGGACCGGCATGGTCGGCAGTGCGGCGCTGATCGGCATCTTTCTGGGCAGCATGGTGTTCGGCCGGCTCTCCGACCGGATGGGGCGACAGCGTATCTTCCTGCTGAGCTTCCTCATCATCACGATCGCCGCGTTCGCCCAGTTCTACGTCACCTCAGCGCCGATGCTCTGCGTGCTGCGGATTCTGATCGGTATCGGCATGGGCGGCGATTTCGCGGTCGGCCACACGTTCCTCGCAGAATTCTCGCCTCGCAAGCATCGCGGCACCCTGCTGGGCTCGTTCAGCGTGATCTGGACAATCGGCTATGTGGTCGCGAGCGTGCTCGGCATTCATTACGCGGATGCATCGCCCGACGCGTGGCGCTGGCTGCTCGCATCGGCAGGTGTGCCGGCACTCGCGGTGCTGTTGGCGCGTATCGGCACGCCCGAGTCGCCGCGCTGGCTGCAAAGCAAGGGCCGCGTCGCGGAAGCGCATGCGATCGTCCACCGCTATTTTGGTCCTCACGTCAGACTGGATACGCCGACCAGTGCATCGACACACACTAACGATGGCTTCCGTCGCCTGTTCAAGGCGGACCTGATTCACCGCACCCTGTTCAACTGCACGTTCTTCGTGTGCCTCGTGATCCCCTACTTCGCGATCTACACGTTTCTGCCGGCGGTGCTCAAAGCCATGCATCTGAACGAAGGAACAGGCGCGGACTTTCTGCTCAACGGTCTTCTGATCTTCGGCGCGTTGCTCGGCATCTGGCTGATGATCCGTTTGCCGCGTCGCACGTTCCTGATCAGCTCGTTTGCGATCACCTGCGCGTCGCTCGTGATGCTGAGCGTGCTACCGGATTCGGCCAGGATCGCGATGATCGCGGCGTTTGCGGTTTTCACCATCACCATGTCGGCCTTTTCGAATCTGGTGGGCGTCTATCCGCCGGAGTGCTTCCCGACGTCGGTGCGCGCATGCGGCGTGGGGCTGGCGATTGCCTGCAGTCGGCTCGGATCGGCGATCGGGACTTTCCTGCTGCCGCTCGGTATCGCGCAACTCGGGTTCCACTGGACGATGATGGCGCTCGCGGCCGTCCTGCTGATCGGCATGCTGGTTTCGATTGCATGGGCTCCGGAAACGCGGCACCTGACACTCGATCAGGCGGGCCACGCGTAACGCGGCGCCACGGTGCACTGCGCTGCGCGCTCTCAGGACGACACGCTACTGATGCTACCGCTCGACCGCGATCTGTTGGCGCAGCCAGTTCGCAAACGACTGGACGTGCGCAAGCTGAACGTGATTGTGCGGGATATCGAGCCAGTATCCATACGGACCGATTGCCTGCACGTCCGAGAGTCGCGCGAGGCTGCCGATCGCAAGCTCTTCGGTAATCATGTTGCTATCGACGATCGCGAGGCCCGCACCCTTGCGGGCGGCGTGGATGGCCTGTTCGAGTGTCGAGAACTCGATGCCATCCCCGCCGTCACCGACCGGCAACCCTGCCGAACTGAGCCAGTCGGGCCACAGATTCAGACGCTGACCGTCGTGCAGCACGTGCAGGCGCGGCAACCGGCGCAGCAGCGCATCGAGCGACTCGCCGCTCATCGAGGGCGCGCCGACCAGCGTATGACGCTCGACCGCGATTCTTTCCGAATAGACCCCAGGCAGACTGTCGATACCGAAACGGATCGTGCAGTGACAGTCCGGCATCGGGCTGGTGCGTACCGACAGTTCGACATCGGGCAGCGCCGCGGCAAGTTCGGGCAAGCGCGACGAGAACCACTGCGTCGCGAACGTGGGCGGCATCGCGAGCACGAGCCGCCGACGTGTTGTTGCCGATGAAAACGTGCACATGCCACGCTCGAGCGTATCGAAGGCCTCGGTGACATAGGGCAGCAAACCGGCGCCGGCATCCGTAAGTTTGACGCCGCGATGGTCGCGCTCGAACAGCTTGTCGCCCAGCGCTTCTTCCAGAATCCGGATCTGCCGGCTGACCGCCCCCTGTGTCACGCAAAGCGATTGGGAGGCACGGTTGAAACTCAGATGTCGCGCGGTTTCTTCGAAAAAACGCAGCGCGATCAGGGAGGGAAGACGTCGCATGGAAAGAGCCTGAAAGTCGGCGCTGTATCACGTGTCACGTGTCACGCCGTTCGATGTTCTATGCAGCCGGCGTGAGTGATTCCGATTCGCTCCGTCCGGCAAACGAAAACGAATGCGGATTTCCAGGCAGCGGAAACCGAACGCCGACGTTCTCCGGCGGGAGTATGCACTGAACCGGAGATCGCGCAAATCGTCCGGCGTCTTTCCGATGCGTGCGGTGGAGATTGGGTCAGCCGTATAGCGGCGCTCTTCCTGATGACCCGCATAGGGAGGCACACGATAAACCAAACCGATCCAGCTCGATCACTCCAGATCGGACCCACGTCGCGCAGGATCATCGCGCGTAAATGCTCAGGCATTCGTCCGATCGACCAGACTATCCGCGTCTGCGCGCATACGCGATCCAGCGAGATAAGTAGCGAAATAAGCAAGCACAGCAGGCATTGCACGATACGTGATGACGGAACCCGCGACAGCCAGCAACAGCGGATACAGCAGGTCATGGCTCGCATGCGTGAATTCGACGATCAATACCACCGCGGTCAGCGGCATTTGCATGGAGGCGGCGAGGAACGCACCCGCGCCGACCAGCGCGCAAGCACCAGGCGCGAGCGCCGGGAAGAAGTGACCCCACGCGCCGCCGAGCACGATCGCGAGCAGCGCGCCATTGGTCAGCCCGGGCGTGAGCAGGCCGCCTTCCGCGCCTGCGCGCAGGCTCGATGCCTCGATCGCGACCTTCAGCACCAGCAGCGCGGCGGCAAGACCGATCGTGAGGTCGCTGTTGAACGACAGTGTCGCGGCGCCTTTGCCGTTGCCCGCGAGTTGCGGAAATGCGGCGACCAGCGCACCGATCACCGCGAAGTTCAGGATCGACAACACGACGAGACTCCACCCTCTCGGCGCATGCTGTCGCGCACTGGAGGTCAGCTTGACGAAGCCCCAGCCCGCGATGCCGAACAGCGGTCCGCAGACGACGGCCCAGATCATTAGCGGATTGCTGGCGACAAACGCGGGCACCACGTATTGCTGTTCGTTGCCAAGGCCGCTCCATGCGACGACCGCCGCAATGGTCGACGTCACCAGCGCGGCGATGAGCGCGCGAGGCGCGAACGTGCCGAGCAGCACTTCCAGCACGAATACGGCGCCGCCGAGCGGCACGTTGTAGACCGCCGCGAGACCAGCCCCGGCGCCACACGCAACCATCAGGCGGCAATCGTCGCTCGTCAGGCCCGCGCGATGCGCGAGGCGCCCGGCAAGCAGCGAGCCGATCTCGCGAGGCGCGACTTCGCGCCCGAGCGGCGAGCCGAGTGCGACGGTCACGATCTGCAGCAACGCGTGCACCGTCGTGCTGACGAACGGCATGCGCGGGTCGGCGGAACCGACTGCCTTGCGGATGCTAACCAGCGGGCGGCCATAGCGATACAGCGCGGCCCAGCCCACACCAGCGACGACGCCGCATAGCGACAGCACGACCACCCGACGCAACGGCGACGCCGCGCTCACGCCTTCGAGAAAACTCTGATGGCCGACCAGTTCTCCCATGCTGTAGCCGTAGGCCACGTGTTGTACGGCGTGAAGCAACAGCGCCAGCGCCATCCCGCCGAGCCCCGCGCCGATGCCGGTCAGCACGGTAACCACGGCGAACGCCAAAGGTCGGTTGGGCACAACGGAAGCGGGATTGGCACTCATCAGAGGAACTCAGGAAGTGGGAATGAGAAGAGTTCCCGCATAGTAGCCAGGCGGATGTATTCTCTGGGCGACTTATTCTGATAAATAAATGATTTATTTAAATATATAGAGTGGCGCAGCGCCCCTTCGCATTCCGCCTACGCCAGATCGACGAGCGTCTGCTTGCGCGACTTGACTTCCTTCAGGACGAACGCGGAGTAGACCTCCTTGACGTTCGGCAACGCGCCGATCTGATGGCGAGCGAATTCGCCGAATTCGTCGAGCGTGCGCGCGACCACGGTGAGCTGGTGGTCATAACGACCCGAAATACAGCTGCACGCGATGATCTGCGGACTCGTGATCACCGCATCCTCGAACGCCTTGACGTGCTTCTCGTCCTTCTTGTCGAGCGACACGTACACGTACGCGGTCACGTGAAAGCCCAGCTTCTTCATATCCACATCCGCGTGATAGCCGCAAATGATTCCTTCCTGCTCGAGACGCTTGACGCGCCGCCAGCACGGCGACGTCGTCAGGTCCACGCGCTCGGCCAATTCGGCGCTCGAAAGCCGCGCGTCGAGCTGCAGCGCTTTCAGAATCTGCAGATCGACCCGATCCACTTGATGTTCTGCATTGATCATTTCGAATTTTTCCTGACGACGAAACATTCATTTTAATCAAAACCCCTACCCCGTCAAATTACACCAAACAATTTCTATCCATGACGCGTATAGTTTGCTCACAAAAAATCAGCGGATGAGGTAAAACCACGCCCGCTGCCACGCCCACACGACCGCCAACGTCGATCTGCGCAGCGCATGTCTGGCATGACGAGCGGGTCGATGACCGGGCCTACTCAGGAGAGCATCGGATGGATCTTGGCTTGAAAAATCAGCACGCGGTCGTCTGCGGAGCGAGCAAAGGACTCGGCTACGCGTGCGCCGAAGCGCTCGCGCGCGAGGGTGCGCGCGTCACGCTGATTGCGCGGAACGAGACGGAGCTGATCGCCGCCGGCCAGCAACTGCGCGAACGCAGCGGCGTCCAGGTGGACGTGATCGCCGCGGATGTGTCGACCGAAGCGGGTCGGGCGTTGATCGCCGGCCAGGCAAAAAATGTCGATATCCTGATCAATAACGCGGGTGGACCGCCGCCGGGCCAGTATGCCGAGTGGTCGCACGAAGACTGGATCGCGGCGCTCGAAGCCAACATGCTGAGCGGCATTTTTCTGATCAAGGCGTTTCTGCCGGCCATGCTGGAACAGCGCCACGGTCGCATCGTCAATATCACCTCGGTCACGGTCAAGCAGCCACAGGCCCTGCTCGGTCTTTCGACCGCCGCGCGCCTCGGCCTCACCGGCTATGTGGCGACGGTCGCGCGCGAAGTGATCGACCGCGGCGTCACCATCAACAACCTGCTGCCCGGCTATTTCCTGACCGACCGCCTGCGCTCGATGTTCGAGAAGTGGGACAGTCAGGCTGGAGAAAACACGCCGGTATCTGAGCAGAAACGCCAGACCATTCCCGCGCAGCGCTTTGGCACGCCGTCCGAATTCGGCGACGTGTGCGCGTTCCTCTGCAGCAGGAACGCGGGCTACATGACCGCGCAAAACATCCTGCTCGATGGTGGTTTGTATCCCGGCACGTTCTAGCATCGGGCCGCATCGCATTTAACCTGATCGACGATCTCGACATCCCTATGAACTTGACGAATCAGCAACTCGCGCAGGCGCTCTTCGAACAACACGCGGCGCGCACGCATTTCGGCACGCTTCGGCAAGCAGGCAAGGTACTCGACACCGCCACGGCCTATGACGTGCAGGACGAACTGGTCGCGCTGTTTCGCGAGGCACGCCGTGCCGACGTCGTCGGCTACAAGATCGGGCTCACGTCCACCGCGATGCAGACCATGTGCGGCATCGACAAACCGGTGTTCGGCCGCATCCTCAGCGACGAGGTGTATCGCAGCGGCGCCCATATCGATCTGAAGCGCTACGTCCACCTCGGTCTGGAATTCGAAATCGCGGTCAAGCTCGGCAGCGATATCGTGCCCAACGGCAAGCCGCTGTCGACGGCGGATATCGCGGCCTGCACCGCGGCGGTATGCCCCGCGCTCGAACTGGTAGAGGACCGTCATGCCGACTACAGCACGCTCGATGCCGCGTCGCTGATCGCCGATAACTCCTGGAATGCGGGCGTGGTATTGGCAGACTGGCAACCGCTTCCCGATGAATCCATCGTTCGACCGGCTCGCGTGTTTTCGCAAGATTCGTCGACGGAAACGGGCGCTGTCGATTATCGTCACGTGCTCGCATCCGTCGCGTGGCTGGCACAGGAGCTGGCATTGAGAGGATCGCATCTCCGCGCGGGCGAGATCGTCATGACCGGAAGCGTGGTTCGCACGCGCTTTCCTGTCCAGGGCGAAGTCTGGCATTACGAAGTGGACGGTCTGGGAACAAACGGCGTGAACTGCGCGCAAGCGGGCGCGTGAGGCCTTTGCGTGCGCCGGCTACCGGCCACTTTCATCTATTGAGGTTCAAGGAGGAGACGCAGTGAAACGAAATCAACTGGCTGCCATGGCAGCCCTGTGCTTCGCGGCAGCGAGCACGTCGAGCTATGCCCAGGTCAGCGTCAAGATCGGCGTGGTGGGCCCGTTGACCGGCTCGGGCGCGGCCTATGGCAAGGACATGGAAAACGGCGTCAGAATCGCCATCGCGGAAGCCAACGCGCAAAAGATCACGCTCGGCGGCAAGGTCGTGCAATTCGCGCCCGAATACATGGACGACCAGGGCGACCCGCGCACCGGCGTGCAGGTCGCGCAACGGCTGGTCGACGAAAACGTGAGCGCCGTGATCGGCCATGTGAATTCCGGCACGACCATCCCGGCATCGAAAATCTACGCGAGCGCCGGCATCCCGATGATTACCCCCGCGGCGTCGAATTCGATCATCACGAAGCAGGGTTTCAATACGGTGTTCAGCGTCGTGCCGACCGATGCGCAAACCGCCGGCAGCGCCGGCACCTATGCCGTCACCTCGCTCAAGGCGAAGCGCATCGCGATCATGGACGATCAGACCGCCTTCGGTCAGGGCGCCGCCGAAGAGTTTCGCAAGGCCGTGCTCGCCGCGCACGGGACCATCGTCGATCAGCAGTACACGAGCGACAAGGCCATGGACTTCAGCGCGCAGCTCACGCACATCAAGAGCGCCAATGCGGATCTGCTGTTCTTCTCCGGACTGGGTCCGCAGGTCGCCGGCATCGCGAAGAAGATGAAGCTGCTCGGCATGACGACCAGGCTGATGGGCGGCGGTGGCACGGTTTCGGAAGACTTCGTGCAGATCGCGGGCGCCAGCGCCGAGGGCGTCGAAGGGCTGGACTACGGGCTGCCGGTGTCGAGAATGCCGCGCGGACCGGAGTTCGAAAGCCGCTACAAGAAGACCTTCAATACGAACATGCAGGTCTACGCGCCGTTGGGATACGACGCGACGTGGGCGGTAATCAAGGCGATGCAGGCAGCCAACTCGTCAAATCCGTCCGACTATCTGCCGAAACTGCGCGCGACCCAATACCAGGGCGTGTCCGGGCCGATCGAGTTCGACAAGACCGGAGCCTTGAAGACGGCAGCGACCACCATCTATCAGGTCCGCGGCGGCAAATGGGAAATCCAGCAGACGGTCATGTCCAAATAGAGGCTGACAGGCGCTGGATACCCGGATCGGGAAGCGCCACGCGCGATGAGGCGTTCGTGTGCCTCATCGCGCGATTTCATTGTTGCCGCTCCGAAGCCCGAGTCGCGCGGCAGCGGCGGCTGGCGTCTAACGCAGCGACGTTCCTCTTGCGCCCCACCCTGCCCGGCGATCCTCTGCGCTCATGACGCACATCCTTCATTCAACGGCGTTGCGTTACTTCGTCGAAGTGGCCAATACCGGGTCGATCGCCGAAGCGTCCGCGCGGTTGCATGTCGCGACGTCGGCGATCAGTCGTCAGATTGCCAAGCTCGAATACGAGGTTCACGCCCAGCTGTTCGACCGGCAGTCGCGCGGCATGACGCTGAGTCGCGCGGGCGAGGCGTTGCTGGGCTACGCACGCAAAAGTCTGCTCGAAGCGGAACAGATCGTGCACGACATCGACAGCGCGCAGAACTCGCTTGCCAGTGTCGTGAAGCTCGCCTGCTCCGAAGGTTTTGCCACCGACTTCCTGCCCTCGTTGATCCATCGGTTCAGGCAGATCAATCCGCGCGTGCACTTCGAGCTGGCGGTCACCCGCCCCGACGACGCCACCCAACTGGTGCGTACCGGCGACGCGGATCTCGCGCTCACTTTCAGCCTCACTGTTCAGACCGACGTCGACATCATCCATGCGTGCCGGGCTCCCGTGTTCGCGCTGATGCGCAGCGATCATCCGCTGGCAACGCGCCGGCAACTGTCGCTTGCGGAAATCGCCGAACATCCGCTCCTGCTGTCGAAACCCGGCACGACGATTCGCACGCTCATCGACGTCGCGGCGGGCGCGGAGGGCATCGCGCTCACGCCCGTGTTCGTGACCAACAATAGCGAGGCGCTCTACCGCTACGCGCAGCTATCCGGCGCAATCACCTTCTCCAGCGCGATAACGGTTCGCGGCAAGCCGACCAACGACGCGCTCGTCGCGGTGCCGCTGGCGGGCAAAGTGCACCAACGCCGCATCCAGGTTCAGACGATGCTGGGACGTACGCTGCCCGTCGCGGTTCGGGAATTCGCCGATTTTCTGGTGGCGGAACTCAGGCGCGTGCCGGGCATGGCACGCGAGGCGCGGACCTCGCGTCGGGCACGCGCCTGACGGGCGCCGTGCGGTGTAACGGCTGATGCCGTCGCCGCTGTAACCGCTCGCATCGACGATCACACGATCTCGATCGCCGCATGCGCCAACGCCTTCACTTCCTTGAGTACCAGTGAAGTGTGAACTTCCTGGACGTTCGGCAAGCTGCCGATCTTGAGCCGGATGAAATCGCCAAAGCTATCGAGCGTTCGAGCAATAACCGTCAGCTGATGATCGTAGCGCCCACTGATGCAATGACAGGCGAGTATTTCCGGACTCGCTCTTACCGCCTCTTCAAACGCGCGAATATGCGTGGCGTCCTTCTTTTCCAGCGCCACCAGCGCGAACGCCATGACCTGATAACCCAGTCGCTTCGGGTCGATATCCGCGTGATAGCCACGGATCACGCCGGCTTCCTCGAGACGCTTGACGCGCCGCCAGCACGGCGACGCGGTCAACGAAACCCGCTCGGCAAGTTCCTGGCTCGATAGCCGCCCGTCGCTGCGCAACGCGTTGAGAATCAGGCTATCCGCCCGGTCGATTCTGACCTCTGCTTCGTTCATTTCACGTTTCCGTTTATCGCGCTTCGTTCATTGCGCACGCGTGCGGTTTTTACTTCGCACTTCAGCAAAATACGCCTCGCCGAGAGCGCTATCGTTAAGACCTACTTCAACCCGGAGTCCATCGACGATGCCGCACATCCATTCCCACCAGCAAGCGCTGCAGCCGTCCAACGCTCACCTCTCCTGACTTCTCCTGACCCTCCGCCATGTCGACGACCTCACCCTTTTCCCTGCACGCGCGCAGTGCCGTGCAAGCACTGCGCTCCTCGAAAATCCGCGAAGTCGCGAATGCCGGCATGGGACGCACCGACGTGCTGCCATTCTGGTTCGGCGAACCCGACGAACCCACGCCTGCCGACGTGCGTGCCGTCGCCGCGCAGCGGCTCGACGCGGGCGACACCTTCTACGTGCAGACGCTCGGTCTGCCGGCATTGCGCGAAGCCATCGCCGCGTACCTCGGCAGACTGCATCGGCCGCATGCGCCATTCGACGTCGGCCAGGTCGCCGTCACGAGTTCCGGCACGACGGCGCTGATGCTGGCGATGCAGGCCATCGTCAGTCCGGGCGATCGCGTCGTCGCGGTCACGCCGCTGTGGCCGAACCTGGTCGAGATGCCCAAAGTGCTCGGCGCCCACGTGGAGACCGTGTCGCTAAACTTTTGCGCGGACGGCTGGCAACTCGACCTCGCCGCACTACTCGACGCGCTCACGCCCGGCACACGCGCGCTGCTGGTGAATTCGCCCAACAATCCGAGCGGCTGGGTGATGAGCGCCGAAGCCCAACGCACCGTACTCGACCATTGCCGCAAGCACGGCATCTGGATCGTCACCGACGACGTCTACGAGCGCTACTACTACGACGGCACGCAGTGCGCGCCGTCGTTCCTCGATCTGACCGACGCCAGCGACCGCGTGATCAGCTGCAATTCGTTCTCGAAGGCCTGGCTGATGACCGGCTGGCGCATCGGCTGGATCGTCGTGCCGCAGGCGCTCCTGCAAGAGATCGGTAAGCTCATCGAGTTCAGCACCACCTGCACGCCGGGCTTCGTGCAGCACGCCGCGCTGCATGCGCTCGAACACGGCGAACCGGTAATCGCGCGCACCGTGGCCCGGCTCAAACAATCGCGCGATCTGCTCGCGCTGCGTCTGGCCGAAGTCCCGCGCGTGCAGCTTGCCGCGCCGTCGCCCGGTGCGATGTACACGTTCTTTCGCGTCGACGGCGTCACGGACAGTCTCGCGTTCTGCCGGCAACTGGTCGCCGAGGGTGGGCTCGGACTGGCGCCGGGCGCCGCGTTCGGTCCGGAAGGCGAAGGCTTTCTGCGCTGGTGTTATGCGAGCACGCCGGAGCGCATTGAGGTGGGCGTCGCGCGGTTGATCCGTTATCTCGACACCCACCGCTGAGCGCAATAACAACGCGGCAACAACGCGTCGGTCCACCGTCGCGTTGTTATTCGATCCGATAGAACGCCTGCGCGGTGGCACCGAAAACGCGGGCATGCGCCGCTTCCGGCACGAGCTGACGAGCGACCCGCAGCCAGTCCGCGTAGCGGCCATTGCGCTCGAGAATCGGCCAGTCGCTCGCCCACATCAGACGGGTCTCACCGAAGGCGGTCATCAGCACGTCGACATAGGCGGCGAAAGTGTCGGCGGTCCAGTTCGGCGCCGAGCGCGTCGGCAACGCGGAGAGTTTGCACACGACATTCGAATACCGCGCCAGTTCGGTCATGCCGTCGCGCCACGCGTTGAAACTGGCATCGCCCGCTTGCCAGTCGCGCACCTCCGGCTTGCCGCAATGATCGATCGCGATCCGCAGCGACGGATGCCGCCCCACCAGTTCGAGCAGCGCGCGTAAATGGCGTGGCTGAATCAGCGCATCGAAACTCAGGTCGCGCTCGGTGAGCGCAACGAACGTTTCGTGCAACTCCGGACGCAGCATCCAGTCGTCTTCGGGAATGTCCTGAATCATCGGCCGTACGCCACGAAACCGTGGATGCCGCGACAGGCGGTCGAGCTGTTCCGGCGTATCTCTCGCCGCAAAATCCACCCATCCGACCACCGCGCCGAGATACGGGTGCCGTTCCGCCAGCGACAACAGGAAGTCCGTCTCCGCCAGCGTCGGCGCCGCCTGTATCACGACCGCACGCTCGATACCGTGCGCGTCGAGTAGCGGCTTGAAATCCGCCGGTTCGTAATCGCGATACAGAAAGCCGGTGTCGGGCGTCAGCCAGCCATAGTCATTGCGGGCGATACGCCACAGATGGTGATGCGCGTCGATCAGCATCGCTACTCCTCAATACCTTGAGCCGGATTCGGCTAATTCGGCTAGTCGAGCGCCGCGTCGCGCGTCTCGTTCAACAGCGTCATGCCGAGCAAACCCAGCGCGCAGGCCCCGATGATGTAAAACGCCGGCGACAGCGGGTTGCCCGTCACACGCAGCAGCCAGGTCACGACAAATTGCGTGCTACCGCCGAATACCGTTGCGGCGATCGCGTAGCTGATCGAAAGACCGGTGCTTCGCAGTACTTTCGGAAACGTCTCAGGGATGATCGTGATGACGGCCGCCGCGTGCGATCCGGTCAGCAACGCGAGCACCGCCGGTACCGCGAACAGCGTGATCAGCGAATGCCAGCTGTTCAGCACCACGAACGCCGGATACGCGACCAGCATCAGCAGCGCGCACGGCACGATCATCACCACCTTACGGCCGAACCGGTCCGCCAGCATGCCGCCCGTCAGCGCGGCGACGACCATGCACGCGCCGACCATCATCGTGACGGCGATCGACATCGTCATCGGAAAGTGCAGGAGCGTCAGCGCGTAGCTGGTCATGTAGTTGTTGACGTAAACCGTCACGGTGCTCGGAATGATGATCAGCGTGGCCAGCGTCACGCACTTCCAGTAGCGTCCTTGCATCGATGCCGTCGCCGCGGCGAAACTCGGCGCCGTGCCGGCCGGCGAGCCGGTCTCGTGCATGTTACGGCGCAGGATCAGACCGACCGGAATCACCGCCAGTCCGAGCACGAACGGAATCCGCCAGCCCCAGGCCTGCATGTGTTCGGCGGACAACGACGCGGAAGCCAGCACCCCGATCGTGCCCGCGACGAGCACCGCCAGCCCCTGACTGACCACCTGCCAGCTCGCGTAACGTGCACGCTTGCCGGCGGGCGCGGTTTCGACGAGGAACGACGTCGTCGGCCCAGCCTCGCCGCCCCACGCGAAACCCTGGATGAGCCGCGCCAGCACGATCAGTCCCGGCGCCGCCAGACCAATCGATGCATAGGGCGGCGCAAACGCAATGATCGCCATACCGACGGCCATCAGCGCAAGCGTGAGCAGCATCGCGGGCTTGCGCCCCGCCCGATCCGCGTAGCGCCCGATAACGATTCCGCCCAGCGGGCGCGCCAGAAACCCCACCCCGAACGCAGCGACCGAAAGCAGTAACGCGCCCAACGCGCTATCGGCGGGAAAGAACTCTCTGCCGATGATCGCGGCAAAGAACGCGTAGACCGTGAAGTCGTAGAACTCGAGCGCATTGCCGATGACGGCCGCGACCACCGCGCCTCGGGATGCTTCGTGTTTGCTGCTTACGACCTCGCCGCGCGCCGTCACTGTTTGCATGAAAATCCCGTTGTCGTTTGACTCCCCGTTCGCACAATCTGTCTCCGGAAACGGGACGGTGCAGGAGTTCGCCCGATTTTAGGAAGCCAATTCCGTTGTGACAATTGCCGAGTTTGGCCCGAAGCATTGCCAAATCGGCAATGGGAATTCATCGCTAACCGCGTGTGTTTGGCGCCGCTGCAAACCGCCGTGGCGATGGGTCATTGCGGGTCGGGTGGTGACGATCCGGCGCACCACGGCTCACTTCCTGCGTAACCGCTTTTGCCTGCGTTTGAGCCCGGTGTTTAGCGCGCGCCTCGCTGCGCATTCTGCGCGGCCGCCTCGGCGGTGAAGGTTTCGAGCAGGCGCTGGGCCGGCACCGTCAGCGGTGCGTCGGCGCGGTACACGGCGTGAATGGTGGTCGTCGGCAACGCATCGCCGATCGGCAACTCGAGCAGATCCATCGCCGGACCATGACGGTCGAAGAAACCCTTCGGCATGATGCCGACCACGTCCATACGCGGCATCAGCGCAAGCAGCGTGGCAAACGACTCGCATTCGAGCCGAACCTTCGGCGTCAGTTCGACCTGCGCCTCGTTGCACAGATTGCGCGGATCGCCCGGGCCGCCAGCGGGCCCGGTCAGCACCCAGTCGGCGTTCGCGAGGCCCGCGAGCGTCGTCTCGGCGGCGAGCGGATGACCGCGTCGCGCGGCAATCACGATGCGGCTCTCGAACAGCGGATGCACGAGCAGGTCGCGCCTGAATCCTTCGATCGGCAATGGCCCGAGCGCCAGGTCGAGCTCGCCCGCGCGCAACTGTTCGAGCGCGCGCGGATACAGCGTATCGCGCACCCGCAACACGACTTGCGGCCAGCGAACGCTGAAGCGCTCCAGCGCGCCGGGCGCAAGCAGAATCGCCGCGACAGGCGACACACCAATCGTCACCTGCGCCCGCGCATGCCGCAGATGCCACTCCACTTCCTCGCGCGCGCGGTCGAGCTCGCGCAACGCCGTATTGGCGCGCGCCGCCAGCAACTCGCCGGGCGGCGTCAGACGCACGCCCTTGGGCGAGCGCAGCACGAGCGCGGTGCCGAATTCCTCTTCCAGCTGCCGCAACGCCTTCGTCAACGCAGGCTGCGTGACGTTGAGCAGATCGGCCGACGCACGCAGGCTGCCGGTCTGGGCAATCGCCTGCAGCAGATGGAGTTGTTGAAGCCGCACCAGGGGTTCTCCATAGGGGGTGATAACCCATGGTAATCGAATTGACTAAATGTGAAGCGTTTTTCGTTTTTTCTCCACATACGATGCACTCACATCAAGGATAGGCCGCAGCCGGTCAGAGGCCCGCGCCATGTCCCCATCAATCGCCCATGCCTTGGGAGCATCAATTGCGAAAGCCTGTGCGAAACATCCTGTTCATCATGTGCGACCAGTTGCGGGCCGATCATCTGTCCTGCTTCGGTCACCCCACCCTCAAGACGCCGAATCTCGACCGCCTCGCCGCGCGCGGCGTGATCTTCGATCGGGCCTACGTGCAATCGCCCGTTTGCGGCCCTTCGCGGATGAGCTATTACACCGGCCGCTACGTGCATTCGCACGGCGCGAGCTGGAATTTCGTGCCGCTCAAGGCGGGCGAGATGACGATCGGCGATCATCTGCGTCCGCTCGGCGTGCGCTCGGTGCTGGTCGGCAAGACCCACATGCGCGCCGACCTCGCAGGGATGTCGCGTCTCGGCATCGATCCCACGTCGCAGATCGGCGTGCGCATCGCCGAATGCGGCTTCGACCCGTACGAACGCGACGACGGTATCCACCCGTGGTCCGGTCACGATCCCGACCCGGCCTATAGCGACTACCTGCGCGAACAGGGTTTCGACGGTGATAACCCGTGGGAAGACTGGGCCAATTCGACCGTGGACGAAGACGGCACGATCCGCTCGGGCTGGTTCCTCAAATACTCGAACCGTCCGGCGCGCGTGCCCGACGAGCATTCGGAGACGCCCTACATCACGCGGCGCGCGATGGACTTCATCCGCGAAGCCTGCGACGAACCCTGGTGCCTGCATCTGTCCTACATCAAGCCGCACTGGCCCTACGTCGTGCCCGAATCCTACGCGAGTCTGTACGGCCCGGAAGATGCGCTGCCCGTCGTGCGCTCGGAAGAGGAGCAGCGCGATCCGCACCCTGTCTATGACGCGATGATGGCGCATCGCGTGTCGCGCACCTTCTCGAAGGACGAGGTGCGCGATGCGGTAATGCCAGGCTATATGGGCCTCATTAAACAGATCGACGATCAGTTAGGGTTGCTGTTCGATTTCCTCGAAGAGCGCGGCCTGATGGACACCACGATGATCGTCTTCACGAGCGATCACGGCGACTATCTCGGCGATCACTGGATGGGCGAGAAGGACCTCTTCCACGAGCCCGTGATCCGCGCACCGCTCATCGTCTACGACCCGGACCCACGCGCCGACGTCACGCGCGGCACGCGCTGCGACGCGCTCGTCGAGGCCGTGGATCTCGCGCCGACCTTTCTCGACGTCTATGGCGGCCAACCGGTGCCACACATCATCGACGGCCACTCGCTGCGTCCGCTGCTGTTCGGCGCGAAGCCCGCCGACTGGCGCGAGCACGTGGTCTGCGAATACGACTTCGCGTTTCAGGACTCGCGCATCGCGCTCGGCACGAAGCCGCGCAACGCGTGGATGCGCATGATCTTCGACGGCCGCTGGAAATACGTGCTGTTCGAGGATTACCGGCCGATGCTGTTCGACCTGCAAACCGACCCGAACGAATTCCGCGATCTCGGCGCGTCCGACGCGCCCGAGCATGCGGCGGTGCGCGCGCGTCTGCACGAAGCGCTGTTTCGCTGGGCGCGTCAGCCGCGCCAACGCGTGACGATCGCCGACGGCACCATCGAATCGATCGAGGTGCAGCCGCGCATTTCGGAGGGCGGCATCCTGATCGGCTACTGGGACGAAGACGATCTCGCGCAGGCGCGCACGACCTTCAAGCCTCGTTTTGCCTCTTCCAACCCGCTGGTCAAGTCCACGCTCGATCGGCTGACCCAACCTCAAGGAGTCGAATATGAACATGACGACTGAAACGCCCGACATCACGCGCACGCGGACCGGCCTCGACGGCGTGTCGTGGAATATTCTCGGGCAGGTCTACGTGCCCAAGCAGGTCAGCGACGACAGCATCGCCTGGCATGCGACCTTCCCGGAAGAGACCTTCGTGCCACCGCACACGCATCCTCATCAGGACGAGTACATCTATGTGCTCGACGGTCAGATCGATCTGCTGCTGGGCAGCAAACGGACCACGGCCTCGACCGGCGACCTCGTGCGCATGCCGCGCGGCATCGAGCACGCGTTCTTCAACAACACCGGCAAGCCGGTGACCGCGTTGTTCTGGGCCGCGCCCGCCGGCAAGCTGCTCGAGCTTTATCGACGGATCCACAATATGTCGAGCCCGGCCGAAGTGATGCGCGTCGCACGCGAGTACGACGTGGTGTTCGCGCCGCCGGTTTCGTCGGCGGCTTGATCGTGCGAGCGCCCGCGTCGATACTGTGGTGCGCGACGCGGGGATCGGCTCTATAACCGGAGGTCGAGGCGATGGAAACATTGGCAAACGACGGCGTCACGCACGGCACACGAGGCACGCAGGGCCGGTCCGTCGAAGGCGCCGCGACGCGTCGCAAAGCCTGGGGCATCACCGCGATGCTCACGCTGTTCATGGTGTTCAATTTCGCCGACAAGGCCCTGCTCGGTCTCGTGGCACGGCCCGCGATGGCCGAACTCGGTCTCTCGCCGTTTGCATTCGGCTTCATCGGCAGCAGCTTCTTTTTTCTGTTCAGCCTGAGCGCGATCGTCGTGGGCTTCGTGGCCGATCGCATGTCGAGTCGCTGGCTGGTGTTTGCGCTCGCGCTCATCTGGGCCGCGGTCCAGTTCCCGATCCTCGCCGGCGGCGGCGCGACCGCGCTGCTGGTCTGCCGGATCATTCTCGGTGCGGGCGAAGGCCCGGCGCTGCCCATCGCACTGCATGCGACGCACAGCTGGTTTCCCGCCGAGGACCGCGCTCTGCCGAGTAACCTGATCGCGGTCGGGCCGACCATCGGCGCGGCCGTTGCCGCGCCCGCGCTGTCGTGGATCATTGCGTCGCCGGCGCTCGGCTGGCGCTGGGCGTTCGGGCTGCTCGGCATCGCCGGCTTGCTGTGGGGCATCGCATGGGCCTGCATCGGCAAGGACGGTCCCTATCGCAACCTGCACGGCGCGAGCGAGGGTATGGCGGTCGCCAGCTCGGCCACGGAAAAACTCGCGACGGTGCCGCTGCGGCGCGTTTTCGGTTGCCGGATGTGGCTCATTGCGACACTCGCCGGGTTCGCGTGCTTCTGGGCGCAAGCCGCGATGACCACGTGGGTGCCCCAGTACATCGGTGGCGTGCTCGGCGTGCCGCAGACACGGGTGGGCCTCGTCTATGCACTGCCCTGGGCCTTCGGCACGCTGTTACTGATCGCGCTCGGCTTCGCGGGACGGAGGATCATGCGAGGCGGCGGCTCCGCGCGCGTCGCGGTGGCGGGACTCTTCGGCATGTCGCTGCTCGTCTCGGGCGTCTGCCTGCTGGGTCTGCCGCACGCGTCCGGCGTCTGGGCGCTCGCGCTCACGACCGTCGGCTGGGGCGCGTTCCTCGTGTTTCCGATGGCGCCGACCGCCGTCGCCTATGCGGTCAATCCCGGGCAACGCGCGGCCGTCATATCGACAATGGTCGGCATCGCGTCGATTGGCGGCGTGGTGTCGCCGGCCGTGTTCGGCTGGTTCGTGCAGCGCGCCGGCGATGCGCTCGCCGCGCAGGGCCACAGCAGCCCGCTACAACTCGCGGCAGGCCTCGGCGACGCGTTCACGCTCACCGGCTTGCTGCTGGTCGGCACCGGCCTCGCCGCGGTGCTCTGGATTCGTCCCGAGCAGACTGCCGCGATGCTGCAACAGCGCACTTACGCTCACCGTTCCTCGACTTCCATCGCCTCATGAACGACACGTCCATCGGCAGCGCCGAATTTGAATACGTCACGGGACAGGCGCGCCCGAGCTTTCCCGCGTTGCTCGCCGGGTTCGAAGCGCAGAGCGCGGCAGCAGCGAAAGCAGCGTCTGTCGAACTCGATCTGCGTTACGGCCCGGCGCCGCGCGAAACCTTCGATCTGTTCCGCGCCGCTACCGACCAACCGCGTGGCACGCTCGTCTATTTCCACGCGGGCTACTGGCAATCGCGCGACAAGTCGACGTTCCGCTTCATCGCGCCAGCCTTCACGCGGCTCGGTTTGAACGTCGCGCTGGTGAACTACCCGCTGTGCCCAACGGTGACGCTCGCCGAACTGATCGGCTCGGCGCGCGCTTCGCTCGATGCGGTGGCGAACGTGAGCACTACGCATGGCCGCGCGTTGCCGCTCGTGTTGTCCGGGCACTCCGCCGGCGGTCATCTCGCGGTGGAGCTGGCGCTGGCACTTGTATCGGATGCCTCGGCTGCCTCGGTATCGCCGGGCCCGACGCTCGCAGGCGTGATTGCGCTGAGCGGCATCTACGATCTCGCGCCGCTCGTCGCGACCACCCTGAACCGCAATCTGAAGCTCGATGCCGCCGACGCGGTGCGCCACTCGCCGCTGCATCGCGCGCGGCGTGGTTGCGTGAACGCGCTCTTCGGCGTCGGCGGCGACGAAACGGCCGCGTTCGTCGCGCAGAGCCGGCACATGTGCGAGGCATGGCAACAGGCCGGCAATCCTGCAACGCTCGACATCGCGCCCAGCGCCGATCATTTCAGTCTGCTCCAGGAATTCACGTCACCCTCGGCGCCGTTGCATCGTCGCGTAGTCGCCTTCCTCGACGAAGTGCTGTCCGCGCGATGAACCATCGGCACGGACAAACTTTGCGCGAGCGCAAGAGTCGAGCGCGAGGCGGCCCCAGAGCAGATAGCACGCCCCTATAATCGCCCCGCCGTGTAGCACGCATTCAATCAGTCGACACACGCAAAAGCCGCACGGCAGGTCGAACACACCATCCGAACGCACAAGCGACGAACCGGAATAACGGGCCGCCTGCATCCCGTCACGCGATCGATGATCGGTCCGCCGAATCCCGGCATCGCGTTTGCGCGTGCGCCCCTCCTCTGTCCCGACAATCCACTACTTCACCATGAAATTCACGAGATATCTCGCGCTCGCCGGCAGCCTGTGCGCAGCGCTCGCCTATGCTGCTCCTCCCAGTGACGCACCGCACTGGTCGTATCACGGCGACAGCGGCCCCGCGCACTGGGGCGAACTGTCCTCCACGAACGCGGCATGCCGCGACGGCAAAGCGCAATCGCCGATCGATCTGCATCCCGCGTCGGCGATGCACAAACACGGCCGCGAATTCACGATCCACTATCGGCCCGCGAGCTTCACGGCGGTGAACAATGGACACACGATCCAGGCCAGCGCCATCGATACGTCGAACGTGCTGGACCTGCGTTCGAATACCTACACGCTGAAGCAGTTTCATTTCCACACGCCGAGCGAACATGAGATAAACGGCGCGCACTATCCGATGGAGCTTCACCTCGTGCATCAGGACAGCCACGGCAGTCTGACCGTGCTCGGCGTCTTCATCAAGGAAGGCAAAGCGAACGCGGCACTCGCGCGGCTGTTCGACCATCTGCCCGTAGAAGGCGCATCGATGCCGCCCGTGACCATCGATCCCGATGCGCTGCTGCCGCGCGAGCGACGCGCGCTGATCTACTCCGGCTCGCTGACGACGCCGCCCTGCACCGAGCAGGTGAACTGGATCATGCTGGAGCAACCGATCGAGTTGTCGAAGGCGCAGATCGACGTGTTTCGCCGACTGTTCCCCGACGATCACCGCGACGTCAATCCGCTGAACAATCGCGAAGTCGACGAGGAATAAGCGCTCGCGGCAATCGGCAACCGGCAGCAGATCCTGAGGGTCGTCGCCCGGCCGATTGCCAAAAAAAAGCCGCCCATTAAAAGGCGGCGTAAATCCCGGAATACACATGAAACGAGTTGCAGGGAAGTTGGATTTCCCTGCAACCATATTAACAACACACAGCGAATGCGAATTTATTCGAAATCAATTCGGCGTCGCATAATTTTATTGAGATAAAAGAATAAAAAAACGCGCCATCCAGGATGGCGCGTCTTTTCTCCCCTGCTTATCGATTCGGCAGATACGCCCGAACTTAGAAGCGGTGGCGCATGCCGATCGTTGCCGCCACCTGGCTTTGCGTGGACGAGTTGCCCAGCAGGCCGGCGATATTCGCCGTGTTCGCGACCGAGTACGAACCGTTGTTGTAGATGTCGCCCGACGCATGCTGATAGGCGCCGGCGACATAGACATCGGTACGCTTGCTGAGCGAGTAGTCGACTGCCAGCGTGGCCGAGTGCCACTTCGGCGAAGAACCGTCGGTGCCGCCGCCGGTCGTCTTGCCGTAGGTGTACGTGTACTCGCCGACCAGCGCGAGCGACGGCGTCAGGCTATACGTGCCGTTGACTTCGATATTGTCGAAGCGCGCATCCATGCCGTCGAAGCCGGCCACCGTCGCGCCCTGGATACGGGTACGCGTCCACAGCACGCCGGCGGTCGCCGGGCCGAACGTATAGTTGCCGCCAACGCCGAACGTGCGCTTCACGTTGCCGCCGAAAGGCACCGTAGCCGCCGCGCTGTTGTTCACCGAGTTGGTGTCGGAGTTCGTCTGGTCGTACGCTGCCGCAAGCTTCAGCGGGCCCATCGAGTAGCCGGCGCCGACGCTCCACGCGCGGCCGTTCGCGAACTGGCCGGGCTGGTTGCTGAAACCGTACAGGCCGCCGAAGTGGAAGCCGGAGTAGTTCACGCTCTCGTACTTGACCGCGTTCTTGATCGAATATTGCGCGCCGATGTTGTCGTTGTTCAACGGGTGCGCGGCGACGTTGACGTCACCTGCCTGGCCGGCCAGCGCCAACGGCGACAGGTAGTCGACCACCGAGTCGTACTGCCGGCCGAGCGTCAACGTACCGAAGTCACGGCTTGCGATACCGACATAGGCCTGACGATTGAACATGCCGTCGTCGCTAAAGCCGCCGTTCGACAGATCGAAGCCCGACTCCAACTTGAAGATCGCCTTCAGGCCGCCGCCGAGGTCTTCCTCACCTTTCAGGCCGAAGTACGTATTCGACAGCAGGCTGCTCGACTGGAGCCACGTGCTGTGACCGCCAATATTATTGACGTACGCGAGGCCCGCATCCAGCGAGCCGTAGAGGGTAACGCTGCTTTGCGCGTGTGCTGCGACGCTGAACGCGCCAAGGGCTGCAAATGCGATCAGGGTCTTGCTGAGAGTGGTTTTCTTCACGATTATTCCTTTTCCGGTATACATATTCACCTGCTGAAACAGATGAATAAGGCACGGCTGCCTCTTTCCGGAATCGAAATATAGCGCCGTGCCTTTGAATACACCGTTGCAAACCCGCAACTCGCCGGCTCTATCGCATCTTGCATTGAGCAAGCGCAAATTGCCTTCAATAGACGGGCTGATCTTTTTATTAAGATTTGAAAAGGAGTGTTTTAAAAACTATTCAATTCGCGGTGCTCGACGCTCAACCATCCGCATGGCTGGCGGCGCGCTGCGGTACCAGCGCCACCCACGCGACGACAATCCCCAGCAGAATCAGCGAAGCGTACAAGCGGCTCAATTCGAGGCCACCATCCGCGAGGGGCTTGTCGAGAAAGTCGCCGAGCGTTGCACCGAGAGGACGAGTCAGAACGAACGCGGCCCAGAAAACGGCCGTACGCGATACGCGTGGCCAGAAATAGAGCGCACCGACAATCACCAGCGCCCCGCCAAATATCATCGCCCCGTATTCGTACCCGAGGCCCAGGCCGCCGCGATCCGATCCCGCGACCCAGTCGCCCAATGCCGTGCCGAGCGTTTGCGAAAAGAGCACGGTGATCCAATAAAACCATTCGGCTCTCGGGGTCGTAATGCTACGCACGGCCACCGTCCCTTCCGTTTTGTACCAGGCCAGCAGGCTCAGCAGCAACAACGCGAAGATGATGTCGACGCCGCCCGGATAGCCGACCCCGAGCGAGCGGTCGAAGAAATCCGCCATCGTCGTGCCGAGCGTCGTCGTGGCGACGATCGTCGCCCAGAACAGCGGCGGCTGAAAACGCCGCGCACTGATCTGCCCGGCAACGAGCGCCACGAAGAAAGCCGCGAATATCGCCGAGCCGATCAGATAGCCCAGCTTCAGCGACATGGTGACCCAGTCACCCCCTGTTTCGCCGAGCGTCGTGGCGACGATCTTGACGATCCAGAAGCCCAACGTGACCTGCGGCACCTTGCTGACCGAATACTCCATCGTCCTACGTAGACTGCTTTCCATATCCTTCCCTCATCAAACGCCGATGGCGCCAGCTCGGTAGGATCGGCGATGGAGCATTAAGAGCGCCTTAAGGACGAGGTCGGATCACGAAACGCACCGGACGACGCGATGCACGCACACGCGAGATCGCGAAACACAGCGCGAAGCACAGACAGATCCGCCTTTTCAGGTCAAATTTGCCGCCGCTTCCGTGCGACGACAGGCAAACGCTGTAAAAACACGCATTTCCCTGAGATTTTTGGCTCGCAGACGGTCAGGCACGAGCATTGCGAGAGGCAGGTATTCCATCGCTGTCAGGGAGACCCGTCATGAAACAGCCTGCGTCGCAGACGTCGACCATCCCCGCATCCCGCATCGATCCGGCGCAAGAGATCTGAGCCGCAGTCGCGGCCCGCTTTCTCGCACACGCCAGACAAAATGACGATCCTTCACCGCGCGCTATTCAAGCGAAAGAATTTTTCTTTCGTCGCGTGGGTCGCTATCGGCACCGGCTCGGTGTTTCTCGCCGTGTCGCTACCGTTGCCCGCGTTCGGTGCTTTTGCCGTCGGCGCATGCTGTGCCTATGCGGGACGCTCCGCGCGACGGCGCGGCGCACCACCTCCCCTCGTCGGCTACGACGCGCAGGCAGGAACCGCTGAGGATGTCAATCAACCGCAAACGCCGGCCTCGCCAGATATGACGCCGCCGCAACCGGCCGCACCGGATCAAAAGAAAAACGAAACGCCAGTACGCTGACGACCACGACGAATATCGAATCCTGCTGAAGAACGCTTCACCCTTCGCGCCCCTCAGCAGGATCCCTAACCATCTCCCTCAGCCTGAATTTCTGCACCTTGCCCGTCGGCGTGCTCGGCATCGCGTCGAGCACCAGCAGGCGCTCCGGAATGTACTGCAGCGCGACCTGGCGCTGCTTCAGAAAATCGACGAGGTCCGCCAGTTCGACGCGCGCGCCTTCTTTCGGCACCACGACCGCGCACGCGCGCTCGCCGAGTCGCGCATCCGGATACGCGACGATCGCAACATCGGCAATCGACGGATGGCGATACAGCAGCGTTTCGATTTCGACCACCGGAATGTTCTCGCCGCCACGGATGATCACGTCCTTGCTGCGTCCGGCGATGCGCATATAGCCGCGCTCGTCGAGGTAAGCCATGTCGCCGGTGTCGAACCAACCGTCGTCGTCCACGCCGTTCAGATGCGCGCGCTCCAGATAACCGGCGAATCCCGAGCACGACCGCACGAACAGACGCCCCGTCACGCCCGGTCCGAGCGGTCGATCGTCGTGATCGAGAATCTTCAGTTCGACACCCGGCAATGGCTTGCCATCGGTATTGAAGGAACGTTCGTCGTCATCGTCGAGGCTCGTCAGCGTGACCGCGCCCAGTTCGGTCATGCCCCACGCCGACACCACCTTCGCGCCCAACGAGACGCGTGCCTGCTCGACCAGCGGCCCCGGAATCGGCGCACCCGCGCACAGAAATGCGCGCAGGCTCGGCACGCCGGTTCGCTTCGCCGCCACCGTCTGCGCGAGATCGGTGAGGAACGCGGTCGATGCCATCGTGAACGTGACCCGCTCTTCGTCGATCAGACGCACCGCCGCAGCCGGGTCCCACACATCCTGCAGCACCGCGTGAGCCTGCAGCACGATCGGCATCATCAGTCCGTACATGAAGCCGGTCTGATGCGCCATCGGCGAGGCCATCAGCACGACGTCGTCGGCACCGAGACGCATCGCCTCTGCGTACGCGACGATATTCGACATCAACGTGTTCGCCGTATGCATCGTGCCTTTCGGCTCGCCGGTCGTGCCCGACGTGTAGAGCAATTGCGTGACGTCGTCGGCCGTCGGGCGATGCTGGCTCAGCAGTGCCGCTGCATCGGACTCGCGCTCCCATTCGGGTAACGCGAGTAACGCATCGAAGCTGTGCGGCGCGGGCCGACCATCCTGTTGCGCATCGATCACCACGAGATGCCGCAGTTCGGGCAGACGCGCGCGCAGTCCGTCGATCATCTGCTCGTAGTCGACATTGCGATAGCGCTTCTGCACGATCATCACCTTGCTGCGCGCATGCGCGAGCATGAACGCGAGCTCGCGTTCGCGAAAGATCGGCATCAGCGGATTGACCACTGCGCCGATGCGCGAGCAGGCCAGATAAAGCAACGTGAACTGCCAGCAATTCGGCAATTGCATCGACACCACGTCGCCGCTCGTCACACCCAGCCGCGCGAGGCCGACCGCGATGCGATCCGCCATGCGCGCCATCTCGCGATAGCTGAAGCGCACGCGCGCGCCATCCTCGACGCGCACCGCCGTCAACGCGATACGCTCCGGACATTGCGCGAGCGCGGCGTCGAGCGCATCGTTGATCGTGCGATCCAGCCACCAGCCGTTGGCAACGCTTTCCGCGCGACGCGGCCCGATCAGTACGGGATCGAACTTCATCCGAGGTCTCCGCGATAGTTGTTCTGCTTCGGTACGTGCATCGCCGGATCAGGCCGGCACCGCGTCGCGCCCCGCCTGGGTTCGCGCGATGATGGTCTTCATGATCTGCGCGGTGCCGTCGCCGATCTGGAAGCCGAGCACGTCGCGCAAACGCTGCTCCATCGGTCCGCGATCGTAGCCGCCATGTCCGAACGACAGCAGACACTGATGAATCACGTCGTAGGAGAGCTTCGGCCCCCACCACTTGCACATCGCCGCCTCGGCGGTATGCGGCAGCTGGCGATCTTTCAGCCACAGCGTTTGCAGGCACAGCAGCCGCGCTGCCTCGACCAGGGTCTCGTACTCGGCGAGCGGATGCGACACGCCCTGAAACGCCGACAGCGGTTTGCCGAACGCTTCGCGCTGCGCGACGTATTCCCAGGTTTCCTCGAGACTCGCCTTTGCGACCGCCAGCACCTGCAGACCGATCAGCGCGCGCGAAAAATCGAAGCCCTGCATCACCTGGACGAAACCTTTGCCTTCGTCGCCGAGGCGATGATCGACCGGCACCCGGACGTTCTCGAAGAAGATCGAGCCGCGGCCGATCGCGCGCTGGCCATGGCAATCGAAGCGGTTACGCGTGATGCCCGGCAGGTCCATCGGCACCAGCAGCGCCGACACACCGCGCGCGCCTTCGTCGACCGAACCGCTGCGCGCGAACACGACGGCGGCATCGGCCTGATCGGCGGCGGAGATCGACGTCTTCTCGCCGTTCAGCACGTATTCGTCACCGACGCGTTCCATCTTCAGCCGCAGGTTGGCCGCGTCGGAGCCGCCGCGCGGTTCGGTCAGCGCAATCGCGAGCAGCGCATCGCCCTGAACCAGCCGTTCGAGCCAGGGCCTCGCGATCTCGGGCCGTGCATGCTGCGCGAGAATCTGCCCATTGAGCGACGCGAGCAGATTGATATACGACAGGCTCAGGTCGGCCCGCGCGATCTCCTCGTGAATCACGCCGGCGGCAAGGCAACCCAGACCCTGGCCGCCGTACGCCTCAGGCAGTTCGGGCGCGATGAAACCCATGCGGCCCATCTCGCGCATGATGTCGCGATCGAGCACGCGCGTGCGGTCTCGTTCGAGAAAGCCCGGCGCGACCACTTCCCGCGCGAAACGCCGGGCATGCTCGCCCAGCGCCATCAAGTCTTCGTCGAGGTACGGATTCAAGTTGTGTCTCCTGACACGGGCAGGCGCGGACGATGCGCCGGCTCGTCGCGGTTAGCGGGCGTGCTAGCGGGCGTACTTGCGGAAGTCGGGCTTGCGCTTTTCCTGAAACGCTTTCACGCCCTCCTGCGATTCCTCGGTGTCGTAGTAAAGCTTCAGCGCGTACATGCCCATGCCCGCGATCCCCGCCTGATGCGCGGTGTCCATGTTGAACGAGCGCTTCGCAATGGCGAGCGCGGTCGGGCTCTTCTCCATGATCTCGTCGCACCACTTCTGCACTTCGGCATCGAGCTGCTCGTGCGGCACGACCGCATTGACGAGGCCCATCGCCAAAGCCTCGGCGGCCGGATAACGGCGGCACAGATACCAGATTTCGCGAGCCTTCTTCTCGCCGACCACGCGCGCGAGAAACGCGGTGCCGAAGCCCGGATCGACCGAGCCGACTTTGGGGCCGACCTGACCGAACACGGCTTTCTCCGACGCGATCGTGAAATCGCAGATCGTGCACAGCACGTTGCCGCCGCCGATCGCGTAGCCCTGCACGCGCGCGATCACCGGCTTCGGCACGTCGCGGATCGCGTTGTGCAGCTCTTCCATCGGCAGACCGATCGTGCCGCGCCCGTCGTATTGACCTTCGTGCGCGGACTGATCGCCGCCGGTACAGAACGCGCGCTCGCCGGCGCCGGCGAGCACGATCACGCCGATCTCGCGCGCATAGCCGGCACGCGTGATCGCGTGGATCAGCTCGTCGCAGGTCTGGCCGCGAAACGCGTTCATTTTGTCGGGGCGGTTGATCGTGATCCACGCCGCGCCGTTGCGGACTTCGTACAGGATGTCTTCGTAGTTCATATCGGTTCCTTGCAATGATTGCGTGCGATTTGGCGGAGGCTCGGCTCGAGTCCGGTCGAGCCCAGTCGACTCAGCCGGCCATCGTCAGCCCGCCCGACACGCTCAGCACCTGGCCGGTGATGAAGCCCGCGTCGTCACTGGCGAAGAATGTGATGGCGCCGGGCAGATCGCCGGGCTGGCCGATGCGGCCGAGCGGGATCGAACGTTGAAACGCTTCCAGCAGCTTGTCGGGGTTGCCCGCGCCTTCCTTGTAGTCGGCGAACAGCGCCGTATCGGTCGGGCCCGGACATACGACGTTGACCGTGATGCCATGCCGCGCATGCTCGCGCGCGATGGTCTTCGAGAACGACACCAGCCCGCCCTTGCAGGCCGCGTAGACGGCCTCGCCGGACGAACCGACCCGCGCGGCGTCGGACGCGATATTGACGATGCGCCCGCTCTTACGCGCGACCATGCCCGGCAGCACCGCGTGATGCAGATGCAGCGCGCCGATCAGATTGATCGCGATCAGCTTGTCCCATTGCGCGGGCTCGGTTTTCACGAACGGACGGAACACGTCCCAACCGGCGTTGTTGACCAGCACGTCGATCGTGCCGAGACGGGCCTCCGTTGCGGCGATGGCCGCATCGACTTCGATACGGCTCGTGATGTCGCATTGCAGCGCCTCGGCGACGCCGTCCGCCGCGCGGATTTCATCGCGCACCTGCTCGGCGGCCGCGAGCGACCGATCGAGGATCGCCACGCGCGCGCCTTCCGCGGCAAAGCGGCGGCACGTCGCCCCGCCGATGCCGCCTCCGCCGCCTGTCACGACGACCGTCTTGCCTGCGAACTTTGCCATGCTGTGTCTCCGTTGAACGTCGGGGTACCATTGAGCTCGAAAAGAGCGGGTAAAAGCAAATTACGTCAATATATTGACGTATACTAGGACCTAGTACCGCGCCAGACAAGCACCGATCATTCAGGGAAAACCCTCAAATAACATGAAGAAAAATGCGGATTCAGCGAAACTCGACCTCGCCAACCGGCTGTTCTTCCGCCTGTATCAATGCAGCAATATGTTGCATAAAACTGGCACGCGGGCGGTGGAAGAGGAAGGTCTGACCACGCAGCAGTGGGCCGTGCTCGGCGCGTTGTCGCGCGAGGAATCGGCGCACGGCATGAGCGTCGGCGATCTGGCGCGCTACCTGATGGTGAGTCGGCAGAATCTGTCGGGCCTGATCAGCCGGATGGAACGCGACGGCCATCTGACCACCGTCGCCGACGAACGCGACCGCCGCTCGCGCCTCGTGCGGATGAGCGAATCGGGGCGGCAGTTGTGGGCACACGACGCGATCCCGAAGATCAACGCGTATTACGCGGACGTGCTGACCGATTTCTCGGTCGACGACATCACGCATGCGCTGCACTATCTGCTGAAGCTGCTGGACAGCATGAAGCGGATCGATGAAGCATCGCGCGGCGGCAACGAGGCGGCGGAGGATTGACGAGCGACGTCGGATAAGCCGTGCCGCGAGACAGCCAGATATCGCGCGGTATAAATCGAATTACACAACGGGATTTGCAACGTTATTTCGCAGCGTCATGCCGCATGGTTGTCGAGCTATGCCGGATCGGCGTTCACATGAAAATACTGCGTGCACACTTTGATCAAGCTCAAAACAATGCGGTCTTAACCGCTCAGACTATCCCGCATCACAAGATCTTCTGACGGCTTGCAGGCCGCTCCGTCGAGCCGTCCGTCTCTATTCGCACGGCTCAGACGTCGATGGTCCGCGTCGTCTTCAGCGCGATCCACGTCATGCCTTCGCGCAAGCCTTCGAGCACCGCTTCGCGCTCCGAGTCGAAGATCCTCGCGTGAGGGAACGTGTGTTCGAACTCGCCATTCGGCGACGCATGGGTGACATGGATCGTCGACAGGTATCCGCCGCCTTGTGCCGCGTCCGTGTGCACGGCGACGGACCAGGTTCCCTGCCGCACGTTTGCGGAAAGCACCATCGTAGACTCCTTGTCGGTTAGCAGCCGCGTTGGCCGCGTATCGCTCGCCGCTGCGAGCGTCGGCCACGGCACGCACGCCGCGAGCCCCTGACACAACATCGCAACATCGCACGCGCGAGCGCCTTCCGGGCGCTGTGTTCAGCGTAGTCGGGCGCGACGTCGTTTCGTTGATCCACGTCAAGCACGGTGGCGTGCCCGGCCGGGTCGTCGGTCATGGCGCGTCGGCCATCTTTCGCAGACGCCCGGAGCGGACGATTCACGCGCCGCCGGCAAACGGGTCAATCAGGTGCAGAACCGGAAGAACCCGCTGTGCAGCAGGATGGGCTTCGCGCCGACCTCCATGAGCAAACGCTGGGCCGCCAGCTCGATCTGGGCGCGATGCTCGACGAACGCGTCGACCAGATCGTCCTCGCGTAGCGAACGCGCGCCGAAATGATCCTCCAGCGCTTCAGCGGTGATCGCGCACTGCACCGGACGCTCGTCGACGAGCGCCGGAAATGCCAGCACCAGATCGCGCGCGCAATATTCGGGCAAGCTGGCGGGAAACGAAATAGGCATGGCCCCCCCTTCGGGTGGTGCGCGGGACGCGAACCGGTCAATACATACGGTCAATGCATACGCGCTCGCGCCGCCGTCGCATCGAGTTCCTTTTCGGCCAGGTCGAACGCCCAGCGAATGGCCGCCTCGGCGTTGTCGCCCGCGCAATGAGCGATGGGCCTGAGTTCGTGCGCGGCGGTAATCAGATCGAGCCGCACGTCGTAGAGGGTGTAGGCGGAACCCGGCCGCAGCGCCTCGATGGCCAGATGACAGTTCGATACCAGCGCACCGAAGCGCGCAAGACGCACCAGTTGCGCGCCCGCCTCCGCCTCGAGCTGCGCCGCGCCCGCGAAGCCGAGATAGACAATCTGCATGCCGATGCCCATCTTGCCCTCCCGCTCCGGACCCTGGCCAGGCACTTTGCCGCGCCGTCCGCAACGAGCGCCGCGTGCCACAGGCTTATCGTGTGCCTGCCTGAGCAGCGCTCATTGACCTGGGTCAAGTGCGACGCAAGGCGGCGGCTACGATCGCTTGTCCGCGCGGCGCAAACGTTACGACGCAGCGACACGGCGCTACAATGCATCGCGTCACCGCTTGCCTCTGAACCTCGCGGACGCCGTCCGTCCGCAGCGGGACAAGCCGACGCTCACGGTGCCCGACGGAACGCCTGTCCATCGTCCTCTCGCACCGGCTTCGGCGTGTTACGCGGTTCGCTGCGTGTTCGGCCGTATCGGTTCGCGCCGCGCGCTCGCGCGAGTTGCGTGTGCTTCGCCCGACCTGCGTCGCCCGTGGGTCGCCAGGCGCGCGCAGACTGGACAGGTTCATTCGAGGAGCGTCATATGACCCGTCACATGAAAGCCGCCGTCGTTCACCAGTTCGGCGCGCCGTTGCGCATCGAGGAAGTGCCGGTCCCGGAGGTCGGGCCCGGACAGATTCTCGTCAACATCAAGGCCTCGGGCGTTTGCCACACCGATCTGCACGCGGCCGACGGCGACTGGCCCGTCAAGCCATCGCTGCCTTTCATCCCGGGACACGAAGGCGTCGGCTTCGTCGCGGCGGTCGGCAGCGGCGTGACGGCGGTCAAGGAAGGCGACCGCGTCGGCGTGCCATGGCTCTACACCACCTGCGGCCACTGCGAGCATTGCCTGAGCGGCTGGGAAACGCTCTGTCACGAGCAGAAGAACACCGGCTATTCGGTCAACGGCGGCTACGCGGAATACGTGCTGGCCGACCCGAACTACGTCGGCCATCTGCCGGACAGCGTCGCCTTCGACGAAATCGCGCCGATCCTCTGCGCCGGCGTGACGGTCTATAAGGGCATCCGCGTAACCGACACGCGGCCCGGCCAGTGGATCGCGATCTCGGGCATCGGCGGACTCGGTCATGTGGCGGTGCAGTATGCGATCGCGATGGGCCTGCACGTGGTCGCCGTCGACGTCGCCAACGACAAGCTCGAACTCGCGCGCAAGCTCGGCGCGAAGCTCGCGATCAACGCGAAAACCGAAGACCCGGCGGCCGTGATCCAGAAGGAAATCGGCGGCGCGCACGGCGTGCTGGTGACGGCCGTGTCGCGCAGCGCGTTCGCGCAGGCGCTCGGCATGTTGCGCCGCGGCGGCACGGTGTCGCTGGTGGGACTGCCGCCCGGCGACTTCCCGTTGCCGATCTTCTCGACCGTGCTCAACGGCATTACGGTGCGCGGCTCGATCGTCGGCACGCGGCGCGATCTGCAGGAATCGCTCGATTTCGCCGCCGACGGCAGCGTGCGCGCGCATATCCACCGCGATAAGCTGGAGAACATCAACACAGTGTTCGGCGCGTTGCGCGAGGGCACGGTGGATGGGCGCATCGTGGTCGAGATGGACTGAGCCGACGAGCGAGCGGCTATGCATCGCGTCGGCGACACCGCCGACGCTATCTCCAACTGCAATGCGGTCCCACCGCCCAACGACTACGACGCCTCGATCAACACCTTGAGCGCATGCGTATCGGCCGCGCCGGCAAACGTTTCGTAAGCCGAAAGAATCTCGTTCAATCCGAACCGATGCGTGATCAGGCGCGCGGGATCGAGCCGCCCCGCCTTCACCGTCTTCATCAGCATCGGCGTGCTGACGGTGTCGACCAGACGCGTGGTAATCGCGATGTTGCGGTCCCACAGCTGTTCCAGGTGCAGATCGCACTTGACCCCATGTACGCCGACGTTCGCGATCGTGCCGCCCGGCGCGACCAGCGCCTGACACAATTCGAACGTCGCCGGAATGCCGACCGCCTCGATCACGCAATCGGCGCCGACCGATTCCGTCAGCTTCCGCACCTCGGCGAACGCGTCGGCATGCGCGTTGTCGATACACGCGGTCGCGCCGAAGCGACGCGCGACCTCGAGCCGGTTCGCATCCGGATCGATCATGATGATCTGCGCCGGCGAATAGAACTGCGCGGTCAGCAGCGACGCGAGCCCGATCGGCCCCGCACCGACGATCGCCACCGTGCTGCCCGGCTGCACGCGGCCGTTGAGCACGCCGCATTCGAAGCCGGTCGGCAGAATGTCGGACAGCATCACCAGCGCCTCTTCGTCCATGCCGGCCGGGATGCGGTACAGGCTGCTCTGTGCATGCGGAATCCGCACGTACTCGGCCTGGGTGCCGTCGATCCGGTGACCGAGAATCCAGCCGCCCGTGGTGCAATGCGAATACATGCCGCGCCGGCAATAGTCGCAGCGACCGCACGACGAAATGCACGAGATCAGCACGTGATCGCCCGGTTCGAGCCCGGCCACCGCATCGCCGACACGATGCACGACGCCGACGCCTTCGTGACCCAGGATGCGCCCCGGCTCGCAGGTCGGCACGTCGCCTTTGAGAATATGCAGATCGGTCCCGCAGATCGTCGTGCGCGTTACTTTCACGATCGCGTCCGTGGACGCCGCGAGTTCGGGCATCGGCCGCTCGTCGAGCGACTTCTTGCCGGGGCCGTGGTAAACGAGTGCTTTCATGGTGGGGATCTCCCGTGGCAGGAATGCTGCGTCGTGTGTCGAGCGGCGTGCGTCATAGGTCGCGCATCGCGGCGTGAGCTCGTGGCGTTATGACGTCAAGGCGGTCGAGGCATGGAGGCGTGGAGGCATGGAGGCGGCTCAATGCATATGCATGCCGCCATTGATAGCAATGTCCGCGCCGGTGATAAAAGCCGCGGCGTCTGAGCAGAGGAAAGCAATCAGCGCCGCGACCTCGTCCGGACGCCCGAGCCGGCCGACCGGAATCTGCGGCAGGATCTTCGTGTCGAGAATCTCGCGCGGCACCGCTTCGACCATCGCGGTCGCCAGATAGCCGGGCGACACCGTGTTCACCGTCACACCGTGCTTCGCGGTTTCGAGCGCGAGCGCCTTGGTGAACCCATGCAGGCCCGACTTCGCCGCCGAATAATTGCTCTGTCCGTAAGCGCCGCGCGCGCCGTTGACCGAGCCGACATTGACGATGCGGCCGTGACGGCGTTCGAGCATGCCGCGCAGGAACGGCTTGGTCATGTTGAACAGGCTGTCGAGATTGGTGCGCAACACCGCGTCCCAGTCCTGCTTGCTCATCCGCGCAAAAGTCGTGTCGCGCGTGATGCCCGCGTTGTTCACCAGTACGTCGACCGGGCCCAGTTCGTCGATGAGACGTTGCCCGCAGCGCTCGCACGAATCGAAATCCGCAATGTCGGCTTCGTACGCATAAAAATGACGGCCCGCGTCGCGCTCGGTCTGCAGCCATGTCGCCACGTGGTCGTTGTGCTTCGAATGCGACACCGCGACCGTCATCCCGGTGTCGTGAAGCGCCCGGCTGATTGCCGCGCCCAGGCCGCCCATGCCGCCCGTGACGAATGCCACGCGATCCGTTCCCATCTGAGCTTCTCCTTGTCGTGTCCATCATTGCCGATACGCGCAGCGCCCGAATCGCCGCGCGCCGCTACACGAGGCCCGCGAACGGCAGTGCGTTCTGCGAGGCCCACCACCACGCACCCGGAATGCTCGCGAACGACGCGAGGCCTGGCGCGATGCCGGGTTGAATACCGAATGCCGCCTGCCACGATGCCCACCACGCATACCACGCGGCGAACGACCGGTTGACCGCGTCGAACCAGTCGGCCTCGCGCTGCGCGGCGAAACCGATCGACCGGCTCCAGTTGGCGAAGCTTTGCTCCGCATAGTCGCGAGCCGCGATCTGCGCGCTCTGACAGGCCGCGGCGTAGGCGAGCCAGGCCGGCGGCCAATCGGACATAGCGGCGGGGGCGCCGCGCGGCCGCGACGTGCTTCGCGAAGCGTGCGACGTGCGCGGATGGTGCGGCGTGTGGGAATCGCGCGTCGCGTCGGTTGCGGACGCGGCGTGCGGATCGGCTTCACGAATCATGATCGCTGCCCTCCAGAGCGCGGCATCGACGTGCCGGCAGCACGCGGCCACGCCCATTGCTGGTCCCACTGTACGAGCGCGCGGTCGCCGTCGCTTGACCTGCATCAAAAGTCACGGCCTCCCGGCTCATAGACTCCATCTGACCGCGGGCCTTCGCCCGTTCCCGTTGCCGTCACGGAGCCCGTCGATGAGCTACAAAAGCATTCTCGTCCACCTCGATACGAGCGTTCGCGCGCATGCGCGTCTGGAAATGGCGTTGCAGCTTGCGCACCGGTTTCACGCGACGCTGACCGGCCTGTTTTCCACCTACGTGCCGCCGCGTCACGCGTTCGTCGTGATGTCCGGTACCGCCGGGTACTACGCGGAGCACGAGCGCCAGCGCCACGAGCGGGCCGGTGCGCTGGAGCGGCTGTTTCATGCGGAACTTTCCCGTGCGAACGTCGACGGCCGCTGGCTCGCCGTGGACGGCTACGCAAACGATGTCGTGCCGCCGTACGCCCGTCTCGCCGATCTGATCGTGCTCGGACAAACGGACCCGAACGACGCCGAAGCCTTCGTCGCCGAGCAGTTCGTCGAGCACCTCGTGCTGTCGGCGGGACGGCCGGTGCTGCTGGTGCCGTCGGCGGGCAGCTTCGCGCCGCCGGGGCAACACGTGCTGGTCGCCTGGGACGGCAGCCGCGAAGCCACGCGCGCGATCCACGATGCGCTGCCGTTCCTCGCGCACGCGTCGAAAGTCACGCTGCTGGCGGTCCATTCGCCCAGCGACGCGGCGCCGCGCGAGCGGATTGCCGGCGCCGACATCGCGCCGACGCTGGCCCGTCACGGCATCCGGCTCGACGTGCGCGAGTCGAGCGTCGGCCACGACACGCCGGTGGGCGACGTGCTGCTGTCGCAAGCGACCGACCTGGGCTGCGACCTGATCGTGATGGGCGCGTACGCGCATTCGCGTCTGCGCGAAATCGTGCTGGGCGGCGCGACGCGCACGCTGCTGCAATCGATGACGGTGCCGGTGCTGATGGCGCACTGAGCCGCCGCCGTATGCGACGCTAACCACCGAAGCGCGCGACACGGCACGCGTGCCGACGCGTCAGGCGCGGCGCTTCCGGGCGCCGCGAGAATATTCAGGGCCGCACGTGCCGGGAAGAATCATGCCGCACTATCAGCACAGGCTTTTGCGTCGACCGCACGAGCAATTCCGCGACGCTGCCGAGCAGAAAGCGCTGCACGCCGCGTCGGCCGTGCGTGCCGATCACGATCAGATCGGCCTCGGTTTCGTCGGCGAGGCGCGCAAGCACGGCCGACACGTTTTCGCCGTACGCATCGACGACCCGCACGGCGCCGCGCACCTGCGCTTCGCGTATCAGCGTCTGCGCCGAGTCGAGCGCACTGTCGGCGGCATTTTGCGGCGCGCCCGTCGCTTCGGGGTCGAAGCCCGTATTGCGAGCCTCCGGCCACTTGCCGCGCTCGACCACGCAGCAGACGTCGAGTGTCGCGCCCGTCAGCTTCGCGAGCCTGAGCGCTTCGGCCAGCGCGCGCTGCGCGCTCGGGCTGTCGTCGAGCGCAACCATAATCCGTTCGTACATGATGGCCTCCCGCCGAATGCGACCGCGTGGCCCGAAAGGGGCGACGTCGCGCATCGGTTACGACAGTGTGTGGGGTGCGCCGGCACCCGGGTTGACTCAGGTCAAGCGGCCGTCTGCGCGGGGGCGGGTGGCAACGACACCGCATGCGCGCACAATAGCCACGCGGCCGTACCGGCCCGGCACGCTCCCGGTTTCGATGCAGCTCCCGCGACTCAGGACGAAAAATGGAACCCATGCTCGCTCCCCGTCATGCCGCCGGCCCGCCCCGAGACGCGCGCAGATCGTCGCTGGGCACGCCGGCGGCGTTGGGCGTCCTGACGTATGCGCTGGCGGCGGCGCTCACGCTCGTGCTCGCGCGCAGCGTCGCCAACCGAAGCGCCGCGATCGTCACCGTCGCCGCCGGCATGACGGTTGCCGCGCTGCTGGCCACGCTCATCTGGCTCGTCACGGCCTCGCGCGCGCTGGCCGCGTTGTCGCACAATGCGGCGCGCCACGACGAGGCGCGCATGCTGGGCATCATCCGCGCGTCGATGGAGGCGATCATCACGATCGACGACGCGCAGAACATCGTGTTTTTCAATCCGGCGGCCGAACGCATCTTCGGCGTGACGGCCGCCGAGGCGATCGGCACGCCGCTCGCGCGCTTCATTCCGCTGCGCTTCAGAACCGCGCATGCGGCGCATATCGCGAGTTTCGGCGTCAACGGCGCCGCCGAAGCGCGCATGGACGGCCCGCGCATCCTGCCCGGCCTGCGCGCGAACGGCCAGGAATTCCCGCTCGAAGCGTCGATTTCGCAGATCGAGGAAGACGCCGGCAAACTGTACACGGTGATGCTGCGCGACGTCACCGAACGGGTCGACGCGGAAAACGCGCTGAAGCGCTCGCGCGAGGAATTGCGCGAGTTGTCGGCGAATCTGCAGAACGTGCGCGAAGAGGAGAAGCAGCGCATCGCGCGCGAGTTGCACGACGATCTCGGCCAACAGCTGGCAGCGCTGAAAATGGACCTGGCGACGCTCGAGCAGACGCTGTTCGAGGTCGACGAAGCAGACGTCGTCGACCTCGACATCGCGAATCAGCTGCACGGCATGCGGCGCGTGATCGACACCGCGGTCGCTTCGCTGCGCCGCATCGCCGCCGATCTGCGACCGGTCATGCTCGACGATCTCGGCCTCGTCGCCGCGATCGAATGGCTCGCCAGCGACTTCACGAACCGCTACGGCATCGACGTTGTGCGCCGCATCGATCCACCCGGCGCGAGCTATTCGCAGCAAGGCGCGACCGCGCTGTTTCGCATCGTTCAGGAAGCGCTGAACAACGTCGCGCGTCACGCCGAGGCGAGCACCGTCGAGCTGACACTGCATGCAAACAGCACTCACTGCCTGCTGCGCATAGCGGATAATGGCTGCGGAGCCCCACCTCAGCCGGCACTCAATAGCCACGAAAAAGCGTTCGGCCTGATCGGTGTGCGCGAGCGCGCGCACATGCTCGGCGGCTCGGTCCAGATCGATACCGCGCAAAGCGCGGGCTTCGCGATCACGGTTACGTTTCCCCTGCAGTCGATGCGACAGGAACAGATCGATCCATGATCAAGGTCTTGCTGGCCGACGACCACACGCTCGTGCGCGACGGGCTGCGCCATATCCTGCAGAAAGCCAGCGACTTCGACGTCGCCGGCGAAGCGTCCGACAGCGCGACGACGATCGCGCTGATCCGCGCGACGGACGCGCACGTGCTCGTGCTCGATCTGTCGATGCCGGGTCGCAACGGCATCGAACTCATCAAGCAGATCAAGGACGAAAAGCCGGCGCTGCGAATTCTCGTGCTGACGATGCACGCCGAGCAGCAATACGCGGTGCGCGCTTTCAAGGCGGGTGCCTCCGGCTATCTGACCAAGGAAAGCGCGAGCGCGGAACTGGTCGGCGCGGTGACGAAAATCGCCTCGGGCGGCGTCTATGTGAGCCTCGCGATGGCCGAGCGCTTCGCGCAGAATCTGCACGAACCCGCCGATACGCTGCCGCATCAGCGGCTGTCCAATCGCGAATTCGACGTATTCCGGCGCATCGTCGCGGGTCAGAGCATCACCGAAATCGCGCGAGAACTCAGCGTGAGCGTAAAAACGATCAGCACACATAAAACGCGCATCCTCGAAAAAATGCAGATGCCCAACGAGAACGGACTGATCCGCTACGCGATCCGCCACAAGCTGTTCGACGACGAAAACGACCTGTAGCCCTCCTCCGCATGACCTCACTCCGCCCCCGCATGCGGCGACTGCATCGCTGGTCACTAGGAATATTCCTACAACGACTACCTGAACTCCTGGCCGTGCTTAAAGCAGCGCCGATACATTTTTGAGATATGGCTACCGATACTGCTGGCGGTAGACACCGCCACGACAGCCGCCGTCCCGACGGTCGACCTCCTCGACGACGCGACTGACGGGGTGCCTGATGACATACCCGACGACGCGCCTGACGACGAACAGGCAGCGCGCCCCCCTTACCGGAGACAGACATGCAGACCGCAGCCGCCTGTGCCCCCTTACCTGAAGGCCGGCCTCATCCCGCACTATCCGGCATGGGCGTCACGCCGATTCACGCCATTGCGCCCGAGCACGCGACGCACCACGGCACGCCGCGCTGCTCAGCCTGCTCGCTGCGCGCGATCTGCATGCCGCCCGAGCTGACCGCCGACGAATTCGCCCGGCTCGACGCGCTCATCTGCACGACGCGCCCGATCAGGCGCGGCGAAGCGCTGTATCGCACCGGCGACACGTTTCAGAGCATTTACGCGGTGCGCGCCGGCTCGTTCAAGACCGTGGTCATGCATCGCGACGGCCGCGAACACGTGACCGGCTTCCAGATCGCCGGCGACCCGCTCGGCCTCGACGGCATCTGCGCGGGCAAGCAGAACTGCGATGCGATTGCGCTCGAAGATAGCGTCGTGTGCATCATTCCGTTCGCGCAACTGGAGGCGATCTGCCGCGAAATGAAGCCGCTGCAGCACCATATCTATCAGCTGATGAGCGGCGAGATCGTGCGCGAGTCGCGGCAGATGCTGCTGCTCGGCACGATGACGGCCGAACAGCGCGTCGCGACGTTTCTGCTGAATCTGTCGAAGCGTTTCAAGGCGCGCGGCTTCTCGTCCGCCGAATTTCATTTGCGCATGACGCGCGAGGAAATCGGCTGTTTTCTGGGTATGAAGCTCGAAACGGTGAGCCGGATGTTCTCGAAATTCCAGCGCGAGCAGCTCGTGCAAGCGAACGGCAAGATGGTGCGTATCGTCGATCCGGAAGGGCTGGCTCAGGTTTGAGCTCGGGTTTGCGCTGCTGACGTGCTGATTCGAGCCAGGCATTTCACAGCCTGAGTTGCGCATTGAGCTATGTACCGAAGGCGGTCCGCGCACGCATCGTGCGCTGCGCGGGCCACTGATCGATGTCGCTTTCCGGCACGTCAGGGTGCGTCGCGCGAGACCATTGCGCGTCGCGGATTGCATCGCACATTGCGCCCCCCCAATCAACACGCATCAACTGCTGGACTACGTGCACTCGCGCACATAGCCGCGACAATCGCTCCAACCCCTGAAAAATCCCTGTTCTGTACGCTCAGCACCGCGCAGAGCCGATGACACGCCCCCTTCATTCGAATAACGGCTCGCCTCCCATGAGATACCATCAACTCTCACGACATGATATAAATCGTCGAACTGCGGTAAGCAAAGCTGCCGGACCACATGGAGGAGCGATGGGTCTGTCGAGTGACGAATCTTCCCGCTTTACAGATTCAGCGTCGGCCTCGGACATCCCGGTCGCGTACCGCAATTTTCTGCTGATCGAGGCGATGCAGGATTACGCGATCTTCATGCTGGATACCGCCGGCCGCGTGACCAGCTGGAACCCCGGTGCGCAGCGCATCAAAGGCTATGCGCCCGCCGACATCATCGGCCGGCATTTCTCCACGTTCTATACGCCGGAAGACATCGCGGCCGACAAACCCGCCCGCGAACTCGAAATCGCCGCGGCGGAAGGCCGCGTCGAGGACGAAGGCTGGCGCGTGCGGCGCGACGGCTCGCGGTTCTGGGCCAACGTCGTCATTTCCGCGGTGCACGATGCGTCGGGTACGTTGCTCGGTTTCGCCAAAGTCACGCGCGATCTGACCGAGCGCATGCGCCTCGCGGACCTCGAACGTGCGAATGAAGTATCCACCCAGGTGCAAATCGCCCGTGAAAACGAGCAGAAACGCATTGCCCGCGAACTTCACGACGACCTCGGCCAGCGGCTGACCGCACTGAAAATGAGCGTCGTGCTGCTCGAAGCGAAACTGAATGCGCAGCCTTCGTCGGCGCCGCTCGCAGCGCAAATGCACGAACTGCAGACGCAGATCGACTGGATGGCGGTCGCGTTGCGGCGTATCGCGGCCGACCTGCGCCCGCCCGTGCTCGACGACCTCGGGCTCGCCGCCGCGCTGAGCTGGCTCGCCGAAGACTTCACGAAACGCTACGGCGTGCAGGCGAGCGTGCATCTCGAACCGGCCGAACCGGTGTTCGGCGAATTCGCGTCGACGGCGCTATTTCGGATCGTTCAGGAAGCGTTGACCAACGTCGCGCGGCACGCGAACGCGCGGCGCGTGCGCATCGAAATGACGGCCACGGAGCCGACCGTTTCACTCGATATCGAGGATGACGGCACGGGCGTCGAGCTGGAACAGACAGCACAAAAAAATTCGTTCGGGCTGCTAGGCATTCGCGAGCGCGTGCGGCAGTTGCACGGGCAGGTATCGTTCGCCAGTTCGCCGGGACACGGCTTCCGGATGTCGATCCAGCTACCCGCCGACGCGCTCGCGTAACCGCGCTGCGCCGCTCGACCGCGCATCGGCGCGCCGTATAGGCGTGCCATATCGGCGCACCGCAGCGGTTACGCATCCGCCCTACCCAGCCGCTACGCGAGCGTCGTTTCGTCCGTACTCTCTTCGCGCAGCAGCAGCACCGGGCAGTGCGAAAAGCGCAGCACCCGCTCGGCGACGCTGCCCAGCACCAGCCGCCGTACGCCGCGCCGCCCATGCGTGCCCATCACGATCAGATCGGCGTGAATCTGCTCCGCGTGGCGCAGCACGACGCTGGCGATGTCGTCGGACAGGCTCTCTGATTCGATCAGTTCAGGCCGGCACGGCACTTCGTGGGCGACGCAAACCTCCTGCGCTTCGTCGAGCACCGCGTGGCCGCCCTTGCGCAGCGCATCGACGAGCGTGAGCGGATCGTAGTAGCCGGCATACGAAAACAGCGGCGTCTTGTCGACCACAAAAACCGGATGCACGACGCTTTTCGTCAACGCGGCGAGTTTCGCCGCTTCGAGCAGCGCGCGTTTCGACGAGCCGCTGCCGTCGAGCGCAACGAGGATGTGCTGGTACATGACGGTTCTCCGCTGAGTGGGATCAGGTTGGGCCATTCGACGCGCCGTGCGATGCGCATGCGCGGCCATCTAAACGCGCCGCCCGCAAACGTTGGCGCCGCCGCATCGTGCCGCGTCGCGTATCGACGGCGGCGCACCGACGACGCTTAGGCGCAACTAGCCGCACGCTTACATGATGGCGGCCGACATTCCTGCACGATTGATCTGCATCAACCGCCAACCGATCACGAGCGGATCGTCAGTACCGCCGCGCCGGTCAGGTGGCCGCGCCGCAGTTCGTCGAGCGCGCGATTCGCGTCGCTCAGCGCGTACGGGGTCGTCTCGAAGCAGAATCTGTCCCGGACCGGGCCGCGGGTCCGGCACGTCGCGTTCGTGCAGCGTTGCCGAACTGCCGTCGAACACCATCGCTCGCATTGCGTTCTCCTGTCTCCTGCGTTGCGTACAGCGGACGCGTCATGACGACGCACACCGACGCACGCCAGCGCCTTCCCTCAGCATAGGCGCGACGCGGCATCGGTCAACCCGCACCGCAGGCCGGCTCGCTTGATCGAAGTCAACTGGGCTCGGCGCACCGCCCCTACACTGACCTTACCCTCTACGCGAAAACCTATGCCGTGATTGCGCTCTTCCGACACTGCCTGCTCGCATGCGCCGCGACCGCGCTGACCATCCACGTCGCGTATGGCGAACCCGAGCCGACCGCGCTGGTCGATCAGCAGCACTGCATGTTCTGCCATACCCGCGATGCGCCGTTTCTCGCGCCATCGTTCCAGCAGATCGCCGAGCACTACCGCAACGCCCCGAACGCGCAGACGATGCTCGAACACAAGTTGCGGCTCGGCGGCAAAGCGCATTGGGGCGATACGCCGATGCCGCCCGCGGTCGAACGCGGCGGGCCGCTGTCGGCAGAGGAAGCGCACACGCTCGTGCAATGGGTATTGAGTCAATAGGCAATCGACGCGCCGGTCGCCGCTAATAGCGGTGACGCGAAAAACAAGTTCATCAGGTTCTGGAGAGTTGTCATGCGTCTTACCGTTCATCTCGACACGTTCGATCATGTTCACCCGATGGCCTTCGTCATTCTCTGGCTCGACAGGGACACGCGGCGCTGGTCGCGCGAAGGCCACTTCGGCCTCGATCTGCCCGACTGGGGCCGCTTGCAGATGGACGGCGGCAACACACTCGTGTGCGCGCCGCACAGCATGACGCCGGTATGCGTGCTCGAAGGACTCGATCTGCGTGCAGCCGACGGTCCGTTCGAAGGCGAGGTCGGCAACGTGCAATGGTGTGCGGAACGCGGCCGCCAGCTGATGACCGGACATTGGCGCGTGCAGTGCATCGACACCGAACAGACGGAACCGGAAAACAGCGTGTTCGCGACAGGCGAAGACGCCTGAGGTCTTGCGGCGCGTCGTGTGCCGTCGTCATCGAAGGAGCTATCGCCATGAGTCTCGTCACCAATCTTGACGGCGTGCGGCGCGTGTACGGTCTGTGCTTTGTCCGCCTGCCGTGGGCCTATTTCACGCGGCTGCCGCTCGATCAGCAGTGGGGCGACGGCTGGGAGCGCGCGCCTTACGCACAACACGCCGGCCCGCCCTACGACGACGCCGCGCAGCAGATCCTGACCGTCGCGTTCGACGGCCCGCTGCTGACGCCCGACGCCGGCTACGCTGGCCGCGCGCTCAGCGTCAACGAGATCAATCGCGGCGCGGCGCCGTGGTTGCGTACGCAGGATTTCATCGCCAACGCGCCGGTGCGGATCGCCGCTGGGGTATCGCTGGAACGTTTCGTGGAACTGGTCGAACTGGCGGGTGGCCAGGTGTTTGCACCGCCAGGCTGGGGGGCGTTGCGGCTCGAACCGGTCGACGGCAAGCTGCCCGCGAAAGAGACTCAGGAAGCCGAAGTCGCCGACCACCCCGGCAAACTCTCGTGAGGCGAACGCGTAGGGGACCGCACCGCGCGCTCAGCCTGGCGGCCAACGGCCTGGCATCGCGGCGAAAGCCCGGGCGCCCGTCGCTTCACCCGCGCAACTCGTTCGGCCCCTTCCCCGTCCACCGCTTCAACGCGCGCCGGAAATTCGCGCCGTCGCTGAAGCCGAGCAGCATCGCGATGTCGTCGGTGCTCATGCGGGTCGTCTTCAGGTATTCGGTCGCGAGCGAACAGCGCACGTCGTCGACGATCGCGACGAACGACGTGCCCTCCGCTTCAAGCCGCCGACGCAGCGTGCGGCTCGTCATCTTCAGCATGCCGGCGGCTGCCTCCATGTCGGGAAACTCACCGGGCTTGCGCATCATCAGTTGATAGACCTCGCCCGACACGCCGACCGACGTTTTGGCCTGGCCGATCAGCCGGTCGCAGGTCTCCTGCAACAACGTGGCGGTGAGCCGGTGCGCGAGTTGCGGCCGCTGTTCGAGGATGCCGCTATCGTAGTGAAGCTCGCATTGCGGCTGATCGAAGTAGCACGGGCAACCGAGGTATTGCGGATAAAGCTCCGCATGCGCGGGCGCGGCATAGGAAAAGCACGCTTTGGTCGGCGGACAGCGTCGTCCGGCCACATCCTGAAGATGCGTGACGTGCTGCGTGAATTGCTGCTCGATCAGGAATTCGCTCAATTCCTTCGACGTACCCGACGTGAACGCATCGGGAAACGTCCAGATGCCTTCGTCGGGATACTCGGTCCATTCGATCGTCAGCGTCGGCGTGGCGAGCTGGTGGTACTTCACGCCGAGCCGGAAATAGTCGCGCAGCGACAGGCACGACATCAGCGCGTAACCGTACATCCCATACGCGGACAGATGCAGCCGCGAGCCGACGATAAATGGCGTGGCCGGACTGCACGACAACGAAATCGCATTGCGGCACACGGCGGCGTACTGCCGGACCGACGTCAGCGCGGCCGCGTCGTAAATGCGGTCGACCTCGACGCCGCTGCCCTTGAGGATGTCTTCCGGCGCGATGCCCTGCTCGCCGAGCACTTCGACGAGCGCCGCGATCTTGTACGGCGCGTAAATGCGCTCGTTCAGCAATGGCAATTTCGACGACACCGCTTCCCCCCAGAATGTCCCGCGACAACATCCGGCTGTCCGGAAATGACCTTTCCGGCGCAATCGTATCTCACTAGTATCGGTAGTACAACAGGCGGGTCCGTCGACGGACCGCCACCGATACACCGACCCAGGAGACACGCTTGCTCAACCGCAAAGTCATCATTTCATGCGCGGTCACCGGCGCGACGCATACGCCGTCGATGTCGGAATATCTGCCGCTCACGCCCGCGCAAATCGCCGCGCAATCGATTGAAGCGGCCGAGGCCGGCGCCGCGATCCTGCATCTTCACGCGCGCGACCCGCACGACGGCCGGCCCACGCCGTCGCCCGACGTGTTCCGTCAATTCGTCCCGCAGATCGTCGCGGCCACCGATGCGGTGATCAACATCACGACCGGCGGCAGCACGCGCATGACGCTCGCGGATCGCCTCGCCTATCCGCGCCTCGCGAAGCCGGAGATGTGTTCGCTCAACATGGGCTCGATGAACTTCTCGATCCATCCGATCGCGCAACGCATTTCGTCGTGGCGCTACGACTGGGAGAAGGACTACCTCGAAGGGATGGAAGACACGATCTTTCGCAACACCTTCAGGGACATCAAGCACATCCTGCTCGAACTCGGCGAGACCGGCACGCGTTTCGAGTTCGAATGCTACGACGTCGGCCACCTCTATAATCTCGCGCATTTCGTCGACCAGGGACTGATCAAGCCGCCGTTCTTCATTCAGTCGGTGTTCGGCATTCTCGGCGGACTCGGCGCGGATCCCGAGAACATGACGGTGATGCGCGCGACCGCGGATCGTCTGTTCGGCCGCGAAAACTATCATTTCTCGATTCTCGGCGCGGGCCGTCATCAGATGGCATTCGTGACGATGGGCGCGATCATGGGCGGCAACGTGCGCGTCGGTCTCGAAGACAGCGTGTATCTCGCGAAGGGTGTGAAGGCCGAAACGAATGCGCAGCAGGTGCGCAAGATTCGCCGCATTCTCGAAGAGCTGTCGTTCGACATCGCGACGCCGGCCGAAGCCCGGCAAATGCTCGGCCTGAAAGGCGCCGACAAGGTCAACTTCTAAGCGCGACGCAACCCGACAACAACAACGCGCAATATTTGGTGGAGACAACATGGCAAACCAGCTCACCGGCGACGGCAATCTGCTGCATCGTCTCGCGACGCACAAGGCAATGTGGCGGATCATTCCGCTAATGTGCGCGATCTATTTCATGTCGTATCTGGACCGCACCAACGTGTCGCTCGCGAAGGCCCGACTCGCGGCCGACCTCGGCATCAGCGCCGCCGCATACGGTCTCGGCGCGGGCATTTTCTTCATCGGCTACGCGCTGCTCGAAGTGCCGAGCAATCTCATCGCGCATCGGGTGGGGCCGCGCCGCTGGATCGCGCGGATCGCGGTCACGTGGGGCGCATTGTCGGCGGCGATGATGTTCGTGCAGGGCGAAGCGTCGTTCTACACGATCCGCGTGCTGCTCGGCATCGCCGAAGCAGGCTTGTTCCCGGCGCTAATGTATATGGTGACGCTGTGGTTCGCGCCGAAGGATCGTTCGATCGTGGTGGGCTGGATCTATATCGCGCCCGCGCTCGCGCTGGTGATCGGCAATCCGATCGGCGGCCTGCTGATGCAGATGGACGGCATCGGCGGTCTGCATGGCTGGCAATGGCTGTTCCTGATCGAAGGACTTCCGACCATCCTCGTCGGCGTGCTCGTCTGGTTCAAGCTGCCGGATCGGCCGTCCGACGCGCGCTGGCTCTCGCGCGACGAAGCGACCGTGCTCGAAGCGCGCGCGGTGCCCGAAGCCGCGCATGCGGGTCTCTTCTCGCCCGACTGGATCGCGGCACTGAAGCGCCCGGCCACCGTGCTGATCGGCCTGATCTATTTCCTCAATCAGGTCGCGCTGGTCGGGCTGGTGTTCTTCACACCGTCGATCATCCAGCAGATGCACGTGCAGTCGCCGTTCATGATCGGTCTGCTGTCGGGCGGCGTCGGTATCGGCTTTCTGATCGGCGTGCTGGTGGTGCCGCGCATTCATCGACGCGTAAGCAACGATTGCCGCTATCTCGGCGTGCTGACCGCGGGGCTCGTCGTCAGCGCGCTGCTGTTCAAGACGACGAACTGGGTGCCGGCGCAACTCGTGCTGTTCGTCGTGACCGCGTTCTTCGCGGGTGGCGTACTGCCGCTCTACTGGGCGATGTCGATGAAGTGGCTGCACGGCATCCAGGCCGCGGCCGGCCTCGCGTTCATCAATACGATCGGGCTGATCGGCGGCTTCGTCGGGCCTTATCTGTTCGGGCTAGCCGAGAGCGCGTCGGGTAAGAGTTCGTCGGGCCTCTCCGTGGTGGTCGGCGCGTCAATTCTCGGGCTGTTGCTGGTGCCGCTGCTGGCGAAGGCGATTCAATCGCAAGGGCTGGGCGACGCGGCGCCGAACCAGGCGCTGGTGAATGCGGAGTCGTAAGGCGCCGTGCCGAACCGGCGCGCGTACCAACTTCTATCGACGCTTATCGACGCGATTGACGCGTCACCGAATAGCCGAATACCGAACACGAACACGAACACGAATATGAAAACCATCGATCTTCTGAAACCCACCCCCGGTCTGCGCGTGCTGATTTCGGGCGCGGCCGCCGGCATCGGCGCGGCGATCGCGCAAGCGTTTCTCGACGTCGGCGCCAACGTCTACGTATGCGACGTCGACCCGGCCGCCATCGACAAGGCGAAAAGCGCAAACCCGCGCCTTCATGTCGGCGTCGCCGACGTGTCGAACCGCGAGCAGGTCGACCGCATCGTCGACGATGCCCGCAGCAAGCTCGGCGGACTCGACGTGCTCATCAACAACGCGGGCATTGCGGGGCCGACCGGCGGCGTCGACGAAATCGATCCGCAGCAGTGGGAACGCACGGTCGAGACGAACCTCAACAGCCAGTACTACTTCCTGCATCGCGCGGTGCCGCTGCTGAAGGAAACCTCGACGCAGCCGTGCATCATCGCGATGGCGTCGGTGGCAGGCCGGCTCGGCTACGCGTTCCGCACGCCGTATGCGGCGACCAAGTGGGCGATCGTTGGCATGGTGAAGTCGCTCGCGGTCGAACTCGGGCCGAGCAATATCCGCGTCAATGCGATTCTGCCGGGTGTCGTCGAAGGCGAGCGGATGGACCGCGTGATTGCCGCGCGCGCGCAAACGCTTGGCATCGACTTCGAGCAGATGAAGAGCGAGTACCTCGAAAAGATCTCGCTGCGCCGCATGGTCACCGTCGACGACATCGCCGCGATGGCGCTCTTTCTGGCGTCGCCGGCCGGCCGCAATGTGTCGGGTCAGGCGATCAGCGTGGATGGCAATGTCGAGTATCTGTAGTTCTTCGAAGTAACCGCGAACAAATAGCGAACAACGCGCCGCCGCTGGCCCAGCGGCGCCGTCCACCCGAGGCCAAGGCCAAGGCCCGGAGCCAGGGTTTCCCCTCCCTGACCTCGCCTGAAAATCTCCTACTATCAATGACTTAAAACTAACTAACTCATCAATTAGTCATTCGATATGAGCGCACCAGCCCGTCCCCGCACGGGTCGCCGTCCTCATGCGCAGGACTTCGACGCGCGCGAACATCTGCTCGATGTCGCCGTGGCGCTGTTTGCCGAGCGCGGCATCGCCAATACGACGGTCGCGCAGATCGCGGCGGCGAGCGGCGTGACGTCGGCGATGGTGCACTACTGGTTCCAGACGCGCGAAAAACTGCTCGATGCGCTCTTCGAGGAAAAGCTCGTCGCCGCGTTCGGCGTGATCTGGGATCCGGTCGATGCCGAGCACGACGATCCGCTCGCGCTCACGCAAGGTCTCGTCAAGCGGATGTTCGACGTCACCGAAAAAATGCCGTGGCTGCCTTCGCTATGGCTGCGGGAAATCGTCAACGAGGGCGGACTGCTACGCGAACGCGCGTTCGCGCACATCCCCGTGCATAGGCTTGCCGGATTTGCGCAGAACATCGCACGCGGCTGCGCGTCGGGCCAACTGAATACGCAGATCGAGCCGTTGCTGCTTTTCAACTCCGTGCTCGCACTCGTGATGCTGCCGCAGGCCACCGCGAAAATCTGGCAGCGTCTGAATCCGCGCGCCTCGTTCGGGCGTGCGTCGCTCGAACGCCATGTCGTCGCGCTGCTGACGCATGGAATGAGTGTGAATGCGGCGGACGCGCCGACACCTCCGGCTCGTCGCGCGAACAGGAAGCCGTCATGATTGCGCTCGCGCTCAAATTGCCGATGAAAGTCCCGCGGAAATCGCCGCTCACTGCCGTGCTCGCGCTGTGTCTCATCGTCGCGGGCTGCTCGCGACCACCCGCGAATACATGGCAAGGCTATGTGGAAGGCGAGTTCGTCTATCTCGCGTCGTCACAGGCCGGACAACTGACCGAATTGTCGGTAGCGCGCGGACAGACTGTCGCACAGGACGCGCCGCTCTTCACGCTCGAAGCGCGCAACGAGACCGAAGCCGTCGCGCAGGCCAACGAGCAACTCCGCGCGGCCCGTGCCCAACTCGCCGACCTCGGCACCGGCAAGCGCCCGCCGGAAGTCGACGTGACCCGCGCGCAACTCGTGCAGGCCGAAGCCGACGCGGCGCGCGCCGCGACCCAGTATCGTCGCGACGAACTGCAGCTGCGCGCGGGCGGCATCGCGCAAAGCCAGCTCGACGACTCGCGCGCCAATGCGCTGTCGAGCGCGGCGCGCGTGCGCGAACTGCAAAGCCAGGTGAGCGTCGCGCGACTGCCCGGACGTCTCGAACAGATCCGCGCGCAACAGGCGCAGGTCGACGCGGCCCAGGCTCAGCTCGGCCAGGCCCAATGGAAGCTCGATCAGAAAAGCGTGCGCGCGCCGCACGGCGGCCTCGTGTTCGACACGATGTATCGCAGCGGTGAATGGGTGCCGGCCGGCAGTCCGGTCGTGCGCCTGCTGCCGCCGGAAAACGTCAAGGTGCGCTTCTTCGTGCCCGAGGCGGTGGTCGGCTCGCTCGCGCCGGGCCGGCACGTGTCGATTCATTGCGACGGCTGCGCGGCCGACGTGCCCGCCGTGCTCAGCTTCATTTCGAACCAGGCCGAGTACACGCCGCCGGTGATCTACAGCAACGAAAACCGCTCCAAGCTCGTCTTCATGGTCGAAGCGAAACCGCAGCCGGCCGATGCGCCGAAGCTGCGCCCCGGCCAGCCCGTCATGGTGACGCTGCAATGAACACGCCCGCCGCCACCGCCGGCCACGCGAACGAACCCGTGTACGCGATCGACGTGCACGGGCTGAACAAGCATTTCGGCACGAAGCACGTCGTCAACGACGTATCGCTACGCGTGCGACGCGGCGAGATCTTCGGCTTTCTCGGTCCGAACGGCAGCGGCAAGACCACCTGCATCCGCATGATGTGCGGTCTGCTTACGCCCGACTCCGGCAGCGGCACGTGTCTCGGTTACGACATCGTGCGCGACAGCGCGCAGATCAAGCGACACGCCGGCTACATGACGCAACGCTTCTCCTATTGGGAAGACCTGACGATCCGCGAAAACCTCGACTTCGTCGCGCGCATCTACGAAATGAAGAATCGCCGCGAGGCGGTGGACCGCGCGCTCGAACAGCTCGGCCTCGCAAGCCGCGCGAAGCAACTGGCCGGCGCGCTGTCGGGCGGCTGGAAACAGCGCCTCGCGCTGGCCGCGTGCATGCTGCACGAGCCGGATCTGCTATTACTCGACGAGCCGACCGCGGGCGTCGATCCGAGCGCGCGGCGCGACTTCTGGGAAGAGCTGCACCGTCTCGCGGCAAACGGCATTTCCGTGCTGGTCAGCACGCACTACATGGACGAAGCCGAGCGCTGCCACAAGCTCGCCTATATCGCGTATGGCAAGCTGCTCGCGCAGGGTACGTCGCAGGAGATCATCGCGGCGCAAGGTCTCTCGACATGGGCCGTGTACGGCGCGAACCTCGTCGAACTCGGCGAGCAACTGCGCCGCTCGCCCGGCGTCGAACAGACGGTTGCGTTCGGTTCGTCGCTGCATGTGAGCGGCCCGGACACGCCCGCGCTACATGCGACGCTCGAAAAGCTGGCGCACTCGCAACCGTCGCTGCGGATCGAACCGCAGGACACCGGTCTCGAAGACGTCTTCATCTTCATGATGAACCGCTCGACCGACAACTACGCCGCATCGTCCGCGGATCAGGCATCGTGAAGCCGCTATCGTCGTTGCCGCGCTTTTCGCTGACCCGCTGGTGGAGCATCGTGCGTAAGGAGTTTCTGCAACTGAAACGCGACCGCGTGACGTTTGCGATGATGATCGGCCTGCCGATCATGCAAATGGCGCTGTTCGGTTTCGCGATCAACACCGACCCGAAGCATCTGCCGACCGCCGTGATCGCCGCCGATCACAGCGAGTTCACGCGCAGCTTCGTCGTCGCGATGCGCAACTCCGACTACTTCGACATCGTGTCGACACTGCCCGACGAAGAGTCCGGCCGCCGCGCGCTCGCGCAAGGCAAGGTGCTGTTCGTGCTGAACATTCCGGTCGGCTTCACGCGCGAGCTGGTCAAGGGCGCGCATCCTTCGCTGCTCGTCGAAGCCGACGCGACCGACCCGACCGCGGTCTCCACCGCGCTCGGCGCGCTGCCGTCGATCGTGCAATCGGTGCTGCAGAAGGACCTCACGGGTCCGCTCACCTCGCTCGCGAGCGGCCCCACCGCGTTCGACGTGCAACTGCACCGTCTCTACAACCCCGAGAGCGTGACCCAGTACAACGTCGTGCCGGGCCTGATGGGCGTGATCCTGACGATGACGATGGTCATGATGACCGGCCTCGCGATCACCCGCGAACGCGAGCGCGGCACGATGGAAAATCTGCTCGCCACACCGGTGCTGCCAATGGAAGTGATGACCGGCAAAATCGTGCCTTACGTGGCGATCGGCCTGGTCCAGGTGAGCATCATTCTGGTCGCCGCGCGCTTCGTGTTTCATGTGCCGTTCGAGGGCAGCCTCGTCGCGCTGTATCTGTCCGCGCTGCTGTTCGTCGCGGCCAATCTGACCATCGGCATCACGTTGTCGTCGCTCGCGCAAAACCAGTTGCAGGCGATGCAACTGACAATGTTTTACTTCCTGCCGAACATCCTGCTCTCCGGCTTCATGTTTCCGTTCGCGGGCATGCCGAAGTGGGCGCAGTTCATCGGCAACCTGCTGCCGCTCACCTATTTCAACCGGCTCGTGCGCGGCATTCTGCTCAAGGGTGTCGGGTGGACCGACATGTGGCCGCACGTGTGGCCGCTGCTGATCTTTCTGTGTGTGGTGATGGGCATTGCCGTGAAGTTCTACCGGCGCACGCTCGATTGAGGAAGGCCGCCATGGATGCCGCTTTTGCCTTTCGTTGTCGCGCTGTTCGTTGCGCTCCCGTACGTTGCGCTGCTGTTCGTTACAGCGCCGTTCGTAGCAACGCGTTGCTTGCGGCTGTGCAGCGGCTTGCCGTCTGCGGCGTGGGTGTGGTGCTCAGCGCATGCACCGTTGGCCCCGATTTCCATCGCCCCGACGCGGTCGCGGTGTCGAGCTACACCACCGCACCGCTCGCGGCGAGCACCGTCGCATCGGCGGACCCCGGCGGTGCCGCGCAACACTTCGTGCCCGCGCAGACGCCAGGCGACGGCTGGTGGCGCGCGTTCGGCTCGCCGCTGCTGGACACGCTCGTCCAGCAGGCACTCGACGACAGCCCGACGCTCGCCGAGGCCCGCGCGAAACTCGAACAGGCGCAGCAGGACTATCGCGCGCAGGCAGGCGGCACACAATGGCCGAGCGTCGACGCGAATCTTTCCACAACACGCGAGAAGGTCGATCCGCAAGCACTCGGCTTCGGCGAACTCGCGCAGGGCCGCAGCTTCGCGCCGTTCACGCTGTACAGCGCGCAGGTCACGGTGTCGTACACGCTCGATCTGTTCGGCGCGAATCGCCGTGCGCTCGAAGCGGTGGCCGCGCAGGTCGACTATCAGCAGTACGAACTCGAGGCCGCGCGCCTGACGGTCGCCGGCAATGTCGTGACGGCGGCGATCCGGCGCGCGTCGCTCGCGCGGCAGATCGCGCTCACCGAAGCACTGCTCGCTATCCAGACGGAGCAACTCGACATCGCCGGGCGGCGCTATCAGGCAGGCGGAATCGCCGAGGTCGATCTGTTGAGCCAACGCACGCTGGTGGAGCAAACGCGCGCGAGCTTGCCGCCGTTGCGCACCCAGCTCGCGCAGACCGATCACCAGCTCGCGATCTATCTGGGCCGGGCCCCGGCTGAACTCGCGACCACGCACGATCTCGCCTCGCTCGATCTCGATACCCTGGTGCTGCCGACCGATCTGCCGCTGACCTTACCGTCGACGCTCGCGCAACAGCGGCCCGACATCCGCGCGTCCGAGGCGCTGTTGCATCAGGCCAGCGCGAACGTCGGCGTCGCGACCGCGAATATGTATCCGCGCATCACGCTGTCGGGCAGCGCGGCGACGGAACGCCTGAACGTGGCGGATCTGCTGACGGGGTTCAATGTGTGGAGTTTCGGTGCGGGTCTCACGCAGCCGCTCTTTCACGGCGGCGAGCTGCTGGCTCGCAAGCGTTCGTCCGAAGCGGCGTGGCAGGCGGCGCTCGCCGTCTACAAACAGACCGTGCTGCAAGGGCTGCAACAGGTCGCCGACGCGCTGCGTGCGCTCGATCAGGATGCGCTCGCGCTGCAGGCACTCGACGCCGCGCAGCGCAGCGCGCAACGCGCCGCCGGTATCGCCGGTGAGCGCTATGCGGCGGGCGGGATCAGTCAGTTGACGCTGCTCGACACGCAACGGCAGGCCTTGCAGACGGGACTCGATCGCACCAAAGCCGCCGCGCAACGCTATGCCGATACGGCGGCGCTGTATCAGGCGCTTGGCGCGCGGCCGTGAGCTGTGTGAGCCATAAGCCGCGAGGCTCAAGCCCGTAAGCCGTCGAAGCCGAAGCCAAGCCCGGCACGAAAGCCGCGCAACCCGTGCCCGCATCGGCCGCCTGCAATGAAGGTTGGCTGCCGTTCGCGCGGTCGCCGAACCGCAATCAGCGCCGTACCTTGTTCAACACCAGATACGCGAACGTGCCGATCACGATGCCCCAGAACGCGGAGCCGAGGCCGAGGAAGGTCATGCCCGACGCGGTCGCCAGAAACGTGATGACCGAGGCTTCGCGATGGTCTTCGTCCTGGATCGCGCCCATCACGTTCGTCGTGATCGCGCCGATCAGCGCAAGGCCCGCGAGAATCGCGACGAACTCTTTCGGCAACATCGTGAACAGCGCAACGATCGCGCCGGCGAAAGTGCCGCCGATCAGATAGAACACACCGTTTGCAATGCCGGCGATATAGCGCCTGTCGGCATCGTCGTGCGCATCCTTGCCGGTGCACAGCGCCGCGGTAATCGCGGCGATCACGATCGTGATGCCGCCGAAAAACGCCACGCCGATCGACGCGATACTCGTCGCGGTAATGATCGGCCTGGCCGGCGTGTGATAGCCGGACACACGCAGAATCGCCATGCCAGGCAGAAACTGCCCGGTCAGACTCACGACGACGAGCGGCAACGCGAAGCTCAGCGTCGAACCCAGCGTCCATTCGGGCTGGATGAAAATCGGCCGCGTGGCATGCAGCGGCAACTCGCTCAGATGCGCGTCGCCCAGCGCGATGGCGAGCACCACCCCCGTCAACAGCACCAGCACGATGCAATAGCGCGGCAAACAGCGCTTGAAAACGATGTACGCGGCGATCATGCCGAACGCCAGCGCCGGCATCGACGCGGCGGCCGCGAACGCGTGCGTGCCGAACTGCAGCAGAATGCCGGCCATCATCCCGCAGGCGATGCCTTTGGGAATACTGCGCACCATCCGGTCGAAATAGCCGGACACGCCGATCAGCAGAATGATCACCGCCGCGGTGATGTACGCGCCGACCGCCTGATGCAGCGTCAGCGCCGGAAACAGACCGACCAGCAGCGCGGTGCCGGGCGCCGACCATGCGGTGACAACCGGCACTTTCAGTTTCCAGCTCGCGAAGATGCCCGACACGGCCGCGCCGATCGAGATGCCCCATACCCACGAAGCCACCATCTCGTTGGGCATGTGCGCCGCTTGCGCCGCCTGAAAGAAGATCACGAGCGGACCGGCGTAGGAAATCAGCACGGCCAGAAAACCCGCCACGATGGCGGAAACCGACCAGTCGGTCGCGATGGAGCGCGTCGTCGGCGCCTGACTATTCGTGGAATTCATCGTTGATATGGGTCGAGGCAGTGCGCCAGGCCTGAACCGAAGCGCGTTGCGCGCGTTCAGGCAGCGAGATCGTTCCGGGCCGACAGTATGGAGGACAACCGCAGCGGAGCATATGGGCACCGTTCATATTTTCCGCGTCATTTCCGCGTAATGCGAAGGGAGGAGCGAACAGCAACAGGAAGGGCATCGGCGCGAGCCGTTTCGGCCGCGCGCGATGCCCCGTTGTATGGCGAGCCGAAGCGCGCCGGGCTTTAACCCAGGTCGCCGCCGCCGACCGGCAGTACCGTGCCGGTGATGTACGACGCTTCGTCCGATGCGAGGAACAGGATCGCGTTGACCTGTTCGTCGATCGTGCCATAGCGATGCATCAGGCTCGACCCGATGGTCTGATCGACGATGCCCTGGTACCACGTCGCTTCCTGCTCGCTTTGCGGCGCGGTGTTGCGCGGCACGCGGCGCGGCGGCGCTTCGGTACCGCCGGTCGCGATCGCGTTGATACGAATGCCGCGCTCGGCGTTCTCGAACGCGAGGCTCGCGGTCAGCGCATTGACGCCGCCCTTCGACGCCGCATACGGCACGCGGTAAATGCTGCGCGTCGCAATCGACGACACGTTGACGATCGCGCCACTGCTGCGCTTGAGCATCTCCGGCAGCACCGCATGGCAGCACCACAGCGTCGGGAACAGCGAGCGCCGCACCTCGGCTTCGATCTGCTCGGCCTCGTAGGCTTCGTACGGCTTCGCCCAGATCGTGCCGCCGACGTTGTTGATCAGCGCGTCGATGCGACCGAACGTGTCGATTGCGAACGCCGTCATCGCGAGCGCGCCCGCATAGGTTTCGAGGTCGGCGATGAACGCGCGCGCCTCGCCGCCTGCGCGTGCGATTTCCTCGGCCACTTCGTGCACGATCGGCGAACGGTCGACCAGCACCACAGCCGCGCCTTCGCGCGCCGCGCGCAACGCGACGCCGCGGCCGATGCCCTGACCCGCGCCGGTCACGACGAGAACCTTGTCCTTGAAGCGATCGATAAAGGTCGAAGTCATATCAGTTGCTCGGCGAGAATTTTTCGTAGTAGAAGTTCGCTGGCTCGACGCTGCCGTCGCGCAGCCAGCCCTGCACCGCTTCGACCATCGCCACCGGCCCGCACAGATAGACATCGACGTCGCCGCTGTTCAGCCACTCGCTGTCGACGTGCGCGGTGACGTAGCCCTTGCGCTCATGGCCGCTCGCCGCGTCGACGACGCAGGTGCGGTAGCTGAAGTTCGGCAGCGTGCGCTGCGCTTCTTCGAGCTGTTCAAGCGCGACCAGATCGATGTCGTTGGTCACACCGTACACCATCCGCACCGGCTGCGTGTTGCCGCTCGCCTTCAGCACGTCGAGCATCGACAGGAACGGCGCGATGCCGGTGCCGCCAGCGAGGAACAACACGGGACGCTGCGGGTCGCGCAGATAGAAGCTGCCATACGGGCCGGTGAAGCCAATGCGCTGACCCGGCTGCGCGTCGTTGCTCAGGTAGCCGCTCATCTTGCCGTCCGGCACGTTGCGCACGACGAACGCCGCGCGCGTCGCGCCCGGCGCCGAGCTGAACGAGTACGAGCGATGCTCGCCGGTCATGCCCGGAATCTCGACGTTCACGTACTGGCCCGCGAGAAAGCTCGGCGCGCTCGCGCCATCGATGTCGATCGAGAAGTGGATCGTCGAATCCGACAGACGCTCGACTGCCGCGAGCGTGCCCTCGAAACGCGACACACCGGTCTTGCACGCCGCCGACGATGCCTGCACGCGCACCACCATGTCCGAACGTGGCCGCGTCTGGCACGCGAGGATATAGCCCTGGCCCGCTTCTTCGGGGGTCAGTGCGTCCTCGACGTAACTCTCCTCGGGCAGATCGTAGGTACCCGACTCGCACATCCCGCGGCACGTACCGCATGCGCCTTCGCGGCAGTCGAGCGGAATGTTGATCTTCTGCCGATACGCGGCATCCGACAGCGTTTCGTTCTCGCGGCAGCTGATAAAGCGCGTCACGCCGTCTTCGAACTGAAGTGCAATAGTGTGTTCCATAGCTGGCTCCTGAAACCGCACCGGCTAGATGTGGTAGATGTCGATAACCTGATTGATGTAGTCGTTCTTCAGTACGACGTACTTGCTCAGGATTTGCGGCTGCGCGCCGTTGAAGTCGATCACGTAGCGCGACATGCCGAAGTAGCTGTAATTCGTGCGATAGCGATGGCTCAGCGTGTGCCAGTTGAAGCGCACCGTGTAGACACCGTTCTCCTCGCTCTCCACTTCGACGTTGGCCACGTTGTGGCTCGTGCGCGTGTCGGGCATCGTCGCGCTCGAACGCTCGGTCTTGATGCGGAACACGCGGTCTTCGAGGCCCAGGCGGTTCGGGTAGTAGATCAGCGAGATCTCGCGCTGCGGATCGGTGACGAGCTTGTCCTCGTCATCCCACGACGGCATCCAGAACGATGCGTCCGGGTGATAGCAGGTCAGCCACTCGTCCCACTGCTCGTCGTCGAGCAGGCGGCTTTCGCGGAACAGGAAGGCCTGAATGTCGGTGATGGCGATCTTGCTCATGCGAGGCTCCCTTGCGCGTTCAGCGCTTTTTTCATCGTGTCGACCCAGTAACGGTGCTGCACCGTGTAAAGCCCTTCGTCTTCGGTCTTCACGCCGCTCATCACCGGGTTCAGGCCGATGCGTTGCGCCGCTTCGTCCGGACCGTCGATCCAGTGCTTCGAACCACGGCACATGTCGTTCCATTCGACCGCGCGACCCGCGTAGCCGAGCTGGCAGGCGCGGAATTCCTCGAGGTCGTCGGGCGTCGCCATACCGCTGACGTTGAAGAAGTCTTCGTACTGACGGATGCGGCGCGAGCGCGCTTCGTCGGACTCGCCCTTCGGCGCGATGCAGTAGATCGTCACTTCGGTCTTGTTGACCGACAGTGGACGCAGCACGCGAATCTGCGAGCCAAACTGGTCCATCAGGTACACGTTCGGATAGAGACACAGGTTGCGCGAGTTCTGGATCATCCAGTCCGCGCGCTCGGCGCCGCAGCGTGCGGCGAATTCTTCGCGGCGGCTGAAGTTCGGCCGGTCTTCCGGATTGGACCAGCGCGTCCACAGCAGCATATGGCCGTGCTCGAACGCGTAGAAACCGCCGCCCTGACGTCCCCAGGTACCGGCGTCCATCGCGCGGATGTTGTCTTCGCGCGCGTTCTCTTCCTTGCGGTGATTGGTGGTTGCCGCGTAGTTCCAGTGCACCGCCGACACGTGGTAGCCGTCCGCGCCGTTTTCGGCGGTCAGCTTCCAGTTGCCTTCGTACGTGTAGGTCGACGAACCGCGCAGCACTTCCAGTCCGTCTTCCGACTGGTCGACGATCATGTCGATGATGCGGGCGGCCTCGCCGAGGAACGTCTCGAGCGGCGGCACGTCTTCGCTCAGGCTGCCGAACAGGAAGCCGCGATAGTTGGCGAAGCGCGCGAGCTTCTTCAGATCGTGCGAGCCTTCCTTGTTGAAGCAGTCGGGATAGCCAGCTTCCGTCGGGTCTTTGACCTTCAGCAGCTTGCCGCTGTTGTTGAACGTCCAGCCGTGGAACGGGCAGGTATAGGTTGCCTTGTTGCCGCGCTTGTGGCGGCACAGCATCGCGCCGCGGTGCGTACACGAATTGATGAACGCGTTCAGTTCGCCCTGACGATTGCGCGCGATCACGACCGGCTGACGGCCCATGTAGGTCGTGAAGTAATCGTTGTTGTTCGGCACCTGGCTCTCATGCGCGAGATAAATCCAGTTGCCCTCGAAAATGTGCTGCATTTCGAGTTCGAACAGACGTTCGTCGGTGAAGGCGCTGCGGTGCAGGCGGTAGTCGCCGCTCTCGCGGTCTTCCACGAGGAAGTCGTCGATGTTCTTCAGTTGCGGAGTGTGATCCGGGTAGATCGGAATCATGGTTGTCTCCTGATGCGGACAGTCGGTGCGCGCAAAGCGCGCGCGTAGGGAACAGCCTGCCTGCGGCGAGGCCGGTTGATTTGGTCTTGTTACGTCGGGGAATGGAGGCGGGGTGCCTCCGTCGAAGCTCAGGCCACGGTGCGTAGGCGCGAGACCTTCAGCACGGGAAGCGCGACCTGGTGCCTGAGCGGATCCACTTGCGGATCCGCTTTGCATTGCGCGGTATCGCCAGAGAACCCTTTCATAAGGGTTTCGATTTCAGCATGTCTCATTGCTGCTCCTGAACTCTTTCTAGGTCTTGGATCCCATGCGCCAGCGAGGCTCGCGCAGTCTCCGGGGGGACCGACCGACGCTTTCGACCAGAACCGAGTGTCAATGCCCGGAAGGTATAATTTTTCGGTGCGTCTGCCGTAACTGAAGGATAGTTGCCCATCATTCGCATCGTCCAACACTGATTTAGTATCACGACGATACTTAAAAGGTATTTTTATGGAACTGCGTCATCTGCGCTACTTCGTGGCGGTTGCCGAAGAATGCAACGTCACCCGGGCCGCCAAACGTCTGCACATTGCGCAGCCCCCGCTCAGCCGCCAGATCCAGCAACTCGAAGACACGCTCGGCGTGCAACTGTTCGAGCGCAATTCTCGGCCGCTGAAGCTGACCGAGGCGGGCCGCTTCTTCTATTCGCACGCGGTGCAGTTGCTCGCGCAGACCACCGAAATCGAGGCGATGACGCGGCGGGTCGGCAAGATCGAGCGCAGTCTGTCGGTCGGCTTCGTCGGCTCGACGTTGTACGGGATGCTGCCGAAGATCATCCGGCGCTTTCGCACCGAGAACAGCGCGGTCGAGCTGAGCCTGCACGAGCTGTCGACGATGGATCAGATCAAGGCCCTGAAGGAAGGCCGTATCGACGTCGGCTTCGGCCGTATTCGCCACGAAGACCCGAGCATCCGACGCGTCGTGCTGCGTGAGGAGCGGATGATCGTCGCGCTGCCGATGGGGCATCCGCTGGTCGATACGAAACCGGTATTGTCGCTGCACGATCTCGTCAGCGAAACGCTGATCATCTTTCCGAAGTCGCCGCGGCCGAGTTATGCGGACCAGGTGCTCGCCGCGTTTCACGATCGCGCGTTGAAGCCGCATCGGCTGTACGAAACCCGCGAGTTGCAGATCGCGCTCGGGCTGGTCGGCGCGGGCGAAGGCATTTCGATCGTGCCGGCCAGCGTGAACGGGCTGCAGCGCGGCGACGTCGCATACAAGGACCTCGACGACCCGAACCTCGTGTCGCCGATCATCATGAGCATGCGTATGCTTGATGAATCGGCCGACATCAAGCGGATGCTCGAGCTGATCTACACGCTCTACGAAGAAGGGCACATGACGTATCAGCAGCCTTCGCATCAAGAGCAGCGGTAGCATCAGTAGCAGCGGTAGCGCGGTTTCACCCTCCTCTTTCTTCCCTCCCCCTCGCATCGCACCGATGGCGCCCACCCGTCTTGCAGCATCGTCGCAAGGCGAGGCGCTTGCGCGCGTCCTCGCACGCATCCGGACAGATCCCTACTGGCGCGCAGCCGCAACCAAGTTGTATGGACAAGATGTTTCACGTGAAATAAATCGCCGCCAAAAATAAAAATCAGGCACCGGCCACAGGTTCCACAAATTCGCCGCAAACCCATATAAATAAAGCGTTTATACGGATTTCACCGCAGCACAAAAACCCTACCCTAGGCACTAACCCCGATTGTTCGTCTTTACCTGTACGGGATAATTTGTCTATACAACATAGCACCCCAGAGCATGGGCCACCACACCCGGACATGTTCAGGTCCACGCCCGCAAGGCAAGGCTGCCGTTGCCCGAAATTCCAGATCAGGCCGTCCAACCCCGGAGACTTTATGAAGAAACTTGCCTTGTCCGTCGCCATCGCGCTCGCCGCCAGCGGCGCGTTCGCCAAAGAGTGGTCCACCGTGCGCTTCGGCGTCGATGCGAGCTACGCGCCGTTCGAATCGAAAGCGCCTGACGGCAAGCTGGTCGGCTTCGACGTCGACCTAGGCAACGAAATCTGCCGCCGCCTGAATGCGAAGTGCGTGTGGGTCGAACAGGACTTCGACGGGATGATTCCGGGCCTGAAGGCGAAGAAATTCGACGGCGTGCTGTCGTCGATGACGATCACGCCGCAGCGCGCCGAGCAGGTCGCGTTCTCGACCAGGCTGTTCAATACGCCGACGCGCCTCATCGCGAAGAAAGGCGCGCCGCTGCAGCCGACGGCCGCGTCGCTGAAGGGCAAGACGATCGGCGTCGAACAAGGCACGATCCAGGAAACCTACGCCAAGGAAAACTGGGCGCCCAAGGGCGTGAACGTGCTGCCCTACCAGAACCAGGATCAGGTCTACGCCGACCTGCTGACGGGCCGCCTCGACGCCGCGCTGCAGGACGAAGTGCAGGCCGACATCGGCTTCCTGAAGACCCCGCGCGGCGCGGGCTTCGCGTTCGCCGGCGCGGAAATCCCGACCGGCGCGGCCGCGATCGGCCTGCGCAAGGACGACCCGGAACTGAAGGACAAGATCGACAAGGCGATCGCCGACATGATCAAGGACGGCACGTACAGGAAGATCGAGTCGAAGTATTTCTCGTTCGACGTGTACGGCGGCTAAGCCCCCGTTCGCCTGACGCGTGCCGATCCGCAACGATCGGCTAGTCGCGCGCGCGGCCGGGCCCTTGCCCACGCCGCGCTCGTCCACCCAGGCCCTGGCCTTTCGCGCCGCCACGCGCAGCGCGCCTTCATCAAGGACACTCCCATGAATTTTCACGGCTTCGGTCCGCTGCTCCTCGCGGGCACGTGGGAAACCATCAAGCTCGCGCTGCTGTCGCTCGTGGCGGCGTTCGTGCTCGGCCTCGCCGGCGCGGCCGCCAAGCTATCGGCCAACCGCATCCTGTCGCGCATCGGCACGCTGTACACGACGCTGATCCGCGCGGTGCCCGACCTCGTGCTGATGCTGCTGCTCTTCTACAGCATCCAGATCTGGCTCAACGATCTGACCGACGCGGTCGGCATCGACCAGATCGACATCGATCCGTTCGTGGCCGGCGTCATCACGCTGGGCTTCATCTACGGCGCGTATTTCACCGAGACGTTTCGCGGCGCATTCCTGTCCGTACCGCGCGGCCAGCTCGAAGCGGGCTTCGCCTACGGCATGAGCGCGCGGCGCGTGTTCACGCGCATCCTGTTTCCGCAGATGATGCGCTTCGCGCTGCCCGGCATCGGCAACAACTGGCAGGTGCTCGTGAAAGCGACCGCGCTGGTGTCGATCATCGGTCTCGCCGATGTCGTGAAAGCCTCGCAGGACGCGGGCAAAAGCACGCAATCGTTTTTCTTCTTCACGCTCGTCACCGGCGCCATTTATCTGGCCATCACGACGGTGTCGAATCTCGCACTGAAACGCCTCGAGAAACGCTACTCGATCGGCGTGCGGAGGGCCGCGCTGTGATCGAACTGATTCGTCAATACTGGCCGAACTATCTGTACACCGATGGTTTCAACTACAACGGCCTCGTCATCACGCTGTGGCTGCTGGTGGTCTCCGTCGGGCTCGGCTTCGCGCTGGCGGTACCGCTCGCGATCGCGCGCGCCTCGCGCAACCGCTATCTCTCCGGTCCCGTGTGGCTCTATACGTACGTGTTCCGCGGCACCCCGCTCTACGTGCAACTGCTGCTGTTTTATACCGGCCTCTACAGCCTGCATTTCATCCACGAGCACGAGATGCTGAACAGCTTCTTTCGCAATGCGATGTATTGCACGCTGCTCGCGTTCACGCTGAACGAATGCGCGTACGCCACCGAGATTTTCGCCGGCGCGATCAAGGAGACGTCGCACGGCGAGATCGAGGCAGCCCTCGCGTACGGGATGTCGAAATACAAGCTCTATACGCGCATCATCCTGCCCTCGGCGCTGCGGCGCTCGCTGCCCTCGTACAGCAACGAGGTGATCCTGATGCTGCACGCGACGACGCTCGCGTTCACCGCGACCGTCCCCGACATCCTGAAGGTTGCGCGCGACGTGAACTCCGCCACCTATGCCACTTTTCAGGCGTACGGCATCGCGGCGATCCTCTACGCGGCGATCGTGTTTTCGCTGATCTGGGGCTTCCGCAAGATGGAAATCCGTTTGCTGGCTTACCTGAAACCGCAAGGGCATTAACCCTGGCGCATGCGCGCCATGATGGAGCACAAGAGCATGTACAAGCTGACAGTCGACGACCTGCACAAGAAGTTCGGCGAAAACGAGGTATTGAAGGGCGTCTCGCTCAAGGCCAGGGCGGGCGACGTGATTAGCCTCATCGGGTCGAGCGGCTCCGGGAAAAGCACCTTCCTCAGGTGCATCAATTTTCTCGAATCGCCGTGCTCGGGACGCATCACGCTGAACGGCGAAGAGATTCAAACGAGCGTCGATCGCGGCGGCTCGCTGCGCGTAAGCAATCCGAAGCAATTGCAGACGATGCGTACGCGTCTGTCGATGGTGTTCCAGCATTTCAATCTGTGGGCGCACATGACGGTACTCGAGAACATCATCGAGGCGCCGATCAGCGTGCTCGGACTGAGCCGGGCGGACGCCGAGGCGCGCGCCCGCAAGTATCTGACCAAGGTCGGATTGCCTGCCAATACCGAGCAGAAATATCCGTCGCATCTGTCGGGCGGTCAGCAGCAGCGCGTGGCGATTGCCCGCGCGCTGGCAGTGGAGCCCGAAGTGATGCTGTTCGACGAGCCGACCTCGGCGCTCGATCCGGAACTGGTCGGCGAAGTGCTGCGGGTGATGCAGGCGCTCGCCGAGGAAGGTCGCACGATGATCGTCGTCACGCACGAAATGGGCTTTGCGCGCAACGTGTCGAATCATGTGGTGTTCCTGCATCAGGGCAAGATCGAGGAACAGGGGCATCCGCACGAGGTGCTGACGAGTCCGCGCAGCGAGCGTTTGCAACAGTTCCTGGCGGGGCGTTTGAAGTAAGCGGCACCGGGCCAGCAGGCCCGTGGGCTAGCGGCTCGGCAGGCCGGCGGCCCAGGCCGAAGGGGGTAGCCGTGATCCCGGTATCGGGCGTTGCCTTGCTCTGGCGAGTCAGAGTTGCAACAATGCACACGCGACGGTGCTGGCCCAGCACGCCGTCGCGCGTGCCATCCCCTTCGACTCGCTTGCACCATGACCGACGGCCTGCCCAATCCCCAACGTGCGTTTGCGTTCCTCGCGATTGCCATCGCGATGACGATGTCGGTTCTCGATACCTCCATCGTGAACGTCGCCCTGCCCACCATCAGCAACGAGCTCGCGGTATCGCCCGCGAACGCGATCTGGGTCGTCAACGCGTATCAGCTGGCGATCACCGTATCGCTGCTGCCGCTCGCGGTGCTCGGCGACAGTCTCGGTTACAAACGGGTCTACTGCGCGGGGCTCGCGCTCTTCACGCTGGCGTCGTTCGCCTGCGCGAATGCGCACACGCTGCCGCTGCTTGCGATCGCGCGCGTGTTCCAGGGCTTCGGCGCGGCCGGCATCATGAGCGTCAATATCGCGCTGGTGCGCTTCATCTATCCGAAGGCGCGACTCGGTGTCGGCGTCGGCTATGCGTCGCTGGTGGTGGCCGTGTCGTCGGCGGCGGGGCCGAGTATCGCGTCGGCGATTCTGTCGATCGCGCACTGGCAGTGGCTGTTTCTCGTCAACGTGCCGCTCGGCGTGCTGGCGTTGTCGATCGGCGCGCGCACCCTCCCCGCCACGCCGACCTCCGCCGCCCGCCTGAACGGCGTGAGCGTCGTGCTCAACGCGCTCAGCTTCGGCCTGCTGATCTCCGGTCTCGCCGCATTCGGCGAAGCCGGCGCGACCCGGCGCGGCCTCATCATGGTCGCGGTCGCGCTGGTGGCCGGCGTGCTGTTCGTGCGACGCGAAAACCGGCTCGCCACGCCGATGCTGCCGATCGACCTGCTGCGCATGCCGGTGTTTTCCCTGTCGATGGCGACGTCGATCTGCTCGTTCGCCGCTCAAACGATGGCCTTCATCGTGCTGCCGTTCTATTTCGAGCAGACGCTGAAGCTTTCGGAAACCCAGACCGGCTTTCTGATGACGCCGTGGCCGCTCGTCACCGCGTTGATCGCGCCGATCGCGGGCCGGCTGTCCGACCGGATCGCGCCCGGACGCATCAGCAGCGTCGGGCTCCTCGTGCTGGGCTGCGGACTCGCGCTGCTGTGCCAGCTCGACGCTGCGTCGACCTATCTCGACGTCGCGTGGCGGCTCGCGATCTGCGGGCTTGGCTTCGGGCTGTTCCAGTCGCCGAATAATCGCGTGATTATCGGCAGCGCGCCGCGGCATCGCAGCGGCGGCGCGTCCGGCCTGCAATCGATGGGACGCCTCGTCGGCCAGTCGAGCGGCGCCGTCACAGTCGCCATCGTGTTCGGGCTCGTGCAGGGCCGGCACATCGCGCTGATTGCCGGCATCGCCGCGGCGCTTGCGTTGATCGCGGCCTGCGCCAGCTCGATGCGGCGGATGGCGGATCCGGTCGATAGCGCTCCGGACGGTGGTGGTGTGCAGAAGCAGCCGGTGTCGGAGCGGTAGGGGCGCATGCGGGAGGCGCATGCGGCGTAAGTACGGCGCACTGTGTGCAGCGCGCCTGACTGCGCGTGATGCTTGTGCCGCGCCACACGGGTGATATCGCGCCGCCGCCGCCCTCATCGCGTCAGCCTTACACCACCTTGCCTCACCTCGCGCCGCTACGCGAGATTCGGCGGCGCAGCCTTCAGCACATCGATTGACTTCGGGATCAGGCCCAGTTCAAGGAACGTATCGGCGATCCGTTGCTGCTCGCCGAGAATCGCGTGCGTAATCGGCTGCGTGCCGAACTGCTGACGCCGCACCACCACGTCCACGACCGGCTTCGGCACGCCCCACAGTTGCGCCAGTTCGCTCGCGAGCTGATCGCGGTTCTGCTTGCCCCACTGATCGACCTTGTCGAGTTCCTCGATCAGGATCCGGATCACGTCGGGATTGTCCGCCGCGTAGCGCTGCGACGAAAAGTAAAACGCGCGATTGCCCACCACTCCGCTCGCATCGGCCAGCACGCGCGCGCCGAACGTCTTCTCGGCGGCGGCGAAAAAAGGATCCCAGATCACCCACGCGTCGATCGAGGCGCGCTCGAATGCCGCGCGTGCATCGGCCGGCGCGAGAAACACGAGCTTGACGTCGCTGTATTGCAGACCGTGTTGCTGCAGCAGCTTGACGAGAAAGTAATGGACGTTGCTGCCTTTGTTGAGCGCGATCCTTTTGCCCTTCAGGTCCGCGACCGAACGGATCGTCGATTGCGGGGGCACCAGCACCGCTTCGGACTGCGGCCGCGTCACCGTCGCCGCGACATACGCGAGCGGCGCGCCGGCGGCTTGCGCGAAAATCGGCGGTGCTTCACCGACGTCGCCGAAATCGATCGAGCCGACGTTCAGCGCTTCCAGTTGCACCGGCCCCGCCGCGAACTCGGTCCAGCTCACCGATACGTTGAGCGGCGCCAGCCGCTTTTCGAGCGTGCCGCGCCCCTTCAGCAGATTCAGATAGCCCTTCTGGTTGCCGATGCGCAGCGTGCGTGGGTTTCCCTGCGCGAAAACGGATGGCGCCGCGCCAGTAACCGATGCGGCGGCTGCGCCGAGCGAAAGTTTCAGGAAAGTGCGGCGATCGAGGAGCGATGTGTCGATGGACATGGCGAACGGTGCGGTGAGATGAGATAAAAGATGGTGGAGGTGGGCGCCAGCATCGCGCGCCGGCCCAACGCCCTATAAACGCCCCCTCAATGCTGAGGCGCACCATCCCATGCCGGCAGCGTGGCACCGTGATAAACAGTCAGAATCGACGAAGCGACATTGGCCTGCTGGTAGCTATCGACGATCGTCTTCACCCACGGCGCGCTCGCGTCTTTCGCATTGACCGCGATGAAGTTGCGATACGGATTGCCCGGCACCTGCTCCTGCGCGATGCGTTCCTGAGGAATCCTGATGCCGGCCTTGATCGCCCAGTCGGTATTGACGACGGCCGCGTCGAGGTCGCCGATCGCACGGCCGACGATGCCCGCGTCGAGCTCCTTGATCTGGACGTGCTTCGGATTGTCGGCGATGTCGCGCGCGGTCGGCAGCAGACCGACGTCGGGCCGCAGCTTGATGAGCCCGTTCGCCTGCAGCAGAAGCAGCGCGCGGCCCTCGTTGCTCGGATCGTTCGGCACGCCGATCGTCGCGTTCTGCGGCAACGCCGCCACCGATTTCACCTTGCGCGAGTAGAGGCCGATCGGCTGCACATAGGTGAAGCCGACCGGCACGATGTCGTAATGGCGCGCCGCGATCTGCGCATCCAGATACGGCTTGTGCTGGAACGAATTCGCGTCGAGGTCGTGCTGCGCGAGCGCTTCGTTGGGCTGCGTATAGTCGGAGAACGTGGTGATCTTGACGGTGATACCCTGTTTGGCCGCATTGGCGGCCACCGCGCGCCACACGTCTTCGTCCTCGCCGGACATGATGCCGACTCGCACGGTCTGTCCAGCCGCGAGTGCCGCTTGCGCACCGACGATGCCGCACGTAACGAGAACGGAAAACAGCGCGGCTCTAAGGGCTTGGGTCGTATTCATGTTTCGGGACACTATCGGAGTGAATGTCCCGAGATCGTAGAGAGCCGCTCGTTAGCGCACAAATAATATCGAACGCTATCGTTATCACGATTGAGCGCAAGCCGCGGTATCGCATCGCTGCCTTGGACTCATCGGAAAAGCACCGGAAAACAAACGACTCAGACACCGGCTCAGCGGACCAGCACCACCCGCCCCCCCTCCTCGATTCGCACCGGCACCGCGTCGAGCTTGGCCCCCTCGCACGGCCCATCGATGCAATGCCCGTCCTCGAAGCGGAACAACGCGCTGTGATGCGCGCACATCAGCACCTGCGAGCGGTAGCACAACACCTCGCCGGGTTCAAAATCGAGCGGCACCGAAAAATGCGGGCAGCGATTCGCGTACGCCCACACCTGTTCGCCGCGTCGTACGAGCACGACCGGCACGCCGACAGGCGCCGCATCGACGACGCGCGCGCCGCCGTCCGGCACATCGTCGACCAGGCAGAGCGGTGTGGCATCCATCGCTCAGACCCGCCGCTCGGGATTGCCGAGACTCCAGTCCCACGGCCGGATCTCGACGCAGTCGAATAGCCCCGCCTGCATGTACGGATCGTTGCTCATGAACTCCATCACGTCGTCGATCCGTTCCGCTTCGACGACCAGCAACGTGCCGTTCATCGCATCGCATTGCGGCGCGAGCGTCGGACCGCCGAGGCGCACGAACACGCCGCGATGCGTGTCGCTGCGCAACCACGTCCGATGCACCGGCCGTATCCGTTCGCGCACTTCGCGCATGCCGGGCTTGTCGGTGGCGAACACCGCGAAATAACGTCCCATCGTCAGGCGCTCCGGTCGAGTACGAAGTCGTAGCGCGCTTCGCGGAACGGGCCGTCGAAGCCGAAGCGGCGTGCCAGTTCGTGATCCGCCGGCCGCTCGCGATAGTCGACCAGCAACGACGGCTTCACGCCGAACACCGCATCCGAATCCAGATACGTGTCCTCGCGATCGAACACATGCGTGACGAGCGTGCGATGTCCGGGCGCGTCGATCATGAAGTGCAGATGCGCGGGCCGCCACGGATGCCGCCCGGTCGCGTTGAGCATGCGGCCGACCGGACCGTCAGTCGGAATCGGATAGCTGACCGGCACGATCGTCGAGATCGCGTAGCGGCCTTCGGCATCGGTGCGAAAACGCCCGCGCAGATTGCCGTGCGGCTGTTCCGTGTCCTGCCCGGAGTACATGCCATTCTCGGCGGTCTGCCAGACGTCGAGCACCGCGTCGGCGATCGGCTTGCCGTCGGTCGACAGCACGCGGCCATGCACCAGCGCCGGCGTGCCGGGGCTCAGCGCGATGTTCTCGCCGTACGCGCGCTCGGGCATGCCGCGAATGTAGAACGGGCCGAACACGGTGGTGTCGGTCGCGCCGGTCGCGAGGCGGTGATTGATCGCGTCGACCAGCATCGACACGCCGAGCGTGTCCGACAGCAGAATGAATTCCTGACGCACGAGGTCATCGCACATCTTGCCGGTGTCGGTCAGAAAGCGGATCGCCGACATCCATTCGGACTCGGTCGGCTCGACTTCGCGCACGAACGCGTGCATGTGCCGCACGAGCGCCTGCATCAGCGTGCGCAGGCGCTCGTCGGGCGTGTTCGCGAAGCTCGCGACGACCTGCTCGGTGAGCGCCCGTTCGGGGTCCTTGTTATTGATCGCCATGTCTTCCTCCATGATTGTTTTCGGCCGCGCGGCACGGCACGACGGCTCCCGCTCTTCAGGCAGGTTCCACGCCCTGCCACGCGCGTTGCAGCAGCGCGCGGATCGCATCGCGCTCCACCGGCCGAGGATTCGCATACGGATTCTTGCACGCGAGATCGGCCGCTTCGTCGAGCCCTTGCTCCGGCATGCCGATCTGCGCAAGCGCCGCCGGAATCCCGAGCTTACGGTTCAGTTCGAACAGCAGCGGACCCGCTTCGGCTGCCTGTCGGCCGCCGAGCGCGCGCGCGACGCGCGTGAGCGCATCGGCGGCGGCCGCATGGTTGTAGTGTGCCGTATGCGGCAGCATCGCCGCATGCGTCTGCGCGTGCGGCAGGTTGAACGTGCCGCCGAGCGTATGACACAGCTTGTGATGCAGCGCCATGCCGACCGCGCCGAGACAGGTGCCCGCGAGCCATGCGCCGTACAGCGCGCGGCTGCGCGCTTCAGTATCGTCGGGTGCGCGCACGATCGCCGGCAGCGCTTCACCAAGCGCGCGGATCGCTTCCTCCGCCATCAGACTGATCACCGGGTTCGCGTCTTCCGCGTAGAGCGCTTCGACCGCGTGCGCCATCGCGTTGATGCCCGACGCCGCCGAGATATTCGCCGGCAGCGACAGCGTTAGCGACGGATCGTAGATCACCGTGCGCGGCAGCACGCGCATATCGCGGCCGGTGCGCTTCAGACGCCCTTCGGTGAGGCCATAGATCGGCGTCATCTCCGAGCCCGCGTAAGTGGTCGGCACCGCGATGATCGGCAGCGACGATTCGAGCGCGATCGCCTTGCCGAGCCCGACCGTCGAACCGCCGCCGACCGCGACGCAGCAGTCGGCGTCGAGCGCGACGGCTTTCTCGCGCGCCGCCCGCGCGACTTCGACCGGCACATGCATCACCGCTTCGGCATGCACGCCGGCCGCGCGCGCGCCAAGCACGCGCGCGACTTCATCGGCCAACGGACGCTGTTCGGGCGTCGCGAGAATCAGCGCACGCCGCGCGCCGAGCCGCTCGACTTCCGCGGGCAATGCCGCGAGCCCGCCCCATTCGAACACCACGCGCGACGGCGTGCCCTGATAGACGAAGCGCTCCATACGAACCTCAACGCTTGAAATGCGGCGGCACCTGGCCGTCGACGTTGACCCACACCGAGCGCGCTTCCGTGTAGTCGTGCATCGCCTCGAAGCCCATCTCGCGACCGTAGCCCGACTGACCGACGCCGCCGAACGGGCTGCCCGGATTGACGCGCTTGTAGCAGTTGACCCAGCACATGCCCGCGTGAATCTGCGCGGCCATCTTGTGCGCGCGCGACAGATCGCGCGTCCACAAGCCGCTGCCGAGGCCGTACTCGGTGCCGTTGGCGATCGCGAGCGCTTCCTCGTCGCTACCAAAGCGCAGCACCGTGACGAACGGGCCGAACACTTCTTCCTGGGCGACGCGGTCTTTCGCGCTCGCCGCTTCGACGATGGTCGGGCGCACGTAGTAGCCGTTCGCGAGCGCGGCGTCCTGCGGCGCGCTGCCGCCCGTCAGCACGCGACCGCCCTGCTGGCGCGTGACGTCGACGAATTGCAGCACACGCTCCTGATGCTGCTTCGAGGTCAGCGGTCCCATTTCGGTATTCGGATCGAGCGGATTGCCGAGCCGGATCGACGAAGCGAGCGACACGAAGCGTTCGAGGAACTGATCGGCGATGCGCTCGTGCAGCACCAGCCGCGAGCCGGCGATGCACGCCTGCCCCTGGTTGTGGAAGATCGCCCACGCGGCGCCGTTGATCGCGGTGTCGAGATTGGCGTCGTCGAACACGATGTTCGCGCCCTTGCCACCGAGTTCGAGCTGCACGCGCTTCAGATTGCCCTGCGATGCTTCAACGATGCGCCGACCCGTCGCGGTCGAACCGGTGAACGCGATCTTGCCGACGCCCGGATGCTCGGCGAGCCGCTGCCCGGCCGTATGTCCATAGCCCGCGACGATATTGACGACGCCTGCCGGAAAACCCACTTCGGCCATCAGCTCGACAATGCGCAACGTAGAAAGCGGCGTAATCTCCGACGGCTTCAGCACGACCGTGTTGCCGGCCGCGAGCGCCGGGCCCATCTTCCAGCTCGTGAACATCAGCGGGAAATTCCACGGCACGATCTGGCCGACCACGCCGATCGGCGCGCGCTGCACGTAGTTCAGAAAGCCGGTTTCGACGGGAATCACCGAGCCTTGCAGCTTGTCGGCCATGCCGCCGAAGTAGCGGAAGCATGCGGCCGTGCGCGGCACGTCGAGGCCGCGCGAATCGCGGATCGGGTGACCGGTATCGAGCGATTCGAGTTGCGCGAGTTCTTCGGCGTTCGCTTCGATCGCGTCGGCGAGTTTCAGCAGCAGCCGGCCGCGTTCGGCGGCGGCCAGCGCGGCCCATTTCGGGAACGCGCGCGTGGCGGCGGCGACGGCGAGATCGACGTCGGCGGCGGTGGCCGCGGCGATCTTCGTGATCAGCGAGCCGTCGTGCGGATTGAGCACGTCGATCGTGCCGCCTTCGACGGCGTCCGTGAAGCGGCCGTCGATGAACAGTTGGGTTTGCATGAATGGTCCTCGATGAATGCGGAAGCGTTGCGGTTCAGCCGGGCAATCAGAAGTCGACCGGATACGGCTTGAGCTCGCCGCTTTCGTAACGCTTCGGCAGATTCGGCGTGGCGTTTTCCCACACCAGCAGCATCGAGCGCTTGGTCGAATAGCCCTGGTGACGGATGTCGGCCGGCATCGCGCAGATGTCGCCCGCGCGCATCGTGATGCGGGCGCGCGGCGCGCCGGTGTTCTTGTCGCCGATGTCCCAGACGATTTCGTCCGACAGTTGCAGGAACCACTCGACGCGATCGTTGCCATGAAAAACCGGCAGGATGTATTCCTCGGTGGTCGGGCAGAACAGGCTCTGACCGCACACCGACGTGACCGACGGATTCCACGTCACGTCCGAGCGCGACAGGTACTTGAACAGATTGAACGCGTGCAGCTGACCTTCGAAACCGGGCTCGACGTGCACTTCCGGTTCGTCCTGGACCACGTCGGCGAACGCGCGATTGACCGGCAGATCGTTGCGCAGCGGGGAATCGCCTTCGAGGCCGGGCATGCGGCGCGTCGCAATCCGCGAGCGCTCGATCGCCGCTTCGTTCTCGCCGTGCTTGCGGCCGAACGCGGTGCCGGTTTCCTCCGGCGCGGCGAACGGGTCGAAGCCTTCGTTGGTCCAGTCGTGCAGGATCGCCTTGAAGGTCGCCATGATGGTCGGCGTTTCGAAGGTCTCCGAATAATCAACGCCCGCCTCCTTCATGATGCCGTTGAACGAGCCCGCATACATGTCGACCTTGCCGTAGTGATTGCGCGTGCCGAACACGTGATCGAAGTTGACCCAGCCGTAGAAGAAGCCCCACGCGACGTCGCGCATCATCGCGCGCAGGAACGCGTCGGCGGGCACCGCGTGGGTGCGGGTCTGGCCTTTCGCGGGCCAGTGGATCTTGACGAAGTACTCGTCGCGCATGAATTCGAATGCGCCGAGCGTGAAGCGGCGATAGCCGGTCACCGCATCGGGTTCGCTCGCGCGGACGGTGTCGGCGGCAAAGCCTGCGGGATGGTCGAGAGTTTCGAGGGATGCCATGTCTTGTCTCCGGATTGGGTCAGATGTTCGTTCGAGTACGCGTATTCGGGTCCGCGTATCAGTGCAGGCAGATGTCGGCCCACTTCTGCACCGACAGTTCGCCGACCATCGTCTGCACCAGCGCGACGCCGGGTTTCTGTGCGGTGAAGCGATACGCGCAGCCGGCCGGCAGCAACGCCTGATGACCGCGGCGCAGCACCACGTGACCCATCGCGCGGCCGGCGGGTTGCGCGCCGCCGCTGACCGTGCCCATGCCGCTTTGCGGCGGCGTATCGAGCTTGATGAAATCGATGCGCACTTCGCCGTCCATCTGGATCGTGAATTCGTCGTGCGCGCAGGCGAACCACGGCGACTGCCCATCGGTGCGCAGCACCTCGATCACGTAGTCGAGGTTCTTGCCGACCACGACTTTCTCGTAGGGCGCCGCTTCGGCAGCGACTTCGAAGACGTTGGAAAACACGTAATGGCGTGCGTCGCCGCTGGTGATTTCGATCTCGCCCTTGCGGTAGCCGTCGAGCGAGCCAAACACGGTATGGAATTGCGCTTCGGTCATTGCTGTCTCCTGTCTGTCAGCGTTATCGCACCGCACTTGTTCGGCGCCTTTGCAACGACGTTGCGTCGGCGGTAAGCGGGTGGCGTTGGAATCAACTTTAGGAGCGCAACAGGATGGCAACAACCGGCGATCGGGCGATTACAGCATTCGCGCTTTGCAAATAATCCGCGCGCGAAAATCTGTTCGCCCGGCAGGGCTATGTCACCCAGCCGCGCTCGATAAGGGGCCGATCCCACGCGGGCTCGGAGCCCAGGTACTCGGCCAGAAACTCGACCAGCGCCCGGACCTTCAGCGCCTGTCGTTGGGTAGCGGGATACACGGCCGCGAAATTCAGCGTCGACAGCGTGTAGTCGGTCAGAATCGGCACCAGCGAACCGTCGAGCAGCGCGGCGCTCGCGACGAGTGTCGGCAGGCAAACCACGCCGCCGCCCGTCAACGCGTAGTCGCGCAGCAGATGCACGGAGTTCGAGCGGATCATGCCGGGCAGCTCCATTTCGACGACCTCGTCGCCGCGCGTCATGGTCCAGCGATTGCGCGACGGGTAACCGGAATACAGCGCCGTGGTGTGCTGCAGCAAATCGCGCGGATGCTGCGGTGCGCCATGCTCGTTCACGTAGGCGGGCGTCGCGCAGAAGAGGCGCCGCACCTTGAAAAGGCGTCGTTCGATCAGCGATTCGGCGATCGGCGGAAAGATCTGGAACGCGACGTCGAAGCCCTCTTCGATCGGATCGACCACCCGGTCGTTGACGATCACGTCGAGCTGGATGCCCGGATAGCGGCGGTTGAATTCCGCGAGCGGCGCGCCGAAGTGGCCGAGCGCGAAGCCCGGCAACATCTGGATGCGCAAGCGGCCGGTCGGCGTCGCGCGCAGCTCGCGCATCTGGTCGGTCAGCTCGTTGACGCGCCCGACCACCTCCGCGCACTCGCGATAGAACGCCTCGCCCACGTCCGAGAGCCGCACATGACGCGTGCTGCGATGAAACAGCGGCGCGTTGACGAACTTCTCCAACTGCTGGATGCGCGTCGTGATCACCGAACTCGTCACGCCCAACTGCCGCGCGGCCTCGGCGAAACTGCTCGTCTCCGCCACGCGTACAAATGCTTCGATACTCAGAAAACGGTCCATGCTGCGTCCTTGTCCACCCGCGTTGCCCGTCAGTGTATATGGGCTCGCGCGCGTGAACGCGCCGCGCCGTCGGCAACGGCGGCCTTGTAATGAGTTCGATGACCGACGTCATGGCGGGCGTTATTCGCTGACTTATTCGCTAACTTATTCGCTCGCCGGCAGATCGAGCGTGGGCGCGCCGCCGCGACGACGCAGCCGGGACGGCGCGGTTTCCTCGAGCAGCAGACTCACACCGATGCCGAGCAGGACCGCGCAGATCGGCAGCCACAAGATATTCTGGATTCCGAAGTGGGTCGCGACGAAGCCCGCGATCGCCGGCGCAATGCCGCCGCCGAAAATCTCGCCCGCACCGACGACGATGCCGATCGACGTCGAGATCATGCCGAGCGGCGCGGCCTCGGTCGCGACCGGTCCGGACAACAGCGACACAAGGCCGAGCGTGAAGAACGATGCGACGAACAGCACCACGAACAGCTGGACCGGCTGCGCGCCGAGTCCGCGAAACAGGTACAGCATCACCGCCGTGCCCGCAAAGCCGACGATGCTGGCCACGCGCCGCCCGACCAGATCCGACAGCCCCGGCAAGCCGAACTGGCCGATAAAGCCGCCAAAGCCGATCGCCGACACGACGACGCCCATGCGCTGCGTATCGAGCGACAGATACTCGGTCAGATACAGCGGCAGCATCGCGCCGAGCACGAACACGCCGGTCATTGCGCAGAACAGCGCGGCCATCGCGACCGGGATGTTGCGGCTTTTCAGCACGTCGCGCCAGTTGCCGCGTGGCGCGGTGGTGCCGTTGGCGGCGTGGGCGGTGTGCTGCGGCGCACCGTGCGGCGCGCTCGTCGATGCTGTGCCAGACGCGGCTTTCGGCTCGCGGATCACGAAGAACATCAGCACGCCGAGGATCAACCCCGGCACCGACACCAGCGCGAACACGCCGCGCCAGCTCATCACGCTCAGCAATTGCGTCGCGATGATCGGCGACAGCGCGAGGCCAAACAGCGCGAAGCCGCTTTGCTGCAGGCCGAGATTGAAGCCGCGGCGCTTCGGATGCGACGCGTCGGCGGTTGCGGCGAAGCTGGTCGGGCAGAACGAGCCTTCGGCGACGCCCATCAGCGCGCGCACCGCGAGCAGGCTCATCAGCCCACCGGCAACACCCGAGAACCCGGACAGCAGCGAAAACGCGATGATCGCCGGAATCAGCACCTTGCGGCGGCCGATCTTGTCGGAGATGCCGCCCATCAGCGCCGCGAAAATCCCCCACGACAGCCCGAGGATGCCGATGCAGTTACCGACGTCCTGCGCGTTCAGATTCAGGTCCTTCATGATGGACGGAAACAGCGGCGCGATCAGCCACCGGTCGAGGCCCACGAGCCCGAAGCCCAGGGCGAGCAGCAGGACGGCTTTCCATTCGTAGGTCACGTCCCAGTCGTTCGATTTCATCTGTGTCTCCATAGACCGGCCGCTGTTGCGCGGACGGCATTCGCTGGCGCGGCTCGCGCCGCCGGGTTCGTCGAATTCGATGCAGGTGCCGCGCCGCGCTTCGATGCAGTCCCGGGTCAGTCCCGACGCAACGTCGATGCGGTAGCGACGGGGCCAAGAGTGGCGCAAGCGCGGCGCATCAGGTACGGGACAAGCGACGAATGCGTCATTCGCGAATCGCAAATAATCGTGGGGGATGGCGCGGGAACGAGCGTGGTCAAGGCTCGGCGGCGAATGGAGCCGACCAGCCGGGGGCACACGCGGCCACCCCAGGACAAGCCCGGGTAGACGCGCGCGAAGCTCGCCGGCGGTCAGTCAGCGGCGCGTGCTGCGTGGCGCGTCCTAAAGCATCACGCAGTGCTTACTTCACCTTCTGCGTTGTCACCCGCTTCCGATCCATGCTCACCGCCGCACCAGCCGGATCATCCGTTTGCGCAGCAGGTTCCGTAACCGCTGCAACTGGCGCGGCCGCCACACCCAGCGCCCTCTGCCGCAGCATCGGCCCCAGCCGCCGCACGTCATCGCATCAATCCCACCAGCCCGAGCGCGATCCCCGGCACCAGAATCACCGCGACCAGCGCGACGACATTGGCGACGAGGAACGGAATCGTGCCGCGGAAAATCGTGCGGATCGACAGATCGGGCAGCATCGTCTTCACCATGAAGATGTTCATGCCGACCGGCGGATGGATCATGCCAATCTCCATCATCATCGCGACGTAGATGCCGAACCAGATCATGTTCGCGCCGAGCGGCTGCACGATCGCGGCGAACACGGGGATCGTCAGCAGCATCATCGCGAGTGCTTCCATCAGCGAGCCGAGCACGATGTAGATCAGCGTGATCACACCAATCACGCCGAGCAGCGGCAGATGCAGCGCGTGAATCCACGCGACCAGCGTCGCGGTCAGCCCGGAGAGCGTGATGAAGTTCGCGAAGATCATCCCGCCGAACGCGATCGCGAAGATCATCGCGGTCGTCTTGCCGGCCTCGACCAGCGATTCGAGCAGTAGCTTCGGCGTCAGCTTGCGGCGCAGCGTCGCGAACACGAGCGCGCCGCACGCGCCAATGCTCGACGCTTCGGTCGCCGTGAAGATGCCGCTATACAGACCGCCGACCACCAGGATGAACAGCGCGAGCACGCCCCAGATCTTGCCGAGCTTGCGAAACCGCGTCGGCCAGTCGACCCGCACGCCGCCGGGCCCCTTCGCCGGATCGCGCCGCACAGTCCACCAGATCGACAGCAGGAACAGCGTGCCGAGCAGCAAACCCGGTCCGATACCGGCGATGAACAGCTTGCCGATGTCCTGATCGGTCAGCACGCCGTAAATCAGCAGCGGAAAGCTCGGTGGAATCAGCGCGCCGAGCGTGCCGCCCGAACTCACGCAGCCGGCCGCGAGACTGTCCGCGTAGCGATGGCGGCGCATCGACGGCATCGCGACCTTGGTCATCGTCGCGGCGGTCGCGATCGAGCTGCCCGACATCGACGCGAAGCCCGCGCAGGCCAGCACCGTCGCGTGCGCGAGTCCGCCCTTCAAATGGCCGATCCACGCATTGGCCGCGTCGTACAGTTCCTCCGCGAGATCGGCCTTGTAGATGAAGGTGCCCATCAGGATGAACATCGGGAGTACTGACAGGTTCTCGTTGGCGGCGAGATCGGCGATCGTCATGCCGGCCATCGCGAGCGCCGGCTCCCAGCCGCGAATCAGCGCGAAGAAGCCGACGCCGATGCCGAGCATCGCGAAACCGAGCGGCACGCCGACGAACGCGAGCAGCAGAACGGCAAAAAAAGCGGTCAGGGCAAGCGTCATACGGCCTCCCGGCGCAGCAGCGCGGTCAGATGAACGAGCGTGAGCACGACCAGCACGAGCAGCGTCACGCCCGCCAGTGCACTCATGTAGTAGCTGAGCGGCGCGAGCGGCCATTCGAGCACGGTGGTGGTGAGACGATTGCGCGCCAGATCGGCGCCGTCGCTCGCGAGCTGCCACGTCATGATGCCGAGCGCGATCACGCTGACGAGCAGCACGAACAGCTGCTGCAACCAGCTGCCGACGCGGCCGAGCCGTCCCTGCAGCAGATTCACGGTGATGTGCTGCTGATCGAGCGTGACGAGCGGAAACGCCGAGAAGATCAGGATCGCCATCGCGAAACGCACGATTTCCGACGCGCCGCGAATCGGCGCGGCAAACCAGTAGCGCATGAAGACGTCGCAGAACGTGAGGCCCATGATCAGGCACAGCACCAACGCGACGATCGCGCCGAGCACGCGCCGCAGCCAGCGCGTCGCGCAGCCCTTGTCGAGCGCGACGCCGTGGCGCGTCGCCATCGTGTTCAGCGGATCGGACGGATTGGAGGAGTTGGACGGCATCATGGTTGTGCCTCCTGCTGGGCGACCGAACGGTAATACGCGAGCGCCGCCGGACCGTCGACGTGCAGACGCGCGGCATTCGCGAGCCATTGCTTGTCGAGCGGCTGCGCGAGCGTGCGCAGGCTGTCGACGAACGCGGGGCTCGGCTCGACCAGCTTCAGACCTTGCGCGACGGCCTGCTCACGGGCCTGCCGGTTGACCGTGTCGAGCGTGGCCATCCGACGCGCGAACGCCTCGCCCGACAGCGCCGTGATCGCATCGCGATCGGCCGGCGCAATCGACTCCCACACCTGGCGATTCACAAACAGCGAGAAGCTCGGCGCGGTGACGCCGCCCGGCACCGTTGTTTCGTAGCGTGCATAGCGCAGCACGTTAAAGCGCGCCGCGTCCATCTCCGGGATCCCGGCGAAACCGTCAACGGTACCGCCCGCCACCAGCTCGCTCATCTTCGCCGCGGGCGTGGCGACGACGCCCGCGCCGCCGCGATCCATCAGCGTCGACGCAACGCCGGGCAGCGCCCAGAACTTCACGCCATGAATCGAATCGAGCGACGTGACCGGCTGATGCAAACCGTAGAGTTCGCCGGCCGGAAACACCACGAGCGCGAGCAGATGCACGTCGCGATACTCGTCGGCCGTCTCGAAGTATTTGGTGTAAGTGCGCCACAGCGCGATCGACATTCCCTCCGCGGTCGACGACCCGAGCGGCAGATGCGCGAGCTGCACGAGGCGCGCCTTGTTCTGGATCAGCCCGTTGAAGATGTACGCGCCATCGACGATGCGCTTTCTGACCACGTCCCACTGCTGCTGCGGCGAGCCGATGCTGGTCGGCGGAAACACGACTTTCACGCGCCCCTGGGTGACGCGTTCGACGTCGGCCGCCCAGGGCTTCATGACGTCGACGTTGAAGATGTGCTGCGGCGGCAGGAAGGCGTTGATGACTAGCGTCGTCTGTGCTTGCACGACGGCCGGCAACGCCATCCACAGCGCCGCGAGGACGGCTGTGATAAGGCGATACATAAGTTGTCTCCTGTCGATCGGAGCGCGTGCGCTGACACGCGCTTCGATCTCAAGCTGTCTATTTGAAATATTTTTCTGGCCGGCGGGCTCGTACTACCGGGGCCGGCGCCCGGCGCGGCAGGCGCCACGCATTGCTGTTATTACCTGTTGCCCGCTGCCTGTTGCTACTGCTTGCTGCTACCCGGTGCTTGCGTTTGCCACCTGTTATTCACCGCTGCCTCCCTGATGCTGCCCATCACGAATCACGAAATCACAAATTACGAACTACGCATCACCAGTCGCCGAGCAGAATCCCGCCCTTCTCCGACACCTCGGTCCAACGCTCGACCATCCGCGCCGGCGCGGTCTGCCGCAACGTGCGATGGCGCAGCCAGTCGAACAGACATTCGTGCATGCGCGCGCGCACCGGCGCACGCGCGCTGTCGTTGCCGAGATCGACGAGTTCGTCGGGATCGTTCACGAGATCGAACAGTTGCGGACGGAAGCCGTCGTAGTACACGTATTTCCAGCGGCCGTCGAAGGCCATGAAGCAGCGGCAGCCGTCAAGTTCGCGGCCGAGCCGCGAACGCGTGCGCGAGCGGAACGAGTAGTCGAACTCGCTGAAGACCACTTCGCGCCACGGCGTGTTCGCGCCCGCGCCGTGCAGCAGCGGCTGCAACGAACGACCTTCGAGGATGTGCGTCGGCACCTCGGCGCCAACCGCATCGAGAAAGGTCGGCAGCAGATCGATCGCCTCGACGAGGTTGCGCTGCACCGTGCCGCGTGTCGCATCGGCCGCGGCGCGCGGATCGACGACGATCAGCGGCACGCGCGACGACGCATCGTGAAACAGCTCCTTTTCGCCGAGCCAGTGATCGCCGAGATAGTCGCCGTGATCGCTGGTGAAGACGATCATCGTGTCCTTGTCGCGGCCCGTCTCGCGCAGGAACGCGAACAGGCGACCGAGGTGATCGTCGACCTGCTTGACGAGTCCCATGTAGGTCGGCACGACGGTGCTGCGGACTTCGTCGCGCGAGAAGCTCAGACTTTCGTCGTGCTGCATGAACGCGTCGTACACCGGATGCGGGTTGTCGCGCTCGGCCTGCGAGCGTGCGGCGCGTTTGACGTCGTCCGGGCCGTACATGTCGTTGTACGGCGCCGGCACGATATACGGCCAGTGCGGCTTGATCAGACTCAAATGCAGGAACCACGGCGCGTCGCCCTGCTCGCGGATGAACGACATCGCGCGATCGATCATGTACGGCGTTTCGGAATCCTTTTCATCGATGTTCGCGGGCAGCGACGCGTGCCGCATCTTCCAGCCGCTGAGGATTTCGCCGTCCGGCCCCTGCGCCGAATTTGCGTAGTCATGCCAGGGATTGTCGCCGCCGTAGCCTTTGCCGCGCAGATAGTCGCAGTACGGCGTCTCGACGCGCGAGCCGAACAGGTTCGGATGAATGCCGTCGTCGCGATCGTACGGCTCGAAACCGCACTCTTCGAGCAGCACCGCGCGCTCCGAGCCCTTCACCATGCCGAGCCGCTGCATGCCGGACGTGTCCGCAACCATGTGGGTCTTGCCGGCAAGCGCGACGCGCATGCCGTGCGGACGCAGATAGTCGCCGATCGTCTGCTCGCCGACCGGCAGCGGCACGAAATTCCAGAACGCGCGATGGCTGTCGACGTAGCGGCCCGTGTAGTACGACATGCGCGACGGCCCGCACACGGGGCTTTGCACGTACGTGCGTTCGAAGCGCACGCCGCGCTTCGCGAGCGCGTCGATGTTCGGTGTCGCGAGCGTCGGGTGGCCGTAGCAGGACAGATAGTCCCAACGCAATTGATCGCACATCACGAACAGGATGTTGCGGACTGTCTCCATCGTTTGGATCTCCTTAGGTGAAGCTAAGGTAGATCAACGCGGCTGCATTACCGAGCGATTTCTATTAAAATTTCACTCAGTGAAACGCACCGGAATTCGCGATGTGGTCCCCAAAAGTCAAGACGATCGACGCGCTCGAACGCGGACTGGTCACGCTGAAGACGCTCCAGGAAATGCAGGCCGCGAGCCTGCACGATCTGCACTTGCGCACCGGCATCCCGAAGGCGACGCTGCTGCGGATTCTTCTGACGTTGGAGCGTCAGGGGCTGATCTGGCAGCGGCTCGCCGACGGCTTGTTCCGGCCGAGCTATACGCTGCACGAGCGCGCGCGGCATATCGATCGCGTCGATCATCTGATCGAATGCGCGGCGCCGGAGCTGGAGCAGTTGCAAGGCAGCATCCTGTGGCCATCCGATCTGGCGGTGCGGCGCGGCACGACGATGGCGCTGTGCGAATCGAACCGCACGCGCTCGTACTTCGTCGTCAATCGCGACAAGCTCGGCTACGAGATCAACATCCTGCGCTCGGCGGTCGGACGCGCGTATCTCGCGTACTGTCCGGACGACGAACGCGAGGAGATTCTCGCGGCGCTGCGCGAAGGGCGACGCCCCGGCGACGAACTCGCCAGCAATCGCCGCTACGTCGCGCAGTTGCTGCGCGATACGCGCCGGCTCGGCTACGGCGCGCGCGATCGCACCTTCGGCGGCGCCTACGACAAGACGCGCGCCGCGTACAACGACGGCCTCTCCGCGATCGCGGTGCCGATCATGGCGCCGGATGGATCGGTGGCGGCGTGCATCAATATCGTGTGGATCGAACGGCTGTTTAAAGTCGAGGAAATGGCCGCGCGGCATCTGAAGGGGCTGCTCGAGGCGTCGGAGCGGATTGCGGCGAGGATGGTGGGCGGCACCGCCCAGGCGGAAGAATCGACCTAAGTCGCCGCCACCGCCCGGCAAGCGTAGCTATCCACGCCGACGCGCAAACTCCATTCGCCATAAAGTGTCGAATCTGCGATGTCATCACATAGGGAGGGACATCATGCTGACACACACCGAAGGCCGTCCCGACGGCAATCCGCTCCGCCTTGAACCGGCCGCCACGCGTGGTCGCGCGCGCCGTCTTCCCGTTACCGCAGCGGCCTTGCTCGCCGCCGCGCTGCTCGCCGGCTGCGCGCAGCCCTGGACCGCATTCCAGCCCGGCGAAGACGCGTCGCTGCTAGCCACCCGGCTCGGCAAGCCCGCCGAGACCTATAGCCTGCCCGACGGCGGCAAACGTCTGATGTGGCCGACCCAGCCGCTCGGCTATACGACGATCGCCGCGGATGTGTCGGCGGACGGCAAGATCGAGAGCGTGCGCCAGGTGCTGCAACCCGACGAATTCAACCAGGCGCAAGTCGGCGCGTGGACCAAGCAGGACGTGCTGGTCCATTTCGGCCGCCCGGCTGCCACCAAAGCGATGCCCCGTCTCAACGAGGAAGTCTGGAGCTACCGCTATCGGGACAGCGGCACCTGGCAACTGTTGTACAACTTCTATTTCGACCAGTCCGGCGTGCTGCGCCTCACCCAACAGTCTCCCGACCCGCTGCGACAGACCGGCAACACGCTTTATTGAGCCTGCTTATTGAGCCCGCTGATTGAGCACGCTCACCGCGCGCTCATTCCCCCGCTTCCGCGCTACGCAAGCGCGCACGGCTATTGGACAGGTGCATGTACATAGCCGCGCGCGCGCCATCGACGTCGCCGCGCGAGATCGCCTCGTAAATATTCGCGTGTTCGCTGTTGACCCGCGTCGCGTAGCTCGTCGGGTCGAGCCGCGGCCGCGGCGCGAACGACGGATCGAGCTGCGACAGCACGTCGACGAAAAACGGATTGCCGGTCGAGCGCGCAATCTGGATATGGAACTGAAAGTCGTACGGCGCCGCATCGATACCGGCGCTCGCGTGCGCTTCGAGTTCGTCGAGCGCGGCCTTGATCGCCGCCAGATCCTGGCGCGATGCGCGCTGCGCGGCGAGGCCCGCGCTTTCCGTTTCGATACAGATGCGCAACTCCAGGATCGCCAGCACGTCGCGGCGCGTACGCGCGGAGGCGGTCGTCAATCCGACGCTCGGCGCCGGCGTGCCCGCGTCGATGACGTAACTGCCCATGCCCTGACGCGTCTCGATCAGACCGGACATGCGCAGCCGCTGCACCGCCTCGCGCGCGACCGCGCGGCTCACTTCCTGGGTCCGCATCAACTCGAACTCGGTGGGCAGCTGATCGCCCGGCTTCAGCGCGCCGGTGCTGATCTGCTCGCTGAGCCAGTCGAAGACGTTTTCGGCGCGCCGTCGGGTGCGACGTGCGGGCAACGGAGAATTCATTGAGTCGTCCAGGTTGGGTGTGATACATTGTCCGTCATATGATGACTGACAGTAGTTGATATACAGAGTATAGCGCTGGCGCCGCGCGCCCGCGATCCAAGCACACCGCCCGGCAGACCTACGCGCCCCGGGCGAACCAGGACTCCTCTTCTCACGGAACCGCACCATGAAGATCGAACGCGTCACGCGCACCGTCTTTACCTATCCCACGCGACGCGCCGTCGACAGCGGCGGCCACTCGCACCCCGGCGACGAGCGCCAGGCGAGCATGGCCCTGCTCACCATCGAAACGGACACCGGCGCGGCGGGTCACGCGTTCGGGCCGCCCGAAGTGATCCGCGAGGAACTCCTCGCCGCGCACGTGCGGCACGTGCTGAGCGGCCGTCATCCGTTCCAGCGCGAGGCGCTGTGGCAAGACCTCGCGCACCGCCAGCGCGGCAGTGCCGGCCAGTTGACCGACCGCGCGCTCGCGGTCGTCGATCAGGCGCTCTGGGATCTGGCCGGCCGGGCGCTGGGCACGCCGGTCTATCAGCTGATCGGCGGCTTCCGCGACAAGGTGCCGGCCTACGGCAGCACGATGTGCGGCGACGAACTGGCCGGCGGCCTCGCCACCCCGGACGACTACGCGCGCTTCGCCGAACGGCTGGTCGCGCGCGGCTACAAGGCGATCAAGCTGCATACGTGGATGCCGCCGGTCTCGTTCGCACCGGACGTGACGATGGACATCAAGGCCTGCGCGGCGGTGCGCGAGGCGGTCGGGCCGGAGATCGCGCTGATGCTCGACGGCTACCACTGGTACAGCCGCACCGACGCGCTGCGGATCGGTCGCGCGCTCGAACAACTGAATTTCGCGTGGTTCGAGGAGATGATGGACGAGCAGAGCATGGCGTCGTACAAATGGCTCGCCGATCAGCTCGACGTGCCGATCGTCGGGCCGGAATCGATGTCGGGCAAGCACCATCTGCGCGCGGACTGGATTGCCGGCAACGCGTGCGACATCCTGCGGGCGGGCGTGGCCGGCGTCGGCGGCATCTCGCCGACGCTGAAAGTCGCGCATCTGGCCGAATCGTTCGGGATGAACTGCGAGATTCACGGCAACGGCGCGGCCAATCTGGCCGTCACCGCGGCGATCGCGAACTGCCGCTGGTACGAGCGCGGCCTGCTGCACCCGTTCCTCGATTACGACCAGCCGCCCGCGTATCTGCGTAGTCTGGCCGATCCGATGGACGCCGACGGCTTCGTGCATCTGTCGCAGGCGCCGGGTCTCGGCGAGGATATCGACTTCGAGTACATCGCCGCGCATACCGTCCAGCGCAGCTAGACAGCGGCGGCACGCCACCCGGTTGTTCGCAGTTGTCCATTGAGTTGTCCGCCGGCGTGCGCGCCTGCGGACAACTCACCCACCCCGCCAATGCCCGTCCCACGGGCCTTTTCTTTCCCACCACACCCGCCCGCGAGGGTAAACCGCTATTGAGACAGTTGTTCGATGACTGATAATGTTCGTTGTCGGTTGTACGATGACGAATAAATACAACAACATCATAACGACCGGCGCAAAAACAAAACATCCGCCCGGCCATCAATGAGCCTCGGGCGCGCCTTCTAACGTGACGGAAGTGAATCAGGATGTCGACGGTAACCAGAACGTGCACAGCTCTCGCACTATGCATCGGCCAGTTGGCCGCCGCCTACTCGCCCGAACTGCCGGCCCAGGAGATGCCGGTGCAGTTCTCCGGATGGTCCGACAAGGCCTACACGCCTGTGGGCGGCGATTCGGTCAATTTCTATGGACGCTTCATCAACTCGATCGACTGGGTCACCGGCGGCGGCAATCACGGCAGCGTGCGGATGGCCAACTACGGTTCGGCGTGGGGCTTTCGCGGCTCGGAGACGCTGACCTCTGACCTGAAGGCCGTGTTCCAGGTCGAAAGCGCGTTCAGCACGACCGACGGCACCGGCACCTTCGGCGGCCGCGAAACCTTCGTCGGCCTCGCGAGCAAAACCTACGGCTCGCTGCGCATGGGCCGCTTCCAGGCGCCGTTCGACCGTCACGGCATCTTCGGCGACACGCTCGCCGAAACCCAGGGCCTCGGCATCACCACGATACTGTGGTCGAACTGCGGCCTCGGGATGAAAAGCTCCGCCGGTCTCACGAAGGGCCAAGGCTGCTTCGACATCAAGTACCCGACCTCGATCCGCTACGACTCGCCGAACTTCGGCCCGGTGTTCGGCGCGGTCCAGTACTACGCATACGATCAGGACGTCAACAACGGCGGTCTCGGCGCGCCGCACGTGTGGTCCGCGTCGCTCAACTACGTGAGCGGCCGGCTGCAGGCCGCGATCGGCTTCGAGGGCGACTATGGCGTGCTCGGTCCCGGACAGAACAACTACGCGGCGGAAATTCTCGCCGGCTATCAGCTCACGCAATCGGTCTACTTCGGCGGCATCGTCCAGCAGTTGAACTACCAGGTCAACGCGCAGCGTCAGAACATCCGCCAGAACATGCTGGGCCTCGTCGCGCGCTATACGCCGGGACCGTGGGGCTTCGAGCTGAACTACGGCGTCGCTGGCAGCGGTTATGGCAGCGCACCGGTCGGCGCGTCCGTCGGCGCGGTGAAGAAAGGCCCGGCCACCGGCGCGCAACACATCGTCTTCACCACGCGCTACGACCTGTCGAAGCGCACCGCGCTGTATGGCCAGCTGGTCGCGCTCAGAAACGCATCGAACGCGATCTACAGCATCAAGCCGATGGGCGTGCAGAGCCCCGGCAAAAACGAGCAGGGCATCTCGCTCGGCATGATCCACTACTTCTGATCCGGCTTAGCGGAGTCACGCATGGATATCAACATACTCGTCGTAGTCGCGTACATCGGCTTTCTGATCGCGATCACCCTGTCGTTCCGTTCCTTCAACCGGAATACCAGCGACTATTTCAGCGGCGGCGGCAAGGTGCTGTGGTGGATGGTGGGCGCCACCGCGTTCATGACGCAATTCTCCGCGTGGACGTTTACCGGCGCGGCCTCGAAAGCGTTCAACGACGGCTTCGCGATCGTCGTGCTGTACCTCGCCAACGCGGTCGGCTATCTGACCAACTACCTGTACTTCGCGCCGCGCTTCCGGCAAATGCGCGTCGTGACCGCCACCGAAGCGCTGCGCTCGCGCTTCGGCCGCACCAGCGAACAGAGCTTCGTGTGGCTTAGCGTGCTCGACGGCCTGCTGTCGGCCGGGCAATGGCTGAACGGGCTCGCGATCATCACCGGCGCGGTGTTTCATCTGCCGGTCGGCACGGTGATCGTCGCGACCGGGCTCGTGGTGATCGCGATGGCGCTCGCCGGCGGCGCATGGGTAATGGTCGCCTCCGACTATCTGCAGATGCTGATCGTGATGGCCGTCACGTTCACCTGCACGATCGTCGCGCTCGGCAATGCGGGCGGTATCACGCCGATCGTCGACAGCTTCCACGACACCTTCTGGATCGGCCATGGTTACGCGTATGCCGGACTGTTCGCGCTGTGGGTCGTGATGATCGTCGTCAAGCAGATCTTCATGATGAACAACGGCCTGAACTCGTATCGCTACATCTGCGCGAAGGACAGCGAACACGCCCGCAAGGGTGCGTTGCTGACCTGCGTGCTGAGCGTCGTCGGGCCGCTCGTGTGGTTCGTGCCGGCGTGGTTCATGCACTTCCGGATGCCGGATTTCGCCGGCGACTTCGGCATGCTCGGCCACGACGCGCGCGAAGCGGTGTTCGTCGCGTTCGTGTCGAAGTTCATGCCGGCCGGCATGCTCGGTCTGCTGATGGCGGCGATGTTCGCCGCGTCGATGTCGGCGATGGATGCCGGTATCAACCGCAACGCCGGCTTCTTCGTGCGCAACTTCTATCGCACGGTGCTGCGCCCCAGCGCCAGCGAAAAGGAACTGATGGTTGCGTCGAAACTCGCATCGCTGGTATTCGGCCTGATGGTGGTGGGCGTCGGCATGGCGATCAACGCGATTCACGGCATGACGTTGTTCGACATTCTCGTGACGCTGAGCGCGATGGTCACGTTCCCGCTCGCAGTGCCGGCGATGCTCGGCTTCGTGATCCGCAAAACGCCCGACTGGTCGGGCTGGGCGACGCTGCTGGTCGGCTTCGCGGTGTCGTACGTGTTCGGCATGCTGATCGGCCAGACGACCATCGAAAACTGGTTCGGCATCAAGCTGAGCGGCCGCGAATGGGCCGACCTGCGGGTGTCGATCGTGCTCGGCGCGCACGTCGTGATTACCGCCGGCTTCTTCGTGTCGACTCGCCTGTTCTATACGGAAGCGGACGCGAAACGCGCAGCGGAACGGCGCGAGCTGTTCGAGCGCTGGGATACGCCCGTCGAATCCGACAGCGACGACGCGACCGACAACCAGCGCGAGCATCGTCAGCGCGGTCTGCTCGGCAAGCTCGTATGCCTCGCGGCGCTCGGCATCATGGCGCTGTCGCTGCTGCCCAACGCGATGAACGGTCGCTTCGTATTCCTGATCTGCGGTGCGATCCTGCTGATTCCCGGCGCGTGGCTGTATCACTCGGCGAGCGCGGGACGCATGGCCGTGGTCGCCGAGCGCCGCCGCAATCCCAAAAGCAAGATGACGCGCTCGCGTACCTGAACGGGACACGCGCCGGCAACACGCCGAATGCAGGTGAAGAACGCAAGTGAAAGCGTGGCCCTTCACCTGCCAATACAAGAACACAAGAACGACATCGAACGGGCGCGCCGCCCGTTCCGAAGGACTGACTATGAGCAAGGGTAAAACGCTGCAACTGCACTACGCCGAACGCGTCGATCCGCTGACCGGCGCGAAGGTCACTCGCCTCACGCCGCCGGACGTCACCTGCCATCGCAACTACTTCTATCAGAAGTGCTTCAGCAACGACGGCACGCGCCTGCTGTTCGGCGGCGGCTTCGACGGTCACTGGAACTACTGGCTGCTCGATCTGCCGACCGGAGTCGCGACCCAACTGACCGAAGGCCCCGGCGACAACACCTTCGGCGGCTTTCTGTCGCCCGACGACACGCACCTCTACTACGTGAAGAACGACCGCCGTCTGCAACGGCTCGATCTGCAGACGCTCGAAGAATCCGTGGTCTACGAAGTGCCGGAAGATTACGTCGGCTATGGCACATGGGTCGCGAATTCGGCTTGCAGCAAGGTCGTCGGCATCGAGATCGCCGCGAGCGACTACATGCCGCTCACCGACTGGCGCAAGTTCCACGAGTTCTATTTCAGGCAGCCGCGCTGCCGGCTGCTCAGCATCGATCTGCGCGACGGCTCGCGCCAGGTGATCCATGAAACGAATCAATGGCTCGGGCACCCGATCTATCGTCCGTTCGACGATCGTACGGTGGCGTTCTGCCACGAAGGCCCGCACGACCTCGTCGACACGCGCATGTGGCTCGTCGACGAGGACGGCGGCAACGTGCGCAAGGTGCACGAGCATGCCGAGGGCGAGAGTTGCACGCACGAATTCTGGGTGCCCGACGGCAGCCGGATGATCTACGTGTCGTATCGCAAGGGCGATCCGCGCCGCTATATCCGTAGCTTCGATCCGCAGCGCAATACCGACGTCGAACTGATGGAAATGCCGCCGTGCTCGCATCTGATGAGCAATCACGACGGCTCGCTGCTGGTCGGCGACGGTTCGGACACGCCGGTCGACGTCAGCGACGTCGGCGCGCATACGATCGAGAACGATCCTTACCTGTACCTGTTCGAACCGGCCACGCGCACCACGCAGCGCATCGCCGCGCACCATACGTCGTGGCGCGTGCTCGACGGCAACCGCCAGGTCACGCACCCGCATCCGTCGTTCACGCCGGATAACCGCAGCGTGCTGTTCACGTCCGATTGCGACGGCCAGCCCGCGCTGTATCTGGCGGAGCTGCCGGCTGCCGTGGCGCGCGCGGCGGCGACGCAGGCGCCGGTGCTCGCGACTGCCTCGTAAGCGCTTCGTAAGTGCCCGCAGGAGTATGGTGCGGGCACGACCTGCAAGCCGGCCGCGTCGCTGGTCGTGCCCGCGATAGAAGTCTTGCCCGGCACGAAACTGGCCGGCCTCCCCACTTCCGATGAAGACCGTGCTTCTGACGTTTGTCGTGGGGGCACGGCGAACTTGACCGTTAGTTGCGTTATAGAAACGACACGGACCACCGACTTCACGCCCGCGCCCGCTATACTCCCCCCACGTCTTTCACCGCCGGGCGCCTCCTATCATGAAAGCCTCCGACCTCGAACAGCGCATCCTCAAACAATCGCTGCTTTGCACCGTGATGATCGCGGCTCTCGGGATCGTGGTCGGGATCCTGAGCGGCTCGCTGGCGATCATCTTCGACGGCATGTTCTCCGCGCTCGACTCCGCGATGTGCGGCCTGTCGCTACTCGTCACCCGCCTGCTGCAGCAGGAAACCAACCGGCGCTTCCAGCACGGCTTCTGGCACATCGAACCACTGGTGCTCGTATTCAACGGCAGCGTGCTGGCGGTGCTGTGCGCGTATGCGTTCATCAACGCGGTCAAGGGTCTGCTCGACGGCGGCCACGAACTCGAATTCGGTTGGGGCGTGTTCTACGCGATCGTGGTGGCGTCGTTCTGCTTCTTCATGTTCTTTCGCGAGCGGCGCGTGAATCGCGCGATCGAGTCCGAGCTGATCGCACTCGACGTCAAGAGCTGGCTGATGTCGGCCTGCATCAGCGCGGCGCTGCTGGTGGCGTTCTCGCTCGCGTGGCTGCTCGAACGCGTCGGCCACGGCCATCTGACGCCCTACATCGACCCCGGCGTGCTCGCGCTGCTGACGCTAGCGCTGATTCCGATGCCGATCGGCACCGTGATCGGCGCGATCAAGGAAGTGCTGCTGATTACGCCGCCGGAGCTGGAGCACGAATTGCGCGACCTGATGCGGCAACTGACCGCCGACTACGGCTTCATCAAGCACTCGCACTACGCGACACGCATCGGCCGTGGGCTCTTTGTCGAGGTGCACATCGTGCTGCCCGAGACGATGGAGCACGCCGGCGTGCGCCAGCTCGATCAGATCCGCGAGCGCATCTCGCGCGCGATCGGCGAGGCGGGCCCGGACCGCTGGCTCACGGTCGCGTTCACGCGCGATCCGCGCTGGTTGTGAGGCCGCGCGCGGACTGACCGTCGTCGTCCTCGTCCGGCAGGCCCCGCGCGCATTCGCGCAGACTCTCGATCGCCAGCGCAACCGCCGCGCGGTCCCGGTTTTCCTCGCGCCAGTACATCGACACCGCGCCTTCGCCGGCCAGCTCGATCTGCAGAATCCGCACCGAATTGAGCCGCTCGAAGCGCAGCGCCGCGCGATGCGACGCAACGCCGAGCAGGTCCGTGTGATTGAGCAGCGTGATGTTGAGGATCGACGAATTCGACTCGACGACATGAGCCGGCATCGTGCGGCCCGCTTCGGCGAGCGCGTTGTCCATCGCGTTGCGCACCGGCGTGCCCTGCGGCCAGACGATCCACGAGTAGTCGAACACGTCGTCCCAGTCGAGCGCGCCGCGCGCGACGAGCGGATGCCCGGGCCGCGCGACCAGGTTGATCGGCTCCATATAGAGCGTCTCGACGCGGATCTCGGGATTGTCGTTATGTTGCGCCGACCGGCCCACCACGATGTCCAGCTCACCGCGCGCCAGTTGCGGCAGCAGCTGATTCATCGTGCTCTCCTGCAGCCGCACGTGCGCGCGCGGCATCTGCTGCAGTAGCCGCGATACCGCGAGCGGCACCGTGTCCGCGGCCGCCACCCCCGACGTACCGATCGACACCAGGCCGCTGCCGCCGTCGCGCAACGCCTGCATGTCGTCGCGCGCATTGTCGAGGCGCGCCTCGATGCGCCGCGCGTGCTGGATCAGCGCCTCGCCATAGACGGTGGGCCGCAAACCGCGCGCGTGCCGCTCGAACAGCGGCAGGCCGACGTCCTCCTCCAGTTCCTTGAGCCACTTCGAAAGACCAGGCTGGGTCGAATTCAACGCCGTCGCGGACTGGCTCAGATTGCCGGTCGCCGCGAGACTCAACAGCACATGCAGATGCCGCAGACGCAGCCGATGGGTCCAGTCCATAACGTCACGCTCCCGTGAAGGTATATCTCGAATGGTATGGATGAGAATATTTCGTTATTTTACGAGTTATACCTCGCTGCCCTATAAATACGCAACGATGAGCGATTTCCGGCCGCCAACTCGCGCATCGCGAAGCCCTGGCGAAGCCGAACGACCCACAACCGTTGTACGGAGACACGCATGAACGCACCCACCCAGCGCGAACAACGCGCCGCCTATTACGAATCGATCGCGCACCAGCGTTTGACGCCGCTGTGGGAGTCCCTGCATAACCTCGTGCCGAAGCAGCCGCAGCCGGTCGCGCAGGCCGCAATCTGGAAGTACGCGCAGATCCGCGATCTGGTGATGCAGGCGGGGTCGGTGATCAGCGCGGAAGAAGCGGTGCGTCGCGTGCTGGTGCTGGAAAACCCCGGTCTGCCCGGCAAGTCGAGCATGACGCCGAACCTCTATGCCGGCCTGCAGCTGATCCTGCCGGGCGAGATCGCGCCGAGCCATCGGCATACGCAGTCGGCGCTGCGTTTCATCGTCGAGGGACGCGGCGCGTGGACCGCGGTCAACGGCGAGCGCACCACCATGCATCCGGGCGACTTCATCATCACGCCGTCGTGGACGTGGCACGACCACGGCAATCCGTCGGTCGAGGAAGGCGGCGAGCCGGTCGTGTGGCTCGACGGTCTCGACATCCCGCTCGTCGCGCATCTCGACGCCGGCTTCGCGGAAAACTATCCGGAAGCGACGCAGCCGCTCTCGCGCGCGGAAGGCGACAGCTTCGCGCGCTTCGGCCACAACATGGCGCCGGTCCGTCAACGCGTGACCGACCCGACCTCGCCGATCTTCAACTACCCGTACGAGCGCAGCCGCGAAGCGCTCGACGCGCTCTACCGCAATGGCGAGCTCGACGAGTGGGACGGCGTGAAGCTGCGCTACGTGAATCCGACCACCGGCGGCTGGCCGATGCCGACCATCGCGACGTTCATGCAGTTCCTGCCCGCGGGCTTCACCGGCCGCTCGTATCAGAGCACCGATGCGACCGTCTACTGCGTGGTCGAAGGGCGCGGCACCGCGCATATCGGCGAGCGCGAATTCGCGTTCGAGCCGCACGACGTGTTCGTCGTGCCGTCGTGGCAACCGGTGCGGCTGTCGGCATCGGCGGATAGCGTGCTGTTCAGCTATTCGGACCGGCCGGTGATGGCCGCGCTCAATCTGCTGCGCGAGCAGCGTAACTGAGCCACGCAAGCAGCAACGCCACCGGACAACGCAGCCGGGCCGCGTCAGATACGACGCCGCGGCCCGACCCAGCCGGACCACCCCACCGCCGAACTTCGCCGCGGGCACACAACCAGCCGCCCGCCCGCGGCCCGGCACGCCCTTTTTCCAATTCTGAGCAAGTGAGACCGAACCATGGCATTCGTTTTTACCCCTGAAGCGCCCGTCGCCGTTCCCGTCGTCGGCAGCAGCGATCAGATCGCGGTGCGCCGCGTCTATTGCGTCGGCCGCAACTACGCGGCGCATGCTCGCGAAATGGGCTTCGATCCGGATCGCGAACCGCCGTTCTTCTTCTGCAAGCCGCGCGATTCGGTGGTGCCGGTGAACTACGGCGACACGCTGGAACTCGCGTATCCGGCGCAAACGCAGAACTATCACTACGAAGCCGAACTGGTGGCGGTGATCGGCAAGGGCGGCTCGGACATCGCGCTGGACGACGCGCTCGATCACGTGTGGGGCTACGCGGTCGGCCTCGACATGACCCGCCGCGATCTGCAGATGAAGATGCGCGAGATGGGCCGTCCGTGGGAAATCGGCAAGGCGTTCGACCGTTCCGCGCCGATCGGCCCGATCCATCGCGCGAGCGATGTCGGCCACTTCGAGAGCGGCGGCCTGTGGCTCAACGTGAACGGCGAGACGCGCCAGAAGAGCGACGTGTCGCATCTGATCTGGTCGGTCGCGGAGACGGTCGCGGATCTGTCGAAGTTCTTCCACCTCGAACCGGGCGATCTGATCTATACCGGCACGCCCGAAGGTGTCGGCGCGGTGAAGCGCGGCGAAACGATGACGGTCGGCGTCGAGCGCCTGGGCGAACTGACCGTGAAGGTGGTGTGAGGTTCGCCTGAGCGTTGCCCAGGTTTTGCCCGAGTTTTGCCTGAGTTACGCCTGCGTGTCTCCAGAGCCGTCCCGGCGCACGCGATGAGCCGCCGCGGCGGCTCATCGACCGGAAACGCACCGCGCCCTATCACCCGGAAACAGGATCTATCGTGCAACTCTACAGTTTCTTCAATAGTTCGACCTCCTACCGAGTGCGGATCGCGCTCGCGCTCAAGGGCGTCGACTATGAATGCGTGCCCGTCAACATTCGCACCGGCGCGAATCGCGACGCGCAATACGTCGCTCATATCAATCCGTCGGCGGTGGTGCCGGCGCTGGTCGACGGTGATTTCCAGCTCGGCCAGTCGCTCGCGATCATCGACTATCTGGACGCGGTCTATCCCGAACCGCGCCTGATTCCGGCGGATCCGCTCGAACGCGCGCGCGTGCTGGAGTTCGCGAACCTGATTTCGTGCGACATCCATCCGGTCAACAACCTGCGCGTGCTGCGCTATCTGCAGGACGTGCTGAAGCTCACGACCGAGCAGAAAGACGCGTGGTATCGGCACTGGGTCGCCGAAGGCATGGCGGCTGTCGAGCGTCTGCTCGCCCGCTCGAACGCCGGCCCCTGGTGCTTCGGCGCGCAACCGACGCTCGCCGACTGCTGCCTCGTGCCGCAGATCGCCAACGCGCACCGGATGGGCTGCAACCTGAGCGACTATCCGCGCGCGCTCGCGATCTACCGGCACGCGCTCGAACATCCGGCCTTCGATGCGGCGCAGCCGCAGCGCCAGCCCGACTACGTGAGCTGACGCGCCGGCATCAGGCGGACAGATAGCGGACAAGTAAGCGATAAATCAAAGGAGACAGACATGAGTGAGACACAACGGCGCCCGAGGAGCGTCATCGTCGTGGGCGGCGGCATCGGCGGACTGGCTGCGGCGCTCGCGCTCGCGCGTCAGGGCATCGCGATCCAGCTGCTCGAACAGGCGGACGAAATCCGCGAGATCGGCGCGGGCATCCAGCTCGCCGCCAATGCGTTCAACGCGCTCGACGCGCTGGGCGTCGGCGAGGCAGCGCGCGGCCGCGCGGTGTTTACCGACTACATGAAAATGATGGACGCGGTAGACGGCCGCGAGATCGTGCGCATCGACGTGGGCGCGCCGTATCGCGCGCATTTCGGCAACCCGTACGCGGTGATTCATCGCGCCGACATCCATCTGTCGATTCTCGAAGCGGTGCGCGAGCATCCGTTGATCCAGTTCCGCACCAGCACGCAGGTGATGCGCGTCGAGCAGGACGACACCGGCGTCACCGTGATCGACCAGCGCGGCGAGCGCTATCGCGCCGATGCGATCGTCGGTTGCGACGGCGTCAAATCGGCGGTGCGCCAGACGCTGATCGGCGACGCGCATCGCGTGACCGGCCACGTCGTGTATCGCGCGGTGGTCGAAGAAGCGCACATGCCCGCCGATCTGAAGATCAATGCGCCGGTGGTGTGGGCGGGTCCGCACTGCCACCTCGTGCACTACCCGCTGCGCGGCGGCCACCAGTACAACCTCGTCGTCACCTTCCATAGCCGCGAGCAGGAAGAATGGGGCGTGCGCGAAGGCAGCAAGGAAGAAGTGCTGTCGTATTTCGAGGGCATTCATCCGCTGCCGCATCAGATGCTCGATCGCCCGAGTTCGTGGAAGCGCTGGGCGACCGCCGACCGCGATCCGGTCGAGCGCTGGAGCATCGGCCGCGCCACGGTGCTCGGCGATGCCGCGCATCCGATGACGCAATATCTCGCGCAAGGCGCGTGTCAGGCGCTCGAAGACGCGGTCACGCTCGGCGCCGCGGTCGCCGAGACCGATCAGGACTTCGAAGCAGCGTTCGCGCTCTACGAGAAAGTACGCATTCCGCGGACAGCGCGCGTGCTGTACTCGGCCCGCGAGATGGGCCGCATCTATCACGCGAAAGGCGTCGAACGGCTGGTGCGCAATTCGTTGTGGACGGGCCGCACGCAGCAGCAGTTCTACGACTCGTTGCACTGGCTGCACGGCTGGCGCGCGGAAGACTGCCTCACGCAGGCTTCATGACGTACCCGATCGCACCCGATAAAACGCAGATCAACCGATAAAAATCCGCAGGAGACACCCATGACCGCTTATAGCGCCTCGCCGTCGCCGCACGCCGCGCGACCCGTCAACGTCACCGCGATGATCGACCGTAACGGCATTTCGCCGTTTCAGGTACTGATCGTCGTGCTGTGCTTTCTGATCGTCGCGATCGACGGCTTCGATACCGCCGCGATCGGCTTCATCGCGCCGGCAATCCGTACGCAATGGCAACTGACGCCGGCGCAACTCGCACCCGCGCTCGGCGCCGGGCTCGCCGGCCTGATGGCGGGCGCGCTGCTGTTCGGCCCGTTCGCGGACCGCATCGGCCGCAAGCGTTTGCTGCTGCTGTGCGTGTTCGGCTTCGGCGTCGCGAGCGTGGCATCCGCGTTCTCGACCTCGATGCAGATGCTGATCGTGCTGCGCTTTCTCACCGGCATGGGACTCGGCGCAGCGATGCCCAACGCGATCACGCTGACTTCGGAGTATTGCCCCGCGTCGCGCCGTTCGTTCCTCGTCACGACGATGTTCTGCGGCTTCACGGTCGGCTCGGCGCTCGGCGGCTTCGTCGCGGCAGCGCTGATCGAACATTACGGCTGGCGCGCGGTGCTGCTGACAGGCGGTATCGTGCCGCTGCTTCTGCTGCCGGTGCTCGCGCGCTTCCTGCCGGAGTCGGTGCGCTACCTCGCGGCGGCCGGCCGCCCGGCCCCGCAGATTGTCGCGATCCTGCAGCGCATCGCACCGCTGGAGAATCTCGCGGACGCGAGTTTTGTCACGTCGGAAGGCAAGGCCGCCGGCTCGCCGATCACGCGCCTGTTCCGCCCGGATCTGCTGCGCGGCACCTTGCTGCTGTGGCTCACGTTCTTCATGAGCCTGCTCGTGATCTACCTGCTGTCGAGCTGGCTGCCGATGCTGTTGCGCAGCACCGGCGTGTCGCTGCAAACCGCCGCACTCGTGACCGCGATGTTCCAGGTCGGCGGCACGCTCGGCGCGATCGTGCTCGGCTGGTTGATGGACCGCATCAATCCGCACTACGTGCTGGCCATCAGCTACGCACTCGCGGGCGTGTTCACCGCGGCGATCGGCACGCTGACGGCAACACCGTGGCTCGCCGCGCTCGCGGTGTTCGGCGCGGGCTTCTGCGTGTCGGGCTCGCAGGTCGGCGCGAATGCGCTGTCCGCCGCGTTCTATCCGACCGACTGCCGGGCGACCGGCGTGAGCTGGGCCAACGGTATCGGCCGCATCGGTTCGGTGGTGGGCTCGCTGTCGGGCGGCGCGATGCTCGCGGCCGGCATGACGATGCCGTCGCTGTTCCTCGTCGTCGGCGTGCCGGCGGTGTTCGCGGGGATGTCGATGCTGGCGCTCGGAATCTTCGGCCACGCCAGGCCGGCCGATGGAGCGGCCGCGTTTGTCGAAACGAAATCGGCGGGTTGAGGCGTTGAGCGGTTCTGGTCGTGTTGCCGCGAGCGCTACGGCGTCGCGGCGGCTTGCGGTAACTTCGCCTCGACGTTGCCTCGACGTTGTAGCGGCTTTGTAGCAACTCGCGCCGCCGTCGCGAGTTCTAACGTCGACATCGGCCCTGCCGGCGTCCTGCTTCACCCGCTTGCCGCTCAGTTCGACGGGCGGCCGCAATCGGGCGGCGGTCCCTTCGGCGGCTGATTGCCGCCGCCATTACCGTCGCGCGGTGGCGGTGGCGGAGGACGGCCCGAATCCGACGGCGGCGATCCCGGCGGATGATCGAAACAGGGCGGTGGCGGCCGATTGCCGGAATCGCCCGCATCCGATTGCGCATGCGCGGTGAGAGATACGCCAAGTGCGCACGCGACCAGCGTGAGCGCTGCGAGCCTGCCTTTCATTACCTGTCCTCGTTCGTGCGTCGCCGATGCGACAACACGAAGGACCTTACCGTGTGGATTGCAGGGATTGCGCGGCCGTAAGTTTGGGGAAGCCTTACGCGGCCTCTCCTTCTCCTCTTCACGCCGCCACGCCTTCACGACATCACGTCTACCCCGCCGCCTGCCGCGCCCTCCCGCCTTTCGAGCGCGACGCCCGGATCAGCTTCAGAAACGCCTGCAAAATCGGCGAACTGTCGTCGCGCCGATACAGACAGCTCAACTCGATCTCGCGCAACTGCGTCGATCTGAGCGGCCGATACACAACACCTGGCAGACGCAGATTGACCGCCGATTCGGTCGTCACGCACACGCCGAAACGGCTCGCCACCAGCGCGATGCAGGTGACGACGTCCTCGACTTCCTGCTCGACGCGCAGACGCACGCCCTCGGCGCGAAACGCCGCCGCGACCTCCTGCGCGAGCCCATGCACCGGCGCGTTCGGATACAGGATCATCCGCTCGTTATCGAGGTCGCGCAGCCTGATGGTTTTCTTCTCGCACAGCGGATGCCCTTCGTAAAGCGCGACCAGATACGATTCGCGCTGCACCCAGTCGACCGCGATATCGGCCTCGTTCGGCACCAGCCGATTGAAGCCGATCGTGATGCGCCGCTCGCGCAGCGCCGCGATCTGCTCGGCCTTCGACATGTTGTGCAAGCCGATCTTCACCGCCGGCCGCTCGGTGTGGAAGTCGGCGAGCAGACGCGGAATCACGTTCAGAATCCCTGAACTGAAAATGCCGACGTCGAGTCGGCCCGTGTAGCCGTTGCCCGCCAGTTGCGTCTGCTCCTCCGCGCGCCGCGACAGCGCCAGAATGTTCGGCACTTCCTCGAGCAGCGCGCGCCCCGCTTCCGTCAGCTCCGCGCCCTTGCTGGTGCGGATAAAAAGCTGCGTGCCGAGCTCCTCCTCCAACGCGCGGATGTTGCGCGTGAGCGGCGGCTGCGCGATATGCAGCCGTTCGGCCGCGCGCCCAAAATTCAGCTCCTCGGCCAGCGCAAGGAAATAACGCATCTGCTTCAGTTCCATCGGTCCGTTTCCGTGCGCATTGACGCGCTTCAGGGTGCGATTCGATTCATACCGAAACAGTATCAGATTTTCAAAAAACAGTATTGGACGGTATGTCGCCCGAGCGGCCATCATGGCGGGCGATCCATCTGGCGCCGCCGCATTGCCGCAAGCGTAGTCCCCATCGCTTGCGCAGCGCGCCGCCTACTCCCCGCCTGGACAACCCGGAGACATCATGCCGATCATCCACATTTCCCTCGTCGAAGGTCGCGACGAAGCCGCGATCAAGGCTTGCGTCAAGGCCGTCGCGCGTACGGTGCACGAAACGCTCGGCGCGCCGCTCAATTCCATTCGCGTCTACGCAACGGTCACGCCGGCCACGCACTGGGCCGTCGGCGATCAGACCAAGGACGAAATCGCCGCTGCACAGGAGAAGGCCAAATGACGCCGCAACAGATCGAAGCCGCGGCCCGCGCGCTCGTGGAAGCCGAACGTAGCCGCGAATACATCGCGCCGCTGCGCGAAACCTACGAACAACTGAGTATCGACGACGCGTACGCAATCCAGCGCGTGAACACCGAACGGCGTATCGCCGACGGCCGTCGCGTGGTCGGCTGCAAGATCGGTCTGACGTCGGTCGCGGTACAGAAACAGCTCGGCGTCGACCGGCCCGATTTCGGCATGCTGTTCGACGACATGGGCTACGGCGACGGCGAACCGATTCCCGCGTCGATTCTCACGCAACCGAAGATCGAAGCGGAAATCGCGTTCGTGATCGGCCGCGATCTGAACCTGCGCAATCCCGGCCAGCTCGACGTGTTGAACGCGATCGACTACGCGCTGCCGGCGCTGGAAATCGTCGGTAGCCGCATTGCCAACTGGAACATCCGCATTACCGACACGATCGCGGACAACGCGTCGTCGTCGGCCTTCGTGCTTGGCAACAGCCCGCGCAAGCTGGCGGATTTCGACCTGCGCCTGTGCGGCATGGTGATGGAGCGACGCGGCGAGCCGGTCTCGGTCGGCGCGGGCGCGGCCTGCCTCGGCCATCCGATCAACGCAGTCGTATGGCTCGCACGCACGATGGCCGCGCTCGGCACGCCGCTCAAAGCCGGCGATCTGGTGCTGTCCGGCGCGCTCGGCCCGATGGTCGCGGTTACGCCCGGCGACATCTTCGAGGCGCGCATCAACGGACTGGGCTCGGTGCGAGCCGTGTTCGACACCGCCACCTCCAACGCGAACGAGGCACGTCAATGAGTCAGATCAATCAATACGCGATGCTACTCGACGACGCAGCGCGCACCGCCACCGAAGTCTCGCAGTTCGACCCCGAAGGCCGTCTGTCGCTGGATCAGGCCTACGAAATTCAGGCGGCGTCGATCCAGCGTCGCGTTGCGCGCGGCGAACGCCGCGTCGGCGTGAAGATGGGTTTCACGAGCCGCGCGAAGATGGTGCAGATGGGCCTGTCCGATGTGATCTGGGGACGCCTGACCGCCGGCATGCAGATCGAGGAAGGCGGCTCGGTCGATTTCTCGCGCTTCGTGCATCCGCGCGTCGAACCGGAAATCGCCTTCGTGCTCAAGCATTCGCTCGAGGGCGACGTGACCGGACCGCAAGCACTCGCGGCCGTCGAGGCGATCGCGCCGGCGCTTGAAATCATCGACTCGCGCTACAAGGACTTCAAATTCACGCTGCCCGAAGTGATCGCGGATAACGCGTCGTCGAGCGGCTTCGTGATCGGCGCGTGGCGCGATCCGCGCACCGACTTCAGCAACCTCGGTCTCACGCTGAACATCGACGGACGCGTCGTGCAGGTCGGCTCGACCGCCGCGCTGCTCGGTCATCCGCTGCGCTCGCTGGTCGCCGCCGCGCGTCTGTCCGCGCAAGCCGGCGAGCCGCTGCAGGCCGGCTGGATCGTGATGGCGGGCGGTGCGACGCCGGCCGAATGGATCAAGCCGGGACAGTATGTGTCGGTCGACATGGAACAGCTCGGCAGCGCGGGCTTTCACGTCAGGGGTTGACGCGCCGCGCAGCGCATCGGCTGTAGAGCGCCGGCCGGCGCGCCGCTCAACCTCGAGCACGCAACCAGCAGCATCAAGCATGATTCCGGAGTGAATATGACAGGTAAGGTCAAAGTGGCGATCATCGGCTCGGGCAATATCGGCACCGATCTGATGATCAAGGTAATGCGCAACAGCAAGCACCTCGAAATGAGCGCGATGGTCGGCGTCGATCCGCAATCGGACGGCCTCGCGCGCGCGAGCCGACTCGGCGTGACCACCACCGCCGAAGGCCTCGACGGGCTGCTCAAGCTCGATCTGTTCAAGGACATCGACATCGTGTTCGATGCGACCTCGGCAGGCGCGCACAAGCGTCACAACGACGTGCTGCAACAGCATGGCGTGCAGGTGATCGACCTGACGCCCGCGGCGATCGGCCCGTACGTGATCCCGGCGATCAACCTCGAAGCCGAGAACGCGACCAACATGAACATGGTCACCTGCGGCGGCCAGGCGACGATACCGATGGTGGCGGCGGTGTCGCGCGTCGCGAAGGTGCACTACGCGGAGATCGTCGCGTCGATCGCGAGCAAATCGGCGGGACCCGGCACGCGTGCGAACATCGATGAGTTTACCGAGACGACGCGCAGTGCGATCGAAACGCTCGGCAGCGCGACGCGCGGCAAGGCGATCATCGTGCTGAATCCGGCCGAGCCGCCGCTGATCATGCGCGACACCGTGTTCGTGCTGTCCGAGCTTGCGGACCAGCAGGCGATCGAAGACAGCATCGCGCGGATGGTGGCGAGCGTGCAGGCGTATGTGCCGGGCTATCGCCTGAAACAGAAGGTGCAGTTCGACTTGGTCTCGCCGGACCAGCCGCTAAACGTGCCGGGCCTCGGACCGAAGCATGGCCTGAAGACCTCGGTGTTCCTCGAAGTGGAAGGCGCCGCTCACTATCTGCCTGCCTACGCGGGCAATCTCGACATCATGACGTCGGCCGCGCTCGCCTGCGCCGACATGATGGCGCGCCGCCGTATCGCGGCCGGCATCGCGCGTGGACACAAGGAGGCCGTGTAATGACAACGATCGACAAGAAGCTCTATATCTCCGACGTCACGCTGCGTGACGGCAGCCACGCGATTCGCCATCAGTACAGCATCGCGCACGTGAAGGCGATTGCGGCCGCGCTCGATCAGGCCGGCGTCGACAGCATCGAAGTCGCGCACGGTGACGGCGTGGAAGGCTCGAGCTTCAACTACGGTTTCGGCGCGCATAGCGACGTCGAGTGGATCGCGGCCGCAGCCGAGAGCGTGACGACCGCCAAGATCGCGACGCTGCTGATTCCCGGCATCGGCACGATGCACGATCTGCGCAACGCGTACGATGCCGGCGCGCGCGTCGTGCGGGTCGCCACGCATTGCACGGAAGCGGACGTGTCGCGCCAGCATCTGGAATTCGCGCGCGAACTCGGCATGGACCCGGTCGGCTTCCTGATGATGAGCCACATGACCACGCCGCAGAAGCTCGCCGAACAGGCGAAGCTGATGGAGAGCTACGGCGCGAGCTGCGTGTACGTGGTCGACTCGGGCGGCGCGCTCGGCATGAACGACATCCGCGATCGTTTCCGCGCGTTCAAGGACGTGCTGAAGGCCGATACGCAGACCGGCATGCATGCGCACCACAACCTGAGCCTGGGCGTCGCGAATTCGCTGGTGGCGGTCGAGGAAGGCTGCGATCGCATCGATGCATCGCTGGCCGGCATGGGTGCCGGCGCGGGCAACGCGCCGCTCGAAGTGTTTATCGCGGCGGCGGAGCGTCAGGGGTGGCACCACGGCTGCGATCTGTATCGCCTGATGGATGCCGCCGACGATCTCGTGCGGCCGCTGCAGGATCGGCCGGTGCGGGTGGATCGCGAAACGCTTGCGCTGGGTTATGCGGGCGTGTATTCGAGCTTCCTGCGGCATGCGGAAATCGCGGCCAGAAAGTATGGGATCAAGACCGTCGATATCCTGGTGGAGCTTGGACGCCGCAAGATGGTGGGCGGGCAGGAGGATATGATCGTCGACGTCGCTCTGGATTTGCGTAAGCGTGACGCACATGAAGCGGCGCGCGTCGAGCCGACGATGAGCGAGGCGGGTTGAGGTAGTGCAGTAGCGAAGTAGGGACGCGGCCTGGTGGGTGAAGGCCGCGTTTTTTATTTTGTAGTGCGGTTATTCGTTGAGGAGGCGCTTTACTTCTTCGAAGAATGATGCGGTTGCCATCGAGCGCAAGGCCGCCAATGACGAACTGCGCAAGGTATGGCTTGCTCAGGTGCAGATACCAGGCGCCTGACCATTACCGCCAAGTAAAAGAACGAAGGGCCGTAATCGCGGCCCCTTTTATAACTAGACTCGACTTGCGAAGTTCTTCAACACGTCTGCTATCTCCAGTGCCTCCGACTCAGACAATTCGACTGGATCACCTTCTTTTGTCACTGCTTTGATATGAATGGATGACTCTTGCTCGATCCATATCCGAAGCGCTCCATCGCTTGATTCAAAGTAATCTTTCTCTTTTCCGGCGTGCATTGCTATTCACCTTTAGTTGGGAAATGAGGATTGCCATCGTCTGGCGAAACAACCTTCACCTTCCCCGTTGAGTCATAAGCATGCATATGGTCAACAGCGGCTTTGAGATCGTTGTAGGGCAATCCTGTTGTCTGATCTATATGACCACGGCCCAGTCGGAGACGTTCTTTCCCTGTACACGGACATTTCCGTTTTATCGGCGCACCAGAGGCATCTTGCTTCGCCACGACGAGTCCCCTTTGATTCGCGAGATCTCGAATCTCAGTGCGCGTTTTGTCCGTTATATCCGCCGCGCTGATTGTCGGCGGAGTTGTCACGCTTAAACCAAGCGGATCGATCCAGTCAACCGGATTCGGCGCATATGCATGGACATTAGCTGTCTCGGAGAAGGGCTGACACCCTGTCAACGCTTACTGACATGGTCTTAAACAACGCGGTGGACTCTCCCGACAGCGTTACCGTCAGAACTCCATTTTCGGTGCGCTCTATATCTAGGTTGCACCGATTGCCGCGACCAAATGATGTCATATTTACCTCATATAGGGGAAACAGAGATAACTCAACCTGAACTGTGTTTAGTCCCCTCCACTTTTCAGGAGGGGACGCAGGAAAGTCCTTCAGACAGAGAACAAATCGTGCGATTGGACCATCCCATCCAAGCTTAATTTCCTGTAAGTCCACGCCGCAGAAACTAAGAGCGTCTCCGTACAAAGACGACAGGAATTTTCCGTTGTCCAAATAGTTAAGGATTGGATTCACGTTTCTCACTCATTGATCGAAAGGATAATGCGCTGCCGTCCCAAGCACCGAACCATTTCTGGTTTCGCCAGCTGGCCTTACGTTGAAATGCGGCCCTTGATCACCGATGCCCCCTTCGCCGAATTGATGTCCCGCACCATGATCTTGAATAACGACCCGACTTCCATCTTCTCGGGTAAAGAGATACTCGCGTGTTTCCACGCGCTTACCGTTGCAAATGACCGGGCATCCTCCTCGTGAAGTCATGGGGGTCCTCGTGACGGAATCTGGACGTTGGCTCATCGGAATCCCTGCGTCACGTTTGGCCTGTCTGAAGGCGCCATTACGCCCCATCAACCCTAGGGGATCAACCCAGCTAATCGGGTTCGGAGCGTACTGGTAAACATTGACCCCACCCGCCAACCCAATCGGATCCTTCGTAATGAACCGCCCATTCTGCGGATCATAGTACCGGTGCCGGTTATAGGCGAGCCCCGTCTCCTCGTCATGATACTGCCCCTGGAACCGGATCCGGTTATCCGCGCCAACCGGATCGACGTTGCCATACGGTGCAGGCTTCACCCCACCCCACGCCTTATACCGAGCAAGCCACACCACCTTGCCCGACTGATCCACCATCTCCTGCGGCGTGCCCAGGTGGTCATTCTGGTAGATCCAGGCGCGGCCGGGCATGACCTCCAGGTAGATAAACCAAGGGCCGCAATCGCGGCCCTTCGTTTCTATAACGGCTCAATCGGCGTACTGAGTTTCATATCCTTCTTCGAGCCAATCAGATATTTATCCAGCTTCAATGCCTTGATTTCTTCCAGGGTTGCTGCACGCCATTCCCATCCATCATCCCAGGCAAACCACCTGGCACGTTGAGTGTTTTCGGCTACGCATGCGTCAGCTATATCGGTCGTACAACTATCGAATTCGGCGGCGTAACCAATGACACCACTACCTTCAACCTGTATAAAACATAGATAGTCACTTTGTTCATAGCTATCCACACTAGCTGCCATTGCGACATAGTATCTTTCGTTCAAGGTTCACCTTCTCTTTTACTTCGGGAAAGAGGTAATTACCTGACTAGTTCCAGGGGCAGTAACTATCTTCACGCTGTTCAAGATTGGATTTCCTGCCGCGTTTCCAGAAACACCACCGCCCAATCCGGCTTCGGGATAGGGAATATCGTAGTTCCAGTTCCCATTGCCGCCAACAGTCGGAGTTATTCCACCCTGCACGGCCTTGCCCCAAGCCGCGTTGGTCGTCGCAATTGGATCATCCGAAAAACGCCATGTGATGGCTTCACTGGAATGTCATTTCCGTGCTGCATCACATGATCTGTTGCAGTTTCCCCCGTTCTAGGATTAGTTCTTGACCAGTCCAAACAGCCACACGCCGGGGGCGTGGTGGACGTCAGCCCGAGCGGATCAATCCAGCCAACCGGGTTGGGCGCGTACTGATAGACGTTGATGCCGCCTTGCAGCCCGATCGGATCCTTGCTGATGAACCGCCCATTCTGCGGATCATAGTACCGATACCAGTTATAGGCGAGCGCCGTCTCCTCGTCATGATACTGCCCCTGGAACCGGATCCGGTTATCCGTGCCAACCGGATCCGCCTTGCCATACGGTGCAGGCTTCACCCCACCCCACGCCTTATACCGAGCAAGCCACACCACCTTGCCCGACTGATCCACCATCTCCTGCGGCGTGCCCAGGTGGTCATTCTGGTAGAAGTACGTCGCATGCCGGGTCTTTGCCGGCACCTGCACAAAGCGCCCATCCGTGCCCGTCGCGAGGAACGCCGGTTCCACCAGATTCTCGTCAAATCGGCTTCACTTTCTCTTGATTGTTCACGATCACATCGACGTGATTTTCGTACGAGAAGTTCGCTATCGAATCCTGAAGGTGAACATGTTCAACTTCATTGACGTCCATCTCGTAAGCAGCATTAATCAAAAATACACCAAGAGCCCGGATAACTTCCGCTTTCGCAAGAATCGAGATCTCGTCTAGCTTTAGCGATTTATCACTACCCTCAAGTGTTCCCCAAATCCTCAAGTCACCAAGTTCCGTCATAAATCGAATCCTTTGTCGCGCAAATAGTCCTTCTCTGTTCGCGTAAGACCAGAAACATCGCCGCGTGATCCATGACTTTGAGTGCCGTCTTTGTTGACAACGACCTCTTGTTTTCTGGATCTGCATTGGCAATGCGCATGAACTTGCTGGTTCGTGTTTGGCACGTGTGGCGGGTCAATTCTGATCCGCCCATTGCCAACAGTGGTCCACTGTCCCGATCGAGCTAACCCCAGTGGATCGATCCAGCCAACCGGATTTGGCGCATACGCATAAACGTTGCGCCGTGCAGCCCGATCGGATCCTTACTGAGGAACCGCCCCGAGTGAGGATCATAGTACCGGTGCCGATTGTAAGCGAGTCCCGTCTACACGTCGTTGCCCGTTCCCTGGCACTCGTCGCAATGATCCGCACCGACGCGGGTCAAATTCCCTGTCGTACAGGTGCACCTCGTCGGCCCACTCGCGACAAAGCTTTGTGTAGCAGGGCATCCCAACATCGCGCGACAGTTGACCAGAGTAGATCGGAATCAAATCGTACCCGTATCGCGGTTCATATGTACTAGCACTCATTGGCTTACTTCCCGGCCCGAATCTCGGCTAGCGCCTTTTCCAGCAGCTTCATATCCGGCGGGTCTTTCTTCGATCCTTTCGAACTCATCCACGCAGGAACCTTGCGCCGACACAACGCCAAGCCTTCTTCAGTAAAGTCATTTTTAAAGTATTGTCGATCAATCAATTTACCCGATTTATCAAATGCATCAACCGTCAGCAAACCGTTGTCCGAAAAGAACTTCGCACGCGAAATGAGCATGCGTCTCACAACAGATTGTGACTCCAGATCGGGAACAATGTTGCCGCTTGCGTCCATGAGCTTATATGCCTGGACTATGGACTCGGCTGTGCCCCACACTGAATAGTTGCTGTCCGTATCTGTCAAGGTAGCCTCACGATTTCTGAAAGACCATTTACCGGTGCAAGCTGTCCCGTAGTTCGATCTCGAACATATGTACCTCCTGCATTAAGAATGTTTGTTTCCTTGTCTAGTTGAGCAGTCTTGTCGGCCGTTGGACTGGTCACTTCATAAGTCTGTGCCTGTCCATTTTCGATCACAGCAGTATCGACGCGTCGGCGCTCACCCGTCACCGGATCTTTCACCGACTGACCCTGCGCGTTGCGCAGATAGCACTGACACTGAACCGTCGCATTCGGATGCTTCGCGCGCATCTGCGCGTTGAACACATCTTCGCGCCGCGCACCTTCAACCGCATTCGTGATGCGATCAAGTCCTAACGGATCGACCCACTGCACCGGATTTGGCGCGTACTGATAAACATTGACCCCACCCGCCAACCCAATCGGATCCTTGCTGATGAACCGCCCATTCTGCGCATCGTAATACCGGTGCCGGTTATAGGCGAGCCCCGTCTCCTCGTCATGATACTGCCCCTGGAACCGGATCCGGTTATCCGCGCCAACCGGATCCGCCTTGCCATACGGTGCAGGCTTTACCCCACCCCACGCCCTGTACC
>NZ_JABBFZ010000060.1 GCF_012927125.1 Paraburkholderia antibiotica
CCAGAGTGTGTGGAAACTCCATTTTTGCCGCCAAGCGGGCGATTGCCGGTCAGGTCGATCGAGTTTGATACCGTGAGTTTGCACTAATCGAACATCGCGAGCGCAACAAAGCCCCTCGGGGCTTCAGCTTCCAGCCATCTTCATGGCCTTCAACGTCCCCGCAACGCCAAGTATGTTCATGACCCGCTTCAGGTTATAGGCCAACACCTGAAGGCTCATCTCCGTACTCACTCGCCTGAGCGTCCTGGTCAGGAAGTGTGCAGGACCCATCCAGTGCTTGAGCGTACCGAATACATGCTCGACAGTACTTCGGCGGATGGTCATTGCATCGGGCTTCCGGTCGAGCCGGCGCTGCATGGCTTCCAGTGTGTTCTCGTGCTCCCACCGCCGGATGCGACGATAGTCGCTCGGTGAACATCGTTCCTTGAGATGGCAACGCGGGCAGGCGCTGGGCCAGTACACCCGCAGGTTCATGTCATGCTCGACGGTCGTGAATCGAAGGATGGCCCGCTCGCCAGCAGGGCATCGATACACATCGCTTTTTGCCACGTAGATAAAGTCGGCCTTGGTGAACAGACCTTTCTTCCTCGATGCAGAGGTGAGCGGCTTGGGAACGTACGCGCTGATGTCGTTCAGATCGCATGCCCGTATCTCCGGGCCGCTGAAGTAACCCCGATCAGCAACAACCTTCAGCTTCGGCTTGCCCATCGCGTCCTTCGCAGACACCGCCATCTTGCTGAGTTGTCCGTGATCGTTTCCGACGTTAGTTACCTCATGCTCCACGATCAGGTGATGTTTCGTGTCTACGGCTACCTGAACGTTGTAGCCCACTATGCCGGAACCTCTTCCACTTGTTGCCATGGATCGTGCGTCCGGATCCGTCATCGACAGCTGTTTGTCCGGTTGCTTTCCTAACTGCTTCCTGATCTGTGCGAGTTCACGCATCTGCTGGCGCAGGCGGGCGATCTTCTCGTACAGGCGAACGGTCTTCACGTCGAAACCTGTTGGACTGGTCCGGTCTGCGGATTCAATCAGGTCGAGATACCGCTGCACGCTTTCCTCGATCTGCTGCTGACGCTTGTCGATCTTGCTTGCCGTGTAGTTCCTGTCGCGGCTGTTTGACGCCTTGAACTTGCTACCGTCGATGGCCACCATGTCGCTGGATAGCAGCTTCAGCCCGCGGCACAGTTCGACGAAACGCCGGCATACGTTGCGAATGGCTGCGCCGCTGTCACGGCGAAAGTCTGCGATCGTCTTGAAGTCCGGAGCCAGACGTCCCGTTAGCCACATCAGCTCGACGTTGCGCTGACATTCACGCTCGAGACGCCGGCTCGAAGGAATCCGGTTCAGGTAGCCGTAGATATAGATCTTGAGCATCACGCCTGGATGATAGGACGGGCGGCCGGTGATCGCTGGCGTGGTACCGTTGAAACCAAGTTCCGCAAGGTCCAACTCGTCGACGAAGGCGTCTATCACCCTGACTGGATTGTCCTGTCCGATGTAGTCATCAACGCATTCGGGAAGTAGTGCGACCTGCTTGCGGTCTTCGCCTTCAACGAATCGCTTCATGAGTCACCCGGTCTCAGTGCGTTGATTCAGTTTAGGCGATCAATGCGTTTTCACACACTCTG
>NZ_JABBFZ010000061.1 GCF_012927125.1 Paraburkholderia antibiotica
AAGGCGCGCATCCGTCTGACCTCGCCGCGAAGGATGGCTGCGGCTGTCCCGTCACCAAAAGTCCGCACCCGATCAACTTCGCGATGGGTGACGAGAATCTGGAGCAGACCGATTTCGTGCTCGACGGCATCGTGCCGATCGTCTGGACACGCCGCTACCGCTCGAGCCTGGCGGCCTATGACGCCAGCCCGCTAGGCGCGCGCTGGAGCAGCGCCTTTCATCTGTCGCTCGAAGAGCGCGACGACGCGCTGGTGTTCTTCGATCCCGACAGCCGCGCCGTACCGTTGCCGCCGGTCGCGGTAGGGGATGCGGTCGAGGTGCCCACCGAAGGATTCACCGTCAGCCGCCCGGATGCGCGCCGCGTGCAGCTGACCTATCCCGATGGCTCGTACGAGCAGTACGAACTGGGTGGAACGGCGAGGCGCTACCGTCTGAGTGCCCGCACACGCCGCGACGGACTGGGCCTGACGCTCGGCTACAACGACGCGGGGGAACTGGTGAGCGTGAGCGATGGCGCGGAGAACAGCCTGCGCCTCGAATACCTGAACGGTCGGGTGGCGGCGATCTACCGCACGGGTATTCCCGGTCCCGGCGATGAGGCGCTCGCGCGTTACACGCATGACGAACAGGGCGACCTGATCGTGCAGACCGATGTGCCTGGCAACACGCGCACCTATGCCTATACCCGGCATCTGCTGACACGCTATACCGACTACAACGGCAATGCCGTCAATCTGGCCTGGCAGTGGAACGGCATGCACGAGGGCGTGCCCGCGCCCGCCGACGCGAAATGCAGCCGTACATGGCTGGGCGACGAGGAACGGGATATCCACGAGGATACGCGATTCGAATACGCGCGCGAGCACTGGTACACGAAAGTCACCGACGCGGACGGCAACGTGACGGTTCACCGCTACGACTACCATAACCGGATCGTGCTGGTCGAGTATCCGGATGGCGGCAGCGAAGCGTTCGAGTGGGATGACAACCACAACCTCACCGGCATGAAGAACGCGCTGGGGCAGACGCAGCGTTTCGAATACGATGCCCAGGGCCGCGTGACGGCTGCCACCGATGCGCTCGGCAACACGACGCGCACCGAATACAACGCGGATGGCCTGCCGGTGAAGGTGACGGCCGCCAATGGCGATGTGACGCAGACAGCGTATGACGCACTCGGTCGGCCGGTGGCGGTGACGGATGCGGCCGGTCGCACGACTGCGTACCGGTGGAATGGCAATGGCCGACTGGTGTCGATGACCGACCCGAAAGGCGGGGAGAAGCGTTTCAGCTACGACGGCGGCGGGCGGCTCAGGGAGGCAACCGACTGTTCCGGCTACAGCACGCGTTACGTCTATGACGGGCGCGGCTATCTCTCCCGACGTATCGATGCCGAAGGCAATACGACCTCGTACCGGTGCGATGCGCTTGGGAGGGTGGCGAGCATCACGCAGCCCGACGGAAGCGTGGAAGCACTGACATGGGATGGCGAAGGCAACCTGAGAAGCTATCGCGATGGCGCAGGTCAGGTCACGGAGTACAGCTATAACGCGCAGCATCAGCCGGTTCTGCGCACGGATGCCGCCGGTCGGCAACTGGTCTACTACTACGACCGGCAGTGGCGGCTCAT
>NZ_JABBFZ010000062.1 GCF_012927125.1 Paraburkholderia antibiotica
CTTGGTAACGTAGCTAACGCGTGAAGTTGACCGCCTGGGGAGTACGGTCGCAAGATTAAAACTCAAAGGAATTGACGGGGACCCGCACAAGCGGTGGATGATGTGGATTAATTCGATGCAACGCGAAAAACCTTACCTACCCTTGACATGTATGGAATCCTGCTGAGAGGTGGGAGTGCCCGAAAGGGAGCCATAACACAGGTGCTGCATGGCTGTCGTCAGCTCGTGTCGTGAGATGTTGGGTTAAGTCCCGCAACGAGCGCAACCCTTGTCCCTAGTTGCTACGCAAGAGCACTCCAGGGAGACTGCCGGTGACAAACCGGAGGAAGGTGGGGATGACGTCAAGTCCTCATGGCCCTTATGGGTAGGGCTTCACACGTCATACAATGGTCGGAACAGAGGGTTGCCAAGCCGCGAGGTGGAGCCAATCCCAGAAAACCGATCGTAGTCCGGATCGCACTCTGCAACTCGAGTGCGTGAAGCTGGAATCGCTAGTAATCGCGGATCAGCATGCCGCGGTGAATACGTTCCCGGGTCTTGTACACACCGCCCGTCACACCATGGGAGTGGGTTTTACCAGAAGTGGCTAGTCTAACCGCAAGGAGGACGGTCACCACGGTAGGATTCATGACTGGGGTGAAGTCGTAACAAGGTAGCCGTATCGGAAGGTGCGGCTGGATCACCTCCTTTCCAGAGCTTGCATATTCTGTTCAAGTGCTCACGCTTATCGGCTGTGGTTTAGAGAAGTACAGGCAGACTCAGGGGTCTGTAGCTCAGTCGGTTAGAGCACCGTCTTGATAAGGCGGGGGTCGATGGTTCGAATCCATCCAGACCCACCATCTTTGTCTGTGGTGCTGACTGGTCGTCCCTGTAAGTAGTGACTGGGGGATTAGCTCAGCTGGGAGAGCACCTGCTTTGCAAGCAGGGGGTCGTCGGTTCGATCCCGTCATCCTCCACCAATCCTCAATGCCAAGGGTTCAGCAGAAGTGATGCTGAACGTTTCGCATTGGCGATTGAGCCAGTCAGAGCGGTACGCGATGTCATCGTGTTATCGGCTGTCGTTCTTTAACAATCAGGAAGAAGTAGTAAAGAGATTCACGAAAGGCACTTAGAGATGGGTGCCCAGTAGGTGAATCAGGGTTGTGATTGTATCGATGTATTTTTAAGTGATCGAAAGATCGCTTTGGAATACGGCGCAACACGAATACTCAACCTGTAGCGAGTGTGAATAGGTCGTCTCCTTCGGGACGCGACAGAGACATACCCGTTATAGGGTCAAGCGAACAAGTGCATGTGGTGGATGCCTTGGCGATCACAGGCGATGAAGGACGCGGTAGCCTGCGAAAAGCTCCGGGGAGCTGGCAAACAAGCTTTGATCCGGAGATGTCCGAATGGGGAAACCCACTCCTAATGGAGTATCCGTAGCTGAATACATAGGCTACGTGAAGCGAACGCGGTGAACTGAAACATCTAAGTAACCGCAGGAAAAGAAATCAACCGAGATTCCCAGAGTAGTGGCGAGCGAAATGGGATGAGCCTGTACTCTTTATCTGTATTGTTAGTCGAACG
>NZ_JABBFZ010000063.1 GCF_012927125.1 Paraburkholderia antibiotica
TGAACTGCACCCCAAAAGTTGGACACTGATCCAACCTTTGGGGTGTTTTTCATGGCGAAGTACGACGAACGGTTCAAGCAGCGGTTGGTAGACGCATATTTGCAAGGCGAGAGTGGGATTAAAGCGTTGGCAGCGCGTCATGAAATCCATCACGCGATGTTGGAGCGCTGGGTCGCGGCGTATCGCGAACATGGCAGCGCGGCACTGCGCAGCAAATACGGTAGCTACGATGCGCAATTCAAGATGCGGGTGTTAAAGCACATGTGGCGTGATGAGCTATCCGGGCGGGAAGTCTCAGCGCGGTATGACATCCGTGATGCAGGTAGTGTGGCTCGCTGGGCGCGTCTGTATGATGAGGGCGGTATAAACGCTTTGGTGCCCCGTCCACGAGGGCGCCCCCGACAGATGAACGCCTCACCGCCCGATCGCCCCGCCCAGGCGAATTCACCCGACACGCGCCCGCGCGAGGAATTGCTCAAGGAGATCGAGTATCTGCGTGCGGAGGTGGCGTACCTAAAAAAGTTCGATGCGCTGCTGCAAGCAAAGAAGCAGGCAGCGCAAAAGAAAAAACGCAAATAGTGCGCGATCTCAGGCAGCACCATCCGGTAGCCATGCTTCTGAAGGTGGCGGGTTTGGCTCGCAGCACGTTTTATTACCAGCTCAAAGCACTGCACAGCGATGACCGACACGCTGATCTCAAGACGAAGATCCGGAGCGTGTTCGAACGCCACGCGGGACGCTATGGCTATCGGCGCGTCACGGCTGCCATCCGGCAGACCGGTCAGCTGGTGAACCACAAGGCCGTGCAAAGGCTGATGCAGCAATTGCAGTTGAAGTCTCTGGTACGTCCGAAGAAATACCGTTCGTGGCGAGGTGAGATCGGCAAAGCCGCGCCCAACCTGCTGCAACGGCAGTTCGAAGCTGCGCGGCCTAATCAGAAGTGGGTGACCGATGTGACCGAGTTCAACGTCGGCGGCGAGAAGCTTTATCTATCGCCGGTGATGGACCTGTATAACGGTGAAATCGTGGCTTATCAGATGGAACGACGACCAGGCTTCGAGCTGGTCAGTAGCATGTTGAAGAAGGCATTGGCCAGACTCGGACGCAAAGAGCACCCGTTGCTGCATTCGGATCAGGGCTGGCAGTACCGAATGCCGGCCTTGCGCCAGCAGTTGAAGCAGCGCAAGCTGACTCAGAGCATGTCCCGCAAGGGCAACTGCCTCGACAATGCTGCGATGGAAAGCTTCTTCGGGACGCTCAAATCCGAGTGCTACCGGCCACAGCGGTTTAGCTCTGTGGAGCAGCTAAGCGAGACGCTGGACCGTTATATCCATTACTACAACCACGAACGCATCAGGCTCAAGTTGAAAGGCCTGAGTCCCGTGCAATACAGGACCCAGGCCTCGCGTACCGTTTAATCTCTAACCGTCCAACTTCGCGGGGTCAGTTCA
>NZ_JABBFZ010000064.1 GCF_012927125.1 Paraburkholderia antibiotica
GAACCTATCCGTCATTTCGTGGGCGAGGCATATCATGAGGTAAAACACCATGGATATGCCGATGGAGAAGAAGCCGAAACGTCGCACAATCGCGTCTCAGGCAGCGGCCCGCGGGCCGCTGCCTGCCTTGCCGGAAGGCATGCTGGACGAACTGGTCAAGGGGCCGATGACGCCCACGCAGGTCAAGGACCTGATGCTCGCCTTCAACAAGGCCGTCATTGAACGCGCCATGGGCGCCGAAATGAAATTGCATCTGGGTTATCCGTCTGGCCAGTTCAAGCCGGACGGTCAGACCAACGAGCGCAATGGTGCCACTGGCAAGACGATCATCACCGACCACGGCCCCCTGCGGGTCGATCTGCCGCGCGACAGGCACGGCAGTTTCGCACCGGTCCTGATTCCCAAACACGAACGCCGCTTCACCGGCTTTGATGAGCGCATCATTGCAATGTACGCCCGAGGCATGAGCGTGCGCGAGATACAGGCGTTTCTGGCCGAGAGCTATGGCACCGAGGTGTCGCCCGACTTCATCAGTTCGGTCACCGACGAGGTGATGGCCGAAACGCTTGACTGGCAAAGCCGGCCGCTCGAGGCGATGTATCCGGTCGTGTTCTTCGACGCACTTCGCGTGAAGATCCGTAGCGACGGCGTGGTGAGTAACAAGGCCGTATATCTGGCGCTGGGCATTCAGGCCGACGGCCAGCGTGACGTACTGGGCCTGTGGATCGAACAGACCGAAGGCGCGAAGTTCTGGCTCAAGGTCTTCAACGAACTCAAGACGCGTGGTTGCCAGGACATCCTGATCGCCGTGGTCGACGGTCTGAAGGGACTGGCCGACGCGATCGGCACGGCCTATCCGCGCACGACCGTTCAGACCTGTATCGTGCACCTGATACGCAACAGCCTGGAATACGCAAGCTACAAGGATCGCAAGGCTGTCGCCGCAGCGCTGCGACCGATATATACGGCTGCGAGCGAGCCGGCCGCCCAGCAGGCGCTTGAGGCATTCACCGAAGGTCCATGGGGCGTGAAGTATCCGACCATCGTGCAATCCTGGCAGCGTGCGTGGGAAAACGTCACGCCGTTCTTCGTGTTTGCACCGGAAATACGACGGGTGATTTACACCACAAACGCCATTGAGAGTCTGAACATGCAACTGCGCAAGATCATCAAGACCCGCGGACACTTCCCTAACGATGATGCCGCTGTCAAGCTGTTATGGCTGGCACTGCGCAACGTCCTCTCGAAGTCCGTACGCACCGCCTTCGACTGGAAATCAGCCATGAACCAGTTTGCCATCCTGTTCGGCGAGCGTTTTACGCTTGCCCGCGGGTAATCCTTTTTTAACTGCCTCGCACACAAAAAGACGGACAGGCTC
>NZ_JABBFZ010000065.1 GCF_012927125.1 Paraburkholderia antibiotica
TGAACCGCACCGGGAATGGTGGAGGCCGGTTGGTTTAAGTTAATGCGGGCACGTCATCGGCATTTCTGAGTTGCCTGGAGTAGTTTGCCTCAGCCTCGGCGGGCGGGATATAGCCGAGCGGTTCCATGAGCCGACAATGGTTGTACCAGGCGACCCATTCCAGCGTTGCCAGTTCGACAGATTCCCTCGTCTTCCATGGGGCGCGCCGATGAATCAGTTCCGTCTTGTACAGGCCGTTGATCGTTTCAGCCAGCGCGTTATCGTAGCTGTCGCCACGGCTGCCGACGGACGGCTCGATACTCGCCTCGGCCAAACGTTCGCTGTAGCGAATGCTGACGTATTGAGACCCCCTATCGGAGTGATGTATCAAGGTCCCCTCGGCGCCTGGTTGGCGTGCGTACAACGCCTGTTCAAGCGCATCAAGAACGAAGTCCGTAGTCATCGACGAACTGACGCGCCAGCCAACAATACGGCGGGCGAATACGTCAATCACGAACGCCACGTAAAGCCAGCCTTGCCACGTCGAAACGTACGTGAAGTCCGACACCCAGAGCTGATTCGGCCGCTGCGCCTTGAATTGCCGGTTGACCCGGTCAAGCGGGCGCGGTGCGCTCTTGTCGGCGATCGTGGTGCGAATCCGCTTGCCGCGAACCGCACCACGCAGACCTTGCAGCTTCATCAGCCGACCGACCGTGCAGCGCGCGACCACAATGCCCTCACGGTTCATTTGCTTCCATACCTTCGGCACGCCATAGACCTGCATGTTGGCCTGCCAGACACGCCTGACCTCGGGTTGCAGAATCTCATCGCGTTTCGCGCGGGCACAGCGTCTGGACGGATCTCGAAGCTGTGCCGCATGACGTCGGTAGCCCGACGGGGCGATCCGCAAGACCTTACAGATCGGCTCGACCCCGAAGGTGTCGCGGTGCTGATCGACGAACGCCTTCAGGACTTGAAACGGCGGTCGAGCTCCGCCTGGGCGAAAAACGCCCTCGCAACCTTGAGAATCTCGTTGGCACGACGCAGTTCCTTGACCTCGCGCTCCAGGGCCTTCAGCCGTTCGCGTTCGTCAGTGGTCACGCCATCGCGCTCGCCCTGGTCAACCTGGTCACGCCTGGTCCATTCGTGCAGCGTCTGCGGCGTACACCCGATCATCGGCGCAATCGACTCGACCGCTGCCCACATCGACGGATGTTCGCTACGCTGCTCGCGCACTAAACGTACTGCACGCTCGCGAACCTCCGGGGAAAACTTGGTTGCCTTCTTGTTCATGGCTCCATTCTCTCAAGAGTTGGAGCCTCCACAAAATCCGGTGCGGTTCAT
>NZ_JABBFZ010000066.1 GCF_012927125.1 Paraburkholderia antibiotica
CGGTAGCCCCCCCGCTTTTAACGGAGTTCAGAAGTAGAGGTCATGCCGCGATGGGCAACTTCTGTTTCGGCGGTACGCCGCCAATGGCCGTGTTTGGCCGCTCGTGATTGTATGACCACAGCCACTTCGTCGCATACTCCTGAACATCGGCCACTGTCTCGAAGAGATAATGGGCGAGCCAGTCGTATCGAACCGTTTTGTTGTAACGCTCAATGTACGCGTTCTGTTGCGGCTTGCCGGGCTGGATAAACTGCAGAACGACGCCGCGTCGAACGGCCCAGTCCCTGAGCGCATCACTGACATATTCCGGCCCGTTGTCGCAACGGATCTTCGACGGCTTGCCGCGCCACTCGATTACCTGATCCAGGGAGCGGATAACGCGTAGCGCCGGCAACGAGAAGTCCACCTCGATGCACAGGCCTTCCCGGTTGAAGTCGTCGATCACGTTGAACAGCCGGATGCTACGGCCATCCGCGAGCTGATCGTGCATGAAATCCATTGACCAGCACTCGTTCAGTGCCTGCGGCACAGCCAGCGGTTCAGGCTGCTCACGCACCAGCCGTTTGCGTGGCTTGATCCGCAGATTCAGCTCGAGTTCGCGATAGATGCGATAAACACGTTTGTGATTCCAGGCGAAGCCCTTGACGTTGCGCAGGTACAGGAAGCACAGGCCAAAGCCCCAGTTGCGCTGGTTGTGCGTGAGTTTCACCAGCCACCCGGCAATCACGCTGTTTTCCGCGCAACGCTTTGCCTGGTAGCGGTAGCAGGTCTCGCTTACGCCAAACGCCTCACAGGCCGCCCGTACGCTCATCGCGCGATCCTTCACTGCGCGCAGGGCCATCTCGCGGCGACGAGATGGCCTCACCACTTTTTTTCAAGTGCCTCGCGCACCACCTCGGCCTTGAGTCGCTCTTCGGCGTACATCTTCTTGAGCCTGGCGTTTTCCGTCTCAAGCTCCTTCATCCGGCTCATCAGCGCCGCGTCCATGCCGCCGTATTTCGAGCGCCATTTGTAGAAGCTCGCGCTGCTCATGCCGTGCTCGCGGCACAACTCCGCAACGGGTGCTCCGGCTTCGGCCTGCTTCAAGATCCCGATGATCTGGCTTTCCGTGAATCTGGACGTTTTCATGCAAAATTTCCTGTCGATCCTGCTGCTAGAAAATTCTACCTTGAATACCCGTTAATTCTCGGGGGGACTACC
>NZ_JABBFZ010000067.1 GCF_012927125.1 Paraburkholderia antibiotica
CGGGTGGGAACGTCGAGCAGAACGGCGGCAACCTGAATGTCGGCGGCAATCTCGGCATGGCCGTGGGCGGCAACTATGACATCGGCACCGTGCAGACCGGCGAGCAGAAGGTGGTCCATGGCGCGAACGGGGTGTCGGATACGAACATCAACAGTGCGACCGGTAGTACGGTGACGGTGGGCGGCGTTTCGCAGATTGGTGTCGGCGGTAATCTGACGGCGACGGGAGCCGATATCAGCCTTGGCGGCGGCGGGACGATTGCGGCGAACGGCGATGTGACGCTGCAGGCGGCAAAGACGACTTCGACTGTCGATAGCAACAGTTCGGGTAGCGACCATCACGGCAGCTATTCGGCGTCGCTGCACACCTCCGACGATACGCTTACCGCGACGACGCTCAACGCCGGAAACAGCCTTACCATCGCGTCGGGCAACAATATCAACGTCACTGGCAGCACGATCAACCTCGATCAGGGGACGGCGACGCTGGCGGCAGCGAACAACGTCAATATCGGCGCAGCAAGCGCGACCTATGTCGACAATTCGCAGGAACAGCACAGCCACAGCAATGTGGTGAGCGGCAAGGAGGTATCGAGTTCGAGCGATACGACCACGACGCTGAACCAGGGCAGCATGATTTCGGCAGACGGCGTGTCGATCTCAAGCGGCAAGGATATCAACGTCGCGGGCAGCACGATTGTCGGGACGAACGATGTATCGCTGAGCGCCGTGCATGACGTGAATATCACGACGACGCAGGACACCATGCAATCGTCGAGCAGCTATGAGGAGACACGAACGGGTCTGGGAACAAGCGGGTTGAGCGTCACGATCGGCACCAACAAGCTTGCGACGACCGATGAAGCGTCGAGCGTGACGAACAACGCGAGCACGGTCGGCTCGTTGAACGGCGACCTGTCGATCCAGGCGGGCAACACGCTGCACGTGACCGGCAGCGACCTTGTCGCAGGCGGGAACCTCGCGGGAACGGCGGCCAATATCATCATCGATGCGGCAACCGATACCTCGCACCAGGCGCAGACGCAGAAGACGAGCAGCAGCGGTCTCACGATCGGTCTGGCGGGTTCGGTCGGTGATGCGATCAACAACGCGTATTCGGAAAGCCAGGCGGCGAAGAATTCGGCTAGCACCGGCAACGACCGTGCGGCTGCGCTGCACAGTATTGCGGCGGC
>NZ_JABBFZ010000068.1 GCF_012927125.1 Paraburkholderia antibiotica
GGAAAGTCTGCAAAATTCCTGGCATTGATGTGAGGGTGGACTATCCTGGGAGCAGGAGAATTTAAGGGGTGGGTGATGGCACAACTTGGCCTTGGTCTGGATCTGTCAACGAAACGCACGCGCAAACGGGAATTTCTCGAAGAGATGAGGCGCGTGGTGCCGTGGTCGCAGCTGATTGCCCTGATTGAGCCGCACTATCCGAAGGGTAAAACGGGACGGCCGCCCTTTCCGATTGCCACGATGCTGCAGATTCACTTCATGCAACAGTGGTTTGGTCTGTCAGACCCGGCGATGGAAGAAGCGCTCTATGACGTACCGTTGTATCGCGACTTCGCGGGGCTGGACGGCGGCATGACGCGATTGCCGGACGAGAGCACGATCCTGCGGTTTCGCCACCTGCTCGAAGCGCACGGTCTGGCTGTGCAGATGCTCGCGCTGGTCAATGAGATCCTGAGCGGCAAAGGTCTGATGCTCAAGGCCGGATCGGTAGTCGACGCCACGTTGATTTCTGCGCCCAACTCGACGAAGAACGCCTCAGGTACGCGCGACCCGGAAATGCACCAGACGAAGAAGGGAAATCAATGGTACTTCGGGATGAAAGCGCATATCGGCGTGGACGCGGAGTCTGGCCTGGTTCACACGGTCGTCGGCACAGCTGCCAACGCCCAGGACATCAATACAGCCGAAGCGTTGTTACACGGCGAAGAGGCGGATGTGTACGCTGATGCCGGATATCAGGGTATTCAGAAGCGATGCGCGGACGGTTCAGTGCGCTGGCATGTCGCAATGGGACCCGGCAAGCGCAGAAGACTGGACCTGAGTGATCGCCTGGACGCGATCTACGATCAGATCGAACGCCTGAAGGCCGGTGTCCGCGCCAAGGTGGAGCATCCATTCCGGATCATCAAGCGACAGTTTGGCTATACGAAGACACGATACCGGGGCTTGATGAAGAACACTGCGCAGATCACGACGCTGTTTGCGTTGGGTAACCTGTGGATGGTGCGTAAGGTACTGCGCAAAGCGTGAAACACGTGGGCGCAGACGCCATGAATTTCGGCAAACGCACCTTCCTACGGTTCGAACAGAACGGTGATCGAGGTCCCGGCGTCTTCGCCGCCACTACAACGCGGGCAGCAAACTGCGCGATGCGCAGGAAGCGGGTTGTGCAGACCTTCC
>NZ_JABBFZ010000069.1 GCF_012927125.1 Paraburkholderia antibiotica
TGGTCGTGCCGTTGTCACCGCTCGTGTTCAGCGAACCATTGTTGTCCACGCTGCCGTTGACGTTCAGCGAACCGTTGTCGGTATCGATCGTGCCGTTATTCGACACGTTGCCCGTCACGTTCAGCGTACCGTTGTCCGTCGTGCTGACGTTGCCGCTGTTGTTCAGGTCGCCGCCAATGTTGGTCGTACCGTTGTCACCGCTCGTGTTCAACGAACCATTGTTGTCCACGCTGCCGTTGACGTTCAGCGAGCCGTTGTCGGTGTCGATCGTGCCGTTGTTCGACAGATTACCGCCGACATCAGTCGAGCCACCGTTGCTGGTGTCGATCGTGCCGTTCTCGTCGTTCGACACGTTGCCCGTCACGTTCAGCGTGCCGTTGTCCGTCGTGCTGACGTTGCCGCTGTTGTTCAGGTCACCACCGATACTGGTCGTGCCGTTATCACCGCTCGTGTTCAGCGAACCGTTGTTGTCCACGCTGCCGTTCACGTTCAGCGAGCCGTTGTCGGTGTCGACCGTGCCGTTGTTCGACACGTTGCCCGTCACGTTCAGCGTGCCATTGTCCGTCGTGCTGACATTGCCGCTGTTGTTCAGGTCGCCGCCGATATTCGTCGTGCCGTTGTCGCCGCTCGTGTTCAACGAACCGTTGTTGTCCACGCTGCCGTTCACGTTCAGCGAGCCGTTGTCGGTGTCGACTGTGCCGTTGTTCGACACGTTGCCCGTCACGTTCAGCGTGCCGTTGTCCGTCGTGCTGACGTTGCCGCTGTTGTTCAGGTCGCCGCCAATGTTGGTCGTGCCGTTGTCTCCGCTCGTGTTCAACGAACCATGGTTGTCCACGCTGCCGTTGACGTTCAGAGAACCGTTGTCGGTGCCCACCGTGCCGTTGTTCGACAGATTACCGCCGACATCAGTCGAGCCACCATTGCTGGTGTCGATCGTGCCGTTCTCATCGTTCGACACGTTGCCCGTCACGTTCAGCGTACCGTTGTCCGTCGTGCTGACGTTGCCGCTGTTGTTCAGGTCACCACCGATGCTGGTCGTGCCGTTGTCACCGCTCGTGTTCAGCGAACCATTGTTGTCCACGCTGCCGTTGACGTTCAGCGAACCGTTGTCGGTATCGATCGTGCCGTTGTTCGACACGTTGCCCGTCACGTTCAGCGT
>NZ_JABBFZ010000007.1 GCF_012927125.1 Paraburkholderia antibiotica
CAGTGCATTTCCGCATCAAGCGCCCACACTTATCGGCTGTTAGTTTTTAAAGATCGTTCGCAAATCACAGCACCTACAACCACCGGCACCGCTTCGTTTGCGTCGCTGCGTCTGCAGCAGAGAAACGGGATTATGGAGACTCTTTATCGTTTCGTCAACACCATTTTCGCTTTCGCTTAAAAAATCTTGGCGCTCACTTCCGGGTGGCGTTCAGGAGCGCCTCAACAGGGATCGCATCGGCCATCGCCGCGTAGCCTGCGTCGCCAGGATGAATGTGATCGCCACTATCGAAAGCGCGTTGCAGACGATCCGGCTGTGCCCTGTCGCGTAGCGCCGCGTCAAAGTCGACGACACCGTCGAAAGCATGGCTCGTTCGGATCCACTGATTGACCGCGAGCCGGATGTTTTCCCGCTCCGGCGGCAGGGACGCCGGCGTCAGCGTCGCGCCGAACACCTTTACACCAGCGTGCCGCGCAGCGGCGATCACCCGCTGGTAGCCGGCAATCAGATCGGCGGCCGTTACCGAGGTATGCGGAAAATCGCAGTCGAGGCCGCCATGTGGAGGCATCGCCGCGAAGTTGATGTCGTTGATACCGATCAGCAGAACCACGGCCTTCACGCCCGGGCGCCGCAACACGTCGCGCTCGAAGCGACTCGCGAGCGCATCCCCATAACAAGGCGAGTCGCTCAGCAGCCGGTTACCACTAATACCAAGATTGACGACCGCGGCGGACTGCGCGCCGTCCGCCGCCAACCGCCGGGCCAATCCGTCCGGCCAACGACGATTCTGATTCAGGCTGGAACGCATGCCGTCGGTGATGGAGTCGCCGATTGCGGCAACGGTCGAGGTCGACGCCGGTGCCTCCACCGATAACCCCGTCACCCACGCGTACTGGGTGAATCGGCCGCGAAACGCCGCAGCGGAGGCGTCGGCCGCATGATTGCCTGGAGTGGACACGTAACTCACCTGATTCGACACGCGGTGCCACGCGACGATCAGCTGATCCGGCCCCATGAACGCGCTGATCGCATATGGCTTGCCCTCGGTGATTTGGATCGCAATCGGATCGCTGTCCAGTTCCCCGCCCGGCGGAATGCTGACCACACCCCGGCCGCCGAACGTCACGCGACTTTCACTGCCCTCGGCCACCGCCGCGCCGCCAGCCGAGCGCGCAATGCGCAAATCCTCGATCACAAGCGGCGCCTTGCCGTACACATTGCTCAGATGAATTCGTGCGGTAGTCCCGGACAGCGTCGGATAAACGATCTGTCGGACCGTGCGCCCGGCAACTTCCGGCGCGCGATACAGCGCCGGCAGTTCAGCCCGCTGCGGAATGGGTTGCAGCGCGGTCGCCCACACGGCGACCCAATGTCCGGGCGTTTCGGCTGCGACTGCGCGCGAGGAAACCGCCAATGGAGCAAATTGAACAAGCAGCGCCGCGCCGCATGCGGCAGCCAAAGTGCGAAGGGTCATTCGGATGATCGGTTGAGGCGAAACGCGCATTGTGCCCGATCGCCACGGTGACAGCCGACGATCGCGCCCAATCACCCGCGCCTCCCTTCGCGCCAGGCATCGCACATTGATGCCCGTTCCAACTCAGCCGTTCTGCTCGCTCATGATTTGCAGCGCGACCGCCTCGGCAACCTCGATTCCGTCGATCGCCGCGGAGTAAATCCCACCGGCGTACCCCGCGCCCTCGCCCGCCGGATACAGCCCTTTGGTATTGACGCTCTGATAATCGTCGCCGCGACGCACACGAACCGGCGACGAGGTTCTCGTTTCAACGCCCGTCAGCACCGCGTCATGCATCGCGAAACCCGCGATTTTCTTTTCCATCTGCGGCAGCGCCTCACGGATCGCCTCGATCGCATAGTCGGGCAGCGCGGTGCTGAGGTCGGTTGGCCGCACGCCCGGTTTGTACGACGGCACCACCGAACCGAGCGACGTGGACGGCCGCCCCGCGATAAAGTCGCCAACCAGCTGCCCCGGCGCCATATAGTTGCCGCCGCCGAGTTCGAACGCCCGCTCTTCCCACTTGCGCTGGAACGCGATACCGGCAAGCGGGCCGCCCGGATAGTCTTCCGGCGTAATGCCGACCACGATACCCGCGTTCGCATTACGCTCCGCGCGCGAGTACTGGCTCATGCCGTTCGTCACGACACGCCCCGGTTCCGACGTAGCCGCGACCACCGTGCCGCCCGGACACATGCAGAAGCTGTAAACCGCACGCCCGTTGCTGCAGTGGTGCACTACCTTATAGTCGGCTGCGCCGAGCTGTTTGTGACCGGCAAATTTGCCAAAACGGCTGCGATCGATCACACCTTGCGGATGCTCAATGCGAAAACCCAGCGAGAACGGCTTCGCCTCGACGTAGACGCCACGGTCGAACAACATCTGGAACGTGTCGCGCGCGCTGTGGCCGACCGCCAGCACCACGTGGTCGCAGCGCAGCGTTTCGCCGGTCGACAGCGTCAGGCCGCGCACTTTGCCATCGTCGATGTGGATGTCGTCGACGCGTGTTTCGAAACGCACTTCGCCACCGAGCTCGTGAATCTTCGCGCGCATCTTCTCGACCATGCTGACAAGCCGGAACGTGCCGATATGCGGCCGGCTCAGATACAGGATGTCTTCCGGCGCGCCCGCCTGCACGAATTCGTCGAGAACCTTGCGGCCATAGTGCTTCGGGTCCTTGATCTGGCTGTAGAGCTTGCCGTCCGAGAACGTACCCGCGCCGCCTTCGCCGAACTGCACGTTCGACTCGGGATTGAGCACCGACTTGCGCCACAGGCCGAAGGTATCTTTGGTGCGCTCGCGCACGGCCTTACCGCGCTCGAGGATGATCGGCCGGAAGCCCATCTGCGCGAGGATCAGCCCCGCGAACAGCCCGCACGGCCCCATGCCGATCACGACCGGGCGCGGCGTGCTCAGTTGCGCGGGCGCGTGGGCGACGAACTTGTAGCTCATGTCGGGCGCCACGCCGCAATGCGGCACGTCGGCGAGCCGCTTCAGCGCGGCCGCTTCATCCTGGACCTCGACATCGACGATGTAGGTGAGCTTGATGTCGGCGCGTTTGCGCGCGTCGTGCGCACGGCGAAACACGGTGTATCGGATGAGCCCGTCTTTCGCCACGCCGAGTTCCGCGAGGCGCGCACGGATGGCCGCCTCGAGAGCGCTCTCGGGATGATCGAGCGGGAGTTTGATTTCGCTTAGACGTAACATGAGGTACCGGAGATGCAAGTGGGCCGCAAATCGCGGCCAATTCGCAATTTTACCGGCGTAAGTGTCGGAGCGGGGCGACGAGCAGTGGTCGAACCCGCCGCAAAGGTATCGATGGCCAGACGCCGACGCCCTCCCTCCACCCTATCGATTCCCCTGATTATCTTCAAAAAATTTATTAACCGACCGGTCGGTTGATTTATACTGCACCGACACAGACAACTTCCGCAGAGAGCGTCCCCCATGTACACGCAATCCCTGGATATTCCCGGCAATGTCGCCCCGCTCGACGCGGACGCGAATTCGCCCGAACAGGCGCGCTTCGACTCGGTCATGGCCGCGGACGGCAAGATCGAGCCGCAAGACTGGATGCCTGACGCGTACCGCAAAACGCTGGTCCGGCAGATCTCGCAGCACGCGCATTCGGAAATCGTCGGCATGCTGCCGGAGGGCAACTGGATCACGCGCGCGCCGAGCCTCAAGCGCAAGGCGATCCTGATCGCCAAGGTGCAGGACGAAGCAGGCCACGGCCTCTATTTGTATAGCGCGGCCGAAACGCTCGGCGTCTCGCGCGATCAGCTGATCGCCTCGCTGCACTCCGGCAAGGCCAAATATTCGAGCATCTTCAATTACCCGACGCCCACGTGGGCCGACGTCGGCGTGATCGGCTGGCTGGTCGACGGCGCGGCGATCATGAACCAGATTCCGCTGTGCCGCTGCACGTACGGCCCGTACGCCCGCGCGATGATCCGGATCTGCAAGGAAGAGTCGTTCCATCAGCGTCAGGGCTTCGACGCGCTGCTGTCGATGATGGCCGGCACCGACGCGCAACGCGAACTGGTCCAGCAGGCGGTGAATCGCTGGTGGTGGCCGGTACTGATGATGTTCGGCCCGAGCGACAAGGATTCGGTTCACAGCAACCAGTCGGCGAAGTGGGGCATCAAGCGCATCACCAACGACGACCTGCGCCAGAAATTCGTCGACGCGACCGTCGAACAGGCCAAGGTGCTCGGCGTCACGCTGCCAGACCCGGACCTGAAATGGAACGAGGCGCGCGGCCATTACGACTACGGCGACATCGACTGGGAAGAGTTCTGGCGCGTCGTCAACGGCGACGGCCCGTGCAACCGCGAGCGTCTCGCCACCCGCGTGAAAGCCCATGACGACGGCGCCTGGGTGCGCGAAGCCGCACTCGCCCATGCCGAAAAAAAGCGCCAGCGCGCGCACCAGCAAGCCGCCTGAACGGCGCCGCACATCAGAGGAATCAGGAGATCAGCAATGAACAAGGAATGGCCGATTTGGGAAGTGTTCGTGCGCAGCAAGCAGGGACTCGACCATAAACACTGCGGTAGCCTGCACGCCGCCGACGCGCAGATGGCGTTGCGCATGGCGCGCGACGTCTACACGCGCCGCCAGGAAGGCGTGAGCATCTGGGTGGTGCCGTCGTCGGCGATCACGGCCTCCGCGCCGGACGAAAAAGCCGAGCTGTTCGAACCGGCGGCGGACAAGATCTACCGCCATCCGACGTTCTACACGCTCCCCGACGAAGTCAACCACATGTAAGCGCGGCCATGTCTATCACGCCTGAACATCTCCAGTACGTGCTGCGCCTCGCGGATACCGCGCTGATCCTTGGTCAGCGCAACTCCGAATGGTGCGGCCACGGCCCGATCCTCGAAGAGGACATCGCGCTGTCGAACATGAGCCTCGACCTGATCGGCCAGGCGCGTCTGCTCTACACGCACGCCGCCACGCTCGACCAGCAGCTCAACGGCCGTCAGCGCACCGAAGACGATTACGCGTACTTCCGCGCCGAGCGCGAATTCGCGAACTACACGCTCGCCGAGCTGCCGCATTACGGCCCGCTTGCCGGCACCGCGCATGCCGAGAAGGACTACGCGGTCACGATCGTGCGTAATTTCCTGTACTCGGCGCTGATGATGCATCTGTGGAGCGCGCTGACCGCCTCCACCGACGAACAACTCGCGGCCATCGCGGCGAAGTCGATCAAGGAAACGCAGTACCACGTGCACCACGCGAGCGAGTGGCTGATCCGCTTCGGCGACGGCACCGATGAGTCGCACCGTCGCGCGCAGGCCGCGCTCGACTATCTGATGCCGTACACGCGGGAATTCTTCAGCGCGGACGCGGTGGAAGACGTGATCGCCGCGGCGGGCATCGGCCCGCGCACGTCGGAACTCGAAACCGCGTGGCTCGCCGACATCCACGCGACGCTCGACGAAGCCACCTTGACGCTGCCCGAGCCGGTCAAGCACGTGACGACCGGCAAGCACGGCGAGCATTCCGAGCACATGGGTTTCGTGCTCGCCGAGATGCAGAGCCTCGCGCGCCAGCATCCGGGCGCCACCTGGTAAGCACGCCATGACGACCTCGACCGCCCCGCACACCGCGAACCCGACCGACGCCACGCTCAACCGCGCATGGAGCGTGCTCGAAGCGGTGCCCGATCCGGAAATCCCGGTGGTATCGATCCGCGAGCTCGGGATTCTGCGCGACGTGCGGCACGCTGCCGACGGCGCACTCGAAGTCGTCATCACGCCGACTTACTCGGGCTGCCCGGCGATGTCGCAGATCGCGGAAGACATCGGTCTTGCGCTCGACGCCGCGCAGCTCGGGCCGTACCGGATCGCCACCGTGCTCGCGCCGGCCTGGACCACCGACTGGATCACCGCCGACGCCCGCGAAAAACTCCGCGCCTACGGCATCGCACCGCCGACAGGCCAATGCGGCAGCCACGACGCGAACGCCAGCGCCGGCTCGAAAGAGAAAGTCATCCGCTTCGTGCCACGCTCGCTACCGGCGCCGGCCTGCCCGCGCTGCGGTTCCGCCCACACCGAGCGGCTCGCGCAATTCGGCTCGACCGCCTGCAAGGCCCTGTATCGCTGCATCGACTGCCGCGAACCCTTCGACTACTTCAAACCGTACTGATATGGCCACCCCGCAATTTCATCCGCTGCGTATCCGCGAAGTGCGCCCCGAAACCGCCGACGCGGTCTCCGTCGCCTTCGAAGTCCCGCTCGAACTGCGCGATCTGTATCGCTTCACGCAGGGCCAGTTCGTCACGTTGAAGACGCATATCGACGGTGAGGAAACGCGCCGCTCGTATTCGATCTGCGTCGGCGTCACCGACTACGATCGCGACGGCGAACTGCGCATCGGCATCAAGCGCGTGCGCGGCGGGCGTTTCTCGAACTTCGCGTTCGACACGCTCCAGCCCGGTCACACGATCGACGTGATGACGCCGGACGGCCGTTTCTTCACGCATCTGAACGCCGATCAGGGCAAGCAGTACCTCGCGTTTTCGGGCGGTTCGGGCATTACGCCGGTGCTCGCGATCATCAAGTCCACGCTCGAAGTCGAGCCGCGCAGCACCTTCACGCTGGTCTACGGCAACCGCAGCGTCGATCAGATCATGTTCGCCGAAGAGCTCGAGGATCTGAAGAACCGCTTCATGAACCGCTTCGTGCTGTATCACGTGCTGTCGGACGATCTGCAGGACGTCGAACTGTTCAACGGCGTCCTCGATCAGGAAAAGTGCGCAGCCTTTCTCGAACAGCTGCTGCCGGCCGACGCGATCGACGAAGCGTTCATCTGCGGCCCCGCACCGATGATGGACGCCGCCGAGGCCGCGTTGAAGGCAGCCAGCGTGCCGCCCGCCAAGGTGCACGTCGAGCGCTTTGGCACGCCGCTGCCGCAAGCGGGCGTGCCGCCGGTCGAAATCACCGAAAACACCCCCGCCGCCGACCTCGAAATCGTGCTCGACGGCAAGCGGCGCAAGCTGCGTCTGCCGTATCAGGGCGTCAGCGTGCTCGACGTCGGCTTGCGCGCGGGCCTCGCGCTGCCGTATGCGTGCAAGGGCGGCGTCTGCTGCACCTGTCGTGCGAAGGTGCTGGAAGGCGAAGTGAAGATGGAAAAGAACTACACGCTCGAAGAGCACGAGATCCGCGACGGCTTCGTGCTGACCTGCCAGTGCCATCCGGTTAGCGAGCGCGTGGTGGTGAGTTACGACGAGCGCTGATTCGCGCGCAGGCTTAGCCTGACTGCGGACTGACCGTGTATCGGCGGCCGCGCGGCTTGACCACAGCACCGGGATAACACGACGGCCGCCGCTTTCGGCCATTTCTCGATCCGCTTACACTAGGGGCCGCTCATCGACGGGGACATCGGTTTCCCGATCGGCGAGCGGCCTCTTTTCGTTACAGCCGCTAGCGTCACAGCCAGCCTTTGCCAATGAGCACGATTCACCTCACCAATGGCGACGTCGCCGCCGAATCCCTGCGCACCGCGCTGACCCAGGCGGGCCGGGACGACCGCGTGCAGGCGCTGCGGGACGATCTCGCGGTCGGTCCCTTGCGCGGTGTCGACGACGGGCCGCACGTGCGCGCCGACTTCTGGGAGCGCGTCAGCGGCGACACGCGTCGGGATTTTCTGCGCGAATTCCGCGAGCAGACCACGATGCTCAACAATCTCGTGACCAGCACCGCGAATCTCGTGGTCTGGCACGGCGAAAGCTCGTCCGATCAGCTGATGCTGCGGCGCGTCTGCTATCTGCTGCGCAACAGTCCGCAGCGCCTGAACGAAGTGCGTCTGTCGGTTGCGGATCTGACCGATCCGCAGGCGTGGGCGCATACCCGCAAGGACCGCGCGACGTCGGTCGGCATGTTCGCGCCGGACGTGCTGCAGGCACGTCTGCCGGACGCGGCGCCGATTTCGGTGCTGCGCATCAGCCGGCTCGCGCTCGAATGGCAGGAGGTCAAGCATGCCAACGGGGAGACCCGGCGCTGGCGCGACAACACGTTCAGGAGCAGCAGCTTCGCCGAGCTCGATGCGCTGATCCTCGATCGCGCGGGCAACGACTGGCAGCCCGCGTCGCGCGTCGCCGCCGACGTGATGACCGCCGAGCTGTGGTTCCTCGTCAGCGACAGCATCGTGCTGTGGCGCATGCGCGAACTCGCGGCGCTGCGGCGCATCCGCCTGCGCGGCGACGCGAACGCATGGCGCTCGCTCGAACTGTGCGCGGCGCTCGCTCCCTGCTCACCTCAATAAAACAGACAACTATGGCCCGCACCCGAGCCCCCGACCACGAAACCCAACGCGAGCAGATTCTCGAACTGGCTGCGGCCAAATTCGCGCAGACCAGCTACCCGAGCACGTCGATGGCCGATCTCGCCGCCGCGAGCGGCACCTCGAAAGCGCGTCTCTATCACTATTACGAGAGCAAGGAAGCGATCCTGTTCGACCTGCTCGATCGCTACACGAAGCGGCTGATGCTGATCATCGCGGAAGTGGAAGGTGCGAGCCAGCGGCGCGGCCTGAGTGAGCGCGAGAGTTTTGCCGAGCTGATCCGCGCGTTCCTGTCGGAATACGAGACGTCGCACAGTCGGCACGTCGCGCTGCTGAACGACGTCAAGTATCTGGTCGATGCGCAGCGCGAAATCATCCTGAACCGTCAGCGCGACGTGGTCGCGGCGTTCGCGAGGCAGCTCGCGCGCGCGTATCCGGAGCGCGCGACCCGCGACAACCAGACCGCACTCACGATGATGGTGTTCGGCATGATCAACTGGACGTTCACGTGGCTGAAGCCCGACGGCCGGATGGGCTACGCCGAATTCGCCGAGCAGGTCGTGGGTATGGTCGACCATGGTTTGGGGTCGACACCGGCGAAGTAAAGCTGAGGCGGCTCGAATTGGCCCGCCGGACTTGCCGTAGAGGAAGCACCTGAAGCGGCCCATCCGATCTGGATGGCGCCTCGCACGGGGCAGTCGAGGCTTCCGGCAAAATTAACCAATGCCGCAAAGCAACATTGTTCACACCAATGACCGCGCGAATCTACGATTCATGCGGCATCTTGTCACGAACGCTCGTTCATTTTATTTATTCGTTAAAAATCAATAAATTAAAAATAGGGCTTTAGTGTTTTAGATATTTTCTTCAGATTTTAGTACGGGTTTTCCCTAGTGATAGTCTTGGCTTTCCGGTAAAATTGATTTTGCGGTGCACAACACCGTCTGATCAAAAGGAGAACCCGACCATGAACCTGCTGCCCCCTAGCTCCGCCGAGCCGATCGCCTCGAACGATCGTCCGTCGCTGTCTGCCGGACGTGCGCCCGTTCTGGTCCGCGAACTCACCGCGATCGACCGTGAGCGGCTGCTCACCCACTTTCTCGCGCTCGACGAAGATGACCGTCTGCTGCGTTTCGGTCAGGTCGTCCCGAACCACGTGATCGAAAACTACGTGCGTGCGATCGACTTCACGCGTGACACGGTGTTCGGCGTGTTCAACAGCAAGCTGGAATTGACTGGCGTCGGCCATCTGGCCTATCTGCCGGCCGAAGGCGACAAGCGCACCGCCGAATTCGGCGTGTCCGTGCTCGAAAGCGCACGCGGTCAGGGTATCGGCACCCGGCTGTTCGAGCGCGCGGCGATCCGTAGCCGCAACACGCACGTGACGATGCTCTACATCCACTGTCTGTCGCGCAATTCGACAATGATGCACATCGCCAAAAAGGCCGGTATGAAGATCGAATACGCGTACGGCGAAGCAGACGCCTATCTGACGCTGTCACCGGCCGACCAGTCGAGCATTCTTGCGGAAATGCTGCAGGAGCAAGCCGCAGTGTTCGACTACGCACTTAAGCGCCAGGCGCGCCAGGCATCGCGACTGTTCGAGTCGTTCATGCCGGCGGCTGTCGCTGCCTGAATAATCGCTACGGGGAAATGAGAGAGGGGCGGCCGCAAGGTCGCCCTTTTTTCTATCCGCGGTCTCCCGCTTCTCGCCTGGAATCAGTGCCTGGAGTCGGCGCCTGCAAGCGCGCTCACAACGCGCCTACAAAATAGGCAGCGCTGTCGTTTCCTTGATTTTTTCGAGCGAAAAGCTCGATTTCACATCGATCACCGACGGGTGACGCAGCAACTGATCCTGCACAAAGCGCGAAAAGTGCGCCATGTCCTCGACCTGGACGCGCAGCAGGTAGTCCATCTCGCCGGTCATTGCGTGGCAGGCCACCACTTCCGGCCATGTCTGCACGGCCGCGCCGAACAGATCGGCGTGCGTCGCTTCGCCATGCGGGCTGAACGCCCGGCCGCCGCCCTTCTCGAGCCGCACGCTGACATACGCGAGTAGATCGAGGCCGAGGCGCTGCGCGTCGAGCAGCGCCACATAGCCGCGAATCACGCCACTTTCCTCGAGCCGGCGAATCCGTCGCAGGCACGGGCTCGGCGACAGATTGATCCGCTCCGCAATTTCCTGATTCGACAGCCGGCCATTCTCCTGAAGGATGGTCAGGATGCGCCGGTCGATCGCATCTATCTCTGAATTAGCCATGTTATGCCGCATATCGTTTGAATTGAGCCATAAACTGGCTCAAGCCTAGCGACGTGCGATTAAGTTCGCAAGTTTTCGCCCTCTTCACAGCTCTACACTTGCTTTACTTGGTCGCGGTTATCAAGGGCAAGCGCTGACGTGCTGCCCCGGATGGCCGCAGGGCATGAAGCCATACGTCAGCGCTTGCGCTCATCGACACCGGAGACAGACTATGCAGGTTTCAACCTGGGAGAACCCCGTCGGCACCGACGGCTTCGAATTCATCGAATACACCGCACCCGACCCGAAAGCACTCGGCAAACTGTTCGAGCGCATGGGCTTCACCGCCGTCGCCCGACATCGGCATAAGGACGTCACGCTGTATCGCCAGGGCGGCATCAACTTCATCGTCAACGCCGAAAAGGATTCGTTCGCGCAGCGCTTCACGCGGCTGCACGGTCCGTCGATCTGCGCGATCGCGTTTCGCGTTCAGGATGCGGCCAAGGCCTACAGCCAGGCACTCGAAAAAGGCGCGTGGGGCTTCGATAACAAGACCGGCCCGATGGAGCTGAACATCCCCGCGATCAAGGGCATCGGCGATTCGCTGATCTACTTCGTCGATCGCTGGCGCGGCAAGAACGGCGCGCAGCCGAACAGCATCGGCGATATCGACATCTACGACGTCGACTTCGAACCGATCCCCGGCGCGAACCCGAACCCAGCCGGCCACGGTCTCACCTATATCGATCACTTGACGCACAACGTGCATCGCGGCCGCATGCAGGAATGGGCCGAGTTCTACGAGCGCCTGTTCAATTTTCGCGAAGTCCGCTACTTCGACATCGAGGGCAAGGTGACGGGCGTGAAGTCGAAAGCGATGACCTCGCCGTGCGGCAAGATCCGCATTCCGATCAATGAGGAAGGTTCGGATACCGCCGGCCAGATCCAGGAATATCTGGACGCCTATCACGGCGAAGGCATTCAGCACATTGCACTGGGCACCGGCGACATCTACCGCACCGTCGACGGCCTGCGCGAATCGAACATCTCGCTGCTCGACACGATCGATACCTACTACGAACTCGTCGACCGCCGCGTGCCCAATCACGGCGAACCGCTCGACGAACTGCGCAAGCGCAAGATCCTGATCGACGGCGCGCCGGACGATCTGCTGCTGCAGATCTTCACCGAGAACCAGATCGGCCCGATCTTCTTCGAGATCATCCAGCGCAAAGGCAATCAGGGCTTCGGCGAAGGCAACTTCAAGGCGTTGTTCGAATCGATCGAACTCGACCAGATTCGCCGCGGCGTGGTGCAGGACAAAAGCTGAGCGCCGGGCCGCCGGCCGGTCTGCCGGCCGGCAACGCGCATGAGAGCGCACATAAAAACGCACATGAAAAAAGGGCGAGGATCGCAAGATCCTCGCCCTTTTTGCTTATTTACGCCGCCGCTCTCGTCGAAGCCGCGGCCGGTGGTTGCTGAAAGACGCTCCGCCTGCGCGGCGCGTCACGAATTCTGCCGATCCTCGTCGAGCTTGAACGACCGCGTGGCCCGGCTCGTTTCCTCACGCGCCGGCGCGACCTGCGCGGTACGGTTGATCGCGTTGGAAAGTGCGCCCATGCTGCCCGGGTTCGACCGCGCCGGCGCACTCATGGCGAAAAAGGCGGCGGAAACCATCAGGAAGGTCTGGATGTTTCTAGTGTTCATGCGTACTCCTTGTCTAACTGCCCTGCTGCCCCGAAGCCGCGCAGAATGTGCGGCGTTACACGGGCACTGCTTGCAGGTCGGGGATTAGACAGTTGTTTTCACTACAGTTCGGCAGATTTGCAGTTTTTACACCCTGTTACATGCGCAGTCGCAACATCAGCGTATTCGTCTCCAAATGCAGCTCAATTGCATGAAATTTGCCGACAACGCGCAACGTTTCGACTCAAAAATCTATCGCGCACAAGCTTTTTTGAAACCACTGCGGCGGGTTTCCACCAGTGCTACCATCGGCTAAAACGCGTCAATATGACGACCCCGGCCCCAGCATTCACAAGATGTCGGGGCCCAGAAAAGTTTTGGTGATCCCAAGCTGAGTGGAGGAGTACACATAATGAATGCCCCGCTAGACGCAGGTCAGCGAGCCTCGCTCGAAGCCGCGTTGTCTTCCGTCACGCTCGACGACAAATACACCCTCGATCGCGGCCGCGCGTACATGAGCGGCATCCAGGCGCTGGTACGTCTGCCGATGCTGCAGCAGGAACGCGACCGCGCCGCCGGCCTGAACACGGCCGGCTTCATCTCCGGCTACCGTGGCTCACCGCTCGGCGGACTTGACCAGTCGCTGTGGAAAGCCAAAAAGCATCTGTCCGCGCATCAGGTCGTGTTCCAGCCCGGCGTCAACGAAGACCTTGCCGCCACCGCCGTATGGGGCTCGCAGCAGGTCAATCTGTACCCGAGCGCCAAATACGACGGCGTGTTCTCGATGTGGTACGGCAAGGGCCCTGGCGTCGACCGTTCCGGCGACGTCTTCAAGCACGGCAACTCGGCCGGCTCGTCGCGCCACGGCGGCGTTCTCGTGCTTGCCGGCGACGACCACGCGGCCAAATCCTCGACGCTCGCGCACCAGTCCGAACACATCTTCAAGGCTTGCGGGCTGCCGGTGCTGTTTCCGTCGAACGTGCAGGAATATCTCGACTTCGGCCTGCACGGCTGGGCGATGAGCCGCTACTCGGGCCTGTGGGTCGCGATGAAGTGCGTGACCGACGTGGTCGAATCGTCGGCATCCGTCGATATCGATCCGCACCGCACGCAGATCGTCCTGCCGGAAGATTTCATGATGCCCGACGGCGGCCTGAACATCCGCTGGCCCGACCCGCCACTCGTGCAGGAAGCGCGGCTGCTCGACTACAAGTGGTATGCCGGCCTCGCCTACGTGCGCGCGAACAAGCTCGACCGCGTCGAAATCGATTCGCCGCACGCGCGCTTCGGCATCATGACCGGCGGCAAAGCCTATCTCGACGTGCGTCAGGCGCTGACCGACCTCGGTCTCGACGACGAAACCTGCTCGCGCATCGGCATCCGTCTGTACAAGGTCGGCTGCGTGTGGCCGCTCGAAGCGCAAGGCGCGCAGGCCTTCGCGCGCGGTCTCCACGAAATTCTGGTGGTCGAGGAAAAGCGCCAGATCCTCGAATACGCGATCAAGGAAGAGCTGTACAACTGGCCCGACGCGCAGCGTCCGCGCGTGTTCGGCAAGTTCGACGAAAAGGACGGCGCGGGCGGCGAATGGTCGGTGCCGATGGGCAACTGGCTGCTGCCGGCGCATTACGAGCTGTCGCCCGCGATCATCGCGAAGGCGATCGCCACGCGGCTCGACAAGTTCGATTTGCCGTCGGACGTGCGCGCGCGTATCGCCGCGCGCATCACGGTGATCGAAGCGAAGGAAAAGGCGCTCGCGCGGCCTCGCGTCGAAGTCGAGCGCAAGCCGTGGTTCTGCTCAGGCTGCCCGCACAACACGTCGACCAACGTGCCGGAAGGCTCGCGCGCGATGGCCGGCATCGGCTGTCATTACATGACGGTCTGGATGGATCGCAGCACCAGCACGTTCAGCCAGATGGGCGGCGAAGGCGTCGCGTGGATCGGCCAGGCGCCGTTCACGAACGACAAGCACGTATTCGCCAATCTCGGCGACGGCACCTACTTCCACTCGGGGCTGCTGGCGATCCGCGCGGCGATCGCGTCGAAGGCGAACATCACCTACAAGCTGCTGTACAACGACGCGGTCGCGATGACCGGCGGCCAGCCGGTCGACGGCGTGCTGACCGTGCCGCAGATCACGCATCAACTGGCCGCCGAAGGCGCGGCGAAAATCGTCATCGTCACCGATCAGCCGGAGAAGTACGCGGCCAACGTCGGCCTCGCACCGGGCGTCGACATTCATCACCGCGACCAGCTCGACGACGTGCAGCGTCAGCTGCGCGAAGTTTCGGGCACCACGATCCTGATCTACGACCAGACCTGCGCGACCGAAAAACGCCGCCGCCGCAAACGCGGCACGTATCCCGATCCGGCGCGGCGCGTCGTCATCAATGAGGCGGTCTGCGAAGGCTGCGGCGATTGCTCGGTGAAGTCGAACTGCCTGTCGGTCGAGCCGCTCGACACCGAGTACGGCACCAAGCGCCAGATCAACCAGTCGACCTGCAACAAGGACTTCTCGTGCGTGAACGGCTTCTGCCCGAGCTTCGTCTCCGTTGAGGGCGGGCAATTGCGCAAGCCGAAAGCGGCGTCGGGCGTTGAGGCCGACGCGATGCCGCCGGTGCCGGAACCCGAGCTGCCGTCCATCGACCGTCCGTACGGCGTGCTGGTGACGGGCGTCGGCGGCACAGGCGTCGTCACGATCGGCGCGCTGCTCGGCATGGCCGCGCATCTGGAGAACAAGGGCGTCACCGTGCTCGACGTCACCGGCCTCGCGCAGAAAGGCGGCGCCGTGATGAGCCACGTGCAGATCGCGAACCAGCCCGCCGATATCCACGCGACCCGCATCGCGATGGGCGAAGCGAGCCTCGTGATCGGCTGCGACGCGATCGTGACCGCCAGCGACGAATGCGTGTCGCGCATGCAGGCGGATCGCACGCGCGTGGTGCTGAACAGCGCGCACACGCCGACGGCCGAACTGATCAAGAACCCGAACTGGCGCTTCCCCGGCAGCAGCACCGAAGCCGACGTGCGCGCCGCGGCCGGCGACGACAACGTCTCGACCGTCGACGCGAATCAATTCGCGGTCGCGCTGCTCGGCGACGCGATCTACACGAATCCGTTCGTGCTCGGCTACGCGTGGCAGCGCGGCTGGGTGCCGCTCACGCACGAGTCGCTGATTCGCGCGATCGAGCTGAACAACGTGCAGATCGACAAGAACCGCGCGGCGTTCGAATGGGGCCGGCGCGCCGCGCACGATCTCGGCGCGGTGCGCAAGCTCGCGCAAACGCAAGGACGCGGCGCGGCGGCAACGGATGCCGCGGGCGGCAAGATCATCGCGCTGCACACGCCGAAGGCGCTCGACACGCTGATCGACAAGCGCGCCGACTACCTCGCCGCGTGGCAGAACCACGCGTATGCGCAGCGTTATCGCGCGCTGGTGTCGCAGGTGCGGACCGCCGAAGAAGCGCTCGATGCCGTCGACGGCCAGTTGCCGCTCACCGAGGCGGTCGCGAAAAATCTGCACAAGCTGATGGCGTACAAGGACGAATACGAGGTCGCGCGCTTGTATAGCGACCCGGCGTTCATCGAAAAACTGAACGCGACGTTCGAAGGCGACTGGAAGCTGCATCTGCATCTCGCGCCGCCGACGCTCTCGAAGAAAGACGCGCACGGCCATCTGGTGAAGAAGAAATACGGTCCGTGGATGTTCCGTGCGATGCACATGCTCGCGAAGCTGAAGTTCCTGCGCGGCACCGCGCTCGACGTGTTCGGCAACACCGGGGAGCGTCGCACCGAGCGCGCGCTGATCGGCGAATACGAAGCGCTGGTGCGCGAGCTGATCGGCGGACTCACCGCGCAGAAACGCGATCTCGCGGTCGAGCTCGCGAATCTGCCAGACGGCATCCGCGGTTATGGGCACGTGAAGGAAAACAACCTGAAGGGCGTGCGCATCAGGTGGAACGAGCTGCTCTCGCGCTGGCGCTCACCCGATGCAGGCAAGACGCAGCACGCGGCCTGACGCGTTTTCGCCGACGTAGCCGAAACGCAAAAGCGGCGGTCCTCACGGATCGCCGCTTTTTTTACGCCCATAAAAAAACGCCACGGAACCTCATGGGTTCCGTGGCGTTGTCGTTGCTGAGGCCGTCGCAGCGCGCGCCTTATCGGCCCGCGCGCTTCAGCTTCACGCGCTACACCTTACTTCGCGTTCACCGACTTGCGCGCGTTCGCCGAAGCGACCGCCGTCATGTTGATGATCCGTCGCACGGTCGCGGCCGGCGTCAGGATGTGCACCGGCTTTTCCGCGCCGAGCAGGAACGGACCGACGGTCACGCCTTCGCCGCCCACCACCTTCAGCAGGTTGTACGCGATGTTCGCCGCTTCGACGTTCGGCATGATCAGCAGGTTCGCTTCGCCGGCGAGCGTCGTGCCGGGGAACGCGGCCTTGCGGATCGTCTCCGACAGCGCCGCGTCACCATGCATTTCACCGTCGATTTCGAGCGACGGCGCGCGCTCCATGATCAACTTGCGCGCGGCGGCCATGCGTTGCGACGACGACGACGGCGCGCTGCCGAAGTTCGAGTTCGACAGCAGTGCGACCTTCGGCGTAATGCCGAACTTCTCGATTTCGCGCGCGGCGAGCATCGTCATGTCGGCCAGTTGCTCGGCGGTCGGCACTTCGTTCACATACGTATCGCAAATGAACAGGTTGCGGCCCGGCAGCATCAGCAGGTTCATCGCGGCGAAGTTCTGCACGTCGTCGGCCTTGCCGAGCACCTTCTCGATGAAGTTCAGGTGCGTGTGGTACTGGCCGATCATCCCGCAGATCATGCCGTCGGCTTCGCCGAGACGCACGAGGATCGCGCCGATCAGCGTGTTGAACTTGCGCATCGCGGCCTTCGCGACGTCCGGCGTCACGCCTTCGCGCGCGCCGAGTTCGTGATACGCCTGCCAGCTCTTCTGATAGCGCGGATCGTCTTCCGGATCGACGACCTCGAAGTCTTCGCCGCACTTGAGCTTCGAGCCCATCTTCTTCAGACGCATCTCGATCACCGACGGACGGCCGACCAGGATCGGCTTCGCGATCTTTTCGAGCAGCACGAATTGCGCGGCGCGCAGCACGCGCTCGTCTTCGCCTTCCGCGAACACGATGCGAGCCGGCTCCGACTTCGCCGCCGCGAACACCGGACGCATCACCATGCCGGTGCGGTAGACGGTAGTACCGAGTTCTTCGCGGTACGCGTCCATGTCGAGGATCGGACGGGTCGCGACGCCCGAATCCATCGCGGCTTGCGCGACGGCCGGCGCGATCTTGATGATCAGGCGCGGATCGAACGGCTTCGGAATCAGATACTCGGGACCGAATTCGAGCGAGTGGCCTTCGTAGGCCTTCGCGACTTCATCGCCCTGGTCGGTTTCCTCGGCCAGCTCGGCGATCGCGCGCACGCACGCGAGCTTCATTTCTTCCGTGATCGTGGTCGCGCCGACGTCGAGCGCGCCACGGAAGATGAACGGGAAGCACAGCACGTTGTTGACCTGGTTCGGGTAATCCGAACGGCCGGTCGCGATGATGCAGTCCGGGCGCACTTTCTTCGCGTCTTCCGGGCGGATTTCCGGCTCGGGGTTCGCGAGCGCGAGAATCAGCGGCTGCGTGCCCATTTCGACGACCATCTCCGGCTTCAGCACGCCGGCGCTCGAGCAGCCGAGGAACACGTCGGCGCCGCGGATCGCGTCGGCCAGCGTGCGCGCGTCGGTATTCGCCGCATAGCGTTCCTTCGACGGATCGAGGTTGCCGCGGCCTTCGTAGATCACGCCCTTCGAGTCGGTGACGAGGATGTTCTTCTTCGACAGGCCGAGATTGACGAGCAGGTCCAGACACGCGATCGCCGCCGCGCCCGCGCCCGAACAGACGAGCTTCACTTCGTCGAGCTTCTTGCCGACCACCTTCAGGCCGTTCAGGATGGCCGCCGACGCGATGATCGCGGTGCCGTGCTGATCGTCGTGGAAGACCGGAATCTTCATACGTTCGCGCAGCTTCTTCTCGATGTAGAAGCACTCGGGCGCCTTGATGTCTTCAAGGTTGATGCCGCCGAGCGTCGGCTCGAGCATCGCGATCGCCTCGACGAGCTTGTCCGGGTCCGACTCGGAGAGTTCGATGTCGAACACGTCGATGCCGGCGAACTTCTTGAAGAGACAGCCCTTGCCTTCCATCACCGGCTTCGCGGCGAGCGGGCCGATGTTGCCGAGACCGAGCACCGCGGTGCCGTTCGTGATCACGCCGACGAGATTGCCGCGCGACGTGTACTTCTGGGCGTCGAGCGGGGTCTCGTAAATTGCCATACAGGCCGCGGCGACACCCGGTGAATACGCCAGCGACAGATCCAGCTGGTTCGACAGCGGCTTGGTGGGCGTCACCGAAATCTTGCCGGGTTTCGGATTCTGGTGGTATGCGAGAGCGCTTTGCTTGAGTTGTTCGTCCATTTCTAGGCCTGCGAGACGTAAGTAATTGGGCACCGGGGGCACCACACCGTTGCTTCGCTTGCATCTGTCAGACGGATAGCCGACCGAGGCGGTTTTCGCATGCGCCGGTTGGCGAATGACTTACCTCGACGAAGTACGGGACGATGTGGAGTGCTTCGCGGGCCGATCAGTGTACACCCCGGATGCGTCGATGCACTGGGTGGTTAACAGGACTCGCCATTAGCGAAACAGGGGCTGGAGATGCTGCGACGCCGCATCTCCGCGCGGTTTTCCGCCCCGTAACAGTTTGATGATGCGCGGCACATCGGCCACGCATTCGCAGTTATTCGACACTCGAATGGCGCACTGAATCGGCAGCCGCGGCCAGCTGTCCGTTACAAGCGTTCGTTACTCCAGTTCGGCGCCGCGCCGTTCAGGAATCAGAAACAGTGTCGCGACGATGTCGAGCAGATAGATCGACGCGAGCAGCCCAAGCGCCGCCGCGAACGAATAACGCGCCGCCAGCGCGCCCACCACCACCGGGCCGAAGCCGCCGACCGCGCGGCCCGCATTGAACAGCACGTTCTGCGCGGTCGCGCGCGCGTCGGTCGGATAAAGCTCGGAAATCAGCGCGCCGTAGCCGCCGATCATCCCGTTCACGAACACGCCCATCGCCGCGCCGCCGATCAGCAGCGCCACCGGCGTGGTCAATTGCGCGTACACGAACACCATCACCACGGCGCCCGCCTGGTAAAACAGGAACGTCGGCTTGCGGCCGAAGCGGTCGGCGGCGATGCCGAACAGCCAGATGCCGGCTGCCATGCCGAGAATCGTCGCGGCGGTCCACAGCCCGGATCTGGTCAGCGAATAGCCGAAAGTCTTCGACAGATAGCTCGGCAGCCAGATCATCAGCCCGTAATAGCCGAAGTTCTGCACCGAACACAGGATCGTCACGCCGAGGCTCGCGCGCGTGGTGCGCGCATCGGCGAACAGCAGTTTGAGCGGCAGCTTGCGCATGCCGCGCGCGACGCGCTCGTTGAACAACGCCGGCTCCTCGACGCCGCGTCGCACGAAAAACGACACGAGCGCCGGCAGCAGGCCGAGCGCGAACATCCCGCGCCAGCCGATCACCGGCAGCAGCAACGGCGTGAGCAGCGCGGCCGCCAGCACGCCGAGCTGCCAGCCCAGCCCGACATACGACGACACCCGCGCGCGCTGCGCCGCCGGCCACGCTTCGGCGACCAGCGTCATGCCGATGCCGAACTCGCCGCCGAGGCCGATCCCGGCGATGGTCCGGTAGATCAGTAGATCCGCATAACCCTGCGCGAGCGCGCACAGACCGGTGAAGACCGCGAAGATCAGGATCGTCCACGTCAGCATGCGCACGCGGCCGTAATAATCGCTGAGCACGCCGAAGATCACGCCGCCCGCGACCGCGCCGATCAGCGTCCACGTGACGAGCGCGCCGGCCTGTGCCGAGCTCAGATGCAGGTCGACGGCAATCACCGGCAGCATGAAGCCGAGGATCAGCAGATCGAAGCCGTCCATCGCATAGCCGAGCACCGAGGCGAGCAGCGCGCGGCCCGCGTAGCCCGGTTTGACGGCGGCGGCGGCGCTGGTGCCTGTGCCGGCGCCGGTTTCAGTCGCGGAGGCGGGAGGAACGGCGTTCATTGAAAGGATTCCGTAGGTCAGGGATCGGGCGCGGCGTGGCGCCCGGAAAAGTCGCGTGAGTGTAAAGGCGGCCTTGCCCGGTCACAAGACGAGCCGCGGACGCTGCATGGACGCCCCGCGAACGACGTGCGCGCCCTACGCACCGCCGACGGCCTCCTCGGGCCGAGCCATTTCGGGTAAAATAGCCGCCCACGCGCGTAGCAAAAGCCGGTCTGCTCTACTGCCGGCCGCGTATTCCGCCCAGCATGGCGCGGCATACCCCGCTTGCTGCGCCACCGGGCCCCGCGCCCGCTTCTCCCCCGCTCACTCCGAAGGATCCGCCCATGACAGGCTTCGATCGCCAGACGATCTCCGACACTACCGCCAAGATGCTGCTCGAAGTGCAAGCAGTGCATTTCAACGCGGAGAAACCGTACATTTTCACGTCCGGCTGGGCGAGCCCGGTGTACATCGACTGCCGCAAGCTGATCTCGTATCCGCGCGTGCGCCGCGGCCTGATGGAAATGGCCGAAGCGACGATCCTGCGCGACGTCGGCTATGAGCAGATCGACGCGGTCGCCGGTGGCGAAACCGCTGGTATCCCGTTCGCAGCGTGGCTGTCCGACCGCCTGATGGTGCCGATGCAATACGTGCGCAAGAAGCCGAAGGGTTTCGGCCGTAACGCGCAGATCGAAGGTCTGCTGACCGAAGGCCAGCGCGTGCTGCTCGTCGAAGACCTGACCACCGACAGCCGCAGCAAGATCAACTTCATCAACGCGCTGCGCACCGCCGGCGCAACGGTGAACCACTGCTTCGTGCTGTTCCACTACAACATCTTCAAGGAAAGCGTGTCGGTGCTGAAAGACATCGACGTCGACCTGCACGCGCTCGCCACGTGGTGGGACGTGCTGCGCGTCGCGAAGGAAAACAAGTACTTCGACACGAAGACGCTCGACGAAGTGGAAAAATTCCTGCACGCACCGGCCGAATGGTCGGCCGCGCACGGTGGCGCCACGTCAACGCCGCAATAACAAAGCAATCACCATGCAATTACGCCACGCTAACGCGTGGTCGTTTTATGCAAATTGAATTAAAAAGCCGCCTGTTGCAAAACAGGCGGCTTTTTTTATACGCGTTCATTCGCGCTGCCAGCGCCAGCAAAAATACATACGGGATCAGGATTCGTACGCGGTCTCGTCCGGTACCGCCGACGACAGATTCAACAGGCCATTGCTTTGCGCATACAGAAACAGTTCGGAATCGCGATCAATGCCGAGCTTGCGCATCGCTGCGTTTTTCTGCGTGCTGATGGTCTTGATGCTGCGATTCAAACGCTCCGAGATTTCCTTGATCGTCATACCCGAGACGAACAGCCGCACGACTTCGAGTTCGCGCCGCGACAGCATTGCGTCTTCGCGTGTGCCAGCCGAAGTGACCCGCAACGCATCGAGCGCAGTCTTCACCGACGGACTCAGATAGCTCATGCGACGGCTGACGTACTGCACCGCGAGCCCGATGTGGCTCAGATCGTCCGATTTATTGACGACAGCCGTCACGCCCAATTCATTCAGGCGCTTGAGCAGCGCGGCATTCTCCAGCATGGTGAGGACGACGATCGGCAGCTTCGGGAAATTGCGCCGCAGATAGCCGATGAGTTGCAGACCATCGCCATACTGTCCGCCCGGCATGGCGAGATCGGTGACGAGTACGTCGCACGGCGTGGCGTGCAGCATCCTGACGAGTTCGGTGGATTGTCTCGCACGCCCAACGACTTGCAGACCGGGAAACTTGAGTAGCGCATGCTCGGCGCCAAACAGAATAACGGGGTGGTCATCCGCAACCACGACCCTGAGTGCAACTTGCATCGTCCTCCTTCGGACGGATAAACCGGTCTCCACAACTTCCAACACTTATTTCTGCGTTGATTATTCAACCGAATAAAGCGCGCACCTGGTTGCCCAATAATGCTCACCACTATAGTTGATTTACTATCTTCTAATTCCACGAAGCACGCACGACAATGCATCGTAGAGCTAATCAGCGCTCAGCTTGGGTTAGACTTGATTCCACTTTAGGGCTCAATTAAGGACAACAACCATCGCGAGGACCCGCGCCTCGCGCCCTGACAGGAGAAACGGCACATGCACGCGCGTTGCCTGGTTGTTTCGCTGGCTTCCTCGTGGTGGTATCGATCTCTCGCCGTCTGCGCGATGCTTGCGCTATCGGCGACGCAAAGTTCCGTCGCACGCGCCGACGGCGCATTCACTCTGACTAGCGCGAACCTGCGCGCGGGCGGCACCGTACCGACCGCCCAGGTGTTCGACCAGAACGACTGCAAAGGCGGCAACCATTCGCCGCAACTGACATGGCGCGACGCGCCGGCCGGCACGCGCGGCTTCGCGATCACGATGTTCGACGAAGACGCGCCGGGGCGCGGCTGGTGGCATTGGGCAGTGGCAGGCATTCCGGCCACCGTCGATAGCCTGCCCGAGAACGCGAGTTCGTCGGGATTTCTGAAGAAGCTCGGCGCGGTCGAAGCGCGCAACGATTTCGACACCGATGGTTACGGCGGCCCATGCCCGCCGCCGGGCAAACCGCATCGCTATATCATCACCGTGTACGCGCTGAACGCGGTCGATCTGCGTCTCGCGCAAGGCCGTCCCGCGCTGATGTTCGATCACGAGATCGGTACCGCGTCGATCGGCAGCGCGCGGCTGGTGGTCAACTACGGACGCTAGCGACGGGTTTGCGGCGGTGGCTGGCCGGGCCGTTTGGGTCGAGCCATCCGCATTGCTGCGTGTTCCGTCGATTCGCTGGTTGGTTCACCATGCGGCCCGATGACGCGATGAGACCTTGTTGTCATCTGCGCACGCTAACGTACGCGTAGCGTCAGGCGCGGCGACGAGCCGTCACCCACGTCACGCCGCGCCGGCATTTGCGTGCGCCCGCGCACCACCCCGCATCGCTTTGCCTGTTCCGTTCACCCTGCCCGATCACTTTGCCGGAGCGCTCCATGTCGAAGATCGTCATCGTTTATCACAGCGGCTACGGCCACACGAAGAAAGTCGCGGAAGCCGTGCTCGCGGGCGCGCTCGACGCAGGCGCCGACGCGAAGCTGATGCCGGTCGGCGACATGGACGATGCGTCGTGGGACGAACTCGCCGCTGCCGACGCGCTGATTTTCGGCGCGCCGACCTACATGGGCGGCCCGTCCGCCGACTTCAAGAAGTTCGCCGACGCGAGCTCGAAGCCGTGGTTCAGCCAGGCCTGGCGGGACAAGATCGCGGCCGGCTTCACGAACTCCGCATCGATGAACGGCGACAAGTTCTCGACCATCCAGTACTTCATCACGCTGGCAATGCAGCACAGCATGATCTGGGCGGGCACCGGCATGATGCCGGCGAACACGAAGGCGGCGACCCGCAACGATCTGAACTACGTCGGCGGTTTTGCCGGGCTGCTCACGCAGTCGGCGGCCGATGCGTCGGCCGAGGAAGCGCCGCCGTCGGGCGACCTGGAAACCGCGCGCAGCTTCGGTGCGCGGATTGCGGGTGTCACGGAGCGTTGGATCGCCACGCGGGCCTAATGAGCAGGCCTGAGGAGCAGGCGTAAGGAACCGGCGTAGTGAGCGGGCAGCGCCGTTGAACCGCACGGCATCGGCGGCATGCGGCGCGCTCCACGGCCTGCCGCGCGCACCTCGGCGGATCTGCCGCAACGGAATCACCGTCGCTGTCGCGTTGCCGCCAATCCGCCGTCATCTGCCCGCATCTGCCGCGTAACAGGTCACGCCGATGTCGCTTTGCGCGCTCATCGTCGTTCGCATCGTCGTTTTTTGGCGCCTTACCGCACCGGCGCGGCGATGAGGTCTTAAAATAGCATTCCGGCGCGGCGTCGCGCCCCGTTTCCAGCGAGTGAGATCGAGATGAGCACGAAAGTTTTTGTCGACGGACAGGAAGGCACGACCGGCCTGAAGATTTTTGAATACCTGTCGCAGCGCGCCGACGTGGAGATCCTGCGTATCGAAGAAGCGAAGCGCAAGGACCTCGACGAGCGCCGTCGTCTCATCAACGCGTCGGACGTCACGTTCCTGTGCCTGCCCGACGTCGCCTCGCGCGAATCCGCGTCGCTGGTGGACAACGATCGCACGGTGCTGCTCGACGCGAGCACCGCGTTCCGCACCTCGCCCGACTGGGCCTACGGTCTGCCCGAACTGGCCCGCTCGCAGCGCGAGCGTCTGCGCACCGCGAAGCGCATCGCCGTGCCGGGCTGCCACGCGTCGGCGTTCGTACTGGCAATGCGCCCGCTCATCGAAGCCGGCGTCGTCGCACCCGAGTTCGCCGCGCATGCGTATTCGATCACCGGTTATAGCGGCGGCGGCAAGAAGATGATTGCCGACTACGAAGCCGGCGGTAACGACAAGCTGAAGAGCCCGCGTTCTTACGCGCTCGGCCTCACGCACAAGCATCTGCCGGAAATGGCCGCTCATACGGGTCTGACGTCGGCGCCGATCTTCACGCCGATCGTCGGCGATTTCTACAAGGGCCTCGCGGTCACCACTTACTTCTCGCCGAGCCAGCTCGCGAAGAAGGCCACGCCACAGGACGTGCAGGCGTTGTTCGCCGAGTACTACGCGGGCGAAGCGTTCGTCCACGTCGCGCCGTTCAACGCGGACGCGAATCTCGACAGCGGCTTCTTCGACGTGCAGGCGAACAACGACACCAATCGCGTCGACCTGTTCGTGTTCGGCAACGAGGAGCGCTTCGTGACCGTCGCGCGTCTGGACAACCTCGGCAAGGGCGCATCGGGTGCGGCGATCCAGTGTATGAATCTCGCGATCGGCGCGGCCGAAGACACCGGCTTGAAACGCTAAGCCGCCCGTTGCCAGAACGGTCATATCCCACTCACCGTTCACCGCCCCCTGAAAAGCCGGTCTGTAAAGACCGGCTTTTTCGTTTGAAAACACGCGCCTCCCAATTCGTTTAAAAATCCTTATTAGTAGTCGCCCGAATTACTTGAAATATAAAAACGGAACCCCTAAACGCATTCGGTAATTCGTGCCCTCACTCGAATCCGACTGCACAGATTGCCGCATAGGGAAACACCCGATTTTTTCCCGAACGGTCGTGCCAGGATCATAGAGCCTTTTTGTCGCGATGCTTGCCCAATAAGGCGATGCCGCCAGGCAACAATGGCGCGTGCGACACGAAAAATCGTTTGGCGTTTAAAAGGACGGCGACCATCCGTGCCATGCGCGTGCGCTGAAATTCACGCTGTTTGAATCGACCTTTTTAGACGGCTCATTCAATTGACAGCCAATAAACGCACAGCAAAATGACTCCGCACAATTACACGAAGGGAGACAGCAGCATGTCGCACGCCATGACTCGCGGCCTGGCAATGGCCATTGCCACAGCGCCTTTCCTTATTGCCTGCGGCGGCGGCAAGGCCGGCGATCCGAGCCCGGTCACGCCGACCCAATGCTCGGGTTCGAGCTGCGGCACGCAAGGCGCGCCGACCTCGAGCGCGACGACGGCCACGCTGTGTCCCGATACCGCCGACATCGTCAAAAGCACCTATCTCGGCGGCGCCGGCAGCGGCGAAATCGTGCAGCTGAACATCGACGCCACCGCGATGACCTACACGCTGAAGTGGCTCGAATCGCCGATTCCTCTCACCAGCGCAAGCGTCTCCATCACGCGCAAGGGCACGCAGATCGCCGGCGCGGTGATCCACCCGCCGACCGGCATGCTGCCGACCGCCGAACAGACGCGCTGCGCGTTCATTCTCGGCGCGGGCACCGGCACCGCGTCGGACGGCACGACCTACACGACGCCCGACTTCGTCAACAACCCGAATCCGCCGATGATCCTGATCGGCAAGGGCGTCGCGGGCGGCGGCATCCCCGGCGCGACGATCGAATATGCGGGCATCAACCTCGTCGTCACGACCATCGGCGCGGTCAACAAGCGGCATTTCGACTTCTATCCGTTCCTCGGCTTCGCGAGCACGACCACCGATCTCACGCAGCTGCCCGGCACCTATAACGCGCTGCTCTATCACCTGTCGCCGACCGCGAACTACGAGACCGTCGCGACGAACTCGATCGAGACCTTCGACGCGAGCGGCAACTGCACGTCGTCGAGCTCGACCGGCTGCCTGTCGACCGGCAACGCGCTAACGCTGAACAGCAACGGCTATTTCGACAGCACCAACCCGCCGCAGATCGTGCCGGGCAGTGGCGCCAGCACCAACCCGCTGCGCACCGGCAACTACGCGACCTCGCACATGATCCTCGGCCAGTTGAACGGCACGACGATCCCGCTGGTGGTCCGCACCGGTTTCGTCGATACCAGCAACCTGCTGGCCGCCAAGGTCGACGACGAATCCGGCATCGCGATGCTCGCCGCGGCGACGCCGCTCGCGTCGGGCGGTTTCGACGGCGGCTACGTCGGCGCGGATTCGAACTTCAAGTACACCGCGACGCTGGTGCAGGGTGCGGCCGCGACCTTCATCAATCCGTCGACATCGGCCGCGGAAAGCACGGTTGGCCTCAGTTACGGCGCATCGACCCCGGGCCTCGTCAACGTGCAGGACAGCAGCGGCAACGCCGGCCTCGCGATCGCATCCGGCGGCCTGTACGCGACCGTGATCCAGGGCACGGAGAACGGCGGCATCACGTCGACGTCGGCCAACGCCGATACGCCGAGCGCGCCCTACTTCGGCATCGGCGCACAGATCAGCAAGTAACGCAGGCACTACGAGCAACACGGGCAACAGGCAAAGGACCGGCTGCGCGCAACGCGCAGTCGCCCCGCGTACGCGGCGCGGGACACATCGAACACAAGGTGGCCGGAATGGGAGCCGGCCACATACAACGAGAACATTCGGGAGGCGGTATGAATTGGAGAATCCTGTCGGTGCTGGCTCTTTCCGCACCGTTGCTGGGGGCGTGCGGGGGCGGCGGCGGTGGCAGCAGTAACGGCGACGGACCGATGACCGAAACACGGCTGTGTCCTTCCGCGCTCGACTACGGCACGGTCTTCACCGGCGGCGGCGGCGACGGTGAACTCGTCAAGCTGCAGCTCGATACGACCAGGATGACCTGGCAGATCAGCTACATCGAGTCGCCGATTCCCGCGACCACCGGCACGGTCATGCCGACGCGCGCGGGCCAGAGTGCAAGCGGCACGCTGACCCAGGAAACTCTGCTGCCGACCAGCAAGCTGAACCAGTGCGCGTTCCGCCTGAACGGCGCAAGTCTCGATTCGAGCCGTCCGGCGCGGATTTTCGTCGGCGAAGGCGTGGCGGGCGGCACGATCCCCGGCGCGGAAATCTCGTTCGGTGGCGTGCTCGGCGTCGGCGCAGTGCCCGACACCACGTTCCCGTACTACCCGTTCATCGGTTTCTCGTCGATTGAAACGAATCTCGCCAACGTCGCCGGCACCTACAACCAGGTCGGCTATCACCAGGTGCCGTCGCAGAACTTCGCGCCGGTCGCGGTCGATTCGAAGATCACGATCAACGCCGACGGCACGTGGAGCGAGTGCGACAACACCGGCGTCAACGCGGGCAGCTGCCAGCAGCCGGGTACCAACTTCGCCGCGGCGGCCGACGGCAGCGGCGCATTCGAGACCGACAAGTTCCTCGGTCAGGCCAAGCCGACCCTCGCGACGACGCCGAAAGCGCGCGGCTACATGATCGTCGGCAAGCTGAAGAATCAGCTGGTGCCGATCCTCGTGCGCACCGGCGCGGCCAACTCGTCGGCGACCACGGCAGTCAACGGCGAACTCGGCCCGTACGCCGACGACGAATCCGGCATCTCGATCCTCGCGCCGCAGACGGCGACCACGGTGGGCGCGCAGAACGGCGAGTACATCGGCGTCGACAGCCAGTTCGACTACCGCACGACCGCGCTCGAAGGCACCGAGGCGACGCTGCTCGATCCGTTCAACGCATCGCAGGCGTCGCTCGCGACCGCGCTCGATCTGAGCTTCACGCAGACCGTGCCGGGTGTCGTGACGACCACGCATGTGGGCGCGTCGACCGGTACCACGCCGACCGGCAAGATGATCTTCACGGGCGGCGTGTTCGGTTACCTCGATATGACCAACGCTTCGTCGCCGTACTTCACGATCGGCGCCTTCGTCCAGTAACGAGCGCCGGATGCGGCGCCGCCGAACCGGGCGGCGTCCGCATCCCGGTTGTCGCGTCGCACCGCGCCCCGCCTGGCGGAGCGCCTGGCCGACGACGCGGCGACCGGCGCCCCACGAACATCCAGCGCAGCAGTCGGGCCGACGCCCGCCGTCGCCCGTCGTGCGTCCAGCCGGGCGGGCGCCAGAGGAGGAACACAATGAAAAGATTCTGTCTCGCGATACTGGCGACGCTGCTGTCGGCCAGTGCGTACGCCCAGCATGCGGGCGACAACGTCGCTGTGCTCGGCTGGTTCCACGTGATGCCGCAGGACTCGAGCACGCCGCTCACGACCAACGTCGCGCCGACACCGATCAACACGCCGTTGCGTCTGCCGAACTCGTTCACGTCGCCCGGCACGGGGCTGTCGACCAACTCCGCGAATACGGTCGGCCTGGTGTTCAGCCATTACCTGACCGATCACATCGCGGTGACGACCGTGGCCGGCGTGCCGCCGACCTTCAAGATCTACGGTCACGGCATAGTGAAGCCGCCGGGACCGGCCGGCGCGCTCGGCCAGCAGAATCTCGGCGATCCGCAGGCCAATCCGATCGTGAAGAGCGTGCGCCAGTGGAGCCCGGCGCTGCTGTTCCAGTACTACTTCAACGAGCCGACCGCAAAACTGCGGCCGTTCGTCGGTATCGGCGTGTCCTACAACTGGTTCTCCGACCTCCAGCTGAGCCAGAACTTCGTAAAGTCGACGCAGGACAACCTCGGCGCGGTGCTCGCCACCGGCGCGGGGAAAACGGGGCAGACGCAGGTGTCGGCGAAGGCGTCGTCGTCGTGGGCGCCGGTGTTCAATGCGGGTCTCGCGTACAACATCACCGATCACTGGGGGCTGGTGGCCTCGGTCACGTATATCCCGCTGAAGACGACGTCGTCGGTCATCATCAAGGCGGCGGACGGTACGGAGCTGGGGGTATCGAAGGCGGAACTGACCGCCGACCCGATCATTTCCTTCCTGGCCGTGTCGTATAAGTTCTGAGCTCGCGGCACGCGCCGCTACAACAAAAACGACAAAGCCGGCGACCCCGCCAAGGGTCGCCGGCTTTTTTATTCGCCTTGAATACGGTGCCGCTGCGCGGCTGAAGCCAGATTTCGGGCAAAAAAAAGCCCGCCTAGGTTGGCGGGCTGAATCCATATCAGAGGAGACATGGAGGAGACAAGACGTACTATAGCAAACAGCTTGGTGCGTTGCAACATGCAAATTAGGGTTGACCCTCGATGTTGCCAACATACAACAGTCACATTCACCTGCGCTATGTCCTCCTCTCTCTCCCTAAGCCGGGCGACACGCAATGCGCCGCCTTACGGTACTAGTGGCGCACCAACGCCATCATCGCGCCGAAGCCGACGAACACGCCGCCCGTCAGTCGATTGAACATCCTCGCGACGCTGCGGCTCTTCAGCTTCGCGCCGATGCGCGTGCCGAAGCCCGCATACACCAGATACCAGCTGACCTCGATCGCGGCGAAGGTCGTGAGCAGCACGCCGAACTGCGGCAGCTTCGGCAGCGTGGCGTCGATGAATTGCGGCAGCAGCGCGGCCGCGAACAGGATCGCCTTCGGGTTGCTGCTGGCGACCAGGAAGCCATTGCGAAACAGCGCGAAACGCGAGCGCGCGGGCTTCGCCGACAGCTCGTCGAGGTTCTGCGCGGCGGCTTCGTCGGCGGGGGCGCGCCAGGCCTTGATGCCGAGGTACACGAGGTAGGCCGCGCCGATCAGGCGCAGCGCGTTGAACATCGTCGGCCACGCGGACAGAAACACCCCAAGACCCGCCGCCGACACCGTCAGCATCAGCACCAGCGCCGACAGGCAGCCGGCCATCGTCGCGCTCGCGCGGCGCAGGCCGTGCTGGGCGCCGTGGGTCATCACGAGCAGCATGTTCGGACCGGGAATCGCGGACACGACGAAGACGGTGGCGGCGAACAGCCACCAAGTATGCAGAGTCATCGGAAATCGGGGATAAAAAGAATCGGACGGCTATTATGCCTTGCCGGCCGGCGCGGTCAGATATAAGCGGCTGTGCCTGGAGACCAGCACAACGGGGACAACGGGCGCATGCGAACACGTGCGTTCGAATGCGCTCGCGGCTGCGGTCAAATATCGGCGTCGCAGTCGATCGCCAACACGCGGCGATCGACTACAAGCAACGCTCCAGCTATCAGCGGCCGGCGCGCCGCATCGCGACCTGGCCCAGCACCGCGAAATCCTTCTCGCCGTCGCCATGTGCGATCGCTTCGATCAGGCTGTCGCGCACCACGCTCGCGACCGGCATCGGCGTCGTTACCGAGTCGGCGGCGGCGAGCGCGAGGCGCACGTCCTTCAGGCCAAGGCGCGCCTTGAACAGCGCCGGTTCGAAATGCTGCTCGGCGATCAGCTTGCCGTAGCCCGAATACACCGGCCCCGGGAACAGGCCGCTCGTGATCACGTCAAGGAAGTCCTGCATCGCAAGGCCATGGCCGGTGACGAGCGCGGCAGCTTCGCCGAGCGTCTCGATCGCCGCGCCGAGCATGAAATTCGCGCCGAGCTTCATCACGTTCGCCTGTTGCGGCAGCGAACCGATGCGCCAGGTTTTCTGGCCGATCACGTCAAAAACCGGTTGCAGCCGGTCAATCGACTCGGCCGGCCCGCCCGCGACGATCGTCAGCTTGCCCGCCGCCGCGACATCCGGCCGGCCGAGCACTGGCGCGGCGACGTAGTGCACGCCGCGCGACGCATGCGCGGTCGCAAGTTCTTCGGCGAGCGCGACCGAAATGGTCGCCATGTTGGCGTGGATCAGCCCGCGCGGCGCGTGCTCGAGCAGCGACGCGGTGATGACCTCGCGCAGCGCGGCATCGTCGGCCAGCATCGAGAACACGGCGTCGCCCGCAAACGCTTCGGCCGGCGTCGCGACGACCTGCGCGCCGAGTGCCGCCAGCGGCTGGGCTTTCTCCGGCGAGCGGTTCCACACGCGCACCTGGTGCCCGGCTTTCAGAATGTTTGCAACCATCGCGGCGCCCATCTCGCCGAGACCGATAAAACCGATGTCCATCTATCGCTCCGTCAACTAAAGAACCCGAAGTAAAGCACACTCATGCGACACGCGCAGGACAATGCGCAACACGAGCGGTGCGATACTGCCGACATGGTCACCGCGACATTCCGCTTCTACGAGGAGCTGAACGACTTTCTCGCCCGCCAGTTGCGGCGGCACGAGTTCGCGTGCGTCTGCGCGCGCGACGCGACCACCAAGCACATGATCGAAGTGCTCGGGGTGCCACATACCGAGGTCGAACTGATCCTGGTGAACGGCGTATCGGTCGGCTTCAACCATCCGCTCGCGGACGGCGATCGTGTCGCCGTCTATCCGAAGTTCGAAGCGCTCGACATCCAGCCGCTGCTACGCGTGCGCGAACGGCCGCTGCGCGTGATGCGCTTCATCGCCGATGCGCACCTCGGCGGCCTCGCGCCGCTGCTGCGGCTCGCCGGCTTCGATACGCTCTACGACAACCACTACCCCGACGCCGACATCGAGGCACTCGCCGCCGCGCAACAGCGGATTGTCCTCACGCGCGACCGCGAATTGCTGAAACGCCGCAACATCACGCATGGCTGCTACGTGCGCGCACTGCGCCCGCGCGAGCAGTTGCGCGAGGTGTTTGAGCGGCTCGATCTCGCGCGCAGTGCGCAGCCGTTCCGGCTCTGCCTGATGTGCAACGCGCCGCTCAGGCGCATTGCCCGCGAAGAAGCCGGCCCACGCGTGCCGCACGGCGTGCTGCAGCGACACAGTCGCTTCGTCACCTGCGACGTATGCCAACGCGTGTTCTGGGAAGGCACCCACTGGCAGCGGATGCGGGCGTTGCTCGATAGCGTGTCCGTGCCCGCGCCGCAGCGCACCGGATAACGCGGCCACCGACGCGCGATGCCTTTGGCGCCGCGCGCTTGCGTACAATGCGGGCTGATCTACTTAGCAGAGGCCTTCCATGGCGATGAAAAAAACCGACCTTGAAAAGAACAAGGCGCTGAAACTGAACAATGCGATGAAGCAGGCGGGCGTGCCTCGCGGCGCCAAAGGCGCGGCGGACGAGCCGAAAGTCGACCGGCGCGAGCAGCGCAAGCTCGATCAGGCTCAGGGCCTCGTCGCGTTTGCGTGCAAGCTCAACGGCGACCTCGTGAACGAACTGAAGACCCGCGCCACCACTCATCCGGACGGCCTCAACGGGCTGCTGGACGAGGTGATCCGACGCGGGCTCGCGGGCTGATCGGTTCGCGCGCCGCGCGGCCAACACCGCGCAAAAGCGGCAGCCATGCCGCATTCATGCCGCATCAACGCCGCCGCAAATACAAAAAGGCCAGAGCACAAGCTCTGGCCTTTTTGCTGGCAACGCTGTTTGCCCTACCCGGCTGCATCGACCGCTAGCGGCGCGCTGCAGCGACCGGTACGGCACGCCCGACGAGCGGGCGTTCAGCTTAGTTCGCCGCGCCCTTGTCGTTCGTGCCGGCTGCCGAAGCTGCCGCCGAAACCGGAGCACGCTTGCCGTGGGTCTTCAGCTTCTTGACGTGGTGCTTCTTCGGTGCGCTAGCAGCCGCATCCGGCGCAGCAGCTGCGTCGGATGCCTGTGCGAATGCCTGAACCGAAACCAGCGCGATCGAAGCGGCTGCGAGCGAGACGATAACTTTTTTCATGTGTTGTTCCCCAAACCAGACGACTGAGTCAAATGTAAATGAAGATAGCTGCACGGTAGAGTCGGGCTGCGACGCGCCCTGTGCTCCCCGCGGGAGAGTATTACCCAAGCGTAGGCGGTTTGTCATGCGTAAAACTCGATATGTATTTTCTGAGAGACAGCCTGCTTTCAGCGTGCTTTCATTTATTCAGTATTCCGTACCAGGGACATTACCTAGACGCGTCGAAACCGCTTGCGCGCCGCCTCGGCCGGGCGCTGCGCAACCGCGGTCAGACCAGATTGCGCAGCAGGCTCGCGGTTTCCTGCAGCGTCGGCAGCACGCGTTGTAGCGCGGCGCTCGCCGACTCCTCGCCGATCGACATGCTGACGCTGATCGCCGCGACCACCGCGCCATGCCGGTCGCGCAACGGCACCGCGATACCGCGCACACCGACTTCGAGCTGCTGATCGGTGATCGCATAACCGTTGCGGCGGATTTCGCCGAGCGCTTCGCGCAGGCGCTCGACCGTCGAATAGGTGTACGGCGTGAAAACCTTGATCGGATAGGACGCGAGCCATTCGTCGATGCTGTCGGGGGCCTGCGACGCGAGCAGCACCAACCCCGCCGACGACAGCGGCGCCGGCGCGCGCGAGCCGGTCACGAAGCCGACCGCCATCGCCCGATTGACGCCGTTGCGCGCGACATACACCACGTCGTGTTCGTCGAGAATCGCGACCAGCGCGGTTTCCTGCACGGTGGCGGTGATTCGCTGCAGAAACGGCTGCACGGTGCGCGGCAGCCGCGCCGAATCCAGATATGACTGGCCGAGCCGCAACACGCGCGGCGCGAGCCAGAACAGCTTGCCGTCGGTGTCGACGTAGCCGAGCTCGCGTAGCGTCAGCAGATAGCGACGCGCGGCCGTGCGCGACAGGCCCGCACGCGCGGCGACCTGGGTCGGCGTCATGCGGGCGTGCTCTTCGTCGAATGCTTCGATGATTGCGAGCGCTTTCGCGGCGCCCGCGATCCAGTCCTTGTCGTCCATCATGTTTGCCTAGGGAAAGCAGGGGCTCGCGGTTAGGTCCGAAGCCGGCGCGTCGATTGGCCTTGCAGCGGATTGGCCGGCGTGCGGCTGTTGCGCGATTATCGCGCGAGTCGCGTGGCTTGCCTGCCGCCCGCGACGACCACGTATGATGTGAGCGATTCCTTACCGGCAGCGCGCCGCGTGCCGTCGCCGCACCGCCCGCCGGCACGGCCCTCATCCAGAACCAGAACAAATCTTGAATCCCGATACCCGCCAACACCTGCGCGCCAACGTGCTGATGCTGATCGCCGCGTTGATCTGGGGCTCCGCGTTCGTCGCGCAGCGTCTGAGTCTCGATGCGATCGGCCCGTTCCTGTTCACCGGTCTGCGCTTTCTGCTCGGCGCGCTCGTCGTGCTGACGATGATCGTCTGCGTGCGTCGCCAGGCGCTCGCCGAACTGACGAAGCGCGAGCCCGGCGGCGCCCGCGAACTGCTCGGCGCGGGCGCGCTGCTTGGCGTCGTGCTGGCGGTATCGATTTCGTTGCAGCAAATCGGCCTGCAATACACGAAGGTCGCCAACGCCGGTTTCATCAGCTCGCTCTACGTGGTGATCGTGCCGCTGCTCGGCGTGCTGTTTCGCCATCGAACCGGCCTTGGCACGTGGCTCGGCGCGTTGCTCGCCGCGCTCGGCATGTATTTTCTGAGCGTCGACGAGCATTTTTCGATGCTGTACGGCGACTGGTATCAGCTGGCGGGCGCGCTGGTGATCTCCGCGCAGATGATGCTGGTCGGCCGTTTCGCCGCGCGCCACGACACCCTGATGCTTGCGCTCGTGCAGTTCGTGACCTGCGGCGTCGTATGTCTGCTGATCGGACTCGCGATCGAACCGCTGAGCGCCGCCGTGATCGCCCGCGCGGCACCGACGATCGTGTACGGCGGGGCGTTGTCGGTTGGCATCGCTTATACGATTCAGGTGGTCGCGCAGCGCTATGCGGCGCCATCGCACGCGGCGGTGATCTTCAGCATGGAAGGGGTGTTCGCGGCGTTCGCCGGCTGGCTCGTGCTCGGCGAAACGTTGACGGCGCGGGCGTTGTTCGGCTGCGCGTTGATGCTGGCGGGATTGATCGTGTGTCAGGTCTTGCCGGGATGGAAACGCGGACGGGAGCGCGTGCCGAAGGCGTTGTAAACGACCGTGTGGGTTGCGGGCGCAAGAGCAGAAGAGTTGCGCCCCTGGAAGCTTCGCGCTCGTTCTCGCGCTATGCCGCGCGCGGATGCGCAAACAGATTCGGCGTATCGGCGGTCGGCGGGAACACACACCAGCAGCCGTCATCGTGACGGAAGAAGAACAAACCGCGTCCGCCCTCTTCCTGCGACGTCTCCACCCTCACATAGCGCCGCCCGCCTACGCGCGTGCGGCTGAATTCGGTCACATGAACCGGCTCCGAAGGGGACGGCGCAAGCCACTTCTCGACCAGAAACCGCAACGACCGTTCGCTCGCGGCTCTCATGACCGGCTCCGGAACAGTTTGTCGCGATAGGCGTCGCGGGTGGACTCGGTGCTGTCGTCGTCGGAGGTGACGTCTTCGTCAGCCTCGACGGCAGCGAGTGCCATCGCCCGATTGGTTGCGGCCGCGCGCAACGCGCTGCAATGGGCCGCATGCCGAAGGTCCGAAAGAAGATGGACTAGCTGTCGTGCTGATCTGCGTTTCATACATCCCCCCGCACTGCACCAGAAACCTCACAAAGCACTTTAACTTTATGCCTGATTGCTCGTGGGCTAAATGGTTTTGACGAAATAGCAACAGTTATGTTGGTAATAGAAAGGCGCGCAATCTTTGTTCCGCGTTCTCAATGTGCGCGCGCAGGCAGCGGGAGTCTGTGCGTTAACGAGCGCTTCGCATCGCGCGAATCGCCCGCTCAGGGGCCTGTGGATAGGAGTTTGGAGGGTCAGGTTATCCACAGAAGGCTCTGAACAACCGTGGGATAGCACCGCTAACAGCCTGTGTGCGAAATCTTGATAAAGCAGGGAGTCGGTTAACGGTGCTTCAAACTTATCCCGGCTATGTAGTTTTTCTACAGACGTATTCCGTAGGGTTATCGATCTCGCATCGTGTTGATGCGACATGACATTTGAGAGTTATCCACAGAATGGTTAACGCCTTGTTAACTACTACTATGTATACGTATACGGTAAACACCATAAGGCAATAACGCTGCGCGTCGGGATGACAGGCTGGTCAGATGTTGACCAGCCCTAATTCAACCCCGAGCGCCGTCGCGCTGGAATCACGGCACGAGCGTCGTAGCGCTCGCGGCCTCGGCGGCTGCGGCAGCCTGGCCGATTGGATCGGGTAGTTGTTGTTCGACGGGTACGGCGGGTGCGATTGACACTGCTGCTGGCGCAGGTTGGGTTGCTGTTGTTGGCGTTGGCAGTGTGGTTTGGGTAGGCGCAGGCGTCGCCGGTTGAGCCGGCGCAGATGTCGCGATCTGTGCGGGGACAGCTCCGTTCGGTTGAACCGGCACGGTTGTCGCGGCTGGAGCCGTAGCCGGAGCCTGAATCGTGGTTAACTGAAGCGGAGTCGCGACCTGCATCGGCAGGATCTGCGTTTCGATCCTGCTGCCCGCAACCGGCTGCGTGCGCACGACCGTCTGCAGATAATGATCGACCAGCGCGAAAAACCGGTCGTAGAACTTGCCCGACGGAATCGTCTCGCTCGAGATCTTCACCATCGCGTCGCTATTCGAGCGGATCGGCAGCGACAGCGAGCCAAGCACGCTCAGTCCGACGCTCGCCGACGTATCGCTCTTCTTCAGCGCAAAGCCGTTTTGCACCGCGTTCACGTAAACGATGCTGCTGTCCGCCGCCTCTTCGCCCGGCGTGCAGACGACGTGAAATTCGACAACCACGTGCGTATCGCTGGTCGGCTGAAAATTCTTGGTACCGTCGACGGTATCGGCGCGCGGCATCGTCGTCAGATAGCCTTGGCTCAGTAACGCTCGACGCGCCGCTTCGCAGCTATCGATCGTGTTCGAATTGAAATTGCGCGCGTACGGGCTCGCGCCGGTTTCAAACATTTCCTCAGTGAGTTTCGGTTGCGGCGTGCTGCTGCATGCCGCGAGCGCCAGCAGGCCGAACACGGCCGCGGCGGTGGATCTGGAAAACGGGATCTGCATGGTCGATGGCAAGGAGCGCGCCTCGTGAGCGCGAATGGGAATGCATTGTAGAGCGGGTCGGCTCAGGTGCGTAAAAAGCGGGCAACGTCGGCGCGGCGCCGCATTACCGCGCCTAACCGATGCATCAAGCCGAGATGTCCACACGTTGAAGTCGAACGCAGCCCAGCCGCAGCCGATCGTCAGGAAAACAGGCAGGAAGACGCTGTGAGCGTGGCGGTTACTTCGACGCAGTGCGCGTCGAAGCCGGAGTCGCTGTCGATGTTGAAGCGGGCGCAGCCGTTGCGGATGCCGCCACCGCCCCGCTTGCCGCCACCGCACCAACCGACGTCGGCACGCTGAACGCATCGGCCCACTGGTTCGTTCCCGCGCACCGATCGGCTTCACACGATGCGGCCGCGCCATTGCTGCCTTGAGCATTGTCCTGAGGCGTCGCGATTGCCGCGAAATCCTCGACGCGCAGATTGACCTTCTGCGCATAAGCCTTCGAGCCGCCGTAGCTTTTCAGCGCGGCATTCAGATCGCCATTGGCCGAACGCATGTAGCCGTAGAGGATCGCGGAGCCGACTTCGATGTTCGCGACCGGCTCGGTCAGGTCCTTGACGTTACGCAGCAGCCCGCGATGCGCCTGCGGCACGACCTGCATCAGCCCGGTTGCACCATTGGAGCCACGGGCTTTTTCCTTGAAGCGGGATTCGATCGAGATGATGGCGAGCAGCAGCGCCGGAGGGAGGGAATATTTGGAGGCAGCGGATTGCACCGCGTCGGAAATCTTTTGCGCTTTGTCTTTGTTGACCCCGAATTTGTGCGTCAGATACGCCGTGATGCGGTCGCCGTTTTCGTCGGCGGCCGCGATTTGCGTGAGGCCGAGCGACAGCACAATCAGGCAAATTAACCGACTCATGACGGGGCCAGAAGGTAACAAAGATCCGCGCATTATAGCGTCACGGAGTCAGCGCAAACCGGCTCTCTACAATTTTTGTCTTTTAAATCAATGGCGAACAGAACCCTTGTCGCTCGCTCGCGATGCTTTCGATGCAATGCAGCGAATATAGTCAGAGGTAACGACTGAGGTGAAAGTGCCGCCCCCCACGGCTGCTGAACGGTTTTTCGAACTGAAAATCACTAATTCTGTTAGTTGCGTTTTAGGTAAAAAACACCGCTTCCGTCCGTCTAGAAGGAGGAACTCAGATCCGACGTTTGCCGCCGACGCCGGGGCTCCTTCCACGAATTTGAGACAATGCAGTTCGCCCGCACAGGCTGCAGCGGGACTACCGGGTGCCACGCTCTCACTAGGCTCGCACCGCACGATCGATCAACCGACGTTTTCAGAATGAGCAAGACCGCGTTTATTCCCAGCGTCCCCGGCACGTCGGAGGACGACTTCGAGATTTCGGCGAGCGCGAAGATGGCCGGCTACCGGCGTTTCTTCGGCGTCTTGAAGGTGGTGCGCACCACCGACTCCCGCGTGCTGTTCCCCTTCGACGGCGCCCCCGAACTCGGCCCACACGCGACTCGCGTCGAAGCGCTCGCGGCCGCGCAGGTCTACGGCGAACACATCGTCGCGAGCGATCTCGCACGGCCGGAGCTGTAGGCTTCGGCGCACCGCAAACGAGCTCGCCTGCCGGAACCCGCCGACGGCAACGGCAGCGACAACTTCAGGAGCAACGGATGCGTGCCATGAGTGCCAGGCGCAAAGCAGGATGGCTGGTCGCGATGACGGGCAGCGCGGGCATGCTCGCCGGCGCGTTCAGTCAGCCCGGTTTCGCGCAGCGCGCGCCGGTTTCCGCGTCGACCGTGCAGGCGGCGCTGCGGCAGGTCGAGGTCGAGCATATGCAGGTGCGCGTCGTCGCAATCGATCCCGCCGCCAACAAGGTGACGTTGCGCGGTCCCCGCGGCCAGCTCGCGGATGTCGACGTGAATCCCGCGATCGTGGACACGCACCGGCTGCGAGTCGGCGACAGATTGAATGTTGCGTATCAGCCGGCGTTGCTGATTCGCGTCGACCGGGTCGAGTCCCACGGCGTGCGCGAGCGGCTCGAAACGACGGTTGCGTTGCCCGCTTCGGCGGGGCGGGCCGCGTCCGCACATCGGGTGCGAATCGTCGCGACGGTTGTCGATATCGATCGCGACGAGCGCCTCCTGACCTTGCACGGCCCCGGGTATCGGCAAGTGCTGCGCGTCGCGCGCGACGTGCCGCTCGACGACCTCAACGTCGGCGATAGCGTGCAGGCCGAGTTCGTGTCGGCGCTGGCGGTCGCGTTGGCCAAAGTCTGACCGGAGCGGCTCAGGCCGCCACCACCCGCGGCTGCGGCAGCGCCAGCCCGAACGCCGCGCCGATCGCGGCGGCCACCAGCAGCAAACCCATCGCGCCCGCCCCCCCCGCCCCGCCGACAATCGCCCCAATCAGCAGCGGCCCGATCACCTGTCCAAGGTAATTGCCCTGCATCACCCAGCCGATGCACAACGGCGCGAGCGACGGCGTCGGTGCCGTCGACGGCGCGCTGGCCAGCACCGTCGCGGGCAGCATCCCGGCGAACGCGGAGAACAGGAAGCCGAGCGCGACCGCGAGCGGCGCGGGCGGCGCCGGATGGAACAGCCCCGCGCCGGTGCAGCCCATCGCGATGGCCGCCGTCGCGAGCAGCGGACCGGCGCGCATACCGCGCGCGAGCAATGCGCCGGCCGCGAGATTGCCGATCGCATTCGCGGCGACGATTGCCGCGCCGATCACACCGGCCGTCGACAGCGCGACGCCGAGGCGCTGCATCAGGAACACCGGCAGGAACGTCATCACCGAGAAGAATTGCACGTTATACGCGGCAAAGCACAGCGCGAGCAGCGTCGTGGCGCGCGACGCGACCACCGCGCGCAATGCCGTGCCGACCGACTGTCCGGGCACGCGCGGCGTCGGCGTATCGGCCGGTGTCGTGAAGAACAGCGCGACGGCCGCGACGAGCACCAACACTGCGCTCGCTCGCCACGCGCCGCGCCAGCCGTCGAGCAACGGCCCGAGCAGCATCGACGTCGCGATGCCCGCGAACACGACGGTCGCGATCGCGAGCCCCGGCGTGCGCGGCGTGGGGTGATACGTGGGATGGGATGAGCTGGCGTGGTCATCGTTGTTCTCCTCGGATCGATGTCCGCTTCGACGCATCGCGGCTGAAACAGACTTGCCGCGTAGTGGGCAAGTTGAAGTTAACTTGAAGTCAAGCGGCGGGACGAGAACAGTGCGCTTTGAAGCGTCGACAGTTCGATGACGCGTGGGGATCGTCGGGAAGTGACGGAAGCTAACGGCGGCGGTGAGCCGTGGAGACGAGCCACGATAACGCCCTGCGAGCGCAGAGCCTTATCGTGGCCGAGTGAGAAGCCGGCTCCCCGTCGGAAAGCCAGCCGGACAGCCAAACGGCCGAACCAAAGACCAACTACACGCTATCGCGCTCAATGCGCGGCGCTTTTCCCAACCGGCTTCGCGTCGCTATCGTTGAGCGTATCGAGAAACGCCATCACGTCGCGAATATCGCCTTCGGACCACACCGGCTTGCCGCCCTTGTGATTCGTCATCGGCGCATTGCGATGATCGATGTTGCTCTGATACTTCACCGGCAGGTCGTCGAACTGCTGCTTGCCGCCCGGATGCGGATACCACTTGCCCGGGTTGGTGTCGCGTTGCACGTAGAAGCGCAACGACTCTTCGAGCGTATGGAAGCGGCCATTGTGGAAGAACACGCGACGCGTCGACACGTTGCGCAGCGTCGGCGTTCTGAACATCCCGCAGTACCACGTCGCGTCGGTCTTGTCGGTCCGGAACGGGCCGCACAGTCCCATGTCGTAGTACTTCGGATCCGCGTTGGCCGGAATCTCCGGATTGCGCGGCACGCCGAGCGTCTGGAAGTTGTAGTCGGTGAGCGTCGGATGCGCGCCGGCCGCGCCCTTATCCACCAGGTGGCACGACGCGCAGTTGCCGCGATCCGGATCGACGAACAGCGCAAAGCCGCGCGCTTCCTGCGTGGTGAACTTCGCCTTGCCGTCCAGCACCTGGTCGAACTTGCTGTCGAACGGCTGGAAGCTCGGGTCGTCGAACTGGAAGCGTTCGAGCGCCTTGCCGAGCGCGGCGAGCGCATCGGTCGGACGCGAGAAGATGTCCTGACCGAACACTTCGCGGAAACGCGCCGCGTAAGCGCTTTTGCTCAGCTTCGCCGTCACGTCGGCGGCGTTCGCATTGGCCATCTCGTCGGCGTTCAGCAACGGAAACGCGGCCTGGTCGGCGGGACGGTCGAAGCGGCCGTCCCACGTGTAACCGCCGGACGGCATGTTGTCGCCGTCTTCGAGACGTTCCTTGAAGCTGCTCGCATACGTGTGCGTCCAGATCGGCACGCGCCGCAGATAACGCAGCGACGGCACCGCGCGGGTGCCGTAGTGCTTCATGTCGGCACCGCCCAGTTGCACCGCGAGCCCGTTCGGCGGACCGTACGCATGCTCCGGACTATGACAGCTCGCGCACGACAGCTTGCCGGAACCCGACAGCGACGGATCGAAGAACGCCAGCTTGCCGAGCTGCGCCATGTCCTTGCTGGACGGCGTCGAAGCAGGTGCCGAAGCAGGTGCTGCAACGGTAGCGGCGGCGGCTACGCCGAGCGGTTCGTCCTTCTGGCCGCAGCCCGTCAGGAAAACGCTGGCAATGAAAAAAAGGGCCGCCCCCCGGGCGGTCCCTTTAGTACAGAGAGAAAACATCTGTGTCTTATTGATTAAAGATGTCGGACCCGAAAGTCGCCAGGTTGGCATCGTCCGCGTAGCCCAGATACTCGGGCATACCGAACATGTTTTCCAGGCTCTTGAGCAACGCGTAGTGGTTGTAGCCGGTATCGATCGTGGTGCCCGCCTTGATGAACGGCGACAGCAGCACGGCGCCGGTACGGTCGCCACCCACGCCGTCGTAGTGCATGCCGATCTGGATCGTCTGAACCGTCGACGGCAGCGACGCGGCGTTGATACCCAGCGACGACGCATACGCGATCGGCATCGTCGACATGATCTGATCGTCAGGACGCTTGACGTTCGGACCGGTCTGCTGCGTGCAGCACGATGCGCCCGCCAGATTGATCGTGAGGTTCATCTGCGTGTACGCGGAGTTGAACGTCGTGGTCATCGGCGAGCTGGCCGCGTTCGATTCGTCGAAGTTGATCACGATCAGGCCGTCCTGCTTGTATGCCGGCGAAGCCTGGATGATCGGAATCCACTTCTTCAGGAACGCGTCGATCGAGGTCAGGCCGCCCGGCGCGCCGCTCTTGCAGCCCTTGCCTGCCGCGCCCGTACCGTCGCCGTCGTGGCCGTCGTCGCACAGGTTCGGCGTGATGAACACGAAGTTCGGCGTGGTGTCGACCGACTGCAGATCGTTTTGCAGGTTGTCGTCCAGATTCACGACGTGCTGGTCGCAGTAGTCGGTGTCGTCGATGATCGAGTGGAAATACGCGAACGGGTTGTGACGGGTCGCGTATGCATCAGCCTTGACGTCACCCGATGCGGAGCTTGCCTGCGCCGACTGCGTGCCGTCGACCGCCTTCGACGGGTCCTTACCCGCCAGTTTCGCGGTACGGGTCGGGAAGCTGCATGCCTTCGTGCCGTCGCGATTCAGGTCGTTGCCCATATCGCCCATGTAACCCCGCCAGGTCAGCTTGGCGTTATCGAGCTGGTTCGGCAGCGTCTTCACGCGCGCCGGGAACACACAACCGCCGCCGGCGTGACCGTTCGCGTCGGTGCCGGCCTTCAGGACCTTCGCATTACCGCTGTCGTTGCCGGCATCGACGATGTCGGACCAGAGGCTGAAGCAGTCGGTCTCGGTATCGACCGTCGACGGCTGGCCGCTGATCAGCGAGATGTAGTTGTCGAGGCTGACGTGGCCGGTGCCGTAGTAGTTGGTCAGCAGCGCGCCTTGCGGAACGAGCGACTTCAGATACGGGTCCTGGCTGCTGGTGCTTTCGGTCGTACCGAACGACTCGGCGTAGTTCTTGTTTTCAAGCGTGATCACGAACACGTGACGCACGGCCTTCGAACCGACGACGGTCTTGATGTAGTTGTCGCTGGCGGTCTTGACGCTGGCGAGGCTGCTGTCGGTGTTGAAGTCGGCCAGCAGTTTGTCGGTCGACACGCCGCCGTATCTGGTGGCCAGCGTGCTCCTGGCGTCGCTCAGCGAGGAGCCGCCGGCAACCAGCTGGGCCAGTTGCGTGGTGATCGCGCTGACCGTGCTGGTCGCGCCGTTGGGAGCGAGGAAGAATGCGCCCGAACCGAACCTGGTGCCCATGTCGTTGCCGTTGGCATCGTTTTCGCGGGCGCTGGTCAGATCGGCGACCAGGTTTTTCCAGCTGGTGCTGCCGCTCGTGTTGGCGATCGAGAATTTGCCCTTGGCATCGCTCATCGCATACGGTTCGTTGCTATCGCACTTGCCGTTGTCGTTGAGGTCGATACAGACCTTGGCGTTCTGGATGTAGCTGCCGAGCACCTGGCCGGCAACCTGCGGGGTCGTGTCGGCGGAAGCGTGGGACGAGTTATCGACATTGTCTCCGCAGGCGCTCAGGCCGGCCGCCAGACCGATGCTGGCCAGCAGCGCGAATGCGCCTTTACGCCACATCGGGTTCTTGTTCTTTGCAAAAGTCACGTGCGCTCCCATCGCGTGCCGGATAAGTACGCGCCCTTGCGTAGTCTCACCCGATGTTGGTTTTATTACCTCGGCTTGCCTTTTATTACTTCGGCGCGAAGCATAAGGCGTTTGCGTGACAGCAAAGTTACATACGCGTAAGCAGTCGGGGCGCAAGGAAAATGCAAGATGCTTGCCCTAGCCAACGAATGTGGGGCACCGCACACAAGCGTGACGACGGGCGCTGGAACAAAGCCGAGGCGTCGTCTTAAATCCAGTCGAACGCGTTGTGCTTCCATCAACGACGACGCTCGCCGCTCGACACCCGATGCGTGCCAGGCGCACCCTCTCCTGTCTGTCAGGCCATCCCCTCCCCTCTCGAGGCTGAACCCCATGCGCACCCTGCTGGATTACTTCATGCTGCCGCTCGCCAACTTCGAGGTGCAGCGTGCCCAGATCGAGCCGGTGATTGCCGGGCTGCGCTTCGCCAATACGATGATCGATTTCGCTTTCTACGATGTCCCGGCATTCAGGCGGGGGTTGGTGCACGAAGGCATCGAAGTCGACTGGGTCGATGGGGAAACGGGCCAGCCGTTGCGGGAACAGACCAATCTCAGCGCGCTGCTCAATCCCGAAGGGTCCATTCTCGTCATCGATGCGGCCAACGCGCCTCATGTCCGGCGCTTTATCAACGTCGAGACCTTTCTCGACCCGGCCAGGGACGGCGCTCGTCGGGTCGATACGATTTCGGTGAGTGGCGTCGGCAGTTCCGCGCTTGGCTCGGCCGCGCTCGCGTGGAATGCGTCCACTGCGTTAGGCAAACCGGTTGCGGCGATCGTGCCAGGCTATGGACTCGCCGATGTCGTCCAGCAAGCGCTCGGTGGCTGGTTCGGCTTCGAGATGTACAGCTACTGGATCAAGCAGCCCGTGCAGGAATGGCTCGCGCAGATTGCGCCGGGGGCGGCGTCTGTCGGACGTCGGCTTCTCGCGACCACCCCGGGTCATGCGAAGGCGCCGGGTACCCAGGTGCCGGTGTTTCGTCGCGGCAGCGGCTCATCCGATGTCCTGCATGCGATTCTCAAAGCGGCGCGCAATGTCGACACGCTGATCGGGCATAGCAAAGGGGCACTCGTCATCGGCAACGCGATCGCGGATCTGCCGCCCGAGCATCTCGCGCGTCTTCACGTGATGACCTTCGGCTGCGTCGTTGGCGAGGACGCGGACGTCAAACGTTACGACCAGTTCCTCGGGACCTTCGATGCGCTCGGGATGCTGAACTCTGGTGGCAATCAGGCCGAACACCGCGTACCGACATGGCATAGCACCAACACGCAGTCGTCGTTGTCGATGCGGGTCGCGGTGCTGGCGCGAAGCCACTAGCGAACTCAGCGGTTCTTCGACGATCTGCGTATTCGCATCCGCGAATACGCGAGACGCGGCCGCTCTGAAAACAAGCGTCGCGACGGCGTAGAGTTACCGCCGAAGTGCAAGTTGAAGCCAACTTGAAACCGACGGGCGGGAGGCAACGACAATGCGAGCGACCAGAAAAACCAACGACCCGTTGCTATCGATCGGCGAAGTCGCCGCGCGCAGCGGCGTGGCGTCGTCGGCGCTGCGCTTCTACGAGGCGCGCGGCTTGAACCATTCGAAGCCGGAGGGCGTGAGCCATCGCTATTACCCGCGTTCGACGTTACGGCGCGTCGCGTTCATCGTGTTCGCGCAACGCATCGGCTATTCGCTCGACGAGATCTCCGAACAACTCGCGAGCCTGCCGACCGATACTCTGCCGCCCAATCACGACTGGCAGCGTTTATCGCGCGACTGGAAAGAGCGGGTGGCCGCGCAGATTCTCGAACTGCAACGGCTGCATATGGATCTGGATCACTGCATCGGGTGTGGGTGCCTGTCGCTTGAGCACTGCAAGATGATCAATCCGGATGATCGTGCTGGAGAGACGGGGCAAGGGCCGCGACGGTGGTTGGGGCAGTTTGATGGAGGTGGTGGGGTTGACGGGAGAGCGAGGGAATCGCCGGGCGGGTTTGCCGTTTGGCGCAATGGTGAGGCCGGGGTTTCTTGCGACGACGCCCCGAGGGTGCGGGGCGTCATGGTGTGCTTCTTTGGAGATGCTGGCGATTCTGGTGGAACGTCGGGAGCGCTTTACTCCCCCCTCACTCCACCGTCACCGACTTCGCCAGATTCCGCGGCTTATCCACATCCGTCCCCCGCGCACACGCTGTGTGATACGCGAGCAACTGCAGCGGCACCACATGCAGAATCGGCGACAGCAGCCCATAGTGCTCCGGCATCCGGATCACGTGCAGCCCTTCGTCATTGACGATCTTCGTATCCGCGTCCGCGAACACATACAGCTCGCCGCCGCGCGCGCGCACTTCCTGGATGTTCGACTTCAGCTTCTCCAGCAGCGCATCGTTCGGCGCGACCGTCACGACCGGCATCGCTTCGGTGACAAGCGCGAGCGGCCCATGCTTGAGTTCGCCGGCCGGATACGCCTCGGCATGGATGTACGAAATTTCCTTCAGCTTCAGCGCGCCTTCGAGCGCGATCGGATAGTGCATGCCGCGTCCGAGGAAGAGCGCGTGCTCCTTGCGCGAAAACTCCTCCGACCACGCGATGATCTGCGGCTCCAGCGCGAGCACGCTATTGAGCGCTGCCGGCAGATGGCGCAACTGCTTCAGATAACCGGCTTCCTGCTCGTCGTTAAGACGTCCACGCAGCTTCGCGAGCGTCGCCGCCAGCGTGAACAGCGCGACCAGTTGCGTCGTGAACGCCTTCGTCGACGCCACGCCGATCTCGCGGCCCGCGTGCGTGAGGAACGACAGTTCCGTCTGCCGCACCATCGCGCTCGTGCCGACGTTGCAGATCGCGAGCGTGTGCTTGTGGCCGAGTTCCTGCGCGTGCTTGAGCGCGGCGAGCGTATCGGCGGTTTCGCCCGACTGCGAAATCACCACCACCAGCGACTTCGGATTCGGCACCGACTCGCGGTAGCGATACTCGCTCGCAATCTCGACCTGAGTCGGGATCTTCGCGAGCGATTCGAGCCAGTACTTCGCAGTCAGCCCCGAGTAGTAGCTGGTGCCGCACGCGAGGATCAGCAGGCTGTCGATGTTCGCGAACACGTCGCTCGCGCCCTCGCCGAAGATCGACGCGTCGAACGCATCGGCTTGCGGAATCGTGTCGGTGATCGCGCGCGGCTGCTCGAAAATTTCCTTCTGCATGAAGTGGCGATACGGGCCGAGTTCGACCGCGCCGCCATACGCCGCGACCTGGCGCACTTCGCGCTGCGCTTCGTAACCGTTGCGATCGGCGATGCGCACGCCGTCGAGCGACAGTTCGCAGACGTCGCCTTCTTCGAGGAAGATGAAGCGCTCGGTGCTGCCCGCGAGCGCGAGCGCATCCGACGCGAGGAAGTTCTCGCCCTCGCCGAGTCCGACCACGAGCGGCGAGCCCTGGCGCGCGCCGACCACCGTGTGCGGCTGGTCCTTATGCAGCACCGCGATCGCATACGCGCCGTGCAACTGCGCGATCGCTTCGCGCACCGCCGCGAACAGGTCGCCGCGATACAGGCTGTGAATCAGGTGCGCGATAACCTCGGTGTCGGTCTGCGAAACGAACTCGTAACCCTTGCCCCGCAGCATTTCGCGCAAGGTTTCGTAGTTCTCGATGATGCCGTTGTGTACCAACGCGAGCGCATCTTTCGAGAAGATCGGGTGGGCGTTGTTGGTGACCGGCGCGCCATGCGTGGCCCAGCGCGTATGCGCGATGCCCGTCACGCCTTCGAGGTGGCCGTCGCGCACCTGCGCTTCCAGATCGGCGACACGCGCAACGCTGCGCGCGCGGCTCGGCCCGTTCGCGCCGAGCACGGCGACGCCGCACGAATCGTAGCCGCGATATTCGAGGCGCCGCAGTCCTTCGATCAGGACGGAAACGATATTACGTTGCGCAACCGCGCCGACAATGCCGCACATGGTGTATTCCTTTTCAGAGCCGGATTCAGTGAGCGCGCCTCATGGGCGCGCCGTATCCCTCAGCTTTTCTTTTTGACCGGGCGCACATAGCCCGTTTTGCTCGTTTGAGTCTTGTCGTTCAGCACCAGCGCATCGGCGCCGACGTCTTTCCAGACGGTCGTGCCCGCCGCGATCGTCGCGCCGCGCGCTACGCGCACCGGCGCGACCAGTTGCGTGTCCGAGCCGACGAATACGTCGTCTTCGATCACGGTGCGGAATTTGTTGGCGCCGTCGTAGTTGCAGGTGATCGTGCCCGCGCCGATGTTCACGCGCGCGCCGATGTCCGCGTCGCCGATGTAGGTGAGGTGGTTGGCTTTCGAGCCATGACCGAGCACCGCGTTCTTGATCTCGACGAAGTTACCGACATGAGACTCGTCTTGCAGCGCCGCGCCTGTGCGCAAGCGCGCATACGGACCCAGAACGACCTTCGCGCCGACCTCTGCACCTTCGATGTGCGTAAACGCGTCGACCCGCGTGCCCGCGCCGATCGTCGCATTGCGGATCACGCAGTTCGGCCCGATCGTGACGTTATCGGCCAGCGTGACGCGGCCCTCGAACACGCAGTTCACGTCGATCGACACGTCGCGGCCGCATTCGAGCGTGCCGCGCACGTCGATACGCGCCGGATCGGCGAGCGTCACGCCCGCCACCAGCAGCGTGTCGGCGACGTTGCCCTGATGGATCCGTTCGAGTTCGGCGAGCTGCTGCTTGCTGTTCACACCGAGCGTTTCCCACTCGTCGTCGGGCTGCGTGGTGACGACTTCGAGGCCGGCTTCGATCGCCATCTCGACCGCGTCGGTCAGATAGAACTCGCCTTGCGCGTTGTCGTTTTTCAGCGCCGCGAGCCAGCCGGCGAGGCGTGCCGTCGGCGCAACGATGATGCCGGTGTTGATTTCGGCGATCTTCAACTGCTCGGGGCTCGCGTCCTTCTGCTCGACGATGCGCTGCACCTTGCCGTGCGAATCGCGCACGATGCGCCCGTAACCGCTCGGGTCATCGAGCGTGACGGTGAGCACGCCGTAGCCGTCCTGGCCCGCGCGTTCGGTCAGCGCGTGCAGCGTCTGCGCGCGCGTGAGCGGCACGTCGCCGTACAGCACCAGCGTGGGCAACGAAGGATCGAGCAGCGGTAGCGCCTGCTGCACCGCGTGGCCGGTGCCGAGCTGCTGCTCCTGCACCGCGAATTGAAGGTCGGGCGCCGCAACAGCTTCGCGCACGGCTTCGGCGCCGTAGCCGATCACGACAATCAGGCGCGCGGGCTTCAGCGCGCGAGCGGTATCGATGACATGAGCGAGGAGCGGCCGGCCGGCCAGGGGATGGAGCACCTTGGGAAGCGCGGACCGCATGCGCTTGCCGGTGCCTGCCGCCAAAATCACGATGTTCATGGCGTCGGCAATCAGACGAGTTTGGAGCCGACGATTCTATCATGCTGCACCTGCGAAAAAGGCCGCTGACGCGGCCCTGGCAGGGGTTCGAAACCAGCGTAAAAACGCCGGAATGCCTGCTGAACAGGCACTTTTCGTAAGCGCGGAAAACGTGTCAGAGGTCGTCGAACTGGACCAGCGAAATGGTCTTCGCGCCGTTCAGCGGCGCGCCTTCGTCGGCGCCGGTCGAGCACGGCTCCTCGTCGAACGCGATGTCGCCGTTCGGATCGGCCTCGCCGCTCGCGCGCAGCGCCGCGAACGGGAACAGCTGGTGATCCATCAGATGCGACGGCACCACGTTGGACAACGCGTTGAACATGTTCTCGATACGACCCGGGAAGCGCTTCTCCCAGTCGCGGATCAGCGCCTTCATTTCCGCGCGCTTCAGGTTCGGTTGGCTACCGCACAGATTGCACGGAATGATCGGGAATTCGCGCAACTCAGCGTATTTCTCCAGATCGGTTTCCTTCACGTACGCGAGCGGGCGGATCACGATGTTCTTGCCGTCGTCCGATTGCAGCTTCGGCGGCATGCCCTTCAACTTGCCGCCGTAGAACATGTTCAGCAGCAGCGTTTGCAGGATGTCGTCGCGATGGTGGCCGAGCGCGATCTTGGTCGCGCCGAGTTCGCCCGCGACGCGATACAGGATGCCGCGACGCAGCCGCGAGCACAGCGAGCAGGTGGTCTTGCCCTCCGGCACGAGCCGCTTGACGATGCTGTAGGTATCCTGATTCTCGATATGAAACGGGATGTCGAGCTGCTTCAGGTACTCGGGCAGCACGTGCTCGGGGAAGCCCGGCTGCTTCTGGTCGAGGTTCACCGCGACGATCTCGAAGTTGATCGGCGCGCGCTCGCGCAGCCGCATCAGGATCTCGAGCATCGCGTAACTGTCTTTGCCGCCCGACAGGCACACCATCACCTTGTCGCCGTCCTCGATCATGTTGTAGTCGCCGATCGCCTGGCCGACCTGGCGCGCGAGGCGCTTGAACAGCTTGTTGTTCTCGTACGCTTCCTTCTGCTCGCGGCGCGTGAGCGGGGATTTATGCACGCGGGCGGCCCCCGTGGCTTCGGCGGCCTCGGTGGCTTCGGCCGCTTCGGCGGTCTGATTCAGCATGTCCGGCGCGTTCATCGCTCAATCCTCCTTGATGCGGAAGACTTCGACGCCGACCGCGTCGCAGTCCGGATAGACGTCCGGCTTCTCGGTCGACACGCGCGCGCCGCGCACCTGCGGATGTTCGAGCATGGTGCGCACGAGGTCGTCGCACAGCGTTTCCTGCAGATGGATATGGCCTTGCGCGACGCGCTGCGCGATCGTCGAGCGCATGAAGTCGTAGTCGACGACTTCGTTGAGCTTGTCATGCACCGGCGTGGACAGCGCGAGCGGCACGAACAGTTCGACGTTGATCACGACGCGCTGTTCGCCGCGCTTTTCGAAATCGTGCACGCCGATGTTGATGTGCACTTCGTAATTGCGCAGAAAGAGCCGGCGGCAATCGGCGAGCCGGGGATGCGAAAGAGCGGCAAACATGTTCGTTCCAGTCAAAAAAGCGTGCTTTGCACGCAAGTGGGCGCTTCGTCATGCACGGCGGGGGCCTCGGCGAGGCCGGCCGCGCGCGCGTGTCAGGCGCCCGTCAAAAACATTACGTCGCGCGGCAGCGGCACGAGATGCTGCCCGCCGTCGACCACCAGCGTCGTTCCGGTGACGCCGCCTGCATCCGCGAGATACAGCGCGGCGGCGACGATATCCTCCGGCCGCGACGCACGGCCCAGAGGCGTCATTCGGTGAGCGGTCGCAAACCCGTCCCGGGTCTGGTCGCCCGATTGCATCGTCAGACCGGGCGCGAGCCCGACCACCCGGAGCTTCGGCGCGAGCGCCTGAGCGAGCGCGACCGTCGCGGTCTGCAGCGCCGCCTTCGACAGCGTGTACGACAGATAGTCCGGGTTCATGTTGTACAGCTTCTGGTCCAGCACATTGATGACGACGCCGCGCTGGCTTTCGTCGCTCAGCGCCGCGTCCGGCGTCGCCTCGTACAGCATGCGCGCGAGCACCAGCGGCGCGCCGACGTTCATCGCGGTCAGCTTCAGCAGCAGCTCGTAGCCGACGTCGCGCGCCGTGTCTTCCTCGAAGCGCGACGCGTTGTTGACGATGCACGACGGCCGCCCAAGCGCCGCGGTGCAGTCCGGCAGCAGCCGCGCGACCTGCGCCTCGTCGCCCAGTTCGGCATGCAGCGCGACCGCGCGGCGGCCCATGGCGGCGATTTGCGCGACCACTTCGTCGGCTTCCTCGCGCGATGCGCCGTAGTGCACGGCCACGTCCCAGCCGCGCGCGGCAAAACCGAGCGCGAGCGCGCGTCCGATACGACGCGCGCCGCCGGTAATCAGCACGGTGCGGGAGGCTTCAGGCCGGGCGGCAGGCGCCGCTTCGGCCGCGCGGGCAGCGTTGTCCGAGGAGACGGTCATTTACAATGCGGGGATGAATCCGAAAGCTCACCAACCCGATAGTTTACCTGCTCCCGGCCCGAGCGCGCTCGAACAGTCTGACGCGCTGGTTGCGCAGCTCCGCGCGCAGCTGGACGCGGCCGGCGGCTGGTTGCCGTTCGACCGCTACATGGAACGCGCGCTATACGCACCGGGGCTCGGCTATTACAGCGGCGGTGCGCGCAAATTCGGTCTGCGCGGCGACGACGGCAGCGACTTCGTCACCGCGCCGGAACTGTCGCCGCTCTTTGCCGCGACGCTCGCGCGCCCAGTGGCCGAAGCGTTGCAGGCGAGCGGCACACGCGACGTGATGGAATTCGGCGCCGGCACCGGCAAGCTCGCGGCAGGCCTGCTCACCGCGCTCGATGCGCTCGGCGCCGAGTTCGGCAGCTATTCGATCGTCGATCTGTCGGGCGAACTGCGCGAGCGGCAACGCGACACGATCGCGGCGGCCGCGCCCGCGCTGCTGGCCAAAGTGCGTTGGCTCGACGCGTTGCCGGAGCGCTTCGAGGGTGTCGTGATCGGCAACGAGGTGCTCGACGCGATGCCCGTGCGCCTGTTCGCGCACAGCGGCGGTGCCTGGCGCGAGCGCGGCGTGGTGTGGCGCGACGGCGCTTTCGCATTCGACGACCGGCCGGTCACCGCAGCCTCGGACCTCGCGCTGCTGACCGAGATCGACGCGACCCGCGAAACCGGCGCGGGCGACGAGTACCTGACCGAAACGCACGAAGCCGCGATGGCCTTCACGCGCACGATCTGCACGATGCTCGCGCGCGGCGCGATTTTCCTGCTCGACTATGGCTTTCCGCGTCACGAGTACTACCACGCACAGCGCGCGCAGGGCACGCTGATGTGCCATTACCGGCATCGCGCGCATGGCGATCCGTTTCTGTATCCAGGCTTGCAGGACATCACCGCGCACGTCGAATTCACCGGCATCGCCGAGGCGGGTACCGAAGCCGGCGCGGATCTGCTCGGCTTCACGTCGCAGGCGCGCTTTCTGTTGAACGCGGGCATCACCGAAGCGCTCGGCGAAATCGATCCCACCGACACCGCGCGTTTCCTGCCGGCCGCGAATGCGGTGCAGAAGCTGCTGTCCGAGGCGGAAATGGGCGAGCTGTTCAAGGTGATCGCTTTTTCGCGCGGGCTCGACGATACGCTGCGCGCGTTTTCGAGCGGCGACCGCTCGCATACGCTGTGATTTTTGCTCCGCCGGAGCGCAAGGACTCGCGATGATTCGCTGGCTGCTGACCACCTTCATTGCCGTCGCGGTGCTGTCCTCGTGCTGGCCGTGGCTGAGGAAGCTCGGCATCGGCCGGATGCCTGGGGACGTGACCCTACGCCTGTTCGGCCGCGAGTATCCGTTTCCATTTATGTCGACGCTGGTGCTGTCGATGCTGTTGTCGCTGCTGGCGCGGGCGCTGTAGACAACGCCCGCGCACTGCCGCGACACCGCCACAGCGCCGCACTAGGCGAGCACCGCTTCCACCGCGCGCACGCGCTCCTGATGCACGGCGTCCTTGATGCCGGCCGGCGCATCGGCGAGACGCTTTGCGACCGCGCCCGCATCCACGCCGCGCGCGGCGACCAAGGCCACCCTCAAGCGCTCCGCCTGGCGATACTCGTTCATCTCGAAGCCCAGCCGCCCGCGCGCATCGGATTCGCAGGCCTGCAGCGCTTCGGCGAAACGCGCCGGCTTGCGGATCGCGTCGCTGCGCTCGAACAGGCGCACCAGCGCGGCCGCACCCGTTTCCATCACGCGATGAATATTGCCGTGCTCGCGCGCGACCAACACCGCGAGGTCGCGGCACTCGTTCGGCACGCGCAGCCGTTCGCACAACGGCTTGAGCAGATCGACACTGCGGCCCTCGTGGCCGAGGTGACGCGGCAGGATGTCTTCGGGCGTGGTCGCCTTGCCGAGGTCGTGCGTGAGCGCGGCGAAACGGACCGGCAGCGTGTAGCCCTGCTGCGCGGCATGGTCGACCACCATCATCACGTGGATGCCGGTATCGACCTCCGGGTGATAGTCGGCGCGCTGCGGCACGCCGAACAGCGCGTCGATCTCCGGCAGAATCCGCGCGAGCGCGCCGCATTCGCGCAGCACTTCGAACATCCGCGACGGCTTCTTCTCCATCAAGCCACGCGACACCTCCTGCCACACACGTTCGGCGACCAGCGCATCGACTTCCCCGTCGGCGACCATCTTGCACATCAGCGCCATCGTTTCCGGCGCGACCGTGAAATCGACGAAACGCGCCGCGAAACGCGCGATGCGCAGAATTCGCACCGGGTCTTCCAGGAACGCATCGCTGACGTGGCGAAACAGGCGCGCCTGCAGATCGGCCTGACCGTTGAACGGATCGATGACCGGGCCGGTCAGCTCGCCGCCCGGACGCACTTCGCGCGCCATCGCGTTGATGGTCAGATCGCGGCGCGCGAGGTCTTCCTCGAGCGTGACGTCAGGCGCATAGAAAAACTGGAAGCCGTGATAGCCGGCCGCGGTCTTGCGCTCGGTGCGCGCGAGCGCGTATTCCTCGTGCGTCTGCGGATGCAGAAACACCGGGAAGTCCTTGCCCACCGGCCGATAACCCTGCGCGACCATCTGCTCCGGCGTCGCGCCGACCACCACGTAATCGCGATCCTGCACCGGCACGCCGAGCAGCTCGTCGCGCACCGCACCGCCTACTGCATAGATATTCATGGGCATTCGTCTTGATAGGGAATCGCGTGCGTTTCCTTGTGAGCAGCGTCGATCCACGCCTGGACCGCGGGCAACGCGGTAAGCCGCTCGACGTACGCGGCGGCGGTCTCCGAGAGCGCCGGTTTCCACGTGTTGAAACGCATCGCGACCGGCGCGTACATCGCGTCGGCAATGCCGAACTCGCCGAACAGGAACGGGCCGCCGTAGCTTTGCAAGCAGTCGCTCCAGATCGCCTCGATCCGCGCGATGTCGGCGAGCGCGCCCGGCGTCGCGTTCTTGCCCGCGAACGACGCGCGAATGTTCATCCACATGTTCGAGCGCAGTTCGCCGAAGCCCGAATGCATCTCCGCGCTGACGCTACGCGCGTGTGCGCGCGCCGCCGCATCGCGCGGCCACAGCGCGTGCTGCGGGAAACGCTCGGCGAGCGTTTCGGCGATCGCCAGCGAATCCCAGACCGGTTGGCCCGCAGCGTCGATCAGGCAAGGCACCTTGCCCGGCCCGCGCGGCACCTGTGCGCGGATCTTCGCGTTAGTGTCCGGCTGGTTCAGCTGGATCAACACTTCGTCGAACGGAATGCCGAAATGCGTGAACAGCAGCCACGGACGCATCGACCAGGACGAGTAATTCTTGTCACCAATGAGCAGCTTCATGCGGGATAGGAAAATGAGTGGAAAGAGAATGCTTCAGCGGCCGGCGCTGGCGCGGAAGGTGTCGAGACGCGACCCTTTGGACGCCCCGGTCAGATACGTCGGCACGATCGCTTCGATGCTGGTCGGCTCGAGGCCGAGTTCGGGCGCGAGCGGTCCGCTCAGGATGTTGGCGACCTTCATCGAATCGAGATTGTCGCGCGAAATCACCGGTTCGCCGGGCGCCATTTCGAAGCTGAGCGCCTGCAGGCGCGCGAGCGGTTCGGGCAGGCGGATGATGCGCGCATGCTTGCCGATCACGTCGCCGCAATACGACACGAGGTCTTCGAGCGTGTAGACGGTCGGGCCGCCGAGTTCGTAGGTATGGCCGGTGGCGGCATCGAGATCGAGCACGTTGACGATCGCCTTCGCGACATCGCCGACATACACCGGCTGGAACTGCGCGTCGGGCATCGCAAGCGGAATGGCCGGAAACACGCGTTGCAGGAATGCGAACTTGTTGAGGAACTCGTCTTCGGGGCCGAATACGACGGACGGCCGGAAGATCGTCCACGCGACGCTCGCGCCGTGCACGGCCTTCTCACCGTCGCCTTTCGAGCGTGAGTACATGCTCGGCCCGTTCGAATCGGCGCCGAGCGCGCTCAGATGAATCAGCCGATGCACGCCCTTGCCTTCGCACGCGGCGACGATGCGCGTGGGCAGTTCGACGTGCGCATGCGCGAACGCTTCGCCATACGGCTTGCCGCGTTTGCTATTGAGCACGCCGACGAGGTTGATCACGCAATCGGCGCCTTCGACGAAGCGCGCAAGCTGCACCGGATCGAACACGTCGGCTTCGACGACGTCGATCGGCAGCATGGTGAGATGACGCGCGTTATAGCGGCGCCGGGTGGCGATGCGCACGTCCTTGCCCAGCTCGACAAGCGCGTTGACGAGGTAGCTGCCGATGAAGCCGGAGCCGCCGATGATCGCGATGGCTTGATGTCGCATTTTCGACTCCCTGATGGAAGCCGCGGCAACGGCTGACGAGACGCGCCGCGGCCTTGGAGCCTGGTAGGCTCAAGGCACGCGGCGGCACGGCGCTTACGGTGCGATGTAACCCAGACGCGCCTTCAGCGATTGCGGACGGCCTTCGAACAATGCCGCGTAGTAGACCGTGTTGGACAACACATTCTTGACGTAGTCGCGGGTTTCCTGAAACGGAATCGCCTCGGCGAAGATCGCGCCTTCAACCGGACGTTGCAACGACTGCCGCCAGTTGCGCGGACGGCCCGGACCTGCGTTGTAGCCAGCGGTGGCCAGCACGGCGGACCCGTCGAACTGATTGTAGATCATCGCCAGGTAGTTGGTGCCGAGCAGGATGTTGGTGTTGATGTCGTTCATCTGCTCGCGCGACACTGGGCCGAGACCGATCTTCTTCGCGACCAGCTGCGCGGTGGCCGGCATCAGCTGCATCAAGCCGCCCGCGCCGACTTCGGAACGCGCGTTGATGATGAAGCGCGACTCCTGGCGGATCAGCCCGTACGCCCACTCGATGTCGAGCCCGCTCGACTGCGCGTCGCGCTCGACGATATCGCGGAACGGCGACAGATAGCGCAGCGAGAAATCGTGCTCGCTCTTCGTGCGATCCGCGGTGTTGACCGTGCGGTCGTACATCTGGATGCGACGCGCGTACTCGGCGGCCGCGAGCAGTTGCCGGTCGGTCATCTGCCGCAGCGGCCAGTTCCATTCGCGATTGCCTTCGAGCCGCAGATTCAGCGCGTAGAAACGCTGCGCGAGATCGAAGCCGGGCGTGTTGCCGGCCTGCTGCACTTCGGCGTCGGTGACCGTGGTTTTCGGCGGCACGGTGATCTTCTGGCCGAGTTCTTCCGCGGCGAGCTGGCCGTAGAAGTTGAAGTTCGACGCGATCGACTGGAATTCCTGGTTGGCCGTGTCGACGTCGCCCGCCTGCTTGAGCGCGCGTGCGTGCCAGTACACCCACGACGGCTGCTTGCGCAGTCCGTCGGGCATCTGCTCGATCGACCAGCGCACCATGTTCCAGTCGCCGGCGAGCAGTGCGCTGCGGGTGCGCCATTCATACGCCGGGTTCGACAGCGGCGCGTTCGCCGACAGCCGGAACCAGTCGACCGCGGCCGGCATCTGCTTGAGCGCGCCCTGATAGCCGATCGTGCCCCAGCCGATTGCGCGCTCCGGCGAATTCAGCGACGGCGCCACCGACGCGAACGTGGCCGCCGCCATGGCCGGATCGTTGCGCGCCATGCGCGTGATCGCGAGCAGCGCCAGTTGATGCGATTGCGGATCGGCGCCGACGCCGCGCGCGAGCAGCAGCGGCGGCGTATTGACCGCCTGGCCGAACAGCACCGGATCGGGCGCCTGATCGCCGAGCGCATCGACCAGCTTGCTGCCGGTGCTCGTGTAGTTCTGTTCGTACGCGAGGCGGATCTGCCGCCAGAGGTCGTCGGTGCTGAACTGGCGGTTCACGCCGAGCACCGTGATCAGATCGACGCAGCCGTCGCCGTACCACTTCGGATCGACCAGCAGCCCACGCGCCGCATCCGCGACGTTCTCGCCGCGCGACGCGCGCGATTCGAGCGCGTAGCACTTGACCTGGGTGTCGTCGTCGAGCACGAACTTCGCGTACTGCTGATCGAAGTTGCGCCAGTCGTGACGCGTGCCGAGCACGGTCAGGTAGTCGTTGCGCATGCGGTCGGCGATCGCCTGGCCGTCGTACTTCTGCAGGAACGCGAGCACCGGCGCGTCCGGCGCGTCGACGCGCGCATGGCCGCCCGAATCGAACAGCTGCGGCTTGATCTGGAAATACTCCAGATACGACGGCGCCGGATAGTTCGGAATCATGCTCGCGAGCTGGGCCGCGCGCGCCGCGTCATTGGTGCGCGCGGCCTCGCGAAGCTGGACGAAGATCTGGTCGTCGTTCGCGTTGGTGAGTTGCGAGAGCGGGACAGGTTTGACGGCCGAAGCGGTGCTGCACGCGACGAGCGCCGCTGCGGCCAGCGCGATACCGGCTGCGCGATATACTCGAAAAAGGCGTTTTGACATCGTTGTTTCTGGAGCGCGAATTGGACCCAAGCATAGCATGCAACCCTATCCCGATAACGAAAAAGGCGTTGCGTCAAAGACTACTGGAAGCCCGGCTGCAAGCGGCTTCCGAGCCGGCGAAGAATGCCGCGCTCGGGCGTCGCGTGCTCGATGCGCTGAAGCACTATGCGGTGGGCAGCGTGGGGTTCTACTGGCCGCTCGCGGGCGAGTTCGACGCGCGCGGCGCGGTGTCGATCTGGCTCGCCGCCGACGCGCATCGCGAAGCCAGTCTGCCCATCATCAGAGAGCGCGGCACGCCGCTCGAGTTCCATGCGTGGACGCCTGAGACCGCGATGCGCATCGGTCATCACCGGATTGCCGAGCCGACCTCCGGCCGCGTCGTGGTGCCCGAGCTGCTGTTCGTGCCGTGCGTCGGTTTCGATGCCGACGGCTATCGCCTCGGCTACGGCGGCGGCTACTACGACCGCACGCTGGCCGGTTGGCCGGCGGCCCAGCGGCCGATCACGGTCGGCATCGCGTATGAAGCGTGCCGCACCGACGCGCTTCAGCGCGAGGCGCACGACATTCCGCTCGATCTGATCGTCACCGAGGCGGGGTTTCATCCGGGGCTGCCGGAGCGGGCCCCGCGGCACGATCCGAGTTAGCAACCAACTTTAGCGCGCCCCGCGCAACGCCACCCTCACAGCAACACCCTTGCAACGCCCGTCACAGCGACGCCGCCGCGCGCGCCGCCGTGTCGTAAAGCCCCGAGGCATTGCGCATCAGCTGCGCGGCCTCGCCGATCTGCTGATTGGTCAAGCCGCTTTCCTGCAGCGTCGAGATCAGACAGCTCTCGCGCACCTCGCGATATTTCAGGCACAGCGCGCGGCCCGCGGCGGTCGCCGAAAAGAACACTTCCTTGCCGATCTTTTCGCTTTTTACATACCCTCTAGCTACGAGCTTCTTCAGCGCATAGGTAGCGACGTGCGTGTCCTCGATGTTCAGCACGAAGCAGATGTCCGCGAGCTTCTTGCGACGCTCGCGGTGGGTCACGTGGTGCAGCAGCGACACCTCGATCGCGGTCATGTCCTTGTCGCCGGCGGCCGACATGCAGCGCACCATCCAGCGGTTGAACGCGTTGCCCGCCATGATCAGCGCGTACTCCAGCTCGGACAGTTCCGCGCTGGTCTCGGAGACCAGATGTTCCGACGAAACGATCTTGGTGGGATGACGCGTCATACGAGGTTCCCGCACGCAGTGTGCTGAAAGATTGGGGTGGAAAGTGCGGCAAGTGTACGACGCGCCCTCGCCGCCGACGATCCGGAAAAAGACTTATTGATAAATCATCGACATTTTATTGATAATGTTCGCTCCAACCAGCCTCACCAGCCTCGACTCCGTGCCGGACCTGCGCGCCCATGCCGCACGGTCCGTCCCCTCTTCCGACTCGATCCGGGCCGTCCAGCCATGAGCCAACCACGAATCTTTCCGCTCGGCGATACCGCACTCGTGTGCGCCGCGCCGTCGCCCGCCACGCTGGAGTGCCAGCGGCGCGTGTGGGCCGCCGCCCTGGCCGCGCGCGACTGGCCGCAGGTGCTCGAGGTCGTGCCCGGCATGAACAACCTGACGCTCGTGTTCGATCCGCTCGACACCGACGCCGACGCGCTCGGCGAGCAGTTGCTGGCGGCCTGGAACGCGGCGGATGAAGACACCGCCCCCGGCCGCGAGGTCGAGATTCCGGTGCAGTACGGCGGCGAATTCGGCCTCGATCTGCAGGCGGTCGCCGAGCATACGGGCCTCACCGCGCGCGAGGTCGTCGAGCGTCATGCGGGCGGCGACTACGTGGTGTTCTTTCTCGGCTTCCAGCCGGGCTTCGCCTACATGGGCGGGCTCGAAGCCGCGCTGCACGCACCGCGGCGCGCGTCGCCGCGGCTCGAAGTGGCGGCGGGCTCGGTCGGCATCGGCGGCGAACAGACCGGCATTTATCCGGCGGTGTCGCCGGGCGGCTGGCAACTGATCGGCCGCACCGACGTGCCGCTGTTCGACCCGGTGCGCCGGCCGCCCACCCTGCTGCAGCCCGGCGACCGGGTGCGCTTCACGATCGCGGGGATGCACGCATGATCGACGTGATTCGCGCGGGTCTGCAGACCACGATCCAGGACCTCGGCCGCCACGGCCATCGGCATCTCGGCGTCGCGATGGGCGGAGCGCTCGACCGGCTGTCGCTCGAAGTCGGCAACCGGCTGGTGGGCAACCGGCCCGACGCGGCCGGCCTCGAAATTACGTTCGGCCCGACCGTGCTGCGCTTTCTGCGCGCGACGCGGGTCGCGATCACTGGCACCGAATTCGGCGCGACGCTCGACGGCAAACCGGTCTATTCATGGTGGAGCCTGCCCGTGCAGGCCGGCCAGGAGCTGGTGCTGAACGCGGCGAAGCGCGGCATGCGCGGCTACGTGTGCGTGGCCGGCGGCATCGACGTGTTGCCGGTGCTCGGCTCGCGCAGCACCGACCTCGCCGGCCATTTCGGCGGACTCGGCGGGCGCGCGCTGAACGACGGCGACCGCCTGCCGGTCGGCGCGCCGCCGCAGCGCGGCCACGTCGGCTTCACGCCGGAGGCGCCCGAGTTCGGGGTGAAGGCGCCCGCCTGGTGCAAGTTCGTGCTGGTCCACGAGCCGTTGCGGCGCGGCCGGCATCCGTCGGGCGTGCCGTGGGCGATTCCGATCCGCGTGCTGCAAGGCCCCGAATACGACAGCTTCACCCCGGACGCGCAGCAGTCGTTCTGGTCCGACGAATGGCTCGTCACGCCGAACAGCAACCGGATGGGCTACCGCCTCGCCGGCACCGAACTGAAGCGCACACACAGGACCGATCTGCTGTCGCATGCTGTCTTGCCCGGCACGATCCAGGTGCCGCCGAACGGCCAGCCGATCGTGCTGATGAGCGACGCGCAGACCACCGGCGGCTATCCGAAGATCGGCGTGGTGATCCAGGCCGATCTGTGGAAACTGGCCCAGGTGCGCCTGAACGCGGCCGTCCGTTTTATCCCGACGTCGCCCTACGAGGCGCGCCAGGCTTTGCTGGAAGAACGCGCGTATCTGCGGCAGATCGATGCCGCGATCGCGATGCATGAAGAGCGATGCGCGCGCCAGGCGGCGCTCGTGGCGCAGGAAAACTGAGTAGAGGAATCACCATGGAAATCGATCTGAACGCCGATCTGGGTGAAGGTTGCGGCACCGACGAAGCGCTGCTCGACCTCGTGAGTTCGGCCAACATCGCGTGCGGCTGGCATGCGGGCGGCCCGAACGCGATGCGCGACTGCGTGCGCTGGGCGGTGCAGAAAGGCGTCTCGATCGGCGCGCATCCGAGCTTCAACGATCCCGAGAATTTCGGCCGCAAGGAGATGGACCTGCCGGTGGGCGAAATTTACGCGGGCGTGCTGTATCAGCTCGGCGCGCTGTCGGCGATCGCGCAGGCCGAGGGCGGGCGCATCGCGCACGTGAAGCCGCACGGCGCGTTGTACAACCAGGCCGCGCGCGACGCGAAGATCGCCGATGCGATCGTCTCGGCGGTGCATGACTTCGACCCGTCCGTGGCGGTGTTCGCGCTCGCCAACAGCGGACTCGTCACAGCCGCGCGCAACGCGGGCCTCGTCGCGATCGAGGAAGTGTTCGCCGACCGTGGCTATCGCGCGGACGGCTCGCTTGTGCCGCGCAAGGAGCCGGGCGCGCTGCTCGACGACGAGGACGAAGTGCTCGCGCGCACGCTCGCGATGATCCGCGAGCAGCGCGTGAAGTCCGTCGACGGTCAATGGGTGCCGCTGAACGCGCAGACCATCTGTCTGCACGGCGACGGCCCGCATGCGCTCGCGTTCGCGCGGCGCATCCGCGGCGCGCTCGATGCCGCAGGGATCGACGTGCATGCGGCGAGCGCGGTGCGCGTTTGAGCATCCGGATGTTTGAGGGTCGGTCGCATCTAGACGGCCAGGCGGCTAAGCGTTGAGCGTCTGAGCGCTCGCGACACCGCCATCAGCCCCGACCCTGCGGCTCGCCCCACAGAGCCGCGCATCACCGATTCCACGCCCCGCTCCCACGCGGGGCGTTTGCCAGCGACGGCATCTTCGCGGTGCCGGCGGCAAACCGCGAAGGCAGCGGCCTGCGTCATGCAGAAACGTCGTGCAGGCAGGTACAGAGAGTTCAACGCGGCCGCAGAGCCGCGGCAGCAAGCCGGCGCACGTATCCCGCGCGCCGGTCACGCCCAGCCGCCACGCGCGGCGAAGTCGAAACTTCATGGAGATCCTGATGCAGACAACCGTCAGTCTATGGCCGCTCATTGGTGTGGCCGTCATCATCGTCGGCTTTCTCTTGCGCTTCAATCCGATGCTGATCGTGGCCGTCGCCGCGATCGTCACCGGTCTCGCCGCGCATTTCCCACCCGAAAAAATCCTCGCGCTGATCGGCACCGGCTTCATCAAGACGCGCAACATCCCGCTGATCATCCTGCTGCCGCTCGCCGTGATCGGCCTGCTCGAACGGCATGGGCTGCGCGAGCGCGCGCAGGCGTGGATCAGCGGCATCAAGGCGGCTACCGCCGGGCGGCTGCTGATCGTCTATCTGCTGGTGCGCGAGCTGACCGCCGCGGCCGGGCTGACCGGACTCGGCGGCCATCCGCAGATGGTGCGTCCGCTGATCGCGCCGATGGCCGAGGGCGCCACCGAAAACCGCTTCGGCAAGATCGGCGACGCAGTGCGCTTCCGGCTGCGCGCATTCTCCGCCGCGACCGACAACGTCGGTCTGTTCTTCGGCGAGGACGTGTTCGTCGCGTTCGGCGCGATCGTGCTGATGACGACCTTCCTGAAGGAAGCGGGCATCGTCGTCGAGCCGCTGCGCGTCGCGATGTGGGGGATTCCGACCGCGGTCAGCGCGTTCATCGTGCACGGCTTCCGGCTCTGGCTGCTCGATCGCCGGCTCGAACGCGAATTGCGCGGCAACGCGGCGGACGCCCCACCGCCGGCGACCCCCTCTTCGGCCACGCGTACCACCGGAGACGAAGCATGACTTTCACGATCACCTACCTGTTCTGGCTGCTCGGCATCGTGCTGCTGATTGTCGGCGGCATGATCGTCATCGATCGCGAACATCCGCGCCGTTTCACCGCGGGCGGCTTCTGGATCCTGTACGCGCTCATTTTCCTGATCGGCGACTGGCTGCCGCCGGCGGTGGTCGGCGTCGCGGTGATCGCGATGGCGCTGATCGCGGGCTTTGGCGGCGTTACCGCGGGCAAGCCGAAGACGCTATCGCCGGAGGCGCGCAAGGCGAGCGCCACGCGCCTCGGCAACAGGCTGTTCGTGCCCGCGCTGACGATTCCGGTCGTCACCGTGATCGTCACGCTCGCGGCCAGCCATCTCGTGTTCGGCGGCGTGCCGCTCTTCGACAAGGCCAACGTGACGCTGATCGGCTTTGGCCTCGGCTGCGTGATCGCGCTGGCGATCGCCTGCGTGATCACGCGCGACACCGTCGGGCAGTCGATGAAGGAAGCGCGCCGGCTCGTCGATGCGCTGTCGTGGGCGGCGGTGCTGCCGCAGATGCTCGGCATGCTCGGCCTCGTGTTCTCCGACGCGGGCGTCGGCAAGGCGGTCGCGCACGTGACCACGTCGTACATCAGCCTCGACTACCGCTTCGTCGCGGTGGCCGTCTACTGCATCGGCATGGCGCTGTTCACGATGGTGATGGGCAACGGCTTCGCCGCGTTTCCGGTGATGACGGGCGGCGTCGGCGTGCCGATTCTGGTCGGCGTGTTTCACGGCAACCCGGCGGTGATGGCCGCGATCGGCATGTTCTCCGGCTACTGCGGCACGCTGATGACGCCGATGGCCGCGAACTTCAACATGGTGCCGGCCGCGCTGCTGGAGTTGCCCGACAAGAACGCGGTGATCAAGGTGCAGATACCGACAGCGCTGACGATGCTGGTGATCAACATCTTCCTGCTGAATTTCCTGATGTTTTTGTAGCGGGTTTTTGGCGGGGTGGTGTTGTGGAGGAGGCGCTGGTGGTGACGCGCAGCGCCTCGTTCGGCGGAGGCTGGCGAGATCGACGTGGACGTCGACTCAAGAGTGACGCTTGCGGCGCCAGTAGCTGGCGATCGACCACGCGACGACGACGAACACCAGCGACACGAAGAAGCTGACGATATATAGCGTTCCAAAGATGACGTCCGAGTGACCTTCACTGCCGAACGCACCGAATGTTTTGAAAAGCGGTTTGAAGAAGTCATAGCCGTCTCCGCGGTCAAGCCATTCGTTGACGCATTGAAGGCCTGTAATCCCGATTGCGACGAGCAGTGTCAGAGGTAATGTGAGCGCGAGGCAGGTCAGAGTCTTTTTTATTAACGGCTTCATCATCGCGACTCAACCGTAGATCGGCGCTTACGACGCGAACGTCTGACGATCGCCCAGCCGGCGACGACGAACACGAGCGACAGCACGAAGCTAACGACGAGCAACGTCCCGACAATGACATCCGAGTAGCCTTCACAACCGTGCGCATCGAACGCGTCGAAAAGCGGTCGCAAGAGGCGAAAGCCCGCGTCGCTGTCGAGCCATTCATAGGCACCCAGCCGGGCGATCCCGAATCCGACGGGTAACGTCATCACCAGAGCAAGCGCGAAGCAAATCGATATCCTTTTTATCGGCGATTGCATCATCGCGACTCCCACCTGCGCCGACGACGCAAACGGCCAACGATCGCCCAGCCGATAACAACGAACACGAGCGAGACGACGAACCCGAGAAGGTACAGCGATCCGACAATGATCTCCGAGTTCTCTTCAGTACCGTCCGCGCCCAGAGCATCGAAAAGCGGGGAATAAAACTCGTAACCCGCACCGCTTCCAAACCATTGATAAACCCATGGGATGTGGGCAATCCCGACTCCGACGGGTATCGTCATCAGTAGCGCGAGTGCAACACAGATCAGTGCCTTTTTCATTGCTCTCGGCCCGAGCCCGTCCGCATCGCCGCTTGCTGTTCGACCTGCCAGCGCCATCCGATCACTTCGATTTCATTCAGATGCGCCGCGTCCTGCGATTCGCCATCGATACCGCTGATCTTGATAAAAATGTCCTGCGCCACTCTCGTCACTCCCGCTTGATTAAAAATAACTCTCAAACAAGCTATCAAAGCGAGGATGCAAAACCAACAGGACTATTCCGAGAAATCCAACGTCCGCCAGATTTTCCGACGCGGCCGTACGATGAATCCACCCGCCGCACGGACGCCCTCCCCCGTAAGCAACCGAAACCCCATCCTCAGGAAAACCTCCCGCCGCCCTTCAGAAAGCGACGAATCTGCCGTACTCCCGGGCTGAACCTTTGAAGTTCTCGTTCCAGAACACGGGTTATGCATAGTTCATAAAAACGGAGGCGAAGTGCAGAAGTCCCATCTCACGATCAGGGTCCGGATCCTGGCGATATTCGGCAGCTGCGTCGCGCTGACCTTTTTCACCGGCCTCGCGGGCGTCGTCGGTTTGTCGCAGTTGAGCGCGGACGCGGCGGCACGGCCGCTGTTCACTGCACTGGTCGCGGTGGCGTGGCTCGGCTGCGCGATTGCGCTATACGGCGGGTTCCATCTGCATAAGATCGTCTGCGGCGGCCTGATCCGGCAGCGCAAGAAGTTTCAGGAGATCGCCGACACGCTCGACGTGTCGCGCCGCGCAGCCAGCCCACGCATGGACGAGTTCGGCCGCGGCGCCGTCGCGTTCGATGCGCTGCTGCGTCGGATCGAGGAAAACATCGTGATCGTGCGGGCATCGACCGATTCGGTCAGCACCGCGACGCGCGAAATCGCCGCCGGCAATCTCGATCTGTCCGCGCGCACCGAGGAACAGGCCGCGTCGCTCGAACAGACCGCCGCGAGCATGACGCAGCTCACCGAAACGGTGAAGCACAACGCCGACAACGCCCGCCAGGCGAACACGCTCGCCACCAACGCCGCCAGCATGGCCGCGACCGGCAACGACGCGGTGCAGGCGATGGCCGCCACGATCGGCCGGATCAGCGGCAGTTCGAGCAAGATTTCGGAGATCACCGGGGTGATCGAGGGCATCGCGTTCCAGACCAACATCCTCGCGCTGAACGCGGCGGTCGAAGCCGCGCGCGCCGGCGAACAGGGCCGCGGCTTCGCGGTCGTCGCGAGCGAGGTGCGCAGCCTCGCGCAGCGCTCGGCGGCGGCGGCGAAGGAGATCAAGGAGCTGATCGGTTCGTCGGTATCGATGATCCAGGCCGGCTCGACGCAAGCGGTCGAAGTCAGCACCGTGATGGGCGAGGTCACGACGGTGATCCGTCAGGTCTCGGACATCGTCGGTGAAATCGCGGCGGCGTCGGAAGAACAGAGCCGCGGCATCGAGCAGGTCAATCAGGCGGTCAACCAGATGGATGAGGTCACGCAGCAGAACGCGGCGCTCGTCGAGGAAGCGGCGGCCGCCGCGCAATCGCTCGAAGAGCAGGCGGCGAAACTCGCTGGGGTGGTGTCGGCGTTCAAGGTGGGCAGCGGTGAAGCGACGGCGCGCAGCGTGGCGTCGCAGTTGCCGAAGACGCGCGCTCCGGCATTACCCGCGATGCGCGCCGCACGGCCCGCGGCGGCGTCCGTTGCAGTCTCAAGCTCGCACGATCTCGCGCCGTCGAAGGCAGCGGCGCCTGCCGCTATCGAGCGTAACGGCGTGAGCAAAGCGGCGCCGGTCGCGAAGCTCGAACCCGCGCTCGCATCGGCCTCCGACGCCGACTGGCAGACCTTCTAAGCGGACCTTCCGAACCCTGCGGCGTTAGCTGCCGCAGGCCGGGCTTCAACCCGCCCCTCACCCGATTCTCAACCTGGGCCTCAACCCGGCTCGACCACGAAGCCGTGCTGCCGCAGCAGCTGCAGCACGCCCTTCGGCCCGCCCAGATGCAGTGCGCCGATCGCGACGAACACCGGCTTGTTCGGCGCGGCGAGCTGCAGCATCTTCGTGACGAAGCGGCGATTGCGTTCGTAGACGATGCGGTTGTCGATCGTCGCGGACACGTGTTTGTCGCGCGCGAGCTTCTCCGACTTCGCGGCTTGCCACGCGGCGATCGCATCGGCATCGCCGACCCGCCACAAGCGATGCAGCGTGCGCACGTCCTCGACGTTCTGCGCGGGCGTCTGCACCAGGTCCTGCGCGAGCATCTCGCGCTGCTGCGCGGCCGAGAGTCCGGTGAACGCGCGCATCTGCTGCGCGAGCGTCTCCAGCCCGACGATCTTGCCGCGCGTCTTCAGATACACGTTCTGCAATTGCGCTTCGGTGCCGTACTCGGTCTGCAATCCGGCGGACAGCGAGTCGTAGGTCTCGACCACCAGCGAGGCCAGCCACGGCCGCATCTTCTTGATCGCGTCGAGCGCGGCCGGATTGCCGCGCAGACGCAGCGCGAGCTTGCGCCAGAGCGGATCGGGCAACAGGCCGGGTAGACAGTCGTGCTTGCAAATGCCGTACTTCGACACGTCGTCCTGCGACACCAGCAGTTCGTCGGGCGACAGCTCGAGCGCGAGCGTCTGCGAGGCGGCTAGCGCGGCCAGAATAGACGGACGAAACGGCTGTCCCGCCGGATAGTCGGCGGGGTCGCCGACGTGCAGCGTGCCGAGCACGTAAAGGGTGGTGGTGCCGCGCGTCGCGACGTAGAACGGCATGCGCGCCGGCTGCTGGCGCACCGGGCCGCTGGCGGTGGTGCCGGGCGTCGCGGGTGGCGCCATCGACGGCGGCGGCGGTGCAACGGGCACCGTGACCGATGGACGGCCCGCCTGGCCCGGCGCATTGGCCGCAGCGCCAGCCGCGTACGCGATGCCGGGTACGGCCACGCTCATCGACAGCGCGCAGGCGATGCGGAAAAACGCGGCACGTGATGCGGGAAAAAGCGCTGGAAAAAGCGTGGGAAAAAACGCGGGGGGAAATGCGGAAGGAAATTGGAGGAAAAGCGCGCGCTTGCCCCGGCGGACAAACGTCCGGAAAAAAGCGCGAAAAACCGCATGCAACAACGTAGGGAGCAACGAGTAAGCCAACACACCGGCGAACCCGCCGGCAAATGCACCGCGGAACGCGGCGCCTGTCGGCCCCCGCGCTCCGCAGCGCCGCGCGAAGACGGCCGCGCGGCCGCCCTCACGCAAGCGGCGCGCAAGACGACGCGCCGCCACCCCATCAGGCATCCACGTCCCCCACCTCTTCGGCGCGATGACACGACACCATCCGCCCATCCACGTCACGCAGCTTCGGTTCCTCGCTGCGGCAACGCTCGATCACATACGGGCAGCGCTGATGAAACGTGCAGCCCGACGGCGGATTCAGCGGCGACGGCATCTCACCCTGCAGCTTGATCTTGATCGTGCGGTCCGCCTCGAAGATCGACGGCGTCGCCGACATCAGCGCGCGCGTGTACGGATGGCGCGGCTTCGAGAAGATGCGCTGCTTGTCGCCGAGTTCAGCGACGCCGCCGAAGTACATCACCATCACATCGTCGGCGATGTGCTCGACCACCGACAGGTTGTGGGAGATGAACACGTAGCTCGTCTTGAACTGCTCCTGCAGGTCCATGAACAGGTTCAGGATCTGCGCCTGGATCGACACGTCGAGCGCGGACACCGGTTCGTCGGCGACCACGATCTGCGGATCGAGGATCATCGCGCGCGCAATCGCCACGCGCTGACGCTGGCCGCCCGAGAACATGTGCGGATAGCGCTTCGCGTGCTCGGGACGCAAGCCCACGGTGCGCATCATCTGCGCGATCCGCTCGGCGCGCTCGGTCGCGCTCATCGGCGTGTTGATCGCGAGCGGCTCGCCGAGCGTCTGCTCGACGGTCTTGCGCGGATTGAGCGACGCGAACGGGTTCTGGAACACCATCTGCACGCGCCGCCTGAGCGCTGCGATTTTCTCGTGACTCGCGCCGGCCACATCCTCGCCGTCGATCAACAGACGGCCCGCGCTCGGCGTTTCGATCATCGTCAGCTGACGCGCGAGCGTGGACTTGCCGCAGCCGGACTCGCCGACCACCGCCAGCGTCTTGCCGCGTTCGAGCGCGAACGACACGCCGTTGAGCGCCTTCACCGTGCCCTGCGCGAACATGCCGCGTTTGACCGTGTAGTAGCGCGCGAGATTATCGGCGACCAACACGTGATCGCCGCCGCAAGCTTCGCGACGGGTTTCGGGTACGGCGTTCATCGGGCGCCTCCTTGCGTGTGAACGTTGGCGTCCTTGTCGACGTTGAGCGGCTTGATGCAGCGCACGCGCGTGAACTCCGCATGACCCGGCAGCGGCGCGAGCGCCGGCCGCGCCTTCATGCAGTCGTCGACCACGTACTTGCAGCGCGGCGCAAACAGACATCCCTTCGGCCGGTCGTCGCGGCCCGGCACCATGCCCGGCAACGCCGCGAGCCGCACCGCGCCCACGTTGTGCTCGGGAATCGCCGCGAGCAGCGCTTCGGTGTACGGATGATGCGGCGCCGCGAAAATATCCGGCACCTTGTTCGTCTCGATCACCTCGCCCGCGTACATCACCGCGACGCGCTGCGCGACTTCCGACACCACCGCCAGATCGTGCGAAATCAGCACGAGCGCCATCCCGCGTTCCTTCTGCAGGCGCATCAGCAATTCCATGATCTGCGCCTGGATCGTCACGTCGAGCGCGGTGGTCGGCTCGTCGGCGATCAGCAGCTTCGGGTTGCAGGCGATCGCCATCGCGATCATCACGCGCTGGTTCATGCCGCCCGACATCTGGTGCGGAAACGCGCCGATACGGTTCTTCGCGTCCGGAATGCCGACCTGATCGAGCAGTTCGAGCGCGCGTTTGTCGAGCGCCGAACCGCGCAGCCCTTCGTGCAGCTTCAACACTTCCCTGATCTGATAGCCGACTGTGTAGCTCGGGTTCAGGCTCGTCAGCGCGTCCTGGAACACCATCGCGATGTCCTTGCCGATGATCTTGCGGCGCTGTTTCGCCGACGCGTTCAGCAGGTCCTTGCCGTCGAACGTGACTTCGTCGGCGGTGACCTTGCCGGGCGCATCGATCAGGCCCATCAGCGCCATCATCGTCACACTCTTGCCCGAGCCCGATTCGCCGACCACGCCCAGCACTTCGCCCGGCGCGACATCGAGATTGATGCGATCGACCGCGGGCAGGCCGCTGAAGTTGACCGCGAGATTGCGGATGGTTAGCAGGTTGTTACTCATATCAGGCCATCCGTTTCAGTTTGGGGTCGAGCGCATCGCGCAGCCCGTCGCCGAGCAGGTTGATGCACAGCACCGAGATCAGGATGGACAGGCCCGGCATCGTGACGATCCACCATGCGCTGTCGATGTAGTCGCGCGCCGACGCGAGCATCGCGCCCCACTCCGCCGACGGTGGTTGCACGCCGAGGCCGAGAAAGCCGAGCGCGGCGGCATCGAGAATCGCCGACGAAAAGCCGAGCGTCGCCTGCACGATCAGCGGCGCGGTGCAGTTCGGCAGCACCTGCGAGAACATCAGCCGCAGCGTGCTCGCACCCGCGACGCGCGAAGCCGTCACGTACTCCTTCTGCAACTCGCCCTGCGCGGACGCACGCGTCAGACGCACGTAGCCCGGCAGCGCGACGATCGCGATCGCGAGCATCGTATTGACGAGACCCGGACCGATGATCGCGACCACCGCGACCGCGAGCAGCAGCGACGGCAATGCGAGCAGCACGTCCATGATGCGCATGATCGGCGTGTCGGCCCACTTCTCGAAGAACGCGGCGACGAGCCCGAGCACGATGCCCGGAATCAGCGCGAGCACGACCGAGACAAAGCCGATCCAGAACGACAGCCGCGCGCCGTACATCAGACGCGAGAGGATGTCGCGGCCCGCTTCGTCGGTGCCGAGAATGAACTTCCAGTTGCCGCCGTCGAGCCACGCGGGCGGAATCTTGACGAAGTCGCGGTACTGCTCGATCGGGCTATGCGGCGCGATCAGCGGCGCGAAGATCGCGACGAAGACCAGCAGCAGCACGATCACGCCCGCGCCGACCGCACCGCGGTTGCGCGAGAAATTGGCCCAGAATTCGCGGGCCGCGATGGCGCGGCCGCTGGGAGGCGTAACCGACTGGGGGACTGTATTTTGAATGTCTGCCATTTTCGCGTTACCTCGTATGGCGGATGCGGGGATTCAACACGCCGTACAACAGATCGACGACGAGGTTCACGACGATCACCAGCGTCGCGATCATCAGAATACCGCCCTGCACGACCGGATAATCGCGTCGGCCGATCGCATCGATCAGCCATTTGCCGATGCCCGGCCACGAGAACAGCGTCTCGGTCAGCACCGCGCCCGCGAGCAGCGTGCCGACCTGCAGACCGATCACGGTCACCACGGGAATCAGCGCGTTACGCAGCGCATGCACGACGATCACACGCACCGGCGACAGACCCTTCGCGCGCGCGGTGCGGATGTAGTCCTCGCGCAGCACTTCGAGCATCGACGAGCGCGTCATCCGCGCGACCACCGCGAGCGGAATTGTGCCGAGCACGATGGCCGGCAGGATCAGATGGCTCAGCGCCGATTTGAACGCGCCTTCGTCGGTCGACATCAGCGAGTCGATCAGCATGAAGCCGGTCACGTGCGGGATGTCGTATTCGACCGCGATGCGGCCCGACACCGGCGTCAGCCCGAGCTTCACCGAGAACACCATGATGAGGATCAAGCCCCACCAGAAGATCGGCATCGAGTAGCCGGTCAGCGCGGTGCCCATCACGCCGTGATCGACCACGGTGCCGCGCCGCAGCGCCGCGAACACGCCGGCCGGCAGCCCGACGATGAGCGCGAACAGCATCGCGCAGATCGACAGCTCGACGGTGGCGGGAAAGCGCGCGAGGAATTCGCCCATCACGCTGGTGTTGGTGATGATCGAGGTGCCGAGATCACCGTGCAGCGCGCGAACGATGTAATGGAAGTACTGCATGGGCAGCGGCTCGTCGAGCCCGAGGCGGTGCATCGCGGCCGCATGCATGGCCGGGTCGACGCCGCGCTCGCCCATCATCACTTCGATGGGATCGCCGGGGATCAGGTGAATCAGTGCGAACGCAAGGATCGTGATACCGATGAACGTCGGAATCACCATACCGATGCGGCGCAAAACGAAGCGGAACATAGCTCGCTCCTATGGGACTGGTGATGAAAAAACGCAACCGGCGACGAGGGCTCGTGACCCCGGTCGCCGGACCATTTCGACCAGTTTTCCAACCGTGCGAAAAGCGTACTGCGTGAATTTTACGGCTGCCTTGCCGGCTTATCGGCCGGCCCGGTAGCCAGCTTACTTGACGCTGACGCCGTCGAAGCGCGCGTAACCGAGCGGTTCGATGCGCATGTCGACCACCTTCTTGCTGACAGGCTGATAGACGGTCGAGTGCGCGATCGGCGCGAACGGCAGTTGCTGCGCGAAGATATGCTGCGCGTCGCCGTAGATCTTCGTGCGCGCCGCCACGTCGGAGGTGGTGCGGCCCTTCTGGATCAGATCGTCGAACGGCTTGTAGCACCACTTCGAGAAGTTGTTGCCGTTGATCGCGTCGCAGCCGAGCAGCGTGCCGAGCCAGTTATCCGGATCGCCGTTGTCGCCGGTCCAGCCGATCAGCATCGTGTCGTCTTCGCCCGCGTGCGCGCGCTTGATGTACTCGCCCCACTCATACGTGACGATCTTCGCCTTCACACCGATCTTGGCCCAGTCGGCCTGGATCATTTCCGCCATCAAACGCGCGTTCGGGTTGTACGCGCGCTGCACCGGCATCGCCCACAGCGTGATGTCGAAGCCGTTCGGATAGCCAGCCTTCGCGAGCAAAGCCTTGGCCTTGGCCGTATCGAACGACGCGGCCGGCAGGCCCTTGACGAACGACCACTGCGTCGGCGGCATCGGGTTCGTCGCGAGCTGGCCCGCGCCCTGGTACACCGAGTCGATGATCGCCTTCTTGTTGATCGCCATGTCGAGCGCCTGACGCACTTCGACCTTGTCGACCGGCTTGTGCGTGACGTTGAACGCGAGGTAGCCGAGGTTGAAGCCCGGCTGCGACGGCATGTCGATGTTCGGCTCGGCCTTCAGCGGCGCGATGTCGGCCGGACGCGGATAGCTCATCACCTGGCATTCGTCGCGCTTGATCTTCTGCACGCGCACACCGGCATCCGGCGTAATCGAGAAGATCAGCTTCGAGATCTTCACCGCGTTCGGCTTCCAGTAATCCGGGTTGCCGTCGAAGCGGATCGTCGCGTCCTTCGTGTAGCTGCGGAAGATGAACGGACCGGTGCCGACCGGGAACTGGTTGATGTCGGCGGCCTTGCCGGCCTTCATCAACTGATCCGTATATTCGGCCGACAGGATCGACGCGTATTCCATCGCCAGATTCTGGATGAACGGTGCGTTGACTTCCTTCAGCGTGAACTTGACCGTGTACGGGTCGACCTTCTCGACCTTCGTGATCAGCTTGTCGAGGCCCATGTCGGTGAAGTAAGGGAACTGCACCGGATACGCCTTGCGGAACGGCTGGTTCGGATCCAGCATGCGCTCGAACGTGAGGATCACGTCATCGGCGTTGAATTCGCGCGTCGGCTTGAAAAACGAGGTGGTCTGAAACTTCACGCCGTGGCGCAGATGGAACGTGTAGGTCTTGCCGTCCGGCGAGACGTCCCACTTCTCCGCGAGGCCCGGCTCGACCTTGGTGCCGCCGCGTTCGAATTCGACGAGGCGGTTATAGACGGTGAACGTGTTGGCGGTGAAATCCACACCCGTCGTGTATTGCGCCGGGTCAAAACCCGCGGGGCTGCCTTCCGAGCAATAAACGAGGGTCTTGTTCGGAATCCCCGCGGCGTGCGCGCTGCTTGCGCCAATCAGGGATGCCGCTGCGGCAGCGACGAGCGTGGTGATACGCGCGACGTGCAACAGGTTGTTTTGCTTCATGTTTCCTCCAGGTACGGGACCGGCTTGAGCCAGCGTAGCGGGATATTACTTGAGCTTGGCCCAGCGACCAAGCGGAGCAAATTCCCCGTGTTGACGATAGGAAACACTTTGGGCAAACGTTTTGTCGTGTGCAGGGGCAACCGGGGCGGCCGGTTCGCACCGCCCCGGCGAGGCGGTGCAAGAAACGCGCCGCCTCGCCGATGCATCCGGCTTATTTCAGTCCGACCTCCATGAATTGCGTCGGTCCGAACGGATCGATCCTGAAGCCCGTCACGTTCTTGCTGATCGGCTGGTAGACGGTGGAATGCGCGATCGGCGTGAACGGCACCTGATCCTTGAAGATCTCCTGCGCCTGCATGTAGGCCTTGGTGCGCTCGGCCATGTTGGTGGTGCTGCGGCCCTTCTTGATCAGATCGTCGAACGGCTTGTAGCACCACTTCGAGAAGTTGCTGCCGGCAACCGCATCGCAACCGAGCAGCACGCCGAGCCAGTTGTCCGGATCGCCATAGTCGCCGGTCCAGCCGATCAGCATCGCCTGATGCTCGCCCGCATGCGCGCGGCGGATGTACTCGCCCCACTCGTAGGTGGCGATATTCACCTTCACGCCGATCTTCGCCCAGTCGGACTGCAGCATTTCCGCCATCAGACGCGCGTTCGGGTTATACGGCCGCTGCACCGGCATCGCCCACAGCGTCAGCTCGAAGCCGTCGGGGTAGCCCGCCTGCTTGAGCAGCGCCTTCGCTTTGTCGACGTCGTACGGCGCGTCCTTCAGGCTCTTGTTGTAGCCCCATTGGGTCGGCGGCATCGGGTTGGTCGCCGCCTGGCCCGCGCCCTGGTAGACCGCGTCGATGATCGCCTTCTTGTGGACCGCCATGTCGAGCGCGCGGCGCACCAGCACGTTGTCGAGCGGCTTTTTCGACGTGTTGTACGCGATATAGCCGAGGTTGAAGCCGACTTCGTTCGGCATCGCGAGCGACGAATCGGCCTTCACGGTCGCGATATCGGCCGGACGCGGATACGACATCACCTGGCATTCGCCGCGCTTCAGTTTCTGCAGGCGCACCGCCGGGTCGACGGTGATCGCGAAGATCAGCTTGCCGACCTTCACGTTGCCCGGCTTCCAGTAATCGGGATTGCCGTCGAAGCGGATCGTGTCGTCCTTCGTGTAGCTACGGAAGATGAACGGTCCGGTGCCGACCGGATACTGGTTGATGTCGGACGCCTTGCCCGCTTTCAACAGCTGATCCGTATATTCGGCCGACAGGATCGATGCGAACGGCATCGCGATCTGTTGCAGGAACGGCGCGTCGACTTCCTTCAGCGTGAAGCGCACCGTGTACGGATCGATCTTCTCGATCTTGGCGATGTTCTTCGCGAGCCCGAGGTCGTTGAAGTACGGGAAATTGACCGGATACGCCTTGCGGAACGGGTTCTCCGGGTCGAGCATGCGCTCGTAGGTGAACACGACGTCGTCCGCGTTGAATTCGCGCGTCGGCTTGAAGAACGAGGTGGTCTGGAATTTGACGCCCGGGCGCAGATGGAACGTGTAGATGAGCCCGTCGGGCGACACATCCCACTTTTCGGCGAGGCCCGGCTCGATGTCCGTGCTGCCGTGCGCAAATTCGACGAGGCGGTTATAGACCGTGTACGACCCGGCGCTGAATTCGACGCTGGTCGTGTATTGCGCGGTGTCGAAGCCTGCCGGACTGCCTTCGGAACAGAACACCAGCGTCTTGTCGGGCAGCGTGGCCGCCTGCGACGCGGCGGGTACGAGGCCGCTCGTGGCGACCGTGAGCGCGGCGAGAGCCGGCAGGCAGAATCGATGAAGCGCGAACAGCCGGTGTGCCGCAGTCTTTCTTGTCACTGTCATATCGTCCTCCGCACAGCAGCCGGGTTAGCTGCGTTTCGATCATAGACAGCACAAAAATGAGCTTCAACAGGGACTTACCACGCTTTTCGGTGCGAATTCGGCAGGTAGTTCGGCGCGCGATGGCGTGTGGCGGGTGGTTTGGGGGAAGCTGGGCACCGCGTGATGGCGGTCGGGGAGGGGCGGATAAGCGGTAAATAAGCGGTTGATAGGCGGCCGATAAGCGACCAGGCGACGTCCCAACTTGACGCGTCGCCGCGCGCCAGGTGGGCTGGCCGGCCGGATGCGCCGGCCAATGCCACCGGGCCTATATGAAAAAAGCCGCGCGGCCATTGCGGCCGCGCGGCTTATCGGTGAGACCGGCGTGACGCGCTACGTCAAACGCCGAGCCGCTCGCAGATGGTCTTCGTCGACGCCGCGGCGTTCAGCGTATAGAAGTGCAGACCCGGCACCTTCGCATCGACGAGGCGTCGGCACAGGTCCGTCACCACGTCGAGCCCGAACGCGCGGATCGACTCGCGGTCGTCGCCGTAGCTCTCCAGCCGGCGCGCGATCCAGCGCGGCACTTCGGCACCGCACATCTCGGAGAAGCGCATCAGCTGCGAGAAGTTCGTGATCGGCATGATGCCGGGCACGATCGGCACGTCGACGCCGAGCTGGCGCGCATCGTCGACGAAACGGAAATACGCGTCCGCGTTGAAGAAGTACTGCGTGATCGCGGAATTCGCGCCGGCCTTCACCTTGCGCGCGAAGTTCTCCAGATCGTGACGCGGCGAGCGCGCCTGCGGATGGTATTCCGGGTAGCCGGCCACCTCGATCCAGAACCAGTCGCCGAACTCGGCGCGGATGAAGCTGACGAGCTCCGACGCGTAGCGCAGTTCGCCGACCGCGCCCATGCCCGACGGCAGGTCGCCGCGCAACGCGACGATGTGGCGGATGCCGTGCGCGCGGTACTCGTTCAGGATCGCCCGCAGGCTTTCCTTCGACGAACCGACGCACGACAGATGCGGCGCGGCCTCGAGCCCTTCCTTCGCGATATCGACGACGGTATCGAGCGTGCCTTGCTGCGTCGAGCCGCCCGCGCCGAACGTGACGGACACGAACTTGGGTTTGAGCGGCACCAGTGCCGCGCGCGTCGCGCGCAGCTTGTCGACGCCTTCCTGCGTCTTCGGCGGGAAGAATTCGAATGAAAGTTCGATCGGATTCATAAGCTAAAAGATCAACCGAAGCTGCGGTTGCCGAAAATGAGCGCGGACAGCAGCCACGACACGATGCTGTACAGGATCGAGCCGAAGAATGCCGACCAGAAACCCGACACCTCGAAGCCCTTCAGTAGCGACGCGCACAGCCAGAAGCACAGCGCATTGACGACGAGGATGAACAGGCCGAGCGTGAGAATCGTAACGGGCAGCGTCAGCAGGATCAGCACCGGCCGCAGCACCGCATTGATGAGGCCGAGCACGATCGCGACGATCAGCGCGGTGCCGAAGCTGCGGATATGGATCGACGGAACGATGTACGTGATGATCAGCAGCGCGAGCGCGTTGATGAGCCAGGTCAACAGCACGGTCATAAAGAGCTCCTTGTAAGCACCTGCGCGGGCAGGCTGTCCATTAAACGAAAACGGCGCGGGTGAACAAAGCGGCGCATTACGCGCCGCCCGATGCTCAGACCGTCATGCCGCTAGCGCCGCCGCGCCCGCGCGCCTGGCTGGGCAAGGTGCACGGATGCATCGATACGCCAGGCCGGCTCGCGGGTGCAGGCGATGCTTAGTAGCGGTAGTGGTTCGGCTTGAACGGACCGTTCTTGTCGACGCCGATGTAGCCGGCCTGCTCGTCCGACAGCACGGTCAGGTTCGCGCCGATGCGCGCCAGATGCAGACGCGCGACCTTCTCGTCCAGATGCTTCGGCAGCACGTACACCTTGTTCTCGTACTTCGCGCCCTGCGTGAACAGTTCGATCTGCGCGAGCGTCTGGTTCGTGAACGAGTTCGACATCACGAACGACGGGTGGCCGGTCGCGCAGCCGAGGTTCACGAGGCGGCCTTCAGCCAGCAGGATCACGCGCTTGCCGTCCGGGAAAATGATGTGGTCGACTTGCGGCTTGATGTTTTCCCACGTGTACTGACGGGTCGACGCGACGTCGATTTCCGAGTCGAAGTGACCGATGTTGCAGACGATCGCGTTGTGGCGCATCGCCTTCAGATGGTCGTGGTTCAGCACGTGGTAGTTGCCCGTTGCCGTCACGAAGATGTCGGCCTTGTCGGCCGCGTATTCCATCGTCACGACGCGGTAGCCTTCCATCGCAGCCTGCAGTGCGCAGATCGGATCGATTTCCGTGACCCACACGGTCGCACCCAGACCGCGCAGCGATTGCGCGCAGCCCTTGCCCACGTCGCCGTAGCCAGCCACGACCGCGATCTTGCCCGCGATCATCACGTCGGTCGCGCGCTTGATACCGTCGACGAGCGACTCGCGGCAGCCGTACAGGTTGTCGAACTTCGACTTGGTGACCGAGTCGTTGACGTTGATGGCCGGGAACGGCAGACGGCCTTCCTTCTCCATCTGGTACAGACGATGCACGCCGGTGGTGGTTTCTTCGGTGACACCCTTGATCGCGGCGAGGCGCTTCGAGTACCACGTCGGGTCGATCTCGAGATGCGCGGCGATCGACTTGTACAGCGCGACTTCTTCCTCGTTGGTCGGCTTGGCGATCACCGAGCGGTCTTTTTCCGCCTTCGAGCCGAGGATCAGCAGCAGCGTTGCGTCGCCGCCGTCGTCAAGGATCATGTTGGCGAACTCGCCGTTCGGCCATTCGAAGATACGGTGCGAGAACTCCCAGTATTCGTCGAGCGATTCGCCCTTGAACGCGAACACCGGCGTGCCGGCTTGCGCGATTGCGGCAGCGGCGTGGTCCTGGGTCGAGAAGATGTTGCACGAGGCCCAGCGCACGTCGGCGCCGAGCGCCGTCAGCGTCTCGATCAGCACGCCGGTCTGGATCGTCATGTGCAGCGAACCTGCGATGCGCGCGCCCTTCAGCGGCTGCTGCGCCTTGTACTCTTCACGCGTTTGCATGAGGCCGGGCATTTCGGTCTCGGCGATCGTGAGTTCCTTGCGACCCCAGTCGGCGAGCGACATGTCGGCAACAATGTAATCCTGCTTCTGGGAATCGATGACTGCGGCGTTCATCACGCCCTCCTTTCTAAGAAATTGACTAGAAATGTGACGTGAGCGCGGTTTGAGGCAGGGGCTGAAAACGCGCGAGGCGCGCCTCCATGCTGCCGGTTGAAGCCTTCGAGCCTGGCGGGCGGCCGGCGAATACAGATTCGCGGTACCCGTCGCAACGCTCCTCGAAGACGAACGGCGATTGTAGCAAATTGGGATGACGCTGGCGGCTCAGGCGCGCCTGGACGGCCGGGAACGGCCGCGCGAACGTTCAGATCGGCAGCACGCCGAGCATCGGCGCGAGCAGCACCATCGCGACGCCGGCGATCATCATCGTCAGGCTGGAAACCACGCCCTCCTCGCTGCCGATCTCGCGCGCCTTCGCGGTGCCGACGCCATGCGCGGCCGCGCCGAACAGCGCGCCGCGCGCGAGCCGCGTGCGCAGCGGCACGAACGCGAGCACCAGCTCGCCGAACAGCATCCCGCAGACGCCGGTCGCGATCACGAACAGCGCGGTCAGGTCTCTGGGCGCGTGGATCTTGTCGGACACGGCGAGCGCGAACGGCGTCGAGACCGAGCGCGTCATCAGGCTGCGCTGCAATTCGGGCGACAGATGCAGCAGCTTCGCGAGCAGCAGCGAACCGCCGACACCGACGAGAATCCCCACCGTCACGCCGACGGCGAGCGAAATCCAGTGGCGTTTGAGCAGTGCGCGGTATTCGTAGATCGGCACCGCGAACGCGACCGTCGCCGGGCCGAGCAGCCACATCAGCCAGCGGGTGTCCTCGAAATACACGCGATACGGAATGTGCGCGAGCGCGACGATCGCAACCAGCGCGGCCGGCACCGTCAGCATCGGCGTGAGCCACGGCGAGCGCACGCGTGCATACAGCGCCTTCGACGCGAAATACAGCGCGATCGTCAGCACCAGACAGCCGGCCGCGATCAGGCGCGACGCATCATCGGCGAACAGCGCGGCGAGCAGGGACGAATAGGACGCGCTCATCGGCGGGCGGATGGAACAGCGGTGGCGCGGCGGACCGCACGCACGCGGCGCAGCGCGAGACGACGTTCGAGGCGCGCGGCCCGGTCGACCGCGAAGGCCACCGCGACCATCACCATCAGCGTGCCGGCGACCACCACCAGCGCGAGGCGCCAGCCGTCGGCGCGAAACAGGCCGCCGTATTGCACGGCGGCGACCGCCGCCGGAATGAAGAACAGCAGCATGTCGGACAGCAGCCAGTCGGCGCCGGCCTTGACCCAGCGCGGCGCGACGCCGCCGCAAAACAGCAGCGCGAGCAGCACCAGCAAACCGACCACGCCGCCCGGCACCGGCAGATGCAGGTGGCGCACCATGAAGTCGGCGGCAATCCAGAGGGCCGCGATCGCGGCGCTTTGCACGACGATCCGTGCTACCCGGCCGACACCCGAGAGATGCTCCTCGCCACCCTGCCCGCCCTGCCCGCCGACGCCCGCCGTGCCGTCGCCCGCGCGGCTGGCGGCGGATCTGACGGAGCGGGCTAAAACTGGCGTGGACATGGCATTCCCTGGCTGACTTCAAGTGAAAGGCAGTATAGGGTGCACGGCATCATAAACATAATGACTTACAATCATTCAAATCATTCCAAACTGGAATCTCGGGGACCAGGAGCCCGTTCATGGAACTACGTGCGCTGCGCTATTTCGTCGAAGTGGTCCGTCAACAGAGCTTCACCGTCGCCGCCGAGCAGATGTTCGTCACGCAGCCGACCATCAGCAAGATGGTCAAGTCACTCGAAGACGAGATCGGCTCGCCGCTGCTGCTACGCGATGGCCGGCAGATGGTGTTGACCGACGTCGGCCGGATCATCTATCAGCGCGGCCAGGACGTGCTCGCCGCGCACGCGCAGTTGCAGGCCGAACTCAACGATCTCGACACGCTCGGGCGCGGCGAACTGACGATCGGCATCCCTCCGATGGGCGGGGCGCTGTTCACGCCGGCCATCGCCGCATTCCGCCAGCGCTATCCGAAGATCGAGCTGAAGCTGTTCGAGCAGGGTTCGCGCGCGATCGAAACCGCGTTGATCAACGGCGAGCTGGAATTGGGCGGGGTGCTGCAGCCGGTCGACCCGGACAACATCGACGTGCTGCCGATGAGCCGCCAGTTGCTATGGCTCGTCGCGCGTACCGGTTCGCGCTGGGACGCGCTGCGCGAAGTGCCGCTCGCGCAACTCGCCAACGAACCGTTCGTGTTCTACGGCGAGAGCCTCGCGCTGAACGACGTCGTGCTGAACGCGTGCCGCGCAGCGGGTTTCGCGCCGGCGATCGTCGGGCGTAGCGGGCATTGGGATTTCATGGCGGCGCTGGTGCTGGCCGGCGTCGGCATCGCGCTGCTGCCCGCGCCGTATTGCCGGCGGCTCGATCCCGCGCGCTTCACCTGCCTGCCGGTCGTCGAACCGGAGATTCCGTGGGAAATGGCGATCGGCTGGCGCCGCAACGGCTATCTGTCGCATGCGGCGCGCGCGTGGCTCGACGTCGCGCGCGAAACGCTGCCGACGCATGTCAGCGACGACTTCATGCTCGGGCCGGCGATCGGCTTCAGCGGAATCGCGCTGGAGGATGAGGGGCAAACGCCATCGGCGGAGTGAGGGGCGGCGGCTTTACCGCGTGGCCGATAGCGCCTTCGCGGAGATCCGCCACGCAGAGCGCCGCGCAAGCGCGCAGGCCGCGCAGACGTCCTGGCCAGCGGAGACGCATTGCGCCTGCCGCAGTCCACTTGCCGCCGTTTCAGGCCGCCCGCGCCGCCATCCCGCCCGTACCCGTCACGATCCTCAACCCGCTGGCCCCTTCCCGCCGGCTCGCCGCCATCATGTCCGCCGCGCGCTCGCCGATCATCACCGTCGGCGAATTGGTGTTGCCGCCGATCAGCGTCGGCATCACCGACGCATCGACGATCCGCAAGCCCGTCACACCGCGCACCCGCAAGTGCGGATCGACCACCGAACGCGCATCGCTGCCCATCCGGCAGGTCGCGACCGGGTGATAGATCGTGTCCGCATGCTCGGCGATCGCCTGCCGCAGCTCCGCGTCCGACTGCCCCGGCCGCGTGTACAGCTCGGTGCCGCCATGCAGCGCGAGCGACGGTGCATCGAGAATGCGACGCGCCATCTTCACGCCTTCGACCAGCAGATCGAGATCGCGCGCATCGCTGAGAAAACGCGGATCGATCAGCGGTGCGACGCGCGCATCGGCGCTCGCGAGCGTGACCGTGCCGCGGCTATGCGGACGCAGCACGCAGGTGTGCAGCGAATAGCCGTGGCCCCAATGCATGTGGCGGTTGTGATCGTCGACGAGCGCCGCGCAGAAATGCAGTTGCAGGTCGGGTCGATCGAGCGTCGGCCGGCTCTTCAGAAAGCCGCCCGCCTCGGCGACGTTGCTCGACAGCATGCCGCGTCCGTGCCGCATGAAGGTCGTGAACTGCGGCAGCATCCGCGCGATGCCGCGCACCGAAAAGCCGGTCGGCTCGATCGACTTCGTGCGCTTGTTGATCGTGAAATCGACGTGATCGATCAGGTTCTGGCCGACCTCCGGCGCGTCGTGCAACACATCGATGCCGAGCGCGCGCAGTTGCGCGGCCGGGCCGATGCCCGAGCACATCAGCAGTTGCGGTGAATTGAACGCGCCCGCCGCGAGCACGACTTCGGCGCGCGCGTCGAGCGTTTCGGTGCGCCCGCCGCGCACGATCTCGACGCCGCTCGCGCGCTTGCCGTCGAACACGATACGCAGCACGGTCGCATCGGCGATGGTGTGCAGATTGGCGCGCGGCCGGTCGTAGATATACGCGCGCGCGACGCTGCAACGGCGGCCGTCGCGCTGCGTGACCTGATAGAAACCGATGCCTTCCTGATCCGCGCCATTGAAATCGGCGTTCGGCTTATAGCCGGCTTCGAGCGCGGCCTGCACGAAACGCTTCGAAAACGGATTGCGAAAGCGCAGGTCGGAGACCGTCAGCGGGCCGGCGTCGCCATGCCATGCATCGGCGCCGCGCTCGTTGCCCTCGGCGTGGCGGAAATACGGCAGCACGTCCTCCCATGACCAGCCGTCGCAGCCGAGCCTCGCCCATTCGTCGTAGTCGAGCGGATGACCGCGCGTGTAGATCATCGCGTTGATTGCACTCGATCCGCCGAAGCCGCGCCCACGCGGCTGATAACCCCGGCGTCCGGCGAGCCCTGGCTGCGGTGTGGTCAGGAAACCGTAGTTGGTCTTCAGCTTGTGCGGCACCACGGCCGCGACGCCGACCGGCATATTCACGAACAGATTGCGATCGGTATGCGGCCCGGCTTCGATCAACGCGATGGTCGCGTCGGGACAGCTATCGGCGAGCCGGCTCGCGAGCGAACATCCGCCCGAGCCCGCGCCGACGATGATGTAGTCGTATTGCATGCGCTCCTCCTGATGGGACGCGTTGCTCGCCGCCCCTGTCTCGTGCACACTTGTCTACGTGTGTTTTCTGCGCATTGTAGGGAGCGTTCCGGCAGCGCGGCGGCTTCGGGACAGAGCGATTCCTCTAATCACCGGCCGCGGCGCGCCCCTATGATGAAAGACGCGCCTGAGCACGAGCGCGAGCCCGCCAGTCGGGCGGGCGCGGCATTCAAACAGCGCGCGGCGCGCACCATCTTTCCGCATGCGGCATCGCACGCGGCGCTCAAACAGCGCACCACCGACGCCCTCGGCAAAGCGGCGCACAATGGATCAAGCACGGAGACAGCAGATGGAACGGCACGGCTTCGGCCAGACTCACGAGGTGACGAATCAGGCGCCGCCGCTCGCGGACTACAACCTGTTCGCAAGCGATGTCGCGTTGAGCGCGGCCGTCGAACGCGACGGCGCGCAGTGGCATCGCGATGCGCTGCTGCGGCACGGCGCGGCGCTCACCACGCCCGAGACCCTCGCGCTCGCCGAACTCGCGAACCGTCACACGCCCGAACTCATCACACATAGCCCGCGCGGCGAGCGCATCGATGCGCTCGAGTTTCATCCCGCGTGGCATTCGCTGCTCGCGCTGCTGCGCCGCGAAGGTCTGCATGCGCTGCCGTTCTCCGATCCGCAGCGCGGCGCGATGGTCGCGCGCTGCGCCGGCTACTTTCTGCATGCGCAGATCGAATCCGGCTCGCTCTGTCCACTGACGATGACCTTCGCGAGCATCCCCGTGCTGCAACGCGAACCCGCGCTGTTCGCCACGCTGCGCGACCCGCTCTACGCGCGCGAGCACGATGCGCGCGACCTGCCGCTCGCGCAGAAACGTTCTGCAATGATCGGCATGGGCATGACCGAGAAACAGGGCGGCTCGGATGTGCGCAGCAACCAGACCCGCGCCCACGCGCTCGATGGCGCCGGCGGACGCGGCGGCGCTTATCGGCTGATCGGTCACAAATGGTTTTTCTCGGCACCGCAATGCGATGCGCATCTGGTGCTCGCTCGCACCGACCAGCACGAAGGCTTATCGTGCTTTTACGTGCCGCGTTTCGCGCCGGACGGCAGCAAGAATGCGGTGCAGGTCCAGCGGCTCAAGGACAAGCTCGGTAATCGCTCGAACGCGAGCAGCGAAGTCGAATTTCTCGACGCGTACGGCGTGATGATCGGCGACGAAGGACGCGGCGTGCCGACCATCATCGAAATGGCGAACTACACGCGGCTCGACTGCGTGATCGGCAGCGCCGCATTGATGCGCGCGGCGCTCGTGCAGGCGATCCATCACGCGCGTCATCGCAGCGCGTTTGGCCGGCCACTGGCTGAGCAACCGCTGATGCGCAATGTGCTCGCCGATCTCGCGCTGGAATCGGAAGCGGCGACCGTGCTGTTCATGCGCCTTGCGCGTGCGTTCGAAGAATCGGCCGATACGGCCTCGGCCGCGTCGGCTGCCGAACGCGCGTGGCGGCGCATCGTCACGCCGGCGGCGAAATATTGGGTCTGCAAGCGCGCGCTCGAATTCACCGGCGAGGCGATGGAAGTCTGGGGCGGCAACGGCTATGTCGAAACCGGGCCGATGGCGCGCTTCTACCGCGAGGCGCCGGTCAATTCGATCTGGGAAGGCTCCGGCAACGTGATGTGCCTCGACGTGCTGCGCGCGATGGAGCGAGAGCCGCAAGCCGCGCAGGCACTGTTCGCCGCCTGGCAGGACGATGCGCGCGCGCATCCGGCGCTCGCCGCGGCGCTCGCGAAACTCGCGGCCACGCTGAACGGACCGGCCGAGCAACGCGAAGCGTCGGCGCGACGCATCGCGCAGCAGATCGTGCTGATCGCGCAGGCGACGCTGCTTGCGCGCCACGCACCCGCATACGTCGCCGATGCGTTCATCGCGACGCGTATTGCGGAGGGCTGTGGCGAAAGCGGCCGCGTGTACGGCACGCTGCCGGCGACGTTCGATCACGCGGCGATCATCGAGCGAGCGTTTGCTGCGTGAACGTTGCGGCTGAGTTTGCCGCGTAGGTTGGCCGCGTGAGTTCGCATCTGCATGTCGCTGCCGGGTTTCGCACGCGAATACGCACGGCAATTCACGCAAGAATTCAACCGTACCAGGCCGGCGAGCGCGCATCTGACTCAATTCAGCGACGCGCGCCAACGCCGATCCGACATAGACCGACACACCAATAAGCGCATCACGCGCGTCATCATCGATCAGGGAGTGGATACAGATGAAGAACGATTTGCCGGAGGTCGCCGCACTCGAAGCGCTGCTGCGCGATCAGCGTCATGCGTATTTGCGCGCGCCGTATCCATCGTGGGACACGCGCGCGACGCACCTGCGCACGTTGCGCAAGCTGATGCTCGACAATCGCGACGCCCTTGCCGAAGCGATGAATGCGGACTTCGGCAATCGCGCGAAACAGGAAGTGATGCTCGCCGAATTTCTGCTCGTGAAGGAGGAGATCAACGCCGCGCTGCGTCACGGCAAACGCTGGATGAAGCCGCAGCGCCGCAGCACCAACAAGTGGCTGCTGCCCGCGCGCGCGAAGGTGGTGCCGCAGCCGCTCGGCGTGGTCGGCATCATCGTGCCGTGGAATTATCCGGTGCTGCTCGCGGTCGGGCCGCTGATCAGCGCGTTGACGGCCGGCAATCGCGCGATCATCAAGATGTCCGAACTGACGCCGCGCACGTCGGCCTTGTTCGAGCAGTTGATCGGCCAGGCCTTTGCGCGCAATCACGTCGCGGTGGTCAACGGCGACGCGTCGCTCGCGGCCGCATTCAGCGCGCAGCCGTTCGATCATCTGCTGTTCACCGGCTCGACGAAGATCGGTCACGAGGTGATGCGCGCGGCGGCAGAACATCTGACGCCGGTCACGCTGGAGCTCGGCGGCAAGTCGCCGGCGATCATCGGCGCGCACGCGCGCTTCGACAACGCGGTCGACAACCTGGTCGCCGGCAAGACGCTGAACGCGGGTCAGACCTGCGTCGCGCCCGACTACGTGCTGGTGCCACGCGGCAGGGAGCAGGCGTTCGTCGAGCGGGCACGCGCGCGGATGGCGAAGATGTATCCCGAGTTCGCGCAGAACCCGGACTACACGTCGATCATTTCGGCGCAGCATTTCGAGCGCCTCGAGCGTCTCGCGGACGAAGCGCAGGCTGCCGGCGCGCAGTTGCATCCGCTGACCGACGTGCAACCCGATGCGGCGAGCCGACGTTTTCCACCAATCGTGGTGACGGGGGCGCCGGACGAATGCGCGCTGATGCAGGAGGAGATTTTCGGCCCGCTGCTACCGCTCGTGCCGTACGACACGCTCGATGACGCGATTGCGTGGATCAATACGCGGCCGCGGCCGCTGGCGCTCTATCTGTACGCCGACGATTCGCGGACGGTCGAGCGGGTCACGCAGGAGACGATTGCGGGGGGGATGGCGGTGAATGAAACGCTGATGCATCTCGCGTGTGAGAGTTTGCCGTTCGGCGGGGTTGGCGCGAGCGGGATGGGGGCGTATCACGGGTATGAGGGGTTCGTTACTTTTTCCAAGATGAAGCCGGTGTTGGTGCAGGCGCGGCTGAATGCGCGCGGGTGGATTTCGCCGCCGTATGGGAAGCGGGTTAATGCGTTGTTGAAACTCATGATGAAGGTTTGACCCTTGGGCAGGGTGGGGCCTTTTTTGTCTTTGCTCTGGCTTTTGTTGGCCTTTCCTTGTTTTGTTGTCGGTCTATTGGCGTTGCCCCTATGCGGGGCGGTACCTACTTTCTTTGCCTGCTGCAAAGAAAGTAGGCAAAGAAAGCAGCTTCAAACCGCTAACTCTTAAGTGGGTCCCCTGGCTCGGAGGGGGTAGTGGTGCATCTGGAATCTGTGCCCCCGCACATTCGACGGTAGTGACAAAGCCATCATGCTTCCCACTGCGCACTACGTGCGTCGTGGACGGGTCTGCCAGAGAACCCTGTGGGGTTGGTTGCGCTGTGGGGGCCGTCGGCTGCGCCTCGGCCAGGTGGCCTAAGAAACCGGTGGTGAGATCAGGGCCCAAGCGTGGCACGCCAAAACACCTACTGTGTTGACCCGGGCTTGCGCCCTGGCGACATGCCAAAAAGACCGATGGCTGGTGAGCGGGGCTTCGGCGCGCGCAGCGTCGCCGGAGGGATGACTGCCTTGTCACTAACGGGGAGTGTGCGAGATGACAGATTCCAGATGCACCACTACCGGTGGTTGACCGAGGTGCCCGCTTAAGAATTAGCGGTTTGAAGCTGCTTTCTTTGCCTACTTTCTTTGCAGCAAGCAAAGAAAGTAGGTGCCGCCCCGCACAGGGGCAACGCTAATAGACCGACAACAAAACAAGGAAAGGCCAACAAAGCCAGAACAACGAAAAAACCAAACCCTGCCGAACGGCAAAAACCCCATCCAGACCAACAAAAAAAACCTATTCGCGCGCCAGCGCGTCCACCCCACTTTCGAGCCGATGCAACCAGGCCAGCAATTCGGCCACCGCCTGGTACAACTGCGGCGGAATCCTCGCATCCAGGTCCACCTGCATCAGCAGCGACACCATCTCCGGCGCCTCGTGCACATACAGCCCCGCCTCCTTCGCGCGCAGCACGATCATCTCGGCGAGCAGCCCATATCCTTTCGCGACCACGCGCGGCGTGGGCTCCCCGCCCTGGGCGTCGTACACGAGCGCAGCCGCGCTGCGTCGATGGGTCCGGCTCATCAGATCTCCCAATCGAAATCGTCGCGCGCCGTGGTCGAAGCGCCACGCGTCGCCGTCGGCTGAGGCGTGGAAGCCGCTGCTGCCGCCGCCGAGCGCACATACGCGGACGCCGCCTGCGCACCCGCCAGGCCCGCCGCCCCCGCAGCACTTGCCGTCATCCCCGGCGTGCCGCCGCCGATCTCGCGAATCGTCAGTCCCTGCAACTCGATGCCCGCCGCCGCGAGCCGTTGACGGAAGCTGTCGCCCTGCGTCGAGAGCCGTGCCGCGCCGTTCGGGCTCGCCTGCACTCGCGCGGTCAGTCGCATGCCGGTCAGCGTCAGTTCGGCATCGACGGTGCCGAGCGTCGGCAGCGACAACGTTAAGCGTGTGCGCCACGGCTGGTCGTCCTCGCTCGCGAGGCCCCCGCCGCTGCGATCCCATTCGTCGCCGTCCTGCTCGACGGTCCAATCCAGTCGAGCGCCGGGCCACGCTTCGCCGCTCCAGCGAAACTGCCCGGTCGCCAGCAGATCGAGCTGCTGGCGCACCAGCGGCACGGTCGCAGGATGAACCGCCGCGGCCATCGCCTGCGCGTTCTGCGTCGCATCCGCATCGGCGGTCTGCGGCGCGCCGCCATGCAGCCCCGCGTGCGTGGACTGGCCGTTCAGGTCCGACACCGAACTCGCCAGCACCTCGCCCGCGGCCAGGCGCGCAGCCTGCGCGGTCAGAATCGACGGCATCGCATGCGCGGCGGCGTTGGGGTCGGTCGGCGCACCTGCAAAGTTGCCCAGCGCGCCGTTCGCCGTGCCGCCCGGGTTGCCTGGGTTGCCACGTGGCATTGCGGTCGCCATGTCATCGGCCGACGCACCCGTCTGGCTCGGCCACGCGCCGGCGCCCGGCACAGCGGTCCCGTCATCCGCGTCGCTCCAGCCAGGTGTCACCGCCAAGCCGGCCACCAGCCGGTTTTGCGCCTCGCCCGCCAGTTCGGCCGGCGAGCGTTGGCCGACCAGCCAGGCCGCGAGATGCGCTTCGTAGAACAGGCCGCTGTCGCCGACCGTGCGGGCGAGCGCGGCCGCCAATGCTGCGACCGGCACTTCGGCGGCGGCCACGCTGGCGGCGGCGGTCGCGCTGGTTGTGGTTGTCCCGGTGGCGGAAGCGTTGGGCGTGGAGGAAGTCGACGAGGAGGAGGAAGCGTTGGTCGCCGCATCGAGCGGCACGCCTTCGACGGCGACGGCGACGTCGAGCGCCGGTGCGGCCGGCCAGATCGGCGTGTCGCCGAGCACGGCGGGCGTCGCTTCGCCGCCGGAATGCGCGATCGCGTTGAGCGTCAGCGCGACCGCCGACAACGCGGTTTGCGCGGACGGCTGCGGCGCGGCCGTCGGTTGGGTCACGACCTCGGCCGGCGCGGTATCGACGCCGGTCGCGCCGGTCTGCGACGTGGTCGCGGTTCCCGGCGCGATGCCGAGCAGGCTGTCGATCCGGCTCGAAAGCACCGCAGTAATGGCCGAATCGATTCCGTTCATGCCGGTTCCCTGGTCGCATCGGCGGCAGCGCGCCCGATGCTCTGATTGCTCTGGTCGTTCGGGCCCGCATCGCGCGGCAGCGGATCATGCCGGCATGCGCACGCAGCTCCATCGCGCTTGCCCATCGCCTCCGCAGCTCACGCAACATCGCCCGATGCTCTGGTCGTTCAGGCCGTATCGCGCGGCGGTAGATCGTGCCGGCACACGCACGGCAGCCGTATCGCCCGCACGGCTCACACAACACCCGCAACACCCGGGCGGCATGAGCGACATGAGCGGCGTTCGCGCGCCCCATGGCGCAAGCCCCCACGCGCCACCTTCAGCGCGCGCCGTACAACTCCTTCAGCACGCGCGTCGGCCGGCCGGCGAACAGCGCCGACAGATTCGCCATGCGTGGATTCGCGAGATCGCGGATCGCGGCGTCGTCGGCGAGAATCTGGCGGATCAGCGCGTATTTGCGCAGCCGTTCGGTTTCGTCGAGCTTGACGCCGTCGTCGGCTTCGCGCAGCGCGTCGACCAGATGCCGATACTCGTCCTGCAAATGGACGAGATCGGTCCACAGCGCACGCCGGGCAGCGATCAGCATCTGGCAGGACAACGCGGCCACCGCTTCATAGCGGGCAAAATATTCTGCGTTCGATGTCATCGCAGGCTTTCCGCGGCTGGCTGGGCTGCCATCCGCGCGACCTCCGGGGCAATCCCGATCCATGCCTCTTCGAGCGTCGCAAGCAGACCGTCGACTTCCACGAGCATCGCCTCGCTCTGTTTGATGTTGGCTTCCAGCAGCCGGCGCTTCATGTAGTCGTACAGCGCGTTCAGCCGCCCCGCGATTTCGCCGCCCACCTCGAGGTTGAGCGACTGCTGCAATCCGCTCTCGACGATCCGGATCGCCTTGCTGATCGCCATTCCGCGCTCAGCCACATTACCTTGCTGCAGATGCATGCGCGCCTGCGCGATCGCCTGGCGCGCGCCCTGGTACAACAACACGATGAGACGATGCGGACTTGCGCCCATCACGGCCGTCTCGACACCGACGCGCGCATACGCATTGGCTCCAGCGTGTCCCGGGGAAAACATCGGCGCTCCTCCTCTGATACTGACTGCGGTTGACTCGTGGCATGGCCGCGCCGCGCGTCGCCGCGCCCGCACTGACCTGTACCCTGGTTATCGGATGGCCAGCGACAAAGCTTTAGGCCAATGTAAGGAGGGGTGAGAGGCGCTGACCCGGCGCGCGCCGACATCGCCCACGAGGCCTCGGGCGGCGCATGGAACACAGCGCAAGGCAGCACGAAGCGCAGCGCGAACAGGCGATGCCAGGCGGCACGAACCGGTGCTGCTGCGAAGCGGTTGTGAAGCGGTCGCAAGACCGCGCCAACGCCAACGCCCATGCACATGCCAACGCCCACACCGCACACCGCACACCGGCAATGGCAATGGCATCGGCACCACCGCCAGTCACGCCGCCGCGCAGCATCCACGCGTCGGCGCGCAACCTCGCGCGAGCCCGCTCAGATCGACATCTGCGCGATCTCGTTGTAGGCGGAGACCAGCTTGTTGCGCACCTGCAGGCCAAACTGGAAGCCGACGTTGGCCTTCTGCATGTCGACCATCACGTCGTTCAGCGACACGTTCGACGAGCCGAGTTCGAACGCCTGCGATTCGCTGACCGCGGTCTGCTGGTCGCTGCTGATCTTGTCGAGCGACGCCTTCAGCGCCGACGCGAAACTCGTCGGCGAGGCCGCGCCGGACTGTTCTGCCGCCGGGCTCGTGCCGCCGGCCGCCTGCGCCGCCATCGCCTGCATCTGTTGCAGCGCCGACGACAACGCGTTCACGGGCATGGTCATGTTTTCTCCGTTGAATGAACGAACGGCTTGCCGACAGGCTCACCGATCTGGCTGAAAGCATAGCAGCGGCCCCTGCGGGAAAGTCCCGAAACTAGGGGGGAAACCCGGCTCTATTCAAGCAATCGGCTTGAGCCGTGCCCCGGATAATTTCAACGGTGAAAGTCTCTGTCCGTCCGCCCGCCGAGCCCCGGCGCGAGCGCGCGACAGAACGCCAAAGCATCCCCCGGAGATACCCGACGCATGGATTCGTCAGCCAACTCGTTGATCAACCCCGACGCCCGCATGGGGCTCGCCGGCGCGCAGCCCGCGCCCGGGCAAGCCGCCGCTGGCCAGGCCGGCGGCGGCGCCGACCTCGGCGGGCTCGGTGGCCTCGGCGCCATGGGCGGCAACTTCGGTCAGCGCCTGTCCGGCCTCGCGCAGATGCGCGGCAATCCGCGCGCGCCGCTGGTGTTCGCGATCGCGCTGCTGGTGGCGGTCGTCGCGGGCCTGTTCCTGTGGTCGCGCGCACCGGACTACAAGGTGCTCTACAGCAACCTGTCGGACCGCGACGGCGGCTCGATCATCGCCGCGCTGCAACAGGCCAACATCCCGTACAAGCTGTCCGACAGCGGTGGCGCGATCCTCGTGCCGGCCGAGCAGGTTCACGAGATGCGTCTGCGTCTCGCGTCGCAGGGTCTGCCGAAGAGCGGCTCGGTCGGCTTCGAGCTGATGGACAACCAGAAATTCGGCATCAGCCAGTTCGACGAGCAGATCAACTATCAGCGCGCGCTCGAAGGCGAGCTGGAGCGCACGATCGAATCGATCTCGTCGGTGAAGTCGGCGCGCGTGCATCTGGCGATCCCGAAGCCGACCGTGTTCGTGCGCGACAAGGAACCGCCGTCGGCGTCGGTGCTGGTCAAGCTGTATCCGGGCCGCGTGCTCGACGAAGGCCAGGTGGTCGCGATCACGCACATGGTTGCGTCGGCGGTGCCGGAAATGCCGGCCAAGGGCGTGACGATCCTCGACCAGGACGGCAATCTGCTGACCCAGCCGAGCAACGGCAGCGGTCTCGACGCGACGCAGTTGAAGTTCCGCCAGCAGATCGAGCGCAACACCCAGCAACGCATCGACGCGATCCTCGCGCCGCTGTTCGGCCCCGGCAACGCGCATTCGCAGGTCAGCGCCGACATCGACTTCTCGCACAGCGAACAGACCTCGGAAAACTACGGCCCGAACGGCAATCCGCAGCAGGCGGCGATCCGTAGCCAGCAGACCAGCAGCGCGACGGAAATGTCGCAGGGCGGCGCCTCGGGCGTGCCGGGCGCACTGTCGAACCAGCCGCCGCAACCGGCGTCCGCGCCGATCGTCGCCGGCAACGGCGCGAGCGGCGTAACCACCACGCCGGTCAGCGATCACAAGGACGCGACCACCAACTACGAACTCGACAAGACCGTGCGCCACATCGACCAGCCGATGGGCGGCATCCGCCGGCTGTCGGTCGCGGTGGTCGTCAACTATCTGCGGGTCGTCGACGCGAAGGGTCACGCGACGATGCAGCCGGTCAGCGCCGACAAGCTCGCGCAGATCACCCAACTGGTGAAGGACGCGATGGGCTTCGACGCGCAGCGCGGCGACTCGGTCAACGTGGTCAATAGCGCGTTCACCGCCGAAGTCGATCCGAACGCCGACCTGCCCTGGTGGCGCACGCCGGACATGCTCGCGCTCTACAAGCAGATCGCGACCTACCTCGGCATCGGCGCGGTGGCCCTGTTCCTGTACTTCGTGATGGTCAAGCCGGCGCTGCGCCGCGCGTTCCCGCCGCCGCCCGCGCCGGTCGCCGCGCTGCCCTCGCCCGACGAGCCGGTGCTGCTCGACGGCATCCCGGCCGAGGAACGCGACGGCGCGGTCGTCGAGATCGAGGCCGACGCCGAGAAGCTCGCGCTCGAAAACGCGAAGCACAAATATGAGCGGAACCTGGAGTTCGCGCGCAGCATCGCGCGTCAGGATCCGAAGATCGTAGCAACCGTCGTCAAGAACTGGGTGTCCGATGAGCGCTGAAGGCGTAATGAAGAGCGCGCTGCTGCTGATGTCGATCGGCGAGGAAGAGGCGGCGCAGGTGTTCAAGTTTCTGGGCCCCCGTGAGGTCCAGAAGATCGGCGTCGCGATGGCCGCGCTGAAGAACGTGACGCGCGAGCAGATCGACGAAGTGCTGCAGGAGTTCTGCAAGGAAGCCGAGCAGCACACCGGCATGTCGCTCGATTCGAACGAGTACATCCGTTCGGTGCTGACCAAGGCGCTCGGCGACGACAAGGCCGGCGTGATCATCGACCGGATTTTGCAGGGCAGCGACACGAGCGGCATCGAAGGGCTGAAGTGGATGGACTCGGCCGCGGTCGCGGAGCTGATCAAGAACGAGCATCCGCAGATCATCGCGACGATCCTCGTGCATCTGGATCGCGATCAGGCCTCGGAAATCGTCGGCTGCTTCAGCGACCGACTGCGCAACGACGTACTGCTGCGCATCGCGACGCTCGACGGCATCCAGCCGGCCGCGCTGCGCGAACTCGACGACGTGCTGACGGCCCTGCTATCCGGCAGCGACAACCTCAAGCGCAGCCCGATGGGCGGCATCCGCACCGCCGCCGAGATCCTCAACTTCATGTCGAGCAATCACGAGGAAGGCGTGATCGAAAACGTCCGCCAGTACGACGCCGAACTCGCGCAGAAGATCATCGACCAGATGTTCGTGTTCGAGAACCTGCTCGACCTCGAAGACCGCGCGATCCAGTTGCTGCTGAAGGAAGTCGAGTCCGAGGCGCTGATCATTTCGCTGAAGGGCGCGCCGCCCGCGCTGCGTCAGAAGTTCCTGTCGAACATGTCGCAACGCGCGGCCGAACTGCTCGCCGAAGACCTCGACGCGCGCGGCCCGGTGCGCGTGTCGGAAGTCGAGACGCAACAGCGCCGCATCCTGCAGATCGTGCGCAACCTCGCCGAGAGCGGCCAGATCGTGCTCGGCGGCAAGGCGGAAGACGCCTATGTCTGATCCGAACTCCGCGGCGAAGGAAAGCCTCTCGGCCTACCAGCGCTGGGAGATGGCATCGTTCGATCCGGTGCCGCCCGCGCCGCCGCCGGCCGAACCCGAATTCGACGAGCGCGCGTTCGAAGCCGAACTCGACCGCCGTCGCGACGCCGCGCATGCACAAGGCGTCGCGACCGGCCACGTGGCCGGCCAGGCGCTCGGCTATCAGGCCGGCTACGACCAGGGCCACGCGCGCGGTTTCGAGCAGGGCCAGGCCGAGGCGCGCGAACAGGCGATGCAGCTCGCCGCGCTCGCCGAAACCTTCCGAACCGCGCTCGACGGCGCGCAGCACACGATCTCCGAAACGCTGATCGCACTCGCCCTCGATATCGCGCAGCAGGTGGTGCGCCAGCACGTACAGCATGACCCGACCGCGCTGATCGCGGCCGCGCGCGAAGTGCTGGCCGCCGAGCCCGCGCTGACCGGCGCGCCGGCGCTGATCGTCAGTCCCGCCGATCTGCCGGTCGTCGAGGCGTATCTGCTGGAAGAATTGCAAACGCGCGGCTGGACCGTGCGCACCGACTCATCGGTCGAACGTGGCGGCTGCCGCGCGCAGGCCGGCAGCGGCGAAGTGGACGCCGGCATCGACACGCGCTGGCAGCGCGTCGCCGCCGCGCTCGGCAAGGTGAGCACATGGTGAAGCCGACCGTCGAAGAAATCCGCGCGAGCGATCTGACGCCGCTCGAACGCGAACTGGCGCTGGCGTCGTTCAGCGCCGAGGAGCTTGCCCAGGCGCCGGAGCCTGGAAGCCTCGCGGAGCTGGAGAGCGCGATCGCCGCGGCCAGCGAGGCGCATGCCGCGCCGCATCAGCATCAGCATCCGGCGAGCGGTGCGGCCGTCAGCCGTGATTCCGCCACAAACACCGTAGCTGCCGCCGACACCGGCGTTGCAGCAACACGAACGGCGGCTCACGTGCCGCCTCCCCCGCCCTACGATCCCGCGCTCGACACCAATCCGCACACGCAGGCCTGGCGCGGCCAGCTCGACGCACTGCGCGCGCGCAACGCGATCGCCAAGCCGCTGCGCGCATGCGGACGTCTGACGCGCGCGGCCGGTCTGGTGCTCGAAGCGGTCGGGCTGCGTCTGTCGGTCGGCGCCGAGGTGATGATCGAATTGCCGCCTGGCAGTTCGCTGCCGATGGCCGAAGCCGAAGTAGTCGGCTTCTCCGGCGACAAACTGTTCCTGATGCCGACCACCGAAGTGATCGGCCTGCTGCCCGGCGCGCGCGTCTATCCGCTCGAAACCGCGCCGATCGCTGATCCGCTCGCGGGCGCGAAGCGTCTGCCGGTCGGCTGGGAGTTGCTCGGCCGCGTGCTCGATGCGTCGGGCCGGCCGCTCGATGGACTCGGCCCGCTCGGCGCGCAAACCGACGCGCCGCTGTCCGCACCCGTCATCAACCCGCTGAACCGCGAGCCGATCCACAAGGTGCTCGACGTCGGCGTGCGCGCGATCAACGCGCTGCTGACCGTCGGACGCGGTCAGCGCATGGGTTTGTTCGCGGGGTCTGGCGTCGGTAAATCGGTGCTGCTCGGCACAATGGCACGCTACACCAGCGCCGAAGTGATCGTGATCGGCCTGATCGGCGAACGCGGCCGCGAAGTGAAAGAGTTCATCGAACAGATCCTCGGCGAGGAGGGGCTCGCGCGCTCGGTCGTGATCGCCGCGCCCGCCGACGTGTCGCCGCTGCTGCGCATGCAGGCGGCCGCGTACTCGACCTCGCTCGCCGAATATTTCCGCGACCAGGGCAAGCACGTGCTGCTGCTGATGGATTCGCTGACCCGCTACGCGATGGCGCAGCGCGAGATCGCGCTGGCCGTCGGCGAACCGCCGGCGACCAAGGGCTATCCGCCGTCGGTGTTCGCGAAGCTGCCGGCGCTCGTCGAGCGTACCGGCAACGGCCCGGCGGGCGGCGGTTCGATCACCGCGTTCTACACGGTGCTCACCGAAGGCGACGACCAGCAGGACCCGATCGCCGATTCGGCGCGCGCGATTCTCGACGGCCACATCGTGCTGTCGCGCTCGCTCGCCGAAGCGGGCCACTATCCGGCAATCGATATCGAAGCGTCGATTAGCCGGGCAATGACCGCGCTGATCGACGATAACCACCTGAATAAAACGCGTATGTTCAAGCAGATGCTGTCGCGCTACCAGCGCAACCGCGATCTGATCAACGTCGGCGCATATTCGAGCGGGCGCGACGCGGTGCTCGATCGCGCGATCGCGTTGTATCCACGCATGGAACAGTTTCTGCAACAAGGCTTTCGCGAGTGCGCGAACTTTCAACCGAGCATCGACATGCTGAACGCGCTGTTCGTTTAAGCACGCGTTCGCCGGCGCGCCGAGAGCGTGCGGCGAGCGAAGAACAGGCAACCTGAACCGGCCCGAGGAGGCTGACGATGGCGAAACATTTTCCGATCAAGACGCTGATCGGTCTCGCGCAGGACGACGTCGACGCCGCAGCGCAGCGCCTGGGTCGCGCGCAGCGCGAGCGCAACGACGTCGCCGCGCAGCTCGATGCGTTGGTGCAGTACCGCGACGAGTACCACGCGCGCTTCACCGAGAGCGCGCAGTCGGGCATGCCGGCCGGCAACATGCGTAACTTCCAGGCATTCATCGACACGCTTGATGCCGCGATCGAACAGCAGCGCAACCTGCTGAACTCGGCGACCGCGCGCGTCGAAGCGGCGAAGCCCGACTGGCAGCGTCAGAAACAGAAACTCGGCTCGTACGAAGTGTTGCAGGCGCGCGGCGAAGCGGCCGAAGCGAAAGTCACCGCGCGGCGCGAGCAGCGCGACGCCGACGAATACGCAGCGCGAATTCTGCGCATGCGCGCCGAGGGCGCGTAAAACACGCGGGCCGTAGGCGACGCAGCATGCGCATCACGTGCATCACGTGCATCGCACACGCCCGGCCTCACCCCGTTTGACGGATTGACAGGATTCCTTATGTCGCTTCTTTCACAGATCGGCTCACAACTCAGCTCGCTGCTCGGCACGGGCGGCGACGCGTCGTCGAGCGGTGCGGCCGCGAGTGCGGCGGCCAACGCGAGCGCGTTCGCGCAGACTTTGCAGCAAAGCATCGAGCAGCAGAACAGCGCGAGCCAACAGACGAGTTCGGCGGCAACGCAGACGTCAATGTCGACGTCGAGCGTGCACACGGCGCCGCCGGCTGCCGCACCGAAGAGCGCGAGCAGCAATCAGAACGGCAGCGGCACATCGACCGGCACGGCATCGACGACGTCGACAGCAACGGCGGCTTCGTCGAGCGCGCATACGCAGCAGGCGTCGGGCAGCCGATCGAGCAGCACGCACGCAAAACAGAACGACACCAAGGCGCAGACCGACGCGGGCGCGCTAGCCGCAGCAGCGGCCGCCGCCCAGGCGCAGGCTGCGGCCAACGGCACTGACGCGAACAGCGGCAATACCGGCACGAGCGACACCACGACCTCGGCCACCGACGCGCTCGGAGCACTCGCGGGCACGACCGCGACAACGCTGGCGAGCAACGCTACGGGCACCACCGGCACGGTCGATCCGAAGACGCTGCAGGACGCGTTGCACAGCGCGTTGTCGGCGTTATCGGGGGGCCAGGGGACGGTGCCGACGCAGGCGCTCGCAGCGGGCGCGGCGGCCAGAACCGCGACGACGGCGAGCGCCCTTGCCAGCACGAAGAGCGCGCTGAACGGCACATCGGACGGCAAGACGCTCGCAAGCGGCCTGTTCGGCGACGGCAAGGGCATCGCGACCCACGCGACGACGACGGCCACGGCCGCCGCGACTGCGCTCACCGATCCGTCGACGGCGAAATCGACGGCCGACGCGTTGAGCGCGGCGGCGGCAAGCAGCGGCCAGGCGGACATGTTGGCCTCGGCGCGCAGCGCAGCCGACGCCGCCACCGCCGAACTCGCCGCGACGCAGGCGGCGGCCAACGCTGCGAGCACGACGGCTTCGGCGCAGAGCACCGGCAACGCGAGCGCGGCAGCGGCCGCTTCGAACGCACTGACGCCGCAGGTCGGCACGAGCGACTGGGAAGACGCGCTGAGCCAGAAGGTGGTGTTTTTGTCGAACGCGCATTCGCAGAGCGCCGAACTGACCTTGAACCCGAAGGACCTGGGGCCTTTGCAGGTGGTGCTGCAGGTCGCGGATAACCATGCGCATGCGTTGTTTGTGTCTCAGCACCAGTCGGTGCGGGAGGCAGTGGAGGCGGCATTGCCGAAGCTTCGCGAGGCGATGGAGTCGAATGGAATCGGGTTGGGGAGTGCGAGCGTCAGCGATGGGTTTGCGCGGCAGAGCGGGCAACAACAGGAGGGGGGCGCTGGCGCGGGGCAGTCGGGAGGAAAGTCTTCTTCTAATAGTGGTGGTTTTGCTGCCGGCGGCTCGTTCTCAGGGACTGACGATGTCGTCGTGGCTAGTAGTGCCGTGCGGCAGCAGGTGGGGTTGGTTGATACGTTTGCTTGATGGTTTGTTTTTTCGTTGGTCTGGCTTTTGTTGGCCTTTCCTTGATTTGCTTTTGGTCTATTAGCGTTGCCCCTGTGCGGGGCGGCACCTACTTTCTTTGCCTGCTGCAAAGAAAGTAGGCAAAGAAAGCAGCTTCACACCGCTAATTCTTAAGTGGGCACCTCGGTTAACCACCGGTAGTGGTGCATCTGGAATCTGTCATCTCGCACACTCCCCGTGAGTGACAAGGCAGTCATCCTTCCGGCGACGCTGCGCGCGCCGAAGCCCCGGTCACAAACCATCGGTCGTTTCGGCGTGTCGCCAGGCGCAAGCCCCGGTCCAACCGATCGGTTGTTTTGGCGTGTCGCCAACGAACAGACCTTGATTTGGCCACCGGTCTTTTAGGGCGGCTGGCCGAGGCGCAGCCGACGGCCCCCACAGAGCAACCAGCCCCACAGGTTTCCCAGGCAGACCCGTCCACGACGCACGCAGTGCGAAGTGGGAAGAATGACGGCTTTGTCACTAACGGGGAGTGTGCGAGGTGACAGATTCCAGATGCACCACTGCCGGCGGTTGACCGAGGTGCCCACTTAAGAATTAGCGGTTTGAAGCTGCTTTCTTTGCCTACTTTCTTTGCAGCAAGCAAAGAAAGTAGGTGCCGCCCCGCACAGGGGCAACGCTAATAAACCACCAGGAAAGCAAGGAAAGGCCAAAAAAGCCAAGAACAACGAAAAAAAAGCGCCGCCCCGCCGAGGGGCAAAAAACCTTAAATACCAGAGATAGCCAGAAATAGCCCTTCTGTTCGACCCATCGCGCCGCAGGCAAATCAACAACAATCCCCCTAACCCTGACTAAAGGCTAGCAATGGGCTAGCAAAGCACCCCCAAATGGCAACCACGACCGCTCCCCAGCAAGCCGCGCCCGCCTCGCCGGGCCCCATGAAGCGCATCATCCTGATCGTCCTCATTGCGCTCATCGCCGCGGGCGCCGCCGGCGCGGGCGTGTGGTTCTTCATGGCCAAACGCGCGCCCGCTGCCGCGTCGGTCGAAGCCGCGCCGCCTCCAACTGCGGCGCCGTTGTTCTTCCCGCTCGACTCGATGACCGTCAACCTGCAATCCGACGACGGCCAGCAGCACTTCCTGCGCATCGGCCTCACGCTCAAGCTCAGCGACGCCGCCACCCAGCAGGTGCTCACCGAGCACATGCCGGAAATCCGCAGCCACATCCTGCTCGCGCTGTCGAACAAGCACCCCGACGAGCTCGCGCCGCTCGACGGCAAGCGCGCGCTCGCCGACGAACTGAAAACGCTGATCACCGAGCCGACCGACAAGGGCACGCCGCCGATCCGCGTGCAGGACGTGCTGTTCACCGAATTCGTCGTGCAGTGACGTGACCCCGTCCAGCACCGCCACCATCAACCGCCAAGGGACGCACGAGGAATAAGCCATGGGCCACGAAGAGTTCATGTCCCAGGAGGAGGTCGATGCCCTGCTCAAGGGCGTCACCGGCGAATCCGACACCGAAACCGAGCAGAGCGAACGCACCGGCGTACGCCCGTACAACATCGCGACGCAGGAGCGGATCGTCCGCGGCCGGATGCCCGGCCTCGAGATCATCAATGATCGCTTCGCACGTCTGCTGCGCGTCGGCATCTTCAACTTCATGCGGCGCTCGGCGGAGATCTCCGTCGGTCCGGTGAAGGTGCAGAAGTACAGCGAATTCACCCGCAACCTGCCGATCCCGACCAACCTCAACCTGGTGCACGTTAAACCGCTGCGCGGCACGTCGCTGTTCGTGTTCGACCCGAACCTCGTGTTCTTCGTGGTCGACAACCTGTTCGGCGGCGACGGCCGGTTTCACACCCGCGTCGAAGGGCGCGATTTCACGCAGACCGAGCAGCGCATCATCATGAAGCTGCTCAACCTGACGTTCGAGCACTACACGGCGTCGTGGAAAAGCGTGCGCCCGCTGTCGTTCGAATACGTGCGCTCGGAAATGCACACGCAGTTCGCCAACGTCGCAACGCCGAACGAAATCGTCATCGTCACGCAGTTCTCGATCGAGTTCGGCTCGACGGGCGGCACGCTGCACATCTGCATGCCGTACTCGATGATCGAACCGATCCGCGACGTGCTGTCCTCGCCGATCCAGGGCGAGGCGATGGACGTCGACCGCCGCTGGGTGCGGGTGCTGTCGCAGCAGGTGCAGGCCGCCGAAGTGCAACTGACCGCCAACCTCGCGCAGGTGCCGGTCACGTTCGAACAGATCCTGAACATGCGCAAAGGCGATGTTCTGCCGATCAACATTCCCGAGCACATCACCGCAAAAGTCGACGGCGTGCCAGTGATGGAATGCGGCTACGGAATTTTCAATGGTCAATACGCGTTGCGGGTCCAGAAGATGATCAGCGCAGCCGACACGATGAAGGAAGGTGGATATGAGTGACCTGAACGCAAAGCCCGAGACCGAACTGGCCGCGGCCGAGCAAATGGCCGCAGCGGCGCTCGGCGCCGAGGACGACGACGCGGCGATGGCCGACTGGGCGAGCGCGCTCGCCGAGCAGAACGGCAACGCCGAAGTCAACCCGACCGCGGCCGGCGTGTTCCAGCCGCTGTCGAAGGTCGAGCCGACCGCGACGCGCAACGACATCGACATGATCCTGGACATCCCGGTCCAGATGACGGTCGAACTCGGCCGCACCAAGATCGCGATCCGCAACCTGCTGCAGCTCGCGCAGGGCTCGGTGGTGGAACTCGACGGCCTCGCCGGCGAGCCGATGGATGTGCTGGTCAACGGCTGCCTGATCGCGCAGGGCGAAGTGGTAGTCGTCAACGACAAGTTCGGCATCCGGCTGACCGACATCATCACGCCGTCCGAACGCATCCGGAAGCTGAATCGATGAAACGCGTGACCAGTCACGGCGTGCGGGTTGCGTCGCGCGATGTTCTGCTTCGGGCGGTGGCGGCGGCGAGCGCGGTTCTCGCGGTCGACGTCACGGCGCTCGTCGCGCCGTCAACCGCGCAGGCGGCTGATATCAACGCGGTCAACAACGCCGCGCAGATCGCCTCGGGCGTCGGCGCCGGCAGTGCGGTGCCCGCGCTCGGTGTCGGCGCGGTGCTGCAAACCTTCGTCGGCCTCGCGGTCGTGATCGCGCTCGTGTTCGGCTGCGCGTGGCTCGCGCGACGCTTCGGCCTGCAATCCGGCCAGCGCGGCGGTCTCGTCAGGACGATCGGCGGTGCTTCGCTCGGCGGCAAGGAGCGCGTTGCGGTCGTCGAGATCGGCGATACGTGGCTCGTGCTCGGCGCGGCGCCCGGCAACGTGCGGCTCCTGCATACGATGCCGGCCGGCTCCGTCGCGACCGATGCGACCGCGGCGACCGATCCGCTCGCCGCGTCGAATCCGCCGGCCGTCGGTCAGCTTCCCGGCACTTTTGGTCAACGCTTTCGCGACGCCCTGAAAGGCGAAGTGGGCAAACGTTTCAACGCGCACGGCGGCGGGGATCGGTGATGCAGGTCAGTTTCATGCAGTCGGGTTTTCAGGCGGAATGTGTGGGACGTGCGGCGTCTGTCGCGCGCGATGAGGCGGCACGTTTGCCGCGCGCAACATCGCGCTTCGTGCAGCTTCTCATGCAGCTTTTCACGCCGCTGCGCCGCCTCGCCCCGTGGCTGCCGCTCGCCATAGCGGCGCTGCTGTTCGCGCTGCCGACGCTGTCGTTCGCGCAGACCGCCGGCCTGCCCGCGTTCACGACGAGCGCCGGCCCGAACGGCGGCACGACCTATTCGCTGAGCGTGCAGACGATGCTGCTGCTCACGATGCTGTCGTTCCTGCCCGCGATGGTGCTGATGATGACGAGCTTCACGCGCATCATCATCGTGCTGTCGCTGCTGCGCCAGGCGCTCGGCACGACCACCACGCCGCCGAACCAGGTGCTGGTCGGGCTCGCGCTGTTCCTCACGCTGTTCGTGATGTCGCCGGTACTCGACAAGGCCTATAACGAAGGCTACAGGCCGTTCTCCGAAGGCTCGCTGCCGATGGACCAGGCGGTCGCGCGCGGCGTCGCGCCGTTCAAGACCTTCATGCTGCGACAGACCCGCGAGAGCGATCTCGCCCTGTTCGCGCGCATCTCGCACGCGGCGCCGATGCAAGGGCCGGAGGATGTGCCGCTGTCGCTGCTGGTGCCATCGTTCGTGACGAGCGAGCTGAAGACCGGCTTCACGATCGGCTTCACGATCTTCATTCCGTTCCTGATCATCGACATGGTGGTCGCGAGCGTGCTGATGTCGATGGGCATGATGATGGTGTCGCCGGCGACGATTTCGCTGCCGTTCAAGCTGATGCTGTTCGTGCTCGTCGATGGCTGGCAACTGTTGCTCGGCTCGCTCGCGCAGAGCTTCGTCTGAGCGGACCCGCTTTCGCAAGGTACTCACGATGACACCCGAAGCAGTCATGACGCTGGCCCACGAGGCCATGTACGTCGGCCTGATCCTCGCCGCCCCGCTGTTGCTCGTCGCGCTCGTCGTCGGTCTGCTCGTGAGCCTGTTCCAGGCCGCCACGCAGATCAACGAAAGCACGCTGTCGTTCATCCCGAAGCTGCTCGCGATTGCGCTCACGCTGGTGATCGCCGGTCCGTGGATGCTAACGACGATGCTCGACTATCTGCGCCACACGTTCAGCGCGATTCCGACGCTGGTCAACTGAGCGCATGCTCCGAGCCCGTTTCGAGCCCGCTCCCCTGCCCCGCCGCTTTATCGCCCATCTGTCATGTTCACGGTCACCTACGCGCAACTGAACGTCTGGCTGACCGCGTTTCTGTGGCCGTTCGCGCGCATCGCCGCGCTGATCGCGACCGCGCCGCTCTTCAGCAACGCGTCGATGCCCTCGCGCGTGAAAATTGGTCTCGCCGCGTTCACGACGATCGTCGTCGCGCCGACCATCGGCGCGCTGCCGCAGGTCACGGTGTTTTCCGCGGACGGCGTGTGGATCCTCGTCAACCAGTTCCTGATCGGCATCGCGCTCGGCGTGACGATGCAGATCGTGTTCCAGGCGATCGACGCCACCGGCTACTTCATCGGCCTCGGCATGGGCCTCGGCTTCGCGACCTTCTTCGACCAGCAGGCGACCGGCTCCGGCGTCGTGATCTCGCGCTACATGACGACGATCGCGATGCTGGCGTTTCTCGCCGTCGACGGTCATCTGCAGATGCTGGCCGCGTTGGTGACGACGTTCCAGTCGGTGCCGGTGTCGGCCAACCTGCTCGCGCCGCACGGCTGGCAAACGCTCGCGAACTGGGGTGGCGCGATCTTCTCGGCGGGGCTGCTGTTGTCGCTGCCGGTAGTCGTCGCGCTGCTGATCGCGAACCTCGCGCTCGGCATCCTGAACCGCGCGGCGCCGCAGATCGGCGTGTTCCAGATCGGCTTTCCGCTGACAATGCTGGTCGGCCTGCTGCTCGTGCAACTGATGCTGCCGAACATGATTCCGTTCTTCGTGCGGCTGTTCGACAGCGGTATTGATCAGATGGGGCGGGTCGCGGCGGGGCTGAGGTGAGGGGCGGTGGACGGCGGACGAAAAAACCGACGTGCGCCGGTTTTGGTTCATCGTAGATTTCCGGGGAAGGGGTTCCGCTCGACCCTAAGCGGTCTGTCAGATTTGTCCAAAGCAGGCATTCACAACCCCTTACGAGGCGGTTCAGATCACGATCGATAGTGGACGTCTACCGACTTTTGCGCACGGCTACAGCTTGCGGGCTTCCAACGATGTCTCACAGGCTTAGCTCCTTGCGAAGATCTGGGCCGGCCTCTGCGCAGATGAAGCCGTTCAGGTCCGAGAGTCACGCTTTTGTCCGCTCATACTTATTTCAAAGGAAGCGATAGACCTATCCCGCAAGCGGAATAGGGAAAACGCCGCCAGCGGTGGGCATACAACACGAACACGAAGGGCCTTGAGGAGGGTTCCTTGAACTCTCCGTTGCCCGACGTGAACCGGCAGCAGGACGAGAAGCGCCGGCAGGCGAAAGGTTGCCTCGGCTAGAATAGAGGGCTGATAACGGCAAGCAGTAAGCAGTTGGCAGAGTAGAACCTCGAAACGTTCCTGGACCGGGTCCAAGCTAAGTCTTTCGTTCGATGACGAGCCGTGGGGCGTGATCGCGCCGAAAAATCGTTACCGAGTGCGGATTTGCGAAGTTGGCGCTCGACCAGAGCCCGCGCATCAAGGCCTCCCACGACACATGAGCGGAACGTTGGACCTCACACTGGCGAGCTATAAGTGGTTGTAGTACATCCCAACGGACACAAAACATAGCGACCCGCCACCCGCATTGCCTTCCGATCCATAGCCAACGCACATTCCTCCCCCATGCCTTCATCCAAGTTCACCTACGATCTGCCGTCCGGAGCACCGAGCCCTCTCCTCAAAGAAGAGCACATCGAATACGGCTTCCTTGGCAAGCTTCAGAACTTGAAGTACGAATACCGCGACGACATTCGCGATCGCGCCGCGCTGGAAAGGAACTTCCGGGAGAAGTTCGAAGCCCTCAACCGCATCAAGCTGACCGAAGCCGAGTTCGCCAGGCTCCTGGATGAAATAGTTACCCCGGATGTTTACACCGCTGCCAAGACCCTGCGCGGCATCAATGCCTTCACCCGCGACGACGGCACGCCGTTGAACTACACGCTGGTGAACATCAAGGACTGGTGCAAAAACCACTTCGAGGTCGTTCACCAGCTCCGCATCAACACTGACAACAGCCACCACCGCTACGACGTTCTCATCCTCATCAACGGCGTGCCCTGTGTGCAGATCGAGCTGAAAACCCTGGGCGTGAATCCACGCAGGGCCATGGAACAGATCGTCGAATACAAGCACGACCCGGGCAACGGCTACACCAAGACGCTGCTCTGCTTCATGCAGCTGTTCATCGTCAGCAACCGCGACCGCACCTACTACTTCGCCAACAACAACGTCCGCCACTTCGCCTTCAATGCCGACGAGCGCTTTCTGCCCATCTATGAGTTTGCCGGCGAGGACAACCGCAAGATCACCCAACTCGACGAGTTCGCCGAACGCTTCCTGGGAAAGTGCGACCTCGGCCGCACCATCAGCCGCTACATGGTGCTGCTTGCGGGTGAGCAAAAGCTTATGATCATGCGGCCGTATCAGGTCTATGCCGTGCAACACATCGTCAAGTGCATCGACGAAGACAACGGCAACGGCTACATCTGGCACACCACTGGCAGCGGCAAGACGCTCACGTCCTTCAAGGCCTCTACCCTGTTGAAGGAAAACGACCACATTCACAAGTGTGTGTTCGTCGTGGACCGAAAAGACCTCGACCGCCAGACGCGGGAAGAATTCAACAGATTTCAGGAAGGCTGCGTCGAAGAAAACACCAACACCGCTGCCCTCGTGCGCCGCCTGCTTTCAGAGGACTACGCCGACAAGGTCATCGTCACCACCATTCAGAAGCTCGGCCTCGCGCTGGACGAAAACAGCAAGCGCAATAAGCAGCGCAGCAAAAACGGCCAAGCCACCTACAAAGAACAGCTCGAAGCACTGCAGGACAAGCGCATTGTCTTCATCTTCGACGAATGTCACCGTTCGCAGTTTGGCGACAATCACAAGGCCATCAAAGCATTTTTCCCGAAGGCGCAGCTCTTCGGTTTCACCGGCACGCCGATATTCGGTGGACCCAACGGCAACGCCAGTCGCATAAAAATCGACGGTGAGGTGGCCTCGTATCGGACCACCGAGGAGCTCTTCCACAAGCAGCTCCACGCCTACACCATTACCCATGCCATCGAGGATGGCAACGTCCTGCGCTTCCACGTCGACTACTTCAAGCCCGAGGGTAAGAACCCACCAAAGCCCGGCGAAGCCATTGCCAAGAAGGCCGTCATCGATGCCATTCTTGCCAAGCACAATGCAGCCACCGGCGGGCGCCGCTTCAACGCGGTCCTCGCCACCGCGTCCATCAACGACGCCATCGAATACCACGCTCTGTTCAAGACCATGCAGGCGGACAAGCAGGCCACCGATCCCGATTTTAAGCCGCTGAACATTGCCTGCGTCTTCTCCCCGCCTGCCGAGGGCGACCCAGACGTCAAGCAGATCCAGGAAGACCTGCCGCAGGAACAGGTGGACAACGAAGAAGATCCCGAGGGAAAGAAAGCTGCGCTCAAGGCCGTCCTCGCTGACTACAACGCCCGCTACGGCACTAACCACCGCTTGAGCGAGTTCGACCTCTACTACCAGGATGTGCAGAAGCGCATCAAGGACCAGCAGTGGCCCAATGCCGACTACCCTGCCGCGCAGAAGATCGACATCACTATCGTAGTGGACATGCTGCTCACTGGCTTTGATTCCAAGTTCCTGAACACGCTCTATGTGGACAAGAACCTCAAGCACCACGGCTTGATCCAGGCGTTCTCCCGCACCAATCGCGTGCTCAACGGCACCAAGCCCTACGGCAACATCCTCGACTTTCGCCAGCAGCAAGATTCCGTCGATGCTGCCATCGCCCTCTTCTCCGGAGAGAAGACCGACGAGCAGGCGGGGGAAATCTGGCTCGTGGACAAGGCGCCTGTGGTCATCCAGAAGCTGGAGACCGCAGTGCAGAAGTTGGACGACTTCATGACGTCCCAAGGCCTTGCCTGCACGCCATCCGCCGTAGCCAACCTGAAGGGCGACGAGGCCCGCGCCGCCTTCATCAGCTACTTCAAGGAAGTCCAGCGACTCAAAACCCAGCTGGACCAATACACCGACCTCAGCGAAGACAACAAAGCCGCCATCGAACAGGTGCTGCCCGATGAAAACCTGCGCGGCTTCAAAGGCCAGTATCTTCAAACTGCCAAAGAGCTCAGAGCGCAGCAGGGCAAAGACGTCAAGGAAGTTGATGGCCCCGGCAACGATGATCTCGTGGACCAGCTCGACTTCGAGTTTGTCCTCTTCGCTTCCGCCGTCATCGACTACGACTACATCATGGGCCTTATTGCCAAGTTCTCCGCCAAGGGGCCCGGCAAGGCCAAGATGACTCGCGAGGAACTCATCGGGCTCATCAGCGCCGATGCCAAGTTCATGAATGAGCGCGACGACATCGCCGAATACATCGCCACTCTCCAGGCGGGTGAGGGCCTCTCTGAAACCGCCATCCGCGACGGCTATACCCGCTTCAAGTCGGAGAAAAGCGCCAAAGAACTCGCCGACATCGCAGCGAAGCACGGCCTCACCACCGCCGCCCTTCAAAGCTTCGTGGACGGCATCCTCGACCGCATGATCTTCGATGGCGAGCAACTCAGTGACCTGATGGCCCCACTCGACCTCGGCTGGAAAGCCCGCACCAAGGCCGAACTAGCCCTCATGGATGACCTCCACTCCCTCCTCACTAAACGCGCCGGTGGCCGCGAAATTTCAGGACTCAGTGCGTATGAGCAGTAAGAAAAAAACCGCTACGGCAAAGGAAGAGGCAAAGCCTGCGCTGGTGCCGAAGCTACGATTTCCTGCGTTCCGGGGGGAAGAGGGGTGGGCACTCGAAGCGGGTGGCTCGTTGTTTAATCAGATTAATGACCGGAATCCTAAGCCGGGTCTTCCTGTTCTGGCAATCACCCAGGAGCACGGGGCAATTCCCCGGCACATGATTGACTATCACGTCTCGGTAACTGAGAAGAGCCTCGGGAGCTACAAAGTCGTTCGCGTCGGCGACTTCATTATTAGTCTCAGATCGTTCCAAGGCGGTATTGAGTATTCCCGTTATCACGGAATCTGTAGCCCGGCCTATGTAATCCTCCGTCGTCGGGGTGAAGGAAGCGACGAGTACTTTCGACACTACCTCAAGACTGATCGATTCATTCGAATTCTCACTAAAAACCTCGAAGGGTTGCGTGATGGAAAGATGATCAGCTACGCGCAGTTCTCAGATCTGATGCTGCCGGTTCCCAAACCCACCGAACAACAAAGGATTGCCGAGTGCCTGAGTTCGGTAGATGGAGTGATCGCTGCGCAGGCGCGCAAATTAGACGTACTCAAGTCCCATAAAAAAGGGCTGATGCAGCAGCTTTTCCCCCGCAAAGGCGAAACCCAACCTCGCCTCCGCTTCCCCGAATTCCAGAATGCCGGGGAGTGGGTAGCGAGGCGGGTCGATGAACGGGGCGAGGTGCTCGCGGGAAAGGCATTGGCGGTCAATGCGCCGGGCCAACTGCGACCATATTTACGAACGAAAAACGTCTTGGACGGTGCAATCGATCTCTCAGACATGCTGACGATGCCCATGACCGACGCTGAGTTCAGCCGATTCGAGATTCTCGACAAGGACATCCTGCTGAACGAAGGGCAATCATTGGAGCTCGTGGGCCGTGCGTCGCTATACCGCGGCGAGTTCGGAGGACGCTGTGCGATGCAGAACCAATTGCTTCGCTTTCGTTCTTTCCCATCAACATGTCCGGAGTTCGCTGCACAAGTCTTTCGAAAATGCCAGAAGGACGGGACGTTTGCAGGAATTGCGACTAAAACAACCTCAGTGGCTCATCTTGGCAGTTCTAGGTTCAGCGCGCTTGAGCTAGCTTGGCCGCCAACGCTCCCCGAGCAACAACGTATCGCTTCGTGTCTGAGCAGTCTCGACGCGCTGATCACCGCCGAAACTCAAAACCTCGAAGCCATCAAGACCCACAAAAAAGGGTTGATGCAGAAGCTCTTCCCATCCTCGGAAGAGGTTAATGCATGAGCGCAAAGCCAAAGATCAACAAATACGCCAACCTCAGGACACTCACGAGAAAGCTGCGTGACGATCTGGGCGGAGTAGAGCTCATCCTTATGTATGCCTACAACCGCACTGGCAAGACGCGGCTGTCGATGGAGTTCAAGGAAGAGGGAAAGCGCAAGAACAATGGCACTGCCGACACCCTCTACTTCAACGCATTTACCGAAGACTTGTTCACCTGGGACAATGATCTAGACGGTGATGCTGTTCGACAGCTCCAACTCAATCCCAACTCCACCTTCTTCAATGGCCTGAAAGACCTCGCACTGGACGAAACGATTGCGGGCTATCTCGACCGCTACGCGGACTTCGATTTCGACATTGACTACGAGACATGGAAGGTCTCTTTCCGCAATGGTGAAGCCGAGAACATCAAGATCTCCCGTGGCGAGCAGAACATCTTCATCTGGTGCCTCTTCATGGCCATTTGCGAGCGGATGCTCGACGGTCACGTCTCCTATCAGTCCAACAAATATCTCTACATCGATGACCCCATCTCTTCACTGGACGATAACAACGCTATCGCCGTGGCCTGCGACCTCGCCCAACTCCTGCGCCGGGCTGCGAGCCGCAAAGGCCAGAACGGCGCTCCCGCGCCCATCAAGGTTGTTTTCTCGTCTCATCACGCCCTTTTCTTCAACGTGATGTGCAACGAGATTGGCAGAGCGAAAGAGGGCGAGCCGAGGGTGAACCACAAGCGCTACTTTCTGCACCGCCCGAACGGAGACGGTGCATATACCCTGCGAGCCACCGAGGACACGCCCTTTTTCCATCACGTCGCGTCACTCGCTGAGCTTCAACTTGCCGCGGCCCCCAACACCGGCAAGCTCTACACCTTCCACTTCAACGCCCTGCGCAGCATCATGGAAAAAACGGCGTCGTTCTTCGGCCACGCTGACATCTCCTTCTGCCTCAAGGCGCTGAGCATCGAGGAAGACCGTGCACTCTACAACCGCGCGCTGAACCTCCTCAGTCACGGCAAATACGCCATCCACGAACCGACCGAAATGGGGGAGGACAACAAAGAGCTGTTCCGGCGCATTCTGGGAGACTTCACCGCCAAATTCCAGTTTGACCTGCCTGACATTCTTGAGACGGCACCGACACCGACCGCAGCACCTACAGCACCCGCCGCCGCACCGGCCACGACCCTATGAACGAATCCAATCAAAAGCAACTCAACCAGACCCTTTGGAGCATCGCTGACCAATTGCGCGGGGCCATGGATGCGGACGACTTCCGCGACTACATGCTGTCCTTCCTTTTCCTGCGCTACCTCTCGGACAATTACGAAACGGCGGCAATGAAGGAGTTGGGGCGGGACTACCCTGATGTGGAAAGCAACACCCGCGAGGTGCCGCTGGCGCTCTGGTATGCGAACAACATTGACGACGTTTCGGCGTTCGAGAAGCAGATGCGCCGCAAGGTGCATTACGTCATTCAGCCCGCGCACCTCTGGAACAGCATCGCCAACCTGGCCCGCACCCAGAACGCGGAGCTACTGAACACGCTGCAAGCGGGCTTCAAGTACATCGAGACGGAATCCTTCGCGAGCACCTTTCAGGGCCTGTTCTCCGAGATCGATCTGAGTTCTCCCAAGCTCGGCAAAACCTACGCCGACCGGAACCTTAAGCTCTGCGCTATCATTCAGAAGATCGCGGAAGGGCTGGCGGAGTTCTCCACGGACATCGACGCGCTGGGCGATGCCTATGAATACCTGATCGGCCAGTTTGCCGCTGGGTCCGGCAAGAAGGCGGGCGAGTTCTACACCCCGCAGCAGATTTCCGACATCCTCTCCGCCATCGTCACGCTGGACAGTCAGGAACCCAAAACCGGTACCAGGAAGCGGCTGGAAAGCGTGCTGGACTTTGCCTGCGGCTCTGGCTCGCTGTTGCTCAACGTGCGCAAGAAGGTGGCCAAGGCGGACGGCACCATCGGCAAGATCTTTGGACAGGAAAAGAACATCACGACCTACAACCTCGCGCGCATGAACATGCTGCTGCACGGGGTTAAGGACACGGAGTTCGAGATCTTCCACGGCGACACCCTGCTCAACGAGTGGGACATGATGCGGGAGCAGAATCCGGCCAAGAAGCCAAGATTTGACGCCATCGTCGCCAACCCGCCTTTTAGCTACCGCTGGGAACCGACCGACGCGCTGGCCGACGACGTGCGCTTCAAGAGCCACGGCCTCGCGCCCAAGTCCGCTGCCGACTTCGCTTTCCTGCTGCATGGCTTCCACTACCTCAAAGACGAAGGCGTAATGGCCATCATCCTGCCGCACGGCGTGCTGTTCCGAGGTGGGGCGGAAGAACGCATTCGCACCAAACTGCTGAAGGACGGGCACATCGACACGGTGATCGGCCTGCCCGCCAATCTGTTCTATTCCACCGGCATCCCAGTCTGCATCCTGGTGTTGAAGAAGTGCAAGAAGCCGGACGATGTCCTGTTCATTAACGCAAGCGGGCCGGAGCACTTCGAAAAAGGCAAACGCCAGAACCAGCTCAAGCCCGAGCACATCGCCAAGATCATCAAGACCTACCAGTTCCGCGAGGAAGAGACGCGCTACTCACGCAAGGTGGAGATGGCCGAGATCGAAAAGAACGATTTCAACCTGAACATCTCGCGCTATATCAGCACGGCGGTGAGCGAGACGGAGATTGTTCTGGATGAGACTCACCAAGAGCTGGTGGAGATTGAAAAGGCGATTGCGGCTGCGAAGGACAAGCACAACGCTTTCCTTAAAGAACTGGATTTGAAGCCGTTGCCATAGACGCTCACACTGACTTGTCCGTGCAGGCCCCTCCTCACCCTCGGCCCGCGCGAAGATAGTCTCGGCATGCTGCTGCACCAGACGGTCCAATGTAGTCTGCTCCGGGCGGCGGCGCTCGTGGTGAACAAGTGCGCCGTCCGGCGCCCGCCGGGGCTGCCGGTCAATGGCTTGCACGCAGGACTCCAGGAAGATTGGGAACCGGTATGGTCTCGAGCCCTTATGCCGCGTCTCAATCGCTCCGAGCGTCGCCTACCGATGCGCGTCTGCCTCTGTAGTGTCTCGTTTTTGCGAACACTTGACGGTTACTTCCGGCGCGACGTCGACGAGACGAGGAGCCGGGAAGCTGTCTGTCGTCACCGTCTGCTTATGGCCGATACTGTTGAAAAAGTCGCTAACCGTGTGTCTCGCGAGACTTTTGGGGGTCTTCTCACCCTTGACCAACATTCGCGGGCGGCTTGCGGGTCGATCTGAGAGGTCGATTTTATCGGTTGCTGATTGCTCAGGCCGCGCAGCGACTTTTTCAACAGTATCGGCCAACTACAACCTGTCGGCAACGCCCCGGAAACCAGCAAAGGAGTCTTTTTTCCGGCTGCCGCCGTATGCATCAATTATTGATGTACTGGAACAACGACATATTCTGAATCTGCACAAACGCCTGCTGCGAAGCCTGCAACGCCGCCTGCTGCATCGTGTACTTGCTGATCGTCGATACCAGATCCGTCGAGGTCAGGTCCGAGAGATCGCTTTGCGTTTGCGTCGAGTTGGTCTGCGTGACCGTCTGCAACGCCTGCACTTCCTGTTCGCGGCCGCCCACCGACGCCTGGATCGCGGTGACGTTGCTCAGCGTATTGGAGAGCTGCGACATGCCCGTGTTCAGCGCGTTCTGCAGATTCGCGGTGGCCGCCGTATTGCCCGTGACCGGCTGCTGCAGTGCCGAGATCATCGCGTTCAGATTCGCGAACACGTCGGTGCCTGCCTGCTTGGCCGGCTGCACCGTGAAGTTGTCGCCGGCGGCCGGCGTGCCGGTGATCGCGACGGTCTGGCCGGCCATCGTGATGTCGGAGCCCGCCGTGTAGGTCTGCGGCGTGCCGGCCACGCCGGTGGTGGTGTCGGTGATCGTATAGGCGAGCGTCGAGCCGCTGCCGCTGAACGCAATCTGGTAGGAGTCCGCGTTCGCCACGTTGGTCGGATCGTTCACCGTCACCGCGCCGATCACACCTGTGCCGGTATTCGCCGAATTGCCGCTAGCGATCGGCTCGGCATTGGCCGCGCCGACGCTCATGAACACCGCCTGACCGTTATCGCCGGTCGCCACCTGGTTGCTGCCGGTGACCTGCACCATGCGCGTGCCGGTGTCGCCCGAATAAACCACGGCGCCGCTCGCGTTGGTCGTGAACGCCTGGGCTGAATTCTGAAAGCCTGAGAACAGCGAATTGCCGGCACTGTCGGTCGAATTCGCGTAGGTCAGCAACTGGTCGCGCAGGCTCGTCAGCTGCGCCGCAATCGCCGTGCGGTCGGCGTCGTTCAACGAACCGTCGCTCGCGCGGATGGCCTGTGTATTGACACTTTGCAACGTGCTCAGCACGCTGCTGAGCGTCGAATCCTCGGCCTGCAGCGACGACAGCGCCGCGCTCTGGTTGGTCGTGTACTGCGACAGCGCGGTCGCCGTCGAGCTGAGCTGCACGGCCTGCGCCGCGCCGAGCGGATTGTCCGCGGGCGTGGTCAGGCTCGAACCGCTCGAGATTTCCTGGTAGATCTGCGACAACTGAGCCTGCTGGTTGCTCATCGTCGCCACGTTCATGCTGAAGTACTCGGCGCTGGAGATACGCATGATTCAAGCCCTTACGAGAAGATGCCGAGCAGCGTCTGGAACAGCGTCTGCGCGGTCTGGATGACCTTGCTGTTGGCCTGATAGAGCTGCTGATACTGAAGCAGATTCGCTGCTTCCTCATTGATATTGACGCCCGACACCGACTGCTGCGCCGACGTGATCTGCGTGACCAGCGTGCTTTGCGCGGTGGCCGAGGTCTGGATCTGGGTAGCCTGGTTGCCGATGTTGTTCACGTAGGTCGCGTACGCGGACGTCAGCGTCGACGTGCCGCCCGAGAGCACCTGCGCGGTGGTCAGGTTCGACAGCAGTTGCGCGTTGCGGCCGTCGTTGGCCGCGCCGGTGTTCGGCCCGATCGTGAACGTGTCGCCGTTGGCGGGCGCGCCGCTAAGCGTGACCGTCACGTTGTTCATCACGCCCGCGCTCGTCGAATTGCTCGGGTTGGTGATCGTCAGCGTCGCGCCCGAGGACGACGAGTACGGCACCGCCGTCGTCGACGAACTGATCGTGTACGACGTGGACGGCGAGCCGGCGACCGTCACCACCGAGCCGACCGGAAAACCGGTGAGGCCAGTGCCCGACGTATAGGTGATCGTCGACGCGCTGGTCGGCGCGCTGTAGCCGCTCGTCACCGTGCCCTGCGTGATCGTCGCGCTGCCGGTATTCGACGACGACGCCGACGCCAGCACTGGCGCCGCCGCCGCGATTGCCGACGCGGAGGTGGTGGTCAGCGCGAAGCCGTCGAGCGCGCCGCGCGTCGGCTGGACGGAGAACGAGTCGCCCGCGTTCATCGTGCCGCTCGCGACCGAGAACTGCAGGCCGCCGATCGGGTTGTTCAGGTTCGACGCCGCGCCGACGATGCCGCCGGTCTGGTTGTCGGTCAGCGTGTAGGTGCTGCCGTCGTACGACAGCGTGTAGTCGCCGGTGGTCGGCTGCGTCGCGTCGGCGAACGACACGCCGAGCGTCGCGGTGCCGGTGTTCTTCGAGTTCGAGTACACGGTCGGCGAGCCGACGGTGAAGAGCGCACCGCCCGCGGTGCCGTTCAGCGTGAGGCCAAGTTCGTTCTGCTGGTTGACCTGCGCGGCGAAGCTCGTCGCGATCGCGCCGAGTTGCGCTTCGGCTGGATCGAGCGTTTGCGAGCGGAACTGCAGCAGGCCGCCCAGTGTGCCGCCGGACACGTTGGTGTCGGACAGCGTCTGCGGAGTCGGCGTCGGCTTCGCGCCGGCCTGGCCGAGATACTGCACCGACAGCTCGCTCGGATCGCTCGACGAGGTCGCCGTGCCGAGATTGAAGCTGTTGCCGGACAGCACCAGCGGCTGCCCGTTCGACATGAACAGGCTGTAGCTGCCGTTGTCCTGCACCACCGACACGCCGATCAGTTGCGACAGGTTCGACACCGCTTCGTCGCGTGCGTCGAGCAACTGGTTCGGCTGCTGGCCCTGCGCGCTCGCCTGGGTGATCTGCGTATTCAGCGACGCGATCTGCGCGGTATAGGTGTTGATCTGCGTGACCGCGTTGCTCAGCTGCGTGTTGACGCTCGCGCGCAGCGAGTCGTATTGCTCGCCCGCCGCGTTGATCTGGTTGGCGAGCGTCTGCGCGTCGCTGATCGCGGTCTGCCGCGTCGAGGTGCTCGACGCGTCGTTGGCCACGTTCTGCAGGCCCGTGAAATAGCCGGTGATGGCGCTCGCAATCCCCGAGGTCGGAATGCCGACCAGGTTGTTGAGCTGCGTGATCATCGTGTTGTACGCGCTGAGCGAGCTGCTCGTCGACTGCGCGTTGTTCAGCTCGGTCGAGAGGTACTGGCTGTACTGGCGCTGCACGGTGTCGGTCGAGACGCCCATCGGCAGATAGCCGGAGCCGGTATAGGTGCCGCTCGCCTCCGAATACACCGGCGTTTCCATCGAGTAGCCGGGCGTCGACGAATTGCTGATGTTCTCACCAGTCGTCGTCAAACCCCATTGGGCCGCGTTGAGTCCGCTAAGGCCGATAGTCAAGAGAGTGCTGGACATGCGTCATCCTGAGGGGCGGCATCGCAGACATGCCGCCGCGTTACTGGAACATCCTCTTTAACGGCCCGCCGTGCGAAAAATTGAGGGCCATTCCATTGCGTTCGAGTCGGCGTTTACGTCGTGTTGGCGCTGACGTGTTTGCTTGCGTTTTTGCTAGCCGCGCGCGTTGCCGCGCAGGCGAGTGCAACGTTTGCTTCGCAGCTCGAAACGTTGGTGCGAGCCGAGTGGGCGGATCGCACCATGTGAATCGTGTTCGGTGCGCGCCCGGTTGCGGGCGTGCGGCATGCCGCGTCCCGCTTCGCTTACCGCACCAGCGAACGGCGTTTCATTTCCAGCTGCGTGATAAGCCGTTGCAGCGTGTTTTCCGCGCTGCCCGGCAGCGACAGGAAACGGAAGCCGAGCTGATAGCGCTGCGTGCCGTTCGGCAACGAGAGCGAGCGATGCGACACCAGTTGCAGATCGAGCGACAGCCGCCCGAGCCCGCCGAACACGAGCTCGCAGTCCATCAGGCGCGTGCCCATCGGTAATTCGGCGACGCGATCGTCGGTCGTGCGCATGCCGACGCCGCCCAGCGACAGATCGTGCACCTCGAAGCGGAACGCGTCGCCCTCGGGGAAGCGGCCGGTACACATGTACGGGTCGAGAATCGGCGCGCTCACGCGGAAGTATTCGCGGCGCTGCACGTAGAACAGCACGTCGGGGAAGTCGGCCTCGAACGCGGGCAGTCCTTCGAAGCGCGTTTCGCGCGGCGTCGCGGTCGCGAACTCGACGCGCACGCCGTCGGGTGCGGCGTGGAACTGGCAGCGCGGCGCGCCGAGCAGTCCGCGGTTCTGCTCGGAGAGCGCGCCCCAATCGAAGGTGAAGGTACGCTCGCGCACGTCGACGTCGAGCAGACGCGTGACGAGTTGGCCGCCCGCATATTCGACGGTGAGGAAATCGCCGCGATTGACGAGGTTGCGCAATTGCACGCCGATTTCCAGCGGATTGCGGCGACCGAAGTCGGGCACGCTGTCGTCTTGCGGGATGTGCGACTGGCCGCGCAGGTCGGTCTGGCCGTTCGACTGATTCATATCCATGGGCTTGCCGGTTTGCATGTTCTTGCGGGCGCGTGCCGCAGCTCGACCGTCGATATTCTCGGTCTTCCTGCAAAGCCGCAACGCGCGCGTTCGACCGGACCTTACAACGCTATTCCGGTATCGGGTCTAACTCGTTAGCGGCAGCATTCAGCCAAAATTTAGGGGCTTTTATTAAATATTTGCTGGAAATTTCGCGCAAACGTTAAAACGCGGTTCGCTTCGCTCTCCGTTCCCGCAGCCCGATTCTGTCGCTTATTACCCGCACAGCCCGCGCAAATCTGATCCGGATGCTATTTCGGGATGTTCATCGGGAGTAGAGTCAGACGTCGTCAATGCATGGGTTCAGCTATGAGTTTTGGCTATTACGGCAGTCTCAATACAGGCAAGCGTGGGCATCTTTTCTCGGACAGTGTGAGAGGAGCGGGTTGAGATGGAAAAGAGACCACCGCGCTACGTTGTCATCGCTTATGACGAAGACGAACAGGAACTAAAAGTCTGCACGCTGCCTCGAGATTCGCTTGCCGGACAAATGAATGCCGCACTGGTTGTTCCCTGGCGTCTGGAAGATGTCGACTTCAAGCTCGATGACGAATCCGCCCGCACAATCGGCGGTGTGGTGTTTGGCCTGTTGGCCGTGCATCAACCCGCGCTGAAGCAATACATCAGCGTGACACCTCATCCGGACGCAATCGGGCGTCCCGCCCCGTCCGCCGAATAGCGCTTCATCTGGATGGCTGAGTATTTTCCTGTTCGGCCGATCGTCGCGGATCGGCCGACCGCCTCGCGGCAGCCGGCCTCCTCCGTCTTCTTATGCAAGTGGCCCCGTCGCCTGCATTCTGAATCAGCTCATCTTCTGCATGATCGACAGCAGTTTTTTCGCGTAGTGCGGGTCGGTCGCGTAACCGGCGCGCTGCATGCCGTTGGCAAAGCCATTCACGTCGCGCGACGAATTGATCACCTGCGCGTAGCGCGGATTGCTCTTCAGCAGACTCGCGTAGTCCTTCATCGCCTCTTCATACGAGTCGTACGAGCGGAATTTCTCGACCGTGCGATGCGGCGTGCCGTTCACATATTCGGTCGTGACCGTCGACACGGTCTTGCCGGTCCAGTCGTTGCCCGCCTTGATGCCGAACACGTTGTGGCTGGTCGAGCCGTCGGTCTTCTTGATCTCGCTCTTGCCCCAGCCCGATTCGAGCGCGGCCTGGCCGATGATGAAGCGCGCCGGAATCCCGGTCGCGGCGCTCGCGGCCTGAGCCGGCGCGGCGAGCTTGTCGACGAACGCGTCGACCTTCGACGAGCTGCCGTCGCCGCGCAACGGCGGGGTCAGCGCGCTATTGGCCGAGTAGCCCTTGCCGAGCGCGAGCTGGCCGTTTGCCTGGGCATTGCCGTAGGCGCGCGCGAGCGCATTGAGCGCCGCGCTCTGGCCTTCGTCGCCGCCACCGCTGCCGCCGCCGAGCGCGTTGGCCATGCCGGCGAAACCGCTCGCGCCAGCGCCGCCGTTCGCGCCGCCCGCCTGAATGCCCTGGTTACGCATCAGCTGCTTGAGCATCGCGTCGGCGACGCCGATGCCCTTCTTCGACAACTGCTGCGCCATCTGCTGATCCATCATCGACGTGAAGGTCGCCGTGTCGTGCGAATCGAACGGACCGTCCTGCGGCGTCGCATCGCGCATGCTCTTCAGCATCATCTGCGTGAACACCGCGTCGAACTGCTGCGCGGCCATCTTCATGCCGGCCTGCGGCGAAGCCTTCGCCTGCGCGCTGAGTGCGCCGAAGCCCTGCACGTCGAGTGCGAACCGGCTACTGAGGTCGTTCGCGGAACTGACGGAATGGGTCGTATCCGAATTCATCTGGCGTCTTCCTTAGATGATTTCCAGGTCGGCGCGCAACGCACCGGCCGCCTTCATGGCCTGCAGGATCGACATCAGATCCGCGGGCGTTGCGCCGAGCGCGTTGAGCCCCTTCACCACCTCGGCGAGGTTCGCACCGGCATTCACCATCTTCAGCGCGCCGTTGTCCTGCTTCATCTGGATCTGCGACTGCTGCGCGACCACCGTGCGGCCATTCGAGAACGCGCCCGGCTGGCTCACCACCGGCTGCGTGTTGATCACCACCGACAGATTGCCGTGCGCGACCGCGCAGTTCTGCAGCGTGACCATCTGGTTCATCACGATCGAGCCGGTGCGCGCGTTCAGGATCACTTTCGCGGCCGCCTGCGCGGGCCGCACGTCGAGGTTCTGCAATTGCGCCATGAACGCGACCTGCTGCTGCGGATCGGCCGGCGCGCGTAACTGGATCGTGCGGCCGTCGAGCGCGGTCGCGGTGCCGCTACCGAACGCGTTGTCGATCGCGGCGACGACGCGCTGCGTGGTGTCGTAGTCCATGTCGTTCAGGTCGAGCTGCATCGTGCCCGCCTGCGACACCGAGGTCGGCACCGAGCGTTCGACGATCGCGCCGCTCGCGATGCGCCCGGCCGCCAGCTGGTTGACCTGCACCTTGCTGCCGTTCGCGCTCGCGCCCGCGCCGCCCACCGCGACATTGCCCTGGCCGAGCGCATACACCTGGCCGTCGGCGCCCTTGAGCGGCGTGAGCAGAAGCGTACCGCCGCGCAGGCTCTTCGCATTGCCGAGCGACGACACCGTGATGTCGATCTGCTCGCCGGGCCGCGCGAACGGCGGCAGCACCGCCGTCACCATCACCGCAGCGACGTTCTTCAACTGGATGTTCGACAGCGACGACTGCGAGTTGCTGGAGCCCGCCGCCTGGTTGTTGATCGAGATGCCGAGGTTCGCCAGCATGTTGGCGAGCGTCTGCGTGGTGAACGGCGTCTGCGTGGTCTGGTCGCCGGTGCCGTCGAGGCCGACCACGAGGCCGTAGCCGATCAGCGGGTTGTCGCGCACGCCCTGGATCTGCGCGAGATCCTTCAGACGCTCCGCATGCGCGGGCGTCGCCGCCGGCAACGCCGCGCCGGCCAGCGCGACGAACAGAATGGCGCGGCCCGCGCGCGACAAGGTTCTGGAGATCGCGTTCATGCTCACCACGGCGACACGTTGAGGAAGAACCGCTGCAGCCAGCCCATGTTCTGCGCTTCGTCGATGTAGCCCTTCGCCGAGTACTCGATTTTCGCGTCGGCGACCTGGGTCGAATACACCGCGTTGAGGCTCGAAATCGTGTTCGGATTCACCACGCCCGAGAAGCGCACGAACTCGTTGCCCTGATTGATCAGCATCTGCTTCTCGCCGCTCACGATCAGGTTGCCGTTCGCCTGCACGCCGGTCACGGTCACGGTGATCGTGCCGTTGAAGGTGTTCGACGCATTCGCGCCGCCGGTGCCGGCAAAGCCGTTGGTGCCGGTCGCGCTCAGGTTGGTCTTGCCGAACAGCCCGCCGAGAAAGCCGGCGGTCGGCACGTTGAAGGCGGTGTTGCCGTTGCGGCTCGCATTCGCGCCCGAGTTCTTCGTCGCGTTGATGTTCTCGGCGATCACGATCGTGATGATGTCGCCCACGTTGCGAGGCCGCTGATCTTCGAACAGCGGACGGCCCGCGTAGCCCGGGTTGTAGATCGAGCCCGGCGCCTGGGCCTGCGGCGGCGCCGGCGGCAGCGCGGTCATCGGCTGCTGGGTGATCGGTTCCTTCGGCACGAGGCCGCAGCCGCCGAGCGCGGCGAGCAGCGCGAGCTGCACGAGCGCCTCGGCCGTGCGCGAATGAACCGGAGTACGAGTGGAGTGCGACATCATCATTTACCGCCTTTAATTCCCAGTCCTCAAACCTGCATCTGGCTCAAGGTCTGCAGCATCTGATCGGACGTGGTCACGGCCTTGCTGTTGATTTCGTACGCGCGCTGCGTCTGGATCATGTTGACCAGCTCCTGCACCACGTTCACGTTCGACGCTTCCACATAGCCCTGGTTGAGCGTGCCCGCGCCGTTCAGGCCCGGCTGCGCGACGTTCGGCGCGCCCGACGATGCGGTCTCCGCGAACAGGTTTTCGCCCTTCGCGTCGAGGCCGGCCGGGTTGATGAAGGTCGCGATCTGCATCGAGCCGAGCTGCTGCGTCGCGCTCGAACCCGCCACGGTGATCGACACCGCGCCGTCGCTGCCGATCGTCATCGAGGTCGCATTGTTCGGGATCGTGATCGCCGGGATCACCTGGTAGCCGCTCGAGGTCACGAGCTGGCCCTGCGCGTTGGTCTGGAACGAGCCGTCGCGCGTGTAGGCGGTGGTGCCGTCGGGCATCTGCACCTGGAAGAAGCCGGCGCCGTTGATCGCGACGTCCTTCGAGTTGCCGGTCTGCTGCAGGTTGCCCTGTGTGTACAGACGCTCGGTCGCGACCTGCTGCACGCCGGTGCCGAGCTGGATGCCGGACGGCAGTTCGGTCTGCTGCGTCGAGTTCGCGCCGGGCTGGCGGATGGTCTGATACAGCAGATCCTCGAACACCGCGCGCGAGCCCTTGAAGCCGTTGGTGCTGACGTTCGCGAGGTTGTTCGAGATCACGTCCATCTGCGCCTGTTGCGCATTCATGCCGGTAGCGGCGATGTAGAGCGAGCGATTCACAATTTTTCTCCCAGGTCACGGGCGCGCTCTCAAGCGCGCCGTGGCAATTCGTTAGCTGAAGCTGAGCAGCTGGTTGGCGGACTGATCGTTCTTGTCGGCGTTCTGCAGCAGTTGCGTCTGCATCTGGAACTGCCGTGCGTTGGTGATCATCGAGACCATCGCGCTCACCGGATTCACGTTGCTGCCCTCGAGCGATGCCGGCGCCAGCGTGACGGTTGGATCAGCGTCGGCGGGGTTGCCGTCGGCGGTACGAAAGAGGCCGTCGTCGCCGCGCGTGAGCGACTGCGGATCGGGGTTCACGAGCTTCAGCTGGTCGACGGTCACGACCGCGGTCGGCGGATCGCCCGGCGTCAGTGCCGACACCGTGCCGTCCTTGCCGATCGTGATCTGCGCGCCGGGCGGCACCGACACCGGACCGCCGTTGCCGAGCACGACCTGGTTGGTCGCGTTCACGAGCTGGCCGTTTTCGTCGATGTGCAGATTGCCGGCGCGCGTGTAGGCCTCGTTGCCGTCGGCGGTCTGCACCGACAGCCAGCCCGCGCCCTCGATCGCGACGTCGAGCGGATTGCCGGTCTGCTGGATCGGCCCCGGCGTGTAGTCGGCGCCCGGCGTCGACGACAGCACGAAAGTGCGGGTGGTGTCGTCGTTGACCGTGCTGCCGTCGCCGAACGACATCGGCACGGCGCGGAAGGTTTCGAGCTGTGCGCGAAAGCCCGTCGTCGATGCGTTCGCGAGATTGTTCGCGACGATCGCCTGTTGCTCGAGCGCCTGCGTACTGCCCGACATCGCGGTGTAGATCAGCCGATCCATGAGGAGGTCCCGTTCGCTTACAGGTTGATCAGGGTCTGGTCGACGGCCTGCTGGGTCTTGATCGTCTGCGCGTTCGCCTGATAGTTGCGCTGCGCGGTGATCAGGTTGACCAGCTCGCTCGTCAGGTCGACGTTCGAGTTCTCGACCGCGCCGCCTTGCAGCACGCCGTGATTGGTCGAGCCCGGCGTCGAAATCTGCGCGACGCCCGAAGCGGAGGTCTGGCCGTATTCGTTGTTGCCGAGGTCGACGAGGCCGTTCTCGTTCGAGAAGTTCGCGAGCACGATCTGGCCGAGCGCGGCGGTCTGGCCGTTCGAGTAGTTGCCGGTCAGCGTGCCGTCGCTGCCGACCGTGAAGCTGGTCAGCTGGCCCGCCGCATAGCCGTTGGTCGACAGGCTGTTCACACCGTCCTTGCCGCCGTACTGCGTGGTGCCGGCGATGTTCAGCGTGATGTTCTGCGGCGTGCCCGAGCCGTCGGTGGTCGGGATCGCCACGTTGAACGCGCCGAGCGTGGTGGTCGGGGTATAGGTGGTCGGCGTCGTGGACGTATCGGCCTGGCTCGTGCTGACCAGCGTGCCCGACGAATTGAAGTTCGCCGTGCCGATCAGCGTCGCGGTGCCGGTCGCGGAGCCCGCGTACACGTTCCACGTTCCCGAGGCCGTCTTCGCGAAGTACATGTTGACCGTCTGCGAGCCGCCGAGCGTGTCGTAGGCGGTCGTGCTGGTCGAGTAGTTGTAGGTCGTCGAGCTGTTCTGGTTGAAGGCGGTCGGGTTCTGCGTGACCGAGTAGCTGTCGTTTGCTGCCGGCGTGCCGCTGAACGTGATGCTTTCGCCGTTGCCGAGCGTGATCGCGGTGCCGGCGGTGTAGGTGCCGGTCACCGGGGCGGAGTTCGGATACGTCGTGTCCTGCACCGAGTAGCCGCCGGCGCCGTCGAACGTAATCGTGTAGTTGTCGGTATTGGTGCCCGCGGTCGCGTCGGTGATCGTTGCGCCGGTCGTGGTCAGCGACCCGGTGTTGGTGTTACTGGCCTGCACGGTCGGCGCGCCGAGCATGATGGCGTCCTGCGCGTTCAGGTTCAGGCCCGCGGTGATCGTGGTGGTCGCCTGCGGCGCGATGTTCGCGGTCGGCACCTGCAGCGGCACGGTCTGCGCGGTGTTGATGATGCCCGAGCTGTTGGCCGCGTAGCCCATCAGGTCGAGGCCCTGTGCGTTGGTGATGTAGCCGTTCTTGTCGAGCTGGAACACGCCGTTGCGCGAATAGGTCAGCGTGCCGTTGTTCGACATCTGGAAGAAGCCGTTGCCGTTGATCGCCACGTTCAACGCCTGGTTGGTCGTCGTGATCGTGCCTTGCGAGAACTGCTGCTGCACTTCGGACAGCTGCGTGCCGATGCCGATCTGCTGGCTCACGGCGGTCGCGATCGAATTCGCGTACATGTCGGCGAATTCGGCGGTGCCGCTCTTGAAGCCGACCGTGTTGGCGTTGGCGATGTTGTTGCCGATCACGTCGAGATCGCTCGACGACGCCGACAGCCCGCTCAAACCTTGTTGGTAACCCATGACTGACTCCGTATCTGCTAAGTCGTAACTTGATTGATCTGGCCGCTGCCGCTCAGAGGATCGCGGCGACGCTCGTCAGGCCGACCGTCGAGCCGTTCGACAGCACGAGGCCCGGCGTGCCGCTGCTCTGCTGCACGACGCTTTCGACGGTCGCGCCGGTGAGCGTGGTGGCGGTTGCCTGCTGGCCATTGATCGTGCCGGTCGCGGTGATCGTGTAGGTGCCGTCGGCGAGCGTGTTGCCCGCCGAGTCGGTCGGCGTCCAGCCCACCGGGACCGTGCCGGCCGACTGCTTGCCGAGATCGATCGTGTTGACGATCGAGCCGGCCGAATTCTTCACGACGACCTGCAGATCGCTGACGTCGTTCGCGAGCGTGACACCGAACTCGCTCGCCTTGCCGCTCGCCACTGTGATCGAGCTTCCCGGCGCAAGCACGGTCGAGCCGATCAGCAGCGCGGCCTGTGACTGCTGGCCGGCCGCCAGTTGCGACGACAGCGACGATAGCGACGTGTTGAGCTGGCCGATGCCCTGCACCGTGCTGATCTGCGCGAGCTGCGAGGTCATCTGCGAGCTGTCCATCGGATTGGTCGGGTCCTGGTTCTTCAACTGCGCGACGAGCAGTTGCAGGAAGGTGTTCTGCAGATCGGTGGCCGACGTCCCCGAGCTGCTCGTCGAGCTGGTCGAACTCGAACTGCTGCTCGCGCCGTTCATCGTGTCGAGCAGCGTCTGCGAGACGGTCGTGCCGCTGCTGCCGATGGTGGTGTTGGTGGTCAAGACGGGTCTCCTCAGGTTCCGATCGTGAGCGTTTTCAGCATCAGGGTTTTGGCGGTGTTCAGCGTTTCGACGTTGGCCTGATACGAGCGCGAAGCCGAAATCATGTTGACCATTTCCTGCACCGGATCGACGTTGGGCAAGGTCACGTAGCCATTCGCGTCGGCGGCCGGATTGCCGGGCTCGTACGCGGTTTTCATCGGCGACGGATCGTCGACCACGCCGGTCACCTGCACACCGCCGACCTGCTGGCCTGAGCCCGAGCGCGCGCCGCCGAGCGGGCTCACCGCGAACACGACCTGCTTGGCCTTGTACGGCTGGCCGTCCGGGCCGGTCGTGCTGTCCGCGTTGGCGAGGTTCGACGCCGTCACGTTGAGCCGCTGCGACTGCGCCGACATCGCGGAGCCCGCAACACCAAAAATATTCATCAGGGATGGCATGTTTCCTGACCTCTCCTGCCGGTTCGCACCGGCTTCTCGTTAAGTCCCGTAGCGCTTCTGTACGTGTTCGTGCCGGCGTGCGATGACGGGCTCAGGAGCCCGACGTGATCGCCGCGAGCATCGTCTTGATCTGATTCGACACGGCCGTCATGCCCGATTCGAAATGCAGCGTGTTGTCGGCGAACTGCACGCGCTCGGTATCGACGTCGACGGTGTTGCCGTCGAGCGAGGGCTGCGACGGAATCCGGTATTGCAGGTTGCCGTAGTCGTCCGGGCTGCCGCCCGTCGCCGTTAGCGTGGCCTTGCCGCTCATGTGGCCGGGCTCGGTCGCGCTCATCGACATGCCGCTCGTCACGCCGGCCGGCTGCGTCATCGCCAGCGTCGAAGTGTTCGACGCGCCTTGGGCCGCCGTGCTGCCGCCGCTCTTCTTCAACGCGCCGGCGAGCGACGATGCGAAATCGACGTCGCGGGCCTTGTAGCCGGGCGTGTCGGCATTGGCGATATTCGACGACAGCAGTTCCTGCCGGTATGCGCGCACATCCATCGCCTGCCTGCCGAACGCGAATTCGGCGTCGAGTTTGTCCAGCATAGAAATCTCCCGAGAACGTTCCCGAGGCCTTTCGATGCCTGCGTCACGCACGGTGCGCGGCGAGTGGAAAGGCCTTTTTGCATGAGATGCATCTTATGGGCGGGGTGCAAGCGGCAATCGGACGAATAACCGGGAAAGGGGGCTTCTATTCGACGTTTGCGCGCGAGGGTCGCTCTCTAGAATGCAAGGCGTACCGATGCATTCGATGGAGAACCGTGATGAGCAGCCAGTCCACTTCCGCCTTGCCGCAGCGTGCGCAGCGCACGACGGTGCGTCGCGTGGGTGGAGGCCGGTTCGCGCGTCGGGCACTGCGTGGCTTCATGCGTGGTTGTGCGCGTTGTTTGACGCGGCTTATCGTCAACGTCGCGGTGTGGGTCGCGGGCGGCATCGTGCTACTGCCGACCACGAGCCAGGCGCAGGACGCGGGCGGCCCGATCGTGATCGCGGGACCCGGTGAGAAGAATCCCGCCGCGCTGAACGACCTCGTGCAGAAGATCCAGACGCCGGCGCAGCGCAGCGCGTCGGCGGCATCGCTTGCCGCGGCGACCGCGCAATCGCTGGGTCGCGCGCCGGCCCAGCGCGAGAACGATCCGTTCGCGCGCGCCGCGAACGCGACCGACGCGATCGTCATTCCGGGCAGCGGCGAAACCGCGCCCGCCGCGCCGACGATGATCCGCACCAACTTCAAACCGGACGCCAACGGCGTCGTGACGATTCCGCCGCCGGCCAACGCAGGGGCAGCAGGCGTGGCGCGCGTCAACGTCGAAACGGGCGCGCGCGCGGTGGTGCCGGTGATCGTGACACCCTCCTCCGGTCGCGCCAGCGATGCCGACGCCCGCGCGGTCGCCGCGAATGCGCCGCAAGGCGCCGGCTTCGACAGCCTCGCGTCGCGCGGCGAGCCGCCGGAACTCGGCGCGAACGGCAAACCGATCGCGACGGCGGGCGCGCAACCGCGCGCGGTGACGAGCACGGTGACAAGCGCGAGAATTCCGCCCGCGATGCTGCGCGCGGCCGCACCAGGCGTTGCACCGAAAAATCCGCCGACGGGCGCTGCGGTCGCCACAGCCGCTGCCGCCACCGTCGGCGCCACGCCCGCGCCGCTGCCCGGTCAGCAGGACCCCGAAGCAATTCACGCGGCAGCCCTCGCCTTCCTGCAGCAACAGGCGATCGGCCTGCCCGGCAAGGTCGACATCACCGTCGCGCCCGCGTTTCCGCGCGGCCTCGCCGCATGCTCGGCGCTCGCGCCGTTCATGCCGACCGGCGCGCGCCTGTGGGGCCGCTCGACGGTCGGCGTGCGCTGTGCGGGCGAGCATCCGTGGACCATCTATCTGCAGGCGCGCATCGCGCTGCACGCCACCTACTACCTCGCCGCCCGCGCGATGGCGCCCGGCGAGGTACTCACCGCCGCCGACCTCGTCGCACGCGACGGCGACCTGAGCGGTCTGCCGCAGGCGATCGTCACCGATCCGTCGCAGGCGGTCGGCTCGGTATCGCTGGTGCGGATCGCGGGCGGCATGCCGCTGCGTCGCGACATGCTGAGGAGTGCGTCGGCGGTGGCGATCGGCCAGACCGTGCGGGTCGTCGCGGCCGGCGACGGTTTCTCGATTTCGTCCGAAGGCAGCGCGATGAACAACGCATCGCCCGGACAGCAGGTGCGGGTGAAAACCGCGAACGGGCAGATCATCTCCGGCATCGTCAAGGACGGCGGCACGGTGGAAATCCAGATGTGAACGGGGTGGCGGCAAGCCGGCCCGCGGGCGCCCGGGTTTGCTCCGTGGCAACGCGGGCTGGGCACGCGGCGCTGGCCGAGTCGGCGGCGAACACGGCCGTTGATGCAGCGCTGGCGGTATTGAAGGGGGCGGATGGCCAGGCAAAGCCGGGCCAGGCATCGAGCGATTGCGCTAAAGTTTTGATCAACGCTTGCCGTTATCAGAATCAAATCGTTCAGGAAGCCAATCGTGAAAGTCGATTCCACCACCTCTTCGAATCTGCCGACGTTGAAAGACGCCCTGTCCCGTTCGCAGCAAAGCGGCGACGCCGCGCCGGCAGCCAGCGCCACGCAAGGCGCGAGCACGGCCACGTCGGCCGCGAGCACCGCGTCGGGCGACGCGAGCGTGAGCCTGTCGGGCCTGTCGCAGCATCTGCGCAGCCTTGCCGCATCCGGTTCGGCCGACATCGACACGGCGCACGTCGAGTCGATCAAACAGGCGATCAAGGACGGCACGTTGCAGATCGACTCCGGCAAGATCGCCGACGGCGTGCTGCAGACGGCACGCGACCTGTTGCAGAACAAATCCTCGTCGAACGGCAACTGAGCGGCGCTTCGCCGCGCGGTGACTGGCCGGGCGACGTCCGACCAACCCGGCTCGCGTGTACATCGCGAGCCGCCGCGCGTAGCGAGTTGTGGACATGAAAGACGCTCTGGTTGCCACCCTGATCGAAGAATATTCGACCGTCGAGGCGTTCGCCTCGATCCTCACCCTCGAAACCAGGGCGCTGACGGCGGTATCGCCGCTCGAGCAGTTGCCTGCGATCGTCGAGAAGAAGACCGAGCTGATCGGCGTACTCGCGAGGCTCGAAGCCGCGCGCGACGCGCAACTGGCCGAACTGGGCTTTCCGGGCGGCTGGTCCGGCATGGAGCTCGCGGCGAACACCGACACGCGCGTCGCGACGCAATGGAAGCTGCTGCAAAAAGCGGCCGAGCGCGCGCGCCGCGCGAACACCAACAATGGCGAGTTGATCCGTGTGCGCATGGACTACAACCAGCGCGCGCTTAAAGCGCTGCAGGTCAATGTGCCGCGCAAGACCAACCTGTACGGGCCCGATGGGCGCATCCCGGCGCAATCGGGACTTTGAGCGAAGCGTTTTTTGCCCGGCTGCAACCGCAACTAACGCAGTAGCCGCAACAGGATTGATGGAAAGGCCCGTTATCGACGGGCCTTTTTTCTTTTTGGTCGCCGGCTTTTCACCTCCGTTTTTGACTGCCCACCCTCTTCCTTCCAGCCTGCGTTAGCCATCCGGCTAGCTAGCGCAGAGCTATCTCCTCACGTTGAAATAACGACTTCACCGAGCTTTCGCCGCTGCCTCGATTTCGACGTTGCAGCACGCCGACAGGCGAATCTCGCCTCTGGAAATGTTGTGTAGTCGTGTGTATGATGGAGGGTAAGATGTATGAACAGCGCAGCAGTCGTCAAATTGATTCAAGCCAATGGCTGGCAGCTCGTGCGAATTTCGGGCAGCCACCATCATTTCCGGCACGCGGAAAGACGTGGTCTCGTGACCGTCCCGCACCCGAAAAAGGATTTGCCGGCCGGCACCGTGAACAGCATTCTGAAACAGGCGGGGCTCAAATGAAGCATCTGATCTTCCCGATCGCCATCGAACCCGGAGACGGCACCCACGCGTTCGGCGTGGTGGTGCCCGACATCCCGGGTTGCCACTCCGCGGGCGACACACTCGAAGAAGCGTTCGCGAACGCGAAGGAAGCGATCGAATCGCATCTCGATACTTTGCTGGACGAAGGATTGCCGCTGCCCGAACCGGGCACGCTGCAGGCGCATCGCGACAATCCCGAATTCGCGGGTTTTGCGTGGGGGTTCGTGACAACGCGCAATATCCCGGCGTTGAAGAAGGCGATCCGCATCAACATCTCGCTGCCCGAAGTTCTGGTTCTGGAGATCGACGCGTATGCGACCGCGCGCGGTATGTCGCGCTCGGCTTTTCTCGCGCTGGCCGCCGAGCACGAAATGGCGCAGGCGTAACGAACGGCGTGCAGCGGGCGGGCCGCCGCGGCGGCTTCAGTTCGCTTCCGCGTTCGCCCAGGCCATTTCACGCAACCGCGTGCGCAGACGCGCCACGGCCTGGCTATGTAGCTGACACACGCGCGATTCGCTGACCTCCATCACCGCGCCAATCTCGCGCAGGTTCATGCCGCGCTCGTAGTACAGCGACATCAGCAGCTTCTCGCGTTCCGGCAGCCGGTCGATCGCCTCGACGAGCGCCGAACGCAGGCTGTCGTCGAGCAACGCCGAGAGCGGATCCGAATGATCGACGCAGTAGCGGTCCAGAAACGGCTCGTCGTCGGCGGAACGGTCGAAATCTTCGTAGTAGATCAACTGGCTGCCGTGCAGGTCCTGCAGCATCGACTGATATTCGTCGAGCGGCATCTGCAGATGCTCGGCGATCTCGGCTTCGCTCGCCGAGCGGCCGAGGTTCTGCTCGACCTTGTGCACCGCCGTTTCCACTTCGCGCGAAGTGCGCCGCAAGCTGCGCGGCAGCCAGTCGTTGCTGCGCAGCTCGTCGAGCATCGCGCCGCGAATCCGCTGGCTCGCATAGGTTTCGAACTGCGCGCCCTGATCTTCCTTGTAGCGGCCGGCGGCATCCAGCAAACCGATCATGCCGGCCTGAATCAGATCGTCGAGATCGACGCTCGCCGGCATTTTCGCGACCAGCTGCAAGCCGAGTCGACGCACCAGCGGTGCGTACTTCGTCAGAACTTCGGCCTGAGAGATCTTTCCCTGAGCGTTGTACATCGTGCTCCCCTTGTCCGCGGCGCCTTCAGGCGTGCTGCGCGGACGGTTGGTCGGCGTGGTGCGCCGCTGTAACTGTCGCAGGCGCCCGCCAGGGCGTTTGCGACGACATCGCTGGCCGCATCGGCCAGTACTGCAATTCGGCGGCGAGGTGGCGCAAGTCGCGCGCGGCCGGCGTCGACGGAAACGCGTCGACCACGCAGCGCGACAACTCCAGCGCCCGCGCCATGCGCACGTCGGCGGCAATGCAGCCGGCGTCTTCGAGCGCCACGCTCAGGTAGCGGCTCGCCACGCCGGCCAGATTCGCGAACGCGGCCTGCGCGTCGTGCACGCTTTGCACGTGATTCGCGAGCACGCGAAACTGCGCGAGCGCATGCGCGTAGTGCAAGCGCTTCATGCACGCATACGCTTCGGTGATTGCCTGGGCCGACACGCGCGTGACGATCATCACGTCGTGCGCCTGCTTCGCGAGCTCCGACAGGTGGCTCTGCTCGTCGAGTTGCGCGTCGATCAGCACGATGTCGGCGGAACCGCCGAGCAACACGCTGAAGTCGGCGGCCGTGTGCCCCTCGCGGTTATTGCGCGAGGCGGCCAGTACCGAAAAGCCGAGCGCGTGACGCGCGGCGGCGAAGTCGACCGGAATTTCGCCGCGCATCGCCGCCGCGAAATTGCCGGCGCCGCGCAAACCGCCGAGCATCACGCTCACCGAGCGCTCGCCCACGCACTCGTCGATCACGAGTACGTCCTTGCCCTGCTGCGCGAGCGCCGCGGCGAGATTGACGGCCACCGTCGTGCTACCGACGCCCACCGCCGCTCCCGTCACCGCGATCACGCGAGCGCCTTTGCGCGCGAGCATCCGCCGCAGTCCTTCCGCCTGATCCGACACGACCTTATCCAAAGCGAACCTCGTGCAGCTCGGCGGTCGAACGGGCGGACAGCGCGGACAGCAACGCGGGAATGTCGTCGTCCTGCGGCACGAACGGCGAGTGGTCGCGCGGAATGCAGAACGCGCTCTTGATCAGGAATTTCTTCGTCGCGACGTACAGGTTCTCCGGCACCTTCTGTCCGGTCGATACGTAATGCACCGGCAGCTTGTAGCGGATCACCGTGTCGAGCACGCCGCCCAGGTTGGTCGCTTCGTCGAGCTTGGTCACGATGCAGCCGGCGAGCGGCTGCTGGTCCGGCGCGCGCTGATAGGCCTGCACGACTTCGTTCAGCGTGTCGCCGTGGCTCGTCGCGTTCAGCAGCAGCAGGCGCTGCACCGGCTGGCCGGCACGACACAGCATCGCGATCTGGTCGGACACGAGGCGGTCGCGCTGGCTCATGCCGATCGTGTCGATCAGCACGATGTGCTTGTTGCGCAGCTCGGAGAGCGCGAGTTGCAGATCGGCACTGTCCTTTACCGCATGCACCGACACGCCGAGAATCTTGCCGAAAATACGCAGCTGTTCGTGACCGCCGATCCGGTAGCTGTCGGTCGTCAGCAGCGCGACTTTGCTCGCGCCGAAGCGCATCACGCAGCGCGCCGCGAGCTTCGCGGTGGTGGTGGTCTTGCCGACGCCGGTCGGGCCCATCAGCGCGAACACGCCGCCGCGCTCCATCAGCGCGTCTTCGTTTTCCATCACCGGCAGGTTCGACGCGAGCACCGAGCGCACCCAGTCCATCCCGCCGTCCATCGTGTCGACGTCTTCGGGCAGGTTGTCGACCATCATCTGCACGAGTTGCGCGGAGAAGCCCGCCGCGAACAGATGCTTGGTCAGCTCGGCGCGCGCCGGGTTGCGGCGCTGACGCTCGCCCCACAGCAGGCCCGCGAAGTGCTCTTCCATCATGCCGCGCATCGACGACAGCTCGTTCATCACGGTGTCCTTGACGACCTGCTCCATGCGCACCTTGATCGCTTCGGCGACGGCGGCCGGCGTGCGGGTTTCGTCGGTCGCGGACGGCACCGGCGCGATCTTCTGGGCGGCGCGGCGCGCGGCGGCTTCAGCGGCCTCGCGCGCCCAGTCGGGGGTGTCGATCACCGGCGGCACGGCGGTCGGCCGAACGCCAGCCTCGCGCACGTCGATCGCGCTGCCGAGGCCGCGCGCGGTCGCAACCGATGGCGTCATCGCCGCCGGCCGCGCGCTGTATTCGCCGCGCTGTTGCTGCTGTTCGGCGGCGATGCGACGCGCGTGATCGATCAGCCACGGGTTCGATTCGGCCATCGTGCGCGGCGCGGCGACATCGATCGAAGCGGGGGCGGGCGGCACCGGCACGCCGGCGGCCTTCAGCAGATCCGCGCGAATGTCTTCCGACAGCCGCGTCGCTGCGGCACGCGCGCTCGAACCGGCCGGCGCGTTGGCTGCACTGGACGACGGTTGGCTTGCGGTGGAGGCGTTGATGCTTGCGGTGCTTGCGGACGTCGTCTGGACCGTCGCGTGGTCGAGCGGATTGCCGGGCAACGCGGTCGTCGGTGCGGACAACGGGTTGAGCGCGGCCTGTGCGCCCAGATGGATCGCCGGATTCATGGCGGCCTTCGGCGCTTGCGTCGCCTGCGTCACTTTCGGCGCGACAGAATTCAGCGCGGCGCTCGCGGCGGCCGATGCTTCGTGAGCCGGGGCCTCGACGGAATGAGCGATGGCATGAACAGTGGAATAAGCCGCGCCTTCCCCCGCCAGGTTCGTCGCCCCATTCGCCGGCATCGCCTCGCCCCCCGCTTCCGGGCTCGCGCCGAACACCGACGAAAACACGTCCGGCATCCCGCTCGCGTACGGATTCGTCGGCATCGCGGAACCGCCGCGCAACGCCGCCGCGCTTGCGCCTTCGCGTGCCTTCGGCGTGAGTGCGGCGAGATCGCTGTCGGCGAGCGCGACGATTTCAGCGCTGCCATCGTCCATCGTGCGATTCGACAGCACGACCGCATCGGGGCCTAGTGCTTCGCGAACGAGCCGCAACGCATCGCGACTGGTAGCACCGACAAATTTACGAATGTTCAAACTAGACCCCCGATGAGGTAGACGGACTGACGGACCGGCAATACACCGCTTCCCATTGAGATCAATTATTGCGAAAGGCGTCGGGCGACGATCGATGGATAAAGACCGTTAAAGGTGGGTAATTCGCGCGATGGACACCGCGCCGACATCTGCTTCGAGCAGGCTACGAAGCGCACTTTCATGAGGCCGGACGCGCGTGCGGCGAGCCTCGCGAGGCCACTCACCGCGGTGCAAAAAGCTGCTCGCCAATGTGGCCGCCAAAACAGTTGCCAAAGCCGCCGCCCAAACAAAAACCGGCGCCCCACTGGAGCGCCGGTCGGCGATTTTTCGGTAAGCCTTGCGAGTCGGCCGCGCATCATGCGAGCCGATCTCCGCGAGCACGCTCAGCCGTGCGCGCCGATCACATTCACCACCTTGACGTTGCGCGTATCGGGCACTTCCGCATACGACAGCACCTTCAATTGCGGCAGGCTGCGGCGCAGGAAACGCGCGAGCATCGGCCGCAACGCATGCTGCACGAGCAGCACCGGCGAGAGGCCGAGGTTCTGCTGGCGCGTCATCGCCTTCTGCGTTTCGATGAGCAGCGTATTCGCGAGCCCCGGCTCGAGTCCCGGGTTCGGCCCGGTCGACAGCGCCTGCGACAGCACCCGTTCGAGGTTCGCGTCGAGCCCCATCACCTGCATGTCGCCGATGCCCGGGAACCACTGCTGCGTGATCGCGCGGCCGAGCGCGAGCCGCACCGCCGCGGTGAGGTCGTGCGGATCGGTGATCTTCGCGGCGTGCTCGGACAGCGCTTCGAGAATCGTGCGCAGATCGCGGATCGGCACGCCTTCTTCGAGCAGGTTCTGCAGCACCTTTTGCAGCGTGGTGAGCGGCAGCAGCTTCGGCACCAGATCGTCGACGAGCGACGGCGTGTCCTTCTGCATCCGCTCGATCAGCGACTGCACCTCGCGGCGGCCGAGCAGCTCCGATGCATGCGTGACCACCAGGTGATTCAGATGCGTCGCGACCACGGTGCTCGAATCGACCACCGTATAGCCGTACACCTGCGCCTGTTCGCGCAGATTCGTATCGATCCAGATCGCCGGCAGGCCGAACGCCGGGTCCTGGGTCGGCGTACCCGGCAGCGCGGCCGATACCTGGCCCGGGTTGATCGCGAGCCACTGGCCCGGATACGCTTCGCCCGCGCCGACCTCGACGCCCTTCAGTGCAATCCGATAGCCGTTCGGCCGCAATTCGAGGTTGTCGCGAATATGGATGACCGGCGGCAGGAAGCCGATTTCCTGCGCGAATTTCTTGCGGATGCTCTTGATCCGCTTCAGCAGCTCGCCGTCCGAATTCTTGTCGACGAGCGGAATCAGCCGGTAGCCGACTTCGAGGCCGAGCGTGTCGATCATCGTCACGTCGTCCCAGCTTGCCTCGGTGTTCTCGATCGGCGCCAGCGCGGCCGGCGTGACGTCGACCAGCGCCGGCGCATTCTTGCGCTCCTCGCTGCGCTTTTTCATTGTGCGGCCGAGCTGGACCAGGCCGCCGCCGAGGATCAGAAACGCGAAGTGCGGCATGCCCGGAATCAGGCCCATCAGCACCAGGATGCAGCCGGCGATCATCAGGACGCGCGGGTTCGTGAACAGCTGGCCGGTCAGCTGCGTGCCGATGTCTTCGTTGGTCGCGACGCGCGACACGATCACGCCGGCCGCCGTCGAAATCACCAGCGACGGAATCTGCGCGACGAGACCGTCGCCGATCGTCAGCAGCGTGTAGTTCTTGCCCGCCGCCGCGAAGCTCATGTCGTGCTGGACCATCCCGACGATCAGCCCGCCGATGATGTTGATCACCATGATCAGGAGACCCGCGATCGCGTCGCCGCGCACGAACTTGCTCGCGCCGTCCATCGAGCCGTAGAACTCGGCTTCCTGCGACACCTCCGCGCGGCGCTTGCGAGCCTGCTCTTCGTTGATGAGGCCCGCGTTCAGATCGGCGTCGATCGCCATCTGCTTGCCGGGCATCGCGTCGAGCGTGAAGCGCGCGGACACTTCAGCGATCCGCCCCGCGCCCTTGGTGATCACCATGAAGTTGATCACCATCAGGATGATGAACACGACGATACCGACCGCGAAATTGCCGCCGACGAGAAAGTGGCCGAACGACTCGATCACCTGGCCGGCCGCGTCGGGTCCGGTATGACCTTCGAGCAGCACGATCCGCGTCGACGCGACGTTCAGCGACAGCCGCAGCAGCGTCGAGAACAGCAGCACGCTCGGGAACGCGGCGAAGTCGAGCGGCTTCATCGTGTACATGCTGACGAGCAGCACCATCACCGACAGCGCGATGTTGAAGGTGAACAGCAGATCCAGCAGGAAAGGCGGCAACGGCAGAATCATCATGCCGAGGATCATGCAGATCAGCACCGGCCCGGCGAGGGCGCGCAAATTCGTGCTGCTCAACGCATCCGGCCGTCGGCCGAGGAATCCGGCGCGAGCGTTCATGCGGAGGCTCCGTTGGTAGAGTTGTTGGCGTCGTCGTCGCGATTCGGGTCGAGCGTGTCGGCGGCTTCCTCGGCGGCGTCTGCGTCCGACACGCCGCCCTGGTCGAGTTCGGCGGGCACGTCGAGATCGGTCGGCGCGACCGGCTTTTCGCCGCCTTCGGTCTTGAAGCGGCGCAGCTGGTACACCCACGCGAGCACTTCGGCGACCGCGCCATACAGCGGCCCCGGAATCTCGCGATTCAGATCGACGTTGTGATAGAGCGCCCGCGCGAGCGGCGGGGCTTCGAGTAGCGGCACGTTGTTTTCGGCGGCGATCTCGCGAATCCGCGCGGCCACGAGGTTCACGCCCTTCGCGACCACCCTCGGCGCGCGCATCTCGCCGTCCGTGTATTGCAGCGCGACCGCGAAGTGAGTCGGGTTCGTCACCACCACGTCGGCCTTCGGCACCTGCGCCATCATCCGGCGCCGCGCGATCGCACGTTGCTGCTGACGAATCTTGCCCTTGATGTGCGGGTCGCCCTCGCTCTCGCGATGCTCGCGCTTCACTTCTTCCTTGGTCATGCGCAACTTCTTGTGGAAGGTCCACAGCTGGTACGGCACGTCGAGCGCGGCCACTGCGAACATGCCGGCCACCGTCATCCCGCAGCACACCGCGATCAGATGCACGGAGTTGGCGAGCGCGAGATCGAGCGGCTGGGTCGCGAGCGCGAGGATTTCCTCGCGGCGATTCCAGATCGCGGTGCCGCCGATTATCCCGACCACCAGCGTTTTCGCGAGCGACATGCCGAGCTGGATCGGCCCGTTGATCGAGAACATCCGGCTGAAGCCTTCGATCGGGTTCAGCCGGTTGAATTTGGGTTCGAGCCCCTTCGCCGATAGCTGCCAGCCGCCGAGCGCCATCGGCGCGAGCAGGGCTGCCGCGCCGGTCAGACCCAGAACCGGCAGCAGCGCGTAGAGGCCTTCGCGCGCGGCCGCGCCGGCGCCAGCCAGCACGAGACTGGTGTCGAAGGTGCTCGCGTGATTGAACGTGAACGACGCGCGCAGCATGTTTTGCAGATGCTCGCCGATGTGACCGGACAGGCCCCAGACGCCGTAAAAGCCGGCTGCGAGCAACGCGAACGTCGACAGCTCCCGCGAACGCGCGATCTGCCCTTCCTCGCGCGCCTTCTGCAGGCGCCGGGGAGTGGCTGATTCGGTTTTTTCGAGGTCGCTGTCCTCTGCCACAAAGCTCTCCAGTCGGCCGAGGCACGGCGCCTCTTTCCAGTGAGAGCGATTATTCCCGCTCGACGCAAGCGTCGATCGACGGATAAAGGCGGGGAAACGGGGGTATTTCGGCGGATGACCGCAGAGCCCGCGCGCGCTCGCGCGGGCTCTGCGGCATCGGTTCGACGCGCGGCTTCAGTAGCCGACGTACGGAGACGGACCGCCGCTCGCGGTCTGGTCGAGGTGGTAGTACACGTGGCGGCCGTAGAAGAACGGCAGCCCCAGATCGAAGCTGTTGCTGCCGATCTGACCGGCGAGGTCGTTGAACGCGTAGTTGCTGGCGTTGCCGAACAGGGTCTGCGCGCTGAGGATGCCGATGCTTGCGCTCGTCGACACGTTGTTCAGGCCGACCAGCGTCAGTGTGCGGGTCTGCGCCGACGCCGGACAGTAGAAGCCGGAGTAGTTGCTGCCGCACTGCGCGAGCGAGCTGTCGGTGAAGAAATAGCCGTTCGAGCCCGAGTCGAGGAACGCCTGCACGGTCGTGCCGTTGAACACGCTGTTGTTCAGGTCGCCGTACGCGTCGGTCGTGAAGGTCTGCGACGCGGCGAGCGCGTTATTCGACTGCGTGCCGATACCGAACACCAGCGTGCCGGTCGCCGACGCCTGGCCGGCGTTCGAGATCGGCGGCATCATGACGATCACGCCGTTGTTGTCGACCGGGAAGCTCGCGACCGGGTTGGCCACCTGCTGCGCGAGGGGCACCGCGGTGCGCGTGCACGACGTGCCGCTCGGGCACGCGAAGTAGTTGCTGTAGTTCGCGGCGGTGGCGGCGTTCACGCAGGTCGCGCCGCAGTCGGTGGGCGCGGTGCCGATGCCGAGAATACCGTTCGCGCCGAGATCGGCGACCGTGTTCTCCGCCGAGCCGCTGCAACCGCGCGACGGCACGGTGCTCGCCGCCATATCGCCGATGATCTGCAGCGGGATGCTGGTGGTCGTCGTTTCGCCGCCGACCGTCACGGTCGCGGTGCGCACCGAGCCCCACGTGTAGCCGTCCGCGAAGGTCGCGCATTCGGCGAGCTGCGCGCCGCTGCCCGACAGCGTGCTGACCGGCAGCGCGCCGATCAGCGACGAATTCAGCACCGAGCCGACCACGCGCAGCCCGAACGAGCCGGTGTCGACCTGGATGTTATTGATGGTCTGGCAGTTGCCGGTCGAGCCGGGCGCGCAGATCGTCACGCTGACGGTCGGAATATTGATGACACCGTTCACGCCCTGGCCGACGGTGATCGCCACCGCGTTGGTGCCGTTCGCGGCGATCGGTTGCTGGGTCGGGCTGGCCGGCAGCGAACCGCCGTTCAGCGGGTCCGACGAACTGTTGTTCGACCCGGAATCGTTGCTGCCGCCACCGCCGCCGCAGGCAACCAGCGTCGCCGCGAGCAGCACGGCCAACGCGGCCTGCAGCCAGCCCTTGAGTTTCACGCTCGTGTGCATGGTTCGCATCGTCGTCCTCGCCGTTACTGGATGTCGGAACTGCTGACGCCCGAGGGCAGCGCCGACGGCAGCCATGCGACGCCGCTGAACGCACCCATGTGGCCGCCCGAGTGCACCACGAGTCCGCTCTGCTCGACGCTGACCGGACCGCGCACATTGCCGCGCGCCGCCTTCGTGGTCTTCACGCCGGCGACGTACTGCGAGAAATAGCTGCCGAGCAGATCGTTCAGGTCGGGCATCTGCGGACCGTGCCACGCGATGCCGAACACGGCGCCGCCGGTGGTCACATATTCGCGCACCACGGTGCCGTTGCCGTACGTGGTCTCGCGCACCGTGTAGGAGGAAGAGGTCGACGACGTGGATGAGGCAGACGATGCCGCGCTCGATGCGGAGCGCATCACGCTCTGCGTCGCGCCGCTCGTGGGCTGAACCACGCGCGACGACACCGAGGCGTCGGACGGCGGCGTCATCGGCGTGCTGCCGAGTGCCGCATAGGCGGACTGCGTGGCCGTCAAAGCCCACAGCGAACACGGTAATACCAGCGCCGTAAGGAATCCGGCGCGACGTACGCAACTCCACATGACGATGCTCCTCCCGAACTGCGGCGCGCTTCGCGGGTAGCGCGAAGTGGCCACATGTAGGCAGATGATACGGCACCGCCGCGCCCGCGCCCCTGGGGAGTCTCCCTCACCGCGCGAACGCCCGGCGCTGCAATGGTGGGCGCCGTACCGCTTCAACCCGGTAGTATGCCTGCGGTTCATGACGCTCGACAGAACGCGCGCCCGCCCGCGCGGCTTACCGTCTCTTACCGGTGAGGGATTGTCTGAAAGCGCTGCGTTTGGGGTGAGTCGAACGCGTGTTTGGAACGCGCGGCGTGGCGGAGGAGAAGGTAGCAACGCAGGCAACAGCGAAAGCAGCGGATGAAACGCGCAGCGGCGAGACGGCAAAGCGCCGAAGGAAATGGCGGGAGGAAATCGCCGGCGCAAACCGGCGAAGCACGGCCGGCACGCGGAGAAAAGCGAGCGGCAAAAAAACGGACCGCGGCCCGCGGACCGCGAAAGAAAAAAAGCCCGGCGCATCCGCCGGGCCGTCTCAGAAGCCGAGGCTCGCGAGCAGATCGTCGACCTGCGACTGATCCTGCATCACGTCGGCCTTGCCTTCCGGATTGATCTGCGGACCGTTGAGCAGATGCTCGGGGCTGCCGGTCGGCGACACTTCGGCCTTGAGCGCCGCCGCGTTCGCCGCGAACTGCTCGCGCCGTTCGAGCGCGATGTTCTCGACCAGCACGCCGAGCAGTTGCTGCTCGATCAGATAGACGACGTCGGTGATCTTCTTGATCACCTGGCCGGTCAGATCCTGGAAATCCTGCGCGAGCATGATCTCCATCAATTGCGCATTGGTCGCGCCGGTCGATTCGGGCACGCCGCGCAGGAAGGTACGCGTGTCGTTCATCAGCGCGCGCACTTCCTCGCGCTCGATCGGCGCCGCGTACCACTGCTCCCAGCGGGCATCGAGTTCGCCGGCGTCCTTGTGCAACTGCTCCTGGATCGGCTTCGCGACGTCGATCGCCGACAGCACCCGCTCGGCGGCCTGCTCGGTCATGTCGGCGATGTACTTCAGGCGATCGCGCGCATCGGGCACCGCTTCGGCCGCGCGTTCGACGTGCTTGTCGAGTCCGAGCTCGCGCATCGAATCGCGCAGCGTGCGCGTCAGTTGACCGATGCGGGCGAGGATGCGGTCCGACGCGAAGTCGCCGCTCTCGTGGGCCGCTTCGGCACCAGGCGTTTGGGTCGGCGGCGTCACGTCAGCTCCCGGCTTTCGCCATCTTCTCGAGAATCTTGTTGAGCTTCTCGTCGAGCGTCGCGGCCGTGAACGGCTTGACGACGTAACCGCTCGCGCCGGCCTGCGCCGCCGCGATGATGTTTTCCTTCTTCGACTCGGCCGTCACCATCAGCACCGGCAGGTGCGTGAGGTGCGCGTCGGCGCGGATTTCCTTGAGCATCGCGAGACCGTCGAGGTTCGGCATGTTCCAGTCGGAAATCACGAAGTCGTAGCTGCCGCCGCGCAGACGCGCGAGACCGGCCTGGCCGTCTTCCGCTTCGTCGACGTTCGAGTAGCCCAGTTCCTTCAGCAGGTTGCGGACGATCCGGCGCATCGTCGGAAAATCGTCAACCACCAGAATCTTCATTCCCTTATCCATTTGTTTCCCTTTGCTTGATCCATGATGCGGCTCGGCGCCGCGTCAATTTTTTTCGGCCCGCATCAGACCCGCTGAACGCGCTCGCCCATCGACGCCAGACGCGCCATCACGCGTCGGCTCATGTCGGGCAGCGCGGCGATCTCGTCGGCCGCACCGAGCGCGATCGCCTCGCGCGGCATGCCGAACACGATGCAGCTTGCTTCGTCCTGCGCCAGCGTGTACGCGCCGGCCTTTTTCATCTCCAGCAAACCGGCCGCGCCGTCGCGCCCCATGCCGGTCAGAATCACGCCGACCGCGTTCTTGCCCGCATGCTGCGCGGCCGAGCGGAACAGCACATCGACCGACGGACGATGCCGGTTCACCGGCGGGTCGTCGGACAGATGCGCGATGTAGTTCGCCCCGCTCCTCGCGAGCAGCAGATGCGCGTGGCCCGGCGCGATATACGCGTGACCCGGCAGCACACGTTCGCCGTGCTCTGCTTCTTTAACGGTAATACGACACAAACCATTGAGGCGTTGCGCGAAAGATTTGGTAAAGCCCGGCGGCATGTGCTGCGCGATCAACACCGCGGGTGCATCGGGCGGCAGCGGCACCAGTACTTCGCGAATCGCCTCGGTGCCGCCCGTCGATGCACCGACGATGATCAGCTTCTCGGTACTCACGAGCGGGTTGTTGAACAGCGGCGCCGCGCCGAGCGACGCATGCGCGGCGGGCGTTGCCGCATGCTGCGCGGACGCGGCCTGGCGCACGCGCGCGCGGGCCGCCGCGCGAATCTTGTCGGCGAGTTTTTCCGAGTACTCGAGCATGCCGTCGCGAATGCCGACCTTCGGCTTGGTCACGAAATCGACCGCGCCGAGTTCGAGCGCGCGCAGCGTGATTTCGTTGCCGCGCTCGGTCAGCGACGACACCATCACGACCGGCATCGGCCGCAGCCGCATCAGCTTCTCGAGAAAGTCGAGGCCGTCCATGCGCGGCATTTCGACGTCGAGCGTCAGCACGTCCGGGTTGTGCTGCTTGATGAGCTCGCGCGCGACGAGCGGATCGGGCGCGGTCGCCACCACCGTCATATCCGGCTGGCCGTTGATGATCTCGGTCATCAGGCTGCGGATCAGCGCCGAATCGTCGACGCACAATACCTTGATCTTTTGCACAGCGCTCACGCCTCCTCTGTGGTTCTGGCGTTGTTGGAATAAATCGGGCGCGGGCTCGCGCCGAACAGTTCGATCCTCGGTCGCGCCGGTGCGGATGCGGCTTTCGGCGAGGCGAACAGTTCGACCCGTTTGCGCGCCGCCGCGAGCCGCTCGGCGCGCGCTTCGGCGCTTTGCCGCACGAGCGCCTGCTCGCGCTCGGCGACGCCCGCTTCCTGCTGCAAGCGCAATTTCTTCACCATCACCTGACCGGAGCGCGGCATGAACGCGACCTTGCGCGGATGCGAGCCCTGCAGGTCCTCGGCGATGATGCGGATCTTCTCGGTGGCCAGATAGCGGCGCACGAATTCCGAATTGCGATCGCCGATGTTCATCGTCGTCATGCCGGCGAGCACCGCGCCGCCGCCGAACACCTTGGCCTCGAAACGCTCGCGCCGGCCGCCGGCCTTGATCAGTTCGTTGATCAGTACTTCCATCGCGTACGCGCCGTAGCGCATCGAATCCGACGCGGCGTGCACGACGTCGGCGCCATCGTCGGGCAGCATGAAGTGATTCATGCCGCCGATGCCCGCGGTGCGGTCCTGGATGCAGGCCGCCACGCACGAGCCGAGCACCGTCACGAGCACCATGTCCTCGTGCGTCGTGTAGAACTCGTTGGGCAACAGCTTCACGCCGGGGCGCTGGAAGTGGTTGTCGTAGTACAGATTGGAGGCGATCGGCAACGCGCTGCTCATGCCACCACCCCGCTCGGTTGCGACGCGGCAGTCGCGCGCGACGAAGTCCGGGCACCGCCGCCGTCGCGCGTCAGTTCGTAGACGGTCTGGCCGCGCAGCCGGAACGCCTGCGTCACGTACGTGAAATTCTCCGAATGACCGGCGAACAGCAGACCGCCCGGCTTCATCAGCGGCTCGAAGCGCGTGAGCACCTGCGCCTGGGTCGGCTTGTCGAAATAGATCATCACGTTGCGGCAGAAGATCGCGTCGAACTGCGTGCGCAACTGGTAATCGCGATCGGTCAGGTTCAGCTGTTCGAAGCGCACCAGCGCGCGCACTTCGGGCCGCACCTTGACCATTCCCGCATGCGCGCCCGTGCCCTTCAGGAAGAAGCGCTTCAGACGCTCGGGCGACAGATGCTTGACCTGGTCGAACTGGTAGACGCCGGCTTCGGCTTTAGCGAGCACCTGGGTGTCGATATCGGTCGCGAGCACCGACGCCTGGCGCGCGCCGCTCTCGCCGAGCGCTTCGATCAGCGTCATCGCGATCGAATACGGCTCTTCGCCGGTGGAAGCCGCCGAGCACCACACCGACACCGGCTGCGCACGACGCGGCACGAACTCGGCGAGGATCGGAAAGTGATGGGCTTCGCGGAAGAACGCGGTCAGGTTGGTGGTCAGCGCATTGGTGAACGCTTCCCACTCGGCCGGATCGTTTTCCGCTTCGAGCAGATCCAGATAGTGACGGAACGTCTCGAGGCCGCGCGCGCGCAAACGGCGCGCGAGGCGGCTGTACGCCATGTCGCGCTTGTGGTCCGACAGCGAAATACCCGCCGCGCGATGAATCAGATCGCGGATGCGGGCGAAATCCGCCGGCGTGAATTCGAAATCGCGTCCCGTTTCGGCGGACCTGGCCGGCTCTGTCCGGTCGGATGCCGCGCGTGCGGGGTGTCGAGGTGCGCGCGTTGCCATCATGAGCATTCCTGCCTGCAATAGGAGCCATCCTGCTTGCCGCCCAGCCAGCCGGCCCGGGAGGAAGGAATCGTCTTCGCGGGGTCGCGCCATCCCGCGAATGTCGTCGACAGACGGCCGGCCCGCGACACGCGTTGTCCGCGTGCTTCGATGCGTTGCCCGTCAGCGGGCGCGATGCCGATTGACCGCATGTCGTCGTTCTGCCGTTGCCTAGAAGGTTTCCCAGTCCGCGTCGGAGCCGGCCGTCGTCGGGCTCGCCACGGCAGCACGCGGTGCGGTCGCCGGTTCGGTCGACGCGCGCGGCGTCGCTGCGGCCTGCCTGGGCTTCAGCTTCGGCTTTAGCGCGGATTCGATGCGGGGGGCGGCGTCGAGCGGGGTCGAGTTGCCTGGATGCGTGGTGTGGCTCGCGCTCGCGGTGGTTGCTGCGGACGTTGCACTCGCCGCACTCGCCGCACCCGCCGCTTTCGGCGCGGCCTTCGCGAACTGCACGCTCGCACCGCCGCTCGCCTGAGCCGTCGGTTGCGTACGCGCGGCCGTCGCCAGTGCCGGTGCGGCATGACGCGCCTGCGCCGCGCTCACCTTCCAGCCGCTCAGCACCGCCTGCAACTGGCGCGTCTGATCTTCGAGCGATGCCGCCGCGGCCGCCGCCTGCTCGACCAGCGCCGCGTTCTGCTGCGTCACCGAATCCATCTGCACGACCGCGCGATTGACCTGCTCGATGCCGCCCGACTGCTCTTCCGACGCCGCGCTGATCTCGCCCATGATGTCGGTCACGCGCCGCACCGCCTGGACGATTTCGTCCATCGTCGTGCCCGCGCGGCCGACCAGTTCCGAGCCGCTGTGAACCTTGTCGGCCGAATCGCCGATCAGCTCCTTGATCTCCTTGGCCGCGCTCGCGCTGCGTTGCGCGAGGCTGCGCACCTCGCCCGCGACCACCGCGAAGCCGCGACCCTGCTCACCCGCGCGCGCCGCTTCGACCGCCGCGTTCAACGCGAGAATATTGGTCTGAAACGCGATGCCCTCGATCACGCCGATGATGTCGACGATCTTGTTCGAGCTGCCCGCGATCTCCTGCATCGTCGTGACGACCTGGCTCACCACGTCGCCGCCGCGCGTCGCGATGTCCGACGCGTTGACCGCGAGCTGGCTCGCCTGGCGCGCGTTCTCGGCGTTCTGCCGCACCGTGCTGGTCAACTGATCCATGCTCGACGCGGTTTCCTGCAGCGACGCGGCCTGCTGCTCGGTGCGCTGCGACAGATCGGTGTTGCCCATCGCGATTTCGCGCGCGCCGGTGTCGATCGATTCGGTGCTGCCGTGCACCGCGCGCACCATCGTCGCGAGACTTTCCTGCATCCGTTTGATGCCGGCGAACAGGCGGCCGATTTCATTGCTGCCGCGCACGTCGACCGGGCCCGCCAGATCGCCGGCCGCGATCCGCTCGAAGCACGCGGTCGCGTCGTTCAGCGGTTGCACGATGAGCCCGCGCAGCGCGAAGCGGATACCGACCACCAGCAGCAACGCAAGCACCGTGACGGCGACGATCAGCGTCATCATCAGCGACGCGTTCGCCTGCGCGCTCGCCTGCTGATCGAGCACGCTCTGCTGCAGCGCCTTGATGACCGACGACGCCGCGGCGTCGTAGGCGATGAACATCGGGCTGATCTTCGTGTCGGCGACCGCGTGATAGGCGTCGAGGTTGTTCGCGTTCAGCGCCGTGAATTCCACGTCGACGCCGTCGTGCATCACCGTCGCGCGCTTCGCGAGCACGTCGTCGAGCAAGGCCTGATCGACGACGTGCTTCGGCGCGTCGAGATAGGTCTGCCAGCTCTGGTTGCCCTTGCCGAGCAGTTCCTGCGCGCGATCGAGGACCTTCTTCGCTTCGTCCGCGTTGCCGGCGGCCGTCAGCGTGTTGAAGCGGTCGATCGCGACGCGCGAGCGCAGCAGGTACGCCGACGCGTCATCGAGTGCGTGAATCGCGACCAGCTCGCCGCGCGCGATGCGATCGAGCGAGTCGCTCGCGCGCTTCAACGCGGTGAGTCCGAGCGCGCCGACCACCACGGTCAACGTGACGAGAAGAACCCCCACCATCGTCAGCGAGGTGCGGATCGACCATCTGCTCAACATCCTGATGCTCCGTTGCGGTGTGCGGTTAAACGCCGAGGGTTTCGGTGAGCGCCATTTCCTGGCTGGTCATCAGCTTCTCGATGTCCATCAGGATCAGCATGCGGCCGTCGACGGTGCCGAGGCCCGTCAGGTATTCGGTCGTCAGCGTCGCGCCGAATTCCGGCGCCGGCATGATCTGGTCGACCGCGAGCGTCAGCACGTCCGACACGCCGTCCACCACCATCCCGACCACGCGATGCGCGACGTTCAGGATGATCACGACGGTCTGGTGGTCGTACTCGACGCGGCCCAGATGAAACTTGATGCGCATGTCGACGATCGGCACGATGATGCCGCGCAGGTTGATCACACCCTTGATGAACTCGGGCGCGTTGGCGATGCGCGTCACGCTGTCGTAGCCGCGGATTTCCTGCACCTTCAGAATGTCGATGCCGTATTCTTCCGCGCCGAGCGTGAAGACGAGGAATTCCTGACCGCCGGCGTCGGCCTGCTGCGCGTCGCGGCGACCATTCGTCCCGCTCGCGTTCGCGACGCTCGAATTGATGGATTGGACTTCTGCCACGTTAGCCCCCAAACGGTTGGGATAAGTAAGTTGAGTAGGTGTTGCGTTGTCTGTGCCGGCGACCGGTGCCGCGCGTCACGCGACGCTCAGCGCCTGTTGCTGCGCGTGCTGCGTCGGATGTTGCGTCGGCTGCGCCTGCGTCTGCTTTGCCGGCGCATGGCCGTGCGCCGCATGACCATGCGCGTGACGCGATTCGCGATTCAGCGCCGCGACGTCCACGATCAACGCGACGCTGCCGTCGCCGAGAATGGTTGCCGCGGAAATGCCGTGCACCTTGCGGTAATTCGTTTCCAGATTCTTCACGACCACCTGCTGCTGGCCGACCAGTTCGTCGATCAGCATCGCGAAGCGGCGTCCCTCGGTCTGCATGATCGTGACGATGCCCTGGGTCGGCTCCTGCTTCGCGTCCTGCACGTTGAACACCTCGTGCAGCGCGACGAGCGGCAGATACTCGCCGCGCACGCGCACCACGCGCTCGCCGTTGGCGACCGTGTAGATGTCTTCGGCTTGCGGCTGCAGCGACTCCATCACGAAGTTCAGCGGCAGGATGAAGATCTCGTTGCCGACCTTCACCGACATGCCGTCGAGAATCGCCAGCGTGAGCGGCAACACGATGCGCGTGGTGCTGCCCTTGCCGGCGTGCGACGTGATCTCGACGTGACCGCCCATCGACTGGATGTTGCGTTTGACCACGTCCATGCCGACGCCGCGGCCCGACACGTCGGTGACCTGCTCGGCGGTCGAAAAGCCCGGCAGGAAGATCAGGTTCCAGACTTCTTCGTCGGTCATGGTTTCGCTGACCTGCATGCCCTGCCTGGCCGCCTTCGCGAGAATCTTGTCGCGGCGCAGGCCGGCGCCGTCGTCGCTCACTTCGATGACGATGTTGCCGCCATGGTGTGCCGCCGACAGCACCAGCTGACCGGTCGAATCCTTGCCCGCCGCGCGCCGCGCTTCGACCGTTTCGATGCCGTGATCGAGGCTGTTGCGCACGAGGTGCGTCAACGGATCGATGATCCGTTCGATGAGGCTCTTGTCGAGTTCGGTCGCCTGACCGAAGGTGACGAGTTCGACCTCCTTGCCGAGCTTCGCCGCGAGATCGCGCACGAGACGCGGGAAGCGGCTGAACACGTAATCCATCGGCATCATGCGGATCGACATCACCGCTTCCTGCAGATCGCGCGCGTTGCGCTCGAGCTGCGCCATGCCGTTGAAGAGCCGGTCGTGCAGCGCCGGATCGAACGTGCTGGTGGTTTCCGCGAGCATCGCCTGGGTAATCACCAGTTCGCCGACCAGGTTGATCAGCTGATCGACCTTCTCGACGCCGACGCGAATCGAGCTGCCTTCGCCGCTCGCCGCCGCGGCGGCCGGACGCGCGGCCTTGCGGTCCTGCTCGGCCGGCGCGGCTGCCGCTTTGGCTGTGCCCGGCTGGGCCGCAGCGAATGCTGCAGCAGCCGGTTCGCCGAAGCCGTGCGCGGCATCGCTGACGTTGCCCGCCGCATGCGTGGCGGACGCATGGGTCAACGCGCCGTTTGAAGCGTTGGCGGGCGCAGCGATGTAGGCCGCCGGGGCCGACGATGCTGCGTGTTCCGCGTGACTCGTGGGATGCGCGTACGTCGCGGGTGCGGCGTACGCGTCCTGCACGGTGTGCGCCGGCGTCGGGGCGGCAGCGTCGGGCGTTCCAGGTTCGCCCTGCTGCGCGTCGTCGGCCGGCGCGGTGCCGCGGCTGATCGTGATCTGACTTTCGTCGATCACGAAACAGCACACGGCGATGATGTCGTCGGAGGTTACGTCGGTCGACAACCACAGCATCAGATCGCTGCCGCTCTTGACCTGCCCGACGATATTGCCAAGATTGCCCAGCTCTTCGGCCAGCAGTTCCTGGTCTTTCTCTCCCACGCCCCGTAGCGTAATTTTCAGATGAGGGCCGGCGCCGTCGGCTTGCGCGGCCGCGCCCGCCGTCTCTGCGCTTGCGGCTTGCCCGGTCTGCGCCGGTTCGCCGTCCGTCCATTCGCCCGCCACCAGCACCGCCTGTTCGACGACGTGCTCGGGCGGGGTGCCCTGTTGTTCCTGTGTTGTGGCCGTGCTCGCCGCGACGGCAGCGGCCGGTGCCGATGCAGGCGCTACTGCCGGCGCGGATGCGCTCGCAACCGGCGCCGTTACCGCCGGCGCGCCGCCCATGCGGCTTTCCGCATGCAGCTGTTCGAGCTTCGCGCAGATCGCGCGCGCCACCGCCGCATCGGGCTCGGCGCTCGCGCGGTAATCCGCGAGCTGACCCGACAGCACGTCCTTGGTTTCGAGGAACGTGTCGATCATGTCCTTGCGCAACACGAGTTCGTTGTTGCGCGCGCGATCGAGCAGCGATTCGAGAATGTGCGTGGTCTCGGTGAGCGCGGTGAAGCCGAAGGTCGCCGCGCCGCCCTTGATCGAATGCGCGGCGCGGAAGATCGCCGCGAGGTCTTCGGGATCCGGGTGGGCCACGTCGAGATCGAGCAGCAACTGCTCCATCTGCGCGAGCAGTTCGTCCGCTTCGTCGAAGAACGTCTGATAGAACTGTGTGATGTCGAGTGTCATGCCTGGTTCACCGCGAGGGTTCCTGTCTGGCGTGCGCTGCGGTGCAGCCGCGTCGTCGGGAACTGGTCTGTACTGTGTTTAAGCTGGGTCTGAAGGCCGCGCTCAGGCCGGGTCCGGTTCGGCCAGCGCCGCCACCAGTTCGGTCAGCATGTCCGGGTCGAGCGGCTTCTCGATCCAGCCGGTCGCGCCCGCAGCGCGCGCCGCGTCCTTGAACGGCTCGCCCGATTCCGTCGTGAGGACGAGGATGGGCGTCGCCTGATAGGCCGGGTTGTTACGCAGCGCGGTGATCAGATCGAGGCCGGTCTTGCCCGGCATGTGCTGATCGGTCAGCACCAGGTCGAACGCCATCGCGAGCGCGTTTTCGAGCCCTTCGTTGCCGTCCGCCGCGAGCGTGACCTCGTAGCCGGCGCCCGTCAGCGTGGCGGCAAGGATCTGCCGCATCGATGCCGAATCGTCGATTGCCAGGATGTGCCTGATCATGAAAACCTCGCTGCGCTTCATCTGGGCGCCGCCCGGCTGGGTGCGCCGCTCAGGCGCGCACTCCGGCCCGGCGGCCGCGTTCCGTTACTGGGCCGCCGGCGCGGGCGCCGGCACCTTCGGCGCAGCCGTCGCCGGCTGCGCAAGTTTTTGCAGCAGCGGCCTGGAGCCGGCTGCGTCGTCCGACAGGGTGGTCGTCGTCGAGTCGTCGTGATTGAGCGCCTCTTCCGACTTCCGGTTCAGCACGATGATGCTGATGCGGCGGTTCTCCGGATCGAGCGGATCCGCCTTGTTCAGGTTCTGCGTCGACGCGAGACCGAGCACGCGCATCACCTTCGCTTCGTCCATGCCGCCCGCGATCAGCTCGCGCCGCGACGCGTTCGCGCGATCGGCCGACAGCTCCCAGTTGCTATAACCCTTGTCGCCACCCGCGTACGGCACGGCATCGGTGTGGCCCTGCACGATGATGCGGTTCGGCACGTCGTTCAGCGTGTGGCCGATCTCGCGCAGGATGTCGCGCATGTACGGCTCGACTTCGTCGTTGGCGGTCGCGAACATCGGCCGCTTCTGCGAATCGACGATCTCGATGCGCAGCCCCGTCAGCGTCGAGTCGATGCGGATCTGCTGCTTGAACTGGCGCAGCACCGGGTTGGCCTCGATCGCGGCCATCAGCTTGACCTGCAGGTCGTGCAGACGCACCTGTTCCTGGCGCTCGAGCTCGCCCTGCAACTGCTTCACCGAATCCTCGTTGTTGTGCGACGCGGTGCGCTCCGAGCGATTGTTGCTGCCGTCGGTCGAGCGGGTCACGCCCTGCGCGTCGGTCGAGATGTCGCGGCCGCCGCCCTTCAGGATGCTGGAATCTTCGGCGCTGCGATCGCCGCCCCACAGCGTGATCTTCAGCGGCTGATTGAAGTAGTCGGCAATGCCGCGCAACTGCACCGTGGAGGCCGAGCTGAGCAGCCACATCAGCAGGAAGAACGCCATCATCGCGGTCATGAAGTCCGCGTAGGCGAGCTTCCACGCGCCGCCGTGATGGCCGGACTTTTTCGGCGCGGAGCGCTTGACGACAATCGCGCGGTCTTTGTCCTTGCTCATCGTTTCGTTCCCGCCGCCCTGTTATTTCGCCTTCACGCGACGCACGTGCTCTTCGAGCTCGGCGAACGACGGACGCTCGGTGGAGAACAGCACCTTGCGGCCGAACTCGACGGCAATCGCCGGCGCGTAGCCGTTCAGGCTCGCGAGAATCGTCACCTTGATGCACTGGAACATCTTGGTCGACTCGGTCACGCGCTGCTCCGCGACGCTCGCGAGCGGGCCGATCAGCCCGTACGAAAGCAAAATGCCGAGGAAGGTGCCGACCAGCGCCTGCGCGATCATTTCGCCGAGCACGGCGGGCGGCTTGTCGGCCGAGGCCATCGTGTGCACCACGCCCATCACCGCGGCGACGATACCGAACGCGGGCATTGCGTCGCCGACCTTGGTCAGCGCGTGCGCGGGCGCTTCGCCTTCCTGATGGTGCGTCTCGATCTCCTCGTCCATCAGGCTTTCGATCTCGAACGCGTTCATGTTGCCGCCGACCATCAGCCGCAGGTAATCGGTCAGGAATTCGATGATGTGCTTGTCGGCGAGGATCTTCGGGTACTGCGTGAAGATCGGGCTCTTCGACGGATCGTCGATGTCGGCTTCCAGCGTCAGCGTGCCTTCCTTGCGCGCTTTGGCCAGCAGGACGTACAGGAGCGCCATCAGCTCCATATAGACGTCCTTGTTGTATTTGGCGCCCTTGAACAGGGTCGGGATGACGCGCACTGTCGCCTTGATCGTCTTCATTCCGTTACCGAGAATGAACGCGCCCACACCGGCGCCGGCGATCATCAGCACTTCAACGGGTTGCAGCAGCGCGCCGAGATGGCCGCCTTCGAGCGCATAACCGCCGAAAACGGACAATAGCGTCACGAGTGTTCCCACGAATATCAGCACTGCCGAGCCCTCACAAAAAAGCGACGGTTACCGTCGTTAGTCAGGTTTACGGCAACCGGGCGGAAAACTTTCGGGGGAAAAGAGTCGCGCCGCTCCGGTGTAAACCAGAGGCGTGCGGCCAGCGGTGGCGGCGCTCAGAGATCGGCGATGGCGAGAGGTTCGGCGACGCTGCTCACGGTCCGCTCGACGCCGGCGGCCACGAGCGGCGGCGTCTGCTGTTCGAGCTGCATCGCGACGGCGCGGGTTTGCGCCGCCTTCTTCGTCTTGCCCGCGCGCGACGGCGGCTGGCACAGCCCGCAGACGAACGCGTGCTGCGGATCGTGCGCGTGGGCCACGAAGTTCCCGCTGCAACGGCGGCAGGTACTCATCTGCAGCATCCCCGAGTCGAAGAAGCGCACCAGCGTCCACGCGCGCGTGAGGCTCAGCACGGGTTCGTCGTCGTGCAACTGCACGTGTTCCAGATACAGCCGGTAGCTCTTCACGATCGATTCGATCGCGCGGCAGCCGCCGTAACCGGCCATGAAACGGTAGATGTTGTAGAACAGCGACGAATGAAAGTTCGGCTGCCAGGTCATGAACCAGTCCGTCGAGAACGGCAGCATGCCCTTGGGCGGCGAGACCCCTTTCAGTTCCTTGTACAGCTTGATGAGCCGGTCGCGCGACAGGCTGGTCTCGGCCTCCAGCAGCTGCAGACGCGCGCCGAGTTCGATCAGCTCGATCGCCAGCGTGATTTCGCGGACTTCGAGGACGACACTCTTGATGGCCATCAGCCGAGATGCTCGACCGGCTGGCTCGCCATCAGAATCGCCGAATGCGCCTGCGCGACGGCGCGCGACTTGTCCTTGTCGGCGAGCGCGGACAGCACCGCGTGATCGTCGAAGCGGAAGCGACACAGCATCTGGTTCGACGCCGCGAGCTTGACGGTCTGCGCCAACGACAGATTGGCGAGCACGTCGGCCAGTTGATCTGAAATACCCATGCGAAACATGCCCATCGGCTTGTCTTCGCGCAGCAGACGCTGGGCGAGCAGCAGATAGGACAGGTTAACTTCCCTGATCTCATTGAGCATATCGCTAGTCGTGCTCATGATTTCCCCCCGGTTCGTTTATTCGGCTGGTCAGGCCGCTTTTTGCGGAAACGTTTGCTCGAACGCGCGCACTTGCACCGCGCGAATCGGCTCGTTCCTGTCTTGCGAGCATTGTCCCGAAAGGGGCGGCCGACGAAAATCGGAGAGACACCCAACCTGTTTGACGGATTAATCCGTCATTTCTGTAGGAATTTTTCCTACAGACGCGGCTGCGGCGAAGCCGTAAATGGGATTGAACGGGTGTGGCGCGGGACGCCAGAATGCGCGTTGGGAATGCGTGCTGGAAATTCGAGCGACCGCAGCGTGTACCGGATGGTGAATTTTAGGGACCGGTTCAACGCATCGTTAAAACGGCGAAAAACAATTATAAGACCTTTTCATTTGCCCGCAATCTGGCTAGGTTAGACGACGCTCCCGCTTCTTTCGACCCTCAGGTCCGCCGCTTGCTGCAATGCATCCGGCTTGTCGGGGCGTTTATCGAGCATGCGGAATAACGCTCCCGATAATCGGGAAAGCCTGCGATCCAAGCCGGCCCGCATGCTGTAACGGCCGATGTTTCGCGCTGTAACAACATTAAGCGATTGAAAAATAGCTCGAATTAGCGCGGTCGATCCCGATAATGAAGCTAAGGGATAACCCGATACCAATTCGGAGCACCCTCGGGCGGCGGCAAAACCGCGCCCAACCGTCCGTCTGGCATTCGCTCCTCGCGCCTATTCGAGCGCCCCCGTGCGAAGCCATATTCAGGCAATTTTGATGGGATCGGCGTCAGGCGCGAAGCGTCAACTCTGAGCGCCAACGCCGATCGACACAGGAGAAACCGCATGCGAATCGCACAAATCGCGCCGCTTTACGAAGCCGTACCCCCGAAACTCTATGGCGGCACCGAACGCGTCGTGTCGTATCTGACCGAAGCCCTGGTCGATCTGGGCCACGACGTCACGCTATTCGCGAGCGGCGATTCGGTCACCTCCGCCAACCTGGAGGCTTGCTGGCCGCGTGCGCTGCGACTCGATCCGACGATTCGCGACGCGCTCGCGCCGCACGTGCTGATGATGGAAAAGGTGCGCAAGGTCGCGCACGAATTCGACGTGCTGCACTTTCACCTCGACTACATGCCGTTCCCGCTGTTCACGACGATGGATACGCCGTTCGTGACCACGCTGCACGGCCGTCTCGATCTGCCGGAATTGCAGCCGGTGTTCGATGCGTTCTCGCACGTGCCGGTCGTGTCGATTTCCGATTCGCAGCGCATTCCGCTGCAGCAGGCCAACTGGCTGAACACGATCTATCACGGCCTGCCGGAGCAACTGCTCACGCCGCAGCCGCACAAGAAGCCCGAATACCTGGCTTTCCTCGGTCGCATCTGTCCGGAAAAGCGCGTCGATACAGCTATCAAGATCGCTGCCCAAAGCGGTTTGCCGCTGAAGATCGCCGCCAAGGTGGACAAGGTCGACATGGAGTATTTCAAACGCGACATCGAGCCGTTGCTGTCGATGGCGCATGTGGAATTCGTCGGCGAAATCAACGAGGCGCAGAAGCCCGAGTTCCTGTCGGGCGCGAAGGCGCTGCTGTTCCCGATCGACTGGTCGGAGCCGTTCGGCCTCGTGATGATCGAGTCGATGGCGTGCGGCACGCCCGTCATCGCGTTCAACCGCGGCTCGGTGCCGGAAGTGATCGACCACGGCGTGACCGGCTATATCGTCGAGGACGTGCAAGGCGCGGTGGCCGCGCTGCAACGTCTGGACGAGCTGTCGCGCAGCGAAATCCGCGCGCAGTTCGAACGCCGCTTCAGTTCGAAAACGATGGCCCAGAACTATATCGACGGCTATTCGGCGTTGATTGAAACGCAGCGGCGCCCGGTATTGCGCCAGGTAGCGGTGGGCTAAGCGAGCCTGAAAAAACGGCCGGCGCATTTGCAGCCGGCCGTTTTCAGCGTGTTTTGAACCTTCGCTTTGAACGCTCGAATTACCACTGAATCGTCATCGGAATCGTTTGCGCGAGCGCAAATCGTAGATATCCTGTGACAGGACGAAAAAAAGCCGCCTCGCATGGGCGGCTTTTTTAATGCAGGAATGGTTGCGCTTCCATCCTGCATTAGCGCAGGACCAATAAGCCTCGCGGCAAAAAAACCTTCAGCGCGCTTTCACGCTCCCGCGCGACAGATCGCCACTGGCTCAGGCCGAGCCAATCAAAAAGCGTTCGCGATTCTTGCCGACGATCCACTTGGGTGGTTTGCCGCGTCCACTCCACGTATTGCCCGATTTAGGATCCTGATACTTCGCCGGCAGCGGAGCCTTCTTCGGCGGACGACCGCGCCGGGCCGCGACCGCGAAGCCGAGATCCTGTGCGGACAGCCCGTATTCGGCGATTTTTTGGCGGATGTCAGCGATGACATTGTCAATCTCGGTACGCCGAGCTTCTTCAGCCTGCGCCTGCAATTTGGCGATCTGCGCCTTCAGATCTGCATATTGAGACATTCGGTTCTCCCTTTTCTAGAACTCATTCGACCGCAGACTAACTGTAATTATAAAAATTCGCAATGGCCAATAATACCGGTTTAGCAAGTTTTCCTCTGATAATTATTAAGAAAAGAACCGGTGAAATGTAAAACATCCACTTTATCCTGCAATAGTTTCTAAATCCTGTTGAGATTGACAATTGTTGACACCCGCTTTGTCGATGCCTACCTAGAATTGCGCGCTCAAGGGGCGTATTCGTCGTTATCGATGCGCTCTACTGACGTATCCAATTCTTTTTAGGATCATCAATCATGCAGTTGTCAAAGCGCCTTGTTGCCGAAGTGTTCGGCACCTTCTGGCTCGTGCTCGGGGGTTGCGGTAGCGCGGTCCTCGCCGCGAACTTCGCCGGGCCGGTTCATGGTCTGGGCATCGGCTTCGTCGGCGTGTCGCTCGCGTTCGGCCTGACCGTGCTGACAATGGCCTTTGCGATCGGCCATATTTCGGGCTGCCACCTGAATCCGGCAGTGAGCGTCGGCCTGACCGTCGCCGGCCGCTTTCCGGCGCGCGACCTGCTGCCGTACATCATCGCGCAGGTCATCGGCGCAGTGCTCGGCGCCTTCGTGCTGTCGCTGATCGCATCGGGCAAGCCGGGCTTCGATCTGGTCGCGAGCGGCTTCGCGACCAACGGCTACGGCGAACAATCGCCGGGCCATTACTCGCTCGCCGCTGCGTTCATCTGCGAAGTGGTGATGACGGGCTTCTTCCTGTTCGTGATTCTCGGCGCGACCGACCGTCGTGCGCCGGCCGGCTTCGCACCGATCGCAATCGGCCTGTGCCTCACGCTGATTCACCTGATCTCGATTCCGGTCACCAACACGTCGGTCAATCCGGCACGCTCGACCGGCCCGGCGCTGTTCGTCGGCGGCGCGGCGATCGATCAGCTGTGGCTCTTCTGGGTCGCGCCGATCATCGGTGCGGTGATCGCGGGTGTCGTGTATCCGCTGATTGCCGAAGACCGCAGCGACGCGGCGCGCAAGCTCGCGCTGGATTGATGGTTTGACGGCATGGTTTGACAGAACCGTCGCGTGATCTTCACGCGATCGGCCAAAAAAACGGGCGCTGCGGCGCCCGTTTTCAATTGTGGCGAGCAATGCGCGATACATCGCGCAGCGGCCTCCCTCGGTGAGGCCGCTGCTAGAATCGGGCGACTCCCCAGCCTCGCACAGGTGCAATCGATGAACCGTTTTCGCGGATTTCTGCATGGCGTCGCGCTTTCGCTCGGCGGCTTGTGCGTGAGCGTGTCGCTGGTCCAGGGAGCACAGGCTGCCACGGCGACTGCCACCGCAGCGGCCGCTGCGGCCGCTGCGGCCTCGGCGCCGACCTCGGCCAACGGCAATATCGAAACGCTCGTTTTCGTTCGACACGGCGAGAAGCCCGCGCAAGGCTACGGCCAACTCGACTGCCAGGGCCTCAACCGCGCGCTCGCGTTGCCGGCCGTCATCGCCGCCAAGTTCGGCAAGCCCGATGCGATCTATGCGCCGGACCCCGGCCAAAAGAAAAACGACAGCGGCCATTCGTACTATTACGTCCGGCCGCTCGCGACGATCGAACCCACGGCGATCCAATTCCAGCTGCCCGTGCAAACGCCGTACGGTTTTGCACAGATCGATCAGCTCGGCAATGCGCTCGTCGACCCGGCCAATCGCGGCAAGCTGATCGTGATTGCGTGGGAGCATCGGCTGATCGAGCAATTGCTGCGGCAAATGCTGAGCGCGCATGGTGGCAATGCGGCCGACGTACCGAAGTGGCATAGCAACGACTTCGACAGCATCTATATCGTGCAACTCGACTGGCAGAACGGCACGCCTCGCGCGAGTTTCAAACACGATCGCGAAGGACTCGACGGCCGTGCCACCGATTGCCCTTGCGCAGCATTGCCGGGTGGAGCGGCATCGGCTTCACTACCGGGGGCCGCGAAATCGGCAAATGCGAATGCCTCGGCCAATGCGGCGGATTAATCGGGTAATACAGATGTAAGCCGCAATTACGCGCGCCGCGGAGTAAATCGGCGAGAGGGCATGGCAAACCGATGCTTAGCGCGAATGCGCTCGACCCGATGCCTTATAAGACGGGGTTTCGAGACAGTCGCGGTCCGCCCGTGCGTCGAATGCGTCATATTTTCCGCCTCCTGTCATTGCTTCGACGATGCTTGCAGTCCGTAACATCTCGTCGCAGTCAGCACCGCATCGAGTGCGTACATTGGTCCTGTGCGACACACCTACGTCGCTTCACAGGAGAACCACATGAAACGCATCGTCACTCACTTGCTGGTTGCTGCCGGACTCGCGGCGGGCGCATGCGGTGTCGCGCAGGCGCACACGGATCTGAACGTCGGCCTGTCGCTCGGCGCCCCGGTTTATGCCGCACCCGCGCGCGTTTATGCGGCGCCAGAGCCGGTGTACTACGGCGGGTGGCATCAACGTTACGGGCGCGACTACTACTACCGCGACTATCACCGCTATGACCGCGGCTGGGGCCGTGACGATCATCGTTGGGGTCGCGGCGATCACGGCGAGCATCGCGGCTGGCGCGATTGATCGGCACGGGTGAAGTGACGCTGGTCAGGCTGGCGTAGCGAGAAGGTTCGAGGCTTGGGATTTGGTTCGGGTTTCGGGCTGAGCGCCGCCCATGAACTCGACGAATTGAAATGCCGCGCTACACGAGCCAATGTCAACGGCCCGCATCCACGTAAGCGGATGCGGGCCGTTCTGTTTTCATCGCAAGCGGGAACGACTCAGGACGCGAGTTCGTCGTTGAGAGAAAAAAGCTTGCGCAGATGATGCGCGACGCCTGCCTCGAAGTTGTTGCCGATGCGCGGTACGTGAGGCAGACGCGTGATCAGATCGGGATTGGCGTTGTTCATCATGAACGGATGACCGGCCGTTTCGAGCAGATCGATGTCGTTCATGTTGTCGCCGAACGCGACGCAGTGCGACGCGTCGACACCAAGACGCTCGAGCACGATCTGCAACGCGCGCCCCTTCGATACGTTGGACGTCATCACCTCCAGGCAGTCCGGCAGCGAATACGTCACGTAAAGGCGCTCGCCGAATTCGCGTTCGAGGTTGGCGGCGATCTGCGCGAGATCGGCCGGATCGCCGATGTAAAGCACCTTCGCGATGTCCTCGCCGTGGTGCTTCGGCAGGTCGGTCACTTCATAGGTGAAGCCCGAGTCCTGATGAAACTTCAGCAGGTCGGGCGCATCGCGGTCGATCAGCCAGGCGCTGTCGGCAAACAGATTCACGATCACGCGACCATGCGCGCCGACGATTTCCGGCAGCACGAGACGCTGAACGATCGCCGGCGGCAAATCGTCGGTATGGATAACGGTGTTGTCCGGCGCGTGAATGCGCGCGCCGTTCGACGTGATCAGATATGGATTGATGCCGAGCAGGTCGCGAATTCCCGCGACGTCGCAGTAGTGCCGCCCCGTGGCGATCACGAACTGCAGGCCGTCGCTTTCGAGCTTGCGCACCGTGGCAACCGTGAACGGATCCACCTGGTGGTCGGCGTTGAGCAGTGTGCCGTCGAGATCCGTGGCGATGACTTTGTACATGGTGGAGGCGGACGGCCGAACCGTCAGTGCAGCGTCAAAGTGCGTATTTTACAGGTCTCACCCCGCAAGCCGCGCCGCCTCCCGGCGCGCCAGCTGCAATCCACCGTGCGCCGAATCCGCGAGCGGCTCGCGCAGCCTCGCCTGATAGATCGACGGCACGTACTCGCGCAGCGGCGCGCCGAGGCCGCCGCACAACACGACGGGCAACGCGCCCGTGGCATCCAGCGCGGCAATCATCTTGCCCACCTCGGCGCCCGCTTCGCCGAGCAGCCGCGCCACGAACGGATGCTCGCGATAAGCGATCACGATCGGCGCGAGTCGCGCATAAGCGGTCTGATTGGCCGCGCACAACCACACGACGAGGCTGTCACGATCCTGCGCGCCGGTATGCGCGAGCAACGCATGCACGAGATCGTCGACGGGCACGCGGCCATCGAGCGCCTGCTGTGCATGGACGATCAACCTGAGGCCGAGCCATGCGCCGCTCGCTTCGTCGCCCGATGGAAAACCATAGCCGCTCGCCATCCGGAATTCGCCGTCGCTTGCGAGCGAGGCGGCCACGCTACCCGTGCCCAACGCGACGATCACGCCGGGCGCGCCGTCGTGCGCGCCGAGCAAGGTCGTATAGGCATCGCTTTCGACCACAAGGCCAGCCAACCGCGGCGCGTGAGCGTGGAATTCGGCGAGCCAGTCGCGATTGTTGACGCCGGCCAGCCCACAGCCGAGCACGCAGCGCGACCAGTCCAACGCGATACCGGCGCGGTCGAACGCTTCGCCACACGCGGCCTGAATGGACTGCCACGCGAGCGGAATGCCGAGCCCGAGTCCCGACGGCCCGCTCGCTGCCTGCGCGAGTTCGCGCCCCTGGGCGCCGCCGAGCACGACGCGCGTGCCGGTGCCGCCGCCATCGACACCGATCAGAAAGAGGTCATGGTTCATCGAATCGAATGAGTTTCGTGGGTGAATAGCGCATAGCGTGGCAGGTCAATAACGCTCCCGCAATTAGCCGAATGGCCAGGCTTGCGGCGCACGATGCTTCAGCTATGCTGACGAACCACCTGACCATGCGGGAGCGCGACAGTGACACAACGATGCAACTGGGTATCGAGCGAAGCGCTCGCACAGTACCACGACAGCGAATGGGGCGTGCCCTCGCGCGACGATCAACACCTGTTCGAGATGCTCGTGCTCGAAGGCGCGCAGGCTGGCCTGTCGTGGTCGACGATACTCAACAAGCGAGCCGGCTACCGCCGCGCGTTCGCCGACTTCGATATCGACAAGGTCGCGCGCTTCACGCCGAAGCATGTGGACGCGCTGGTCGCGGACGAAAGCATCGTGCGTCATCGCGGCAAGATCGAAGCGGCCATTCTCAACGCGCGCGCCGTTCAGCAGATTCAGGCGGAGCATGGTTCGCTCGCGAACTTCGTGTGGTCGTTCGTCGACGATACGCCGATCCAGAACGAGTGGGCTTCGTACAAGCACGCGCCGGCCTCGACGGACATCTCGGACGCGTTGAGCAAGGCGCTCAAACGCTACGGCTGCAAGTTCGTCGGCTCGACGATCTGCTATGCGTTCATGCAGGCGGTCGGCATGGTCAACGATCACGAGACGACCTGCATGTGCCGGGCGCATTGTGTGTCGCTGGGCAAGAAAGGGGGGCGTCGTAAAGCCCGGTGAGGTAGACGCGTTTTTTGCGCCGTTTTTTGCTGCTTTCTTTACTGCGATGTCCGAGCTGCCTGATATGTGGGTCTGATGACCTGAACGCGGCCTCGAGAAACAAAACGCGCAAGTGGGCTCGTGCGTGACACGGCCCCCGCCATTCGCCGTGCGCTCTGCTACGCCGGTTGCCGCACGCCGCCGCGCGGCAACCGGCAAACGGCAGACGCCCCAGTCGTCGAGCCAACGCAGTCATTTCCCCACGCTTATCCGGTAAAGCCCCCCTGCACTTCGTTTGCAGGTCGGTCGTTATACGGTTATCAGCGCTGCGCGACAACGCGCAGGCAAAGCGGGGAATTGAAGCCTTTTCGCGACGCTAGTCCGCGTTTCGCCAGGCGCCGGGCGGTGGATACTGGTCGTGACTGGCATCGCACGGTGCGCGTTCGACAACAAAAAGCCGCCGCTCAAGGCGCGGGAGACCAACCATGAAAACATTCAGCTTCCTGAGCCATCAGCACATCTTCGATCAGGCGGTCACCCACCTGTTCGAGCAGAAGCGCGCCGCGTTGCTGCCGAGAGGCGGCGGCGCTTATCGCGGCTACTGCGGAGGTTGCCCGGTCGGCAGTTTCATCAAGCCGCGCGACTATATGACGGCGATGGAAGGCGTACCGGTGCGCTTTATCGGCAAAGCGCCGGCGGAAGTGCCCGCTTATATGGATGTCGGCGTGGCTGCGCTGAAGAAAGCGCTGCTGCGCGCGCGCATCAATGTGTACGACGCGGTGACCATCGATCTGCTCAGTTGCCTGCAAAACGTGCACGACGTCTTCGGCACATGGGAATGGCGCGAGCGACTCGGTTCGATCGCCCGGGAATTCAGCCTGTCCGCCGACCGACTGAAAAGCGCGGCCTAAAAACGGCTTGGGAATGGAAGCCTGAAGCAGCCAGAAAGCCCGGTCTGATTGACCGACTCCGGCGCGGGCGACGCATTCGCAGACAGCGCGGACGCCCCAAAAGCAAAACGGCGATGTGGCTTCTTTCGAAGCTCACACCGCCGTTCGGCGTGTGCAAAAAAGCGTGCTTAGTGCAGCTTTTTCGGCAGCATCTGGCTGCGCAGACGCTTGTGCAGGCGCTTAACAGCAGCAGCCTTCTTGCGCTTACGAGCCGTGGTCGGCTTTTCGTACGACTGGCGCTCACGCAGTTCAGCGATCAGGCCATTCTTTTCGATTGCGCGACGAAAGCGGCGAATTGCCACTTCGAACGGCTCGTTTTCCTTCAGAAGAATCGTCGTCATGTAATTCCTAACTCAATCACTAGATACGGGTTTAATTGCATGGCAGTAACCGCTGGGGTCACCACTCACGCGCCGGCTCTCCGGTCGCTCCGATTCATGGCCAGTAACAGGCAAACGCGAGGTTGATGGACAACCCCGGCCAAACCACGAATGAAGCGAGAGGCAATCGGCCACGGAGGCCGGAAAAGAGAGGTGGGGAGTTCACCGCGGAACGCGGACAGACGTAATGCAAAAGCCGCGTCTGTTGCCGTTTCGCCAACCTTTCATCAATGAAAAATACTGACGAAACAGGCAAAGATCTCAATTCACTCCCGATGATATCAGGAAACTCTCCATCCTACCAGGGGTTTAGCGATTGCGCCAGGCCTTTCCCGGGGCCATGGCGCAACCAAGCCGCGACGAACCGCCCTGCCCGCGCTCAGGCGCTCGCTTCGTCCAGTTCGCGGACGTCGGCGGCGCTCAGCGAGAGCCGGACGGCATCGGCGAGGCTCTTCAACTGCTCGACCGACGTCGCGCTCGCAATTGGGGCCGTAACACTGGGTCGCGCGATCAACCAGGCGAGCGCAACCGCGGCCGGCGTACTGCCGTGCCGCTCGGCGACGCGATCGAGCGCGCCGAGAATCCGTAACCCGCGCCCGTTCAGATATTTCTCGACCCGGCTGCCGCGCGCCTTGCCGGCCAGATCGGCCTGGCTGCGGTACTTGCCCGACAGGAAGCCGCTCGCGAGGCTGTAGTACACGACCACCCCAAGCTGATTCGCAAGCGCCACCGGCTCGGTGTCGCGCTCATATTCGGCGCGGTTGTACAGATTGTATTCGGGCTGCAACAGCTGATATTCGGGCAGCCCGTGCTGGCGCGATACCGCGAGCGCTTCCTCGACGCGCGCGCCGCTGTAATTGGACGCGCCGATCACTCGCACCTTGCCTGCCTCGATCAGCTTCTGGTACGCACCGAGCGTTTCGGCGAGCGGCGTGGCGGTGTCGTCGTCGTGGGAAAAATAGATGTCGATGTAATCGGTTTGCAGGCGCCGCAGCGAATCTTCCACGGCTGCCTGGATGTTCGCGGCCGACAGCCCCTTGCGCTGCGGATGCTTCGACACCTTGGTCGCGAGCACGATGTGCTCGCGCTTGCCGCTCTGGCGGAACCATTTGCCGAGAATCGTCTCCGATTCGCCGCCCTGGTTGCCCGGCACCCAGGCGGAGTAGACGTCGGCGGTATCGATGAAATTGAGTCCTGCGTCGACGAACGCGTCGAGAATCGAAAACGACGTCGCTTCGTCGGCGGTCCAGCCAAATACATTGCCACCGAACATCAGCGGCACGACCTGCAATTCGGAACGGCCAATCCTGCGCTTCTGCATGATTTCTCCCGGGTCTTTGAGAAAAAGCAGCATACGCCGGCTTTTCAATGCCTGCAGCGCGTCGGGAGTAGGGGTACGGAGGGGATTTTTTTTGCGGACTCAGTCCGCCATGACGGGCGCGCGAGCGCCGTGCGACTCATGGAACCAGCGCGACTTCATTCAGGCAAAACAAGGCAAGGCGCGGTAAAACGAGCGCAATACGATCAACGCATCAACGCGCGCGCCCAGCAGACGGCCACGCGCCCTCGCGTAGACGCTGCTCCGCATAGACGCTGCATCCACCGATGCCAACCACCTTCAGAACTGCGCGACCCGCTGATACAGGTTCACATTGCGGGTCGCCTGCATCGCCGCCCGATACTCGGTGTCCAGCTCGGTCTGCGCGAGACGGGCTTCGGCGGCAATTCGCGCGTCGATCGCATGAACCTCGCGGAGCACCTCGAGCGCGGCATCGGTCTGCTGCGCGGACAGCGACATGAGCAGCGGCGAGCGCTCGCCGGCCAACTGCGCCGCCCGCTCCCATTCGGCGACTGCGGCAGCCTGCTCGATAGACTTGGTGAGTTGCCAGATGCGATCGATGAGCGTCGTGGATTCCATGTCGTCAGCTCCTGTGCCGCTTAGTTCTTGTTGGTCGCCAGCGCGCCGGCGCTGTTCGTCCCGCCGAAGAGCTGCGTCAGATATTGCGAGTTGTTGTTCATCGTCGCCATCAGCGTGTTCAGCGCCGTGAACTGCGCGGTGTACATGCTCGTGAGCTGTGCCTGATAGTCCGACAGCGACGACTGTTGCGTCGACAGGCTGGTCAGGTCCGAGTTGAGCGCGTCGGTGCGGTTCGCGATGACGCCGGTGCTCGACAGGTAGCTCGTGATGTTGGCGTTCAACTGTTCCGCCACGCCATTGGTGGAGTTGAACAGCGTCGCCACCGTCGATTGTTTGTTCTGCAGCGCGCTGTTCAGCGTGTCGCTGTCGACCGACAGCGAGCCGTCCGCGCCCAGCGTAATACCGATCGCCGCGAGGCTCGTCGTCGTGTTATTGCCCTTCACGCCCGTCGCCACGATCGAAGCCAGCTGGTTCTGGATCATGTTCAGCGTCGAGTCGCCGAGCAGCACGCCCTGGGAAGTCGACGTCGAACTGTACGAGGTCAGCGTGCCCATCGTCGTGACGAGCGTGTTGTACAGCGTCACGAACTGGTTGATCGTGCTGGCCTGCGAGGTGGTGTCCTGCGCAACCGTCAGCGTCTGCGGCGACGAACCCGTCGTGTCGACGGAGGCCGCCGACAGATTCAGCGTGATACCGGACAGCGCCGAGGTCACGGTGTTCGTCGAGCTGGTCACGCCGGTGCCGTCGATCGTGAAATAGGCGTCTTGCGCGGCCGTCGTCTGGGTCCAGTAAGCGGTGCTGGTCGCGCCCGTCGATGTGCCGTCGTTGAGCGTGGACTGATTCGCCTTGAGCTGCGCGGTGGTCGCGCTCGCGTTGCCGCTCAGCGACGTCCCCTTGTTGCTCGACACGGCCAGGTTGTTCAGTGCGTCGCTCGACGTGGAGTCGCTGATCTGGACGCTGATCGCATTCGACGAACCCGTCGAGGTCGAGTGCAGCACGAGGTGAGCGCCGTCCGCGCCGTTGACGACCGTCGCCGTGATGCCTGGGTTGTTGCTCGCGCTGTTGATCGCCGCGGCGATGCCGGACACCGTGCTGTTGGAGCTATCGAGCGAAATCGTCGTGCTCGCGCCGCCGACCGACAACGTCATCGTGCTCGACCCCGTGGCGAGCGCCTTGGTCGCGCTATAGCCTGACGACGTCAGCACCTGCGCGGTCGCGACCTGGGCCACGTCGACCGAATAGGAGCCTGCCACCGCGCCGCTGGCGGCCGTCGCCGTCAGGCCGCTGCCGCTCGCGGTCGCCGTGAAATCGTTGACGGTCGAGCCGTTGGCGAGCGAAGTCAGGCTCGCCTGCAGCGCGGAAAGCGCGGCGGAGAGCGTGCCGTACGCGGAGATTTCCGTGTTGTCCTGGGTCGTCTGCGCGGCGAGGCTCGCGGCCTGCCCGGCGATCTTCGAGTTGACGAGCGCGGTGACGAGCGAGCTCACGTCCATCGACGAATTGCCGGTCGAACCGCTGATGACCGACTGTGCGGCTTCCTGCAATGCAGCGTTGGTCGCGGCAGTGGTCGTCGCGACAGTACTGGCGATCGTACTTGCGGTCGAGGATACGGTGGACATGGACGGGCTCCGGGTTTCGGCGATGCCGGGTAAATCGGTTCGAGTCTGTAAAACGGGAATCGGGAGGCAAGCCTCCCGACCGGTTTGCGTTCCGCGCGCCGGGTAGGGCGAACGGGCGCGGAACGCATGCTAGCTGAAGCGTATTACTGCAGGAGCTTCAGGATCTGCTGCGGCTGCGAGTTAGCTTGCGACAGCACCGAGATACCGGCTTGCTGCAGCACCTGCGCCTTGCTCAGGGCAGCCGTTTCCTGTGCGAAGTCGGCGTCCTGGATTTGCGACTGAGCCGACGACAGGTCGGTCGACTGAGCTTGCTGCGTGGTGCCGATTGCGGTGAAACGGTTTTGTGCCGCGCCGAGCGTTGCTTGCAGGTTGTTGACCGTATCCAGCGCGTCGTCGATCGATTCGATCGCCTTGTTCGCGCCAGCGACCGTGCTGATGTCGATCTGGTCGACGGTTTGCGTCGTGGCGGTCGAAGCTGCCGACCACGCATTCGTGCCGGTTTGCGAAATGGCGGTGCCGGGGGTCATCGTTGCCGCGGTGCCGCCCGAAGCCGCCGTGTAGCCGAGACCGTTGGTGCCGAGGATCGCAGCGCCTGCCGTGGTGTTCGACGTGATCTGGTTGCCGTTCTGGTCCCAGAACGTGTAGCCCTGGTTACCGTCCGACTTCACCGTGATCGACGTGATGTCGGTCGACGCTTGCGTGCCCGTTTGATTTGCACCGGTCGTCGAATCGATATCGAGGCCCGTGATCGTGCCGAGCGTCGTGCCCGAGGTGTACGAATTGGCCGCGTTATCCGTATCGATTGCGCCCATCTCGGTGGTCGCATCCAGCGCGCCGGTGGAGTTGATCGACAGAACGCCGTTGGTGTTGGTCAGCAGATCGGTCGTCGCAGCCGGGCTCGACACCGCCGAGAACGACAGTGCGTTGCCGTTCTGATCGGTGTACGAGAAGCCGCCTTTGCCGTCCGACAGAACGTTCAGCTGGGTCACTTCCGTGCCCGTCGACGTGCCCGAATTCCACGCGGCACCGGTCGAATCGAGCGAAACCGCCAGCGACGCAACCGTGTCGCCCGCCTTCACCGCACCGCCACCCAGCGACGCTGCCGACACGCCTTGCGACAGGTTCAGGCTGATCGTCTGACCAACGTTCGCGCCGACCTGGAACGAAACCGCGCCCATCGAACCGTTCAGCACGTTCATGCCGTTGTACGTCGTTTGCGACGCGATACGGTTCACTTCCTGGATCTGCTGCGTCACTTCCTGTTGCAGCGCTGCGCGATCGGTGTCGGTCATGCTGCCGTTCGATGCTTGCGTCGCGAGCTGGCGGATACGTTGCAGGCTGCTCGTCAGCGACGACAGGCCGCTCGACGCGGTTTGCACCATCGACACGCCGTCGTTCGAGTTCGACACACCTTGCGTCAGACCGTTGATCTGGGTCTGCATGATGTTCGAGATTGCGAGACCTGCTGCGTCGTCTGCCGCGCTGTTGATGCGCTTGCCCGACGACAGGCGGGTGATTGCCTGCGACAGTGCGCTACCCGAGCCAGTCAGGTTCTGCTGTGCAACCAGCGAGTTGATGTTGCTGTTAATTCCGAGCATGGAAATTCTCCTATTGGGGCCATCGGCCCGTTACATGCCGTGTAGACCAAGGCATCAGCGAACGCGGAAGCTGTTCGTTTGCCGCCCGCCTTGTTTGGGGTATCGGCCCCGCCCGGAAAAACTTTAAGGGCCAAACAGGGACATTCGTCGCGTGGCGAGGCTGGATGGACGGCACGCGGGATCGGCTGTGCGAGACGCGCGCGTGGGCCTCAAGCTCGCCCGGCGCGTGCCGATAAACAGGATCGATATGGGCGTCGAGCGCCTGCAGAAGCTCGTCGCCGAGTGGGCGCGGAACGTTCGGATTCCGCGCCGGACAACGTAAGGTCGGCTGGTTCGCCGCGTGGATGCGTGAAAGGAGGTGCTGCCGGAATGCGTCGTCGGCCTGTGTCGGCCTCGACCGACGGGGCGCGTCCCGGCAGGCTGGTGTCGCTTCCTGCGCGGTGCCGGCAGGCCGGCGCGTGCTACCGCTTCAGCGCGACAACGTGATCGCCAGATAGGTGACGTACAAGACGCCGCACATGAGTAGCGCCCAGACCGGCACGCCCCGCGCGCGGGCGTTGATGCGCAGCCACGCGGCCGCGGCCAGCGTGATCACGACGCCGGTCACCACTTCGACACGCGGCGTCCATGGCGTGAGCAGAATGCCGATCGCGGGCAGCAGCGTCCCCTGGAACACCATCGCGCCGGTGATGTTGCCGAACGCGAGCGTGTCCTTGCCGCGACGCACCCACAGGATGCTGTTGACCTTCTCCGGCAATTCGGTGGCAATCGGAATAATCAGTAGCGACAACAGCAGCGGCGATATGCGCAGCGCCTCGGACACGCCCCGCACGCCGTGGATGAAACCCTCGGCTCCCCAGATCAGCAGCGCGACCGCGGCGACGAGCTGCAGCGCGATCGTCGCGAGATTGGTCGGTACGCCGAGACGCGAAAGCAGCATCTTGCCGGGCGCCTCGGTGCCGTGCCCCGCATCGACGAGCCCGGTCGAGGCGCGGAACGTCATCACCACGTAAGTGACGTACACGCCGACCAGCGCGATGCTGAAGAGCGCGCGCACGATCATCTGCTCGTGCGGCACGTACATCGCGACGGCGGCGAGCACGAACGCGCAGAGGAAATAGTTGAGGTCGCGGGTAAAGCCGGTACGCTCGGGCGCGATGCTGCCTTTGAGGCCGCGCATGCGCAGGATCGCGAGCGTCATCAGAAACGTGGACAGCGTGGAGAGCATCAGCGGCGCGCCGAGAATTGCGCCGACGCCGATTTCCTGATTGACGGTGTTACCGGCCCGGCTTCCCATGATCGCGAGCAACGGCACGAGAGTTTCGGGCAACGCGGTGCCGACCGCCGCGAACAGCGAGCCGGTCACACCTTCGGAGATTTTCAGGCGCTCGCCGAGATGTTCGAGCGCATTGGTGAAGAGTTCGGCCGCCACCAGAATGACGACCAGCATGATTGCGAGTTCGACGAACAGACCTGTCATGCGCGGTTCCCCGTCGATGCGCGACACGCGCGGCGGCTCGCGGGATTGGGCGAGTGGCGGGATGGTGCGAAAGGATGCGGGGAAACTGATGGTGAGCTACGGTGATTCACGGGGCAAACTCCACGGTCGGACGTACCTACGAACCAATGACGCACTGCCGCCCGTCCGACCAGAACGAGGCAGTACGTCAATGGTCTCGCCAAACCGACCCGGTCGAACGCGCCATGATCCGCAGATCAAGTATGTTGACGCGCTCCCCTTCAAAGGATGAAGGAAGGCTACTCCCCAGTGACTTTGGGATTTTACTGGGGTGGGAAGCTTTCAACAAGCTTCAGGGTGTCGCGGGGGTGGGGTTTGGTTGTGCGGGGGGGTGCGATGGCGCGCTGAGGAGTGGGGGGACTGAGGGCTGTGGGAATTTTTGGGGCTGATGCGGGGCGGGCTGCGGACGTCGTGTTCGACACGAGTGCTTGCGCGAGAGGGGAAACTGGGGGGGAAAGAAGACTTGGCGCGCCCGGCTGGGATCGAACCAGCAACCCCTGCCTTCGGAGGGCAGTACTCTATCCATTGAGCTACGGGCGCTTCAACGCAAAAACTGCGTGGACTACGCGAGAGCGCGGCAGCCAGAACGGACGCGACGCCAAAGCGAGAGACCGCAAGGATACCCGGTTTCGGCCGCACCGTCCACCGAACGGCCGTCGCGGCCCACCCGCAAGCCTTCCGGACGAACAGCCCCTGGCCGCACCGCTCCGGGTAAACGCCTGCTGAACACCGGCCGGGCTGCTCGCCGCCGCCGAAATGTTGCGTCTATAATCGTCCGTGCCTGATCAAGAACAAGAAGTTGCCGTCGCGCTGTACCGCTCACATACCCACGGAGACGAGACAAGCATGAGCGAAGCACCACACGGAGCCCCGATCAAAACCCCAGCACAGCTCATCGCCGCGGTCATCGCCGGGTTCGCTGTGCCGATCATCATCATCGTTCTGCTCGCGGTCTACGTCGATAATTCGACGCGCACCGGTGCCGGCACCGACTCCCTCTCCGAAGCCGAAGTCACCTCCCGCATCCATCCGCTCGCCCAGGTCGAGATTCGCGACGCCAACGCACCGCGCGTCTACAAGAGCGGCGAGGAAGTCTACAAGGCGGTCTGCTCGGCGTGTCACGCGTCGGGTGCGGCCGGCGCGCCGAAATTCACCAATACCGCCGACTGGGCGCCGCGCATCGCGCAAGGCTTCGACACGCTGTGGCACACCGCGCTGTCCGGCAAAGGCGCAATGCCGCCGCGCGGCGGCACGAGCCCCGACGACTACAGCGATTTCGAAATCGCCCGCGCGGTCGTCTATATGGCGAACAACTCGGGCGCGAGCTTCCCCGAGCCGGCCCAACCGGCGGCAGGCGCAGCCGCGGCCTCCGGCGCCGCCGCAGGGGCAGCCGCTGGCGCATCGGACGCCGGCGCGGCGCAAGCCGCCGCAGCGATGGCGGCCATGGCCAGCGTGCCGCAAACGCCCGCTCCGGCAGCCGGCGGCGCAGCGAGCGCGGACGCGTCGCAGGCCGGCAAGGCGCTGTATCAGGCGGTATGTCAGGCCTGTCACGCGGCCGGCGTGCTGAACGCACCGAAATTCGGCGACAAGGAAGCGTGGGCGCCGCGCCTGAAGGACTCGATGGACACGGTCTACAACTACGCGCTGCATGGCAAGGGCGCGATGCCGCCGAAGGGTGGCTCGAACGCATCGGATGCGGACGTGAAGGCCGCGGTCGACTATATGGTCAGCGCGGTGAAGTAAAACAGGCGTACTTGCCCCGCGCGCGGCGGCCCATTTCGGTCGCCGGATAAAAAAATCCCTGCATACGCGAATGCGATGCAGGGATTTTTTATGCGTCATTGATTGCCACGACGTTTCGCGGCGCGCCCGCCGCCCCTCAAGCCTTCTGCAACAACGCCTTCAAACTCGCCAGCCGATCCTTCGGCGACATCGGCGCCTCCTCGGCCGTCGGCGGCGGCGCATCGTCGAGCAGCATTTCATTGATAAAGCGCGACGGCTCGCAGACGACCGTCTCCCGCGCGCGCTTACGCTTCTTGCACCAGTTCAGATGCAGGCTGCGCTGCGCGCGCGTAATCGCAACGTACATCAGCCGGCGCTCTTCCTCGATGCGCGAATCGTCGATCGGTTCGTCGTCGGCGCCGCCGCGATGCGGCATGATGCCTTCCTCGACGCCCACCAGGAACACGTGCGGATACTCGAGCCCCTTCGACGCATGCACCGTCGAGAGCCGCACCGCATCCGGATCTTCCTCGCGGCCTTCGAGCATCGACATCAGCGCGACCGTCTGGATCAGGCCGAGCAGGTTCTTGCCGGTGTCGCCGAAACCATCGGCGGTGTCGTAGCCGGTCGCCTCGGCGTTCGCGCCACCCGCCGGCTCCTCCTTCGTACCCTTGCGCTTCAGCCACTCCAGAAACTCGAGCACATTCTGCCACTTCGCCTGTGCCTGGCGTTCGTCGAACGCGTCGTACAGATACGCCTCGTAGTGGATCGCGTCCATCAGCTCGTTGAGCAGCGTGCCCGCCGCGTCCTTTTCCGCGCGGTCGGTCAGGCGCTGCATGAAATCGCAGAACGCGCGCATCGGCTCGATCTGACGCGGCGACAGGCGCGCCTCGATGCCGCCCATGTAGACCGCCTCGAACAGCGACACCTTCGCCTGCCCCGCGAACGCGCCGAGCGCTTCCAGCGTCGTATTGCCGACACCGCGACGCGGCGTCGTGATTGCGCGGATGAACGCGGGGTCGTCGTTGGCGTTGGCGATCAGGCGCAGATACGCGCAGATGTCCTTGATCTCGGCCTTGTCGAAGAACGATTGCCCGCCCGACAGCACGTACGGAATCCGCTCGCGACGCAGCACCTGTTCGAAGATGCGCGCCTGGAAGTTGCCGCGATACAGGATCGCGTAATCGCGGAAATTGGTGCGCCGTTCGAACTTGTGCGCGGACAGACGAAACACCACGGATTCCGCCTCGTGCTCCTCGTCGTTGCAGCCGGTCACGGTGATCGTGTCGCCCATGCCGTGCTCGGACCACAGCTTCTTCTCGAACAGCTTCGGGTTGTTCGCGATCACATTGTTCGCGGCGGTCAGGATGCGCACCGTCGAGCGGTAATTCTGTTCGAGCTTGATCAGATGCAGGTGCGGAAAATCCTTGCCGAGCTGGCCGAGGTTTTCGAGCGTCGCGCCGCGCCAGCCGTAGATCGCCTGATCGTCGTCGCCGACCGCGGTGAACGCGGCGCGCTTGCCGGCCAGCAGCTTCACCAGTTCGTACTGGCACGCGTTGGTGTCCTGATACTCGTCGATCAGCAGATAGCGCAGCCTGTTCTGCCAGCGGTCGCGCACCGGCTCGTTGTTCGCGAACAATTCGGCGGGCAGGCGGATCAGATCGTCGAAATCGACCGCCTGATACGCATGCAGCGTCGCCACATAGTTGCGGTAGACGATCGCCGCCTGATGCTCGTCCTCGGTCGACGCGGTCGCGATCGCCTGCTCGGGCATGATCAGGCCGTTCTTCCATAGCGAGATGATCGACTGGATCTTGCGGATGAAACCCTTGTCCGTCGAGCCGACCTGTTCCTGGATCATGCCGAAGCAATCGTCGGAATCCATGATCGAGAACTGCGGCTTCAGGCCGACGTGTTCCGCTTCCTGGCGCAGAATCTGCACGCCGAGCGAGTGGAAGGTACACACCGTCAGCTGGTTCACCGGCACCTTGCGGCCTTCCTTGCCCGGTGTGGTCAAGGTCTTGCCTTCGAGCAGCTTGCCGACGCGCTCGCGCATTTCGGCCGCGGCCTTGTTCGTAAACGTGACGGCGGCGATGTGGCGTGGCTCGAAGCCTTTCGCTTCGATCAAGTGCGCGATCTTCTGCGTGATCACGCGCGTCTTGCCGCTGCCGGCGCCGGCGAGCACGAGACAGGGACCGTCGAGATAACGGACCGCTTCACTTTGAGCGGGGTTCAGGCCTGCGGACATCGTCTGTGGATGGGTAATACGGTTGAGGGCGGTCGTGGTCGCGCCGGCGGGAGGCGCCGACCGGAAGCCCGGGGGCATGCTGCGCGCCGCCGCGGTCCTGCATGGCGTGCTTCGCGCGAGAGGAGCGATGTTAACATGCTTACCTCGGATGCTTCTCCCGGCGGTTGACCTGCAACCTGCAACGCCTGCTCGCGCAGGCGAGCCACCACGGTTACCGCCACGGGTCACTTCGCTGCTTGCTCTCGATGGACTGTATGCCCTGCCGGACGACGCATCGCGACCGCCCGCCACTACGGCTCCCCCAGTCCATCCCGCAAGTGCCACAATAACGAGATTGCGCGCCGCCGCCGCGGTGGCAAGGCGGCGCGCCGTTCCTGCAGGAAGACACGCATGTCCGCATCGCTGAAGATTGGATTGATGGGCTATGGGTTCGCCGGTGCGACGTTTCACGCGCCGGTGATCGAACATTGCGGGCGCGCCAGCGTCGCCGCCATCGCGACGGGCCAGGCCGAGCGCGCGCGTGCCGACTATCCGCACGCGAAAATCGTCGCCGATCTCGACGCGCTACTCGCGCTCGACGACATCGACTGCGTCGTGATCGCGACGCCGAACGACACCCACTTCGACCTCGCGCGCCGCACGCTCGAGGCGGGCAAGCACGTAGTCGTCGACAAGCCGGTCACGTTGAACGCCGCCGACGCCCACACGCTCGCCAACATCGCGCTCGCCCGCGGCAAGCTGTTCGTGCCCTTTCACAACCGTCGCTGGGACGGCGATTTCCTGACCGTGCGCGATCTGCTCGCACGCGTCGAACTGGGACGCGTGACTCAGTACGAATCGCATTTCGACCGCTTCCGGCCCGGCGTGCGTCAGCGCTGGCGCGAAGACGTGACGCGCGGTGGCGGTCTGCTGTTCGACCTCGGCCCGCACCTGATCGACCAGGCGCTCGCACTGTTCGGCGCGCCGCAGACCGTATCGGCGACGGTGCGCGCGCATCGCGACGACGCCAGCGCACCCGACTACGTGCACCTCCAGCTCGGCTATCCGGAATTCGAAGTCGTGCTGCACGCGAGCGCGCTGACGGCGATCCCCGGACCGCGCTTCGCGATCCACGGCACGCGCGGCAGCTATCTGAAGTACGGCCTCGACACCCAGGAAGATCAGCTGAAGGCCGGTCTGCGTCCCGGCGACGAAGGCTTCGGCGGCGGCAACACGAACGGCATCCTGCGCGTGCTGGAAGGCGATCAGGAAGTCGAGCGCGAATTGCCGACGCGCAACGGCGACTACGTCGGCTTCTACATCGCGCTGGCCGACGCGATCCAGAACGGCGTCGCGTTCCCGGTCAGCGCACAGGATGCCGTCGACGTGATGACGATCATCGAGTTGGCCGCGCGCAGTTCCGAACAGGGCGTGCGGCTGCCGTTCGAGCGGATCCGCTGAGTTCGTCGCCGGTCTGCGTCCGTCTGCGTCTATCCCGCGCCGCACCGCTTTGTGTACCAAAAACGGCATGGCGCGAGACGGCGCGAAAGCCCGCCCAGCCGGGCTTTCCTGACATCCCCGAAAGGAACATAACGTTACAAATTCGACGGCTGCCCGGTCAGCGGACAGCCGTCATCATCCGTTGCTAGCGGGGTAACACCCAAACGACAACGACTCCCCGGAGAATCCATGCCTCGTCTCATCCGTGCCCTTGCCGCCTGCGCGCTGCTCGCCTCCGTCGCCGCCTGCGTGATGACGCCGCCGCCCGCGCCGCATCCGGGTCCGAATCCGCAGCAGATCGCGGATCAGCGCCTGCATCAGGTCGATGGCCGCATCGACAACCTTTCGCGCCGCATCGACAACCGCGTGACCCAGGGCTATTACCCGCCGCCGCAAGGTGCCGCGCTGCATCACCGTCTCGAGACGATCCGCCAGGAAGCGCACGACATGGCCGCGCAACACGGCGGCGGTTTGTCGGCCGAAGAGCAGCGTGTGCTGAATCAGGAACTGGATAACGCGGCGCACGCGATCGGCGAGTAACCAGCCGATTGAGTCCGAGGACCAGGGTCGTCGGACGGGCAACTCAGCCGGCGTTCCGGTTGGCAGGCGCGAGCCAATGCCCGTTAGCGCGCGCCGAAGTGCGCGCTAACAGGTAACCGGTAACCGGTAACCGGTAACCGGTAACAGGTAACCGGTAACAGGTAACAGGTAACAGGTAACAGGTAACAGGTAAGCGCCCACTCCGACGCATTGCGCCGTCACCGCTCCAAATCCGCCGCACACGACGCAAAAAGCGCGGGCCTCATGGTCCCGCGCTTTTCTTTTTTGACGCCGACCGCTCCGTCAACCCGGCCCCCACGGCGCGCGGGCCTTTATTTGACAAGCCCCGGCCCGTCGCGTAAATTCGCCGCACGCGTCGGGAGAGCGCGCTGGCCGCAGAAAAATCGCAGGCCGCGCCGCCGAAGGGGCACACCCGCAAACTCTCAGGCAAAAGGACCGACCGCGTCGAAAAACCCGCCCTCCGGCGGTTTTTCGCACTCTGGAGAGCGGCAGTAGCCATCCGCGTCGCACGTCGTGCACAGCAGGCAGGCTGCCCACCGAAGGGGCGCGCGTTTCACCGTGACGAAGCAGGCTCGCTAGCGAGCACAGACAGCACCGTCACGGCAGCGCAATCTCTCAGGTATCGAGGACAGAGGGGTCATGCAGGATCACGCTCGCAGGCATACCGCCGCGAGGCGTTGCGCCGCATGGCCTTTTTTGTTTCGCGAGACGCCCGAGGCCCCATGACCGAACTCAAACACACCCCGCTCAACGCCGCTCACCGCGCGCTCAACGCCCGCATGGTCGATTTCGGCGGCTGGGACATGCCTGTCAACTACGGCTCGCAGATCGAAGAACATCGCGCGGTGCGCACCGACGCCGGCATGTTCGACGTGTCCCACATGTGCGTGGTCGACTTCACCGGCGAGCGCGTGCGCGCGTTCTTCGAATTCGCGCTGGCCAACAACGTCGCAAAGCTGCAAACGCCGGGCCGCGCGCTCTATTCCTGCATGCTGAACCCGAACGGCGGCGTGATCGACGATCTGATCGTCTATTACTTCGCCGAAGACCACTTCCGCGTGGTCGTCAACGCCGGTACCGCCGATAAAGACATCGCGTGGTTCGGCCAGCTCAACGCCGAAGGCGGCTACGGCCTGACCATCACGCCGCGCCGCGATCTCGCGATCGTCGCCGTGCAAGGCCCCAACGCGCGCGAAAAAACCTGGCAGACCGTGCCGGCCGCGCGCGCCGCGACCGAAGCGCTGAAGCCGTTCAATGCGGCACGCGTCGACGGTACGCCGTTCGGCGAGCTGACCGTCGCGCGCACCGGCTACACCGGCGAAGACGGCTTCGAGATCATCGTCCCGGCCGCTCACGTCGAAGCGCTGTGGAACGCGTTGCAGGCGCAAGGCGTGCGCCCGGCCGGTCTCGGCGCGCGCGACACGCTGCGTCTCGAAGCCGGCATGAATCTGTATGGCCAGGACATGGACGACAACGTCTCGCCGCTCGACGCCGGCCTCGCGTGGACCGTCGACCTCGCCGCGCCGCGCGACTTCGTCGGCAAGGGCAAACTCGAAGCCGACGGCTCGCGCTCAGCGTTCGTCGGCCTGATCCTGCTGAAGGACAACGGCAAGGCCGCCGGCGTGCTGCGCGCGCATCAGAAAGTCGTCACGCCGCACGGCGACGGCGAAATCACGAGCGGCACGTTTTCGCCGACGATGCAGGAATCGATCGCCTTCGCGCGCGTGCCCAAGGGCGTGCAGCCGGGCGACACCGTGCACGTCCAGATTCGCGATAAAGCCTGCCCCGCAAGCGTGGTAAAACTGCCGTTCGTGCGCAACGGCAAAGTGCTGGCGGTTTAAGCGGCCAACGCACGCCCCTAATTCCAATCATTAACGAACATTCCGTTCAGGAGCATCCAATGAGCATCCCGGCCGATCTGAAATACACCGAATCGCACGAATGGGTCCGCACCGAAGCGGACGGCACGCTGACGGTCGGTATCACCGACCACGCGCAGGAAGCGCTCGGCGACATCGTCTTCTTCGAAGTCCAGGAACTGAGCAAGTCCGTGAACGCCGGCGACGCCGTCGCCGTGATCGAATCGGTGAAGGCCGCTTCCGACATCTACGCGCCGGTCGCGGGCCAGGTCATCGAGGCGAACCAGGACGTCATCGACTCGCCCGAGCTCGTCAACAGCGAGCCGTACGAAAGCTGGCTCTTCAAGATCAAGCCGGCCGCCGGCGCATCGCTCGACCGTCTGATCGACGCCGACGCGTACGCGAAGTCGATCGGCGCCTGAGTCCCCGCTCGAGTCACGGCCTGACTCACACGTTTTAACCGTCAGGTGCGGCGCTCGCAATACGGCGCGCGCCGCACCGCCAGGAACACCCATGAAGCTCGAACACCCGGATCGTCTGATGAACCGCACTCCTCTCTCGCTCGCCGCGCTCGAAGTGCACGACGCCTTCGCCGAACGGCATATCGGCCCGGATACGGCCGACCAGCAAGCGATGCTCGAAGCACTCGGCTTCGCATCGCGCGCGGCCTTGATCGACGCCGTCATCCCGAAGACGATCCGCCGCACCGAAACGCTGCCGCTCGGCCCCTTCGCGCAACCGAAGAGCGAAGCCGAAGCACTCGCCGCGCTGCGCGAACTCGCGGACAAGAATCAGGTGTTCCGCTCGTACATCGGTCAGGGCTACTACAACGCCCATACGCCGACGGTGATCCTGCGTAACGTGCTGGAAAATCCGGCGTGGTACACCGCGTACACGCCGTATCAGCCTGAAATTTCCCAGGGCCGTCTGGAGGCGCTGCTGAACTTCCAGCAGATGGTCACCGACCTGACCGGCCTCGCCATTTCCAACGCGTCGCTGCTCGACGAAGCGACCGCCGCCGCCGAAGCGATGACGCTCCTGCAACGCGTCGGCAAGCCGAAGTCGAACGTGTTCTTCGTCGCCGACGACGTGCTGCCGCAAACCATCGAAGTCGTGAAGACGCGCGCGACGCCGGTCGGCATCGAAGTGAAGGTCGGCCCGGCCGCCGAAGCCGCCAACGCGAACGCGTTCGGCGTGCTGCTGCAATACCCGGGTGTGAACGGCGACGTGCGCGACTACCGCGCGCTGGCCGAAGCGATCCACGCGGCTGGCGGCCACGTGGTAGTCGCCGCCGACCTGCTCGCGCTGACCGTCCTCACGCCGCCGGGCGAATGGGGCGCGGACGTCGCGGTCGGCAATACGCAACGCTTCGGCGTGCCGGTCGGTTTTGGCGGCCCGCATGCCGCGTACCTCGCGGTGCGCGACGAATTCAAGCGGCAGATGCCGGGCCGTCTCGTCGGCGTGACCGTCGACGCGCAAGGCAACCCCGCGCTGCGTCTCGCGCTACAAACGCGCGAGCAACATATCCGCCGCGAAAAGGCGACTTCGAACGTGTGTACCGCGCAGGCGCTGCTCGCGATCATGGCGAGCATGTACGCGGTCTACCACGGCCCGCGCGGCCTGAAGACGATCGCGCTGCGCGTGAACCGCGTCGCCGCGCTGCTCGCCGCAGGCGCGAAGCAACTCGGCTACACGCTCGTCAACGAAACCTTCTTCGACACGCTCACGTTCGACACCGGCGCGCGCACGCAAGCGCTGCACGACGCCGCGCTCGCGAAGCGCATCAACCTGCGCCGCGTCAGCGACACGCAGGTCGGCGTGTCGGTCGATGAAACCACCACGCGCGGCGACCTCGCCGATCTGCTCGCGGTGTTCGCGCAGGCCGCCGGCGCCAAGGATGTGCCGCAAGTCGACGCGCTCGACGCCGCACTGACCGCGTCGAACACCGCGTCGGTGCCGGCCGCGCTCGAACGCACGAGCGCATACCTGACGCACCACGTGTTCAACCGTCATCATTCGGAAACGGAAATGCTGCGCTATCTGCGTAGCCTGTCGGACAAGGACCTCGCGCTCGACCGCTCGATGATCCCGCTCGGCTCCTGCACGATGAAGCTGAACGCGACCTCGGAAATGCTGCCGGTCACGTGGCCCGAATTCGGCCAGATCCATCCATTTGCACCGGCCGAGCAGACCGTCGGCTATCGCGAGATGATCGATCAGCTCGAAGAGATGCTCGTTGCCGCGACCGGCTATGCGGCCGTGTCGCTGCAGCCGAACGCGGGCTCGCAGGGCGAGTACGCGGGTCTGCTGATCATTCACGCGTATCACGCGTCGCGCGGCGAAGCGCATCGCAACGTCTGCCTGATTCCCGCTTCGGCGCACGGCACGAACCCGGCGTCGGCGCAGATGGCCGGCATGCAGGTCGTGGTCGTGGCATGCGACGCGCAGGGCAACGTCGACATCGAAGATCTGAAGAAGAAGGCCGCGCAACACGCGGACAAACTCGCGGCGATCATGATCACGTATCCGTCGACGCACGGCGTGTTCGAAGAGAACGTCCGCGAAATCTGCGAGATCGTGCACGCGCACGGCGGCCAGGTGTACGTGGACGGCGCGAACATGAACGCAATGGTCGGTCTGTGCGCGCCGGGTCAGTTCGGCGGCGACGTCTCGCACCTGAACCTGCACAAGACGTTCTGCATTCCGCACGGCGGCGGCGGACCGGGCGTCGGTCCGGTCGCGGTCGGCGCGCACCTCGCGCAGTTCCTGCCGAACCAGACTTCGTCGGGCTACGAGCGCGCGCCGCAAGGCATCGGTGCAGTGTCGAGCGCACCGTACGGTTCGGCGTCGATCCTGCCGATCTCGTGGATGTACATCGCGATGATGGGCGCGAAGAACCTGACCGCCGCGACCGAAACCGCGATCCTCAACGCGAACTACGTCGCCAACAAGCTCGCGCCGCACTATCCGGTGCTGTACTCGGGCCCCGGCGGCCTCGTCGCGCACGAGTGCATTCTCGATCTGCGTCCGATCAAGGACACGAGCGGCATCACCGTCGACGACGTCGCCAAGCGCCTCGCCGACTACGGCTTCCACGCGCCGACGATGAGCTTCCCGGTGCCGGGCACGCTGATGGTCGAGCCGACCGAGTCGGAATCGAAGGAAGAGCTCGATCGCTTCATCGAAGCGATGATCGCGATTCGCGAGGAAATCCGTGCGGTCGAAGAAGGCCGTTCGGACCGCGAGGACAATCCGCTGAAGCACGCACCGCACACCGCGGCAGTCGTGATCGCCAACGACTGGAAGCATGCGTATGCGCGCGAAACCGCCGCGTATCCGCTGCCCACGCTGATCGCGAAGAAGTACTGGCCGCCGGTCGGCCGCGCGGACAACGTGTACGGCGACCGCAACCTGTTCTGCTCCTGCGTGCCGATCGCCGACTACGAGTAACGCGCAGTAACGTACACGTACGCGAGTCAGCGCCGCACCATGCGCATCGCCCGCCGCCGGTCACGGCAGCAACACGCCGAAGCAGACGGCGAGGCAGCGCGAGGTGCGGCGACGACGCCGGGCGGTTCCGGCGCGGTTCTGTCGTTCAGGGCCGCAAACGGCTAACATCACACACCGAATCAGCCAAACGAGGAGTTCCGCATGGCGCGAAAGGTGCGATCGATGCAAAGCCGGGCCGAAGCTGTCGCAGCCCATCCATGGCGGCCCGCTTATGCCGTGTTGCTGGCCGGCGCGGCAATGCTTCTGCCGTTGCGCCACGCGCACGCCGCGATGAATTTCTGCGCGGCGCCCGCGTTGCAGACCAGCGAGCGCACCAATGCCGATCCCGGCGTGAAGGCACTCGTCAGCAACGTGCAGGCGCATCTGAACGACCAGCCGCATGCGCTCGCGAAGCTGCACACCGAGGGCACGCTGCCGCACGAAGGCCTCTACGATCAGAGCGTCGAAGCGGAGAAGGATCTCGATCTGCTGCGCGACGCCGCGCTCGCGTGGCGTGCAACCAGCGACGACCGTTTCCTGAAGCTCGTCGATCGTCTGCTGTACGCATGGGTCACCACGTATCAGCCGAGCTTCAACCCGATCGACGAAACGCATTTCGAAGGCCTGATTCTCGCGTACGACATGACCGCGAGCGCGTTGCCGGTGAAAACGCGCAATGCGTCGATGGCGTTCCTGACGAAGCTCGCGAACGGCTACATCGCGCAGATCGACGGCCAGCCGCGGCCGCTCACCGGCACGTTCCGCAACAATTGGCAGAGTCACCGCATCAAGCTGATCGCGATGGCGGCGTTCACGCTCGACAATCGCAAGATGATCGGCATCGCGCAGCGGCTGTTCGTCGAACATATCGGCGACAACATCGCGCCGGACGGCTCGACGATCGACTTCAACGAGCGCGATGCGCTGCACTACGTGACCTACGATCTGCAGCCGCTGGTCACGGCCGCGCTCGCCGCGCGCCGCCATAACCGCAACTGGCTGCAGGAGAAGGGCGCGAACGGCGCGACCCTGCTCGCCGCGCTGAACTGGCTGGTGCCGTTCGCCACCGGCAGCCAGACCCACGAGGAATTCGTGCATTCGAGCGTCCCGTTCGATGCAAAACGTCGCGAGGCCGGCTTGCCCGGCTATTCGGGTCAGTGGGACCCGAAGAACGCGACGGAACTGTTTCACCTGGCCGCGCGTCTGGACGGACGCTTTACGCCAGTCGCGCTGCAGCTCGCACCGACGCCGCCCGCGTGGCTCGCCGTGTGTTTGCCGCTGCCGGCGCGCTAAACCCTTTATTTACCGGTAGGAGCAGTACATGGCAGTCAGCGTTTTCGATCTCTTCAAAATCGGCATCGGTCCGTCGAGCTCGCATACGGTCGGGCCGATGCGCGCGGCGCTGATGTTCGTCCAGGGACTCGAACGCGACGGCCTGCTCGACAGCGTCGCGTCGGTGAAAGCGGAACTGTACGGCTCGCTCGGCGCGACCGGCAAAGGCCACGGCACCGATCGCGGCGTGATGCTCGGCCTGATGGGCGACGCCCCCGACACCGTCGATCCCGAGACCATCGCGCAGCGGCTCGAAGCGGTGCGCACGTCGCGCAAGCTCGCGCTGCTCGGCAAGCACGACGTGCCGTTCGTGCAGAAGGACCACATCGCGTTTTATCGTCAGGCATTGCCCGAACATCCGAACGGCCTGAAGCTGCATGCGTTCGATGCGCAAGGCGCGACGCTGCGCGAGTCGACTTATCTGTCGGTCGGCGGCGGTTTTGTCGTCACGGCCGGCGCGCCGAACACGAAGGTGTTGAGCGCGGTCGATCAGCTTCCGTATTCGTTTCGGACCGCCAACGAATTGCTCGCGCTGTGCGCGTCGAGCGGCAAGAGCATCGCGCAGTTGATGTGGGAAAACGAGCGCGTGTGGCACAGCGAAGAAGAAACGCGTACCGGTCTGCTGAAGATCTGGGAGGTGATGCAATCGTGCGTCGCGCGCGGTTGTGGCATCAACAATCCCGATGCCGACGGTCACTTGCCCGGCCCGTTCCAGGTGAAGCGGCGCGCGCCGCAACTGTATCGCGCGTTGACCGGCAATCCTGAGCGCGCGCTGCAGGACCCGCTGTCGATGGTCGACTGGATCAACCTGTACGCGATCGCCGTCAACGAAGAGAACGCCGCGGGCGGGCGCGTCGTTACCGCACCGACCAACGGCGCGGCCGGCATCATCCCGGCGGTGCTGCATTACTACACGCGCTTCATGCCGAGCGCGAACGAGCAGGGCGTGATCGACTTCCTGATGACCGCCGCCGCAATCGGCATCCTGTACAAGCTGAACGCGTCGATCTCCGGCGCGGAAGTGGGCTGCCAGGGCGAAGTCGGCGTCGCGTGCTCGATGGCCGCCGGTGCGCTCGCCGCGGTGATGGGCGGCACGCCGAAGCAGGTCGAGAATGCCGCCGAAATCGGCATGGAGCACAACCTCGGGCTCACCTGCGATCCGGTCGGCGGGATGGTGCAGATTCCGTGCATCGAGCGCAATGCGATGGCCTCGGTGAAGGCGGTCAACGCGGCGCGCATGGCGTTGCGCGGCGACGGCAGCCACTACGTGTCGCTCGATTCGGTCATCAAGACGATGCGCGAAACCGGCGCGGACATGAAGACCAAGTACAAGGAAACCTCGCGCGGCGGGCTCGCGGTGAATATCGTCGAGTGCTGATCGACGCGCGCGGTGTTTGAACGCGGATAAAGAACGCGGGCCCTGGTGGCCCGCGTTTCTGTTTGTGCGCGATGCAGCGACCCTGCGACGATGCGACGCTACGATGCCGGCCGGTTTCCGCGTCGCACGGTTGCACTGCGCCGTGACAGCGCCCGCGTGGCCGGCGTAAGCTGTCGAAGCGTCCATCGGCCGAAGCTGTGTGTTGCGCCGATGCGGCCTCATCCCATCCCGTCGCACAACATGCACTGTCAGGAGGCTTCTTCGCAATGTCGCTGCCGAATGCTCCCGCTGCTGATTCCGCTTCTGCTTCCACCGCTCCTCATCCCGCTCGCACGACTGGCGCGCGCCTCATCGTCGATGCGCTGCTCACGCACGGTGTCGAACGCGTGTTCTGTGTGCCCGGCGAAAGCTTCCTCGCCGTGCTCGATTCGCTGCACGATGAAACCGCGCGCATCCAGACGATCGTCTGCCGTCACGAAGCCGCGGCCGCGAACATGGCCGAAGCGGTCGGCAAGCTGACCGGCCGCCCAGGCGTCGCGCTCGTTACGCGCGGGCCAGGCGCAACGCATGCGTCGATCGGCGTGCACACCGCGTTCCAGGACTCGACGCCGATGATCCTGCTGATTGGCCAATGCGCGCGCGAGCATCTGGATCGCGAGGCGTTTCAGGAAATCGACTATCGACGCATGTTCGGTCAGATGGCGAAGTGGGTCGCGCAAATCGATGACCCGAAGCGCATCCCCGAATATCTGAGCCACGCGTTTCACACGGCGACCTCGGGACGACCCGGGCCCGTCGTGCTGTCGCTGCCGGAAGACGTGTTGAGCGATGCGTGCGATGCCGTTGCCGGCGCACCCGCGTATCAACGCGTGGCGGCATCGCCGTCGGCCGCGCAGATGACGAAGCTGCGCGAGCTGCTCGAACGCGCGCAGCGGCCGATGGTGATCGCCGGCGGCAGCGGCTGGACGCCGACCGCGTGCGCGGACCTGCGCCGCTTCGTCGAGAACTGGCAGTTGCCGATCGGCCTCGCGTTCCGCTTCCAGGACACCATCGACAACGAGCATCCGAACTACGCGGGTGACATCGGCCTCGGCATCAATCCGGCGCTCGCACAGCGTATCCGCGACGCCGACCTGCTGCTGACGCTCGGGCCGCGCCTGGGCGAAGCGACGACCAACGGCTACACGCTGCTCGACATTCCGAAGACGAAGCAGACGCTCGTGCACGTGCATCAGGGCGCGGAAGAACTCGGTCGCGTGTATGCGGCCGATCTGCCGATCGTCTCCGGCATGCCCGAGCTGGCGGCGCTGCTGGCGGAACTGAAACCGTCGTCGTCCGGCAAGCTTGCCTGGGAGGACGCCGCACAGGAAGCGCATCGCGCGTATCTGGAATGGCGCAAGCCGCGGCCGATTCCCGGCGACGTGCAGATGGGCGAAGTGATTCAGCAGTTACGTGCGCATCTGCCCGACGACGCGATCCTGACGAATGGTGCCGGCAACTACGCGACGTGGTTGCATCGGCATTTCTCGTATCGACACTTCCGCTCGCAGCTCGCGCCGACAAGCGGTGCGATGGGCTACGGCGTGCCGGCCGCGCTCGCGGCGAAGTCGCTGTATCCGCAACGCGCGGTGGTCGCGCTCGCCGGCGACGGCTGCTTCATGATGTCCGCACAGGAACTCGCGACGGCGATGCAGTACGACCTGCGCGTGCTGTTCATCGTCGTCAACAACAGTCACTTCGGCACGATCCGCATGCACCAGGAGCGGCACTATCCGCATCGCGTGCACGGCACGGGTCTCACGAATCCAGACTTCGCGGCGTTCGCGCGATCGTTCGGCGCGCATGGCGAAACGGTCGAACGCACTGAAGATTTTCTGCCGGCGTTGCAGCGCGCGATCGAATCGCAGTTGCCGGCGGTGATCGAGATCCGGATGCCGCAGGAGGCGAGCACGCCGGCCGCGAGTTTGGAGCAGATTCGGGAACAGGGAAGGAAGATGCGGGGGGAGTCGTGAGCTGAACGGCAAAGCCCGCGGGTCAGGTGCCCGCAGGCTTTGTTCGTGAGTCAGCGACGACGGCTAAGCGTGACTGCTACGCGTAGATGATCGACAACACGCCAAGCTCCTTCAATAGCGCGGGCTTCTGCGCTTCGATCACGTCGGATCGAATCTGATAGATCACCGATTTGATCACTTCGGTCTGGCTCAGCGTCGTCTCATCCATCAGCGTTCTCAGATCTTCCGCGATGCGGGGCGTCACTTTCATCGACAGTCGCCTGCGCGCCGCACCGCGATGCTCCTTGAAGTGCTCTATCGCCGATCGATGCGCGTTGATCAACCTTGTCCGCGGATATTCGCCGGACGCAAACCGATGCAGATAGAGCATCATCAACACCTTACGAAACTCCGTCGAGTTCGTGCTATCGATCATGTAAGCGGCGAGGTCGAGAACGTCGAGATAGATCGCAGGAAGTTGCGCCTCGATGGGCTTGACCTCTTTTTGCCTAGCTTCGCGGATCGCGGGAGTGGACTGAGCCGGCACCGCGACGACCCGGTCGCAGACATCGCAGACCGCCGCAAGAATGTTTTTTACCGTGCCCTTGCCGTCGCTAAAAGGCACGTCCCGGCGCAGAAATGTCGTGCTCACCAGTTGCCTGCAATGAGCACAGATGGCCTTGCTCTTTTCGCCCTCTTCATACAGCTTCATCTTCATCGGCTCACTCACTGATGTACGCTGATAAACACAGTTTCCGGATCGCCCACGAAGTAAAACTTCACATACCAGCCACCGGACACGATGATGTGAACGTCGACGGCAGGAGCACTGTGATGAGGCGACGAGCTGTATTGCGTGCCGTCGCTTCGTGCAATCAACGACTCGACGAATTGAGCGCTAATCTGCCCGGTCGCAAGCAGATTCTTCACGTCGATGCCCGAGCGGGCCTCGTGTTGAAACTGCCCGGAGCGTAACGCGGAAATGACCGCGTGTTTCACCTGCTTGTACTTGTTCGGTATCGACAATCACACCTCCAATTGTACGACAGGTCTCGTATAAATCAATCGAAAACTTTCGCGGTGCCATGGGTGATTGTCGGTGGAATTTTTTTCGGTAGAAGTCGAACAGAAAAAATCGGGCACCTGATAGCGGCACACCGGATCAATAAAAAAACCCCGCCAAAGCGGGGTTTTTCGCAAAGCAGACAGCCGGCAAAAAAGCTTACTTGCCGCCCACGCTCTGCAGCGTCGTCCACTTGCCGTCGACCACCTTGTACAGCGTGATGCCGCCGTTCTTCAGGTCGCCATGCGCGTCGTACGCGAGGTTGTTGGTCGTCACGGCCGGCATCGAGGTCTTCGCCAGCACCGGCAGGTACTTCGCCGGGTCGGTCGAGTTCGCGCTCTTCATCGCGGTGAACATCGCCATCGCGCCGTCGTATGCGTACGGCGAGTAGGTCTGCACGTCTTCGTTGAAGCGCTTCTTGTACTTCTCGACGTACGCCTTGCCGCCCGGCATTTCGTCGAGCGGCAGGCCGGCGAGCGAGGCCACCGTGCCGTTCGCCGCGTCGCCCGCGAGCTTGATGAAGGTCGGCGTGTGCACCATTTCGCCGCCCATCAGCGGCGCCTTCACGCCGAGCTGCTTCATCTGCTTGACCATCGGTGCCGCTTGCGAATCCGCGCCGCCGTAATAGATCAGATCCGGGTTGGTCGACTTCAGCTTGGTCAGGATCGACTTGAAGTCGACGGCCTTGTCGTTCGTGTATTCACGATCGACGATCGTCGCACCCGCCGCCTTCGCAGCCTTCTCGAACTGATCGGCCAGACCCTGGCCGTAAGCCGTGCGGTCGTCGACGATCGCGATCTTCTTCATGCCGAGGTTCTTCACCGCGAACGTGCCGGCGACCGAGCCTTGCTGCGTGTCGGACGTCATCATGCGGAAGGTCGTCTTGAAGCCCTGCTGCGTGTATTCCGGCGCGGTCGCCATGGCGATCTGCGGAATCCCCGCGTTCGCGTAGATGCGCGAAGCCGGAATCGTGGTGCCCGAGTTGAAGTGGCCGAGCATGCCCTTGATGCCGTCATCCACGAGCTTCTGCGCCACCGTCGTGCCGGTGCGCGGGTCGGCCTGATCGTCGGCCGAGTCGAGCACGATACGAACCTGCTTGCCGCCGATCACCGGCTTGGTCGCGTTGAATTCTTCGACCGCGAGCACGATGCCGTTCTGGAAGTCCTTGCCGTAGTGAGCCTGCGCGCCCGTCATCGGACCGGCGAAACCCACCTTCACGTCTTCCGTCGATTGAGCATTGGCCGTCCCCGCCAGCGACATAGCAGCAACCAGAGCTGCGCCTGCCAGCTGTTTCATTTTGTGTTGCATAGCTTCTCCTTGATACCAGGTGTGGATGAAGCGGTTTCGGGGTCGCCGTGCCGCTTCCGTTCTATTGAGGGATCGCCGAGGTTCGCTCAACCGATCGTCATCAAATTTGCATTGCCGCCCGCCGCCGCGGTGTTCACGCTGACCGAGCGCTCGGTGAGCAGACGCTCGAGCGCGTAGTCCTCGTCGCCGCTCGCGAGCGCCCGGGCCGCCACGCCCTGCACCGACACAATCGGGCCCGGCCGTTTCGCGACTTCCTTCACCAGCGTCAGCAGTTCATCGCTGTCGCCTTCGAACAGCACCGCGTCGAACGTCGCGTCGGCGCTCTTTTTCACGCTCGCATGCGACTTCAGCGACGCAGGCAGCTGCGATACCAATTGTTCACCAGCCGCGCCTTCGAACAACGCTCGATTACCGGTAGCCAGCGCCGCCGCGAACTGCACGCGCGCGCCGCTCGCGGTCGACGCGATGCACAGCACCGTGCCGCGCGGGCCGAGCGTGTACGTGTTGCGCTCGCCGGTCGGCCCCGCCAGCACGGCGGTTGCACCCGCCGGCACGTGCGACAGATAACCGTCGCAGCGCGCCGCCAGCTGCGGCTCGCGCTCGGCGATCAGCCAGTCGCGCAGCGCGGTCAGCGCGGCGGACGGATTGTCGCCCTTTTCCGCCGCCTGCGGTACTTCGATCACCAGCGCCTGCGCGAGCGATTTCGGCAGACCGGCCGGCCGCGTCGCCAGCAGACGCTGCAGATACAGCGCGCCCCCCGCCTTCGGCCCCGTGCCCGACAGCCCTTCGCCGCCGAACGGTTGCACTCCCACCACCGCGCCGATCACGTTGCGGTTCACGTAGATGTTGCCGACGTGCGCGCGGCCGATCACGTGCGCGATCGTCTCGTCGATGCGCGTATGGATGCCGAGCGTCAGGCCGTAACCGGTCGCGCGGATCTGTTCGAGCAGGCGGTCGAGCTGGCTGCGGCGATAGCGCACCACGTGCAGCACCGGGCCGAACACTTCGCGCTTCAGCTCGTCGATGCTGTCGAGCTCGATCAGCGTCGGCGGCACGAACGTGCCTTGCGCAGCGCCTTCCGGCAGCGGCAGTTGCTCGACCTTGCGGCCCTTCTCGCGCATCGTCGCGACGTGCGCGTCGATGCCGCGTTTCGCGTCGAGGTCGATCACCGGGCCGACGTCGGTCGACAGGCGGTCCGGATTGCCGAGCGTCAGCTCGCGCATCGCGCCCTTCAGCATGTCGAGCGTACGGTTCGCGACATCGTCCTGCAGACAAAGAACGCGCAACGCCGAACAACGTTGACCGGCGGAGTCGAACGACGATTGCAGCACGTCGGCGACGACCTGCTCGGCGAGCGCCGACGAATCGACGATCATCGCGTTCTGGCCGCCGGTTTCGGCGATCAGTGGAATCGGCTTGCCGTCCGGGTCGAGCCGGCCGGACAGCGTCTTGTTGATCAGGCGCGCGACTTCGGTCGAGCCGGTGAACATCACCGCGCGGGTGCGCGGGTCGGCCACCAGCGCGGCGCCGACCGTCTCGCCGTCGCCCGGCAGCAGTTGCACCGCGCCCGCCGGCACGCCGGCTTCGCGCAGAATCCGCACGGCTTGCGCGGCAATCAGCGGCGTCTGTTCAGCGGGCTTCGCGAGCACCGTGTTGCCGGCCGCGAGCGCGGCGGCCACCTGGCCCATGAAGATCGCCAGCGGGAAATTCCACGGGCTGATACAGACCACCGGACCGAGCGGCCGATGCGTGTCGTTCGAAAACTCGTTGCGGATCTGCGTCGAGTAGTAGCGCAGGAAGTCGATCGCCTCGCGGATTTCCGACACCGCGTTCGCGAGCGATTTGCCCGCTTCGCGCACCACCAGCCCCATCAGCGTGTGCATCTGCGCTTCGAGCAGATCGGCGGCACGCGTGAGGCAATCGGCGCGCGCTTCGACCGGCGTCGCCTGCCAGATCGGCGCGGCGGCGACCGCGTGACCGAGCGCGGCGCTCACGTGTTCGGCGGTGGCCTCGACGACCGTGCCGACGAGGTCGCGCTGATCGGCCGGATTGCGCACGTCGCGCCCGGCGCCGACGGCGATCTCGTTGTCTTCGAGCATCGGCGCGGCGCGCCACGGATGATGCGCGCTCGCCAACAACGCCGACGACAGCGACGCCAGCCGATGTTCATTCGACAGATCGAGCCCCATCGAATTGAGACGCTCGGCGCCGTACAGATTGCGCGGCAGCGGAATGCGCGCGTGCGGTGCGCCGAGCGGCACGATCTTCGACGCTTCCTCGACCGGATCGGCGATCAGGTCCTTGATCGCGACGGTTTCGTCGGCGATGCGGTTCACGAACGACGTGTTCGCGCCATTCTCCAGCAGCCGGCGCACGAGGTACGCGAGCAGCGTCTCGTGCGTGCCGACCGGCGCATACACGCGGCACGGACGGTTCAGCTTGTCGCGGCCGGTGACCTCTTCGTACAGCGGCTCGCCCATGCCGTGCAGGCACTGGAACTCGTACTGGCCGGGGTAGTAGTTGTTGCCGGCGAGGTGATAGATCGCCGACAGTGTGTGCGCGTTGTGCGTCGCGAACTGCGGATAAACGGCATCGGGCGCGCCGAGCAGCTTCTTCGCGCACGCGACGTACGACACGTCCGTGTAGATCTTGCGCGTGTAGACCGGATAGCCTTCGAGGCCGTCGACCTGCGCGCGCTTGATTTCCGTGTCCCAGTACGCGCCCTTCACGAGGCGCACCATGATGCGGTGACGGCTGCGGCGCGCCAGATCGATCAGGTAGTCGATCACGAACGGGCAGCGCTTCTGATACGCCTGCACGACGAAGCCGATGCCGTTCCAGCCCTGCAGCTCCGGATCGAAGCACAGCGCTTCGAGCAGATCGAGCGACAGCTCCAGCCGGTCGGCCTCTTCCGCGTCGATATTCAGGCCGATGTCGTAGCGGCGCGCGAGGATCGCGAGCGAGCGCACGCGCGGCAGCAGTTCGCTCATCGTGCGTTCCTGCTGCGCACGTGAGTAGCGTGCGTGCAGCGCCGACAGCTTGATCGAAATGCCCGGACCTTCGTAGATGCCGCGACCGCCCGCCGCCTTGCCGATCGCGTGGATCGCCTGCTCGTACGACGCGTAGTAGCGCTGCGCGTCGGCCTCGGTGGTGGCTGCTTCGCCGAGCATGTCGTAGGAGTAGCGGAAGCCGCGCGCCTCGTACTTGCGGCTGTTCGCAAGCGCTTCGGAGATGTTCTCGCCGGTCACGAACTGCTCGCCCATCAGGCGCATCGCCATGTCGACGCCCTTGCGGATCAACGGCTCGCCGCCCTTGCCGATCAGGCGCGTCAGCGCCGACGACAGATTCGTCTCGCTATTGGTCGTCACCAGCTTGCCGGTGATCATCAGCCCCCAGGTCGCGGCATTGACGAACAGCGACGGTGCCTGACCGACGTGCGATTTCCAGTCGCCCTTGCTGATCTTGTCGCGGATCAGCGCGTCGCGGGTCGCGCGATCGGGGATGCGCAGCAGCGCTTCGGCGAGGCACATCAGTGCGACGCCTTCCTGGCTCGACAGCGAGAATTCGTGGATCAGCCCTTCGACGCCGCCGCCCTTGCTCTTGCCGCGCAGCGTTTCGACGAGCTTGCCGGCCATCGCCTGCACGTCGCCCGCGAGGTTGGCCGGCAGACGCGCCTGGCCGAGCAGGAACGGCACGCACTCGGGTTCCGGGCGGCGATACGCGGCGGTGATCGCCGCGCGCAGCACCGATTGCGGTTGCACGTTCTGCGCGAAATCGAGGAACGGGTGCGAGACGCCGTCTTCTTCGTGTTCGACGGCCGCGCCATCGGCGAACTCGGCCGCGCCCGTCGCGCCCGACAGTTCGGCCGGCAACTGGCCGTGCTCGATCTTTTCGAGGTACGCGAAGATCGCCTGTTTGATCAGCCAGTGCGGAGTGCGCTCGAGGCGGGTAGCGGCATCTTTCAGCCGGGAACGCAGGAGGTCGTCGACCTTGACGCCAAGGGTGGTGCTAGCCATGTTTCCTTCTTCGATACCGGGCGCAAGCCGGCGAAAGACCAAAAGTTGGGCGAATCGTACGCCTCCAAATAAAAAGGTGCAACCAGTCTCCGGCTATGGTTGCACCCCGCTGAAAGCCTTATACGACGTGGCTTTCCGGCCGATGGCACAACTCGCCGCGAGCGCCTTTACGATCGGTACTTTCCCTGGCGTGATTCTTTTTCAAATAAGCCTTATCAAACGACTGCAGCCGCCGATATACAGAAGCACGGCGACGGCCGGCCCGAAACGGGGTTTCAGGGCACGCGAAAAAAGATAAACGGGGTATTCGAGGGTTGGTGCAATGGAAAAGTGGCTGGTAATACTGGGCATCTGGGCGATGTGCGCGGCCTGCGCGGTGTTCTTCATTCGAGGTGCGGCCGGCAACTCGAATCGACGCGAGACGGACGAGAAAGCGGCGCGCGCGGCATCGCGTGCGTCGGCGGGCAATACCCAGGCTGCACTGAACGACTGACCTGACGGGAACGCGGGGGTGCCGCGCGGCGACGATGGTCGCGCGCGGGGTCGTTGCGTGGGTCTTTGTCGGGGGCAGTATGAGGGCCGCTGGCCGGCTTGGGCTTTGACTCGGGCTCGGCGTTCTGCTGCGCGCATGGAGGATCGATGCGCGGGCGTTCCGATGCCAGCGATTGCCGTTTCGGCTCGATGCGTCGGCTTGGCGCGACCTCCGGGTCTACGCGCCCGGCTCTAAACGAGTCCCACTGCCCGACTCGAAGCGCGCGCAGCTATCGCCGGGCGACACGAGCTGGTCGTGCAACCGGCACAACCGGCTTTCCGCGACGCTCGCGCCAAATCCCGAACCGAAGGCCACGAGCCCTGGAATGCGCTGTTCGAGCGCGCGACGTTCTTCCTCACGATACCGGCATGTCGCGCAGCAACGCACCTCCGTCGTATCGAATTCACTGTTGTATGCAGGCGACGATGCAGCACGCATCGAACAATCCCTCGAAATTTTCACTTCAGTTCACCCGAGGCTGTTCCAGTACGACGCGAAGATGTGCGCGGACAGCGCATAGCCGATCGCGATATTGACCACGACGCCCGCCGTGAACGCGAGAAACGGCTTCACACCGGTTGCCGCCAGCGAACGGAAGCGCGTCGTCAGTCCGATGCTCAGGAAGCAGAACGTGAACGCCCACGTGCGCAGCACCGTGATCGGCGCGACGAAATCGGGCGTCACGACCTTGCGGTAATCGGCGAGCGAGTAATGGCTCGCGATCCACGTGACCAACGCCGATGCGATCACGAAGCCGATCACGAACTTCGGAAAACGCGCCCAGATCTCGCCGGCATTCGGGCGCGCCTTCACGCCGCTGTCCTGCGCCTCCCAACGCGTGGTCGCGACAATCGCAAGCACGAACGCCCAGATGCCGATCCAGATGTCGCGGCCGACCACCTTCATCAGCGTGAACGCCTGCAACGAGGCCTCCGGCGCGCCGGCGATCGCGCCGCCCGCGTGTCGCGCGAAATCGCCGTAGGCCTGCGCGGCGGCGATGCCGGCGGCATCGGCGAATTCCGAGGTGCCGATCCATGCGCCGGCGACCGCCGTCGACAGTCCGAGCGAGCGCGACGCGAACGGCAGCACGAAGATCATCACGATCGCCCACAGCACGACCAGCGTGATCGCCACCGAAGCCTGCTCGCGCTTCGCGCGCACCGCGCCGGCAATGGCGATCGCCGCCGACACGCCGCACACCGCGCCACCCACGCCGAGCACGGCGGCGAAACGTCGTTCGAGACCGAACGCCCGCGCGGCAAAGAAGATCACGAAGAACGTCACGAGCGACACAATGCTGGCCTGCGCGACCGCAACCGGCCCGGCCCATACCAGCAGCGTGAACGGCAGCGTCGCGCCGAGCAGCACGATGCCGACCTTGATGTAAAACTCGACGCGCAATCCCACCGACAGCCACTCGGGCAAAGTCAGCGCATTCGACACGATGAGCCCGAGCGCCAGCGCGACGAGCGGCGGTTCGAGGTTGTACTTCGACGCGTCGACCCACGCGCCGAGCGTCAGGATCAGCGCGGACGCGACGAAAACGACGACGAACGCCGCCAGAAACGCCCCGACGCGCTGTCTGAGCAACGCCACGCTCGCCCCGAATAGCACGGCGAACGTAGCAAATAGCGCAACGTAGTTGGGCAAATGCCGGCCGATATCCTGCGCGGCCTGGCCGACGCTCGACCATTTAGCCGGCGCGACCGCGAGCCACCGGATGCTGTCACCCGTGGCGAACAACGCCCACGCGATCCCGATCACGAGCAGGCCGACGCCGGCGGCAAGCCAGTCTTCGGTCAGCGAAAAACCGCTGCCTCGCGTGGTTTGGACCCCGGGTTGCGCGTTCGATGGCGCGTTTTGTGTACCTTCCCGTCGTCCCGGCGCGGCGCCGGTCGAGCCGACGTGATGCGTATCGCTCATTGCAGATGCCCCGCAAAAGTTGAGTGGCACCGGCGCGAAAATATTGTCGTTTTACCCGAAGATGCGCCGATTTCGCGACTATAGGCGAGCGACCGCCCAAAGCGAAACGATCATTCGCTCTATGGATATGACGCAAAGAAGTATGGCGAGCGTAACCAGATTGCTGGCGTCAGATGTCGAGCGGATCGACTTCGAGATTCCAGCGCAGCACACCCTTGAGGCCGCGCAACAGCGGCTGCCACGCATGCAGCGTCGCTTGCAGCGCGGCGCGCGACGCGCTTTCGATCAGCAATTGCGCACGATGCACGTGCATCACCTTGACGATGGTGAGCGGCACCGCATCGTAGACGGTCACGCGCGCGGCGGCGGGAATATGGGCGAGTTCGGCGGCGGCTTGCTGCAGAAACGCGAGCGCGGCTTCGAGCGTGCGGCCTTCGGCGCGCAGCAGCGCCTGGTAGACGAATGGCGGCAGATGCGCATCGCGCCGCTCGGCCAGCGTCGCGTTCGCGAAGCCAACGTAGTCGTGGCGGCTCAGCGCGTGATACAGCGCGTGACGCGGATAGCGCGTCTGCACCAGCACTTCGCCCGGCAACCCGGCGCGGCCCGCGCGGCCGCTGACCTGCATCAGCTGCGCGAACAGACGTTCGCTCGCGCGAAAGTCGTGTGAGAACAGCGCGGTATCGGCATTCAGCACGCCAACCAGCGACACGCGCTGGAAATCGTGCCCCTTCGCGATCATCTGTGTGCCGACCAGAATGTCGACCTCGCCCGCGTGCACATCGGAAAACAGCGCCTGCGCGCTGCCCTTGCGACGCGTGCTGTCGGCGTCGATACGCAACACGCGGGCGCCCGGCACCGCGTTCGCGAGTGTTTCCTCGACGCGCTGCGTACCGCGCCCCATCGGCGCGATATCGACATTGCCGCACTCCGGGCATGAGCGCGGGATGCGCGCTTCCCAGCCGCAGTGATGGCAGCGCAGCGCGCGCTCCGGCTTGTGCAGCACGACGTAGGCGCTGCAGCGCGGGCAGCCGGCGACCCAGCCGCAGGCGTCGCACGCGAGTTGCGGCGCGTAGCCGCGCCGATTCAGGAACACGAGGCTTTGCTCGCCGCGCTCGAGGCGCGCTTTCAGCGAGGCGATCAGCGGCCCCGACAAACCTTCGAACGACGCGCGGCCGCGCCGGCGCTCTTCTTCGAGATCGATCAGCCTCACGCTCGGCAGCACCGCGTCCGCCACCGCGCGACGCGACAGCGTGAGCCGCTTGTAGCGCCCCTGATCAGCCTGCCACCAGCTTTCCAGCGATGGCGTAGCCGACCCCAGCACGACCGGCACGCCAAGCTGCTTCGCGCGATAGATCGCCAGATCGCGCGCCGAATAGCGCAGGCCTTCCTGCTGCTTGTAGGCCGGATCGTGCTCCTCATCGACGACGATGATCGCCAGTTGCGGCAGCGACGCGAGCACCGCGAGCCGCGTACCGAGCACGATGTGCGCGCGGCCAGTGTGCGCGGCGAACCAGTGACGGGCGCGCTCGCCCTCCGCAAGGCCGCTGTGCAGCGTGACGATCGCGGTGCCGTCGAGTGCGGCGAAGCGGGCGCGGAACGCGGCTTCGAACTGCGGCGTCAGATTGATTTCGGGCACCAGCACCAGCGCCTGCGCGTCGGGCTTAGCGGCCAGAATCTCGGCGAGCGCGCGCAGATACACCTCGGTCTTGCCGCTGCCGGTCACGCCGTGCAGAAGGAATGGCGCGAAGCCGTCGGCGCCGCGGATCGCTTCGACGGCGGCGGTCTGTTCGTCGGTGAGCGTGGGCAGCACCGGAGTGGGAGCGTCCGGAGACGCCGCAGCGGCCGGCACCGAGGCCGCTTCGATCACGTCGAGCGCGACCCAGCCGGCGGACTGCCAGGTGTCCAGCGTCGCGACGGCTTTTGGATGCAACGCGCGGGCGTCGGCGGCAAGCAGAAAGTCGCTGTCGACGAGCGCCTGGGCGAGCTTTCTGAGCGCGGTCGCACGGGCCGGCAGCGTGTCGGGCAAAGCCGTGCGGCCCTCGGGCGTCAGACGATAGCGCTCTTCGGGCGCGAACAGCCGCGACCAGCGCGACGCATCGCGCAGCGCCTGCGGCAGCGCGGGAAGCGCGACTTCGCCGAGACCGCGCTGGTAGTAGTCGGCGGCGAACGCGGCTAGCGCGAGCCAGTGCGACGAAACCGGCGGACAGGCGGTGCAAAGGTTATCCACAGCCTTCAGACGCTCGGCCGGCAGCTCGCTGTGAGCGGTTACTTCGCAGATGAGCCCCACCACGTGCCGCTTGCCGAACGGCACGCTGACGAGCATGCCCGGCACGGCCCCCTCGGCAATATCAGGCGTGGCGCAGCGATAGTCGAACAGGGTCGGCAGCGGATGGTCCAGCGCGACGCGGACGAACACCGGGTTCACGCGACGCGCGGGAAAAAAGCGCCTGCCGCGGCGTGAAGCCGCACGGCGGGACAGATGGCACAGGAGGCGAAGCCGTCGAAGTTAAAGTAAAACTTCAATTTCGCCGCTAAGTTTTGGATTCGGCTGAACAATTGCACTCGGCCCGCGCCCTGTGGATAACTTTGTTAAGAACTTCGCTCCGACCGGCCGCAAACCGTGTAGCCACGGCCTTTTGTGGGGTTCCGCACATTTCCCCGCGATTCCCGCAAACCCTTGCCAGACAAGGCTTAGATCAAATTCGCCGAGAATTTGCAAGGGTCGGGGCACGATTAAAAGCTCTACCGCGCCGCAGCGTGGACAATGTGCATAAGTCAAGTCTTGACAAGCACAGGAGCGCCATCTGACGGCGTGTGTAGGGCGTTTTTAACCTTAGGCTCAGAGCCCACTTCGCTGCGACGCAACAAAAAGTGGTAACGATTACAGCGTCAAGTCGCTGGAGTATGCGCACCACTACGAATCGCGCGGCTGTGTCGATGAACTTCGTCCACCAGCTCGGCGACGTGCTCCGGCGGCGTGAACTGCGAGATGCCGTGGCCGAGATTGAAAACGTGTCCCGGGTGATTGCCGAAGCTGTCGAGCACCGCGCGCGCTTCCATACGGATCGCGGCGGGCGGCGCAAACAGCACCGTCGGGTCGATGTTGCCTTGAAGCGCGACCTTGCCGCCGACGCGTTCGCGCGCGCGGCCGAGATTCACGGTCCAGTCGAGGCCGACCGCGTCGACGCCGCTCGCGGCGATCTCGTCGAGCCACAGGCCACCGCCCTTGGTGAAGGCGATCACCGGCACTTTTTCGCCGTCGTGCTCGCGCTTCAGCTGGCTGACCACCTGCTGGATGTAGTGCAGCGAGAAGCGTTGATAGATGCCGTCCGCGAGCGCTCCGCCCCACGTGTCGAAAATCATCACCGCCTGCGCGCCGGCTTCGATCTGCGCGTTCAGATACTCGGCGACCGAGCGTGCGTTGACTTCGAGAATCCGATGCAGCAGGTCGGGACGTGCATACAGCATCGATTTGACGGTGCGGAAGTCCGCCGAGCCACCGCCTTCGACCATGTAGCACGCGAGCGTCCACGGACTGCCCGAAAAGCCGATCAGCGGCACCCGCTGGCGACCTTGCGCGTCCTTGAGCGCCACGCGGATTTCGCGCACGGCGTCGGTCACGTAGCGCAGCGTCGCGTCGATGTCCGGCACCGCGAGACGGGCAACGTCTTCCTCGGTACGCACCGGACGGGCGAATTTCGGACCCTCGCCGTTGACGAACTCGAGACCGAGGCCCATCGCATCGGGCACGGTCAGGATGTCGGAAAACAGGATGGCGGCGTCGAGCGGGTAGCGTTCCAGCGGCTGCAACGTGACTTCCGTCGCGAAAGCCGGGTTCTTCGCCAGGCCGAGGAAACTGCCCGCGCGGCCGCGCGTGGCGTTGTATTCCGGCAGATAACGGCCAGCCTGGCGCATCAGCCAGATCGGCGTGTAATCGGTCGGCTGGCGCAGCAAGGCGCGCAGGAAAGTGTCGTTCAGGAGTTGATGGGCCACGTTGCGTACGACTGAAGAGCTAAGGGCAAGAAGGCATTTTACCGGACCCGGCTCGCCTCATCGCCATTGCCGGACATCGAGGCCATAACTGTTGCGCTAGCGCAGGTGCAATCAGATGCGCCCAGCCGCCCCTGGCTGAACGGCCGATGTTCAAGCTCGCGCGGCCGGGCTACTATCCGACAGCCTTACCGACCAATTACACACCACAAGGAGACTGGACTCGATGAACAAGGCAGCACTCGCAATGCTCGGCGCACTGGCCGGCGTCCTGATGCACGTCGGCGCGGCCAGCGCACAGACCGCCCCGGCCGCCGCGACCACCCCTTCCCGCCTCGACGAAATCATGAGCCGCGGCACGCTGCGCGCCTGCACGACCGGCGACTACAAGCCGTACTCGTTCTACAAGGGCGATGGCCAGTTCGAAGGGATCGACATCGATATGGCGGAGTCGCTCGCCAAATCGCTTGGTGTGAAGGTCGAGTTCGTCAAAACGTCATGGTCGAATCTGATGAACGACTTTGTGGCGAAATGCGATATCGGCATTGGCGGTGTGTCGCCGACACTCGAGCGGCAAAAGCGTGCGTTCTTCACACAGGCCTACATGATCGACGGCAAGACGCCGATCGTCCGCTGCGACGACGTCAACAAATTCCAGACCGTCGCGCAGATCGATCAGCCGCCCACGCGGGTGATCGTCAACCCCGGCGGCACCAACGAGAAGTTTGCGAAACAGTACTTCCCGCATGCGAACGTGACCGTTTATCCGGACAACGTGACGATCTTCAAGCAGATCCTCGCGGGCAAGGCCGACGTGATGGTGACGGACGCATCGGAGACCCTGCTGCAACAGAAGCTGAACCCGGGCCTGTGCTCGGTGCATCCGGACAAGCCGTTCCAGTACGGTGAGAAGGCATGGCTGCTGCCGCGCGGCGACGTCGCGTTCCAGCAATACGTCGATCAGTGGCTGCATCTCGCGCGAGCCACGGGCGAATATCAGGTCATTTCGGATAAGTGGTTGAAGTAAGGCCGGTAGTACCGGCCGTTCGCCCCTGCGTGTGGACAGCAAGGTGCGAACGGCCGGACGAAGCTCAAACGATCGTGTAACCAAGCGCGACTTTACGGGCCAGAACAAACGTGTCGAAACAGCTTTCGCGATACGTGATCGCACCCTTTTTCATACAGCCGACGGCAGCAGCGGAATTGCTGTGATGCACCACTTTTGTCTGCGCTAAGAGTTCGAAATTCGGGGCAGTGTCCGAGTTCTTGTAACAAGGGGAGTGCATCGTGCGAAAGATGCGTATGCAACCATTTATGCGGAATCAACCGATTCATTTATGCCGCAATATGCCTCGCGAATGGCATCAATCACCCGTATGACACTGCGAGAAAATCATCAGTAATTTTTACGTTTTAAACGATTTAATTTGGCAATAAATCCCGCAACGCCTTATCTGGCGGGCGTTACAACCTGAAACACTTTGTTACCGTGTTGCCTGGGCAATTCGCCCACAATGCCCTAAACGGTTTCAACACGGATGTGGCTGGGTGCGTGGTGTGAGCGGATACGATGCACTTGCCGGTCGGCGTTTGCCGAAGCCCTGTGAAGGGGCATCCCTGTTGGGGCCGTAATCGACACAGGGTCGTTATGAGTCGGTCCCATCTTTGGTCTCCTCGCGCTAACCCCGTAGCGTGTGGTTTTTAGCGGGCTCCAGGCCCGCTTTTTTTCGTCTGCTCAAACGTTTGCGCGCAGCGAAATGCCCGCCTCCAGCAGGTGTCTCCCCCCTTCCCTCGTCGTCACCCCGACCTGCCAGTTCGAACGCTCGCGGCGCGTCATGCGGTCTTGTTCTCGTTCAGCTTCAGCTCGCCCATCATCCGCTCGCGCATGATGAACTTCTGCACCTTGCCGGTCACGGTCATCGGCAGTTCGTCGACGAAGCGGATGTACCTCGGTATCTTGTAGTGCGCGATCTGCCCCTGGCAGAATTGCTGGATCTCTTCGCCCGTCGCCTGTTCGCCGGCCCGCAGCACGATCCACGCGCAGACTTCCTCGCCGTACTTCGTGTCGGGCACGCCGAATACCTGCACGCTCTGGATCTTCGGATGGCGGAACAGAAACTCCTCGATCTCGCGCGGATAGATATTTTCGCCACCGCGAATCAGCATGTCCTTCAGGCGGCCAACGATGTTGCAGTAGCCTTCGCTATCGAGCGTCGCCAGATCGCCGGTATGCATCCAGCCATCGACGATGCTCTCGCGTGTCTTCGCTTCGTCGCCCCAATAGCCTTGCATCACCGAATAGCCGCGCGTGCATAGCTCGCCGGTTTCGCCGACCGGTACGACGTTGCCGAGCGGATCGACGATTTTCACTTCGAGATGCGGCTGGATGCGGCCGACCGTCGTGGTGCGCTTGTCGAGCGGATCGGTTGTCGAGCTCTGGAACGACACGGGGCTCGTCTCCGTCATGCCGTAGGCGATTGTGATCTCGCTCAGGTGCATCTTCGAGACGACCTTCTTCATCGTCTCGATCGGGCACGGCGAGCCGGCCATGATGCCGGTACGCAGACGCGAGAAGTCGTAAGACGCGAAATCCGGATGGTCGAGCTCGGCGATGAACATGGTCGGCACGCCATGCAGCGCGGTGCATTGCTCTTCCGCGGTCGCGGCGAGCGTCGCGGCCGGATCGAAGCCCTCGCCAGGGAACACCATGTTCGCGCCGACCGACACGCACGCGAGCACCGCCAGCACCATGCCGAAACAGTGATAGAGCGGCACCGGTATGCACAGGCCGTCCTGCTCGGAGAGCCGCATCGCCATCGCGATATAACGCGCGTTGTTGACGACGTTGCGATGCGTCAGCGTCGCGCCCTTCGGATTGCCGGTCGTGCCGCTCGTGAACTGGATGTTGATCGGGTCATGGCACGACAGCGTGGCGCCGATCGCGTCGAGCGGCGCGACGTCGAACGACGCACGACCGCGCTCGAGCACATCCGAAAAGCTCAGCATGCCCGGCGTCTGCGTGTCGCCCATGCGGATCACGTAGCGTAGCTCGGGCAGCCGCGCCGCATGAAGCTCGCCGGGCGCCTGCGTGGCAAGCTCGGGTGCCAGCTCCTGCAGCATTTCCAGATACATCGACGTCTTGAAGCGCTCCGCGGCAATGATCGCCTTGCAGCCGACCTTGTTCAGCGCGTATTCGAGTTCCGCGAGCCGATAAGCCGGATTGATGTTGACGAGAATCGCGCCAATGCGTACGGTCGCAAACTGCGTCAGCAGCCACTCCGCGCGGTTCGGCGACCAGATGCCGACGCGATCGCCCTTCGCGACGCCGAGCGCCAGCAGCCCGGACGCCAGCGTGTCGACCTCGTTCGAGAACGCCTGCCACGTCCAGCGGATGCCTTGCTCGCGAAACACCACAGCCGGCCGATCGGGAAAGCGCGCGACGGTATCGTGCAGAAATTCGCCGACGGTCGCTTCGCTCAACGGATTGTCGGTCGACCCGCGTACGTACGACAGTCCGTCCGTAGGTTCGATGAGTGCACCTTCGCCCGAGCTATGCGTTGCCATGGTGTTGTCTCCGTGAGCGCCCGCGCGCCCGCTTGAAATGAATTTGAAATCGATTGTGCACCGGTGAAAGTGCGACCGGCATCAAGTCTTACCCGCAGCGCATCGGCGCGCCGTTATTCGCAGCATGCGGCCTGTTCACGCTCCCGAGCTGCGAATTTCCATTACCTTTCCGTAAACGTCAACTAGTGATCAAAAAAAAGCAGCCGCGCGGGCTGCTTTCTTCCACTACGTGTCGCTTCAGTGCTGACCGCGCAGCTTGCGCAGACGCTGAATTGCCGCGAGCTGTGCCGTCGCGTACGCGAGTTCCGCTTGCGCGGTTGCGTATTCGAGGTTCGAGCCCGTGTTCTGCAGCGCTTCTTCCGCACGCTTGCGCGCGTCTTCGGCCTTGGCTTCGTCGAGATCCTTGCCGCGGATCGCAGTGTCGGCGAGAACCGTCACTGCGCCCGGCTGAACTTCGAGGATGCCACCGGCGACAAACACGAACTCTTCTTCGCCGTTTTCGGCTTCGATGCGCACCGCACCCGGACGAATCCGCGTGATCAGCGGCGTGTGGCCCGGCAGAATGCCGAGTTCACCCGCTTCGCCCGGCAGCGCGACGAACTTCGCCTGGCCCGAGAAGATTTCCTCTTCCGCGCTGACGACGTCTACTTTAATGGTTGCCATAAGTGTCGACTCCTGTCGACGGAAGCAGGCGTTTTAACGCCGACTCCCGTCCCGTGCAAGGCAGGGTTGAGCGTAGTAAGAGGCGCCGGCTTTGCGTATCGATACATCACTCGTATCGATACGCGCGAGGCGGCGCCCGCTTCGTTACACCCGACCTTTACTGGATCTTCTTGGCCTTTTCGAAGGCTTCGTCGATCGTGCCGACCATGTAGAACGCCTGTTCCGGCAGGTGGTCGCACTCGCCTTCAACGATCATCTTGAAGCCACGGATCGTTTCCTTCAGCGGCACGTACTTGCCCGGCGAACCCGTGAACACTTCAGCGACGTGGAACGGCTGCGACAGGAAACGCTGGATCTTACGAGCGCGCGCCACGGCGAGCTTGTCTTCCGGCGCGAGTTCGTCCATGCCCAGAATTGCGATAATGTCGCGCAGTTCCTTATAGCGCTGCAGCGTTTGCTGCACGCCGCGCGTGATCGAGTAGTGCTCTTCGCCGATCACGTTCGGGTCGATCTGACGCGAGGTCGAATCGAGCGGGTCCACTGCCGGGTAGATACCCAGCGAAGCGATGTCACGCGACAACACGACGGTTGCGTCCAGGTGGCCGAAGGTCGTAGCCGGCGACGGGTCGGTCAAGTCATCCGCAGGGACGTACACGGCCTGAACCGACGTGATCGAGCCGGTCTTGGTCGACGTAATACGCTCTTGCAGCTTACCCATTTCTTCAGCCAGCGTCGGCTGATAGCCCACTGCCGACGGCATACGGCCGAGCAGTGCCGACACTTCGGTACCGGCCAGCGTGAAACGGTAGATGTTGTCGACGAAGAACAGCACGTCGAGGCCTTCGTCACGGAAGTGCTCGGCCATCGTCAGGCCGGTCAGCGCGACGCGCAGACGGTTGCCCGGCGGCTCGTTCATCTGGCCGTACACCAGCGCGACCTTGTCGAGAACGTTCGAGTCCTTCATTTCATGATAGAAGTCGTTCCCTTCGCGGGTACGCTCGCCAACACCGGCGAACACGGAGTAACCACCGTGCTCCTTGGCGATGTTGTTGATCAGTTCCATCATGTTCACGGTCTTGCCCACACCCGCGCCACCGAACAGACCCACCTTACCGCCCTTTGCGAACGGGCAGATCAGGTCGATAACCTTGATGCCGGTTTCGAGCAGTTCCGTCGACGGCGACAGTTCGTCGAACGCCGGCGCCTTCTGGTGGATCGAGCGCGTGGTTTCGCTCGAGATCGGGCCGGCTTCGTCGATCGGACGACCCAGCACGTCCATGATACGGCCGAGGGTCGGCTTGCCGACCGGCACGCTGATCGGCTTGCCCGTGTTCTTCACGATCGTGCCGCGGCGCAGACCGTCCGATGCACCCAGACAGATGGTACGGACCACGCCGTCGCCCAGTTGCTGCTGGACTTCGAGCGTCAGCTCCGAACCTTCGAGAATGAGCGCATCGTAAATCTTCGGCATGGTTTCACGCGGAAATTCCACGTCGATCACCGCGCCGATGCACTGTACGATCTTGCCTTCTACCAAAGCAGTAGTACTCATCGCTTTTCCTTTAGATACTCAATTCTTCACTCGCGCAAAGGCGCAGTTTCTTCGATGGGTGCGCCGCGAAGGCGCACACGAAACGACATGCCTGATCAGGATCAGACCGCCGCCGCTCCACCGACGATTTCCGACAGTTCTTTCGTGATCGCGGCCTGACGGCTCTTGTTGTACACGAGCTGCAGTTCGTTGATGACCGTCTTCGCGTTGTCCGAAGCGGCCTTCATCGCCACCATCCGGGCCGACTGTTCCGATGCCATGTTTTCCGCGACGGCCTGATAGACCAGCGCTTCGACATAGCGCACCAGCAGTTCGTCCACCACGGCCTGAGCATCCGGCTCGTAAATGTAGTCCCATTGGGTGCTCGGCGTCGTGCCGTCTTCTTCCTTGCGCTCGAAGTGGTCTGCCGACAGCGGCAGCAGTTGCTCGATCACCGGCTCCTGCTTCATCGTGTTGACGAAGCGCGTGTACGCGAGGTACACCGCCGAAACCTTGCCTTCCGAGTACAGGTCGAGCTGCACCTTCACCGCGCCGATCAGCTTTTCCAGATGCGGCGTATCGCCCAGATGCACGACGTTCGACACGACCTTCGCATGCAGACGGTTCAGGAAGCTCAGACCCTTGCTGCCGATCGCGGTTGCCTCGACCGTCTTGCCCTGGCCTTCCAGTTCCTTGAACTTCTGCACCGATGCGCGCAGCACGTTGGTGTTCATCCCGCCGCACAGACCTTTATCGGTCGTGACGAGGATGATGCCGGCCGCCTTCGCGCCTTCGTTCGACACCATGAACGGGTGACGATACTCGGGGTTCGCACGGCTCATGTGCGCAGCGATATCGCGGACCTTGTCGGCGTACGGGCGAGCAGAGCGCATGCGCTCCTGAGCGCGGCGCATCTTCGATGCGGCCACCATCTCCATCGCTTTCGTGATCTTGCGCGTGTTTTGCACGCTCTTGATCTTGCCGCGAATTTCCTTCATTCCAGCCATTGCTTGCTCCTTCCCATGCAAAGCGGCCGAAGCGGTGCGGGGGCACTTGCATGCGGCCCGCGCCGCTTCAGGATCCGTTTATGCCTTGCGTGTCTCTCGCGGATCAATAAGCGCCGGACTTCTTGAAGTCTTTGAGGGCCGTGTGCAGCAGGCCTTCGTCGTCCTTCGAGAGTTCCTTGGTGTCTTCGATGCGCTTGATCAGGTCAGCATGGCTCGACTTCAGGTATTCGCGCAGGCCCTTTTCGAACGGCAGGACTTGAGCGACTTCCAGATCGTCGAGGTAGCCGTTGTTCGCCGCGAACAGCGACACAGCCAGTTCCCACACCTGCAGCGGCTGATACTGCGGCTGCTTGAGCAGTTCCGTCACGCGGCGGCCGCGTTCGAGCTGCTTGCGGGTCGCTTCGTCGAGGTCCGACGCGAACTGCGCGAACGCAGCGAGTTCACGGTACTGTGCGAGGTCGGTACGGATACCGCCCGACAGCTTCTTCACGACCTTGGTCTGAGCCGCACCACCCACACGCGACACCGACACGCCGGCGTTAATTGCCGGGCGGATACCTGCGTTGAAGAGGTCGGTTTCAAGGAAGATCTGGCCGTCGGTAATCGAGATCACGTTCGTCGGAACGAATGCGGTCACGTCGCCAGCCTGCGTTTCGATGACCGGCAGTGCCGTCAGCGAACCGCTCTTGCCCTTCACTTCACCGTTGGTGAACTTCTCGACGTACTCTTCCGAGACGCGAGCAGCACGCTCGAGCAGACGCGAGTGCAGATAGAACACGTCACCCGGGTAAGCTTCACGGCCCGGCGGGCGGCGCAGCAGCAGCGAGATCTGACGGTATGCCCAAGCCTGCTTGGTCAAGTCGTCATAAACGATCAGCGCGTCCTGGCCGCGATCGCGGAAGTATTCGCCCATCGTGCAGCCGGCGTACGGCGCGAGGTACTGCATCGCTGCCGAATCCGAAGCCGAAGCGGCGACGACGATCGTGTATTCGAGCGCGCCCGATTCTTCGAGCTTGCGCACCACGTTCATGATCGACGAAGCCTTCTGGCCGATCGCGACGTAGATACAGACGAGGTTCTTGCCCTTCTGGTTGATGATCGCGTCGACGGCAACTGCGGTCTTGCCGCATTGACGGTCGCCGATGATCAGCTCGCGCTGGCCGCGGCCGATCGGCACCATTGCATCGATCGACTTCAGACCGGTCTGGACCGGCTCCGAAACCGACTTACGCCAGATCACGCCCGGAGCGATCTTTTCGATCGCGTCGGTCATCTTTGCGTTCAGCGGGCCCTTGCCGTCGATCGGGTTGCCGAGTGCGTCGACCACACGGCCGAGCAGTTCCGGACCCACCGGCACTTCGAGAATGCGGCCCGTCGTCTTGACGACGTCGCCTTCCGAGATGTGTTCGTACTCACCCAGAATCACGGCGCCGACCGAGTCGCGCTCGAGGTTCAGTGCGAGACCGAAGGTGTTGCCCGGGAATTCGAGCATTTCGCCCTGCATCACTTCCGACAGGCCGTGGATACGCACGATACCGTCGGTCACGGAGATCACGGTGCCCTGGTTGCGAACGTCTGCGCTCGCGTCAAGGCCCTGGATCCGGCTCTTGATCAGCTCGCTGATCTCAGAGGGATTGAGTTGCATTATTCGCTCCTGATAGTCAATTCTGTTGCGTGCCAGCCGCTAAAGCGCGAGGCGCTTCAGGCCGTCAGGGCCGTCTGCATGCTGGCAAGCCGCGCGCGGACCGAGGTATCGAGCACTTCGTCGCCGATCGTCACACGCACGCCGCCGATCAACGACTGGTCGACTTCGACCGTCGGCTTCAGCTTGCGCTTGAACTTGCGTTCGAGACTTGCGACGAGTTCGTTCAACTGCGCACCTTCGAGCGGGAATGCGCTGGTGATCAGCACATCTGCCGCCCCTTCGCGGGCGTTCTTCAACTCTTCGAACTGCGAGGCGATTTCCGGCAGCAATTGCAGGCGATGGTTGTCGACCAGCATCTGCACCAGATTCTTCGCTTGCGCGTTGTCCTTGAGCGGCGACTTGACCGCAGCCAGCAGCAGATCGCTAACCTGGGCACGGCTCACTTTCGGGCTCGAGGCGATCGACAGCACTTCGGGCAGACGCGCAACCTGTGCCAGCTCCTGCACGAGCGTGGACCAGGCGGCGATGTCACCAGCTTCGGCCACGCCAAACAGCGCTTCCGCGTACGGACGGGCGATGGTTGCAAGTTCGGCCATGATCAGAGCTCGGCTTTCAGTTGATTCAGCAGGTCAGCGTGAGCTGCCTGGTCGACTTCGCGCTTCAGGATCTGTTCAGCGCCCTTCACAGCGAGTGCAGCGACTTCGCCGCGCAGCGTTTCGCGCGCCTTCACGACTTGCTGATCCGCGTCGGCCTTGGCCTGCGCGATGATACGGGCGGCTTCCGCCTGTGCCTGAGCCTTGATTTCGTCGGCGACTGCGACAGCGCGCTTTTCAGCGTCAGCGATACGTTGCTGGCCGTCGTTGCGAGCCTGGGCGAGTTCCTGGTCGACGCGCTTGTGAGCGGCTTCGAGTTCCTGCTTGCCCTTTTCCGCGGCGGACAGACCGTCGGCGATCTTCTTCGCGCGCTCGTCGAGGGCGTTGATCAACGGCGGCCACACGAATTTCATCGTGAACCACGCGAGGATCAGGAACACGACCATTTGCGCAAACAGGGTTGCGTTGAGATTCACGGTGTTTCCTTAAACGTTGCTAGTTCGGAAAGTGAAACGGCAAGGCGCTCATCGATTCTGCTCGATCAGCGCCCCAGTACCCGTTCCGCCCTGCGTCCTTACCAGTTATAGCTCAGACGCAAACCTCCGAGGAACCTCAGCCTGCCAGCTTCGAGAGCAGCGGATTCGCGAACGCAAACAGCATTGCCACACCAACGCCAATCAGGAACGCCGCATCGATCAGACCAGCCAGCAGGAACATCTTGGTTTGCAGCGGGTTCATCAGTTCCGGTTGACGAGCACATGCTTCGATGTACTTGCCGCCCATCAGACCGATACCGATACAGGCGCCGATTGCACCCAGGCCGATGATGATGCCGATACCGATGGCGGTCAGACCCTGGATGTTGGCGATGAAAGCTTGCATGATCACTCCTTTGTGAAAAGTCTTTTAGAACTGGTTGGAACTGGGATTTAAAAACTAAAGCGATTCTTTGTGACGACGCAGGTTAGTGCGCGTCGTGTGCCTGGCCGATGTACACCAGCGTCAGCATCATGAAAATGAACGCCTGCAGCAGAACGATCAGGATGTGGAAGATTGACCACACTGTGCCGGCGATCACGTGGCCGATGAAGCCAAGCACCGTCGTGTCCGCGCCGAAGCTCCAGATGCTGCCGAGCAGGGCAATCAGCAGGAACAACAGTTCGCCCGCGTACATGTTGCCGAACAGCCGCATGCCGAGCGAGACCGTCTTCGCGACGAACTCGATGATGTTCAGTGCAAGGTTCGGGATCCACAGCAGCGGATGCGCGCCGAACGGAGCGGACAGCAGTTCATGCACGAAGCCGCCGGCGCCCTTGATCTTGAAGTTGTAGTAAATCATCAGCACGAACACGCCGAGCGCGATACCGATCGTGCCGTTCAGGTCGGCGGTCGGCACGAGGCGATGGTGCGGGATGGCTTCGGACAGACCCAGCCAGCCGATCACGCGGCCCGGCAGGTCGACGGGGATGAAGTCGAGGGAGTTCATCAGCGCGACCCAGACGAACACGGTCAGCGCGAGCGGTGCGATGAAGGTGCGCGAGCCGTGGATCATCGACTTCGATTGATCCTCGACCATTTCGACCAGCATTTCGATTGCGCACTGGAAACGGCCCGGCACGCCGGACGTTGCCTTGCGGGCTGCCAGATGCAGGATGAAGATCGTGGCGAGACCGCACACGATCGACCAGAAGAGGGTGTCGAGATTCCACACATGGATGTCGAAAATCGACGTCTGGTGCGCGGTGGAAAAGTTCTGCAAGTGGTGCGCGATGTACTCGGACGGATCCATTGCGCGCGTGCCTTCGCTAGCTGCCATATCGTTAAAGCCACCCAAATTGTCGAAAATCGTCTCAGGCCGCTCCCGCCGAAATGCTCTATTGCAGGAACGCGCCGGGTGTGGGCCTGTCTCATCCTCACACCGGATACCAGCGCCATGCGCCGGCCTTAAATTCTTTTTGCCGCTATTTTTTGTGCTGCTACCTTAGCGCCACGCCAAGGCGATCCAGTAAGTCTTCAGCGCGATGAGGTAGGTCACGAGCAGCGGAATCCAGCGTACGTCGTGGTACCAGAAGGCGATCGCGACAAACATCGCAATCGTTGTCCCCATCTTGAGCGCTTCGCCGACCATCCAGCTCATCACGGTCTCGGCGCCGCCCAATTTCTTCAAACGTGCCGCGAACAACGCGCCCGGCACCCAGCAGATTGCTCCCCCCAGGAACGCGGACAGCGCAGCAGCGCCCGGCGGCTTGTAAAACAGCCACCACACCAGCGTAGCAACCAGGGACAAAACCATTTGCGCAGCGACAACCCGAAAAGGCGTCACACGCGATGGACGACCCACGCCCGGACCAAACAGCTTTTCCGCTTCGGCCCGCGTGAGCGGAACGATATTGTTATCTTCCTGCGCGTCATCCCACGCTTCGCCCGGGTCGAACTGCCGACTGGCGGACGTATCGGGTACCTGGCGTTCAGCGCGGTGTCTGTCGTCACCATTTTCCGGCGACAGATTTGACGTTTTGACCGCCATCACAATGTTCCGAAGTCTCGTCCCAGCCTGCGAGTTTACGCAGCGCTTACGGGGTGGCCGTGCAATTAAATCCGGGCGATTGTAAGCGATAGTTGCAGGCAATTCAAGACTTTAGCCCGGCCTATCAGCCGCGTGAAAAGCGTCTTCACGATACGGTAAAACGCTTGTGAATCGCACGATACACGTCAAATGTAAGGCGGACGGGGGCTAACCAAATCCATGCTGCGAATCGCGTCGAGCGGAGCTCGTGGATAGCTCATACGGACGCCGTGACAGACGTGTCGAAAATGCAACAATTAGCGCTTTTTTTAAGGGATGGACTGACAGGCACGACGCAATGGTGAAGCCTGCGCAAAGCGGGCTTTGCGGTGACGAAACGCGTTCGTGATAGCACCCCGTAAGGATTATTACCTTGGTGCGCCTCGAACAAGATTTGGATTACTGATTATCTCCCGTGCAATTACTTTGGATTCCGTAGTAATTGGCCTGGAGTGCGAAACCGTGTGGATGTCGAGATAGCGAAGTTAGCCTGGACGGTTTAAAAGGAGCCCTACTCCTGTCCCGCCGAACCCGCTATCCCGCATATAAGAGATAGCTTGCGGCGCTGCTGATACGTCGGCCGCAAGCCAATTTACGTTCAGACGCTGGCGTTTCCGCGTAAACGCAAAAGAATGCCCTCCAGCGCATCGAGGTCGCCGAAGTCGACCATGACCTGGCCGCGGCCGCGTCGGCCGAGTTTGATTTTCACCGTAGCCGCCAGCAGATCCGACAACTCCTCTTCGAGTCGCCGCGTATCCCGGCCGCCGTCCGGATTCGCGCGTGCCTTCACGGCCGGCGTCACCTTCGTGGTCATCGCGACGAGCTTTTCGGTCTCGCGCACGGACAAGCGCTTATTGACGACCTGGTTGGCCAATGTGATCTGCGTCGCGGCATCGACAGCGAGCAATGCGCGAGCGTGCCCCATGTCCAGATCGCCGGCCAGCAACATGGTCTGCACCGGCGTCGCGAGGTTCAGCAGACGCAGCAAGTTCGACACCGCGCTGCGCGAACGTCCAACCGATTCCGCCGCCTGCTCATGCGTGAAATTGAACTCGTCAAGCAGGCGCTGAATGCCTTGCGCCTCTTCGAGCGGATTCAGATCTTCGCGCTGGATGTTCTCGATCAGCGCCATCGCCGCGGCAGCCTGATCCGGCACGTCCTTCACCAGTACCGGCACCTCTTCGAGACCCGCGATGCGCGCCGCGCGAAAACGCCGCTCGCCCGCGATGATCTCGTAGCGATCCGCCGCGATCGGACGCACGAGAATCGGTTGCATCAGACCTTGAGCACGGATACTCGCCGCGAGCTCCTGCAGCGCGCCCTCGTCCATCCGCGTACGCGGCTGGTATTTGCCCGCCTGCATCTTGCCGAGCGGCAATACGTTGGGCGCGCCTTCAACCGCTACTGCCTCGGTGATATCCGCGGTGCCGCCGAGCAATGCCTCCAGACCGCGGCCCAATCCCTTCTTTCTTGCTACTGCGTTCATCGTGCTTCCTCGATCCGCTTAGGATGCCTGGGGCGCGTCGTTCAGCGCGCGCACCCGCTCAATCATTTCGGCGCCGAACTGCACGTATGCCTGCGCACCGCGCGACGCCCGGTCGAACACCACACCCGGCAAGCCGTAACTGGGTGCCTCGGCAAGCCGCACGTTACGCGGAATCACCACATCGAACACCTTGTCGCCGAAATGCTCTTTCAACTGATCCGAGACCTGCTGTTGCAGCGTGATGCGCGGATCGAACATCACGCGCAGCAGACCGATCACCTTCAGGTCACGGTTCATGTTCGCGTGGACCTGCTTGATCGTATTGACAAGGTCGGACAGCCCTTCGAGAGCAAAGTACTCGCACTGCATCGGAATCACGACACCGTGCGCAGAGCACAAGCCATTGAGCGTCAGCAGCGAGAGCGCCGGTGGGCAATCGATCAGCACGAAATCATATTCGTTCTCGACCGCTGCCAGCGCCGTTTTCAGTTGCCGCTCGCGATTCTGCACGCTGACGAGTTCCACCTCGGCACCCGCGAGCTCGCGGTTCGCGGGCAGCACGTCATAGCCGACCGCCTCCGGCCGCACGCGCGCACTGGCCACCGACACGTTGTCCACCAACACTTCGTAGACCGTGTTCGCACATTCGGCCTTGTCGATACCGCTGCCCATCGTGGCGTTGCCCTGCGGGTCCAGATCGATGAGAAGGACTCGCTGTCCCTGCGCTGCCAGGCTTGCGGCCAGATTGACTGTGGTGGTCGTCTTGCCGACACCACCCTTCTGGTTCGCAACGCAGAAGATTTTTGCCATCGTTGGTGTGTCCCTTTTGCTGCTTGATGAAGTGAAAATCGTGGAGGTGTTACAAGGCCATCGTGGCAGATGTCATCATTCGGCGTCCACCCGTACCTTGATCAGATGCCGCTCGGCATCGAGCGAAGGAACGTTCAGACGAATGATCTGTTCCACGTGGGCGCCCGCCGGCAAACGTTCGATCTCGCCGTCCGGCCGCACGCCCTTCATCGCCCAGATCGCACCCTGCTCCGCAACCAGATGACGGGCCAGTGTAACGAAATCCGAGAGCTCTGCGAATGCGCGCGAAACGATTACGTCGAACTTTGCCGGTACTTCGGCGCCGGGCTTCAGCGTTTCGACCCGACCGGTCACAACCGACAGGTTCGTCAGCCCCAGCTGGGCCTTCACCTGCGCCTGAAACGCGGTCTTTTTATGAACGATGTCGTTCGTCGTGACGGTCCATTCAGGCAGCACGATCGCCAGCACGATACCCGGCATGCCGCCGCCCGAACCGACGTCGAGCACCGAGGACGGGCCGAGCGGCGCCAGATGCGGGACGATCGATAGCGAATCGAGAATGTGCTGAATCAGCATCTGCCGCGGATCGCGGATCGCCGTCAGGTTGTAGACGCTGTTCCACTTGGCGAGTAGCGCGACGTAGTCGAGCAGCTTGTGCTGCTGCACGTCGCTCAATTCGAGCCCAAGTTCACGGATGCCGTCCGCTAGCAGCGGCGCCAACGCCTGCTGATCGATACCCCTCTGCTCTGCCGTCATTGCACCACCGGCGTGCTGTCAGCGGCGGGCTTGGCGGGTTTCGACGGACGACGACCGAGGCCGCGCTTCAGATGAACCATCAGCAGCGAAATCGCCGCCGGCGTGATACCCGAGATACGCGACGCCTGACCGATCGTTTCCGGCCGGAATTGCATCAGCTTCTGACGCGCCTCGAACGACAGCCCACGGACTTCCGCGTAGTCCAGCCCTTCCGGCAAACGCGTGTTCTCGTGCGCCTCGTTGCGCTCAATTTCACCCGCCTGACGGTCGATATAGCCCTGATATTTGACGCCGATCTCGATCTGCTCCTTGATCTGCGCGAGCAATACCGGGTCTTCGGCAAGCGCTTCCGGCGCACCGCAGGCGCCGGCACGCAGCCCGCACACGCCGTCATAGCTGACACCCGGGCGGCGCAACAGGTCCGCGAGGCTGTACTCGTGATCGATCGGCTTGCCGAGCAAGGCCGTCGCTTCGTCGGCCGATAACGTCTTAGGATTGACCCACGTCGTGCGCAGGCGCTCTGTTTCACGTGAAACAGCCTCCCGCTTGCGACTAAACGCGCCCCAACGCGCATCGTCGACCACGCCGAGTTCGCGGCCGATCTCGGTCAGACGCATATCGGCGTTATCTTCACGCAGGCTCAGACGATATTCGGCGCGGCTCGTGAACATCCGATACGGCTCCGACACACCACGCGTGACCAGATCGTCGACCAGCACGCCCAGATAGGCCTGATCGCGACGCGGGCACCATGCGTCCTTGCCCTGCACGAACAGACCCGCGTTGATGCCGGCCAGCAGGCCTTGCGCGGCCGCCTCTTCATACCCGGTCGTGCCGTTGATCTGCCCAGCGAAGAACAGACCGCTGATCACCTTGGTTTCCAGCGATGCCTTCAGCCCGCGCGGATCGAAATAATCGTATTCGATCGCATAGCCGGGCCGGAGGATGTGCGCATGCTCGAGGCCACGCATCGAGCGCACCAGTTGGAGCTGAACGTCGAACGGCAGGCTCGTCGAGATTCCGTTCGGATAGAACTCATTGGTCGTCAGCCCTTCCGGTTCGAGGTAAATCTGGTGCGATTCCTTCGACGCAAAGCGGTGAATCTTGTCCTCGATCGACGGGCAGTAGCGCGGCCCCACCCCTTCGATGACGCCCGTGTACATCGGCGAACGATCGAGACCGCCGCGAATGATGTCGTGCGTACGCTCATTCGTATGCGTGACCCAGCACGGGATCTGCCGGGGATGTTGCTCGACACGCCCAAGAAACGAGAAAACCGGCACCGGATCCAGATCGCCGGGTTGCTCTTCGAGCTGCGAGAAGTCGATCGTACGACCATCAATACGCGGCGGCGTCCCGGTCTTCAGCCGCCCTTGCGGCAGCTTCAGTTCCTTCAGGCGCGCGGACAACGAAACCGCTGCCGGATCGCCTGCGCGACCGCCGGTGTAGTTGTTCAGACCCACGTGGATCTTGCCGTCGAGGAACGTACCGGCCGTCAGCACCACAGCACGCGAGCGGAAACGGATGCCCACCTGCGTGACGGCACCGACCACGCGATCGCCCTCCACCATCAGATCGTCGACGGCCTGCTGGAACAGCCAAAGATTCGGCTGGTTCTCGAGCCGATGACGGATCGCCGCCTTGTACAGCACCCGATCGGCCTGAGCGCGCGTCGCACGGACCGCCGGTCCTTTGGACGAATTCAGGATGCGGAACTGGATGCCGCTCTCATCGGTGGCCGCAGCCATGGCACCACCGAGTGCATCGACTTCCTTGACCAGATGGCCCTTGCCAATACCGCCAATCGACGGATTGCAGCTCATCTGCCCGAGGGTTTCGATGTTGTGGGTCAGGAGCAGCGTTTTGCTGCCCATGCGCGCCGAGGCCAAAGCGGCTTCGGTGCCGGCATGACCGCCGCCAACGACGATTACGTCAAATTCTGTGGGAAAAAGCATCGCGAGATCTCACGCCAGATCGTCGCGTGAGCCTTCAAAAGGAATGTATGGGCGAATTATAGCGGGTTCGGTTTTGGCCCGAATTCGTCCGAATGGCTAATAAATAAAAAAAGCGGTGTGTTTCACGTGAAACACACCGCTTCTAAAGACCACGGCCAGCTAGAAAAGTGCTGCCGGCACAAAGAATTACGCCACTTTTTTGGCCAACCCCAGATATGTTTCGATCACGCGTGGATTCTGCGCGAGATCCGCCGCCGGCCCTTCCAGCGCTAACTCACCGGTTTCAAGCACATAGCCATAGTCGGAAATTTGCAGCGCGGCGCGTGCGTTCTGCTCGATCAGCAGCGTCGCGACACCTGTCTGCCGCAGCGCGCTGATGATGTGGAAGATTTCCTTCACGATCAGCGGCGCCAGACCCAGGCTCGGCTCGTCGAGCATCAGCAGATCGGGCTTGCCCATCAGTGCACGGCCGACCGCGAGCATCTGCCGCTCCCCGCCCGACAACGTACCGGCCGCCTGCTTACGGCGCTCCTTCAATCGCGGGAACAACCCGAACACCGGCTCAAGCTGATCGAGAAAATTGCGCTCCCCTGCCCGCTTGCGTCGATAAGCGCCGAGCACCAGATTGTCCTCGACCGACATCGACGCGAACAACTCGCGCTTCTCAGGCACCAGACACATGCCGAACGCGACCCGCTTTTCGACCGGCACCGCGCTAACGTCATCGCCCTGATACCTGATCGCGCCCTTCGCATGGCCGGTGGTCGGCAAGGCGCCCATGATCGCGTTGAGCAGCGTCGACTTGCCCGCGCCGTTCGGACCGATCACCGAAACGATCTGCCCTGCCCGCACCTTGATCGCCGCGTTGTGCAGCGCCTCGACCTTGCCGTAGCGCACCGACAAGCCGTTCACCTCGAGAATCGGCGCAGCTGCGGCCACGCCCGTCGTCTTCGTGTTGTCCATCACTCCACCCCGCCCAGATACGCTTCGAGCACCGCCGGATCCTGCTGCACCTCCTGCGGCAAACCTTCGGCGATCCGCGTACCGAATTCCATCACCACGAGTCGATCGGTCAGATTCATCACGAAATCCATATCGTGCTCGACCAGCAGGATGCTCATCCCTTCCGCCTTCAGCCGACGCAGCAGATCCGCCAGTTGCAGCTTCTCCTGATAACGCAAACCGGCTGCCGGTTCGTCGAGCAATAGCAGAGTCGGATCGCAACACAGCGCGCGGGCGATTTCGAGAATCCGCTGTTGCCCGAGCGCGAGACTGCCGGCTTCGTCGTACATGTGCTGCTCCAGTCCGACGCGACGAATCTGCCGGGCGGCTTCGGCCATCAGCCGCGCCTCTTCGGCGCTGTTCAATCGCACGATGCTGCGCCACACGCCCGCATGGCCACGCAGATGCGCACCGATCGCGACGTTCTCGAGCACCGTCATGCCCGGCAGCAGCTTGACGTGCTGGAACGTCCGGCCGATCCCGCGCTTGACGATTTCACGTGAACTCAGCGCATCGATACGCTCGCCACGGAACGTGATCTCGCCGTTGGTCGCCTGAAGCACGCCGGTGACGAGGTTGAACGTCGTCGACTTGCCGGCGCCGTTTGGCCCGATCAGGCCGATGATCTGCCCTGCTTTCACCTCGAAGCTCACGTCGTTCACCGCGACCAGGCCGCCGAACTGCTTGCGTGCCTTGTTCACCGTCAGCAGATCTTCGCCGGCCTGCGGCTTGTTGCGCTGCGGCAGAGACTCGGCATGCTCTGCGAGATGCGCGCGCGGACCACGCGGGAAAAAGCGCGCGACGAACGGCCAGACGCCCTGCCGCGCGTACTGCAGCAGCAGCACCATGATGATGCCGAACACGATCACCTCGAAGTTGCCGTTCTCGCCGAGCAACTTCGGCAGCAAGGTCTGCAGATAGTCCTGCAGCACGGTCAGGATCGCCGCGCCGAGCACTGCGCCCCACACGTGCGACACACCGCCCACTACCGCCATGAACAGAAACTCGATGCCGTGATTCAGGCCGAACGGCGTCGGATTCACCGCGCGTTGCAGATGCGCGTACAGAAAGCCCGACACTGAAGCCAGCACCGCCGCATAGACGAAAATCACGACGCGCATCCAGCCCGTATTGACGCCCATCGCCTCGGCCATCAGACCGCCGCCGCGCAGCGCACGAATCGCCCGTCCCGGTCGGCTATTAAGCAAATTCTGAACAGAGACGACCGCGCCGAGCACGACCAGCCAGATCAGGTAATAGATATGGCGCCCGGATTCGAGATTTATCCCGAAAACATTCAGTACCGGAATCCCGTTGATGCCGTCGTACTTGCCGAGCATCTCGAGATTGCCGAACAGGTAGAACAGCGCGAGCCCCCACGCGATCGTCCCGAGCGGCAGAAAGTGGCCGGACAAACGCATCGTCACGAGGCCGAGCATCAGCGCGACCAGCGCGGTCACGATCACGCCCGCGATCAACGCGAGCCACGGCGACACGCCGTAGCTCGTCGTCAGATACGCGGTCGCATACGCACCGATGCCGACGAACGCGGCCTGCCCGAAGCTCGTCATCCCGCCGATACCGGTGAGCAGCACGAGGCCGATCGCGACGATCGAATACAGGCCGATGTAGTTGAGCAGCGTGACCCAATACTCGGGCACATGGATCGGATGCGGCAGCACCGGCAACGCGAACAGCACCACGAGGAACAACCAGAAGAACTTCTTTTGCATGATCCGTTTCATCGCATCACTCCTCTTCCTCTTCGGCGTGCGGGGTCGCGAGACTGCGCCACAGCAGCACCGGGATGATCAGCGTGAACACGATCACTTCCTTATAAGCACTGGCCCAGAACGACGAATACGATTCGAGCAGACCAACCAGAATCGAGCCGGCCGCCGCGAGCGGATAGCTGACCAGACCGCCGATGATCGCCCCGACGAAGCCCTTCAGACCGATCAGGAAACCCGAGTCGTAGTAGATCGTGGTGAGCGGCGCGACGAGGATGCCGCACAGCGCGCCGAGCCCGGCCGCAAGCGTGAACGCGAGGCGCCCCGCCTGCGTCGTGCCGATGCCGACGAGGCGCGCGCCGAGCCGGTTCACCGACGTCGCACGCAAGGCCTTGCCCGAAATCGAGCGATCGAAGTACAGATACAGCGCGCCGATCAGCACGACCGCGGTACCGATCACCCACAGGCTCTGCCCGGAGATCGACAGACTGCCCACGTTGAACGTCGCGTCGGAAAACGCGTTGGTGCGCGAGCCTTCCGCGCCGAACATCACGAGCCCGAGGCCGACCATCGCGAAGTGCACGGCGACCGCGACGATCAGCAACAGCAGAGTGGTCGCCTCCGCGATCGGCTCATACGCGAGCCGGTACACGAACGGTCCCATCGGAATCACGATCAGCAGCGTCAGCGCGATCTGCACGATCATCGGCAGCGGCTGCATGAAAACGCCGCGCGTGAGCGCGTAGACCGCGATCGGGAACAGCAGGTACTTCCCTGCCAGCATCGGCAGCGTGCGGGCCGCGTAACGACGCCGCTCCGCATGCCGCAGCACAGCCGCCGTCTCGACGACGAAGCATGCCGCGCCCATCGCCATCAGCAGCCAGCAGGTGGCCGGAAATTTCTGCGTCTGCAGTGCGGCGAGCGTCAGCGCGCCGTACGAAACAAACTCCCCCTGCGGGATGAAGATCACCCGCGTCACGGAGAACACCAGCACCAGCGCAAGCGCGAGCAGCGCGTAGATCGCGCCGGTGGTGATGCCGTCCTGCGCGAGGATCGCCGCAATTGATAGATCCATACTTCCTCGTCCTGAAGCGTCGAAATCGAAAACCGGGAAACAGTCGCGACGGCGCGGCGCGTGGCCGTCCATCGACCTGCAATGCGGAAAAGACAACCGCCGCGCCGGGACACGACGCGGCGGTCGATGCCATTGTCGTCGAACCCAATGGCAAGGCGGCGTCATGCACCGCCTGATTGCGCGAGAGGCGCGTACCGCTTGTTATTCTGCTTGTTGTCTTGCTTGTCGTTTTTAATCGTTCTGCAGTTTCCACTTGCCGTCGACGATCTGCACGATCACGCGGGCGCGCTGATCGAGCCCGTTGTGATCGGTCGCGGTGGTGTTCATGATGCCGTGCGACACCGGCAGTTCCTTGATGTTTTCGAGCGCGCTGCGCAGCGCCACGCGGAACTCCGGCGTGCCCGGCTGCGCCGTCTTCAGCGCAACCGGAATCGCGGCCTGCAGCATCTGGCCGGCATCCCATGCGTGACCGCCGAAGGTCGCGACCGAACCCGCGCCGTAGGCCTTCTCGTACGCGCTCTTATAGGCTTCCGACGACTTCTTCACCGGGTTCGAATCCGGCAGTTGATCGACGACGAGGATCGGGCCGGCCGGCAGCAATTCGCCGTCGCAGTCCTTGCCGCACACGCGCAGGAAGTCGTTGTTGGCGACACCGTGCGTCTGATAGATCTTGCCCTTGTAGCCGCGCTCCTTCAGCGTCTTGGCCGGCAGCGCCGACGGCGTGCCCGAGCCGGCGATCAGCACCGCGTCCGGATTCGCGCCCATCGTCTTCAACACCTGCCCCGTCACCGATGCGTCGGTGCGGTTAAAGCGCTCGTTCGACACGATCTTCAGGTTGTGCGCCTTCGCCGATGCCGCGAACACATTGTTCCAGCTATCGCCATACGCATCCGAGAAGCCGATGAAGCCGACCGTCTTCACGCCGTGGTGCGCCATGTAGTCGGCGATCGCGTCGGCCATCAGGCTGTCGTTCTGCGGCGGCTTGAACGCCCACGCGCGCTTCGCATCCATCGGCTGGATGATCGCCGCCGATGCGGCCAGCGAGATCACCGGCGTCTTGCCTTCGGCGGCGGGATCGAGCATTGCGAGCGAGTTCGGTGTGACCGTCGAACCGATGATCGCGTCGACGTGGTCTTCGTCGATCAGCTTGCGCGTGTTCTGCACGGCCTTGCTCGTATCCGACCCGTCGTCGAGCACGATGTACGTCACCGTCTTGCCGCCGATCTCTTTCGGCAGCAACGCGATCGTGTTCTTCTCCGGAATGCCGAGCGATGCGGCCGGCCCCGTCGTCGACAGTGTGACGCCGATCTTCACCTGTGCGAACGTCGCCCCCGCACCGCACATCAGCGCCATCGCGATGCCCGTGCGTACCCACTGCGTTGTCTTTTTCATTGCGAGTCTCCAAACGCCTTGAAAAACGCCTACCTATAAGCCGGCTTCAGGGGCCGGGTGTCTGATCCTTTATCCGGTCCGGGTACGCATGTGCCAAGCATGGTTTTCCCTGCTTTTCCCTGCTGGATGCGAATACCTTCGCGGTTCTGTTGGGTACCCCTCCTGTCGCGTGGTGCGGATTGGCCTTCACGTGAATCACATGAAGCGCCACGAAGCGTCGCGGTTTCTGTGCCGCGATCCTGTTTCGTTCGATCGTTCTCAAACCACTAATATGTTAGTAGTTTGCGTTGTGCATTTTCGACGGTCAATAGAACGAACCCAAAATGCGGGTTTGTCCTGAAGCAGCGACGCCACACTTTTTCGAGACACAGACACACGAAAAAACGCGGGACGCGGGCAATAAAAAAGACGCGTCGACTGCACGCGTCTTTTTTGCTGGGGTTCCGTATCGCTGCGCCTTCACTCAGTCGCCGGCGAGCTTCCACTTGCCGTCGACAATCTGCACCATCACGCGGGCGCGTTGATCGAGACCGGCGTGGTCGTTCGCGCTCATGTTGAAGATACCGTGCGAGGCCGGCAGGTCTTTAGTGCCTTCGAGCGCGGCGCGCAGCGCCTCGCGGAAGGCCGGTGTACCCGGCTGCCCCTTCTTCAGCGCGAGCGGAATAGCGTGCTGCAGCAGCAGACCCGCATCCCATGCGTGACCACCGAACGTCGACACCGAACCCGCGCCGTACGCGGCTTCATATGCATGCTTGTACGCGAGCGCGCTCTTCTTCACCGGATTCGCATCGGGCAGCTGATCGGCGACCAGCAGCGGGCCGGCCGGCAGCCACGTGCCTTCGCAATCCTTGCCGCACACGCGCAGGAAGTCGTTGTTGGCGACGCCGTGCGTCTGATAGTACTTGCCCTTGTAGCCGCGCTCCTTCAGCGTCTTCTGCGGCAGCGCGGCCGGCGTGCCTGCCCCGGCGATCAGCACCGCGTCCGGGTTCTGCGACATCATCTTCAGCACCTGGCCCGTGACCGATGCATCGTTGCGCGCGAAACGCTCGTTGGCGACGACCTTGATCTTCGCAAGGTCGGCGGCCTTGCTGAATTCTCTGAACCAGCTTTCGCCGTATGCGTCGGAAAAGCCGATGAACGCGACCGTCTTCACACCGTGATTCGCCATGTGCTGCGCGATCGCGGTAGCCATCAGGATGTCGTTCTGCGGCGTCTTGAAGACCCATGCGCGCTTCGCGTCCATCGGTTCGACGATGCCGGCGGCCGCGGCCATCGAGATCATCGGCGTGGAGGATTCGGCCGCGATGTCGATCATCGCGAGCGAGTTCGGCACGACGGTCGAACCGATCAGCGCGTCGATGTGGTCTTCGCTGGTGAGCTTGCGGGCGTTCTTGACCGCCTGGGTGGAGTCGGTGGCGTCGTCGAGGACGATGTAGTCGATTTTCTGGCCTGCCACTTCCTTCGGCAGCAGCGCAATCGTGTTCTTTTCGGGGATGCCGAGCGAGGCGGCCGGCCCGGTTGCCGACACGGTGACGCCGATTTTCACGTCCGCGAACGCATGACCGCTCCATGCGGCCGAAACTCCGGTGGCGACCAATGCCGCGCTGATCCAACGCAATGCCGACTTCATTCTGCTCCTCTATTAACCCCGTTATTCAATTGAATTTAAATCCGCAGATTTAAATACCGACTCAGTGGTCGGCGAATAGCGAGTTTAGCGGAGGCAAGCGCCGCGCTGCAAGCATTTTGCAGGCTTGTGACGTTTAAAAACAGCGTTATCGGACGAATAAAAAATAGCTACGAAATTAGCCAGATTGTTTCGTCGATTTATTTCGAAAGCACAAATAAAAAGCGCTGTTGGATATCAATCCAACAGCGCTTTCGTCTGGGCACTGAGTGCCTCAATTGTCTCCTCGTTCTCCACCTGCAAATTCGTGGTGCATCAGAACTGCATGAAGATTAAACGACCGCATAAGCCGTCACAACTAGCAATTACCCTAGTGGTGCACTGCCGCACCGAATTAGGGCACGTTCAGTTGATTTTCGGCATCCAGTTTGCCATAGCTCAACGGAGTGCCCGACCCATCGCATTTCCAGCTTGCGGCAGATTAAATCGGATTCTGAATCGATTCGATATCGCACTGCATCAACTGGCCGTTTGCAAGGCGCGATATCACGCCCGCAAAGGCCGCACCCGCGCGACGATTTCGCCAACGATGCCGCGCCGGAACGCCAGCACGCACGCGATGAAAATCAGCCCCGTGACGATCGTCACCGACTCGCCGAGCGAACGGAACCAGTCGACCCCGGTGATCGACGCCAGCGCCCCGCCGATATCGCCGAGCCGGTCTTCGAGCGACACGATCAGCGCGGCGCCGAGCAACGGCCCGAACAGCGTGCCCATACCGCCCACCAGCGTCATCAGGATCACCAGACCGGACATGGTCCAGTACGCGTCGCTCAACGTCTCGAAGCCCTGCACCAGCACCTTCAGCGAGCCCGCCAACCCCGCGACCCCCGCCGACAGAATGAACGCGAGCAGCTTGAAGCGATCGGTGTCGTAGCCGAGCGAGATCGCGCGCGGCTCGTTCTCCTTGATCGCGACCAGCACCTGGCCGAACGGCGAATGCACGATGCGCACGATCAACAGGAACGCGGCGACGACCACCGCGAGCACGACGAAATACAGCGTGACATCCGAAGACAGATTGACGAGCCCGAACAGCTTGCCGCGCGGCACGCCCTGCAGGCCGTCCTCGCCATGCGTGAACGGCGCCTGCAGGAACACGAAGTAGACCATCTGCGCGAGCGCGAGCGTCACCATCGAGAAGTAGATGCCCTGGCGGCGGATCGCGAAGAAGCCGACCACGAGCCCGAGCAGCGTCGCCGCCGCGGTGCCGCTCAGCACGCCGAGCTCGGGCGGGAAGCCGAGCGTCTGCATCGCGTAGCCGGTCACGTAGCCGGCCGACGCCAGAAACATCGCATGACCGAACGACAGGAGCCCGGTGTAGCCGATCAGCAGATTGAAGGCGGCCGCGAACAGCGCGAAGCACAGGACCTTCATCACGAAGAGCGGATAGATGCCGAGCACCGGCACCGCGAGCAGGACGACCAGCAGCAGTCCGTAGAGCACTTTTCTCTGCATCATTTTTCCCTGCCGAAAAGACCCGCCGGACGCACGAGCAGCACCAGCGCCATGATCACGAAGACGACCGTCGCCGACGCTTCCGGGTAATACACACGCGTGAGCCCTTCGATCACGCCGAGCAGCAGGCCGGTGAGAATCGAACCCATGATCGAGCCCATCCCGCCAATCACGACCACCGCGAACACGGTGATGATCATCGGCTGGCCCATCAGCGGCGACACCTGGATCACCGGCGCGGCGAGCACGCCGGCGAACGCCGCGAGCGCGACGCCGAAGCCGTAGGTCAGCGTGATCATCAGCGGCACGTTGACGCCGAACGCCTCGACGAGCTTCGGGTTCTCGGTGCCCGCGCGCAGATACGCGCCGAGCCGCGTCTTCTCGATCACGAACCACGTCGCGAAACACACGACGAGCGACGCCACCACGACCCACGCCCGATAGTTCGGCAGGAACATGAAGCCGAGGTTGGTCGCGCCCGAGAGCGCCGAGGGCACGTCGTACGGCTGGCCCGACGAACCGTAGATCGAATGGAACACGCCTTCGATCACGAGCGTGAGACCGAACGTCAGCAGCAGCCCGTACAGGTGATCGAGCTTGTAGAGCCAGCGCAGCATCGAGCGCTCGATCACAATGCCGAACACGCCCACGATCAGCGGCGCAAGTACCAGCATCACCCAGTACGGCAGATTGAAATACGACAGCCCCATCCACGCGAGCATCGCGCCGAGCATGAACAGCGCGCCATGCGCGAAGTTGATCACGTTGAGCAGGCCGAAAATGATCGCCAGCCCAAGGCTCAGAATCGCGTAGAACGAGCCGTTCACGAGCCCGAGCAGAAGCTGGCTCAGCATCGCCGGTAGCGGAACGCCAAAGATGTCCATTGAAGCCCTTCGCCCTTCAAGCGATCGTCAAGGTGAGATCGGTCACGCACGATCCGGCCGGCGAGCGGTGCGCATCGAGATGCGCGCGGCGTCGCGTTCATCACGCGTCATTGCGCCCTTCCCGCTCTCGCGCGCTCGTCGCCCGCGCACTCTTTCGCCGGTCAATGAAACGCGTTGCCGCTGGCATGAACCCCTACCCCACCGCGAACGCGCCGCAAGACCACGCAGTGCATTCGCGGCGGCTCGTGAGCCGATCAGCGGCGGATGTTTCAGATTGCAGCGGTCAGCTGACCGCCTGTTGCCGATCCGTGTACAAACCCGCGCTTACTTCCACAACGCGCAGCGCGTCTGCGCCTTGGTCGTGAAAGCCTGGTCGCCCGGAATCGTCGCCATGATCTTGTAGTAGTCCCACGGCTCTTTCGATTCAGCCGGCGTCTTCACCTGCATCAGGTACATGTCGTGGATCATGCTGCCGTCCTGACGGATGTAGCCCTTCGCGTAGAAGTCGTCGATCTTCGCCTTGCGCAGTTGCGCCATCACCTTGTCCGGATCGCTCGAGCCGACTGCCTGCACCGCCTTCAGATAGTTCATCGTCGCCGAGTAGTCGGCGGCCTGCAGGCTCGACGGCATCTTCTTCATCTTGTCGAAGTAGCGCTGCGACCACTTGCGCGTGTCGGGGTTCTTGTTCCAGTACCAGCTGTCGGTCAGCACCAGACCTTGCGTGGTTTCGAGCCCGAGGCTGTGCACGTCGTCGATGAACATCAGCAGCGCGGCGATCTTCATCGTCTTCGGAATGCCGAACTCCTTCGCGGCCTTGATCGAGTTGACCGTGTCGCCGCCCGCATTCGCGAGACCGAGGATCTGCGCCTTCGAGGCCTGCGCCTGCAGCAGGAACGACGAGAAGTCCGACGCCGACAGCGGATGACGCACCGCGCCGAGCACCTGGCCGCCGTTCGCCTTCACGACGTCGGAAGTCGCTTTTTCGAGCGCCTTGCCGAACGCGTAGTCGGCCGTCAGGAAGTACCACGTCTTGCCGCCCTGCTTCGTCACCGCCGAGCCGGTGCCGTTCGCGAGCGCGGTCGTGTCGTACGCGTAGTGGACCGTGTACGGCGTGCACTGCTCGTTGGTCAGCGTATCGGCGCCGGCGCCGATGTTGATATAGACCTTGTGCTTCTCGCCCGCGACGGTGTTCATCGACAGACCGGTTGCCGAGTTGGTGCCGCCGATCAGCATGTCGACGCCATCGCGATCGAACCATTCGCGCGCGCGCGACGCCGCGATGTCCGCCTTATTCTGGTGATCCGCGTACAGCACCGTGATCGGCTTGCCGTTGACCTTGCCGCCAAAGTCGGCGACCGCCATCCGGATCGCCTCCAGACCGCCCTGCCCGTCGATATCCGCGTACAGCCCCGACATGTCGGTGATGAAGCCGATCTTCACGGCATCGTCGGCCGCTTGCGCGCTGCCCAGCGTGAGCGCGGTGCCGGCGGCGACCGCGAAACAGAGCGAGGCAATGCGCGCGAGTGGGTTCTTTTTCATGCGTGTCTCCTGGTTCTTCGCTTGTGGTTATCAGAGGCAGTCGGGCGCGTGCCACTGCGCCCGCACAGGTTCGCGATGCGTGCGCATGCGCGCTTATACGCCCAGTAAATCGTGCAGCACCGGCATCTTGCCTTCGAGTTCGCTGGCCCCGAAATGCTCGACGATCATGCCGTGCTCCATCACATAGAAACGGTCCGCGAGCGGCGCGGCAAAACGGAAATTCTGCTCGACCATCACGACCGTGTAGCCGCGCTCCTTCAGCGTGACAATCATGCGCGCGAGCGCCTGCACGATCACCGGCGCGAGGCCTTCGGAAATCTCGTCGAGCAGCAGCAGATTTGCGCCAGTGCGCAGGATCCGCGCGACCGCCAGCATCTGCTGTTCGCCGCCCGAGAGCCGCGTGCCCTGGCTCATGCGCCGCTCGTGCAGATTCGGGAACATCGCGTAGATTTCCTCGAGCGACATCATGTGCGCCTTGTCGCCGACGGGCGGCGGCAGCAGCAGATTTTCCTCGCACGACAGGCTCGAAAAAATACCGCGCTCTTCCGGGCAATAGCCGATGCCGCAGTGCGCGATGCGATGCGTGGGCAGGTCGATCGTTTCGCGACCGCCGATGCGGATCGAACCGGTGCGGCGCCCCGTCAGCCCCATGATCGCGCGCAGCGTCGTGGTGCGGCCCGCGCCGTTGCGTCCGAGCAGCGTGACGACCTCGCCGCGGCCGACCTTCAGATCGACGCCGTGCAGAATGTGGGATTCCCCGTACCAGGCTTGCAGCCCCGTTATTTCCAGCGCCGCCGCGCCGCTGTTCGTCTCGCTCGCTTCGAGCCCTTCGCGCTCGACCGTCGTATTCATGCGTGGGCTCCGGCGAGCGCCGCGTCGGCGCTGCCCATATAGGCTTGCATCACGAGCGGATTCTTCGACACTTCCGCGTAGCTGCCCTCGGCCAGCACTTCGCCGCGTTGCAGTACGGTGATCGTGTCGGAGATGCCGGCGATCACGTTCATATTGTGTTCGACCATCAGGATCGTACGGCCCGCCGATACTTTTTTGATCAGTGCGGTCACGCGGTCGACGTCTTCGTGACCCATGCCCTGAGTGGGTTCGTCGAGCAGCATCAGCTCCGGTTCCATCGCGAGCGTGGTGGCGATTTCAAGTGCACGCTTGCGACCGTAGGCGAGCTCGACGGTCAATACATCGGCGAAATCGGTCAGGCCGACCTGGGTCAGCAGATCCATCGCGCGATCGTTCAGGCGCCGCAACGTACGCTCGCTCTTCCAGAAGTGAAACGCGGTGCCGAGCGAGCGCTGCAAACCGACACGCACGTTCTGCAATGCCGTCAGATGCGGAAATACCGCGGAAATCTGGAACGAACGGATGATGCCGCGCCGCGCGATCTGCGCGGGACGTTCGCCGGTGATGTCGACGCCGTTGAAGACGATCTGACCCGCGGTGGGTTCGAGAAATTTGGTGAGCAGATTGAAGCAGGTGGTCTTGCCTGCTCCATTGGGGCCGATCAGCGCATGGATCGAGCCGCGGCGCACGCGCAGGTTCACTCCGTTCACGGCGACAAAGCCTTTGAACTCACGGGTGAGGCCGCGCGTTTCGAGAATCGTATCGCCGAGAATCATGTTCCCTTCCATACGGAGTAAGGCGAAGCACTACGATCGTTCCGCGCGGAACCCTGCGCGACTTGTTATGACGGCGGCACCCCTTGCCGCTCGTTGGCGTGCTGCACCAATCAGGACGGTAATCCACGGCGCGACACGCAGCATGGCTGCCATTGTCGCGCCAATGATGCAGCGCATTCATTGGGATTTGCACTTAGTGGGCAAGGTCCGTGCCGTGCGTGCGCGGCGCACGCTCCACGATGGCAGCAAACATGACCGATGCGATGCGCGCGTGTCGTGTGTCTCTTTGCATTTGATTCACACTTTGCTTCGCTCTTCTGCGCACTTCTTCGCACGTCTGCGCACCTGATCGGTGCTGTCACACAGCGGACATCGACGCAGCGCCGCTGGTTTGCGCGAACACACTGCCGCTCACGCGGGCGCGACGATCCTCGCGAATCATGTCGCTCGCGCGCTCGGCGATCATCAGCGTCGGCGAATTCGTGTTGCCCGACGTGATGTTCGGCATCACCGACGCATCGACGACACGCAGGCCCTCCACTCCGATAACTCGTAGGCGGTTGTCAACCACCGACGTGGGATCGTCGGTCGTCCCCATGCGGCAGGTGCCGACCGGATGGAAGATCGTCGTGCCGACCGCGCCCGCGGCCTGCTGCAATTCCGCTTCGCTCTGATACTGCAGACCCGGCAGAATTTCTTTCGGCTGATAGCGCGCGAGCGCGGGCGCCGCGGCGATGCGGCGCGTGAGACGCAACGCGTTCGCGGCGACGTGACGGTCGTAATCGGTGGACAGATAGTTCGGCGCGATCAACGGCGGCGCCGATGCGTCGGCCGAGCCAATGTGGATGCTGCCGCGCGAGGTGGGCCGCAACTGACACACCGACGCGGTGAACGCATTGAAGCGATGCAGCGGCTCGCCGAAGCGATCGAGCGACAGCGGCTGCACGTGATACTCGAGATCGGGACGCGTAAGCGAGCGGTCGTCGGGATCGGACTTCGCGAACGCGCCGAGTTGCGACGGCGACATCGACATCGGCCCGCTCTGCAACAACGCGTAGCGCACGCCGATCATCAGCTTGCCCCACCAGTGCGCGGACATCGTGTTCAGCGTGCGCACGCCCTGCACCTGATACGCCATGCGCAGTTGCAGATGGTCTTGCAGATTTTCGCCGACACCGCGCAGATCGTTGACGACCTCGATACCGAGATTCCGCAGACGCGCGCCGTTGCCGACGCCGGACAATTCGAGCAGCTGCGGCGAGTTGACCGCGCCCGCGCTGAGAAGCACTTCGCAGCGCGCCTTCGCGACGTAATCGACGTCGCCGCCCCGATACTCGACGCCGACGCAGCGGCGTCCTTCGAACACCACGCGCTGCGTGTGCGCGCCGGTGATGATCGTCAGATTCGGCCGCTTCATCGCGGGCCGCAAGAATGCCTTCGATGCATTCCAGCGAATGCCGCGCTTCTGGTTGACGTCGAAGTAGCCGACGCCGGTGTTGTCGCCGCGGTTGAAATCGTCGGTGGCGGGGATGCCGGTTTGCTGCGCGGCTTGCGCGAACTCTTCAAGAATCTTCCATTTGAGGCGCTGTTTTTCGACGCGCCACGGTCCACCCGCGCCATGCGATTCGTTGGCCCCGCCGTGATGATCCTCGCTGCGTTTGAAGACCGGCAGCACCGCATCCCACGACCACGAACTGTCGTTGGTCACGCGCGCCCACTCGTCGTAGTCTTCGCGCTGGCCACGCATGTAGATCATGCCGTTGATCGACGAGCTGCCGCCCAGCACGCGGCCGCGCGGATACGACAGCGCGCGGCCGTTCAGGCCCGGCTCGGCCTCGGTTTTGTACAGCCAGTCGGTGCGCGGGTTGCCGATGCAGTAGAGGTAGCCGACCGGCACGTGGATCCAGTGATAGTCGTCCTTGCCGCCGGCTTCGAGCAGCAGCACGCTGACGTCGGGATCTTCGGTGAGGCGGTTGGCCAGCACGCAACCCGCGGTGCCCGCGCCAACGACGATGTAGTCGAACTCGCCTTCGAGTCGACGGGCGGACGCGAGCGTACTGTCGCTGTGACTCATCGTTCAGTCTCCTAAGCATTTTGCCGCCGCCCGCGCGAATAGAAGTTCGCTCTGCCGTGGGCACAACTGCAGGCACGACGACGGGCTTTTATTTTTTGTTCGCGGGCACGCGCGATGACGCACGTGCCCACGCAAACCACCCGCTTATTTGGCGACCGGCATCGTGAATTCGGCACCCTTCGCGATGCTGTCCGGCCAGCGCTGCATGATGCTCTTGTAGCGCGTATAGAAGCGCACGCCTTCCTCGCCGTACGCGTGATGATCGCCGAACAGCGACTTCTTCCAGCCGCCGAACGAATGCCACGCCATCGGCACCGGAATCGGCACGTTGATGCCGACCATGCCGATTTCGATCTGCCGCGAGAATGCCCGCGCGATACCGCCGTCGGACGTGAACAGCGACACGCCGTTCGCAAACTGATTCGCGTTGATCAGCTCGACCGCCGACGCGAAATCCGGCACGCGCACCACACACAGCACCGGCCCGAAAATTTCCTCGCGATAGATCTTCATGTCGGGCGACACGTCGTCGAACAGCGTGCCGCCGAGGAAGAAGCCCTGCTCGTGACCGGCCACCTGATGACCGCGTCCGTCGACCACCAGCTTCGCACCCGCCGTGATGCCGGCGTCGATATAGCCGACCACCTTGTCGCGATGCGCGCCGGTGACGAGCGGGCCCATCTCGGCCGCCGCTTCCATGCCGTTGAGAATCTTCAGGCTCTGCACGCGCGGCGTCAGACGTTCGATCAGCTCATCGGCGATATGGCCCACCGCGACCGCCACCGAGATCGCCATGCAGCGCTCGCCGGCCGAACCGTAGGCCGCGCCGATCAACGCATCGACCGCCTGGTCGAGATCGGCATCGGGCATCACGACGAGGTGATTCTTTGCCCCGCCCAACGCCTGCACGCGCTTGCCGTGCTTCGTGCCTTCCGTGTAGATGTATTCGGCGATCGGCGTCGAGCCGACGAACGACAGCGCGCTCACATCCGGATGCACGAGCAGCGCATCGACCGCGACCTTGTCGCCGTGCACGACGTTGAACACCCCGTCCGGCAGCCCCGCTTCCTTCAGCAGTTCGGCGAGCCGGTTCGCCGCCGACGGATCGCGCTCCGACGGCTTCAGCACGAAGGTGTTGCCGCACGCAATCGCGACGGGGAACATCCAGCACGGCACCATCATCGGGAAATTGAACGGCGTGATGCCGGCGACCACGCCGAGCGGCTGACGCAGATTCCAGTTGTCGATGCCGCCGCCGATCTGATCGGTGAAATCGGTCTTCAGCAGATTCGGAATGCCGCACGCGAATTCGACGATCTCGATGCCGCGCATCACCTCGCCCTTCGCGTCGGAAAATACCTTGCCGTGCTCGCGCGTGATCAGTTCCGCGAGTTCGTCATGGTGACGGTCGAGCAACTCCTTGAACTTGAACAGCACGCGCGCCCGTTTGATCGGCGCGGTTTCGCTCCATGCGGGAAACGCGGCTTTGGCGGCGGCGACCGCGGCATCCACTTCGGCGACGCTCGCGAGCGGCACGCGCCTGCTGACGCTACCGAGCGCCGGATTGAAAACATCGCCGAAACGGCCGCTGGTTCCGTCGATCGCGTGACCGTTGATGATGTGGCTCAGCGCGCTGGTTGCAGTACGCGTTGCACGCTGCTGCACGGCGTTGTCCTGATATGTCTCGCTCATCTCGTCCCTCTTGCTGTGAAATCGTCCGCCCGACGCCCGGAGTTTTGAGCGCCGCAAGCGTATTGAACGCCAAGCGTACGGCGCATCGGCCCGACAAATCCAATGAGTATTGCTCAACTGCGCTATAAGCCGCGCTAATATCAGCGTATGGATCTGACTCTGCTCCGGGCTTTCGTCACCGTCGCACGCGAGGGCAACCTCACGCGTGCCGCGGTGCAACTGCACCTGACCCAACCCGCCGTCAGCCTGCAAATCAAGCATTTGCAGGAGGCGCTCGGCGTGACGCTGTTCACGCGGACCTCGCACGGACTCGCGCTCACACGCGACGGCCAGGCGTTGCTGCCGCATGCGGAACGCGCGCTCGGCGCGGCGGCGGACGTGCAGCGTGCGGCGCAATCGCTGCGCCAGGAAGTGCGCGGCCGCCTGCGAATCGGCACGATTCTCGACCCCGAGTTTTTGCGTCTCGGCGGCTTCCTGAAGCAGCTGGTCGAGACATGGCCGCAGATCGAAACCGCGCTACGCCACGGCATGTCGGGCTGGGTGCTCGAGCAGATTCGCGCGGGCGAGCTCGACGTCGGCTATTACATCGGCCTGCCGTCCAACGACGACCCGCGCGACGGCGCCACGTTTCATGCGCTCACGCTCACGCAGTTCCAGTACCGCGTGCTTGCGCCGGCCGGCTGGAAAGATCGCGTGAAGGGTGCGCGCGACTGGCGCTCGCTCGCCGCGCTGCCGTGGATCTGGACGCCGCCCGCGTCCGCGCATAACCGGCTGCTGTCGCGCTGCTTCGGCGAAGCGGGCGTGAAGCCGGTCAAGGTGGCCGAGGTCGACCAGGAGCCATCGATGCTCGATCTGGTGAAGTCGGGCGTCGGCCTGACGCTCGCGCGCGACGCCACCGCGATCGCCGAAGCGCATGCGCACGCGCTGACGATCGTCGAAGGCATCACGGTGCCGACGCAGTTGAGCTTCATCACGCTCGACGAGCGCAAGGACGAGCCGGCGATCGCCGCCGCGTTGAAGCTGATCGAGCAGCAGTGGGCCAATTGATCGGCATCGGCATCGGATCGTTCGACGCGCTGCTGCAATTTGAGATATGAGTCGCGCTAATGCCACGCCTGCGCGGCGCGATTGAGCCGGCGAGTAATTTCGAAAATGAGCCAGCAAATGTGCAACCTATCCCCCACGCGTGCCGCTGAAACTACACCGTCACGAAGTTTTTGCTAGATTGGGGGTTTGCGCCTGCGTCCCGGCCGCACCGTTTCTCCTTCCGTCCGAGTTTGTCCTTCCCGGCGGCGGCTCGCCAGCCACATCGGCCAAGCCGGCCGCCGCCGACCACCCGATCTACCGACAGGAGCCTGACATGGCACGCAACATCGAAATCAAAGCCCGCGCCCAGCATTTCGAGCAGCTGCGCGAGCGCGCCGCGCAACTCGCGCCGGACGCGCCGCTGATCTTCCGCCAGCAGGACTTTTTCTACGACGTGCCGCGCGGTCGCCTGAAACTGCGCCAGTTCGACGACGGCACGCCGGCCGAGCTGATCTTCTATCAGCGCGACGACCGCGACGGCCCGAAGGCGTCGTACTACACGCGCAGCCCGGTGACGAATCCCGAAGCGATGCATTCGCTGCTCGCGACCGCACTGACCACGCGCGGCATCGTTACGAAGGAGCGGCACGTGTATCTGGTTGGGCGCACGCGGATTCATCTGGACCGCGTCGACGGTCTCGGCGACTTCGTCGAACTCGAAGTGGTGCTCGCGCAGGATGACGACGAGGAAGGCGGCCACGCCGAAGCGCATGACATGTTCAAGACCCTGGGCGTGTCGGAAGCGGATCTGGTGCCGGTTGCCTATGTCGATCTGCTGAATTCGGAGAACGAGCCGAAGCAGGCAGCCTGAGTTTTGCTGCGCCGGCATCGCGTTTTGGGCCGCGGCAGGATGCGCGCGGCCCGCCCTCCTTCGTCGAGGTCGGCACGGTCGGCGCGCCCAACCTCACATGGCGGTTAGCAAGCTCTCGCTGCCGACCGCCTTAAACCTTAAGCCTCGCCCTGTCACACCGCCGCCGCACCCGGCGCCAGATGTCCAAGCGGCAACGGCCCATTGCGCTTGAACGTGGTCAGCACGATATTCGAGCGCACGCTATCGACGCCCGGCACACGCATCAGCTTTTTCATCACAAACGTCGACAGGTAGTTCAGATCCGGCGCGACGATGCGCAGCAGATAATCGGCGTCGCCGACCACCGCATGGCATTCGAGCACTTCAGGCAGCACGTCGATCTGCTGCTGGAACTGTTCGATGATCGAATCGCCATGATGCTTCAGTTTCAGGCTCGTAAAAGCGGTGACGCCGAGCCCGAGCTTTTCCGGCCTCAGCACGACGCGATAGCCGTCCACGACGCCCACCTGCTCCAGCCGCTGCAAACGTCGGCCGATCTGCGACGGCGACAGCGGCACCTGCTCGGCCAGTTGCTGATGCGTGGCGCGGCCGAAGCGCTGCAACACGTCGAGCAGCGCGAGATCGAAGTGATCGAGTTCGAGCATGTTAATTTTCCGCATTAAAACGATTAATAATGCTCGATTATTGCATATAGGCATAAATTGACGCCAACATTGCGCCCTTTCCGCGCTCACGCCGCTCTACACTCGCATGCATCGATTTCACGCGATTCGCGTTCTAGAGCCGCTACGCCATGTCCGCCTCAGCCAACACCGCCAGACTCAAGGAACAGTTCGACGCCGGCCTCGAAACCCGCGCCGACTTCACGATCGATCAACCGCTCGAACGTTACGGCGCGGTCGATCACGCGGTCTGGCAACAGCTATACGCGCGGCAAACCGCACTGCTCGAAGGCCGCGTGTGCGACGAATTCCTCGCCGGACTCGAGCGGATCGGTATGCCGGCCACGCACGTGCCCTCGTTCGACGACATCAACGCGAAGCTCACGCCCGCTACCGGCTGGCGCATCGTCGCGGTGCCGGGCCTCGTGCCCGATCAGGTGTTTTTCGAGCATCTCGCGAACCGCCGCTTCCCGGTCACATGGTGGATGCGTCGGCCGGATCAGCTCGACTATCTGCAGGAACCCGACTGTTTTCACGATCTGTTCGGCCACGTGCCGCTGCTGATCCAGCCAATCTTCGCCGACTACATGCACGCGTACGGCCGCGCCGCGCTCGCGGCCAACGACGCCGGCGCGCTGCCGCTGCTAGCGCGACTTTATTGGTACACAGTCGAGTTCGGACTGATCCGCGATGCCGCCAGTCCGAACGGCGTGAAGATCTACGGCGCGGGCATCGTGTCAAGCAAGGGCGAGACGCTCTACAGCCAGCAGAGCGCCGCGCCGAACCGTCTCGGCTTCGAGCTGGAACGCGTGATGCGCACTCGATACCGGATCGACACGTTCCAGAAAAGCTACTTCGTCATCGATGACTTCGAGCAGCTGTTCGGCGTCGCGCAAACCGATTTCGCGCCGCTGCTGACGAAGCTCGCGAAGGCCCCGGCGTTCGCGGCAGGCGACGTGCTCGATAGCGACCGCGTCATCACACGCGGGTCGCGCGAAGGCTGGCAGGACGACGGCGACGTTTGAGCGCGGAGGCAATGCGCCTGTCCACGCTCACGCCCTATCCATGAAAAAATAGCGGATTGCGCGCGCCTCGCGGGTGCGCGAGTTCGTTCAACGAGGTCACACCATGATTCAGAAACTGAGTTCCGACGAACGCACCCGGCAGTTGGCGAAGCTGACGGGCTGGCAAAGCATCGACGGACGCGATGCGATTCACCGCCACATCGAATTTGCGGATTTCAACGAGGCGTTCGGCTTCATGACGCGCGTCGCGATCAAGGCACAGGAAATGGATCACCACCCGGAGTGGTTCAACGTCTACAACCAGGTCGACATCACGTTATCCACGCATGAAGCGAGCGGCGTGACCGAACGCGACATCGCACTCGCGTCGTTCATCGACAGTATTACCGTGTAATACAAAAATTTGGCCGCGTTTTATGCGCGTTTACCTATCGCATGGCAGTCAATCCGGCCGGGATGAAAGGGCAATGCAGGCAATTCCCTGGGCAAACCTTCAGTTCTACAGGCTATTATTAAGTCGAACGTAAGATTCCCACGCCTGTTTTGCAATCGGGTCCAAACGATCCGGCGATAGCGATGTTTGACGCTGTACAATCAGCAGCGCATACGGCTTGGAGAGCGCGCTTGCCTCCTTGCACAGAACGAGTTCGTCGCCGCCTGAAGGCGAGCGGGCACGCCAGAAGTTGATCGCGGCTTCCAGTTCGTGAATGCTGATCTCGGACATGACTTCGTGATGGCTAGCAAGGCGTTCCAGGACGGCTCGACAGCGGTTTCGTGGCGCGTTTTCCGCCGCTTCGCACGCTGCCTGTGCAGCAGGCGCCCCGGCGAACCGCTTGCCCAAACGCCTAAACCCATTGTACTTGAGCGAAATCCATGCGACTCCTTCTGATCGAAGATGACCGTCCCATCGCACGCGGCATCCAAAGCAGTCTCGAACAAGCCGGCTTCACCGTCGACATGGTCCATGACGGCATCTTTGCCGAACAGGCCCTCACGCAAAACCGCCACGAACTCGTGATCCTCGACCTCGGTCTGCCGGGCATCGACGGCATGACGCTGCTGTCGCGTTTCCGCCAGAGCAACCGCCACACGCCGGTGATCATCCTGACCGCGCGCGACGAACTGAACGACCGCGTGCAAGGCCTGAATTCCGGCGCCGACGACTACATGCTGAAGCCGTTCGAACCCGCCGAACTCGAAGCGCGCATTCGCGCGGTGATGCGCCGCAGCGGTCCGCACGGCGACATGCCGCGTCCGGAAGTGTCGCTCGGTGGCGTGCGTCTGTCGGGTGTCGATCGCCGCATCTTCAATGACGACAAGCCGCTCGAACTGTCGCCGCGCGAATTCGCGGTGCTCGAAATGCTGTTGCTGCGTCATGGCCGCGTGGTCAGCAAGGCGCAGCTGCAAGATCATCTGACGCACTTCGGCGGCGATCTCGGCGATACCGCGATCGAAGTCTATGTGCACCGCGTGCGCAAGAAGCTCGAGAACTGCCGTGTCGAAATCGTCACCGTGCGTGGCTTTGGCTACCTGTTGCAGGAAATCCGCCAGGCTGCGTAATCGCCGTGAAGGCCGCGCGTCGCGTCGCGGCCTGACGGCGCCAAACCGGCGCCGTGCGTCGGTTGCGCCCAACGCATCCGCTGCGCGCCGTGCCGGCGCCATGAACCTCTCAATGCGGCTCGCGCCGTTGTCCTCGCTGTTACCACCAACTTCCCGCGTGTACGACCATGCCCCAGCCGGCCGCCGATAGTCTGCGCCGCACGCTGCTGCGGCGCCTCGCTGCTCCCCTCTCGCTGCTCGCACTGATGAGCGGCCTGATCGCTTACTGGCTCGCGTGGCAGTACACGCAGCACGTGGTCGACCGCTCGCTCGCCGACCTCGCCACCGCGATCTCCAAACAGATCCAGATTGCCGGACCGGAAGCGTCGGTCACGGTGCCGCCACTCGCTCAGGCGATGTTCTCCGATCCGGTCGAACAGCTCGTCTACCGGATCAGCGACGGTGAGACCGAAATCGCCGGCGACCACAACCTGCCGCTGCAAGGCACCAACGTGCGGCGGATGCATTACGCGTATGTCTTCGAAACGCAGCACGAGGGCGTGACCGTGCGCGTCGCGCAGGTGCGGGTCGATCAGCCGTCCGGCAATCCGATCGTCGTCGAGGTCGGCCAGCCGGTGCATCACCGTTTTCGCATCGCCGCCGAATTCCTGGTCGCGATCATGATGCCGTTGCTGTTGCTGCTGCTGGCCGGCTGGGTGATCGTGTGGCGCGTCGTCAATCAGCAGCTCAATCCGCTGACCGCGCTTGCGGATTCGCTAAACCGGCAGACTCACACGTCGCTCGAACCGGTCGACGAAACCTATGTGCCGGTCGAAATCCGTCCGCTCACCGGCGCGTTGAACGCGCTGCTCGATCGTCTGAAGTCCGCGCTCGATGCGCAACGCAAATTCATCGCCGACGCCGCGCATCAGCTGCGCACGCCGTTGACCGCGGTGAAGCTGCACGCCGAGCAGGCGGCCGTCGCGCGCGATCCGCAACAGACGCTGGCGGCCGTGCGCGAATTGCGCTCCGCCGCCGATCGCGCGGTGCGGCTGTCGAATCAGTTGCTGTCGCTCGCGCGCGCGGAGCCGGGCGAACAGGCCGCGCGCTTCGTCAACGTCGACATGGCCGCGCTCGCGTTCGACACCGGCGCCGAATGGGTGCCGCGTGCGCTCGCCGTGCGTGTGGACCTCGGCTTCCAGCGTCTCGACGATCCGGCGAACGATCACCCGCTGATGGCGCGTGGCAATCCGGTGCTGCTGCATGAAGTGATCGCGAATCTGCTGGATAACGCGCTGAAGTACGTGCCGCCCTCGCGCATCGACGGCGGACGTATTACGGTGACGGTATCTCAAACGCTGATCGACGATCTGCGCATGGCGGAGATCGTCGTCGAAGATAATGGGCCCGGCGTGCCGCATTCGCAGCAGGTGGATCTGTTCAAGCGCTTTTTCCGCGGCGACGGGCAGAGCGAAGCCGGCGTCGATAGCGGCGCGGGTCTGGGCCTCGCGATCGTCCACGACATCATGGTGCTGCACCACGGCAGCGTGCATTACGAAGATGCACCGGAAGGCGGTGCACGCTTTATCGTGCGGGTTCCGCTGCTGCCCGCAGGTACGTCGGCCGGTACGCCCGACAGCACCACGACCGCCGCGACCACCACGAACGATGCCGACGCGCGACGCCTGGCAAAAAAACCGGCGCCCTCGGCGCCGGTGGATCTGTAGCAAGGTAAAGCGCGCCGCGCGAACTGCTTCGACTCTGACGATCAGACGGACGGTTCGCGCGACGCGATCAACGCCTCCTAATCAAAGCACCCGATAGATTCAATCCACCCGGCCCGCGCGGCACCCACCACCGCTCACTTCTTCTTCGCTTTCTTCGTCGACTTGCTCGTCGACTTGCTGGACTTGTCCGCCTTGCCGGACTCCTTGCCTTTACCCGATTTGCCTTCTTCCGGCGGCGCCAGCATCGTGCCGCGACACTTGCGCGCGCCGCAACGGCATTCGTATTCCTTCTTCAGCTTCTTCGTCTGACGCGCGTCGATCACGAGGCCGTAGTCGTAAAAAAGCTCTTCGCCTTCGGCGATATCGTGCAGCGCGTGCACGTACACGTGCCCGTCGATCTCCTCGGCCTCGCAGTTCGGCGCGCACGAATGATTGATCCAGCGCGCGCTATTGCCGTCCACCTTGCCGTCGATCACCTTGCCGTTGTCGAGCGCGAAGTAGAACGTGTGATTCGGTTCGGCCGGATTGTGCGGATGACGGCGCAATGCTTCTTTCCAGGAGATCCGCTCGCCCTTGTATTCGATCAGCCGCTCGCCGGCGGCAATGGGTTCGAGGGCAAACACGCCTTTGCCGTGCACACCCGAACGGCGCACGGCGATCCTGCGTGAATTCATTGAATGAATCCTTGTGAAGAACTGGGGATGAAATCGGGCAATCGTCAGCCACGTCTTGCGCGCGGATTTTCCTGACGCGGATAGCAAACGCGGCGCCCTGCGAGCGCCGCGTCGACGTGCGACGCACCATGCGCCACAACCGGAATCCTACACGCTGTCGATGGCATCGTTCAACCGTCGAACGATGCGTTTGCCCGGTGTGCGGTGGGCGTCATCGTTGACCAAACGAAATGTCGCCGAACAGCGCCTTCTGCTCGCGCGGCTGCGAGCGCCAGTACTGCGGCGGCGCTTCGACCGTGGCGCCGAGTTGCGCCGCCGCGTGCCACGGCCAGCGCGGGTTGTAGAGCAGCGCACGAGCGAGCGCGATCAGATCGGCGTCGCCCGCTTCGATCAGTTGCTCCGCATGCAGCGGATCGGTAATCAGACCGACGCCGATCGTCGTGAGGCCGGTCGCATGCTTGACCGCCTTGGCGAACGGAATCTGATAGCCCGGTTCGAGCGGAATTTTCTGCAGCGGCGACACCCCGCCCGACGATACGTCGATCCAGTCGCAGCCGCGCTTTTCGAGCTCGTGCGCGAACGCGATCGTGTCTTCGAGCGTCCAGCCGCCATCGACCCAGTCGGTTGCCGATACGCGCACGCCGACCGGTTTGTCGGCCGGGAATGCAGCACGCACGATGTCGAAGATTTCGAGCGGGAAACGCATGCGGTTTTCGAGCGAGCCGCCGTATTCATCGTCGCGCTGATTCGCGATCGGCGACAGGAACTGATGCAGCAGATAGCCATGCGCCGCATGCACCTCGAGTGCATCGATGCCAAGACGCGCGGCACGGCGCGCCGAGGCGCCGAACGCTTCGCGGATCCGGTTCAGACCGGCGACGTCGAGCGCGAGCGGCGGCTCCTCGCCCGGCTTATGCGGCAATGCCGACGGCGCGTGCGGCAGCCAGCCGCCCTGCGCGACCGGAATCAGCTGACCGCCGTCCCAAGGCGCGTGGCTCGACGCCTTGCGGCCGGCATGCGCGAGCTGCATCGTCACGTTGATATGCGAATGCTTGCGGATCGCGGCCAGCACCGGTACGAGCGCGGCTTCGGTCGTGTCGTCCCACAAGCCGAGATCGCCCGGGGTGATGCGGCCATCCGGCTCGACCGCGGTCGCTTCGATGCACAGCATGCCCGCGCCGGACAGCGCAAGGCTGCCGAGGTGAATCATGTGCCATGCGGTCGCCTCGCCGCGTTCGGCAGAGTACTGGCACATCGGGGATACGACGATACGATTAGGAAGCGTCACGCTACGCAGCGTGAGCGGAGAAAAAAGCGCGCTCATGGATTCGCCCAGTGAAAACCCGAGAGCGATCGAGCATAGCACTGCAAGCGGTTTAATGCATGAACGTGGCGGCTCAGGCCTTCGGCTCGACGCTATCGAGCCATTCATCGAACATACGGCGCGCGGCGGCTTCGAGTGCGGGACCGTGTTGCGCGGTGTCGGCGCGTAGCGCGCGCGCATCGATGCCATGGCCGGCCAGTTCGCTCGCATTGCCGATCAGCCAGGGCTCAAAACGGTCGGTGCGAATCTCGGGATGACACTGCAGACCGAGCACGTGCTTGCCCCAGGCGAACGCCTGGTTCTCGCAGGCGGGGGTCGATGCGAGACGTGTCGCGCCGGCGGGAAGCTCGAAGGTCTCGCCGTGCCAATGCAGCATCGACGTATGCTCGCCGTCCAGATGACGCAGCGGCGAAGCGCGGCCGGCATCGGTGAGCGTGAGTGGGGTCCAGCCGAGTTCGGCTTGCGCCGCGGGATAGAGGCGAGCACCGAGCGCCCGCGCGATCAGCTGTGCGCCGAGGCAGATGCCCAGCGTCGGCAGACCGGCCGCGATGCGTTTTTCGATCATCGCGAGCAGCGGCGCGAGCGTTGGATACAGCGCGTCGTCGGTGGCGCTGATTGGGCCGCCGAGCACCACCATCAAAGAGGCCGAAACCGGATTGGGTGCCTCGATACGGGCGACCCCGACGTCGAGATAACGGACCGGACGTCCACGTTCGCCAAGCACGAGTTCCAGACTACCCAGATCCTCGAAGTGCACATGGCGAATGGCCAATACTTCGCGATTCATCGGCCTGCCCTACCTTCAGGTTAACTAAGGACTTGCCGCCAACGACCGGGTCATTGCACAGCGCTAGCCGGCAGACAGGCGGCAGTGCCGCCCGCCGTTTGCCGGCGAGGCCATGTTAGCGGATTGCTCCGGAAAATGCCCCTTTTTACTGGGCGAAGATCTTCCAGGTTTTCTTCTGGCTGGCGACGTCCGCGGTTTCGTGCACGGAGCAGTCGAGACGCAGATCGGTGTCCGACATGTTCAGGTCGAGCAGCGCGCAGTGATGCGGCGTCTTCTTCGGGTTCTTGCTCGGCTGGAAATGCGAGCAGCTTAAGCACATACGATGCGACGGGATCGTGTTTTGCGCTTCGAGCAGATAGATGGTCTTGAGCAGCGTGCGGTAGAACACGGCCTGCTCGTCGTCGCGCAGCGTGCCGACGGCCTTGCTCAGGAACTCCGGCCATTGCGCCGCGCGCTTCGCGGCGGTGCGGCCACGCGAGGTCAGGCGAACCGCGAGTGCGCGACCGTCGTCGAGCGCACGACGCTTTTCGACGAGGCCCTTGGTTTCGAGCGTGCTCACCGCGTCGCTGGTGGTGGCAGCGGTCAACGCCGTTTCACGCGCGATTTCGCCGAGACGCATCGGTCCCTTGCGCTGCATCAAAAGCACGAGGATTTCGCCCTGGGTCGGCGTGAGGCCTGCGCCTTCCGCCCATTCCCAAGCCTGGCTTCGCATCGCCGTGCTCAATCGCAAGAGGCTGTGGGTCACTCGCCCGGCTGCCTGTTCTCCGTATACACCTTCGCTCATAATCTTCGATTCGTTTATTTACCGCTTTCGTGCACTGCCGGCGAACTGCCTGCCGTGCGTGCCCGTTGCGTGTGTGGGGTAGCTTCGCCCAACCGCGGACGAAACCGTTTTTCTACTATCTCAAAAATTTACCGCCTCGGAAGCTCTGAAGCGGCGAAAACGACATTCTATTCGAGAGCGGCAAATCGTACAGCTAACTTATCCAACGGATGCTGTGGATAATCAGGGGAAAACGTTTGGACAGCCTGTGTACTGTTTGCAGACAAGTACTTGCAGCATGTCGAACGTTTCCTCGGTTGTGCTTGCCTGGGGGCCTGCGACACACGTCCGACGCGCCCACTTATCATTTCCCCAGCGTGTTGACTTTGCAAGAAATTATTCAGTTGTCCACAGGCTTCGACAATGCTTGTTAACGACTACTACGTTTGTATACGTAAACTTTCGAAAAATCTGAAGGGCCGGGCGCGCAAAAAAACCTAAAAATTTCTTACAAAAAAACCCGCGCGCGGCGGGTTTTGTCGAAAGCTCACGTTGTGACGCAAGCGAACAGGCTCTGGCGTAGCCCGCGCGATTACACACGCCATTGCAAACATTGTTGCCGCACCGCTTCGTGCAAGGACTTTTCCTGTGCAACTACGCTGCGTAGCCACGTCGCATCGTTGACCTGACCACGAGCGATTGCACCTATTTCGGCCAACGCGTTAGTCGAACCGAGCGCCTCGGCATGCGGGCCGATCTGTTCGAGCGTTTCGAGAATATCTTCGGAAATCGTCTTGCGTTCGCCCGTTTGCGGATTGATGCAGGTGCCGCCGAGCCCGAAGCGACACGCTTCGAAGCGGTTGAACGTGTAGACCAGATAGTCGTCTTCCTTCGGCATGATCGGTTTGTCGAGCAGCAGATGGCGCGCGAGCGTCTGGATGTAGCAGGCGATCGCAGCAGCCCGGTCCACCGAAAACGGCGTATCCATTACGCGTACTTCGATCGTGCCGAAACCCGGCTTCGGCCGGATGTCCCAGTAGAAATCCTTCATGCTGTTGACCACGCCGGTGTGGACCATCTTCGAGAAATATTCCTCGAAGCTGTCCCACGTCAACACGAACGGTGCGCGGCCGGACAACGGAAACGCGAACACGGAATTCAGGCGTGCCGAATGAAATCCGGTATCGACGCCCTGCACGAACGGCGACGACGCCGACAACGCGATGAAATGCGGAATGAAGCGCGACATCGAATGCAGCAGATACAGCGCGCTGTTCGGATCCGGGCAGCCGATGTGCACGTGCTGGCCGAACACCGTGAACTGCTTCGCGAGATAGCCGTACAGCTCGGAAAGATACTGGAAGCGCGGCGTATCGACGATCTGCCGCTCGCTCCATTGCTGGAACGCATGCGTGCCGCCGCCGCACAGGCCGACGTTCAGATGATCGGCGGCGGACACCAGCGTGTCGCGAATCTTGCGCAGATCGGTCACCGCCTGTTCGTGCGACGTGCAGATGCCGGTCGACAGCTCGATCATGCTCTCGGTGATTTCCGGCGTGATATTGCCGGGGATTTTTTCATCCTTGATGAGGCGCAGCAGATCGGTGCCGGCTTTGGTCAGATCATAGTCGTGCGTATTGACGATCTGCATTTCGAGTTCGATACCGAAGGTGAACGGTTTCGAATCGATGAAGGGTTCGAGTGACATGGCGTCCCCTGAGTCAGGTCGTTTTTAAGCGAAGTGTTGAAACGGATTCTTCAAGCGCGTGTTGAACTCACCGCGCTCACTCCTCGCGCCGCTCGGAAACGAGCGCGAGGCTGCGATAGACGAGCCACGGACCAAGAATCTGCAGCACGAAAATCGTGCACATGACGATCGCGCGCAATTGCGGATCGAAATTCGGATACATGTTGTAGGTGTCGTCGACGAGCAGATACGCAAGCGCCGACATCGGCGACAACGACAAACCCAGCGCGATCCCCTGCTTCCAGTTCAGGCCGCTCGGCTTGGCGAACGCGAGTACGCCCACCAGCTTCGCCACCAGCCGAGCAACGATCAGGCCCAGCGCCGCGACGCCGCCCAACGCGATGTGCTTCCATTCGAAAGAAGTCAACGTCAGCACGAACAGGATCACCGTCAGCAGCCAGCCGGCGGTGCCGAAATGCTCCGGCCACAGTTGCGGGCGCGCTTCGTGATTCTTCACGATGATGCCGGCGGCAAGCAACGCGAGAATCGTCGACAGCTTGAACAGATGCGCCACCGCTATCGCCAGCAGCACGAGACCGAACAGCGCAACGAACGAATGCTCGTCGTGCATGTTCAGACGACGATAGAAAAACGTGCAGGTCCGCGCGAGCAGATACGCGAGCACGAGCGAGCCGACCAGCAGATACAGCGGCTGCAGAATCGTCGCGAATACGTTGCCGTAAACCTCCTGATGCAGCCAGCTCGACACGAGCTTTTCGATCACGACCGCATACATGCTGTTCAGCGCGGTCAGGGTCAGCAGACGCTGCGTGACCTGCCCTTCGGCACGCAATTCGGTTTTCAGCTGGATCACCATTGCCGGCGACGTCGCCATCGCAATCGCGGCGAGCACAGTCGCGACCATCAGCGGCACGTTCAGGAACAGCAGTACCGGCAACACCAGCGCGAACGTCAGCGTCGCCTCGGCCACGCTCGACAGGATCAGCCACGGATTGCGACGGATCCAGCGCAGATCGAGCCGGCTACCGAGTTCGAACAGCAGTAAACCGAGCGCAACGTCGAGCAGCGGCCGCGCGGCACGCGCCGAATCCACGTCGATCACGCCAAAACCGGCCGCACCGGCAATCAGACCGATCACCGCATAACCGGAAATGCGCGGTAAACGCCACGCGCGATAACACAGCTCGCCGCACAAACCGGCGGCAAGCAAGGCGAGACCCGCCCAGAAAATGGCATCGGGAGAAAGCGGCCACGCTGGCAGAAACGAAAACGCCGAATTCATCGTAATGGGTTCTCCTTGGCAGCAACGGCAGACGACACGACCGGCGCACACGCACACCGGTAAACGAGCGAACGGCTAAGAGCCTCGCTGTCGCAAGCGCTTCGCGAAGTCAGCGTTGCGATTTTTCAATAATCGGATGATCGGGAACGCGCCGCGGCCGCAAAGAACCGCAATGATTCCGGCACCTTCACGGAGGCGGAAATAGCAACCGGCACGGTGAAAGAACGCCGTCGACTTTGAATCAGATTCTGTTTGATCGACACCGTTCCGTAGCAGCGCGTGCCGCCCATCGGTGGGACACGACGCGAAAAAGAACGGCGATTGTGCCATAGCTTTTTTATTCCTGACCGAAAAGCCGTCAACTTGCTGTCAAAACGGTAAAAACGTATGCCATCTTCATGATGGGTGGCAAAAGCGACCGTTTTGCCCTATCAGCCGATGTTAACCGGTCACTCAGTCTGCATGACGTAAATGTGATTTTCATGTGCGGTTTCGTGGTTAACCGGCAGCGCTTTGGCGAGGTTTTGACGGAATTCGGCCGCTCGATGGTCAGGGCGCTAGCCCTCGCTGTTGCTGTTTACTGGTTTACCGTATGTATACGTAGTAACAGTTAACAAGCTGCCTCCGTTTCTGTGGATAACCATGGTTTACCGAGTTGAATCAATCATTTGCCGCTCGCATAACAGGATGCACAGTATGTGCGGCAGCTCCCGGTATAGGCGGACAACTTTTCGCACTTTTTCGCGATGTCCGAGTTACCCCGTTTACGTCCACAACGGTTCCACACGACTTGCGCCAGTTAACTGTGCGGTTATCCACAGGTTGGGGTGGATAACCGTTGTGGGCAGTTAACGCGGTATACGTCGCGTGGGAGGTATACCGTCACGACGGGTTAACCACGTTCCACGCTGCGACGTTAACCAGATGGTTAGATAAAGCCGCCTGCGCACACAGGTAAACACAACCGTGACCGGTTAACCCACCGTCCCCTGCCGCAACCCACGTAGCAGAAAACGTGCAGGGTCGATGTCTTCCGCGAGATCGCGTTCGAGCGGCCACGGCTCGCCTTCGATCTGCGACGCGATCAGTTCCGCGCCGAGCGCCGCCCACACGAGGCCACGCGAGCCATACGCGAACGCGCCGTACAAACCTTCCGCGCGCGGCAGATCGAGCGGCCACGCGCCACGTAGACGGGCGGCGTCGCGTGCGGCCGCGGCTTCGTCGGCGAGCTGGCCGACCATCGGCATGCGATCGCTCGTCACGCAGCGAAATGCGACGCGGCCGGCCAGCGTCGCGAGTGGCGCGCTATCCAGTGCGCCTGCAAATGCTGGCAGCATCTGTGCGACGCGTTCGATGTTTTCTCGATGACCCTCGACGCGCAGCGACGTATCCGGATCGTCGAGCTCGTAAGTGGCGCCCGTCAGCGTGACGCCGTTCGCGAGCGGCACCGCATAACCTTCGCCGATCACCGGCAACGCGAGCGGCGCGACCGAGGCCGCCGGAAGCAGGCTCAGTTGACCGCGAATGCTGCGCGTCGGCGCATGATGCAAACCGGCGATGCGCGCGGCCTCGTGCGCGCCCGCGACAATTACGACCGGCGCACGCGCGACCACCTTGCCCGCGACATCGAAAACGCTCCATTCGCCACCACTGCGTTCGATACGCGCGACGTCGACGCCGAAGTGTCGTTCGAGCAGGTCGCCGGCCGCGGCGAATTGCGCCGCACATAACGACGCGGGATCGATCCAGCCGCCGCGCGGAAACCACCAGCCGCCACGCGCAAGCGGCATGCCGGCGAGTCGCGCGGCGTCGGTGGCGGAGACCGGCGTCACGTAGTCGGATGGATAGCGGAACGCGGCGATCGCGTCGCCGATTGCGTGTGCTTCGGCGTTGTCCGCGGCGATCTGCAGCAGACCCTGAGTGCCGCGCGCGAGAGGGTGCCCTGCCCGTTCAAGCGCGTTCCAGCGATTGAGCGCGTACAGAAAACCCGCACGCGTGACGCGCGACGCGACGCTGTCGTCGCGTGAAATCATTGGGTGGAAAACGCCGGCCGGGTTGCCCGATGCATCCTGCGCGAGCGTCGCATGTCGTTCGAGCGAGCTCACGCGCCAGCCGCGCGCCGCGAGCCGCTCGATCACCGCGCAGCCGGCGAGCCCCGCGCCGATCACAACCGCATGCCGTTCCTGATGCGCGAGCGGCGCAAACGGTGCGGGTGGTTCATAGCGCCGCACGCGCCAACGCGGCGCAAAACGGCCGACCAGCATCGCGCGTTTCCAACCGAAACCGTCGACCTTGCGATACTCGAAACCGCACTGCGTCAACGCGCGTTTGATTTCGCCCGCGCTGCTATAAGTGGCGAACGTCGCGTCTTCGCCGGCGACGCGCGCGAGCGACTTGAAGATCGCCGGACTCCACAGTTCGGGATTCTTCGCCGGCGCGAAGCCGTCCAGATAGAAAGCGTCGGCGCGTAGCCGCAACGTCGGCAGGCTTTCGGCCGCGTCGGCGAAGATCAGCGTCAGCACGACGCGGCCGTCGTCGAATTCGAGGCGGTGCGTGCCGGGCACGAGCATCGGCCATGCGTTCGCGAGTGCGTCGGCGAGTTCGGCCACGAGCGGATCGCTGAATGTCGTTGCGTGCACGTGGCGCAGATCGGCTGCGCTGAACGGATGCTTTTCCGTCGAGACGAAATGCAGCCGCTCGCAGCGCGATGGATCGCTACGCCACGCGGCCCATGTGACCAGGAAGTTGATGCCCATGCCGAAGCCGGTTTCGAGCACGGTGAAAATGCGGCGGCGCTGCCATCGTTCGGGCAACGCATTGCCGCCTAGAAAGACGTAATGAGCCTGTTCGAGCGCGCCGACGGCGCTGTGATAAATGTCGTCGTAGAGCGGCGAAAACGGGCTGCCGTTGTCGCGAAAAGCGAGGACGGCGGGGATCAGCGGATCGGTCATGCGCGGCAAAAAACACGCTTAAAAGGACGCTCGACAGAGCGGGTTGGGTGGTCGGCGCGAGCGCGTCCGGTTCGCGAAGCACCGGAAAACACCCACGAGAACCCCGCGAGAGTTTTTGCTGCGTTGGCAAAAACCAACGCCAGGCCCCGTCTGGACTGGGTTTCAGCCCTCGTTTCGGGGTTTGGAGAGGGGAAATTTCGATTTCCTTGCGATAACGGCTTGAGAACCGCGCAATTCTTCGAAACCCTTATCCTGATTGGGTTTGCGCTGCGCTATCATAGCAAGCGCCGCGAAGGGAGCGGCAGCACGGCTGGCGGACGGTTTTTCATTCGTCGCGACAGATCTTCCAGATCAGGGCCGCAGCTGCTAGACGGCGCGGTGCGCGCACGTATAATCGGCGCGTTCGCGCTGTTCGTGTCAACCTAAACTCAGAAAGGAACCTTAATGAACAAACAGGAACTGATCGACGCTGTCGCAGGACAGACTGGCGCCAGCAAGGCTCAAACCGGTGAAACGCTGGACACGTTGCTTGAAGTGATCAAGAAGGCTGTGTCGAAGGGTGAAGCGGTCCAGTTGATCGGCTTCGGTAGTTTTGGTTCGGGCAAGCGCGCAGCGCGTACGGGTCGCAATCCCAAGACCGGCGAAACTATCAAGATCCCGGCTGCCAAGACCGTCAAGTTCACGGCAGGCAAGGCGTTCAAGGACGCCGTCAACAAGCGCTAAGCAGATTATTGCCGGGCAGTTGACACTCGCGAGAAACCCGCCGACGGCGGGTTTTTTTTCGTCTGCGCTTAGGCCACGCGCAAAGAAAAAAGCCGCAACCCAAGGTTGCGGCTTTTTGCATTCAAGCGCGACGAACGCCGCGCCGGGTACTTAGCCAGCGCTCAGTCGTGGCGATGCCCGCTCTTGCCGTGGCCATGTCCGCAATGCTCGCAGTCGTCGCCATGCGAGTGATCGTGATGATGATGGTGGTGACCATGACCGTGGTCATGATCGTGATCGTCGTCATCGAAGTCCCAGGCGGGGAACGGATCGGCGAAATGCTGCCAGCCTTCGGGACCGCGCGCGTATTCGTCGTCGGTGAGCAGGCACGCGTCGAACTTCGCTCGCCATACCGCCGGATCGATATCGACGCCGATCAACACCAGCTCCTGCCTACGATCGCCGATGCTCATGTCGTCCTCGTCGCCGTACCAGTCGGCGGCGATTTCGGCGTTCAGCTCGTCGTCGCCCTCCGGCCATTCGCTGCGATCCTGCGCGGCCCACCACGTGCCGGCCGGATCGGGCCGGCAAGCGCCGCCCGCCTGCGATAGCGAACCGCCGATATCGTTGCGCGTCGCGAGCCAGAAAAATCCCTTGCTGCGCAGCACGCCCTTCCACTCCTGATGCAGAAGCTCCCACAGCCGCCGCGGATGAAACGGCCGGCGCGCGCGATAGACGAAATAGCCGATGCCGTACTCGTCCGCCTCGCTGCGATGCGTGTGGCTGTGTGCGTCGCCGGCATGGTCGTGCTGATGGTCGAGCGCCGCGAGCCAGCCCGGCGCGCCCGACGTCGCGTCGAAATCGAAGCGGCCGGTATTGAACAACTGATCGAGCGGCACGTCGCCGAAGCGGCTCACCTGCTGCACCGCGCGCGGATTGAGGCGCGCGAGGATGCGCTGCAATCGATCAAGTTCATCCGCGCTAACGAGATCGGCCTTGTTCACGACCAGCACGTCGCTGAATTCGATCTGCTCGATCAGCAACTCGACGATCATGCGATCGTTTTCTTCATCGACCTCGATGTCGCGTTCGCCGAGCGTATCGGCCGAACGGTAATCGCGCAGGAAGCTGGCGGCGTCGACGACGGTGACCATCGTATCGAGCCGCGCAAGCGCGGAGAGCGGCTCGGCGTCGTGGTTGTCCTCGTCGGCAAATACGAAGGTTTCGGCGATCGGCAGCGGTTCGGCGACGCCGCTCGCTTCGATCAGCAGCGCATCGAAGCGCTGTTCGGCGGCAAGGCGGCGGACCTCGTCGAGCAGATCGTCGCGCGCCGTGCAGCAGATACAGCCGTTCGACAACTCGATGCGCTGTCCTTCATCGGCGCCCGACAACTCTGCCGTTTCGCGCACGAGCGTCGAATCGATATCGACGCTGGCCAGATCGTCGACGATCACCGCGACGCGCAAGCCGGCGCGATTCGCGAGGACGTGGTTCAGGAGCGTGGTCTTGCCGGCGCCCAGAAAACCGGAGAGCACGGTGATGGGCAATAGCGGCTGGTTCATCGCGGTACGGAAAACAGGAAGTTTGGATGGCGCGCCGCGCGCGAAGCCGGACGGACGACGCGGCTAGCGCGCCGCGCGAGCCGGCGCGAAGCCCGGCGGCAGCATGAAGCCGCATTGTGCATCAAAACGCGCGCAGGCCGCGCGAGCGCGTTAGATGGCGAGCGTGGCTGGGCCGGCGGGCAGAAAAAAACGCGGAGAAATCATCAGGAAGCGCCAGGAAGCGCGCTGAACAGCGGCTGACGTACGGCGCCACGACGCGAAAAGCCGACGCGAGAAAACGGCACGAAAAACCGCCCGCAACAACCTGCGCAAGCGCACTCAAGCAGGGACAAAAACAGGAGAAAACCGCAGTCCGCCGCGCTTACTGCGCGGACGGCATCAGCTTCCAGCTACGCAGAATCGCGACGATCTGCTGCGCGTACTTGTCGCGCAACGCCGGCGTTTCCGAGTGATACGCGCCGACCGCCTGCCAGGTATTGCCGTATTTGTTCATCTGGCGACGCAAATGCCACGCAGCGATATACACGTTCTTGCAGGGCTCCATCAGCGTGCCCTGCGAGATCCCATATTGTGCGAGCACTGGCAGATGGACCGAGTTGATCTGCATGACGCCGTAGTCGGTCGAGCCGTTCGCGTTCTTGTGCTGCGCATCCGGCCGATTGTGCGATTCCTGCCACGCGATGGCCCGCAGAATCAACGGGTTGACCTTCTGATATTTCGCCGCCTCGTCGAAGCAGTCAGCGCGTGCGGACCCGGCTGCGGCGAGCAGAGCAAGGGCGGCGGTAACAATGACGAGCGGACGTTTCATCGGTCAAGACGACTAAATAAACTCGAGGTAAGGATCGGTAAGGCGTTTGGCTTGCGGCGCCGCAGCCGCGAGAGCCGGCTGGTCGGGGCTTTGGTCAGACATCGGGGAAAACCCGCGTCGGCAAACGCATAACAGCAAGTCGAACGGCTCGTATCATACCGGCAGCCCGACTCGCGTCAAGTTGGCTAACCGACATAAGTCAGTACAAATCCGAGTGCCCCTCGTACGCGCTTTATGCGGGGTGGCTTTCAATTGAATGACAGTAATACGATCTTTTAAAAGAATCGCATCGGGCCGGCTGTTTTGTTTCAATTCCGACATGAAAAGCTGGTAGTGTTCGTTTTTTTCGGACGTCGGGGGCGGGCGCCTTGCGCAGTCTCGCAGACCGATCGGGCGGTGGCTTGCTGCCGGGTCCGCATCGCATGACCGTCGGCGGCAGCGGCCGCTGGTATCGATATCACATTCCATGAGAAGAAATTGTATGGCTTTGCGTCGCGTGGCAACGGCGCTGCTGGTGGCTGGGTTGATCACCGCGCAGACAGCACAGGCAGCGGTGACACTGAACTTCGTCAACGCCGACATCGACCAGGTCGCCAAGGCGATCGGCGCTGCAACCGGCAAGACGATCATCGTCGATCCGCGAGTCAAGGGACAGCTGAACCTCGTCTCCGAGAACTCGGTACCTGAAGATCAGGCCCTCAAGACCTTGCAATCCGCGCTGCGCATGCAGGGCTTCGCGCTCGTGCAGGATCACGGCGTACTGAAAGTGGTACCCGAAGCCGATGCGAAACTGCAGGGCGTGCCGACCTACGTCGGCAACGCGCCGACGGCGCGCGGCGACCAGGTGGTCACGCAGGTCTTCACGCTGAGGAACGAATCGGCCAATAACCTGCTGCCGGTGCTGCGTCCGCTGATCTCGCCGAACAATACCGTCGCGGCCTACCCTGCCAACAATACGATCGTCGTCACCGATTACGCGGACAACGTGCGGCGTATCGCGCAGATCATCGCGGGTGTCGACAGCGCGGCGGGCCAGTCGGTCGCGGTCGTGCCGCTGAGAAACGCCAACGCGATCGACATCGCGCAGCAGCTGAACAAGATGCTCGACCCGGGCTCGATCGGCAGCACCGATGCGACGCTGAAGGTGTCGATCACCTCCGATGCGCGCACCAATTCGCTGCTGATCCGCGCGTCGAACGGCGCGCGTCTGGCCGCCGCGAGGGAACTCGCGAAGCAGCTCGACATGCCGACCCAGATGCCTGGCAACATCCACGTCGTGCCGCTGCGCAACGCCGACGCGACCAAGCTCGCACGCACGCTGCGCGCGATGCTCGGCAAGGGCGCGGGCGGCGAAGGCGGTTCGTCGGCCAGCTCGAACGACGCGAATTCGTTCAACCAGAATTCCGGCGGCGGTGGCGGTATCGGCAGCAACAGCTCGACCGGCTCGTCCGGTACGCCGCCGCTGCCGTCAGGCGGCCTCGGCAGCAGCTCGATGTCGTCGCCGATGGGCGGTGGCGCGTCGGGCTCGAACAATAACAATGGCGGCTTTCTCGGCGGCGACAAGGAAAAGAACGAGGATCAGGGCGGCGGCATGATTACGGCCGACGCGGCGACCAACTCGCTGATCGTGACGGCGCCCGAGGCGGTGTATCGCAATCTGCGCGCGGTGATCGACCAGCTCGACGCGCGTCGCGCGCAGGTCTATATCGAAGCGCTGATCGTCGAACTGAACTCGAATACCAGCGGCAACCTCGGCATCCAGTGGCAGGTCGCGAACGGTAATCTGTTTGCCGGTACGAACCTGCAGACCGGGTCGAGCAACAGCATCATCAACCTGACCGCGGCCGCCGTGACGGCTGGTGCCGCGGGCGCCACCGGCGGCGCCGCGCTCGCGACGGGGCTCAGCGGGCTTCAGCAAGGCTTGAACGTCGGCTGGATCCACAACCTGTTCGGCGTGCAAGGCCTCGGCGCGCTGCTGCAGGCGCTGTCGCAAACCGCCGACGCGAACGTGCTGTCCACGCCGAACCTGATCACGCTCGATAACGAGGAAGCGAAGATCATCGTCGGTACCAACGTGCCGATCCAGACCGGTTCGTATTCGAACCTGACGAGCAGCACCACGAGCAGCGCGTTCAATACCTACGACCGCGTCGACATCGGTCTGACGCTGCACGTGAAGCCGCAGATCACCGACGGCGGCATCCTCAAGCTGCAGCTCTACACCGAAGACTCGGCGATCGTGAACGGCACCAACAACGCGACGACGAACCCGGCGGGCCCGGAATTCACGAAGCGTTCGATTCAGTCGACCGTGCTGTGCGACAACGGCGAGATCATCGTGCTCGGCGGCCTGATGCAGGACAACTACCAGGTCAGCAACAGCAAGGTGCCGCTGCTCGGCGACATTCCGTGGATCGGCCAGCTGTTCCGCTCGGAGCAGAAGACCCGCAACAAGACCAACCTGATGGTGTTCCTGCGTCCGGTGATCCTGAGCGACCACGATACCACGCAGGCCGTTACGGCGAACCGCTACGACTACATCCAGGGCGTGCAGGGCGCGTACCGTTCGGATAACCGCGTGATGCGCGATCGCGACGATCCGGTCGTGCCGCCGATGCCGATCGGCCCGAGCCAGGGTGGCGTGCCCGCGATGAACCTGTTCAATCTGGACCAGATGCGCCGTCAGCAGGCGACGCCGCAGGCACCGCAACAGGTGCCGCAGCAGAGCGTGCCGCAAACCGTGCAGCCGGCTCAACAGGTCGTGCCGCCGACGGTCTCTCCGGTTCCGCAAACGATTCCGCAGACCGTGTCGCCGCAGCTGACGACGCAACCCGCGGTGGTCGAGCCGGGCACGTCGTCGTCGGGAGCGCGTCCGTGACGCAGACCGCCGCGCACACCGCGCAATCGCAACGCCCGCACAACGGCGATGCCGTCGCCGCCGGCGAGCGCGCGGCGCCCTCGCCGCTCGCCGCCCGGCTGGTGCCGTACGGCTTTGCGCGTAGCGGCCAGATCCTGGTCGCGCATCAGCACGCCGACAGCATCGAAGTCTGGATCAGCGAGCGCACCAGCGAGGCCGCGCTCGCCGAAGTCGCGCGCAACTACGGCGCGGTGTCGGTGGTGCGTGTGCCCGCCGACGAACTCGCGCAGGCGATCAACCAGGCGTACGCGCGCCAGGACGGCAGCGCCGCGCAGGTGGTCGGCGAAGTGGAAGGCGAAGTCGATCTGTCGCGGCTGATGCAGGACATTCCCGAGGTCGAGGATCTGCTCGAATCGGAAGACGACGCGCCGATCATCCGCATGATCAACGCGCTGCTCACGCAAGCGGCGCGCGAGCAGGCATCGGATATTCACATCGAGCCGTTCGAGAACGCGTCGGTGGTGCGTTTTCGCGTCGACGGCACGCTGCGCGATGTCGTGCGGCCGAAAAAAGCGCTGCACGGCGCGCTGATTTCGCGGATCAAGATCATGGCGCAGCTCGATATCGCCGAGAAGCGTCTGCCGCAGGACGGCCGCATTACGCTGCGCGTCGGCGGTCGTCCGGTCGACGTGCGGGTCTCGACGCTGCCGACCGGTCACGGCGAGCGCGCGGTGCTGCGTCTGCTCGAAAAAGACGCGTCGCGCCTGAATCTCGAAGCGCTCGGCATGGCGTCCGACACGCTCGGCCAGTTCGACAAGCTGATCGGCAAGCCGCACGGCATCGTGCTCGTCACCGGGCCGACCGGCTCCGGTAAGACGACGACGCTGTACGCGTCGATGTCGCGACTCGAAACCGAGACCACCAACATCATGACGGTGGAAGATCCGATCGAATACGACCTCGCCGGCATCGGCCAGACCCAGGTCAACGAACGGATCGGCATGACCTTCGCGCGCGCGCTGCGCTCGATTCTGCGGCAGGACCCGGACGTCATCATGATCGGTGAAATCCGCGACCTCGAAACCGCGCAGATCGCGGTGCAGGCCTCGCTGACCGGCCACCTCGTGCTGGCGACGCTGCATACGAACGACGCGGCCTCGGCCGTCACGCGTCTGACCGACATGGGTGTCGAGCCGTATCTGCTGGCGTCGTCGCTGCTCGGCGTGCTCGCGCAGCGGCTGGTGCGGCGGCTGTGTCCGGTGTGCCGCGAAGAGCGCACCGAGGACGACGGTAGCAAGCGCTGGCATCCGGTCGGTTGCGACCGTTGCGGCCAGTCCGGTTATGCCGGGCGACGCGGCGTCTATGAACTATTGCTGATCGACGAGTCGATCCGCTCGCTGATTCACCGCAACGCGGCGGACGCGGAAATTCTCGCGGCCGCCCGCGCGCAGGGCATGCGCACGCTGCGCGACGATTCGGAGCGCTGGCTCGAATCGGGGCTGACGTCGCTGGAAGAAGTGATTCGCGTGACGGGCGGAGTGTAAGCGCATGCCGGCATTTCGTTTCGAAGCGATCGACGCGGCGGGCAAGGCGCAAAAAGGCGTGCTCGACGCGGACAGCGCGCGCGGCGCGCGCACGAATCTGCGCTCGCAGGGACTGACGCCGCTCGTCGTCGAACCGGCGGCATCGCGCACTCGCGGCGAGCGCAACCAGCGGCTCGCGTTCGGGCGGCGACTGTCGCAGCGCGAACAGGCGATTCTCACGCGGCAACTCGCGAGTCTGCTGATCGCCGGCTTGCCGCTCGATGAAGCGCTCGCGGTGCTGACCGAGCAGTCGGAGCGCGATTACATCCGCGAGCTGATGGCGTCGATTCGCGCCGAAGTGCTCGGCGGTCATTCGCTTGCTAACGCGCTGCAGCAGCACCCGAAGGATTTTCCCGAGATTTACCGCGCGCTGGTTGCAGCCGGCGAACACACGGGCAAGCTCGGTCTGGTGCTGTCTCGCCTCGCCGATTACATCGAGCAGCGCAACGCGCTGAAGCAGAAGATCGTGCTGGCGTTCACGTATCCGACGATCGTCACGATCATCGCATTCGGCATCGTCACGTTCCTGCTCAGCTACGTGGTGCCGCAGGTCGTCAACGTGTTCGCGAGCACCAAGCAGCAACTGCCGATCCTCACCGTGATGATGATGGCGCTGTCGGGCTTCGTGCGGCACTGGTGGTGGGCGATGCTGATCGGCGTGCTGGTGCTCGTCTATCTGGTGCGCGCCACGCTGAAGCAGTCCGGCCCGCGTCTCGCGTTCGATCGCTGGCTGCTGACCGCGCCACTGATCGGCAAGCTCGTGCGCGGCTATAACACCGTGCGTTTCGCGAGCACGCTCGGCATTCTGACCGCGGCCGGCGTGCCGATTCTGCGCGCACTGCAGGCCGCGGCCGAAACGCTCAGCAACAACGCGATGCGCGAGAACATCGACGATGCGATCGTGCGCGTGCGCGAAGGCACGTCGCTGTCGCGCGCGCTCGGCAATACGAAGACGTTTCCGCCGGTGCTCGTGCACCTGATCCGTTCGGGCGAAGCGACCGGCGACGTGACGACGATGCTCGATCGCGCGGCCGACGGCGAAGCGCGCGAGCTGGAGCGTCGCACGATGTTCCTGACGAGCCTGCTCGAACCGTTGCTGATTCTGGCGATGGGGGGCGTGGTGCTGGTGATCGTGCTGGCGGTGATGCTGCCGATCATCGAGTTGAACAACCTCGTGCAGTAGCGGCACGCACGAGGCAGTAACAGGAAACGGTAAGGACTACGAGGAACGATAGCGCGGCATGAAGTGCGTTAGCCGCGCAATCGTTTAGCGCACGTATTTAGCGTACGTAGATGGTGGGACCGCCGGTGTTGGCGGGCAGGAAGATTTCGGAATGCGCGCCGTTGCGGTCGATGATGATCGAGCGGGCCCGCACTTCGGAGAGTTTCGTGCCCTGCATCAGCGTGCTGCCGAGCGACACCGCGTGCGGCGGCTCGCCACCGACGCTGACGATCGCCGCGGCGCCTCGGGTCAGCGCGAGGATGCCGAACAGATGGATGTCCTGATTGACGTTGCGCGTGAGCTGACCGCCGAACAGCGTCGCAGCCTGGTCGGTCGAGACCTGCGCATGCGCGGCGGCGGCCGGCAACGGCGCGCCGGACATCGTGGTGAGCGTGATGACCCAGTAGGTCAGCGTCGCGCAGAAGGCGGCGAACAGCGCGAGCGACAGGAGGCGGATTTGGATGGCGTTCATGCGCACATTGTACGGACTATTGTGAAAATTTCGGTGGGTTGAAACCCTTCAACTCCATGACATTAAAATGACTCGCCCGGCCTGCTCGCGCAGCGCCACGAGTCGAACATTTCACCTGAAACGAGGTAAGCAAGCTATGCAACTGTCGACCATTCGCCGTGCGGGGAACGCGGGTTCGCGCAGCCGTCGTCAGCGCGGTTTTACGCTGATCGAAATCATGGTCGTGATCGCGATTCTCGGCATTCTCGCCGCGCTGATCGTGCCGAAGATCATGAGCCGTCCGGACGAAGCGCGGCGCGTCGCCGCGAAGCAGGACATCGGCACCGTGATGCAGGCGTTGAAGCTCTATCGTCTCGACAACGGCCGTTATCCGACCCAGGAGCAGGGCCTGCGCTCGCTGATCGAAAAGCCGAGCACGGACCCGGTGCCGAACAACTGGAAGGACGGCGGCTATCTCGAGCGTCTGCCGAACGACCCGTGGGGCAATGCGTACCAGTACCTGAATCCGGGCGTGCACGGCGAGATCGACGTGTTCAGCTACGGCGCCGACGGCAAACCGGGCGGCGAAGGCAACGATGCCGACGTCGGGTCCTGGCAATAACGCGGCCCGCACGGCGAAACCCACGATGTTCATGCACGCGCTTGCTTCACTGCCCGCTTCAGCGTTCGCCTTGCTGCCCGGCTCGCTGCCCGCTTTGCCGCTGTCTTCACGACGCGACGAATGCAAAAAAGACGCAGGCGCAGGCGAGCGTGAAGCGCGCGTGCTCCACCGATGCGTTGTAGTCTGATATTCCGTTGATCGTCGATGGCCGGCACTATGCGCACGTCCGCTTGCAAGTCCCGTGTGGACACTCCGTGTACGGCTTCGCGGCCGCGCGCCAGCCGACGCCGTCGCGCGGCCGGCTTCACGCTGCTCGAAATGATGGTGGTGCTGGTGATCGCGGGTCTGCTGGTATCGCTGACCGCGGTGACGATGACGCGTAACCCGCGCACCGATCTGAACGAGGAAGCGCAGCGTCTCGCGCTGCTGTTCGAATCCGCCGGCGACGAAGCGCAGGTGCGCGCACGACCCATCGCGTGGCAGCCGTTCGAGGGCGGCTTCCGTTTCGATCAGCGCACCCAGGACGGCTGGCGTCCGCTGCGCGACGATCTGCTCGGCCCGCGTCAGTGGGAAGGCGGCGTGACCGGCGTCGCGATCAGCTACCCCGGCTCGGATTCGCAGGCCGACCGGATCGTGTTCGGCACCGAGGCGATCGACGTGCCGGTGCAGGTCACGCTGTTTTCGGCGGCCGGACAGGCGACCATCGTCGGTACCGGCAATGGCCGCTACGAGGTGCGCTGAAATGCCGACGCGTCGTCGTAGCACGATCTGCACCCCTTCCCTTTTCAAGATGCACGACACCGCACGGCGCGCGCAGCGCGGCTTCACGATGATCGAAGTGCTGGTCGCGCTCGCGATCATCGCGGTCGCGCTGGCCGCATCGATTCGCGCGGTCGGCAGTCTCGCGAGCGGCGAAGTCGACCTGCACCGGCGGCTGCTCGCCGGCTGGAGCGCCGACAACGCGCTCGCGCAACTGCATCTGACGCATACATGGCCGAACGTCGGCTCGACGAGTTTCGACTGCTCGCAAGGTAATCTGCAATTGCTCTGTACCGAACGTGTGACGGCGACGCCGAATCCGGTGTTTCGCCGTGTCGAAGTGATGGTGACGATGCCGGGACACTCCGGCAATCTCGCCCAGATGGTCACGGTGGTCGCCAATGAAAGCAACCGCTCGCTCTGAGCGCCGGCGCCGTCACGGCGCGCGCGGCTTCACGCTGATCGAACTGCTGGTCGCGATCGCGATCCTGGCGGTGATCGCGGTGCTGTCGTGGCGCGGGCTCGATCAGATCATCCGTGGCCGCACCGCGATCACCAACGCAATGGAAGACGAGCGCGTGTTCGCGCAGCTGTTCGACCAGATGCGCATCGACGCGCGCCAGGCCGCCAGCGACGACGAATCCGGCGGCGCCGCGATTTCGGTGTCCGGCAACACGCTGCAGATCGTGCGGCACCTGCAGCTGCCCGGCAGCGCGCCGCGTTTGCAGGTGGTGCGCTATCTGATCTCGAATGGCCGCGTGGTGCGCTACGCGTCGCCGCCGCTCGGCAACGTCGGCGAATTGCGGCGCGCGCTGGGCGGTAGCGACGAAGGCTGGAGCTCGGTGCCGCTGATGGGCGGCGTCGGTGCGATTTCGGCGCGCATGTACGTGCCGAAGCTCGGCTGGACCACCCAGATGAGCGACGTGCAGACCGCGATGAGCGAGAACCTCAATAACCTGAAGGTGCCGCAGCTCGGCAATGCGCCGCTGCCGCGTTCGGTGTCGGGGCTCGAGGTGAGCATCGGCGCGACCTCGCTCGCGCGGCCGATCCAGCGCGTTTTTCTGATCGGAGAATGAGATGACGTTCTCCTCGTGGTTGAAGCGGCGGGTTGCAACAGGGGCGCGTGGCGACGGGTTTGCTTCTGCGGCTGCGGCGGCATGTGCGATGGCGGCCGCGCGTGGGTGTGACACGCGCACCGCATGCGCGGCGTCGAGCGATTCCGAACGGGCCGCGCGGCATAGGGCCGGACACATGCGCACGTACACACGTGAACGCACACGCGAACGCGGCGCGGCCATCATCAGCGCGCTGCTGGTCGTCGCGCTGTCGGCGATCCTAGTGTCGGGGATGCTGTGGCGCCAGCAGGTGCAGGTGCGCCGGATCGAAAATCAGCGGCTGCTATCGCAGGCTCAATGGGTCGCGCGCGGCGCGCTCGACTGGACGCGGCTGATCCTGCGCTCCGAAGGCGATACGTCGGCGGGCATCACGTATCTGGGCGGCTTGTGGGGCGTGCCGATCGCAAAAACGCGGCTGTCCGACTTTCTCGGCCAGATCGGCGAGGTGCGTGCCGAGCAAGGCGCGGCCACTTACCTGTCCGGCTCGATCGAGGATGCGCAGGCGAAGTTCAATCTGCGCAATCTGGTGGCGAGCCCCGCGCCCGGTGTGATGCAGATGAGCGCCGAGCAGGTCGCCGCCTATCAGCGTCTGCTGGTGTCGCTCGGGCTGAGCGGCCAGCTCGCGAAGGCGACCGCGCTGCAGATGCGCGCGGGCCTGTCGCAATCGGTGACGCGCTTTCAGACTGGCACCGCGGCCACCAGCACGACTGCGGTCGGCGGTGGCACGTCGAGCGGCGGCATGACGAACCAGCCCGGCATGGAAGATGGTGACGACAACGTCGCGGTCGCGCCGCTGCTGATGACGGGCGTCGATTCGCTGCTCGACGTGCCCGGCTACACGCCGGAAATCGTCGCGCGGTTGCGCCCGTTCGTCACCGTGTTGCCGACCACCACCGCGATCAATATGAACACCGCGTCGGCCGAGGTGATCGCGGCCGTCGTGACGGGGATGACGCTGTCGCAGGCGCAGTCGTTGGTCGCGCGTCGGCAGACGGTGTTTTTCCGCAACGTCAGCGACGTGCAGCTCGCGCTGACTGCGTCCGGCGTGCAATCGACGTCGCTCGATCCGAACCAGCTCGACGTCAATTCGAGCTACTTCCTGGTCCACGGCAGCGTGCAGCACGAGCGCGCGGAAGTGGACCGCACGACGCTCGTCTATCGCGATCCGTTGACTCACACTACGCGTATCGTGCGGGTACAAGACCAACTATGAACAACGCAATCCACAGAGAGAGTGGCCTTTGAGCACGCTGATCGTTCTATTGCCGCCGCGTGATCCGGCGGTGCCCTCGCAGGAATGGCAACTGCCCGAGTTGCCGTTCCTGCTGCTCGACAAGACCGGACGCACGCAGCGCGCCGGCCGCTCGGCGCTCCCGCTGCTGCCGCGCGCGGGCACGGTGGTGCTGATGGTCGCCGCGCGCGACCTGCTGCTGATGCCCGCGACGCTGCCGCCGCTGTGCGGCCCGAAGCTGCGTCAGGCGCTACCGAACATCGTCGAGGATCAACTGATCCAGGACCCGCAGACCTGCCATATCGCGGTCGATCCGCAGGCGCTCGCCGATGGCCGGCAACTCCTCGCGATCGTCGATCGCGGCTGGTTCCGCTTCATCTGCGAGGCCTTCACGGCCGCCGGTCATCGTAGCCTGCGCGCGGTGCCGGTCACGCGTTGTCTGCCGCAGGCGCCGGTGGCGGAGACGGTCGCGAGCCTCGCCGAAACCGCCGCAGCGCATGCCGACGCGCGCGAGCCTGTGCTGGCCGGTGCGGCTGGGGCGGCAGGTGTCGCGACGTCGTTGCCGGGCGTTGCGCCGGTGGTCGCGCCCGAGGTGCCGTCGGTCGTGCCGATGGTCGCCGCGGTGCTCGGCGCGGTCGTGCAAACCGCGCCCGCGCTGCTGCTGGAAGGCGCGGTGGAAAGTAGCGGCGTGCCGCGTGTCGAACTTGCGATTGCGCGCGGTCTGCAGGGCGAAGGTCTCGCTGCGCCCGCCGACGCGGTGAACGCGACGCTGAGCGCGCTTGCGGGCGCGGCGCTGGTGTCGCTGTACATGCTGACCGAAGTGCCCGGCAACGAGCCGAGCCACGCGACGACGAGTCCGGCGCGGCTCGCCGCGCACATCCACGGTGCGAGTCCGCTGCCGTTCGAGCAGCTCGCGCGGCGCGCGCTCGAATGCCGCTTCGACCTGTGCCAGTTCGAATTCGCGTCGCAGCCGTGGCGCCTCGATCGCGCGACGCTGCGACGTCTGCGTCTGCCGATCGCGCTGGGGCTCGGCGCGCTCGTCGTCGCGATCATCGGCGCGAACGTGCAGTGGCTGATGCTCGCGCGCCAACGCGACGCGATCAACACGCAGATGACGGAGCTGCTGCTCAACACGTTCCCGAAGACCACGGTCGTGCTCGACGCGCCCGATCAGATGGCCCGCCAGGTGCAGCAATTGCGGGTCGCGGCGGGCGAGCTGTCGCCGGAAGATTTCCTGTCGCTCGCCGATGGTCTTGCGCGCTCGCTGTCGCCGTTGCCGGTCAACGGTCTCGCCGCGCTCGACTACCACGACCATCGCCTCGACGTGACCTTCAAGCCCGAGATCAAGGTCGACCCCGACTTCGCGAAGCGCCTCGCGCGCAACGGCCTGACTGGCGCGATCGACAGCAGTACCGGCAAGTGGACCATCAGGAACGGACAATGAAAGCTGAACTCGCTCAAACCTGGGCTGGCTTCTGGGGCCAGCGCACCGACCGCGAAAAGGCGCTGCTGACGTGGGGCGGCGGTGTGCTGGCGGTGGTGATCGCGTGGTCGGTGCTGTGGGCGCCGGCGCAGGACGGCCGCTCGCATCTGCGCGAATCGCTGCCGAGCCTGCAACGCCAGCTCGCGCAGATGACCGCGCAGGCCAACGAGGCGCGTTCGCTGTCGGCGGCCGCGCAAGGCGTCGCGCCGACCGGCGCGGCACTGAAGGACGCGCTGTCGGCGTCGCTCGGCGATCATGGTCTGGCCGCGACGCAGGTGCAGTTCGTCGGCAACGCGGTGCAGGTGCAGATGAAGAACGTGTCGTTTCCGGCATGGACCGCGTGGGTCGACGACGTGCGCCGGCAGTTCAAGGTGCAGGTCTCGGAGGCGCACATCACCGCGTTGAAGGACGACGGCCAGGTGGATCTGACGGTGGCGATGCAGCCGTCGACCGCGAAATAAACGCGCGCCGCTCGCTACAGGATCTCGCATGAATTACTGGATGTGGCGCCTGCGCAAGGCGCTGCCGTGGCTGGTGGTCGCGGCGCTGTCGATCGCGGTCGTGGCGCTCGCGTTGCTGCCGGCCGCGTGGATCACGCCGCAGTTCGCGCGGCAGACGCACGGGCACGTGAATCTCGTCGACGCCGATGGCTCGCTGTGGCACGGCTCGGCCACGCTGATGCTGGCCGCCGGTTCCGATCTGAGCGCGGCGACGTTGCTGCCCGGCCGGATCGAGTGGCACACGGCGTTCTGGCCGCTCTTCACCGGACGCGTGCGGATGGTGATGCGTCATAGCGAGGCGATGCCCGACCCGATCACCGTCGATGCGACGCCGCGCGGCGCGACCGTGACGCCGGGCGCGCTGGCGGTGCCGGCGTCGCTGCTGGTGGGGCTCGGCGCGCCGTTCAACACGCTCGATCTGCAGGGCAACGTGCAGCTGTCGTGGTCCGACTGGCGCAGCTTCAACGGCGAGGCGTTCGGTCAGATGACCATCACGCTCGACAAGGTCAGCTCGCGCGTGTCGATGGTCAAGCCGCTCGGCTCGTACCGGGTGGTGTTTCAGGCGCAGGGCACGTCGTCGACGTTCAATCTGACGACGCTCAAGGGACCGTTGATGCTGAACGGCAACGGCACGGTGTCGGCCGCGTCGACGTCGTTCCATGGCACGGCGAGCGCGGCGCCGGAGCAGCACGATAACCTCGCCGGCTTGCTGAATCTGCTGGGGCGGCCGAGTGGGCCGGATACGGTGGCGCTGACGTTTGTGCACTGAGGGCTACGGGCGCTACCTGGCGCGATGGTGATGGTGCGCCGGTGCGCGGTTGATGTGCCAGCGGTGATGAAAAAAGAGGCATGGTCGCGATATGCGGCCATGCCTCCTTGTTTTATGGTGTCTGGCGCGGTTGGTGGACTGGCGCCTGACACTGAGCCCGATTGCCGCGTGAGGCGCTCTTTACTTGCTCTGCACCTGCGTTTGCGCGGTGGCGGCGTTCTGCGCCGTCTGCGCCGCGCTTGTCACGGCCTGCGTTGTTGCCCCGGCAGTTGCCGCGTTCGACGTAGCAGCCGTGGCAGTCGCAGCCGGAGCAACCGACGCCGCCGACGCCGGCAACCGCGCGGGCGCGGCCACGTCGCCCGTCTCCCGATCCATTTGCGACGCATCCCAGCCGCCGCCCAGTGCCTTCACGAGCCCCACCGACGACACCATCCGCTGCCCCGCGATGCTCTCCAGCTTCTGCTCGGCTGTGAACGCCGTGGTTTGCGCGGTCAGCACGTTGACGAAGCCGACGGTGCCCGCCTTGTACTCGTTCGTGACGATCGCCAGTGCCTGGCGCGCGGAATTGACCGCCTGCCGTTGCACGACGATTTCCTGCTCGAGAATCCGCAGCGACGCGAGGTTGTCCTCGACGTCCTGGAACGCGCTGAGCACCGTCTGCCGATAAGTGGCGACGTCGGCGTCGTAAGCGGCGCGCGCGGCGTCGGTCTGGTACTTGCGCAGGCCGGCATCGAAGATCGTGGCAGCGAGCTGCGGGCCGAGTGTCCAGAAGCGTGACGGCGCGGTCAGCAGTTGCGAGAACACCGAGTTTTCGAAGCCGCCGGACGCCGACAGCGTCAGCGACGGGAAGAACGCGGCGATCGCCACGCCGATCTGCTCGTTCGCGGCCGCGGCCTTGCGCTCCGCCGACGCGATGTCCGGACGCCGCTCCAGCAGCGCCGACGGCATCTGCGCGGGCACGGCGGGCGGCGTTGCGGTGAGCGGCATCGGTGGCAGCGAGAACACTGAGGCCGGCACGCCGATCAGCGCCGCGATCGCATGCTCGTCCTGGGCGCGCTGGATGCCGTTGTCGATCGCCGCGGCTTGCGCCGATTGCAGTTGCGTTTGCGCCTGAATCACGTCCGAGCGCGCGGCGACGCCCGCCGCGTACTGATTCTGCGTGAGCTGCAGCGAGCGCTGGTAGGCCTCGACGGTGTCGTCGAGCAGCTTCTGGGTGGAGTCGAGCGCGCGCAGCGAGAAGTAGGTCTGCGCGAGCGTGGCCTGGGCCGACAGACGCGCGTTCGCGAGATCGGCGGCTGCGCCTTGCTGGCCGGCTTTCTGCGCGTTGACCGTGCGCGTAACCGAGCCCCACAGATCCGGCTCCCAGCTCGCCTGGAGCTGGACGTTGAAGCTGTTGTTGACGCCGGCGCGGCTCGTCGCGGTCGTCGCATTGCCGCCGGACGACACGCCATTGCCCGAGCGCGTGGCACCCGCCGATGCGCCGATCGTCGGGAAATACGCAGACCGTGCTTCGCCGACGAGCGCGCGGGCCTGCCGGTAGCTCGCGGCGAATTGCGCGATGGTCTGGTTCGCGGCGTTGAGCTTGTCTTCGAGCTCGTTGAGCTTGGGGTCTTCGTAGAGGGTCCACCAGTCGCCGCGATCGTGCTGGTCGGCGGGTTCGGCGACCTTCCAGCCGGGCGCGGCTTCCTTGAACGACGCCGGGATCTCGGTGGTTGGCCGCTGATAGTTGGGACCGACCGCGCAGCCGGCGACGAGCACCGCGCAGGCCGCGCTCACGGCGAGAGTCAGGACGCGAGGCGCAAGCGGCCGCGCACGCGAGATTCGATCAGACTGCATGCAATGAATTCCTTCTGGACGCCGCGGTGAGGCCGGGAGCGGCGTCGCCGGCTGGGCGAGATCGTGGTCTGCCGGAATGTTAGCGTATGAGCCCGCGCGAGCGCGGGAAACTGAAAGCTGAAAGGTTAATGCGAGGCGGCGCGCAGGTGTGTTACTTGCGGTGACGCGATGGTTACGCGTTGTTACCGCACGGTGGACGTGGGATGTGGGACGTTGGGCAGGTCGAATGCCCTGCGTGCTGCGAGGAGTCGGGTCGGAGCGTCGGACGTGTGGCTCGACGCGCAGGTTGAGGCGCGGCTTGAAGCGGTCCTTGAGATGGGCTTTAGGCGCGAATCAGACCCGGCGGCCCGCAGGCACGCGCTCATGACGCGACGCCAGCCTCGCCGATTACGCCGATGCAGCCTGCTGCCGAGCGGTTAGCGGTTAGCGGCTAACGGTTAGCGCGCGAGCTTGCGCGCCGAGGCCCGGCACGACGCATCGCCGCGCGCCTGGCAGGCGCCGGTGGCCTGAACGGCGCTGGCCGTCGTGGTGATCGTAGCGGCGACATCCTTCGTTATGACCGTGATGTTGTCCAAGGCCAGCGCGCTCGCGCCGTTTTCCGCGACCACGGCAACGCCCTTCTCCGTCTTCGTCCGCTTCGTCTCCCGCCGATGCTCGGCCCACGCGAGCAGCGCGACGCCCACCGATCCGCCCGGCAGCACGAACAGTCCCGCGAACAACGCGAGCTTCCACCAGCGATGCCGGCCCTGGAAGCTATGAAGTGCGGAATCGGTCAGTGAGCGGCTCAGGCCGCCAAGCGTGTTTTTGAGGTACAGCATCGGGGAAATCCTGTTGGGCGCGTCGCGCGAGTGGCGGCGTGCGGACGATCGGTCAGAACATGGTCTCGGTAGGCGCATGACGCGTGAAACTCATTGCTTATCATAATATTGACTATGCAATTAAATTTCAACATACTGTGCCGCGCGAATGGCTCCGGTGTTGTTTTTCTGCTGGCCGACAACAACTCGCGAATGGCGATTTGACTTGTCTGCTTAGGCAGCTAGACTTCGTTCTGCCTGTCGATGTTGCGGATACCCCATGGCTGATGGCCCTTACAAACCGGACGAGATCGAGCTTACGAGCAGTCTCGGCTACTACCTGACGAAAGCGCGTAACGTGCTGGTCGAGCGCACGGACCGCGCGGTCAAGCCGCTGGGTCTGACCGCGCAGCAGATCGGCGTGATCCTGATGCTGTCGTCGCGGCGCGCGAGCACGCCGTTCGAGCTGTCGCGCGTGATGTCATACGACAGCGGTTCGATGACGCGTCTGCTGGATCGGCTTGAAAAGAAAGGTTTTATCGTGCGCACGCGCAGCAACGCCGACCGTCGCATGGTGAAGCTGGAGTTGACGCCGCAGGGTCACGAAGCCGCGCAGCAGCTGCCGAATCTCGGCGCGACGGTGCTCAACGAGCAATTGCGCGGCTTTACTGCCGAAGAGCATGCGACGCTGATTCGCCTGCTCGCCCGTTTCATCGAGAACGGCATGGAGGGCGGAATCGGCGCGGGTTGTGGGCTGGTACCGCGACAGGACGACCCGCCGGCATGACCTGACGCGCTGCCAGGGAGGCGGCGCCGTATAAACAAAGCAATGGCAGGACAACAACGAGGCGCTGGAATGCGCCATTGTCTTAGGATATCTGTCTGGGCAGAGGGTGATCCAGCATGAAAGCACCGTGTTTGAAACATGCGATAAAGCTGCCGCGACAAGCTTTCCCCGACTGAGGAGAAACAATAGATGAACGCCACGGCTTCCGACGCCGCCCTGCCCGCCGCCGAACCCGCGCCGCTGCGAGGCGGCACGCTTGCGCTGCTGACCGTCGGCCTTGCGCTCGGCACTTTCATGGAGGTGCTCGACACCTCGATCGCGAACGTCGCGGTGCCGACCATTTCCGGCAGCCTCGGCGTCGCGGCGAGCCAGGGCACGTGGGTGATCTCGTCGTACTCGGTGGCCTCGGCGATCGCCGTGCCGTTGACCGGCTGGCTCGCGCGTCGCGTCGGCGAGGTGCGGCTCTTCACGCTGTCGGTGCTGCTGTTCACGATCGCGTCGGCGGCCTGCGGTTTCGCGCACAACTTCGAATCGCTGATCGGATTCCGGCTCGCGCAAGGGCTCGTCTCCGGACCGATGGTGCCGCTCTCGCAGACGATCCTGATGCGCTCCTACCCGCCCGCGAAGCGCGGCCTCGCGCTCGGCTTATGGGCGATGACCGTGATCTGCGCGCCGATTTTCGGCCCCGTGCTGGGCGGCTACATCACCGACAACTTCACCTGGCCGTGGATCTTCTACATCAACGTGCCGATCGGCATATTCTCGGCGGTGTGCGCGTATCTGCTGCTGCGCGGCCGCGAGACGAAGACGACGCGGCAACGCATCGACATGATCGGTCTCGTGCTGCTCGTGACCGGCGTGTCGTGCCTGCAGATGATGCTCGACCTCGGCAAGGACCGCGACTGGTTCAACTCGACGTTCATCGTCACGCTCGCGGTGATCGCGGTCGTGTCGATCGCGCTCCTGCTCGTGTGGGAATTGACGGACGACGAACCGATCGTCGACCTGTCGCTGTTCAAGGACCGCAATTTCGCGCTCGGTGTCGTGATCATCTCGTTCGGCTTCATGGCCTTCTTCGGCTCGGTCGTGATCTTCCCGCTGTGGCTGCAAACGGTGATGGGCTACACGGCCGGGCTCGCGGGTCTCGCCACCGCGCCGGTCGGTCTGCTCGCGCTATTCCTGTCGCCGATGATCGGCAAGAACATGCATCGACTGAATCTGCGGATGGTCGCGAGTTTCGCGTTCATCGTGTTCGCGATCGTATCGTTCTGGAACTCGACGTTTACGCTCGACGTGCCGTTCGGCCACGTGATCCTGCCGCGTCTCGTGCAGGGCATCGGCGTGGCCTGCTTCTTCGTGCCGATGACGACGATCACGCTGTCGAGCGTATCCGACGAGCGGCTCGCGAGCGCGTCGGGGCTGTCGAACTTTTTCCGTACGCTGTCCGGTGCGATCGGCACCGCGATCAGCACGACGTTCTGGGAAAACGACACGATCTACCACCACGCGATGCTGGCCGACACCGTCAACGTGTATTCGCCGAACACCAATGCGTACACGAATGCGCTCGCCGGCGTCGGCCTGTCCGGCGACAGCCTGACCGCGCAGTTGAATCAGGTGGTGACGAGCCAGGCGTACATGATGGCCACCAACGATTTCTTCCGCATCTCGTGCGCGGCATTTCTCGTGCTGGCGGTGCTGGTGTGGGTCACGAAGCCGCGCAAGGGCGCCGGGCCTTCGTTAGGACATTGAAGCAAATCCTGGGACGGTCGCGGCGAGCATTGTGCCGCGGCCGTCCCGCGAGTTATTGCGACATCGCCTCGCCATTCGGCGTCGTGGCCGACTTGCCGGGGATCGCTTCCGGATGCATCGCATCGGATGCGGCCTGCGCTGGCGCCGCGCTACTTTGCGGCGCGCCCGCTGTCGTGCCTCTCACATACTCCTTGAATTGCGCGCCCGCTTCCCACGGATTCGGCTTGCAGCCGAGCGAGCCGTCGCAATGCGCGGCAAAGCCGATCGTCGCGGTGCCGTCAGGATTCGCGCTGCGCGTGATCTGATACGCGAGCGCGCGCTTGCCGCCATCCGGGCCGGCAGTCTGGATCAACGAATCGGTCGCGGTTTCGATCTTGTACTTCGAGTTGCTCGCGACCCACGTTTGCGCCCGTTGCCACCAGAGATCGCATTCGGCCTTGTTCGAACACGTTAGCGGCTTGGTCGCAATCTGCATCACGTCCGGGTCGACCTGACCCTGGGACACGCACCCTGCCAACGCTATCAGACAGAGTGCGGCTAACAGACTTTTGTTTTTCACGTCGATACCTCCCGCGGTGGAGCCTGTCATGTCAGTTTGGACCATCGCGTCGGGACGGTGTTTCATCCAGCGCAGAGAATCGCGAGGGCGCGGAGAATTTGCCGATCGTCGCCAACCTCGGCGTGACACCGCGTAGAGCTTACCTGCACGCAATCGAACATCCGGTTAGTCGCTTGCGCTCACTGCAAGGCAATAAAAAAGCGGCCATCTGAACTGACCCCGCGAAGTTGGACGGTTAGAGATTAAACGGTACGCGAGGCCTGGGTCCTGTATTGCACGGGACTCAGGCCTTTCAACTTGAGCCTGATGCGTTCGTGGTTGTAGTAATGGATATA
>NZ_JABBFZ010000070.1 GCF_012927125.1 Paraburkholderia antibiotica
TCGGCGTTGCGGAATCGGTTCTGCGTCGCTGGGTTCAACAATTGCACCAGGAACGCCACGGCATCACGCCTCAGAGTCCTGCAATGACGCCAGAGCAGCAGCGCATCCAGGAGCTGGAAGCGCGGGTTGAACGCCTCGAGAGGGAGAAGACCATTTTAAAAAAAGCTACTGCGCTGCTGATGTCGGAAGGGATAGAACGTACGAAATAATCGACCAGTTCGGCGACGGCCTATCGGTGGCAATGTTGTGTGAGTTGTTCGACATACCCCGGTCGTGCTTTTACGCATACAGACATCGTCGGGAACGGGTTGACGTGGCGCGAATGGCACTGCGCAGCCGCGTGCACGAGTTGTTTGTCGAGAGCCGCAGTTCGGCAGGCAGCCGCAGCATCATGGGCATGCTGCGCGAGCAAGGCACGACGGTTGGGCGCTTTAAGGTTAGCCGTCTGATGGATGAGCTCGGCTTGATTTGCAAGCAACCTGGCAACCACGCATACAAGCGCGCCACGGTGGAGCGCATCGACATTCCCAACGTCCTGAATCGGGAGTTCGACGTGGCTACGCCGAATCCGGTCTGGTGCGGCGACATCACGTATTTATGGGCGCAGGGCCGCTGGCATTATTTGGCCGTGGTGCTGGACCTGTTCACGCGCCGCGTTGTCGGCTGGTCATTCTCGACGAGCCCCGACGCCGACTTGGTGGTCAAGGCATTAGACATGGCGTTCGAGCAACGCGGGCGGCCTACGGGCTTGATGTTCCACAGCGACCAGGGCGGTCAATATGCTAGCCGGAAATTCCGTCAGCGATTGTGGCGTTATCGAATCAGGCAGAGCATGAGTCGGCGTGGAAATTGTTGGGATAACAGCCCGATGGAACGCCTGTTCCGAAGCTTGAAAACGGAATGGGTGCCGACCACTGGATATACGAGTGCTGGAGAAGCCCATCGGGACATCAGCTATTTCCTGATGCAGCGATACAACTGGACTCGACCGCATCAATTCAATGACGGTCTAGCGCCGGCAGTCGCAGAAGAAAAACTTAACTCGGTGTCCGGCGTGAGTTGACCACTACA
>NZ_JABBFZ010000071.1 GCF_012927125.1 Paraburkholderia antibiotica
TCTGTACCCGTCATGATGATCTCCTGAATGCCAGCATTAGCCAGTTACGTTCAATCGAATGAATCATCGGAATGAACCGGATCCGTCAGAGTGCGATCGCCCCGCTCGCCAGTCCGTAGATACCGACGAGGGCACCAATCGCCACCACGATAAAGATGATCCAGTCCGAACCGATCAGCACCGCCTTGTTCTGTTCGCGTCGCGCCCACACGTACAGCGCCGTGCCCGGCGCATACAGCACCGCCGACAGCAGAATGAACTTGAGCCCGCCCGCGTAGATCATGAACACCGTATAGATCACCGCAATGGCCGCCATGATCAGGTCCCGCCGACGCTCCTCCGGGCGCACCTGGTAGCCCTCGCCGCGCTTCGAAATCATGAACCCGTAGGCCGCCACGAACAGATACGGGATCAGCGACATCGCGCTCGTCAGATTGAGCATCAGTGCGAATGCGTCGCGCGAGAAGTACGTGCTGATGACCAGCAGCTGCACCACGATGTTGGTCAGCCACAGCGCGTTGGCCGGCACCCTGTTCGCGTTCTCCTTCGCGAACACCGACGGCATGTCCCGGGTCTTCGCCGCCGTGAACAGCACTTCCGCGCAGATCAGCGACCACGCCAGATACGCGCCCAGCACCGACACCAGCAGCCCCACGCTGACGAACACCGCGCCCCAGTGGCCCACCACCGACTCGAGCACCGCCGCCATCGACGGCTGGCGCATGCCCGCGACGTCCGCGCGCGCCAGCACCGCATACGGCAGCATCGACACGAGCACCATCAGCGTGGTCACCACGATGAAGCCGAGGATCGTCGCCTGACCGACGTCGCTACGCTTCTTTGCATAGCGCGAGTAGACGCTCGCCCCTTCGATACCGATGAACACGAACACCGTCACCAGCATCGTCGCGCGCACCTGCTCGAAGATGTTGCCTTCGAGCCCGCCGCCATACAGGTTCGCCTGGAACAGGTCCATCCTGAAGCCGAAGATCAGGATCACGATGAACACGAGGATCGGTATGACCTTGGC
>NZ_JABBFZ010000008.1 GCF_012927125.1 Paraburkholderia antibiotica
GAGGACCAGAGACGCAGCACTGCGCTTGAACTCAGGGGAAAACGTACGACGTTGCTTGCTCATCAGACACCTCTTCATGGCGAGTATTCTCGCCCAAATTGGTGTCCGGGGAGATTAGACCACTACAGCTTGCGGATAACTCGGTTCAATCTCTCAAGTCCGTTCTCATTTCTCATGGAATCACTTGAAGGATGGTCGACCCGACGGGGCATCAAACGCGACATTGGCATTGAATATCTTCGCATCGAATCTTCACTGTATCGAGTCTGCGGGCATATGCGATGATTCTATGGTGGACACCGATTCGCTGCTATGGTGCGTGCAGTCGAGCGCTAAGCTATCCAGTAGAAGCGAAGCCTTTGGCTAGCATAGATACGCTTGGTCCACTGAGTTGTGTTGATTTCTTCGTGCAAAAATATTGGTGGCAACGTGGTTGTCACCGCTACCGGATACTCGTGCTGCTGGTTCACTAGCCTTCAGGTAATATGGGGAGCATGCTTGTTCAACTTGACACTACGAAAATGATCGGGAACGACATACTCTTCCCCGGAGGTGCTCAAGTCTTGCGCAAAATAGCTGGATTGACGCAATCGCAACCCATTGAGCCTTGGAGGTCTGCATGCTAGCAGATCTTGTCGGTACGAGAAAAAGGGGCGCACAGTTCGACCGAAGAAAGCAGATGTCTATCGCCTCTAGGTCTTTGCTCTTCATATAAGCGAGACGGAGCGTCTGGTTAGAAAGTCAATGGATCGACCCCTATCTAATCGATGCTGGGGACAGAAAAATGAACAAACCAGTGCGACAAATTGGATTTAAAAATGCAGATTGAATCTATTGAGATTAAAAATTTTCGGTTGTTCAAAGATACGAAAATTCATCGTATCCCGCGATTGTGTGTGCTTGTTGGGGCAAACGGAACTGGTAAGTCGACACTCTTCGATGTCTTCTCTTTTCTTAAAGACGCGTTGTCGATGAATGTTGCGAAAGCAGTAACAAAGCGTGGAGGTTTTCGTGAGCTTGCCAGTCGCGGAGGAGAAAAAAGTCCTATTGAATTGACGCTTCAATTTCGACTCGAAATCACGGGTCATGAACGTCTTGTAACCTACGTCTTAAAATTTGAACAGAATAAGATGGGGCGGACTATCGTAACTCGCGAAATTCTCCGATACAAACGTGGAAGTTATGGCGCGCCATTTCGTTTTTTGGATTTTTCGATGGGCAGGGGTTATGCAATTACTAACGAGGAGGATTTTTCGAAGCCGGACGAGGCACTGAATCGTGAGGAACAAGAATTGGACGCGCCCGATATTCTTGCAATTAAAGGACTTGGGCAATTCGAGCGCTTCAAGGCCGCAAGTGCGTTCCGAATGATGATTGAGAATTGGCATATTTCTGATTTTCATGTTTCTGAGGCTCGTCCAAGCCAAGAGGAGGGTTTTGCGGAACACTTGTCGACGCGCGGTGATAATCTTCCTCTGGTCGCGAACTATCTATACGAGAATCACAGAGATTGCTTCGATCGTGTGTTGGCGGCCATGCAGCGACGAGTTCCCGGTGTTGCGGTAGTCGAGGCAAAGCCAACCGAGGATGGAAGGCTAGTGCTCCGATTCCAGGACGGTAGCTTCAAGGATCCTTTCATTGCACGTTACGTTTCAGATGGAACGATCAAGATGTTTGCGTATCTTGTGTTGCTCAACGATCCGAAGCCATATCCGCTGTTGGCTGTTGAAGAGCCCGAGAATCAGCTTTACCCCGAGCTTCTCCCGGAACTGGCGGAAGAATTTCGCGACTACGCAGAGCGAGGCGGGCAGGTTTTCATTTCAACTCACTCTCCAGATTTTCTTAATGCTTTAGCTCTGGACGAGATATTTTGTCTTCGTAAGACTGATGGATTTACCACGATCTCGCGGGCGGATGATTCTGAAAACCTACGTTCGCTATATGCAGCTGGCGACCTTCCTGGCTATCTTTGGAAACAGGGCCTATTTGAGGGCGTCAATCGGTGAACGGACGGATCATTTTTTTGCTGGAAGAGCCTTCAATGAAGATTCTTCTGGAGGGATTGCTTCCTCGCCTCTTCCCCGGTCTAACGGCCCCCGACCACTTTCAATGCGTTCCTCATGAAGGCAAGTCGGACCTCGATAGAAGTATTTCGCGTAAGCTCAGAGCATGGCGCGAGCCCGGTGCCCGTTTTGTAATCGTTCGCGATAATGACAATGTGAACTGCATAGACTTGAAGCAACGTCTTGCAAACATGTGCGCCGAGGCGGGGCGGCCAGACACACTAATTCGTCTTGTTTGCCAGGAGCTGGAAAGCTGGTACTTAGGGGATGTCGAGTCGCTGACAACTGTCTTTGCTGATATCAGTGTTTCGATAGGAGTGCTGCGAAAGAGATTTGCCGATCCCGATGCTTGGCAAAAACCTTCGGTCGAACTCAAGCGGATTGTGCCGAGTTTTCAAAAGCTTTCAGGTGCTCGTACGATGTCGAACGTATTGTCGGTTCCTGTTAATCGTTCGGATAGCTTTCGCAAATTTGCAGATGGAGTTGAGCGTCTTATAGTCGAAATGGGCTATGTCGTTGGACACTAACTCATACGTGATAGTGAGCCATCCGCAAGCCTTCTTCGACGGGGCCCGAAGGAAAGCGCCAGAGATTCGTTCATACAATGCGCTAGAGATCGGTCCGGATATATGCGCGCACAGAGTCGAGTTCGCCGGTCCGGCCGTCAGCGACGAGAAGCTGCTCGGCGCGGGCGTCGGCTACGGCGTGCGCAAGAACGACAAGGCGCTGAAGGACGCGCTGAACGGCGCGCTGAAGGACCTGAAGGCGGACGGCACGATCGACCGCCTCGCCGCGAAATACTTCGACGTGAAGGTCGTGCTGAAGTAAGCACGCGTCGCTCGACGTTTCGAATGCCAACGGCCGCTGATGCGGCCGTTTTTATTTTGGGCGCCCCCGCGCTCAAATCTGTCTCGAAATATTCGGTAATTGCTGGAGTTCTCCCGCCAACAAATGAAAACGATTATCATTCGTGACTGTAATTTTTTGGGGCCGGTCTGTAAGGTGGCCGGAATCGTGGGTGCGAGCGGTTGGAGCGAGCGGGACAAGAGACGGTGGCAGAGACTGACACATTCGACGCGGGGCAGCGCAGGCGCGCTTTCTGGCTGCGCCAGTTACGGCAGTGGCACTGGATCAGTTCGGCGCTCTGCCTGATCGGCATGCTGCTGTTCGCGCTCACCGGCTTCACGCTCAATCACGCTGCGCAGATCGAGGCGCATCCGCATGTCGAGCGGCGCAGCGCAAGCGCGCCGGCGTCGCTGCGCGACACGCTCGGCCATACGCAGCATCGCGACAAGGGACCGGTGCCGGCGGAATTGTCGGCGTGGCTCGCGAGCACCTTGCAACTGGACACCGCCGGCCGGATCGCCGAATGGTCGGCCAACGACATCTATATCGCGCTGCCGCGTCCTGGCGGGGACGCATGGGTCAGCGTCGACTTCACGACCGGCGACACCGAATACGAGCTCACCACGCGCGGCTGGATCGCTTATCTGAACGATCTGCACAAGGGCCGCAATGCGGGCGCTGCGTGGGGCGCATTCATCGACGTGTTCGCGGCCGCCTGCGTCGTGTTCAGCGTGACCGGCCTGCTGCTGCTGAAGATGCATGCCCGCGGGCGCGTGTCGACGTGGCCGCTGGTCGGCTTCGGACTCGTCGCGCCGCTGCTGCTCGCCATCCTGTTTATTCACTGATCGTTCCGCTTTCATATCATCGAGGAATCCTTAGCATGCGCCGACTCATCGCCGTTACCCTGACCGGGGTGGCCGCCGGCCCGCTCGCGGGCCACGCTGTTGCCGCCGAAATGACCGTCAACGTCGACCTTCCGCGGCTCGATGTCGCCGAATATCACCGCCCGTATGTGTCGATCTGGGTCGAGCGCGCGGATCAGACGCCGGTCACCACGCTGGCGGTCTGGTACGACCAGAACAAGCGCAACGGCGAGGGCACGAAGTGGCTGAAGGACATGCGTCAATGGTGGCGCAAGGCCGGCCGCGACATGCAGTTCCCGGCCGACGGCGTGTCTGGCGCCACGCGCGCGCCGGGGCAGCAGGTCGTCTCGTTCGTCGATGGCAAGGCGCCGCTGGGCAAGCTGCCGGCCGGCGAATATCAACTGGTCGTCGAGACCGCGCGCGAAGCGGGCGGCCGTGGCGTGGTGCGCGTGCCGTTCGCGTGGCCGCCGACCTCGGCCACCACCACCCAGGCCAAGGGCGAGCAGGAGCTCGGCACCGTCACGGTGAACGTCAAGCCCTGACGCCACGCGCGTCTTCCGCATGAGCGGCGGGACTCGTTGCTGCGGCAGCCGCGGCTGCCGCGCGCAGTCGAGTCGGCCTTTTCCAGGATTCATCTTTTCGACCGGGATTCAATCATGAAGCTTTCCACTGCCAGCCTTTCCCGCAAGGTCCTTGCGTTCGCCGTCGCCGCCGCGTTGCCGCTGGCCGCGCATGCCGATCGTCTGTGGCTGCTGCCGTCGGCGACGGAGCTGTCGGGCAACGACTCGTGGGTGACGGTGGACGCCGCGGTATCCGACAACCTGTTCTTCGCCGACCACGCGCCGCTGCGCCTCGACGGCCTGACGATCACCGCGCCCGACGGCTCGGCGGTGAAGGAGCAGAACGCGGTGACCGGCCGTTACCGCAGCGTGTTCGACGCGCAGTTGCCGAAGGACGGCACCTATCGCATCAGCGTGCAGAATCGCGGGGTGTTCGCGTCCTACAAAGTCGGCGACGAGCGCAAGCGCTGGCGCGGCAGCGTCGATGCATTCGCGAAAGAAGTGCCCGCCGATGCGCAGGACCTGCAGGTGACCGAAAACGACATGCGCGTCGAGACTTTCGTCACGCGCGGCAAGGCCGATACGGGCGCGCTCAAGCCGACGGGGCACGGTCTCGAACTGGTGGCGCTCTCGCATCCGAACGATCTCGTCGCGGGCACGCCGGCAGGTTTCCGGCTGATGCTCGACGGCAAGCCGGCGGCGAACGTGAAGGTGTCGGTGGTGCCGGGCGGCACGCGCTATCGGGACAATCTCGACGAGGTGACGCTCGTGACCGATGCCGGCGGCAAGTTCGATGTCAGGTTCCCGGCACCGGGCGCGTACTGGGTCGGCGCGCAGGTACGCGACGACCGCACCTCGGTGAAGCAGGCGAAGGAGCGTCGCGTGAGCTATGCGGCGACCTTCGAGGTGCTGCCGCAATAAGCTGCGCTATACCGATGATCCACACTTCCAGTTCTCCCGACGCGCGCGCGATTGACGCTGGGCCGCCGCCGCGTCGGGTGCTCGTGCCTGCCCACCTCGACGAGCGCGCGTTGACGCCGCTGCAGGGCGGGCGCGTCGCCGTGTTCGGGGGCTTGACGATGGGCACGAGCTGGTCGGTGCGGTGTGTGGTACCGGTGGACACAACGACTGAGGTAGCGGCTGACCCGGTTGACGACGCCGTGCAGCAGCGCGATGCGTCTCTCGATACGACGCTCGATACGGCAATTCGCGCGGTGCTCGACGACGTGGTCGCGCAGATGAGCAACTGGCGCGACGACTCGGACGTGAGTCGCTTCAACCAGGCCGCGGCCGGCAGTTGGGTGAGCGTGCCGCCCGCGTGCTTCGAGGTCGTCGAGGCCGCGCTTGCCGTCGCGTGTGAAAGCGGCGGCGCCTACGACCCGAGCGCGGGTCCGCTCGTCGATCTGTGGGGCTTCGGACCGGTGCCGCGCGGCACGGGCTCGCCGTCGCTCGAGATGATCGATGCCACGCGCGCCCGCTGCGGCTGGCGACGCGTCGCGACCGAGCGCACGCACACGCGTCTGTATCAACCCGGCGCGATCTCGCTCGATCTGTGCGCGATCGCGAAGGGCTATGCGGTCGACGCGGTGCGCGATGCGCTCGTCGCGCAGGGCGTCACGCATCTGCTGGTGGAGATCGGCGGCGAGCTGAGAGGCGAGGGCGTCAAGAGCGATGGCTTGCCGTGGTGGGTCGAACTCGAAACGCCGCCGCTCGACGACGGCAACGCAACTAGCTCAGCCGCGTCCATCGCGTCTCACGCATCCACCGCATCACCCACCGTCGACCTGATCGCCCTCCACGGACTTGCGATCGCGACCTCGGGCGACTATCGCCGCTTTTACTTCGACGCCGGCGTGCGGCGCGCCCACACGCTCGATCCGCGCACCGGTCATCCGGCTAACCATGCGCTGGCCAGCGTGACGGTGCTGCACGCGAGCTGCATGCTCGCCGATGCGTGGTCGACCGCGCTCACCGTGCTCGGCCCCGAGGCCGGCATGGCGCTCGCGCAGCGCAAGGGCCTGGCCGCACGGTTTATCGTGCGCACGTCGATGGGATTTCGCGAACTCGCGAGTCCCGCTTATCGGGCGATGCTCGCATGAGCGGCGCGCGTCGGCTCGATTACGCGCACCTCGCGTGGCCGTGGACGCGGCGGTTGGCCTGGATGCTGGCCGCCGTCGGCGCCGTGGCCGCGTGGTTCAGTCCGACGCGGTCGGGCAGCGCGGTGGGCGTCGTGTTCGCGTATCTGTGCGCGTGCGTGGCGATCGTCGTCATGCATCGGGCGCGCGCGCAGGCGGCTCCGGCACCCAGCGTCGACGATACCGACGCCGACGTGATCCTCGTCGCCTATGCGAGTCAGACCGGCAGTGCCGAGCAGCTGGCCGCGCAGACGCGGCGCGTGCTCGAAGCGGCCGGCGCACGCGTGCGTCTCGCGCCGCTCGGTCTGCTGAAGCGGGAAGACCTGGTTGCGCACGCGCGCGCGTTCTTCCTCGTGAGCACGACCGGCGAAGGCGATCCGCCCGATCACGTCGCGCCGTTCGTCAGACGCGCGATGCAGGCGGACCCACATACGGGCGACCTACATCCTGGCGACCGACATCTCGCGGCGCTGCGCTACGCGGTGCTCGCGCTCGGCGACCGGACCTATGCGAACTACTGCGCGTTCGGCCATCGTCTCGCCGGCTGGCTCAATCATCGCGGCGCGCAGCCGCTCTTCGACACGATCGAGGTGGACAATGGCGACGTCACCGCGCTGCGCCGCTGGCAAACGCAGTTGGCGACGCTGCTCGGCAGCGATGTCGATACGTCGTGGGCGCCGCTCGCCGACAGCATCTGGACGCTCGATGAACGCATGCTGCTGAATCCCGGCAGCGCGGGCGCGCCGGCCTATCACGTTGAACTGCGCCCGCGCGATGCCGCGACGCTCGACTGGCAGGCGGGCGATATCGCCGAGATCCAGCCGCGTCTGCCGACGCAGCAGGTCGCGCGCTGGCTCGAACGGCATGCGCTCGACGGCGCGGCGCGCGTGCAAACCGACGACGGCGTCACGACCTTCGCCGATGCGTTGGCGACCCGGCAATTGCCTGGCGAAGACGAGGCGAGCGACCATTGCGCCGCCAACACCGCCAACACCGCCAACACCGCCAACACCGCCAACACCGCCAACACCGCCAACACCGCCAACACCGCCAACACCACACGAAACCTATCCCCGCAAACCTGGATCGACACGCTCGCTCCGCTCGCGCGACGCAGCTATTCGATCGCATCGCTGCCCGACGATGGCCGGCTCGAATTGCTGATACGCCAGGCACGCCCGGACGATCCCAGTGCAGCCGACGGTTACCGGCTCGGTGTCGCATCGGGTTGGCTGACCGCGCACGCCGCGCGCGGCGACGAGGTCACGTTGCGGGTGCGCGTGAATCGCGCGTTTCATGCGCCGCCCGACGACCGTCCGATGATCCTGATCGGCAACGGCACCGGACTCGCGGGACTGCGCGCGCATCTGAAGCAGCGCGCACGCGACGGGCGCGGCCGCAACTGGCTGATCTTCGGCGAGCGCAGTGCCGCTCACGACGCGTTCTATCGCGAGGAAATCGCCGCGTGGCACGCGCAACGGGTGCTCGAACGCGTGGACTTCGTGTGGTCGCGCGATGGCGGCGAGCGGCGCTATGTGCAGCATGCGTTGCGCGCGCTAGCCGACACGCTGCGCGAGTGGGTCGACGCGGGAGCGTCGATCTACGTGTGCGGCAGCCTCCAGGGCATGGCGCCGGACGTGCATCGCGCGTTGCTCGACATCGTCGGGCAGGAGTCGTTCGACGCGTTGATCGCCGATGGGCGTTACCGCCGCGATGTGTATTGAATGACGCGCGGCGTGCTCGCGCTAATGTTTATTAATTTATTTCGAGATATTGCCTGGGTAAGCATGTCCGACCCCGAACGCTGCGATAAAATTTCGGTGCACGCTGCCGGCGCGGCGCGCTTCTTTCGTCACGATCAGCGTGGTGGGTGAGGCTTAAAAACGCGCCACGCCGCGGCGGAAAATAAAACATAGCGGCCAGGCGCGAACGGCGCCGAGCGGGGACAGTCATGACCACCATCGCAATCGAGACACTGAGCCCAGACGGCGCCACCGACGACGCGTCGTTGCGCGCCAGCTTCGCGCGGCAGCCCATCCTGAATCGGGACGGCATGCTGTGCGGTTACGAGATCAAGGTGCGCGCGCCCGACGCGCCGCCCGAACCGACTGACGACACGCCCGTTACCGACACCGACCCCGCGCGCGGTCCAGCAACACCACCGACACCGGCGCAACGCGTCGCGCGCGCGATCGCTCGCGATCTCGTGCAAGGCGACGTGCGCGGCGCGCTGACCGGCCATCCGGCCTACGTCGACGTGAACCGCGACCTGCTGCTCGACGACGCGATTCTGCGCTTGCCCGCCGAGCGTTTCCTGCTCGAACTGCCGCCGTCGCTCGACGTCGACGATGCGTTGATCGCGCGTCTCGTGTATCTGCATAAGCGCCGCTATCGTTTCGCGCTCGACGACGTGACGCAGCCCACCGAAACGTTCGCGAAGCTGCTGCCGTACGTCGAGGTCGTCAAGATCGACGTGACGCGCGCGCCGCGTGCGTTGCTGCCGAAGCTCGCGAGCGTGCTGAAGTCGGCGGGCAAGCTGTTGGTCGCGCTGGGCGTCGACGCGCAGAGCGATTTCGACATCGCGCACGGACTTGGCTTCGACCGTTTTCAAGGTTATTACTTCGCACGCGCGCAGAGTGCGGCGACGCGTCGGGTCAGCGCGCCGCGTCACGCGCTGCTCAATCTGCTGCAACTGCTCGCGGGCGACCCGACTGTCGCGCAGCTCGAAGCCGAGCTGAAGCTGAACCCAGTGCTCGTGATGCATCTGATGAAGCTCGCCAATTCGAGCGGCCTCGCGGTCGGCCACAAGGTGACGACGCTGCGCGACGCGATCAACGCGACCGGCACCGACCGCATCGCGCGCTGGACCCAGTTGCTGCTCTACGCCGACGGCCGCAAGGTCGCGCTCGAAGACGATCCGCTGTTGCAGCTCGCCGCGACCCGCGCGCGCTTCATGGAACTCGCGATCGAGCGCATGCCCGACGCAGGCCGCGACGAAGCCGACGCGGCGTTCCTGACCGGCGTGTTTTCGTTCGTCGATGCGGTGTTCGGCGGCTCGCTCGAAAGGACGCTGAACATCCTGACCCTGTCGCGGCCGATCCAGGCGGCGATCCTGCATCGCGAGGGCACGCTGGGGCTGTTGCTTGCCGCGATCGAAGCGCTCGAGGGCGGCGAGTGGGAGCGCGTTGGCGAAGTGTGCGAGCGGCTGCAGCCGCTGACGGTGGAGGAGGTCGCGCAGATGGGACTCGCGGCCGGCGCATGGGCCGGCGTCGCGGATCGCAGCGCGGAAGGGCTCGAGCGGATCGAGGATTGAGGATTGAGGGGCTCGGTCAGGAGACCTCGGGTCTTCAGGTCGTAAGGTCTTCGGTCCCGCTCATCTTCTGGCCTTGCAGTCCGCGCGCCTCGGCAGTTCAGCCAGCGCGCGCCGACAAACTCGTTCGTTTCGGGCAAACACCGGAACGGATCGGAAACGAAGGCGGGCGATCAACGATCTCGCCACGTCTTCACATCATCTCCATTTCCCGCATTTGCCCCTGGCCGAAAAAACGGCCTAACTCCTTTGCCAGTTCGTTGAGCACGCTCATTTCCTTCTGCGATATTCGGCGCGCCTCCTGGGTGTGCGACCAGTCGCCGTAGAGCAGCGCGACCGTCTGGTCGGTTTCGTCGACGACCGGCAGCAGCACGAACGCGCGCGCGTCGTCGAACGAGCGGCGGAACCATTCCGGTAGCCGCGCGATCATCTTCGGATCGCGCGCGTTCTCGATGAAGATACCCACCGAGTTCGCGATCGCCAGATGAAATACGTCGGGTTCGAACGCGGTGTTGAAGGCGAGCCGCGGCAGCGCCGCGTCGATTTTCGGCCCGAGGCCGAGACGCGCCTTGAAGGTGCCGTTGCTGTGCTTGACGAACACCACCACGCGCGCGAAGCCGAGGCCGGCGAGCACCGTTTCCGCGGCCATCGCGAGCGCGGGGGCGAGCGGACTCGCTTCGGGCAGGCCGCGCAGATCCTTCACGCCGACCGCGATGCGTGCCTCGGGCGAGAGCGCCTCGCGCGCGATCGCATCGGCATTCGCGCGCAGCTCGACGATTTCCGCCATCACGCCGTCGCCGCCTTCCTCGCGTGCGAGCGCGATGCTCATCTGCAGCAGCACGTCGGGGTCGGTATTGAGCGCGCCGCTGTATTCCTGCGCGAGTTCGCCGATGCGCGCCTCGCGTTCCCCCTCGGGCATGTTCTGCTGCGTGAGCACGTCGGCGACCGCGGTCGAGTAATTGGTGATCGCGCGCAGCCACTGCACCTGACGCGGCTGCGTGACGTCCTGCGGATCGAACTCGCCCATGCCGTGACGGATCGTGTCGGGCAGACGCCAGCGCACCGCCGCTTCGTGGCCGATTTCATCGAAGGTGACGCCGAGCACCAACACGCACGCATCGGCTTCGAGCGCGCCGCCGTCGATATGGCGACGAATCTGGTCCCACTCCGCGTCGAGATAGAACACCACCAGCAGCTTGCCGATCTGCCGCATCAGCGTGCAGACCACCGCTTCCTCGCCGGCGCGCAGATCGCCGCGCTCGGTCAGCTTGCGCGCGACGCAGCCCGACAGCAGCGTGCGGTTCAGTTCGAGTTTCGCGTCGATGCGGCGCGGCGCGCTGTGATGAAAGTGATCGACGATCTTCAGGCCGACCACGAGGTGACCGACCGCGTCCATGCCGAGCACCATCAGCGCGCGCGACACGGTCGTGATGTTGCCGCCGAACGCCATGTACATCGCCGAGTTCGCGAGCCGCAGCACCTTTTGCGTGAGCGCGAAGTCCGATAGCACCACCTGCACGAGGCCGGTGAAGTCGAGGTCATCGTTGTTCACCGCTGTCATGGTGGTGCGCAGCGATTGCGACAGCATCGGAAAATCGCCGCGCTCGCTCATTCGCATCCAGAGCCGGTCGAGCACTGCCGCCTTTACCATGTGAGTCCCGCAAAAGCCATACGTGTTCCAGTGAATGCCACGCCGGCGGTAAGCCGGCTTGTTCCGCTGCGTGGGCGTCGTGCGTGCATCGCCCGTTACGCGCAGTGCAACTGGAGCTCGCGCGCCTCGAAGCGCTGCGCGAGTTCCTCGGACGGCAACGCCTTGCAGACGAGCCAGCCCTGAATGTGATCGCAGCCCATCTCGGTGAGCAGCGCGCGTTGCGCTTCCGTCTCGACGCCCTCGGCCACCAGTTCGAGATCGAGTGTCTGCGCGAGTCCGACCACGGCGCTAACGATTGCCTGATCGTTGCGCGAGGTTAGCAGATTCTCGACGAAACTCCGGTCGATCTTCAGCTTCGCCAGCGGGAAGCGCTGCAGGTATGCGAGGCTCGAATAGCCGGTGCCGAAATCGTCGACGGCGAAGCGGATGCCCATCGCGGTCAGGTCTTCGAGCAGCGCTTTCGCGTGCGCGGGGTCGTGCATCAGCAGGCTCTCGGTGATCTCGAAGACGACGCGGCGCGGATCGATGCCGGTCAGTTCGAGCGCCTCGCGCACCGAGTCCTTGAAGCGCGGATCGCGAAACTGCTGCGGCGACACGTTGACGGCCACGTACTGCATCGGGATGCCTTTCGCATCCCATTGAATCAACTGCATGCACGCGACCTTCAACACCCAGTTGCCCAGGAAGTTGATCAGCCCGATCGACTCGGCGAGCGGAATGAACATCGACGGCGGCACGAGCCCATGCACCGGATGGCTCCAGCGGATCAACGCCTCGACACCAACCACGCCGCGCGTGCGGCTGCTCGTGATCGGCTGGAAGTGTAGCGAGAACTCGCCGTTACGTACGCCGTCGTAGAGGTCGGCCTCGAGTTTCAGGCGCTCGGCGTCGGCGGGGTTGTCGTCGGGTACGTAGAACGCGAGCGTGTTGCCGCCCGCGGCTTTGGCTTGCAGCAGCGCGTGGTCGGCCCAGCGCAGCAGATGCGAGTCGTGGTTCGCGGTGTCGTTGGCGTGGCGCACGTCCGGATACAGCGCAATGCCAATGCTCGCCGACAGGTGCACCTGCTGGCCCTTGAACACGTACGGTTGCTGGATCGCGGTCAGCAGGCGCCGCGCCAGCGCTTCGGCGGCGGTGGCCGCATCGGTGCGGTTCGCGGCCGGCTTCACGAGGATCGCGAACTCATCGCTCGCGACACGCGCGATCGTCTCGTTCGGGCTCGTCATGTTGAGCAGACGCCGCGACGTGTCGCGCAGCATTTCGTCGCCGGCGTCGTAGCCGAGCGCCCGGTTCACGCGCTGATAGTCGTCGAGATCGAGCAGCAGCAGCGCGACCGGCGTGCCGTGCGCGTCGGCCTTGTGCTGCGCGTCGAGCAGCGCGTGCAGCAGGCCAGACTGGTTCGGCAGGCTGGTCAGGCGGTCCAGGTGCAGCGCCTGGGTCAGGCGCTCTTCGGTGGCGCGCCACGACGATACGTCGAAGCCGGCGATCGCATAGCCGTCGACGCCGTCGTGACTGCTGCGCACCACCCGCAATTCGACCGTGATCGGATAGGTCAGCGACTTGACGAACCCGAGCGTCGCTTTCTCGACGTTGCCGGTGCTGGCAGCGAGCTTGAACAGCGCGTCGAGGCGTGGCGCATCGGCCGGCGCGACGAGGTCGTGCAGCGTGGCGGTTTCCAGATATTCGCGGTGATAGCCGATGAAGCGCAGGCTCGCGTCGGATACGTAGACGATATGCAGTGCATCGTCGACATGCGCGAGCAGGTCGACCGCGCCGACCACCTGTTCCAGTTGCGGCGCGCGGTTCGGGCTGGTCGGGCGGATGTCGTCGTCGCGCCGGCCGAACGCGCGCAGCCGGTCGAGGACCGTGCGTAAGGAGCCCCGGCGGGGCGCGGTGATCGTGTTCGCTTCCATGTCTGTCGCTGGCAACCTGGGTTCGTCCGCAGGCGGGGCTGCTTGTCCGCCGGTCCGAGCGGCCGGCAGATAGCAGGCCGCCCTATCAGAACGAGATAACGACGCGCGCCGGAAAATCTTTAGCAGACTGTGGAGAAAAACATCCGGTAAGGAAATGCCCGGTGCCGCGGCCGTGACGATTCGGCTAAAGTGGCGCCGCATCGCGTCCGTTAATACGGCGAACCCCACTCATTGTGCTGTGCCGGCCGTGCGGTTGCCGTTCCCGTCGCTGCCGCGCAGCCTTTCCGAACCTTGCACCGATGATCCATGTCCGAACGCTCCGTCGCCAGGTCCGCCATGCCTCCAGGGCCCTCGAGGCCCGTGTCGGAGGACGGCGTGGTGGCTGAACTGTCCGCGGGCGCATTGGCCGCCGCATCGGCCGGCGCGTCGCCGGAGCGCGTCGCGCAGTATGTGTACGTCGGCCGGCAGCCGATTCTCGATCGCAACGGCGCGCTCAACGCGTACGAGCTGCTGTTTCGCGCGGGCGCGTACAACTACGCCGAAATCAGCGACGACGCCCAGGCGACCGCCCAGGTGGTCGCCCGTACGATCGGCGGGATCGGCGTGCCGGCCGTGCTCGGCGCGCATCGCGGCTTCGTCAATATCGACCGCGCGCTGCTCTTTAGCGACATCGTGCATCTGATGCCGCCCGAGCGCTTCGTGCTCGAAATCCTCGAAACCGTGCGCTTCGACGCGGCGCTCGCGAGCCGTCTCGACGAACTGCGCCGCGCCGGTTTCGAGGTCGCGCTCGACGACGTCAGGGAAATCTCCGACGAACTGATGGCGATGCTGCCGTATGCCGACATCGTCAAGATCGACTTCCTGCAGACCGACCCGGCGATGGTCGCGAAGCTCGCGTCGATGCTGCGCGGCCACGGCAAGACGCTGATCGCGGAGAAGGTCGAGACGCGCGAGGACTTCGCGCTCGCGCACGGGCTCGGCTTCGATCTGTTCCAGGGCTATTTTTTCGCGCGACCGCAGGTGTTGGCCGCGCCGCGCAACCGCTCGCTGCGTCCCGGCCTGCTGCGGCTGCTCGCGCTGCTCTCGCGCGATGCCGGCATCGTCGAGCTGGAGGCGGAGCTGAAGCTCAATCCGAGCGTGGTCGTGCAACTGCTGCGGCTCGTCAATTCGAGTGCGTTCGGCCTCGGGCGCAACATCGCGTCGCTGCGCGAGGCGATCATCGCGACCGGCACGCGGCAGATCGCGCGCTGGGCGCAACTGCTGTTGTACGCCGACTCCGGCGACTTGCCGTGGCGCGCCGATCCGCTCGTGCAGATGGCCGCGACGCGTTCGCGCTTCATGGAACTGGCGGCGAGCTGGCTGCGGCCGTCCGACAGCGAATTTGCCGATGCCGCGTTCATGACCGGCATTTTTTCGCTGGTGCACGTGGTGCTCGACAGTACGCCGGACGCGGTGCTCGAAAAGCTTGGGCTCGCGCCGCAGATCCGCGATGCGATCGTCGCGCGCAAGGGCGAACTGGGTGCGCTGCTGCTGATCGCCGAAGTCGCGGGCGAGGGCGGCGACGCCGCGCCGGTCGCGGCGGCGGCGGGCTTCGCGGCGCTCACGCCGGACGTGCTGTCGGAGCTGAATCTGTCGGCGGCAGCGTGGTTTGGCGCGCATGTCGCGGAGTCGTGCGACTGAGGCGTCGGCGGAGCGACGTTTGCTGGCCGATGCGTCTGATAGGTGCGACGCGTATGGCCTATGCTGCATGTGCAATGCATACGGCCTGTCGCGCCGCAGCCTTTCGATCGGCTTGTGATCCATGCGAAGGCTGACGCGCGCCGCGCATCCGTGGTCCAATAGAAAACTCAGCGATGGGCCGGCGTCGTGTCGGCTGAAGCTGTTTTCGATGGACCGGATCAAACGCGTGCGCGCACGCATGGAGACGCAGATGAAGATGAAACACATACCGGCGACGCTGGCCGCTGCCGTCATGACGATCGGCTTCGCATTGCATTCGCCGCTCGCCTCGGCAACGCTGAAGCCCGGCGACGCCGCCCCGGCGTTTACCGCCGAAGCGTCGCTCGGCGGCAAGACCTACACCTATTCGCTCGCCGACGAACTGAAGAAGGGGCCGGTCGTGCTGTACTTCTATCCGGCCGCGTTCACCAAGGGCTGCACGATCGAGGCGCACGAGTTCGCCGATGCGGTCGACGAATACAAGAAGTACGGCGCGACGGTGATCGGCGTGTCGCACGACAACATCGACACGCTGGCGAAGTTCTCGGTTAGCGAATGCCGCAGCAAATTCCCGGTCGCAGCCGATGCCGACGCGAAGGTGATCGGTGCGTACGACGCCGGCATGCCGATGAAAATCGGCATGGCCAATCGCGTGTCGTATGTGATCGCGCCGGACGGCAAGATCATTTACGAGTACACGAGCCTGTCGCCGGAGAAGCATGTCGAGAACACGCTGAACGCGGTCAAGGAGTGGGCGGCCGCGCATAAGGGGCAGTGAAGTCGGGTCTGTGACGCGGAGGCAGTGAGGCCGGGCTGTAATGCGGGTCTGTGACTCGGGGCTGTGACTCGGGTCTGTGAGGTCGGGCTGTGAAGCCGGACTGTGACGCGGCGCACCGACTCACGGGCCCGTGACGCCGGTCCGTGCCTCATGCGTCGATGCGGCGACGCGCACGCAGAGCCCAGGCCGTGGGCGCGCGTTGCGCCGGCCACGCGATTCGCACCATGCGGCCTTGCGCGCGGCATCGCGTCGGGTTCGCTAGACTGAACCCTTTTTCCGGGTGAGCTTGCGATGCCGATTCTGGTTGCGTTGATTGCGCTGATCGCGCTGGTGTATGGCGCGGTACGCGCGTTTGAGGGTCTCGAAGCCGCGTTCGGGTTGGCGGTGGCGATCGGCGTGGCCGTGCTGGTGGGGCTGTTGATCGTCGCCGCGCTGGCGTACTGGTGGCAACGCCGCCGCGAAGTCGCGCCGAACGTGCGCGACGGCGACTGGACCCACGAGCTGAAGGGCAGTTGGGGATCGCTGCGGCTCGCGGCGGCCAAGCGGCTGTGCGAGATTCGCGTCGGCGATGCACAGGGCGCCTATATCTTCGCCGATCTGCTCGGCGCCGAAGCACAGGGCCAGGATGCGCAGGCGCGGCTTGCGCTGAAGGTCAGGGACGCGCGGCATGGCGAATGGCTCGTGCCGATGGCGGGGGCGCGCGAGGCGCGTCGATGGCAGCGGATTTTTGCGCTGGCTATCGAGCAGAAGCTTTGAGCGGCGGTTGAGTTTGGCGTGAACGCGGCGGTGGTTGCCGCGGTTGTTTGCTGCTGCGGATTTGCTGTTTCTCCCGCATTTTTCCGCTGCATTTTCGCGCATTTTCTATTTCCCGCCGGCTGCTCGTTGTAAGCCGGCGGGTTCGCATCGCACGCACCGATACCGCACACAATGCGAACCCGCCGCGCCGTCAGCCCACCCATCAGCCCGACGTCGGCGCCGTGCCACCGCTGCGGCGCGCCTTGCGCGCTTCCCAACGCACGCGGATGCGATCCATGTACAGATACACGACCGGGGTCGTATAGAGCGTGAGCATCTGACTCACGATCAAGCCGCCGACGATCGAAATACCCAGCGGCGCGCGCATCTCCGCGCCTTCGCCGCTGCCGAACGCGAGCGGTAGCGCGCCGAGCAGCGCGGCGCAGGTGGTCATCATGATCGGCCGGAAGCGCAGCAGACAGGCCTGGAAGATCGCGTCGTGCGACGACAGTCCCTTGCGCGACGCGTCGATCGCGAAGTCCACCATCATGATCGCGTTCTTCTTCACGATACCGATCAGCAGAATCACGCCGATCAGCGCGATGATGCTGAACTCGGTCTTGAAGAGCAGCAGCGCGAGCAGCGCGCCGACGCCCGCGGACGGCAGCGTGGACAGGATCGTCAGCGGATGGATGTAGCTCTCGTACAGGATGCCGAGCACGATGTAGACCGCCGCGAGCGCGGCGAGGATCAGGATCGGCTGATCGGACATCGACTGCTGGAACGCCTGCGCGGTGCCCTGGAAGCTGCCGTGAATCGTCGCCGGCATACCGATCTCGGCCATCGTGTCGTAGATCACCTGGGTGGCCGTGGACAGCGACACGCCCGGCGGCAGGTTGAACGAGATCGTCGACGCGACGAACTGGCTCTGGTGATTGACTGATAGCGGCGTGGTGCCCGGCCCGAAGCTCGCGATCGCCGAGAGCGGCACCATCGTTTCCTTCGACGTCGACACCGCCGAGCCCGACGACGCGCTCGACTTGCCGCTCGCCGCGATCGAGTTGATCGCCTGGTTGCGCGCCGAGTCGGCGGCAATGCTGGCCGCGCTCGTCGCGGTGGTGGCTGCGGTGCCGCCCGCTGTTGCACTGGTCGTCGCGCTGGTCGTGGCGGCGGTGGCAGTCGTCACGGTGCCGGCCGGCGCGTTGGTGGTCTGTGCGCCGCTCGCGGTGCCGCCCGACGTGCTGACGTAGATCTCGTTGAGAATCTCCGGGCTCTGCCAATAGCGCGGCGCGACTTCCATCACGACGTGATACTGGTTCAGCGGGTTGTAGATCGTCGACACCTGGCGCTGGCCGAACGCGTCGTACAGCGTGTTGTCGATCTGCGCGGGCTTGATGCCCAGGCGCGACGCGGTGGCGCGGTCGATCGTCACCATCGTTTCGAGGCCGCCTTGCTGCTGGTCGGAGTTCACGTCCGCGAGCTCCTTGCGCGCCTGCAGCGCCTCGGTGAGCTTCGGCCCCCACTTGTAGAGATCGGGCGTCGAATCGGCGAGCAGCGTGAACTGATACTGCGCGTTCGATTGCCGGCCGCCGACGCGGATGTCCTGCACCGGCTGCAGGAACGTGCGCGCGCCGGCCACGTCGCCGAGCGGCGCGCGCAGTTGCTGGATCACCTGGTCGGCGGACAGCTTGCGTTCGCTCTTCGGCTTCAGCGACACGAACATGAAACCCGAGTTGGTCTGCCGGCCGCCGGTAAAGCCGACCACACTCTCGACCGCCGGGTTCTTGCCGACGATCGCCATCATCTCGGAGAACTTGCCCTTCATCGCCTGGAACGACGTGCTCTGGTCGGCCTGGATACCGCCCACGAGGCGCCCAGTGTCCTGCTGCGGGAAGAAGCCCTTCGGCACGATGATATAGAGCGCGATATTCAGCGCGATGGTCAGCAGCAGAATGCCGACGATCAGCAGCGGGTGAGCGAGCGCCCATCGCAGCGTGCGTTCGTAGCCGTTCTGCATCGACATGAAACCGCGTTCTAGCCAGCGGCCGAAGCGGCCTTCCTCGCGCTGTTCGTGCTTCTCGCGCAGAAGCCGCGAGCACATCATCGGCGTGAGCGTGAGCGACACCACCAGCGACACCGCGATCGCGAGCGACAGCGTCAGCGCGAACTCGCGGAACAGGCGCCCGACGATGCCGCCCATCAGCAGAATAGGCAGGAACACCGCGACGAGCGAAATGCTGATCGACATCACCGTGAAGCCGACCTCGCGCGCGCCGATGAACGCGGCCTTCATGCGCGGCATGCCGTCTTCGATATGCCGCGAAATGTTCTCCAGCACGACGATCGCGTCGTCGACCACGAAGCCGGTCGCGATGGTCAGCGCCATCAGCGACAGGTTGTCGAGCGAGAAGCCCATCAGGTACATCGCGCCGAACGTGCCGACGATCGAGATCGGCACCGCCACGCTTGGAATCAGCGTGGCGCGCCAGTTGCGCAGGAACAGGAACACCACCATCACGACCAGCGCGACCGCGATCACCAGCGTGCGCTGGGTGTCCTTCAGCGACGCGCGGATCGTGGTGGAGCGGTCCGAGGTCGGCTCGATGTCGACGTCCGCCGGCAGCGACGCGTGCAGTTGCGGCAGCATCGCCTTCACGCGGTCGACCGTCTCGATGATGTTCGCGCCGGGCTGCCGGTACAGGATCACCAGCACCGAGTGCTTGCCGTTGAACAGACCCAGATTGCGCAGGTCCTCGACCGAATCGACGACCTCGCCCATGTCGGAGAGTTTGACCGGCGCGCCGTTGCGGTAGGCGATCACGAGGTCCTTGTACTGCGACGCCTTGCTCGCCTGATCGTTGGTGTACAGCTGCACGCGGTTTTCGCCGAACTCGATCGCGCCCTTCGGGCTGTTCGCGTTGGCCGCGGCGAGCGCCGCGCGTACGTCTTCGAGGCCGATCCCGTAGTGCGACAGCGCGTGCGGCTGCAGCTCGACGCGCACGGCCGGGTTCGCCGAACCGTTCACGTCGACTTCGCCGACACCCTGCACCTGCGACAGCGACTGCTGCAGCACCGTGGCCGCCGAGTCGTACAATTGCCCGGCGGTCAGCGTGCTCGAGGTGAGCGCGAGAATCAGGATCGGCGCGTCGGCCGGGTTGACCTTGTGATAGGTCGGGTTGCTGCGCAGGCTCGCGGGCAGGTCGGCGCGCGCCGCGTTGATGGCGGCCTGCACGTCGCGCGCGGCGCCGTCGATGTCGCGGTTCAGGCCGAACTGCAGCGTGATGCGCGTCGAGCCGACCGAGCTTTGCGAGGTCATCTCGGTGACGTCGGCGATCGAGCCCAGATGCCGCTCCAGCGGACTCGCGACGCTGGTCGCGACGGTCTCCGGACTGCCGCCCGGCAGCGACGCCTGCACCGAGATGGTCGGGAAGTCGACCTGCGGCAACGGCGCGACCGGCAGCTTCGTGAACGCGAACACGCCCGACAGCGCGATGCCGATCGCCAGCAGCGTGGTGGCGACCGGACGGGAAATAAACGGACGCGACAGATTCATCGCCTAGTTCCCTGCGTCGGTGGCGGGCGGCGTTGCGCTACCGGACGAGTCGTCGCGGTGAAAGCGCTCGCGCAGCCGACGGCCGAGCGAATCGAACGCGAGGTAGATCACCGGCGTCGTGAACAGCGTCAGCAACTGACTCACGATCAGACCGCCGGCGATCGCGATACCGAGCGGGCGGCGCAGCTCCGAGCCTGCGCCGGTGCCGAGCATCAGCGGCAGCGCGCCGAGCAGGGCGGCCAGGGTGGTCATCAGGATCGGCCGGAAGCGCAGCAGACACGCCTGGTAGATCGCCTCGCGCGGCGGCTTGCCTTCCTCGCGCTCGGCGTAGAGCGCGAAGTCGATCATCATGATCGCGTTCTTCTTCACGATACCGATCAGCAGCACGATGCCGATGATGCCGATGATGTCGAGATCGTGACCGGTGATGAGCAGCGCGAGCAGCGCGCCGACGCCGGCCGACGGCAGCGTGGAGAGGATCGTGATCGGATGGATGAAGCTTTCGTACAGCACGCCGAGCACGATGTACATCGTGACGATCGCCGCGAGGATCAGGAACAGTTCGTTCGCGAGCGACGCCTGGAACGCGAGCGCCGCGCCCTGGTAACGGGTCTGGAACGACGCGGGCAGGCCGATGTCCTTCTGCGCCTGATCGATCGCCTTGACCGCCGCGCCGAGCGACGAACCCGGCGCGAGGTTGAACGACACCGTGGTGGCCGGGAACTGGCTCAGGTGCGTGACGAGCAGCGGCGCGGGCCGCTCGATGAACTTCGCGATCGACGACAGCGGCACCTGGCCGCCGCTCGACGTGGAGGAGGGCAGATAGATCGAATTCAGCGACTCGGTGTAGTGCTGCATCTCCGGCTGCGCTTCGAGGATCACGCGGTACTGGTTCGACTGCGTGAAGATCGTCGAGATGATGCGCTGGCCGAACGCGTCGTACAGCGCGCTGTCGATCGTGGCCGGCGTGATGCCGAAGCGCGAGGCGGTCGCGCGGTCGATCTCGATGAACACCGAGCGGCCGTTGTCCTGCAGATCGGTCGCGACGTCCGCGAGTTCGGGCGACTGCTTCAGCCGGTCGACCAGCTTCGGCACCCACGTGGTGAATTCGCTGATGTTCGGATCGGTGAGCATGAACTGGTACTGCGTCGGGCTCACCGTCGAGTCGATCGTCAGGTCCTGCACCGGCTGCATGTAGAGCGTGGCGCCCGCGATGTGCGCGACGTCGTGCTGCAACTGGCGGATCACCTCGCTCGCGGTGTTGCTGCGGTCGTCGCGCGGCTTCAGGTTGATCAGCATGCGGCCGCTGTTCAGCGTGATGTTGCTGCCGTCCACGCCGATGAACGAGGTCAGGCTCTCGACGTCCGGATTCTTCAGGATCTGGTCGGCGAGCGCCTGCTGGCGTTCGGCCATCGACGCGAACGACACCGATTGCGGCATCTGCGTGATCGCCTGGATCACGCCGGTGTCCTGCACCGGGAAGAAGCCCTTCGGCACGAACACGTAAAGCAGGCCGGTCAGCACCAGCGTGAGGACCGCGACGACCAGCGTGGAGCGCTGCCGGTTCAGCACCCACGTGAGTCCGACCGCGTAGCGCGCGATCACCCAGTCGATCGCGCGGTGCGCCTTCGCCTCGAAGCGGTGGCTCTCGTGCGGCGGCGTGTGGCGCAGCAGCTTCGCGCACATCATCGGCACGAGCGTCAGCGAGACAACCGCCGAGATCACGATGGTCACCGCGAGCGTGATCGCGAATTCGTGGAACAGGCGGCCGACCACGTCGCCCATGAAGAGCAGCGGAATCAGCACCGCGATCAGCGAGACCGTCAGCGAGATGATCGTGAAGCCGATCTGTTTGGAGCCCTTCAGCGCGGCTTCGAGCGGCGGCTCGCCTTCCTCGACGTAGCGCGCGATGTTCTCGATCATCACGATCGCATCGTCGACGACGAAGCCGGTCGCGATGGTCAGCGCCATCAGCGATAGGTTGTCCAGCGAGAAGCCGCACAGGTACATCACCGCGAGCGTGCCGATCAGCGACAGCGGCACCGAGAGGCTCGGAATGATCGTCGCGTAGACGTTGGCGAGGAACAGGTACATCACCAGCACGACCAGCACGACCGACATCGCCAGTTCGAACTGCACGTCGCGCACCGATGCGCGGATCGTGGTGGTGCGGTCGGTGACGATCTGCACGTCGAGTGCGGCGGGCAGCGCCTGCTGCAGCTGCGGCAGCAGCTTCTTGATGCTGTCGACCACCTGGATCACGTTGGCGCCCGGCTGGCGCTGCACGTTCAGGATGATTGCCGGGGTGTTGTCGACCCACGCGCCGAGCTTGGTGTTCTCCGGACCCTCGACGATATTCGCGACGTCGGTCAGCATCACCGGGCGGCCGCTCTTGTACGCGATCACCGCAGTCTTGTACTGCGAGGCGTCGGTCAGTTGATCGTTCGAATTGATCGTGTAGTTGCGCGTCGGGCCGTCGAAGTTGCCCTTCGGCGTGTTGACGTTGAGGTTCGAGACGGTGGTGCGCAGATCGTCGAGATTCAGGCCGTACGCGGCGAGCGCGCGCGGATTCGCCTGAATCCGGATCGCCGGGCGCTGGCCGCCCGACAGGCTCACCAGACCGACCCCCGCGACCTGCGAAATCTTCTGCGCGAGCCGCGTGTCGGCGAGGTCCTGCACCTGGGTGAGCGGCAGTGTCTTCGAGGTAATCGCGAGCGTCATGATCGGCGCGTCGGCCGGGTTGACCTTCGCGTAGATTGGCGGCGCGGGCAGGTCGGACGGCAGCAGGTTGCCGGCCGCGTTGATCGCGGCCTGCACTTCCTGCTCGGCGATGTCGAGCGGCAGATCGAGGCTGAACTGCAGCGTGATGATCGACGAGCCGGCCGAACTTTGCGAGGACATCTGGTTCAGCGACGGCATCTGCCCGAACTGCCGTTCGAGCGGCGCGGTCACCGACGAGGTCATCACGTCCGGGCTCGCGCCCGGATAGAAGGTCTGCACCTGGATGGTCGGATAGTCGACTTCGGGCAGCGCGGAGAGCGGCAGAAAGCGCAGCGCGACGAGGCCGACCAGCATGATCGCCGCCATCAGCAGCGCGGTGCCGACGGGACGCAGAATAAAGGCGCGGGATGGATTCATGCGGTAAGTGCCGTGCCTTTACTTTATTGCGAAGCCTGCGACGCGTGCCGGCCGTGGTGCGCGTGCGCGCCGGATGCACCGGACGCAGCGGCAGCGTCGCTCGCGCCGTGCGCGCCCGAGGCGCCGCGCGGCCGGTCGGCCGGGATCGTGATCTTCGCGCCTTCGCGCAGACGGTCCGAACCGTCGATCACGACGCGCTCGCCGACCGCGAGGCCCGACTGGATGCTGGTGCGCTCGCCATCGACCGGGCCGACCTTGATCTGGCGCACGGTGACCGTGTTGTCCGGCTTCACGACGTACACGAAGGTGCCCATCGAGCCGTTGAGCACCGCCGAGGTCGGCACGATCACCGCGTCCTTGATCGTATCGACGAGCAGGCGGGTGTTGACGAACTGATTCGGGAACAGGCGGTTGTCCTTGTTCTCGAAGATCGCGCGCAGCTTGACCGTGCCGGTGCTCGTGTCGATCTGGTTGTCCATCGTCTTCAGCGAGCCGACTTCGAGCGGGTGCGTGTTGCTGCGGTCGTACGCGGTGGCCGACAGCTGCTCGCCGTTCTGTGTGTGCTGGATGATCTGCTGCAGGTTGTCTTCGGAGGTCGTGAAGACCACGCTGATCGGATCGAGCTGCGTAATCACGACGATGCCGTTGGTGAGGCCCGAGGTCACGTAGTTGCCCGCGTCGACCTGGCGCAGACCGATGCGCCCGGACACCGGCGCGGTGATGCGCGCGTACACGAGGTCGAGCTTGAAGCTGTCGATGTTCGCCTGGTCGGACTTGACCGTGCCTTCGTATTGCCGCACCAGCGACGCCTGGGTGTCGACCTGCTGGCTCGCGATCGAGTCCTGCGCGAGCAGCGTCTGATAGCGCTTCAGATCGAGGCGCGCGGTGGCGAGCAACGCCTGGTCGCGCACCAGCGTGCCCTCGGCGTTACGCAGCGAAATCTCATAGGGGCGTGGATCGATCTGGGCCAGCACGTCGCCCTTTTTGACCATCTGGCCTTCCTTGAAATAGACCTGCTGCAGCACGCCGCTCAGCTGCGGCAGCACGGTGACGGTGGCGAGCGGCGTGACCGTGCCGAGCGCGGTCAGCACGACCGGCATTTCGCCTTGCGACGCGGTCGCGACGTGCACCGGTTGCGCCATATTGGCCATCGCGTTCGGACCGCCCCGGCCGAAGCGGCCGCCGCGCGCGCCGCTCGCGGCACCGGGCGCGCTCGCGCCGCTGCCGGGTCCGCCCCACGGATGCCAGCGCCACAGCACGACGCCGAGCACGATCAGCACGGCGACGATGATCGCGATGGTGCGGCCGCGATGCCGCTTCACTGCGCCGGGCGCGCTCGCTTGCGCGCCGCCCGCGGACGGTTGGGAAGCGACAGGGCGTTGGGTTTCCGGGTGCTTTTGTTGTTCGTCCATCGATTCGGTCAGGTGGCTGGCTTGGTGATGTGAGCCGCTCGCGCGGTTGCCGCCGTCGAACGGAGGGCACCGGCACGCGGGCGGCGGGACAGGCGGTTTCGGCTGCGGGCGCGCCGTGCAACGTTCAGCGCGATACTACCCGACGCGCGGGACAAAGATGTTAACGCAGTGCGGAGTCGGCAATGCGGAGTCGTCACGGCCGGGCGGGGCCGTTGGCGACCGCGCTCACGGCGCGCCGCATGCGTTCCCGCGACCGGGATGCGTGATCGTACGTTGCGGCCTCTGTAACAGTCCAGCCACGTATTTTTCGATTGATTACGAAGGTTACAGAGACGTAGGGAAATTGTTGGCGAAGCGGTGGACTGGCGAAATCCGGGTCGCCTTGCGGCGGCCGGCCGCTTGACAGGAGGAAGTGCGCCCGGCGGTTTACTGATCGAGCCGGCGCCCCGGTGTGCCGCCGATTTCCAGCACGATCTTGCCGATGCAGTCGAGCAGGGCCGGCGCGGCGCTCGAGATCAGCCAGTCGCGCGGACACTGGTCGGCCGAGCCGCCGCAGTTGACCGCGTAGCGTTCGCCCGACGGCCCGACGAAGCCGAGCGCGATCGCGTTCAGGCCGTCGTACCACTCGCCGGTGGCGATCGCGAAGCCGCGCTCGAGCGTGTCGCGGATCGCGTTGTCGAGGCGGCTGCCGAGGTAGCCCCATTCGTCGCCTTCGGCCGTCTGCAGGCCGGCGAGCAACTGGTCGCGTTCCGGCTCGGCGAGCGCCGCGAGATAGGCGCGGCCGACCGCGGTGCGTGCGAGGCTCATGCGCGAGCCGATCTCGAGCCGCGAGACGAGGACCGCCGAGCGCGGCCGGATCGTATCGATCACCACCATGTCGTAGCGGTCGCGCACCGCGAGATGCACCGACAGCGCGGTGCGTTCCGCGAGTTCGATCAGGAACGGGCGCGCGCGGGCGCGAATGTCGAAATTACGCAGAAAGCCGTTGCTCAGTTCCAGTACCGACGAGGTCAGCACGAAGCGCTCGCTATCCGGCTGGCGCAGCAGAAAACCGGTGCCGACCAGCGTCGCGGTGATGCGCGAGACGGTCGGTTTCGGGATGCCGGTCAGCTCGGCGAGTTCGCGGTTGCTGAGCGGCGCGTGGGCGGCGGCGATCGAGCGCAGCACGGTCAGGCCGCGAGCGAGCGCGGTGACTTCGTCGCCGGCGCCGTCCTTACTGTCTTTGACGGGCGTAGCGGGGAGAGGAAAAGGCTTGGATCGGTTCATACGCTTTTTGAGAACTATATTTCAAATTATTTATTCGTGCCGTATTGGCGCTCTGTCCGATGACGGCGGCGATGATCTCCAAACCGATCTATTAGTTTCATTTTTTCTTTAGAAAATCATTGTATCGGAATAAATTACTGAAATCGGTGAAAGCGTTTTATGTTTTGCTTGACTTAGTCAGCATAAGCATAAAAAATGGAATCTCATTTCGAAAGATGAGGCAATCTCTCGCTGTTTGCTCAAATACTGGGCGGTCGGTTTGAAGTCGCCAGGCTTCTGCGGTATGGCCTGATCGCGATCAAGCGGGGCACCGGTTTCCGGTTCCTCCTCTCACTTCTGACTTCTGAATAGCGTCTTTCGAATACCGTCTCTCAGGTTCTAGCACGGCCCTCGGAATGGCTAGAACTTTTTAAAGCGTCACGGCAACGTGGCGCTTTTTTTTTGATATCTATCGGCGAACAACAAAGCCCGCAGCAATGGGAAAGCCGGCGGTCGATTCCCCGGATTATTGAAGCGTGTCTTCGACGAGTTCGATCCAGTGCCGCACGCTGGTGCGATTGGCCCCGGCCAGGTGTGTCTGACAGCCGATGTTTGCCGTCGCGATGACTTCGGGGTGACCGCTTTCGAGCGCGTCGAGCTTACGATCGCGCAGCGTCGTGGCAAGCGCCGGCTGCGTGATGGAGTAGGTGCCGGCGGAGCCGCAGCACAGATGCGCGTCCGGCACGTCGGTGAGATCGTAGCCGAGCCGCGTCAGGATCGCCTCGACCGCGCCGCCGAGCTTCATGGCGTGCTGCAACGTGCACGGGCAGTGAAAGGCGATGCGCTTGCGGCTGCCGGTCTGCAACGCGTCGAGCGGCTCGGCACCCAGCACTTCGACGAGATCGCGAGCCAGTTCGCTCGTGCGCGCGGCCTTTGCCGCATAGAGCGGGTCGGCGCGTAGCAGTTGCCCATATTCCTTGACGAACGCGCCGCAGCCGCTGGCGCTCAGCACGATCGCTTCCGCACCGGCCTGAATCGCCGGCCACCATGCGTCGATGTTGCGGCGTGCACGGGCGAGTCCCGCTTCCTGGGCGTTCAGGTGATAGTCGACGGCGCCGCAACACCCGGCCTGCGATGCGGCGATCACGCTGATGCCCAGCCGGTCGAGCACCCGCGCGGCGGCGGCGTTTGTGTTGGGAGACAGGGTAGGCTGGACGCAGCCTTCCAGCATGAGCACGCGCCGGCTATGCCGCACTGCGGGCCGGGGCTTGGCGGCTACGCCGCCGGCGGGGATTTTCTGTTGCAGCGATGCCGGCAGGACGGGCCGCGCGAGACGGGCCGCCTTCAGCAGCGTCTTGAACACCGTTGGACGCGGGATGACCTGGCGCAGCCCTTCGCGCAGGATGCGCTCTCCGGTCGGGCGCGTGATCCGCCGCTCCAGTTCGGCACGGCCGATATCGAGCAACGCGTGATAGGTGACGCCTGAAGGACAGGTCGTCTCACAGTTCCGACAAGTCAGGCAGCGGTCGAGATGCAATTGGGTTTTCGCGGTGACGGCTTCGCCTTCGAGCAGTTGCTTGATCAGGTAGATGCGGCCGCGCGGGCCGTCGAGCTCGTTGCCGAGCACCTGGTAGGTGGGACAGGTGGCGTTGCAGAAGCCGCAGTGCACGCAGCTACGCAGGATCGATTCCGCTTCGTCGGCGCGTGCGAGGGTCTTCGCGTGTTCGCTGAGGTTCGTTTGCATGGTTGCGCGAGTCAGAAATCGGCGTAAAGGCGGCCGGGGTTGAACAGGCCATGGGGATCAAGTTGGGCTTTCAGCGCGCGATGCAGGCGCAGCAGCGGCGCGGGAAGCGGCATGAACGGCGTCTCGGCGGCTTTGGGGATTTGGGCCTCGGGGGCCGGCCCCGCCTGCGAGGTGTAGCGCGTCGCGTGACCTCCCGCGGCTTCGGCGACCGCGCGTATCGCCGACGCGGCCGCGTTGCTCTTGAGCCAGCGCTGTGCGCCGCCCCAGTCCAGCATGACGTCGCCGGGCAGCGGCATGAGCGGCGCCGCGGCGGGCAGCGACACACGCCAGAGCGGACGCGGGTCGGCAAAGAAGGGCAGGCGGCGCTCGCGCAGGTCGGCCCAGAACGCGATGCCGAGGTCTTCGCCGCCGATGCGATCGAGCGCCGACGCCACGGAGCCATCACCGCCTTCGAGTCGCACATGGAGGCGGCCGTCGACGTAGCACGCGCCGGTGACGGGAAGCGAGCTGCGTCGCCAGTTCAACAGTTCTGTCATGGCTTCGCCCGGATTCATGTCGAGGACGACACTGCGCGTTGTTTTCGGCTTGGGCAATACCTTGAGCGAGACCTCGGTGATGACGCCGAGGCAACCGAAGCTGCCGGCCGCTAACCGGGCCATGTCGTAGCCGGCGACGTTCTTCATCACTTCCCCGCCGAAGCGCAGATGTTTCGCGTTGCCCGTGATCAGCCGGCAACCGAGCACGAAGTCGCGCACGGAGCCCGCCCACGGCCGACGCGGCCCCGACAGTCCGCTCGCCACCGCGCCGCCGAGGGTCGCGTGGCCATCGAATTCGGGCGGCTCGCAAGGCAGCATCTGACCGGCCGCGTCCAGTGCCGCCGAGAGTGCCGACAATGGCGTGCCGCAACGCGCGGTAATGACCAACTCGGTCGGCTCGTAGCGAACGATGCCGCTGTGGCTGCGCGTGTCGAGCTCGCGCGCGCCGTCGGGCACGCCGCGGCCGAGAAAGGCTTTGCTGTTGCCACCGCGCACGCTCAGCGCGGTATGCGTCGACATGGCGTGCGCGACTTCGTCGACGAGACGCTCGCTGTCGTCCCTTGCAATCGGTTCGTTGTGCATCAGAATCGTTCCAGTTCGGGAAATGGCAGGGCGCCGTGGTGCACGTGCATCGCGCCAAATTCGGCGCAGCGGTGCAAGGTCGGAATGTTCTTGCCGGGATTGAGCAGACCGTGCGGGTCGAACGCGGACTTCAGCGCGTGAAACAAGGTCAGCTCGTCGGCATTGAACTGCGCGCACATCTGATTGATTTTTTCCCGGCCGACGCCGTGTTCCCCTGTGATGCTACCGCCGGCCTTCACGCACAACTCCAGAATGGCGCCGCCGAGCGCTTCGGCGCGCTCGGTTTCTCCGGCGTTCGCATCGAACAGGATCAGCGGATGCAGGTTGCCGTCGCCCGCATGGAAAACGTTGGCCACACGTAGCCCGTATTCCTTCGACAGGCGCTCGATACCGGTGAGCACACCGGGCAGCTCGCGGCGCGGAATCGTCCCGTCCATGCAGTAATAGTCGGGCGAGATGCGGCCGACGGCGGGGAAGGCATTCTTGCGCCCTGCCCAGAATCTCTGACGCTCGGCTTCGTCGCGGGCGAGTCGCACGTCGGTTGCGCCTGCGGCGCGCAGCAACATCTCCACCCGTTGGCAATCCTCAATAACGTCGCTTTCCGCGCCGTCCACTTCGCACAGCAGGATGGCCTCTGCGTCCACGGGATAGCCAGCGCGGATGAAATCTTCGACGGCACGAATGGCGAGATTGTCCATCATCTCCAGACCACCCGGAATGATCCCGGCGCCGATGATGTCCGCGACGGCGGAGCCGGCCCTTTCCACGTCGTCAAAGCTCGCCAGCAGCACGCGTGCGCTTTGAGGTTTGGTGAGCAGCTTGACGGTGACCTCGACGACGATGCCGAGCATGCCTTCCGAACCGGTGAAGAGCGCGAGCAGATCGAAGCCCGGCGAATCGAGCGCGTCCGATCCCAGCGTGACGTGTTCACCCTCGATGGTGAGGATCTCGAGCTTGAGGATGTTGTGGACCGTGAGGCCATATTTCAGACAATGCACGCCGCCGGCGTTTTCCGCGACGTTACCGCCGATCGAGCAGGCAATCTGCGACGAAGGATCGGGAGCGTAGTAAAGGCCGTGCTGCGCAGCGGCCTGGGAAATGGCGAGATTGCGCACGCCGGGTTGAACGCGGGCGATGCCCGCCTCGGGGTTGATCTCGATGATGCGGTTCAGGCGCGCCAACACGAGAAGAATGCCTTTCTCGAGCGGAAGCGCGCCGCCCGAAAGACCGGTGCCCGCACCGCGCGCCACCACCGGGATGCGTGCCTCGTGTGCATAGCCAAGCAGCTTTTCGATCTGCTCCACCGTGTCGGGTAGTGCGACGAGCAGCGGGGTTGTGCGGTAGGCGGATAGCCCATCGCATTCGAACGGGCGCAGGTCCTCCGTTTCGTGCAGGATCGTCAGCCCGGGCACGCGGCGGTGCAGCTCCGCAACGACGGCGTGCCGGTCGTGCGTGACGAGCGGCCCATCGACCGATTCGTCGTAGCGATAACTCATGAATTGTCTCCTCGCTCTTTACCGACGCGTCGGGGCGACCATCCGGCAAAGCGTTTCTGGCAAAGATTGTTGCCGCGTCGTCGGGCGTTGTCGATGGCCGGGTCTGGTGGTCCGACCAGTTTTTTTGAGGGATCGCGCAGCACGACTTGTCGATAGGCCCTGAAATTAAGCATGATGCTGGTTGTGCAGGATTTCGTTTTCCTCATCGTTTTGACTGGACAGACCACTGGTAGAAGGCACGATATGAATACTCGCGACACCGTGGACGCCATGCCCGCCCGTCAGGTTGCCGACGTCGTGGCAGAACGCATCGAACGGCTGATTGTCGACGGCGTGCTTCAATGCGGACAGCCGTTGCCCTCGGAGCGGCGGCTCGTAGAGAAGCTCGGCGTTTCCAGGGCCGCGCTGCGCGAAGGTCTTAAACTCCTCCGTGCTCGCGGCATCATTAAAACCTCGCATGGGCGAGGGTCATACGTCGCCAGCCTGACCGGGCATAGCGAGATCTCGCCGCTCCTGTATCTGTTCGGATCCCAGCCGCGCACGCTCTATGACCTTCTGGAAGTGAGAGGCTTCCTCGAGGCGGAATCTGCGCGACTCGCGGCACTGCGCGGCACGCAGGCCGACTACGTCATGATCACGCGACGCTACGAGGAGATGATCGAAGCGCACGATACGGAAGCCGGACCTTCCGAGCACGCGCGTCTGGATCATGCTTTTCACCTTGCCATCTGCGACGCGTCGCACAACCCGGTTCTGTCGCATACGCTCAGCACGCTAACGGATCTCCTGCTCAGTTCTGTGTTCGCCTCTGTCAACAATCTCTATCACCGGGAGTCGCATAAGCGGCTCATCGATCGTCAGCACGCAAGGCTTTACAACGCTGTCGTTGGCAAACTGCCGGACCAGGCACGCAAGGCAGCTGCGGACCATATCAGCAGCGTTTGCGCGGGCTTGCGCGAAATCGAGCAGGAGGAGCAGCGGCTGGTTCGAGCGACACTAAGGCTTGAGGGGTGGTCCTGAGCTTTGCAGCGGACGTGCTGTCTCAGGCGGGAATAGGGAGCGCGCGCAAAAGCATGCGCGGCGCAGGACCAGCTGCAGGACCAGACGCACACGACCGACGGTTGCTTCACCTTTCTGCCGTCGGTCGTGTGCCATATCGCTATGAATCGCTATGAGTGAGCTATTTGAATTTTTTGTTTGCAGCGTCGCTCATCGTTGATCCAACGCCTTTCTCAAGACATCGACGTAATATCCTTGCCGCTTGTTTCCCGGAGGAGCAGCAGCCCGACGATACCCGCGATCGACGCGACTATCACGGGGTACCACAAACCCGCGTAAATATTGCCCTTCGTGGCGACGATCGCGAACGCAGTAGCGGGCAGCAAGCCACCAAACCATCCATTGCCGATATTGATCGGCAGCGACATCGACGTGTAGCGGACTTGCGTCGGGAACATTTCGACCAGCATTGCGGCAATAGGCCCGTATGTCATCGTGACAAAGAGCATCAGTACGACGAGAATCAATATCGTCATCGGGTAGTTGATTGCGCTTCGATTGGCCTTCTCGGGATAACCGTAGCGATGCAACGTATCGCGCAACGACGCGCGAAAGTTCGTCTCTGCGAGCTTTGCTTGCGGATCCTTGCCGTTGTAGGATTGGATCAGACTTTCACCGATCTGGATGGATGCAGGCTCGCCTTTCGCTGCGATGCGGTTGTCGTAGCTGAGTCCGAGCGTTGCCAGGGCGGCTTTCGCTATGTCGCACGAGGTCGTGAACTTCGCGGCGCCAACAGGATTGAACTGGAATGAACACTCGGCCGGATCGGCGGTCACGACGATCGGTGAGCGTTGCTGGGCTTGTGCTAGCGCCGGGTTGACATAGAAGGTCAGGGCTTTGAATAACGGAAAGAAGGTCAGCGCGGCGATGAGACAGCCACCGACAATGAGCGGCTTGCGGCCAATGACGTCGGACAGTGCCCCGGCGAGGATAAAAATAGGCACACTGATCAATAACGAGGTCATCATCAGCATGTTGGCCGTCTCGCCGTCGACCTGCAGCGTCTTTGTCAGGAAGAACATGACATAAAACTCGCCGGTGTAGCCGACCACGGCCTGCCCGGCGACGATCAGCGTACCGAGGAGCACAAGGCGCAGGTTCGGCCAGCGGCCAAACGCATCTCTGAGCGGCGCCTTCGAGCCTTTGCCTTCAGCGATCATTTTCCTGAACGCGGGCGACTCGTGAAGCTTGAGGCGTATCCAGATCGAGATGGTGAGGAGAGCCAATGAAATCAGAAACGGCACGCGCCAGCCCCACGCGACGAATTGCGTTTCGCCGACCTGGCTGCGCACGCCAGCGATGATGACCAGTGCGAGCACAATCGCAAAGATGGCGGTGGCCTGGATGCAGGCAGTCCAGGTGCCGCGACGGTTATTCGGCGCATGTTCCGCGACGTACGTCACCGCTCCGCCGTATTCGCCGCCCATCGCGAGTCCTTGCAGACAGCGCAGTGTCACGAATCCGATCGGAGCCCAGATTCCGATCTGCGCGAAGGTAGGGAGTATGCCGACCAGGAAGGTTGCAAAGCCCATAATCAGAATCGTCACCAGAAACGTGTACTTCCGACCGATCATATCGCCAATGCGCCCGAAAATGATGGCGCCGATCGGTCTGACGACAAACCCGGCGGCAAAGCTGAGCAGCGTGAAAATAAACGCCGCTGTTGCATTGACTCCTGAAAAGAAGGCGGTGCTGATGTAGGTGGCGAGCGATCCCACCAGATAAAAGTCGTACCACTCGAACATCGTGCCGAGTGACGACGCGATGACGACTCGCCGCATGGATGTATCGGTTTGCGCCGCCGTGGCGTACTGCGCTGGAACTCTCATCATGTCTCCGTTTTTTATGTGGAGCCGGCCGCAGCCGGCTCAGGTTCGACCGTGATATAGCCGAACGCTCTTCAGCTGGGTGTCGTCGAGCATGGCCTGGAGACCTCTCTCCTTGCCGATTCCCGACTGCTTGTAACCGCCGAATGGCGCTTCAACGACCGCCTTGACGCCGTAGTTGATACATACGGTGCCCGCCTGGATCGTGCGGGCGGTCCGGATCGCCCGCGCGGAGTCACGCGTGAAGACGCAGGCCGCGAGACCATAGGGCGAGTCGTTGGCGAGCCGCAGGCCTTCCTCTTCCGTGCGAAAGCGCAAGACCGTTTGCACTGGGCCGAAAATTTCCTCGCGCGAGACGCGCATCTCGTTGGACGCCTGCAGAAAGAGGGCGGGTGCGGTGTAATAGCCGTTCTTCAGGTCGGCGCGCGTGTCGATGTTCTGACATTCGGTAAAGTGCGCGCCTTCCTCGTGCCCCACCTCGCGGTAACTGCTGATGCGTTTGAGTTGCGCGGCGTTGATGACTGGGCCCATTTCCGTTTCGTCGTTGCCGGGCTCCCCGATGCGCACGCCCGCGAGCGCCTGGGTCAGACCGTCGACGAACGCATCCGCAACGGCTTCGTGGACAATCAGCCGCGTGCAGGCCGCGCATACCTGGCCGGAGTTACGGATGGAGTCGATTTTCGCGACCTCGATGGCGCGCGGCAGATCGGCATCGTCGAACACGACGAGCGGGGATTTTCCGCCCAGCTCGAGCGTAACCCGCTTCAGACCGGCGGCCGCGGCGGCATAGATACGTTTGCCGGTCTCTGTGCCGCCGGTGAACGAGATCTTGTCGATACCCGGATGGTGGATCAGCGCGTTGCCCGTCGCACCGCCGCCGAACACGACATTGATGACGCCGGCCGGAATGCCTGCGTCGGCCACCGCGCGTGCCAGTTCGAGCGCCGATAGCGGCGTGACCTCGGAGGGTTTGAGCACGACGGTATTACCTGCCGCGATGGCCGGCGCAATCTTCAGTAGTGCCAGGGTCAACGGGTAATTCCACGGCACGATCAGCGCACAGACGCCAAGCGGCTCGCGCAACGTGAAGTTGAGCACGTCGTGCTCGCCGACCTGTAGCGTCTCGCCCGTGAGGCCGTGCAGCACACTCGCGTAATAGTCGACCGTGTAGGGCAAATCGCGCATGGTCGCGCGCGAGACGCCGATCGGCTTGCCGACATCGAGCGTTTCCAACCATGCGAGTCGTTCGGTTCGCCGTTCGAGTTCTACCGCGAGGCGACGCATGTGTTCATAGCGCTCGCGACCCGTCATGCGGCCCCATACGGTCAGGAATGCGTGCCTTGCGGCATTGACGGCGTCGTCCACTTCCGCGCTGGTCGCTTCGGCGAAATGGGCCAGCGGCGTCCCGTTTGCCGGGTTCAGCGTGACATGTGCCGTCTCGCCACGCGGTATGGGGAAATCGCCGTCAATGAAATGGCCGTACGTGCCGGCGGTTTTGAGTTCCTGTTCGAGAGTTAAGTGGCTCATTGTTGGTTCCTTGGCAGTATTGACGGTTGCAATGCCGTTGCGTGGCAATCGCGCTTCCCGCAACGGGACTGCGTGTTCATCATCACTGCGACTGCATGATGAGATCGGCGGCTTTTTCGCCGATCATGATGGCTGCGGCGTTGGTGTTGCCCGACACAATGATCGGCATGATCGAAGCGTCGGCCACCCGCAGACCATCGACGCCGCGCACGCGCAATTGCGGATCGACAGGCGCCGCCAAATCGCTGCCCATTCGGCAACTGCCAACCGGGTGATAGACCGAAAACGCCTTCTCCCGAATGAATTCGAGAATGTCCGCTTCCGAGCGGCAGTCGCGTCCGGGCGAGTACTCCTGAGAGACCAGCTGCTGCGTGGGCGTACCGGCGATCACCGAGCGGCCCAGCTTGACCGCCGCTATCATCGTCGCGACATCGGCCGGGTGGTCCAGGTAGTTCGGCTGGATCGACGGGGGCGCAAGCGGATCACTCGATGTGGCATGCACGCTACCGCGCGCCTCGGGGCGCAGCTTGCAGACGGTGAGCGTGAATGCGGAGAAGGGATGCAGCGACGGGTCGGCCCGGTCGCTGCTGTACGGATACAGGTGAAACTGGATATCCGGACGGGACAGCGACGGATCGGTGCGCGCAAAGCCTCCTGCGATACCTGCCAGCCAGGTCAGCGGACCGCGACGGCTCGCGACGTAACGCAGTACCATCCTGGCTTTGCGATACAAACTGCCGAGGTCGTCGTTAACGGTGATCTTGTCGCGAGTGTTGTAGATCAAACGCGCCTGGAGATGATCCTGCAGATTTTCACCGACGCCAGGCGCCGCATGGACGAGCGGCACGCCGAGACGCGAGAGCAGTGCTGGCTGACCGATACCCGACAGTTCGAGCAACTGCGGTGTCTGGATCGCTCCGGCGCTCAGGATGACTTCGCGTCGTGCCAGCGCGGTATGAACGGAACCGTCATCATGGCGATATTCAATTCCGGTCGCGCGCTTGCCTGCAAACAGTACGCGTTGCACCTTGGCATTGGTGCGTACGACCAGGTTGCCGCGCCGCATGGCTGGGCGCAGGAAGCCAACCGCGGTGCTGCAGCGCCGACCATTACGCGCGGTCGCCTGGAAATAGCCGACGCCTTCCTGGCGCTCGCCGTTGAAGTCGTCGTTGGACGGAATTCCCTGCGCAGTTGCGGATGCAATGAATGCATCGGCGATCGGGTGCGAGCCATCCGGGAAGTCGCTCACGGCCAGCGGGCCGCCGGTGCCATGCCAGGGATCGGCGCCGCGCTGCTGATCTTCCGAACGGATAAAGTAGGGGAGCACATCGTCGTAACCCCATCCGTCGCAACCCATGTCTTGCCAGTCGTCGTAGTCCTCGCGTTGGCCGCGCACGTAAAGCAGGCCATTGAGCGAACTCGAACCGCCGAGCACCCGTCCGCGCGGCTGCTTCACGCGGCGCGCATTCAGTTGCGGCACGGGTTCGGTTTCGAACATCCAGTTCAGCTTGCGATTGAACATCGTTTTGCCATAGCCGAGCGGCACGTGAATCCAGATGTTGCGGTCCTTGCCGCCCGCTTCGACGAGCAGCACTCGATGCTGGCCGTCGGCGCTCAGCCGGTTCGCAAGGACACAGCCCGCGGACCCCGCGCCGACGATGACGTAGTCGAATTGTTCAGTTTGCATTCGCGTTTCCGTTTATGGCCGGATGCCAGTCGGCATGGTCGGTGCAAAAGCGGAACGGCGACAGTGTTGCGTGCGCAACGTCGATCGTCGCCATTGTCAGAAAATGCTGCATTCGAGGTGTCTCCTTAAGATTGTTTTGCGGGGCGATGCAGGCACTCATTCTTTCGGGATGAGCGAGCCGCCCTCCGACAACGGATGAACAAGATGTTGATAGATACGCAACCAGCCGCGAGGTGCCGGTGGTTTGGGCGGAGCGGCTACGGCTTCGCGTTCGGCCAGTTCGGCAGCCGGCACATTCAGGTCGACCGAGCGGTTCTTCACGTCGATGGTGACGATGTCACCGTCTTTCACGAGGGCGATCGGACCGCCGTCGGCGGCCTCGGGCATCACCTGTCCGATCGTGAAGCCGCGGTTCAATCCCGACAGTTGGCCATCGGTAATGACGGCAATTTCCGCGCCGAGTTGAGCGCCGTTGACCGCTGCAACAAACCACGACGCAGACGCCACGCCCGGGCCGCCGCGTGCGCCGAGCCCGCGCAGCACGACCACTTCGCCGCCGCGGATCTGGCCGGCGTCGAGCGCATCGAGCGCGGCTTCCTGACTTTCGAACACGCGGCACGGTCCGCTGAAGCGCTCGGCTTTGTCGCCGAGACCGAGCTTCATGATTGAACCTTCAGGTGCGAGCGAGCCGCTCAGAATCACGACAGAAGGCCCTTTGGCCGCCGGACGATCGATGCTGCCGATCACGTCCGGACGACGCACCCGGTGCGGTGCGAGATTCTCTGCGAGGGAATGGCCAGTGACGGTCAACACGCTCGTATCGAGCAGCCCGGCCAGTTGAGTCATGACCGCGGCGGAACCTCCCGCTGCGTCCAGATCTTCGATCCGTCCCGGTCCATTCGGCTTGATCGCACACAGCAACGGCACGGCGCCGTCGAGTTCGCGCACGAGCTGGTACACGTTGACATCGACTTCGCCTTCGGCGGCGACACCCTGCAGATGCCGCAGCATATTGATCGAGCCGCTGACCGCGAGGCCCACCGTGATGGCGTTGCGAAACGCCGCCGGCGTCATGATGTCGCGCGGGCGAAGATCTTCGTTGACCATCGCCACGATCCGGCGGCCGGCTTGTGCCGCCAGCTCAAGCATCGCCGGGCTGCCGGCCGCGATCGGGGCGCTGCCAGGCAATGTCATGCCGATCGCTTCGGCCATGATGTGCATGGTGTTGGCCGTGCCCATGCCGGCACACACACCGGGTCCCTTGATCGCGACATCGCACATGCGCTCGACCTGGTCGATCGTTTTGTGGCCCATCGCGAGTTCGCCCGCGGACTCGAACACGTCCTCGATATCGACTTTTTCGCCGTCCAGCTTTCCGCAGCCCTGATAGCCGCCGATCACCAGCACGGTCGGCAGATTCAGGCGCGCGGCGGCCATCAGATGGGCGGGCGCGGTCTTGTCGCAACTGCTCAGGCACACCATGCCATCGAGTACGGCGCCTTCGACCGACGTCTCGATGTCGTTGACGACGAGGTCGCGCGACGGCATCAGATAGCGGCCACTACGACCCGCGCCTGTGATGAAGTCACTGGGCGCGGTGGTCTTGATCTCGAACGGCAGGCCGCCTGCGTCGCGAATCGCCTGCTTGACAACCTTCGCGACCTCGTCGAGATGGCTGTAGCAAATCGACAACTCGGACGACGTGTTGATGACGGCGATCTTTGGTTTCTCCATATCGGCATCGGAAATGCCGAGTGCTCGCCATTGCGCACGTCGGATGGCCCAGCGCGTGCTGCCGGGAGCGAAATTGGAGCGGTAGTTTTTTTTCATCAGCGTGGTAGATATCGGTGCGAAGTAAGAACGGGAATCAGACGGGTTGAGTGAGGCGGTCCTCGCCGAGGAACGCTCCCCGGCGAAGCAGGTCGGCACGTACAGAGGCGAAGTCAACGTTTCTTACTGAGGTTCCGCTGGACGCCGCCTGGGCGGCGACCACACCTGCGGCTTCGCCCATCGCGAAACACACGCCGGCGACTCTCATCGACGCGTGTGCGTCGTGCGAAGCCGACGCGCAGCGACCCGCGACCAGCAGACCCTCGATGCCTTCAGGCAACATCGTGCGAAGCGGGATCTGGTAATAGGTGCCCGGGGCGAGAAACACCCAGCGCGTGCCGCGTCCCGCACCGTGCTCTTCCACGGGCCATGCGCTGCACGCGATAGCATCCTCGAAGCGGCCCTCGTGCAGCACGTCGTCGAGTGTGAGCCGGTAGTCGCCCATTACGCGGCGGCTTTCGCGCACCCCAATCGACGCGCCGATGTCGGCGATAAAACATCCCTCATAGCCGGGCACGAATTCGCGGAAGGCTTGCAGATAGGCGCGCAACTGGCGCCGTCCTTCGACTTCGGCGGCGCTTAGCTCGCGTGTGTCGAGGGTATTGGGCGGGACGCCATCGCGCAGGATCCGCGTGATGTTCAGATGCATCGAGTGCGGTTGATTGCTGAACGCGCCGCCGGCGGTACGGGGCAGGCTCAAGCCGCTTGCCACGGCTCGTTCAAGACACGCATGCAATTCGGGGCGCGAGATCTGTCGGGCGCGCTCGACGTCGACGCCGCCGAAGCGAAACATCGTCGTGGGCGCCTGACCATTGGGAACATCATGTTCGAAGCCCGCGCCGGCGAGCGCCGCGACGGTGCCGTCACCGGTGCAGTCGATGATCGACGAGGCCATGCAGGCCCACCTGCCGTCGACGCCTTCGAAAATCACCCCCGTGACGCGAGCATCTTCCCTGGTGACCGCCACCGCGCTGCAATGGAACGCGAGCTCGACGCCCGATTCGGCCGTCAAGTCGTCCGCAACCAGCTTGAAGGAGTTGGGATCATACGGAAGCGATGCGGTTTCCAGCCAACGCATTGGACCGCTAGTGCCGCCATAGGTGTGCAGGCGTTCGGCGATCTCCGCGCCGATACCGCGCACGACTGGCGTGATGTGCTCAGGCGATACGGCGTACAACCCGCAGATGCTGCCCAATGTCACCATGGTCAGCGCACCGCCGAGATAGCCGTTGCGCTCGCAGATCAGTACGGACGCTCCGGAACGGGCGGCCGCCGTGGCGGCGGCAATACCGGCCGGCCCGCCGCCGACCACTAATACGTCGGGACGATAGCGGATGGGAATGCTGCGGGCCGGCTCGGACAGGAAGTCTTGTGATGGCAGTCTGCGCTGGCCTGGATCGTAATGCTCGTTCATGATTAGGATAACGGATTAAATTTGGTGGTGATTGTCATCGAAACCAGCACGCTCCAAATGCGCTGAGCGTGCCCGCGGTTGCCTACTGATTGATCATGTTTGGGATGTCGAAGACGACTGTCATGATGAGGTCGAACCTCGTACGATCAGTTCGTTGGGCAGGCTTTGATAGCGCGGGGGACCGTCGTGTCCGTCCATGCGATCCAGCAGGAATTCGATGGTCTGCTCCGTCATCGCGTCCAGTGGCTGGCGCACGGTGGTCAGATCAAATGCTTCCCACGATGCCTGTTCAATATCGTCGTAACCGACAATCCACAGATCGTCCGGAATTGACAGGTCAAGCGAACGCGCCGCATCTATCGCGCCAATGGCAAGGATGTCGTTGACACAGAAAAGGCTGTCCGGCGGTTGCCTGGTGCGTGTAAGCAGTTCCTTCGCCGCGGCGTAGCCTTGCTGATAGGAGAAGGTCTCGACGCTGATGCAGTGCTCGGGGAGCAGGGCCGCACCCATGCTGTCGAGTTGCAGTCGAAAGCCCGTCTGCCGCTCGCGAATCGTCGACGCGGAGGTGGGGCCGCCAAGCAAGCCAATACGCTTGCGCCCGGCTTCGACGAAATGGCGCGCTACGAGAGCGCCGCCTTTCAGGTTGTCGCTCGTGACCTGATCGCACGCCCAGCGCTCCACCGACCGGTTGATAAGCACGACCGGTGTGTTCAGTCGCAGGGTTTCATAAAGGCGCGAGCTTGCGTCAGTCGCCGTCGTCATGATGACACCGTCGACAAGACTCTCGTAGACAGCGTCCAGCGCGAGCTTTTCGTTGATTTCGTCCGTGTTCCACATGACCATGCGCAGCGAGTGGGCGGTCAGACGCTGCCCGATGGCTTCGAGCATTTCCGGATAGAGGGGGTTGGTCAGCCGGGAAACCACAATGCCAACGTTACCGGTTCTGCTTGTGCGCATTGCGCGCGCATTACCGTTAGGACGGTATTTGAGCTCACGCGCAGCGGCAAGGACCCGGCTGCGCGTTTCTGGATTCACGCGGTCATTGCCCGTCAGCACGCGCGAAACCGTAGGCTGCGAAACACCGGCGAGACGGGCGATATCGTGGCTCGTGACGGTTCGCTTCAGGCGCGGTTCTTTCACTATCACCTCATGACATATTGGCAATCAGTGCAACGAGTATAGCGTGAATACGTATTCACGCAAGGGAGGGAATTGCGTAGGTTGTTGCTTTAGACATCGTCGGTATCGAGATGGATGACCGCATTTGAAACAGGTCGAGGATATGCAGGTCTTCGCCAACCGGAAGGCGAGTAGATGCTTTTGCAAAACACCGCAGGCAGTGGGATACCGACCAGGATCGAGCCGGAACAGTCCGCCGTTAATGGTGAAGCCCGAATACATTGGCCAGGCGCGCGTCGCAGATCCTGCGACCAGGTTGCATGGGGGTTAATATCGCGCGCGGAATTTTTAGGTCGAAAGTTTTATTCGTTCATTACGCGTGTACTCGCGTAGCGGAGGAGCGTGGCTGGAGAGCCCTCGGTGTCTCGCGCGAAGGGGGGAACGACGCGAGATCGGGAGCGCGCGCGGGAGAGAGCGTTGCGCCGCCCGGCAGGCCGATGGCGGCGCGGGCGCGTGAGGAGCAGGCGGGGAGGGCGCGAGACGATCCGCAGCCGGCGGGCGCGCCGGCGCCGGCGACGCCTGAGAGCCCGGCCGGGAGCATGCCCGGCCCGCGTCAGCTCTGGTGTTCCTAGCGCGCCAGCAGCGATACCGTCGCGATACCCAGAATCGTCATCACGAGCGACGCGCTCACATGAATCACGACTTCGCCGGCCGCCCAGCCGAGCCGGCCGTCCTGCAGACGCTGCACGACTTCCGCGGAAAACGTCGAGAACGTCGACAGCCCGCCCATCAGGCCGGTGATAACGAACAGACGCCATTCGGGCGGGAGTTGCGGCACGCGCGCGAAGCCGGCGACCGCCACGCCGATGATGTAGCCGGCGATCACGTTGGCGGCGAGCGTGCCGAGCGGCAGTCCGCTGAAGATGCCGTTCATCCGGATGCCGAGAAACCAGCGAAACAGCGAGCCGAGTGCGCCGCCGATGGCGACCGCGAGAAAAGACCAGTACATGGAGAAGAGATCGAAACCGGAAGGTCGACAAACCGGTTCACGCGGACGAGACGATGCCGCGTCCGCATGACCGGGCGTAGCAGGCATCATCAGCCCTAAGGGCGGTTAATGGAGAATGCCATCTCCAGCGGCGCAGTCTAACATCGGTGTGGGCATTTGGGGACGGGTGCAAGGCGGTGCCGGGGTGGGCGGCACCGCGCGCGGTAGGGGCAAGATGTCGCGCGCAAAGAGCGCGGGCAAAAGCAGTGAGGTAAAGCGCAGAGCAAAGCAGCGGAGCCAAAGCAGCGAGGCAAGCACCGGTGTGCCCACCCCGCCCACCACCTCTCACTCGGGCGTCGCCGAAATCTTGTGAATCGACAGATCCGCGCCGTTGTATTCCTCTTCCTGATCGAGCCTCAAGCCCACCGTCATGCGGATCGCGCCATAGACGATCGTGCCGCCAAGCAGCGACACGAGAATCCCGCCGAGCGTGCCGACCACCTGCGAGCCGAACGCGACGCCGCCCAGTCCGCCGAGCGCACGCGTGCCGAAGATGCCGGCCGCGATCCCGCCCCACGCGCCGCACAGGCCGTGCAGCGGCCATACGCCGAGCACGTCGTCGATGCGCCAGCGGTTCTGCACGCAGGTGAACATATAGACGAACAGCACGCCCGCGATGCCCCCCGTCACCAGCGCGCCGAGCGGATGCATGAGGTCCGAGCCCGCGCAGACCGCGACGAGTCCCGCGAGCGGGCCGTTGTACGTGAAGCCCGGGTCGTTGCGGCCCGCGAACCACGCGGTCAGCGTGCCGCCGACCATCGCCATCAGCGAGTTGACCGCGACGAGGCCGCTGATCTTGTCGAGCGTCTGCGCGCTCATCACGTTGAAGCCGAACCAGCCGACCGTCAGCACCCATGCGCCGAGCGCGAGGAACGGAATGTTCGACGGCGGATGCGCGGCGATGCCGCCGTCGCGGTGATAACGACCGTGGCGCGCGCCGAGCAGCAGCACGGCCGGCAACGCGACCCAGCCGCCGAACGCGTGCACCACCACCGACCCCGCGAAGTCGTGAAACGGCGCGCCGAACACGTGGGCGAGCCAGTCCTGGATGCCGAAGCGGTTATTCCACGCGATCCCTTCGAAGAACGGATAGACGAAGCCGACCAGCACGAAGGTCGCGAACAGCTGCGGGTTGAATTTCGAGCGCTCGGCGATGCCGCCCGAGACGATCGCCGGAATTGCCGCGGCGAAGGTCAGCAGGAAGAAGAAGCGCACCAGGCCGTAGCCGTTGTGCTCGGCGAGCGACGCGGCGCTGCCGAAGAACTGCACCCCGTACGCGATCGTGTAACCGATAAAGAAATACGCGATCGTCGAGACCGAGAAGTCGACCAGAATCTTGACCAGCGCGTTGACCTGATTCTTCTTGCGCACCGTGCCGAGTTCAAGGAATGCAAACCCCGCGTGCATCGCCAGCACCATGGCGGCACCGAGCAGAAGAAACTCGGTATCGGCGCCGCTTTTCAGACTTTCCATCGATGTGTCCCGCTTATGCCAAAAAAGTGCGCTATGTGAGCAAGAAGCGGGCCAAAGTTGTGCCGCTCGCGTCGACGCGGTGCAATCGGGCACCGGGATGGGATTTAGGATGAACAGGGCGCTGTTCCGCAGGCGCTATCCGCTGCACCTGAACAGAGACGAAAAGCACAATTCGAGTGCATGCGCAGCGAATTGCGGTGCGCGTGACCCAGATGAGGGCGCAATCTTCGATTTTAATTACGCTTTCATTCGGAATCCTGACGCCTTGGCTTCTGAAGCAGCGCCGCCGAAGCCCGCCGCCGGTGCAGGCTCGCTCGCATCGCATCGCATCAGCCCGCATCACACGCGACGGCGCCCCAGCGGCATCCAGTCTCATGTCCCTCTTTGTTTTCCCGCCCAAACGCCGACATAATGTGCCGACTCCGCGTTTAATCCGCGGGCCACATTCCCTCCCACGCGCACGCATGAGACTGACCACCAAAGGCCTGTTGCTGATCGCGATTCCGGCCGTCTTCGAACTCGCGCTGCTGTCCGGCCTCGTGAAGGCGCAGGCCGACGCGACCGAAGCCGAGCGTTGGGCGATGCACAGCGAGGAGGTGTTGCGCCAGAGCGCCGCGATTCTCGAGCCGGTGCTCTCCGAATCGGTGGCGCTGCGCGGCGCGGTGCTCGCGAACAACACGCACTTCACGACGCCGGTCTCGGTCTGGATCGACGTCGACCGGCGCATCGATCAACTGGCCGAGATGGTCGCCGACAATCCCGCGCAGGTCGAGCGCGTAGTCGAGGTGCGTCAGGCGGTGCAGGCTTATCGCCAGTGGTCGGACCGGCTTCAGGATCTGCTGCACGCGGCGCGGCGCGGCGATATCGCCGAGCGGTTTCAGGATCTGGCGCACGCCGACGTGCTCGACCGCTTCCGTTTGCAGGTGAACGCGTTCCAGGCCGAGGAACGTCGCCTCGACGCGCTGCGCTCGAATGCGGCCGCCGCCGCACGCGCGCGGCAACAGTCGCTGATCGTCGCGGCCGCGCTCGGCTCGCTGCTGTTCGTCGCGCTGGCCGTGTGGATGTTCACGCGCGGTGTGCGCGGCCGGCTCGCGCTGCTGTCCGACAACGCAGGGCGGCTCGCCGGCAACGAGCCGCTCGCGCCGCTCAGTGTGGGCCGCGACGAAATCGCCCGGCTCGATCTGACCTTGCACGAAACCAGCCGGCGACTGCTCGAGGCCGATCGTATCGAGGCGCGCTTTCATGCGGATCTGGAGCGCCGCACCGCCGAACTCGCGCGCATCAACGAGACGCTGCGGCAGCAGACCCAGGAAAACGAAATGTTCATCTACAGCGTGTCGCACGATCTGCGCGCGCCGCTCGTGAACCTGCAGGGCTTCTCGAAGGAGCTGATCCGCGCGTGCGACGAACTGCGCGACGCGGTGCGCGCGTCGTCACTGGAAACGGGTACGCGGCAGCGCATCGAGCGGATCGTCGATGAGGACGTCGGCGAGGCGCTGCATTATCTGCAGACCGCGGTGCTGCGCGCGTCGCACATCATCGACGCGCTGCTGCGGCTTTCGCGCGTCGGCCGTGTCGAGTACCGGCGCCAGAAGATCGACGTGCACGACATCGTGCAGCGTGTCGTCGATGCGATGCAGGGCTCGATCCGGGCGCGGCGCGCGCGCGTGAGCGTTGGCGAACTGCCGCTGGTGTGGGGCGATCCGACCGCGCTCGAACAGATCTTCGCGAATCTGATCGGCAACGCGGTCAATTATCTGGACCCGGCGCGCGAAGGCCGGATCCAGATCGGCACGACGCCGGCGCCGCCGGGCGTGCATTCGCTGCGGATCTTTTACGTGCGCGACAACGGTCTGGGCATTCCGGCGGTTGCGTTGCCGCGGCTTTTCAATGCGTTCCAGCGCCTGCACGGCAACACGACGCCCGGCGAGGGCATCGGCCTTGCGCTGGTGCGGCGGATGGTCGAGCGGCACGGCGGTCGGGTGTGGGCGGAATCGAAAGAGGGCGTGGGGACGACGTTTTATCTGTCGCTGCCGGAAGCCGGCGACGGAGCGGGCGCGGGTGAGGCGGCGGCCAGCGCGCTCGCGCGGGCCGATGCGGCCGCTGGGCAATCGCGCGACGCGCGTGGCGGCCCGCAGGCGAAACTCGAAGCGCGCGAGCGGGCTGCCACGGCGATCGCCGCGGAGGCTGGTCCGGCTGCCACTGGCGGGTCGGCCGCGCGGTCCGTCGATACGGAAGGCGGCATCAGTACGCGCTAGGTGCTGGGTGGCGAAGAACGGCCGGTACGGTGCGCAGCATTGCAGCGTTCAAAAGACAGCGTTCAAAAGGCAAGCCGCCGGAGCAGGTTGGTTCAGCCGCCGAAGATACGGCGCGACTTGAGCAGCCTGTGTCCGCGCACCGACCAGTAGCAACTGCAGAGCACCAGTCCGGCGACGCCCGCGAGCGCCGCGATCGAGGTCGGCCGCAAGCGGCCCAGATCGTCGATCATGAACAACCCATGCGCGACGATCAGCAAGGCTGCCCATAGCGCGCAGGCTGCCTGCATCAGCAGACGCGTGCCCGCCATATGCCGCACGCGGTCGTTACGCGACCAGGCAGAGCGCCGGCGCGCACAGAGAAAGGCGATCGCCATCAGCAGGATGGCGAGGGTAACGATCCAGTCGGTCAGTTTCATCGAAACGGTACTCCCCAAAGCAGTCGCGACTATAGGGAAGCGTTTCGGCTGAGACTATCGGACTACTCCCAAATGTTGGGGGGGCGGCGAGTCCTGACTTTCACACGCGACGACTTTCGCGCTCACTGCCCGTACTCGATGGGCGTTGCCGCAATCGCCCAGTGCTCGATCTCAGTGCTCGATCCGCGTGCCGAGCAGCACGAGGAACTGCCGCAGCCACTCGGGATGCGCGGGCCACGCGGGCGCGGTGACGAAGTTGGCGTCGGTGATCGCGGCATCGACGGGGATGTCGGCATATTCGCCGCCCGCGAGCTTCACCTCGGGCGCGCAGGCCGGGTACGCGGAGATGCGCTTGCCGCGGATCACGTCGGCGGCGGCGAGCAGTTGCGCGGCGTGGCAGATCGCGGCGATCGGCTTGCCCGCCTCGGCGAACTGCCGCACGAGTTCGATCACCTTCGGATTGAGCCGCAGATACTCGGGCGCGCGGCCGCCGGCGATGCCCAGCGCGTCGTATTGCTGCGGATCGATGTCCTCGAAGGTGGCGTTCAGCGTGAACTGATGGCCTGGCTTCTCGGTATAGGTCTGGTCGCCCTCGAAATCGTGGATCGCGGTCTTGATGCGCTCGCCGGCCTTCTTGTTCGGGCAGACCGCGTCGACCACATGGCCGACTGCCTGCAGTGCCTGAAACGGCACCATCGTTTCGTAGTCCTCGGCGAAGTCGCCGGTCAGGAACAGGATCTTCTTTGCCGCCATCGTATGCCTCCAGTTGATCGATCGAACCACGGGATGCTGACAGGTGCTCATGCGTCATGCCCGGCCAGTCTACTCCAGGATGTTTGACAGAACCGCGACCGCTTCGGGTGCAATGGAAGCGGTTTCACCGCGCATCGGCGGTATGATGGGCGCGTCTTCGTTTTACACGAGCCGCCCGGCGCGGTTCCTACTCACCATGATTTCATCTCTTTACTGTTCGTTGCTGCGTCGCGCGGCGGTCGTGATTTGCGTGTTCGGCGCGCTGGCCGCGTGCCAGAAGAACGACGCGTCGGCCGGTCAGGCCGCCAGCAAGCTCAACGACGCGGCTCAACTCGCCGGCCAGAAGCTCGATCAGGCGGCAAGCTACGTCGGCCAGCAGGTCGACGCGACCCAATCCGCCGCGCAGCAGAATCTCGACTCGGCCTCCGCGCCGTCGATCAAAATCGATCCGTCGGCGCTCGCGTCGAGTGCCCAGGCCAATTTGCAGAACGCCGCGAGCGCGGCCAACGCGCAGCTCGGCAAGGCCGCGTCGATTACCGGCCAGGGCCTCGAAGTGGCGGGGCGCAAGCTGCAGGCGTGGTCGGCACAGAACGCGGGGGCGTCGGCTTCGTCGAGCGCATCGAGCGATTCCGCCGACGCACAGAAGCAGATGGACAAATGACGGGCGCGCGAGACCGATTCGCTGTACGCGGTTTGACGGTGCCGGAAAATGTAATTATCATGGTTACATATTGTCGTCGCCGGATGGGTGCGCTGTGAACACGAGTAGCCGGTTTGCCTTTGCCGTGCACGTGCTCGCGTTGCTGTCGCTGCAGGGTGGTGTGCCGTTGTCGTCGGAGATGATCGCGGGCAGCGTGAATACGAATCCCGTGCTGATCCGCCGGCTGCTGGCGATGCTCGCCGACGCGGGGCTCACCACCTCGCAGATGGGCGCGGGCGGCGGTGCGCTGCTGGCGCGGCGGCCCGAGCAGATCACGTTGCTCGACGTGTATCGCGCGGTGGACGATGCGCAGCTGTTCGCGCTGCATCGCGAGGAGCCGAATCCGGCGTGTATGGTCGGACGCAATATCCAGGGCGTGCTGCGGGGTATCGTCGACGAAGCGCAGCGGGCAATGGAAGCATCGCTCGCCGCGCGCACGCTCGCCGACGCGACCGCCGACGTGGTGCGCGCGGAGAAGCAGCGGGAGCGCAAGCGTCGGGTGTGAGCGGCGGCCATGAGCCGGCACGAACGGCGAGCCGCCGGGCGAAACCGGCAGGCGACGGCAGTACAGAAAAGCGGTATCGCGGCGCGCATGTCGAGCAGGGATTGGCGACATGCGCGACCTGCGCGACGGTAGCAACGAACGGGGTGGATGCCCCGCTTTTTTTCTCTTTATATGTAACTTTTGTGATTGCATATGTCGTTGACAGGAGCAGGATGAAATGAGCACACAACTGAAGATCGCCTTGTTTGGCGCGACCGGCATGATCGGTTCGCGGATTGCCGCGGAAGCGGCGCGTCGCGGGCATCGGGTGACGGCGCTGGTGCGCGATCCGGCGCGCGTGCCGGGCGACGTCGCGAATCTGCAGGCCGCGCAGGCGGACCTGCTCGATGCCGCAAGCGTCGGCGCGGCGGTGCGCGGCCATGACGTGGTCGCGAGCGCGTATGCACCGCCGCAAGGCGATCTCGCCACACTGACCCGCGCGACCCGGGCGCTCGTCGAAGGTGTGCGCGCGGCGGGGCTCAAGCGTCTCGTCGTGGTGGGCGGCGCGGGCTCGCTCGAAGTCGCGCCGGGCAAGCAACTGGTCGACACCGACGGTTTCCCGGACGCGTACAAGGGCATTGCGCTCGCGCATCGCGACGCATTCGACTACTACCACGGCGTCAGCGATCTCGACTGGACCTTCTTCGCGCCGGCCGCGCTGATCGCGCCGGGCGAGCGCACCGGCAAGTTCCGCACCGGCGCGAACGCGCTGATCGCCGATGCCGACGGCAATAGCCGCATCTCCGCGGAAGACTATGCGGTGGCGTTCGTCGACGAACTGGAGCAGGGCCGTTTCGTGCGGCAGATCGCGACGGTCGCGTATTGAGCGTGGGCTGATGGCGGGTGGGCCTACCGCGCCGACGCACACGCGTCGCGACCGGCGCAAGCCCACTAACATTCGGTTACGCATGTCCGGGCGCGCCGGACAAAACTGCGGCTACACTGGCGTCTGCCGTTTTCTCACGGATTGCCATGCAGTCATGCCCATCGCGGCGTGAGTCCGAGGCTGCACCGTCCGACGGCGGGCAGCAGCCGGCGACTCGCGCCATTCCCCATTTTTCCTCCGACCCCATCGCACGCTGGACGCATCGTCGTGGCGCGCCCGCGCGCGGCCAGGCCGGCATCCGCGTCTGGCTCGCTACGCTGTGGTGCGCGGCGCTGTTATGCATCGGCGTGTTCGGCGGGTTGCCGCGCACGGCCGCCGCCGCGCCGGCGAGCGCGCCCGCGGCGAGCCCGGCGGTCGGCACCGGCACGCCGGTGATTCCGGCATTGCAGAGTCTGATCAATAGCGCGACCGTCACGGCGACGCCCCCACCGGCGGCCTCCGGCGCTTCGGCGGCCGAGGCGGCGTCGGCGCCGTCGCCCGCGAGCCAGGCGGAGCTCGCGCGTTCGCTCGACAGCGTGATCGCCACGCTCGACAACGATCGCCAGCGCACCGCGCTCGTCAACCAGCTGAAGAAACTGCGCGACGTTTCGCAGAACGCCGCGCAGACCGTCGGCCCGGCCGCGCCCGCGCAGCCGAGTCCGGGCCTGCTCGGCGCGATCGCGTCGGGCATCGCGTCGTTCGAAGCCGACGTGCACCAGGGCCGCACGCCGGTGCGCTACTGGAGCGGCCGCCTGAACGCGGCCGCCAACGAGCTGTACACGATCGTCTCGGGGCAGGGCCGCGAAAGCCTCGGCACCATCCTGCTGTCGATGCTCGCGATGCTGGCCGGCTGGGGCGCGTGCGCCGGCGCGCTGATCTACCTGCAGCAGCGGCTGTACCGGCGGCTGGGCGTCGAGATCAGGCTGCAGCCGAATCCCACCACGCGCGAGCTGCTGATCTTCGCGCTGCGCCGCGTCGGTCCGTGGATCATCGCGTTCGTCGCGGCGCTGCTGTTCGTGCGCGCGATGCCCGATGCGCTCGGCCGCACGCTCGGCATGGTGGTCGCGTATGCGATCGTCGCGGGCGCGGTGTTTTCGGCGATCTGCCTGATCATGTTTTCGCTGTTCGGCTCGGGGCATCGGCGCGTCGCGGTGCGTCTGCTGATCGATCACGCGCGGCGCGTGCTGTTCGTGATCGGCGTGTGCGGCGCGCTCGGCGATGCCGCCGTCAACTACGACGTCGCGCATCAGCTCGGCTCGAATCTCGCCGCGCTGATTTCGACTGCGGCCAACATGACGGCCGCGGTGCTGACCGGCTATTTCGCGCTCGCGTTCCGGCGCCCGGTCGCGCATCTGATCCGCAACCGCTCCTACGAGCAGCGCAACGATCACAAGGCCGCCACCGATGCGTTCGACGTGCTCGCCGCGCTATGGCACGTGCCGGTGCTGGTGCTCGCCGCCGCGTCGGTGGTGGCGACGCTCGGCGGCTCGGGGTCGAGCGAGAACGTGCTGCAGATCTCGATCGTCACCGCGCTGCTGCTGGTGCTGGCGTTCTTCCTGTCGGCGATCGTGCTGCGCGTGACGCGCCCGCGCAGTGCGCGCGCGCGTCGTCGCTCGCCGTATCTGACGCGGCTGCTGCGATTTTGCGGCACCTTGCTGACGCTTTTCATCTGGCTGTTCTTCTTCGAATTCGCCGCGCGTTTATGGGGCGTGTCGCTGGCCGCGATGGTCGAGAAAAACGTCGCCGCGCGCGGCATCGCGCATGCGATGACAGCGATCGTCGCGACGTTGTTCATCGCGTGGCTACTGTGGATTCTGGTCGACACCGCGATCACCGAGGCGCTCAATCCGGGCAGTCCGCGCAACAAGTCGCGCAGCCCGAGCATGCGCGCGCGCACGATGCTGCCGCTGGTGCGCAACGTGTTGCTGGTGACGATCATGACGATCGCCGGCATCGTCACCGCCGCGAACCTCGGCATCAACGTGACGCCGCTGCTCGCGGGCGCGGGCGTGATCGGTCTGGCGATCGGCTTCGGCGCGCAGTCGCTCGTGACCGACCTGATCACGGGCCTGTTCATCATCATCGAGGACACGATTTCGGTGGGCGACTGGATCGACGTCGACGGCGGCCATGCGGGCACGGTCGAGCATCTGTCGATCCGCACCGTGCGCCTGCGCGACGGCCAGGGCGCGATCCACGCGATTCCGTTCTCGCAGATCAAGATCGTCAAGAACCTGTCGCGCGATTTCGCGTACGCGGTGTTCGAGGTGCGCATGTCGTTCTCGACCGATGTCGACGAGATCATGCAATTGATCCGCGAAGTCGGTGCCGATCTGATGGCCGACTTCCGCTATCGACGCGAGATGCTCGGGCCCGTCGAGGTGTGGGGGCTCGACCGTTTCGATCCGAACTGGATGGTCGTCAAAGGACAGATCAAGACGCGGCCGCTGCAGCAATGGAGCGTCGCGCGTGCGTTCAATCTGCGGCTCAAGCGCAAGATGGACGAGGCGGGCATCGAGATTCCGGTTGCGCAGATGCGGGTGTACACGTCGTCGAAGGATAGCGAGGGCGAGCCGTTGCGCGACGATGAGATGACCGGTTTCGTGGCGCCGGTGGAGACGAGTGCGGAGAGTCTGGCGGTGCAGGGAGCGCGACGCGAGCAGGGCGGCGCGTATGGCGACGCCGATGAGCGGGCGAGAGGGCATGCGTACGACGAGGGTCGTAGTGGTGCGCATGGCGGCGCGCGCGGAAGATCTCGTGAGAGGACTCACGAGGCGGCGCACGAGAGGGCGCGCGGGAGCTCGTACGAAAGAGCACACGAACCGGTGGACGACGGCGCGCACGAGAGGACTCACGACGTCGCGCACGGAACGACTCATGACGCGACGCGGGACGTAACTCAGGAAGCGACTGACGAAGCGGCCCACGAAACAGCACGCGAGCCGCGCCGGGAGAAGCATCGCCGCGAAAGCGCGCACGAGCATGCGCGACGCGCCACCCGCGAAGCCATGTCCGAGGCGACGCACGAAGCGGACGGGATCGGTCCGTCGTCGCGCGTCGCAACGCCTGTGCCGCTCGCGCCCGCGCGCGACGTGTCGCATGAGCCGCGACCGGCGCCGCCGCCGACCGGCGAGACCGCGCCGATTCCGCCGCAGATTCCAACGGCGGGCGATGCGGGCGGGAAGGGGTGAAGGAAGTGTGTGGGGTGTGCCGCGAGTGTGTGGCGTGCCGCGAGCGCGTACCCGCGTGCCGATGTGCCGCTACATGTCGATGAGGTGAAGCGGGTTTCGCACGAGGTGTATGTGCATGCGAGTACCGCCCGATACGGGCCGGCTTCCCGCTATCAAACCAGCTCCACCGCGTCGGCCACGCGCACGATGTCGTTGACGTGCGTGCCGATTTGCGCGCCTTCGACGCCGTAAATATGCAGCGACACGGCCGGCGCATCGCCGCAGTTGCCCAGCCGATGAATCGCGCCGCGGCCACCGCGCACAAACGACACCGCGCCACGTGCGCGTGCCTGCGAGCGCAGTGCGCTGGCGCTGTGCTGCGCGCCGTCCCATTCGAAGATCGTTTCGCTTAGGCAACCATCGACCACGGCGTAGCCGCACCACGTGTGATGCGCGTGCACCGGACTCGCGTGGCCCGGCTGCCAGACCAGCGCGGCGATCGCGTAACGACCGTGCCGATCGGCGGCGAGCAGGTGCCGACGATAGGTGTCCGGCGCGCCTTCGCGCTGTGCCGGCGCGAGCAGCGCCGGGTCGGCGGCCGCCTCGGCGAGCGCGAGCCGCATGCTGCGCGCGAAGAACGTCGAGTCTGACGGCTCGGGGAATTTCGCGCAGGCTTCGAACATCGCGTCGAGCGTGTCGCACAGACGCTCGATCGGCGTGCGCGGGTGGTCGTCGTCGGGCGTGGGCATAGCGGCTGCCACCGTGCCGGCATGGAATGATGTCGCCTGCGGTGTCGCGTGAGGCAGCAGCAGAGAATCGGGATGATGCTCGAAAGCGGTAGCGCGAAGGTCGTCGCTCATGATCGTGGGGCAGCGTGCCCGCTGCCTGTCGGCTATTTTGGGTATCGATATTTATACCCGTTTGACCGGAGAAAGAGTTTCCATATAATTCCCCCGAGAATCTAAAAAGTAGAATAATTTCCTATCAGGGGTGTCGGTATGGGTATGGATATCATCGACCGGAAGCTGCTCGAGTTGCTGCAGGAGGACGCGACGATGCCGATCGCCGAACTTGCGCAGCGCGTGAACCTGTCGCAGACGCCGTGCTGGAAGCGGCTGCAGCGGCTGAAGGAGGCCGGTGTGATTCGCGCGCAGGTGGCGCTGTGCGATGCGCGCAAGCTCGGCGTCGGCACCACGGTGTTCGTGGCGGTGCGCACCAACCAGCACACCGAGGCGTGGGCTGCCGCCTTTACGCAGGCGGTGCGCGACATTCCGGAAGTGGTCGAGGTCTACCGGATGAGCGGCGAGACCGATTATCTGCTGCGCGTGGTGGTGTCCGACATCGACGACTACGATCGCATCTACAAGCAACTGATCACGACCGTGCCGCTGTACGACGTGAGTTCGAGTTTTGCGATGGAGCAGATCAAATATTCGACGGCGTTGCCGGTGCGCTCCTCGGCGGTGACCTGACACGCGCGGGGGAGGATGGGCGCCAGGCGCACCACTTGCTCACCTCGAAGCGACCGCGCCACGCCCGTTGCCTTGCGCGGGTCTTGCCGGTTGCAAGCCGTGTGCAAGCTCAGTGGGCGTAGAATTCCGCCTTCCCTGACATCCCGCGATGCTTCGCGAACCGAGCCCGCTTCATGAACAAACCGCCGCGCAAGAAGAACCCGACCACCGGCATCGCGATTTTTATCGTGGTGGCGATCCTGCTGGTGATTGCCACGCTGTTCTACAACGCGATCCACGAGAAGGAAGAGTTCGACAAACAGAATGCGCCGGTGTCGTCGGTGACATCGGACGCGGCCGCGGCGGCCAACGCGATGAAGCCGGCAAGCGGCGCCGCGCAGTGATTGCGCGATAAACGTCGATAGTCGCTTATCTCCGCCCAGCGCCGCCCGTAAGTAATTTTCCATAAGCGCCCACGAGCGCCCACGAGCGCCCATAAGCGCCCATAAGCGCCACGAGCCGCGCGGTAAGACGAGACTACCGCGCGTTTCATCCCGTCTCCTGTCGCGCGCCACGCTCCGTCCTTTATTCCTCCGGCAGCCGGATCATGCTCGCGTCCTTGCGAATCTGCGCGGACGCCGCGAGCATCTGCTTGCATTGATGCGCGAGCAGTTTCATGTCGTGTACGGCGTCGGCCGCGTAGTCCGGCGATTTTTCCGTTTCGACCACCATCGCGTCGAGTTCGCGGTTCATCAGCTTGATCTGCTCGCCCTGTTCGGCGGGCAGCGCGGTGCCGGCTTCGGCCGCGCTCAGGTTGTCGCGCACGAGACTGAGCGCGCGTTGCAGCGGCTGTAGCGAGATGTCTTCGACCTGCTGCTGCTGTTGCGCGGACGTGCGCAATAACGGCGCGGCGGCGGTGATCTGCGACGCCAGCACGTGGCTGCGCACCAGCAGGCCGTTCAGCTCGGGCACGAACTTCTGCGCGGACTTCGGCTCCAGCATCATCCGCTGGAACGCCTGGCCGAGATTCGCGAATGCGACGTGGACGTTCTTGCGCGCGAGCCGGTAGCGATAATCGCGATCGAGTGCGGTTGCTGCCGCGGTGGCTGCGGCCGACGCGCCGTTCGCGGGCCGCGCGGTTGGATTGCCGATCGGGGTGGCGTCGGCTGTGCTGCCGCTTGAGGCTGCGTTTGCATTCGCGCCGGCGTCCGCGCCCGGCGGGGCCGCTTCAACCGTGGCATCCGCTGCAGCGCCGACCTGGGCGTCCGTCATCCGGTTCGAGCCGATACCTGCAGCCTGGCCCGCACCTGCACCGGCTCCAGCCAGCGCCGCGCCACCGAAGCCAATCGCCGGATCCACCATCGCCGCGGCCGGCGCGCGCGCACCGGCTTCGGTCACGACCGCGACGACCGCCGCGGCCGGCTTGCCGCTCCACCACCAGCTCGCCTCCAGATACTGCCGCGTGGCCCCGATCATGTTGTTGACGAGCTTGCCCATCAGGCGATATTCCCAGTACGGGAACAGATGGCTCGCCGCGATCGCGATCGCGCAACCGACCACGGTGTCGATCGCGCGCTCGCCGATGATGCGCATGCTGCCCGGCGCGAGCAGATGGAACAGCAGCAATACATACGATGACGTGAACACCACGCTCGCCGTGTAGTTGAACAGCAGCAGGCTGTAGCTCATCACCATCGACGCGAACATCACGATCATCAGGATGTGCGGCTCCTTGACGAACACGATCAGCGCGATGCTCGCCGCGCAGCCGATCAGCGTGCCGATGATCCGCTGCCCGTTGCGCTGCTTGGTCAGCGAATAGCCCGGCTTCAGGATGATGACGGTCGTCATCACGATCCAGTATGCGTTGGTGAGCGGTAGCAGGCGGCCGAGCCAGAAGCCGATGGCCACCGCGATCGTCACGCGCAGCGCGTGGCGAAAGCTCGGCGAGGCCATCGTCAGATTCGAGAAGATCTGCCCGAACGGCACGCGCCGGCTCGATACGAAGCGGCTCAACGCCTGGTCGATGCGCAGTTCGGTTTCGGTCGCGCTCGGCTCGGTCGTGAGGCTGCGGCGCATCTTGTCGATCAGCCGCGTCGAACTCCAGATGCGGCGGAAATTCGACGACACCGCCGAATACGCCTCCGGGTTATGCGTGGGCAGATCCTGCTTGCGCATCAGCTCGATTTCGTATTCGATCGCGCGCAGTTCCGCCTTCACGTTCACGCCCCTGCGCGGCGCCTGGTTCTGCAGCACCGCGAGGCCGATTTCCTCGAGATTCTCGGCGGCCTTGCGGATCAGGTCGCGATAGAACACCAGCAGATCGGAGCCGCCGAAGGTGCTGCGCACGAGCGTGTAATCGGTTTGCGCGCCAACGAACAGTTCGTGCAGATCGACGGTATTGATGAACAGGTTGTACAGCATCGCGCGGCGCGGTTCGAGCTTGCCGCGCTTGAGCCGCGGCAGGTTGCGCAGCACGATGTCGCGCGCGGCGTCCTGGCGTTCGACCGCCGAAATCTGCTTGTCGACGAGATTGCGGTAGCACTCGTCGAGATCGTTGTCGAGGTCGTAGAACGCGGCGCGCGCGAGCAGGTAGTCCGCGCACGCGAACACGCTTTCGGCGAGCGCCTGCTGCTCGATCCGATGCATCATCCAGCGGCTCACGAAGGTCGACCAGTACGTGTACCAGAGTCCGCCGAGCAGGATCCACGACGCGTTGACGAGCGCCTGCTGCGGCGTGAAGTGCTCCTCCAGCGTCATGATCATCATGAACAGCGTGGCGAAGCTGATCTGCGGCCAGCGGTTGCCGTACACGACGATCAGCGACAGCAGGAACGTGAGCGGCACGACCGTGCACCACAGCGCGACCGGGTTGACGGTGGCGAGGCCGGTGGCGAGCGCGGACAGAAAGCCGATCACCGTGCAGGCCAGCATTTCGTTGTGCTTGTACTTCAGCGGCCCGGGCATGTCGACGACGCACGCGCCGAGCGCGCCGGTCGCGATTGTGAAGCCGAGTTCGCGCTCGTGGAACACGATCAGACACAGAAGCACCGGTAACGACACGCCGACCGCGATGCGCAGGCCGCCATAAAAGTACTGGCTGTAGAGGAATTTTCTTATTTCGACCGAATAGCGCATCGACTACCTGGAATCCATTCACCGAGAAAACCGCAGTTGAAAAGGCCGCTCCAAACTGCTGTCGAGTCTAACTGATTTTGCGCGCATTCCAAGCTCGGCCATTCGGCCAGGGTTATGCCCTGGGGGCCGGTTTGTTATGCTGTCGCTTCAATCTCCGCCGTGGCTTGCGGGCGCTATTCGCCAGCCATTCGCGTGCTACGTCTGACCTGGAATCCATGCTTCAGCTCTTCTACTCGAACCGCTACGAAACGCTGGTCGGCGCGTTGCTCGACGATCTCGCGCAAGCGCCGTCCGACCCATGGACCGCGCGGCCCGTGATCGTGCCGAGCGCGGCCGTGCGCCGGCGGCTCGAACTCGATATCGCCGCGCGCCAGGGCATCTGCGCGAACGTCAACTTCGGCTATCTCGCGCAATGGCTGTGGACGCAGATCGGCGGCGTGATCGAAGTGCCGAAGCATTCGCCGTTCGCGCCGGACAGGCTCGTGTGGCGCTGCTACCGTCTGCTCGAAAACGGCAGCGAGGCCGATGTGTCGCTGCCGTGGAACGCGTCGCCGCGTCTGCGCACCTATCTCGATGCGGCCGACCCGTCGATGCGCTACGAACTCGCGCGGCGCGTCGCGACCGTGCTCGATCACTATCTGACCTATCGTCCCGAATGGCTGCTGCAGTGGCAGAAGGGCGGCTCGATTTTCGCGAGCGGCGCGGCCGACGATACCGGCCCGCGTCTCACCGGCGCGAGCGAGGCGGCGCGCGAGGACGAGCGCTGGCAGGCGGCGCTGTGGCGCGCGGTGCTCACGGAGCTCGCGCAGGCCAGCGGTAATGCGCACACGCCCGCGGCCGCGTTGCCGCCCGCATATCGCTTCCTCGATGAAATCGGCACGCTCGACCTCGAAGCGATCTCGAACGCGCAGTGGCCCGAGGCGGTCAGCGTGTTCGCGCTGCCCACCATGCCGCCGCTGCATATCGCGTTGCTGCGCGCGTTGTCGCGCTGGATCGACGTGCGTCTGTACGTGCTGAATCCGTGCCGCGAGTTCTGGTTCGACGTGGTCAGCGAAGGGCGCGTGCAGGCGCTCGACGCGGCCGGGCAACTCGACTATCAGGAAGTCGGGCATCCGCTGCTCGCCGAGTGGGGCCGCCAGACCCAGGCGCAACTGCATATGCTGCACGAGCTGACCGAGAGCGCGGCGTCGGCCGAAACCGGCGACTTCACCGAGAACCCCGAGCCGAGCTGGCTCGCCGCCGTGCAGAACGGCATCCTCGAACTGCGCGATGAAACCGATGCCGACGAGTTGCCGATCGAGCGCGGCATCGAAGTGCATGTGTGCCATAGCCTGTCGCGCCAGCTCGAAGTGCTGCACGACCGGCTGCTCGGCTGGTTCGACGAATTCGACGATCTGCAGCCGTCCGACGTGCTGGTGGCCGTGTCCGATCTCGCCGCGGTCGGCCCGTTGATCGACGCGGTGTTCGGCACCACGCCCGCCGGCGACACGCGCCGCATTCCGTATCGGATCACCGGTTTGCCGCCGTCGCAGGCGAATCCGGTCGCGCGTCTGCTGCTCGACTGGCTCGCGTTGCCCGAGCGCAGCGTCGGCGCGCCGGAGCTGATCGAATGGCTGCGCGTCGACGCGATCGCGGTGCGCTACGGCATCGACGCGAATTCGCTCGAAGCCGCGCAGGAATGGCTCGCGGCGGCCGGCGCGCGGCGTGGGCTCGTGCCGCTCGAACCGGTCGGCGAGCACGTGCCGGTCGCGCGTCATACGTTCGCCGATGCGCTCACGCGGCTCTATCTCGGCTACGCGATGCCGGCTGGCGGCGAGCCGGTCGACGCGTGGCTGCCGGTCGAAGGCGCGGACGGTTCGGATGCCGAATTGCTTGGCCGCCTGTCGCGTTTCGTCGACGACATCGACAGCTTCGCGGCGAATTGCGCGATCGAGCGCACGCCGGCCGAGTGGTCGCAACTGCTGCTCGAAACGCTGGGACAGTGCTTCGACGGCGGGGTCGATTTCGCCGATTCGCTCGCGGCCGTGCGCGATGCGCTCGACGCAATGAATGCCGCGATGCAGGCCGGCGCGCAGGACGTGCCGCTGCCCGCATCGGTGGTGCGCAGCGCGCTCACCGAAGCGCTCGACGATCCCGCGCGCGGCGGCGTGCCGTGGGGTAGCGTGACGTTCTCGTCGCTCACCAGCCTGCGCGGCTTGCCGTTCCGGATCGTGTGTCTGATCGGCATGGACGACGGTGTGCTGCCGTCGCTCGCGCGTGCCGACGAGTTCGATCTGATGGCCGCGTTCGGCAAGGCCGGCGACCGCCAGCGTCGCGACGACGAACGCAATCTGTTTCTCGATCTGCTGCTCGCCGCGCGCGAGCGGCTCTTTATCGCGTACACCGGCCGCAGCATTCGCGACAACGCGCCGCTGCCGCCGGCCGCGCTCGTCGATGAACTGCTCGATCATCTCGCGCAGGTGTCGGCGGGCGAGGACGCGAGTCCGGCGGAGGTCGAGTACGCGCGGCGCGAATTTATCGTCGAGCATCCGTTGCAGGCGTTCGCGTCGGACTACTTTGCGGCGCAGCCCGACCTGTTCACGTACGACGCCGATCGCGCCGAGCTGGCCACCTTGCTCGCCGAGCCCCGGCATGCGGGCGCCGCGCCGTTCTTCGATCGACCGCTGCCGCCGGAAGACGCGCGCGAGGTCGAGTTCGACGATTTCGTGCGCTTCTGGCGTCATCCGGCGCGCGCGCTGCTGCGCGACCGCCTCGGCATTGCGTTGACGGATGCGCAGGGCGAGCTGCTCGACACCGAGCCGTTCGATCTCGACTACGCGGGCCGCGACGCGCTCGCCGAGCGTCTGTTGCCGGTGCTACTCGAAGCCGACACCGACGACAACGCGCTGTTCGGCCGCGTGCGGCGCGTCGCCGAGGCGAGCCCTGAGCTGCCCGGCGGCGCGACCGGCGCGGTATGGCGCGCGCGCGAACTGAATGCGTTGCGGCAACTGGCGTTGAGCGTGCGCGACGAAGTGGCGTCGGGCGTCGAGCGTTTGCCGTTCGCGCTTGAGATCGTGCCGCGCTGGCCGGAGCCCGGCGTGAATGCGAATGCCGGAGACACGCACGTACACGCGCACGCGCTGTTTGGCGCTTACGACGCATTCCTGCGCGAAACCGCCGAAACGCCGCTGCAATTGCGCGGCACCCTGAATCTGCTGACGGGAACGGGACAGGTGATTTTTCGTTACGCCAAGGCGACCGCGCGCGACTACCTGTCCGCGTGGCTCGCGCATCTGGTCTATTGCGCGGCGCTGCCTAACGGCCCGCGCCGCACCGTGTGGCATGGCAGCGGCGAGAGCTTCGAGCTTGCGCCGGTCGCCGCGCCGCTCGACGAACTCGCGCCGCTCGCCGCGCTATTCCGCGCGGGGCGCCGGCTGCCGCTGCGGTTCTTTCCGAAGAGCGCATGGACGCGAGTCAGCGAAAGCGATTCGGCCGCGCAGGGCGTGTGGATCAACGACCGCGTGCGCGGCGAATCCGACGACCCGGCCTTGCGTATCGCGCTACGCGGTACGCCGCTCACGCTCGACGAACCGTTCGGCAGTCTCGCCGCGATCGTCTTCAAGCCGTTGATCCAGCATCTGCGGAGCGGCTCATGAGCGACGCGCTGCGCCATCACACACTGGTTGCCGAAGAGCTCGACGTATTCGCGTGTCCGCTCGACGGCGTGAACCAGATCGAAGCGTCGGCGGGCACCGGCAAGACGTGGAACATCTGCGCGTTGTACGTGCGTTTGCTGCTCGAAAAGAACCTGAACGCCGACCAGATTCTGGTCGTCACGTTCACCAAGGCCGCGACCGCCGAGTTGCACGAGCGCATTCGCGGCCGGCTCGCGGAATTGCAGCGCGCGATCAAGATGGACGACGACGGCGGTGATCCGTTTATCCGGCGTCTGTTCGAAACGACGCTGGCGCTGGAGAGCGGCATCGAGCGTGAGGACGCGTTGAAGGTGGTGAGCCGAGCGCTGCGCACCTTCGATCAGGCCGCGATCCACACGATTCACGCGTTCTGTCAGCGCGCGCTGCAGGAAGCGCCGTTCGCCGCCGCGATGCCGTTCGCGTTCGAGATGGAAGCCGACGACGCGGCTCTGCGTTTCGAACTCGCCGCCGATTTCTGGCGCGAGCAGGTCGAGCCGGTCGCGCACGCGCATCCGGCGTTCGCCGCGTGGCTCGTCGCTAAACGCGCGGGTCCGGCGTCGCTCGACGAGCAGCTCGCGCGGCGTCTGAAAAAGCCGCTCGCACAACTGCGCTGGGGCAGTGTGGATGCCGGGGGAGTCGGCACGGATCCGCAAGCCGGCTTCGATGCCGCGTGCGCGCTGTGGCAGGCCGAGCGCACCGCGATCGTCGCGTTGCTCGACGACGCGCAGGAGCGTCTGAGCAAGACCACCCACAAGCCCGACCACATCGGCGCGGCGATCGCCGCATGGAACGATTACTTCGCGCGGGGCGACTGCCATGCGCCGCCGCCGCGTGCCGCATTGAAGCTGACGGTGTCGGCGTTGAAGAAGGCGACCAAGGTCAAGTTCGAACCGCCCGCGCATCCGTTCTTCGAACATGCCGAGGCGCTCGCGGCGGCCGTCGTCGCGGCCGAGGCCGCGCAGCGCGCGCGCTGGCTCGCGCTGGTGCAGACGTGGCTCGACTACGCGCCGGCCGAACTGGTGGCGCGCAAGCGCACGCGCCGCGTCGTGTCGTTCGACGATCTGCTCGCGAATCTGTATCGCGCGCTCGCCGCGCATCCGTGGCTTGCCGATGCGTTGCGCAGCCGCTATCCGGCCGCGCTGATCGACGAGTTCCAGGATACCGATCCGCTGCAGTTCGCGATTTTCAGCCGCATCTTCGCGCCGGCGGGGCCGCTGTTTCTTGTCGGCGATCCGAAGCAGGCGATCTACAGCTTCCGCGCGGCGGATCTGCACACCTATCTGGCGGCGCGCGAGTCCGCGTCCGCGTGCTACACGCTCGCGGTCAACCAGCGCTCGACCGCGCCGATCGTCGATGCATGCAACCGGGTCTTCGAAGCGAACCCGCAGGCCTTCGTGCTCGATGGGCTCGACTATCAGCCGGTGCGCGCGGGCGAGCGGCGTCGCGCGCCGTTTGTCGAGCCCGACGCGGGCGGCGGCGATTTTCGCATCTGGAGCTTGCCGCAAGGCGAGGGCGCCCTGAGCAAACGCGACGCGCAGCGCGCCGCGAGCGAAGCGTGCGCGGCCGAAATCGTGCGGCTGTTGCGCGGCGCGCGCGAGGGTGTGGTGACGATCGGCGACAGGCCGCTCGCACCCGGCGACATCGCGGTGCTGGTGCAGACGCACAAGCAGGGTAGCCTCGTCAAACGCGTGCTCGCGGCCTGGGGTGTCGGCAGCGTGGAGCTGGCGCAGGCGTCGGTGTTCGCGACGCTCGACGCCGAGCAGATCGAGCGCGTGCTCGCCGCGATCGACACGCCCGGCGATCTGCGTCGTCTGCGCGCTGCGCTCGCGACCGACTGGCTCGGACTCGACGCCGCCGCGCTGTGGCATCTCACCCAGGTCGCCGACGCGCCGGTGCCGCTCGACGATCCGACAGAAACCGCCGACGCGATGGGCTGGGTCGAACGTTTTTCGCGTTACCGGATGCTGTGGCACGAACGCGGCTTCGCGGTGATGTGGCGCACGCTGATGCGCGAGCTGCGGGTTGCGCAGCGGCTCGTTGCCGGAGTCGACGGCGAACGGCGTCAGACCAATGTGAGCCATCTCGCCGAACTGGTGCAGGCGCGCGCGGCTACCCAACCCGGCATCGCGCCGACCTTGCGCTGGCTCGCCGCGCAGCGCGAGCAGGGCGGCGGCGAAGAGGCGCAACTGCGGCTCGAGTCGGACCGCAATCTGGTGCAGATCGTCACGGTTCACAAGTCGAAGGGCCTCGAATACGCGGTCGTGTTCTGTCCGTTTCTCGGCGACGGCGGCTTGCGCGAACCGCCATCGTCGGGCTTGCCCGATGCGCGCGAGTATCACGACGACAACGGCGACGCGGTGCTGCACTACGGCTGTGACGACGAAGAAGCCGAGCGCGCGTCGCGTTACGCGGTGCGCGAGCAGGCGGCGGAGCGCGCGCGGCTCGTCTACGTGGCGCTCACGCGCGCGGTGTATCGCTGCTATCTGGTGGCGGGCACGTATCTGTCGTCGCGTTCCACGAAGGAGTCGCGCCGCAGCGTGCTGAACTGGCTGGTGGGCGGCGCGGGCCACACGTTCGACGCGTGGCTCGCCGAGCCGCCCGACGAGACCGCGCTCGCGGCGAGCTGGCAGGCGCTGACTGGCGGCGCTGTCACGTTGCAGCCGTTGCCCGAGGTGACGCGCCGGGTGCCGCTCGAAACGCTGCAGGATCAGGGCGCGCATCTGCAGGCACGGGCGAATCGGCGGCTGTTGCGCGATCAGTGGCGCATGGCGAGTTTCAGCGGTCTGATCGCCGCGGGCGGCAAGAGCGGCGATGCTCATGCGCATGCGCCGCAGGAAGAGGTGCGGCCCGATCACGATGAAATCGCCGACGCACTCGAAGCCGTGCCGCTGCTCGCCGCGGCGCCGGCGGCAACCGCGTCCGTGTATGCCGACGACGACATCCTCGCGTTTCCGCGCGGCGCGGCGGCCGGCGACTGTCTGCACCGGATGTTCGAGCTTGCCGATTTCACCGACGCAAGCACCTGGCCCGACGCGATTCGCGGCGCGCTGCGCGAACGGCCGGCGCCGGCCGCGCCCGAACTGGCGGCGCGTCTGCCCGCGATGATGCATCGGCTGATTGCCGACGTCGTCACGACCGAACTCGTGCCGGGCATGACGCTCGCGCAGTTGAATCCGCGCAAGCGGATGAACGAACTCGAGTTTCTGTTCGCGGCGCCCGCGCTGGATTTTCCGGCGCTGCGCGAACTGCTGATCGAATATGGCTACCCTGATGTCGCGCTGGAACCCGGCGTGTTGCGCGGCTTCGTCAAAGGATTTATCGACATGATCGTCGAGCACGACGGCCGTTTCTGGATCGTCGACTGGAAATCGAATCACCTCGGCGACGGCGTGGCCGACTACGCGGCCGCGCCGCTCGAAGCGGCGATGGCGAGCCATGCGTATCACCTGCAGGCGCTGCTCTATACGGTCGCGCTGCATCGCTATCTGAAGACGCGCGTGCGCGACTATGCGTACGACACGCACATCGGCGGCTACCTGTATCTGTTCGTGCGCGGTGTGCGGCCGGACTGGCGCGATGCCGACGGTACCGCCGGCGTACACGTGCGGCGCGCGCCGTTCGAACTGGTGGCGCTGCTGGATGCGGCGATGATCGGAGGTGGCGCATGAGTATGCCCGACATCCTCGCTCAGAACGCGGCGCCCCCGCTCGGGCTCGAAGACATCGGCGTCAATCTGCCCGCGCCGGCCGACTTCAGCATCGCGCTGGCCGAAGGCTTCGCGCGCCGCATCGGCATGCTGGCGCGGCGCGGCGGCGCATCGATGGACGCGGTGAAGTGGGCCGCGCGCGGCGCATTCGCGGCGAGCCGCGCGACCGCCGAAGGTCACGTGTGCGTGCCGCTGGCGACGCTTGCGCGCCGCTTCGAGGCGCCGAGCGCCGAGGTGCGCGCGGCGCTGCTCGCGAGCGGTATGGCGAGCAGCCTGAGCCACGATGGCGAGCAACACGCGGCGGCACTGCGGCCGCTCGTGATCGATGCGCAGGGGCGGCTGTATCTCGCGCGTTATTACGACTACGAGCGGCGTCTGGCGCGCGGGCTGGTCGCGCATGCGACGGCTGAGGAGTCGGGTGCGGCGGCGGAGGTCGATCGTTATACCGATGGCGATTCCAACGGCGATTCCGACGCGTTGCGCGAGCGTCTGCTGCGCTATTTCGGACCGCCGGGAGACGACGTCGACTGGCAGCGCGTCGCGGCGGTGATGGCGCTGTCGGGGCGGCTCACGATCGTCAGCGGTGGGCCGGGCACCGGCAAGACCACCACGGTGGTCGGTGTGCTTGCCTGTCTGCTCGACGCGCACGCCGAGCTGCGCATCGCGCTCGCGGCACCGACCGGCAAGGCGGCGCAGCGCATGCAGGAGGCGTTGCTCGCGCGCGCCGGCGATTTGCCGCCCGAGTTGGCCGCGCGGTTGCCGCAGACTTCCTACACGCTGCATCGGCTGCTGGGGTCGGGGCCGGGCGGGCGTTTCCGCCATCATCGTGACAATCCGCTGCCGTACGACGTCGTCGTGATCGACGAGGCGTCGATGATCGACGTCGCGATGGCCACGCATCTGCTCGACGCGATCGCGCCGAGCACGCGTCTCGTGATGCTCGGCGACAAGGATCAGCTCGCGGCGGTCGAGGCCGGCGCGGTGTTCGCCGAACTGAGCGCGCGGCCCGCGCTGACGCCGCGTGGCTTGCGGCGCATCGCTCAGGCGTTGGATATCGACGAGGTTCGGCTGGCGCAGGCGCTGCCGCAAGCGTCGGATGATCTCGATGAAATTCAGTCCGACGAATTCTTCGTGCCGCCCGAGGCGCTGCACGGGTTCGACACGCCGCCGCTTTCGTCTGGACCGTCCGGCGATCTGTTCGATGGTGTCGACGACATCGGCGCTATCGACAACATGGCCGCCGACGCAGGCGCGCCCGAGCAATGGTCGGCGCGGCCGGCAAGCGAAGGCAATCCGCTCGCGGATTGCGTCGTCTGGCTCGAGCGTAACTACCGGTTCGGGCTCGAATCGCCGATCGGCCGTCTGTCGCTCGCGATTCGCCACGGCTTGCCGAGCGCCGCGCTCGAGGTGCTGCGGATCGATCCGGCCGAAACCTGCGCGGCCGCATTGCACGAAGACGCTCACACGGCGCTGACCGAGCGCACCGTCGCGCGACTCGCCGCCGGCTTCGCACCGTACGCCGACGCACTTGGCGCGGCGCTCGCCACCGGGACGCCCGATCCGCTGCCGTTGTTCGACGCGCTGAACCGTTTTCGCATCCTGTGCGCGACGCGGCTCGGTCCGCGCGGCGTCGATCAGGTCAACGCCGCGATGGCGGCTCAGGTGCGCCGTGCCGCCGGTGTGACACTCGCGGTCGGCGCGCAATGGTTCGCCGGCCGGCCGGTGATGGTCACGCGCAACGACTATGCGCTCGGGCTGTTCAACGGCGATATCGGGATTGCGCTGCCGGGTGCGGGTGGCGCGCTGCGGGTGTATTTCCGCAGTGGCGACGGCGGGGTGCGCGCGGTCTCGCCGGCCGCGTTGCCGCCGCACGACACCGCGTTCGCGCTGACGGTCCACAAGTCGCAGGGTTCGGAGTTCGAGCACGCGGTGCTGGTGTTGCCGGCGGCGTTCAGCCGGGTGCTGTCGCGCGAGCTCGTGTACACGGCGATTACGCGCGCGCGGGAGCGCGTCGAGGTGATCGGCGCGCGCGCGGTGTTGGCGCAGGCCGTCGCGACGCCGACCCAGCGCGATTCGGGACTAGCCGCGCGGATCGCGGAGGCGTGGCGTCGATAGGCTTGAAGTAGGTCGTTGTGAGAGTTGAAGTGTGGGGCGCAGGGGCGTTCAGCTGACGATTCCGCTCGCCTGCGCGCTTGCTTCGACGCTGCGGCGCATCGTTTTGCGATACCACAGCGTCCACAGCCCGAGGCCCGCGTAGATGCCGTAGCCGATGAACGGCGAGACGACGAGGAAACGCTCGATCGGCCACGTGAGCGCCATCCATGCGCGCAACGCGGTTTCGGCGGTGAGGCCGACGCCCCAGACGAGCGTCATCATCCGCATGGCCGACGCGAGGCCGGGGCGTTCGCGCCACAGCGCCTCGAAGTGAGCGGCGCCGCCCTCCATTTCGCGGGCGACTGTCGCGCGGGCGAGGTAGAAGATCAGCGGGCGGCGCATCGGCAGCGACAGCAGAAACGCCACGCCGACCGCACCCGACACCAGCGACTCGCGCAACAGCAGCATGCGCGGACTGCCGCCGAGCGCCATCGCCCCGATCGACAGCACGATGCCGACGATCACCATCGCGCTGAGCGCATCGACGCGGCGAAAGCGCACCAGCTCGATCGCGCTCCACACGAGCGGCGGGACCGCCGACGCGATCAGCGCGCCGGTTTCGCCAACGTGCGGCCGCGCGAGCCGGTACGCGAGCCATGGCAGCAGGAAGTTGACGACCAGTTCGAGCAGGAAACCCGGACGGATTTTCATATTAATTTACGCTGTAAGCGAAAAGCGCAGTATCGACGAATGAAGTGTGCCGACGCAAATGATTTTTCGTTATGCCGGGCGCGCGATGCTGCGAGCCGGTCACGTTTGCGGTCACGATCGCTGATGGCCGGGCCGGGCCGGGCCCGACGCGCTGCGTGGGTGTCGGCGACGCAGCCACGCGATACAACTCAGTTTGCCGTCACGACGGCTTGTACACTGACGGTTCCCTACCTCATTTCACTCATGACTTCCCGTTATCCGATCCCGCCGAACGAAATCGAATTGACCGCCGTGCGCGCGCAGGGGGCGGGCGGCCAGAACGTCAACAAGGTGTCGAGCGCGATCCATCTGCGGTTCGACGTGCGGGCATCGTCGCTGCCCGAGGTGCTGAAGATGCGTCTGCTCGCGCTGTCCGATCATCGCTTGACGCGCGACGGTGTCGTCGTTATCAAGGCGCAGGAGCATCGGACCCAGGAGATGAACCGCGCGGCGGCGCTCGCGCGGCTCGACGAATTGATCGACAGTGTCAGCGTGACGCGCAAGGCGCGCGTCGCGACCCGACCGACGCGCGCATCGAATCTGCGGCGGCTCGATGGCAAGGCGAAGCGCAGCGAGGTCAAGTCGGGCCGCGGTCGGGTAGACGAGTAGGGGGTGTTCCCGCGCGATGTGATGTCGGCGGCGCGAACCGCCCGCTACCGCTTCCCGCCGCGCCGACCGCTGCGCACTTCCGCGCTGGGCGCGGCCTCCGGCACGAAATCGACGCACAGCACGTGGGTGCCGTCGCGCTCGAACGCGATCGCCGCGGTGTAGCAATCCTGACCATCGGCGAGCGAATAGTGTGGTCCCATCATCGCGACGCGCCCCGGCGCGGCGAGCGCGTGCCGGAAATACGCGCGCCGCGACCAGTTGCTGCGCGTCTCCGCATAGAGCGGCGCGAGGCGCCGCGGCGGGGGCGGTACCGAGACCGCCGTCACGGAGGGCAGGGTCTGCTCGCCCTGGCCGTCGGTGAGAAACACGCGGCGCGCTTCGGGCAGATGCCAGATCTTTTGCGCGGCCTGTTCGAGATCGCCGCTCGTCTTGTAGGTGTCGGCGGCCGCGAGCACCGCTTCCGCGAAGCCCTCGAAGCCGAGTCGCTGATGGCTCGCGTGCGCGCGCTCGTAGTCGGCGAACTTGCTCCAGATCGACGCGACGAGCTCCGGCACCTTCGTGCAGGCGGCCTGCACGCTGCTTTTCGGCTGACCGAACCAGAAGCCCTGCACGAAATCGACGTCGGCCTGCATCAGGATCATCAGTTCCTCGTCGGTTTCGACGCCTTCGGCCAGCACCAGCGTGCCCGACTGATGCAGCATCGCGATCAGATGGCTGATCATCGATTCGTCGCCCTCGCGCTTGCCGGCGCGCTCGACAAGCGAGCGGTCAAGCTTGACGATATCGGGGCGAAAGCGCCACACGCGATCGAAGTTCGAAAAGCCGGTGCCGAAATCGTCGATCGCGATCAGGAAGTCGCGCGGCTGCGACGCCGCGAGCATGCTGGCGACCGCCGATTCGTCGTCGGCGGGCTGCTCGAGCACTTCGATCACGATGCGCTCCTGCGGCAGGCCGAAATGCGCGGACAGCTCATCGATGAACGCGCGCTGCGGCCAGCCGGTCTCGAATACCTGCGGCCGCGTGTTCAGAAACAGCCAGCCGGTGTCGATGCCTTGCTCCATGAAGTTCGCGACATGCAGGCAGCGCGCGATGCGGTCGAGTTCGCGCGCCTCAGCGGCCGAGCGCGTGCCGGAAAACAGCACCTCGGGCGAGACGGGCAGGCCGACCGGATCGAATGCGCGCAGCAGCCCCTCGCAGCCGACCACGCACTGGTGCGTAACCGACAGCACCGGCTGGAACACGCTATGCAGTGTCAGCGCGCGCCACGTCGCGGTCCAGCCGGACTCGCCGCGAACCAGATGCGGGAGCAGGCCGCTCAGACTCAATTCGCTGACGGATGGCATAGAGGCGGGCATGAGAGCGGACATGGGATTTTTGCGGCAAGCAGGTGAAGGGGCACGCAAACCCATTCGGCGCGCAGTGCTCGCTCGTTCGATGCGTCGACGGGACAACGCAGATAGGGCCCGGAAACGCGGAGAACGATGCCAGCCATGCTGGATTTCCGACGAATTGGTCAAAATGAGTCTAGCAGTTCGCGGCGCGCAACAATGTGCGGGTTGTCACAAACACCGAAGCGCGAAAATTGCCCGCGAAGCGGCTGCCCGCGGCCATCCGGCAATGCCTGTCGAATCCCTTGCCGAAGCGTTGCGCGTGCTTGCCGCGCGCAACGGCTGCCCGATGTCGCTGGCTGCTCCTCTCAAGCCGAGGGTAACAGGGCGCGCAGTGCCCGCCCGCCAAATTCCAGGCGCGGATGATGCGCGGGCGCGAACGTCGGCATAGCGGTTTGCGGAGTCGATGGGGCGAGGTCTTGACCGGCTTGGCTGTCGCGGTTTTGCCGGGCGCGCCGGGTTGGCGGCGTGGCGGCCAGAGGCGAGGTTCTTGCGCGATGGTGCTTGCCGGCTGCGTACCGGCTGCGTACCGGCTGCTTGCGGCGCGGCCCGCCGGCAGGTTCGCCGGCCGGCGGTTATGCTGCTGCTTTTCGTAAGAGGAGATGAGGCAAATGGCGGAAATCGCAGTGGTGGCAATTTCGGTGGCGAAGCCTGGTTGTGACGAGCAGTTGCGCGTGACGCTCGAAGGGATCGTCGGGCCGACGCGCAATGAAGCGGGGGTGCTGCAATATGACCTGCATCGCGATGTGCAGGAGCCGCGCCGGTTCGTGTTTGTCGAGCGTTGGGAAAGTCAGGAGGCGCTGGCCGCGCACGCGAAATCCGCGCATATCCAGGCGTACCGGAAAGCGGTGGCGGATTGGGTCGAGCACGCGGAAATTCGCGTCGTGTCGAAGATCGCCTGAGCGTGGGACTGAGATGCGCCTGGTGAGCGGCATTGAGTTGAACGGCGTGAGGGGCTGGCCGGCTGGCTGGGCAATCTGACGCGGCCTCTGGAAGAGGGCGGACGCGTTTGTTGGGCGAGCCGGCTTCAGGCACTGGGCTCCTGGGCGTTCACCACTCGCGAGGCGCCGGCAATCAGGCCGGCCATACGCCGGGTAGCGGGCACGGGGCCCACGGCGGCGCGTCGAGCGGCGGATCACGCGTCGACCCGGGCCGGCGCGGTTCTGCGCCTCGCCAGCCCGCGCGCCGCTGTCGACGTTTAATGCGTCGCTTGCGGCACGTCGAGAATCAGGATGATCGTCCAGTCCGCGTCGCCGTCATGGTGATACTGGCGTTCCGCGACGATGAACGGCTGCTGCTTGCCAGCCGGGCCGAGAAACAGCACGTCGCCTTCCATCGGCAGGCATTCGACGGGCGGCAGCGCGAGGTACGCTTCCTGACCGCCGCGCGGCATCAGTTTTTCAATCTTGCGAGATGCTGCTTCGGTCCATTCGATATCTAGCTGGATGTTGCTCATGCTGTCCTCCGCACCTGGGTGCGCACGGGTTAGGGGATGCCGGCGGGCTGCCGGGCGGTGCGCGACTTTAGCATACCGAAAGCGCGGCGCTGGCGGCCTGTCCCGGCCGATGGGCGTTTGCAGGCGGCGTGCCTGCCGCGGCGCTCATGGACGCTTGGGGTACTCATAGACGCTGGGCGCTCACGTCGGCGCGCTGCTTTACCTCGCGCTTGCCAACTTCGTTCCGCTCTCCGGCTGAATAACAAAAAAGCCGAAACCGGCAATGCCGGCTTCGGCTTTTCCACCTGCACGGCCGGGCCGTGAGGCGAGACCCTCAACTACGCTCAGGAACCCGAAGCGTCGGGGGCCTTCTTGTGATGGTGCGGAGCCATCTTGTGCTGCTTGGCCGGCATGGCAGGCGCGCTGCCCATCGACTGTTGGCGATTTTGCAAATCCTGCGCGCGCTGTTCGATGTCCGCGGCCTTAGCCGGATCGGTGCTGGTCATGATGCCGTTGTCTTGCGCATAAGCCGCGCCCGCTGCGGCACAGAGCGAAACCAGGATCGCCAGGGACACTTTCTTCATCGTTACCTCCGTAGAGTGGTGGTGGACCCGTTATTGCCTGTCCATTGGGAAAGACAATGCATTCTATCGAGCAAACTCTGCTCCAGCCGATGGCTTTGTAACTGTGATAAACATTTGTTACATCTCGTAATTATCAACCGATGCGCAATGGCTGGGCGGCCTATGCAGTGTGTCCGCAGTTCCGGTGCGTCTCAAAATAGCTCGCACGATGAGCGAGTTGGCGGAGCCGGCCGTCATCAGGTGAAGCCCCGCGCCGTGCGCATTCAGAACCAGCCGATCGCGCTATAGACGTGAAATTGCGCGATCCCGATCAGCTCATGCAGCGCGATTTCCGCTGCGACGAGGTTGTCGAAACGCGGCAGCAAGCCGAGCCGCGCGTGGCGTGCGCTCGAAATCTGCGGCTGCGGCTCGACGCCGAAGTGCTGAAAATCGAGCAGCGCGCGTGGCATCTGATACGCGGACGTGACCAGTATCAAGGCGTCGTAATGCGATTGGCCAACAATGGCTGATACGTTGCGTGCGTTTTCGTAGGTCGTGCGGCTTGTTGTCTCGAGCACGATGTCCGAGCGCGCCACCTGCTGGCGCAGCAGATAGGGTAGGTAGGTATCGGCTTCGGTGGCGCTGTGACGCTGCGGATTGCCGCCGCTCACGATCACCTGGCAGTTGGCCGCGGCGCGCTTGCAGGCCGCGTAGTTCTGCGCGCTGACCTCGATGCGCGAGAGCACGTCGCGCGGCGGCACGAGCACGTCGTTGTCGTCGTAGACCGTGCCGCCGCCGAGCAGGATGATCGCGGTGCGTGGTGCGAAAGCGGCGGGTGCGGCGCTATGCCGTTGCGGTTGCGCGAGATCGAGAAGCGGCGCGGTCAACCAGCCGGCCGAAAGCAGCCAGAAGAGCGCGATTGCGCAGATGACGAGGCGGCGGCGGGCGCGTTTCCATAGCACGATTGCTGCAAAAAAAAGCGCTAATAAAGTGAATAGAATCAATTTAAATGGGGTAACGTATGTCTTTCGGGACAAATCTACGGGCTTGCCATCGCGCCGCGGCGGTTGCATCGTCGGTTCGTAGAGAGAACGCTAGCACGACGTTCAGACGGGGGTTCCGAAAACGAGACCAGGCAGCATCTGCCGGAATTCCGCTGTCGGACAGGCGGCGAGCTTCCGGACAGAAGCGGGTGCTACGCGTTTCACCGGTGGCACGGTGAGCCGCGAGCATGGATGTGTCATAGCTGCACTTTAAGAAAGAAGTGAGATGACCACGTATTCCAACGAAGCCGTACTTGAAGCGCTGCGGCGAGCGCAATATCGTCAGGTTCCCTGGGCCAGAAGGCCCGGCGTTTTCCAATATCTTCGCGCGCTGGGTTTGATGGACACGGTTCGGCAGCGCACCGTCGCACCGGCGCCCGGTTTTCACGCTCCGGTCGACATCGCTGTGCTCACCGAGCGCGGCAGAGCCGAATTCGCACGGCTCGAACATGACGAGCGCATGCTCACGTGGACCGCGCAGCGCATGAACGATTATGTTCTCGCCGCCGAACCGCATTCCGCCGCGGCGGCCGAAGTCAGGCCTTAGCTCAGGGTTCATCGCTGTTCAGTTCCTTGTCCGCTCGGGCTTACCACCCCTTGGCGGGCTGTCTGTTCCGCCCGACGGTCGCCGCGCGCGGCTGGGGCGGTTCGCTGCTTTCCCATTCCACAAAGCGGCGGCGCGATTGCGTCGACCGTTGCCTATGGCGTTTTTGCGCCCGTTTTGCGCTTCTTTCGCGCGAAAAAAAGCCCGTATCGCGAAGATACGGGCGTACCGGAATTACTACTGCCACGCTGTGCTAATGGCGTTGAGTCTGACTGGTTCGATGCCGGGTGGTTCCCCGATTATTCACTGGCGATGCGACGATCGCGTTGCGTTTCCCGATGACGCTGCCCGCACCCGTCCCACGACCTTCAACGACGCCGCGACTCTTCGCGTGGCGTATCGGGCCGCGCCCGCACGTTGCTGGCGATATCGCCGCGCAAGTCACCGCGCGGCGCCGGTGGCGTGAAGTCGCGATTACGCGCCTCGCTTTGCTGCCACGCTTCCAGCGTAGCCTGACGATCCGGCCGCCAGTTCCATCCCTGCGGGCGCTGCTGAGCGAGTGCCGGTGCGGCCATCGATGAAATCACAATGCCGCACAACAGCAATGACATTGGTTTCATACCAAGCTCCCCCTTGAGCGCATCGGCTCAAGGCCTGTTTTGCATAACTACAAAGGTATGCCGCGTTGCGAAAGCACGCTGTAATTAATAGTAAATGGATGTTTCACCCGGAGCATTTGCGCATCTGGGATGTCTGAGGCAACGCGGAAGAAGGGTGGCGGGGATTGTGCGGAATGGGTTACGAAGCGAGTTGCCGAAGCGTGGCGTCGGCCGATTGGATAGGGCGTAGCAGGCGGCCGCTCGTCTGAGGCCGACATCCCGACCTGCGCATACACGCGCAAACAGCGCGGCGGCGGCCCGATAAAAAACCGGGCGCCCTGAGGCGCCCGGTAACAAGGCAGTTTCGCGTCAGGCCATCTTGACCGGCGCGCGCCACGATTCCGGATTGGTCCAGAACGCGCCGCGCAGACGGTCGCGGCTCGGGGGTGCCGGCGGTTTCGCCGCCGTCGCGCCAATCCGGCCGCGCAGCGAAATTTCGCGACCGCTCGTGCCAAGCCGCTTCACTATTTCAGCGAGCGTGCCATCGGCCTGCCACTCGTCGAAGCGCCGACGGCACGTCGGCGGCGACGGATAGCGGCCGGGCAGCTTGGACCAGCCTTCGCCCGTCGACAGTACCCAAAGCACAGCATTGACCACCGCGCGCGCTTCCACGCGCGGCCGACCGCGCCGTTCGCTCCGCGCCGGCTCGGCACAGAACAAAGCCTCGACCAGCGCCCACTCGTTGTCTCTCAAATCGTCGAACAGCATCATGTTTCACCTCAGCGAAGCTAACTCCGGTGCGCTGCCCCGCGCCGCGCACTCTTCAAGCACTCGATAGGCGAGTGCCCAAGGGGACGGGCTTGCCACGATTCGCTATTCAGTCAGAAATCATGGCGCCGACCCTGTGCGCCTCATAACGCACGAACTGTGCCAATTTGATTCCGATCGCCTGAAAGCCCGTGGCGGCGGGCCAACGCGGGCGCCAACCAGGGGCGTATGAGAATCCAAAAAACCCATCTCGCAAATCGGGACAATCACCAATCTTGTGCAGGGAGGCCCGACCAGCGTGCGTTCGCGCCTTTTTGCTGCATTGCAACGAATGCACCGGAAAGGGCGAAACAGCGGGGATTTGGCCTTACAATGCGCATCAAATATCGCCATTGATGAGGCCGACAAATGAATGTGACGCTGCGACAACTACGGGTTTTTATCGAGGTCGCGCGCCTGCAAAGCTTCAGCCGGGCCGGCGACGAAATCGGCCTGACGCAGTCGGCGGTCAGCCGCTGCGTGCGCGAACTCGAAAGCGAGATCGGTCTGAAGCTGATCGACCGCACGACCCGCGAGGTGCAATTGACCGACGTCGGCGGCAACCTCGTGTCGAGCGTGTCGCGCCTGTTGTCCGATCTCGACGACGCGTTGCGCGAGATCCGCGAAATCGGCGAGCAGCGCCGCGGTCGGGTGGTGGTGGCGGCCAGTCCGACGGTCGCGTGCCGGCTGATGCCGCGCGTGGTGGCGGCGTGCGTGCAGCAGTTTCCGTACGTGACGCTCGGTTTGCGCGACGACGTGCAAAGCGACGTGGTGCGCAAGGTGAAATCGGGCGAGGTCGATTTCGGCGTGATCATCGGCCCGTTTTCTGACGACGATCTGCTCAGCGAAACGCTGATGACCGACTCGTTCTGCGTCGTCTTGCGCGACGATCATCCGCTCGCCGCGCGCACGCAGGTCGCGTGGCGAGATCTCGACGGCGCGCAGATGGTGATGCTCGATTACGCGTCCGGCAGCCGGCCGATCATCGACGCGGCGTTGCAGGCGCACGGCGTGAACGCCAGCGTGGTGCAGGAACTCGGCCACTCGGCGACCGTGTTCGGGCTCGTCGAGGCGGGCGTCGGCGTCAGCGTGCTGCCGTGGCTCGCGTTGCCGCTGCCGGCGGGGGCGTCGCTGGTCGCGCGCCCGCTCGTGCCGCGCGCGGAGCGGCGCGTCGAACTGGTGCGACGGCGCGACCGCTCGCTGTCGCCGGCGGCCGAAGCGGTGTGGAATCTGATCCGGCAGTTGCCGGGGCGGGCGGAGGAGTTGAACTGAGCTGAGCCGAGCCGGGTTCAACTGGCCGATGCCGTGCCCTCAAGCCAGCCGTTTGTTTCGTCCCGCCTCGGCCGGGCGGCGCGCTACACTACCGCCTTTCCTCGCACGACCATGGCGCGTGCCTCGACCCCTCTTTTTTCCATCCATCTGGAAGCCTTGATGAGCGAATTGGATCTGCCCGTGTCCTCTACCCCGAATGCGCGCGACGCGGTGCGCGCGCTGCGTCCCTCGCAGATCCGTGAAGTGGCCAACGCCGGTTTCGGCGTCGAAGACGTGCTGCCGTTCTGGTTCGGCGAGTCCGATCGCGTGACGCCGGACTTCATCCGCGATGCCGCGAGCGCCGCGCTCGCCGCCGGCGCGACGTTTTACACCCACAACCTCGGCATCGCGCCGTTGCGCGCGGCGCTCGCCGGCTACGTCAGCGATCTGCACGGCGCGACGTCCGCCGAGCACATCGCGGTGACGAGCGCGGGCGTCAATGCGCTGATGCTGGCCGCGCAACTCGTGGTCGGCGCGGGCGACCGGGTGGTCGCGGTGACGCCGCTGTGGCCCAATCTGGTCGAGATTCCGAAGATTCTCGGCGCGCACGTCGAAACCGTCGCGCTCGGCTATGGCGAACGCGGCTGGCAACTCGACGTCGATCAATTGCTGGCCGCGCTGACGCCGGACACGAAGATGCTGATGATCAACTCGCCGAACAACCCGACCGGCTGGGTGATGAGTCGCGACGATCAGCGCACCGTGCTCGAACACTGCCGGGCTCGCGGCATCTGGATCGTCGCGGACGAAGTCTACGAACGGCTTTACTACCCGGACGACGCGAGCGGCGCGCGCACCGCGCCGTCGTTTCTCGATCTGGCGACCCGCGACGAACGCGTGATCTGCGTGAACTCGTTCTCGAAGGCGTGGTTGATGACCGGCTGGCGGCTCGGCTGGATCGTCGCGCCGACCGCGTTGATGGACGATCTGGCGAAGCTGGTCGAGTACAACACCTCGTGCGCGCCGTCGTTCGTTCAGCAGGCGGGCATCGCCGCGCTCGAGCAGGGCGAGCGGTTCACGCAGGAGCTCGTGCGCGATCTGAAGACGTCGCGGGACCATCTGGTGCGGGCGCTGTCGGCGGTGCCGGGCGTCGACGTGAAGGCGCCGTTGGGCGCGATGTATCTGTTCTTTTCGATGCCGGGCGCGGCGAGCAGCCTCGAGTTGTGCAAGGCGATGGTGCGCGAGGTGGGGCTCGGCGTGGCGCCGGGTAGCGCGTTCGGGCCGCAGGGCGAGGGCTTCGTGCGCTGGTGCTATGCGTGCGATACGGCGCGGCTCGATGCGGGCGTCGAGCGTCTGCGGCAGTTCATGGCGCGACATGGGGGCGTTTGAGGCCGCGGCGGGCGTAATTCCGTTCGCGAAGCGGGGTCGATCCGGGAGCGGGGCAAGTCCCGCCTCGGGTCGGCCGAGATAGGCGAAAATCGGACGCCGGCGGATTTTTCGTCGCAAGCCCCGCGTGTTGTCGCTCAGGCGCGCCGGTCGGCTCAGGCGGCGAAAATGCGCGAGGGATTGCGGCTTTACGCCCCGGTCGTTTTTGCGTAATATGGCGCTCAGTCACGCGGTTCCTTTCAGGAATTTCGCCGCTCCGTCCGGCTGGGTCTGGCTCGATAAGTCTGTTCGCCGCCCCCCGGTGCGTGCTCCCATCAATATGACCGATCAGAATCGGGCGAGCGCGTCTTCAGTTCCACATCGTCTGTTTGATCCGGTTCTTTGACCACAGGGTCTGACCTAGCTGCATGAATACCCAAGAGGCGAAGATCGTCCTCGAGACTGCCTTGATCTGCGCGCAGGAGCCGTTAAAGCTCGGCGAATTGCGCAAGCTCTTTGCCGATGGCGTGTCGGCAGACACCGTTCGGACCTTGCTCGAAGACCTTAAGCGGGACTGGTCTGGGCGCGGTGTGGAGTTGGTCGGGCTGGCGTCGGGCTGGCGGTTTCAAAGCAAGCCCGCGATGCGTTCGTATCTGGATCGTTTGCATCCGGAAAAACCGCCGAAATATTCGCGCGCGGTGCTCGAAACGCTCGCGATTATTGCCTACCGGCAACCGGTTACGCGGGGCGATATCGAAGAAATTCGCGGTGTCACGGTGAATACGCAGGTCGTCAAGCAGCTCGAGGATCGTGGCTGGATCGAAGTGATCGGCCATCGCGACGTGCCGGGGCGCCCGGCGCTGTACGCGACCACGCGACAGTTTCTCGATGACCTCGGCCTGACGGCGCTCGACGAATTGCCGCCGCTCGCCGATCCGTCCGCGCAACTGAACGCGGATCTGCTCGGGCAGCACGCGATCGAGTTTGCCGAGGGCGAGGCGCAGAGCGCGTCGCAGGGTGGCGGCCAGAACGCGGAAGGCGATGAGGTTGGTGAGGCCGTTGAGGTGTCGTCGTCGGATGCGCTGGAGCAGGAACAGCCGGTCGAGGCGGAGCAGGCCGCGCACGCCGTAACGGCGGCAGGCACGGCACCGGCAGAAGCGAGCGCCGACACGACCGAAGCGGCCGCTCGCGCGCTTGACGCGCAAGCCGCGTCGGCAATCGAGCCGGAAGCCGAAGCCGAGCCGCAAACGGCCGGGGAGTTGGCCGAGGACTCGGCCGGAACGACCGGCACGACGCATGCTGCCGACGCAGACGCTGCGGCGCATGAAGCACCAGAACAGAACGGACCGGCACACGCGGCGACGCAGACCAGCATCGCCGGTTCGACACAGCATCACGATCCGGTCGCCCAGACCGATCCGGCAATACCCGCGCACGACTCGGGCGTGTCTCGCCATACGGAGCACGCCGCCGAGCCGAACTCGAGCGAAGCGGCGCACGACGATCACGAAGATCGCCGCGATGTCGCGCAGGACGCAGGTTTTCTGACCGACGACGAAACCGAGTCGCGCAGCGCCTGACGTAACCGAACTATTTTTTTGCCGCGCCCGCAACGGGCGCGCGCGACCTGACATTTTGAGGTTGTTTTGACACATACCCACGACACCGATTCGTCCGAATCCGAGCGCGCCGTGCCGTCGACGCGGACCGACGAAACGCGTACCACGCAAGCGTCGGCAGGCGAGGGCGAGCGCCCGGCGCACAACGCGCAAGCCGACGGCGAAGAGCGTCCGCGCCGCGGCCTGCGTCGCGGGCCGCGCAGCCTGATCGCGCGACGCCGCGCCGGCGCGAAGACGAAGGCCGAAGGCGCGGCTGCGCAAGGCGCGCCGGTCGTCACCGAAGCGCCGCCGGACGGCGAAGTCGTCGCGCAGGTGCGGATGCCGCGCAAGGACGCGGGCGCGAAGCAGGGCGGCCGACGCAATGCGGGCAGCGCGAAGCAGGGCGCGCCGCGCGAAGGTCAGCGCGAGCGTCAGCCGCGTGAAGGGCAACGTGACGGTCAGCGCGAGGGGCAACGTGAAGGTCAGCGCGAGGGGCAACGTGAAGGTCAGCGCCAGAATCGCCGTGGCGGCGAGGCGGCAGCAAGCGCCGAAACCAATCAGGACGATCTGTTTTCGTACGTGACGTCGCCGGCGTTTGACGCCGACAACAGCACGACGGGCGGCGTGCGCGCACCGATGCTGCGCCGTGGCAAGGTCGCCGGCCCGAAGCGCGTGCTGTCGCCGGACGACGACGCGCCGAAGCTGCACAAGGTGCTCGCCGAAGCGGGCATGGGCTCGCGCCGCGACATGGAAGAGCTGATCATCGCCGGCCGCGTGTCGGTGAACGGCGAGCCGGCCCACATCGGCCAGCGCATCATGCCGACCGACCAGGTCCGCATCAACGGCAAGCCGGTCAAGCGCAAGCTGGCCAGCAAGCCGCCGCGCGTGCTGCTGTATCACAAGCCGACCGGCGAAATCGTCAGTCACGCGGATCCGGAGGGCCGTCCGTCGGTGTTCGACAAGCTGCCGCCGATGAAAACCGCCAAGTGGCTCGCGGTCGGCCGTCTCGACTTCAACACCGAAGGTCTGCTGATGCTGACCACCTCGGGCGATCTGGCGAACCGCTTCATGCATCCGCGCTACAGCGTCGAGCGTGAATACGCGGTGCGGGTGGTCGGCGAACTCGCCGAGGGGATGCGCCAGAAGCTGCTGCACGGCGTCGAGCTCGACGACGGTCCGGCTAACTTCCTGCGCATCCGTGATGGCGGTGGCGAGGGCACCAATCACTGGTATCACGTCGCGCTGGCCGAAGGGCGTAACCGCGAAGTGCGTCGCATGTTCGAGGCAGCCGGCCTGATGGTCAGCCGTCTGATCCGTACGCGTCATGGCCCGATCTCGCTGCCGAAGGGCCTCAAGCGCGGTCGTTGGGAAGAACTCGAGGACAACCAGGTGCGCGCGCTGATGGCGTCGGTTGGCCTGAAGGCGCCGAGCGAAGAGCGCGGCGGCCGGAATGCGGCGCCGGAGCGCCGGCAGCCGGATCCGATGCAGACGTCGATGGGCTTCATCAACCGCGAGCCGGTGCTGATGTCGCACAGCCGCTTCGAGCAGCAGCCGCGTGGCCAGGGTCAAGGCCAGGGCCGCCGCGGCGCGGCAGGCGGCGGATTCGGCGCGGGGGCGGGTGCCGGTGCCGGCGGGTTCGGCGGTGGTTTTGGCAATCGCGGTGCGGGTGGCCAGCGTGGCCGCGACGTCGACGGCAATCGTGCGCCGGCGCCGAATGGCAACCGTGCGCGTCCGGGCGGCAAGCGCGCCGGGGCGCCGGCTAACGGCGGCAATCGCGCGCCGGGTGGCAATCGTGGCGGTAACAATGCGAATCGCGCGGGCGGCAATGCCGGGTCGGGCGGCGCGAATCGTGGCGGCGGTGCGCCGCGCGGCCGTTCGCGCGGCCGTTAATCGATCGCCGATCGACTCTGGTCCGCCTGATTGATCGCCAGGCGGCCTGATTTGCACTGATGGACGCTCGCCGGGCGAGCGTCTTTGGATGGTCGGTGAATGACTGTCTGGCCATTGCGCCACTGGCGCAGTCTGCGGACCTCGGCCGAAAGCTTGTCAGCCAGCGCAACGATGCCGCTCATGCGGGATGGCGAATCGCCAGGCGTTTTAATCGTTTATGCGATTCGCCATTTATCGCGCTCGAGTCGCGTTTCACTGGTTTATCGAATTACGCCGATCGCATGAACGGGCTGCCGTGAAATAAGGGCCGGGCTGACGAAAGGCGTTTGATCCCTCCCTTCCGCGCTCCTTCATGACCGTATCGGTCAGCTTGCAAAAGCCCGTGATTGCCGCCACATATGCGAAAGATTCCCATGAAATCAAGCGGAAATGGGCGCTGCACGGCGTTCTGCGGATTGCGTTTGGGACGAAAAATGGCTACAATCGCGGAGTCGCTGGGCGTACGGTTTCTTTATGTGCGGCTCAGGTGCGACCACCGGCAATAAGATGATGGGCGTTTAGCCCATTTTTTTTTGCCGCTCAGTTTCGTGGTTCGGCATCTCGGGTTCGCACCAACGTGCGCCAGCTTGGCGCGCGGCCCGCATTGGTTGTTTGCAGAACAGGCGGCTGGCTCGCTGCGCGAACATCTAAGAGGGCACTGTGCAACTGACGGAACTGATTGAAACCACGGTCGTGGGACTCGGCTACGAGCTCGTCGACTTCGAGCGCACCGGGCGCGGCATGATGTGCATCTATATCGACCAGCCGGCCGGCATCGCGATCGAAGACTGCGAGAAGGTCACGCGTCAGCTCCAGCACGTTCTGACGGTCGAAAATATCGATTACGAGCGGCTCGAAGTGTCGTCGCCCGGGCTCGACCGCCCGCTGAAAAAACTGGCGGATTTTGAACGCTTCGCGGGCAGCGAAGTGGTTATCACACTGAAAAAGCCATTGGACGGACGGAAATCGTACCGGGGCATTCTGCATGCCCCGCAGGGCGAGACGATCGGTCTGGAATTTGAAGGAAAAGAAGGCGCCGCGATGCTCGATTTCACGCTCGCGGACATGGACAAGGCGCGCCTTGTTCCGAAAGTTGACTTTAGGAGCCGCAAACAATGAGTCGCGAAGTGTTGATGCTGGTGGATGCGCTGGCACGCGAGAAGAATGTCGATAAGGACGTGGTATTTGCCGCGCTCGAAGCGGCTCTCGCTTCGGCCTCCAAGAAACTCTTCGAAGAAGATGCGGATATCCGCGTCCACATCGACCGTGAAAGCGGCGAACACGAAACGTTTCGCCGCTGGAAGGTCGTGCCGGACGAAGCCGGTCTGCAGGAGCCGGATCAGGAAATCCTGCTGTTCGAGGCGCGTGAGCAGCAGCCCGAAATCCAGCTCGACGAGTACATCGAGGAACCGGTGCCGTCGATCGAATTCGGCCGCATCGGCGCGCAGGCCGCCAAGCAGGTGATCCTGCAGAAGGTGCGCGACGCCGAGCGCGAGCAGATCCTGAACGACTTCCTCGAGCGCGGCGAACACATCATGACCGGCTCGGTGAAGCGCCTCGACAAGGGCAACTTCATCGTCGAATCGGGCCGTGTCGAAGCGCTGCTGCGCCGCGACCAGCTGATTCCGAAGGAAAACCTGCGCGTGGGCGACCGCGTGCGCGCGTACATCGCGAAGGTCGATCGCACCGCGCGTGGTCCGCAGATCGAGCTGTCGCGTACGGCGCCCGAATTCCTGATGAAGCTGTTCGAGATGGAAGTGCCGGAAATCGAGCAGGGTCTGCTCGAGATCAAGGCGGCGGCTCGCGATCCGGGCGTGCGCGCGAAGATCGGTGTGGTCGCTTATGACAAGCGCATCGATCCGATCGGCACCTGCGTCGGTATCCGCGGCTCGCGCGTGCAGGCCGTGCGCAACGAGCTCGGTGGCGAAAACGTCGACATCGTGCTATGGTCGGAAGACCCTGCCCAGTTCGTAATCGGCGCGCTCGCGCCGGCAGCCGTGCAGTCGATCGTCGTCGACGAAGAAAAGCACTCGATGGACGTGGTCGTCGACGAGAACGAGCTGGCGGTCGCGATCGGCCGCAGCGGCCAGAACGTACGACTCGCCAGCGAACTCACCGGCTGGCAGATCAACATCATGACGCCGGATGAATCTGCGCAGAAGCAGAATCAGGAACGTGGCGTCCTGCGCGACCTGTTCATGGCGCGTCTCGATGTCGACGAGGAAGTCGCCGACATCCTGATCGACGAAGGCTTCACGAGTCTCGAAGAGATCGCCTACGTGCCGCTCAACGAAATGCTCGAAATCGAGGCATTCGACGAAGACACCGTTCACGAACTGCGCAACCGCTCGCGCGACGCGCTCTTGACGCTGGCGATCGCGAACGAAGAAAAGGTCGAAAATGTAGCGCTCGACCTGAAGAGCCTGGACGGCATGGACGCCGACCTGCTCGCGAAGCTGGCCGAACACCAGATCCAGACGCGCGACGAGCTCGCCGAGCTGGCTGTGGACGAACTGGTCGAAATGACTGGAGTGGGAGAGGATGCCGCTAAGGCGTTGATCATGAAAGCACGTGAACACTGGTTCCAGTGAGAAATGACCATGGCGCACTAAATTGAACGCGGCCGTTAGGCCGCATGACACGATGCTAACCGCAAGGAATCGGTCCTTGCATTAAGAGGAATGAATGGCGAGTAACAACGTAGCCCAATTTGCCGCGGAACTGAAAATGCCTGCAGGCGTGCTGCTCGAGCAGCTGCAGGCGGCGGGCGTCACAAAGGCGAGCGAAGACGACAACCTGTCCGAGGCGGACAAGGCGCGTCTGCTCGATCACTTGCGCAAGTCTCACGGCTCGACTGACGCGGACAAGCGCAAGATCACGCTGACGAAACGGCATACGTCGGAAATCAAGCAGTCCGATGCGACGGGTAAAGCTCGCACCATTCAGGTCGAGGTGCGCAAGAAGCGCACGTTCGTCCGCCGTGACGAAACCGCCGCGGAAGGCGGCGATGCATCGAATCATGTGGCCGAGAACGCGGACGCGGAAGATCTGGAACTGCAGCGTCGTGAGGAAGAAGCACGTCACGAAGCCGAACTGCTCGAAAAGCAGGCGCAGGAACTGAAGGCGCGCCAGGAACAGCTCGAACGCGAAGAAGCCGAGCGTCAGGCCCGCGAACAGGCGGCTGAAGCCGAGCGTCAGCGCGCGGAAGAAGATGCGAAGAAGCGCGCGGCGGCTGCGGCCGAAGCGGCGGCTCGCGAGAAGGCGCAGCAGGCAGCGGCGCAAGCCGCCGAACCGGCTGCGGCGAAAGACAGCGCGGACGACGAACGCGCAGCCGCGGAGCGCGCAGCGCAACGCGAAGCCGCGAAGAAGGCGGAAGACGCCGCGCGTCAGGCTGCCGAAAAGGCGCGTGCCGAGCAGGAACAGATCGCCAAGCGTCGTGCGGCGGCGGAAGCCGAAGCGCGTGCGATTCGCGAAATGATGAACACGCCGCGTAAGGCGCAGGTGAAGGCGCCGGAACCGGCACCGAAGCCTGCCGAACCGGCCAAGGCGGCGGAAGCCAAGGGCACGCTGCACAAGCCGGCGCGTCCGGCAGGCGAAGCGCCGGCACGTCCGGCCGCGAAGAAGCCGGCCGCGGCAACACCGGCAGCTACCACCTCACCGTCCGCCGGCGACAAGAAGAAGCCGGGCGCCGGCAAGGGCAGCTGGCAGGACGACGCAGCGAAGCGCCGCGGTATCAAGACGCGCGGCGACTCGAGCGGCGGCGTCGACCGTGGCTGGCGCGGCGGTCCGAAGGGGCGCGGCAAGCATCAGGAGCAGGCCACCACGTTCCAGGCGCCGACCGAACCGATCGTGCGTGAAGTGCACGTGCCGGAAACCATCACGGTTGCCGATCTCGCGCACAAGATGGCCGTGAAGGCTTCCGAAGTCATCAAGGTGATGATGAAGCTCGGCCAGATGGTCACGATCAACCAGATGCTGGACCAGGAAACGGCGATGATCATCGTCGAGGAACTGGGCCATCGCGCGGTCGCGGCGAAGCTGGACGATCCGGAAGCGATGCTGGTCGAAGGCGAAGTGAGCGACGCGGAAGCGTTGCCGCGTCCGCCGGTCGTCACCGTGATGGGTCACGTCGACCACGGCAAGACCTCGCTGCTCGACTACATTCGCCGCGCCAAGGTGGCAGCGGGCGAAGCGGGCGGCATTACGCAGCACATCGGCGCTTACCACGTCGAAACGCCGCGTGGCGTGATCACGTTCCTCGACACGCCGGGTCACGAAGCCTTTACGGCAATGCGTGCCCGCGGTGCGAAAGCGACCGACATCGTGATTCTGGTGGTCGCAGCCGACGACGGCGTGATGCCGCAGACGAAGGAAGCGATCTCCCACGCGAAGGCCGGTGGTGTGCCGCTCGTCGTCGCGATCAACAAGATCGACAAGCCGGATGCGAATCCGGAGCGTGTGAAGCAGGAGCTCGTCGCGGAAGGCGTCGTGCCGGAAGAATACGGCGGCGACTCGCCGTTCGTGCCGGTGTCGGCGAAGACCGGCGCGGGCATCGACGATCTGCTCGAAAACGTGCTGCTGCAGGCCGAAGTGCTGGAACTGAAGGCACCGGTCGAAGCGCCGGCCAAGGGCCTCGTGATCGAAGCGAAGCTCGACAAGGGTAAGGGTCCGGTCGCAACGATCCTCGTCCAGTCCGGTACGCTGAACCGCGGTGACGTCGTGCTGGCAGGCAGCGCCTACGGTCGCGTGCGAGCCATGCTCGACGAAACCGGCAAGCCGACCAAGTCGGCGGGTCCGTCGATCCCGGTCGAAATCCAGGGTCTGTCGGAAGTGCCGCAGGCAGGCGAAGAAGTCATCGTGATGCCGGACGACCGCAAGGCACGCGAAGTTGCACTGTTCCGTCAAGGCAAGTTCCGCGACGTCAAGCTCGCGAAGCAGCAGGCCGCGAAGCTCGAAAACATGCTCGAGCAGATGGGCGAAGGCGAAGTGCAGTACATGCCGCTCATCGTCAAGGCTGACGTGCAGGGTTCGCAGGAAGCGCTGGTGCAGTCGCTGCTGAAGCTCTCCACCGACGAAGTGCGCGTGCAGATCGTGCACGGCGCGGTCGGCGGCATCAGCGAGTCGGACGTCAACCTCGCGACGGCTTCGAAGGCGGTCATCATCGGCTTCAACACCCGTGCGGATGCGCAGGCTCGCAAGCTCGCGGAGTCCAACGGCGTCGATATCCGCTACTACAACATCATCTATGACGCAGTGGATGAGGTGAAGGCGGCGATGTCGGGCATGCTGGCGCCGGAGAAGCGCGAAGTCGTGACGGGCACGGTCGAAGTGCGTCAGGTCTTCAAGGTGCCGAAGGTCGGCGCGGTGGCCGGCTGTATGGTCACGGACGGCTTCGTCAAGCGCTCGTCGTCGGTGCGCGTGCTGCGCAACAACGTCGTCATCTTCACGGGCGAACTCGATTCGCTCAAGCGCTTCAAGGACGACGTGAAGGAAGTCCGTCAGGGCTTCGAGTGCGGTATGTCGATCAAGAACTTCAACGACATCGTCGAAGGCGATCAGTTCGAAGTCTTCGAAGTCACCGAAGTCGCGCGTACGCTGTAATTCACGCGACACGGGCACAGCGGGCGGAACGGGCTTGACGCCCGCTCCGCCCGTTGTTTTTGAGCCTGTCGGGTTGAGTTTGTCGCCGGGGCCGTTGTGGCGTTTGTCCTGGTCGAGGCCACTGAGTCGGCAGACCGCCGAGAGGCCGCGACAACGGTGATACCGTCCTGTCGCGGGACAACACACGGCTCGCGCGAATCATTTTTTGCATCCGTCATAGCGGAGCACACAACACCATGCCTAAGAAACGTTCTTCTCCCAATCGCAACGTGCAGATTGCCGATCAGATCCAGCGCGATCTCGCTGAATTGCTGCGCGAGGTCAAGGATCCGCGCATCGGTATCGTCACGTTTCAGAGCGTCGAGCTGACGCCGGACTACGCGCACGCGAAGATCTACTTCACGACGCTGACCGGCGACCCGCAACAGACGCTCGAAGCGCTCACGCACGCGGCCGGCCATCTGCGCAATCTGCTGTTCAAGCGTCTGCACATTCATACGGTGCCGACGCTGCATTTCCACTACGACAAGACGATCGAGCGCGCCGTCGAAATGTCGCGTCTGATCGACGAGGCAAACGCCACGCGCGCGAAAGACGACTGAGTCTCCGTCGGTCACGTCACGTCATGCCGCGCGGCGTGTTGTGCGGCGCGCGGCGCCGTTTTTCGCATTCACCGAAGTTTTTGCCTCACTCGATATGACCGCACCTCAACGCCCCCGCGTGCCGCGTCGCGCGCTCGACGGCGTGCTGCTGCTCGACAAGCCGCTCGGCCTGTCGAGTAACGACGCGCTGATTCGCGCGAAGCGTCTCTATCTGGCGAAAAAGGCGGGCCACACCGGCACGCTCGATCCGCTCGCAACCGGCCTGCTACCGCTGTGTTTCGGCGAAGCCACCAAGTTTTCGCAAGACCTGCTCGAGGCCGACAAGACCTACGAGGCCACGATGCGCCTCGGCATCCGCACGACCACCGGCGACGCGGAAGGCGAGCCGCTCGAGATTCGCACGGTCGATTGCGACGAAGCGGCGGTGCAGGCGGTCCTGCCGCGCTTCATCGGCGAAATCGTGCAGGTGCCCCCGATGTATTCGGCGCTCAAGCGCGACGGCAAGCCGCTCTATGAATACGCGCGGGCCGGCCAGACGGTCGAGCGCGAAGGGCGGCAGGTGACGATCCATGCACTCGAAATGATTGCGTGCGCGTTGCCAGACGTGACGTTTCGCGTGACCTGCAGCAAGGGCACGTATGTACGCACGCTCGCCGAGGACATCGGCGAAGCGCTCGGGTGCGGTGCGCATCTGGTCGCGTTGCGTCGCACCGGCGTGGGCGCGCTGACGCTGGAGCATTCGGTCACGCTCGACGCGCTGTCCGATGCGACCGAGACTGAGCGCGACGCATGGCTGCAACCGGTCGACGCGTTGCTGTCGACGTTCCCGCAGGTCTGTCTGAACGATGACGACACGCGCCGTTTCCTGCACGGCCAGCGCCTGAAACTGTCGACGCTCACGATCACGGCCGATGCCGCGAAAGCAGCGCGCGTCAGAGTGTATTCCGCGCAGGGGCAACTGTTGGGTGTCGCGAAGCCGGGCGAGGGTGTGCTCGCGCCGGAACGGCTGGTGGTGACGACGCAGAGTTAAGCGCAGCTGTTCTGTCGGCGCGAACGCGCGCAATAAAAAAGCGGGATCACTATTGAACGATCCCGCTTTTTTTCATGCCGTTTATCAGCGCGTGGCTGACTTGAGAGTCGACCTGAAAGCCGACCCCGAAGCAACGCTTCAATGCGCCGCGGCGGCTGCCGCACCCGCATCGCCGCCCGCGCGTTCCGGACGCGTAATCCAGATCAACGCGATCAGCGCGACGAAGATGCCGGCCGAGATAAAGAACAGATCGTTCACGCCAAGCTGGGCCGCCTGCTGCGTGACCATGTTGTTGAAGAGGCCGTAGGTCTGTTGCTGATTGAGGCCAGCCGCGCCCATCTGCTGGATCGAATGACCGAACGTCGGGTTATACGCATTCGCCTGCTCGGTCAGCTGCGCGTGATGCATGATCGTGCGGTGATCCCATGCGGTCTGGAAGATCGACGTACCGATACCGCCGCACATGATCCGCACGAAATTCGACAGACCCGATGCCGCCGGAATCCGATGCCCGGGCAAGCCCGACAGCGTGATCGACACGAGCGGAATAAAGAAGCCCGCCATGCCGATGCCCTGGATCAGCGTGGGCAGCGTCAGCGACCACGTATCGACGCCGGTCGTATAACGCGAACGCATCCAGAAACACAGCGCGAAGATCAGGAACGACAGCGTCGCGATATAGCGCGGATCGGTACGCGGCAATATCTTGCCGGTGAGCGGCGACAGCAGGATCGCGAACACACCGACCGGCGCCATCACGAGACCGGCTTCGGTCGCGGTGTAGCCGATATCGGTCTGCAGCCACAGCGGCAGCAGCACCAGATTGCCGAAGTAAAGCCCGTAGCCGATCGACAGCGCGATCGTGCCGCCGGTGAAATTGCGCCGGCTGAACAGCGACAGGTCCACCACCGGATGCTCGGCCGTCAATTCCCACACGATGAAGAACGCCAGCGCGATCACCGCGACGAGCGCGAGCACGACGATCGTCGTCGACGAGAACCAGTCGAGGTCCTTGCCCTTGTCGAGCATGACCTGCAGCGAGCCCACCCAGACGATCAGAAGACCCAGACCGACGCCGTCGATCGGCGCCTTGCGGATGACCGAGTCGCGGTTGCGGAAAATCATCCACGTCGCGATCGCTGCCACCGCGCCGACCGGAATGTTGACGTAGAAGATCCACGGCCACGAGATATTGTCGGAAATCCAGCCGCCGAGAATCGGTCCGGCCACCGGCGCGATCAGCGTGGTCATCGCCCACATCGATAACGCCATCGGCGCCTTCGCGCGTGGATAGCTCGCGAGCAGCAGCGTTTGCGACAGCGGGATCATCGGACCGGCCACCGCGCCTTGCAGCACGCGCGACGCGAGCAGGAACGGCAGATTCGGCGACAGCCCGCACATCCACGACGACAGCACGAAGAGCACGATCGACGCCATGAACAGGCGCACCTGGCCGACGCGGTCGGTGAGCCAGCCGGTCAGCGGCACCGAGATCGCGTTGGCGACTGCGAACGACGTGATCACCCACGTGCCCTGATCGGACGATACGCCGAGATCGCCGGAAATCGACGGGATCGACACGTTCGCGATCGACGTGTCGAGCACGTTCATGAACACGGCGAGCGACACCGCGATGGTGCCGATCACCAGTTGCGCGCCCTCGAGCGGCGGGTGAGGGACTTGCGCCTGAGCCTGAGCCATTAAGAAAGCCTTCTATGAATCGTCCGCGCCGCTCAGCTCTTCGCTGCCGGTTTCGCCGCGGCCGCGCCGCCTTGAGCAGCCGACTTCGGCGCACTGCCGTTTGCATTCTGGCCGGCGTTTTCCGCGATGATGCGTGCGATTTCCGCATCGGCTTCCGCGCCGTACTTGTCGAAGACGTTGGTCTGGTAAGCCGTGTTCGACGCATTGCCGAGCTGGCCGCCGGTGTCGTCCTTGATGTTGACGTCGGCCTGCATCGACAGACCGATGCGCAGCGGGTGCTTCTCGAGTTCCTGCGGATCGAGCGCGATGCGCACCGGCAGACGCTGCACCACCTTGATCCAGTTGCCGGTCGCGTTCTGCGCGGGCAGCAGCGAGAACGCCGAACCCGTGCCCGCCGAGAAGCCGACCACCTTGCCGTGGTACGGCACCGACGAACCGTACACGTCGGCCGTCAGTTCGACCGGCTGGCCGATGCGCATGTGCTTCAGCTGCACTTCCTTGAAGTTCGCGTCGACCCACACGTCATGCAGCGGCACGATCGCCATCAGCGGTGTGCCCGGCGACACGCGCTGGCCGACCTGCACCGAGCGCTTCGCGACATAACCGGTGACCGGCGCCGGCAGCGTATTGCGGGCGTGGTTCAGGTACGCGTCACGCACTTTTGCGGCAGCGGCCTGCACGTTCGGGTGATCGGAGATCGTGGTGTTCGCGGTCAGTGCGTGGTTCGCGGCGAGCTGCTGTTTGGCGGCATCGAGCGCGGCCTGGGCGGTCTTTACCGTATCGCGTGCGTGCGAGATTTCTTCCAGCGACACCGCGCCGCTTTGCGCGACGGCCTCACGGCGCTTCAGGTCGTCCTGGGCGCGCGACAGATCCGCCTGACGGGCGACGACCTGCGCTTCGTACTGGCTGTCGTCGGCGAACAGGCCGCGCACCTGGCGCACCACCTGGGCGAGATTCGCTTCCGCCTGCTGGAGCGCGACGCGCGCGTCGGCCGGATCGAGCACGACGAGCGGATCGCCGGCCTTGACGATCTGCGTGTCGTCCGCGTTCACCGCGATCACGGTGCCCGTGACCTGCGGCGTGATCTGCACGACGTTGCCGCTCACATAGGCGTCGTCGGTGTCTTCATGGAAGCGCGCGACGAGGAAATAGTACAGACCGTACGCGACCGCGGCGATCAGGATCACGATGACGAGCAACGTCATCATGCGCTTGCGTTTGCCGTTATTCGCCGCTTGCGGTGGAGTGGCGGGCTGCTGGGGGGTGCTCATTGATGTGCTCCGGGTTCTTTTGAACGTCGTCGTTTATTCGGGTATTCGTCGGTAGGCGGTTCGTTGGCGCGAGGGCGTCCGCTCAGTTCGCGGCGGTGCTCGTGGCCGCCTTCGCCGCGGTGCTCGTGCTCGCGGCTGCGGCCGATGCCGGGGCATCGGTCGGCACCACGAGACCGCTCTGGGTCGCGTCGAAACCGCCACCCAGCGCCTTGATCAGGCCGATCTGCAGATTGCGGCGGCGCATCTTCAGGCCGGTGACCGTCTGCTCGGCGGCGAGGCGGTTTTCGTCGGCGGTCAGCACCTGCAACTGCGGCGACAGACCCGCCTTGTAGCGGATCACGGCGAGCTGGTAGGCCTTGCTCGACGCCTCGAGCGCACGCTGTGCGTCGCCTTCCTGGCGGTCGATCGAGCGGATCGACGACACCTGCGTCGACACGTCCTGCAGCGCGTTGATCAACGTCTGGTTGTAGTTCGCGACGTCGAGGTCGAAGTCGGCGTAGCGGCCTTTCAACTGTGCGCGCAGCGCGCCGGCGTCGAAGAGCGGCAGGTGGATTGCCGGGCCGAACTGGATCTGGCGGCTCGACGCGGTCAGGAAGCGGCCCCAACCGAACGCGTCGAAGCCGAAGCCGGCCGCGAGGTTGACGTCCGGGAAGAATTCGGCCTTCGCTTCCTTGACGTCGTGCATCGCGGCTTCGACCTGCCAGCGCGCGGCGACGATGTCGGCGCGGCGCGACACGAGGTCGGCCGGAATGTTGTCCGGCAGCGTGACCGCGTTGCCGCCGGTGAGCACCGGCTTGTCGATCTGCAGGCCGCGGTCCGGACCCTTGCCGAGCAGCGCGCCCAGCTGGTAGCGCACCACCGTGATCTGGCCGTCGAGGTCGGTCAGGTTCGACTGGCTCGTCGCGATATTGCCGGTCGCGGTCTGCTTCTCGACGTTGGTGTCGAGGCCGGCCGTGACGCGGTCGTTCGTGATGCGGCCGATGTCCTGGCGGTTGGCGATTTCGCGCTGGGAGATCTCGCGGAACGCGTACAGCTGCGCGAGCTGGTTGTAGGTGCTCGCGACCGATGCCGCGAGCGTCACGCGTGCCTGCTGCATGTCGGCCTCGGCGGCCATTTTCTGCGACACGGCCTGGCCGAGCCGTTGACGGTTCTTGCCCCACAGGTCGAGATCCCACGACGCGCTGGCGAGCACGTTGTTTTCGCTATACCAGGAGCCGCCGTACGGAGGAGGGAACAGCGCATTCTCGGAGTACAGCTCGCGGGTCCACGAATACTTGAGATCGGCCTTCGGGAACAGCGCGGAGCGGGAGCTCTCGATATACGACGAGGCCTTCGCGAGCCGCGCCTGCGCCTGGGCGATCGACGGGCTGCCTTCGAGCGCTTCCTCGATCAGCCTGGGCAGTTGCGGATCGCCGAACTGGTTGGCCCAGTCGAGCGACGGCCACTGGCCGCCTTCGCCCGGCAGGCTCTGCGTCGACTCGTACTGCGTCGGCGCGGCGATCTGCTTGTCGCTTTTCATGCCGAAGTAGTTCGCGCACCCCGTAAGGGCGAGCGCCGTCACCGCGGCGGCGACAGCGGCCCGGCTCGGAAGCGCGGGCGCGGACAGGGAAAGGGATTTCATCGCTCGACTCTTTGAGTGGAATGTAATGATGGACGCAGCAAGTAATTTCTTACGATTTGCTGTCGAAATTGCTTGCGGCATCACGGGATAGTCCCGTTTGTTCGCCGGAATTCACGAGCACGCGGCGCAGCATGCTCTTCAGGAAGCCCACTTCCTCGGGGGTAAAGCCGTTCAGCAGGCTGTCGAGTACGCCGTTGAAAATGCCCGGCATGCGGGCCGCGATCGCGTGACCTTCCGGCGTCAGCGCGAGGCGCACGACGCGCCGGTCTTCGTTGCTGCGCACCCGGGTGAGCAGCCCGCGCTTCTCGAGCCGGTCGATCAGACGCGTGACGGCGCTGGCATCGATGCCGTACTCGCGCGCCAGTTCGGCCGCGAGCAGGCATTTGCCGCTGGCCACCATGAACAGGATGCTGCCTTGCTGGCTGGTGATGCCGAGCTCGGCCATGCTGCGTTGTGTGACGAGGTTGGACAGTGTCGATTTCACCCGCGAGATGAGATAGCCGACGCTTTCTCCGAGCTGGTACTCGCTGAGGTCCGGCGTGGGTTCGTTGGACGGCTCCGTCATGTTTCTCGTGCGAATGCAATGGTTGACTAGGCAGTAGTATAGTCGGCTGTTGATTGACACGACAAGCGTTATTACAGCTTAGGCAACGATTTTTTCGCCCTCAAGTAAGAAACGGGTACGGATTGCCGTAGGACGCAGCGGGGCGGGCGATCGGCGGCGAGCGGCCGAGCCGGGGTGGAAGGCGGTCTATCCGGGAATACCAGAAAGCATCATCTTCCCGTGCTATAATGTTGGGTTCCCAAAAGTGCGCTTTGGGCTAGTCGTGATTGGGCTTGTCGTGGTTTATCTCCCCAACCAGCATCAGCAGGCGGCAGCAAGCGGCGCACTCCAACTGTCTTCAGGTTTCCTATGACCCGCGCCCTACGCAACATCGCCATCATCGCTCACGTCGACCACGGCAAGACCACGCTCGTCGACCAGCTCCTCCGTCAGACCGCCACGTTCCGCGACAACCAGCAGGTTGCCGAACGCGTGATGGACTCGAACGACATCGAAAAGGAGCGTGGCATCACGATCCTGTCGAAGAACTGCGCGGTGGAATACGAAGGCACCCACATCAACATCGTCGATACGCCGGGACACGCGGACTTCGGCGGCGAGGTGGAGCGTGTGCTGTCGATGGTCGACTCGGTGCTGCTGCTCGTCGACGCGGTCGAAGGCCCGATGCCGCAAACGCGTTTCGTGACCAAGAAGGCGCTCGCGCTCGGTCTGAAGCCGATCGTGGTGGTCAACAAGGTCGATCGTCCGGGCGCGCGGGTGGATTGGGTGATCAACCAGACTTTCGACCTGTTCGACAAGCTCGGCGCAAGCGAAGAGCAGCTCGACTTCCCGATCGTCTACGCGTCGGGTCTGAACGGTTACGCCGGCCTCACGCCGGAAGTGCGCGACGGCGACATGCGTCCGCTGTTCGAGGCGATCCTCCAGCACGTGCCGGTCCGCCCGGCCGATCCGGAAGGTCCGCTGCAGCTGCAGATCACGTCGCTCGACTATTCGTCGTACGTCGGCCGTATCGGCATTGGCCGCATCACGCGCGGCCGCATCAAGCCGGGTATGGCCGTCGCGGTGCGTTCGGGTCCGGAAGGCGAAATCCTCAATCGCAAGATCAACCAGGTGCTGTCGTTCAAGGGTCTCGATCGCGTGCAGGTCGACTCGGCTGAAGCGGGCGACATCGTGCTGATCAACGGTATCGAAGAAGTCGGCATCGGCGTGACCATCTGCTCGCCGGAACAACCGGAAGCGCTGCCGATGATCACCGTCGACGAACCTACGCTGACCATGAACTTCCTCGTCAACTCGTCGCCGCTCGCCGGCCGCGAAGGCAAGTTCGTCACGAGCCGCCAGATTCGTGACCGCCTGACGAAGGAACTGAATCACAACGTCGCGCTGCGCGTGCGCGATACCGGCGACGAAACCACGTTCGAAGTGGCGGGCCGCGGTGAGCTGCACCTGACCATTCTGGTCGAAAACATGCGCCGCGAAGGCTACGAGCTGGCCGTGTCGCGTCCGCGCGTGGTGATGCAGGAAGTCGACGGCGTGATGCACGAGCCGTACGAAAACCTGACCGTCGACATGGAAGACACGCACCAGGGCGGCGTGATGGAAGAACTCGGCCGCCGCAAGGGCGAAATGCTCGACATGGCGTCGGACGGCCGTGGCCGTACGCGTCTCGAGTACCGTATTTCGGCGCGCGGTCTGATCGGCTTCCAGTCGGAATTCCTCACGCTCACGCGCGGCACGGGTCTGATGAGCCACACGTTCGACTCGTACCAGCCGGTCAAGGAAGGCGCGGTCGGCGAGCGTCGTAACGGCGTGCTGATCTCGCAGGACGACGGCGCGGCCGTCGCATACGCGCTGTGGAAGCTGCAGGATCGCGGCCGCATGTTCGTGACGCCGGGCGAGGCACTGTATGAAGGCATGATCATCGGCATTCACAGCCGCGACAACGATCTCGTCGTGAACCCGATCAAGGGCAAGCAGCTCACCAACGTGCGCGCGTCGGGTACCGACGAAGCGGTGCGTCTGGTGCCGCCGGTCCAGCTGTCGCTGGAATACGCGGTCGAGTTCATCGACGACGACGAACTGGTCGAAGTCACGCCGAAGTCGATCCGTCTGCGCAAGCGCTATCTGAAGGAACACGAGCGCCGCAGCGCGAGCCGTAACAAGGCAGAGTAAGCAGATCGCGAGCCTGTCTGAATAGCAGCATCGGAAGCCACCTTCGGGTGGCTTCGTCATTTCTGGCGCATCAAAAACGATGACGTTGCAGCGGGACGCGTGGACGCCGGTTTCCCCAGAGGCAATGCCGCGCGTCCGCGGTCAGTCCGCTCATCCTCCGCCCATTCCCCCATTTCCGACAGAACACTGTTGCACGCTGCGAAGAGGTGCTCGATGGCCCCTGAAACGCCCGCCCTTACGGGCATTTGCGCCTATGCTGTTCGCTATCTGGGCTATTCGTTCTGTGCTATGCTCCCGGGTGCAAAGTTTTAGGTCCTTCCAAGCAAGACTTGATTCGCGCAATCCGCTAAACGGTCAGGCCGTGTCGCGGAAGGTTCTGTAACCCGCTATTTCTCGAGAAGCTCGAAGAAAGGTGAGCGTAAAAATGATGAAGCAATTCCAGTCGAACTCTTATCTGTTCGGCGGCAATGCTCCGTACGTTGAAGAAATGTACGAAGCGTACCTCGACAATCCGGCTTCGGTGCCCGATACGTGGCGCAGCTATTTTGATGCGCTGCAAAACGTACCTGCATCGGATGGCAGCAACGCCAACGACGTGGCCCACGGCCCGATCGTCGAATCGTTTGCCCAGCGCGCCAAGGCCAATGCCTTCCTGCCGCGTGCCACGGCCGGCGGCGAGGACCTCGCTACCGCCCGCAAACAGGTCTACGTCCAGTCCCTCATCGGCGCATATCGCTTCCTCGGCTCGCAATGGGCCAATCTCGATCCTCTGAAGCGCCGCGAACGTCCCGCGATCCCCGAACTTGAACCCGCGTTCTACGACTTCACCGAAGCCGACATGGACCAGGAGTTCAGCGCAACGAATCTGTACTTCGGGTTCGAGCGCGGCACGCTGCGCGACATCGTCAAGGCACTGCGCGACACGTACTGCGGCACGATCGGCGCCGAGTACATGTACATCAGCGATCCGGAGCAGAAGCGCTGGTGGAAGGAACGCCTCGAATCGATCCGTTCGACGCCGAACTTCAGCAACGACAAGAAGAAGCACATCCTGAACCGCCTGACGGCCGCCGAAGGCCTCGAGCGTTTCCTGCACACCAAGTACGTCGGTCAGAAGCGCTTCTCGCTGGAAGGCGGCGAGAGCTTCATCGCGTCGATGGACGAAGTGGTGCGTCACGCTGGCGCCAACGGCGTCCAGGAAATCGTCATCGGCATGGCTCACCGTGGCCGTCTGAATGTGCTGGTCAACACGCTCGGCAAGATGCCGGCTGACCTGTTCGCCGAATTCGAAGGCAAGCACGTCGACGATCTGCCGGCTGGCGACGTGAAATACCACAAGGGCTTCTCGTCGGACGTCTCGACGGAAGGCGGCCCGGTTCACCTGTCGCTCGCGTTCAACCCGTCGCACCTCGAAATCGTCAACCCGGTGGTCGAAGGTTCGGCGAAGGCACGTATGGATCGCCGCGGCGACGAAGACGGCCTGCAGGTGCTGCCGGTGCAGATCCACGGCGACGCGGCTTTCGCGGGCCAGGGCGTCGTGATGGAAACGCTGAACCTCGCGCAAACGCGCGGTTACGGCACGCACGGCACGCTGCACATCGTCATCAACAACCAGATCGGCTTCACGACGTCGGACCCGCGCGATTCGCGCTCCACGTTGTACTGCTCGGACGTCGTCAAGATGATCGAAGCGCCGGTGCTGCACGTGAACGGTGACGATCCCGAAGCGGTCGTGCTGGCTACGCAAATGGCTATCGACTTCCGGATGCAGTTCCACAAGGACGTCGTCGTCGACATCGTCTGCTTCCGCAAGCTGGGTCACAACGAGCAGGACACGCCGGCGGTCACGCAGCCGCTGATGTACAAGACCATCGCCAAGCACCCGGGCACGCGCGCGCTGTACGCTGAAAAGCTGGTGCAGCAGGGCGTGATCACGGCGGAAGAAGGCGACGAATTCGTCAAGGCCTACCGCAAGGCGATGGACGAAGGTCACCACACGGTCGATCCGGTGCTCTCGAACTACAAGAGCAAGTACGCGGTCGACTGGGTTCCGTTCCTGAACCGCAAGTGGACCGACGCAGCCGACACGGCTGTGCCGCTCGCCGAACTGAAGCGCCTTGCTGAGCGCATCACGACGGTGCCGGAAAACTTCAAGGTTCACCCGCTCGTCGAGCGTGTGATCAACGACCGTCGCGCGATGGGCCGCGGCGAAGCCAAGCTCGACTGGGGCATGGGCGAACACCTCGCGTTCGCGTCGCTGGTCGCGTCGGGCTACGCGGTGCGCCTGACCGGTCAGGATTCGGGCCGCGGCACGTTCACGCACCGTCACGCGGTGCTGCACGATCAGAACCGCGAACGCTGGAACGACGGCACCTACGTGCCGCTGCAGAACATCGCCGAAGGTCAGGCGAAGTTCACGGTGATCGACTCGGTGCTGTCGGAAGAAGCGGTGCTCGGCTTCGAATACGGCTACTCGACCGCTGAACCGAACACGTTCGTCGCGTGGGAAGCGCAGTTCGGCGACTTCGTGAACGGCGCGCAAGTCGTGATCGACCAGTTCATCTCGTCGGGCGAAGTGAAGTGGGGCCGCGTGTCGGGCCTGACCATGCTGCTGCCGCACGGCTACGAAGGCCAGGGTCCGGAGCACTCGTCGGCGCGTATCGAGCGTTTCCTGCAACTGTGCGCAGACCACAACATGCAGGTCGTTCAGCCGACCACGCCGGCGCAGATCTTCCACCTGCTGCGTCGCCAGATGATCCGCCTGTTCCGCAAGCCGCTGATCGTCGCTACGCCGAAGTCGCTGCTGCGCCACAAGGAAGCGGTGTCGGATCTGTCGGAACTGGCGAAGGGTTCGTTCCAGCCGGTGCTCGGCGAAACCGACGAGTCGATCGACGCGAAGAAGGTCAAGCGCGTGATCGCCTGCTCGGGCCGCGTGTACTACGACCTCGTCGCGCATCGCCGCGAAGCGAAGGCGAACGACGTCGCGATCATCCGTATCGAACAGCTCTATCCGTTCGCGCATAAGCAGTTCGAAGCGGAAATGAAGAAGTACGACAACGCGACCGAAGTGGTGTGGGTTCAGGACGAGCCGCAGAATCAGGGCCCGTGGTTCTACATCGAGCACCATCTGAAGGAAGGCATGAAGGACGGGCAGAAGCTGGCGTACAGCGGCCGTCCGGCTTCGGCCTCGCCGGCAGTCGGCTACTACGCGAAGCACTACGAGCAGCAGAAGGCGCTGGTCGAAGGCGCTTTCGGCCGCCTCAAGAGCGCGTCGATCGCCAAGTAAGGAAAACAGACGAGCCGGGAAAGCGCCGAGCGCTTTCCCGCGCCACGCCTGAGGAGCCAATCAGGGCTCAGGCGCGGCGCGCAGGGTTCGCAGGCGGTCGCAAGGAAGCACCGTCACCCGATACGTATTCAGGATACTCATAATGGCTATTGTTGAAGTCAAGGTTCCCCAGCTCTCCGAGTCGGTCTCGGAAGCGACCATGCTGCAGTGGAAGAAGAAGCCGGGCGAAGCTGTCGCTCAGGACGAAATCCTCATCGAAATCGAGACCGACAAGGTCGTGCTCGAAGTGCCGGCACCGTCAGCAGGCGTGCTCGCGCAAGTCATCTCGAACGACGGCGACACGGTCGTCGCCGATCAGGTGATCGCGAAGATCGACACCGAAGGCAAGGCAGGCGCTGCTGCTGTCGAAGCTGAAGTGAAGCCGGCTCCGGTTGCTGCAGTTGCTGCTGCACCGGCCGCTGCTGCCGCCGCAACGGGTTCGAGCACCGCTGCTTCGCCCGCTGCCGGCAAGCTGATGGCCGAGCAGGGCCTGGGCGCTGGCGACGTCGCCGGCACGGGCCGCGATGGCCGCATCACGAAGGGCGATGTGCTCGCTGCAGGCGCTCCGGCTGCCAAGGCTGCACCGGCTCCGGCTGCCGCACCGAAGGCTGCAAAGCCGTCGCTGCCGGACGTCAAGGCACCGGCATCGGCCGACCAGTGGCTGAAGGACCGTCCGGAACAGCGCGTGCCGATGTCGCGTCTGCGTGCGCGTATCGCCGAGCGTCTGCTCGAGTCGCAGCAAACCAACGCCATCCTCACGACGTTCAACGAAGTGAACATGGCGCCGGTGATGGATCTGCGCAACAAGTACAAGGACAAGTTCGAGAAGGAACATGGCGTGAAGCTCGGCTTCATGTCGTTCTTCGTGAAGGCGGCTGTGCACGCGCTGAAGAAGTTCCCGCTCGTGAACGCGTCGATCGACGGTAACGACATTGTCTATCACGGCTACTTCGACATCGGTATCGCGGTCGGTTCGCCGCGTGGCCTGGTGGTGCCGATCCTGCGCAATGCGGATCAACTGAGCCTCGCCGACATCGAGAAGAAGATCGCCGAATTCGGCCAGAAGGCGAAGGACGGCAAGCTGTCGATCGAAGAAATGACCGGTGGTACGTTCTCGATCTCGAACGGCGGCGTGTTCGGCTCGATGCTGTCGACCCCGATCATCAACCCGCCGCAGTCCGCGATTCTCGGCGTGCACGCCACCAAGGAACGCGCTGTGGTCGAAAACGGCCAGATCGTGATTCGCCCGATGAACTACCTCGCGCTGTCGTACGACCACCGTATCATCGACGGCCGCGAAGCGGTGCTGTCGCTGGTCGCGATGAAGGACGCGCTGGAAGATCCGGCACGCCTGCTGCTCGACCTGTAAGCGCACGTTCCACCGACACCGGCCTGCGTTGTACGCGTGCCGGCGTCATCCGTAGCACGTCTTTAGCATTCCGCAGTACAGGAACGGCGCGCGCCACCCAGAGTGGCCCTGCGCCGTTCCGCCATCAAAGGGATTGTCATGTCCAAAGAATTTGACGTCGTCGTGATCGGCGCAGGCCCCGGCGGTTATATCGCCGCTATCCGCGCAGCGCAGCTCGGCAAGACCGTCGCATGTATCGAAAAGTGGAAGAACCCGGCCGGCGCGCTGAAGCTCGGCGGCACCTGCCTGAACGTCGGCTGCATTCCGTCGAAGGCGCTGCTCGCGTCGTCGGAAGAGTTTGAAAACGCATCGCATCACCTCGCCGACCACGGCATTTCGGTGGGCGACGTGACGGTCGATATCTCGAAGATGATGGCCCGCAAGGACGGCATCGTCGAGAAGATGACCAAGGGCATCGAATTCCTGTTCCGCAAGAACAAGATCACGTGGCTCAAGGGCCATGGCAAGTTCACCGGCAAGACGGACGCCGGCGTGCAGATCGAAGTGAGCGGCGAAGGCGAAACCGAAGTCGTCACGGCAAAGAACGTGATCATCGCGACGGGTTCGAAGGCGCGTCATCTGCCGGGCATGCCGGTCGACAACAAGATCGTCGCCGACAACGAAGGCGCACTGAGCTTCGAATCCGCACCGAAGAAGCTGGCCGTGATCGGCGCCGGCGTGATCGGTCTGGAACTCGGTTCGGTGTGGCGTCGCCTCGGCGCGGAAGTGACCGTGCTCGAAGCGCTGCCGGAATTCCTCGGCGCGGCTGACCAGGCGCTGTCGAAGGAAGCGGCCAAGCAGTTCAAGAAGCAGGGTCTCGACATCCACGTCGGCGTCAAGGTCGGCGAAGTGAAGACGACCGACAACAGCGTGACGATCGCCTACACGGACAAGGACGGCAACGCGCAGACGCTCGAAGCCGACCGCCTGATCGTGTCGGTCGGCCGCGTGCCGAACACCGACAACCTCGGCCTCGAAGCGATTGGCCTGAAGGCCAACGAGCGTGGCTTCATCGACGTGGACGACCACTGCGCGACGGCCGTGCCGAACGTGTACGCGATCGGCGACGTGGTGCGTGGCCCGATGCTTGCGCACAAGGCTGAAGACGAAGGCGTGCTGGTCGCGGAAGTGATCGACGGCCAGAAGCCGCACATCGACTACAACTGCATTCCGTGGGTGATCTACACCGAACCGGAAATCGCATGGGTCGGCAAGACCGAGCAGCAACTGAAGGCCGAAGGCCGCGAGATCAAGACGGGCCAGTTCCCGTTCATGGCGAACGGTCGCGCGCTCGGTATCGCGAAGGCAGACGGTTTCGTCAAGATGATCGCCGACGCGAAGACCGACGAACTGCTCGGCGTGCACATTATCTCGGCCAACGCATCGGACCTGATCGCGGAAGCCGTGGTGGCGATGGAGTTCAAGGCGGCGTCGGAGGACATCGGCCGGATCTGCCATCCGCACCCGTCGCTGTCGGAAGTCATGCGCGAAGCGGCACTCGCCGTCGACAAGCGCGCGCTGAACATGTAATCGCGCACGCCTGACTGAACGCAACCTTGGCATCACCAAAGGCGGGCGGGGTTCAATCCCTCCCGCCTTTCTTTTTTGCAGCAACACGATGAACGTCACCGAATACTACGAAAAAGAATTGCAGACGCGCGGTTATCAATCCGATCCGGCGCAACGCGCGGCGGTCGACCGGCTGCAGCGGTGCTACGAAGAGTGGGTCGAATACAAGTCGCGCCGCTCGAACGCGTTCAAGAAGCTGATCAACCATCCCGATCTGCCGCGCGGCGTCTACATGTGGGGCGGCGTGGGCCGCGGCAAGAGCTTCCTGATGGACAGCTTCTACATGATCGTGCCGGTGCAGCGTAAAACGCGTCTGCATTTCCACGAGTTCATGCGCGAAGTGCATCGCGAGCTGGAAGAGCTCAAAGGCCAGGCCGATCCGCTCGACGAACTCGCGCGCCGCATCGCGAAGCGCTATCGCCTGATCTGTTTCGACGAATTCCACGTGTCGGATATCGCCGACGCGATGATCCTGTACCGCCTGCTCGACAAGCTGTTCGAGAACGGCGTGCAGTTCGTGATGACGTCCAACTACGACCCCGACACGCTGTATCCGGACGGTCTGCATCGCGACCGCATGCTGCCCGCGATCGAGCTGATCAAACAGAAGCTCGACGTGCTCAACGTCGACGCCGGGATCGACTACCGGCAGCGCACGCTCGCGCAGGTCGAGGTCTATCACACGCCGCTGGGCGCGGCGGCCGGCAAGGCGCTGCGCGACGCGTTCGCGCGGCTGGCCGCGGTGCCCGACGAAAGCCCGCTCCTGCACATCGAGAAGCGCGAGCTGAAGGCGCTGCGCCGCGCGGACGGCGTCGTCTGGTTCGACTTCGCGACGCTGTGCGGCGGTCCGCGCTCGCAGAACGACTATCTCGAACTCGCGAGCCGTTTCCACGCGGTGATTCTGTCGGACGTGCCGCAGATGTCGGCGCGCATGGCCTCGGAAGCGCGCCGCTTCACGTGGCTGATCGACGTGTTCTACGACCACAAGGTGAAGCTGCTGATGTCGGCCGCGGTGCGGCCGGAGCAACTGTATGTCGATGGCCCGATGGCCAACGAATTTACCCGCACGGTGTCGCGTATCGTCGAGATGCAGTCGAAGGAATATCTCGATACGCCGCGCCGGATCGTCGATACGTCGTTGACCTGAATCGCATCGTAGCGAGATCCGCCGCGACGCTGTCGTGACGGGGCTCGCTCGTCCGAACGCGTTCAGGTTGCGGGCCTGACCGATCGAGCGATAAGTCGTCACGATTCAGAGTGGTCTTATATTCCGCGCACGGCTGACTGGCTATCTTTTGTTGTCGTTCTAACAAAGGAGGGTCCATGCAGCCGTACAGCGATATCACCGACGAACAATGGCAGCGCGTCGCGCCGCTGTTGCCCGAACTATGGCCGCGCGCCGAATTGCGCGGCCGGCCGCTTGCCAATACCCGCGCGGTGCTCAATGGCGTGCTGTGGGTCATGTATAGCGGCGCGACCTGGTCCTCCATGCCGCGCCGTTACCCGTCGTATCAAACCTGTCATCGTCGCTTCAGGCTCTGGTACGAAACGGGTGCGCTCAAGCGCGTGATCGAACAATTGCTTGGCCCGGCGAGTGAAGAGGTTTGCCAGATGATGGAAGTGCGGATACGCAGGCATGTCGGCGCGCATCCGAAGCGTGCCGAAGCGCCGCGTGCGCCCACGGTGGCCCGTGTTCCATCGCCTGCGTACACGCCCGCAACGCCGCCGCCGCTGCCCGCGTCGCCGTTTGCCTACGGGGCATCGTTCAATGAGCTCGCGTAGCGGGTTCAAAGGTTTAAGCGGGTTTGCGTGTCGCAAATGAAAACGGCCGCGCGATTATCGTCGCCGGCCGTCGTTCATGCTATGCGCTTTCGCTTGTCCACCAGCTTTGCCAGATACTGTCGCAAAAAAAGCACGCGCGGCAGCGCACGTATTTGCGTAGCGTGCAGCGTGCGATGCACACCGCACTACGCATACCGCACGCCATCAAACCTTACTGCTGCCGGATCCACGTTTGCGAACGGCCGAGCAGCGCAACGCCGATATACCCGCGCACCACGAGCTTGTTGCCGCCGTCTTCGAGGTGCATCTTGCATTTATAGATCTTGCCGTTTTCCGGATCCAGAATCTGCCCGTGATCCCACGCGTCGCCGTCTTTCTGCATGCTGTTGATGATGGTCATGCCGAGCATCGGCTGATCCTTGCGGGCGTCGGTGCAGGCGGTGCAGCGGCGATCCGCCTGATCGTTCGGGTTGAGCCCCTTGATGATCTTGCCGCTCAGCTCGCCGCTGCCGTCCTGACTGATCTGCACGAGTGCCTTCGGTTGGCCCGTGTGATCGTCGATCGTTTGCCACGTGCCGACCGGGCTCGTTGCCTGGGCCATCGCGGTGACGGCGCTGGCGAGCAGGGCGCCGGCGAGTGCGGCGTGGCGTGCGGTACGCAGCGCGATTGCGCGGGCGCGTTGAGTGAATTGCGTCATTGCCTTCCTCCTTGATGAGAGACGGCGCGATCGTGGTCGCGCGGCGTTATGGGCATCGCGAGCGAATGTGCGGCACTCGTCTGCGTGATGCGGAACGAGGCCAACGGCGGGCCGTTGCATCGTCAGCGCAGAATACGCGAAAGTCCGCGTGCCGTTTGATAGTGGAACTTCTAATCTGCACGCGGATTTTGATGAAGGTCGATGCCGGTCAATACAGCTGATACGAGAACGTCGCGTTGATGCGCGGACTACGCGACGCGCTTTCGACCGGCGCATCGCCGACGGCCTTCGCGACCGACAGATCGAGGCTGTAGTAGCGCGAATCCGAAATGCGGAAGCCGAACGCGATCGAAGACAGCTTCGACGGCGAGGGCGTGCCCGCATGCAGATAAACGCGCGCCATGTCGAACGACACGTACGGCGTGAGCGATTGCAGATACGTGAAGCCGAGCGCGATCGGCCGGTTGACTTCGAACATCGCGCCCCAGCCCGAATCGCCCGATGCCTCGCCGGGCTGATAGCCCTGCGCGAAACGTTGCGCGCCGAATGAAATCTGCTCGGAAGTCGGCAGCGACACCGCGCTGTACTGGCCGGTCAGCGAAATCGACGTGCCGATCTTCAGCGGCCACTCGTTGGTTTGCGAGAAGCTCGCGCCGGTCCGCACGAAGTTCAGCGACGCCGGGTTCGTGACGACCGTGCCGGGCACGTTGGTGTCGCCGGACTTCGACGCGCCGAGAATGTCGAAAGCCTTCGCGACGTTGAAGCTCGCGCGCCTGACCTGACCCGGATCGACCGCGGTGTAGTCGGCCTGCAACTGCATCACGCGGACCTGCGAACGCAGGCCGATCTGCGCGCCGGTATCCTGGTTGTGATAGCGGTCTTCGTTGTGCGATGCATAGACCGACGCAGTGCCGAACAGGCTGCGCGAATCGCTCAGGATCAGCGGATACGACAGCGAGCCGCCGATCTTGTCGTTGATCACTGTGCGCTGCACGTTGGAGGGCAGGCCGGGATTGTTGGTCGGATTGCCGCGATAGTGCGTTGCGTCGATGTTGCCGGTGAGCCCATTGGTGCCAATCGGCACGCCCGCATGCGCGGCCAGATACGTGACGTTGTCGCGGCCCTTCGGCAGCAGCGCCGAGATGCTCAGCTGTTCGCCGAGCGCGGTGAGCCCGTTGGTGGTCGCGGTCAGCAGGCCTTGCACGCCGGGCTGATTGAAATTGACGCCCGCGCTGAAATTGAACGGCTTGCGCTCGACGGCCAGCTCGAGCGTGGTCGCGCCGTCGGTGTTCTGCGGCGACGGCACGTTGGCCGTGACCTTGATGCCCGGCAGCAGACCGAGCACGTGGATGAAGCGTTCGAACGTCGTGCGCCGCAGCGGCCGGTCGGCAACAATGTGCTCGGAGATCGCGCGGATCTTCTCTTCGACGGGCCCCGGATTACCGGTGATCTTGACCGCCGACACATAGCCTTCCACGACCGTCACGCGTACCACGCCGCCTTCGAACGTTTGCGCGGGAACGAAGGCCATCGACAGCGCATAGCCGCGATCCTGATACAACTTCGTCACGCCGTTGGCCACTTCGATCAGTTGGCCGATCGTGATGTCCTTGCCGACGAGCGGCGTAAAGCGTTGCGCGACTTCGTCGAACGGAATCGACTTCACGCCCTCGACCTGCACGCGCGTGGGCGTCAGATGGCGGGCGAGCAGTTCCTGAAGTTGGGGGGCTTGCGGCGCGACCTGCACGGTCACGTTCGGACCGCGGTCGGGGGCCTTGACCTGCGGCAGCGAATCGAGCGGATTGCCGCCGACTACCGCGCCAGCGGGGCGCGACTGCGCGTGAGCCGGTATCTGCGTGGCGCCTGCCGCGAGTGCGACGAGCGCGAGGGTCCATTTACTCCATCTACTCCGTTTGCTGCCATATCCGGATGTCATCGGATTTTCCTCGTATGCGGTTCTTGTGTTGCGGCGTGCCGCCTGGCCAGGCTGGTCGCGATCGCTTATGTGAGGCTCGACGCATACTGCCACGCTTGCATATATATCGTCACGCGCGCCGTGAGCTTGAGCACGCCTAAGCATGCGTGACGGATACGATGCATTCGACTGTCTGCGCGCGATGCCTGCGTTGCCGCTGCCGCCGCGTTATTACCGCTGTTTGCTGTTATTGATTGCTGCTACTGCCACTGCTGTGTGCGTGTTGCATACGGCTGCGTCGCGAGCCTCGATCGTCCGGCCGGCGCGAACCGTTGCGCTCGGCCGGACGATCGAAACATCACCACGATGCGACGCGCGCATCGGCAAAGACTTACTACTTACTTATGGCTCAGCGGCAACAGGCTGCCGAGCAAGGTCGTCACACCGCTTGCCGCATTGCCCGAGCTGGAGCTGCCCGAAGACGACGAGCTGCTTGAACCGCTCAACGTACCCAGCGTGCCCGTCACGGTCGTCACCGTGGTGGTCAACTGACCGACCAGCGCGGTGACCGGTGCCAGCGCCGAACTGCTGCCGCCCGAGGTGCTGCTCGTGACACCGCTGGTGAGACCGCTCAACGTGCTCGTCAACGTCGACAGCGGATTCGACGTACCAGCCGTGCTGCCCGTCGCGCCGAGCACCGACGTCAGCGAGCCCAGCGAGCCCAGCGGCGTGCTGCTCAACACCGACGTCAGCGAACTCAACGGCGTGCCGTTCAGCGTGGAGGTCAACGAACCGAGTGGCGTGCCGCCCAGCGTCGTGCTGAGCGTCGCGAGCGGCGAGCCGCCGAGCAGGGTCGTCAGCGAGCCGAGCGGATCACTGCCGAGACCGAGACTCGCGAGCGAGCCTTGCAGCGGGCTCAGCGGATTGCTGTTGGCGGGCGGCCCGTTCGCGACGACCCCGTTGGTGCTGCCGACGAGGCTCGTCAGCAGACCGGGAATCGGATTCGCGCCATTCGCGCCGTTCGGATTAACAAGGCCGCCGGCATTCGTCACCGTGTTGCCGAGCGAGCTGACCAGCGTGCCGACGTCGGCGCCGAGCGCGTTATCGGTTGCCGAGCCGACCTTCGAGCCCGTCGTGCTCAACGCGCCGCCGACCTTCGCGAGCACGCCGCTCAACGGCGCGCCGAGGCCGGTCTGCGTGCCGACTTCCTGGGTGGTGAGGCCGACCGTCGTGACGATCGGCGTGATCGCGGTGCTGAGCGGCTGCGTGACCTGCTGGACCGGCGCCGAGTTGAGCACGTTGCCGAGCGTCGCGCCGCCCGCGTTCAGCGCGGTGGCGGCCGTCGACAGCGTGGTCGCGAGCGGCGTCGTGACCGGCGAGAGCGGCGCCAGATTGCCGCTGCCGAGGCCGTCGACCGCGGTGCTCACACCTTGCACGACGCCGCTCGTCGAGCTGACCACCGAGCCGAGTCCGGCCACCGTGGTGCCGACCGGATTGGCGGTCGTGCCGATCTGGCCGAGTCCGTTGGCGACCGCGTCGGCGGTCGCGTTCAGCGTGGTACTGGTGCTCGACACCGCATCGCCGAGGCCTTGGGTGACCTTCGAGCTCAGGCCGGGGATCGTCTGCGCGGAGATCGTCTTGCCGAGGTCGTTGGTGGTTTGCGCGGCGGCGGTCGCAAGGCCGTTGGTGCCTTGCGTCGCGGTAGTCGTGCCGGTCGTGGTCGTGCCCGTGTTGCTGCCGCTACCGGTGCTCGAGGTGGTCGGCGGTGCGCTGACGGTGCTGCCGCCGCAGGCGGCGAGCAGGCTCGCGACGGCAACCGCGACGAGCGGGGCGCGCAACGACGACACGGTCGCGCACGCTGTCTGAAGTGAGAAAAGACCTTGAGTGGACATCGTTGCTCCTCCGTGTTTTTGATGTGTCGTGTGCGACTACTTTCGATCTGTCGTAGGCGGTTGCGATGCGCCGGGCGACGCTGATCCGGGCGGCGAAACCATGCCGCAAACGCGAGGCGGTTCGCGCCACGTTCCGGCTTCGCTGCCTGTCTGCTACCTGTCGATTACGTGAGTGATGCGGCTCGGGCGGAATCTCACGCGAAGCGCGGCGATGTCACGTCTGCGTGAGCCCGCCGCACGTCGCGCGAAAGCCGCTTACTTCTTCGTCAGACCGCCCAGCACGCCGCTGACGAGCGACGTAACCGGCGAGAGCAGCGTGCTCGTCGTGCCCTTGGTCGAGCTCGTCGACAGCGCGCTGGTAGTGGTCGTCGACGCGGTGGTCGCCGCCGCGCTCGTGGTGGTGGCCGCGGTGGTCGTTGCGCCGCTGAGCGTGTTCGTGACGCCCGACAGCAGGCCCGTCACCGGCGCGAGCGGGCTGCTGCTGCCGCCGGTCGCGCTGCTGAGGGTCGTCGTCACGGTCGACAACAGACCGGTGACCGGAGCGAGCGGGCCGCTGGAGCCGCTGGTCGAGCCGGTGCTGCTGGTCGCGCTACCGAGGGCGCCCGTCACGCTCGACAGCAGACCGGTGACCGGGGCGAGCGGGCTGCTCGCGCCGCCGCTCGCGCTCGTCAACGTGCCCGTCACGCTCGACAGCAGGCTCGTCACCGGCGCGAGCGCGCTACCTGCGCCCGAGCTGCCGGTCAAACCCGAGAGCGTGCCGGTCAGGCTCGTCAGCGTGCCGCCGAGCGAGGTCAGCGAGCCGGTGCTGGTGCTACCCGACAGGCCGCTCGTCAGACCGCCGAGCGCGCTCGTCACCGCGCTGAGCGGGTTGCTGCTGGTGCCGGTGACGAGGCCGCCCAGCGACGCGACGACGGTGCCGGTATCGCTGACCGTCTTGCCGAGCGCGGTCGTGATCGGGTTGTTGCCGGTCGACGCGACCGCGCTGCCGGCCTTGTTCAGGCCGCCGCCGAGCGTCGCCAGCAGCGAGTTCACCGGTGCGCCGATGCCCGTGACGTTGCCGACCGTCTGGGTGGTCGACGAGACCACCGAGGTGATCGGCGTGATGGCGGTGCTGAGGGTTTGCGTGACCTGCTCGACCGGACCCGTCGACAGCACGTTGCTGAGCACGCCGCCGCCGCTCGTAACGGCCTGACCGACGGTGCTGACGACGTTGCCGAGCGGCGTCGTGACCGCCGACAGCGGTGCCAGTGCGCCACTGCCGAGGCTCTTCACGAGCGTGCCGGTATCGCTGACCGCGTTGCCGACATTGCCGACCACGCCACCCACGCTCGCGACCGTCGTGCCGACCGCGTTGCTGCCGGTGCCGAGCTGGCCGAGCCCTTGCGATACGCCGTTGCCGAGCGTCGACACCGCGGCGCCGACATCCTCGACGACTTTGCCGGTGGCCTGGGTGGTCTGCGAGCTGACGCCCGGCAGCGTTTGCGAAGCGATCACCGAGCCGACGCTCGAGACCGTGGAGCCGACATCGCTGACCACGCCGCCGCCGTTACCGGCGACCGTGCCCAGCGCATTCGCGACCGTCGAGGTGTTGCTGCCCGTACTCGTGGTGTTCCCCGTGCCCGTGTTCGACGTGCTGCCCGAATTGGTGCTGCTCGTCGAAGCGCCGGAGCCGCCCGCGCCCGTCGAACCGCTGCCGGTCGTCGACAAGGTGCCGCCGGCCGAGCCGCTGCCGCTGCTGCCGGTGCCCGTGCTGAGGCTGCCGGAGCCGCCGCACGCGCCAAGAGAAAGCATCGCGGCGACGCTGGCCGCGATCAGGGTTGCCCGAATAGTCGTGTTGGTCGTTTGAATGTTCATGTCGCCCTCGTATCGCATGAGTTGTTGGGTGTTGCTGCGGGCCTATCTCTGCACGAGCCGTGCCATTTCTCATGAGCAATTCAGGGATTTTTGCGGGCGACTCGCGCAGTGCCTTATGCAGCAAGGCTTTGCGAACGATCGGAATAGCAGGGGCGGGTGCCGGAGGCGGCGAAAAAAAACACTTCGTTATGCGTTTGAGAGGGCGGCGTAACGTAACGAGCCGGGCGCGCCGTTACGGCGCCACGCGTAACGCAGCGCTGGGCCACGTCGTGACCTGCTTGAAACGTTCTGTTGAAACGGTTAATTAGTGCGGCGAATCTAACTTATGGTTAATCCTATGTGCTGTAACGTACGGACTGCCGTTAACCTGAATAGAGGCCAAAAACATACAGAGCCTCGGATTGATGGCATCGGACAATTGCTTAAATATCTTTGTTCGGCTATAAAACCCGCAAGCATCATCAATTGATGTGGGAGGTGCGTTATCGAACAGACAGCTCTGGTACGTCCGTTTTAGTCAAGGCGGCTGCAGGGTGGAGCGACGTCGAGGCAGCAGACACGACCGGAAATGAGAGAAACACGGTTGGTCGCATCGATGGTCTTCGATCGTACAGGCAGCACGAAACAAACGAATAAATGAAGTTCCGAGGGTACAAAATGAAAAAGTTCACACAACGCTTCCTGAGAGATGAGAAGGGCGTTACGGCCATCGAATACGGGCTGATCGCAGGGTTGATCGTGCTGGTCATCGCCGCGGCGGTAGGCGGGATCGGTCAGCAACTTCTTACCGTGTTCCAGAATATCGCCGCGCAGCTTCCGGCGGCTGCATAACGAAAATCGACTGCAAGCGTTTTGTAAAGCATTCGGCGTAATTCGCGCCGAATGCTTTGTTTACGCGTTGCCGAATAGCTTATTGGCAAATGCGAATTGAATTTCTAATTCGCATGGCATTGCTTCGCCTGTCGAGTTCGAAATGAGCGTCTCTCTGGGAATGGGGTTATTTATCGCCTGGTCTGCGGTGGTTGCAATAAGCGACTGCCGCGCGAGGCGTATTTCCAATTCAATTGTCATTGCGGGTTTAGTCGCGGCATTCGGCTGCGCGTTATTCGCATGCGGCCCATTCCACATTTCGTTCACCCATGCGTTGCTCGGCGCGTTGGTCGGTCTGTTCGCGCTGCTGCCGTTTTTCGCGTTCGGCTTGATGGGCGCCGCGGACGTCAAGGTCTTCGCGGTGCTCGGCGCATGGTGCGGCGTGCATGCGTTGCTCGGACTGTGGATGGCCGCGAGTCTTGCGGCCGGCGTGCACGCGTTGTGGCTGCTGATCGTCATGCGTACGCGGCTCGGCAGTCTCGGTCGCGCGAGAGGAGGCGCCACCTTCGAACTGGCAGGGCGGGCATCGACGCCGTATGCTGCCTGTCTGACGGTCGCTGCGACGCTCAGGCTCGTGTTGCGCGTAACGGGCGGGGGGCTGTGATGAACGCAAGCAACAGGCCGTACGCACGCATGCCGCGCGCCAATCCCGCTCGCGCCCGAGCGCAGCGTGGCATCGCGGCGATGGAATTCGCGCTCGTGTTCCCGCTGTTCTTCCTGATCCTGTACGCGATCGTCACGTACAGCCTGATTCTCGTCGCCCAGCAGAACCTGACGCTCGCCGCCTCCGAAGGCGCGCGCGCGGCGTTGAACTGGCAGAGCAATTCGTCGATGAGCGATGCACTCAGCAAGCGCGCCACCGCCGCATGCAATGCAGCGAATCTGGTCGCGGTGACGCTCGTGCAGTCGATGCAATGCACGACCACCACGACGGCTTGCGGGCCGGGTAACGCGATGCAATGCATCAACGTCTCGCTGAGCTTCAACTACCGTGCGCATCCGCTCGTGCCGACCTTGCCGCTGCTCGGCCTGACCGTGCCGAACACGTTGTCCGGCAACGCCACCGTCCAGCTCAACCCGGAGAACATCCAGTGATGCACGCGCCGGCTCTTTTCATCGCGACCGAACGCGAGCGCGCCTGCGCAAGGCCCACCCGGCCCACCCGGCTCTCCCGGCTCTCCCGGCTCTCCCGGCTCTCCCGGCTCTCCCGGTCCAGCGCTTCACACCGGGTTCCATTTAACCGACGCAGTTCATTGCACGTCCTGTCATGCCGAATCTGACCAAAATTCTTGCCGGTGTTCTGATCGCGCTCGCGGTCGTGCTCGGCCTGTTCGCGTGGTCGCTGTCGCGCCGTCCGGTGCCGGTCGCTGTCGCGCCCACCGCGCAGGCGAGCTTCCCGGTGGTCGTCGCGACCCGCACGCTGCCGGGCGGCAAGCCGATCACCGTCGACGCGCTGCGCGTGCAGTCGCTGCCGATCAACCCGAACGGTGCCTTCACCGATCCGTCGCAACTGGTCGGCCGCGTGCCGAACGCGGACATCGGTCCGGAATCGCCGGTGCTGGAAGCGCAGTTGTCGTCGGGACTGGCCGAGCGTATCGAGCCGGGCGAGCGCGCGTTGTCGGTGCGCGTCGACGAAGGCAATGCGGTCGGCAATCGTCTGCGGCCGGGCAATTTCGTCGACGTGTTCTTCACGCTCAAGCGCGACGGCAACGCTGGTGTCGGCGCCGGCGCTGAGATCGACCGTACTCAGGCGCGTCTGCTGCTGTCGAAAGTGCGCGTGCTCGCCTTCGGCAGCGCGACCACCACTAACGACACCGGCGGCGATCCGAACGGTCTGGTGCGCACCGCGGTGCTCGCGGTGCCGCTCGCCGACGTCGATCGTCTGACGCTCGCCGAGAGTTCGGGCCGTCTGATCTTCGCGTTGCGCAATCCGAAGGATGCCGAAGTATTGGATCAGGGCGATCTGCCGCCTTATCCGTCGGTGCTGAAAACGTCCACGCAAGCGGGCGCTGCGCCGTTGCAGGACTCGACGCGCGCGGCGGCCGGCGTCGCGCTCGACACCTTGTCGGGCAGCGGCAACGGCGCCGTGCGGCCGGCGGCGCCGCGCGCGCCCGCACCGATGGCGCCGACGCGCGTTGCGGGCAATAGCGGTTCGAAGAGCGGTATCGAAGTGATACGGGGTGGGCGGGCCGAAACGGTCGCCTGGTAAGCGGTTTCAGGGAGCGGGCGGCCAGTCGCGTCCATAACTACATGACAAAACGGAATTTTGCTTTGAGGAAGACGGCGTGGCTTGGACTGGCGTTGCTGGCCGTATCGGCCGCGACCGATGCGGCCGGGCCGGTGCAGCAGGCCGCGGCCGCGCGCGCGTCGCGGGGCCAGATGCTGACCATCGAGCCCACGCAGACGGCTTATACGGGCACGCAGACCGTCGATCTGACGGTCGGCGCGCAGCGCCAGCTCGCGACCGGTCATGCGCTGCAGCGCGTCGCGATCGGCGATCCGAACGTTGCCGACGTGCTGATCGTGAAGGGCGACAAGCGCGGCGGCGTGCTGCTGGTCGGCAAGGCCGCGGGCACCACGAGCCTGATGGTGTGGACGCGCGATCGCGACACGCCGCTCAACTACACGGTCAACGTGACCACACCGGCGGCCGCGTCGCTGCTCGGCACCGATACGCCGGGCGTCAAGGTGCTCGGCAGCACCGCGCTCGTGTCCGGTTCATCGGCGACGATGGAATCGCACCAGCGCGCGGTGGTTGCCGCGCAGGGCGCGCTCGGCAAGGACGGCACCGTGTTCGACACATCGACGGTCGCCAATCGCGCGGTCGTGCAGGTCGACGTGAGGGTGGTCGAGTTCAGCCGCTCGGTGCTGAAGGAAGTCGGCTTCAACTTCTCGAAGCAGAACAACGGCTTCACGTTCGGCTCGTTCTCGCCGTCGTCGCTGACCTCGGCGACGGGCGGCGGCAGTTCGTCGCTCGACCTGGCGAGCACGACGCCGATCTCGTCCGCGTTCAACCTGGTGTTCAACTCGGCGTCGCGCGGACTGTTCGCGAATCTGAGCCTGCTCGAAGGCAACAACCTCGCGCGCGTACTGGCCGAACCGACGCTCGTCGCGCTGTCCGGGCAGAGCGCGAGCTTCCTCGCCGGCGGCGAAGTGCCGGTGCCGGTGCCGCAGTCGCTCGGCGAGACGTCGATCGAATACAAGCCGTACGGTATCGGCCTGACGCTGACGCCGACCGTGCTGAGCCCGCAGCGCATCGCGCTGAAGGTGGCGCCGGAGGCGAGCCAGCTCGACTTCGCGCACGCGGTCACGATCAGCAGCGTGTCGGTGCCCGCGTTCATCACGCGGCGCGCCGATACGACGGTCGAGCTCGGCGACGGCGAGAGCTTCGTGATCGGTGGGTTGATCGATCGCGAGACGGCGTCGAACGTGTCGAAGGTGCCGTTGCTCGGCGATCTGCCGGTGCTCGGCGCGTTCTTCAAGCAACTGAGCTATCAGCAGAACGAGCGCGAGCTGGTGATCATCGTGACGCCGCATCTGGTCTCGCCGCTCGCGAAGGGCGCGACCTTGCCGTCGACGCCGGGCGAGCTGTCCGAGCAGCGCGACGGGCCGGTATGGCGTTCGCTGATCGGCGGCTTCGCGGCGCCGCGCGATACCGTGCCGGGCTTTTCCAAATGAGCAGGGTCCACGCGAGTGCGGGAGGTCGCGCCGCGCTGGAACAGGGTTTGTCGAGCCGAGGTGCGCGCGATCCGCGCGCGTGCCGTGGCTGGCAGTACGACGCGGCGGCTTCACGGCCGATACCGCAAGAGGATGTCCAACATGAACGCGAGAACGCAATCGTTGACTGAACGGGCGATCACCGATCATTTCGTGTTCGCGTCGCTCGCCGACGAACACGTGAACTGGCTCGCCCAGACGCTCGTCACCGCGGGCATAGTCGAAGTGTCGACGCTCGATCCGACGCTGCTGATGCAGCGCATCGCGATGCTCAATCCGTCGCTGGTGTTCGTCGACTTTTCGTGCGGTCGCGGTGCGGCGGCGAGCGCGGCCGCGAGCGCCGTGCGCGCCGCGCATCCGGCGCTGCAGATCGTCGCGCTTGGATCGCTGGCCGAGCCCGAGAGCGCGCTTGCCGCATTGCGTGCCGGCGTGCGCGACTTCATCGACCTGTCGGGGCCGCCCGAGGACGCGCTGCGGATCACGCGTCAGGTACTCGACAATCTGGGCGAACCGGTGAGCCGGCATGGTCACGTGACGGCGCTGCTCGGCGCGCGTGTCGGTATGGGCGTGAGTACGCTAGCCGCCAATCTCGGGGTGCTGCTGCAGCGGCGCGATGTCGCCCAGGGCCGTCAGGCCGCGTTGCTCGATCTCGGCCTGCCGGCCGCGGACGGCTCGCTGCTGCTGAATACGCGCAGCGAATTCAATTTCGTCGAGGCGGTGCGCAATCTGCGCCGCTTCGATCAGACCTTCGTGCACACCGCGCTGTCGCATCACGCGAGCGGTCTCGCATTGACCACGCTGCCGCCGAATCTGGCCGACATGCGCGAGGTGTCGTACTCGTCGTCGATCGGATTGCTGAGCCGGCTGCGCGCGTTTTTCGACCAGCAGATCATCGACCTCGGCGGCTTCAGCAACAGCGAATTCATCGCACACGTCGTGCAGGCCGCCGACGAAACCTGGCTGCTGTGCGACCAGGGCGTCGCGTCGATCGTGTCGGCGGTCAGCGTGCTCGACGCGCTGCGCGAAGAGGGTGTCGATACCTCGCAGGTGCAACTGATCGTCAACAAGTTCGATGCCGACCTCGGCCTCGCCGCCGCGCAGATCGCGCAGCGCCTCGAAGTGCAGTTGCTCGCGACGCTGCCCGAACGGCGCGTCGTGCTCGGCCAGTCGGTCAACCAGGGACAGCTGCTGGTCGACGTCGCGCCGCGCGACCCGTACGTGCGCGCGCTCGAACCGCTGATCGAGCGGCTCGGCGGCGCGCAGCAGAGTGCCGGCCACGCCCGCGGCAAGTCGCCGCTCGACGCGTTGCGCCGCCTCATTCCCACTTCTCAAAAGCGGTCATAAACGATGGCAAAAGAGATCCAGTTTGCCGACGACGCGCCTTCGTTCGCGCATAGCCAGCAGTTTCAGGACATCAAGAACGCGGCGCACGAACATCTGCTCACGCGTATCGAAGAGCTCGGCTCCGAGTTCGGCCGCTGGTCGCGCAACGCGATCAACCAGTTCGTCGATCTGGAGATGGACAGCTTCGTCAGGCTGCGCCGCATTCCGATCAACGAAAGCGAAGTGCGGTTGATCGCCGAGGCGCTGACCAAGGAACTCGCGGGCTTCGGGCCGATCGAGGATCTCCTCGCCGATCCAGCCGTCGAGGATATTCTGATCAACGGCTACAACGACGTGTACGTGTCGCGCCACGGCATTCTCACGCGCATCCAGGTGCGCTTTGCCGACAACGCGCACCTGCTGCGTATCGTGCGACGCATTCTCGCGCCGATCGGCCGGCGCCTCGACGAATCGAACCCGATGGTCGACGCGCGTTTGCCGAACGGCGGCCGCGTGAACGTGGTGATCGAGCCGCTGTCGATCGACGGGCCGATCGTGTCGATCCGCAAGTTCCGCAAGGACCCGATGCGGCCCGACGATCTGCTCGCCAACGGCACCTATAACGCCGAGATCGGCGCGCTGCTCGAAGCCGCGGTCGCGGCGCGCTGCAACGTGCTGGTCGCGGGCGGCACGAGCTCGGGCAAGACCTCGCTGCTCAACGCGCTGGCGTTCCACATTCCCGACGGCGAGCGCGTGGTGACGATCGAAGATACGGCCGAGCTGTCGCTGAATCACCCGCACGTGGTGCGGCTCGAAAGCCGTCCGGGCGGTTTCGACGGCGCGGGCGTGGTGACGATTCGCGACCTGTTGCGCAATACGCTGCGGATGCGCCCGGACCGCATCATTGTCGGCGAAGTGCGCGGCGGCGAAGTGCTCGAAATGCTGCAGGCGATGAACACCGGCCACGACGGTTCGATGGGCACCGTGCACGCGAGCTCGCCGCGCGAATGTCTGTATCGGCTCGAAATGCTGGCGGGCTTCGCGGGCTTCCAGGGCACCGAGTCGAGCCTGCGCCGCCAGATCGCCAACGCGATCGACTTCATCGTGCAGATCGGCCGGCTGTCGAACGGTCGCCGCCGCATCCTGTCGGTCACCGAAGTCACGGGGCTGTCGGACAACATCATCGCGACGCAGGAGCTGTATCGCTACGAGCCGATCGTGACCGCCGAGGGCGAAGAGCTCGACAACTGGGTGTCGCTCGGCATTCATCCGCATTCGCCGAAACTCGCGCGCTTCCGCCAGACGCTGGGCGGCGGCGAGCCGAACCATGGCTTCGGCAATGCGGGCTTCGGTGGCAGTAGCGGTGGCGGCTTTGGCGGCGGGTTCGGCGGCAGCGGCAGCGGTGGCGGTGGTGGTTTCGGCGGAGGCTTCAATGTCTAGCGCGATCCTGGTCTGCGTGGCGCTCGCGCTCGTGTGCGCGGCGCTGGCGCTGCTGCTGTGGCAGCGCAGCGCGCAACGCACGGGCCAGGCCAGTGTCGAGCGCTATATCGATAGCCGCATGGCGTCGACGCTGCCGGCCGGTGCGGCGGCGGGCGTTGCGGGTGGGCTGGGCGGCATGACAGGCGGCGCGCAGGCCGCGCAACGTAATGCGGCAGCAGCGGCAGCAGCGGCGGCGCGCGCATCGGCGGCGACCCTGGTCGCGCCGCAGGCGCCCGGCGCGAACGCGGACTGGCGCGCGCATGGGCAGTACCTGTACGCGCGTGCGCGCTTCATGCTGCAGTACGCGCTGACGCGCGCCGGTATCGCCGACGCGAAGGGTCCGCTCACGCTCTGCGCGCTGCTGGTGCTCGCGCTGTGCGCGTGGGCCGGTCTCGCGGGCGGCCTGCTGGCGGTCTGCGCGACGCTGCTCGCGAGCGCGGTGTTCTTCTATTTCCTGCTGACGACGCGCGCGAACAAGCGCCGTCAGCAGATCGTGCGGCAACTGCCGCTCTTTCTCGACGGCATCGTGCGGCTCATCACGCTCGGCAACAGCGTGCCCGCCGCGTTTCAGGCCGCGTTGCAGGGCACCGACGCGCCGCTGCGCGAATGCCTCGACTACGTATCGCGGATGCTGCGCACCGGCGTCGAAATCGATCGCGCGCTGTCGCAGGTCGCGGTGATCTACGGCGTGCGTGAACTCGAACTGGTCGGCGCGGTGCTGCGGCTGTCGGTCAAATACGGCGGCCGCGCGGACGTGATGCTCGACCGCATGGCGTCGTTCATGCGCGACCTCGAACAGGCCGAGCGCGAACTCGTCGCGATGTCGGCGGAAACGCGGCTGTCGTCGTGGGTGCTGGGCATGCTGCCGGTCGGCATCGGCGGTTTCCTGATCCTTTCCAATCCGAAGTATTTCGCGTCGATGTGGTACGACCCGACCGGGCGCCAGCTCGTTTACCTCGCGTTCGGCCTGCAACTGGTCGGCGCGTATCTGCTGTACCGCCTCGCACGGCTGGGAGACTGACGATGCAAGCCCGACACCTCGTCGTTCTCGCGCTGCTGCTGGCCGCGCTCGGTCTGTTGCTGCTCGCCGGCCTCGTGCTGGCGCGCGTCGCCGCCGCGCGGCGCAGCGAACGCACGCTGCGTCAGGCGCTCGACGAACGCGCGTTGCAAAGCGCGGCAGCCGCCGCCGCGCGCGGCGCGGATGGACAAGGCGCCGCGCAGGTCGGCAACAAGGCGCCCGCGCGTGCGGTCCAGCCTAAGGGCCTTAAGGGTTGGCTCGAGCGTTTCGCGCACGCCGGCGTGCGCTGGCTCGACACGCCGTTCGGCCGTCAGATCGTCGCCGAGGAAGAGCGGCGTCTGCTCGAACAATGCGGCTTCGTCGATACGCGCAGCCGCGGTCTGTTTTTGATGGCGCGACTCGTGGGTGCGATCGTGCTGCCGGTCGTGATCGGCGTGCTCGCGAGCGGGCACGTCGAAGGCACGCGTTACTTCGCGTTGGTCATCGTCGTCGCGATGGTGGGCTTCATGGCGCCGAAGTTCGTGCTGGCTCGACGCGCCGGCAAGCGCCGCAACGGCGTGGTCAACGAACTGCCGCTGCTGGTCGATCTGCTGCGGCTGTTGCAGGGCGTCGGTCTGTCGCTCGATCAGGCCTTGCAGGTCGTCGTCAACGATTTTCGCGGCATGCTGCCGGTGCTCTCGAGCGAACTCGAAATCGCGCAGCGCCAGTTCGCGACCGGCCGCACCCGCGAGCAGTCGTTCAACCGGCTCTCGGCGAGCTACGACAACGAGGATTTGCGCGCGGTCGTGCGCCTGCTGGTGCAGGTGGACCGTCACGGCGGCGCGGTGCAGGAGCCGCTCAAGCAGTTCGGCGACCGCCTGCGCGAAGCGCGCCGCGCGATGCTGCGCGAACGCATCGGCCGTCTTGCCGTGAAGATGACCGGCGTGATGATCGTCACGCTGCTGCCGGCGTTGATGATCGTCACCGCCGGGCCGGGCGTGCTGGCGGTTCAGCATTCGTTTCACACGGCGAAGCATTAAGGATTCGCGATGACTCACCATTTCAGCTCCGATCTCCGCGCGGGTTGCAGCCCCAGTCGCCGCCGGCCTCTCATGCGGTTTGTGCGTGTTGCGCATGTTGCCGCGACTGGCGCCACGTTCGCCGCGCTGGCGCTGCTCGGCGCGTGCGCGTCGAAAACGCCGCTCGGCTACGGCGTCGGCGTGCAGGCCGAGCGCGAGATGATGTCGCAGCAGGCCGACAAGGCGGCCGCGCCGAATACGCCGGGGATGTATCTCGGGCTGATCGACCAGATGCAGTCGCAGGGGCTGTATTTCGCGTCGCTCGCGCATATCGACGCGTATGACAAGCAGTACGGCACGAGTCCCGACTCGATCCTGCTGCGCGCCGACGCGCTGCGGATGACCGGGCAGTCGAGCGCCGCCGCGGGCGCGTACGGCGAGTTGCTGAAGACGCCGCTGGCGGCGCGCGGCTATCGCGGCCTCGGGCTGCTCGCGGGCGCGGCCGGCGACTTCGGGCATGCCGCGCAGCAATTGCAGCAGGCGGTGCAGCTCGCGCCGACCGACGCGGCGACGCTGTCGGACCTTGGCTATGCGCGGCTGCGTGACGGCGACGTCGACGGCGCGCGCGTGCCGTTGATGAAGGCGGCCGAACTCGATCAGAAAAGCCCGAAGATCGTCGCGAACGTGGTGCTGTATCTGCTCGCCAATGGCGGTGATGTGCAGGCGCTCGCGGTGATGAACCAGCAGCAGTTCGCGCCGGATGTGCGCGCGGCGATCAGCAGCGATGCGGCGAAGATCGCCGCGGCCGAGCGCGCGCGGGCGCGGGCGGCGCAGGGGACGGTGCAGGGCTCGATACAGGGCGCCCCGCAGGGGCAAGGCGCCGCGCAAGGGCAAGCAAAAGAACAGGGGCAGACGCAGCCGGCCGCGGATGCGCGCACGGTCGCGAGCATGGGCATCGAACCCGCGCCGCGTCTGTTGCAGCGTTTCGCGCAGTGAGCGCGCGCTCGTCAGGGATTCAGGGAGTGGACATGACAAACAGAACAGGGATTCGGGGTTGGCGCGTATCGATGCGAGGCGTGCGGACAGTCGCGGGCTGCGTCGCGATCGCGGCGCTGGGTGTGGCGCTTGATGTGACGCCGGCGGCGGCGCAGACGGCTGGCGACGCATCCGCGCAGGCCGGCGCTCCCGCCGCGCAGACGGCCGACGCAACCCAGCCGCAACCGGTGCAGAACACGCGGCCGGCGGTACGCAAGAGCGAAATCGGTCATTCGACCATCGCGTGGCTAGAACTGCAGCGCAGCGGCGCGCAGGCCGCGCCGGCGCAGCCGATGCTCGGCGCGGAAGCCGGGCTTGCGTACAAGCGTTACATGGACTCGTTCAAGAACAAGATTCCCGATCAGTACGGTTCGACACTCGGCATCAGCGGTGGGTCGGGTGGCTCGGGCGGGTCCGGCGGTTCGGGCGGTCAGGGCGGCGGCTCGGGATCGGGCGGCTGGAACTGACATGCACGGCGAATCACCGTTTCCGACTCCCGGCGCAACCGTGACAGGCGCGCCGCGCGATGTCGCCGTGCGTCGGCTGCGCGCGTGGTCGCGCGAATGGCCGACCGCGCGCGCGACGCGCGTTGTCGGCACGCGTCGGCAACGCGGCTCGATCATGATGCTGGCGGCGCTGTGGCTCGGCATCGCGGTCGTCGCGCTCGGTGCGATCGACATCGGCAACGTGTACTTCGTGCGCCGCGAGTTGCAGCGCACCGCCGACATGTCGGCGATGGCGGCCGTGCAGGTGATCAGCACGCCGTCCGGCTGCACAGGCGCGCAGAACGCCGCGCAACTGAACGCGCAGGCGAACGGCTTCGCCGTCGACGGCAGCACCTATGTGATCAAGACGAGCTGCGGACGCTGGGACACGAGCAGCAAGACCTACTTCGGCACGAGCGGCAATCCGCTCAACGCGGCGCAGGTGAAGGTGACGCAGCAGGTGCCGATGTTCTTTCTCGTCGGGCCGCCGCGCAGCGTAAGCGCGACGGCGACCGCGGTCGCGTCGAATATCGATGCGTTTTCGTTGGGCACGGCGATCGCGTCGTTGAATACGCAGCAGTCGGCGCTGCTCAATGCGATTCTCGGCGGCCTGCTGAAGACCAGCATTTCGCTGAGCGTCGGCGATACGCAGAGTCTCGCGAACGCGCAGATCTCGCTCGACAAGCTGCGTGTCGCGCTCGGCGCGGCGTCGATGCAGGGGCTGCTGGCGACCACGGTCTCTTATCAGAAATTTGCGCTGGCGCTGGTGTCGGCGTTGCAGGCGGGCGGCGACACCATCGACGCAGCGATCTTGCAGACGTTGGCGGTGGCGGTGCCGGGCGGCCAGAACATCACGATCGGCGATAACGGCACGTCGTCGCCGGGCTTGCTCTCGCTGGGGCTGTCGAATCCGAATTCGGCGGCGACCGCGACCATCAACGCGCTCGACGCGGTGATGGTCGCGGCGCAGATTGCGCAGAGCAATCCGAACGGGACCGCGCCGGTGATCAATGTGTCGGCGGCACTCGCGGGGGTCGCGGGACTGTCGTTGCAGGTGATCAATCCGCCGGTGCTGGCGGTCGGTGAAGGCGGCACGAATAGCGACGGAACGCCCCGGACCGTGGCGCGTACGGCCTCCGTCAAGCTGAGTCTCACGCTTGCCGCGTTGCAGCCGGTGGATCTGCTGGACCTCGTGACGGTGTCGGTGCTCAGTACACCGGTGATGGTGACCTTGTACGTCGCACCGGGAACGGCGTCGCTCACGTCGATCGATTGCGAAGCCACCAAGGCGGCGACGCAGGCCAGCTTGCAGGTGACGCCCGGTATCGCGTCGCTGTGCCTCGGCGGGAGCAGCGCCTGTACCGGCAGCTCCACTGTGCCGGCCGTCAATGTGGCGTCGATTACCTTGCTGGGCGGCACGGTGCCGGTCGCGGCCGTAGCGCTGCCTGGTCTCGGGCCGCTGAATGCGTCGCCGGGACCGATGACGGTGACGATCAACGGTTCCTCCGGCAGCTTCAATGTCACTCAGACCGTGAATTCCAACGCGCTCGGCAGCGATCTGTCCTCGTTGACCACGAAGCTGCTCGCGCAGGTCGCGGCGCCCGGCGCGTTGTCCATTCAACTGCTCGGCAGCAATCTGCTGGGCGCGGTCCTTTCACCGGCGCTGTCGCTCGTTACGACGCTGCTGACGCCGGTGCTGCAAGCCGTCTTCAGTCTGCTGAACACGGTGATCGTCCCCGTCCTCTCACTGCTCGGCGTCCAGATCGGCACTGCCACCGTTCACAACATGTCGCTGACGTGCGGTGTCCCGCAACTGGTCCAATAGCCTATCCAAGATTCCAAGATGAGAACCGCCACCAAAATCGAGGAACTCGATATCTACGTCTGGGAGGGCAAGGCCGATATCGTCGACCGCGTCGCGCGCTGCATGGCGAGCTTCGATGTCGAGGTGATCCGCGCGGACGATATCGCCATCTCTCCCGAGCGCACCGCGCTGCGGCCGTCGCTGGCGATCATCAGCGTGTCGGTGATCGACAGCGGCGCGCTGATTCTGCGCGACTGGCAGGCCGCGCACGGCATTCCGGTGGTGTGGGTCGGCGCCGCGCCGCGCGAGCACGATCCGGCCACCTATCCGTCCGAGTACTCGCACATCCTGCCGCTCGACTTCACCTGCGCCGAGTTGCGCGGGATGGTCACCAAGCTCGTGCTGCAGATGCGCGCGCATAGCGCGAAGACGCACGAATCCGACGCGATGATCGCGAACTCCGAGTGCATGCAGGCGCTGCTGCACGAGGTCGACACCTTCGCCGACTGCGACACCAGCGTGCTCGTGCACGGCGAGACAGGCGTCGGCAAGGAGCGCATCGCGCAACTGCTGCACGAAAAACACGGCCGTTATGGCCAGGGGCCGTTTATCCCGGTGAACTGCGGCGCGATTCCGGACGGTCTGTTCGAGTCGCTGTTCTTCGGTCACTCGAAAGGGTCGTTCACTGGCGCGGTGGTCGCGCATAAAGGCTACTTCGAGCAGGCCGACGGCGGCACGCTGTTTCTCGACGAAATCGGCGATCTGCCGCTCTATCAGCAGGTCAAGCTGCTGCGCGTGCTGGAAGACAGCGCGGTCACGCGCATCGGTTCGGCGACGCCCGTGAAGCTCGATTTCCGGCTGGTCGCGGCGACCAACAAGAATCTGCCGCAACTGGTCAAGGAGGGCACGTTCCGCGCGGATCTCTACTACCGGCTCGCGGTGATCGAGCTGAAGATCCCGTCGCTGGAAGAGCGCGGCGCGGTCGACAAGATCGCGATCTTCAAGGCCTTCATCGCGCAGGTGGTCGGCGCCGAGCGTCTGTCCGCGCTGCCGGATCTGCCGTACTGGCTCGCCGACGCGGTCGCCGACACGTATTTCCCCGGCAACGTGCGCGAGCTGCGCAATCTCGCCGAGCGGATCGGCGTGACGGTGCGTCAGATCGGCGCGTGGGATGCGGCGCGTTTGCAGCGCCTGCTCGCGCTCGCGCGCACCAGCCAGCCGGTGCCGGCGGAGAGCGCGGCCGAGGTGCTGGTCGATCGCAGCAAATGGGACATGGCGGAACGCAACCGCGTGCTGGCCGCGCTCGATGCGAACGGCTGGCGGCGTCAGGACACCGCGCTTTATCTCGGCATCAGCCGCAAGGTGCTGTGGGAGAAAATGCGCAAATACCAAATTTTTGACGAAGAGCCCGAAACTCGCGAAAGTGAGTAATAATCGGCCGTTTGCACTACAACACAACAAGAGAAGAACTGTTCAGCAGGAATTACATGGACCGAAAGTCAAAGCTACGAGAGATCGCTCTGGCCGCATGCATCGTATTGGGGGCCGTACAGGGCGCGCATGCACAGGCGTTGCAGAACAGTGGCGCGAGCGGCGCGGTCGTGTCCCAGCCGGGCACCACGACGGCGTTGCCGGACACCTCGCAGGCCGGACAGGCGGAGACGACTGCACTGACGCCGGATGAAAGCCGGCAATCCGCGGCAGGCAATGTTGCGGAACTGCAGCAGATGATCCGCGGCTCGGATCTGAGCGAACTGCGCACCACGTACAACGGCACCTACGGCGCGAGCCTGCTGTTCTACGGCAAGGAGATGACCTATTACGTCGCGCTGTTCCAGCAGAAAAACTTCTGGCGCGTGATCAAGACCCAGGACGTCGCGCGCGCGGAAATGATCTACAAGGATTTCGTGCGGCAGACAGTGCAACTGTCGGACGTCGAAATCCGTCGTACCCAGCTCGAAGCGCAGAAGGCCTTCACACAGCGCATGATCGCGTTGTCGCAGGATCGCGCGAGCCGGCTGCAGGCCGACCTCGACGTCGCGCGTCAGCAGCAGAGCATCGTCGCGAGCCAGCAGCAGCAGAAGCGTGCGGAAGCGACCGCGCTGGCGCAGCAGAAGGTGGCCGCGCAGGATCAACTGCGTGCCGCGCAGCGTCAGGTGCGCGAACTGCAGCGCGAACTCGAAAGCGGTTTGCCGCCGCACTGAGCGTAAGCGTGTGAAACCGGCGGATGGGTGGGGCGGTGCGGCAATCGAAGCGCCGCCCGGTTTATCCGCCGGTGGAGTGAGGTCCGATGGACTGGCCTGCGCGGGGGGCGTGCGGGTTGGGTCCGCGGATCGGCCGTTGGGGCAGGCGCAAGGCCTGCCTGTCGTTATCGCGGTGATCTCAATTCTCTTCCAGGTCTCGATCGGGCTGCTTGAGCAGCACGTCGATCGCGCTTCCTCTGCCATCTCGTTATTTATGCCGCATGCGTGTAGGCATGCGCGCTGGCGGATTCTTTTTCCTGCTTCAATGCCGCTTGCGCGTATCGGTCGGGATTTTGCGCGCGCGCTCGCGAGACGGACTGGATACGTCGACGGCGATCGGATCGCTGGCGGGGAAGCTTTCCATTAACGCTTCATCGAGCCGGCTCTCGGCGGACGGCTGCGGCGCGCGGCGCGTACGCGAAGGCTGGGCTGCATGCTGGTTTTTGCTGGTCATGATGTGCTCCATTGGTAGAGAGAGTTCATCGATTCAGCATAGTCCATCGAGGCTATCGACGAGTACCGGCCGCACCGCGTAGCAGCGGGTTTTAAGGGCGTGATGAGAACGCGGCCCACGGTCGTGGATACCGAGCTAAAACAGATAGGGCAGCGAAGCAGACTGCGCGAGCGAGCAGCGGTTCGACAGCCGCTATCGGTGTCGTCGTGTGCTTACGGGCAAGGGGAGATTCGAGCTGACGATCGCGGGAACGATCGGTTTGACGGAGACTGAAACTGAGGCTGAGACCGAAACTGAGCGGCAAATCGGCAACCAACGTAGCGGGAGAGAATCCCGCAGCGCCGTAGTCTGTCCGCGGACTGGCCAGGCGCTGCCGTTACTGCATCGCGCGCTTATTGGTGATTGCCGCCGGAGCTGCCGCCGCCATGGTTACCACCATGATTGCCGCCGTGGTTGCCACCTTCGCCGCCGGTGCCGAACAGACGGCGGCGGCGCGTGACGACCACCGGGCCGTCGGAATTGCCGCTGCGCTCGTTCGACGACGAACGCTCCGACGACGGCGCGCCATACGATTCGCGCGGTTCGCGCGGCTCACGATGTTCGCGCGAGCCGTGCGGGCCGCGCGCGCTATGTTCGCCATGCGACGGCCGGCTTGTGCGCGGCGCCGGACGCGTGCCGGTGTCGAGCTGGATCGTGGAGATCGCGCGCTTGTAGATGCCTTGCAGGCCGACCGGCGTGCGCAGCATCACCAGGTACTGATCGAACGACTCGATGCAGCCGGTCAGACGGATGCCGTTGACCAGATAGATCTCGACGCGCTTTCGTTCCTTGCGCGCGGCGTTCATGAAGTCGTTTTGCGGATGCGATTCTGCGGAAGCCATGGACAGTTCGAGTTAGATAGACGGTGGTTCGCCGCGATTTTACCCTGTGTGGGGGCAGAACGCGTCGAGGGGGCGAACTTTGTCCACTATAACGGCTTGTGAGCACATAAGCATCCGATAACGGCGCAATGTAACGTTGAGTTACGAATCTGCTGATCAATGGCGCGTTCTTCCGGTGTCTCCAGGCGTTGCCGGCGCGGCTGGCGGAAAAGGCGGAGGAGAGGCGCCGTGAGCCGGCTTCACGGCGCGGCATAGCGGGCGCCTCGTGGCGGCATCGAGCGAAAAATACGCTGGAATAAATCGCGCCGCGCTGGCGTTAAATACGGTATGGGCAGCGTCGCATTTCGCGGCCTGCCGCGCGCCCGGTACGATCGACGGATCGTGCGCCGGGCATCCGTCAGGAGGCTCACCATGAAAGCATCGCGCATTCTGTCTGCCGTTTTCGTGCTGCTCGCGCTCGCGTGCGGCACCCTCGCGCACGCCGCCGATACCACCGCCGACAACGCCGCGTCCGGCACGAGCGGCAACAGTAACAGCAGTGGCGGCGGCTACTAGCGTCGCGAGCGGCCGGTTCGCGCCGGGTGACATTCGAAGCGGAAGTGATCGCGTGGCTCCCGCAGTTGCGCCGCTATGCGCGCGCACTGACGGGCGACCACGCCTGGGCCGACGACCTCGTGCAGGATACGGCGGAGCGCGCGCTTGCGCGCTGGTCGGCGTTCCGGCCGAACAGCAACTTGCGCGCGTGGCTGCTGACGATTCTGCGGCATCTGTATATCGACCAGTTGCGCGGCCGCCGCGAACTGGCCGTCGACGACGAAAGCGCGCCATGGCGCAACCTCGAGGCGCCGCATGGCGAGGTCGACGGTCTGGTGCTGCGCGACGTGCAGCGCGCGCTGTACTGCCTGCCGCTGGAGCAGCGTGAAGTGCTGCTGCTGGTGTGCGTCGAGGAGCTGACGTATCAGGAGGCATCGAGTGCGCTGGGGGTGCCGATCGGCACGGTGATGTCGCGGCTGTCGCGGGCGCGCGAACATCTGCGCGCGCTGCTCGGCGAGGAGCCGCGCGGGCCGGTGCGGGGTACGCACGACGGGCCCGCGCAGCCCCACAAGGTCGCGCCGCTGAAAGTGGTGAGAAACCGATAATGAATAACGACGACTTCGCTTCCGGTTTGCCCGAAGGGCTCGATCTGCGCACGCTGTCGGCATACGTCGATGGCGAGTTGCCCGATGCTGAGCGCGCGGCCATCGCCGCGCAACTCGGCGAGCATCCGCAGGCCGCCGCGCGGGTGGCCGCATGGCGTGCGCAGAAGGCGGCGCTGCGCGCGTTGTGCGGCGCGCGGCGGCGCGATGAGGGGCGAGGGTGGGAGGCGGCGGGGGCGTGGGAAGGGCGAGAAGGACGAGAAGGGTACGCAGGGCACGACGACGGACAGGCGTCACGCGAAGGGCCGCCGACGCGTGCCGAGCGGGAAACTGACGCCAACGCCAACGCTGCGTTTCGCGAACGCGCCACAAGTGCCGAGCCCCAACCGCCACTCGACGAACCGACCTTCGTCCTCGTGCGCCGCCCCCGGCCGGGCTGGCAACGCGTAGGCCTCGCCGCCTGCTGGCTCGCCGTCGGCGCCGGGCTCACGCTGGCGCTCGGGCCACTCGCGCCGCGCCTGACAGGCGGCGCGTGGAATGGCGCATGGGGCAATTTCGGCGCGCAGCCGGCCGGCTTCGCGCAGCGCGCGGATGTCGCGTATGCGGTGTATTCGCCGGAGCGGCGTCATCCGGTGGAAGTCGCGGCGAGTGAAGAGGCGCATCTGATCACCTGGTTGTCGAAGCGGCTGAACCGGCCGCTGTCGGTGCCGTCGTTGCAGGAGTATGGTTATTCGCTGGTGGGTGGCCGGCTGCTGCCCGGCGAGGCGGGGCCGGCCGCGCAGTTCATGTACGAGAACCAGACAGGCGCGCGCCTGACGCTCTACGTGACCGGCAGCGCCCGCGATGCCACCGCGTTCCGGTTGTTCCGCGACGGCAACCGCCGCACCTTCTACTGGGTCAGCGACGGCATGGGTTATGCGCTGTCCGGCGCGATCGCGGAAGGTGAATTGCGCACGATCGCCATCGACGTATGCAGCGAGCTCGGCGGCAAGCCGGAGACGTGGCAGTAGTGGAGGGCGGCGTGTCGTAGGCGAGTGGTGAGGGTGGCGTGGGTGCGCGAGGTGTTGCCCGCGTGTTCTTCATGCACTCGCTGTGCGTTTGCCGCTTGTTTGGCATGTGCCCGTTGCGTTTTCGCTGTGCGCTTTAGCGTGTTCAGCGTGCCTACCACGCCTTCGCTGTACGTATGCTGGGTGTTAGGCGCGTGCCCGTCACTTCCTCGCTGTGCGTTTGCGGGTGTTCAGTGTTTGCCTGTTACGCCTTCGCTGTGCGTTTGCCGCTTGTTCGGCGCGTGCCCGTTACGCCTTCGCTTTGCGTTTGCGTCGTGTTCCGCACGTGCCCGCTACACCGTCCCAGCGCCTGCGCGACGCGTCCAACGACGTACCCGCCGTCCTCCCCGAAGGAGCCCCTTTGCCCCCAACCCTGCCGCCCAACCTGTCCGCCGCGCAGTTCGACCGCGCGCTCGCCGACTGGCGCGCGATCGTCGGTGATGCGCAGGTTCTCACGTCCGACGCCAGCCTCGCCGCCTATCTCGATCCGTTCGCGCCTGGCGAGCCCGGCGCGTTCGCGGCCGGCGCCGCGCTGCTGCCCGCGTCGGTCGATGAAATCCGCGCGCTGCTGCGCGTCGCCAATCAGTACCGCATTCCGCTGTGGACCGTGTCGACCGGCCGCAACTTCGCGTACGGCGGCGCGGCGCCGCGACTCGCCGGCTCGGTCGTGCTCGATCTGCAACGGCTGAACCGCATCCTCGCGGTCGACGAAACGCTCGCCTACGCGCTCGTCGAGCCGGGCGTCAGCTACTTCGATCTGTACGCGCATCTGCGCGAGCACGGCTACAAGCTGTGGGTCGATCCGCCGGCGGCCGGCTGGGGCAGCGTGGTCGGCAACACGCTCGAGCGCGGTTTCGGCTACACCGACTACGGCGATCACGCGGCCGCGCAATGCGGGATGGAGGTGGTGCTCGCGAACGGCGACGTGCTGCGCACCGGCATGGGCGGCATCGAGATCGGCAGCGCGTGGCAGCTGTATCGGCCGGGCTACGGGCCGTCGTTCGATGCGATGTTCATGCAGTCGAATTACGGCATCGTCACCAAGCTCGGCGTGTGGCTGATGCCCGCGCCGCCCGCGTATCTGCTCGGCGAAATCCAGTTTCAGCACGAGGACGATCTAGCGACGATCGTCGATCGGCTGCGCCCGCTCAGGCTCGACGGCACGATCTCCAGTCACGCGGTGATCGAGGGCGGGCTGCGTCGCGCGGCGGGCCTGTCCGCGCGTCGGCAGTGGTACGACGGCGCGGGCGCGATGCCGGAGAGCGCGGTGGCGGCGATGCTGGAGAAGCTCGGCGTCGGCCGCTGGAATCTGCATTTCGCGCTGTACGGCACGCCCGAGCTGATCGACGCGCGTTATGCGCTGATCGAGCGTGCGTTCTCGACGGTGCCGCAGGCGCGACTCTCGGCGGCGCGCTATACGGACGATGCCGAGCCGCGCGGCGGCGGCGACCGCAACATGGCCGGCATCCCGACCATGAGCGCGTTCCGGATGCTCGACTGGCGCGGCGGCGCGGGCGCGCACGTCGATTTCGCGCCGATCTGTCCGGCGAGCGGGCGCGACGCGCAGCGCCAGTACACGATGGTGAAAACGCGCGCGGCCGAATACGGCTTCGATTACTACGGCGGCTTCACGGCCGGCGCGCGGCATCTGCATCACATCTTCGCGGCGATTTTCGATCGCGACGACGCGCAGCAGGTCGAGCAGGCCGGCGCGCTGCTGCGCTCGCTGATGAGCGATGCGCGCGCGGCCGGCTACGGCGAATATCGCGCGCATCTCGCGTATATGGATTTTGCCGCCGCGCAATACAGCTTCAACGACGGCGCGTTGTTGCGGCTGGCGGAGACGATCAAGGACGCGCTCGATCCGAACGGCGTGCTCGCGCCGGGCAAGCAGGGGATCTGGCCGGCGGCGTGGCGTGATCGGCGTGGTTATACGTGAGTGGCGGGGTGGGAGTTGACGTGGGCGATGTCGGCGCGAGCGGTTGGGGTGTGGGCCGGCATGAGGGACTCACATGGAGGACTACATGAGTGGCCTGTATGAGCGGCCTCCGTGAATCGCCCACATGAGCGACCAGCAGGAGCAGCATCGCGTGAACGACACCGCGCGTGTAACTTCGTATGAGCAACAGCCCATGAACCCCTTCGCGTGAACCACATGAACCGACGCACCTTCATGCTCACCAGTGCAGCGCTGGCGACGGCCGCGGGCAGCGCATGGCCATGGCTCGCGCAAGCCGCTCAGGGCGGACGCGTCGCGCGCGCGTTCGCGATCGTCGATTCGACGCTTGCATGCGGCGCGTCGTTCGCGCGCTATGCCGGGCACCTGCAACTGCCGGTTTTCGACATCGGTGATGATGCCGGCGCGCTGTGGTTCACCACGCTCGCGCCGCTTCTCGATGACGCGCGATCCGATCGTGCAACGGCGGGAGCAGTAGGAGCAACCGGAGCCGTACACGCGACGCCGTCGCTGATCGGCTTCACCCGCGCGTCCGATTACTTCATCCTGCGCCACCTCGCGTTACGCGGCGGGCGCTTCGTCGAGCACAGTCACGAGCAGCGGGTTGGACCGCACGCGCTTCCAGTCTACGTGGCGTTTGCATTGACGCCTGGCACCGCACGCGTCGCGCAATCCGCGCAATCCGGGTAAAACACCCGCAACCCAAAAAGCAAGAATCAACAAAGCGGACACCAGCCACAACCGCTAGAACCACTAGAACACTAGAACCGATAAGCCTTGTTCTTCGGGTCGAAGGTCGAATCGTCGAAACTCTTCGGCGTGATGTTCTCGAACACGATCCGCTCGAACAGCTTGCCGTCGTTATCGTAAGACTCGACACTGCGAAAGAACGGATGCCGCAGATCGAGCCCGAGCGTTTCCTTCTTCGCGTAGAACTGCGGCTGGCCGGTCGGCGTCTCGAACGTGAAGGCGACCACGCGCACGCCGTCGATCGTCTTCACTTCGACCTGCATCGAGCGCGGCAGGCCGGCTTCGGCGTACTTCTTCCCTTCGCTCAGGTACTGATCCGCGATGTACTCGGTGCCGAGGTCGCGCACCTGGTGATTCGACTGCGCACGCGCGAGCGCACCGGTCAGCGAGGTCCACATCGGCATCACGTTCATGATGCCGCCGAGGTGGCCGTACATTTCGTCGTTGCGTTTCGACTCGTCGTAGATGATCTCCTGGCCCGCGTGCGCGCCGTCCGGTAGCCATTTCGCGTAGATCCGCAGCGGGTCGCGCGCGAGGCGCACCAGCATGTGATCGGGTTTGTCGGGCCACTGGCCGTGGATGCGTTCCGAGCGCGACATCGTGAACTCGTACGACGGATAACCGTTCGGCCCTTCCTTGATGTAGCGGGGCAATGCCAGCGGATCGAGCGACTGGAACAACGCGACCAGTTGCGCGTCGTCGAGCTGTTCGAGCGTGCCGCTTTGTTGCGCGGCGCGCAGCCATTTGACCTGCCGGTCGAGCGTGAGCTTGCCGACCTGCGCGGGCGGCGTGGTGGGCGGCTTGACGGCGCTTGCGGTATCGAGCGGGGGCGGCCGGTCGTCGTTTTGCGCGAAAGCCGCGGGTGGGGCGATGAGGGCGGCAACGGTGGCGAGGGCGGCGACGGCGCTCATCGACGCCCGCCGCCAGCGCTCCCCCGACCGCTTCCGTTCCGGCGCGGACGCATCGCGCGCTAACCTGCCCACCGGCACGCCACGCGCGAGCGCGCCGTTGCGCGGCGAGCCGCCGGCGGCATGCGTCGACAACCACGAACGGGGCGGGCAAACGGACAGGCGGTGCTTCATGCATTCCTCCAGAAAGTAACGCGGGCCATCACGGCGCGACGCCATCGCGCCATCAAGCGATCGATGACTGAAGCCAAAGCCGACCCGGCAATGACTTAACGTTGCGCCCGCAAGCCTTATTCCAGTCAGGTCGACTTCTGTTTCGCGAGTTCCTCGTCGCGCAGCGCGCGGCGCAGAATCTTGCCGACATTGGTTTGCGGCAGCTCGTCGCGGAACTCGACCAGTTTCGGCACCTTGTAGCCGGTCAGGTTCTTGCGGCAATACGCGATCACCTGCTCGGCGGTCAAGGTCGGCGTGCGCCGCACGATGAACACCTTCACGCGCTCGCCCTGGGCCGGATCGGGCACGCCGATCGCCGCGACTTCGCGTACGTCCGGATGCGCGGCGATCACGTCCTCGATTTCGTTCGGATACACGTTGAAGCCCGACACGAGGATCATGTCCTTCTTGCGGTCGATCAGCCGGATAAAGCCGCGTGAATCCATCACGCCGATGTCGCCGGTCGCGAGCCAGCCGTCGGCGTCGAGCACCCTGGCGGTTTCGTCGGGACGGTTCCAGTAGCCCTTCATCACCTGCGGGCCCTTCACGCACAGCTCGCCCGCTTCGCCGATGTTGGCCCAACTGCCGTCGTCCCTTCTGAAGCGCACCTGGGTGGACGGCGCGGGCAGGCCGATCGAGCCTTCGAAGTCGCGCAGGTTGGTCAGATCGACCGGATTCATCGACACGATCGGCGAGCACTCGGTGAGCCCGTAGCCTTCGACGATCGGCTTGCCGGTCACCGCCTTGAAGCGCTCGGCGACCGCCTTTTGCGTGGCCATGCCGCCGGCCATCGCGAGCTTCAGGTCGGAGAAGTCGCGTTTGCAGAATTCCTCGTTGTCGAGGAACGCGTTGTAGAGCGTATTCACCGCGGTCATGCCGGTGAATTTCTCGTGACGGATGATCATCATCACGCGCTTCATGTCGCGCGGATTCGCGATCAGGATGTTGCGCCCGCCGAGCCCCATGAAGATCAGCGCGTTCACGGTCAGCGAGTAGATGTGATAAAGCGGCAGCGGCGTGAGCACCGTCTCGACTTCGCCGGACAGTTGCCCCGCGGACCACGCCTTCGCCTGCAGCAGATTCGCGATGATGTTGCGATGCGTGAGCATCGCGCCTTTCGCGATGCCGGTGGTGCCGCCGGTGTACTGCAGGAACGCGATGTCATCATGCGTTGCGCGGACCGGCGCGAGCGGCCGCGCGTAGCCGATCGACAGCGCCTTGAGCAGCGGCACCGCCTGCGGAAGCCGGTAGGCCGGCACCATTTTCTTCACGTGACGCAGCACGAAATTGAGCAGACGTCCTTTCAGATTCAGGCCGTCGGCGAGCAGATCGCCGAGCCCGGTCACGATCACGTTGCACACCGCCGTGCCCGGCAGCGCGTCCTCGACCGTCTTCGCGAAGTTCTCGAACACGACGATCGTCTGCGCGCCGCTGTCCTTCAACTGATGCGCGAGCTCGCGCACCGTGTAGAGCGGATTCACGTTGACCACCACGGCGCCGGCCTTGATCGTGCCGAATAGCGCGACCGGATACTGGAACGTGTTCGGCAGCATGATCGCGACGCGCTCGCCCGGCTGCACGCCGATGCTTTGCAGGTAGGCGGCGAACGCGCTCGCCTTGCGGCCCAGCTCGCCATACGTGAGGTTCGCGCCGACGCTCACATACGCGACGCGCTCGCGGAACTGCGCGATGCATTCGTCGAAGAACTGACCGATCGACTCGTACTGCATCACGTCGATGTCGCGCGGTACGTCGTCGGGATACGACGCGTACCAGATGCCGTCGGTGTTCGGCGCGGCCTGCGCGGCCTGCGCGGTTTGCGCCGGCCCGGCGGGTCCGGCGGCGGCCGGTTGTGAGGCAGGTTGCGGGGCCGGTTGTGGGACTTGAGTGGGCTGGGTCATCGGTCGTCGTCTCCTGAAGCCGTGGCTTCCTCGGTTGCTATCCGTTGTGATTCATCGCTAGCCGTTCGTGTGCGGACCTGATCTGCGGCGCCGCACTTTTTCGCGAGGCCTCGGCGCGCTAGCGCTCCAGAATCGCGACCACCCCCTGGCCGCCCGCCGCGCAGATCGAGATCAGCCCGCGCGCGCTGCCGGCCGGCTTGTCGAGCTGCGCGAGCATTTTCGCGAGTCCCGCGACGATGCGCCCGCCCGTCGCCGCGAACGGATGACCGGTCGCGAGCGAGCTGCCGTTCACGTTGAGCTTCGCGCGATCGATCGCGCCGAGCGCGCCGGGCAGTCCGAGCTGGGTGCGGCAATATTCGTCATCCTGCCACGCCGCGAGCGTGCACAACACCTGGGCCGCGAACGCCTCGTGGATTTCGTAGAAGTCGAAGTCCTGCAACGTGAGTCCGGCGCGCGCGAGCATGCGCGGCACCGCGTAGGCGGGCGCCATCAGCAGGCCTTCCTGTTTGTCGAAGAAGTCGACCGCCGCGGTTTCCGACCAGCTCAGATACGCGAGCACCGGCAGTCCGCGCTCGGCCGCCCAGGCTTCGCTCGCGAGCAGCACCGCCGACGCGCCGTCGGTGAGCGGCGTCGAATTGCCGGCGGTCAGCGTGCCGGCGTCGCGATCGAATACCGGCTTCAGGCTTGCGAGTTTTTCGAGCGAGAGGTCGGCGCGCAGGTTGTTGTCGCGCGCGAGGCCTTTGTACGGCGTCATCAGATCGTTGACGAAGCCGCGCGCGTACGCATCGGCGAGCTTGCGATGGCTCTCGTACGCGAGCACGTCCTGCGCCTCGCGTGAAATTTTCCAGCGCTTGGCCATCAGCTCGCAGTGCTCGCCCATCGACAGCCCCGTGCGCGGCTCGCCGTTGCGCGGCAACAGCGGTTTGAAGAACATGCCGGGACGCAGCCGGCTGAGCGCGCCGAGCTTCTGGCCGGTGCTTCTGCCGCGATTCGCTTCGAGCAGAATCTTGCGCATCCGTTCGTTGACGCCGATCGGCGCGTCGGAGGTCGTATCGACGCCGCCCGCGATGCCCGCTTCGATTTGCCCGAGCGCGATCTTGTTGGCGACGAGGATCGCCGCTTCGAGGCCGGTGCCGCAGGCCTGCTGCACGTCGTAGGCGGGGGTTTCCTTCGCGAGCGTGGTCGATAGCACGGATTCGCGGGTCAGGTTGAAGTCGCGCGAGTGCTTGATGACCGCGCCCGCCGCGACTTCGCCGAGCCGCAGGCCGTGCAGATCGTAGCGGTCGATCAGGCCTTGCAGCGTGAACGTCAGCATGTCCTGGTTCGAGGCGGTCGCGTACGCGGTATTCGAGCGGGCAAACGGAATCCGGTTGCCCCCGACGATGGCGACGCGGCGCACGGCGGGTTGCGGGTGGGACATGAATCGGCTCCTTGGGACGTGCGGGGTTAGCGGGTGAGGTCTGGGTTGCTAGTGGTGGGCTGCATGGGCTTCGTGCAGGGCGAGTGCATCGCGTGCTTCGTGTGGTTCATGTGCTTCGTGTTCATGTGCGTCATGGGCTCTTCGTAGGCGTTATGGGCCTCATAGGCTTCGTACGTGCCACGCGCGGAGCGGGCCGCTTCAGCATCACAACGCGCCATCGACCGCGCACTCATTGCAGCCTCCACTGCAGCCGGCCGCGCAAATGCGGCTTTTCGCCGGCGATGTCGCGCACCTCGATATCGCGCTCGATCAGCGATGGCGACGCGCTCCACAGCGACACCTCGCCCGGCAGCAGCATCGGCACCTTGAATTCGGCGGCGAGCGTCGCTTCGGCGAGCGGCTTCGGCGGCTGCAGCGACGACGCGGCGCGCGCGAGCGTCCACATCCCGTGCGCAATCGCGCGCGGAAAGCCGAACGCCTTCGCCGACAGCGCGCTCATGTGGATCGGGTTGTAGTCGCCGGACACGCCCGCGTAGTCGCGGCCGAGTTGCGGCGCGAGCTGCCAGCGCGCGAGCCGTTGCAGCGGTTCGGGGCCGAGCGCGAGCGCTTCGAGCGGCGTGCCGATGGCCGGCACCGCGCGCTTCAGATAGACGCTGTCGCCATCCCAGACCGCTTCGCCGCGCCGATAAATGCGCGTATGCACGACGAACGCCTGACCCTTGTCGTGCCGCAGCAGCGCGCCGAACTCGACCTCGACGCGCAGCGGGTCCTTGTACGCGAGCGGCCGGCGCAGCCGGATGTGATTCGCGAGATGCACGAGCCCGAGCGCGGACCATGGGAACGCCGGATCGGTCAGCATCAGTAGATGCAGCGGAAACGCCAGCAGATGCGGGTAGGTGAGCGGCACGCCGTGCTCGGGGATAAAGCCGCACACGCGTGCATAACGCCAGACCGGGCCGGGGTCGAGCGTGACCGCCGGGCGCACCAGCCGCAGCGGCGGCAACGCTGTCTCGCGGCCGCGCTTGACGACGCCCGACAGCGCGCGTGCATAGAGCTTCGTTGGCGCGGGCAGCGTCTCGACGACGACGGTTTTCGGCCGCGCGCCGGCGCCGCCCGGCGTGGGGGCACCCCGACGGCTGCCGAACGGATCACCCGGTTCATCCATGTTCATGCTCCCGTTGCGGCATCGCTGATGTCTCCGCTCATGTACCCCTCACGCACCGATCAGACTTTGACCGCACACCCGCACCACCTGGCCCGTCACGCCGGCCGAGCCCGGATGGGCGAGCCACGCGATCGCCTGCGCGACGTCGACCGGCTGGCCGCCCTGGCTCATCGAGTTCATGCGGCGGCCGGCCTCGCGGATCACGAGCGGAATCTTCGCGGTCATCTGCGTTTCGATGAAGCCCGGCGCGACCGCGTTGATCGTGATGCCGCGCGCGCGAAGCTGCGGCGCCATGCTCTGCACGCGGCCGATCACGCCGGCCTTCGAGGTCGCGTAATTGGTCTGGCCGAGATTGCCGGCGATGCCGCTGATCGACGACACCGCGACGATGCGTCCGCCGTCGCGCAGGATGCCGCCGGCGAGCAGCGCATCGTCGATGCGCTCCTGCGCGCTCAGGTTGATGTCGATCACGCTTTGCCACGCGGCGCCGGTCATCTTCGCGATGGTCTTGTCTTTCGTGATGCCGGCGTTGTGCACGACGATGTCGACGCCGAGTTCGTCGAGCGCGGCGGCGAGTTGCGCGGGCGCTTCGGGCGCGGCGATGTCGAAGGCGAGGGCGGTGCCGTGCAACTGGCGGATCGTCGCGTCGAGCGCATCGCGCGCGCTGGGGATGTCGAGGCCGATCACGTGCGCGCCCTGGGCCGCGAGCACGTCGGCGATCGCCGCGCCGATGCCGCGCGCGGCGCCGGTCACGAGCGCGCGCCGGCCGGCGAGCGGCTGACGCCAGTCGAACGCGGCGGCTTCGTGGCTGCCTGCCGTGCCTGAGGCGCCTGAGGCGCTCGCCGCTGTGCCCACCTTACCGACCGCGCCGGTCATGCCCGTGGCGCTAGCCGCGATCCGTACCACCTGACCCGACACATAAGCCGAGCGCGGCGACAGGAAAAAGCGCAGCGTCGCCTCAACTTCGTGTTCCGCACCTTCGGCGACGTACACCAGATTCGCGGTGATGCCGCGTCGCGCCTCCTTGCCGAGCGAGCGCGTGAGGCCTTCGAGCGCGCGCTGCGCGGTCCATTGGCGCGGCGTCGCGCAGGCCTCCGGCGGCCGGCCCAGCACGACGATCCGCCCGCATTTGCCGAGCGAGCGCAGCGTGTCGTGAAAGAAGCCGTGCAGTGCTTCGAGCTGGCTGCTGTCCTCGATGCCGCTCGCGTCGAACAGCAGCGCGGCGAGTTTGCCCGCCGAGCCGGCTTCGGCCGGCTCGAAGCGCCCGGTCATCAGACCATGGCGATTGGCGAGCGGCACCCACAGGCCGGCGCTTTCGTGCGCGACGCTCGTCATGCCGATGCTCGCGACCAGATTCGCGAGCGCATCGAACAGGCGCGGCGCGGGGCCCGCGCCGATCGCGATCAGGCCGTCGAATTCCGGCCGGTCCGCGCGATAGCGCCGCAGCACCTCGGGCTTCGGCAGGCCGAGCGAGCGCGCGAGGCGCGCGCCGAACGGCGAATTGACGAACTTCAGGTAGGAGTCGTTCATGGGCGTGTCTGCTCCGCTGGACGCGTCGGCGGGGATGCCCCGCAGGGCGCCGCATGCGTGTCGGTGTGCGTGGAATCTGCCGTGAGTGTGCCTTGCCTTGGGCGCGCACGGTGGGCTTCACCGTGCCGCGCGGGGGCTTTTTTTGTCAGCGAACGGTTAATGGTTATCGGGCGGCGTTATCGGGCCGGGCTTTCAAGCCAGCTCATCAGGCCGCCAGCTCCAGCGCTTTGTCGAGCGCGTCCTTGCGTTGCTGCAGGCTGGCCAGCATGTCGAAGTCGGCCGGGAAGTCGTCGACCTTCACGACCTCGGCGCCGAAGCGCGCGTAGTCGTCGAGCACGCGCCGCTCGTCCGCGTCGATCAGACCTTGCCGCTGCGCGGTGTCGGTCCACGCGGCGAGTTGCGGCAGGCTTTGCGGCATCGGAGCGAGCAGGCCCTGGCGGACCGCGTCGCGCAGTTTCTGGTCGATCTGCGTGAAGCGCGGATTCAGCTCGAACACCAGCTCGCCGTAGCCGAGCGCATCGACGTCCGGATGCGGCACGTACGAATCGGACACCAGCCTCTCGCGCGCCGCGCCCGGCGTTTGCATCAGTTCGGCGATCTCGCTGCCGAGCCGGTCCGACGGCTCGCGATGCGGCAGGCCGAACGGGAACGCGAGCCCGCGCACGAGCGTCGCGGCGAGCCGGTTCGGATAGTTCGCGAGCACGCCGTCGAGCGCGTGCTGGGCCTTGTACAGCGAGTCTTCGGCGCCCCAGCGCACGAGCGGCAGGTCGGCTTCCTGGCGGCCTTCGTCCTCGAAGCGCTTGAGCGTCGCCGAGATCAGGTAGAGCTGCGAGAGCACGTCGCCGAGGCGCCCCGAGATGCGCTCGCGGCGCTTCAGATCGCCGCCGAGCACGAACATCGACACGTCGGCGAGCAGCGCGAACACCGTCGCCAGACGCGTCGCCGCGCGGTAGTACGGATGGAGCGGCGCGTACGCGCGACGCGGCTTCGGAATCAGCACGCTGCCGCCGAGCCCGTACACGAGGCTTCGCACCGCGTTCGACAGCGTGAAGCTGACGTGCCCGAAGAATGCCGCGTCGAACTCGCGCAGCGCCTTCGCGCGATCCGGCTCGCGCGTCGCGCTCATTTCCTTCAGCACGTACGGATGACAGCGGATCGCGCCCTGGCCGAAGATGATCAGGCAGCGCGTCAGGATGTTCGCGCCTTCGACGGTGATCGCGATCGGCACCTGCTGATACGCGCGCGCCAGAAAGTTCGACGGCCCCATGCAGATGCCCTTGCCGGCGGCGACGTCCATGCCGTCGTTGATGACCATGCGCGCGCGTTCGGTGATGTGGTACTTGGCGATCGCCGAGATCACCGACGGCTTCTCGCCGAGGTCGACCGCGTGCGCGGACAGGCGGCGCGCGGCGTCCATCACGTAGAGGTTGCCGCCCATGCGGCCGAGCGCTTCCTGCACGCCCTCGAACTTGCCGACGGCGGTGCGGAACTGGCGGCGAATCGCGGCATACGCGCCGGTGCCGCGCACCGCGATCTTCGCCATCCCGACGTTCGACGACGGCAGCGAGATCGCGCGGCCGGCGGCCAGGCACTCCATCAGCATGCGCCAGCCGTTGCCCACTTGCGCGCGTCCGCCGATCACCCAGTCGAGCGGAATGAACACGTCCTTGCCCGAGTTCGGGCCGTTCTGGAACACCGCGTTGAGCGGCCAGTGACGACGGCCGATGTTCACGCCCGGATGATCGGTCGGAATCAGCGCGCAGGTGATGCCGGGTTCGTCGTTCGAGCCGAGCAGATGGTCGGGGTCGAGCGCGCGGAACGCGAGGCCGAGCACCGTCGCGATCGGCCCGAGCGTGATGTAGCGCTTGTCCCAGGTGACGCGAAAACCGAGCGTCTCGCGGCCTTCGAACATCCCCTTGCAGACGATGCCGACGTCCGGAATCGCGGCGGCGTCGGAACCCGCGTACGGGCTCGTCAGCGCGAAGCAGGGGATGTCCTCGCCACGCGCGAGACGCGGCAGATAGTGGTTTTTCTGCGCGTCGGTGCCGTAGTGCATCAGCAGCTCGGCGGGCCCGAGCGAATTCGGCACCATCACCGAGACGGCCGCGGCCGAGCAGCGCGTCGCGAGCTTCATGATGACCTGCGAATGCGCGTACGCGGAGAACTGCTTACCGCCGTACTGCTTCGGAATGATCATGCCGAGAAAGCCGTGCTCCTTGACGAACTGCCACGCGCGCGGCGACAGGTCCTGCCAGACCATGGTGGTCTCCCAGTCGTTCGCGAGATCGCACAGCTGCTCGCATTCGACGTCGAGAAACGACTGCTCTTCGGCGCTCAGCGTGGCGGGGCCGTAGCCGAGCAGCGTGTCCCAGTGCGGGCGGCCCGAGAACAGCTGCGCGTCCCACCAGACGGTGCCGGCTTCGATCGCGTCGCGCTCGGTCGGCGACATCTCCGGCAGGATCTTGCGGAACAGGTCGAGCACCGGCTTCGTCAGCCACGCGCGACGCAGTGGTTTGAGCGCGAGCACGAGCGCGGGGAGCACGAAGACGATCGCGAGGAAGGTCGTGAGGATCGGGCCTGCCGCGCCGCTGACGTACGCGGCCGCGACCCAGACGATCAGCGCGGCGAGCCACCAGGATGCGCGGGCCTGAACGTAGACGAGTGCGAGCGCGGCGATGACGAGCGCGAGGATGAACCACGGCATGACGTTTCCTCCTGTAGCGGGTGGCGTCGGGGTTTGAGTCGCGACGTCGGTCCGATGAAAAAGGGTTGCTGCGGGCGAACGCATCCACGCAGCGCGGATGGCTCGCGTTCTATTGATCGGTTACGGGTGGTGATGCAATTGCCGCGCCAACTGGGTCGACGGCAACCAGGTCGGCGGGCCGCGGTGCGGGTGGGTCGGCGGGACGGCTCCGGTGCGGAGCCATCCCTCGAGCCGTCCCTCGCGCGACGCCGCCGTCAGGCGGTGCCGTGCAGCACGTGCTGGAACGTGGCCGACGCCGCTTCGATTGCGCCGCCGCGCGGTTCGTCGCCGCTCGTGCCACTATCGGTCGGGCGGGCCGCTTGTGCTGGTGGTGCTGCTGGTGCCGATGATGCCGCTTGCGCGGGTTGCCCCGGCTCGTTCGAGCCGCCGTGCTGTGCGCCGGATTGAGCGTCGGATGGCGTGCCTGGCGAGTTCGGCGTGCCTTCGTGGCCGCCCGCCGACGTACCGTCCGCGCCTTCCGAACCGTCGGCCGCATCGCCGAGCACCGCGGCGAACGCGGCCAGTTGCGAGCCGTCCGGCAGCGGCGCTTTCAGCGCGGCGACCATCAGCGAAGCCAGACGCGCGATCAGTTGCAGATCGTTCATCGACTTGCCCTGCGAGAACTCCGAAATCAGGCTGTCGGTATCGGTGCCGGCCAGCACGCCCGAGAGCGCGCCAATCGCGAAGTGCAGCCGCCAGCCGAGTTCTTCGCGCGGCAGATGCGGCAGCGCGCGCTGGAACGCATCGAAGAAGCGCATCGCGACCGACTCGTAATGCGCGTTCAGAAAGTCGCGGATGAACGACGACGGATCGGTGTACGCGCGCCCGAGCAGACGCAGAAACGCCTTGCCGCCGACGCGCGGATCGCGCGAGAGCCGCAGCGCCGGAATGAACATCGCGCCGAGCACGTGCTCGCAGGTGAGCCGCGCGCCGAGCATCGTGTCGAAACGATCGAGCAGTTTGAGCCGCTCCTGATTGAGCTGGTCCAGACGGCGCGACAGCATCGAGTGAATCAGCGACTCCTTGCTGCCGAAGTGATAGTTGACCGCCGCGAGATTGACTTCGGCGCGCGAAGTGATCTGCCGCAGCGACATTGCCTCATAGCCGCATTCGATGAACAGCGTCTCGGCTGCGTCGAGAATGCGGGACTTGGTATCGCCGGCATGCCGGCCTGTGCGAACTGCCATGGTTGCGTCTCCCAGTTGCCGGGTTGCCGGCTCGCAAACAAGCGATTCAAATTGATATTTGAAACAAGCGTTTTTTTAGGATAAAGAAAACAGGTGTAGGCGATCAAGGGGTCGGGCTTGACTAACTCCTCTAGAAGACCTGACGAAGGTCGTCTTTCCGGGACGCGCGGTGCGTCAGGCCGCGCGGAAAATAAAAAAGGCCGTTCCGACGAATCGGAACGGCCTCGTATAGCTAGCAGTGTGATCTGGCCTTGCGCTCGGATCGGGTTCAACCCGTTGGGTTTAGCCGCTGCGGTTACCCGCCGTGGTTACCCGTGATCTTGCGCGTGTCTGACGCAGGTTCGCGTCGTGGCGGTTCGAACCGCCTTTGCGGCTATTGTGCCCTGGAACACGCCGGCGCAATAGCCGTTTAGTTCGAACGCTTGAATCTCCGTGGCCGGTTCGTCAGGCGCGTCCGCCCACTACGCTGCCTGTCGGCTGCGAACCGACTTCGCGCGCGGACTGCGTCATGTCGATACCGCGCCGCTCGCGGCTGAACGGAATCAGCGCACAGATCACGATCGCGACGATGCCGATCACGACCGCCATCACGAGCGCGTAGTTGTTGCCGTGAAGCTCGGCGATTTTCGATTGCAGCGGACCGTTGACCGACGCGATCAGATTGCCGAGTTGATACACGAGACCGGGGAAGGTCGCGCGGATTTCATCGGGCGAGATTTCGTTCAGATGCACCGGGATCACGCCCCATGCGCCTTGCACCGAGATCTGCATCAGGAACGCGCCGAGCGCGAGCAGCATCGGCGTAGTCGAGAACGCCCATACCGGCAGCACCGGCAGCGCGATCAACGCGGCGATGAAGATCGCGCGCTTGCGGCCAATCTTCTCCGAGGCCCAGCCGAAGAAGAGCCCGCCGCAGATTGCGCCGATGTTCAGCGTGATCGTGATCAACGATACCGTGTGCGCGTCGAACTGATGCTGCACGCGCAGGAAGGTCGGATACAGATCCTGCGAGCCGTGCGAGAAGAAGTTGAACGCGGTCATCAGGATGATCGCGTAGATCGACAGGCCGAGGTTCTGCTTGAGCGTCGTGACGAGGCCCGGTCGCTCTTTCTTTTCGAGCGTCCGGAAAGCCGGCGATTCCGGCACGTGCGCGCGGATGTACAGCACCAGCAGCGCGGGCAGCACGCCGATGAAGAACATGCCGCGCCAGCCGATGTATTGATAGAACAGGCCGAACACGATCGACGCGAGCAGGTAGCCGCTCGGATAGCCGGCCTGCAACAGACCCGAGACGATGCCGCGCGATTTCGGCGGCACGGTTTCCATTGTCAGCGCACCGCCGACGCCCCATTCGCCGCCCATCGCGATGCCGAACAGCGCGCGCAGCACGAGCAGGGTCATCAGATTTGGCGACAGACCGGACAGCAACTCCAGCAGCGAGAAACACGCGATGTTGACCATCAGCGTCGGACGGCGGCCGTATTTGTCGGCGAGCCAGCCGAAAATCAATGCGCCGAGCGGGCGCATCATCAGCGTCAACATGATCGCGAATGCGACCGCCGGAATGTCGGTATTGAATTCCTGCGCGATATCTTTAAGGACGAACACCATCAGAAAGAAATCGAATGCGTCGAGTGTCCAGCCCAGATAGGCGGCAATCGTTACGTTTCTCTGTTCCCGAGTCCAGCTCATCGATTGATCTCCTCAGTCTCCACAAACCCGCGTTTGACACGGGTGGCACGATTGCCCCTTGCGCCCTATGGCAGGCGCTTTCCGGCGAGTGTACGCCGAGCGTTAAGCGTCTGCATGGTTGAACCGGCTTTTCTCCGTGTTAATCCGGAGAGCAAATTTCGTGCTGAATCCGCAACGCATGAATAATGTCGGTTAATCGTAATTATTGTATTGATTGTGTTTGTATTTATGTTTGTTATTTGTAATTTTTAATCCGATTCTGAGGATATTTCGACCTAAAGCGAATAACGGTTTGCTAGCGTATGTCGTCGGAGGGCATAGGCATCGCGCGTTCCGACAGACCGTCGCATGCATTGCGCAGCGTGCCGGCGAAGCTGAGCCACAGCACCAGCGAGCCGAGCGATACCGCGCCCAGCGCGACGAACGCACCGGCGTAGCCGAAGTGCTGCGCGAGCAGGCCGCCGACGAGCGGGCTGAGCGCAGCGCCCACGCCCTGCGCGGTCGCGGTTGCACCTTGCGCGACGTTGACGCGGCCGGTGCCTTCCATCAGTCGCACCACGAGCGCGGGCACCGCGACGCTTTGCAGCCCCGCGCCGATGCCGTCGAGAAACTGTACCGGCCATACGCCGACGGCGTCCATCATCAGCGCGGCGAGCAAGCCGCGTACCGGCAGCGCGAGCCATGAGACCAGTAGCACCCACCAGTAGCCATACGCACGCAGCAGGCGCGGCGCGAGCCATGCGGCGCCGACCATCACCAGTTGCGCGACCACGATGGTCTGCGCGGTGAACGCGCTGGGGTCGCCGCGATGCGCGGCCACCACGCCCATCCCGTAGAGCGGCAGCATCGCGGCATTGCCGAGGTGAAAAAAGGCCAGCGACGCGCCGAGCAGTGCGAGTGGGCGATTGCGTAGTAGCGTGCGTAGTGCGCCGGGGTGGGGCTCGGTGCGGGAGGCGAAATCGTTTTCTGATGCGGTGCTTGAGCGGTGAGCGGAGCGGCCGATGTGGCCGGTTTGGTCGGTTTGGTCGGTTTGGTCGGAGGCTTCGCGGTCCTCGGATGGAGCCGCTTCGAGGCCGCGTGCGCTCGCATAGTCGATCGAGCGCGCCGGAATCAGCCCGATGCTCGCGATTGCCAGCGCCGCGAAAATCGCGCACAGCGCGAACACGGCGCCGAAGCCGTAATGCCAGCCGAACCAGCCCGCGAGCGCGGCGCCGACCACGTTGCCGGCGTGGTTCGCCATCTGGTTGCGCCCGAACTGCCGGTCGAAGCCGGCCGCGCGCACCATGCCGAGTGTCACGCCGGCGACGGCGGGCATCAGCACCGACGCGCCGAGCGCGGCCAGCACCTGCGAAGCCAACACCGCCGCGTAAGTGCGCGAAGGCAGCAGCGCAAGCGACGCGAGCGTGGTCGCGACGATCCCCACAACCATCAGCGCGCGTTTGCTGCGCGTCGCATCGACGAGCGCACCGGCAAACGGCGTGGCGGCCATCGCGGCGAGCCCGGCGAGCGTCATCACGGAGCCGATTTCGTCGGCTTGCCAGCCGCGCGCGAGCAACAGCACGCCGATGAACGGACCGACGCCGGCCTGCACGTCGGCGAGAAAGAAGTTGAGCGCTTCGAGCGCGCGCAGCGGTTTCATCGGTGCGGGCGCTGGGGGCGAACGTGTGGTGGGTGAGGCGGGCGCAGCGCCGGTTGTGGGCGCGGCGGCGAAATGGGCTTCCGCAGGTTGCGCGGGTTGTGCGGGATTTGCTGGCCATATCCGAGTTCGATGCTTCGAAGCGCGGACCGTGACATCTGCTGGCGTGGGCTCGTCGTCAAAACGTCGATCTCCTGAGCAGGGTTGAGCAGCGAATCGGTCGGAACGGGCAAGGGCTTCGCGAGTCGCGGTGGAGCGGGTGGTTCGGTGCCCGAGGTCGATGCTGGTGCTCGTGCTGACGCACTCGTTCGCTTGTCGGTGACAGGTTGGAGAGGCTGCCGTTCGCGACAGTTCCATCCGTTGTCCTGACGATATCAGTCGCCGAGGCCTGTCGTCATGCGCCGCGGGTCGGTGGGCGGCGCGAATGCGAGCGCGTCGATCGGTGAACAGGGGAGAAGCGCTGCCGCAGCGGCGCACCTGTTGCTCATCGTCGCTTCGTGATCTTGTGTGCGGCGGACGGTCACGCAGTCGTCGCGCGCGCTCGACTGTCGGGCACATTTCGAGGAACTTCGATCGCGACGTGATGCACGCTGATTCGAGCGTGGCGAGGGCCACGGCGTGCCGTTGTTGGGTGACGTGTTCAGCGACGTGATGCAGGCCCCATCGGTTCGATCGCGCGTGCCGTTCAGGTACAGTTGTCCGCATCGTCCGCATTGATCTGCGTATAACCGGGCGTCGTCCTTCGTACTCTTCGCCAACCCATCGACTATCGTAATGTTCTTGCCACCGTCGTCTTCATTGCTCGCCGCGCTGCTCGACGGCGTCGCGCGTCGTTACCGGCTGCCGGCGCTCGCGGGGAGTTCCGAGTCGACGCAACCCGCCAGCCCCGCGACGATGCTCGCACTCGCGATCGAGCAGGCGTGCGAGGCGAAGTCACGCGGTGAAGCGCCCGACGCGGCCAACGCCCAGCATTTCACCGACGCGCTCGCGCAAGTGATCCGCGAAGCGCTGCGCCACAAAGCCGGCGACCCGGCGTTTCAGGCGCTGCTGATGCGGCATCGCTCGGACGTGGTGCGCGAATACGCGTCGCTGTCCGCACAGGCGAGCCACGACCGTCGGCAGATTCACGCGACCGTCAATACGATCGCTCATCCGGCCAAACAGGAGCGGCTGGGCGCGGGCCCGCAACGCGATGCGCTCGCGCGGCTGCACGCATCGGCGTTTGCCGACGCATGGGCGCAACTCGACACCGCCGTGCAAGCCTGCCTCGACACAACCGCGATCACTCACGACGCGACGTTGCGGCGCGGCCTCGCGCAGCTGCGCGACAGCGCCGAGTTGCAGCGCCTGCAGCGTCTTCACACGCTGGCATCGGATCAACGCGTGCGGGACTATCAGTCACTATGTGAGCGACAGGGACCGCGCCCCGGCAGTGCGAGCGCGATCGCGCGAGGCGCGAGTTCGAAACAGCGCGGCGCCGAAGTCGAGGCGCTGGCGAGCGAGTCGCTCGAACGACTCGCGCAGCGGCTGAATGAAGTCGAGCGCGAGGTGAAGAGAGCAGGGCGCGCGGACGACCCATACGTGTCGTATCGCGTGGTGAATTCGATGCGCGTGCCCGCGACGATTCCCGCGAGCCACGAGCGCGCGAAGACCGAATGGGATGTGGTGCTGCTGCGGCAGACCCGGCGGCAACCATCAACATCCGCCGACTCCGCCGCATGGGATCTATGCCTGCTGATCGAAGCCAAGGCTTCCGTCGATGCGGCCACCACCGATCTGCCGCGACTCCTGCGCGGTCTCACGCTGCTCGCGCAGGCCGACCCGACTCTCGTGTACGAGTTTCGGACCGAGCAAGGTACGGTGCGCGTGAACGGTGCATCGCTTGCCGCGTTGCAAACCGATGCCGTCGCGCTCGCGCGAACCGTGCTCTATTGCTGCGATGCATCCGCCGACGCGACGCCGCGCGTGCTGAGTCCCGCTAGCCGGATGCAATTGCTGTCGGCGCCGGCCAGTCTGGAATTCGCGAGCGCACTGGCGGACGGCCACAACCCGGCTTGCACGGAACTCGAACCGGTCTGGCGCGAGTTGATCGAAGCGCCGCGCTGGCGAGCAGTGCTCGGCCAATATTCGACGTTGCGGCAGGTTCGCGAGTTGATGGTGCATACGCTGGATCTGCGCGAAGCGGTCGACAATCTCGACAACCTCGGCAACGGGCACGGCTAAAACGAACGACGCGCGCTCGTCACTTCACAACTGCAGCGCCTTGTATTCCAGAAACTCCTCCAGCCCATACTTGCCGCCTTCGCGTCCGCGGCCGGACATCCTGAACCCGCCAAACGGCGCATCGGGATTGAACGGTGCGCCATTCACGTCGACCTGTCCCGCGCGAATGCGCTTCGCGACCTGGCGCGCGCGGAGCGGATCGGACGACCAGACCGCGCCGGCCAGTCCATAGCGGCTGTCGTTCGCGAGCGCGATCGCGTGTTCGTCGTCGTCGTACGGAATGATGCAGAGGACCGGCCCGAAGATTTCTTCCTGCGCGATCGTCATCCGGTTGTCGACGTTCGCAAAGACGGTCGGCTGAACATAGAAGCCACCAGCGGGAACCCCTTGCGGAAAATCCGTGCCGCCCGTCACGAGGGTGGCGCCTTCGGCGACGCCCGTTGCGATATGGGCGCGGACTCTCGCCGCCTGTGCCGCGGACGTGAGCGGGCCGAGCTTCGTGTCCGGCGCAAGCGGATCGCCTGGCGTCAGACGTTCGCTGGCGGCTTGAGCAAGCCGCGCGGCTTCGTCGTGCAACGCGCGCGGCACCAGCATGCGCGTCAACGCGGTGCAGGTCTGCCCGGAGTTCAGAAAGCAGCGGTTGACGCTCGCGCGGACCGCGAGCGCGAGATCGGCGTCGTCGAGAATGAGCGACGCGCTTTTGCCGCCGAGTTCGAGCGCCACGCGTTTCATCGCGGGCGCGGCAAGCTCGGCGATGCGCTGGCCGGCCTGGGTCGAACCGGTGAATGAAATCATGTCGACGTCGGGGTGCGCGACCAGCGGTTCGCCGACGCAAGCCGCCGTGCCGCTCACCAGATTGAAGACGCCGGCAGGCAACTGCGCCTGATCGACGATCTCGGTCAGCACGAACGCATTGCACGGCGCGACTTCAGACGGCTTGAGCACGACGGTGCAGCCGGCCGCGAGCGCCGCGGCCACCTTCAGCGCGATCTGATGGAGCGGATAGTTCCATGGCGTGATCGCCGCCACCACGCCGACCGGTTCGCGCAGCACCAGCGAATGACCGACCTGTTCCTCGAACGCAAACTCGGCGGCCAATTGCGCATAGTGCGCGAAGTTGCGGACGGGCAATTCCACCTGGATCGCTCTGGCGAGCTTCAACGGCATGCCGACTTCCCGCGCGATGAGGTGGGCGAGACGATCGGCGTGCGCGTTCAACGCGGCGGCAATACGCGCAAGAAACGTCGCCCGCTGAGCCGGTGGCGTGCCCGACCAGCCGGCCAGTGCCGCCCGTGCGTGAGCGACCGCGAGATCGACTTCACGCGCGCTCGCGTTGGGAATCCGGCCCATCACGCTGCCATGGCCCGCATCGAAAACATCTAACGAATCGGCATGCGCGGGCTTCAGCCACTTTCCGCCGATGTACACCTGATCGTAAGTCAGCATGAGTCCTCCTTTGCGTTCGTTTGCGACGCGCATCTTACGGCTCGCGTGCGTGCCTGTTCGGGGAGCCAGCGTGTCGTGTTGCTCACCGATTCCGGGTATCGCCGCGTGACTTGCGCGCCAGGCCGCGCGACTCACCGATCGATCCGTTCGCGCTACCTGCTTTCGGGGATAGACGTCATTTGTCGCGCGCCTATCCTTTCACTCACGCAGCAACAACGACGAACGGCGAACACGCGACATGCAGGTATCGCCGGAAAGACAAAACAGGAGGAGACAGTGGCGGCAAGTCCAGGTGATACCCCGTTGGACGACTCACGGGTCTACAGACGAATCGGCTTCAGGATCATGCCGTTTCTATTCGTGGTGTTCATGCTGTCGTATCTGGACCGCGTGAACATCGGCTACGCGAAGCTGCAATTCAGCAGCGAACTGCATCTGTCTGATACGGTGTTCGGGCTCGGCGCGGGGATTTTCTTCGTCGGCTATTTTCTGTTCGAAGTGCCAAGCAATCTGCTGCTCAAACGCTTCGGCGCGCGTCTGACGATTAGCCGGATCATGATTTTGTGGGGCATCGCGTCGACCGCGATGATGTTCGTGCGGACGGAAACGCAGTTCTACGTACTGCGTTTTCTGCTCGGCGTCGCGGAGGCGGGCATGGTGCCGGGCGTCATCCTGTATCTGACGTTCTGGTTTCCGGCCAATCGCCGCGCCCGCATGGTGGCGATCTTTCTCGCGGCCATTCCCGCATCAGGGATGCTCGGCGCGCCGTTGTCGGGCTTCCTGATGCATACGATGCACGAGGTCCACGGGCTGCGCGGCTGGCAGTGGATGTTCCTGATCGAAGGCCTGCCGTCGATCGCGCTTGGCATCGTCGCGTATTTCTATCTCGACGACAGCCCCGCCGACGCGCGCTGGCTGAGCGCCGGGGAAAAGCGCGCGATCGAACAGCGGCTCGCTCACGAGGCGGCCGTCGACAGCCACGCCGGCGGCTTTGCCAACCTGTGGCACGCGTTGCTGTCGGCACGCTTCTGGGCGCTCACCTTTATCTACTTCTGCAGCGTGGTCGGCGTGACCAGTCTCGCGTTCTGGCTGCCGCAGATCATCCGCGATCTCGGCGTGCTGAATTTCGTTTCGATCGGCCAACTCACGGCGATTCCGTACGTCGCGGCAGCGGTGGGGATGTTGCTGGTCGGCTGGTCTTCGGACCGTAGCGGCGAGCGTCGCTGGCACTTCGCGCTGAGTTGCGTGGCCGGTGCGGTGGGCCTCGTCGCGAGCGGCATGACCACGCTGACGCCGGCGCTGGCGATCGCCGGTCTCGCGCTGGCGGCGGCCGGCATCTATTCGACGCTGGCGATCTTCTGGTCGATGTCGGCGAGCTTTCTGCAGGGCATGGCGGCGGTCGCGGGGATCGCGGCGATCAACTCTATTTCGAATCTCGGCGGCTACGTCGGACCGGCGATGCTCGGCATGGTGCGCGACGCGACCGGCAAGACCGAGGCGGGTCTGTATCTGATCGCGGCGGGACTCGCGGTGTCGGGGCTGATCACGCTGACCTTGCCGAGGCCGCACGTGAGTCCGACCGATGCGAATGTCGATGCCGACACCGAAGCCGGCGCACCGTTCGCGGACGGCATGCAGCCGATCCCGGAACGTGTCACGACGAAACGCCATTGAGGTCCGCGCAACAGGCGCATAACGGGCGCGCAACCGCGCAACGACAGTATCGGCAGCAATCAACTGGAATCGATCTGAATCAACGGAAGGGGACTAGCGAGTGGAACAATCAGCTCAAAACGCGGCTCAGGCGGGTATCGGAGCCCTTCGAAAGGCGGGCGTCACGGCCGTGTTCGGCAATCCCGGCACGACGGAATTGCCGCTCATGCAGGCGCTCAGCGGGCAGCCGGAGATGCATTACTACCTCGGCTTGCAGGAGGGTGTATCGGTCGGGATGGCGGCGGGCTATGCGGCGGCGTCGGGCAAGCCCGGCGTGGTGATGCTGCATGCGGTGCCGGGCGTGTCGAACGGCTTGAGCCACTACTACAACGCGTTTCGCAACGGCCTGCCTGTGCTGATGATTTCGGGGCAATCGGATCGCGCGCATCAGTATCTGTCGCCGATGCTCTACGGCAATCTGGAAACCGCGACCGCCGCGTATTCGAAATGGACGTGGGAGGCGCGCACCGCCGAGGAAATTCCGGTCGTGATGGTCCGCGCGTTCAGCGAAGCAGCGGCGGCGCCGAGTGGCCCCACGTTTCTGAGCCTGCCGCTCGATCTGCAACTGCAGCCGGTCGAATCGTCCGACGGTCACGTTTTTGCGCAACCGCGTCTCGGCGCGGCGGCCGCGAGCGACATCGCCGAGTGCGCGCATCTGCTCCGACGCGCGACCAACCCCGCGATCGTCGCCGGCGATCTGATCGGCCGCAATCGTTGCGAAGCGGATCTGGTGCAACTCGCGACCAACGCGGGCTGCGCGGTCTACTGGGAACCGATGTCGCTGTTCGCCAATTTCCCCGCCGACAACCCCGCCTTCCAGGGCGTGCTGTTTCCGAGCGGAGAAGACTTCCGGCGCGTGTTCCGCGACCACGACGTGGTGCTCTGGTGCGGCAGCGATCTGCGCGCGCCGTTGCTGTACGACGGCACCTTGTGGCATGACGCCAGCACTGACGTGATCGTGCTGAGCGATCGTACCGCCGGCATCAGCGACGGTTTCGCGCCCGCGTTGCTGCTGGTGGGCGACCCCGCGGCGACGCTCCAGGAGATCGGCGGCGAGCTCGGCCTGGCCGGTTTCGACGCCGACGCGGCCCACGTGCGCGAGCGCCGCGAACGGCTCGCGAACGCGGCCGCCGCGCGTCGCGCGAAGATCACCGCGGCGGCGCAAAAGCGCGCGGCCCAGGTGCCGCTCGCGCCGGTCAGCGTGATCGACGAGATCCTGACGGCGCTGCCGCGCAATGCGATCGTCGTCGACGACGCCGTTTCCAACTCCGGCTGGGTCTCGATGTGCGGTCAGTACGGCGACGCTATTTCCTATCTCGGGCCATCGAAGGGCGGCGGCATCGGCTTCGGTCTGCCGGTCGCGCTCGGCGCCAAGGTCGCGCAGCCCGAACGTCCGGTCGTCGCGTTTCTCGGCGACGGCGCCGCGATGTATTCGATTCAGGGACTCTGGAGCGCGGCGCACCACGACCTGCCGGTTGTGTTCGTGATCCTGAACAATTCGAGCTATCGGATTCTGAAGGGCGGCATCCTGACGATGTTCGGCGATACGCACGATGCCGACGCGCTGGCCACCGTACCCGGTTTCGACCTGAATACGCCCGCGATCGATTTCGTCGCGCTCGCGCGCAGTTGCGGCGTGGCGGCGCGGCGCATCGACAGTCCGGGGCAGTGCGCCGACGCGATGCGCGAGGCGCTCGCTTCCGGCAAACCTTATCTGCTCGACATCGGCGTCGAGCGCGATGTGCGAAAAGTGCTGCGCTAATCAAGGAGTCAATCATGCTGGACCTGCAAACCACATCGGCCCCGTCGATCGGCTCGGCCACGGAAGTGAAACCGCGCCGCTGCATGCTGCTCGTGCCCGCGACCAGCGTCGCGCTGATTGCGAAGGCGGCGGCGACCGACGCGGACATCGTGATGATCGACTGCGACGACGCGGTCGTGTATGAGGATGCCGCCAAACGCCTCGCGCGCCGCGTGCTGATCGACGCGATGCGCTCGGTCGATTTTCGCGGCAAGGAAGTGGCGGTGCGCATCAACGCGACGGATACGCCGTGGTGGCGCGGCGATATCGAAGCCTGCGTCGAAGCGGGCATCGAAATCATCATGCCGCCGAAAGCGGACACGGCCGACGATCTGCTGGTGGTGACGAATTTCGTCGACACGCTGGCGGGCGCGGAGCGTCTGAAGATGTGGCCGATGATCGAAACGGTCGGCGCGGTGCTGAACTGCGAGGACATCGCGCGGCGCGTGCCGCGTCTGTCGGGGCTGTGTTTCGGCATCGGCGACTACACGGTATCGGTCGGCTCGCACTTCGTCGATACGCCCGACCGCGTGCTGTATCCGCTGTCGAAGCTGGTGTGCGTCGCGCGTTATCACGGCCTCGTGCCGCTCGCGCCGGCGGTCGCATTCTCGAACATGGGGCGCGATTCGATCACCGAGGAGTGGGGCACCTTCCTCAAGCGGCTCGGTTTCGAAGGCGCGCTCGTCGTGCATCCGCGTCACGTGCCGATCATCAACGCGATCTTCTCGCCGTCGCGCGAGGAGATCGACCTCGCGCTGGAGATGCAGCAGGCGATTACCGAAGCGCGCGCGCAAAACCGCGCGGCGGTGGTGATCGGCGGCAAGCTGATCGAGAAGGTCAATATCGACATCGCGGCGCGGACTCTCGCGATCGCCGCGAAGCTCGGTCTGGTCGATACATTGACGGGTGCCTGCGAATGAGCGGACAGGACATAACGCAGGGCGCTACACAGCGCGGACCGCTCCACGGCGTGCGGGTGATCGATTGTTCGACGGTGTTCGCGGGGCCGGCGGCCGCCGCGTATCTGGCCGACTTCGGCGCCGAGGTGCTGAAGATCGAGCATCCGAATGGCGACCACGCGCGCTTTTTCGAGCCGGTTCATCACGATGTGTCGCTGTGGTCGAAGCTGGTCAACCGCAATAAAGCGTCGATCACGCTGAATTTGAGCACCGACGAAGGGCAGGCGCTGTTTCGCCTGCTCGCCGCCGACGCCGACGTGGTGGTCGAAAACTTTCGGCCCGGCACGCTGGAGCGCTGGAACATCGGCTACGAACGACTCGCGGCCGCGAATCCGCGCCTCGTGATGCTGCGCGTCACCGCGTTCGGCCAGACCGGACCCTACGCGGCGCGGCCAGGTTACGGAACGCTCGCCGAGGCGATGAGCGGCATGGCGCAATTGATCGGCTATCCGGACCGGCCGCCGCTGCTGCCGCCGCTTGCGCTCGGCGACAACATCGGTGCGATCACGGGCGCGTTCGCGGTGACGGCCGCTTTGCTGAATCGCGAGCGCACCGGCGCGGGTCAGGCGATCGACCTGTCGCTCGTCGAACCGCTGCTCGCGGTGCTCGGTATCCAGACGCTGGTCAAGGACGCGACCGGGCAGACGCTCGAGCGCCAGGGCAACCGCGTGCAGCATCTCGCGCCGCGCGGCGCGTGGAAGACTCGCGACGAGCGCTGGATCTCGGTGACGGTCGGCAACGACAACACCTTCCGCAGCCTTGCCAACGCGATCGGCCAGCCGGACCTCGTCGACGATCCGCGCTTCTGCAGCAATCGCGCGCGGCTTGCTCATGTCGACGAGATCGAGGATATTCTGGCTGAATGGTTCGGCGCGCAGAGCCATCGCGACGCGATCGAAACGCTCGAACGCCACAACGTGTCCTGCGCGCCGCTTTACGACGCGGAGCAATTGCTCGACGACCCGCAATTTCGTAGCCGCGAAGCGTTCGTGCGGCTCGCCGACGACGAGCTGGGCGAGGTGCTGCTGCCAAACGTGATCGCGCGTTTTTCGGCGACCCAGGGCAGCATCCGTTTCGCCGGCAAACCGAAGGGCGCCGACAACCGTCGGGTGTTTGTCGAGCAGTTGGGTCTCACGTCGGACGAACTTCAAGCCCTCACGGAACGGGGCGTGGTCTAGGGACGAACAGATGGCAGAGAGTCAATTCGCGGGTCCGTTCCTCGAGCGGCAGCGTGAGCTCGAGCAACTGCTGCACGGTCTGCGCGAGGTATGCGGCGGCGCGGGACGATTCGTGGCGGTGTCGGGCGAGGCGGGCATCGGCAAGAGCCGCCTCGCCGACGAGTTCTGCATGCTCAGCGCAGCTCACGCGCGCATGCTGAGCGGCCGCGCGTATTCGGCGACCAGCACGACACCGTACGCCGTCTGGATCGACGCGCTCGACGCGCATCTGCGCGCGTTGAGCCGGCGCGACCTGTTGAACGTGATCGGCGAAAGCCACGATCTGCTGCGGCTTTTTCCGGCGGTCGCGGGCGATCTGCCGATCCCTGCTGCACCGCCGCGTTCCGGCGACATCGACATGGAGCAGACGCGCATCGTCGGACAGATGCGTTTTCTGCTCGCGCGTCTGAGTCAACTGCAACCGATTGTGCTCGTGCTCGACAATCTGCAGTGGGCCGACCGCACCTCGATCGAACTCCTGCATCACGTGGTGCGCGATCTGCGCGAGCAGCGCGTGTTGCTGCTCGGTCTGTTCCGGCGCGATGCGCTGACGCGCGGCGCGCAACTGAGCGGCTGCATCGAATCGCTCGAACGGCTCGGCCTTGCCGCGCGCATCGAGTTGGGGTCGCTCGGTGTCGAAGCGACCGGCGCGCTGATCGAGGCGGCGACGCACCACGCGTGGCCGGCCGATCTGGTTGCGCGTCTGCATGCGAAAAGTCAAGGCAATCCGTTTTTTATCGGCGAATTCGTCAAGCACGAGCTTGCGCAGAACCGTACAGGAGTGGCGCATCGCTATCCGCAGATCGATGCGCTGCCGGCGTCGATTGGCGAATTCATCAGCGAGCGTTTTCGCGGTCTGGTTGAGGATTCGCGGCGCACGCTCGCAGTCGCCGCGGTGATCGAAACGAAGATCGCCTATCCGTTGCTGCGCGCGGTGACGGGTTTCAGCGAGGAGCGCCTGCTCACCGCGCTCGACGAACTACTGGACCTGCGCCTGCTCGACGAACACGTCGACGACGGCGGCATCTACTACGAGTTTCATCAGCCGCTCGTACAGACCACCGTGTACGAAAGCCTCGGCGCGGCGCGTCGGCAGTTCCTGCATCGGATCATCGCGAAGGAGTTGATGGACAGCGCGGCGCCTGCCGAACAGGCGTCGCGGATCGCCCGGCATCTGCTTAGAGGCACGGCCGAAGGGCGCCAGGAAGACGCGTTGCCTTACCTGTTGCAGGCCGCGAACGATGCGGTGGCCTGCTTTGCGAACAACGAGGCGGTCGCGCTGCTGAATTCGGCGCTGCGGATTCTCGAACGCTCGAAGCCGGGCGCCGTGTCGCGCACCGAACTGGAATTGCTGCTCGGCGAGTCGTACAAACGGCTGGGGGATTTTCTGCACGCGGTCGACACGTGGCGCTCGGCGCTCGGCCACACGCTCGACGCACGCCAACGCGCGACGCTGCGCCGCTGCATCGGCCGGGCCTTGTGGCAGGCCGGCGCGGAAGCCGAAGGAATGCGCGAGCTACAGGCGGGCATGGACGAACTGGGCGAGGCGGCGCACAGCGTGGAAGGCGCGTTCCTGCGCCAGGAATTCGCGCAGGCGCGTTTGCGGCAGGGCGATATTCCGGGCGCGCTGCAGCAGGCCGCGATGGTCCTCGAACAGATCGACGAACACGAGGCGCCCGAACTGGTTTCGCGGGTCTACATCATCCAGTGCCTCGCATACGGACTGCGCGGCGATGGGCGACGCGCATCGCAGGCCGGCAATCGGGCGATCGGTCTCGCGGAAACGATCGCCTATCCGGGCGCCGCGTTTCTGGCCCACTACACGATGGCGGCGCTGCTGCGCTACGACGGCGAGCAGCGGCAGTTCGATGCGCACACGGCAGCCTGCACGCGGATTGCCGAGCGCATGCAGTCGCCGGCGCTCGCGACGTGGCCGTTATCGCTCAGCATCGAACGACAGACGATGTTCGGGCGGCTCGCCGACGCGGTGTCGATCGGCGAGCGGGCGGTCGATATCGATCGCGCAATCGATCAGGGCACGATGTTGCCGCGCTCGCTGGCGTTTCTCGCGGTGGCGGTGCGGCTCTCCGGCGATCCGGAGCGTGCCGCGCAGTACCTCGACGAAGCGCGGCGGCTCGTCGGTCTGCTGCACAAGACCGAATTGCGCACTGTCGTCGTGGTGAAAGGCGCGCAAGCGTATCTGGCCTTCCTGAATGGTCAGTTCGATGCCGCGCTGGAGCAGGCGAAGGCGTTGCTCGCGACGATCGCCACGCCGGAGCCGCTGAAGTTCTATCTACTGCATCCGCACGTGTTGCCCCTTGCCGCCGAAGCCGCCGTGCGCAGCGGCGAGGACGAACAGGCCAGCGACTATGTCGCGGCTATTCGAGCGTTGCAGGGCGGTGGTTTTCATCCGGCGCTGGCCGCTGCGCGCTATGTCGACGGTCTGCTGTCGATGCGGCGGCGCGACGATGCGCAGGCGCTCGTGGAACTGCGCGAAGCCTGCGCGATGTTCGAACGCGACAATCGCGTCTTCGATGCGGCGCGCGTGCGTGTCGACCTCGCGCGCGCGTACGGGCAGGGCGATGAGCGGGACGCCGCCGTGACGGAGCTGCTGGGTGCCGGCGAAAGATTCGCGGCCATCGGCGCGCTGCGCGAAGCGGCGGCTGCGGCGCGCGAGTTGCGGCGCTTCGGTCTGCGGCCTACGTTCGGCGTGCCGCGTCGTGCGAGCGGCCAATCGGTCAGCGCGCGCGAAAAGGAGGTTATCGCGCATATCGCCAAGGGTTTGTCCAACAAGGAAATCGCCGCGCGGCTCGCGCTGAGCGAACTGACGATCGAAACGCACGTGAAGAACATTCTGCGCAAGCTCGGCTTGCGTTCGCGAACCCAGGTCGCGGCGTACGCGATGCAGGAAGCGTCCGCCGCGAAAGCGTTGTAGTCGTGCGTGGTGGTGGGGCGAGTTGCGCCATTGCTGCCCGCATTCCATTCCGACATAGAACCAACAAGGAGACCCGACCCGTGGGAGTACGCGCCATTCTGATTGCGATGATCGGGGCTGCGGCGTTATGCGCGCAGCCGGCATCGGCACAATATCTCGTCAAGGAAGTGGGGAGTTTTCATATCGGCGGGCGCACGGTGACGCTCGATGGATTGCCGGCGCGCACGATCGTATTTTCTCCCGGCTCGCCGCCGGTGAAGGTCGATCCGAACGGCGAGTTCGACGCGTATCAGATGTACGTGCAATACGTGAAGCTCGAGCGGCCCGCGGCGAAGTATCCGTTGTTGCTGTGGCACGGCGGCGGGTTGACCGGCGTCACGTTCGAAACCAAACCGGACGGCCGTCCGGGCTGGCAGCAATACTTTCTCAACGCGGGCTACGACACGTACGTGTCGGACGCGGTGGAGCGAGGTAGGGCGTCGTTCGCGCAGTATCCGGAGATTTATTCGAGCGCGCCGTTTTTTCGCTCGAAACGGGAAGCCTGGGTTTTATTCCGCATCGGGCCGAGCTATGGCAACGATGGGCAACGGGTGGCTTATCCGGACTCGCGTTTTCCTGCCGCCAGTTTCGATCAGTTCACCAAACAGTTTGTGCCGCGCTGGTCGTCGAACGACGACGCGACGCAGCAGGCGTACAACGCCGAGGTCGACAAGGTGTGCCCGTGCATCGTGCTGATGCATAGTCAGGGGGCGAATTTCGGCTTCAATGCCGAACTGGCCACGCCGCAGAAGATCAAGGCCATCGTCGCGATCGAGCCGTCCGGATTTCCCGATCTGCACCACGTCGATTTACAGAAGCTCAAGGGCATTCCGCATCTGTTTATTTTTGGCGACCATCTGGTCGGACCGTTCTGGGAAAAGGTACACGCGAACGCGCATCGCTATGCGCAGGCACTGAGCGAGGCCAGCGCTCCCGTCACGTTTATCGATCTGCCTGCGCGCGGCATCCACGGTAACTCGCACATGCTGATGATGGACGACAATTCCGACCAGGTGGCTGCGATCGTCGATGGCTGGCTGCGTGCGAATACGCGTTGATGAGTGAACCGCAGCGCCGGTAGGGCGTTCGCGCTCTGCCTGCCGCCCGCGCCATTTCCGCTCAACGCTGCGTCAGATAATCGAGCAACGCCGCCGCGGCCGCCGCCAGTCTTTCGCGCTGCCGGAAGATCACGACCAGCTCGCGCATTGCCCAGCTTTCGTTGATCGGCAGAAGCCGCACGTTCAGCGTCTTGATGTACAGTTCGCCGATCTGCTGCGGGACCACGGCAAGGCCGAGGCCGACGTGGACCATCCGGCACAGCGCGTCCAGACTGCCGACGCGCACCTTCACGCGCAGCGTCGCGCCCAGCGCTTCGGCCTCGCGTTCGAGCAGTTGCGTGAGCGCCGCTTCGCTGCCGAGACCCACCAGACTCTCGCCGGCAAAATCGGCGAGTCCAACCACCGTCTTGCGCGCGAGCGGATGACCGTTGGGCACCATCAGCACGAGACGGTCGGTGCGATACGGAATGTGCTCGAACTTCTCGACGCCCGGCACGAGATTGCAGATGCCGAGATCGACGTTCAGTTCCTGCACGCTGCTCATCACCTGGCTCGTGGTCAGTTCCTCGATCTCGATCTCGACATCGGGAAACGCGCGCTGAAACGCGGCGATATCCTCAGGCAGAAACTGCACGATCGACGACATGTTGCCGACGATACGTATCGTGCCTTTCGCGCCGGTCGCATAGCGCGACACGTCGGCGCTCAGATATTCGATCTGCTCGATTACCGCGAGCGCGTGCCGATAGATCATCTCGCCGACCGGCGTCACCGAAATACCGCGCGACTCGCGATGAATCACCGGCAAGCCGATCGCCGCTTCGATTTCGGTGATGCGCCGGCTGACGGCCGACGGCGCAATGCATTCGCGCTCTGCCGCGCGGCCGATATTCTGTTCCTGACAAACCGCAACGAACAAACGCAGCGAGGTGAGATCGAGTTTTCTGATCAGGTTGTGCATGGTGGGGGCCCGCTTGAATTCCCATCAGCATAGCGGGGAATCGGCAAGGCAAGAAGCGGGCGGGTGATGATGTACCGCGGGGAGGTGCCGCAGGAGGCGCAGTGGGAGGTATTACGGCGCGCGGAGGACTGAACCGTGCGCCGTGATTTAGCGGACTTCAGCGAGCCACGGGAAGCGCTGCAGATGCGTCGCTTCGAAGCCGCGGATCTCGTCGGCTTTACGCAGCGTCAGCGCTATGTCGTCGAGGCCGTTCAGCAGGCAATATTTGCGGAACGGGTCGAGCTCGAAGGGCAGTTGAATCGCGCCGTCCGCGGTGCGGATGGTTTGCGCGTCGACGTCGATATGCAGACGAAACGCCGGCGTCGCATACAGCGCGTCGAATAACGTGTCGACGTTTTTCTCGTCGAGCGTGATCGGCAGCAGCCCGTTCTTGAACGAGTTCTGGAAGAAGATGTCGGCGAAACTCGGCGCGATCAGCACGCGAAAGCCGTATTGATCGAGCGCCCACGGCGCGTGTTCGCGCGACGAACCGCAACCGAAGTTCTTGCGCGTGAGCAGGATCGACGCGCCCTGGTATTGCGGCTGGTTCAGTTCGAACGTCGGGTTCAGCGGACGCGTGCTGCAATCCTGCCCGGGCTCGCCGTGGTCGAGATAACGCCATTCATCGAACAGGTTCTGACCGAAGCCGGTGCGTTTGATCGACTTCAGGAACTGCTTCGGGATGATCGCATCGGTGTCGACGTTCGCGCGGTCGAGCGGCGCGACCAGACCTTCGTGCTGGACTATCTGTCTCATGTCGGGGACTTCCTTGAATGGTTACCAGTGGCGCACGTCGACGAAATGTCCGGCCACCGCGGCGGCCGCAGCCATCGCAGGGCTGACCAGATGCGTGCGGCCGCCCGCGCCTTGCCGGCCCTCGAAATTGCGATTCGACGTCGATGCGCAGCGCTCGCCGGGTTCGAGCCGGTCGGCGTTCATCGCCATGCACATCGAGCAGCCGGGCTCGCGCCACTCGAAGCCCGCGGCGATAAAGATCCGGTCGAGACCCTCGCGTTCCGCCTGGGCTTTCACGAGTCCCGAGCCGGGCACGACCATCGCGAGCTTGATGGTGTCGGCCTTGCGCTTGCCGTTCAGCACGGCCGCGGCGGCGCGCAGATCTTCGATGCGCGAGTTGGTGCACGAGCCGATGAAGATCTTGTCGAGACGGATCGCGGTGATCGCGGTGCCCGCTTCGAGCCCCATGTAGGCGAGCGCCTTGCGCATGCCGTCGCGGCGCGTCTCGTCGTGTTCGGCGGCGGGGTCGGGGATGCGGGCGTCGATCGGCACCACCATTTCCGGCGACGTGCCCCACGTCACCTGCGGCACGATCGCGCTCGCATCGATCTCCACCACCGCGTCGAATGCGGCGTCGTCGTCCGAGCGCAGCGTGCGCCAATACGCTTCGGCCTGTTCCCACATGGCGCCTTGCGGTGCGTAGGGACGGCCGCGCACGTAGTCGATCGTGATGTCGTCGACCGCGATCATGCCCGCGCGCGCGCCGGCTTCGATCGACATATTGCAGATCGTCATGCGACCGTCCATCGACAACGCGCGAATGGTCGAGCCCGCGTATTCGATCGCGTAGCCGGTGCCGCCCGCCGTGCCGATCTTGCCGATCACCGCGAGAATGATGTCCTTCGGCGTGACGCCCGGACCCAGTTCGCCTTCGACGTTGACGAGCATCGATTTCATCTTGCGCGTGACGAGCGTCTGCGTAACGAGTACATGCTCGACTTCCGAGGTGCCGATGCCGTGCGCGAGGCAGGCGAGCGCGCCGTGCGTCGAGGTGTGCGAATCGCCGCAGACGAGCGTCATGCCCGGCAAGGTCACGCCCTGTTCGGGGCCGACCACGTGCTCGATGCCCTGGCGCGGGTCCGACATGCCGAAAAACGTGATGCCGTGTTCGTTCGCGTGTTTTTCGAGCGTGTCCACCTGCAGGCGCGCGATGGGGTCGCTGATGCCGGCCGCGCGCGCGGTCGTCGGTACGTTGTGATCGGCGACCGCGAAGTTCGCGAGCGGTCGCCACGGCTTGCGCCCGGCCAGCTCGAGACCTTCGAAGGCCTGCGGGCTCGATACTTCGTTGATGATATGGCGGTCGATGTAGAGCAGGGACGTGCCGTCCGCATCGGTGGCGAACGCGTGAGCGTCCCACAGTTTGTCGTAGAGCGTTTTTCGCATGGTTATGGGGAAAAAGAATCGTGGGGGTGGACCGGCTGCCCGAGGGTTCTATGCTAAAACCGCGCCGCGTGGACGGTCGTGATGATTTGCGATGGCTGGCTTCGCGATCTGACAGGCTTCTTTTCGATGCATTTCGAATCGAAAAGACACGACGCGGGTAGTCGTGACCGGTGCGCTGCAGCGGCTCATCCAAACCTCCACAGTATAATTAAACACTACTATATAAATACGGAGGAAGCGGTGGAGACCAGAATGAGGAAACTAACGATTGCGGCGAGCGTCGCCATGGCGGGCGCCGAAGAGGTTCAAGCGCAAAACAACGTTACATTGTATGGAATCCTATCTAATGGCATTACCTTCATCAGCAACCAGGGCGGCCAGAGCAATGTGCGGCTCGACAGCGGCATCAATCAGGCAAACCGCTTCGGGTTGCGCGGCACCGAAGAACTGGGCGGCGGACTGCGCGCGATCTTCAACCTCGAGAGCGTTTTTAATCTGAGTACGGGCGTGGCCGGCAACGGCGGTGCGCTATTCGGACGGCGCGCTTATGCGGGTATCGCGAGCGAGCGGTTCGGCACGGTGACGTTAGGTCGCGATTTCGATTTCATCTCCGACTTCATTTCGCTCTACACCAACGTCGTGCAGTTCGCGCCGTCCTATTCATTTCACCTCGCGTACGACGTTGACCGGCTTGCCGGCGAACCGGTCAACAACATGATCAAGTATCGGTCGCCTTCGAAGGGCGGACTCGTGATCGGCGGCATGTACGGCTTCAGCAACGTGGCTGGCTCGTTCGGCGGTGCGCCGGGCAAGCCGCGCGTCCTCAGCGCCGGCTTCAAGTTCCAGCCGCGTCAGGACGCGCCGTATTCGTTCGCCGGTGCGTACACGAAGGTCGATGGCGCGCGCGGGTCGTTCGCGCTGAGCGCGCTGGACGCGAATTCGATCGCAACCGCGGCAGTGGGCGGGCGTGTGAGCCTCGGCTCGGTATCGCTCAACGGCGTCTATACCTATACGAACGCGACCTCGGTCACTGGCGCCGCGCTGGTGACGCAGGTTTATGAGACGGGGCTGTCGTACGAGTTCTCGCCGTTCCTGAACACGGGCACGGGCTACGCCTATATCGACCAGCGCACCGGCAAGTTCCGGATCGTCAGCGCGGCGCTCGGCTATCGGCTGACCAAACGCACCGATGTCTATCTGTTCGGCACCTGGCAGCACGCGCTTGCGGGCGCGGGCCCGGTCGGCAATTTCCTCGTCGTCACGCCGGGCACCGCGAACGGCTATTCATCGTCGGGGAATCAGTTGGCGGTTCAGGCCGGCATTCGCCAGGTGTTCTGAAAAGGCGTCGACTGCATCGATGCGGGATTGGAGCGAGCTCGACAGGCGCGGTGATACATCGCGAGTCAGCGCTGTTCGCGTTTCCCTGACGGTCGATCGGTGAGTGCCGCGTGACGGGCCATCAGCCGGTTGGAGGCGGCGCCGTCAGGCATGGTCCGCTGCGGCGGGGCGAGCGGGCCGGCATTCCGCTGCGTATCGTACGTCGAAGAGTGAGCACATGTGCGCCATAGCGAGTCCGCGGCGTCGGTGGCTTGTCCACGACAGGCGACCGCCGGCCGCTCGTCCGTATTCAGTCGATCGAGAAGTCGATTCCCTGTGCCAGAGGAAGCGCCATCGAATAGTTCACCGTATTGGTTGCGCGACGCATATACGCTTTCCACGCGTCCGATCCCGATTCGCGGCCGCCGCCGGTCTCTTTCTCGCCGCCGAATGCACCACCGATTTCCGCGCCGCTCGGCCCGATGTTGACGTTCGCGATACCGCAATCGCTGCCGGAAGCGGACAGGAACCGTTCGGCTTCGCGAATATCGGCGGTGAACACACAGGACGATAGTCCGTGGTGTGCCGCGTTATTCATCTCGACGGCATCATCGAAATCGCGATATTTGATGACGTAGAGAATCGGCGCGAAGGTCTCTTTCAAAACAACCGGCGTTTGCGAAGGCATCTCGACAAGTGCCGGGCGAACATAGAATCCCTTTTCGTGGCCTGCCACGTGCTGACGTTCCCCGCCATATACGTCGCCGCCCTCGGTTCTGGCCTGTTCAAGTGCCGCCTGCATGCGCTCGAATGCCGGTTCGTCGATAAGCGGTCCCATCAGAATGCCGGGCTCGAGCGGGTTCCCGATTGCGATCCTGCGATACAGGTCCTTGAGTTTGGCGATCGTTTCCTCGTAGATGTCTTCATGGACGAACAGACGGCGCAGTGTCGTGCAGCGCTGCCCGGCCGTACCGACCGCCGAGAAAACGATGGAACGCAGTGCCAGCTCCCTATTTGCCGCGCTGGACACGATGCCGGCGTTGTTGCCACCCAGTTCGAGAATCGAACGTCCAAATCGACGTGCGACGTCGATGCCGATTGCGCGGCCCATCTCCGTGCTACCCGTCGCACTGACAATGTTCGAGCGCGGATCTGACACCAGCATCGCTCCAACATCGCGGCCGCCGATCAACAGACTCGCAAGGCCAGTAGGCGCATCGCCGAATTCGCTCAGCGTGTGCTGCATGATCCGATCGATGGCGAGCGCGGTAAGCGGGGTCTTCTCGGACGGTTTCCAGACGAGCGCATTGCCGCAGACCAGAGCAAGCGTGGCATTCCACGACCACACTGCAGCCGGAAAATTGAATGCGGAGATGACTGTGCAAACGCCCATCGGGTGCCACGTTTCGGCCATCCGATGGCCCGGTCGTTCGGATGCGATGCTCAGACCATATAGCTGGCGGGAAAGACCGACTGCGAAGTCGCAGATATCGATCATTTCCTGAACTTCACCTAGCCCTTCCTGGAGGATCTTGCCTGTTTCCAGCGTGATAAGGCTTCCCAGTGCGTGCTTCTGCTCGCGAAGCCTGTTGCCCAGCAGGCGAGTCAGTTCTCCACGGCGCGGCGGCGGCACGTTGCGCCATGCAGCGTGGGCATCCTGTGCCCGAGTCAGAACTTCATCGACGTCCGCAGCACTGTGGCTCGTAACCCGCCCGATCGGGCTACCGTCGATTGGTGAATAAACGGCGATATCACCGGCTTCCGCCATGTGCGAGATGCCAAGTCTGGAGAGAATGGCTGTTGTGTCCATAGTCAGGTCCTTAAGTGGCAACTCAGAATTTGTGAACCAGGCCGATACGCGTGGCAAGCTGTTTGTTCGTCGACGAAGCGTCTCCAATGGCTCCATCCAGAATGGCGGCATGGATCGCGGAACCTGCTGCCCGCTGGAATGCGCCCATCAGATAGGCCTCAGTTCTCTTCGACAGCTTGTAGTCCAGAAGCAGCCCGATCTGGTGGTACTTCGGCGTGGCGCCGTTGTAGTTGACTTTCCCGTCCGTGAACGTGTAACCACCGCCTACGGTTGCCGCGGGCGTGATCGCGTATTGTCCCCAGACCTCGTAGTTGTCGAAACGGACCGACTGGGTCGTGCCGTTTGCGTCGTCGAACTTCACATTGGTGTAGTCGGCCCCGACGGTCACGTGACCCATCACGTACGTTGCTCCAGCACCGATAACCTGTTGATTCCTGGGCTGACCCACGTAGCTGAAGGGGCCAGTCGCACCAATTGCGGCGCCAGTTGTATTGGGTACAAAGTTGCCGTCGGCGAAGAGTTGGCCTGGATTTCTGGCAAAGAGATACCCGACCGCCAGCGTCAAACCGGAAGCGGAATAATTTGCGCCGGCACTCCACATGCCGGTGGTTGCCGCATCCGCGGTATTGGAGTTCGTGAATGCGTAGACACCGCCAAAACTGAATCCGCCGAGATTAGGGCTTGCGTACTTGACCGAATTGTTCACGCGAAAGGAATTCGACGTATTGTCGATGTCGCCGGCATGCACGAACATTCCGCCCAGATTGCCAGGCAGTGTCGTTGGGGCAATATAGTCGACGATCGAATCATATTGACGGCCGAAGGTCACGGTACCCAAACGATCGTTGCTCAAACCAACGTACGCCTGACGGCCGAACCCGAGCCCCCCTTGCCGGAGTTGGCCATTTTCCAGACTGAAGCCGTTCTCGATCCTGAAGAGGGTGGCCCAGCCGCCGCCGAGGTCTTCGTTACCCTTGAGCCCCCAGCGGCTTCCGTAAATGCCCGCGTAGGTTCCATCGCGCATTTGCCAGAGGTGCGAACCGCCGCTGTTGTTGACGAAATCGATGCCGGTGTCGATGATGCCGTAAAGCGTCACCGAGTTATCGGCATGTGCGATTTGCGTAAAGGTTGCCATTGCCGCGAAGGCCGCAATATGGATTCCAGATGCTCGCCTCATTCCTGTCTCCTTTGAAGGTCAATGACCCCGTATCTTTCTTGTCATGAAAAATCCATCTACTGATATGAGGAATGCTAAGTATTGAAGATGGCTTCCAGGGTGGTGTCAGGATCCCGTCGTCCCTCCGCGCGTCCTGGCAGACTAAAAAGATCTGCCGGATGCCGGGGATCGCACCTTGCCTGCAGGGAAAAAGGAACGGTTCGGGATCAGGCAACTCGACGCGCGGAAGGCCCTTATACCGGCAGGCGCGTCGCGCTAGCGACAGCCGGCCGATCGGGAACGGGACAATGCCCGTTCGACTCCACCTTACAAACGTTGCGCCGCGGATCCGTCGAAGACCTTGCCGAAGCGATTGTCGAGAAAGGCGTCCAGCGGAATGTCTTCCTGCCTGATGAAGCCGCGGTCCGGCAGCTTGCCGTCTTTCAGCATGTCGAGCACCGCGCAGATGCCCGATGCAGTCGTGACCTGAATGGCGCTGCGGGTTTCCGCGCCGATCGCCTTGCTGTAAACCTTGTTGGCGTAAGTTTCCTGATGGAGCTTTCCCTGCTTTTTGCCGACGACCGTAACGAAGATGATGACGACATCCTGATGCGTCGACGGGACGGCACTTTCCAATACGCTTTTAAGCACATCTCGACGATCGCGAAGGCCCAGATCCATCAACAACGTCTTCATGATCTGCGCGTGTCCCGGATACCGGATCGTCCGGTAGTTGAGTGAACGGACTTTGCCACGGAGAGTTTCACACAGGGTTCCCAGGCCGCCGGAGGTGTTGAACGCTTCGTAAACGACGCCGTCGAGCGAGAATTGTTCGAGCTCCTCCAGCGGCGGAACCTGAACCAGATTGCCGTTGGAAATCGCTTCGCAGGGTTCGCAGTATTCGTTGATGACGCCGTCCGTACTCCACGTCAAATTGTAGTTGAGCGAGTTCGACGGGTATTCGGGGAGGGCGCCTACGCGCATGCGCACGCTTTCCAGCGAGTCGAAGTTTTTCGCCAGATCGTTGGCAACGATGGAGATGAAGCCGGGCGCGAGGCCGCATTGCGGAATCAGGGCCGTGCGCGCCGTTGCCGCCAGTTTGCGCACCGCCTTGGTACTTGCCACGTCTTCCGTCAAGTCCAGATAGTGCACGTCTTCACTGACGGCCGCTTCGGCAATTCGCGTCGTCAAATGAAACGGAGCCGCGCTGAGGACGGCAAACGCGCCGCGGATTTCCGCTTCCAGCGTGTTTGCCTCGGCGATGTCTATCGATTTCCGTGAAAGAAACTCAGATTCGCCAATAGCCTCCAGTTGCTTGATGGATTGATCGAGAACCTTGACCCGATATTCCCCCGTAGACGCCAGCATCTTCGCAATCGTGGCTCCGATCTTCCCTGCACCGACAATAACGACCTGCTTCATTCGAAACTCCGCTAAAAGGACGAGATGAAGACTGAATCGTAGAGGTGCGATTATTCGATCTGTAGCAGGAAAAAAACGGAAACGCGATTTTTTTTGGGCAAAGTGCCGAACCGATAGGCAGATTGACGATTGGCCGTGCTTCTCGCGCTGAAGTGCGTCGGATACGTTGACGGTAGTCCATCCCGTTGGCAGTCAAAAGTGCGAGGGATGTCCGGGGGGAAATGTCGACGCCCCCCATGTCACGTCGGAAGATCAGGGCGTCATGCCGATATGGCTGAACCGGCGACAGGTTGTCTCCGCGTAAGCCCTGATCCATTCGGCAGTTCGTTTGACCGCGGGCACATTGGCGCGTTGCCGGTTAACGACGAGATACTCCTTGAACCGGCTGGTCTTTTTCATAGGGAGAACGACTCGCAGGTCGCCCCGTTCGAGCGCCTCGGCAACATAGTATTTCCAGCCTAACGCGACCCCATGGCCGTATATCGCCGCGTCAAGCAACGTCGAATAGGTCGAGTAGGTGCGGATAATGGGCTTTTGCGAGCCGTCGAGTTCCCGAGGCGGCAGCCATCGAAGCCAGTCCATCAGCGGGCTCTGATAGAGGGTAAGCTGAAGTAGGGCAACATTCAGCAGATCGTCCTGACTCGAGATCGGATACTTCTCGAGGAATTCCGGACTTGCGACGGGAAAGATCACTTCATCGAGCAGCGGGTAGCAGATTCCGTCCTGCCATTTCCCGTTTCCAAATCGCACTTCCAGGTCGAACGCCGGGGCACTGGACGGTGCCGGTTCGTCGACGCATATCAACTGGAGAAGAATGTCGGGATTGGCCGCGTAAAACTCTTCCGATACGGGTAGCAACCATTGCGAAGCCGCGACACTCATCCGCAAACGGACGATCGAATTCTCCGAGGGACTTCGAAGCGATTGGGCGGTATGTTCGATGTCGTTGAAGGCGTTTGTAACGGAAGCGAGCAGTTTCGCGCCGGCATCGTTCAACTCGAGTCTCGTGCCGAATCTTACAAACAGCGACAGACCCAGTGTCTGTTCCAGTTCTTTGATCTGACGACTCACCGCAGGCTGGGAGATGCACAACTCTTCGGCTGCCCGGGTGAAATTGCAATGCCGGGCGGCCGATTCGAAGGCGATCAGTCGATTCAACGAGCCTACGGTTTTCCGGAGCAGAGTCATAAGGAAAGGGCGGGATCGTTATGCGCGTCGTCTTTCGTGCGGGGCCGCACGGGTGCAAATTACGGGTAAGCCCTCAGGTTTCGTCATAACATGAAGTTATCAAAAGCATAACATGATTTGCCCTTCCGTCCGGATTTTCCTCTGTCTACCATTCATTCCATGCAGTCTAGCCTTCACACAATTTTCATCACGACGCAATGCGGATGATGCGTCGGATGCGGCGGCCGGCGATAACCATTCATAACCCTTGAGCGAAGCAGAAAACATGAACGTCGATTTTGAAAAAGTTCGGATTCCTTTTGATTCGACATGGAGCATGAGGATAGATACGCCCTATTCGCTGCTGGTACGTGAAGGCGAGTTCGCATGGACCTGCGGACAGTGTCCGCTGGATGTGGACGGTAACGTGCTCGCCCCCGGCGATCTTGGCCAGCAAACGAAACACGTCGTGCAGATCATTCTGCGATTGATCGAGACCGCCGGTCTTGATCCGGCGTCGCTCGGCAAGCTGGTGGTGTACTACGTCGACTCCGGTCCGGAGAGCGTGAAGACGCTGCTGAACATCCTGACAACGGCGTTCGGGGATCAGGTCAGCGTGCTACCGGTGGCGGTGCCGCATTTCTATTATGAAGGTATGCAGGTTGAAATCGACGTCTACGCATTCCGGCAGCGGCCGGAAGCGAAGAACATCATCCGCACGGAATCGGGCCTGGAAATCGAGGTCGTCGAGTCGGGCAGGGTCGTGTCCACCAAAGTGACGGCGAAAGAGGTTCATGGCGTACGCGCCGCCGCGCGCGGCAGTGCACTTGAAGAGGCATTCGGCCGGATTGGACTTCAGGCCACCGAGCTTCTGAGCGACCACTGGTTCGTCGGAATGACGGCGGATAAAAGCGTGCTATCGAGTCTCGGAAACAGTGGCTTTGTCACCGACAGCGGCGCCGCGGTGAAAACGTTATTGGAGAACGATGTGTCGTTCGTCGGAGAGCTGACGTTCGTCAGAATGCATGCGCCGCAACCGGCTTCGATTACTACCACCATGCTACTCAATGGAATTTCGCTAACGCTTCGACGGCGCGGCGCCTTTTTCTGGGCTAGCGCCCGAATGGGGAGTGCCACCGCGCCGCTGGTCGAGCAGACAAGGCGCGCGATGATTGCCATCAACAATGCGCTCGTCAGTCATGGTCTGAATTTCGACGAAGTGTGCAAATCGACGACATATTACGCGGGAAGTTGTGCGGAGAGCGATCTGCACGACAACATGTCCGTGCGCAATTCGTACTATTCGAAGCCCGGACCGGCCTCGACGGGTATTCCTGTGGCGGGATTCCTCTCGGCGGACAGTCACATTTCGATTGGTATTACGGGAGTCGAGTCCGGATGGCGTCGTTAGGCGTTTGCTTGTCGAACGAGGTGACCGACGCCGGCGTTGCCATATCGTTCGGCGCGGCGCAACCGTAGAAGTTTGTCATCCCGGATCGGACTTTGCATCGCTTCGGTCACTGCGTCGGCGATCGACAGCGCCCCAGGGGGCGGCATTCTGATAGAGCAGGTGGGATCGTTGAACATGGACTGCATCGACCACAAGCTGGTCGCCCTGTTAAGGGAGGACGGCAGGGCCTCGACGGTAATGCTGGCACGCGCGTTGGATCTGTCCCGCACAACCGTGCAGAGTCGCATCGAGCGTCTTGAACGACGAGGCGTCATTGTTGGTTACAGTGCCCGGCTCTCCGGGGAGTACGAGCACGACCTGGTCAAGGCCCACGTGCTGATCACGGCCGCTCCAAAACTTTCCGGCCTTGTTCAGGCCGGTCTGCTGAAGATACCGGAGGTTCGGACGATTCATTCTGTGAGCGGGCAGCTCGACCTGATTGTGCTCGTGGTTTCGCAATCCGTGGAAAAGCTCAGCGCGTTGATAGACGGTATAGGCGCGCTCGAAGGTGTCGAACGCACGATGACGGCGATAGTACTGTCGACGATCGCAGAGCGTTAGCGGCAACCCGCGTGCTGCCATAACCGATGTCGGAGCTGTTTTATGGCATCGGTCACGGGCCCATCAAAACTTTTTGCATCGCAATCCAAAATTTATAAAAGGCGCCTGTTCGTGTTTCGGACAAATCGCGCCTAAGACCTGGAGGAAACATGGAACAAGAGAAGATGTCGCCGGACATGTTATCCGGCCGCTGCATTTCTCGGCGCGATTTCCTGGCCGCGGCAGCGAAAATCGGCGTCGGCATGGCTGCCGCGTCGATGATGTGGGATGCGCGTGCCGATACGAGTTCGCCGAAGAAGGGCGGACATATGATTGCCGCGCTGCAAGGCGGCAGTACGAACGACAGCATGGACCAGCAAACCTGGATCGGCTCGGTCATGATCGCGGTCGGCCGCGCGACCCGCGACAGTCTGGTCGAACATGGACCCGACAATAAACTCATGCCCGCGCTGGCCGAGAGTTGGGAGCCGAATGCCAACGCTGCCGAATGGCGCTTCAAGTTGCGTCGAGGCGTTGAATTTTCGAACGGCAAATCGCTAAAGACGGAGGACGTGATCGCATCGATCAACCTCCATCGCGGCGCGCAAAGCAAATCGGCGGCGAAGGGCGTTTTCGAAGCGATCCAGTCCGTGACGGCCGACGGCGACGCGGTGGTCATCAAGCTGAGCGGACCGAACGCGGACTTCCCGTTTCTGTTGACTGACTATCACATGAACGTCGTGCCGGCGCCCGGCGGCAAGCCCGACCTGTCGGGCGGAACCGGTACCGGTCTCTACAAGGTCGTGCAGTTCGAGCCGGGCGTCAAGGTCACTGTCGAGCGTCATAAAAACGCCTGGCAGGCCGATCGGTACGGGTTCGTCGATTCCGCCGAAGTTCTTTCGGTAGCCGATCCGACGGCGCGCCAGAATGCGCTGATAGCGGGCGCCGTCCACGTGATCAATCGCCCCGATCTGCGCACGGCCAAACTGCTGGAAAGACGGGCGGGCATCAAGCTCGTCGACGTACCCAGCAACTTCTTCTTTGCGTCGCCGATGCTGACCAACGTCAAGCCCTTCGACTCGGCGGATTTTCGGCGCGCCCTGAAGTACGGAATCAACCGGGACCAGTTCGTCAAGAAGATCCTCAACGGGTTCGGAGCGATAGGCAATGATCAGCCGATCGGCCCGGGATATCGGTACCACGCAAGCGACATCCCGCAGACCGTCTACGATCTCGACAAGGCCCGCTATTACCTGAAGAAATCCGGGCTTACCGGTGCCCGTATCGACTACTACGCGAGCGACGAGGCCTATAACGGCGCCGTGGATTACGGACTGATCATGAAGGAGAACCTCGCGCCGCTCGGCATCGACCTGAATGTCGTCCGGGCGCCGAACGACGGCTACTGGTCGAACATCTGGAACGTCAAGCCGTTCGTCGCGAGCTATTGGGGATCACGCCCGGTGGAAGACATGATCCTGTCGATCAACTGGGTTTCCAGGGGACCGTGGAACGACACCCGATGGGGGAGCCCCAAGGTAGACGAACTCGTCGTCTCCGCACGCGGCGAGCTTGATACCAGGAAGCGCGCCGAGATGTATCGCGAGATCCAGTTACTCCTCAACCAGGACGGCGCGACGATCGTACCGGCATTCGGGCACGACGTTGCCGCCATTTCGAGCAAGGTCGGAACGACGGGGCAGTACGGCGGCGGATGGGAACTCGATGGCGGACATTTCCTCAAGCGCTGGTGGCTCAATGCATAACTGCAACGCCCGATCGTCCACTGTATGGCTGGCGAGATGATCTGCCGGCACTGTCGGACTGCGTGTCACACTAATCCGGATTGACAATGCGCTCGTTCATACCTTTTGGCACGCTGTGGCGGCTGTCTATCACGGTGCCTTATTCGTTCCTCGTCAGGGATCGGGATTTTGCGTGGACCTGCGGACAGGTTCCGCTGGATAAAGAAGCCAACGTCGTCGCCCCGAACGATCTGGCCGCCCAGACCGACGCTGTATGCGACTACATCGAGGACATTCTCCGGCGCGCCGGAATGCGGCCCGAGTCGCTCGGCAAACTTGTCCTCTACTTTGTCAGGCGAACACCGGATGACGAGGAGCAAATGATCGCTCGCTGTCGCGTCCGGTTCGGAGAACATCCCGTTCTCGTTCCTGTCGCGGTGCCTCACTTCTATTTCGATGGGCTACTACTGGAAGTCGACGCGTTCGCGAGCGCCGACATCACGTCGACCATGGTGTTATCCGCCGATGGCGCGAAGATATCGATCGCGGACGGCGGCGAACTTGCATGGGCGGCAATCACCGTCGAACCGGGACAACTGGCTGCCGCTCGTGATCTGCTCGCGTCCGCGCTGTCCAGATTCGGCCTGAGCACGGATCAACGCCTTGCTGAGCGCTGGATCGTGCCTGCCGAACGAAGCGGCGACCCGTCCACTATCCGCCACGCGGCGGCACTGCACCGGGCTGGCCTTCTGACGGACGAAGGTGCCGTTGTCGAAAGCTCGGATCCTGCCGCGGATCTGGTCGGAGAACTGACATTCGCCAGGACGCCGGTCACCGGGGAGCGTAGGCGAGTCGATGGAGTCGAGGTCATCTCGCGTCGTGCGGGTCGTTTCGCGTGGCTCAGCGCACGTGTATCCGACGGCGAGCGCGGACTGATATCGCAGACATCGCGAACAATGAGCGCGCTGGCCGATGCGCTCGGCGCGCAGGGCATGACTTTCGCCAACGTCGTCAAATCGACGAGCCACTATGTCGGCGGCCATTCGGCGGAAGAACTTTACGAAAACATGGTGATTCGTAATGCCTGTTATCGCACGCCAGGGCCTGCTTCGACCGGACTCCCTGTACGCGGGTTTGCCGATCGCGGTTGTCTGATCGCGGTGGACCTCGTTGCGATCCACGCCGATTGAACTATAAATCAGGAGACAGCATATGAACACGAAGCATCCGGATGTACCGGAATCAATTTCCGGCTTCATCGACTGGCCGGTTGCCAAAACTTCCGTGCCGGTAGCAGGCAAGACGCATCGTCCCGCGATTGGCCTTCTCGAGCTGTCGACCGAAGTGTGGATGCAGGCCGAAATCCGCGCCTTCATGCCCGATTGCGACGACGGCATTTACACCAGCCGCGTGCAGTTCGACGACGACGCCGACGTCAAAGGACTCGGCGCGATGGAAAGTTATGTCGGCACGGCGGCCGGTCTTCTGCCCGACGCCGAATGGCTCGACGCGATCGTTTTCGGCTGTACGTCCGGCAGCATGGTGATCGGCCCCGAGCGTCTCGAAGCCCTCATTGCGCCCGTGCGCCCCGGCGTGCCGGTTTTCAATCCGATCAGCGCGGTGGTCGCCGCATTGACGGCGCTGAAATGCCGCAAGATTGCCGTCGTCACGCCTTATGTTCAGGAAACCAACCGCGTCGTCAAAGCATTCCTTCGACAACGCGATATCGAAATCGTCAATGCCATCACGTTCGACATGCTGAGCGGCTACGCGATGGCGCGACTGTCTCCACTCGACATCCAGGCTGCGGCGCTGCGTGCCGATACGGACGACGCTGAAGCCGTCTTCATTTCCTGTACCGGGATTCAGGTGAGTCCCATTCTCGCCGCGGTTGAACGCACGCTCGGCAAGCCTGTTGTATCGAGCAATCAGGCGCTCGCATGGCAATGCTGCGAGACCGTCGGTGTACGAAGGACGGATGGAGGAGGCGGATCGCTATTCGATCACCGGTACCGGGCTGGCTGACGAGCCTGCGCCGGTTCATACACGATGGGTCACTCGACACCGCCAGACGTCTTCTCGTTCGCGAATGGCGGCGTCATTGCGTAAAAAGGAAACATGCAATGAAAGGCATGATAGGTCTGACAGTCCAGCGGATCGGCTTGGGCATTGCGACATTGTTCGTCGTGTCGGTGCTGATCTTCTCGGCCATCCAGGCGATGCCGGGGGACCTTGCACAAGCGGTGCTGGGACAATCCGCGACCCCGGAAGCGCTGACTGCCTTCCGTAAGGATCTGAATCTCGACGAACCACCCGTAAAGCGCTACGGCGACTGGATAGGCGCAGCCGTTACTGGCCACTTCGGCAAATCGCTGGCTGATGGCCGCGACATCAGCCAGCTTATCGGGCCGCGGCTCGCCAATACTCTGTTTCTCGCGACGTTTGCGGCGCTGATCGCCATACCCCTGTCGCTACTTCTGGGTTTTCTCGCCGCGCTTTATCGCAACTCGTGGTTCGATCGGCTCATCAACGTCATCACACTGACGTCGATTTCGTTTCCGGAGTTCTTTATCGCCTACATTCTGATTTTTGCGCTGGCCCAAGGGGGCTATTTCTCGTCGATTTCTGATGTTGGATCCTCGACACCGTTCTGGGAACACGTGCATGCCACCTTCCTGCCCGCGCTGACGCTGACGCTCGTGGTCGTCGCGCACATGATGCGGATGACGCGCGCCGCGATTATCAATGTGCTGGCCGCACCGTACATCGAAATGGCCCGGCTCAAGGGTGTTCCGCGCTGGAAGATCGTGTTGAATCATGCGTTGCCGAACGCGCTCGCGCCGGTGATCAACGTGGTGGCGCTCAACCTCGCGTACCTGATCGTGGGCGTAGTGGTCGTGGAGGTGGTATTCGTCTATCCAGGCCTCGGACAACTGCTGGTCGACTCGGTCGCCAAGCGCGACGTCACCGTGGTACAGGCGGTTGGCCTGATTTTCGCGGCAACCTACATTCTGCTCAATCTCGTTGCCGATCTGCTGGTAACCGTGAGCAATCCACGACTTCGATATCGGCGGTGACATCATGGCACATACCATCCGTAAGCTTCTCAGGACCACACCGTTGAGCGCCTGGTTTGGTCTCGCGGTCGTCGTGCTCTATCTGTTGATCGCACTGTTCGCGAACGCCATCGCTCCCTACGGGGAAGCGCAGATCGTCGGCGACCAGTATCTTGCATGGGGCCCGGCGCATCTGCTCGGCACCGACAACCTCGGCCGGGACATGCTGTCGAGACTGATTTACGGGGCGCGCAACACGCTCGCTATTTCGTTCGTCACGACGATCATGGCATTCGTTCTCGGCACGTCGACGGGTCTTCTGGCGGCTGTGGTCGGAGGGTGGGTCGATCAGTTGCTCAGTCGGATCGTGGATGTCGTCATGTCTATTCCATTACTGATCTTCGCATTGCTGCTGTTGACGATTCTCGGCACGTCGATTGTGAATCTGGTCGTAGTCATCGCCGTTCTCGATTCCACGCGGGTGTTCCGGCTCGCACGATCCGTGGGACAGGGTGTCGTCATGAATGACTACATCGAAGCCGCCCGTATTCGAGGCGAGGGTCTGGGCTGGCTCATTCTGCGCGAAGTACTGCCCAATACGATCGCGCCACTGGTCGCCGAATTCGGTTTGAGATTCTGTTTCGTCTTCCTGACCATTGCGTCGCTATCGTTTCTCGGGCTAGGCGTGCCGCCGCCTCTGGCGGACTGGGGATCGATGGTGCGCGACAACGCATCGCTGATTACCTTTGGCGACATCACGCCGCTCTTGCCCGCCGGCGCTATTGCACTGATGACGGTTGCCGTTAACTTTGTCGTCGACGCGTTTCTCCACAAGTCAAGCGGATTGAAGGACTGATCGTGAACCAAGCAGATAGACCGACAGCCGAGGCGCTGCTCGAGATACGTGGCCTCAAGATCGAGGCGCTGACGAATAAGGGATGGTGTGAAATCGTTCATGGCGTCGACCTGACGCTTAAACGCGGGGAAGTGCTGGGATTGATCGGAGAATCTGGCGCTGGCAAATCCACGATCGGACTCGCCGCGATGGGTTTTACCCGGGACGGCTGCCGCATATCGGACGGGTCGATCCGGCTCAACGGCGTCGATCTGCGTATGCTGCGGGAACAGGAATTGAACGACCTGCGTGGCCGCAAGGTTGCTTATGTCGCCCAGTCGGCGGCGGCGAGCTTTAATCCCGCACGGCGACTTCTCGGGCAATGCATCGAACCGGCGCTCGTGCACGGCATCAAGTCGCGCGACACGGCCGAACAGGACATGATCGGCCTCTATACGCGATTGCAATTGCCGCAGCCCACGCAAATCGGTCAGCGATTTCCACATCAGGTTTCGGGTGGTCAGTTGCAGCGCGTGATGACGGCGATGGCAATGGGATGTTGTCCGGATCTCATCATCTTCGACGAGCCGACGACCGCCCTCGATGTGACGACGCAGGTCGAAGTGCTGGCCGCGATCCGGGATGCGGTGAAGCGCCTGGGGATTGCTGCGATCTATATCTCGCACGACCTGGCAGTCGTCGCCCAGATTGCGGACCGGGTCGTCGTGCTCAAGCACGGGCGCGAGGTGGAGGCAGCGCCGACTGCCGTGATGATGCGGGCACCGAAAGAAGACTACACGCGTACCTTATGGGCCGTGCGTTGCCGGCACCGCGACGCGAAGCCACCTGTGTCGGCGTTAGCCACGCCGTTGCTTTCGGTGCAAGGTGTTTATGCGTGCTATGGCGCCACACAGGTGCTCAAAGATGTGTCGTTCGATATTCATCCGGGTCGCACCGTTGCGGTGGTTGGGGAGAGTGGATCAGGGAAATCGACAGCCGCGCGCGTCATTGCCGGATTACTCCCGCCTGCATCGGGGCAGATTCTGCTGGACGGCGGTGCTTTGCCTGCCGATTATCGAAAGCGTCCTCGAAAGACCCTGCAGCGCATCCAGATGATTTACCAGATGGCCGACACGGCGCTCAATCCGCGCCTGCGTGTGCGGGACATCATTGGACGGCCGCTGTCTTTCTATCTGGGGCTGACCGGTGAAGCCCGAACTCGCCGTATTGCCGAACTGATGACCCAGATCGAGTTGGATCCTGCCGAATACATGGATCGATACCCATGCGAACTCTCCGGTGGACAGAAGCAACGCGTCGGCATAGCGCGCGCGCTGGCGGCCGAGCCCGATCTGATCATCTGCGATGAAGTGACTTCGGCACTCGACCAGATTGTGGCAGCAGGGATCCTTGACCTTCTCGATCGACTGCAGAAGAAGTTCGGTATCGCATACCTTTTCATTACTCACGATCTTTCCACCGTTCGCGCCATCGCCGACGAAGTGGTTGTAATGAAAAGCGGCAGGGTGATCGCATTCGGGGAGCAGGCCGAGGTATTGCAGGCATCGACTGCACCCTATGTGGCCGAGCTTCTTGCCTCCGTTCCCGAGACGGATCCCCGTTGGCTCACCAATCTTCTCTCGACGCGCAGCGCGGCGAAGTTTCTGTCGACCGTACGATGAGACCGGACCGGCTGGTTGCCGACCCGGCTTTCACTCTATCCATGTTTCGATCCATGCCTGAAATTAAATGTGTGCCATTTTCCGCGAACGAAACCGTGATGTACCGGTTTGGGACACCAGGGACGAGGCCCAGAGTCTACCTTCAGGGCGCGCTGCATGCCGATGAAGTGTCGGCTACGCTGGCGCTACATTACCTATGCGAACTGTTGACGGTTGCGGAGCGGGAAAATCGCGTGCGTGGAGAGCTGATCGTCGTTCCCCACTGCAATCCCGCCGGCCTCAGGCAGTTTGTGCATGGTCGCCACCTCGGTCGTTTCGATCTGTCAGACGGCCGCAATTTCAATCGAGGCTTTCCAGACATTGCCGATGAAATTATTCACAGGCTAGGCCGTATTGCCCCGCAAAACCTGAATACCGAAATGGCAATCGATACGGGGGCAAGCTTGCTGTCGAAGGTTCGATGCGAAAGCCCCGGCGATCAGTTCAGAATCGAATTGTTCCGGATGTCGTGGGGAGCCGACATTGTGATCGACGTGCATTCCGACATGGAGTCGGTGGTTCATCTGTATTCGTCGCCGGCCTCGTGGCCCCGGATAGAAAGATTGGCGGCGCATCTGGACGCGCAAACGGTGATGCTAGGGGAGGTGTCGGCCGATATGCCGTTTGACGAGGCGCACAGTCACGCATGGAGCAAGGTGGCGCGTTTTCTCATGGAACGGGATTACTGCGCAGCTCACCGTGTATCGTCGTGCACGGTCGAGCTGCGCGGTCTTGCCGATGTCGAGCCGGCGCTGGCCCGGCAGGATGCGGCCGCCTTCCACGACTACCTGGTCGATGCGGGGGCTCTCGATCCGATTGCGTCGATTGCATCGAGTGCTGCCGCGCTCCGTACCGCGGTTCAGCCGATAAGTCTCGATGAGGTCGATATGATCACCAGTCCAATCACCGGCGTGTTGGTGCATTGCAAGGATCTCGGCGAGCGCGTGGTGCCAGGCGAAGTCATTGCTCGGGTTTTCGACCCGACGGAAATTGTGCCTTATCGTGCGTGGCGGGAAATTGTCGCCCGATATTCGGGGGTCGTGTTCGCGCGTTGGCATCAACGTACGGTTCGAGCGGGAATGGTCGTTTGCAAGATCGGTGGCGCCAATGGCGAGCGAAAGCCCGGAAATGTGCGATTGCCCGATTGATGCCACTTCGACCAACGGTCCGGGATCGACGGATAGCACACTGTTGTGAGTGCAACCGTCAACACGAACCGCACGCCTTTCGGGTGTCCTTGTCCTCATCCTGACCCGGGGGATCCGTCCGGCTTGCAGCCGGAGAACCTCGCTCATTCGTCATTCAATCCCATGCAGAATTTCTACGAAGCGACTGTAACGCGTCAACCTTACCCCCAATTGACCGGTTCGCTCGACACGCAGGTCTGTATCGTGGGCTGCGGCCTCGCCGGCCTGTGCACGGCGCTGGGACTCGTCGAGCGCGGCGTGCGCGACGTCGTTTTACTCGACAGCGAGCGGGTCGGCTACGGTGCGTCGGGCCGCAATGGCGGCTTCGTATTCGCAGGCTACAGCCTGGACAACGCCGATCTGCTGCGCAGGCTGGGTCGTGACGAAGCGCGCCGATTGTATCGGCTCACCGTCGATGCAGTCGATCTGATCCGGGCGCGCATTGACCGCTACGGAATCGACTGCGACATGATGGACCACGGTGTCATGCTCGCGAACTGGTTCGATGATCCCTCCCGGCTCAAACGACTGCGCACGCTGATGAAGAATGAATTTGACGTCGACTGGGAGCCCGTTTCAACGGACGCATTGCGCATGCGTTTGAAGACGGGTCGATATTTCGGAGGCCTGTTCGAGCCCAATGCATTCCATTTCCATCCGTTAAAGTATCTTCTCGGCGTTGCAGAAATTGCGGCGCGCGACGGCGCGCGTATATTCGAGAAGTCGCCCGTGCTCGGAATTTCTCGCAACGGTGCGGGCTACATCGTACGCACGTCCGAAGGGGTGGTGCATGCGAAGGACGTGGTGTTCGCTGGTGGTGGCTACGCGCGTGGGGTATTGCCAGGCGTCGAGCGCGCGGTACTGCCTATCGCCACCTATGTGATCGCGACGGAACCGCTCGGCGTGCGTCTCACGGATGCGATCGATGCGCCATATGCCATTTACGACACGCGCTTCGCATTCGACTACTATCGGCCGCTGCGGGATACGCGGATTCTGTGGGGCGGACGTATCTCGGTGCTTGACCGCGGGCCCGAGACGATCGCGCGTCTCCTGAAACGCGATCTTACGCGCGTCTATCCGCATCTTGCCGACGTCAAGGTGGATTATGCATGGGGTGGGCTGATGAGTTACGCGCGCCACAAGATGCCGCAGATCGGCCGTGACGCCGACGGTGTGTGGCATGCGATCGCGTTCGGCGGTCACGGGATGGCGCCGACCACGGTCGCGGGAGAGTTGCTCGCCGCGGCGCTGGCCGAAAGCACTCCGGTACCCCAGGGTTTCTCCGCTTTCGGCCTTACCCGCACGTTTGGGCTGGCTGGCCTCGCCGCAGCGCAGCTTTCGTACGCGGTGTATCAGGCGCGAGACGCACTTGCGGAACATCGTCGCTGAGTATCTCCGACGGTCCAGGCCAACGGACGAGCCGCAACACCAGCGGGCTTGCGCCGATGCATCCGACGACGCAGAGGGGATGCAAATATAGTGCATCAAAGGAAAGGGCGCGGTGTCGACGCTGTCCCTGTCAGGATTTTTGTAGTCCGTACTCCATCTTCACTTCGGCCAGTTTCCTCCGGCTTCTCGCGGGTTCAGCTTCGATCTTTGTCGACGGCTTCGATAGTGTTCCGCACGCTGCAGCCTGCCATCGTTTTCAATGGTATCGACGGCCGACGCGTCAATTCCGATACGCCGAAATCCGAGTGCCTCTCCACGGAATTCCTTCGTGTAGACGGCTTTGGCGATTCGGTGCATGTATACCTTCATTCCTGAGTTTCACCGAATGTCCGCTTCCACGAGTGGCCGTCGGCCCCAAATTCCATTGGTTACCGAGCCCGAGTCTTAAGACTTTAGTTGAATTTACTTTTCAACGCTGATTAGTAACACTCGCACTCAAGCACACCGGTTCACTTCATTCGATGAAGCGTCCCCGTCGGCTGCGGCAAGATAGCCTGGCCAGGTATTCGGCGACCTTCTCGTCGAGGCGACTTTACCCGGGCTGCCGTTGTCGGGAATAAAGCAGCATGAGTACGGAATGAACCAAACGGGCAGCAACGACCTCTTTCATACCAGTGGCAGACGTCCTCATGGATACCCAGCGCTGTGAACCATCACCTCATCACTTACGTTGGACAGGTGATGCGATAAAGATGGCAATGAAGGAATTAAGTACTTGCTGGACACTTCCGCATGCGAACGCTGCAGGTCGGTTTCGGCTGTTGAACCGGCAATTGCGAACGCTATATCAAATCGTCCCCGTTTCCGCAGCTTCCAACTGCCTGTCGGCGCTATGGCTACTCTTCGCTCTCTGGCGGGTTCTCCCACCGCATGGAACGATAGTGTGGGGCGCTGGCTTTTTTGGGGTCCAGCTTGGCTGGGCAGCTCATGCATTGCTAAAACTGAACCGGTACCGGGACTCACCGGCCGTGCATTACACCAGGTTGGATCTTTGGGTTTGCGGCGGCTGGTGGATTTGTATTTCCGGATTGGTCGGTCTGGCTGTTTTCGCCGTGGGCCCTTATCTGTCCGTGGAGAGTCAACGCATGTTGGTGGTGTCGTTCGTTCCGGGCTTCATTGCCGCGGGCGCCATGGTCAGCATGACTGTACCGATCCTGTCGGTCATCTGGCTGGGCGTGCTTATTCCTGCCAGTTGCGCGGCGGTGTTGCACGTGGAGTTTCTCAATCAGCGCATGACACTCGCACTCCTGGTTCTGTATGCAGGAGTGCTGCTTTGCGCATCTTTATCCATTTCGCGGATGTTTATCGGGCGATTCTGTGCCGAGCTGGCAGCGGAGCACGAAAAACAGATTGTCGGCTTACTACTCCGGGACTTTGAAGCGAACGCTAGCGACTGGCTTTGGGAAACCGATTGGCAAGGACACATTACACGCGCAGGACCACGCGTCGCCGAGGAGCTTGGACTCGGTACGATCGATATCAGCGGTCGCCTTTTGCCTTCCCTGTTTGCACAGACCCGGCTTTTGTCGGTGCCGTCGGATCATCACGTTGGTGCGGATGCTCTGCGCACATTCCTTCAGCAAGGCGTGGCTTTTACTGGGCTGGTGGTGGAGGCGCGGGTTGACGGAGAACTTCGAAGCTGGCAAATCGCCGCCAAGCCTTTATGCGGACCTGACGGCAGGAATTGTGGTTGGCGAGGGGTCGGCAGTGCCGTCTCGGATGCACGGGCACGCGAACTCGACAGCGTGAACCGCGAGCGATATCTGCATCACCTTGCGACGCATGACGCTTTGACCGGCTTGCCGAACAGACGTGCCTTTTTCGAGCGACTCGAAGCGCTGACACATCGGACTTCGCGAACGGCTTATGAATCGCGCGCGGTACTCATTATCGATCTTGACAACTTCAAGTCCGCCAACGATGCGCTGGGACACAGTGTCGGAGACACGGTGCTTAAACGGGTCGCGGCCCGACTGGCCGCAACGATGACGCCATACGATTTCCTCGCTCGCCTTGGTGGTGATGAATTTGCCGCGTTGATAGAAGTACCGACGGAGCAACCTGTCGAATTCCTTCAGGTACGGGCGCAACAATTGATCGAATCTCTTCGCGAACCGGAGGTCATCAGTCATTTTCGTATCGACGTCCGTGGCAGTATCGGCGCAGTGGTGGATAAGCTCGCGCTGATGACGCCTGGCGAAGTGATGCGCAGGGCGGATATTGCCCTTTACGAAGCGAAAGGTGAAGGTCGTGATCTATACGTGATCTACACCGACCGGATGGGTGAGAAGGCGAAAGGACGTTTGTCGATGGTGAGCGATCTGGCTGGCGCTATCGAGGGTAACGAGCTGTCGATGGTCTATCAATGCATCGTGGACGTCTCGACGCTCCGCGTTATTGGATGCGAAGCATTGATGCGCTGGCATCATCCACGATATGGCGCCATATCGCCGAATGATTTTATTCCTGTGGCCGAAGAGTCTGGCCTGATCGTGCAAATGGGGTTGTGGGCACTCGAGCAGGCCTGCTTCACGGCAGCACACTGGCCCAGACATATCCGGATTGCCGTCAACGTGTCAGCGGTCCAGCTAAATCAGCGATCATTTGCTCGGTCCGTGCTGGAATGTCTTGCTCGCGCAGGTTTTGAGCCGGGACGGCTCGAACTGGAAATAACGGAATCGTTGGTTGTCAACGACAATCGGTCTGCTCGTGCAGTGCTGGATGAATTACGATGCGCGGGAGTTCGCATAGCGCTTGACGACTTTGGCACCGGTTATTCGTCGATGGCACAGGTCTGCCAACTACCTATCGACAAACTCAAACTCGACCGTTCGTTCGTTGTCGGGCTGAATGATAGCCGTGCCACTGCTTCACGTTCGGTTATCTCGTCGATAATACATCTCGGGGCGGAAATGAATCTATCGATGACCGCCGAGGGTATCGAAAATGCAACGGAATTCCACGCATTGCGCAAGCTTGGCTGTCAAAGCATGCAAGGGTATCTTTTTGGCAAGCCGACGGATGCATCGCAAATAGAACGGGCCTTGTATGCAGATTATGCGTCACAGCTTCGCTTATCGGGAGTCCTGGCTTGAGCCGGATACGTCGGCGGGGATGGGGCAGGAGTATGGGGCAATAGAAACCGGTGGGCGTCCAGCTCAATGACAACACAGTAGAAAGATCTGCAGGGCGTGTCACGAGCGAGGATTCCAGGCGCAACCGAGGGGCTAGGGACGAAGCGGGGGGGAGGATTCGCATCGAAACGAGACCTTCGGAGGAGTATGAGCGGGGTAATCGGTACTGAAAGCGAAAGACGGCGTATCTGCATGAATTCTCAAACGCAGCGCGGCCGCCCGATGTTGCGACACGTAACGCCATTGGAAAATGCAACTTGCCCCGACCCGCATGCGTGAGTGTTCGCATGGACTACCGCGACCCACTCCACGCCACAATGCGACCCCTTATGTTTTGACCTGGAACGCTAGATAAGGCCGGCTTTTCTTCCGGCAGCCACCGCCTGAGTTCGATTCATCACCTTCAGCGCTTTGAATATCGCGGTAATGTGAGCTTTGACGGTTTTCTCCGACAACTCCAATCCGGCGGCGATTTTCTTATTGGGCTGGCCCTCGCCAATACGTCGAAGCACTTCTATTTGCCGTTGCGTTAGCAACGGGGTGTTCTCGTCCTGTGAAGCAGATCTCACGAATCTTTCGGACGAACCGTTGCCAAGAACGAGTTTCGGCACATAGAGATCACCGTGCAAGACGAGTTCAATGGCTGAGAGGAGTACCTGCCGGCTTGACGATTTGGGCACGTAACCTAACGCGCCACGAGCGAACGCTTCACGTACGTCGCGTGGATCTTCCGACGAGGACAGCACGATGACAGGCAGTGTCGGGCGAATTTCCGCAAATTGCGTAATCGCATCCAGGCCGACTACGCCGGACAGCATCAGGTCGAGCACAACGATGTCGATATCTGCATGTGCATGGATAAGTTCGAATGCTTCGGCGGCGCTGCCGCTCTGCAGAATGGCGATGTCAACGCCGTCTCGTTGCAGTAGCGCGGCAATACCCTCTCGCACAACGGAGTGATCATCGACGATCAATATTTTCATAGTGCTAACCATAATGCGGAAACAATGACGACCGTGGGGGACCGATGGTCCTAGGACTAATCGCCCCGATCTTAGGACGTCTTAAGTCTTCTGTCCAATTTACGTTTGATCCCGGCGATGGCAATCGACGTCGCGATCCAGTCCCAGGGTCCTGTCGCGCTAGCACGGTGAAGCAGTCTTCGAGTTGTCCACGGAGGTCGACGAATCAGGAGGAGGTTGGGTAATGACTGATACGGAGGCGAGGCCTGCATCGAGGAAAAAGGCCATCAAACATGGACCCATGCCGGCTGGACTTCATGTGCTTATGGCAAACCGGCCGACGTCGATCCGTGTTGTGCGGAAAAGCGCCTGAGTAATGTCGTCAGGCGCGCTCATCGTTCGATCGAACGAATCGTCAAGCCGTTAATGGGCGTCAGGAATTTCCGGTGCGCACCTCATTCCGGGTCGTGCCGTCCTGGTCTGGCGTGTCTCCGGCCTGGGGTTGAAGCGCACTGACACCAAGCGCTAATCCTTGGTGCCGTGCAATATCCAGAAGCGTCAGGTCGATGGACTCTTTGATCGTCGATTCCTCGATCTCCATTGCCTCGATCATTTTGAGAACTTCCCAGTGATCATCGCGCAATCTCTCAGCGATCAGGCGTTGTGCCTCGAAGGGGTCAGGGCAGAACACGAATGCCTTTATGCGCACCATCGCGGCAGCGCGAGTGGTCGAGTCGGGATGACCGTGGCTCGGCTGGACATCAAAGGCGAATGCGTAAAGATGACGTTTGAGGGCCGTACCGTTCATGACGACTTCCTTCGTAGAAACGTGAGTGTGGAAAGCAATGGTTCCACGAGATAGCGGTACTTTCATCCTGACCTGCGGGAGAAGTTGGAACCCGGAGCTACGCAAAAGCAGAATTTGAAGGTGAGATGAAGGCGTCTATTGTGCCGCGCACAATTGAATCGGCACGGGTTGAAGGCGGCTCGGCGAAGGTTCGGTCCGTGAGGGAAATGAATGGTCGCATTTCTTCCCGGCGCACGCTAGAGGTAACCTGTTTCGCGCGACCTACTGCTTCGTTTCTGTCACCACCACTGTCGCCACCAATGGAACTCGGCGATTCATATTTGGAACATCGTCCATTGTTGAATCCAGGAATTGAACCAGCGAGATGAACTCCAGGAATCACGAATGAGCCTCGTGTCTTGTCGACTTCGAGGGACGCCGTCCGTGTGTGTACGAGCTTCAACCGCTGCGAAGATCGAAAAACCATGAGCGATTCATTCAGTCCGCTGAAACGGGATCGTATCGCCAACGGCAGATTAAAAAATTCGACATGTTCTCGATTGCGAAAATTTCGCGTATCCAGTTCGACTGTTTGGCTGGTAAACCCTGAGTACCTGAAGTTCTTCCAGCAGTTGCATGACGGCCTGCCTGAAATGACAATTCTTAAAGTTTTCCTCGGTCAGATTCGATACGATTTATTTCAGGATATGCGGGAGCAACAGGAGCAATGACCGTGTGGCAAGGGCGCTGTAATTATGGTCATTGTCATGCATGACGTTTGAGGTTGAGCAGTCAAAGACCGCAGGATATTTGAAAGTATCTGCAATGCGATATGCAATCCCTATGCTGTGGAGCGCGAACCTCGTTTCGAATGCCCATAGGGTGTTCCCGTCGATCTGTCGCCTCAAGATCCAATCACTGTGGAGCGGATCGTCTGGCGATCTTCCACCACGGTTGTGCCGTACGATCCGCTCATGCATTGCGTTGGCGTTGTTTGCGCTGACACTATTCCCTGGAATTTCTTCGCAGGCGCACGCGCAAATACCCAATCTAGTCCGCCTGGATAACAGCAGGTCCATCGTTGATCTATGGCCGGAACTTACCGTCCTTTCGGATCCGGGCGACGAATTTACGATCGATGATGTCCTGGCGAAGCCAGACCGCTTTCAGAACCTCCGCGCACCCTATGCCAACCTCGGGATACATAGAAATGCGATGTGGCTTCGCACCAATATTGCATTGTCAGAAAATGCACCGCTCGATTGGTGGTTGCGTATCGATTTCGCTATCCTGGATGAGATCGATCTGTACGTCGTGGAGCAGGGGCGGGTCGTGCAGCATCTGGCGGTGCGCCAACGGGAGGCATTTGCGAAATGGTCCTTCGCGTTTCACCAGCCGGTCTTTCAGTTGGCACTGCAGCCCGACCGACAATATGAACTGGTGATCCGCGTCCGCAAATACTTCCCTAATGCAATATATATTCCCTTGTCGCTTGTTCGAACCAGTAGTCTGATCAAGGCAGAAGCATCGGCGCAGTTCTGGCGAAGTCTGATGCTGGGTGTCGGTATATGTTTTGTCGTCTATGCGCTCTTTATCGCGGCACTCAAACGCGATCCACTTTGCATCTGGTTTGCACTGTTTGCAGCCTGTAGCACGCTTTACGCAGCTGCCTATTACGGGTTGGCAAACGCGTACTTGTGGCCGAATTCGCATCTCTTCCTGCCTGATCTCGTCGCGCGCTATTGCATGCTGCTTCGCGTAGTCAGTTGTTTTCTCTTTGTGGACGGCGTTCTCGAACTGCGTGAACAAAGTCCGCGAATCAGTCTGGTACTGAGATCGCTTGCCGGATTTTTTGCATTGCTGATTGTCCTTTTCGCTACCGGGCTTGCTAGCAATATGCTGGTTGCCGGGGCGTTCTCGGTGATCGGCACGCTCCCACTACTGCTTCTCGTACCATTTGTCGTGCGTCGCTTTCGGGATGGCGATGCGCTGTGGGACTGGGCAATCGTTGGTGCTGCATGCTATGCGGCCGGGATGTCGGTCGCTACGACAATGACGTATGGCTACTTGCCGTGGAGCCAGTTGGCAGAAGGTGTGGAGCATCTTGGGGCCTTACTGCTTATGACGACCTGGATCGTGGTGATGAGCATACGGACTCACCGCAGGCAACGGGCTGCCGAGGTCGCCGCGGAGCGCGAACGAGAGATCGTGGCCCAACTGGCGATCGACCTGAGGCATCAAAAGGAGATCGCTGAGAAGGCGAGCCTCTCCAAATCGCGGTTTCTCGCGGCAGCGAGCCACGATCTGCGTCAGCCTGTTCATGCCCTGAGTCTGTTTGTCGGCGCACTTCGTGGCGTGCCGATGAACACAAAAGGACAGCGCCTGCTGGATCAAATCGAAGCTTCCACAGATGCAATGGACAGACTTTTCGCCGCGCTGCTCGACATTTCCAAACTTGATGCTGGCGGCGTGGAGATCCGGCGACAGCCGTTCGCGATCGATGCCGTGCTAATTCGCGTCTGCGATGATTTCGCAGACGAGGCGACTGCCAAGGGTTTAAGGCTCTCGTACGTGTGTTGCCGCGCCATTGTCGATTCCGATCCGATACTTGTCGAACGCATCGCACGCAACCTGATCTCCAATGCCGTGCGCTACACCGATACCGGCAGGATTCTCATAGGGTGTCGGCGCCGTGGGGCATTCGTCTCCCTGCAGGTGTGGGATACCGGACGAGGCATTTCACCCGATCAGCAGGAGCTCGTATTCCAGGAATACCACCAGGTCGGCAATCCCGAGCGGGATCGGGAAAAAGGGCTCGGGCTTGGCCTTGCGATTGTCCGGCGTACCGTCGACTTGCTTGAATGCCGGTTGAAACTGCGCTCCGAACTCGGCAGAGGGTCCTGTTTCGAGGTTTTTCTTCCGCTGGCCGATAGCGCCGTGACTCCGTTGAATTCACCCGATGGGGATGTGCGCGCGATGCTCACGACGGGTCTGGTGGTCGTCGTGGACGATGAGCGGGCAATTCGCGCCGGCATGTCTGCCTTACTGATCGACTGGGGTTATGAGGTGCTGGCGGTGGGTTCGGTTGATGAAGCAATTCAACGCCTCGCCGGTTATACGGGGACACCGAGTTTTTTGATTTGCGATCTGCGTCTGCGCGGTGGTGAAAACGGCATCGACGCGATTGAAAAGCTCCGCACCGAATACAACGAAAGCATCCCCGCGATCCTCATTACCGGCGACACTGCGGGCTGTGGCCTGGCTGAGGCGCAGACCCGCGAACTGCTGGTGCTGTATAAGCCCGTGTCCAATGGAAAATTGCGAGCGGCGATGGCCAGACTCGCTGCGGACCAATCCGTACAGCAGAAATCCGCGACTAAAGCCTAGATCCGATTCTCCGTTTCGATGAATAGATGCGCGGATGGACCTGTCTCATCTGTTATTCATAAATTGGAGCAGGTTTTTTCAGGTGTTGATTCGCCAACGTGTGGATTTGACGAAAACCGGATCGTGCATAAACGATGGATGCATGGGAAGGTGTCTGGAATTTCGCAAAACGCGTTGAATTGAAAGGGGCGCGGATTTAATAAGGATCCTGGTAAATTAAATGGAAGTTATTTCATATTTTCTGATTGTGAAATTTTGTCAGAAATGCGAAATTTATTTCGCTGGGAAAGCATGCTGATTTATAGTCTGAATTGGGTTGTTGACAATTTTTAAAAAATAAGCTGATCTATGCAGCCATTTATCTGGAAGAGGAAGTACGAATTGCGTGCCGGACTCACCATTGAAGAGTCTGAATTTGTCAGCTTGCATCCATTTTCAATTTCACTGCAATTTTTTGGTCTGATCTCAGTCATATTGGCGCGTGTGCTGGCGCCGGCCGGTGCTGTTTTCGATGATGTGACGACCTGCGAAGGAATAGCCGGAATTATAGTCGGATTATGTATTTCCGTTGTGGCGAGGCGGCTCGAGACTCTCCTGATTGGCGGAACGATTGCAATGTCGTTTATTGCCTTCAGTTTCCGGCTGGACGCTGAATCGTTCAGGGAGCCTGTGTTCTGGATACTGTCGATCGGTTCTCTTATTGCCTTGGGTGCTGCCCCCGTTTACGAGAAATTGCACCACTATATGATCTCGATTGTGTTGGTGTGGCTCATATTGTGCAATGGATTGAATCAGAGAATATATAATGATTCGTATAGAAGCTGGATTCTGACGGTAATTTTCAATTCCATACTCCTTGGGTCGGTTATAAATTTCTTCATGACTTTTCTGAGGGTGATGTATTGGAGATCAAGGAATGAATTATATGATATGGCATTCAAGGATTCGCTGACGGGGATAGGGAATCGGCGTGAATTCCTGGAAAAAATAGAGGCTTTGCGCGCGAACGGCAGCGAGCATATATATTTTCTGATGATCGATGTGGATGATTTCAAGCGCATCAACGATACGTGCGGACATGCGGTGGGCGATGCCGTTCTGAAACAGATCGCATCAACAATCAAAGCGTGTGCGGGTGAGCTTCCGCACGGGCGACTGGGTGGAGAAGAGTTTGGGATTGCATTCGAAGGAACTTGCGAGGAATTGTCGAACTTCGCCAGGAATTTTCTCAGGTCGCTCGAGAATAGTGTGATGGCCGGCACGAAAGTCAGGGCCAGCATCGGTATTGCAAGATATGAACAGGACTTGACGTTGTCGCAGTGCATGAGCCGCGCAGATCACGCGCTTTATGCAGCAAAAAAAGCAGGAAAAAACAGATTCGCTTTTTACTCCGATTTGAATCCGCCGGAATTCAAGGACCAAAGCGGTCATTCGGTGCACTGAAGACGTGGTGCATGACACCAACGCAGTGGGAGCAGGAGGGCGCACCGGGTACGAAGTGGCGCATGCTGCTTTTTCTTCGCCAATACCCAGTGCTTCTCGCCTTGGCATGGCGCGCTGCCCTTAGCCAGTCGCAGCATGTTATTCAATCGTCTGTCGGCCGTCGGCGAACGGGAATACCGTGACGTATGTGACAGCAGGACATGGTTGCCGTAGGCCCGGGCCAGCCAGACGCGAACGAGTTGTCACCCACGGCGACACTGCCGGGGCCGAAAGCAACTGAGTAGTTCCCCCCTGCCTGCGCGGAACTTCCCACCGAGGTAGCACCCTCGCCAGTTGCGATCGCACCGCTGCCTATGGCGGTGGGCGTGTCGCCGGTCGCTGTCGCCTGAAATCCAAAGGCGGCAGAATAGGCGCCGGTCGCATTGGACTCTGCACCCACCGCAGTGTTTCCGGTGTTGCCTGGATTCCCAATGTCGGCCGAGCCTTGAGCGACAGGATAAAAACTTGAGCCTTCCCCGATGGCAACCTGAGCTTGGGCCGACCCAGCGATGCCCGCGCCTGCCACTAGCGCAACGACGGCAATCGCCTTTGCAACAGCCGTCTTGTTCGGCTTGCCCCGTGCCGACGAAATTTTCGATGTGGCGACCCAGGCGCCGAGTGCTTCATTCCAGACAGAGTGATATGTGCGATTCATAACAGATAGCCCCCATAAGATACGCAATATGCAAAGTTATTCCGCTAATCGGATTCGCTTTGTGATCACGCATGAAATTAATTCGATGGGCGCAGTCATATTTGAATGACTAGTTGTCGATTCGTAAAGAATAAAAAATTAAATTTCCAGAATATTCAATCTTTGTTATTTCGTGATTGAGTGTAAAAATCACGTAAAAATGTATTTGTCGGCCATCTGAACCCGCGCAGAGCGCGACGGGATTAAACGGTGGCGCGCTCGAGGTGCGAGCGCATAACAGCGCCGGCGCACTACGCCGACACGTGGCGGTTGACCGGTACACTGCGGGTTCGCATGAAGTTGAAAAATCGGTAGTCCTTTCTAGTCTAGAATAGTCGGAAAGAGTAGACGGCTTGTCCGGGGAATGACGCGGACAGGCGAGGAGAGCGCTGTGAGGATTGCACTATTAGAAGACGATCCGGTTCAGGCTGAGTCTGTATCGGAGACCCTGGTCGCCGCGGGCCATCATTGTCATCATTTCGAGAGAGGAGCCGCGCTTGTTCGCGCCCTGCGGCGCGACACCTTCGATCTGCTGATCCTCGACTGGCAGATTCCCGACATGACGGGCGAGGAGGTGCTGCGCTGGGCCAAACAGGGCGAGGCGGCCCGACTACCTGTCATCTTCCTGACCTCGTACGGTCGCGAGGAGGACATTACCTCGATTCTGAACGCCGGTGCGGACGACTATCTCGTCAAACCCGTTGCCTCGCGCGTGCTGCTCGCCCGTGTTACTGCACTGTTGCGTCGTACGTACGCGATCAACGTGAATGTGACGAAAGCCGTCTTTGGCGAAATCGAATTCCATGTGAGTGCCGGGCAGGTTTTCAGGAGCGGTGTGGAGGTGAAGCTGACCCAGCGTGAATTTGCGCTCGCGCTGTTGCTGTTCCAGAATCTCGGTCGGCCGCTGTCGCGGGCGCATATTGCCGAGCGGGTATGGAAGCAGCCGCCTGATGCCCTCTCGCGGACGATGGACACGCACGTCTCCGTGTTGCGCCAGAAGCTGGGGCTGCGTCCGGATAATGGCTATCGTCTTGCGCCGGTGTACGCCTATGGATATCGCCTTGAAGGGTTATCCGGAGAGTCGCCCGCGCCCGGAGAGCAAAGCGGGGAACCTGAACCGCCAGGCGGGGCTGCCCGGTAATGGGGGCGAGCGCATGGAATGGTGCCGGCTCGCGTAAATGACGGTGACACGCTTTCCACGCACCGCTTCGACTACTGTTTCAGAAGAACAGCACGACGCAGCCCGAAAAGAGCAGGAAGACTTCAAATGCCGTCGAATAATCCGCAAGGCTTTGTCCTATAGCCGGGCATGGGAGTCGTACGCGGAGCTGCTTGTTTGATCGGCCGTTTGCTGGTTCGACCAACTGCGCGATGACTTTCAGGTCGTGCGCTGTCCTCCGGCAATCACGCGCTCCAGCGACAGCTTCAAATGCCGCAGCATCGCCGCCTGCGCCTGGATCGCGTCGTGCGCTTCCAGCGCTTCGAGAATCACTCGATGTTCATCGGGCACCGCGCCCCACGTGGTTTCGTTTTCGAAGTGACCGCGCAGCTTCTCGGACAGCGGGCTCTGCCGCGCATCGAATAGCGAGCTGACGGTACGCACCAGCACTTCGTTGCCGGACATCTGTGCGATCGCGAGATGGAATGCGCGGTCGGCCGCGACCGGAATCCTGCCGGCTTCGACCTCGCGTTCCATCTCGTTGTATATGGCGCGCAGCGCCTTCAGATCCTTCGGCTTGCACAGCGGCGCGACGCTCGCCACGATCGCGCCTTCGATCACGCAGCGCGCGCCCATGATGTCGAGCAGGCTGTCGCCGAGTTCGGCTTGCGATAGCGCCGCGCCGTTTTGCGCGGGCGGCGTCGCGCACAGATAGACGCCGGAGCCCATGCGGATCTCGACCAACCCTTCCAGTTCGAGCGCGACCAGCGCTTCGCGCACCGACGGCCGCGATACGCCGAGCGTCTCGGCTAGCGCACGCTCGGGCGGCAGGCGTCCATGCGGCGCGAAATCCGGCTGGGCGATCAGATCGCGCAGTTTTTCCGCGATCTGAAGATAGAGACGGCGAGTGTCGGCAGGTTTGACGGTCACGAAACGTTTTCCGGCGATGAAGCTTCGGTAAGTCCGATAAGGTGAGCGCCGATTGTAAATCGAAGCGTTCGCAGGGCAAACCGGAGCCGCGAGAGGATCTCGGGGTTTCCCCGCCTTGGGGTAAATTGGCTTGACCAGTATTCCACATACCTTTATTTTCGCAAATTGGTAAGGCCAAATTGCAGGATCGGACGGGTGCATCCGAGATGCCATCCGACGGTAGCCTGGCGGCGCGTTTCCTTTCACCGATCTCCGAATCTCTTCATGAAGACAGTCATTTGCGAACAGCCGGGCCAGCTCGCGCTCACCGAGCGCCCGATTCCGGAAGCCGGTCCCGACGACGTGCTGATCCGCATCCGCCGGGTTGGCATCTGCGGCACCGACTTTCACATCTACACCGGCAGTCAGCCGTATCTGTCGTATCCGCGCGTGATGGGGCATGAACTGGCCGGCATCGTCGAAGCGGCACCGGCCGGCGCGAGCGTCAAGGCAGGCGACCAGGTGTACGTGATGCCGTATCTGTCGTGCGGGCGCTGCGTCGCGTGTCGTGCGGGCAAGGGCAACTGCTGCGTGAATATCCGCGTACTCGGCGTGCATGCCGACGGTGGCATGACCGAATATCTCGCCGTACCGCAGGCGTTCGTCTTCAAAGCCGACGGCGTCACGCTCGACGAGGCCGCGATGCTCGAATTCCTCGCGATCGGCGCGCATGCGGTCGCGCGCGCGGACGTGCAGGCCGCGCAGCGCGTGCTGGTGGTCGGTGCCGGACCGATCGGCATGGCAGTGACGATCTTCGCAAAGCTGCGCGGCGCCGAAGTCTGCGTGCTCGATGGCCGCGCGGATCGGCTGGCGGTATGCGTCAGTGCGTTGCAGGCGGATCACACGGTCCAGCTCGATACGAGCGAGGCCGCGACCGACGCCGTCGCACTTGCCGCACTGACAGACCACGAATTCTTCGACGCGGTGTTCGACGCGACCGGCAGCGTGAAGGCGATGGAGCGCGGACTGCAGTTCGTCGCGCACGGCGGCAAGTATGTGCTGGTGTCGATCGTCAGCGAGCGTATTTCGTTTGCCGATCCCGAGTTTCACAAGCGCGAAACGACGCTGCTCGCGAGCCGCAACGCGACCGTCGCCGATTTCGAAACGGTGCTCGCCGCCATGCGCGCGAAGCGAATCCCGACGGCCGCGCTGAATACGCACGTGGTCGAACTCGGCAATCTGCCGGCCGAATTCCCGCGACTGCTGAAACCGGAGGCCGGCGTGATCAAGGCGCTGGTCGCGTGCTGACGAGGAGCCAGGAACGATGGGCAACCCGATTCTTCAATTCGGCACGAGCCGCTTCCTGCAGGCGCACGCGGATCTGTTCGTGTCGGAAGCGCTCGATGCGGGCCGCGCGCTGGGACAGGTCACGGTCGTGCAGACCACCTCCAATCCCGAGAGCCTCGCGAGGATCGACGCCTTGCGTGCGCGTGGCGAATACGAGGTGCGCATCCGTGGCGTGCGCCATGCAGCGGTGATCGATACGACCACGCGCTGCCACGCGATCGACGAAGCGTTGAACGCGAATACCGAATGGCCGACGGTGATCGAGCGTTTCGCGCACGATGCGCGGGTCGTGATCTCGAACACCGGCGATCGCGGCTACGAGCGTTTCGTCGACGATACCGCCGAGCTGTTGCGCCCCGGCCATCGCGCCAGCGTGCCGCGCGGCTTCGTCGCGAAGCTCGCGGTGCTGCTGCACGCGCGCTTCGACGCGAGCGCCGCGCCGCTGACGCTGCTGCCTTGCGAACTGGTATCGCACAACGGCGACACGCTGCGCGGACTCGTCGCGGATCTCGCGCGCGAGTGGGGGGCCGCGCCCGACTTTATCCGCTATATCGAGCACGGCTGCATCTGGGTGAATTCGCTGGTGGACCGCATCGTGTCCGAGCCGATCCGTCCGATCGGCGCGTATGCGGAGCCGTACGCGCTGTGGGCGATCGAGCGGCGCGCCGGCATGGTGCTGCCGTGCGAGCACGAAGCGATGATCGTCACCGACGATCTGCCGCACTACGAGCGCCTGAAGCTGTTGCTGCTCAATCTCGGTCACACGTGGCTCGCCGAACGCTGGAGCGTGGATGCGCGCGCGCCGCAGGAAAACACGCTGCAGGCGATGCGCGATCCGGCGCTGCGCGCGGATCTCGAATCGCTGTGGCGCGACGAGGTGCTGCCCGTGTTCGATGCGCTCGGCCAGGGCGACGACGCGCGCGCGTATCTCGACGAGGTGCGCGAGCGCTTCGAAAACCCCTTCCTCGATCACCGTCTCGCCGACATCGCGCGCAATCACGCGCAGAAGAAGCAGCGGCGTTTCAGGCCCGTCATCGAGCTTGCGCGCGAACTGGGCGTGCGGATCGGGCAGCCGCGTCTACATGCGGCGCTCGCGTCGTCGCCGGAAAGCGCGGGCTGACCTCATACGCGGCAAGCACCAGAACAACGAGAGAGAACGACAACGATCGCCTCGCAACGACGAGGCGCGCCGTCGCCGATGAATGGCGACGCAGACGCAGACGGACATACCGGAATACCTAACTGCCAGTTCAGGAGGAGACAGTTTCATGAAGAAGATGCGTTGGGTCGTGATTTTTCTATGCTTTCTCGCGATCGCGGTGAACTACGTCGATCGCGCGAATCTCGCGGTCGCCGCGCCGCAAATCGAAAAGGCGCTTGGCATCGGGCCGGCCGAGATGGGCTTCATCCTCAGCGGCTTTTTCTGGACCTATGCGCTGATGCAGATGCCGTTCGGCTGGTTCGTCGATCGCGTCGGCGCGCGGATCGCATTGCCGCTCGCGGTCGGCTGGTGGTCGCTGTTTACCGCCGCGACCGCGGTGACGACCAGCGTCGCGGGCATGTTCGGCTGCCGGCTGCTGCTCGGCGTCGGCGAGGCGGGCGCGTATCCGTCGTGTACCAAGCTCGTCAGCCAATGGTTCAAACCGCAGGAACGCGCGATCGCGACCAGCATCTTCGACAGCGGTTCGCGAGTCGGCTCCGCGCTCTCGATTCCGGTCGTTGCGCTGATTATCGGCACGCTCGGCTGGCAAGCGGCCTTTATCCTGACCGGCCTGCTCGGCGCGGTGTGGATCGTCGGCTGGCTCGTGATTTACCGCCATCCGACCGAGGACGCTATGGGCGGCGCGCAGGACGCCGCATCGGTGGCGAACGCACACGCGCAAACCGATGGCGAGAAAGTCACGTGGGCGTCGCTGTTTCGTCATCGCACGCTGTGGGGCATGATGCTCGGCTTCTTTTGCCTGAACTTCGTGATCTATTTCTTCATCACGTGGTTTCCGAGCTATCTCGTGCAGACGCGCGGCTTCTCGCTGAAATCGCTCGGCACGCTCGGCATGATTCCGGCGCTGATCGCGATTCCGGGCGGCTGGCTCGGCGGCTATGTGTCCGACGCGCTGTTCCGGCGCGGCTGGAGCCTCACGGCCGCGCGCAAGACCTGCATGGTCGGCGGCATGCTGCTGTCGTCGGTGATCACGCTGTCGGCGTTCACGGAGAACGTGTATCTGATGCTCGCCTTCTTCGGCATCGCGTACGGCAGCCTGGCGTTCGCGGCGGCGAGCATCTGGTCGTTGCCCTGCGACGTCGCGCCGACGCCGCGCCACGTTGCGTCGATCGGCGGCATCCAGAACTTCGCGTCGAACCTGGCCGGGATCGTGATCACGACCTTCACTGGCATGATGGTCGCGATGACCAAGGGCTCGTTCACGATTCCGCTCGTTGTGGCGGGCGGCTTCTGCTTTCTCGGCGCGTTCAGCTATCTGGTGATCGTGGGCCGCATCGAGCCGCTGTCGATCGAACCGGCGAGCCGCGACGTGCCCAAAGGCGCACGTCCCACGGTTTGACGCAGGCCGCTGCCGCGCATCCGGCGGCGAGGGTTTTTTTCAGGTCTTTGATTCATTCTGCTTCGAGGTTCTCATGTCGACTCAAGCTGGCATCGCGTCCGCGATCATCCGCCTGCATCCCGGCGACGACGTCATCATCGCCACACGACAGCTGTTGCCGGGCACGCGCATCGACGCGGAACGCCTGGTGGTGACCGGACTGATTCCGCCAGGCCACAAGATCGCGACGCGCGACCTCTCGAAGGGCGAGCCGGTCAAGCGCTACAACCAGATCATCGGCGTGGCGCGCGAGGCGATTGCGCGCGGCCAGCACGTGCACGTGCATAACCTCGGCATGTCCGAGTTCGCGCGCGAGCACGTGTTCGGCGCCGATGCGCAGCCGACCGTCTACGTCGACGACCCCGCTCATTTCATGGGCATTCGCCGCGCTGACGGACGGGTCGCGACGCGCAATTACATCGGTATCCTGACCAGTGTGAACTGCTCGGCGACGGTCGCGCGCGCGATTGCCGATCACTTCCGGCGCGATGTGCACGCCGATGCGCTCGCCGACTATCCGAACGTCGATGGCGTGATCGCGTTGACGCATGGCCTCGGCTGCGGCATCGACATGCAGGGCGAGGGGATCGGCATCCTGCGCCGCACGCTCGCCGGCTACGCGGTGCATCCGAACTTCGCGTCGGTGTTGTTCGTCGGGCTCGGCTGCGAGACGAACCAGATCGACGGCGTGCTCGAAGCGGGCGGGCTCGGCAATAGCGAGCTGAAGCTGCGCAGCTTCACGATCCAGGACAGCGGCGGCACGCGCAAGACGATCGAGCGCGGCATCGCGATGGTGCGGGAGATGCTCGCCGATGCGAACCGCGTGCAGCGTGTGCCGGTGCCGGCGTCGCATCTGTGCGTCGGTTTGCAGTGCGGCGGCTCGGATGGCTACTCCGGCATCTCCGCCAATCCCGCGCTCGGCGCCGCAGTCGACCGGCTGGTGCGGCACGGCGGCACCGCGATCCTGTCGGAGACGCCGGAGATCTACGGCGCCGAGCATCTGCTGACGCGCCGCGCGGCGAGCCCCGCCGTCGGCGAGAAACTGCTCGCGCGGATCGCGTGGTGGCAGGACTACTGCGCGCGCAACGGCGGCGCGATGGACAACAATCCGTCGGCGGGCAACAAGGCTGGCGGACTCACGACGATCCTGGAAAAATCGCTCGGCGCGGTCGCGAAAGGCGGCACGACCAATCTGGTCGACGTCTACGAATACGCGCAGCCGATCGCCGCGAAGGGCTTCGTGTTCATGGACTCGCCGGGCTACGACCCGGTGTCGGCGACGGGGCAGGTGGCGTCGGGCGCGAATCTGATCTGCTTCACGACCGGGCGCGGCTCCGCGTATGGCTGCGCGCCGTCGCCGTCGCTGAAGCTCGCGACCAATACCGCGCTGTGGGAGCGCCAGGAGGAGGATATCGACATCAATTGCGGCGGCGTGATCGACGGCAGCGCGAGCATCGATGAACTCGGCGAAGCGATCTTCCGGATGATGCTCGATTGCGCGTCCGGCACGCGCACGAAAAGCGAACTGCACGGCTACGGGCAAAGCGAATTCGTGCCGTGGCAGGTCGGCGTGGTGACCTGAACCGCTGCCTTGTGCCGTTCACCTGAAACCCATGCCCAGGAGGGTCGAATTGAAACGCCGCCTTTATGCGGGCCGCGACGTGAAGCGCGCGCACAGCATCGACGATCTGCGCGCGATGGCGCGCCGGCGTCTGCCGAATTTCTGTTTCGAGTATGTGGAGGGCGGCGCCGAGGACGAGGCGACGCTGCGCCGCAATCGCGACGTGTTTCGCGAGATCGCGTTTTTGCCGCGCACGCTGGTGAACGTCGAGAAGCGCAACCAGAGCGTGACGCTATTCGGCGGCCGCAGCGCGGCGCCGTTCATGATCGGCCCGACCGGCTATAGCGGGCTGATGTTTCGCGAAGGCGACGTCAAGCTCGCCAGCGCGGCGGCGGCGGCCGGGATTCCGTTCGTGCTGAGCAACGTGTCGACGGTCGCGTTGGAAGACGTGGTGCGGCGCGCGGGCGGCCGGGTGTGGATGCAGGTCTACATGTACCGCACGCGCGAATTTCTCGCGAAACTCGCGCAGCGCGCGGCGGCCGCCGGCATCGAGGCGCTGGTCGTGACGACCGACAGCGCGGTGTTCGGCAAACGCGAATGGGATCTGCGCAACTACATCGCGCCGTTGCAGCTCGACTGGCGCAACCGGTTCGACGTGCTGCGGCATCCGCGCTGGATGGCCAACGTGCTGTGGCCGAACGGGATGCCGCGCTTCGCGAATCTCGGCGATCTGCTGCCGCCGGGGCAGGACAGCGTGAAGGGCGCGACGATCACGCTCGGTCAGCAACTGGACCCGTCGCTGTCGTGGGACGATATCAAATGGCTGCGCGATCTGTGGCCGCACCGGCTGATCGTCAAGGGCGTGCTCGGCGCGCCGGATGCGTTGCAGGCGGTGCGCGCAGGTGTCGACGGCATCGTGCTGTCGAACCACGGCGGGCGGCAGCTCGACAGCGCGGTTTCGGCGATGGACGTGTTGCCCGAAGTCGTCGGGCAGGTCGGCGGCAAACTTGCCGTGATGCTCGACGGCGGATTCCGGCGCGGCTCGGACATTCTGAAGGCGGTCGCGCTCGGCGCCGATGCGGTGCTGCTCGGACGCGCGACCACCTACGGTTTGAGCGCGGGCGGACAGGCGGGCGTCGAGCGCGCGATCGAGATTCTGAAAACGGAAATCGATCGCGCGCTCGGCTTGCTCGGTTGCAGCGAGATTGCCGGGCTCGATCGCAGTTACCTGCGTTGGCTCGGGCAGGCGCCGCCGCCCACGCTCACCCCGCCAATACAGAGAGAAACCGCACGCGAGCCGGCTTTGCTCGCGTGACCAACAGGAGACATCCGATGCAGGAAACTATCGCCGCAGCGCAGGGCAACGACGCCGTCGCCGCGCTGCGCACGACGCTTGGCGCGGACCTCGTCAGCTTGCCGGCCGAGTTCGGCGGGCGCGGCTTCGCGGACTGGAGCGGCACGCCGGCGCGCGAACCGCTCGCCTTGATCCGGCCGCGCACGACCGCGGAGGTCGCGACCGCCTTGCGGATTTGCCACCAGCACCGGCAACCGGTCGTCACGCAGGGCGGCATGACCGGCCACGCGGGCGGCGCGTGCGTACTCGGCGGCGAAGTCGCGCTGAGTCTCGAACGCATGAACGGCGTGATCGAAATCGATCCGGTCGGCGCGACCATGACCGTGCTCGCGGGCACGCCGCTGCAAGCGGTACAGGAGGCGGCCGACCGCGCCGGCTTCATGTTCGCGCTCGATCTCGGCGCGCGCGGCAGCTGTACGATCGGCGGCAACATCGCGACCAACGCGGGCGGCAACCGCGTGATCCGCTACGGGATGATGCGCGACCAGCTGCTCGACGTCGAAGCGGTGCTGGCGGACGGCAGCGTGATCGGCGGACAGCGCAAGATGATCAAGAACAACACCGGTTACGATCTGCGCAATCTGCTGGCTGGCAGCGAAGGCACGCTCGCGGTGATCACCTCAGCGGTGCTGCGGCTGCGGGCCAAGCCGCGCGCGGTGTCGACCGCATGGTGCGGGATGCCGGACTACGCGGCGGTTACCACACTGCTCGGCCGCGCGCAGGAATGCCTGCCGGCCGGCGTGTCCGCGTTCGAGGTGATGTGGCCGAACTACTGCGACTTCGTGCGGCAACGCCTGCCCGAACTACGGCTGCCGCTTGCGAGCGATCACGCGTACTACGTGCTGCTGGAGACGTGCGGCGCGGACCCCGAACGGCAGTCGGCGGCGTTCGAGGATTTTCTTGCCGATATGCTCGACGACGGCGTGATCGCCGATGCGGCGCTCGCGCAGTCGGAGGCGGATGTCGCCGCGTTCTGGGCGATTCGCGACGCGCCGGCCGAGTATCCGCGTCTGATACCGGGGCGCATTTCGTTCGACGTCAGTTTCGCGGTCTCGCAGGCGGGCGAGGCGGCGCAGCGTTGCGACGAGCGCTTACGCGCGCGCTGGCCGCAGGCGACCATCCTCGTGTATGGCCATCTCGGCGACGGCAATCTGCATGTGGTGGTGCAGGAGCCGGGCTGGAGCGACGACGCCATCGATGAAGTCAAGCGGGTCGTCTACGAGCTGACCGGCGAGATGGGCGGTTCGGTGTCGGCCGAGCATGGAATCGGCGAGGAGAAGCTGAAGGTGCTCGGGCTGTCGCGATCGCCGGCCGAGCTGGCGGCGATGAAGGCGATCAAGCTCGCGCTCGATCCGCACAACCTTCTGAATCCGGGGAAAGTGATCGCGATGTAGGGGCGGGCGCGCGGCAACGCGGTGAGCGTTGCGCTTGCCGCTGCCGCGCTCTCATGCTTTCGCGCGCCGTAGCCGCCGATCAACCGGTCAGGCCGTAGGGTTGGGTCCTGGTGCTTTTGTTTTTCGAACGGGGAGGGATATGACGAGTACTTTTTGTTCTCGAACTTTTATGTACTCGGAAATGTACTCGTCGAAAACAAAAAGCCCGCTGCCGCGGGCTTTTTTTATTGGCAGATCACTATGGATCATGCCGGAACAACGAGTGGTGCCCAGGAGAGTCTTCGAATATAAAGTATAAATAGTTGTTTTTATTGGTATTTAAAGTAAAAAATTGCACGATGTACCGTTCAATGTACCAATTTGAGCCCACTAAGCGCACAGAAGACAACGGATCCTGATGGAACTGAATGAGGGTAAGGATGCGTGGCTTAATTACAACACATAGAGTCTTGATGAGCGTTTGGCCTTCGCGGGGTCGCTAGGCCCGTACAGGGATACGCAGCTTTCCAGCGGTGGATATCGGGCCTAATCCGGCCGGAGTTCGCATTGATCCCAAGCCGAGCCGTGCTGATATGCGGTAACGGGCTGGCCTGTACCGTGGTTCGCCCCAGTCGTTGCTCTCGTGGCGATCGCAGCCAGCGCCATCGTCGCGTACCAGCAGACTGCCTACACGGAAATCATCATTGACACGTCGCGCATCACCTGCCGACCGGGGATTCTCAGCCGGAGGGTGGGGTCTCACCGTTCCGGATTCAGCAGGTCACGTCACTGCATCCGAGGTGACAGCGGCCGTTCGGCATTGGCACGGTGATCGTGCTGACCAGCGACTCTAACAATCCTCAACAGCTGCCCGGGATGCGTGAGGCCGACCAGTTGAGAAGTGATCTGGGCGGGGCCGCGATCGCGTTGCGGGACGTGAAGGGCATTCGTGGAGTCAATATGGGTAAAGTCTGACACTTCGCTTGCGTCCCGGCGAACGTGCGGCACAATATATCCGTTCTTCACTATCATCCTTCATCATGTCGGACGTGATCACGCCGGTTAACTACTGCACTCATGCCATCGAGGACCTGAAAGCGACGATGAAGGGAGCCCGCGCACGCGGACTCACCGTCACGGCTGCGCAGCTGGAAACCGTGATCGAAATGCTTGCGACAGCACCCAAGTTTCTGCTGCCAAACTGCGCCGAGCTGATCGATTCAGAGAACGTTCGCGAAACGCACCTCGAGCTTCTGCGGCTGCCTTATCCGGTGACGGTGTTCGAGGCCCCGTGGCGCAAGGAGGAATTCGTTCCGGCTGCGACCGTGGCCGGTGTGGAGGAAAGCCTGTCGACGCGCCGGATCGCGCTGTGCTGGGAGATGACCGAGGACCATACGCCCGTTTGGGGGCTCAAGGAAATCCCGGTGTTTCGCCAGCACTATCGGGAAGGCGGCGTTTTCATCTATCCCATCTACTACTCCGATGAACTGAAAACGTGGAATCCCGGCGCAGGCGGAACATTCGTGCCGAGGGAATTCCGTACTCCCGAAGGACACAAGCCCACACGGATGACGCAGATGATGCTGGAGGCGAAAGTAAACGCGGGCCGGCTCCATCACAATTCATTTCAACATTTCGCAGAGCCCTTTGTGCTGCTCGAGGAGGTGTTCGAGGTTGCGGTGGAGCAGAGTCAGGGTGATGTTGATGCGTCGCTTGCCCGTCTGACCTATGACGCCAACGACGAAGTACACATGGCAATTCAGGCTTGCGCAGTGTTGAACTGCGCCAACGTGGGGACCGTCGACGTGCATCCGAAGCCCGCCATGAACGCGTGACGACTGGCCATGCGCCGGCCACCGTTTTTCACGTACAAGGTCCTGCAGCTCGCAGCAGGAAAGGTGGCCGCCGACGGAAAAGGATCTGCCTCGCATTCGGCGCCGCGCATGCATTTGCGCCGTGGTCATATCCGTCGGCTGGAGAACAGGGTGACGTGGGTGCGGCCTGCGGTTGTTAATGCAGGTAGCGAACGCGGTGTCGTGGCGAAGGACTATCGCATTGCAGGAAATGAATCCTAGAGCGCTTTCACTTCAGGAGGGGAATTGAAGCCAACACTGGGGCTATCCCAAGCGTGAAACGCACACGTGAGCCGCTGGCGTTGTTGCAGTCGATTGTCACAAGGGTTGTCGTGCGGGAAGCGGCGGCGGTGCGTCGCTGCTTACAAAATTCTGCAGCCTGGCCCACGCTGCCTGAGATTGACGGCACTGGTGCAAATAGCCGGCGGGGCCGAGATTTCCCGAATAAATAAGGATGCCTCATTTACTGAACAGGACGGCATTCCAGACGTTCGGTGCAGCGGTATCCTTGAGCCCGGGAGCACAGAGGTCGAACTGACCCTTGCGAATGCGGTGCATCAACTCGATGCCGGAAATCGTGGTCGCGGCACTCCGGAACCGTTTGAAGCCAAGCATCACGTTGGTTCGGGACTTGATATTCCGATGATCCTGCTCGATCAGGTTGTTCAGGTACTTCGAGGTCCGGACCTCTGTGTCCTCAGGCAACAGGCCATCGGCTTTCATCTCGCGCACCGCCCGGTGCGAGGCAGCATAACCGTCGAGCGTGATCGTCGCCGGCGGCTGACCCTGATTGATGCCTGATGGCCTTGCTGAAAAAGGCCTTGGCCGCAGCCACATCGCGCCTGGCTCTAAGCATGAAATCCACTGTCTGGCCGGCCCGATCTACCGCCCGGTAGAGATAAACTCATTTGCCTCGAATCTTCAGATAGGTTTCGTCAACGCGCCGTGAGCGGCCTGTCGGTACGGCAAACTGATTCCAGCGCTTGACGAACTCGGGTGTAAAACATCTCACCCACCGCATGATCGTCGTGTGTGCCAGCGAAAGTCCCCGCTCGGCCATCATCTCGACCAGATCGCGCAGGCTGAGCTTGTCGCGAAGGTACCAGCGTACACACAGAACAATGATTTCCCGATCAAAATGCCGCCCGTCGAACAACCCTTCCATACCTTTTCGCTTGCTCATCATCGGCTACCCGTTCTTCAGGCTGACAACTCTAACCGGTTCCTCGAGCCTCTTTGCACCGGAGCCATTTCTAGCACGTGTCATTCACCCACGATTTCCTGTCGCACATTTCCTCGAACGCGCTGCGCAAGGCGGCGCTCGACGCTCCAGACGCTGTATCGTCCAGTGGCGACCTCGAGCCCGTGTTCCACACTATCCTTCGCCCCATCATCGACGAATATGGTGTGATCGACGCGCTGAGGCGACGGCTCCGTAAAGACCGCACCCTCACCATCAACAGCGATGGACAGAGCCGTAACGCGCTCCGATCCTGGGGCGGTTCAGTCATCCAGGCGCGCCTGTTGCAGCAGAACCTCTTCACGTGCTTCGGGAACCCCCGAATCTTCACAGGTAGTCATTCGTCGCTCTACGTATCCGCCGCTTACCTTCCCGCTTGGCCTCGAACATAACCGCGTCCGCCAGCGTGAGCAGCACATTGACGCTGGTTGCATCGATCGGCGCTATCGCATATCCGATGGTCATCCCTAGCTCGCAGACCACACCGTCTAACGAAAATGGATCGTCGCAACACCCTAGCAATGCATGTCCCAATCCTTTGGCTTGCGACTCGCCATGCAGTCCTGTAGCCACAACGACGAACTCGTCTCCACCGAGACGACAAACCAGATCACCGCTGCGGACTGTGCCTTTGAGTCGTTCAGCGACGGTGACAAGAGCCGCGTCCCCGATACCGTGCCCGTACATATCGTTTACCAGCTTGAACCCATCCAGATCAATGAGATACAGAGCCAGCATCAGGTTTGGACCGAGGGCGCCGAGATGCTCCTGGAGACTTTCCTCCAGCCCTCTACGATTGAGCAACCCGGTTAGGAAATCCGTTTGCGACGCAATTCGCAGTTGGTTTCGCTCGATGTGGGCCATAACAGCCGTGCGCTGGATGCGGCGGACTCGTATGCACAATACCATCGTCCAGGCCATCATATCGAGCGTGGCGCCGTACTGTGCCGCATGATCAGTCCATGTATTCCATGGCAGGACGCCACCATGCAGTCCGATGCCGACAGCCAACCCTATTGCATGGGGTATCAGCCCAGCAATTAGCCAGCCAAACGACTGATCTGTTCGCCTGAACCGCAAAACAACGACAGGAAGGACAACGATGAGCGGCCAAGGTCCGATCAGATTTGCAACGAGAGCTATGAAAGCAGTGCTCGCGAGACCGATAGCGAAGAGAACGGACAATATAACCAGCAAAAACGAAATCAATCTCAGCAGCTGGCTAATTCGGAAACTCTCTTCATGTAAGTCGAGCGCGTCTTCCAGAAATAGCAAACCCCAAACAGGCATTAACAGGATGAAGAACCGCGCAACGTTGCCGGCGTGAAGCGCGTTGGAATACGGCCACAGGTGCTGGGCCGCCAGACCGAAATACGCAAACCAGCTCATCGTGTTGCATATTGCAAACAAGGCGAACCATACAAAAAGGCGCACCCGATAAACGACTGCGCAGACCATCGCGAAAGTCGCCAGACACGCACCCAGACCAAACATCAGACTTTGCCAGAACTGGGTCGATGCATCAGTTCTGATAAGGGCAGATGTCCGTAGCAAGGACGCGGGGACAATCATCGCGGAGTCAACATACTTGCGAATGCGCAGGATCAGTTCATAGTGTTCACCAGACTGCAGCGCAAGCCGAAAAACTGGTTGGCGGAGCGGGTATGAGCGCTGATTGAAAGCAGACAATTGATTGAAGGACTCCCGTTGCACGATCAAGCCCCGTGAGACGACATACAAATCGATTTCATCCAGCGGTACAAAATCAATGCTAAGCCACCAATCAGTCGGAGCGCTCCGTGGCACCTCTATTTCTGCACGTAGCCACACGGCGTCATTGCGTCGGCCTAAATTTCCGTATGGGACGGCCAGATATCGAAACTGATTGCGTTTCGTCAGCACATCGCTCAGCGTCAGCGAATGACCGGCGGACAAAAGTATTGTGAGACCAGGCCAGAGATTAATCGTATCCTCACTAGCGTCGAGGACAGTGGTGCTTTGTGCCTGTGCGCTGGCGGATGAAATATTGCTGAAAACTACAGCGGCTCCAAGCAATAAAAATATTCGCATTGGAAAAATCCACTGCCACGTCAACCGAAGAAAAATGACCAACGAGGCCAGTGCTGGCGATGGCCGCATCATTCGCTTCGCTTGATGATGATGGACCCGGATACCAAAGGACTCCCCTTTGAACACGCAGAATCCGCCGATTTAAGGCAGTAGCGGAATGAATATTGAAAAAAGACAGGCGCCGCAGCAGGCTCGGCTCTCAAGAAGCTGCTGTACAGCAAAGATCGAGGGGTGTGCCGTATTCACGATACGTTTTCAAACTATGCAATTGTGCGTGCAACGCGATTTCAGATGCTTGCTACCGGATACGATGCCGATCAAAAAAACGGCAGAACAGTCGAACTCTACGCAAAGGACGCCCGGAGGTTATCCAATTGGATGGCCGGGACAGATACTTCAAATAATATGTGCCATCTTAGCGCGACAGCATGTTGAGACAATCAATCTCACAGTGATTTTTCAATATTTGACGTATGTTAATTTTTGATTTTATGCATTAGAAGTTATGCTGAAAAAATCATTTATATCGGCTTTGCCTGATTTTAAAGTGACACAATTTTGTTAGCGGAAACGCGCTGTGGAGACTATTGACCTTGCCGCCGGGAAATGTATCCCCTGTAGAGGCCGCCGCCCGATGCTACCTGAAGGCCGGTTCAAAAAGAGCCCGGAGGGGCTGTTTGCTTTTCCGCAAACGGTTGGCCTTGTATGCCTGAATAGCGGGCGGAGCAATGCCAGCCCCATTATTGATGATGGTCAGGGGCACCGATTGAGGCGCTACTTCCGGCGCCCAAACCCCGACGCAAGCGATACCCTGGACGTCGGCCGGTCTCAGACCATGCGGCCCTCAATGGCATCCTGTTTGTGCTGAAGACAGGTATGCGACGGACCATCTGCCGGCCGGATTGGGATTCGGCTCGGGAGCTACCTGTTGGCGGCGGGTGCACGACTGGCAGCAGGGAGGCGAGTGGGACAGACTGCATGTCCTGCAGCGCGGCAAGCTCCACGCATCTGGTCAATTCGATCTTTCGTGCGTGGCTGTGCATGCCTTGTCGGTACGCGCCAAAAACCAGGCCGAACCCAACGGATCGAGTACCACTAGGGTCCAAACACCACGTCCTCGCAGACGCAAACGACGTTCCTCCTGGCGCGATCCCGGCGCGCGTGAGTCGCGGCGATATCATGCAACTGCTGCCGCTGGTTGACGCTATCCCACAGATCGGCAGCACGCGCGGTCGGCCGCTTCGCAAGCCCAATGCCGGTTACGCCGACGAAGTTACGATTCCAATTCCCGTCATCACCGCCTTCGCGAGCACAGCATCGCGACGGGAATTGCAGGGTGCCTCACCGAATACGGCAGTGGCCTCGGGAAATACCGTTGGTTTGTGGAACGCACGCACTCGCAGCTCCATGGTTTCCGTCGTCCTCGCATTCGCTTCGAACGTCGCTCTGACATTCATGAAGCATTCCTCAAACCGGGCTGTGCGCCGGTCTGCTCGAATTTGGCCGCATGTTGGATCGAGCACTGCGGTGCGAGCGGCGCGTCGTGAGAAGAAGCCAGACGATCTTCATTGGGCCTGAGAGCTTGCCCCGGGCATGCGCATCGCGAGCAGCAACACAGCACCGATCATCAGTAGCCCGACCATCACATACAGGCCTGCCGCGAGGCTGCCGGTCGTGGTCCGCGCCCAGCCGATGATTGTCGGACTCCCAAAGCCGCCGAACAGGCCTATGGTATTGATCAGCGCGATGCCGCCGGCAGCGACGTCGCCTTTCAGATGATCGGAGGGTATCGCCCAGAATACCGTGTATGCCGCCCACATTCCCATGGTCGCGATGGTGACAAACGTGAGCGAGATTGCAAGATGACCGCCCGCCGCGGCGGCCGCGAGTGCGAGTGCGCCAGCAAGTGTGGGTAACGCGCTATGCAGGCGTCGTTCGCAGTGGCTGTCGGAACTGCGACCAAATACGATCATGCCAGCGATCGCCCCCAGATAGGGGATCGTCGAATACAGACCAATATCCACGGTACTGGTCACTCCATCGGACTTGAGGATACTTGGCAACCAGAAGTTGACGGCATAGAGTCCGCAGATGATGCAGAAGTACGCGAACGCCATGCGCCACACACGGCCATCACGTAGCACGTGCCTGAACGAGTGGTGCTGCGCCCGCTGTGTACCGAGATTCGCGATAAGCAGATCCCGCTCGTCGGCGCTGAGCCAGGGTGCTTCATCCGGTCGGTCGACGAGAAATCGCCATGCAACGATACCGAGCACCACGCAAGGCAGCCCTTCGACCACGAACATCCACTGCCAGCCGGCGAGGCCGAGGGTGCCGTGAAAAGCAGTCATCAGCCACCCGGACAAAGGGCCAGTAACCACATCCGAGAGCGCACCGCCAGCATCACGGTACCGATGGCGCTCGCCATGCGTGTCTCGCCATACCAGTAAGTCAGGTAGAAGATCACGCCCGGCGTAAAGCCGGCCTCAAATACGCCGAGCAGGAAACGCATCTGGATTTAACCGTTGTCTCCGTGTTTTACGTTTTGTAAATAAATGATCATGTTCAGGTGAGTCAAACATTTATTATTTCTTGTTCATGATCGAAGTTGTGTAAAGGTGCGTTGGGTCCGCATGATTGCATCAAAAATATCCGTGCAACATGTGAGACATTTTGGGTCTTACATGTTGCACGGATATTCGTCAGAATTTGAATGATTGTGTGACGCGGATAACAGAATGGCAGCGATTCACCGATGGCCTAAAGTCTTAGCTCAGACTTTAAAAGTCAGGAAAAATCGGGCCAGGCGGCAGGTGATCGCGGTAGAAGAGGGTGATGCGCGTCATGCGTTCGATGTGATGTCGTAGGCTCGCGCCATAAAGCGTTCCAGTTCGGGAGAGGCCTGTTCGGCCGGGCGCAGGAAATACGTGGTCATACGTGCGGACTCGTCCGCCAGTGCGCGCGGTACCACTTCAGGGTAGTTAAACGCGGTGATCAGCGGTTCACTGGAAAAACCCAGTCCGTAACCGCCGGACACGAATGCCAGCATCGAGTTAAACGTGGTGACGCGCGTCGCGACATTGGGCTGGATCGCAGTGCTCTGCAGCAGGCGGTCCAACTGGCCGTGGAAGCCTTCGTACGCTTCAGGTCGGTAGAGGATCAGTGGGTATGTCAGGGCCTCCGTCAGCGGAATCAATTTGCGAAAGAGCAAGGGATGACGTGCGGGGATCACAATCATGAGCGGATCGTCCCAGAGGGCATTTGCGATAATTCCTTCGCCAGTACTGTTGGATCGCGAAAAACCTGCATCGTAAAGGTCTTGCCGCAGCCCCTTGAGCTGTTGCGCAAGTGATACTTCAAAAAGCCGTATATCAACCTCGGGTTCTTCCTTGCGACACAGGGCCAGCAGCGCGCCCATGCGTTGTGGAGCGACGCCATCGGATAATGCGATGCGAAGGATGCCGCGGAAGCCGGAGGCGGCAGCTCGAACATTTGTTTTTGCCTGTTCGAGAGCGATGTCAATGCGTTGTATGTCTTTGAGAAACACCTGGCCCGCCCAGGTCAGCCGCGTGCGATGCCGATTCCGCTCAAAGAGCTGGACGCCAAGGTCTGACTCCAGTTCTTTGATGGCGCGCGAGAGTGGTGATTGTTCGATATGCAGTCGTTCGGCAGCGCGGCCAAAATGCAACTCCTCCGCGAGGGCCGTGAAGTATCGGAAATGGCGTAACTCCATAAGGGATCTTCCTTGTTCGAATGAGGAACAACCTCGTACGAAGACACGCATCTAACAGTTTGCTAGATACGGGTCGGGTAGAGAAATTTCTTGCGAATGGATACGGCGCTGCTGATCTGAAATTCGATCAACAGGGCCGATTATGATTCATATAGGGCGCGATGGCGCCATGGCATGCGCTCTGGCCAGAACATCTCAGGGGCGCACGCCGCAGTGTGCATTGACGATTCACGCATCTCTCATAGTAGAATTTTGTGGCGGAAAAGCTATGTTCGTTAGGGGACACCAATTAGGTACAGACGTACGAGTAGGTTTTTGCATAGGTGATTCAGAAGGCCAGCCTGAGCTTGCCGGGCACCGGTGTTATTCGATAGGGGGCGGCTATAGTCGGCCAACGGCCGTCATCGAACGCTTGTAACTGGGAGGCCGCTTCAGACTGCTAAGCCCTCGTTCGTCGGTCTAAGTTTTGAAAAAGGAGAACCCGAATGATTGATGTTTCCCGTGTCAAAGGATTTTCAAGCGCAGTGTCCTATCAAGAGCCAAGGGCCGCTTAGTGGTAACGCATCGGCTCGACTTGCTTCGTCCCGACATCGAAATGAAAACGATAAAACAGCCTGTGATGGCTCCTTTTGCGTGCGTGATATCGACAGGTACGTTGCCTGTCGCGAAAGACGGGCGTTGCCGCGACGCCCTTTTTATCGCGGTAGTGTGTGGGGCAGCCGATGCTGCGCGCTAACGGTATGTTCAGCGCCGCCCTGTGCCGAAGCTTGCTGGTTGCCGCGCTGGCTGTGCTTGTCGTTGGCTGCGATCCGAAAAAGCCGCCCTTGCCGGAGACGCCGCAGGTTCCGGTCGAAACCCTCTCTGGATTTCCCGACAATGCCGACTTCAACGACGGACCGTTCGCGCTGAAGACACGGGAGCCCGAGGATCGATCCACGGGGCGCGAGATGCACATGCTCTACCGCGGCGCGCCGATCGCGCATCCGCCGCCGGCGGCGCAGGGGGAGCATTCGCAGCCGCCTCCCCAACCACCCCAATTCCCGCTTACGTTCGCGCGCCGCGTGCATAACGGCCCGGCCGCCTACGTGCTGTCCTACGACTGCAGGGCGGTCGATCTCGTCATGGAGAACGGCGAGCGACCGACCGTGACGGTACTGCAGGAAACGTACGATCCGCCGCTCGACGCCGACGTGGGCGGCCAGAATGCCTGCGCCGGCCTGCGCATGTCCGCGAACGAGCTGATCTTCCCGGGCACACGCATCATTGAAGAAAAACGCGACGGCACGATGTATCGGTCCACCGTGGAGGACGTCAAGGTGCTGAATACTGACACGCTCGACATCCAGACCTATCGACGGCCCGAGCACGATGTCGTCGCCTGCATGGCGGGAAGCGCCGAGGCGTGCGACGCGGGGAAGACGAAAAGCGCGAAAACGAAAAGCGCGAAAGCTACCGCCGAAGGCGCCGACGTGTCCGTGACGGTCGAGATCACAACGAGGGCGGTCGACGACTGGGATCGTCTGCTGCTGATCGCTCATTCTCCCGACGCGCAAGCCGCCGCGTGGATTACGCCGAGCCCGCGCTTTACGACGGACGACTCCGCGCCGCGCACCGTGATCGTGACCGATGCGGCGGGCGAGCATCCGCGCAAGGTCGGGATTCCGGGCAGCCTGCAGACGCGCCTGACGACGGCGACCGAAAGAACGCAGGCGCAGTATCCGATGACGCCGGCCTGGCTCGCGACCGCCTTCGACTGGCAGAAGGACTCGCACGGCGAATGGACGCTGGTGCCGCGCAAAGTCGTGCAAGCTGCCGCGGCGCAAGGACTTCAGACGGTGGCTGCCCAGGTGGAGGCCGTGCTCGTCGATCCGGCATCGATCGACAGTCTGACTTTGGCCGGGCAGCTGCAGGATTCGATGGGCGGCAAAGATGCCGCGCGCGGCGCCGACGGGCTGATGATTCCGCTCAGGCCATGGCCGCCTCAAGTCTTCGCCGTGACAGGACCGCACCTCACGCCGTTTTCGGTTGCCGACGGCAAGACCGCCGCGCGCAACGACGCGAATCATCCGGCGGCGCAATTCCTGCTCGGTATCAGCACGAGGGAAAACGGCGGCGAGCCGGGCGGCACGCTCGTGCTGACCTTTACGGGCGACACGCCTTCGCTGGAAGACGAAAGCGGTATGGCGGCGCTGCACGACAGGCTGGAAGCGTGGCTCAACGCGAGACATGCGCCTCATTTTTGGGCCAAACCCGCGGAGCTCAGGAAAAGCGCTGCTCTCGCCCAACGCTTGCGCGATCAACTGGGCTGGCCCGAGCCGCAGATTGCCGGTGCCCTCGCGATGCTGGGGAGCGAGCAGGTCAATCGCGCGCTCGAGGACAAGGCCTCGTTTCTCTTCACGAAGGCCGGCGCGTTCATGCTGGACACGACGTCGGTCGGCATTCCCAATCCGGGGCTGGCGTGGGATCTGTGGGCGATCTACCGATTGCCGTCGTCGGCTCACACCGCTTTGTCCGAGCAGGTCCGCAACGCCGTGCTGTTTCCCGCCTACGGCGAATATCTGACCGCCTCGCTGCCGACCTGGTTGCAAGCCGGGCAGCTTCTCGACGATTCGGCCGATAAGGAGCATCAGCCGGACGCGTATCTGTTGCGTCGTCCGCTCGATCTGTTCGGTTTGTCCGTGCTGTCCATCCGGCCCGAAGGAGAGGGCTATTCCATGCGGATCGACGGTCGCGCGCCAACGACGCTCGCCGCGCTCGAGACGGCCTTGCAGGGCATGAAAGTCCCCTACGTCGTGCTGCCGCCGACCGAGCGACAACTCAAGGAAGCGACGAAGACCCGCCTGCACGAGCAATTGGGCTGGAGCCCGCGCAGGATCGAGGACTGGGCGAATAGCCGGGAAGCCGGAACAGAGCATGGTGACGGCACGCAATTGATCACGAATCGCGGTGTGATCGGCGTCTCGCAGGCCGCGCCTACAGCCGACTTCCAGGTCCCGGCCAGCATTCTGACGATGTCGCGAGGCGCGTATCCGGGCCATCCGGATGCCGCCGCGACGTCGCAATGAGTGGATCGTGAGTTGCGCATGAACTGCGCATCGTGGCGTGTCGGCAGAGGGAATCGTTGACACGCGAAATGCGCTGTCGAAGGGAGGAGGCGTGCGTCTGACGGAAGACAACGCGAAGCAAACGTTGGCCGATGCCGACGCGCTGCAGGTTCGTCTCTTGCAGGCCGTGCCCGCGGTTGCCGCCGCACCTGTCGAGCTGCAGGAGCATCTCGCTGCCGCGTGGTTGCGCAAGATCGAAGCGCTGGGAACGCTGGGCCGGCATGCCGATGCGGTGACCGAGGCCGACGCGTTCGCCCGCTATTTCGACCAGGGCGCCGCGACGCCGCAGGCCGCATGGCCGTGGTTGAGTCAGGCTGCCTGCCGCAAGGTCGAGGCGCTGGCCTGGCAAAGCGAATTGACGGCAGCGCTGGAGGCCGCCGAGGCGATTCAGGCGCGTTTCGAGCATACGGAGGCGCTGGCCGTACGCGAATGGGTCGCTTTTGCCGCGCTGGAAGAGATCAAGATTCGCGCCGCGATGGGCGGAACCTTCGCGCGTGTGGATATGGTGCGCCGGGCGCAGCAGCTGGTCGAGCGGTTCGGCGCCGACGCCTGGCCGGCGACGCGCGTACTGGTCGGCAGGATTCGGCTGCGTCAGGCGCGGATGCTCGCCGAACTCGATTACGACGCCGAGGCCGTGAAGGCCTACACGGAGTTGCGCAACGACCTGGCGCGAGCGGACGATCCCGGCTTGCAGGAGGTGGCGGCCGAGTCGCTGCACGAACGCTCGCGTCTGTTCGAGACGCTCGGTCGCGATGACGACGCGAAGGCCGATCAGCAGGCGTTGATCGGCGAGTATCTGCACAGCACGCATCCGGGAATCCGCCACACGCTCGCATTGGCTCAGCTGGACACGCTCGAATGGGCGCAGACGGCGGCCGACGCAAGCGGCGACGACGCGGCGCATCTCACCGCGTGGATCGCCGCGTGCGATGCGCTGATCGCCAGCCACGCCGACAGCGACGAGGGAGCCGTGGTCAGGCTCGTCAATGTCGCGCTGCGCTTCAAGGCGCGCGCGTTGCGCCGGTTGTCCAAAGTGGCGGACGGGGCGAACGGAGTGGATGGGGTCGATCCGCGCGCAGCCGACGAAGTCGCCGACGCGCAATGGACGCGTTATCACGATCATCCCGATGCGCGGGTGCAGGCTGTCCTGATCGATTCGATGCTGGAGCGGTTCGAGGCCGGCAACGATCCGCGACAGGCGTTCGACGGGGCAGAGCAGTTGCTGCAGCATCTGCGGCGCGAGGAGGCCACGCAGGCGGTCGCGCCGCAGCTGATTCGCACGCTGTTGCTCAAATCCTGGGCCTTGCGCGCGCAGGGGCGACCCGGGCAGGCGCTCGAAGCGCTGCCGTCGGCGGCCGAACTGTCCGGCGTGGCCGATCCGGCCTCGCGCGAATTGCGGCTGCGTGTGCAGATCCAGCGCGGTCAATTGCTACGTCAGATGAAGCGGCCGGACGAAGCGTTGCAGGCGCTGCAGGCCGGTCTGCCCGACGATCCCGCCGAATCCGATGCGGGGAACGCCAGCTCCGACCCATCGCTGCATTGGCTTGTGGCGCGCGCGATGAATCTGCGCATCGACATCTTCGCCGATGCCACGCCGCCGAGCCACGACGGCACGCCGTTGAGCCAGTCGCCGCTCGAACCGTCCGAGCAAGCCTACGCACAGGCCGTGCATGCGCTGGAGCAGCGTTTTCACGCGGACGCCGACGGCTCGATACGCGCGATGGTCGCCGAGGCGATCTATCACCTCGCGATCCATCAGCGCGAGCATTCGCACATGGACGAAGCCATCGCGAGCTACGACCTGCTGCTGAACCGCTTCGCCACCGATACGGAATCGGCCATCGAGCCGTGTGTCGCCAGTGCCTATCTCAACAAGGCTTATCTGCTGCTGAACGGGCTGGACCGGCCCGATGCAGCCCTGCCGGTCTACGACGCACTGATGGCGCGCTTCGCCAATGCCACCAGCGCGCGGCTGCGGGACAGCCTCGCCAAGGGCGCGGCGAGCCGGCTGACCTGCCTGAACCGCTTGCAGGAACGCGGCGTGGCCGTGAACTATGGTGACCAGTACGAAGACCTTCCGCTGGCGCAGCACGACGCGATCATCGCGACGCTCGACCGCGCCGACGCGCTGAGGGACGAGGACAGGTATCGCGAGGCTATTGCGCAGTACGACCAGGTATTGACGCAGCATGTCGAATCGCTGCATCCCGAACTACGTCGCCTGTGCCTGAAGGCGCTGGTGGGCAAGGCGTTCTGCTTCGCGAGCCTGAATCAGCGCGAAGCCTCGCTCGCGACCAACCACGAGGCGATCGAGCGCTACGGCAACGATCTGTCGACGAGTTGCGAGAAGAACGTGGCGCTCGCCATGTCGAACAAGGCGGTCGACCTCGAGCAGTTGAGGCGCGGCGAGGAGGCCTTGCAGGTCCATGCGCAGATCATCGAGCGCTGGCGGCACGCGAGCGTGGCATATCTGCGCCTGCGCGTGGCGTGCGCCATGTTCGGGACGGCGCACGTGCTCGAGGAACGCGATCCGGAAGCCGCGCTGGCCGGCTACCGGCAGGTGATGGACGACTATCTGCACGCGTCGGAGCCGGGCATGCGGCTGCAAGCCGCGAAATCGGCCGCCAACATCGGCATTCTGCTGCGCCGGGCGGGCCGCCATGCCGAGGCGATACCGCCGTGCGAGAAGCTGCTGAGCGTTCTGGGCAACGACACCGATGAGGAGGTCAGGAAGCGGCTCGTGAGTGTGCGCATGGGGCTCGCCCGTAGTTACGCACCCGCGGGGATGCCCGAGAAGGCCGTAGCGATGTACCGCGAATTGCTCGCTTTGCCGCCGCAGCAATTGAGCAATGCACAGCGGGAGAGCCTCGGTAACGAGCTGCGCAACCTGCTGGTCGGCGAACGCAAGGGGTTGCGCGGCTTGCTCGATAGCGCGCGCGGTTGGCTTCGGTGAAGCTCGGGGACTGGCCGATGGGATTCACGGGCGACATGAAAAACTATTTTGTTGCGATATCGATCATTGCGCTGACGGCATGTCAGGCCGATTAGCCGCCGGCAAAACTCACCAATAAGGAAGCGATAGCCGCATTGCGTGCAGAAATTGACATGATCGCAGAAGCTCAGGCGCGCGTCGCGCTCGGAACCTGCAAGCCTGCGCTAAACCCGCGCTACAAGAATCAGCTTGCCTGTACTTTGGTGGTGATCAGCCAGGGCGGCACCTCTGAAACGCAGGCGGATTTTCATTGGGACGGAAAAAAATGGGTATCCACTTCATCGGAGTCGCAGGACATCTTGCCTTTCCCCGATCCGCTTCTCGCGGACATTCATCCATGGACGCAAAACATCGATCAGTTGGAACCGCATTATCCGAAGCATTAGTCCAACTGCTTTTGCGGAATCTCGCGTCTGGTTGCAACGGAAATTCCTGGCGATGAACGACACTTCAATCGATGCATGGATGCTCGGACTGAACAGGCATCTGACGCAGATTCCTCCGGGTGGCGGCCGTTATTCGAACGGACGTCCGGCCTTTATCGCCGCTCTGACTCCGCAGGAGTGGCGACTGCTGAACCTGCAGGGCATCGGCGGTGACTTTGCAACGATCGTTGCCGCGGCCTGGGAGCAGGATCAGGGGCGGTTTCGTGCGTTGCTGCTCGCTTATGTACGTATCGCGACCTTGACCGGCTTCGCGAGTCCGCCGTTCGACTCGCGACTGTGCTTTACCGACCCGCTATTGGCGTTGGCAGCCGGTGATGAGGAAACCTACAAAATTCAAATTCCCGCTGCCGACGATTGGGACGATCCCGAGGACTCGTCGGTCGAAAGCATAGTGCTGCTGGTGACGAAGCTGATGGTCACCATCGAGCACGGCCTGTCCTGGCCCGAGGTCTGGCGGCGGTTCGCCGAACGCGTTCTTGCCGGGAGCGGGGCATTCGACCGGGCTCTCGCCGAAACGCTCATCGCGTTCCATACGGGCGGCGCGGATTCGCTGACGCCGTTCGGCAAAGTAGCTGCGACGTTTCGTCGTGCCAACTGGGCGCGAACCCGCTACGGCGCGCTAGCCGGTTTTCCGCTATTGCCGGTTGGAATCGTGGAGCTTGCCCGCCGGAAAAATCTCGCCGTCACCGAGGACCTTGCCGCGATGCTGCCGGTAACGGCGCTTGCATACCGGCGCGTCGTGGTCACCGACATTCCGGAATTGCCGTTTCGATTTCCCGCCGAACTGGATTTCCTGAATACGCTACTGGCGAATCCAGAGACCTGGCCCTCGCTGGCGGCTCAACTAAGGGTGAAATGGCATGCGCCTGCATGATGCCCGATTGCCATCCCTACGCGACCCGATGCCGGTCCACAAGTCACGCTCGCGCGGATTGGGTCGTTTCGCGTCGACGCTGATCGGTGTGCTTGCCCTGCTGGCGTGCGGATATGGCGCCGCCGAGTCCACGAACGTTTGGCCGGACGGACTGATCGGGTGGATGTGCGGTCCTAACGATGCCCCGGTTCCCATGATTACTTCCACCACGAAGGAAGGCGCGAGCATCCGGTTGATCGGGCCGGACGCCGCTGTCGGTACTGGATCGACATTCATTCGCGCCGATCTCGGGAAAGACAGCGTTTATCTATGCGATTCCAAAGGGTGCGAACTCGGAACGGAGGGCTATTTCAAGGTCCGCGCGATTGACTCTGGCGCATGGCGAGTCGATTTCACCGCCGGGTTCGTTCAGGGGCGCCGGCCGCGGGTTGTTTATGGATCGTTTGTTGCCCACAAATCGGATGCGGGGACCTCGATGCCGTGCGGCTAGTCGACGTTATGAACGGGGCCGTTCCGTAGCTGGCCGGTCTTTTCGCTTCGAAGTGGAGCAGGCTGGATTCATCGGATAGCACGAACGTTTGCCGGATTGTTTCGCGTTTCCCGTCCATGTGGGAATTCTGGAAATAGCCGCCGCCTGCGCGTTTTTCCATCAGGCGTATTTCTTCTGGAGACGTATTCGTACCATGTCGCGACCTCCTATGCCGGCCTGGCTTCGTCCGCGAGGCTGTGTGGACGAAACACGCTTGCGGCGTGTGCTCGCGGGAAAGACCATTCTGATTACCGGTGCGTCTTCCGGAATCGGTGCGGCGACCGCGCGTCTTCTCGGGCAGCCTGGCGTGCAACTTCTTCTCGTTGCACGCAACGAGGCGCGACTGACTGCCGTCTGCGAACAGGTGAGGGCGAAGGGAGCCAATGCGCACTACTACTGCGTCGATTTTGCGGAGATGGATCAGGTGCATGAGTTGGGGCGCCGGATCGCAGACGAATTTCCCGCGATCGACGTGATGATCAGTAACGCCGGGAAATCGATTCGTCGACGCCTGATCGACGGCGAGCAGTTGTTGCGCGACTCGGTGCGCTGCCACCAGATCAACCACGTTGCGCCCGTCACGCTGCTGAGCCGGATGCTTCCTTCGATGACGGCGCGCGGCAGCGGGCAGATCATCAACGTGTCCTCGGTGTCCGCGAGACTTCCTGCTACGCCTTACTGGGCCGCCTACCAAAGCAGTAAAAGCGCATTCGATACGTGGTTCCAGGCCGTCGCAGGTGAGGTACGTTCCAGAGGCATCCACATGGGGTCCGTCTATTTCCCGCTCGTTCACACGCCAATGAGCGCACCGAGCGCCGTGTTCGAGCGGGTTCCCGGATTGTCCGCCGAGGAAGCGGCCGGAGTATTGGCCTATGCGCTGATTTCGCGTAAGCGCCGGGTTGCGCCGTGGTGGCTTTGGCCGTGCGAGTGGATGGCCATTCTGTTTCGCCATCCCGTCGACTGGATTCTCTCGGCGTCGTGTCGGAAGAGCGCGGCGCTGGATACACACGGGAAGCACGATGCGTGAACTCCTGTCAGCCATACGATGGATAAGGCGAGCGTTGCGAATCAGCGGTCTGCCCGCGCTGGGCTCGTCGGGGTTCCGCCTCGTGTGGCTGGGTGTTCGTCATGGATGGTCGATGTACATTCTCGCGGCGCTCTGGAAAAACCTCGCGCCGAACGAGATCGCCCTGACAGACGAGCAGCGTCGCTGGAGCTGGCGGGAGCTCGTGCTCGCGGTTGACGCGCTCGCCACTGCTCTCGATGGTATGAGCGTGCAGCGCGGCGATCGCATTGGAATCATGTGTCGAAACCATGGTGGATTCGTGATTGCGTTGCTGGCGTCGATCAGACTGGGCTGCGATGTGGTCCTCCTGAGCACGCGATTCGATGGACACCAATTGGCGGCAGCGCTTAAGGCTCACGATGTGAGTACTTTGATCGTCGATCCGGAATACGAGGCCTATGTACAGCAGGCGAATTTCGCGGGGCGAGTGTTGTGGAACGGACCGTCGACGGAGCATGCTGCGAATCTGCCTGGATTGATCGCGTCGACGACACCCGCGCGGCTTGGTCGGCGAGTGCCGGGCGCATTGATCGTGCTGACCTCGGGAACGACAGGCAGCGCGAAAGGCGTGCGTCGCGCGTTGTCTCTGCGGCAGGTGGCCGGAATCGTATACAGCCTCGTGTCTCGACTGTCATTGCGAAGCCAGACTCCGACACTGATCGCGGTGCCGCTATTTCATGGCTATGGAATCGCGTCGCTCGCGTTGGGTCTGGCGCTTCACTGTCCGATGACGATTACGCGCCATACCGATGGCAGCCGGTTATGGGCAGTCATCAAGCGTACCCAGGCGGAAAATATCGTTGTCGTGCCGACGTTGCTTCGCCGCGTGCTCGATGCCGCATTACACGATCCGCTTGCGAGCACGACGATCGGGCGAATCATTTCGGGTTCGGCACCCATGCCCGCGCGATTGATCGAGGAGACCTCCGGACGCTGGGGCGCGGTGCTCCACAACCTCTACGGGAGCACCGAAGCGGGCTTGATCTCGATAGCGGATCCACGTGATTTGAGCGAAGCGCCCGGGAGTGTGGGATATCCGGTTCACGGGACAGAGGTCTTCATTCAAGGCAAGACGGGAGAGCGGTTGAACGCCGGAAAGATTGGCGAAGTGATCGTGACGGGGCAGTTGGCTTTCGACGGATACGACGCTTCGCGAGCGCCGTCGGCGTGCGCGAAACGCTTCGCGACTGGCGACCGGGGATGGCGGGACGACGCCGGCCGGCTTTATCTTTTGGGTCGGATGGATGACATGTTGATCGTGGGGGGCGAGAACATTCACCCGCAGCAGGTCGAGGAGCGCCTGATGGCACTTCCTCAGGTTGCCGACGTCGCGGTAGGCGGTTTCGCCGCCGACGGCGGAGGGCAGCACATCGTCGCGTGGTTCGTGCTTTTGCCGGGTCATCAGATTGCGGAGTCCGACTTCGCGCGGGTACTTCCGGCCTATATGCGTCCAGCGCATTGGATGCTGGTTGACGCACTGCCGCGCAACGCTATCGGAAAGCTGGAACGCAGGCGGCTCGATCCGAGGGGTATCGATACCGACCCCTAGTCAAACCATTCGTTGATCTGAACGAGTCGGTCGCCTTCAATCTTCAACTACGTCAGAGACATCGCCTGTCCGCAACTCACTATGCTGCCCGCCATTCTTCTACTGTCGTTCCTCGTCCCCTTCATCTGGCTGCTGTCGGCAGACTGGTTGAGCTTCCCCTGAAATTTCGCCTTCCAATAGGTCGTGTATAAACTCGACGCAAAGGAAGGAAATCAGGCATGTTCAAGGTACCGAAACAGTCGTACACGACAGAGTTCAAGTTGGCCGCCGTACAGCGGGTCAAGGATGGCCAGGGAGTGGCCGTGGTGGCCCGCGAGCTGGGCATTTCTGAGCAGACGCTTCGCAACTGGGTGAAGGGCGAAGCGTCGGGCAAGCTCAACGGCGCCGGAGCGAAGCCGGTTACGCCGGAGCAGATGGAACTGTCGCGTCTGCGAGCTGAGAACAAGCGCCTGCAGATGGAGCTCGAGATCGCAAAAAAAGCGGCAGCATACTTCGCGAAGGACCTGCTGTGAGGTATGCCTGGATCGACCGGCAGGTCGGACAATATCCGCTGTCGTCGTTGTGCTACGTGCTGTCGATCAGCGTGAACGGTTATCGCGCGTGGAAGCGCGGCGGTAGACCGGGGCGAACGCGATTGACGGATACGCAATTGCTGACGCTGATCCGGACGGTGCACGCCGAGGCCAAGGGCGCATATGGCTCGCCACGCATGACCAGGGAAATCCGTGATCGAGGCTTTCCAGTCAGCAAGGAGCGCGTGGAACGGCTGATGCGTGAGAACGGCATCCGGGCCCGGCACAAGCGCCGTTATCGGGCGACGACCGATTCGAAGCACAAGCTGCCGGTTGCGCCGAATCTGTTGAATCGCGAGTTCACGCCCGCCGAGCCGAATCAGGTGTTCAGTTCGGACATCACGTACATCTGGACCGACGAGGGTTGGCTGTACCTGGCCGTGGTGCTCGACCTGTTCAACCGGGAGGTGGTTGGCTGGTCGAGCAAGCCGCGGATGACGGCGGATCTCGTCACGGACGCACTGACGATGGCCTGGTTCCGCCGCCGACCCGCACCGGGCGCACTGTGCCACTCGGATCGGGGCAGCCAGTATGCGAGTCACGAGTTCCAGCGCAAACTGGCCAGCTACGGTATGCGCTGCTCGATGAGCCGCAAGGGAAATTGTTGGGACAACGCCCCGACGGAAAGCTTCTTCAACAGCTTGAAGAACGAGCGGGTTCACGCCACGCGCTATCGGACGCATCAGGACGCGAAGGCCGATCTGTTCGAATACATCGAAGTGTTTTACAACCGCAGTCGTCGCCATTCGTCTCTCGGCCTCGTTTCTCCGGAGCAGTTCCTTCGGGACTGGATCAAGGCTCAGCAGACCAAGGATTCGGCTGCATAACTCGGGACCGTTGGAAGGCGAAAAACCGAGGGAACCTCAGGTTGTTCGCGCTCGCCAGACATTTTTCACACAACCTGTACGACACCACCATCAGCATGCCGGGCGCACTGTGGATGATCCCGTCGGCCGCCATCCCCTGGTTGATCTGTTATGCGCTGATCGCGCGGACCCAGCGGTCGGCTTCTTCAAGGCGCAAGGTGTGCTTCGCGAATGTCGTTGCAATCGCGGCTTTTTGCGCGATATTTGTATTGACTTTCGGAATCCGTGATTTCGTTTCGTTCGGCGATCAGGATCTGCCCAATCTCTTCCCGGTCCGCCTTGCGGTGGCTGTCAGTATCTCTTTCATGTCGAGCCTGATAGCACAAACGTGGCTCGAGAGGCGATGCCATCCGGGATGAACGAAGCGCACAGACACGGACCGCACGACATGAGCAATCGGCACGTGAAAGGCACGTCGCACGCTGGCGACCGGGCGGCAACGGTTGAATTGCCGCACTAGCGGTTGTCCACGGCCAAGCGCGGATAGCCGATCTCGGCGAGATCGTTATCGAGGGACTTGAAATCAAGTTCGGGATTGAGCTGGCGTACGAGCACAGGCGTAAGCGGGTCGTGACGATACACGGCTGCGACGTCGTCCGGATGGAGGTCACGCCCGTAATAATCAGCAGCGAACTCGACGTATTGCTCAGGTCGTCCGGCAAGAATGCCGAGTAAGCGGGCAGAGCCGTCCGGGTCTTCAAGCGTGGAAGATTCAATCGGTCCGCAGGACCAGTGTCCTTCATCGGCACGGCGCCAGATGCAGAACGTGCTGTCGTGGGTAGCGAACGCCGGTTCCTGCAGCAGGCTCGCGTGGAATACTTCGGGCAAACCGCTGAAGATGGCGGCCGAAGGCTTGCCTGCCCGGTACGTTGGAGCCTCATGCGCGGTGCCATGAAGGGCTGCGCCCGCAGCAGAGAATATTGCAAACCACCGATCCCCGGAGCCGTTGCACATCGAGGCCATCTTTTCCCCGTCCACCCATGCCTGGTTGAACGAGTAATACCGGTATTCCCATTCCGGCGACAACACGGCATCAAGGATTGCCAGCGATTGAGTCAATCGCATCAGGCCGACGATGTCGGGAAGCGCATTCAGGTTTCTCGTCGAGACGTTCATGTCGTCTGCACCGTGACGTTCTCATGTCTCACGCTACCGCAAGATGGCCTGTGTCATTGTCAACGACGGTCAGAATTGCTTGCCTTACATTCGGCTCCCGCAGATGCGTATGTTCGTCCAGATCCACGAAGCGCAGCGAGATCGACACGCGGCGCTCGACACGCACCAGCATGTCGGGGAAACACATGCAGTCGTCCCGGAGCGTCATCCGTTCGTCGCTGGTCCAGACGATCCCGGGATTCGCGATCACCTGAGGCCAGTCGGGCAACGCGAGTCCGATCATGCGTTTGCGGATGCCGATCTGCGTGGCCGCGATGACGCGCCCGAAACCCTGTTTGGCGCGAAACGCGTGGGTCGCGAAAGTTGCTCAGCGCAGGCGCGACTTCACGCAGTCCCGGCGAACCGATAGACAGGATCTCGCGCGTCATTTCGTTACCTCGGATAAAGCTATTTTTTCCTCCCTGATAGGTGGAAATAGTCGCGGCCGGTGTTTGCAGATCGTCGCCGTCGACCCATCACTTCGTGAATCGCTCCAGACGTACCGGGCTTAATGATAGCCGCCGGTACGCTCTGCCGCGATTCGTATGACACATCGTTCCCGCAGGCAGATTCGGACATGCAGGCGCAAACGGCTACGTTTCGGACTCCTGCGAGCTGTCTATACGCTATGGATTTATCAAGCTGTACGGTTTGCTGACTTATTTCGATCCGTACAGTGATAGTTCTTGCCAACTGAATATAGTCAACGCTCAGGGATCGACCGATCTTCACGAAGCCGCATCGCTGACGCCCATCGAAAGATGAATTCCTGAATCGTCATGGAATTGGAACGATGCATATGCGCATGCATGAATTAATTATTCTTTAAAGAAAATCATTCCGTTTGATATCCGCGATATATGGCGAGTAACGGGCGATTCATTTTTTTGGTATGAACGACGGAAAACGAAAAATGTGCAATCAGGAAAAATCTACGGCTATCCGGTTGATGGTGTTCGCCGTCTTGATGGGCCCGTTGAAAATCGCAATGGCGCAAAGCAGCGTGACCCTGTACGGCATTCTCGATGTGGGAGTGCAGTACACCACCCGCGCGGACGGCACGCATTCCGCCGTTAATCTGCAAAACTACGGCAATGTCCCGACGATCTTCGGCTTGACCGGCACAGAAGATCTCGGCGGAGGCCTGTCGGCCATTTTTCAACTTTCCCAGTCTTTCAGTATGAGTAATGGGCAAGCCGGGATACCGGGCAGCGCATTCGGCTGGCAGAGCTACGTGGGTCTCAAGGGGAACTTCGGCACTGTGACCGCCGGCCGACAGTTTTCCGTTCTCTTCGACCAGACGGTCATGTTCGACCCGACGTATTTCGCCGCGTACGGAGGGCAGTCGCAGCTTAATCCGCTATCGGACATCATCGAGAACAACTCGATCAAGTATCGCTCGAACAGTCTCGGCGGCTTCGTTCTGGAGGGGTTGGTATCGACGGATGGCGTCGCGGGTAATTTCCGCTCAGGACGTACTTTCGAGCTGGGAGCGCAATACAGCAACGGCCCGTTTAGTCTCGGTGCGGTTCTGCGGCAGAAGAACGGATCGGAGACAGAAACGGCGAACACCTCCGCGCAGGATGAGAAGATCGGCGTGATTGGTGCCGCATACAAAATCGGTCCCGCAACCTTGCTCGCAGGTGTCGAACGGTTGACGGGAGATCTGTCTCCCGCCAAGACGGTTATCTGGGGAGGCGGTCGCTACGGCGTGACGCCGGCTCTGGAACTTCGCGCGGCGGTTTATCAGACGCTTTCGAACGATCCGCAAGTTGGCGATCCGACGTTGTACGTTGCAGGCGTCATCTACTCCCTATCCGTTCGTACACAGCTTTACCTGAATGCCGGGTACTCCCGAAACTCTTCTCATAGCTCTCAGACCGTGTATGAATACGGTGTTGCCCCACTCGACGGGAAAGATCAGTTTGGCGCGATGTTGGGGATTACGCACAGGTTCTGATTCCCGGGTATGGCCGGTGTTTTGCACGATCCCCATGACTCCGGCGCGAGATCATACTTGACGCCGCCTGCGTCTGGACAGATCACGATCAGTCTGGCGAGGCAGCGTTAAAGCTTGCGCCGGAATACGACGGGCTTGCCTCCCATCGTCTGCTTCGTCATCCACGCGGCCAGTGCGGAGTCCAGGTAATCGGCGTGCCCCGGAAACCACTCGAAGAGAGACGTGCCGAGTTGCCGAACGAGTTCCGCATCGGCGTGCCCCTGCAAAACCGCTTCTCTGACGTCGCTGACCGACTTCAGGACGGCCGCATGTTCGTCGACATGGCATTGGCGGGGAGGAAAGTTGGTGGAGCGCATCCATTCGTCTTCCTGATCGAAATGGCTGACCGCATGCTTCTCGAACGCTTCCATTGCCGCCGCGGCGGTCGCATTCGTGCAGGTCACCAGTTGGAGCGCAACCGAATAGAAGTCCTTGTGTACCTCGTCCATCAGCGGGAAGCCTAGCAAACGCGCGTCGGACCAGATGAGGCTATTGCCGCTTGTGGGCGCAGGCACATCGATATCCTCGGAAGAAGCGGCGACAGTAGAAGTCTGATGGGGCATTTTTACGTCTCCTGTTGTATTGGTGTGCCGGTCTGGAATCGATGCAAGGCGGTAAAACGCGTTGAAGGCCGATGAACCGGCGTGGCCGGCGCGGTGGAGGCGCCTCAATGAGTGCCGAACAAGCGCTCCACAAGCGACCAGCAAGCAGCCGGCCGTATCGCTCAGGATACGACCGGCCATCGTCGATTCGAGTGCTTGTGCGCCGCTATTTCTGGGTGACGACATCCTTCGTGAACCAGTCCATTTTCCAGAGATCCGGATCGGAGAGAACCTGGCCGGCGGCCACGCGCTGAACGCCGTCGCGAGAGCTCAGGGGACCGGCGTAAATCTGCTTGCCCTTGATGATCGCGTCGCGCTCGGCCGTGATGATCGCGCGCTTGTCGGCCGGCACGGCGTTACCGAAGCCGACGATATCGGTGCCGCCGTCCTTCATTTCGACGAGGGCGCCGTTTGCCGGCGGCTGCCAGTTGCCCGCCTGGATCTTGCGGATTTCGGGCACGAGGAATTTGTCCCACACCCACACGGACGAGCAGATGGTCGCCTTCGGCGCGTACTGACGCATGTCCCGGTGATGCCCGGTGCCGTAGATGCCGCGCTCCTGCGCCACCAGCTGTACCGTCGGCGAGTCGACGTGTTGGCCGATCACGTCGACTCCCTGATTGGCCAGCGCCGTGGCCGCGGCACGTTCTTTCACGGGATCGTCCCAACTGCCGATGAAGATGACCGTGAGCTTCGCACTGGGATTGATCTTTTGCGCACCGAGCTCATAGGCGTTGATGGTCCAGTTGACGAGACCGATCGGATTCGCCGCGACGAACCCCAGCTTGCCCGTCTTCGAGGCCGCCGCGGCCGCCATACCGCAGAGATACTGGCTCTCGTAAGTGCGGCCGTAAAAGGACTCCAGATTGGGTCCGTTGGTGGTCCCGGCAGCGTTGAGGAAGGCGACGTCGGGGTGCCGTTTGGCGAGCTCCCTGAACGCGTCTGAAAAGCCGAATGCGGTACCGATGATGATGTTGTTGCCGCGTTTGATGAGCTGCTCGACGATAGGCTCGACGACACTCGAATTTTCGGGGACGCTATCGACATAGTTGATCTTCTGACCCAGCGCGCTCTCCATTCGGCCTCTTGCCTCGTCGAACGACTGAGCCCAGCCGCCGTCGTTTTTGGCGCCGTAGTAAACCATCGCGATCTTCGGCGGCGCCTTGAGCGTAAAACCTTGCGCGTGTGCCGTGCCCGCACTGCAGCCGATCATCGAGAGTGCAATTGCCAGAGAGCGAAAACGCATGGGTCACCTTTTGACGAAAATAGCCTTGAAGCAGGCGGTTGTGGAGAAATTCCGGTCTTCAGCCGATCCGTACGGGATCAACGGCGTTCTTCGCGAAGATAGGGTTCGCCGAGCGCGCAAGGTATGTCGTTGATGCCGCGTCTTGCGATGGCGGCCCGCACCATGACTGCGAGGGTGATGACATACGGCGTCGAGAGTACGTAGTACTGCGGCAGATTGATGCCGGCGGCAGCCATCTGGGGGATCAGTGCCTCGATTCCACCGAAGAGCAACGCCCCGGCGAGTGCGCGTCCCGGCGACCAGCGCGCGAAGATGACGAGTGCCACGGCGATCCATCCGCGGCCGCTCGTCATGTCGGGAATCCACATGTGAGTGCTGACCACGCCGAGGTATCCGCCCGCGAGGCCGACGAGCGAGGAGCCTGCGAGGATCGCGAGAAATCGGATGCGCAGTACCGGCACGCCCGAGGCATCCGCTGCCTGCGGGTTTTCGCCGACGGCCCGCAGCCGTAGCCCGCTGAGCGTTCGTTCGAGATACCACGCGACGGCGATGACGATCAGCGGGACCAGATAGACGATCGGGTTCTGATTGAAAATGGAGCCCACCACGGGTAGCCGCGCAAGTGGCCCGAGTGCGATCGCCGGAAGGCCGGGTATCGGTTGATCGGTCCAGCCCGCGAGAGTGCCGACGAGACTGGTGAGGCCTTCGCAAAAGAACACGAGCGCGAGCCCGGCGATCACCTGATTGACGCGCAACCAGACGACCATGATGGCGAACAGCACCGAGACGGCCGCGCCGGCGATCATCGACATGATCAACGCGAAGCCGGCGCCGTGATGACAGAGCTGCGCACCGGCGCCGGCGAGGGCGCCGACCAGCATGAGGCCCTCAGCCCCGAGCGATAGCACGCCTGCGCGCTCGCTGATGATCAGGCCGAGCGCGGCGAGCGCGAGCGGTACCGCGAAGTCGGGCAAAGTGCCGATCCAGCCGGTGATCAGGTTCATTGAGCTTTCCCCAGGGCGGAGATGCGATAGCGCACGAAGAAATCGGAGGCCGCGACGACGATGACGAGGATGGCCTGAATCAGCTGCACCATCGAGAACGGAATCTGGTAGAGAACCTGCAGGCTGCGACCGGCAACGAACAGGGCGGCGATGACGAGCGCGACGATGCCGGCGGCAACGGGGTTATTGCGGGCGAGAAAGGCGATCAGGATTCCTGAGAAGCCGTAGCCGCTATAAAAGTCCTGAGTGAGCCGGTTCTCCCGGCCAGCTGCGATCGCGAAGCCTGCGAAGCCCGCCAGCGCGCCGGACAGCAGGACGGTGCCGACCACGATCCGACGCACGTGCACGCCCATCGCGTCTGCCACGTGCACGCTGGCGCTGACGAAACGGATGTAGATGCCCGCGCGGCTGCGCTGCAGGAACCACCAGGCGGCGATCACCAGCAATACGGCCAGCACGATCGCGCTGCTGTAGCCGCCCGCGAAGGTCGGCAGACGGGCGTGGGCGAGGAAGCTGGGCGAGTGGGGAAATGAATCGTGAGGGTCTTTCCACCGGCCGTAGAGGAGATCCAGCAGAAAGTTGCCGGCGACGTAGTTGAGCAGCAGGGTGGAGATAATTTCGTTGATGCCGAGGCGCATCTTGAGCAGCAACGGCAGCACCGACCACAGCGCACCGCCGGTTAGCGCGACGGCGCCCATCAGCCAGAGCCGGGTAGCGGGCGCCCCCGCTTCGGCGAGGGCGATTGCGGTAGCGCCGATGGCTCCCCACACCATCTGGCCTTCAAGTCCGAGGTTCCAGAATCTGACGCGAAATGCGAGCGCCGCGGCGAGGCCCACCATCGCCATGGGGGCCGCCTGAACGAGCACGGCGCGAAGGTTGTCCGGGTCGCCGAGCGTCTCGACGACGAACTCGTTGTAGACATCCGCGGGCGCCACACCTGCCGCGGCCAGGATGGCAACGCAGATCGCGAGTCCCGCGGCGATGGCGAGCGCGAGGATGACGACTTGCCTGTGCCACGCCATCTGCTGACGCAGCTCGATCGTCAGGCGCGTACGCGACGGGAAAAATCGGCGCGGGGATCGACGCGCCGATGCCGTGGACGGGGGGCCGTACACAACAGACACGTCGTCGAGCGTCGGCTCGGGCGCGCGCGCCTCGGCCGGACCGGAGGGGACGGTGCTTGTCATCGCAACTCCTTGATAGAGAAATCCTCATGCGTGGCCGACCATCGCCTGACCGATAGCCTGCCGGTCAAGCGGCGCGCTGAAGTCGCCGACGATGCGTCCGCGTACCATGACGCCCGCACGGTCGGCCAGAGCCAGCACTTCGTCGAGATCCTCGCTGATGAGCAGGACGGCGGCGCCGTCGTCGCGGGCCGCGCGAAGTCGTGCGTGCACCTGGGCGCTTGCCCGCACGTCGAGTCCGCGGCTCGGGCTGTGTGCGAGGACCAGCTTCGGCTGGCGGTCGAATTCGCGGGCAATGACCAGCTTCTGGGCGTTGCCGCCCGACAGAAGCGAAACCTTCTGGCGTATCGAACGCACGCCGTGCACGTCGAAGCGTTGCACCGCGTCGGCGGCGCTGCTGTCCATTTGCCGATAGTCGAACCACCATGGATGGCCAAAGCGGCCTTCGTGAGCGTGGCCGATCGCGTAATTCTCGGCGACCGAAAGATCGCCGGCCAACGCCAGGCTCGCGCGGTCGGCGGGGATGCAGGCGATGCCCATGGCACGCCGATCGACGGGGCCGGCGCGGCTCGACATGCGCGTACCGTCGATGGTCATCGAGCCGTCGTCGAACGCGAGCAGTCCCATGATCGCCAGCATGAGTTCGGTCTGGCCATTTCCTCCGACCCCGGCGATGCCGTAAATCTGGCCCGCGCGCACGCTCAGATCGATGCCATCGAGCAGGGGCTTCCCCTGGCGCGGCGCGGCACTGCGTACGCCGCGTAGCAGCAGGCGCGGATCGCCAGCGGCGAGCGGGGCGGCCGGCGGCTGTTCGGCGGGAACCGCTTCCCCCACCGCGAGCCGGATCAGTTCCTGTTCCGACACCTCGTTGGGCGCGAACGTCCTGAGGGTGCGACCGGCGCGCATCACCGTGACGCGATCCGCGTAGCGGCGCACGTCGGCCATCTTGTGCGTGACGAGAACCACCGCGGCGCCCCGCGTTGCAAGCAGGCGCATGGTCTCGAGCAATCGCGCGGCTTCCTGGTCGGTGAGCACCGCGGTCGGTTCGTCGAGCACGAGCGTGTGCGCTCCCGCCACCAGAACCTTGACGATCTCGGCGCGTTGCTGCTCGGCCACCGATAGTTGCGCAACGCGGCGGTCCGGATCGAGCTCGAAGCCAAGCGCTTTGCACTGGCAAAGAATGGCTTCGCGAATCTGTTGGAGGCGCGTGCCGTAACGGCGTGTTGTGTCGTGACGCACCGGCGCCCCAAGCAGGATGTTCTCCGCGACCGTAAAGCGCGAAACCAGCTTGAAATGCTGATGCACCATGCCGATCCCGAGTCGCGCCGCATCGAGCGGTCCGCCGAGGTGTACCGGTTTGCCGTCGACGCGGAGCGTGCCGGCTTCGGGCCGATAGAGTCCAGCCGCGACGTTCATCAGGGTGGACTTGCCCGCACCGTTTTCTCCGAGCAACGCGTGCACCTCGCCACGGCTGACGCTGAAATTCGCATCGCTTAGTGCAACGAAGGAATCGAAGGATTTGTGGATTCCGGACAGCTGGAGCGCAACCGACATACGAGCTCCTCCATGGGGATTTTTCTGTTGGCGCAAATCTCGCCGGGCGGTGCGTCACGTGAATCGGCATGATCCGGGCACCGCGCGCATGGCTTGCCGACCGGGCGAAATGCTCCTGCGACGGTGTGGCGTTGATGCATGGTTGCTAACCATAATGGGCAAGAACATATGCAGTCACCGCGCCTGACGCCTCGCTGCGATGGCGCGGTTGAAAAAGCGTTTGCCGGCTCCGTCTGTACAGTTTCGCGAGATATCCGTGCGATGAATCGGGCCAAAGCCGAACTGTGTTGCTGCCGCAGTCTGCACAGTTGTCCGGCATCGCAAGGACGGCAGGCGGACAAACTGTGCAGCCGTCCATGTCCGCTGTGTGACGGGCTCCGTACTATCGCCTCAACAGCCCCGGCAAGGGCATGCCGGAACACGAGCGACAGATCGGGAGCCTGAAATGAGCGTACTGATTCGAGGCGGTGTGGTTGTCAACGCGGACGGCGAAGCGCGCGCCGACGTACTGTGCGAGCAAGGAAAGATCGTGGCGGTCGGCGCCGGGCTGCAGGCCCACGGTGGCGTCGAGGTGATCGATGCCGGCGGTCAGTACGTGATGCCCGGTGGCATCGATCCGCACACGCATATGCAATTGCCCTTCATGGGCACCGTCACCGCCGACGATTTCTTTACGGGCACGGCGGCGGGACTCGCGGGCGGCACCACCACCATCATGGACTTCGTGATTCCGTCGCCGCAGCAGTCGCTGATGGAGGCGTTCCGGACGTGGCGCGGCTGGGCCGAGCAGGCGTGCAGCGATTACACGTTCCACGTCGCCGTGACGTGGTGGGACGATTCGGTGCATGCCGACATGGGCACGCTCGTCGATCAGCACGGCGTCAATAGCTTCAAGCACTTCATGGCATACAAGAACGCGATCATGGCGGACGACGAGATTCTCGTGAAGAGCTTTCGCCGTGCGCTCGAACTCGGCGCGGTGCCGACCGTGCACGCCGAGAACGGCGAACTGGTGTTCCAGCTGCAGCAGGAGTTGCTGCGCCAAGGCATCACCGGTCCCGCGGCGCATCCGCTGTCGCGCCCGCCGGCGGTGGAGGCCGAGGCGGTGCAACGCGCGATCGCGATTGCCGATGTGATGCGCACGCCGCTCTACATCGTGCATGTGTCGTGTGCCGAGTCGGTGGCCGCGATCGCGCTGGCCCGCTCGCGCGGACAGCGAGTGTTCGGCGAGGCGCTCGCGGGCCACCTGGTGATCGACGACTCGGTCTACCGCGATCCCGACTTCGACTTCGCCGCCGGCCACGTGATGAGCCCGCCGTTCCGTTCCAGGGCGCACCAGGGCTCGCTGTGGAACGGCCTGCAGGCCGGCAACCTGCACACCACGGGCACCGATCATTGCACCTTCTGCGCGCAGCAGAAAGCCATGGGCCGCGACGACTTCACGAAGATCCCCAACGGCTGCGGCGGCATCGAGGATCGCATGTCGGTGATCTGGGATGCAGGGGTCAACAGCGGACGCCTGACGCCGTCGGAGTTCGTCAGGGTTACGTCCGCCAACGCCGCGCAGATCTTCAATATGCACCCGCGCAAAGGCGTGGTCGCCGTGGGTGCCGATGCCGACCTGGTGGTGTGGGACCCGGAAGCCACGCGCACCATCTCGGCACGCACCCAGCATGCGAAGGGCGGCTTCAATGTGTTCGAGGGGCGCACCGTGCGCGGCAATCCGAGCCACACGATCAGCCGCGGCAGGGTGGTCTATGCACAAGGGGATCTGCGCGCCGTCAAGGGCGCGGGACGTTACGTCGAACGCAAGCCGTTCGGCGCGATGTTCGACGCGCTGCGCCGCAAGCAGACGCAGGACGCCTGAGCGCGCGCTCCCGTCGATCCTGTCGGTCTCGCGCCTGGGCGCGGCAACGGGCCGACCCTTCTCAACCTTAGCGGTGGAGCGAACGACATGCTCTCCAGAGCCGAAGCGATTGCAATGGGCGAGTTGAGCGGCGACGAGTTGCTGCCGCTGATGGAACAGGCGCGCGACGTGCGGCAGCGGGCATGGGGCACCACGGTGACCTATTCCCGCAAGGTTTTCATTCCGCTCACTAACCTGTGCCGGGACCAGTGCGGCTATTGCACGTTCGCGCGGCAGCCGGGCGAGGCGGGTGCCGGTTATCTGACGCCCGCGCAGGTGATGGCGATTGCCGCGCGCGGCGAGGCGCTCGGCTGCAAGGAGGCGCTGTTCTCGCTGGGCGAGAAGCCGGAGCTGCGTTATCCCGAGGCCCGCGCGGCGCTGGACGCACTCGGCTACGCGAGCACGATGGACTACGTGGTCGCGATGGCCGGGCGTGTGCTGACTGAGACGTCGCTGATTCCGCATGTGAACGCCGGCACGCTGACGCGCGACGAACTCGTGCGCCTCAAGTCGGTGTGCGGTAGCGTCGGCCTGATGCTGGAGAACGTGAGCCGCCGGTTGGTACAGCGCGGTATGGCGCACTACGCGTGTCCCGACAAGGTGCCGGTGCAGCGTCTGCGCACGCTGGAGATGGCCGGCATCGCGCGGATCGCCACGACCACTGGCATCCTGATCGGCATTGGTGAGACGTGGGCCGAACGGATCGACAGCCTGCTCGCGATCGCCGAACTGCACGCGCGTCACGGCCACCTCCAGGAAGTGATCGTCCAGAATTTCCGCGCCAAGCCGGGGACGCCGATGGCGACGTGGCAGGAGCCGGGTCATGACGACATGCTGCGCACGCTGGCCGTCGCGCGCCTCATGCTGCCCGCCGACATCTCGCTGCAGGCGCCGCCCAATCTCGCCGAGGCGTTCGAGGACTACCTCGACGCGGGCATCAACGACTGGGGCGGGATTTCTCCCGTCACCGCCGATCACATCAACCCCGAACGCGCGTGGCCGGCCATCCACGATGTGGCGCGCCGCAGCCGGGGCCGCGGCCTGACGCTGGCCGAACGGCTGACCACCTATCCGCGTTATCTGCGCGAGCGCGCGTTCCTCGCGCCGGCGCCGCGGCGCGCGCTGGCGAGCCTGGCACGCGCCGACGGGCTCGCGCTGCAACAGTACGAGGCCACGCCGGTGGCGACTCATGAGGAGTGCGCAGCATGACCACCATGACGGACGCAGACTGGTTCGACCATCTCGCCGCATGCCGCGACGGTGTCGAGCCCGAACGCCTGCTGGCGCGCGCGACGCCGACGGTACGCGGCATCCTCGCGCGTCGTCTCGACGGTGCGGAAATCTCCCGCGACGAAGGCGAAATCCTGTTCGGCAGCGACGGCGACGATCTGAAGGCGGTGGTCGCCGCCGCCGACCGGATCCGCCGCGAGCGCGTCGGCGACACGGTCAGCTTCGTCGTGACCCGCAATATCAATTTCACCAACGTCTGCTACATGGGCTGCCGGTTTTGCGGCTTTGCCAAACGGCGCGAAGAGGCGGGCGCGGAACTGCTGTCGATGGACGAGATCGCGCACCGTGCCGAGGTGGCGAAGGCGCGCGGAGCGACCGAGGTCTGCATCCAGGGCGGCCTGCATCCCGACCTGTCCGCCGATCACTATCTCGACATCCTGCGCGCGATCAGGACGCGCGTGCCCGACATGCACGTTCATGCGTTCTCGCCGTTCGAGATCTGGTACGGCGCGAAGAAGCGCAGGCAGGCCCCCGCCGACTATCTGCGCGAGCTGAAGGCGGCGGGGCTCGGTTCGATCCCCGGCACGGCGGCGGAGATCCTCGATACCGAGGTGCGCCGGCAACTGACGCGCAACAAGCTGTCCGCCGAGGCGTGGGTGGAGATCGTCCGCGCGGCTCACGGCGTGGGCCTGCGCAGCACCTCCACGATGATGTACGGGCATGTGGACGGCCCGCGCCACTGGGCCGCGCATCTCGACCTGCTGCGCGCAATCCAGAAGCAGACCGGCGGCTTCACCGAGTTCGTGCCGCTCGGTTTCGTGCATAACGAGGCGCCGCTCTACATGGAGCGCGAGATTCCCGGCGTGCGGGCCGGCGCCACGCTGGTCGAGCACCTCAAGGTGCATGCGATCGCCCGGCTGATGCTGGCGGGCTGGATCGACAATATCCAGGTGTCGTGGGTCAAGCTCGGGCCGCAAGCCGGACAGGCGTTGCTGGCGGCGGGCGCCAACGATTTCGGCGGCACGCTGATGGACGAATCGATTTCGCGCTCGGCCGGGGCGTCGTTCGGCGAGGAGATCACGGCGGCGGAGATGGTCCGCATCATCCGCGACGCCGGTCGCCAGCCCGAGCGCCGCAGCACGCTCTATGTCCCGCTCGAACACTACGCCGACCACGACCCTGTCGCGCTGCCGCCATTGAAGGCGCGCGCCTACGATCCGGTCCAGTTCCTGCAACGGCCGGCGCGGCCGGCCGTGAGCGCCGGCAAGGAGTCCGTCCATGCGTGAGCGGATCAAGGACACGCGCGTCGTGCTGCTGGCTGGCGGCGTCGGCGGCGCGCGCATGGCTGTGGGCCTGAACGCGGTGCTCGAACCGGGCAGTCTGGGCATCGTCGCCAATATTGGCGACGACGAAGATTTCTACGGACTGCGAATCTGTCCGGACCTCGACACGCTGCTCTATACGCTGAGCGGCAAGGTCGATCCGCGCCAGGGCTGGGGCGTGAGGGATGACGCCACGCGCGCACTCGACGTGCTCGGCGAGTTGGGCGCGCCGGTATGGATGAAGCTCGGCGACGCCGATATGGGTCTGCACATCTGGCGCAGCTGGCGGCTCTCGCTCGGCGAGCGTCTGAGTGACGTGATGGCGGCCGCGGCGGCGCGCTTCGGCGTCGAGGCCGAATTGCTGCCCGTCTGCGACAGCCCGGTGCCGACGGAGATCGTCTGCGACGAAGGCACGCTGCGCTTTCAGCAATGGTTCGTCGGCCGCCGCGCCGCGCCGGCCGTGCGCGAGGTGCGCTACCGCGAAGCGCGGAACCGTGTCGTCACGCCGGACGCGCTGCGCGCGATCGAACGCGCGGATCTGGTGGTGATCGCACCGTCCAATCCGCTGCTGTCCATCGAGCCGATGCTGGCGCTCGGCGGTCTGCGCGAAGCGTTGCGCGCGTCGACGGCGCCGTGCGTTGCCGTGTCGCCGTTGATCGGCGGCAAGGCCGTCAAGGGGCCGCTGGACCGGATGCTCGACGACATGGGGTTGCCCGGCGGCAACGCGGGCGTCGCGCAGCGCTATGCGGGCCTGCTCGACGGACTGGTCATCCATGCCGACGACGCCGTCGATTGCGCGGCGTTGCGCGAGCGCGGGCTCGCGGTGCTGTGCGCCGGGACGCGCATTGCGTCGCGCGAGGCATCGGCGGAGCTTGCCGGCGCTCTGCTGGCGTGGGCGCGCGACGATCTGCGCGGCGGTCGTCCGGCGGATCGCGCGGTGCGTCCGGAGTGCGCGGCATGAAGACGCTCGTGGCCATTCCGATGAAAGCACCGGCGCGCGCGAAGACGCGCCTCGCTCCCGCGATGAACGATCGCCAGCGCGAACGGCTCGCGCTGCTGATGTTCGAGCGCACGCTGGGATTCTTCCGCGGGTACTGGCCGGACTTCGACGTGATGGCTGTGACCGATGCCGGCGAGATCGCCGCGTTGGCCGAGCGGCACGGCGCGGGCCTGCTGCTGGAAACGCGCGAGGCGGGGCTCAATGCGGCGGCCGCGCAGGCCTTGCGGCACGCGTTGGAGCGCGGCTACGAGCGGCTCGTGATCGTCCCCGGCGATGTGCCGGTCTGGCTGCGGGCCGAGGTCGCGCGGGTGCTGGCGCTGTCGCGGCGTCACGCGCTCACGCTCGCCGAGTCGTACGACGGCGGCACCAATCTGCTCGCGCTCGCGCCGCCGCAGCCTTTCGAGTTTCACTACGGACCGCAGTCCGCGGCACGCCATGCGCGCAGCGCGCGGCGGCGCGGGCTCAGCGTGGCGCGCTGCTGCCTGCCGTTTCTCGCGCGCGATATCGATACCGCGGCGGACTGCGTCGAACTCGCCGAGGCGTGGGCGGCAGGGTGCGGTCGCGGTCCCGCCGCCTGCAAGGGAGCACGGCGATGACGGCGCAAAGCCGCGCGATGGAACTGGTGGCACTGCCCGGTATTCCGGAGGTGCGCGAAGGCGACGACGTCGGCGCATTGCTCGTTGCCGCGATGGAGCGTGCCGGCTATCGCTGGCGTGCCGGCGACATCGTGGTGATTGCGCAGAAGATCGTCTCGAAGGCGGAGGGCCGAACGCGGCGGCTCGCCGATATCGAGCCGGGCGACACGGCGCGGCAATACGCGGAAGTCAGCGGCAAGGATCCGCGCAAGGTGCAGGCCATGCTCGACGAGTCGGTGGGCGTGGTGCGGGTCGCGCGCGTGCCGCCGGACGGCCTCGTGATCACACGGCACCGGCACGGCTGGGTCTGCGCGAATGCCGCCATCGACGAGAGCAACGTCGGCGAGGACGGCACGGTGCTGTTGCTGCCGCTCGACCCGGACGCCAGCGCCGCGCGCGTGGCACGGACGATCGCTGCGCGCAGCGGCATCGCGCCCGGCGTGATCGTCAGCGACACCTTCGGGCGCGCGTGGCGGCGGGGGCTGGTCAACGTAGCCATCGGCGTGGCTAACGTGCCGGCGCTCGTCAACTGGATCGGCCGCGCGGATGCCTACGGCCGGCCGCTGCAGGTATCGCAACCGGCGTTGGCCGACGAAGTGGCGGCCGCTGCCGGCCTGTTGATGGGGAAGGACAGCTTCACGCCCGCGGTGCTCGTGCGCGGGCTGGGCTGGGACATCGATCACGGCGCGAATGCCAGGCAACTGGTGCGCCCCTTGAAGGAGGACCTGTTCCAATGACCATAGCCATTCTCGGCGGTACCGGGCCGCAAGGGCAGGGGCTGGCCCTGCGATTCGCGATGGCGGGCATCGAGGTCGCGCTCGGCTCGCGCGATGCCGCGCGCAGCGTGGAAATCGCGCGCGATCTCAACGCGAAACTCGCGGGACGGCCGCGCTGCGCGCGCATCGACGGCTTCGAGAACGACCGCGCGGTGGTGGCCGCCGAACAGTTCGTGATGCTGGCGGTGCCCTATGCCGGCCACGACGCCACGCTGCGCGCGATCGCGCCGCTGCTGGCGGGCAAGACGCTGGTCGACCTCGTGGTGCCGCTCACGCCGGGCGATCCCAAAAGCGTGAGCATGCCGCCCGAAGGCTCGGCCACCGAGGCCGCCCAGGCACTGCTGGGCGAGCGCACGCGCGTGGTCGGCGCATTGCACAACGTCTCCGCGCATACGCTCAACCATCTCGACCAGTCGATCAATTGCGATGTGCTGGTGTGCGGCAACGATGTCGATGCCGCCGAGGCGGTGGCGGAGCTGGTGGGCCGCATCGGCGTGGCGGCGTACTACGCGGGCCCGGCGTCGAGCGCGCGCTGCGTGGAGGCGATCACGCCGCTCCTGATTCGCCTGAACATCAGCAGGAAAGTGCCGTTCAGCCATGCGGGCATCCGCATCTGGGCGCCCGGCGCGCCGGCCTGACCCATTTCAAGTACCTACAGAGGAGAGACGACATGCAATTTGGCATCTGCTTCAAGGGCTTCGTCGAGCCGGACCGCGCCCGCGCGCTGGTGCGCCTTGCCGAAGCGCACGGCTTCGACTACTGCTGGTTTTACGATTCGCACATTCTGTGGCGCGAATCGTTCGTGGCCATGGCCATGTGCATGGAGCACACCACCCGCATGCGCTTCGCGCCGTGCGTGACCAATCCCGACGTGCGCGAGTGGTCGCTGGCCGCCTCGCTGTACGGTAGCCTGGCGCTGCAATCGAAGGGGCGTATCGACATCGGTCTCGGCCGCGGCGACAGCTCGCGTCGCGTGATGGGCAAAAAGCCGGCGTCGATGGACCGCGTGGCGGCCTTCACCCAGGCCGTCAAAGGCATGGTGCGCGGCGACGAGGTGAAGTACGAAGATGCCGAGGCGCCGGTCAGGTTTCCGTGGGCCAACGGCTATGAGCTGCCGGTGTGGATCGCTGCCTATGGCCCCATCGCGCTCAGGTGCGCGGGCGAGCATGGCGACGGGCTGATCCTGCAGATCGCCGAACCGGGCCTGTGCAAGTGGTTCACCGACCAGGCTCTCGCCGCCGGCAGGAGCGCCGGCCGCGACATGTCGACATATCGCGTGCAGGCCGCCGCACCGGCTTATTTCGGTTCGATGGACGAGTGCATCGAGGCCACCAGATGGTTTCCGGCGATGGTCGGCAATCACGTGGCGGACATCGTCGACAAGTACGGCAAGGACTCGGACCTGGTGCCGAAGAGTCTGACCTCGTACATCGAGAAGCGGCGCGGCTACGACTACTCGAAGCACGGCCAGAGCGACAATCCGTATCTCGACTTCATCACGCCCGACGTGGTCGAAAGCTTCTGCGTGCTCGGCACGCCGGAGCAGCACATCGAGAAGATTGGCAAACTGCGGGAGGCCGGCGTCACGCAGTTCAACATTTATCTCGACAACGGCAATGAAGCCGAGATCATCGAGACATACGGCGAAAAGATCATTCCCGCCTTCCACTGAACGAGGCGCGCGTATCGGCCCCGCGCGCACCGCGTATCGCGCCGGGGCCGGCACCTCGCCCACTACACGGACAAGGACATAGCGATGACGGACTTGCGCATCGACGCTGAGCGCCTGTGGCGCTCGCTGATGGATCTCGCCGCGATCGGCGCCACGCCGAAGGGCGGCGTCAAGCGGCTGGCACTGACGGAGCTGGACAGGCAGGGGCGCGACCTGGTGGTGTCGTGGGGACGCGCGGCGGGCCTCGCCGTCACGGTCGACCGTATCGGCAATATCTTCATGCGCCGCGCGGGCACCGAGCCCGATCTGCCGCCGGTGGTGTCGGGCAGCCACATCGACACGCAGCCCACCGGCGGCAAGTTCGACGGCAACTACGGCGTGCTGGCCGCGCTGGAAGTGATGCGCACGCTCGACGCCGCCGGCCTGCGGACCCGCGCGCCGCTCGAGATCGCGATCTGGACCAACGAGGAAGGCTCGCGCTTCGTGCCGGTGATGATGGGCTCGGGCGTGTTCTGCGGCGCCTTCACGCTCGAGCATGCGTATGCGGCGCGCGATATCGACGGCCGGCGCGTGCGCGACGAGCTGGAAGCGATCGGCTACCTCGGCGACGAGGAGCCGGGCCGCCATCCGATCGGCGCGTACTTCGAGGCGCATATCGAACAGGGTCCGGTGCTCGAGGATGCCGACAAGGTGATCGGCGTGGTGCCGGGCGTGCTCGGCCTCGCGTGGTACGACTGCGAGATTACCGGCATGGAAGCCCACGCCGGCCCGACGCCGATGCCGCTGCGCAAGGACGCGCTGCAGGTGGCCACGCGCGTGATGCAGGAAGTGGTCGCGATTGCCGATCGGTATCCGCCTTACGGCCGGGGCACGGTGGGCTTCGTGCAGGTGTTTCCGAACAGCCGCAACGTGATTCCGGGCAGCGTCAGATTCAGCATCGACCTGCGCAACGTGAACGACGTGCTGCTGAACCGGATGCACGACGAAATACTCGCCTATGTCGAGCGCGTGCAGTCGGAAAGCGGTCTCCCGATCCGCATCGAACGGGTGTCGTACTACCCGCCGTGCGAGTTTCATCCGCGCTGCGTGGAGGCGGTGCGGCGGGCGACGGCGGCGCTTGGCTACTCGAACATGGACGTGGTCTCCGGAGCCGGGCACGACGCGATCTACGCGGCCCGTGTCGCGCCGTCCGGCATGATCTTCGTGCCGTGCAAGGACGGCATCAGCCATAACGAAATCGAGGACGCGCGGCAGGAGCATCTGGAGGCCGGCTGCAACGTGCTGTTGCACGCGATGCTGGAGTGGGCCGGGCTCGCGCGCTGACTGTCACGATAGACGCCAGTCGGAGATGGCGGGATGTTTTGATTGGGATTCCGAAGGAGATGGACGGGCGCGAATCTCGCGCGGCGTCGATGCATCGATGCATATCGTTCTGCAACCGGCCCCGAGGGGCAAAAGAGGAGACTGACCATGCGGATCGGCGTACCGAAGGAAATCAAGAACCACGAGTATCGGGTCGGACTGACGCCCGCCAGCGTGCGCGAACTGTGCGCACGCGGACACGAGGTGCTGGTGGAGAGCGGGGCCGGCGCGGCCATCGGCATGACGGACGAGCAGTATCTGGCCGCCGGTGCCCGCCTGAGCCGCCACGCGCAGGAGATATTCGGGAGCGCGGACATGATCGTCAAGGTGAAGGAGCCGCAGCCCGCGGAGTGCGCGATGCTGCGGCCCGGGCAGATTCTCTATACCTACCTGCACCTGGCGCCCGATCCGGCGCAGACGGCGGCGCTGGTGCATTCCGGGGCGATCTGCATTGCCTACGAGACCATCACCTCGCCGAACGGCGGCCTGCCGTTGCTCGCGCCGATGAGCGAAGTCGCCGGCCGCATGGCGGTCCAGGCCGGCGCGGCGTATCTCGAACGCTCGAAGGGCGGCATGGGGTTGTTATTGGGCGGCGTGCCCGGCGTGCCGGGGGCCAGCGTGGTTATCGTCGGGGCCGGCGTGGTCGGCGCCAATGCCTTGCAGATGGCGGTGGGGATGGGCGCGCGCGTGACGGTGCTCGACCGCAACATCGACCGTCTGCGCCAGCTGGACCTCGTCTACGGCAATCGCATCGCTACTCAATTCTCAACCACGCAGGCCGTCGAAGAGGTCGTGCTGGGCGCGGATCTGGTGATCGGCGGCGTGCTGATTCCGGGTGCCGCGGCGCCCAAACTTGTGACCCGCGATATGATCGCGCGCATGAAGCCGGGCTCGGTGGTCGTCGATGTGGCGATCGATCAGGGTGGCTGCTTCGAGACGTCCGTCGCCACCACCCATGCGGAGCCGACCTTCGTGGTGGACGGCGTCATCCATTACTGCGTGGCCAACATGCCGGGCGCGGTGGCGCGAACCTCCACGCTGGCGCTCAACAATGCCACCATCGGCCACGCTCTCACCATCGCCGGCAAGGGGTGGAAGCAGGCGCTGCGTGAAGACCGGCACCTGTGCGCGGGACTGAACGTGTGCGAAGGCCGTGTAACTCATGAAGCCGTGGCGGGCACGCTCGGCTACGAATACGTGCCGGCGCAGCGGCTCGCGGCGTAGCAATGCGACGACGTCGCGGCGCGCGGTCCCTTCGACGGGATCTTCCGTGGGCTTCAGAAGGGGCGCGTTCTCCCGCATTGCGAAATGCCATGCTCCCGCATGACACTGCGAGTTTCGGTATCTACCGTTGCTGGGGGCTTTATGCAATTGGATTTCAGGCTGGTGATGGCGTTTTCGCTGGTGATGCGGACCGGCAGCCTGACCCAGGCGGAAGCGATCAGCGGCATTTCGAAGGCCACGCTGAGCCGGCAATTGCAGGGACTGGAAGAAGCGCTCGGCGCCACGCTGTTCAACCGTCGCGCGCGGGGGATGAGTCCGACCGAGGCCGGCCGGGCGTTCCACGCGCATTGCGAGCACATCCTCGCCGACGTTTCGGGGCGCCTGGAGCAGGCACGGGTGCAGCTTCAGGAACTGAGCTCCGGGATCGGCGGAGAACTATCGATCAAGGCCGATAGCGAGTTCAGCACCAACTTCGCTTCGCATGTCGCCAAGCTGTTCGTCGCCCGGCATCCCAATGTCAGGCTCAATCTCGACGTCACGGGGCTGCCGGGCTGCGCCAGCGCCGAAGACGTCGACTGCTATATCTGCGCCGAGCCGCCGGACATGCCGAACCTCGTCGGCAAGCTGCTGGGGCGCATCAGCTATGGGCTGTACGCGAGCCCGTCCTATCTGAAGCGCAAGGGCGATCTGGTCACGCCGCTGGATGCGACGCGCCATGATTGCATCGTGATCCGGGCCGCCAGCGGCGAGAAGTGTCCCGTGGTGTTGCATTCGGAAAACGGCAGCCAGCCGTATCTTCCGCGGGTCACCGTCACGACCAACGACCATTGGGTCATGAAGACTTTCTGCATTGATGGTTTCGGGATTGCGCTGTTGCCGGATTTCTTCGTGCAACCGGAGCTGAACTGCCAGTTGCTGGTGCCGGTATTGCCACAGTGGAAACCCGAACACCGGCGGGTCTACTGTGCCTACCAGAAGCAGAGATACGCCGGCAAGAAGCTGCGCCACCTGATCACGCTGATGGAGGACTGCATCGAGGACATCGGCTCCTGTGGCGGTTATGTGGGCAATAGCACGCCGGTGAGTTGCGTATGAATCGCTGGTCTTGACGAGGTGGCGCGCAGGCCGCGCCGGGGACGCCATGCCTGTCAGCGTTTCAATTGTGAAACGCAGTGTAGTCGGATGCTGCTGATCGAAGCGGAGGTTGGCCGATAGAATTTGCCATCGACGCCAGTGCGGGTCGAGACGTTCGAAGGCGGATCGCACAATAAGACCAGCCAGGAGATGTCCCCATGAATGCCTACGCTTCACCAGCGGCAGCGCTGATGGCCGCGAGGACGACGATGCCGGCCGACGAATACGAGGCCGGCACGGCACAGAACGAATCCTCGCCACAGCGCGAGTCGACCTTGCTGGAGGAACTGCGGATCGAGCGGCGGCGCGGTGTCAGCCTGGTCGACCAGCTCGTCGCCCGACTCGACGCGATGGTCGAATCGGGTCGGCTGCGCGCAGGCACGAAGACCCCGTCGGTGCGGGAACTGGCAAAGTCGCTGGGCGTCAGCACGTTCACCGTGGCGGAGGCCTACGACGTGCTGGTCTCCCGGCGCGTGCTGAGCTCCCGCCCAGGCTCCGGCTATTTCGTCACCTCGCGCGCCGGGCAGGTGGCGGCGCTGCCGGACGAGTCGATCAGACGGACGGAGGTGGCCTCCGGCGAGTGGCTGCCGGTGCTGGTGTGGAATCAGGATCCTGCACTGCTGCCGGTCGGCGCCGGTGTGCTGCCGCCTGAGTGGTGCAGCGAGAGCATGATGCTGCAGGCGCTCAGGCAGGCTATCAAGATGCCGGCGGAGCGTCTGGTGGGCTACGGTCATCCGCTGGGTTTTCCGCGTCTGCGTCAGCTGCTGGCGCGCGGATTCACCGAGCGGTTCTGCACGGTCTCGCCGGAACAGATCATTCTGACGAACGGCGTGTCGCATGGGCTCGATCTCGTCGTGCGCTCTTTCCTGCAGCCCGGCGACACGGTATTCGTGGAAGAGCCCGGCTATTTCAATACCTATCATCTGCTACGCAAGTACGGCGTCGAAATGATCGGGGTGCCGCGCGGACCGGACGGGCTGCACGTCGACAAGCTGGCGGCGATGGCCGCGGAATATCGGCCCAAGGCAATCTTTCTGAGTTCGGTGCTGCAGAACCCGCTGTCGACCACCTTGTCGGCCGCGCAAGCCTATCGCGTCGTCGCGCTGGCCGAGCAGCACGATTTCCTGATCGTGGAGGACGATATCTTTCGCGATCTGGCGTCGCCGTCGGACCCGTCGCTGGCATCGCTGGATGGATTGAACCGCGTCATCTGTCTGGGCGGCTTTTCCAAGACCATTGCGCCTTCGTTGCGGACCGGCTTCATTCTCTGCCCGCCGCATCTCGTTTCCGAGATCGTCAGGACGAAGATGACCTGCGGTCTGACGACCTCGGATCTGAACGAGCGCTGCATTTACGAGGTGCTGTCGGATCCCGGCCACCGCCGCTATATCGACCGGCTGCGAATGAGGCTGTCCAACAATCGGGAACAGTTTCTGGCCTTGCTGGCCGACATCGGCATGACGCCGCTCGCGATGCCTCGCGGCGGTCTGTTCGTCAGCGCGGGATGGCAGGTCGCGCCCACGGAGGACTTCAACACCGAGCGGATCGTCGAGGAAGCCCGCGCGGCAAAGATCGCGCTCGCCGCGGGCGACGAATTCCTGCTGTCGCCTTTGTCGGACTGGGTGTGGTTCCGTTTCAATGTCGCGTATTGCGGCGCGCCCGAATTGCAGGCGTTCCTGCGTACGGTGTCGGCGCGCGTGCAGGCGGCGTAAGCCGATTCAGGGACGATTCGGGTCGATGCGAAGCGGCGCGCTTGCCGCCGGACGATGCATCGATGTCTCGACGGTGCGCATGATGCACCGCCTCTGGCGTGGCGGGGCACGGCGCTCCTGGCGTCGTCGACCCCTAAGCGTGGGCGGGACGCGCGGTCAATCGGCGTCGGCCAGCGCGCTGACGCCTTCAGTCGCGGTAGCGAAGCCCCGATGCTGCTGCATGCGGCTTCTCAACGTGGCGAACGCCCGCGGCGCGTCGATCGCGAACACGCCAGTAATCTCGTTGCCGTGCCGGTACGCGCACAGGAAAGGGCGCTGACTCGGGTCGCCGATCAGCGAAACCGCTTCGCCGAGATCCGTGCGGCCGGCGACCTGGATGCGGCAGCCGTACTGGTCCGTCCAGAAATAAGGGATGGTCGAGAACGGGCGTGCCCGCGCGCGGCCGAGCAGCAGGTTCTGCGCCGCGTGCATGCCCTGGTCGGCCGCGACGAGCCACTGTTCGCCGCGCATGACGCCGCCCCACCATGCGTTGGGCCACGCCACGACGTCGCCGGCAGCGTAGACCGTTTCCGGGCCGGCATTGAGCGTGTCGTCGCACAGCAGGCCGTCGTCGAGCGTCAGGCCGGAGTCGCTCAGCCATTCCGTGTTCGGCTCCACGCCGATGCCCACGACGACGAGGTCGGCCGGCAACTCCCAGCCGTCCGCGAGGCGAACGAACTGCACCCGATCGTTGCCGCCGAACCCGGTCACGCGCGCCTTGCAGACGAGGTTGACGCCGAACTCCTCGTGCAACCGCGCGAAGACGTGACCGAGTTGCGCGCCGACCGCGCGCGACATCGCCGTCTCCGCGACCTCCAGCAACGTTACCTGTGCGCCGCTCGATGCCGCGCTCGACGCCACCTCGGAGCCGACGAAGCCCGCGCCGATGATCACGACCCGGGTGCCCGGCAGGATGCTTTCCCTGATGGCGAGCGCATCGTCGATCGTGCGCAGCGTGTGGATGCCTTTCAGCGCTCGCCCGGTGTGGAGTTTCCGGGCGCGCGCGCCGGTCGCGACGATGAGCCCGTCGTATCGCAGCCACTGGCCACCGATGCGCAGACGCTTCGCGCGGACGTCGAGCTGCTCGGCGTGCTCGCCCAGACGCAGCGTCACCTCCTGCTGCGCAAACCAGTCGATCTCGCGGTACTGCAGTTCCGCGGGGCCGATCTCGCTGGTCAATATCTGCTTGGACAGTGGCGGTCGGTCGTAGGGCGCGTGAGGCTCGCCGCTGACCAGCGTGATGTCGCCCTCGAAGCCTTCCCGACGAAGCGTTTCCACCGCCCGCAATCCGGCGACACTCGCTCCGACTACGACAATGTTGCGCAAAGACATGATTGACCTCGGCGTGTGGAATTGCGGGCTCGCGTCTTGCCGCCATGCCGCCCGGTTTCTTGTGATGGGCACTCGAGCCGTATGCGTCTATCCAGCTGAAGATTGCCTGAGTGATGGTAGCAGCAGAGAAGCCGGCCCGGCAGTGGCGAAGTGCAAATCGTGCGCCTGCTGTACATCGCGCAACGGTGACGCTGTACAGAACTTTCGGCCAACACGGTCGATGCGCACACCCGAAGCGTTTGCGCGAACAAGACCGGACTGCACATGTTCATCGCACGCGTGCCTGCGCACCATACATACAACCGCGCGAAGCATGCACGCGCGTTTGCCGCAATCGGCGTGACAGCCCGAGGAACAGCACATGGCACATCTGTCTTACGTGAATGTCTTCGCCCGCGATATCGAGGCGCTGAGCGACTTCTATCGACGCGTGTTCGGCTTCGTCGAAATCGAAGCGATCCGTTCGCCGATTTTTCGCGGACTCGACACCGGCCGCAGCAGCCTCGGCTTCAATGCGCACGATGCCTACGACCTGCTTCAACTGTCGGATTTCCGGAACGCAGTGGGCGTGAAGTTCCTGCTCAACTTCGACGTCGACACGAAAGACGCGGTCGACCATCTCGTGCCCGTCGCCGTCGCTGCCGGCGCGACGCTGGTGAAAGCGCCGTACGAAACCTACTACCACTGGTATCAGGCAGTTCTTCTCGACCCGGAAGGCAACGTATTCCGCATCAATCACGTGTTGTCCTGAGCCGGGCCCGCAAGAGGAGGAGCGATGAAAGGAAGGGAAACCATCGAGGTGGAGGTGCGCGGCATCCGGCTGGAAGCGGAGACGGTGCGCTCATTCGAGCTTTGGCCAGTTGCCGGAGAACTGCCGCGTTTTACGGCGGGCGCGCATCTCGATGTGCAGGTACTGCCCGACGTGCTCAGGCAGTACTCGCTGACGAATCCTCACGAGCGCCACCGCTACGTGATCGCGGTCCATCGCGATCCGGCCGGGGCGGGCGGCTCGATGCGCATGCATGACGCGGTGACGATCGGCAGCCGTCTGAGCGTGAGCGTGCCGCGCAATCATTTCCCTCTCAACGAGCGCGCGGAGCACTCGGTGTTCGTCGCCGGCGGCATCGGCGTGACGCCATTGCTGGCGATGGTTCGCCGCCTGAGCGAGCTCGGCCGCAGTTGGGTCTTCTACTACTGCGCGCGCACCCCGGGTCGGGCCGCCTTTCTGCGCGAGCTGCACGATCTCGCCGACACCTGTGCGGGCGGCACGCTGCACTGCGTGTTCGATGGCGAGCCGGGCGCGGCATCGCTGAATCTCGACGACGCGCTGGGCGCGCATCGCGGCCATGCGGATTTCTACTGCTGCGGTCCGGAGCCGCTGATGGAGGCCTTCTCGAAGACGCTTGCCGGCGTGGCCCCCGAGCGGATTCACCTCGAATACTTCAAGGCGCCGGCTGCCGACGCGTCCGTCGATGCCGACGCGTTCACCGTCGTTCTCGCGAGGCGAGGCAAGACGCTGCGGGTGCCCGCGGGCCGCTCGATTCTGGAGGTGCTGCGGGAGAACGGCGTGCCGACGCTTTCTTCATGCCGCCAGGGCATCTGCGGGACGTGCGAAACGGCGGTCATCGAGGGCGAGCCCGATCACCGGGATCACGTTCTGACGCCGCGTGAGCGTGCTTCGAACCAGACCATGATGATCTGCGTGTCGCGTTGCAAGGGCGAGCGGCTGACGCTGGATATCTGACGCTAAGGACGGGGCAGGCAGCCGCCTGGCGACGGCTGCGACGAGGGCAGGGCCGCGGGTTGACGGCCATGCCGGTTTCCATTCATTGGGAGAGCAATCGACATGACGAATCTTGCAGATATTCCGCTCGAGGTGGAGAGAAGCCCGAAGCCGGAGTTGTTCACCGCGATGCGCAAGTACTGGCACGCGGTCGCTTATTCCGGACAACTGAAGGATAAGCCGCTCGGCGTGACGCTGCTGGGCGAGTCCGTGGTCGTGGCGCGTCTGAACGGCGAGGTCCGCGCGATGCATGGCCGGTGCCCGCACAAGGGCACGGCCCTGGCGCTCGGCAACGTCGTCGAGGGTGCGATCGAATGTCCGTATCACGGCTGGCGTTTCGACGGCGGCGGCAAGTGCGTTCGCGTTCCCGCGCGCGAGGAGCTGACCGAGGCCATGAGCGTATCGGTCGATTGCTACTACGCGGCCGAGCATGTCGGCATCATCTGGGTGGCGCTCGAAAAGCCGATTGCGCCGCTGCCGGAGTTTGCGGAGCTGACCGATCCGGGCTTTCGCGTCCAGCAGGGTCCGAACTACGAATGGGCGACCAGCGCGCCGCGCCGGCTCGAGAATTTCGTCGACTTCAGCCATTTCCCGTACGTACACGACGGCACCATCGGCGCCCGCGAAAGCCCCGGCGTGGAGACCGTGAAGGTCTGGCGCGACGGTCACGTGTTGCGCTTCGACCGCGACGGCTATCTGCCGCCCAACCCCGATCTCTACAAGCTGCTGTTCCCGGTTCGGGACGCAGACCAGGTGACGCCGCTCAACGAGTACCACATCTCCCTGCCGGCGACCGTCTACGTGAGTTTCCGCATGCCCAACGACCGGCACTATGTGCTGTTCATGAGCGCCTCGCCGGTTACCGAGAATCTCACACGCGTGTTCTGGTGGCAGGCGCGCGATTTCCGCACGGAGCCGATGGAGGACCTGTTTTTCAAGGAACTGGAAGACACGATCCTCAGCGAGGACAAAGCCATCATCGAGTCGCAGCAGCCGAAATGGTTCAGCTTCAACGGCGCCAGCCGGGACGACCGCGAAATTCCGGTGCGCGGCGCCGACGTGGTGTCCGTCGAATACCGACGCTGGCTGTTCGAAAAGTTCGTCGAATCGCAGAACCTCTGACGATCGGCAATCGGTCTGTCGCGAGAGAAGCGCGCGCGCCCCTGGCGCAAGCGTTTCCGACGGCGGTGTCAAAGGACGCAGATAAATCGCGCATTACGTTCGCGCTCGTCGCATGAGGAGAAGAATAGATGGCTGTCCCCAATCTGAAGCAGGTTCCGGCGCTGAGCCGCGCCAATGAACTGAATGTCGAAGGCGAGGCGCGGGTGTATCGTTCGATGCGCTATTTCTGGCACGTCGTCGCCTACTCGCACGAGGTCACCGACAAGCCCGTCGGCTTTACGCTGCTCGAGCACGATATCGTGATCGTGCGGCTCAACGGCGAGATCTCGGTGTTCGACGATCTCTGCCCGCATCGCGGCACGCGGCTTTCCCTCGGCCATGTCCGCGACGGCTGCCGTCTGGAGTGTCCGTATCACGGCTGGCAATTCGATCAGGAGGGCGAACTGACGCTCGCCCCGCAGCGCGCGGATCTGGCCGGGCAGCTGCGCGCCCGAACCCGCAAGTATCTGTCGGTCGAGAGGTACGGCATGATCTGGGCCTGCCTCGAGGACAAGCCCTATTTCCCGTTACCGGAGTACCCGGTCTGGGACGACGCCGACTTTCATTACGTGGCCGTCACGCCGGCCGAAGACTGGAAGTGCAGCGCGCCGCGCCGCGTCGAAAACTACACCGACTATTCGCACTTCGCCATTCTCCATGACGGCTACCTCGCGGACCGCACGGTGCCGGAGGTACCGCCGCACGAAGTGTTCCGTAACGACAACCGGCTCGAGAACGTCCAGGGCGAGGGCTCGTGGGTGCGCGTGCCGATCGACTCGGCCGCGTGGGGCGGCAAGGACAAGCCGGCCGATCCGTATCTGCGGCTGCACTTCAACTGGCGCGTATTCATGCCGCTCACCTGCGTGTACGACATCACCTTCCAGGACGGCAACCGCTACCACCTGCTGTTCCACCCGACGCCGATGGGGCCGAAGAAGATCCGCAACTTCACCGTGTCGTCGCGCGATTTCGGCGACCCGGCCAAGGCGGATGCGGAACTCGGGGACTTCGTCAAATTCATCTACGACCAGGACCGGTGGGTCGTCGAGTCGCAGCGGCCGGAGGAACTGCCGGAAGATCTGACGCGCGAGATGCACGTCAAGGGTGTCGACAAATACTCGGTCGAGTATCGACTGTGGCTGCTCGAACTCGCCAAGGAGCTGGGCAAACCGGCAATCCACGTTCATGAGGAGAAGACCAGATGAAAATCGAAGTCGACATGAAAAAGTGCGTGTGCGCGGGGATGTGCATCTCCCTCGCGCCCAGTCTGTTCGATCTCGACGGCAACTCGCGCCTGCTGGTGATCAAGGACGAGTGCAGCAGCGCCGGCGAGATCAGGCAGGCGCAAGACGCGATGGCGTGCTGCCCGGTCGAGGCCATTCGCCTGACGGACCTGTGCCGTACCGAATGACCAGAGAGACGGGAGGCATCGTGAAGGCACCGATCAGCTCGGGCAGTCGGCGAGTCGTCATGGTTGGCGGCGGACTCGCCGCGTTGCGCTGCACCGAGGAGTTGCGGCGTGGCGGGTATGACGGCAGGATCGCGATCGTGACCGCGGAACCCCATTTGCCGTACGACAGACCGCCGCTTTCCAAGGACGTGCTACTCGGCACTCGCGAGCCCGACGAGATCCGCTACCGGGACGACGCGTTCTACCGCGAGCACGAGGTGGACATGTTCCTGTCGCATCGGGCGACGGAGTTGCGCATCCGCGAGCGCGAGGTGCTGGCGAACGGTTCGCCGATCGCCTTCGACGACCTGCTCATCTGCACGGGTGCCGCTCCGCGTCCGCTGCCTGTGCAAACGGATCTCGACGGGATCTATTCGCTGGGCTGCATCGAGGACACGCTGAAGCTGCGCGCAGCCATGCGCAACGGCTCGCCGCGCGTGGTGATCCTCGGCGCCGGCTTCATCGGCGCGGAAGTGGCTTCCTGCGCGCGTTCGTCAGGTTTGCAGACGACCCTCGTCAATCTCGCCTCGACGCCGCTGGAGCGCGCGGTCGGGCCGGCCATGGGGGCGCTGTTGTCGGCCCTGCACGCGGACTGCGGCGCGCGGTTGCTCTGCAACGTATCGATCGCGGAAATCTCCGGCACCGGACGCGTCGAGGAGCTGCTGCTGACCAACGGCGAGCGCATTCCGTGCGACATCCTCGTCGTCGGCGTCGGCTCGGCGCCGAACATCGGCTGGCTGCAGGGATCGGGGCTCGAACTGGCGAACGGCATCGTCTGCGACGCCACGCTGTCGGCCGGGCCGCCCGGCATTTACGCGGCCGGCGACGTCGCCTGGTGGCCGAACGAACTGTTCGGCCGCGAGATGCGCTGCGAGCAATGGACCAACGCGGCGGAGCAGGGGCGCCATGTCGCGCGCAATATTCTGGCCGGCCACGAAAACCGGACGCCGTTCGTCGGCAGCAACTACTTCTGGTCGGATCAGTACGGTCACCGCATCCAGTTCGCTGGCTCCGAGGCCGCCGACGAGGTGAGGATCGTCATGGGCTCGTTCGAGAGCCGGCGCTTCCTTGCCTACTACCGGAAGGGCGACGTGCTGTGCGGTGCGCTGGCCTTGAACGAATCGAAGCATCTGATGCTGGCCAAGCTGCAGATCGAGAAGCGCACCTGCTGGGACTCGGCACTCGAAGCCCTGGGCCATTGTCTGGTCTAGACCCTGGGCAGAACTTCCTCTTCATATCGGGGGCCGTTCGCTCCCGTACAAGGACACATTCCATGACTTCGCCAGGCGCCAAGCTGAACCTGAACGCACACTGGATGCCATTCAGCGCCAACCGCAATTTCCAGCAGGACCCGCGGATGATCGTCGCGGGAGAGGGCAAGTGGTTGATCGACCAGCAGGGGCGCAGGATTTTCGACGGCCTCTCCGGCCTCTGGACCTGCGGCGCCGGTCATGCGCGCAAGGAGATCCGCGATGCCGTGGCGACCCAGCTCGGCACGCTCGACTACTCGCCGGCCTTCCAGTTCGGCCATCCGTTGTCGTTCGAACTGGCCGCACGGATCGCCGACCTGTTCCCCGGTTCGCTGAACCACGTCTTCTTCACGGGTTCGGGTTCCGAGTGTGCCGATACGGCTGTCAAGATGGCGCGCGCGTACTGGCGGCTCAAGGGGCAACCGGCGAAGACGCGCCTGATCGGCCGGGCGCGCGGCTACCACGGCGTCAATGTCGCCGGCACCAGTCTGGGCGGCATCGGCGGCAACCGCAAGATGTTCGGACAACTGATGGATGCGGACCACCTGCCGCACACGCTCCAGGCCGATTGCGCGTTTACGAAGGGGCAGGCCGACACGGGCGGGGTCGAACTCGCCAACGAGCTGCTGACGCTGATCGAGCTGCACGATGCATCCAACATCGCGGCGGTGATTGTCGAACCGATGTCGGGCTCGGCGGGCGTCATCGTGCCACCGAAGGGATATCTGCAGCGCTTGCGGGAGATCTGCAGCCAGCATCAGATCCTGCTGATTTTCGACGAGGTCATCACGGGCTTCGGCCGCCTCGGCAAGGCCAGCGGTTCGGCGTATTTCGGCGTCGAGCCGGATATCGTCAACGTGGCGAAGCAGTTGACCAATGGCGCGATTCCGATGGGCGCGGTGATTGCCTCCAGCGAAATCTATTCGACGTTCATGAATCAGACCGCGCCCGCGCACGCTGTCGAATTCGGCCACGGCTATACCTATTCGGGCCACCCGGTCGCGTGCGCGGCGGCGCTGGCGACCCTGGATCTGCTCGAACGCGAGAATCTGATCCACCAGGCGGCCGAACTCGCGCCCGGCTTCGAGGAAGCGATCCATGGTCTGCGCGGTACGCGGCACGTCGTCGACATCCGCAATTGCGGCCTCGCCGGCGCGCTCCAACTGGCGCCGCGCGACAGCGACCCGACCGTGCGCCCATTCGAAGCGGGGCTGGCGCTATGGAAGAAGGGCTTCTACGTCCGCTTTGGCGGGGACACGCTGCAATTCGGGCCGCCGTTTCATACCACGCGCGGTGAACTGAACACGCTCTTCGACGCGGTGGGCGACACGCTCAACGCGCTCCCGTGATAAGTCTCTTCAAGCACAAGGAAACGCCATGCAGACCATTGAGCATCTGATAAACGGCGAACGCGTCGCCGGCGACGGCCGTAAAGCGCCAGTCTTTAATCCGTCCACCGGAGAGGTGAGCGGCGAAGTCTGTCTCGCCGATGCCGCGACGCTGCAGCACGCGATCCAGTCCGCCCGGGCCGCCTATCCAGCGTGGCGCAACACGCCGCCGGCGCGACGCGCCCAGGTGCTGTTCCGCTTCAAGCAACTGCTGGAGGAGAACCTGGAGACGATCGCCGGACTGATCAGCGCGGAGCATGGCAAAACGGTTGAAGACGCGCTCGGGGAGGTCAAGCGCGGCATCGAGAACGTCGAGTACGCGGCCGGCGCGCCGGAACTGCTCAAGGGTGAATACACGCGCAACGTCGGGCCGGCCATCGACGCGTGGAGCGACTTCCAGCCCGTCGGCGTGGTGGCCGGCATCACGCCGTTCAACTTTCCCGCGATGGTGCCGCTCTGGATGTACCCGCTCGCGATTGCCTGCGGCAACACCTTCATTCTCAAACCGTCCGAACGCGATCCGAGTTCGACGCTGTTCATCGCCGGGCTGTTTCAACGGGCGGGTCTGCCCAAAGGAGTGCTCAATGTGGTGAACGGCGACAAGGAGGCGGTCGACGGATTGATCGCGCATCCGGATGTCAAGGCGCTGAGCTTCGTCGGCTCCACACCGATCGCCGAATACATCTACGCCGAGGGAACGCGACGCGGCAAACGGGTGCAGGCGCTCGGCGGCGCCAAGAACCATGCGGTGCTGATGCCGGACGCCGACCTCGACAATGCCGTCAATGCGCTGATGGGCGCTGCGTATGGCTCGTGCGGCGAGCGCTGCATGGCGATTTCGGTAGCGGTGTGCGTCGGCGACGCGATTGCCGATGCGCTCGTCGAAAAGCTCGCGCCGCAGATCGCCGCGCTGAAGATCGGCCCCGGCACTTCGCGCGGACTGGACATGGGGCCGCTCGTCACGAGCGCCGCGCGCGAGCGCGTGCTCGGCTATATCGACGCGGGTATCGCGGCGGGCGCCGAGCTGAAGGTGGACGGCCGTGGTTATGAAGTGGACGGTCATCGCAACGGCTACTTCGTCGGTGGCACGCTGTTCGACCGCGTCACGCCGGAGATGAGCATCTATACCGACGAGATTTTCGGCCCGGTGCTGTGCGTCGTGCGCGCGAACAGTCTGGAGGATGCGCTGCGCCTGATCAACGACCACGAGTATGGCAACGGTACCTGCATCTTCACGCGCGATGGCGAAGCGGCCCGTCAGTTCTGCGACGAGGTCGAGGTGGGTATGGTGGGCGTGAATGTTCCGTTGCCGGTGCCGGTTGCCTATCACAGCTTCGGTGGCTGGAAGCGCTCGTTGTTCGGCGACCTGCACGCCTATGGTCCTGACGGCGTGCGCTTCTATACGCGCCGCAAGGCGATCACCCAACGTTGGCCTCAGCGCGAAAATCGCGAAGCCGCGCAATACGCGTTCCCTAGCCAACGTTGATACGCGTCCCGCGCGGCTTTTTGCAGGCCATTGCCCAAGCGATGGTCTGCGTAATCCGTTCTTTCCGGGAGCGGATAACGCGCGATGCTCGCCGTCGCTCTGGCGTGGCAGAGCGGCAGGTCAGCGTAGGTGACTCCTACGACAATGCGCTGGCTGAAACGATCAACGGCCTGTACAAGGCAGAAGTGATCCATCGGCTTGGTCCGTGGCGCAATCTGCAGGCCGTTGAGATGGCCACACTCGAATGGGTCGACTGGTTCAATCATCGACGACTGCTCGCGCCAATCGGCAACGTTCCACCTGCCGAGGCCGAAGCCGCTTATTATGCAAAACTCGCTGGGTCTGCCATCGCGGCATGACTCAAGCAAAACAGTCTCCGGGATTCCCGGGCGCTTCAGGTTGTCGCCAGTCGATGCCTTCAAGCAGCATCGACAGTTGCGCCTGGCTCAGGCACACGACGCCGCCATCAGCGCGCGGCCAGACGAAGCGCCCACGCTCCAGACGTTTCATCAGCAGGCACATGCCGTCATCGCTCCACCACAGCACTTTGACCAGATCGCCGCGTCGGCCCCGGAACACGAACACATGGCCACTGAACGGATCGCGCTCCGGCACGGTCTGGACCTTTGCGGCCAGGCTGTTGAAGCCTGAGCGCATGTCGGTCACGCCGGCAGCCAGCCAGACGCGCGTGTGGCTGGGCAGACCGATCATGCCGCTGCTGCCGGCATACCGCGCAACATGCGCAGCACCAGCATCAAGGTACTTTCGTCGGGTGCGCCTTCAATACGCACCCGGGCGTTGCCGACACTGATTTCGATGGCCCCTTGCAGTGCTGTGACCGTCGCTGGAATAGATGCCGGTGGCGCGCCCCCGGTCACTGCTGCATCGATCTTTACGGGCAGCAGATCAACGGGATCGTATTCACCTGCGTGCAGCGCCCGGCGCCATTTGAACACCAGGTTCGTGTTCAGCCCGTGTTCCATCGCCAGGCGGGCGACCGAAACTCCGGGCTCGCTCGCCAGCCTGGCGATCTCGCGCCGGAATTCGAGCGGATGATTCGGTATGCCTTTGCGGCCAGTTCTCTTCGGTGCTTCTGTTGTCAAAGTAGTCCCCATTACTCGATGTGGTGGGGGCTACTCTGGCAACTTCTGATCGGAACGTCGAGACGGTACGCTGGACTCGCTTACAGCACATGAGGCAAGCACGCGCTTGAAAAACCGCTTCGCTGCAGCCTTGTCACGGCGCTCCTGTAGCAGGATATCAAGTTCAGCCCCGTGCTGATCGACCGCGCGTCATAAAAGATAAGGCTCGCTGCGCAACGTCACAAATACTTCGTCAAGATGCCAGATGGTGCCAGGCTTGCGACGCGCGGCTTTCACACGGTATGCGAAATATGCACCGAATTTATCGCACCAGCGTCGAATCGTTTCGTAGCTGACGATAACCCCGCGCTCGAACAGCAGCTCTTCGATATCACGCAGGCTGAGCCGAAACCTGAAATACCACCGCACCGCGCAACTGATGACCGACGCCGGAAAGCGATGTCCGTGATAAAGCGACTTTGCATTCTTCATCACGCGATCTTACTCGATCATCTCTGCCACGTGACAGTGCCGTCAAAGGTATTGACAACTTCCTGCTCATAGAAGGCACCCCCAGCCAGCGATCAGTTGGCAGGAAGAATGGGGACGTGCCCGCGAACATGCCTCGCGATGGACTTTACCAACTTGATTCGAAACCGGTCGACTCAGGACTCGAGCGTAGCCCGGGTAAATTCTTCGACGTTGTCGATCAGCCGGTCGAGTGCCTTTCTCGCGTCCTGGCTTTTGCCGTTGGCAATAGCACTCGCGATCTGGGCATGCAGCTGCGCGGTTTCGCGCAGATTGGCGAAGCGTTCCGAATGGGCGTACCAGAACCGGCGCGACAGTCCCTGCATGAGCTTCATCGCCGCCGCTGCATATTCGTTGTTTGCGCTATCAAGCAGAAGCCTGTTGAACGCGCGGTCAAGCGACAGGAATTCGGTACCGTTGTTGCTGCGGCCGGCCACCGGCATCAGGTCTGCGAGATGGGCGAACAGGGCGCGCTGCGCGGCATCCGCATTCCTGGCCGCCGCGCCAACCAGCAGCCGCTCGACTTCCCGGCGCACTTCCAGCAAACGCAGCTGTTTGCGGACATCGATTTCCGACACCATGATGCCCAGCTTCGGCATGACGACGACCAGCCCTTCCCGCGAAAGCTGCTGCAGGGCCTCGCGCACGGGCGTGCGCCCCAGGCCCAGCAGCTTCGAGAGGCCGTTCTCCGACACGACCTGTCCGGGCTTCAGTTCGAGCGTGGCGATGCGCTCCTCGATCTGCGCATAGGCCTGCCCGGCCAGACTCTGATCATCAGAATCAACCGTAAGAGGAAGCAAAGCAGGCCCATTCATCACGACATCTCTCTCGATTACCAAACTACATGGTTGAATTACCGCTCGCCTAGCACGGCACCTTTCGAGAGCGGCTGTACGAGCTGGCGGTACATCGCGAGCCAGCCCTTCTCGTGGGTCGGTGGCAGCGGCGGCAGGGCGGCGATGCGCTGGGCCAGTTCCGCGTCCGTCAGCTCCAGCGCGATCGATTTCCTGTTCAGATCGATCACGATGGTGTCGCCATCATGCACGGCGGCAAGCGGTCCACCTTCGGCCGCCTCCGGCATCACCTGACCAATCGTGATGCCGCTATTGAGGCCGGACAGTTCGCCGTCCGTCACGACTGCAACGGTCTCGCCCAGTCCCGCGCCAACCAGCGCCGCCATGAAACTCGCCGCGAATACGGTACCCGGGCCGCCCTTCGGCCCCAGCATGCGCAGCACCACAACCGAGCCCGGCGCAATTTTACTCTGCTCGATCGCGTTGATCGCGTCGTTCTCGTCTTCGAAGACGGCCGCCGGGCCGATAAAGCGTCGCACGCTCGCCGGAACGGCGGACAGTTTTACCACCGCACCGTCCGGTGCGAGATTGCCACGGATGATAACGAGTCCCGGCTCGGGCCGGAAGGGCTGCGACATGGGCGCGATGACGCTTTCGTCCGGCGCCGGCCGCGCGGCCAGGTTCTCGCCGAGTGTCAGACCGCTCACGGTCATCACCGAGGTGTCGAGAATTGCCTGCAACTGCTTCATCGCGCCCGCGCAGCCGCCTGCCGCGGCGAAATCTTCGATGCGGTCAGGACCGTTCGGACGCACCTTGGTGATCTGCCCGACGAGCGATGCCGCAGCCTCGAATTCACCGATGATATCCACGTCGCATTCACTCTCGATCGCGGTGGCCAGCAAGTGCCGCAGCACATTGACCGACGCGCCGATCGCGACAGCGACGCGCACGGCGTTGCGAAACGCACCCGCCGTCATGATCTGGCGTGGCCGGATGTCCTTTTCAACCAGCTCCATGATCGCACGGCCCGCGCTCTCGGCGTAGCCGTTGAGCGCGTCGCTTCCCGCACGGATAGGCGCGTTGCCGGGCAGCGCCATGCCCAATGCCTCCGCCATGCAGTGCATCGAATTGGCTGTCGCGAGCCCCGCGCACACACCGGGCCCCTTGATCGCATGGCAGGTCATGTCCGTCAGATTCTGCAACGTGATCTTCTTCGCCTTGTAGGCGCCCACCGACTTGTACACTTCCTCGATATCGACGTGGTGATCGCCGCACTGCGAGCCGAGCTGGAAGCCGCAGGTCACGATGATGCTCGGCACGTTCAGGCGCCCCGCAGCCATCAGTTGCGCGGGGGTTGTCTTGTCGCACGAAGCGAGCAGCACCATGCCGTCCAGTTCCGCACCTTCCACCTGCACTTCGACGTCGTTGACGAGCAGATCGCGCGTGGGCATCAGATAGCGGCCCTGCTTGCCGGCGCTCGTCACGAAATCGGATGGCGCCACGGTGCGGATTTCCAGTGGCACGCCACCCGCGGCACGTATCGCGTCCTGCACCACCTGGGAAACACCGTCGAGATGCTGGTAACAGACCGACAGTTTGCTCGACGAGTTGACGATGGCGATCTTCGGCTTCTCGAAGTCCTCTTCAGAGAGTCCCATTGCGAGCCATTGCGCACGACGAACCGCCCAGCGCGTGGTACCCGGGGTGAAGCTGCTGCGAAGTTTCCGCTTTTCCATGCTCTTTGTTCCTTCAGTCAAGTTGCGCGCCGTCACGATTGAGCAGAAGACGGATGTCTTCGCCCGCAATCCGCCGGACGCTGATGTGTTCCTGTGAAGCCAGCGCCGCGGCGTGGCCAATCGCGTGCCCATACGAAAAACATTGCGCGGTCACCCGTGCCGAGGCAACCGCCTCGTGCTCTGCCGACAGACAGCGCCCCGCCACCAGCAGGTTTTCACCGGCTGCCGGCACGAAGCATCCGAAGGGCACTTCGTAGTAGTCGTTCAGGAGCCATTCAACGCGTGGCCGGCTGCCGCTATGCAGTTCGATCGGCCAGGGCGAGCGCGCGATGCCGTCGGCGAATTTGGCGCCGGCGAGGATGTCCGCGTTACGCAGCGTCTTCGTGCCGGCCACCTGCCGGGTTTGCCTCACCCCGACCTGAACGCCGGTATCGATCACCCAGCTGCGCTCGCAACCCGCGAGAAAGTCCCTGAAGAAACGCGCATACTCGCGAACCTGCGCGCGGCCTTCGAACTCGGCTTCCGTAAAATCGCGATGCATCACCGGATTCAGCTCGCGACCGTCCGCACCCGTTACGCGCGTGCAGTTGCACAGCAGTTCGCCGGGTCGCGTGGTGGGGAACAGCCAGATCTTGCCGCGCGGCAACAGGTAGCCGTTACCGTTCGCCTCGGCGATCTTTGCGGAGACCTCCGGCGGCATGATCGTGTCAGTGCCGTAAGTGGCCAGAAAGCGCTCCACGTCAACGCCGCCGAGCCGGAAGATCATGGTCGGGTTCTGCACGCGGCCGTGGTCGCCCATGCTGGTCTGCCAGCCCGCCATTGCGACGAGATCGGCGTCGCCGCTCGCGTCGATGGTGACCGGCGCCAGCACACGGACCTTGCCCTCTTTCGTGTAGAGCTGCGCACCGCGGACCGCATCACCTTCCATCAGTACTTCGGTGACCGTGGCGTGATAGATCACTGTCACGCCTGCATCACGCAGGAACGCATCGCCCACTTCGCGCCACACGAGTGGATCGTGGACCAGTGTCCATGTCTTGCCGTATCTGAGTGGATCGCCGAGTCCGTTGCGCTCGCGCATCCTGCGGATGAACTCGTCGACGAACCCGTGTACGACCTGGGTCGGGCCGCCGCCGCTTTCTGTTGCCTCGTAAAGACCGCACACGGTGCCGGACAGGCCCGCCACCGCTCCGCCTCCACAGAAGCCATAGCGCTCGGCGAGCACGACACGGCACCCGCGTCGCGCCGCGGTGACCGCGGCCGCAAGCCCCGCGGCGCCCCCTCCGGCAATGAATACATCGGCAGACAGTGTCTGAGCCGGGCGGCTATCCAGAGCCGCTACCTCAATCTGGGTCACATCTCCTCCTGGGTGATTTCTGTTGTTGACACTCTAAATACAGACCTAATATCCTGTCAACATGTAGCTAACATACTACCAACATACAAATCACTTTCACGCATCAGGAAAAGGAGACAGTTGAATGAGAAGTCGAACGCCGTACCGCTGGATCATCGCGATCGTCCTGTTTGTCGCGTACAGCATCCAGTATCTGGACCGGGTGAAAAGCAGTGTGCTGAACCCCTCGATCGCCCATGACCTTGGCCTTACGACCGCTGATATCGGCACCGGCGCGTTTCTGATGCTGCTTTTCTACGGGCCGTCGCAATACGTGTCCGGTCTGCTCACGGACCGCTTCGGCGCAAAGAAGGTGCTGATCTTCTCGGTCGTCGCCTGGTCGTTCATGACCATGTACATGGGCCTGATCCAGACACGTGACGAGTACCTGTGGCGGATGGCGCTTTTCGGCGTGCTGGTCGGAACGGAATACGTACCATCCGCCCGTATCCTGATGCGCTGGTTCAACAAGGAAGGACGCGCACGCGCACAAACCGTCCTGGCGTGGGCCTGGATTCTCACCCCTGCGTGGGCAAGCGTTCTGGCCACCCAGTTTGCGGCGCACGCCAACAGCTGGCGCGTGGTCTTCTTCGTGACAGGTGCGATGGGGGTGGTCCCGCTGGTGATGATTGCACTACTGGTCTTCGATCGGCCGGAGCAATATCCGAAGGCAACAGAAGACGACCTCGAGTATGCGTACCGCGACGAAATTGCCGCGGGCACGATCAGGAAAGGCCAGTACACGAACGTCCAGCAAATCATTCTGAAGAAGGGATCGGTAAGTCTGCTTGACCTGCTCAGGAACCCGACTTACGTGGCGGTGATCTTCGTTGATATCGTCATGCAGATCACGCTATACGGCGCCCTGACGTGGATCCCGCTTTATCTCTCAGACGCGTTCGGCTTCAGGCTGCAGACGATGGGGTGGTGGAGCGGACTGTACTTCGTTGCGGGCGCCGCAGGCAGTCTGCTGTCGTCGTGGATGTCGGACAAGGTATTTCGCGGCAACCGCAAGATCATGATCCTCGTCTGCTTCATCGGACTCGCGCCGTTCGTATTCCTGCTGGGTTCGTTGCAGCACGCGGATCATGTTCTGCTCGCCATTGCGTTGTGCGGGATGGGCTTCTTCGGCAACATGGCGTGGGGCCCATTCCTCGCGCTGCCGGCGGAGATTTTCTCGCCCGAGGTTTATGGCAAGGCGATGGGCTTCGTGAACGGCGTCGGCTACTTCGTCGCTGCGTTCTCGGCCAAGATTTTCGCTGCGCTCGTCACGATAGACGCACTCGGAAAGAAGGACTATACGCACGGATGGTACTTCATTGCGATCTGCGTAGCAGCCGGCGTATTCGCGGCCAGCAGGATCAGAACCGCAAAGGACGTGGTCCGGGAACCTGCCCAATCGACTGCCGTGCAATAGCCAGAAAATGCTGGCGGTGAGCGTCCCCTGAAATCTCGCGTTTCAGGGGACACGCTTTCTATCGTGACCTGCCTCTGTGGCTGGCGATTCGTCCGGCAGATAAATACCTCCTCGACCCATCGTGGCTCCAACGCGCCTTCAGAGCCACATGTGTCATCACACGGCACGGATGTTTGCTGCTCGAAGTGCCCATCACTTCCTCAAATGTGGTCTCGTTCGCAGTCCCAGGACAGACTGCCAGGTTAGTTGGCCAAAGACAGTGAAGGGGGGGCTGAGGTCCTGATGACCTCGATCATCTCCGCCTTCATCCAAAGGCTGGCGGGCTCGTGATCGAATCGCGCATGAGAGGTGGCCTCACCCGTTCGGACAGACTTCTGAGATTTTTAAGTGGAACGTCCGGGGCAGTCATGCTGCCAATTTGATCGCAGGCAGCGTCGCGAAGTATGCCTCCTCCGGCGTGCGGTCTTCCAGACTCGAATGAGGTCGTCTCTGGTTGTACAGACTGATGCAATCGCCGATTGAGCGCCGGGCGTGGCTGACCGATTCATAGGCTTTCAGATACACCTCTTCATATTTCACGCTTCGCCACACACGCTCGACGAACACATTGTCCCGCCAGGCACCTTTGCCGTCCATGGACAAGCGGATGCCCCGGCGGAGCACGGCCTCGGTGAACGCTGTCGCGGTGAACTGGCTGCCCTGGTCGGTATTGATGATCC
>NZ_JABBFZ010000009.1 GCF_012927125.1 Paraburkholderia antibiotica
TGAACGCGGCTGAGTGCGTCCGTCGGGTTCTCTTCGTCATCTTCCTGGTTCCTTTGTCGGCATTATCGCCGGCTCAGGCCCCGAGCGTTCCACTTATCCGACCGTCCGAATTTGCGCGCCCACTTCTGCCCTCACGATTGCAGCATAGTCCGGCGCAAAGTTCGAGAAGTTCAAGACCTCGTTCACGTTAAATCCGAACTGCTTCATTTCACTGCCAGCCGGACCAAACGAGAATTGCCCGGAGTTCATAACCGAAGAATATTCCTCTGGACTCACGGCACGGTAGAGCGTCGTTGTTCCACTGTTTTTGGCAACAAATCTCTAGTCCTATGAACCATGCAACGTACCATCCGGTGCGACCCAAAGAATGGCCGGTATTTCGTAAAAGTAGTCCGCTAAAACGAGATCGTTTTCTGACTGTGCAGCTTGCGGCCATCGTGAACGAAGATATTGCAGGATAGTTGCAGCATCGGCATCCCAAACGTCATAACCATCGCGCCAAAGTTCGGCGGGAGGGCAGAATTTGATCTTGCCATCATCCAAGAACGTCTTGAGTAGAAAGAAGAATGCCTCCCGGTGTTCTTCGAACGTAAGTGTTGGATTATTCACAAGTATCCCGTCGAACAGCGCAGTGATCCACAGCCCAAAAACGTTCTGCACGAGTTCATCTATGCCCAAGAGTTTCAATTTCCGCTCCCACGCAAAAACTTGATTTCTCTATTGTAGGTGTTGCCGGTCACAGCCCCCGGCACATCAATCGTCCACGCGGGTCCAGTTTGACTCGCAGAAGCCGATACGCTGCGAAGAGTAAAATTCCCTTGCGTTGTCGAAATTGTGTAGCGGACACCCGCAGTTCCGTTAATGGTTAATGGCTGAGCTTGCGGCAAGTTCGTTGCCCCCGTCACGTTCAGGAAATATTCCTCAACCTGCGAGTCTGTGACGCCTGAGAATATGGCGGCTTTTCCGCTGTTCGGAAGCTCATTAAACGTTGATCCACCGATTTGAATCGCCCCCGGTTCGTTCGTCGAGAAAAGGTCTTTCACTTGCTGCAAAGCAGACGGCGTGTTTGTAGCACCGCCACTAGGATTTGCAACATTCCCGATCGGCGGCGCAACGCCAGTCACTTCCTCCCCGCCAGACGCCGTTTCCGCCCCCCCCGACATTGGGCGTCGGTGTCAGCACGTTGACCTGCGTATCCTCGTACTCTTCCTTCTGCTGCGGCGTCATCGATGAGGTATCAAGCACAACCCCACTCTGTCTCTATATACGTACCGCTTCTGAACGTGTTGACGATGTCGGATGAGAGTGGCCCTGGATTCATTGGGCCATAAGTCGCAACTCCAGTTTTTGCCCTTGACGCACTTTCCAGCCGCACAGCACGAAGTTCGCTGAGGTCGCTTGTACTTGCAGTTCAGTCTTCGTGGAAAATCTTGAGTCTCTCTATGACCTGTTCAAACGTCTTTTCGGCTTCCGGGTTCTCGTCATGGAAACGATCCCAGAAATCGCCGCCAAACTCGCTGGGCGCTATGGAATAGCGCCCGCTACCGAAATCCAAAAAAGTCCAGCCATTAGGAACTGCCGGATCGACAACATCGAAGCATTGAAGCTCCACCAAGACCGGCGTGCTATCAGAGTCTCTCTGAACCGTGATCATTGCTGGACGGCCTTCTGGCTGGAATCGAACACCAAGAGCAACGTACGTCTTCCCTAACGTAAAGCTTGGATCATCGCCATGCCCTTTATAGTCGCGCGGTCTCGCATAACGCACTTTCATGGTTTCACAACCCCTTTCACCTTGAAGTCCGGCGTAACGTAATCGACCTTACCCGTAATTGAATTCATGTAGTAATGAACCTGCATCGATTGTCCATTTGGCATCGTTACTGACTGCGTTGTGTACTTACCCCAGTCGGCAATATTCGACCCGTCACTTGTCAGTTCGCTCACCACACTCGGATTCTTAATTACGCCGTCGGCCAGCGGAATAGCGTCAGAGCTTTTGATTGCCTGAACAGTGAGCTGTCCGTTCGAGTCAAGAATACCAGCTTGCTGCAAACTCAACTGAGTTCGCAACTGCGCTGCAGTGGTCATGTCTCCCGCACTGCCCGTTGTCACCGCACTGTTTGTGGCACCGCCACTAGGATTTGCAACATTCCCGATCGGCGGCGCAACGCCAGTCACTTCCTCCCCGCCAGACGCCGTTTCCGCCCCCCCGACATTGGGCGTCGGTGTCAGCACGTTGACCTGCGTATCCTCGTACTCTTCCTTCTGCTGCGGCGTCATCGATGAGGTATCAAGTACAACCCCAAGGTGCTTCGTCGCGTTGTTCAGCGCCTCGTTCTGCGCCGCCGTTACTGCTCCCTGCACGTTCTGACCTAAAGCACCCGCCAGTCCTCCACCGGTCAACGTTGCGAGCGACGTTACCGCAGCAATCTGTCCCTGATCGAGCGGCGCACCGCTCGGATCAATCTGCTGGATTGCCCACGGCGACAGCACCGCGCTCGTGGCCCCGCCAATGGCACCGCCTGCGCACCCCGTACCCAGCGCAGCACTCCCCGCACACCCCAACGCTGAGTTAGCGAGCACATTGCCAACCGTCCCCGGCGGCAGATAAGTACCAATCGCATTAGCCCCAACAGCAGCAACGTTAGTCACAACGTTGTTTTCCAGCGCCGTCAGAAAACTACCACCCTCGATCGCCGTCGAAATCCCCGCATTCACCGCACTCTGCTCGCCAATCTCCAGTGCGGTATCGCCCAGATTGGCAAGTGTCACCGCCGGATCGGACGACACAATATTCGTCCCAACCGAGCTGAACGAATCGAGCCCCAGCCCCGCATCAACACCCGCAGTCAACTCCGCGACACCGACAGATTCAAGCACCTTCCCAAAGCTGAACGCCTGCCCACTATTGAGCTGCGACATCGCACTCGATAGAAATGCGCCCGCGCCAGGTCCAACAACCACAGACGTAGCAATGGCGATCGTGCTGATCACGACCATCATGAACGCGCTATCGAACGTAGACGGCTGATCCATCACCGTCGTCGTCAGGTTGTCGCTGACGGTGCTCTGCGTGAAGCTGCTGCCCAGCTGGCTCTGCAGGTTCGCGAGCAACGCCTGCGTACCCGCCGTATCGATGCTGCCGTCCGCATTGACCTGCTGCAGCGCGCCGCCGATCTGATCGATTGCCTGCGCATTCAGGTCGAAGTTCGCGGCCGACATGAAGCCGCCCTGCTGCACCGCCGTGCCGGTCGTCTGCGTAATGCTGCCGTCGAGTTCCGCCTGATACTGGTAGATCGTGCCGACGTTCACCGACCGTTCTTCGTTCGTCAGCGTGCCGGTGTTGACCGTCAGGTTCTGCGCGCTGACCGTACCCGTATTGAGGATGCTGTCCGCGTAGTTGAGCGTCACGTTCGTGTCGCTGATCTCCCCATCCGCATTGACCGCTGCGTAGTTCTGCGGCAGCAGCACTTCGGGCATCAGTGCCTGCACGGTCGGGCACGCGCCGCTACCCGTAGCCGTGCAGCCCGGCTCGGGTACCGTTTCCTCGACGTACCAGAGCATCGGCTCGTTTCAACCATGCCCAAAAGTCAGCGAACTCGTGGCAGGGGTTAGCACATCGAGGCTGAAAGCGGGAAATCACACCAACTATGAAGCCCAATGTAGCAAAACCTAAAGGCATCCCATACCCAGTGCAACCTTAATCGGGCCGCTTGAAGTACGCTTCCGCATCTAGACGAAACCGAATTTTTCTACTTGCTGCAAAGCAGATGGCGTGTTTGTGGCAAGGCATCCCTGCTCCCGTCACGCGATCTCCCAATAGAAATCGGTGAGCAGCCTTTCCATTGTGGACGGCAAGCGGCCGTCGTTACGTTGTTGCTCCAGCCACAGAAACACCTCGCGTGGGCTATGGGTTTCCGAAAAAGCCCTAAACTCTTCTCCAACAGAAGCATTGAAGGCATCCAGTTCTCGCTGAAATTCGGAGTAGTAGTAAGGCACGCCTCTCATTTTCCTGTTCCTGTAGGAAGGGTCCCGAACCCCTTCACCTGGATCGGTTGATTTGTAATCGCTTGAGTACCTCCGCCGCTACCCCACTCGGGGAACGTATTGGTAATCGGCTCCAAGGTTGTGGTTGTATTCCACTTTCCCGTAGAAATTGTCAAGTCATTGATGAGTGGCAACGTATCAAAGCTCACCCAATTAGTTGGTGTCCGAGGCAATTGGAGCAAGCTCTGCGCCGCTGACGGACTAATATTCGTGATGTTGTCGAACGTGATGTACGTCGGATTACGAGGGGCAATTGTTCCCGCTTGTGCCTCGGCGACTGCAGGACCTCCGACCGCCCTGTAGCCAGTCGCGGGGACAGCTGTTCCGCTCGATGTAACATAGAAGTCAGCACCGTCTGTCGCCGCAGAAGTACTGCTGTTTGTAGCAACACTGCATCCCGACGCACCCCACGTTCGCAACGGCCCACAACCCCAGACGCGGCGCGGCTTCGCCAGCACTGCCGCCCAGACGCGGTTTCACTTCCCGAATTTTTTGCCCAGACGCGCTTTTCCAGCCTGCAATCCGGAACGTCCTGAAGAGCAATGCGCGGCAGTCTCCCGCGCGCCGATGCACCTACTCTATCCGTCCGCTTTCGATCGACAGCACCGCAACGGCAGCGCCCTATCGACGGCACAGCGACTTAAGAGCGTCCAGATCATTTGTTGCAGCCTGAGCTTCGTACAGCGCTTCGCAGAAACCTTGCACTGCGTCTGCATCGAGCGAATAAAGCAGTGAGGCCGCCGCCCTCGCTTTGCGGAACCACTGCAAGGCCTCTCCAGCATCATCCAAACCGTCGTGCTGCTCAACGATGGTGAAATACTTCTCATCCAAATCGTCTACATCGCCAGCAAGCCGCTCTCGATCCTGCTGCGTGGCGGTATGCCCATCCTCCAGTAAGAGCGTCACGCGGCCGTCATCTAAAATCGTCATCGCGCTGGTTTCACGACAAGCCCATTCTGCGACCACCCGAGCTATAGCTCTCCGCTTGTTCGCGGACAGTCCTTTCCCAAACTCGACCAGATCCGGCGCTACAGTGTTTAGCCGCGTATTTATGCTCATTTCGTAACCTTCAATGGAGTTGCAGGCACTGCGTTGGCACCGTTTAGCGCTGACGCGCAGGAAGGACAGATAGGCCGTCCCACGCCGATGGTCTGGACTGTATAGCCGTTCTGAGCGGCCCAGTTTACGATGTCCGCTTCGGCATGTCCCGTTCCCGGCACAACAACTTCGCCAAGATTCAATGTCACACCCGGACGCAGATAGCCATTCGGCTCGCTCGTAGAAACAACCGTTATCTGATTGCCGTTCGCATCCTGCAAGACACCAACCCCCATCGTCACTCTACCTTGTGAGCCAGCAGGTAACTCCGATTGCAATTGTGCAGCGCGACTGGCTGCATAGGCCTGTGCGTCCGCCGAAGACGTTGCACTGTTTGTGGCAACAACTCGTCACCGAGATGCAATTTAATTCGCTGCGTCATTCTCGATAGTCCTCGAACTCCCAAGAGAGATTGCGCGCGATCTTTTCCGCGATGTCACGCCATCCGTCGCCCATGCATTTCGCCACGTAATCGAGGATGCTCGCCTCGATGGCCGAGCGATCGTATTCTTCGACGATCAACATGTGACGGCCCCACCGGGGCTCTTTTACGTTTTGATGAAGCCACTCTGGTGTGCAGACCAAGACGCGATAATCATCGGCACCGCTAGAATCGTCTGGCCCCACCCTAAGTTCGATCCACAAGCTGAAATTTTCCGGATCGTCCGGGAAGTAGCTATCCAGATCTATAGTTGGGCTATTCACCCACATCGATTTGACAATTGCTTTCATGGCGTTACGTTCAGGTGACCATTGCTAATTATTGTCCCACTCGGAGTTTGCCTTACAAAATTCGCTTGAACGCCCGTTGTCGCGAACGGCGAAGATTTAGGTTGTGGCGGCCTGTAGATCATAGTTCCGTCTGCGCTAACCAAACAGCCCGGGCAGGCCGCTTGATTAGAGACCAATGTTGCCCCGTCGCCGACCCAAGCTTGCCCTAGCGCGTTAGCTTCGGCGACTGTTCCGGAACCGATAGAGAAGTTAGGATTTGACGTGCCACTCCCATTCACCGCAGTTGCCAACCTAGAATCCTGAGCGGCGATATTGGCGAGATTCTCATTCGCGAGTTGGCCCTTCAAACCTTGAAGGGTTGCAGCGTTGGCCGTACCTTCAGACGTCGCCGCCGTGTTTGTAACCCCGCCCACCGAGACCGCGGTACGATTACCTGTCGTGGACGGCAGCACATTTCTTTGCGACGCACCGTTAGGCAGCGGGCCGTCTCCGCCACCACTGAAGGCCATCGACCCGACCGCCGCCGATACCAGTGCACCCACGTTGTTCGCTGACAGTACCCCCGCCTGGATGCCCGCCTGGTACACCGACAACGTTGCACTCGTAAAGTATCCGCGTTCTGTTGGTGTCAGGTTCGGATCGTCCTGTGCCACCTGCAACGCTGCCAGCGTGCTCGCCGCATCCGCCTGCGTGATCGAACCAGCTGGCATCCCCTCGAAGCTGAAGGCATGTGCCAGGAGTTGCTGCTGCTTTGCGCTCAGCGAGTTATTGAGCGCCTCGTTTTGTGCGGCCGTCACCGCGCCCTGTACATTCGCCCCGGCCAGCCCGGCGAGACCGCCACCGGCCAGTGTCGCCAGCGCCGCTACGGCCGCATTGATCCCCGAGTTGTTGTAACTCGTCGTCTGGGTGATCGTGCCATCGCCGTTGTCCGTGGTCGTGACACTCTGGCTGCCGTCATAGAGAGCATCGCGAGCAAGCGGCGCTACGATGGCGCTCGCCGCCCCACCAATCGCCCCGCCTGCACATCCGTTACCCAGCGCCGCACTCCCCGCACACCCCAATGCCGCGTGAGCAAATATGCTTTCGGCCGTACCCGATGGCACATAAGTACCAATCGCGTTCGCCCCAACAGCCGCAACATCGGCCACGACACTATTCCTGAACGCCGTCAGGAAGCTACCACCCTCAATCGCCGTCGAAATCCCCGCATTCACCGCACTCTGCTCACCAATCTCCAGTGCGGTATCACCCAGATTGGCAAGCGTCACCGCCGGATCGGACGACACAATATTCGTCCCAAGCGAGCTGAACGAATCGAGCCCCAGCCCCGCGTCAACACCCGCAGTCAGCTCCGCGACACCGACAGATTCAAGCACCTTCGCAAAGCTGAACGCCTGTCCGCTATTAAGCTGCGACATCGCACTCGATAGAAACGCGCCCGCTCCTGGCCCAACAACGACAGACGTAGCAATCGCAATCGTGCTGATCACCACCATCATGAACGCACTATCGAACGCAGACGCCTGGTCCATCACCGTCGTCGTCAGGTTGTCGCTGACGGTGCTCTGCGTGAAGCTGCTACCCAACTGCTTCTGCAGGTTCGCGAGCAACGCCTGCGTACCCGCTGTATCGACACTGCCGTCCGCATTGACCTGCTGCAGCGCGCCGCCGATCTGATCGATTGCCTGTGCGTTCAGGTCGAAGTTCGCGGCCGACATGAAGCCGCCCTGCTGCACGACCGTGCCCGTCGTCTGCGTAATGCTGCCGTCGAGGTCCGCCTGATACTGGTAGATCGTGCCGACGTTCACCGACCGCTCTTCGTTCGTCAGCGTGCCGGTGTTGACCGTCAGGTTCTGCGCGCTGACCGTCCCCGTATTGAGGATGCTGTCCGCGTAGTTGAGCGTCACGTTCGTGCCGCTGATCTCCCCATCCGCGCTCACGGCCGCGTAGTTCTGCGGCAGCAGCACTTCCGGCATCAGCGCCTGCACGGTGGGACACGCGCCGCTACCGGTTGCCGTGCATCCCGGTTCAGGCACGGTTTGCTCGACATACCAGAGCATCGGCTCGTTCACGAGCGCGAGTTGCGCCGCGCTCAGCTGGGTGCCAAGCGCGACATTGTTCTGCTCGGCGTACTGCAGCGCCGCGCCATACAGCGCCTGCGTATCCTGGTTGTTGATCGATGCCTGACTGGTGCTGTCGGTCGCGCTGGTGGTGTTGTAGAAGCTTGCCTTGCCGGTCGCCTCGAGTGCCGCCTGCTCGACCTGTTGCGCCTGCGTGTACGGGTCGTAGTAGAACTGGGTGGTACCGGGCTGCAGGCTCGCCGGCAGCGCGGCCAGCAGCGCTGCCGGCGACAGGTCGCCCGACACCAGCGAGGCCGGATTATTGACGAGATACGAAGGCGTCGATGCCGAGCCGCTGGTAACCGTCTGCACGGGCTGGACAACCGGTTTGCCGACGGTCTGCACCCCTACCGGCACACCAGCCGGGACGCCCGCCGACCCCGTGACCGAAACCGGCTGGCCGTTCGCGTTCGTGACCTGCCCCGCCGCATTGACGGTGGTGGTAGCGCTGCCCGGCACCGCGGGCGGTCCGAGCGTGATCACCTGACCCGAGACTGCGGGCGGTGGCGTATAGACATCCGGATTGGTCAGGCCGTTGTCCACTCAACCATAGATGCAGATTCATTCACAGTACTTCATCTACCGTTCCGTACCCAACCAGCCTATCAAGTTCAAGCACTTCGAAGGAATCGCCCACCTTCACTCCCCCTTGGAAGTGCTCCCAGCTCGGAAAGCTAATGCGCGCTTTAAGCGTCTCCCCCGGATAGTGAAGATCTTCATCAACATACGAGTGAACCCCGCTAGCCAGGTAATCAACCGTTGCAAACTTGTGGTGCGGAGCGTACCCACTACGTACCCCCTTCACCTTCGGAGCATCAACGTCGTCCGCTATGCGGACAGTCGCCACAATTTGATGCAAAGCGATCCCCTTAATACGCATGACCGACATTCGTCACTGCCGAATTGAACAGATTCAGTCCCGACTGCCCATTGACGGTAAGGACACCGCTTCTGAAGATAAACGGATCTATCGAGTTTGAAACATTGAAGTTCCCAAGAAGACTCGTCGGGATGTCCGCCCTCACGATTGCAGCATAGTGCGGCGCAAAGTTCGAGAAGTTCAACACCTCGTTCACGTTAAATCCGAACTGCTTCATTTCACTGCCGGCCGGACCAAACGAGAATTGCCCGGAGTTCATAATCGAAGAATATTCCTCTGGACTCACGGCACGTAGAGCGTCGTTGTTCCACTGTTTTTGGCCCCAGCCACCCCCGCCGCCAGTGCTCCAGCCCCAACCGTCGGGATTTCGCCGACCAGCTCCTCGTCGGTCGCGCCTCCGCTTTGCGGCAACACCTGGTGCGTGTACGTATGTTCGTTCACGCTCTCCGGATGGTCCCCGCACTCGTGTGCACACGCATCCAATCAGAAGGAATCACCGGACCCTGGGCGGGATTTGTGAGCGGTTGAAGGTTCGGCGGCACTTTGAGCCCGCCCGTCGCTGTGTTTGTGGCAACTCCACGGCTCGTTCGTTACTGCGCTCCTCAGCGAGCGGAGAAACTACTCCTCCACCAACTCGCAGACCGCACCTAATAGGGAGGCCCACTCCAAGAAGTATGCTGTACGCTCTTGTGTAATCGTCACTGTAATCGGCTCGCCCTGAAGCAAGTTATCCACACATCGCTTTCCTTCTGATAGAGAGAAGCCGCAGAACTCTCGAAGTAACGAGCCGAACTGAACTTTGTTGAAACCGGTCTTCCATCCGGTCACTCGAATCACCGTCATTGGTTCACCTTGATCGTTATGCTGCGCGGCACCTTTCCTGGACTGGCGCCAGACGTTCGCGTTCCGCCGTTGATCACGACTTCGTCAACTCCGTACTGCTGCCCCAAAGCGCGCGCAATATTACGTAGTTGACTGAGGCTACTAGATCCGGCGCCAGGGCCATCAATGTGCATGCCATTCAATACGAGCTGGTTGCCATTTTGAGTCATTTCAGTAACAACGGAGAGGTCTCCATTCACCCCCGGAATACTGAACTGATATATGCTCCCGTCTTGCTCTACGAGCCTGATGCTGTTGTTTGTGGCACCGCCACTAGGATTTGTAACATTCCCGATCGGCGGCGCAACGCCAGTCACTTCCTCCCCGCCAGACGCCGTTTCCGCCCCCCCGACATTGGGCGTCGGTGTCAGCACGTTGACCTGCGTATCCTCGTACTCTTCCTTCTGCTGCGGCGTCATCGATGAGGTATCGAGTACAACCCCAAGGTGCTTCGTCGCGTTGTTCAGCGCCTCGTTCTGCGCCGCCGTTACTGCTCCCTGCACGTTCTGACCTAAAACACCCGCCAGTCCTCCACCGGCCAACGTTGCGAGCGCCGTTACCGCAGCAATCTGTCCCTGATCGAGCGGCGCACCGCTCGGATCAATCTGCTGGATTACCCACGGCGACAGCACCGCGCTCGTGGCACCACCAATCGCACCCCCTGCGCACCCCGTACCCAGCGCCGCACTCCCCGCACACCCCAACACCGAGTTAGCAAGCACATTGCCCACCGTCCCCGGCGGCAGATAAGTACCAATCGCATTAGCCCCAACAGCGGCAACGTTAGTCACAACGTTGTTCTCCAGCGCCGTCAGGAAACTGCCCCCTTCGATCGCCGTCGAAATCCCCGCATTCACCGCACTCTGCTCGCCGATCTCCAGTGCGGTATCACCGAGATTGGCAAGCGTCACCGCCGGATCGGACGACACGATATTCGTCCCAAGCGAGCTGAACGAATCGAGCCCCAGCCCCGCGTCAACACCAGCCGTCAACTCCGCGACGCCCACGGATTCAAGCACCTTCCCAAAGCTGAACGCCTGCCCACTATTGAGCTGCGACATCGCACTCGAAAGCAACGCGCCCACTCCAGGTCCAACAACGACAGACGTAGCAATCGCAATCGTGCTGATCACCACCATCATGAACGCGCTATCGAACGCGGACGCCTGGTCCATCACCGTCGTCGTCAGGTTGTCGCTGACGGTGCTCTGCGTGAAGCTGCTGCCCAGCTGGCTCTGCAGGTTCGCGAGCAGCGCCTGTGTACCCGCCGTATCGATGCTGCCGTCCGCATTGATCTGCTGCAGCGCGCCGCCGATCTGATCGATTGCCTGCGCATTCAGCTCAAAGTTCGCAGCCGACATGAAGCCGCCCTGCTGCACCACCGTGCCCGTCGTCTGCGTAATGCTGCCGTCGAGTTCCGCCTGATACTGGTAGATCGTGCCGACGTTCACCGACCGCTCTTCGTTCGTCAGCGTGCCGGTGTTGACCGTCAGGTTCTGCGCATTGACCGTCCCCGTATTGAGGATGCTGTCCGCGTAGTTGAGCGTCACGTTCGTGCCGCTGATCTCTCCATCTGCGTTGACCGCCGCGTAGTTCTGCGGCAGCAGCACTTCGGGCATCAGTGCCTGCACGGTCGGGCACGCGCCGCTACCCGTAGCCGTGCAGCCCGGCTCCGGTACCGTTTGCTCGACATACCAGAGCATCGGCTCGTTCACGAGCGCGAGCTGCGCCGCGCTCAGCTGGGTGCCGAGCGCAACATTGTTCTGCTCGGCGTACTGCAGCGCCGCGCCATACAGCGCCTGCGTATCCTGGTTGTTGATCGATGCCTGACTGGTGCTGTCGGTCGCGCTGGTGGTGTTGTAGAAGCTTGCCTTGCCGGTCGCCTCGAGTGCCGCCTGCTCGACCTGTTGCGCCTGCGTGTACGGGTCGTAATAGAACTGCGTGGTATCGGGCTGCAGGCTCGCCGGCAGCGCGGCCAGCAGCGCTGCCGGCGACAGGTCGCCGGACACGAGCGAGGCCGGATTATTGACGAGATACGAAGGCGTCGATACCGAGCCTCCGGTAACCGTCTGCACCGGCTGGACCACCGGTTTGCCGACGGTCTGCACGCCCACCGGCACACCGGCCGGAACGCCCGCCGACCCGGTTACCGAAACCGGCTGACCGTTCGCGTTCGTGACCTGCCCCGCCGCATTGACGGTGGTAGTGGCGCTGCCCGGCACCGCGAGCGGTCCAAGCGTAATCACCTGACCCGAGACCGCGGGAGGCGGCGTATAGACATCCGGATTGGTCAGGCCGTTGACCAGTTGCGAACCGGACAGCGCAACAGTCTGGCCGATCACATTACCGGTATTGCCGAGATTCGGCGCATTCACCGACAGCGTGTTGCCGGCCTGAATCGTGGCCGGCACGAAATCGGGCAACCCCACCGCATCCGGCAGGCCAGCCGGGTTCTGGATGTCGCCCGACGAATACGCGCTGCCATACAGCGTCGAACAGAGCGAGGCGTCGCCCGCACAGCCCCACGTATTACTCACCAGGTTGGCATGCCAGTACGCATTCAGGTACTGGTTGTTACTCGACGCGCTGCTGGCCGCATCGATCGTCACGTTGTTCAGCGCGGTGACTAGACTGCCGGTGTTGCCGAACACGCCCGCCTGCAGATTGACGTCATGGTTGGCGGTGATTGTCGCGGGGTTGGCCGACTGCACGTCGACATACGCTTCGCAGTCCTGCCCGCAACCCGCGAACGGCGTCGCGCTGCCGTAGTTCTGATGAACCTGCACGGGCGCCGCGATCGTGTTCGTGAGCGTCGCCGCATTGATATCGACGTCATTGCCCGCCGCAATGGCGCCGGACGTATTCGTCACGCTGCCGGCCTGGGTCGGCGCGCTCGACGTGGTGCCCGCGCCGCCAATCACCACGTTGTTGCCCGCGACCAGATTGCCGTACGTGTTGGCGACGGTGCCGGCCGCGATCACGATGTCGTGGCCGGCCGTCACATTGCTGTTGATCTGCTGGTACGCGTAAGTCTGCGAGTTGAGGTTCGTCGTACCGCCGGTCGAGCAACCCGTATAACCGGCGGCGCAGCCGGCCGTCGTTGTCATCGTGCCGGTATGGGTCCCCTGGTTCGTGAAGCTCGACGCCGCGATGTTGACGTCGGTGCCGGCGGCCAACGTCCCCGCGTTCGTCAGATCGCCGCCCGACAGATTCAGATTGTTGCCAGCGACAATCTGGCCGGTCGCGCCCTGAACCGTCACCGAGGAAGACGTCGAAATCGGCGTCACCGTGCCCGCCGCGGCAAGCTTGATACCCGGGGGCGCGATACACATGCCTGCGCCGCCATTCGGGCAGACGTTCAGACCATTCGGACCGTAGAAGCTGCTCCAGATCGAAAGCGTCGACGGAGCCTGCGAAAGGAAGCTGTTGATCGACGCGACGTCGACCGAATCGGTAACGGTCGAGCTATAGGTCGACCCGCCGTTGGACAGCGATTGCACGTTAAGCGTCGCATCGTGGCCCGCACTCACCGTGCCGCCCTGATTGTTCAGCGTGCCCGTCCTGATGGCCAGGTCGTTGCCGGCCGCGATCACCGAGCCGGCACCCGGCGCTCCTCCGGTGGTGGTCGTTGTCTCCGTCGCGGTGGGCAACGCAACGGTTATCGTGGCGATGGCCTTCGAGGCGTTATCCGGCGTCTCGACGAACCACAGGTTCTGGATGATCGAGTTGCCGGTATTGCTGGTACCCGTGATGGTCGGCACTTCCACGAACGTGACGGTGTTGCCGTTCGTGACGGGCGCACTGACCTGCGCCTTCGGCCATCCGCTGTCGGGGCCCAGAAAGGCGTCGATCGAAGCCAGATTGCTTATGCCGTCGGCCGACAGCACGTCGGCCAGCGTCGCCTGATAGGTGCCATAAGGCAGATTTATGCAGCAATACCGGTCCCCGTCGCTACCGTACAGCCCCGACTCGACGATCGACTCGGAACCGACGACCAGTCCCAGCGCAAGCGCCGAGTTCTCCACGGTGGTAGTCGTCGTAGTCGTGCCGCTGCTGCCGGCCGCCGAGTTGATGACATTCGCGGCGGTGATCGCGAGGTCGTTGGTCGCCGTCAGCGTGCCGCCCGCATTTGTCAGATCGCCGGTCAGGTTGATGTTGACGTTGCCGCTGCCCGCTGCACTGCTGCTATTGCCGGCTTGGGTCACGCCATTCGAGTTGTCGTAGCTCGACCCGACCAGGTTCAGCGTGTTGACCGCTTCAACGGTGCCGGCGTTCGTGCCCGAACCGTTCAGCGTGAACGCGTCGTTGGCCTGCACGGTCGCGCCAGCCTGGTTCGCGAGCGAGCCGTTGATCGTCAGATCGTTCGCCGTGACCGTACCGGAATTGGACACCGCGCCGTTGAGCGCCAGCGTGCCTGTGCCCTGATTGATCGTCCCGGTATTGGTGATGCCCTGCGTCGCCGTCACGGTCACGGCCGTGCCCGGCAGCGTCCACGCGCCGCTGTTGTTGATCGCCTGCGCCGACAGGTTGAACGCGCTGTCGCCGCTCAGTGTGCCCATCGAGGCGGCCGACGGATCGATCGCCTGGTTCGGCAAATTCACCGTCAGGCTGTTCTGCGCGAGGATCAGTCCGTTGGTATTGGCGAAGCTGCCGTTGCCGCCATTGACATTGACCGTCGCGTCACCCGTCGCTGACGTCGGGTTGTTCACATCGCCGGCGAAGATCAGGCCGTTGCTGTTGTCGAGTGAATTCGTGGTCAGCGTCAGCGCGTTCGTCGCGAGCAGGCCGCCCGAATTGGTCGTGCCATTCGAGACGTTCAGCGTGCTCGTCGATCCGTAGATCGAACCGCTGTTGTTGAGGTCCGTTGCGTTGACCGTCGTCGTCTGCAGCGACGACAGCGCGCCCGGGTTCGTCACGCTCGCGCCGGATACCGTGAGGTTACCGGCCGCCATCTGCGTGCCGACATTGGTCACGGTCCCGCCCGCAAGCGTCGCATCGCCCTGATACGCTGCGGTGCCGCCTGTCGTCAGGCTGTTCGTTGCTGTCGCGCTGTACGTGCCGCCGATTACCGCGTTGGCGGTCGTGACATTCGCGCCGGAAAGCGTTGCGTTGCCATTGACGGTGAGAGCCGGAGCGTTCGCGTCGAAGGCGGCGTTCAGTTGACCGGCCGACGTGTCGAGGCTGTTTCGTGCGGTGGCCGTCAGGTTGCCGCCCACCGAAAGCCCTTGCGTCGTGATGTCCGAGCCGGTGAGCGTCGCATCGCCCGAGACGGTCGTCTGCGCGTTCAGCGCGAGGGTCTGCCCGGCATTCAGCGTCGCATTGCCCGCGGCCTGCACCGGTGCCGTTGCGGTGAGGTTGCCGCCCTGTGCATTGACGCCCAGGTTGCCCAGCGTCTGCACGCTGCCCTGTGCCGTCACATCCGTGCCGGCGCTCACGCTCATGTCGCCGCCCGACAGCGCATTGCCGCCGAGCGTCGCGCTACCGGCGCTCGCGGTGAGCGTTTCGGTGCCGACCGCGGTGGTCGCACCGACCGAGAGGTTCTGCGCCGCTGTTGCGGCGAGGTTGTTGCCGGTCTGGATCGCGCCGGTCGTCGACAGATTGCGCCCTGCCACGAGCGTCGTGTCATTCGCCACACTGATCGCACCGCTACCGGTGAGATCGCGCCCGGCGTTCACCGTCGCGTTGCCGGTACCGTCGACCTCGACACCGCCATCGAGCGTCACGTCACGCGTTGCCGTAATCGTGCTGCTCTGGCCGCTATGAACCTGCCCCGCCACCGATACATCCTGCCCGGCCGTGACGGCAACCTCACCCGGCGTGGCCAGCGCGCCGCTGATCGTGACGCTGCCGGCACTCGCGCCGAGCGTCGCATTGCCCCCGCTGAACACCGTGCCGCCAAGATTCACACCCTGCTGACCGGTCACGGTCAGTTGACCATCGGTGACAACCGCACCCGTGGTGGTGGCCGTGCCGGTTTGCGCGAGGAGCGAAACGTCACCACCGCCCTGCACCGAACCGTCGACGGTTGCGTTCCGGCCTCCGCTCAGCGTCACGGTAGTGCCGCCCTGCACCGCGCCGTTGACGCTCAGATCCTGGCCCGCGACCGCCTTGATGCTCCCTGCCGCCGTGATGGCCGAGTCGAGCGTCAGATTGCCGTTGGTCGCTTCGAGATCGAGCGAGTTGGCGGACACGGAGCCCAGCGACATCGCGCCCCCGGCGATCAGGGTCGCACTGCCGCTGGCCGCCACCGACGACGAATTCAGGTTACCGCCCGCGTTCAGCGAGACATTCTGTCCGGCCGCGACGTTACCCGTCGCATTGATATCGCCGTTCGCCGTCACCGTGTAATTCTGGTTGGCGAGGCCATTGCCCGACACGGTCGTGGTGCCCGCGCTCGCGAGATTGACGTTCTGGTTCGCGAACGTCGTGCCGACAGCGATGTCGCCGTTCGAGCTGACGACCACATTGCCCGCGGTCGCCGACAGCGCGCCTTGCGTGTTCACGCCCACGCCGGCGGCGGTCGACACGATGAAGACCTGCCCGCTCGTGACCGAACCGAACTGGTTCGCGTCGATGGCGACGCCACCGTTGCCGATCGCTGCCGCCGTATTGACCGAGCCGTTCGATGCGGTGCCGTAGCGGGTGCCGGTGGCATCCATCGCGGTCGGCGTGACGAGCTGATTGCCCGCGATGAGGTTGACGCGCTCGTCCGCCTGGAGCGGCGCATTGATGCTGAGCGTCTGGCCGATAAGATCGATGTTGCCCACCGTGCCGGCAATACCGGCACCGGGCCCGTTCACCCCTGGCGGTCCGTCGATCGAAATGTTGCCCGAATTCACGCTGTACGCGAGCGCGCCGGCGTTCGCGAAGTCCGCCGACGTTCCGCCCACGCCCGTGAGGAACTGCACGGCCCCGGTGGTCAGCACGAGCCCAGGCATGTTCGTGAGCGCCATGCCATTGACCGAAATACCATTCGGGTTGCTAATGATGACCGTGGCGGGATTGCCAAACACCTCCAGCGGCCCGAGTAAGGAAGAGGCCGGCCCCGTCGATGTGACCTGATTGATGATCGTCGTCGCGGTGCGGCCCGCGAGATTTGGGTTGGCGCCAAGTGCGCCGCCTAGCAGCGGCTTGCCACCTGTCAGGCTGTTGTTCAACACGAGACCCTGACTGTCGACGTTGAACGACTGGTAGCGGTTCAAGCTCAAGCCGTTCGAATTCGGCGCGGTGATGTTGACCGCCGGGATGCCGGTGCTGGTCTGCGTGATGGTGGGCTGGAACGGCAGCGGTGCGCGCGGATCGACAATCGGCGCTGCCTGCGCGGTCGCCTCGGCCAGTAGCAACGCCGGCGCGAAATACATCACGACCACCATGATCCACGCCGTCGCGCGCATCCATAGCGGACGCGGCGAACCGCCTGGGCAGGATGACCCAGCGAATCGGCGCTCAGTCCATGCGCCGAAGCGCGCGAGATCGCGCTGCAATAAGCGCGCTGCCAGAAGGCGAGAACCGATCGTCATACCCGTTTCTAGTTCGTGTTATTTACTGATTACGGCGCCCCATTCCCCTGAACGGCTCGCCGAATTATGTCGAGGCGGAAATTATCATGCTGTCGCCATAATTGGAATTAGCGCATTGCAAGAATTAACAATTAATCACCCAACATGATGAGCGCTCCCAAAATAATTAATTCAATACGAATAGATTTGATACTTGGAGAACGTTGAGCGCCAAGCCGAACTGCCAGATTAGCCCGTTCCGCCTTATACGAATTCAGGTTGATCGATATTCAATGGACGCCATCCCCAACATAATCTTTCAATTAGCTTTACATCAAATCAAACTTGTCCTATTTATTTCGATATTGAGCATCCTTTTTTAAATTTAAATATTCTAGTTTTTGCATCGCCAACGGGAACGGAAAGGCAACGCGGCGACTATCGAAACGAAATGACTTGTATTATCAGTCGCACCGCACAGCACCACCCCACCACTCCGGCCGTCATCGCCGATGCTTCGTCCGCGATCAACGCCCTCGGTCGAGGTATGCAGCACCTATCCTTAAGATGCCTCACCGGGCGTCGAACAGGAGAACGACATGCGCATGCTGCTCAACATACGAATACCGAATGAACCGTTCAACACGCTCGTGCGCGAAGGCCGCATCGGCGTGCTGATGCAGAAGATTCTCGAGGAAACCCGGCCGGAAGCGATCTACTTCACCGAACAGCAAGGCAAACGCGGCGCGGTAGCGGTCATCGACATCGCCGATGCGACGGCGATTCCCGCGCTCGCGGAACCGTGGTTCCTGCAACTGAACGCCGACTGCGAACTGCGCATCGCGATGCTGCCCGAGGATCTGATGAAAGCCGGGCTCGACGCACTCGGCGATAAGTGGAAATAACGCGCGGCGGAGATTGCCGCGTGGAGGCGTTCGCTTAGCGGTATTCGCTTGGCCGCGCTCACTGTGCGGTGTTGTCGGCGCATTGCAGCGAGCGCGCCGACAACGACAACACCAACATCCAGGTCCCTCAAACCTACCGACCTGCCAACGCCAGCAACATCGAAGCCGCCGCCGTCGCCGCGACCTGGCAGCCGAGCACGATATGCGCCTCGGCCGTGTCCTCGATAAAGTCGTGGCTCACCCCGCCGATGCTCGGCACGAACATCATGCACGCCGGCATGCAGCGCGCGATCACCTGCGCGTCGTGCGCGGCGCCGCTCGGCATGTGCAGCCATTGCCCCGGCGCGACCGCTTCGGCGGCCCGCGCGATGTGCTCCGCGAGCGTCGCATCCATGCTGACGGGCTCGATCGGTTCGTCGATGGACTGCAGCTCGACGCCGACGGTGCGCTGCGCATTGAAATCGCGCACCAGCCCGGCAAGCGCCTGTTCCATCGCCTGTAGCCGCACGGGATTCGCGTCGCGGAATTGCAGGTACATGTCGGCCGCACCAGGCACGACGCTCATCGCGCCCGGATCGAGATCGATGCGGCCGACGGTCCAGACCGTATCGGCATCGGCGAGCGCCTTGAACGCGTCGTTCATGCGCGCGATGAACGCGACCAACGCCGCGCCCGCATCGCGGCGGATCGCCATCGGCGTCGTGCCCGCATGATTGCGCTGGCCGGTGAAGCGCAGCTTCAGTTCGCGCAGCCCGACGATCGTCGTCACCACGCCGATCGATTTGCCGAGCGCTTCGAGCCGGCCGCCCTGCTCGATATGCGGCTCCAGATAAGCGACCTGACGTCCCGCCTCGAAACGCGCGCGCGGTCGGTCCGCGAGTCCCGCGGCCTTCAGCACGTCTTCGAGACGCTCGCCCTGGCGATTGGTCGCATCGCGAATCGTCGCGTCGACTGCCTCGCCAACGAAGCTGCGGCTGCCGAGCAACCCCGAGAACGTGCCCTCCTCGTCGATCCACGACGCGACGTCGACCGCGAGATGCCGCGTCGCATCGTTTTCGCCGAGCGCACGGGCAATCTCGAGCCCGTAGATCACGCCCATCGCGCCATCGAGCCAGCCGCCGGTCGGCTGCGTATCCGTGTGCGAGCCGATCACGAGCGCCGGACCGCTATTGCGCGAACGCCCGAACACGGTACCCACGCCGTCGATGCGCGCATCGAGCCCGGCCTCGTTCATCCTGCCGGCCAGCCACTCGCGCGCCGCCAGGTCCACCGGCGACAGCGACAGCCGGACCACGCCGGGCCCGGTCGCGCCGAAGCTGCGCAGCCATTTGAGGTCGGCTATCAGCCGGTCCGGATCGATCTTCACCACGTTGTCATCTCCTCTGATTGCGGGTTGCCGTCATGGCCGACGCCGCCGCGCGAAAATCGCCCGGCGACATCTCGTAAGCACGCCTGAACGCGCGATTGAAATCCGACGCGCTATTGAAGCCCCAGCCGTACGCGACGTCGATCACCGGCTTGTGCGGGTAGCGACACAACTCGTCGGCCGCTTCGCGCAGGCGGCGGTTGCGGATATACGCGGCGAGCCCGCCCTCCGGCTCGAACAGGCGGTAAAGCGTCGGCCGCGACAGTTGCGATATCGCGAGCACGCTGTCGACCGTCAGATCGGGCAGCCCGAGATTCGCATCGATATAGCGGCGCGCGCTCGCGAACATCGCGGTGCGTGCCGCCGCGCGCGCATTGCCGGTGAGGCCGTTCTGCCTGCCGAACGCCGCGGCGATCAATAACGCACAGGTGCGGATCGCCTGCTCGGCTTCGAGCGGATTCATCGTGGGCAACCGGCGGCACAGTTCGGCGAGATGCGCGGGAATCATGCGGCCGAGCGGCGTCTGATATTCGATCACGCTGCCATGAATCGACTCCGCTTCCGGCAGCACCGCCTCGATCATGTCGCGCGGCACGAACAGCGCGAGCATGTGGCACGGGCCGCGCACCATCCGCATCGGCTGATTCAGGTCGAGCGCGAGAATGCCGGGCCGCGTTTGCAGCGCGTCGCGCTTCGGATAGAGACCGGTGCTGGTTTCGAACAGGCCGTCGACGGCCACATGAAACACGAACTGGCGCAGGTTATCGGTCGAAATACGCGCGAGCGGGCGCGTCTGCGTAATCGGATCGGTACGGCAATCCATGAATGCCATGCCGCCGACGCGATAACTGTCGATGCTGCCGCGAAAACCGTCGGCGAGTTGCCGCCGCGAAATCGGCACATCGAGAAGATGGCCGACGCGCTCGCGCCACGCGGGCAGTTGCACACGCGGCGCATCGCGATAGGTGTCGAAGTGGCTGTACTCGAAGTCCGCCGGCATGGTGGCGGCTTCGGTCGCCGTGCGGCTGGCTGCCGGATCGGTCGTCAAGGTATCTCCGCCAGTTTCGTCGTAAGCGACTGCATGATAGCGGTACTTCATAGGCCCACGCCAACGGGTCCGACGACGGCGGGCACGGCACGCGAGCGTCCGAGCCGCGCCCCGCGCCCCGTGCGCCGTACCCGCGTCCGGCGATTATCGACCCATCACTTCCACAGCGTCCGGCCGAAGAACGTCAGCGTGCGATCCCACGCCTGCTGCGCCCACACCGGATCGTATTGGGTCTGCGCGATGCGGCCGGGGCCGACCGCGGCTTCGTTGGCGAACGCGTGGCGCGCCAGATAGCGATGAAACTCGAGGTCGACCTTCGCGTCGCCGAGCTTCTTTTCCAGCGCGTCGACGGTGTCGGCCGCGAAGAATTCGTCCTGCAGCGCCCAGTGGCCCATCACCGGCACGTTGATCTTCGACGCGTCGATATAGTCGAGCGGCGGGAAGCCGTACCAGACCACGCCGGCCGTCGCCTCGGGCACGTTGCACAGCGCGAGCAGCGTCAGCGCGCCGCCCATGCAATAGCCGGTCACGCCGACCTTCGCCGAGTGCTGCTTCAGGTACTGGACCGCGCCGCGCACGTCCTGGCTCGCGGCATCGCCGAAATCGAGGCCGCTCATCAGGTGGTGCGCCTCTTCTTCCTCGACCGTCGACTTGCCGCGATACAGATCGGGCACGAGCGCGAAGTAACCGGCCTGCGCGAGGCGATCGGCGACGCCGCGAATCTGGTCGTTCACGCCCCACCATTCCTGAATCACGACGACCGCGGGCGCGCCGGCGGTTTTTTGCGGCTTCGCGAGGTAGCCCTGCAGCTCCTTGCCGTCGGGGCGCTTGAACGTAATCATTGAACCTGCTGGTTGTGTCATCGGTTGCTCCTCTTGTGGACCTCGTAGACGAAACCGCTAGCATAGCGCCAGTGCAAGGAATTCCGCCTTTAGCCGCACCGTGCCGCCTGACGACACGATTGGACGCGATTCACCACGCATCGACGGGCGAATGCGGGCGGATTCAATTCGATGCGTTATTCCAACGGCTAATGTCACGAAAAAAATAATAATTTCATGACAAATGGTTGACGTTTTTCACTTTCACAAATTCGATTAACGACGTTATACTCGCGGCCATGCGTTCTGGTTCACGAGCAGCGATGTTTAGTACCTGCAACGAAACATGCCGTTAGCCGAAGCCATCTGAAAAGCGAAATGAGAAAATGAAGGATCAATAAGCGAAAAGTGAGGAACGTGCGGACCGATAGTCCGCGCGCTCTGGCCGTTGTCTGCTGGCAGCCATGCTGCGCGCCGCTACACGGCCTCATGTTCATGTCTCTCAGGTTCTGGCCAATATCCTCGGACGCCAGAATCTTTAGGCCGACACATTGTGTCGGCCTTTTTTTGTTCGGCAGCCTGATAAATCAAATTCCGCTCAAAGCCGCAAGCAGATTTGTCAAATCATGGACACTTATATCGGAATTGTCCGCATCGTGCTTCGAATTAATACCGGAACTTGAAGTGCATATTTAACTGGCCCATTTAAGCGCTTTTATCCATTTAGTGGGTTGGCGCGCAATCAAAAGCCGGCTATTGCGGGCGGTTGCTCAGAAGCGCTGCAACAGGCCGAATTGCACGCCCGCGACCGGCGCGCCCGGATACGCGACCGGCAGCCCGGTCACGTTCACGCCGCGCAGCGTGAAGCTCGAGTCGTCGTGATTCGCCAGATAGGCGGCGCTGCAATAGAGGAGCAGCGTGCGCGACATGTCGTATTCGACCGCGGCGCTGAACTGGTCCGCGCTGCCGTTGGGGGTCGTGTAGTCGCGTACGTGCGCATAGCCGAGCGCCGCGCGCAGATGAGCGGAAAAGCTGTACTGCGCGGACAGCGAACCGCCCGCGCCGTGATAGACCGGCGTGCCGCCCTCGCCGTTGAAAAACGCCAGCCACACGCGCAGGTTGCCGAAGCCGTAGCTCGCGCCGCCCAGATTCGCGCGCAGCGACCCGGCGCCATGCGTCTGCTGACGCGCATACGACAGATGCAGCGAGTCGAGATGGTAGGACGCGGTCACGTAATAGCCGTCGATGCCATTGCCGTCGTCCTCCGACGGATCGCGCGTCGCCATCATCACGGTCGTGCTGAAGCCGGCGACGCGCGGCGACAGATACGCGATCGCGTTGTTCGCGTACGGCGTGATCTTCGACAGGTTATTGAGTCCCGACGCGATCGTGCCCGCGCCGAAGGCATCGAGATCGCCCTTGAACGGGATATAGATCGGCGAATACTGACGGCCGAAGCGCACCTCGCCCCACGCGCCGGTGGCGCCGATCCACGCCTCGCGGTTGAAGATCGAGCCGGGCGCCTGCGCGGAGCCGTCGGTCGAGCTGAAGCCGTTCTCCAGCGTGAACACGATCGCCGTGCCGTTGCCGAGCGGCTCCGCGCCATGCAGCCCGAGACGCGAGCCGCGAAAGGCGCCCGAGTCGAGCCGTGGGGTCCAGCCGGAGCCGGCGTCGGTGATTTCGAGGCTGGTATCGAACACGCCGTACAGCGAGACGAAGCCGCTATCGATGGACGCGGCGGCGGCGCCCGCGTGGAGCAGCAGCGCGCCGCCGACGAGCGCCGCGCTCAGGCTCGCGTTGAGGCGCGCGCTCGCGGCAGTCTTGCAGTGGCGAGCAGTGTTCGCCAGGGAAATCGGAGCGTGACGCAGGATGAGATTCTCCACGGATACATCGGCAGGTTGTAACGCGAGCGAACTTACCATGTTCGAGCGCGCATGACAGTACTGTTGCACGCAGAGCACCGCCCGCGTCTGTGCACGCTATCTGCGCGCTATCTGTGCGCTATTTGCCGCCGCACGTGTCGTTTTTCGCGCGACGCGTCGTTTCGAATCAGGGAAAACCCGTATAATCCCTCAAGAGGTCAGACAACTTGCGTTGCGTACAATCGCGAGTAGTCCGACCGCTTCTCCTCGTGCAGCGCCCACCCGACACTTCGCCCGCTCCGTGAATTCGACTGCCTCCGCCACGCCCACCGCTCCCACCCTGCCGTTTCGTCACGCGTTATACGCGATGCTCGGCATCGGCCTCGTCAACATGCTGGTCGCGCTCGATCAGACCGTCGTCAGCACCGCGCTGCCGTCGATCGTCGCCGAACTGCACGGCTTCGAATATTTCGCGTGGATCGCGAGCGCGTACCTGCTCGCGTCGGTCGTCACGGTGCCGGTGTTCGGGCGGCTCGGCGACTACTTCGGCCGCAAACGCTTCGTGATCGCCGCGGTGATCACGTTCACGCTCGCGTCGGTGCTGTGCGGGCTCGCGAACAGCATGCTGTTTCTGGCGATCGCGCGCGGCCTGCAAGGCATCGGCGGCGGGATGATGGTCGGCACCGCGTTCGCGTCGATCCCCGATCTGTTTCCCGATCCGCGCACCCGCGTGCGCTGGCAGGTGGTGCTGGCCGCCGCGTACGGGATCGGCACCGCCGCCGGGCCGTCGCTCGGCGGCTGGATGAGCGAGCACCTCGGCTGGCGCTCCACGTTTCTCGTCAACCTGCCGGTCGGCGCGGCGGCGCTCTATTTCATCTGGGCGCATCTGCCGAATTTCCGCCGCCCGCACGAAGGCGAGGTGAAGATCGACTGGCTCGGCGCGGGACTCGTCGCGGCCGTGCTCGGCGGTCTGCAGGCGTTTATCGAAGCGGTGCCGAAGCACGGTCTCACCGCCGGCAACCTGGTGCTCGGCGCGTGCGTGATCGTCGGTGCAATCGCGCTCTATGCCTGCGAAAAACGCGCGACCCACCCAATCCTCCCGCTCGACCTGTTCAAGGACGCGCAGCTCGTCACGCTGTTCACGCTCGGCATGCTGTCCGGCTTCGTAATGTTCTCGCTGATCTTCTTCGCGCCGCTGCTACTGCAAGGCGGCTTCGGCCTGTCGCCGCAGCAGGCCGGCCTGCTCGCGACGCCGATCGCCGCGTGCATCGCGCTCGGCAGTCTGCTGAATACGCGCATCGTGATTCACATGAAGAAGCCGACGCGCATTCTGACGATCGGCTTCGCCCTGCTGATGTTCGCATCGATCGCGCTCGCGTTCGCCAATCCAGACACGCCGCATCTGCGCATCGTGCTGCCGATGGGCGCGGTCGGCATCGGCCTCGGCTTCATCCTGAACAACCTGAACATCTTCGGCCAGGAGATCGCCGGGCGCGAACGCTTCGGCATCACGACGGCACTGCTGCAATCGACGCGCATGGTCGGCGGCATGCTCGGCACCAGCATTGTCGCGACGGTCGTGTCGCATCACTACCGCAACGTCGTCACGCGCACGATGAACGTGCTCGGCGAGCCGGCCGCGTCGCAATGGCAGCCGCGCTTCGCCGATCTGCGCATCCTGATCGACGACGCGTCGCGCGCGCAGCTCGTCGCGGATATGAAAACGTCGGGACTCAATACGCTGGCGCTGCTCGATAGCGCGCGCGACGCGCTGGTGCAGTCGATCCATATCGGCGTATGGTTAACGGCGGTGGCATCGCTCGCGGCCGCGCTGCTGGTGCAGCGGATTTCGCACGTGGTGTTTCGCAAGGGATAAGAAGACGAGCGGGACGGGTCCACGCCGTTCGATAGAGCCCGCTTTCGTTGATGACTTGACGTTGATGGCTTGAATTAGCGGATCTGACATGCACAGTTATCCGAAGATCGAGCAGGTGGACTTGCCCCCGGCCTCCCGGCTCAGTTCGTCGTACGGCCAGGCCGATTTCGCAGACGCATTCTCGGTGGACCTGGCGGAAACCGCCGCCGACGACGCAGCGTCTCTCGCCCGGCACGCGTTTGCAAAACAACCCGAGTGGATCGCGCTGCTGGTGAAATTCCGCGACCTCCTCGTCTGGCCGCTCGGCCTGAAGCGATCCGTTGATCTGCTGGCGAGGCAAGCCAACGTAGACGAGCGGATCAGCTTTTTTCGGGTATTCGAACGACATGATCACGAGGTCGTTCTCGGCGAAAACGACAAGCACCTCGATTTCCGTGTGTCGGTGCTCGTGCAGCCGGCCTCTCAAGGTCGATCTCGCCGCCTGATACTGACGACGCTTGTTTTCTACAATCGTCCGCTGGGGCGCGCCTATATTGCGTTGATCGCGCCTTTCCACCGGAGGGTGGTGCGAGCCACGCTCGATCGGGCTCAGCAAGTCGGATGGCCGACCGCGTAATGGCAATCCGTCTGCTTTCCTGAGCGGAAATTCCCAGCCAGCAATGCAAACGCCCCTTTTTCAAGGGGCGCTAAAACCTTCCGGCTGAAATACGCCAAAGAGCCCGCTAGAGCTTCCGGCGCATTCTCAACACATTCACCGCACCAGGCACGGCTTCCTGTTATCGAATTTCCAGTTCGGAATCAGATATTGCATCGCCACGCCGTCGTCGCGCGCGCCGAGGCCGTGCTGCTGATACAGCGCGTGCGCCTTCTCCAGCGCGTCCATATCCAGCTCGACGCCAAGACCAGGCTTCTGCGGCACCTTGACCTTGCCGCCGACGATCTGCAACGGCGCCTGAGTCAGGAATTGCCCGTCCTGCCAGATCCAGTGCGTATCGATCGCGGTGATCTTGCCCGGCGCGGCGGCCGCGACGTGCGTGAACATCGCCAGCGAAATGTCGAAGTGGTTGTTCGAATGCGAACCCCACGTGAGGCCCCAGTCGTTACACATCTGCGCGACCCGCACCGAACCCTGCATGGTCCAGAAATGCGGATCGGCGAGCGGAATGTCGACCGATTGCAACTGGATCGCGTGACCCATCTGGCGCCAGTCGGTTGCGATCATGTTGGTCGCCGTCGGCAGGCCGGTCGAACGGCGGAACTCGGCCATCACTTCGCGGCCCGAGTAGCCATTCTCCGCGCCGCACGGATCTTCCGCATACGCGAGCACGTCGTGCTGGTCGCGGCACAGACGCACCGCTTCCGCGAGCGACCATGCGCCGTTCGGGTCGAGCGTCACGCGTGCTTCGGGGAAGCGCTCGGCCAGCGCCGTCACCGCTTCGATCTCGGCGTCGCCTGGCAGCACGCCGCCCTTCAGCTTGAAGTCGTTGAAACCGTAGCGCGCCTTCGCGGCCTCGGCGAGACGCACGACCGCTTCCGGCGTCATCGCTTCTTCGGTGCGCACTCGCTCCCAGTCGTCGCGCGCGCCGGCGTTGTTCGCGTACGGCAGATCGGTCCTGTTGCGATCGCCGATATAGAACAGGTAGCCGAGCATTTCCACTTCGTCGCGTTGCTGGCCTTCGCCGAGCAGCGCCGCGACCGGCACGCCGAGGTGCTGGCCGAGCAGGTCGAGCAGCGCCGCTTCGAGCGCGGTGACCGCGTGAATCGTCGTGCGCAGATCGAAAGTCTGCAGGCCGCGGCCGCCCGCGTCGCGATCGGCGAATTGCGTGCGCACCTTGTTGAGGATCGCCTGCAGATTGCCGATCGACTGGCCGACCACGAACGGCCGCGCGTCGTCGATAGTCTTGCGGATGTTCTCGCCGCCCGGCACTTCGCCGACGCCGGTGTGGCCCGCGCTGTCCTTCAGGATCACGATGTTGCGCGTGAAGAACGGACCATGCGCGCCGCTCAGATTCATCAGCATGCTGTCGCGGCCGGCGACGGGCACGACGCGCAGTTCGGTGACGATCGGCGTGGCGTTCGATTCGGTAGGTTTCGTGGTCATGGAAAAAGCACCTGTGTGATGAAATGAGCCGGCCGGCTCGAGCAGCGGCGCAGCATGCGCGCGCTCGACCGGACCGGATAAGAATTTCAGAAACAGCGACGGCCGCCTGCGAGCCGTCAGTGTAGTCAATGTGCGTTGCCTCGCAGCGACTCCGGCAGCGGTTCGCGGTTAGCCGGCTTGTTGCGGGTCAGGAAACCAGCCGCCGCCGCGAGCAGCGACGCGACGCCGAGCCCATACAGACCGCCGGTGATCGAGCCGGTGTGCTGCTGCAGATAGCCGAAAGTGGCCGGCGCGAAAAAGCCGCCGAGGTTGCCGATCGAATTGATCAGCGCGAGCACGCCGGCGGCGACGCGCGCATCGAGATAGCCCTGCGGAATCGGCCAGAACAGCGACGACGCGGCCTTGAAACCGATCGCCGAAAAGCAGATCGCGACGAACGAAAACACTGGGTTGCCCGAGGTCGACGCGAACAGCCCGACCGCCGCGATCACCAGCGCGAGCGCCATCCAGCCCTGCTGGAAGCGCCATTTCGCCGACACCACCGCGAAGCCGTACATCGCGACCATCGAGATCAACCAGGGAATCGCGTTGAACATGCCGACCTCGAAGTCGGACAGGCCGCCCATCTTGCGGATGATCGTCGGCAGCCAGAAAGTGGCCGCGTAGATGGTCAGCTGGATCGCGAAGTAGAGGAAGCAGAACAGCACGATCTGCGGATCCTTGAGCAGCTTCATGGTCGGCAGATGCGCGCCGCCGTGCGCTTCGCGCTCGCTTTGCTCGGCCGCGATGGACTGCGCGAGCACGCGCTTTTCGTCGGCGCTGAGCCAGTGCGCGTCGCGGATGTGCGACTTCAGCAGCAGCCAGCTGACGACACACAGCACGATCGAGAAACCGCCTTCGATCAGGAACATCCACTGCCAGCCCTGCAGGCCGAAACCGCGAATCGACAGCAGCGAGCCGGTGATCGGGCCGGACAGCACCGACGCGAGCGCCGAGCCGGACAGAAAGATCGCGATCGCCTTGCCGCGCTCTTTCTGCGGCAGCCACTGCGTGAAGTAAAAGACCACGCCGGGAAAGAAGCCGGCTTCGGCGACGCCGAGCAGGAAGCGCAGCACGTAGAACGACGTGTCGTTCCACACGAACGCCATCGCGCCCGCGACGAGCCCCCACGTGCCCATGATCCGCGTGAGCCACGCGCGCGCGCCGAACTTCTGCATCAGCACGTTCGACGGCACCTCGAATAGCGCGTAGCCGATGAAGAACAGACCGCTGCCCAGCCCGTACGCGGCCGCGCCGATGCCGAGATCGGCCTTCATATGCGCGTTGACAAAGCCGATGTTCACGCGGTCGATATAGTTCGCGATGAACATGATCAGGAACAGCGGCAGCACATTGCGCTTCACTTTCGCGACCGCGGATTCGAGCGGATCGAGCGCGGCGGACAGGGTCGAGGTCAAGATGTGTCTCCGGGATCGGTTACGTGACATCTGATATGTTGTCTGATGACAGTCTACCTTGATGTTTTGCCGGAATCCAATTGGGTGTTTACCCTGCACATTCTTTTTATTATTTAGGCTTATACGGCGTGTTTCGTGGTTTTACATGGCTGACACCGCCGTTGAACTAGGACGTCTGATGACATAAAATTCTCCTGTACAACGTCCCGACTTGGCAACCGGAGCGACAACGGCTCGTCCACACAATCGGCGCGGCCCTCGCAGCACCGAACCCACTTCGGCGACGGCCAGCTCGCGCGCCGGGCTCAAGCCGCGCACAACCCGCCGATCCCCCGTAAAAATAGGCCGCCCTCCTGCCGTCGAAGCAGGCAAATCGAGTAAAGTCCTGTGCGATACTTTGCGGGCAATCAGTCAACCAGCCACAAAAATGAGCAGCCTAACTGAGAAGGTGGTGGCCACCCTTTCCGACGAAATCCGCCGCGGGGCGCTAAGGCCAGGCGACCGCATTCCCACCGAAGTCGCGATGATGAAGCAGCTCTCCGTGAGCCGCTCGGTCGTCCGCGAGGCGATTTCGCGTTTGCAGGCGGCCAAGGTCGTCGAGACGCGTCACGGCATCGGCACGTTCGTGCTCGCGCCGGCCACCGAAAAACCGATGCAACTGCCCGCCGCCGACCTGTCGAGCATGCTCGACGTGATGGCGATCATCGAATTCCGAATCGATGTCGAAGCGGCCGCGGCCGCGCTCGCGGCGGCGCGGCGCACCGAGCAGAACCTCAAGCAGATCCGCACCGCGCTCGAGCGCTTCGAATCGGAACTCGAGCGCGGCAGCACCGACACGCTCGCGCACGACATCGAATTCCATCTGCAGATCGCGCGAGCAAGCGGCAACCGTTATTTCTTCGACGTGCTGAGCCAGCTCGGCCGCTCGGTCAGCCCGCGCACGCGGCTCGGCTCGGCCGAGATCGCCGAGCTCGACCATATCGAGGTGCTGCGCAACGTGCTCGGCGAGCACCAGATGATCTATCGCGCGATCGAGCGCCAGGACGCCGACGATGCACGCGCCGCGATGCGCATGCATCTGAGCAATAGCCGCGAACGGCTGCGCCGCGCGCACGAGTTGACCCGGGCCGGGGCATGACGGCGTGATGGCGTGACGGCATAACCGGCCGGACGAAAACCGGTCGATCGCGACGGCCGGCACTCCGTCGGCCACGTCCGCTCACTCCCCCACGTCGAGATCCAGCAGCGCCGAGCTCAGCGATTTGCCATGCGCATCGAGCGCGAGCGACCGCGTGACGCCGCCGCCGAGCGCATCGCCCAGCACGAAGTTGAACGCCGCAATGCCCGGCAACTCATGCCGCACCACCTCGCCACGCACCACCTCGCGCAGATGCGCCTTGACGCGCTCGGGCGTCAGCACCGCGCGCAGCCGCTCGTAATCGCCCGCATCGTGGCAGATCACCGAGACGTTGAGCGTATTGCCCTTGTCGCCGGTGCGCGAGTGGGCCAGTTCACGTAGTTTCATCTCAAGCCTCCACCAGCGAGAAAGCCGGCGTCGCATGCTCGCGCGGCAGCAGCACCGATTGCACCGCGACCACCTCGCGCGCCGACTTCGTCACACCGCCGCCGCCCGCCGGTCCGTTCGTATACAGCGTCTCGACCTCGTTGCCGACGCGCACCGCCTCCGCGAGCGAGGTCGTGCGCCCCGCCACGCGCGCGCGCACTTCGTACGGCTCGCCCTGACCGGCCGCCACCGCGTCGCCATACAACGCGTTCACGCCGATCAGATCGAAACGCAGCTCGCGTGTCTCGACGCCCGTCTGCGCGAGCCGTTCACGCACGATGTCGAGCGCGAGCCGCGCCCGCGCGAGCGCGCCGGGACCGCCGTAGGAAATCTGTCCTTCGCCGATATAGCCGTCGAAGTACGCGACCGACACCTTCAGCGTATCCGTGCGCTCGGTACCATGGCCACCGGTGACGCGCACGCGGTCCGGCGCTTCCTGCGCGATGCGCACCTGCGAAAAATCGGCGACCACGTCGGGCTGCAGATAACGGCGCGGATCGTGGATCTCGTACAGCAACTGCTCCTTGCAGGTTGCTTCGGTGACGAGCCCGCCGCTTTGCGCGAGCTTCGTGATCACCACGGAACCATCCTGCGCCACTTCGGCGATCGGGAAACCGAGCCGCGCGAGATTCGGCACGTCCTTGAAGCCGGGGTCCGCGAAATAGCCGCCGGTGATCTGCCCCGCGCATTCGAGCAGGTGGCCGATCACGGTCGCCTGACCGAGCATCGGCCAGTCGTCCATGCGCCAGCCGAACTCGTGGATCAGCGGCGCGACGAACAGCGACGGATCGGCAACGCGTCCGGTCAGCACGATCTGCGCGCCGGCCGCGAGCGCCGCGACGATGCCGTCCGCGCCGAGATACGCATTCGCCGAGATCAGCCGGTCCGCATACGCGGCCACCGCGTCGCCCGATTCGACGAAATGGAAATCGCCCGCGCGGACGACGTCGAGCACCTCATCGCCGGTGACAGCGGCGATCTTCAGGCCGCCGAGACCCAGCTCGCGCGCGATCCGCGCGGTCATGCGCGCCGCCGCGAGCGGATTGGCCGCGCCCATGTTCGACACGATGCGCACGCCGTTGCGCGCCGCGACGGGCAGCACCGCGCGCATGCGCGCTTCGAGCAGCGGATCGTAGCCGAGCTCCGGGTCCTTGCTGCGCGCCTGCTGCGCGATCGCGATCGTGCGTTCGGCGAGGCATTCGAACACCAGATAGTCGAGCTGGCCGTGCGCGGCGAGTTCGAGCGCGGGTTCGATGCGGTCGCCCGAGTAGCCCGCACCCGCGCCGATGCGCACGATGCGTCGGGATTCAGTGGTTGTCATGATGCTTGCGTCCGTTCAATGAGGCTCAAAGCGGAAAGATCCCGAGCACGACGCACGCGATCGTCATCACGACCGACGCGCCGAACAGCAAGGGAAACGTGAATCGTTGATGATCGGCCAGATCGATGCCGCACAGGCCGACCACGAGGAAGGTCGCGGGCGTCAGCGGGCTGACCGGAAAGCCGGTCGTCATCTGCCCGAGCAACGCGGCCTGGCCGACGTGCACCGCGGGCACGCCGAGCTGGCCCGCCACTTCCGCGATCACCGGTAGTACGCCGAAATAAAACGAGTCGGGATCGAACAGCATGCTGAGCGGCATCGACAGCAGGCCGAGCACGATCGGGATATGGCTCGCCATCGCGGGCGGCACGAAACCGACCGCCGCCTGCGCCATCGCCTTCAGCATGCCACTGCCCTGCATCACGCCGGTGAACACGCCGGCCGCGAGCAGGATGCCGGCCATCATCAGCGCGGCGCGCGCATGCGCGTCGATCCGTTTGCGCTGCATGTCGACGTTCGGATAGTTGACCATCAGCGCGATGCACAGACCCACCATGAACATGATGGCGGGCGGAATCTTTTCGCCCATCACGACCATCGTGCCGAGCACGATCAGCGTCAGCACGATGTTGAACCAGAAGTTTTGCGGGCGGCGCAGCGCCTGTTCCTCCGGCGTCAGTTCGCGCTGGGGCATCGGCGCGTTGCCGCTCGCGGCGGTGAGGCCGAGGCGCTTCTCCTCGCGCCGCCCGAGCCAGTACGCCATCGAGAACACGAACACGAGGCCGATCGCCTGCACCGGAATCAGCGGATTGAACAGCGCCGAGATCGGCAGATGCAGCGACGCCGACGCGCGGATCATCGGCCCCGTCCACGGCAGGAAGTTGATGCCGGCCGCCATCGAAACCGCCGCGGCCAGCACGCGCCGGTCCATCTTCAGGCGGTCGTAGAGCGGCAGCATCGCGGGAATCGTGACGAGAAAGCAGACGGCGCCGGAGCCGTCGAGATGGATCAGCAGCGCGAGCAGCGTGGTGCCCATCACGATGCGCGTGGGCCGCGTGCCGACCGCGCGCAGGATACGCTCGATGATCGGGTCGAGCGTGCCGGCGTCGGTGATCGTGCCGAAGTACAGGATCGCGAACACGAACATGCAGACGACGGGCGCGAGGCTCTTCAGACCGTCGATCACGAACTTGCTCGTCTGCAGGCCGAAGCCGCCGAGCAGCGACGCCGCGAGCGGCACGAGGATCAGCGCGACGAGCGGCGACATGCGTTTGGACAGGATCGCGCCGAGCAGCACGACGATGGTGGCCAGCCCCAGCAATGGCAGCATGAGCTTGTCTCCAGGTTGTTTTTTAATGCGATCGAGCGTAAGTTCTGCGCAGCAATAAAACAATTGAAATGAATTGATTGCAGCAATCACAAATCATCATGGATCTGAATCTGCGGGACATCCGCGCGTTTATCGCGGTCGCGCAAACGGGCAGCTTCACGCGCGCGGCCGCGCGGTTGCATCTGTCGCAACCGGCGTTGACGGTGCAGATTCGCCGGCTCGAGGAGACGGTCGGCCTGCGGCTGTTCGATCGCAACAGCCGCAACGTCGCGCTGACGCCGACCGGTCGCGAGTTGCTGCCGGTGCTGCAGAAATCGCTGCACGACATGGAGCACGTGCTGCTCGATGCGCGCGCGCTCGGCGAAGGCGCGAGCGGCACGGTACGCATCGCGTGTCTGCCGACCTTCGCGGCGAGCGTGCTGCCCGAACTCGTGCAGGCGCTGAGAAAAGCGGTGCCGCGCGTCGGCTTCGAGGTGCGCGACGTGGTCGCGAGCATGGTCAACACGCTGGTGCGCAGCGAGGAAGCGGATATCGGGCTGACCGGCGGCGAGTTGACCGACAGCGGGCTGGACGTGCTGTATGAAGGGATCGACCGGCTCGTCGCGGTGTTGCCGAAACAGCACGCGCTCGCGCGGCGGCGCCGGCCCGTCACGCTCGCCGATCTGGCGAACGAGCCGCTCGTGCTGACCGCGCAGGGCACCAGCGTGCGCGCGGTCGTCGACAGCGCGTTCGCCGACGCGCAATGCGTGCCGCGCATCGCCTGCGAGCCGACCTACATGATGAGCGCGGTCGCGATGGCGCGCGCCGGGCTCGGCATCACGATCCTGCCGGCGTCGGCGCGTGAGGTCCGCGCGGAGCCCGAACTGGTCGCGCGACCGATCGACGAAGCTGCGTTCACGCGACGCATCGCGCTGATCAGAAAGCGCGGCACAACCCTGCCGCCGGTCACCGAGACCTTCGTCGGGATGTTGATCGAACGGCTCGGCGAGGATGCCGCCGTCGAATAGACACCCATGACGTGATACAACTGCGGTTGCGACATCCCCCTTGCGATACCGAGCCGCCCGCGGCGTGACGTAGCACGAGGTGCATCGATGCGAATCGATGTACGACATATCGTGCGACGCAGACGCGACGAGCGGCGCCCCAATCGAGGAGCGACAAGCATGAGCGTACCGAAACCCGCAGCTCAACCCGGCACCGGTTCCACCCCGGCCAGACAGGGCATCCCGATCGGCCTGATCGCGAGCGTCGTCGCGCTGATCGTGGTGCTGCTGTTGCCGTTGCCCGCCACCTTGCCGCCCGCCGGCCACCGGATGCTCGCGATCCTCGCGTTCGCGGTGGTGGTCTGGCTGACCGAGGCCGTGTCGTACGAGGCGAGCGCGATCATCATCACGTCGCTGATCGCGTTTCTGATCGGCACCGCGCCGACCATTCAGGACCCGAGCGTGACCTACGGCACCTCGGCCGGGATCAGCATGGGGCTCGCGGGCTTCTCGAATTCGGCGCTCGCGCTGGTCACCGGCGCGCTGTTCATTTCCGCCGCGATGACGATCACCGGGCTCGACAAGCGCATCGCGCTCGTCACGCTGTCGCTGATCGGCACGACCACGCGGCGCATCCTGATCGGTTCGATCGCGGTGACGATCGTGCTGTCGCTGGTGGTGCCGAGCGCGACCGCGCGCAGCGCCTGCGTGGTGCCGATCATGATCGGCGTGATTTCGGCGTTCGGCGTCGACAAACGCTCGAACATCGCGGCCGGCATCATGATCGTGGTCGCGCAGGCCACCAGCATCTGGAACGTCGGCATCCTGACCGCGGCCGCGCAGAATCTGCTGACCGTCGGCTTCATGGACAAGATGCTCGGCGCGCGCGTCACGTGGCTCGACTGGCTGATCGCGGGCACGCCGTGGGCGATCGTGATGTCGGTGCTGCTGCTCGTGATCGTACTGAAGATGCTGCCGCCGGAGACCGACCAGATCGCGGGCGGCAAGGAAGCGGTGACGCGCGCGCTGCAGGAGCTCGGACCGATGACCGGACCGCAGAAGCGTCTGCTCGGCGTCGCGATCGGTCTGCTGTTTTTCTGGGCGACCGAAGGCAAGCTGCATCCGTTCGACACCACGTCGATCACCTATGTCGGCCTCGTGATCCTGATGCTGCCGCGCATCGGCGTGATGGACTGGAAGACCGTGCAAAGCCGCATTCCATGGGGCACGGTGATCGTGTTCGGGGTCGGCATCAGCCTCGGCACCGCGCTCCTGACGACCACCGCCGGCCAGTGGCTCGGCGATCTCGTCGCGCATCACACCGGGCTCGACCGGGCCAGCACGTTCACCGCGTTCGCGATCCTGTCGGCGTTCCTGATCGTGATTCACCTCGGCTTCGCGAGCGCGACCGCGCTGACCTCGGCGATGCTGCCGATCCTGATCGCGGTGCTGCAATCGATGCAGGGCGACTTCAGCCGGCTCGGCATGACGATGCTGCTCGGCTACGTGGTCAGCTTCGGCTTCGTGCTGCCGATCAACGCGCCGCAGAACATGGTGTGCCTCGCCACCGATACCTTCACCGCGCGCCAGTTCGCGCGCGTCGGCATCGTGCTGACGATCGTCGGCTATCTGCTGCTTCTGCTGTTCGCGGCGACGTGGTGGCGCTGGCTCGGCTGGGTGTGACGGCAGTCGTGCTTTGAAAGACGGCTCGGGCGGGGTTTGGCTGCCTGGGCCGTCTTTGGCTTTGTCTTCGTTTTCAGCTCCGTCCTGAACCGGCGGCTGCGGCAAGAACGAGCGCCCACTCACGCGGCATAGAGCCGCACACCATCGTTCTGAGCACCCTACACACCCCCTAATTTTCACGATACGAAACAATGCCGCGCGTCGTAAAAAATCATGGTGCGTGGCACAAATTCTTCATTTCACGATGTCGCCCGCCGTTGCACATCGTAAAATAAAAATTGCAAACTCATGTTTATAAAGAATTATTTTTAACGAAAAGAGGTGTTTGAGGCCCGCTTGCCGGCCGATTCGCTGACGTAGACTCTTTCACAAGAGCACGCGCTTCAGCAGTCGGATTCGAGGGGGACCAGCGACACCACCCGCTCAAATCCCACAGATTGCGAAGGAGCCGTCACGAACCACGGTTTTTTTATCGGCAACTGGGAGACACAAAATGAAAGGCTTTCGCTTTGGTTCGACACAGGGAGCGTTCTACATTCTGCCGGGTCAGGATGGCTGGGAAGCCACCTACGGCAACGAGACGCTCGGCGAATTTTCGAGCCCGCAACAGGCTGCCGACGACCTCGCGCGCGGCTTGAGCTGCGAGCATCTGTCGGAACTCGACACGTCGACGCTCGAGATTCCCGAGAAGCTCGCCGACTGGGAAATCGTGCACGTGTAAGGACGAGAGACGGGTATGACCGACGGTGACGTAGCGGTAAACGCAGAAACGACCGCAGAAACGACAATGGCGCCCGAAGGCGCCATTGTCGTCATTGCGATCCTGCTTGCTGCTCTGCGGACTGCGTGGCTATGCGTTTATCGCGTGGTGCTCGAAGCGTCGAACGCCGCGGCGATGCCGGCCGCCTCAGTCGCGTGCGCGGCTTCAGGCCACCGAATCGACGATCGCGTTCAGCGTCGCGCTCGGGCGCATCGCCTTGCCGGTCAGTTCGACGTTCGGACGATAGTAGCCGCCGATATCCACCGGCTTGCCCTGCGCCGCGCCGAGTTCGGCGACGATCTTCGCTTCGTTGTCGGCCATCGCCTTCGCGACGCCGGCGAACTGCGCCTGCAGCGCCGCATCTTCGGTTTGCGCGGCCAGTGCCTCGGCCCAGTACATCGCGAGGTAGAAGTGGCTGCCGCGATTGTCGATGCCGCCGACCTTGCGCGCCGGCGACTTGTCGTTGTCGAGGAACTTGCCCGTCGCCTGATCCAGCGTCTTCGCTAGCACCTGCGCCTTCGGGTTGTGATACGTCGTGGCGAGATGTTCGAGCGACGCCGCCAGCGCGAGGAATTCGCCGAGCGAGTCCCAACGCAGGAAACCTTCCTCGACCAGTTGCTGCACGTGCTTCGGCGCCGAACCGCCCGCGCCGGTTTCGAACATGCCGCCACCGGCCATCAGCGGCACGATGGAGAGCATCTTCGCGCTGGTGCCCAGTTCCATGATCGGGAACAGGTCGGTCAGGTAGTCGCGCAGCACGTTGCCGGTGACCGAGATCGTGTCCTTGCCGGCGCGAATCCGCTCGACCGAGAACTTCGCCGCTTCGACCGGCGTCATCACGCGGATGTCGAGACCGTTGGTGTCGTGATCCTTCAGGTACTGCTCGACCTTCCTGATGATCTGCGCGTCGTGCGCGCGCGCCGCGTCGAGCCAGAACACGGCCGGCGTATTGCTCGCGCGGGCGCGGTTGACCGCGAGCTTGACCCAGTCGCGAACCGGCGCGTCCTTGGTCTGGCACATACGGAAGATGTCGCCCTGCTCGACCGGCTGCTCCAGCAGCACCGCGCCGGCTTCGTCGGTCACGCGGACCACGCCGTTCGCCGCGATCTGGAACGTCTTGTCGTGTGAACCGTATTCTTCGGCGGCTTGCGCCATCAGACCGACGTTCGGCACCGTGCCCATCGTGACCGGATCGAACGCGCCGTGCTGCTTGCAGTCTTCGATCACTGCCTGGTAGACGCCCGCGTAGCAGCGGTCCGGAATCACGGCCTTCGCGTCGTGCAGCGCGCCGTCGGCGCCCCACATCTTGCCCGACTCGCGGATCATCGCCGGCATCGATGCGTCGACGATCACGTCGCTCGGCACGTGCAGGCTCGTGATGCCCTTGTCCGAGTTGACCATCGCGAGCGGCGGACGCTGTTCGTACTGCGCCTTGATATCGGCTTCGATTGCGGCGGCCGTTTCAGCCGGCAGATCCTTCAGACGCGCGTACAGATCGCCGATACCGTTGTTCGGGTTGAAGCCGACCTTGGCCAGCGCGTCCGCGTGTTTCGTCAGCACGTCCTTGTAGAACACCGAGACCACGTGACCGAAGATGATCGGGTCCGAGACCTTCATCATCGTCGCCTTCAGGTGCACCGAGAACAGCACGCCGTTCGCTTTCGCGTCGGCGATCTGCGCTTCGATGAAGCTGCGCAGCGCGTTCTTGCTCAGCACCGACGCGTCGATGATCTCGCCCGCCTGCACCGGCGTCTTTGCCTTCAGCACCGTGGCCGCGCCGTCGGCGGCGATCAGTTCGATCTTCACGCTACCGGCTTGCGCGACCAGCGCCGACTTCTCGCTGCCGTAGAAATCGCCGCCGCTCATGTGCGCGACGTGCGACTTCGAGTCCGCGCTCCATGCGCCCATCTTGTGCGGATGCTTGCGCGCGTAGTTCTTCACCGACAGCGGCGCGCGGCGGTCCGAGTTACCTTCGCGCAACACCGGGTTGACCGCGCTGCCCTTGATCTTGTCGTAACGGGCCTTGACGTCCTTCTCGGCGTCGGTGGTCGCGACGTCCGGGTACGACGGCAGCTTGTAGCCGAGGTCGCGCAGTTCGGCGATCGCGGCCTTCAGCTGCGGCACCGATGCGCTGATGTTCGGCAGCTTGACGATGTTCGCTTCCGGGCGCGTGGTGAGTCCACCCAGCTCCGCCAGATCGTCGGAAATCTTCTGTTCCGGGCTCAGGTAGTCGGGAAATGCGGCAATGATCCGGCCGGCGAGCGAGATGTCGCGCGTTTCGACGAGGACGTCGGACGAGCGCGTGAACGCCTTGACGATCGGCAGCAGCGAATACGTCGCCAGTGCGGGCGCTTCGTCGGTCAGGGTGTAGATGATCTTCGGCGATGTGGACATGATTGATGCTTTGCTAGAAGGTGATAGACAGAGCGTTGGCAGTCTGGGCCAGCGCAAAACGCGGCGCGGCGACTATGGCGTCGTTCCCGCACGACACAGCCCCCGGGTTTACGTTTTGCGACACGACCGAGAGTATATGCGCGTTTTCCACTACGTGTGGCCAAACAAACAGGTCCAGAGACCTGCTCAAAAGGGGGTGACCCCCGCCTGACAAGGCTTTGCGGCCGATTCAGGCAGTCTTAGGACAGATATCTTATAGATGACTTGGGCAATCGGCCGGTGGGAAAATGAGAATTATTCCTATTGTTTTTGGACGATAACGGGTGCTCAGGCTCCGTCGGCCTGCTTCGCGGACCGCTTTGTGGGCCGCTTTGTGGGCCGCTTCACGGACTGCTTCACAGCCCCTTTCACCGACCTTTCCCCGAACCGCTCACTTTCCGAACCGCGCTGCGCCATCACCGGCTTGACCTCACGCGGACACGTCCCGCGCCGCGGCCTCCTGAACCGGCACCATCGACGGACGACGCACCAGCGTCCACAGCAGCAGCGCGCCGAGCAGATCGCCGCAGCCGAGCGCGACAAAAAACGGCGTATAGCCGACGCGCGCGACGAACCAGCCCATCGTCAGCGTGAACGCGAAGTTGCCGAGCCCCGCGACGAACCCGGCGAGCCCGGTCACCGTACCGACCTCGCCACGCGGAAACAGATCGGCCGACATCGAGATCACGGTGATCGACAGCGCCTGGTGCGCGAAACCGCCGATGCACAGCAGCAACACCGCCAGCGCCGGATCGCGGACGAAGCCGACGCCGGCCATGCCGATCATCAGAACCGCCGCGCCCGTGAAGACGATGCGCTTGCCGTCGACGATCGGCACATCGAAGCGGCGCTTCAGCCACGCCGACAGCGGTCCACCGACCATGCAGCCGAGATCGGCCGCGACGAACGGCAGCCAGGCGGTCAACGCGATCGCCTTCAGATCGAAGCCGCGCGCCTGGTACAGATACAGCGGCATCCAGTAGACCAGCGTGCCCCACACCGGATCGGCGCAGAAACGCGGCAGCGCGATGCCCCAGAAATTGCGCTGGCGGAGAATCTCGAACAGCTTCGGTCCCGAGCCTCCCGAGCCTCCCGAGCCTCGCGGCGCGCGCGAGCCTGCCTCCCGCGCCTCCCGTGTTGCGCCGATATACGCGGCCTCCTGTTTCGACAATGCCGGATGCCGATCCGGATGCCGGTACAGCAGCAGCCACAGCACGACCCACGCGAGCCCCAGCGCGCCGACGATCATGAACGCGACGTGCCAGCTGTAGTGCAGGATCGACCACGCGATCAGCGGCGGCGCGAGAATCGCGCCGGTCGACGTGCCGAGATTGAACACGCCCGCGGCCGTGCCGCGCTCGTGCGGCGGAAACCAGTACGCGGCCGCGCGCATGCCGCCCGGCAAAAACGCGGCTTCCACCAGACCGAGCAGGCCGCGCAACACGAACAGACCGACCCAGCCCGACGCGAAACCATGGGCGATACAGATCAGCGACCACGCGGCCCCGCACAGCAGAAACCCGATGCGCAAGCCGACGCGATCCATCAGATAGCCGGTGAGCGGCGCACCGAGCGGATACATGACGAGAAACGCGCCGGTGATCCAGCCGTATTCGTGCGTGGAAATATGCAGATGTTCGAGCACCGTCGGCGCGGCGACGCTCAGCGAACTGCGCGCCAGATAGTTGGTGATCGTGCCGAGCGTGAGCAGCCCAATCATCCACCAGCGCAGGCCTCTCACCTTGATCGTCATGCTTGCCTCGTGTCTCCGTTTTTTTCGCGCGGCGTCGGACCGCGGGCGAATAGTCGTCGCCCGCTTGCCCCTTCGCTTTACGCTGTCTGGGTCAACCGATATTATTCAGCAATCGATGTAAAACGTTACCCCCTCCCCCGCTACCGATGAAAAAAGGCGCCACCATTCGCGATGTCGCGGCTGCCGCCGGAGTATCGGTCGCCACCGTGTCGAAGTATATGAACGGCACGCAGCGCTTTACGCCGGCCGTCGAAGCGCGGCTCAAGGAAGCCATCGCGCAGCTCGGCTATCGCTCGAATCCGCTCGCGCGCTCGATGATCACCGGACGCACGCGCGCCATCGGTCTCGCGATTCTCGACATCGGCAATCCGCACTTCGCCAATCTCGTCAAAGGCGCCAATCGCGTCGCGATCCGGCACGACTACACGCTGCTGCTCGTCGATACCGAAGAAAACCAGCAGCGCGAACAGACGCTGATCGAATCGCTCGCGCAACGCGTCGACGGCATGATCGTCAGTTCGCGCATGCCCGACGATTCGGTGCAATGGCTGCTCGATCTCGGCAAGCCGGTCGTGCTGTTCGGGCGCAGCGCGCGCTTTCCGATCGCGAGCGTCGGCACCGACAGTTGCCTCGCCGGCTATATGCTCGCGAATCATCTGGTCAAGCTCGGTCATCGCCACATCGCTTATCTCGGCTTCGGTCGTTCGCGCTGGAACGACGAGCGGATTCGCGGCATTCGCCAATGCCTCGACGAATACGGTCTCGCGCTCGACGTGCACGATGCGCTGAGCCCGTCGGCCGCGGCCGGCGAGCGTGCGTGCTCGGGTCTGATGCTGGGTCCGCGGCGCCCGGACGCGGTGATCTGCTACAACGATCTGATCGCGCTCGGCTTCATCAAGGAAGCGCGCGAACTGGGCCTGCAATTGCCGCGGGATGTGTCGGTGGCCGGCTTCGACAATGTGCCGTACGGCGAGTACGCGTCGCCGGCGTTGACGTCGGTGGATTTTCAGAGCGAGAAGATGGGCGAGCTCGCAATGACGCGGCTGCTCGACGAACTGCACGGCAACGCCGATGCGAACGCGAGCTACGCGTTGCTCGATCCGCATCTGGTGGTGCGGGAATCGACGATCAGGCGCGGCGACGCGCCGGCGGCAGTTGATGTTGCAAGCGATGCCGCGAACGATGCCGCCGTGACTCGAATGCCGACGACGGAAGAGTAGTTTCACCGCGCGGCACGCAAACCCGCTTACCAACGGCAGCCGTACGCGATCGTCGCCGCATCCGTCGTCGATAACGCTTTCAGCGCGTGCCCGCTGGGCGTTTTTCGGTTTTGAACATCAGCGTAACGCGCAACTCGGGACAGGACCGCGATACGGGTCTCGCGACATGCGGCGTGTCGCCCCGGAAAAGCAGCAGGCGGTTAGGCTTCGGAAATATCGACGCGACGATATCGGTGTGCTCGGCGTTGAAGAACACGGTTTCGCCGCCCCAATCCGGATGCCACGCCTGATGCGGATAGTAGATGCAGGTGTAGCCGTTCGGCGAATCGGAGTCCGTGTGCAACGTGCCTTCGGAGCCGAACGGCAAACCGTTGGCATAGCAGCGCACCAGCGTATGACCTTCGAGCACCGTGCGTTGCAGCAGCAACCAGAACTCGTGGATCAGCTCAGCGCTCTGCCGCAACTCCGCCGAGCAATCCGGCGGCGGCCATTTCCCCGCCTTGAAGTTGTAGGCGCCTGATTTTCTGAAGCCGGCGAAATGCTTGTGCCAGAACGAATAGATATCGCGTCTGGATTGAGACTTCCAGCCGAATTCCCATCCCGGCAAATGCAGAAATGCGTCGATTCTCTTTTGATCTTCGGCGGTCAACACGTCGTCGAAACATTCGAAGAACGGCACGTTGCCGTCGACGTCACCGTCCGTACCTTCAGCGCCGGCTGCCGGTTCTTCCAACATGCGCACAGACACGTCGTACTCCGTCACGCGCCATCGTCGCCGTCGTGACCGTCACCGTCGTGGCCGTCGTCGCCGCTATCGCCATCGTCGCCGTGGTGTTTGCGGTGTTTCGCGCCGTGGCCGTCATGGCCGTCGTCGCCATCGTCACCGCCGTCGTCGCCATTGCTGGCCAGCTTGAGCGCGGCCGTTTTTGCATCCGCGCGACTCGCTTCGTTCAAGCTCCGTGGCATGGTCGACGCATTGACCGTGGGCACCGCTTGCGGTTGCGGTTGTTCGGCAGTCGCGTTCGCCACGCCGAGCTTGCCCAGTACACCGACGGTCGTCACGATGGTCGCTATGTAACGTCGCTTTATCACTATCCCTTACCCCATTGGCCAATCGAGTCTCGAAGGCTAGCAGAGGAGAAAACGGATAAATATGGTAGCAATACGAAAGCGCCACCGGCACAGCGCACGCAAGCCGGCAACCGGCGCGCCACCTGCAACGACGCACCGATCACCAGCAGCAAGCGCGCATTAGCGCGCGAAGAACTCCACCACCATCTTGTTGAATTTCTCCGCGTGTTCCCACTGCGCCCAGTGTCCACAGCGACCAAACACATGCAGATCCGCGTTCGGCATACCGGCGACCAGCTTCAGGCCGATATCCATCGGCACGAAGCGATCGTCGCGGCCCCAGATCAGCAGCGTCGGCGCAACCACTTCGCTCAGGCGCGGGCCGAAGTCGTTGAACTGCTTCGGATTCGCGGCGAGACTCGCGACGAAGTTCTCGAGGTGATCGCGCCGCGCCAGCATGTTCGCGAGACGTGCCTGCATCAGGTCTTCGGTCAGCGCCTTCGAGTCGAACACGAACACGCTCATCATGCGCTGCAGGTTCTCGATCGTCGGGTTGCGGTACAGCCCTTGCAGTAGCTTGATGCCTTCGGTCGGCATCGGCACGAACTGGCTCGGACCGCCGGTGCCGCCGCCCATCAACACGAGCTTGCCGACGCGTTGCGGCTCGGCGAGCGCGAACGCGACCGCGCTATGGCCGCCCATCGAGTTGCCGATGATATGCACGCGCTGGATATCGAGCGCATCGAGCAGCGCCTTCAGCGAGCGCGCGTTCAGCTCCGAGCGCGACCCCTTGCAGACGATCGGATCGCTCTTGCCCCAGCCGAAGCAGTCCATCAGGATCACGCGATAGCCGGCTGCGACGAGCGGCTCGACGTTGCGGTTGAAGTTCGCCCAGCCAGTCGCGCCCGGACCCGAGCCGTGCAGCATCACGACCGTTTCGGCGCCCTGCCCGACGTCGTTGTAGTGCAGCTGCATCTCGCGGCCATCTTCGGTAATCCGAACGAACCGGCTGGTCGCTTCTTCGGTAATCGCCGTGGTCTGCGTGTTGGTGTTGCTCATGTCGAATTCCTTTCTGTCACGGGTTGAGTGATCGCGGACCGCCGTCGACGGCAAGCCCGCGCTGTCTTTCAGGCCGCCGTGTTATTGCGCGGCCGCCGGGGTATAACGAAGCGCCGAGCGGCTTACCACGAGCCACGCCGAGATGGCCGCGATCACGATCAGCGGAATGCTCGCGCCGAGCAGCACGCTCGCGCCCTGGCCGATCGCCAGCAGTTGCCCGGCGATCAACGGTCCGAGGATCGAGCCGAGACGCCCCACCGCGACCGCCGCGCCGACGCCGGTGCCGCGCACTTCGGTCGGATACAGGCTGCTCGCGAGCGCATACAGCACCGATTGGCCGCCGACGAGGAACAGCCCCGCCAGCAGTCCGCCCCACGCCATCGACGTGCCGCCGCTCGCGCTCAGCAACGCACCGAGCGCGACCACGATGCCGACATACATGCCCGCGACCGTGCGACGCCGGCCCATCCGGTCCATCATGCCGGCGATCACGATCGCGCCGATACCGCCGCCGAGGTTGAACATCATCTGCACGACGCCCGACTGCACGCGCGTGAGACCGCGCGTCAACACCAGCGACGGCAGCCAGTTGATCAGGAAGTACAGCACGATCAGCGTGCCGAGATAGCTGATCCACAACGCGATCGTCGTCGCGGCGCGGCCTTCCTGCCACAACGCGTGCGTCACGCTGGCCGACGCCTCGCGCTGTGCACCCTTCGCCGCGCGAGTGGCACGCGACGCGACGAACTGCGACGACTCGCGCAGGAACAACCCGAGCAGCGGCAGCACCAGCAACGGCCCGAAGCCGCCGACGTAGAAGATATGCCGCCAGTCCGCATCGCCCGGACTCAGAATGCCGACCACCGCCGCGAGCGCCGCGCCGAACGGCATGCCGCAATACATCGCGCCGACCGCGGTGTTGCGCTGATCGGGCCGCGCCGCTTCCGTGCACAGCGCGATCAGATTCGGCATCGCCGCGCCGAGCCCGAGGCCGGTCAGAAAGCGCGCGGCGAGCAGGCTGTTCAGGTCCCACACGTGCGCGGTCGCGAGCGAGAAGATGCCGAACAGCGCGACCGACCACATCAGCACGCGCTTGCGCCCGAGCCGGTCGGCGAGACGTCCGCCGATCGCCGCGCCCGGCAACAGCCCGAATGCGCCGATGCTGAAGGCCCAGCCCATCTGCGCGACCGCGAGATGAAACTCGCGCGCCATGCGCGGCGCGGCGAGGCCGGTGGATTGCAGGTCCAGCCCTTCGAGCAGCGCGACGATCAGACAGAGCCCGATCGTCAGCGCGCCGTTGGTGGGTGGGTGCGTCGACGGGGTCGACTGCGTCGTTTGCGTTGACTGCCGCATAAAAGTCTCCAATGTGAATCAGCGTCGCTCTGCCGGCGACCTTGCTGCTTGAAATGAACACTGCACGCAGAGCCTGGCGGGCCGTGCGTGCAGTGTTCGGGGTTATGAAGCCACGGTTTCGGTGGCTTGCGCGCGCTTCAGATCCAGCGCAACGTCGACGATCATGTCTTCCTGGCCACCGACCATGCAGCGCTTGCCCAGCTCGACCAGAATGTCCACGGTCTTCAGGCCGTACTTGTTCGCGGCCACTTCCGCGTGACGCAGGAAGCTCGAATAGACGCCCGCATAACCGAGCGCGAGGGTCTCGCGATCGACGCGCACCGGCCGATCCTGCAACGGCCGCACGATGTCGTCGGCGGCGTCCATCAGCGTGTACAGATCGGTGCCGTGATGCCAGCCCGCGCGCTCGGCCGCGGCGATGAACACTTCGAGCGGCGCATTGCCCGCGCCCGCGCCCATGCCGGCGAGCGACGCATCGATACGATCGCAGCCCTCTTCGACCGCGACCATCGAGTTCGCCACGCCCAGCGACAAGTTGTGGTGCGCGTGCATGCCGGTCTTCGTCTCGGGCTTGAGCACCGCCTTCAAGGCGCGAAAGCGCGCGCGCACGTCGTTCATCGTCAGCGCGCCGCCCGAGTCGACCACGTAGATGCAGGTCGCGCCGTAGCTTTCCATCTTCTTCGCTTCGACCGCGAGGTTTTCCGGCGTGGTCATGTGGCTCATCATCAGGAAGCCGACCGTGTCCATGCCGAGTTCGCGCGCGTATTCGATGTGCTGCCTCGAGATGTCCGCTTCGGTGCAGTGCGTGGCGACGCGCACGATGCGCGCGCCCGCGTTGTAGGCCGCCTTCAGATCGTGGATCGTGCCGATGCCGGGCAGCAGCAGCGTCGCGATCTGCGCGTGCTTCAGCACGTCGGCGACCGCCTCGATCCATTCGAGGTCGCTATGCGCGCCGAAACCGTAGTTGAAGCTCGAGCCTTGCAGGCCGTCGCCATGCGCGACTTCGATGCTGTCCACCTTGGCTTTGTCCAGCGCGCGTGCGATGTCCTGCACGTTCTGGATCGAGTACTGGTGACGAATGGCGTGGCTGCCGTCACGCAACGTCACGTCGGAGATATAGAGTTTCTTGTCCATGCGAAAGTCTCCTGATGTCGCTTATGCCTGCACGAGCGCTTGCGCCATGCGCTCGGCGGTCGCGAGCGCGGCCGAAGTCATGATGTCGAGGTTGCCTGCGTACGCGGGCAGATAGTGGGCGGCGCCTTCCACCTCGATGAACACCGAGGTCTTCAGGCCGCTGAACTTGCCGAGACCCGGAATGTTCAGCGGCGCGCTCGCGCCGATTTCGTCGAACTGCACCTTCTGCTTCAGGCGATAGCCCGGCACGTAGGCCTGCACCGCAGCGGCCATCTGTTCGATCGACGCTTCCACCTTCGCGCGGTCCGCGAGTTCGGACAGCGTGTAGACGGTGTCGCGCATCATCACCGGCGGCTCGGCCGGGTTCAGGATGATGATCGCCTTGCCCTTCGCCGCGCCGCCGACCACTTCGATCGCCTTCGAGGTGGTTTCGGTGAATTCGTCGATATTCGCGCGCGTGCCCGGACCGGCCGACTTGCTGCTGATCGACGCGACGATTTCCGCGTAATGCACCTGCGCGACGCGCGACACCGCCGCGACCATCGGGATCGTCGCCTGACCGCCGCAGGTGACCATGTTCACGTTCAGCGCGGCGAGCTGCGCGTCGAGATTGACGACCGGCACGCAGTACGGGCCGATCGCGGCCGGCGTCAGGTCGATCAGACGGATGCCGGGCTTCAGCGCGCGCAGGAACGCGTCGTTCTTCACGTGCGCGCCGGCCGAGGTCGCGTCGAACACGACGTCGATGTCGCTGAACACCGGCAGGCGCGTGAGACCTTCCACGCCTTCGTGAGTGGTCGCGACGCCGAGCCGCGCGGCGCGCGCGAGACCGTCCGAGTTCGGATCGATGCCGACCATCGCCGCGACTTCGAGATGCTTGCCATGCCGCAGGATCTTGATCATCAGATCGGTGCCGATATTGCCCGAGCCGATGATCGCGGCCTTGAGTTTTTCGCTTGCCATTTGAGTCCTCAATCGAGTGAATGCGATTGCTTGCGAGTGCCTGTTTTAAGCGGAGAAAGTCGCGCGAACGCTGCCGAGGCCGTCGATCTGCGCGCAGAAGGTGCCGGGTTGTTTAACCGCGACCATGGGTCCGAGCGCGCCGGTCATCAGCACGTCGCCGGCACGCAGCGGCGTGCCGAGCCGGACCATGCGGTCCGCGAGCCATGTGGCGGCGTTCAGCGGATTGCCGAGACACGCGGCGCCGTTGCCGCGCGACAATACTTCGGATTCCTGCGAGAGCGTCATCGCGCAGGCCGCGAGATCGAGATCGCGCAGCAGCACCGGGCGGCTGCCCAGCACGAAGCGCGCGCTCGACGCGTTGTCCGCGACCGTATCGACGAAGCGGATGTTCCAGCCTTCGATGCGGCTGTCCACCACCTCGATCGCCGCGACCGCATAGGCGGTGGCGCGAACCAGGTCGGCGTAGGTATGACGCTCGTGAATCAGATCGTGTTCGAGCACCAGCGCGATTTCGGCCTCGACCTTCGGCTGGATCAGTTCCGCGAGCGGAATCGGCTGGCTGTCGCCGTACGCCATCGACGCGAACAGCGCGCCGAAATCGGGCTGATCGACGCCGAGCTGACGCTGCACCGCGGGCGACGTCAGGCCGATCTTGCGACCGACCACGCGCTCGCCGAGGGCGACGCGCGCGGCGACGTTGACCTGCTGCACCGCGTACGCGAGTTGTTCGGCGTCGGCCGGGTTCGACAGTGCGGCGAAGCTCGGGTCGTCGCGCAACGGCGCGATGGTCTGGCCGCTGCGTTCGGATTCGCGCAGGCGCTGCGCGAGCGCTTCGGCATGGTTGGGAGTGTTCATGGCGGGTTCCAGATTCGGGTGGGCGTTAGACGATGGCCGATAAGCTTTGGCCGTTAAGCGTTGGCCGTAACGGGCCGCGCATGCATCGCACCGAAGCCCGCGATCCATTCCGGGATCGCACGGTAGTAATCGAGCGACGCGCGATACGGGCCGCTCGCGTTCAGTGCGCCGAACGCAGCGATCCACGTGCGGATTTCGTGCGCCGACTTGCCGGCCTCGCGCGTGATCGCGTTGTTGGTGAGGCCGTCGAGCGCGGTCAGTTCGCCGTCTTCGAGCAGCTTCATAAAGGCGCGATCCCAGTCGGGATTGAGCGGATGCAGAGGGCTGTCGCCGCCCGCGAACGCACGCGCCGCCGCGATCGTGCGTGCCTGACGCGCCGCGCGCGATTCGGCCGACGGATTGCGCCCAGCGATCAGACGCTCGACGACTTCGTCGCTCGCGCCCGCCAGTTCCGGCACCGGCGGCTCGTGCGAAATGCCGCCCGAACCGATCAGGAGCACGCGCTTGTTCATGCGTGCGAGCGCACGGCCCAGCGCATCGCCGAGCAGACGCGCGCGGCGGCACGACGCCATCGGCGGGGCGACCGAGTTGATGAACACCGGCACCACCGGATAGCGGTCGAGACCGCCCGTCAGCAGTTCCAGCGCTTGCGCGCAGCCGTGGTCGACCTGCATCCGGTACGACACCGCGACGTCGACGTCGCTCGCGAGCACCGCTTCGGCGAGTTCGAGCGCGGTGTCGGCGGGGACGTTCAGCGGGCCGGCGAGGCTCTTGAAGTCACCGATCGCGCTCGCCGACGCGCCGATGCAGAACGGCGGCATCACGTCATAGAAGAAACCGTTGTAGTGGTCGGGCGCGAACACGACGACCAGTTCGGGATCGAACTCGACGACGCGCGCGCGCGCCGCCGCATGCAGGCGCTCCACTTCCGCGACGACCTCGGGCGCGGGATCGACATAGCCGTGCAATGGCGTGTGCGACAGACATTCGAGCAGCATCGGCATATCAGGCTCCGGCAGTAGCGGTTGCGGGGGTGGTGGGGGTGGAGAAAGTCAGCACGCCGTCGTGCGCGACTGCCGCTTCATGGTTCGCGTCGGCTGCGTTCGCACGCGTCGCCGCGTCGAGATGCAGCTTCGCCGCGAGTTCGACGATCGACTGCGAGACCCGCTGCGGCGAGCACATGCCCGCGACAAAACGATCGGGACGCAGCAGCACGACCGATTCCGGCACGCGCGCGAACCACTCCTTCATCCGCGTGTTGACGTCGCCGATCGCGATCACGCCGTCGGGTACGTCGTCGTGGAATACCAGTTGCGTGTCCGGCTTCGCGAGCACGAAGCAGCCGCCGAGCCGTTGCCAGATCGCGCGCGCTTCCGCCGACAGACCGAAGGTCGGATCGGAACCCCAGCCGATGATCGCGAAGCGGTTGCCGAGCACGTCGTCGAGACGCAGCACGTCGCCGCTCACCGTGCGCACGCGCGGCTGGATGAACATGCGGCCGACCGGCGAGTGGCAATGCGGGTCGCGGCCATACACGAGACGACCGAGGCGCGACTCGCGCTTCTCGCTCATCAGACCGAACAGGCGGCCCGGCGCCGAATGACCCGAGCGTTCGAGCACGCGCGCGAGCCAGCCGTTCTTGCGCGGCGTGCGCGCGAGCAGCACCACGCCGGTTTCGTAGCGCGGCATCGGCTTGAAGCGCATTTCGACGAAGTAGCGTTTGACCGCGGGGAACCAGTTGAACGTCCGCACGAAGGCGTCGCGGAACTTGATGCCGAAGCGGCTCGTCGGCGCGAAGATGTCGCCGGCCACCTCCGACAGGTGGATCATCGAGCGCGCATGCGCGCGGCGTTCGGCGGTGTAGGTGTCGAGCAGCGCGTCGCCGGCCTGGCCCTTGACCACCATCGCGAGTTTCCAGCCGAGGTTGCTGGCGTCGCGAATGCCGCTGTTGTAGCCCTGGCCCTGCCACACCGGCATGATGTGCGCGGCGTCGCCGGCAAGCAGCACGCGCTTCACGCGGAAGCTGCTCGCGAGCCGCGCGTTGTGCGTATAGACGCGCTTGCGGATGTAGTCGACCTTGTCCGGTTCGGCGACGACCTTGCGGATCAGCGCGGCCAGGTTCTCCGGCTTCGACAGTTCTGCCTCGGTCTCGCCGGGCATCACCATGAATTCGAAGCGGCGGATGCCGTGCGGCAATGCGGCCGACACGTACGGACGGCTCGGATCGCAATGCATGTACACATGCGGCGAACCGATCGGATCGTTGCGCACGTCGACGACGATCCATTGATTCGGCTTGGTACGGCCTTCGAACGGCACGTCGAGCACGCGGCGCACGAAGCTGTTGCCGCCGTCGGCGCCGACCATGTACGACGCGCGAATCGTGCGGCACACGCCCTGCACGTCTTCCGCTTCGATCGTGACGCCGTCGTTGTCCTGAGTGAACGAACTGACCGCGTGGCCGAACAGCACTTCGACGTGCGCAAAGCGCGCGAGCCCTTCGTACAGCACGCGATCGGCCAGCGGTTGAATGAACGCGTTGCGGCGCGACCAGCCGAATTCGTCGGTGCGCGGCTCGATCGAGGCAAAGCAATGACCCGTGCTCGTCACGAAGCGCATCCAGTGATCGGGGGTGGTGTGCGGCAGCAGCGCGTCGGCGAGACCGACCGACTGGAACACGCGCAATGCTTCGTCGTCCAGACCAATGGCGCGCGGATAGTCGATGATCTTTTCGAGCTTTTCGATCAGCACGACGCGCACGCCTTGCAGACCGAGATAATTGGCGATCATCAGACCGACCGGGCCGGCGCCGATAATCGCGACGTCGGTGGTGAGTGCGCCGTGGCCTTGAGCGGCCACCGGATCGAGCGACGAGGGCATGTTGTCTCCTTTGGCGACCAGAGCGATACGTGGGCTCTTACTCCGGTCTCATGCAGGTAGTTGCCTGGCGCGCCGCGTTTTCGGCGGTCGCGTCAGATAACGAACTTGATCGGGATAAACAGGGAGCGCGGCGGCCGGGAACCGGCCGTGGCCATGGCGAGAAAGTCGCCTGAGGACAACAGCTTGCGTCTCCATGAAATCTTTGATTTGTTGGCAAGTCTAGGACCGGTCCTCCGCGCGCTCAACAAAATGTCGAAATTGTGCATAGAATGCACACAGTTGATTTTATTGAGGTTTTATGTGACCAAATACACAAATGTGCGAGGTTTGTCGCGCGGGCTGCTGGTGTTGCAGGCGCTCAATTCGATGGACAGCGGACGGGCGACGAGCCAGCAGATCAGCGAGCTGACCGGGCTGCATCGCACCACCGCGCGACGGTTGCTGGAAACGCTGATGGAGGAAGGCTTCGTGCGGCGCAGCGCGTCGGACGACAGCTTCCGGCTCACGCTGAAGGTGCGCGCGCTGAGCGAAGGTTTTACGGATGACGAACGAATCGCGACGATCGCGCCGCCGGTGATGGGGCGCCTGCTGCAACGCGTCGCGTGGCCGTCGGATCTGACCACGCCCGACGGCGACTCGATGATCATTCGCGAGACTACGCACCGGTTCAGTCCGCTGTCGTTCCATCGCGCGATGGTCGGGCGCCGCCTGCCGATCCTGCTGACCGCGGCGGGCCGCGCGTACTTCGCGATGTGCCCCGACGAGGAGCGCGAGGACATTCTCGACCTGCTGCGCGCGGGCTCGGGCGGCGAGGAACAGAAGGCGCTCGCCTCCAACGATGCGTTGATCCGCAGCCTCGTGCGGCGCGTGCGCGCGGACGGCTTCGGCTCGAATCACGGCGACTGGCAGGACCAGGGAAAGATCGGCGCGGTGGCGGTCGCGATCGTGTTCGAAGAACGCGTACTGGCTAGCCTGAACGTGGTGTTTCTGTCGCGCGCGGTGTCGCTCGCGGAAGCGAAGCGGCGCTACGTGCCCGAACTGCAGATAGCCGCGCGCGAGATGGTCGAGGAACTCGCCGCCGAAACCGCCACCGATCGAGGCGCGGCCAGGGCGAAGCGCGCGGCGCGGGAACGTCGTTCGTGAGCGGCGGGTGGGAAGCGTTTGGCTAGGTGACGTTGACGAGCGGATTTCCGTTTTATGCGATTTGGCTTAAAGCCCGTTACGCGCGGCCCGGACGTTACGTAGCACGCCGCCGGTACACGACTGGGGCACAGTCGGCCAAACGCGCGTTTTGATGAAATAGATTGCTTATTCGATTAATTTATTCGACGAATATTCTTACCAAACCTTAACTCGAAACATAAATTACTTTTGGCGCACAACTTGCATTGCTGGCCTCCACCAATAGTCGTTCAACGAGGACATCATGCACAAATTCGCCGGTCGGACAGCCATCGCTGTTGCGACGTCTACGCTTCTCGCCCTCTATGGCTGCGGATCGACGCTAACCACACCGAACACTGGCGGAAGCGCGCTGTCGGGGACGGTCGGATCGTCGGGGACTTCGGGGACTTCGGGTACTTCGGGTACTTCGGGTACTTCGGGTACTTCGGGCACTTCGGGCACTTCGGGCACTTCGGGCACTTCGGGCACTTCGGGCACTTCGGGCACTTCGGGCACTTCGGGCACTTCGGGCACTTCGGGCACTTCGGGCACTTCGGGCACTTCGGGCACCTCAGGCACCTCAGGCACCTCAGGCACCTCCTCAACCGCGATCGGCAACGTCGTCACGCAGGCGAGCAACCTCATCACCGCGGTCGGCACGACTGTCGCCGACACCGGCAGCAAGGTGTCCGGCACCTCGGTCCCGGGCGTCAATGGCCGCACCACCGGCAATCTCGGCGCGGCCATCACCGATCTCGGCGACGGCGTGAAGACGCTCGGCGAAGGCGCCGCGGCCGGCCTCGGCACGCTCGGCAGCTCGAAGAATCCGCTCGGCCCGACGCTCACCTCGACCTCGAGTGTCGTCTCCGAGGCAGGCGCCGCGGTCAAGTCGGTCGGCGGTGTCGTGACGAGCCTCGGCACCGGCCCCCTGAAGCCGCTCGCGCCGGTCACGGCGACCGTCGGCGCTGTCGTCGACGGCCTGGGCAGCGGCGTCACCGCGGTCGGCTCCGGCCTGAACAAGGTGCTGTCGAGCGCGCCGGTCCAGCAAGTCGAAACGCAGCTCAGCACGGTCATCAATCCGATTACGACCGCGGTCTCCGACACCACCCAGACGATCGGCAACGCGACCGGCCTCGGCGCGCCGCTCGACAAGCTGCTCAGCACGATCGGCAAGGGCGTCAACGTGGCCGGCGTGAAGGTGTCGAACTCGATCAACGATCAGGTCGGCAAGGACGGCGGCGGCATCGTCAGCGAACTGGGCAAGACCGTCACCGGCACCGGCGGCCTGCTGACCGGCTCGACCACCAATCCGCTCGCGCCGCTCACCGGCCTGTTGGGCGGACTCGGCGGCGCGACCGGTTCGGGTGGCTCGAGCGGTTCCGGCGGCACGGGCAGCGGCGGCTCGTCGATCCTGTCGCCGCTGACGGGTCTGCTCGGCAATCTCGGTTCGCTCGGCGGCCTCGCCAGCTCCAGCGGCTCGGGTAGTTCGGGCGGCGTGGGCGGACTCGGCGGCCTGCTCCAGCCAGTCACCGGCCTGCTCACCAAGGTCGGCTCGCTCGGCGGCACTGCGGGCGGCACCAATCCGCTCTCGTCGGTGACGACGCTCGTCGGCTCGCTGACGGTCAGCGTGACCGGAACCGTCAGCGCGGGTGCCCCCACCGGCACGTCGCAAAGCGGCAACTCAAGCGGCACCAGCAACACAGCGTCCAACCCGCTGACCGGTCTGCCTGGCGGCCTCACCGGCAGCTCGTCGAGCGGCTCGGGCAGTGGCACGGCGGGCAACAAGGGCCTGCTCGCTCCGGTGACGAACCTGGTCGGCGGTCTGCTCGGCGGCGTCACGACGACCGGCAAATAGGCGCAAACGCGCCATTCGGCACGACGGCCGGGCCTAAAAAAATCAACAGCCCGGCCGCTATCAATGTCATGACTACGAGGATGACATGAACTCCACGATTCAAACCGCCGCGCCGGTTCAGGACTCGCGACCGCGTTCGGCGGCGCCGTTTTCGATCGGCCTCGCCGGCATCGCGGCCGGCCTGTTGACGCTCTGGCTGGTACGCGACAGCACGACGATCGACGGCGCGACGCGCAGCACGCTCGCCTGTCTCGCGATCATCGCGACGATCGCCGTCTACGATCTGTTCGTCGCGCGCGTCTATCTGCGCCCGAGCGCGGGCCTCGCGGGCCGCGCGGTGCGGCCGCTGAGCCTCGCGCGTGTCGCGCTGCGACTTGTCGCGCTCGCGTCGATCTATGCCGGCATCGGCCTGCTCTACTGGCTGCTGCCCGAATATCACGGCGCGTTCTACGAGCCGTACTGGACACTATTGCGCACGATCGCGCCGTATGTGATCGTCGCGGCGCCGTTCTATTTCGCGTGGATGGACCGGCATCAGCGCGACGTCGACGATTCCTATCTGGTACTGGCGCGCCTGCTATTGCGCGGCGAGCGTCCCGCCAACTGGCGGCCGTTGCGCGAAACGCTGGCGGGCTGGATGGTCAAAGCGTTCTTCCTGCCGCTGATGACCGTCTATCTGTCGACCAACGCGGAGCATCTGAATGCATCGTTGACGAGCGCGCTGAACGCGCCGTTTTCGCTCGCGACGTTCCGCTTCATGTACGACCTGTCGTTCGCAATGGATCTGATGTTCGGCACGGTCGGCTATCTGTGTACGTTCCGTCTGCTCGACAGCCACGTGCGCAGCGCGGAGCCGACCACGCTCGGCTGGCTCGTCGCGATTGCCTGCTATCAGCCGTTCTGGTCGCTGATCTCGAGTCAGTACATTCACTATGAAGGTTCGATGTACTGGGACAACTGGCTAATCTCAGTGCCGGCGCTACGTTTCGTATGGGGCTGCGTGATCGTCGCGTTGCTGCTGTGCTATGCGAGCGCGACGATCTCATTCGGACTGCGGTTTTCGAATCTGACCAACCGCGGAATCATTACGTCGGGGCCGTACCGGTTCACCAAGCATCCCGCGTATGTGACGAAGAATCTGGCGTACTGGATGATCTCGGTGCCGTTCGTTGAACCACTTGGCTGGAAAGTCGCGATCATGCATTGCGCGGGACTGGTATTCGTCAATCTGCTTTATTTCCTGCGCGCGAAGACCGAAGAACGGCATTTGATGAACGATCCGGAGTATCGGGCTTACGCGGAGTGGATTTCGAGGAACGGGGTGGTGGCGAGGGTGGCGCGATTGTTCGATTAGTCCATCGATTGGCCCGTCGAGTAACGCGCAATCAACCGGCGATTAGCCCGCGACTTGTCTTTATAGATCGTCTTTCGCGGCATCCCCTCTCTACCTTTCTCTCGTCGTTTCCAACGCACGATTAAAACGGGCTCTCCGCCCGTTTTTCTTTTTCCGCCGCCAATGTCGCATGTCACGCCTGTCTGTTCCCTACCGCACACGCCGTTACGGGCGACGTAACGTAACGAGCGCGTCTTTCGACATGTTCCCGGATGTTTCCCGCGCTTGCGCCAACGCCTGATGAATACCCACAAAGCCCAGTCGCTAAAGGATTTTTCCCTATCCCAGGCAGTCGATGCGTGAGTGCGATTAGTCAATTGGCACACTTCATGCTCTTTATGTCGCGCAGCACAAAACACGGACAACAAAGCAGTCGGCAAAAAGGTACTTCGCGTCAACGACCGGTTTGATCGGGGGTCATCGGGCTGGTCTTCTCAACGCGCGACATCGGCGGGTTAGCGACAAGGCTCCGCCGCTGCAACGCGGCGCGGTCGTGCGTGCGACACGGACGACCGTAATTCGCAGGACCACCCCCATCGTTGTTCAGGCTCGTTCGGTCAGTGCTTCCGGCTGGGCGGGCGAAATCCAGTTCGAGTTTCAAGAAATGCGCGCTTCAAGCGTGCGGGGGCAGTGTTGTCTTCTGCAAATGCCGCTTGCGGCACAGCAGAACAGATCAGCAAGAGAGACCGGATCGGTTAGCGCGGATACACGCGCAGCCGATCGACAAAACGTTTGACATCGAAGATCAGCGCGGGGAAACAGGAATGGACACGGCGAATTTCGCTCAGCACAGAAAAGCAATACCGGGCTTGCACAGTCTGATTGCGCGTCTTCTCGATGTGGCGCTTGTCGTTCTGGGGTCGTTGGCCGCATCGCATGTGCGCTTCGAAGATCTGGCGCAAAGTCGGATCGATATGGCATTCGTCGCGTTTGCCGCCGCTTTTACGCTCGTGCTGTTTCCGATGTTCGGCATCTATGGTTCGTGGCGCGGTCGTGCGATGCTGCGCATGATCGGTCAGGTGTCGCTCGCGTGGCTGGTCGTGCAGGGCTGCGGCCTCGTGCTGATGTTCTCGCTGCACCGTTCCGATTTCATTTCGCGGCTCTGGTTCGCGTATTGGACCGGCATCACCGGCGGCGCGCTGATCGCGGTTCGCGTCGTCGTGCACAAGGCACTCGCGCGACTGCGTTATGCCGGCATGAATTTGCGCCGCGTCGCGATCGTCGGTTGCGGCGCGCATTGCCAGCACGTGGTGCGCAAGATCGAAGGCTCGGCCGGCAGCGGCTTTCGCGCGGTCGCCGCATTCGACGCGAAGCCGGTACTCGGCACCACCGGTTCCGGTGTACCGGTCTATAACGACGTCGAGAAGTTTGCGTCGTATGTGCGCGCCCACGATGTGCAGGAAGTGTGGCTGGCGTTGCCGCTCTCCGAAGAACGCACGATTTCGCGCTTCGTCGACGAATTCCGCGACGATCTCGTCAACGTGCGCTTCGTGCCCGACATGCGCAGCGTCGCGCTGTTCGATAGCCACGTGATCGACCTGATCGGGATGCCCGCTATCAATCTCGTCGCGTCGCCGGTATCGGCGCGCGCGATGGTGAAGAAAGAGATCTTCGATCGCGCATTCGCCGCGTGCGCGCTATTGGCACTCGCCCCGCTGCTCGCCGCCATTGCGATTGCCGTGAAGCTGTCGTCGCGCGGCCCGGTGTTCTTCACGCAGAAGCGCAAAGGCGCTGACGGACGCATCTTCAGGATCTACAAGTTCCGTTCGATGCGCCCTCACGCGGTGAAAGACGGCGTCGTCAGACAGGCCACCAAAGGCGATCCGCGCATCACGCGAGTGGGTGCGTTCCTGCGGCGTACGAGTCTCGACGAACTGCCGCAATTCTTCAATGTACTGCGCGGCGACATGTCCGTCGTCGGCCCGCGACCGCACGCGATCGAACACGACGAGCTCTATCAGAAAGTCGTAAACGGCTATATCCACCGCTACCGGATCAAGCCGGGCATCACAGGCTGGGCGCAGATCAACGGCTTCAGAGGCGAAACGGATCGAATCGAAAAGATGCAAGGACGTGTCGAGCACGACCTGTACTACCTGCGGAACTGGTCGTTCGGACTCGACATGCGGATCGTCGCAGCGACGATCCGAAAAGGCTTCGTTCATAGCAACGCGTATTGACACCGCCACTCACAACAACAACACATGGCCATGAAACTACGCGGACCGACATTCCATTCGGCACCTAAAACGCTGGCGCTCGCGGCAGCGATCGCATTCTCGACGTCGAGCCACGCCGCCGAACCGGCGCTCGGCGCGCTCGGTCAGTCGGGCGGCCTCGTGATTCCGTACGCGTTTGCGCTGCCCGAGGGGATGGCCGAAGCGCAGTACAACAATTACATCGATCCCCGTTACGGGAAGCAGGCAACCGGTTCGCAAATCTACTGGGGTGCGGTGGGACTGTTGCCCTATGTCGAGTTGTCCGCGGGCCTCGCGAACTATCCCGCCAATGTCCACGTACCGTATTCGAACGAAGAGCGCTTTCTCTTCCGTCACCTGATGGGGAATCTGAAGGTCGAGGTGCCCAAGTTCTTCAAATACCAGCCGACGATCGCCTTCGGCATCGGCGACATCGGCGGACAGACGCATTTCTTCCGCTCGAAATACGGCGTCGTCTCGCAGGCATTCGGACCGTTGACGCTGACCGCCGGTTACGGTCAGGGCGATCGCCTCGACGGCATATTCGGCGGCGCTCAGCTTTCGTTGTGGCATACCGGTCTGTCGCTGCTCGCCGAAGACGATTCGAAGACCCCCTATGCGGGTATCCGCTATCAGTCGCCGCGCGTCAGCTGGCTCGCCGACGCGAACGTGATCGGCACTCTCACGCGCTCGCTACGCTCGACCAATGGCGTGTCGCCGCGCACGTCGTTTTCGGTCGGTATCCAGATTCCGCTCGGCAAGCGCTTCAGCAGCACGCGTTGCGAAAACGGCCTGTGCGAAGGCCCGCAAGTCGCCACCGCGCAAAACACCACCGCCGACAACGACGATCCGCTGCAACTCACGAACCTGCCGCCCGTCGACGTGCGCGCAGCAACCGCGAGCAGCAGTGCACTCGCCAGCGGGCCGATCGCCTACGTCCCGCCATTGCAATCGTATGCCTCGGTGATGCTGAGCGACGCGACCCCGCCGAAATCAGCGGATGCGCCCGCATTGACGGAAGCGCTCGACACATCGTCGCTCGATGCCATCGCCACGCAACTGTTTACCGCCGGTCTCGAACGCGTGCGCGTCGGTGTCAGCGGTCACGACCTGATCGTCGAATACGAAAACCACCGCTACAACCAGAACGAAGCGGACGCACTCGGTATCGTGCTCGGCGTCGCGAGTGTCAATGCACCGCACGGCACCGAGAAGATTCATGTGGTCATCAAGAAGGCGAACGAGCCGATTGGCGAAGTAAGCGTCGATCGCGACGCATTCGCGCAGTTCATGGCCGGCGGAGCGCCGACTGCCGCGAGTGCGTCGCTGACGATGCGCTCGCGCCCGACCTACGACGCCGATTCGATCGCATGGCACGGCGACGAACACAAGCATGGCTTGACGCGTATTCAGATCGAACCGGTCGTCAGCTATCTGTACGGCACCGAGTACGGCGTCTTCGACATCTCGCTCGGCGCGAACATTCAGGGCTTCGTGCCGCTGTGGCGCGGCGCGGAACTGTACGCGAGCTATATCGCCCCGCTCTACAACACGAAGAACATGGACGACGGCCACGTGTTCAGCGACTACCGTCTGCGCGGTGGTCTGAATGCGGTCGCGCTCGCGCAAAGCTTCTGGATCGTGCCACAGGTCTTTAACGTCGTATCGGTCGGCAAGTTCGATTACTCGTACGTCGGCGCACAAAACGAAACCACCGTATTCGTGCCCGGCCGTCCCGATCTGATCCGCCTGCGACTCGCTTACCTGCATCACGGTCCCGGCCACGACGATCTGCCGAGCGTAAAGAACGCGGAATTGACGTATCGCTGGGTACAGCCCGCGTGGAAGTTGTGGATCGAAGCGGGCGTCGCGCGCTTCGTCGGTGGAGACAAAGGTCCGGTCGCCACGCTCACGCGCTGGTTCGACGACGTCTCCGTCAGCGTGCATGGCGAGCACAGCGGCCAGGGCACGTTCGTGGGCGCGGCCGTCAGCTTCCCGCTCACGCCGCGTCAGGGCATGCAGCCGGGCATTACCCAGGTCTATGGCTCGGAAGACTTCGGGCTCGACTTCCGCACGCGCGTGGGCTCGACCAATTACCTGTCGCCCGGCGCCGCGGAGAACATGAGCTTCCCCTACAGCACGCAGCAGTACCTGCTGAATCAGGGGCGCTTTAGCGGCGAGTACTTCTCCACCCAGCTCTACCGGATGCGTGACGCCTACCTGCGTTACGGCCCGGCTTCTCGCGACGAAAACAAAACCGCGCCGCAAACGGGTGCCCGTGCTGCCTCGACGGGGATCAAGCTTTCGCGCCGCGACTGCGGAAAACAGGTTCTGCCAGGTGTAAGCGATGGACAGGCGCTCGTGCCCGTCATGTGTGAATGACTTTCTTTGGAGATACACGATGAAGCTTCTGAACGGCGCCGCGCTGCGCGCCCTGCAGTATGGATCGATGGTGCTGGCGGCCAGTGCGGTGGTGGCCTGCGGCGGCTCGAACGACAGCGGCACCGCGCCCGGCGCGACGATCAGCGGCACGGCCGCGGTCGGCGCCGCGCTCGCGAACGCGAACGTCACGTTGACGTGCAAGAACGGTTCGGGCAGCGCCACCACCGATTCGAACGGCGCGTATAAGGCCACTTTCAATTTCGACGCGCCGTGCGCGATCACGGCAAGCGGCGGCTCGACGACGATCCATTCGTTCGCGGCCGGTTCGGGCACCTACAACGTGACGCCGCTCACCGAGCTGCTGCTGAGCTATCTGGCCGGCCAACTCGGCACGACAGAAAGCGCGCTGCTCGCGGGTATTTCGTCGAACGCTTCGTACCAGAGCGCGCTGTCGAACAGCACCGTGATCGCCAACGCTGAAGCGGCGGTCGTGAAGCTCATCAAGGACACGTACGGCATCACGCTGTCTTCGTCGTCGTTCCTGACGGTGTCGTTCACGCCGGGCACGGCGGGCGCCGACGCGGATCTCGACACGCTGCAAGCCGCGGGCGCGATCACGAGCGACGGGCAGCCGGCGGCGTCGCTGGTGGCGGCGGCCGTGGCGGCAGGTCAGGCGGCGCCGATTTCGAGTGGCAGTGCGGGGAGTGTGGCGACGGGGGGGACGGGGGGGACGGGAACGACAACCAAATAACGCCCATTACGCCGTCGCCCAGATACACCCGCCAACGAATTGCTCACAACGCTTGAGCGATTCCGAGCGGCCAGCGTCGCTTTACAGGTCTGTGTTCGCTGGCCGCTTGCATGAAACCGGATCGTCAAGCCGCCGGGGATGAGCGCGTTATCGACGCATCCGATAACCGCTCAACGCGACAGCGATCCGTGTCACGCCAGGAAAAGGTCAACCTGGATAGAGCCACTCTGAAGTACTAAAAAGGTAAAAAAAAATGGAAGCCAGCCGCAACGAAAGATTCATCATCCGGGGACATAGATTTGTGCTTCTGCTAGCCACGCTCGCTTGCGTGACCCTGGCAGGTTGCGCGGTTGCTCCCGGTATGCGAATGAGCACGAACACCGGCGCGCAATCCTCCACAACCAGCGGCGCGGCGACCACCGAGCAGGAAAATTCGCCGATCCCCATTACCGACATCAATGTCGCGTTGATCAGGCAGATGCGGGATACGGCCGCAAAAGCGAACGAGAACGAAGCCCTGGGGCTCGCGTGGCGGCCCGCACCCTACACCATCGGTATCGGCGACGTCTTGCAGATAACGGTTTGGGACCATCCCGAACTGGCTGCAGCGCTCGGCACCCAGCCGCAATCCGTAGCTCGCGCATCGGATCCGGTCGCCGGCTTCGTGGTCGACCAGCAAGGCAACCTGACTTTTCCGTACGTGGGAAATCTTCACGTCGAAGGGCTTCGCACCGACCAGGTTCAACAACAGATCACGCAGAAACTGGATCATGTTTTCAATGGTCCGCAGGTGACCGTGCGCATCGCTTCATTCCGGTCCCAGCAGATTTACATCGACGGCGAAGTTCATACGCCGGGCGCACAGCAGATCAACGACATTCCGATGACGCTCTATGAAGCGATCAATCGGGCAGGCGGATTCAGCACGACTGCCGATCAAAGCCGACTGACGCTCGTGCGTGGCGGCGTGTCTTATCCGATCGATCTCCAGAAGATGATCGCGAGCGGTCAGAACCCGTCGAAGATCGTCCTCAAGAACGGCGACGTTCTGCGAGTCCTTGCTCGCGACGACAGCGGCGTCTACGTGATGGGCGAAGTCAATCGTCCCGCTATCGCGGTGCCGATGAAAAACGGCCGGCTCAGCCTCAGCGATGCCATCGCACAGGCTGGCAGTCTGAACAATGCCAGCGCGGATGCGGCGCAGTTATATGTGATTCGCGGCTCGTTGAATGCGAATCCGCAGGTCTTCCATCTGGACGCGAAATCTCCGGTATCGATGATTCTGGCCAATCAATTCGACCTGCAACCGGAAGACATCGTCTATATCGACGGGAATGGCCTGGTTCGTTTCAGCCGCGTGTTGAGTCTGCTAATGCCCGCTATCAATGCCGGACTGACCGCCGCGATCGTCACCAAATAAAAATACACCGGGGTTGGCAAATGACTAAAGAAATCGCGATATTGGGGATCAGAGGTATTCCGGCTAATCACGGCGGCTTCGAGACCTTCGCCGAACGACTGGCGTTGTATCTGGTTGGCCGAGGCTGGCGCGTGACCGTGTATTGCCAGGGCGATGCATCTATCGACCGACCGATCGAGGACGTCTGGCGCGGCGTCAATCGGATCATCCTGCCAGTTGCACGCAATGGTGCGCTCGGCACCGTCGAGTTCGACTGGAAGTGTGTCACCCAGGTCGCTCGAATCAAGCCGCAGGTCGTCTTGACTCTCGGCTATAACACCGCCGTGTTCTCCGCATGGCTGCGGCTCAGAGGCATTCACAACGTCATCAATATGGATGGGCTGGAGTGGAAGCGCAACAAATGGCGTTCGCACGAACGCGCGTGGCTGTGGCTCAATGAGCGGATCGGCTGCCTCGTCGGCAACCGCCTGATCGCCGATCATCCGGAAATCGCGAAGCATCTGGCTACGCGGGTTTCGCCTGAGAAAATCGTCACGATTCCGTACGGCGCGAATCGCGTGCTGAGCGCGGACGAGTCGAGGCTGCAGCAATATGGCCTCGAAAAAGACCGCTACGCGATCGTGATCGCACGTCCGGAACCGGAAAACTCGATCCTTGAAATCGTGAAGGCGTTTTCGGCCAGAAAGCGTAATGCGCGGCTGGTAGTGCTCGGCAACTATCTGCCTACCAACAAATTCCACACCGAAGTACTCGCGGCCGCCAGCGAAGAAGTCGTGTTCCCCGGAGCCATCTACGAACAACCCACGCTGGAAGCGCTGCGTTTTTACGCGCGCTTCTACGTGCACGGGCATCAGGTTGGCGGAACCAATCCGTCTCTCGTGGAAGCGCTGGGAGCGGGTAACGCGGTACTCGCACACGGCAACGCATTCAACCGGTGGGTTGCCGGCGATGCCGCGCGTTTCTTCAATTCGGTCGACGAGTGTGACGAACGCATCGGCGCCCTGCTCGAAGACACGCATGAAATCCAGTCCATGCGGGAGGAAGCGGTCATTCGCTTCGAAAGCGGCTTCGAATGGGATCACATCCTGCACAGCTACGAGCAGATTCTGAGCGAAAAATTCGTCGTCGATTTCGCTATCGCTCGCGGCGATGCGAACGGCAGTCCGGTGCGAAACCCTTAAGCGGTCACGCGGATTTGCTGCGGCACGTTACCTGGAAATCATCGCACTCTCATGAAACGTCATCTACTGATCAACTGGGCTGGAGTCAACTCGGGTGACGATTTCCTGTGTGAAGTCATCGTGAATCACCTCGTCGGCATATGGAAAGATCTCGAGATCAGCGTGCTCAGCGAAAAACCGGTCCCCGCAGTCGTGCGGACCATCGACAATGCGTCGTGGCATCCACTGTTTCCGGCTCTGGTGTCGTGGAAAGCGTTCTGGCGCGTATGCGCGGAAATATGGCGTGCGGACCGAATTCTGATTGGCGGTGGCGACGTCGTTCGTCCCGAGTTTCTATCGATGCTCCCCCTTCTGATCGCGCTCGTGCTTGGCAAGGAAGTCTCCCTGGTCGGCGTCGGTGTCGTCGCGCCCCAAAAAGCCGTTTGGCGGCTTATTTACAAGGTGGCGTTGAGCTGCGTCACACACGCACTCGCTCGCGACGAACGTAGTGGAGAAGTTCTGCGCCGGTTTTCGTCGGCATCCGTTTGCGTAGGTCCCGATCTCGTATTCGCGGCCGCAAACGGCGTGAACGCGCGTGTAGCCGGCAGTGAAGAGCGCGATTCGATCGTCGTCAACCTGAGAAGTGTCACGAATCCTGCCTATCTGCATCATATGAACGTCGAACGACTCGACGATGCGGCGTTGTGCGAAACCCTCGCACAAGCCATATCGCAGCATGTGCTCGCGCATACGACGCGTGTCGTGCTCGTGCCGATGGTGGACGACTCGACGCTGGCCGACGGCTACTCCCCAACCGAGTCCGACCTCACGATTCTGAACAGGCTACGCAGCGTGATTTGCGCGGACATCTCTGTCGAAGTCGTGTCGATTCGCCCGCATTCAATCGAGCAATTGAATGAGATCTACCAGCGCGCGCAAGTGGTCATCGCGATGCGCTTGCATGCGGTAATTCCGGCGCTTGCATGGGCCATACCGGTCGTCGCCATTCCGTACGCGAGCAAGGTGGGCGATTTGCGCGAACGCTTTCCATCGATGCACACGATTTCGGTTAATGACTTGCTGAACGGTGAGACCGGCCAGGTTGCCCAGATCATCGAATCCGCGTCCGGTTCGGTACCGGACTCCGCGCGCGCGCGTGCGCTCGGCGTCGAGGCATCCCGCTCGTTGGACAAGACTCTGTCAGCGTCGGATACCACCGACATGCCGCGGTCCAGATCGCTTCATATCATCAAAAGACTCACGTCCTGCCTACTGGTTTCCGCATTCGCGCTGAAGACAGGTTTCAACCGCATGTCAGCGCATCGGCAAAAATACGCGGAGGCCGCATGAAAATAAGTTTCGTGCTCACGGGGTCTGGCCACAAGCCGGTTGGCGGCTTCAAGGTCGTCTACGAATATGCGAACCGTCTGTCCGCGATCGGTCACACCGTCACCGTCGTCCATCCCGCATGGGTCAGGCGGGATGAACCGGTCGTCGACCGGATCAAACGCAGCATCCGTTACGTCCAACGCGCAACCGACAAGACTTATGAACCGAAGCGTTGGTTTCCGGTCGACACGTCGGTTGAGCTGCTCTGGACGCCCAACCTTTCTTCCCGGTTCGTGCCGGATGCCGACATCGTCGTCGCAACCGGAGCTCCAACCGCCGAGTGGGTGAATTCCTACGGTCCCGAAAAAGGCCGAAAGTTCTACTTGTTGCAGCACTACGAAAGCTGGGATCCGATCGGCCTGGAACGGCTTGACGCGACCTACCGGATGCCACTGGAGAAGATCGCCATTTCTCGATGGCTATGCGAGGTAGCAACCGAAAAGGGTAGTCACGCAACCTACATCCCGAACGGCCTCGATCAACGGGAATTCTTCATCACCCGCGATCCGATTCTGCGCGACAGCGCGCAAGGGATCATGCTCTATCACCCGCTTCCGGAAAAGGGCACGGAGATCGGTATTCGCGCCTGCGAAGTCGTCAGGGAAAAGATGCCCGAACTCAAACTGACGATGTTCGGCGTCTATGACCGTCCGGCCGGGTTGCCCCGCTGGATCGATTACCAGAAATCGCCGTCCGTGACGCAACTGCGCGATATGTACAACGACGCGTCGTTCGTCGTCGCGCCAAGCGTCACCGAGGGATGGGGACTGGTGCCCTGTGAAGCGATGCAGTGCGGTTGCGCGCTCGCGGCGACCGACGCAGGCGGGCACATGGAATTCGCGGTGCACAACAGCACCGCACTCGTGTCACCGGCTTCGGATGTACGGGCATTAGCGGCAAACATCGAACGGCTGGTTCGCGACAACGACGTCAGAAACTCGCTCGCACTCTCTGGTGCCCGGCACCTGACGAAATACTCGTGGGAGAAATCCGCTTCCGAACTCAACGCGCTTTTTTGCCGGGCCCATAAAAATGCATAGGCTTCTTTATGTCGCGCCCTTTATCGTCGCTACCGTCGACGCATTCGGCTACATGCAGATTCAGCTGAGTGCCACGACGCTGCTGATTCTCTCCATTTTTCTCTTGCTGCTGCTGGACGTACGCCGCGCGCTGCAGACCGGCCGCCTGTCGTTGCGCCTCAACAACTCGGTGGTCGGGCTCATCGTTGCACTGCTGTTCGTGTCGGCACTTGCCGCGGCGACAGTAGCGGTGAATAGCAGCAACTACGATGGCCCCGGCGCACTCTATGTCGCGATCACCCCATACGTCATGCTGTTTCCGTGCATGTGGATTGTCGTGACTCAGCGAATCGACAAGCCGCGTCTGATCGCCCTGCTCCATACAACGGTTCATGTCGTGCTCGCGGCCGACATTGTCGTGTCGCTCCTGCAGATCGTGTATCTGACGTTTATCGATCCATCCGGTTACATCTTTATCGAAAATCAGCGACTGAACTCCGTTGCCCAGTTCAGCGACATCCGGCTCGTCGGCCTCTTCGCCAGCGGCCTCGATCACGGCTTCTTTCTGACCATTTCCGCGCTGTTCAGCTGGATTCTGATGGCGGAAAAGAAAATCTCGAAGTTCCGCTTCGTGGCGACGCTAATTGTCATATCCATTCTCGTGTACTTCACGTACACCCGGACCGCGTATCTCGTCTACATGGTCGCGCTTTCGTTCATTATCGGTTCGTACTGCATACGCCGCTTCGGCATGGTCGGTATCGTCGCCATCATCGTGATGCTGGGCCTGTTCGGCGGCATTCTGTTCGAGGCTGCCGATGCCGAAAAGGCCGTGTCGGGCCTCGTCAATTCGAAATCGCTCCTCAACCTGCAAACGCTGGAAAGCCGTTACGGCTCCTGGAGCTATTACCGGGATCTTCTCGACGGGTCGCCCGAAACGATCCTGACAGGAAACGCACTTCTGCAAAGCGCATTCCCGTTCGTCAAGTCGCCGCCCCCTCTGATCGACAACCTGTATCTGTCGCTCGTTCTTTACGGCGGCGTGCTCTTCCTCGTTCTCTATTCGCTCTTCATGTCGAACTTCGCGCTCGTCTTCCTCTCGGCATATCGCCGTTTGCGGACCAGCGAATTCGATACGAGGCTCTATCTGTCTTTGTCTATCAGCGTCGTCATTGTCGCGATAGTGGGTTGTTCCGCGACCGTCTGGGATCTGCTCAGCATTGGCTTGCCGGCAACCGTCCTATGGGCGCTGGGTTGGAGTTATATCCGTGAATCAAGAAGACTGCAGGCACTCGGACTCTGATATGACACACACGCCACGGGTATCCATCGTGATGTCGACCTATAACGGCGAGAAGTTCATTCGCCAGCAGCTCAACTCGCTCATTGCACAGCACTACTCGAACTGGTGCCTGTCGATCCGTGACGACGGCTCGTCCGACGCCACGCTGGCCATCATCGCCGAATACCAGAAGCGGGATGCACGTATCAGACTCATGCAGGACAGCCACGGTAACATGGGACCGGCGCGTTCGTTCATGCATCTGCTTGCGCAAGTCGAGAGCCCGATTTTCATGTGCTGCGATCAGGACGACGTCTGGTTACCTCATAAAGTCGGCGAAGCTGTCGCCCGTATCGGCGACGATACGGCCACGCCGCGACTATTCTTCACCGACCTGATCGTTACCGACGGCGACCTCGGGACGATCGCGAAGTCGTTCATGGCGTTTCAGAAGTTCGATCCGCTGCGAGCGAAATCATTCAAAGGCCTGCTTCTGCAGAATATCGTCGTCGGCTGCACGATGGCGGGCAACTCGGCGTTGCTGGCCCTGCTTCGGCAAGCACAAACCCACAACCGGCACGAAATGCTGATGCACGACTGGTGGTTCGCGCTACTAGCCTCCGCGTTCGGCACGATCGAATACTCGTCGACACCGTCCATCCTGTATCGACAACATGGCGGCAACTCCCTTGGCGCCCCCGGTTCGAATCTTTCCCGCTACATCACGATGCTGTGGAATTCGAAGCCATGGAAAAGGGCGTCCGTCTATATCTGCAAGGTTGCGGCTCAGTCTTCGTCGTTCCGGCGTGCCTATGGCAACTCGCTGACCCAAACGAACCTCGCGGCAATCGACAAGGTGACCGCGCTCGGCTCCGCGCGATCTTGCCTTCCACTCGTTCGCACTTTCAGCGCGGGCATCGCAATGAATGGCTGGCTTCGAAACGCGGCCCTGCTGCTTTCCGTATGCGTGCATCCGGCCGCCTGGAATGCGCCCCTGCTCCCTTCGCCCGTGTCTACGGAAGATAACGCATGAACACCAGATTCTCGATGCGTTGGCTGCTTGCGGTACTGGTCGCGCTACTCGCTATCTTTAACGTCGAATGCCAGGCCGAAGGCGTTGGGCCAGCCGCGAAATACACGGTCGGTGTCTATTACTTCCCCGGTTGGCGAATCGCGCCTCCGCTGTTTCACAACGATCCGTGGACGAAGATCAAGAACTTTCCCGAGCGAGAGCCCGCAATAGGCTGGTATGTCGACGGCGATCCGACCGTAACCGACTGGCAAAACACGAAGATGGCGAGCGCGGGAATCAATCTCGTCGTGTACGACTGGTACTGGTTGCCGAAGCTCGGTGTCGAACTCGATCACGCGGTCGAGAGCTTCCGGAAGCTACCCAACAAGCGAGGCGTAAGGTATGCACTGCTATGGGCCAATCATTCCGGCGCGCCCTCCAGCGAGCAGGAATTCGTCGATATCGTCCAGTACTGGGTCAAGCACTACTTCACCGACACCGCGTATTACAGGGTTGAAGGTCGACCCGTCGTCGTTATTTTCGCGCCGATCCAACTCGATACGGCAGCAAAAGCATTCGGTAAAAGCAGCAGCGATCTACTGCGCGAAGCAAACGAGATCGCCATTACCGCAGGACTACCGGGAATCGAATTCGTCGCCGCGACGCAAGCGGTGGCCGACCGCGCCGACACATTCCTGCCCGACGCGGGCTATCGCGCGCTAACCGCGTACAACTACCAGAATGCTCCGACCTCGACCGACGGAAAGCAAAGGGAATCACATAGCTATGCGGAGTTGACAGCAGGGTATCGGGAAAGCTGGGAGTGGATCCTCGCGCACTCGCCGATCCCCTACTGGCTGCCGGTCACGTCCGGCTGGGACAAGCGCGCGTGGGGAGGCTCCGACGATCCCGCGCATGATGCGTCGGTCAGTACGCCGGCATCCTTCCGCCAGCATCTACTGGAGGCAAAGCAGACTTTAGATGCCAATGGCCGAAAGACCGCTTCCACGGTAATCATCTGCTGCTGGAACGAATACGGCGAGGGTTCGTATATCGAGCCCACCAAAAAATCTGGCGAAGCCTATATCGATGCTGTCAGAGACGTTTTCAAAAAATGAACGGTTCGCTTCACGTGCTGGCTGTCGGATCGAGATGATCCGGTTGGAGATGAAATGAAACTACTGGTTATCTGTCTCGCCAATGTCTGCCGCAGTCCTATGGCGGAAAGCGTGCTGCGCCACGCGGTAGGCCATATCGACGGCTTCGAGGTCGAATCCGCGGGCATTGCCGGCGCGGTCGGCGAAGCAGTGCATCCATTGACAGCCAAAGCTTTGCAGGAAAAAGGGTACGACGTCTCGTCGAAGAAGGCGAAGCTGCTGCTCGGCGGAAATATGGCGTGGGCGGATCTCGTGTTCGTGATGGACAAGGAACAACGCAAGCAGTTGATCGCCCGCTTCCCCGCTGCCAGCGGAAAGATCTGGTTGCTAGGCCATTGGATCAATACCGAGGTGAAGGATCCGGTGGGTGGAAATTACGAGGTATTCAGGATCACCCTGGACACGATTGAAAAAGCCGTTCAGAGCTGGCTGACCGCCATGCGTGTCAAACAATAACAAACAAAGGTCTGCATATGAAACGCTACCCTATTGAAACGACGATGCCCAACTACCCGTTACCCGCGGCGGAAGACGAGGTCAGCCCGGTGGAGTTGTGGCACAACATTACGTCCAATAAAAGGCTATTCCTTACCATCATTGGCGCTTTTCTCGCGCTCGGATTGCTGTATTCGGTGTTCGCGCCGCCGACCTACAAGGCAAACGTGCTGATTCAGGTCGATCAGCAACAGGCGTCGGCGCTAGGCGCGCTTTCGGATGTCGCAAGCGCACTGGACATGACGAAGTCGCTCGATGGTGAACTGGATATCCTCAATTCTAGAGCGGTAATCGGCAACGCCATCAATGCCACCCGCGCGGACACTACGATTGCGGTCGCAAATCGTTTCCCGGTGATCGGTGCACTTTACGCGCGCGTGCTGGGCCCGCAGACCCCCGTCGCTCCCGCGCCTTTTGGACTGGACTCGTTCGCATGGGGCGGCGAACGACTGAAATTAACGGAATTCGTTTTGCCGTCCTCCCTGTACGGCAAAAACACCTATCTGTCGATTACCTCGCCCGATAACTGGAAGCTCGAGAAACGCGACGGCACGCTGATGGCGCACGGCCGGGTCGGCGAGTCAGTATCCTTCCCGGTTCAGACCGACGACGGCGTTTTCAACGCAAAGATCACCCTCTCTGAACTGTCCGGACGTCCGGGCACCCGGTTTGAACTCGAACAGCATTCACTGCAAAGCACCATCGAGACGCTCAGAAAGCAATTGAAGGTCGAGGAAACCACCAAGGATTCCTCGATGATCCAGATGGCGTTCAAGGCGAAAGATCCGGTACTCGCCGCGAACTTCGCGAACTCCATCGCCGACGCCTATGTCGCGCTCAACAAGGCCCACCGTTCCGAACAGGCGCGCCTCAGTCTGCAATTTCTGAGTGGCAAACTGCCTGCGTTGCGCAACGAACTGGAACAGTCCGAAGATCGCCTCAATCGCTACCGGATCGCGACAAAGACGATCGATATCGAAGACCAGACCGAGGCATTGCTGACGCAATCCGCGGCGCTCATCAAGCAGGGAACGCTGGTCGATCTGAACCTCGAAGCGGCCAAGGCCCAGTTCAATGAATTCCATCCGTCAGTCAAGGCACTCCAGGCACAAAAAGCCGCGATCGACGCGATGGAAAACACCGTGTCACGACAGATCGAAAAGCTGCCCGCTACACAGCAGGACTACCTGCGGCTCGCGCGCGACGTGACGGTCAACACTCAGCTTTACACCGCCCTTCTCGCCAACTCGCAACAGCTTGAAGTTGCGGAAGCAGGGACAACGGGCAACGTATCAGTGATCGATTTCGCAGTGTCGCCGGAAAAAGCCGATTGGCCCAAGCCGCCCATCGTCATGGCAGGTGCGTTGATTGCCGGTACGTTGATCGCCTTCATTACCGTACAGCTCATCGGCTCACTGCGTGGATCGCTGAGAGATCCGTTGCAGGTCGAGCGCGTGGCCAACGTACCGCTCTACGCCGTCGTGCCGACCAGTAAGGGACAGACGACGCTGCTGCGCGCATCGCGGCGTAACGGCGAGGACGTGGCGTTGCTGGCCGAATCGGATCCCGGCGACCCGAGTATCGAGGCTTTGCGGTCATTGCGCGGCACGCTGAAATTCGCACTCGTTGGAGCCGAATCGAATGTCGTTCTGTTTACGGGGGCGACCCAAGGACTGGGCAAGACGTTCACGTCGGCGAACTTCTCCTACCTGCTGGCAATCAACGGCGATCGTGTTCTCGTGATCGATGCGGACATGCGACGCTCCGGCCTCGCCAACTACTTCCCGTGCAAAAAGGCCGGCGGTCTGGCGGAAGTGCTGGCTGGCACCGTCTCGCTAAAGGATGCAATCCAGCCGACCAGCGTCGACAACCTGCACGTCCTCTCGGCCGGCAATCGCGTGCCGCCAAACCCGAGCGAACTGCTCGAACGTCCGAGCTTCTCCGCCTTGCTGCGCGAGGCCAGCGCTGCCTACGACTATGTCGTGATCGATTCGCCGCCGGTTTTGCCGGTCAGCGACGCGGTCACAATCGCGCAGCAATGCAGCGCGGTGTTCCTGGTGGTTCGCTCGGACGTCACTTCCGCACGACAGTTGACGGAAACGATCAACCGGCTGCAACGCGCCCGCGTTAACGTATCCGGTTTGGTGTTCAACGGCTTCAATGCGGGTCGATACGGATATGGATATGGCTACGGCTATTCGTCCACTTCGACCGAACCGCAGAACAAGCGCGACAAGCGTCGTCTGTCCTGAGGGAATGCCGGGTATGAAAGCGACCTTCCGAGGCAATCGCGTGAGCGATGACCGTTCCGAACGCCGACGCATAAGCGGATATTTTCTACTCGTCGCTACGTGCGGGCTGCATGCAGCCTCAGGCATCGCCGGCGAACTGGACAACGGATTACTCTCGCCGGACCTGAGCGGGCAATCGCAGGTTCGGCAGATGAACGATCCTGTATTAAAGGATCCCTACGCTGCGTTGCTCGAAGAGCAGGATCCTTTTTATCGCTCGACCCGCAAGGCACTCGCAAGGTTCAAGGCCGCGCGACAGAAATCCCTCCGGTCCGACAGTGGCGTAATCGCCGCAACTCAGGGCGGCTCGGCAGGCTTGCTCAACGGCAAGGATATCCGGTCCATTCGCAACAAGGCAGCGCTGAATACGGCAATGCCCTTAACCGGCGACCCCGATAGCATGAGCCAGTTAGGCGACATGGCAGCCGCGGGCACCGCTATCTCAACCCACAAACCGGATGTTCGTCATAACAAAAAGCAGAATAGTCTGAGCAAGGACGACGATGACGACGACGTCGCCGCACCCAGAAATCCGGCCGCGTTGTCGCCCTGTTCGCCGGCGACCTGTCGAGTCAAACGCTCTTCGCTTTCCAGACCGTCTGCGCTATCGGACAACTAGGCAGACAAAGCGCCGACCCGTCTCAGGAATGAATAGCACCACTCGAATATCTCAATCATCGCCGAAGGTTCATGCATGGCACCGTTGAATAATGTGGACGCTTCCCGCTCTCTCGATGCGTTTCGAGGCGTGTTCTGGTCCGCGCTCAACATCGCGGTCCCGACCGCGGTGAGCCTGCTTGTCTTCATCGTGACTTCGAGGCTGCTGAAGCCGGCCGATTTCGGCGTCGTCGCGCTCGCCGCGACGATCGCCGCCGCGGCGGCGATACTCGTGCCGAGCGGCTTTGGCGACGCGCTCGTTCAGAGCATGCAAAAGGATTCGCTGCATCTCAGCAGTGTCTTCTGGTTGTGCGCCGTATCCGGCGCTATAGCCTATGTGCTTTTAATCGCACTTGCCGGACTCATCGCCAGGTTGTCCGGAGCGCCGCTACTCGCGCAACTCATTCCCGTACTGGGACTTCGGGTCATCGTCGATGCCGTGGGTATTGTGCCGACGGCACTGCTTACCCAAACACTGTCCTTTCGCCTGATTGCGACCCGCACTGCGTTGGCGAGCATCGTCGCGGCGGCAATTTCGATCGCACTGGTTCTGAAGGGATTCGGTATCTGGGCATTGGCGATGTCACTGCTCGCAACCTCCGTCGTATCGGTCGTGGCGACGTTCTGGACTGCGCGTTGGCGCCCCGAACTCGTATTCAGCACCGCGGCCCTGCGCGATCTGACTAACTATGGCTTATACGCGTCCGGCACTAAAACGCTCCTGTTCTTGTGGAATCAAGCGGATCAGATCATCGTGGGCTTTGTGTTGGGCGCGGCTCAACTCGGGATATACAATTTTTCGCGGCGCATTTTTTTGATCATCAATGACGTGTCAAGCGGTGCCCTCGGCGCCGTCGCACATCCGTTCTTCTCCGGGATGCAGAATGACATCGCACGGGTGCGGGAAGGGTTCGTGTCGGCGACGTTTCTTACCAGCATTTTCGCTTTCCCGGTCTTTATTGGGCTCGCATCCGTAGCGGATAGAGCCATCCCCTTGATATTCGGCCCGCAGTGGGCTGGAGCCTTGTGGCCTATCCGTATTCTATGTGTTCTCGGCATCATCACTTGCATTGGCACTCTGCAAGCCGGGCTAATCAATAGCCTTGGGAAAGCCAAATGGTGGTTTTACTATCAACTCTTCACCGGCCTCGTCAACATACCGATCTTTTTTCTATTGGCGCCGCGAGGCATTTCGTTGATGTTGATCGTGCTTGTCGCAAAGACGTATCTGTTCTGGCCCGCGCCAGTCGTCATGACATTGCGCTTGCTGCGACTGTCGGCGAGTCGGTACCTGGGGCAGTTTCTCGCGCCGCTTCTCGCGTCCTGCGCAATGGCCGGGGTCATTCTCGGCAGCCGGGCATTGTTACCGCCCATGAGTCCCGGTCTGGAACTGATTGCCGATCTAACGATCGGTGCAGCCTCTTATGGACTGGTCCTTGTCGCTATCGCAAAGAAACGGCTGTCGAGCTTATGGGGAATGTTCGAAACATTGCGACGCAAGCGCAGGAAAATTCATGTCGATGCCGGCGCGCCGGGCTGATCTGGCCTTTGTCGGCCAACTCGAACGATGCTCATAAAGATTCAACGCTCGCTGCGCCTGGCCGGCAGGAACCCGCTAGATAAATCGGTTCCTGTTTTTCGGGTCAGCCCGCATCGCATCGAATAAGGCAAGCCCCACCGCAAAGGTGATTGATCCGAGTATCACCACGGCGAGCAACGGCGCCAGAGCTGCATTGATCACATATCGTTTGGCCATGATTTGTTGCCTACATACTGTCAGGTTATATGCGCTCGACCGGACGCCCCCAATTCACGAGCAGGGTAATGGGCGTTCCGCGTTCCATCTGTGCGATAGCGTGCACATTGCCGTGAATCCTCGCCAGCATGCCGCTAGTGAACGAACAGAACCACCAAGTTTATAGTCGATTGGAGAATTGATGATTCAGACCACGAACCGCGCCCGCTTCGTCGGTGTCGATTTCATGTCCGACCGGAGCGATACACGGGAAGGAGCGATGCCGTGTAATGGCCGTTGCATTCCCAGCCTGAACCGGCTCAAGACTCACTCCGCGCAACGCGCGTAAAGGCACGGCAATGGCGCGCAAAGGCATTATTCTCGCGGGCGGTTCGGGCACCCGCCTGTATCCGATCACGCATGTCGTCTCCAAGCAGCTGCTGCCGGTGTACGACAAGCCGATGATCTACTACCCGCTGTCCACGCTGATGGTGGCGGGCATCCGCGACGTGCTGATCATCTCCACGCCGCAGGACACGCCGCGCTTCGAGGCGATGCTCGGCGACGGCGGCCAGTGGGGCATGAACATCCAGTACGCGGTGCAGCCGTCGCCGGATGGGCTCGCGCAGGCGTTCATCATCGGTCGCGAGTTCGTGAACAACGATCCGTCCGCGCTGATTCTCGGCGACAACATCTTCTACGGCCACGACCTCGCGAAGCAGCTCGAGCGCGCCGACGAACAGCCCGATGGCGCGACCGTGTTCGCGTATCACGTGCAGGATCCGGAGCGCTACGGCGTGGTCGAATTCGACAAGCAGTTCCGTGCGTTGTCGATCGAGGAAAAGCCGCTCAAGCCGCGTTCGAACTACGCGGTCACGGGACTGTACTTCTACGACAAGCAGGTCTGCGACATCGCCGCCGACATCAAGCCGTCGCCGCGCGGCGAACTCGAAATCACCGACGTGAACTCGCGCTACCTCGCGAACGCGGCGCTGAACGTCGAGATCATGGGCCGCGGCTATGCATGGCTCGACACCGGCACGCACGATTCGCTGATCGAGGCGGCGACCTTCATCGCGACGCTGCAGAAGCGTCAGGGTCTCGTGGTCGCGTGTCCGGAAGAGATCGCGTACCGGCGCCAGTGGATCGATGGCGAGCAGTTGCTCGCGCTCGCCAAGCCGCTCGCGAAGAATGCCTACGGGCAATACCTGCAAAACATTCTTACCGATCACGTCGCATGGCCATCCAGATGACTGCGATCGTTTTACGTTGAAAGGAGTGGTCGCGTAATGTGACGGCCGACGTTGAGCAATTGCTTAACGTCGGTCTTCGAATGGAGGGATGGTTGGGCCAGCGATAAAGACATCGACCAGCGCTTACTTAGGCGGCTAGTGCGCTTACCATGTTCTGCGCGCGTGCATTTGCCGAGAAAGCTCGCAGTGCGATTGAATTGAATGTATGAAACGAAGGGATGCAGTCAGTTGAACTGGAATTACCCGATGCCCCGCATCATCGTCCGTACTGTGCGCCCAGCACCTCCCCCAACCCCGCCTGCGGCCGCGCCAGCAACGCCCCTTGCGCCAGCGCTTCCGGCCACCTTTGCAGCCACTGCAATTGCTCCTGGGTATCGATGCCATTCACGACCACCCGCACCCCAAGTGCACGCAGCAAATCCATCATCGCTGCCATCACCACACCGGCCCGTTCGTCACGCGGCACCGCGCTCATCAACTCTCGCGCGACGGTAATCGTGTCCACATCAAGCGCACCCAGCAACGCAAGCGACGACGCCCCATTGCCCCACTTGCCGAGCGCTACACCTACCCCCGCCTCACGGAGCCCTTCCGTCATCGTGCGCAACGACAGCAGCTTCGCCGCTTCCGCGCTATCAGCCACTTCGATTTCAAACAGATGCGACGGCACGCCATATACCTGCGCGGCGCGCGCAAGGTCGTCGGCAAACGAATCGAGCAACGCAATCTGCGCCGGCACCGTGATCGCAATCGGCTGCAACGGCAACTGTGCGGCCACGCAATCGCGCAACTCGCGGCATACGCGATCGACGACGAATGCCGCCATTTCCTCGGCTACCTGCGGATGTTCGAGCGGCATCATGAAGATGCCCGGCAGCAACAGGCCGTATTCCGGATGCGTCCAGCGAAGCTGTGCTTCAAGACGCGCCAGCGTGCCGTCCGCCACGCGATACGCACCCTGAAACACGAGATGAAACTCGCCCGCGCGCAAACCTTCGCAAACGCGGGTCTCCAGCTCGCTGAGTCGTACAGGGGTGTCGTCGATACCGCTCGCATCGTTCTGCGCGATGGCGGTCAGGCGCGCGGTCATCGTGCGCGCAAGCGCAGCATGTTTCGCATAGTCGAGCGTGTGCATGGCGGATACGTCTTTTCGTGTAAACGCGCGAGAGCACGCAAAAGCCATGCCAAATGTAATGTAGCTTTATCGATGATTTGCAAAAAATCGACAAAATCCTTTCCTGACAAGGACTTCGACTCGAATTACCACTCTCCGATTAAATTCAGAACGCATCGCAAAACGTTTGCGTTACGTCTCACGTTACGCGATGTCACCCGTGACGTAGCGTCGTAGCGAATGCGCATACAAAATCGGGAAGATCGCGAAAGTCGGGATACATAAAATTGCGCGCCAAATGATTTGACCGGCTCCAAAAGTTTATCTAGTATCCGCTGCGACGCAACATTGACCAGCGACTGCGAATTTCCCTTAAATTCATTCAAGACAGCCGATGCTAGAAATCCCGCTCTCCGACGCCGATTGGGCTCGCGTCGAGGGTCTGTTTCCCGAGCTTCCTCCATCCACGCGCGGGCGCCCACGCCGCAGCGACCGCGACATTCTCAATGCCATTCTGTGGCTGCAGCAGCATAAAGAAAAATGGCATCGGCTCCCCGCCACGTTTCCGCCGCAACAGACCTGCTATCTGCGCTATATGGCGTGGAACAAGGCAGGTATTCTGAAGCGCGTGAATGAGCTACTGAACGTCGATCAATTCGATGTTTAAATTCATCGATTTAAACAAAGCCATTTAGTCGGGATATCCCATCGAAGGAAAATTTCTTCATATCGCGAACCGTGGCTCATGCGCAGGTTCGCTTCCTCGCCGTCGGAACACGCAGAAATTCTTATCGAAATCTTAAGAACCTGATCTGCCTTGAGACCCTTTCATGCAAACCTTAACAACCCCTTAAGGCCCATGAAATAAAGAGGAAATATAGTTCTCAAGCACTGTTGAACAACGCCGATAGACAGAACGCAGTACCCCTTTTCTTACCAGGAGAGATCAATGTCTATTCAGGCAATAAGTCAAAACACCACGAGCACAATGGGCTCGACAGCCGCATCAGGCTCAGCGGCGACAGCGGCGGCGCCCACATCCAGCACGAGCACTTCGGCTAAGGCACAATCGACGGCGAGTCCCGCGGGATCGTCGTACACGGTCAGTATTAGCAGTGCCGCACGCGCGATGTTGGCTGAGGCGAGCGAGACATCGGTACAGACCGCGCAGGAGGCGGCAAAGGGTGACCACCAGGCTCAGCGCCTGCTCGCCAGGGAAACCGCAGCCAAGGCTGCTTAAGCACGCAAAAAAAGCCGCCGCGCGAAATCGCGCGGCGGCTTTTTCAGCACGGAACGGTTCGAGCGGCAAGACCAGTGGCTTTCGGCAAATCAAACGACCGGCTCGTGACACCGACAATCGTTCAGAGACTCAGCCAACCAATCTATTACACGCTGCCCAGCACTCAGAACCGCGTACGAATACCCGTCGTCAACTCCAACTGGTTCTTCGCGCCGTAGGTTGTCGCAACGACGTAGCCGTTGTGCAGCTTCATATAATCGCCTGCCACGTATAGTTCGGTGCGCCTCGACAGGTGGTAAAACATCGACGCGTACAGGGTCTCCTTATACCCGCTTGCCGTACCGCCATCGGGATTGAACGCGAGGTTCGCGTTCGCGGTGCCGCCGTTGTCGTCGAACGCGGCGTTCGATGCATGCATTTGCTGGTAGCCGATCGCGTAATCGAACGGGCCCTTCGGCGACAGTTTGAGCGACACGGTCCACGCATTGTCATGACGCTGACCCAGCGCACCCTGATCGCCCGAGTAGTGGAAATAGCCGGCATTCACACGAACGATGCTGTACGTGTAGTTACCGCCAATCGAATAGGATTTGTTCGTGAAGCCGTTGTTGTTCACGTGGTTGAAGAACGCGGAAACGTTGAACGGTCCGCCGTTATAGCCGAGAGCACCGGTATAGGTCGCGTCGGTACCGAAGCTCGTGTGATTGCCGAATGCGTAACCCGCCGCGGCGAATACGCCATTCGTGAAGAGCTTCTTCCACACGACGCCGTTTTCATAACGCGTGCCGGTCGCGCTGCCCGCGTAGAAAATCAGCTGTTTGAAGTTGTTGGTGTTGGTCCAACCACCTTCTTCGGTCGTCAATGCGGCACTGCCGTATGGGTCGCCGTAAATCGCGGAAGCATCGCGCGCCACGGTATTCTGGAAGCCGGCTGTGATTTTACCGAACGTATCGCTTTCGACACCCACCCACGCGTCGCGGTCGAAGAGCTGACCCGGGTCTTCCATGCCGCCGTCGCTCACGCGATATTCCGCTTCGAGCCGGAAGATCGCCTTCAGGCCGCCGCCGAGATCTTCGGCGCCTTTCATGCCGAAGCGGCTACCGCTGAACCAGGGCTCGCCGTTAATCCCCATCGAAATGACGTGCTTGCCGTCCGCATTCGCGTTGGTCTGGTAAGACACCGCGCTCAGATCCATCAAGCCGTAAAGCTGCACGCTCGACTGCGCATGAACGCTGCTCATCGCCAAAGCACTGCTACCCGCCACAAGCAACAACCTGGTTTTTTTCTCCATCTTCTCCTCCGCTACCGCTGTGTTGAATTGATCCGACTTCCGCTTCCACGACGAAGCCAAGAATAGTCAGCACAACCCTTCACGCCTCTTTCGCGGGAGAGCGATGGGGCTCGGTGAAAACACTAGAACGATGCGGTATTGACAACAGAAGACGAGTAGATGGAGGCGGCTTTTATCGCACTGTCATTTCAGCTCGCGGCAAAGGCTTCGCGCGGCTCTTCCTCGCGCAGAATGTAGCCCAGTCCGCGCAGCGTCATGATCTTCGCGCTCGATGCCGCGAGATGCTTGCGCAGTCGATGAATATAGATGTCGATCGCGTCGGCGCTCTGTTCTTCGTCGAGCGTGAAGATCTTGTCCATTAGCGTCGCTTTCGAAACGGTCTTGCCCTGTCTCAGCATTAGCGTTTCGAGAATCGCGTGCTCGCGTCGACGCAACGGAAAGCGCTCGTTTTGCAGTTCGAATTCGCGCGAATCGAACAGATAGCGCAGATCGCCACATTCGATCGACTGTCCCTTGTCGCCCGCGGCCTGCCGGCGAATCAACGCCTTGATCCGCGCCACCAGTTCGCGTGCGTCGAAGGGCTTGACGACGTAATCGTCGGCGCCCGCCGAAAAGCACGCGACCTTGTCGTCGGTGGAACCGTTTGCGGTCAACATCAGTACCGGCACGTTGTCGCGCTTGCGCCGCAGGCGTGCCAGCACCTCCTTGCCGCTGATGCCCGGCAAGCGCAGATCGAGCAACACCGCGTCATAGCATTGCATGCCGAGCAGCGTTTCGGCACATTCGCCGTTCTGCGCCCAGTCGACGACGAATTGCTCGACCTGCATCAGATTCATCACCCAACGCGCGAGATCGGCGTCGTCTTCAACGAGCAGCAGTTTCATCGTTATCCTTTTCCTTCGCGGATCGCGTAGCAAATCGGCAAAAATCAGCCTGTACCGTTGCCGCTCCACAAACGCATCTCAACAGTAGCGACAAGGCCCGCGCCGCCCTCGTTCGACGCAAGCGACACCGTACCGCCCTGGCGCTGCGCAATTTCACGCACGATCGGCAAACCGAGGCCGGTCCCTTCGGCATGGCTCGACGCGCGATAGAACCGCTCGAACACGCGCTCGCGCGCCTCGCCCTCGATGCCCGGACCGTTATCGATCACGCGTACGATCGCCATCTCGCCACTCCGCTGTGTATGCACCGTGACGTGACCACCCGATTGGGTATAACGCAGCGCATTATCGACGAGATTGGTCACGAGTGCCGCGGTCAATGCTTCGTCCCCGGTCACGTATAAACCGTCTTCCAGCTCCGCGCCCAGATCGATTTCGCGCGACTGTGCATACGCGATCAATTCCTCCAACACACCCGCAATCAGCGCCCCCAGATCGATCCGCTCGCGCGCACTGAACGGTGTCGCCGACTCGGCCTGCGCGAGCAGCAACAGTTTGTTGGTCAGCGTGGTCAGCTTGCGGCTGCTCTTGTGCATACCCACGAGCGCCTCGGCAAGCGGCGCGTCTCGGCTATCGCGTTGTCGCGCGAATTGAATCTGTGCGACCAGCAGCGCGAGCGGTGTGCGCAACTGATGCGCGGCGTCGGAGATGAACTGCCGCTGCGTCGCGGCCTGCTGGCCCATCCGCGCAATGCACTGGTTGATCGCGTCGACGATCGGCCTCAATTCGACGTGCAAACGCGCAACGCGAATCGGTTCGAGCTGCGATGTGTTGCGATCCGCGACGTCGTCCTTCACCCTCATCAACGGCAATAGTTCGAATGTGAGGCCGAGATAGACGAACACCATCGCGAGTACCAGCGTCAGTACTTCGCCGGACAATTGCGGTCGCAGCAGACGCCACACCATCGCATCGCGCGATCCCTCCGTCTTCGCCACCGCGACGACGACTTCCTCGGTACGTCCTGAATCGTAAAGCTGCCGCACGTAGGCCACCGCGCGCGCCGCGCGACCGTCACTGAAATGCGTGGAATACAGCGTGGGACTTTCGCTCAGATGCGGTGGCAATGGCAAGTCGGGACTGCCGGCGAGAAGACGCTGGCCGCTTGCCTCGACGCGATAGAAAACGGTGTCCTGCTCCGGCGATTCGAACAGTTCGAGCGCGGCTGGCGGAATCTGGATCGACACCGAGCCGTTGTCCCAGTCGATATCCTCGCCGATGATTCTCATCGACGAAAGCAGTGCGTTGTCCTGCACCAGATCCGCTGTGGTCTGCGAGAACCGGTAGGAAATGACAACGGAAATGGAGACGAACACGGCCAGCGGCAACAACAGCCACCACAGCAAGCGCCCGCGCAAACTGCCGGAAAACACGATGCGTCAATCCTCTGCGGCTCGAAGCGACAAGCGCGCTCAGCGCACTTTCAAGGCTTCACGTCATTGACAAACTGATTGGTGAACGTACGCGACAGATCGATATGGCGCCCCTTCACCGCCGGATTGAAACCCGACAGCACCTTGAGCACCGTCTGCGGACCGTCCGCGGGCATCTTGCCGTCCACGGTGTACATCGGCAACGAAGCCTGCAGCGCACTGATATATAAAGCCCGGTCCTTGCCGACATCCTCTTTCGGCATCTGTGCGGCAATCTGCTCCGCGCTATGCGTATGCATGTAGCGCAGCGTTTTCACGAACGCGCGCGCGAGTTTCGCGGCCTCGTCCGAATGCGCGTCGAGCCACGTGGTTTGCACGTAAAAACTCGACGCGGGATAAGTACCGCCCAATGCGGCGCGCGTGCCGTCGACATTGCGCATGTCGACGAGTACTTTCGCATCGCCCGCCTTTAACAATTGAGTGACAGTCGGCTCGGTGGTCATGCCCGCCTGAATACGGCCCTGCCGCATCGCTGCGATAAAACTGCTGTCCGCGCCGACCGGTAGCAGCGTGTATTGCGTGGACGGCACGCCCGCGCGCTGCGCGAGGTATTGCGTGAGAAAGCTCGTCGACGAACCGAGCCCCGTCACGCCGAGCGTTTTACCGCGCACGTCGGCCATGCTGCGAATCGACTCCGCCGACTTCGCAGCGACCAGTTGCACTTCGCCGGGTACCTGGCTGAACACGACGATCGTCTTCACCTCCTTGCCGCGCGTCTGCAGATCGATCGTGTGATCGTAGAAGCCGACCACGCCCTGCACCGCGCCCGCGAGCATTTCGTTTTCGCCATCGATTCCGGTCGGCTGCGACAGCAGTTCGACGTCGAGCCCTTCCGCCGTGAAATAGCCAAGCTGTTCGGCAAGGCGCGCCGGCAAATAGATGAGCTTGTTAATACCACCCACCATGATCGCGAGTTTCTCCGGCGCGGCGGCCTGCGCGGGCGCGGTAAGCCGCGCGAACCCGCAGAACGCGAACGACGCCGCGACGGCCACGTAGACCGCGCGCGAAAAACGCGTCGAAGGAAGCTTCATGGTGGATGTCTCCGTGATTTTTTGTCTGGGCACCGCGCGGGTCGCCTGCCCGTGATTCTGAATGGGCGAACCCTTCCCGATGCTTTCACGGCATGCGAATTCGCGCGAACTACGGGTTAGTCCCGATCATTTCGGTACCGCGCGTGGAAACGTCACACCGATATCCACGCCCTTGCCGCCCTCGCCCGTCTTCAGCGCGATCTCGCCGTGATGTGCGTCCGCGATTTCACGCACGATCGCGAGCCCGAGGCCGGTTCCTTCCGTATCCGTCGAGGCGCGGAAAAACGGTTCGAACACGCGGCTGCGCGATTCGGCCGGAATGCCGGGGCCATTGTCGATCACGCTGACCGTAACCGTTCGGGCGTCGGCGGTGACGGCAACCGTGACGTGGCCGCCGCTGCCGGTGTAGCGAATCGCGTTCTCCGCGAGGTTCGCGATCAGCGCCTGCAACAGGCCGCGATGCCCATGCACGAACGCCGTGCCATGCAATTCGGCGCCGAGATCGATCTCGCGCGCCTGGGCGAGCAGCGCAAGATCTTCGACAACCTCCATCGCGAGCGGCACCAGATCGACGCTTTCCATCGCGGCTGCCGCGCTATCGGCGGCCTCGGCCTGAGCGAGCAGAAGCAGCTTGTTGGTGAGCCCGACCATCGAACGATTGCTTCGGTGCATCGCGGCCAGCGCTTCGTCGAGCGCGGGATTAAGGCCTTCCTGTTGCCGCGCGAATTGCAATTGCGTGCCGAGCAGCGTGAGCGGCGTACGCAATTGATGCGCGGCATCCGCGATAAAGCGGCGCTGCGCGGCGACCTGCACGCCGAGACGCGTAATGCACTGATTGATCGCATCGACGATCGGCCGCAACTCCGAATGCAGACGCTCGACGCGAATCGGTTCGAGCTGCATCGGATCGCGATCCTCCACCTCGTCCTTGACTTTCATCAACGGCCGCAATTCGAACGTGAGTCCGATGCACACCAGCGCGACCGCCAACGCGATCATCTCGAGTTGCCGCACGAGTTGCGGACGCCATAGTTGCCGCGTCATCGCATCGCGCGAGCGCACGGTCTTGCCGACCGTCACGCGTACGCGGCGCGTGACGCCGTTGTCATACATGAGCCGCACGATATCGACCGCGCGCACCTGCTCGCCGTGCAATTCCGTGTAGTACGAGTCCGGCACGTCGGGAGCCTGTGCGGGACGCGCCGGAAAATCGGGCGTACCGGCAAGCAGTCGACCATCGTCGACGCGCACGCTATAGAACACCTGGTCGCGATATGGCGACGCGAAGATTTCGAGCGCGGCTGGAGGGACATCGACGCGCAAAAAGCCGTCCATCCACTCGACCTCTCCCGCGATCATCCGCGCGGACGCGACCAGCTGATTGTCCTGCACGAGATTCGCGGTGCTGCGCGCGTTGTCATACTCGGTCTTGCCGGTCACGAACACGTACAGCGCCAGCGGCACCAGCAGCCACCACAGCAAACGTACGCGCAGGCTATTGGCCATCGTCACTGCTCGTCTTCTTTCTTGCGCAGCAGATAGCCGAGCCCGCGCAGCGTGACGATCGCCGCCGAGCTGCCGTCGAGTTTCTTGCGCAGACGCGAGATGTAGATCTCGACCGCGTCCTCGCTCGGTTCATCGGCCAGCGTGAAGATCGCATCGACCAGCGCCGGCTTCGTCACCGTCTTGCCGAGCCGCAGAATCAGCGCTTCGAGCACCGAACGTTCGCGCGGCGTGACGTTCAGCGGCGCCCCCTTCAGCGTGAACTGGCGCGTGTCGATATCGAACGACAGATCCCCGCAGACCACTTCGCCCGCCTTCGACGGCGACTGCCGGCGAATCGCTACCTTGATCCGTGCAATCAGTTCGCGCACCTCGAAAGGCTTGACGAGGTAATCGTCGGCGCCAGCGCCGAGCAGTTCGACTTTTTCGTCGATCGAACCGCTCGCCGTCAGGATCAGCACCGGCGTGGCATCGCCTCGCTGACGCAGCCGGCGCAGCACGTTCTTGCCGGAGAGCTTCGGCAGATTCAGGTCGAGCAGGATCACGTCGTAGTGATTGGTGCGCAACAGGCGGTCGGCTTCGTCGCCGTCCTGTACGGCATCGAGTGCGAAGGCTTCCTGCTCGAGCATCTTCGCGAGCCAATGCGCGAGCGTGGGGTTGTCTTCGATCAGCAGCAGCTTCATGGCGGCAACGGCAAAAAGTCAGGCCGTCGATTGTGCCTTAAAACAAGAGGGCTGCGCGCGTGCAATGTGGTTTGCCGCATACGTCCCCCCGCTTGTCGCTCGAACCCGGGAAATCCCGCAGCAGCGCCGCCAAAGTCTCGGGTTAACACCCATGTTTTGCGCCGAACCCAGAAAGCTTTCAGAAGGTTTCGCATTTCTATAATCGCCAGCACTTACCCAAAAACGCCGCACACCCTGCTCGCGGCGATCCAACCTAAGGAGACTGCCCCATGCGTACTTTGCGCCAGCTTGCCGTTGTATCGAGTGTTGCGTTCGCCCTTGCCGCCGCGTCGGCCGCCGCCCACGCGGAGAAGATCACGATCATGGTCGGCGGCGCCACCAAGATCATCTATCTGCCGGCAAAACTGACCGAGCAGCTCGGCTACTTCAAGGACGAAGGCCTCGACGTCGAGATCCTGTCGCAGCCGGCCGGCGTCGATGCGGAGAACGAACTGCTCGCGGGCGCGGTGCAAGGGGTGGTCGGCTTCTACGATCACACGATCGATCTGCAAAGCAAGGGCAAGGAAGTGCAGGCGCTCGTCGTGTTCGGCCAGGTGCCGGGCGAAGTCGAAATGGTCTCGACCAAGGCGGCCGACTCGCTGAAGAGCATGGCCGACGTCAAGGGCAAGACGCTGGGCGTGACCGGTCTCGGTTCGTCGACGAGCTTCCTCACGCAGTACCTCGCGCAACGCGCGGGCGTGCCGTCCACGCAATACACGATGCTGCCGGTCGGCGCGGACAACAGCTTTATCGTCGCGATCAAGCAAGGTCGCATCGACGCCGGCATGACCACCGAACCGACCGTGTCGCAACTGCTGAAAACCGGCGACGCGAAGGTGCTGGTCGACATGCGCAACGTCGAAGGCACGCGCGCGGTACTCGGCGGCACCTATCCGGCGTCGAGCTTCTACGTGCAGCGCGCATGGGCCGAAGCGCACAAGGACGAAGCGACCAAACTGTCGCACGCGTTCGCGAAGACGCTGAATTTCATGGCGACGCACAGCGCGGAAGATATCGCCGCGAAGATGCCTAAGGACTACTACGGTAACAACAAGGATCTGTACGTGGGCGCGCTGAAAGCATCGCTGCCGATGTTCACGAAGGACGGCAAGATGCCCGCCGACGGTCCGGACACGGTGCTGAAGGTGCTGTCGGCGTTCAATCCGTCGGTCAAGGGCAAGCATATCGATCTGGCCAAGACCTACACGAACGATTACGTCGCCGCGCCGGTCAAGACCGCGGCGAAGTAACGCTTCTTTCATATTCACAGAACTGCGAGGCACCCGTCGATGAATCAACCTATGTCACGCGAGACACCCGCGATCGAATTGCGCAACGTGTCGTGTCGTTTCATTTCCCCGGACGGCAAGGCCACGATCGCCTTGCGCGACTTCAGCATGTCGGTCGCACGCGGCGAGTTCGTCGCGGTGGTCGGCCCGACGGGCTGTGGCAAGTCCACCACGCTCAGCATGATTACCGGTCTGCTGCAACCGACCACCGGCGAAGTGCGCGTGATGGGCGCGCCGGTGGATGGCATCGACCCGCGCATCGGCTTCGTATTTCAGGCCGACGCGGTGTTTCCGTGGCGCTCGGTGCTCGACAACGTGGCGGCGGGTCCGCTGTATCGCGGCCGCTCGAAATCGGCCGCCTACGACGAAGCGAACGAATGGCTGCGCCGCGTGGGCCTCGAAAAGTTCGGCAAGCACTATCCGCATCAACTGTCCGGCGGCATGCGCAAGCGCGTCGCGCTTGCGCAGACCTTCATCAACAAGCCGGAAATCCTGCTGATGGACGAACCGTTCTCGGCACTCGACATGCAAACGCGCACGCTGATGCAGGACGAACTGCTGCAACTGTGGGGCGGCGCCGGCTCGGTAGTGTTCGTCACGCACGATCTCGAAGAAGCGATTGCGCTCGCCGACCGCGTGTTCGTGCTGACCGCGCGCCCCGCGACGCTGAAGAAGGTGTACGAAATCGATCTGCCGCGTCCGCGCGTCACGTCGGAGATCCGCTACGACCCGCGCTTCATCGAAATTTCGCGCGATATCTGGCATGACCTGCGCGAAGAAGTGCAGATCGGTTAATCAAGGAACGGCAAACATGTCTACTCCCGCTCAACAGATGATGCCTACGGGCATCGACGCCGCGTCGCTCGCCCACGTCGAGCGCATCGCGCAACAGAAGATTCGTCAACGTCAGGCGCTGGTCATTTCTCTGCGCATTCTGATACTCGTGGTCGTGCTCGGCGGCTGGGAACTGTCCGCGCGGCTCAAGTGGATCGACCCGTTCTTCTTCTCGATGCCGAGCGCGATTTTCGAGCAGATCGTCGACTGGTTCGTGAACGGTACATCGCAAGGCCCGCTGCTCACGCAAGTGTGGGTCACGCTGGAAGAAACCGGACTGGGCTTCATCATCGGCTCGATAGCCGGGATTTTCTGCGGCATCGTGCTCGGTCGCAACAAACTGCTGGCGGACGTATTCAGTGTCTATATCAAGGTCGCCAATTCGATTCCGCGCGTCGTGCTCGGCTCGGTGTTCGTGATCGCGCTCGGCCTCGGCATGGCGTCGAAAGTTGCGCTCGCGGTGGTGATGGTGTTCTTCGTCGTGTTCGCGAATGCGTTCCAGGGTGTGCGCGAAGCGGACCGCTACATGATCGCGAATGCACAGATCCTCGGCGCGTCGCGCCGCCAGGTGACGACCTCGGTCGTGATTCCGTCCGCGCTCAGCTGGATTCTCGCAAGCTTGCACGTGAGCTTCGGCTTCGCGCTGGTCGGCGCGGTGGTCGGCGAGTTTCTCGGTTCGAAGCAGGGTATCGGTTTGCTGATTTCGACCGCGCAGGGCGCGTTCAATGCGAGCGGAGTGTTCGCGGCGATGATCGTGCTGGCGGTGGTGGCATTGGCAGCCGACTATCTGTTGACCGCGGTCGAGAATCGCCTGTTGAAATGGCGGCCGAGTTCGGTTTGAGGATGTCCGCTATCGCTTTGTTTTCCGTGTCGTTTAGTCTGGATTTCGTATAGTTCGACCTCGCACCAGCAATACGCGTCGTTAAAGCCGCTCAGTTTTTAACTGAGCGGCTTTTCTATTTCCGGAAGCACGCCTAGCTTTTTTCAGCCTGCTTTTTAAGCCACTTTTGCGCTCGCTGTCTCCCCGCAACAAACGGTTGTCCCTTACACGTTGGACAGCGCGCAACACTTCTTTCTTTCAAGCCGCTCACTCCCAGCCAACATCCCGCTACCACCGCGTGTCGCGCCCGATGGCACGCTCGATGCATTATCCCCGCGCAAGTCGGGCAGTTCCCAACATCGAGCGGATCGAGGCGAGGTGAGTCATGTCGAGCGAACACAGTCAACGTTGGCCAGCGAGCGGGCATGGTAGCCCGTCTCGACGCAGTCACTTGCGCGAATTCCTTCAGCGTGGATTGCGCGCCATCGGCTTCGTCGGCCGCGGACCCAAGCAACTGTGGCCGTACGTGTTGCCGTGGATGGTCGGAATACTCGCGATCGGTTTGTTCTGCCTCGTCGTGCGCGACGTATTCACCCGCCAGTTACGGGTACCGCCGGTCGAAGCGCCGCAAACGCTGAGCGAACGCGGCTATACCTCCAGCTTCATCGCCGAGCGGATCATGTCGACGATGAAGGAAATCGGACAGGATGCCGAATCGATTCCTCACGATACGGTCACCGACAACGACGCGCAACCGGATATCCAGATTCCGGGGCAGGAGATGTCGTACGCGTCGACCGTGCGGTTCATCAAAAGCGTGATGCATCGCACCGACGTGATCGTGCACGTCGGCATCACGAAGACCAACGACGGACTGGACTCGTACGTCGCGCACGTGCAGATAGAAGGCGGCCCGTTCGACAGCCACCAAAGCACCGTATCGTTCGAAGGACGTGACCTCGAAGACTTCGTGCACGCAATAGCGGTCAAGGCAATGCGACTCGCCGAGCCGAACATCCTCGCGAGTCACCTGTTCACGCAAGTTCGAAAGTCCCGATGCTCGTTCGAACAGTGCGACTATCGCGAGATCTTCGGCATCTATGAAGATGTGCTCAAACTGCCTGCATCCGAGCAAGGCGAATGGGCGATCGCGGGCAAAGCATGGCTGTTCATCAATCAGAAACTGTGGAAAGATGCCGAGCGGCAGATTCGTGACGCGCTGGACGTGTACACGGATTCGGCAGTGCTGCGCGCAAGCCTCGGCATCGTGCTCGAACAGCAGAACCACATCGACGCCGCGCTCGCGGTATTGCGTGAAGGCGCCAGGGAAAAGTCGCACACCGCCGAAAACCTGCGACTGCTTGGCGACGTGTTGCTGCACGCGCATCGATACGGAGAAGCGATCGAAGCGTTCCGGCGCGCCGCGGAGAAATCCGAATCCGTCGACACGCTGCACGACTGGGGTGAAGCGCTTGCCAGCATCGGCCACTACGACGAAGCGATCAAGCATCTGTCGGCCGCCGTCAAGCTGCGCCCCGATCATGCGCCGTCGTATGTCGAATGGGGCCGCGCGCTCGAACATAAAGGCGATTTACACGCCGCCTCACTGAAATATGCACAGGCATTGCAGCTCGACCCCAGCACGCTGTCGGCACGCGAAAACGAACTGGCGCACTTCGCCAATGCGGTTCAGGACGCAGGCGACACGCCTACACCGAGGCCCGGCGATCAAGCCAGACCCGTTCCGAATCCATCGGCGGCATCTCCGCTGCGGGCATCGCTCGATGCAACGCACGACGCCGGAGGAAGTGCGATGCACGCGCTCTGAGCCGAATGCATTCGCGATTTGAGTCGTGCACACAGCCGAAGAGGAGACAGTTCGATGGACAGCTTCGAAGACGCATTCAAAGCCCTGATCGGAAATGAAGGCGGTTACAGCTTCAATCCCGCCGATCCCGGCGGCGAAACGATGTGGGGTGTGACCGCGCGCGTCGCGCGCAACGAGGGTTATAGCGGCCCGATGAAAGATCTGCCGCTCGACACCGCGCATCAGATCGCCAAACGCAGGTACTGGGATCCGCTGCATCTCGACGAACTCGATCCGCGCGTGGCCTTCCAGATTTTCGACGCGAACTACAACGGCGGCCTCGTCGTGCTGTGGATGCAGAAGGCGTCCGGCGCGAAGGAAGACGGCAAGTTCGGCCCGGATACGCTGAACGCGGTCAAGAGCGTGGACCCGATGAAGTTCGTGATGCGCTTCGCCGCGTATCGTCTGCGCTATCTGCGCAACCTGCATGCATGGCCGAGTTTCAGCCGCGGCTGGACCGAACGGATGGCATCCAATCTTCTTCTGGGAGCGGCATGATGGACTGGTCTAAAGTAGCGACGAACATCGGTAGCACCGCCCCGCTTCTCGCCGAGCTCGTGGGTGGTCCGGTCGGCCTTGGCGTGACAGCAGCAGCCGCGATCATCTCGCACACGCTCGGCACGCCTAGCGATCCTGCCTTCGTGGAACCGGCGTTGAACGACCCCGGCGCGCTCGAAAAGATCCGCCAGGCGGAAAGCGCCAACTCGCTACAGTTGCAGCAGTTGATGGTGAGCGCCGCGCAATCGAGCCTCGCGCACGACAGCGACATGGCTCGCATCGCCGCCGGCGATCGCGCCAACGCACGCGCGATGGGCGTCACCAATCGCGACTGGGTGCCGAAAGTACTCGCGATGGCGGTAACCACCGGCTTCTTCGGCATTCTGCTGCTGATGGCATTTCAGTCCTTGCCGCCCGCCAACAAGGATCTCGTCAACGTGGTGGTCGGTGCGTTGGGGACCGCGTGGATCAGCATCATCAGCTACTACTTCGGCACGTCGGTCGGCTCGATGCGCAAGACCGAGTTGCTCGCCCAGCCGAGTGTGCCGATCACCACGAATAGCGCGCTGACGCTGCGCGAGCCGGCACCGCCATCGGGGCCGCCCGCATCCGGGGCGCCGGCTGCGTCATCGGGCGATACGTTTCAGTCGTTCGCACCGGGCGCGCAGGGTCCGATCTTTTCGGGCAGTTGAGCGAATGCTTCGTTAAGCGAAACAGGCACGCGACGCCATACCTCGGTGTCGCGTGCCGTTTCGCTTCTTACGAAGACTCTTTCGCGAGCCCGCCTTTTGCACTAAGTTGGCAACGCCGTGTCCAGTAGCAGTAGACCTACGGAATCCATCCACTAGCGGAGCGACGAAGATGAGCGACGTCGAGCAGAACACGCAAGAAGATCCAATCAAACACGTCGTACTGCTGCTGATGGAAAATCACTCGTTCGACCAGATGCTCGGCTGCCTCGACGTCGTGCATAAGGATCTGGACGGCGTGCGCAACGCGGCCGGCAAATCGAACACCGATGGCCAAGGCCACACATTCTCCCCGCGCGAAACGCGCGAGCGGCAAATGAAGCACGATCCCAATCACGAGCACAAGGCCGTGATGGCGCAGATTGCCGACAACAATAGCGGCTTCGTGCGCTCGTTCGTCAACGACTATCCGCACAGCAGCATCGCCGCGCGGCAGGACGTGATGGGCTATTACCCCTACGGCTTTCTTCCGGCATTGCATACGCTGGGCGCGCAATTCACCGTCTGCGACCAGTGGTTCTCGTCGTTGCCGGGACCGACCTGGCCGAACCGCTTTTTCGCGCTGACGGGGACGTCGAAAGGCCAGGTGGACATGCCGTCCGGACTCGATGCGCTCAGTCCGCACTGGTACACCGAACAGGACCAGGACACGATTTTCGACCGGTTGAATAATGCGCGGGAAAAGAAAACCTGGAAGGTCTATTTCTACGACTTCCCCGCGTCGCTGCTATTGAAGAACCAGCGTCGCGCGGAGAATCTCGCGAACTATCATCTATTCGACACGTTCTTTCGGGACGCTGCGGGCTCCGCTGCTGAATTCCCGAACTTCGTGCTGATCGAGCCGAAGTACTTCGGCGAAGCGCAGAACGACGATCATCCGCCGCACAACATCATGAAGGCAGAAAAGCTGATTGCGGACACCTACAATGCGCTGCGCTCGAATCAGGCGCTGTGGGAAAGCACATTATTAGTGATCCTTTACGATGAACACGGCGGCTTCTACGATCATGTGTCGCCACCGGCGAACGCGGACGCACCGGACGACCACACCACGAGCTTCGATTTCAAACGGCTCGGCGTGCGCGTGCCCGCGCTGCTGGTGTCGCCATGGTGCGAACCCGGCGTATGCAAGGAGCAATTCGATCATTGCAGCCTCTTGAAGTACCTGTGCGACAAGTGGCAACTCGGGCCGCTCGGCGCGCGCACCCAGGCCGCAACCGATATCCGTGTGGCGCTTCGGCACCGTGGCACCGCGCGTACCGACACACCGGCATTTATCCGCGTGACGAATCAGTCGCTGATTGCCGAGCACACCGAGCTGGAGCGCAAATCATCGAACGGCAATCAGTACGGCCTCCATCATTTCGCCGATCATCTGCACGCCGAACTGGACCAGCTTGCCGCGAAAGCCGTCGATGCCGCCACGCAACTCGCGCGCACCAGCAATGCGTGGGTGCGCTTCAAGAGCGCGCTGGGTTCGCAGGTGATGCGCTTTGGCCAGTGGCTCAGTCAGGACTTCTACGACGCGAAGGATCAGCGCGATGGGCGGACGGCTCAGGCGTTCACGCGCCTCAGGCAATCGGTCGATCCGACCTCGGAGCCGGTCGGCAACGATGCCAACGCAACGATCTCCGGCGCCCATCCGCCTTCACCGGATTAATCCCGCCGCCACTGTTCCGCGCTCCATCCAATAAAAAGTACCAGATCACCTGAGCTACCGCGTACGGCCCCCTGACAGCCGCGTTTTAACTAGGCATTAACCCTTATAGTTCCCCGTCTTTATCTCAAATTCAGCAACAAACATTACCCGAATAGATACTTACTCTATCCAGTTATCAAATTTACAATGCAATCACTGACTACGAACAAGCAAGTTCGCAGCAAGATAAAACCCTAAAACTGGAGGTAAGTATCATGAAATCGCTCATTCAAGCCGTTGTTATCGCCGCCGCTATCGCCGCTCCGGTCGCTTCGTTCGCACAAGCCAACCAGCCGGTGACCCGCGCTCAAGTGCGCGCTGAACTGGTTCAACTGGAAAAGGCCGGCTACCAGCCGGGCCACGCCGACCCGCACTACCCGGCTGACATCCAGGCTGCAGAAGCTCGCGTCAACGCGCAAAACGGCGTCGGCCAACCCGCAGCTAGCGGCTTCGGCGGTGTGAAGGCCGGTTCGTCGCAATCGAGCCACACCGTTGCAACGACTGACGCAAAGTCGGTCTACTTCGGTCAGTAAGCAGTAACAGGCAGCAAGCGGTTCGATAAGCACAGAGCAGTGTCGCCAGGCCGTCCGGCGACACGAACCGCAAGCGCTGCGTCAATAAGCGCGTCCGCGCGACGCGCACCCCGATTCAAATGAACTGGCCCGCGGCCGGGTATCCCCGAACGCGGGCCAGTTCACATCTGGTTACCTCCGTCATCGGGCTCCCGATGACTTCGCCCGGACCTTCGCGGTCTGGGCGCTTTTTCGCGGCGCAATCCGTGCGCCACGGCGAATCCTGGGATGACGACTTGAAGGACGGTCAGTCGCGTGCGATCAGGTTACCGACCTGACCGCGTCCAGTCACGAGACAGCTCGACAGGAAGCTCTCGCTCTGAGCACTCGCTCCAGCGTCTCCAAAGCCCTTCTTCAATGCATTCGATTTGACGAGCGCCGCGCCCTGGTGACACGTAATCGTGCCGACCTCACCGGCCTGCGCCCGCATCATCGCCCGATCCGCCATCAGATAGCCAAGCAAAAGCACCAACGCAATGTAAAACGCTTGTCGCATAGGTCGCCTCCTTTAGAAAGAGACTAACGCGAAGCGCGAAGGCACGGGCCTGGGGCTTTCCCGATTCCCGGCTATTCAATGATCCAGATTAAATCGGCAGTACTCCGCGCGATTCGTAGTGCATTGAAGTCATTCGGTTTTATTCACCGCGCAAAATCACGCGGCGCCAGGCAGTACGCGTTTACGCCTACAACCGTGCCTCAATCAGACGGAGCCTTTTTTCGATCGCATTGCGAACCAGCGCATTCGACGGCACCAACAGCAGCGACGACGCAATGATCCGATACACCGTATTGCGCGTCACTTTCGACACTTTCGCCGGATCGAGCCACGCGTCGTTATCCGCGAGCAGCAACAAGGTTTCGAGCCCGATCAGAATCGGCCACAGACAGGCGAGCCGCAAGCGCACCGCACCGGCCGGAATCGCGAGCGTATAGTCGAGCGCGGCCCGGAAGTGATCGAGCGTGTGGCGCAACAGCTTGACCAGCAACGGTCGCGCGCGCATCGAATTGGCCGGCTGCAATAGATCCTGCGCGCTCAGGCCGTGCTGATCGAGCATGCTCTGCGGCAAATAGCAGCGGCCGATCCGCAAATCCTTGCCGCAATCGCGCAGCACGTTGGTCATCTGCAGCGCCTTGCCGAATCGCACGCCACGCTGCGCCATCGTGTCGGGTTGCGCTTTCAGCGTGCCCAGCATGTGCGCGTAGGTCATCGTGGTCCAGAATTCGCCGACGCAGCCCGCGACCAGATACGTATAGCGATCGAGCTCGTCGTATTCGCGCAGCGCCGCGAGTTGGCCGGAACGTTCGTCGGGAAACGTGCGCAGATCGAATTCCATGCCCTCGGTCAGCGTCGTGACGATCTCGCGCACCGCCTTGCGATCCGACTCGTCCAGTTGCGCGAGCACGTCGAGCGCGGGGCCCAGCGATTCGAGCAGCACCTTTTCATCCGATTGCACCTGCTGGCCCGCGACCTCGGCCGCGATACGCTGGAACGCCGCGCTGTCGCCGGCCGCGCCGCTCACGCCGTTGATGCGGTCGCGCAGCGCGAGCAGCAACGCAAGACGCTGCTCGGGCGGAATCAACGAGGTATCGGCGATCGTGTCCGCGGCTCGCGCGAGCAGGTACGCGAGGCCGATCGGATCGCGCATGCCGACGGGCAGCACGCGCAGCGTGAGATAAAAGGAGCGTGAAACGCCTTTCAGGAGCGGACCGAGAAGAAAGGCCCGGGTCGGATTCGGCATGGGTTGGATCGGTTGCGAAGAGGCGGACAAACGGCCGCGGAAATCGGGAGCAGCCGAATTGTATACGCCGGCGCGCCCATGCCGCGCCGCCGCCGTCAGCCGCTCCTTCGCGCAGCGGTAGCTCAGCGCGATTCGAGACCCAGCAAGCCCACCGCGTTCTGCTTGAGAATCAGCGGGTGCACTTCTTCCCTGAAGCCGACTTCCTTGAAATCCGCGAGCCAGCGATCCGGCTGGATCAGCGGAAAGTCGGAGCCGAACAGCATCTTGCGCTTCAGCAGCGTATTCGCGTGGCGGATCAGCTCCGGCGAAAAATACTTCGGCGACCAGCCCGACAGATCGATATACACGTTCGGCTTATGCAACGCGATCGACAGCGCCTGCTCCTGCCACGGCCACGACGGATGCGCAATCACGACGTTCATGTCGGGGAAATCGGCGGCGACGTCGTCGAGATGGATCGGCTCCGAATACTTCAGCCGCAGCCCGCCGCCGGCACGCATGCCCGATCCCATGCCCGAATGGCCGCTATGAAACACGGCCGTCAGCCGATGCTCGGCGATCAACTCGTAGAGCGGATAGGCGAGCCTATCGTTAGCGAAAAACGCCTGCATGGTCGGATGAAACTTGAAGCCGCGCACGCCGTATTCCTCGATCAGCTTGCGCGCCTCGCGCACGCCCATCTTGCCTTTGTGCGGATCGATGCTGGCGAACGCGATCATGATGTCGCTGTTCTTCTGCGCGAATTCGGCGATCTCTTCGTTGGGAATCCGCCGGCGGCCGAGGTTCGCTTCGCAGTCGACGGTGAACATCACGAAGCCAATATTGCGCTGGCGATAATGCTCGATCGTCTCGGGAATCGTCGGGCGACGGCCGAGTTTGAGCACGGTGCCGAAGTACTTGTCGGCGGCTTCGTCGAATTCCTTGCCGAACAGATCCGGCGGCTGGCAACACGAGACTTCCGCGTGGACGTGCGTGTCGATCGCGACGAGTTGGTCGAGGTTCATTTAACGGCTCCTGTCAGCGCATCGCGCCCGATGCACGCGTGAAGTATCGCGTCACGCGCATCGGGCGCCTCAGATCACATCATCGTCTCGCATCGGCGTGCGCGACGATCACGTCGGCATCGCGCTGCGCGCTGTCGTGCATCGCGTCGACCAGCTCGGCGCGCTGCTTCAGCACCGCGCGCTGGTTGATCGAGCCTTTGTCGGTCACTTCGCCGAGATCGAGCGACGGCGGCACGTCCATCAGCCGCAGTCGCGCGATCGTGCTCGCGCTGCCGGTCGCGCCGCGGTTCAGCTTCTCGAGCAACGCGACGAAATGCGCGCGCACCGCCGGCGCCTGCACGACCTCGCCAGCACTCGCCGCCACGGGCAGACCCGCGAGCCGCCGGCAATCGTCGAGCCGCGGAAACACCAGCAAGCCGATGTCGTCGCGATTCATGCCGGTCACGACCACGTCCTGCACGTACGGCGCGCCTTCGGAAATCACCCGCGCTCGCATCGGCCCGACGCTGACGAAGGTGCCCGAACTGAGCTTGAAGTCCTCGGCGATACGTCCGTCGAACAGCAGCCCCAGTTCCGGCCGCTCGATATCGACGAAGCGCACTGCGTCGCCGCTGCGGAAAAAGCCTTCCTCGTCGAACGAATCTTCGCGCTCCGCCGCGCTCGCGCGCCAATAGCCGGGCATCACGTGCGGACCGCGATAACGCGCTTCCAACTTGTCGCCGACCGGTTCGAGCTTGACCTCGCAGCCATGCGCGGGCAGGCCCACATAGCCCGCGCGCATCACCGGACCGGTCGTGAACATGCACGACGGCGACGTCTCCGTCATGCCGAGCCCCGCCATGATGCGGATACGCTCGCCGCAATGATTCTCCGTCACGCGTTCGAGCCGATCCCACGCGGCTTGCGACAGGCCCGCGCCGGAGAAGAAATACAGCTTCACACGCGAGAAAAACGTCTCGCGCAGCACTTCGTCACGCTCCAGCGCAATCGCCAGTTCTTCCCAGCCCTTGGGCACGTTGAAGTAAATCGTCGGCGCGATTTCGCGCAGATTGCGCAGCGTTTCGTCGAACTTGCCGTTGACGGGCTTGCCGTCGTCGATATACAGCGTGCCGCCGTTGTAGAGCGCGATGCCGACGTTATGACTGCCGCCGAACGTGTGATTCCACGGCAGCCAGTCGACCAGCACCGGCGGTTCCTTCGCAAACTCGGGGAACGTTTCGAGCAGCATCTGCTGATTGCTGCACAGCATGCGATGCGTGGTCGGCACGGCCTTCGGCAGTTTGGTCGAGCCGGACGTAAACAGGAATTTCGCAATCGCGTCCGGGCTGATCGCCGCATGAACGGCGTCGACTTTGGCTGGAGTCGTGTTCAGCAGCTCGCTGAACAGGCTCACCTTGTGCGTGTTCCGCGGCTCGCGCGGCCCAACGACACTGACGATTTCCACATCAGCCGGCACCACCGCTTCGATCGCTGCCGCGAACGTATCGTAGTGGCTCGCGAACACGAGGCCCGGCGTGAGCAGCTCGATCGTATGACGCAGCTTGCCGAGGTCGCCGGATGCGAGCGCATAAGCCGGCGAAATCGACGAAAACGGAATGCCCGCCCACATCGCGCCGAGCATCAGTTGCAGATGGTCGAGATCGTTGCCGGACAGAATCGCGATCGGCCGCTCGGCCGACAGATTGCGCGCGAGCAGCGCCTCGCCGATCGCACGTGCACTCTGCAGCGCGTGCGCATAGCTGAGGCCGATCCACTGTCCGTCGCTGCCGCGCCGCGCGGCGAGCCAGCGCTCGGGATGCGCGCGCGCACCGCTTTCGAGCCGCTCGGTCATCCGCTGCGGATGCTCGCCGAGCGCTTCGGTCGCTTTCAGATACCACGTGTCGCCCTGCCGCCGCAGATGCAGCGACGACGTGCCGATCAGCGCGTCGCGGTATGGCGTCGGCCGGCCGGCGGCATTCGACGCAGTATTCACTTGTGTCGGCTCGGAATGCAAAGCCTGTCTCCTTTGTCGATTCCATGCGCGCCGCCTCGTGGCGGCGTCGGGTGCGCCGCGTCGTCGCGCGGCGCGCCTCTCCTGATTGATTCGGTTTACTACGTGAACGACGGGTGTTCAGATCGGATAATGACGCGGCCCGGTCTGAACCGTGATCCAGCGCAGATCGGTGAATTCGGCAATCGATGCCTTGCTGCCGAAGCGCCCATAACCGCTCTTCTTCACGCCGCCGAACGGCATCTGCGCTTCGTCGTGCACGGTCGGTCCGTTGATATGGCAGATGCCCGATTCGACGCGCTTCGCCAGATTCAATGCGCGCGCGACATCACGACTGAAAATCGCCGCGGACAGGCCGTATTCGCTGTCGTTGGCGACGCGAATCGCTTCGTCGTCGCTATCGACGCGCTGCACCGTGACCACCGGCCCGAACGATTCGTCCGCGTACAGCTTCATTGCGGGCGTAATGCCGTCGACGATCACCGGCTGCATCGCCGCGCCTTCCACCGTGCAACCCACCGGCAAACGCGCGCCCTTCTCGCGCGCATCGTCGACAAGCGCCTTCACGCGCCGCGCTGCCGCTTCGCTTTCGAGCAGGCCGAGCACGGAATCGGCGGCGGCCGGATCGCCGGCCTTCAGCGTACGCGCCTTCGCCGCGAGCTTCTCGACGAACGCGTCCGCCACCTTGCGATCGACGATCACGCGTTCCGTCGACATGCAGATTTGCCCCTGGTTGAAGAACGCGCCGAACGCGACGCCTTCGACCGCCGCGTCGAGATCCGCGTCGTCGAGCACCAGCACCGGCGCCTTGCCGCCGAGTTCGAGCAGCGCGGGCTTCAGATGCTGTGCCGCGTGTTGCGCGACGATGCGGCCGACGCGCGTCGAACCCGTGAAGTTGACGCGCCGCACCGCCGGATGCGCGATCAGACGCTCGACGACGGCCGGCGCATCTTCGGCCGAATGGGTAATCACGTTGACGACGCCGTCGCCGAGACCCGCATCGTGCAACACGCTGCCGATCAGCCGATGCACGCCCGGACAGCCCTCGGACGCCTTGAACACCACCGTGTTGCCGCACGCGAGCGGCATCGCCAGCGCGCGCGTGCCGAGAATCACCGGCGCATTCCACGGCGCCATGCCGAGGACCACGCCGCACGGCTGACGCACCGCCATTGCGAGACTGCCCGGCACGTTCGACGGAATCACGTCGCCGTCGATCTGCGTGGTCATCGCGGCGGCCTCGCGCAGCATGTTGGCCGCGAGCATCACGTTGAAACCGTACCAGTTCGGCATCGCGCCGGTTTCGGCACGGCCGGTTTCGATGAACTGCGCGGCACGCGCATCCATCAGATCGGCCGCGACGAGCAAGCGCTTGCGGCGCTCGCCCGGCGCAAGCGCCGACCATGCCGGAAAGGCACGCGCCGCCGCTTCGACCGCCGCGTCCACGTCGGCCAGCGTTGCCGCCGCCGCGCGCGACGCGACCCGGCCGTTCGCCGGATCGATCCGCTCGAAGGTCCTGCCGTCCGACGCGCCGCGGCTCTCGCCGCCGATCAGTAAAGTCACGTCCTGCATCGTGTCGTCTCCTCGCCTGTCTCTCTGTCGGTTATTTGCGTGGACAGGCGGCTCAGCGCTTGTAGGCCTGCAGGCCCGGCTTGATCGACTTGTCGTCGAGGAACTGCTTCAGACCCTGCTCGCGACCGTGCTCCGGATCGCGCAGTTGCGCCTGATCGAGCTTCGCGTAGAGGTAGTCCTCGTTCTGCTCCCACGTCAGTTCACGGCTGCGCTTGAAGCCATGCTTGGCCGCGCGCAGCACCACCGGGTTCTTGTCGAGCAGCTTGGCGGCGAGCTTGCGCGTCACGTCGCGCAACTCGGCGCGCGGCACGCTCTGGTTGACGAGACCCATGTTGGCCGCCTGCTGGCCCGTGAAGGTATCGCCGGTCATGATGTAGTAAAGCGCCTGACGATGTCCGACCGTATCCGCCATCGCCTTGCTGACGAGGTTGCCCGGCGGGATGCCCCAGTTGATTTCGGAGAGGCCGAACACCGCTTCGTCCGCGGCGATCGCGAGATCGCACGCGACGAGCGGCGAGAAGCCACCGCCGAAGCACCAGCCGTTGACCATCGCGATGGTCGGCTTCGAGTACATGCGCAGCAGTTGCCACTGCCAGCGCGACGCGTCGCGGCGAATTTTTTCCTGCAGGATTTCCGGGCCCGCGTCGACTTCGCGAAAGTATTCCTTCAGGTCCATGCCGGCGGTCCACGCATCGCCTTCGCCCGTCAGCACCAGCACCTGCGCTTCGGCGTCGAGTTCCACCGCTTCGAGCACCTCGATCATTTCGCGGTTCAGCGTCGGATTCATCGCGTTGCGCTTCTCCGGACGATTGAACGTGACCCACGCGATACCTTCCGCGACTTCAACCTTGACTGCTTTCCAACGGCCTTCGTAATTCATCTGCTTTCTCCGTGAACGATGGCCGCGACGGCGGCCTGATGAGTGCATTTAATATCAGGTTGCCTGATATGTAAAGCGGAATTTCGGGACGTCGGGGCAAACCCCTACGCGCGTTTTTACGTAGGAAAATAGGCGCTTGCTGCGGTCGTTGCGCGCGACACGCTAAGATGCGGGCTAGACCTCTTATCCGGTACGTCATGAACAAGAATCAGAAGCCGTCCGCCGAACCCAGCGCAGCCCGCAACCGTCGTCCGAGCCTGCGCCTGACCTATGTCATCGGCAGTCTCGATCGCATTCTCAGGCGCCGCATGAGCGAAGCGCTCGCGCCGCTCGGTCTCACGCTCGCACAGTTCACCGCGCTGTCGGTGCTGGAGGCGAACGGGCGAGCGTCGAATGCGCAGGTCGCGGAACGCTCGTTCATCACGCCGCAATCGGCCAACGAGGTGATGAACGCGATGGCGGCTCGCAACTGGGTGAGCCGCGAGCCGGACCCGACGCACGGCCGCATCGTGTTGCTGCAGCTGACCGAAGAAGGCCGCGCGGTGCTGCGCGACTGCGAACAGGCGGTCAAGGCGATCGAGAAGCAGATGCTCGACGACCTCGGCGTCGACACCGCCGCCAGCGTGCAAACGCACCTCGAAACCTTCGTGCGCAACCTGCGCGGCTGAGTTTCCTACTCCTTCCCGCCGCTCCCCGTTCTTTCCCGCCCAGCCGTTCACTAGGTGTTTTCACCGAACGGTTAACGCTTGTTTTATCAGCCTACCTGATATTAAATCCACTCCACGACGCGACGGGCGACGGTTCGTCACATCGCATCGAGGCCTACGCGCCGGCAGGTGGATGTCGAACCGATGCGCCGTCTGTCGCGCGATCCGCAAGCGTCCCACCACGACCTTGATGCCAGTCTGAACTCCGCACCACCGCCGTATGCTGTCCACCCCGGCCGCTACGGCGCCGACCCTGCGCTCATGCGCACGGCCGGCCTTCGCAGTACGTCGACATACCCGCAGCACCGGAAAGCCAAGCCATTTAATAAGGATCACTAACGTGAAAAGAGCCGCCACTTTCTCTTCTACTCCCGATGCCGCCGCGCCGCCGCAATCCACACCGGGCGGTGTCGCGCTCACGCTCGGCCTGTGTTTCGCGCTCGCGCTGCTCGAAGGGCTCGACCTGCAGTCGGTCGGTGTCGCCGCGCCACGCATGGCGCGCGAGTTTGGCCTGTCGGTCGCGCAGATGGGGCTCGCGTTCAGCGCCGGCACTTTCGGCCTGCTGCCGGGCGCGATGTTCGGCGGACGGCTCGCGGATCGCATCGGCCGCAAGCGCGTGCTGGTGATCTCCGCCTGTCTGTTCGGACTGCTGTCGATCATGACCGCGCTGGTCGCCGACTTCCACACGCTCGTGCTGGTGCGGGTGCTGACCGGCATCGGCCTCGGCGGTGCGCTGCCCAACCTGATCGCGTTGTCGTCGGAAGCGGTCGAGCCGCATCGGCGCGGCACCGCGGTCAGCGTGATGTATTGCGGCATTCCGTTCGGCGGCGTGATCGCCTCGGTGATCGGCGTGCTGAGCGCGGGCGACGCCGACTGGCGCCACATCTTCTACGTCGGCGGCGCCGGGCCGCTGTTGCTGGTGCCGCTGCTGCTCCTGTTCCTGCGGGACTCGAGTGCATTCACGAAGGCCTCGCACGACGGCCGCATCAAGCCCGCGCCGATCGGCGAGGTGCTGTTCGGCGGCACGCGCGGTCTGTCCACCGTGCAGATCTGGGTCAGCTATTTCTGCACGCTGATCGTGCTGTATTTCCTGCTCAACTGGCTGCCGTCGCTGATGGCCGCACGCGGTCTGTCGCGCGCCGAAGTAGGCTACGTGCAGATCTTCTTCAACGTCGGCGGCGGCCTCGGCACCTTGCTGATCGGCATGCTGATGGACCGGATCCGCCAGAGCCTCGTGATCGGCGGCATGTATGTCGGCATCATCGCGTCGCTCGCGGGGCTGTCGGTCTCGCCCGGTTTCGGCGCGCTGGTGGCCGCCGCGTTCTTTGCGGGCACCTTCGTGGTCGGCGGCCAATCGGTGCTGTATGCGCTGTCCGCGGCGTTCTATCCGACCGCGATGCGCGGCACCGGCGTCGGCGCGGCAGTCGCCGTCGGCCGCATCGGCTCGGTGGTCGGGCCGCTCGCCGCCGGTCAGTTGCTGGCGATGGGCCGCAGTTCGTCGACTGTGATCGGCGCGAGTATTCCGGTCACCGTAATCGCCGCCGTCGCCGCGCTGCTGTTGCTGCGCCGCCCGCGCGCCGCCGACTGAGCCGGTCCGCGTCGCACCTCGATACACAACCACAAAACCTAATCACAACAACAGCTTCATCAACGGTCTGGAGATCTCACTCATGCAAGCACCCGCACGTCTTCTGCTTTGCGGCGCGTTGTGCGCCGTCAGCGGCGCGGCATTGGCGCAATCGAGCGTCACGCTGTACGGCATCGTCGACACCGGCATCGAATATGTTTCGCACGCCAACGCCGAGGGCAAGAGCGTGGTCCGCATGCCGGGCGTCACCGGCGAATTTCCGTCGCGCTGGGGCTTTCGCGGCAATGAAGATCTCGGCGGCGGCTATAGCGCGATCTTTACGCTCGAAAGCGGCTTCAATCTGCGCGGCGGCGATTCGGGTCAGGGCGGCCGGCTGTTCGGACGCCAGGCGTTCGTCGGCGTGAAGAGCCCGTACGGCACGCTGAGCTTCGGCCGTCAGTACACGATGACTTACCTCGCGCTGCTCGGCGCGGACATCATCGGCCCCGACATCTACGGTCTCGGCTCGCTCGACGCCTACGTGCCCAACGCGCGCGCCGACAATTCGGTCGCCTACACGGGCAGCTACGCCGGCGTCACCTTCGGCGCGAGCTACTCGTTCGGCCGCGACTCGGCGGGCACCGGCAATTCGCCAGGCCAAGGCACCTGCACCGGCTCGGTGGCGGGCCGTCCGACCGAATGCCGCGACTGGTCGGTGATGCTGAAGTACGACGCGTCGATGTTCGGCGTCGCGGCCTCGTATGAAGAGCAGCGCGGCGGCAGCACCGCGGCGGCGAATTTCTTCGACGGCGTCGCGCCGATCCCGCTGATCGACGCGGCCGACAAAGACACGCGCGCGCACGTCAGCGCGTACGCGAACATCGGCAAGCTGAAGGTCGGCGCGGGCTGGCTGAACCGCCGCGTCGAAACAACGTCGATCGCGCTGCCGGACGTGCGCTCGAATCTGTACTTCGTCGGCGCGTCGTACTTCGTGACGCCGGCTTTCATCGTCGACGGCGAGGTCTATCACATCGGCAACAACGAGCACGACACGCGCGCGACGATGGGCACCTTGCGCACCACCTACCTGCTGTCGAAGCGCAGCGCGATGTATGCCCAGGCGTCCTATCTCGGCAACAGCGCGAAGGCGCGCTATTCGGTCAGCGGCGGTGGCGGCGGCACGACGCCGGCGGCAGGCACCGGCCAGACCGGCGTGATGGTGGGCGTTCGTCACTCTTTCTAACGACAGGCAGCTTGCCTCGACAGGAGACATCGAATGAAAGGCACGTCTATCGCAGTCGCCGCAGCCGCGGCACTCGCACTCGCCGCATGCGGCAGCAGCGATGTGGAAAACGCAGGCAACACCAACGGCAGTAGCGGCAACAGCAGCACCGGCACGAGCGCCAACGCGACCGCGTTGCCGCAACTGAGCGCGGCGACGCCGGCCACGCTCGCGAGCACCTGCGCGGCGCTGGCCGCGAGGCTCTCGTATGCGAACACCACGTTCGCGACGGTCACCGACGTCGCCGCCGGCACGCTGACGGTGGCCGGCAAGCCGATCGCCGAGCACTGCCTGATCCAGGGCAGCATGAATCAGCGCGTGAGCAGCGTCGACGGTAAAACCTACGCGATCGGCTTCGAAATGCGCCTGCCGCTCGCGTGGAACGGCCGCTTCTTCTATCAGGCCAACGGCGGCCTCGACGGCAACGTCGTCACCGCGACCGGCGAGATCGGCGGCGGCGGACCAACCAACGACGCGCTGAACATAGGCTTCGCGGTGATCAGCTCGGATGCCGGCCATAGCTCTTCGCAGAACCCGCTGTTCGGTCTCGATCCGCAGGCGCGCCTCGACTACGGCTACAACGCGGTCGCCACGCTCACGCCGATGGCCAAGCAGGTGATCAGGCTCGCCTACGGCAAGGGCCCGGATCGCAGCTACTTCGAAGGCTGCTCGAACGGCGGACGGCATGCGCTGGTGGCCGCCGCGCGCTCGTCGGCGGAATACGACGGCATCATTGCCGGCGACCCGGGCTTCCATCTGCCGAAAGCGGCGATCGGCGAAATGTGGAGTGCGCAACAGCTCGCGAAGGTCGCGACCGCCACCACCTCGGGCGGTCTGCCCGACATCACCACCGGCTTCACGGCAACCGAACGGCAGATGGTCGCCGCGAAGATTCTGGCCAAATGCGATGCGCTCGACGGTGCCACCGACGGCCTGATCCAGGACATTAAGGCATGCCAGGCAAACTTCAGCCTCGCGACCGACGTGCCGACCTGCACCAACAACGTGCGCGACGGCACCTGCCTGACCACCGCGCAGAAGGACGCGATCGGCAACGTGTTCTCGGGCCCGCGCAACAGCACGGGCGACGCGCTGTATGCGAGCTTCCCGTACGACGCGGGGCTCGGCAACGGCTGGTCGGCGTGGAAGCAGTCGAACTCGATCACGCTCGACCCGGCCGCCGCCGCGTTCACGTTCACGACGCTGCCGCAGAGTGCGTCGATCCTGAGCCAGTTGTCGACGTATGCGCTGAACTTCAGCATGGACAACGACGCGCCGAAGATTTTCGCGACCGGCGGCGTCTATACCGAGTCGTCGTGGTCGTTCATGACGCCGCCCGACGAGACCAACCTGAGCGCGCTGAAGCAGCGCGGCGCGAAGCTGATGGTCTATCACGGCACCAGCGACCCGGTGTTTTCGTCGAACGACACGACCGACTGGTATCAGCGCCTGACGGCAGCCAACGGCGGCGATGCGTCGAACTTCGCGCGGCTCTACACGATCGCCGGCATGAACCATTGCAGCGGCGGTCCGAGCACCGACCAGTTCGACATGCTGACGCCGATGATCGCGTGGGTCGAGCAGGGCACGGCGCCCGACAGCGTGATCGCGAGCGCGCGCGACGCCAGCAGCGCCTCGCCGAACAGCGACGTGCCGTCGAGCTGGGGCGCCGGACGCACGCGGCCGCTGTGCCCGTATCCGAAGGTCGCGCGCTACAAGGGTGGCGACATCGATTCGGCGAGCAGCTTCGCGTGCAGTTGAGTTGACGCGGGCGAGGTGCCGAAGCGCGGCGCGGGCAACGAGTTCGCGCCGCGTGTCACCGCGGCTTCGGCATCGTCGGGGAGACTCACGTTGCTTCTACCTCGCCCGCGCTCCAACGCCTTACCCCTCGTGATAACGAACCCTCCTCCATCGAGAGTGCCCTCGACGGGCACGCGCCATCCTCCACCACTTCCTTGCACCGGTTTTGCAAGTTCGACCGGCCGCCGCGCCACGAAGCGGCAGGCACGGCGAAACGGAAGACCCTGCGCGCACCACCTTTCGAACCGCTTCTCGCACGACCCATCCGCTCCTGCGCCGCCCCCATCGCCCGCCCAGCCTCGCCGTTCTCCCGTCGAACCACCGTTCGCCAAGCGCCGCATTGCCGGATAGAATCCCCGCATCCCGCGCCGCCTCGCACCACCGCCCGGACAGGAACGCGGATTGCTAACCCTGTTGGGTTAAGCATCGGACGACCGCGACCGGGTCGTCGTTTTCGCGCACTTTGACCTCCACATCGACAATGACTACCGACGAATCCAAGACGTCCTCCCCGTCCCCAGCGTCCCGGCCCGACGCGGCGCGGCGCAACGTCGAAACGGGCGTGCCCGGCTTCGACGAGATTCTCGGCGGCGGACTGGTGAGCGGCGGCGTCTATCTGCTCGAAGGGATGGCCGGCGCCGGCAAGACGATCCTGTCCAGCCAGATCGGCTTTCATCGGGTCCGCCAGGGCGAGAAAGTGCTGTACATGACGCTGATCGCCGAGTCGCACGACAAGCTGCTCGGTCATCTGAAAGGCCTGAGCTTCTTCGACGAAACCGCGGTCGCGCAGCAGATGCTGTTCGTGTCCGGCTATCACGAACTGATGCAGGACGGCCTCGACGGCTTCCTGAAGCTGATCGCGTCGAGCATTTACGACTACCGGCCGAGCCTGATGATCATCGACGGTTTTCGCAGCGCGCGCGAATTCAGCGAAACCGAGCTGTCGCTGTCGAAGTTCATTCACGAGCTGAACGCGCTGGTCGCGGCGCTCGACTGCACCACGCTGCTGCTCGCGCCGCTCTCGGGCAACGAGCCGCATCCGGAACACACGCTGGTCGACGGGCTGATCGAGCTGAACCGCTACACCGACGGCATGCGCCGCGCGCGCGAAATCGAAGTGCACAAGATGCGCGCGCGCAATCATCTGATGGGCCGGCACTTCTTCCGCATCGCCGAAAGCGGATTGCTGATGTTCCCGCGGCTCGAAGCGCAATGCGCCCCGCAGCCCGGTCCCGTCGATCTGAAAACGCGGCTCGGCTTCGGCTTGCCGCATCTCGACACCCTGCTCGGCGGCGGCTTCGCACAAGGTTCGACGACCACGCTGATCGGCCCGTCCGGCGTCGGCAAGACGCTGATGTGCCTGCAGTTTCTCGCTGCCGGCCTCGCGCGCGGCGAACGCTGCGTGTATCTCGGCTTCTACGAAGGACCGCAGCGGCTGATCGGCAAGGCTGAAGCGGTGTCGATTCCGCTCGCCGACGCGTGGCGCGACGGTCGCCTGATCGTGCAATGGCAGCCGGCCATCGAGCTCGCCGTCGATGAAGTCGCCGCCAAGGCGCTCGCCACCGTCAAGCAGCATGGCGCGACGCGCATCGTGATCGACGGTGTCGAAGGCTTCCGCGATTCGGCGCTGCGCACCGAGCGCTTCGGGCTGTTTCTCAACGCGCTGCTGCATCAGTTGCGCGAGGCGGCCATCACGACGCTCGTCACCGAGGAACTGCCGCTCTACGCCGACCCCGGTCACGGTCGCAGCGTGCGGGTCTCGGCGCTGACCGAAAACCTGATCCTGCTGCGCTACGCCGAAACGGACACCGGGCTGCGGCGCATGATCTCTGTGGTCAAGCAGCGCGAAAGCCTGCACGACACGTCGCTGCGCGACCTCAGCATTTCATCGCAGGGACTCGACGTGATCGACGGACCGTTGGGCGCCGTCAGCACGCAATCGACGTCCGGACTGTCGGCCACGCTGCAACCGCGGCGCAAAACCTAGCCGCCCATGAAAACCATTCTCGTGGTGGACGACGAGTTCGACATCCTGACCGTGTGGCGGCTGCTGCTGGAGCGGCACGGCTATACGGTGCGCACGGCGTCCAACGGCGCCGCCGCGCTCGAACTGGTCCGCTCGAGCCGGCCCGACATCATCGTGTCCGACTGCATGATGCCGATCATGTCCGGCATGCAGCTGTGCGCGGCGCTATACGCCGACCCCGATCTGCGCGAGATTCCGATCATCCTGTGCAGCGCCGCCGCCGACGTGCCGGCGCAACCGAATCCGCACATTGCGTACGCGCGCAAGCCGCTGTCGTTCGACACGCTGCTGGCGATGCTGGAGCGGATGGGCAGCACGTAACCGGCTATGCTGCGCTCCGGCGCGTGCTGTCGCGCTTTGGGCTGTTGCGCCTTGGCTGTTGCGCCAGAAACCGCCTCTATTCAGCTTCACCCGATCGCTTACCCACTGAAAACTCACGTTGAGACGCTCGCGCCATTTATCGAGCGTCTCCCGCGTTCTGCGAATTGTCTGCGCCTCTTACAGTGAGCCATCGATCGCGCGAAACCGGAACATCGCGGCGCGTCGCAACTTTCGGAGGTCGTCATGAACAGCAATCGTGGTGCGGTTCCCGCTGGCTTCTTCGGGATCGCGGTAGGCGCGCTGGCGTTCGCCAATCTGTGGCGCGTGGCCATTCGCGTGTGGCATCTGCCCGTGCTCGCCGGCAATCTGTTGACGGTCGCGGCGCTCGCCGTGTGGATGGTGTTGCTGTTCGCGTACGCGCACAAGTGGTTCGCGCATGCCAATGAGGCGCGCGCGGAACTCGCGCATCCGGTGCAATCGTCGTTCGTCGCGCTCGCGCCGATCTCCACGCTGCTCGCCGCGCAACTGCTGCAACCGTACGCGCATATCGTCGCGTTGTCGCTGTACGGCATCGCCGCACTCGGGCAACTCGCGCTCGGCGTCTATCTGCACGGCAAGCTGTGGCAAGGCGGCCGCAAGCCAGAATTGACCACGCCGGCAATCTATCTGCCGACGGTCGGCGCAGGCTTCGTCGCGGCGACGAGTTCGGCCGCGTTCGGTTTCCATCAACTCGGCGAGCTGTTCTTCGGCGCCGGCATGCTGTCGTGGCTCGCGCTCGAATCGATGATCCTGCATCGCGCCGCCGTGCATGAGCCGCTGCCCGAAGCGCTGCGTCCGACCTTGGGCGTGCAGCTCGCGCCGCCGGTCGTCGGTGGGGTCGCGTATCTGAGCCTGACGAGCGGCACGCCCGATCTGTTCGCTTACGCGCTGCTCGGCTACGGTCTGTATCAGGCGCTGATGCTACTGCGTTTGCTGCCGTGGATTCGTCAACAGGCGTTCGGGGCCGGCTACTGGGCGTTCAGTTTCGGCGTGGCCGCGCTGCCGACGATGGTGCTGCGCCTGCTCGAACGCGGCGCGACGGGTCCGCTCGAATGGGCCGCGCCGGTTCTGTTCGTCGCGGCCAATGGGATCATCGCGCTGCTGGTGGTGAAGACGCTGCAACTGCTGGTGCAAGGCAAGCTGATTCCGCCGGCCGCGGTTTCGGCTACCGTTCCAACTACTGCACCGGCTCCGGCCGCAGCCCCTGCTCCGGCTGCCCGCTCCACGACGGTTTCGCGCATCGCCCGCGCGCACTGAAACGGGGTCGACGAACCCCACCTATCCACAAGCGGACAACGATCAATGCGGCGAGGCGCGCAAGGCGTCCCGCCGCGTTTGCCTCGGTGTTCGCGTGTGTGTCAGAAGCCGTGCAACGACACGACGATCAACGCCGCGCCGACAATCGCCACCACGTCTTCGATCAGCGCGGCCGGCGCATCGCGCCCGAACATGGCCGCCATCGACGCCCGCGCCTTCGCGCCACCGAGCGTGCCGATCACCGCGCCGACGGCCCCGACCACCGCGCCGAGCACACCGACTATCGATCCGCCCGCCAGTCCCCCGTGCGCGCCGCTGATCGCCGCGCCGCTCAGCGCGCCGAGCACGATGCGCGCGCCGAACTGCAGCGGCACTTTGCGGCTCGGCGTTTCGGGTAATTGGTCGGTAATCAGTTCGATGGCCGCGAGGATCGTGAAGATATACGGCGTGGCGACGAAGCCGAAGAACGCGAGCGGCGTGCCTTGCAGCGGCAGCCATCCCAGACGCGCGGCCCAACTGACGGCGGCGGGAGCAGTCATCGCGCGAAGGCCGGCGACGATGCCGATGAGCAAGGCGAGGACATACACGGACATAGCGGACTCCCGATCGAGGGCAATGATGCACGGTTGCACAAGCCGACGGCTTACCTGGACGAACGTCGGCAGAACATGTCGAGCATTCCATCTGGACAGTCAACTTCTCACCACCTACATCGAGGCAATCCGCTATGGCCGATTACCCCCGTCGATGTGGCCCTAGTGTCGCACAATTCGAGTCGCACATTTCGACGGAGGAAAAACAGGCTCGCAGGCTGTGCGGCAGACGTCGCTAGATCAGCCCCCGTTCGACCGACTCCACCACCAGCGCGCCGACACTCGCGATCGTCGCGTTGTTGCGCGTTGCGTCGCCGGCCGTCTCCGTCAGATACACCGCGACCAGAATCGGACCGCGCTGTGGCGGCCACAGGATCGCAATATCGTTGCTGGTGCCGTGCTCGCCGGCGCCGGTCTTGTCGCCGACGCCCCAGTCGGCCGGCAGCTTCGCGCGAATTCGCGTCGCGCTGGTACGGTTCGCCGCGAGCCACGCGAGCAACCGCATCCGCGAGGCCGTCGACAGCCGCTCGCCCAGCGCGAGTTCGCGCAGATTGCCGAGCATCGCGTTCGGCGTCGTGGTGTCGCGCGGGTCGCCGGGCCTCGCTTCGTTCAGCACCGGTTCGGTCCGATCGAGCCGCGTGAGGCTGTCGCCCAGTCCGCGCGCAAACTCCGTCACCGCAGCCGGGCCGCCGAAGCTCGCGAGCAACAGATTGGCCGCGGTGTTGTCGCTCAGTGTCAGTGCGGCTTTGCACAGCTGCTCCACGCTCATGCCGGCGTCGCCCGTCAACTCGCGGGTGTTTTTGCTGGTCTCCGGCGAATCCTGCACGACGTCCTGCTGCGAGAACACGATGCGCCGCCGCAGATCCTCGACGCCGCGATCCACGCGCGTCAGCACCAGTCCGACGGCAAGCAGCTTGAACGTGCTGCACATCGGGAAGCGCTCGTTGGCGCGCAGGCCTGCGTGCAGGCCCGACGTCGTATCGACGATCGCGACGCCGAGCCGGCCGCCGCTTTGCACTTCGAGCTGTTCGAGCCGTGCGCGCAGAGCGTCAGCACTGGCCAGTCCGGTGTTCGATGCCGCCCCCGTGCGTGTCCTGCCGGTGTTCGTACCGGCATTCGTACTGGCCGAGACATGGCTCGACGTGCCTGCTTTCGCGCTTGTTCGTCCGCTTGCTCGTACGCTTCCACCTGCAATGCCAGCTATCGACATCCCCAGCATCGCGCCCATCGCTCTTCTTCGTGTAATCATCGCAGCTCCCTGTTGGAAGCCGTTACTATCGATTTTCCACGCATCCCTGGCAAACGATGATAAGTTAGCCCACTCACAAGAAAATCTAATGTCTGCACCATGAGACCTTATCTTCCGCTCAACGCGCTGCGCGCGTTCGAATCGTCCGCGCGGCACCTGAGCTTCACGCGCGCCGCTCAGGAGTTGAACGTCACACAGGCCGCCGTCAGCCAGCAGGTCCGCTCGCTCGAGGAACGACTCGGCACCGCGCTGTTCAAGCGCCTACCGCGCGGCCTCGCGATGACCGATGAAGGGCTCGCGCTGCGCCCGGTGCTGTCCGACGCGTTCGATCGCATCGAGGCCGTGCTCAAGCAGTTCGACGGCGGCCATTTTCACGAGGTGTTGACCATCGGCGTGGTCGGCACGTTTGCGGTCGGCTGGCTGATGCCGCGTCTGAAATCGTTCCGCGAAGCGCATCCGTTCGTCGAGTTGCGGCTGCTGACCAACAACAACCTCGTCGATCTCGCGACCGAAGGCCTCGACTTCGCAATCCGTTTCGGCGACGGCACGTGGCCCGGATCGCTCGCCACGAAGCTGCTCGACGCGCCGCTCGCGCTGCTGTGCACACCGGAGGTCGCCACGCGCCTCGCACGCCCCGACGATCTCGCGAACGAAACGCTGCTGCGTTCGTATCGCGTGGACGACTGGATGAACTGGTTCGCGGCCGCCGGCATTGCGCCGCGACCGGTGCGCGGACCGGTGTTCGATTCGTCGCGTTTGATGGTGGAAGCGGCGATGCAGGGCGCAGGCATCGCGCTCGCGCCCGTGTCGATGTTCGAGCATGAGGTCAACACTGGGCGACTGGTGCGGCCCTTCGACATCGAGGTCCACGCGGGAAGTTACTGGCTCACCAGCCTGAAGGGCAAACCGATGACACCGGCGATGGTGCTGTTCAGTCAGTGGATCGTCAAGGAGGCGGCCGCGTGGGGGCGCGCGTGAGTTCGAGGGGTTACGCGGCGGTGCGGCAACAACCGTTCATCGCGGGCCGCTCGGCTTGCGGCGGGAACACGTTCCACGAACCGTCGCCGTGGCGGAAGAAGAAAATCGATAGCAATCCTTCGGGTTTCAGCGCCTGCACGCACACGTAGCGCTGCTGTTGCGATGCCCGATGGCAGAACCGCACGACGCGCGCGGGCATCGACGGCGTGGGCGCGAGCCATTTGTCGACGGCCCAGTGCAAAGTCTTTTCTACGGCGACCATGATGCTCTCCTCGAATCGTCTCGCGCGTCGTCGTGTTCACGCGACTTGCGTCGCTTCCGCGAACCGGGCGCTTTGCTCTTCACGCACCGCGTGAGAGGCACCGCTTTCGACAAACGCCTTCACCAGACACAGCAGCGCGCGCATACCCACGCGCGGATGACGCAGGCACCCATGCACCTGTTCGCTGCGGCTTTCGCCGAGCAGGCACCATGCGCAGAAGTGTTCACAGTTATTGGTCAGCAGGCGGTAACGGTTTTCACCCAGACGCGAGCGCGCGCGGCTCACCGCTTCGGCGCCGACGTAAAGCGCGCTCGGCGTCGCGCGAATAGACAGCGGATGGCCGGCGGCGAAGCGCGCAAGTTCCACTTCCTCGACCGGCCCGCGATGCACCGAACTCGCGAAGCCCGAGTAATGCACCACGTGGCCATTGCCGACGTAGATGCCGTGATGTTCGTAGCCGTTGCGTTGGGTCACCAGATGCGCGCCGATCGGCAGATCGATCGTCGACGATGCGCCGGTGCGCGCGGCGCCGGATTGAGGAGCTTCGCGGGGGATGTCGAGCGTTTGGGTGTTCATAGCTGGCCTCGTTCGCATTTCCAACACTGTTGCGACAGCTTTTGCATCATCCGGGCCATGCGCCGAAAAGCCCTTGTTTACTGGGTTGACGGCGTAGCGAGCGCGTTTCTGAAGAGGAAGTTGTCAGCGCCGGGCCAACAGAATTCGCAGCGGTCTGTTGGCGTACGACGCTCATCTGCACACGCGTCGAGCGACGCGGCGCGGACGTAATGGACGAGTGAGGAAATACCTGGCAGCCCGCATCGATGTGTTGGGTCGTACATCTGTTCGAATGCGGGCGTGTTGGTTATACGCCGACCTATCGTATCGGCCGCGCACAGGGCAAACCTGCGTGACGCACGCCAGTCAACGCGCCGCGCGCCATGCATGCGCCACCGCACCGATTGGCATGGCACTTGCACCATCCGGTGCAGAGTCCATTCAGCCGCGCGCATTGCACACGCGGCCAACCGGAGAACGACATGTCCTGCATCAGCGTACACGACCTCTCGCTGAACCTTGCGCTCGATCGCAAAGCGATGGCCGCGATCCGCGGCGGCGGTGGCGCGCCATGGGTCTATGGCTGGATTCAACCTTACGTACCGCAAACGCCGAGCATCGGGCCCGTCGTCAATCTGTACGAGGTGTCCAACAACTTCTACGCGAACCAGATGATCAACCAGTTCCAGTCGGTCGATGTACGCAACTTCGGCGCGAACTCGAACCTCAACGTCTCGCCCGACGCGCGCAACAGAAACGATATGGTGTAGACGTTGTGACCTGCCCGAGCCAATTTCGCTGGACCTCGTCCGCGCGTTCCGACGTCGGACACGTCCGCGAAATCAACGAAGACGCCTGCCTCGATCAGTCCGATGCCGGACGCTGGGCAGTCGCCGACGGCATGGGCGGACACGCGGTGGGCGACCTCGCGAGCCGCGCGGTGATTGACGCATTGAGCCAATTGAAAACCTCGCGCAGCATCAGAACGCTGATCGCCGATGCGCGTGCGCGTCTGCAAGGCGCGAACCGTCTGCTGCGCGACGAAGCCTCGCGCCGCCAGGTACAGCGCATCGGCAGTACCGTGGTCGTATTGCTCGCATGCGATCGCTTCTGTGGTTACGTGTGGGCCGGCGACAGCCGCATCTACCTGTATCGCGCGGGCCAATTGCGACAACTGACGCGCGATCATAGTCAGGTCGAGGAACTGCGCTCGCTCGGCGTTCTGACCGACGAGGAAGCGCGCCATCATCCGGCGCAGCACATGATCACGCGAGCGGTCGGCGCGACCGACCTGCTCGAACTCGACGACGACGCGATCGAAGTCACCGACGGCGACGTGTTTCTGCTGTGCAGCGACGGACTCAGCAACGAGTTGAGCGACGACGAAATCGCCGGGGTGCTGACCTCGGCGCAGCGCGAGAACGCGAGCGGCGAACTCGTCGAACTGGCACTCGCACGCGGCGGGCGCGACAACATCACCGCGGTCGTGGTCGAGGCGCGGGACCCGAATGCGTCGGAGAAAACCTTGCTGAATCCGGCGCCTTGAGGTGTGTTGTCAACGCGCGGGCATCGCGAATCCGATCCCGCTCAGTCTTCGCCAGTCTCCTCGTCTCTATCGTTCGCACCGTTTTTCGCCGGCTGCCCATTGCGGTTGCGAAAATCCTTCGAATGCAAGCCGTGCTTTTTCAGCAGCATCTGCAGGTGCGAGCGGTTCATGTCGATACGTCGCGCGAGTTCGGCGACCGTGCCGCTCACTTCGCGCAGGCCGCGCTCGAGGAACGCTTTCTCGGCGTCGTCGCTCGCGGCGCGCTTCGCGTCGCTCAACGACATCAGGTTCGCCACGCTGATCGGCTGCTCGCCGCTCGCGTGCGCGCCGTCCGTGAGCGCCGCCGAACCGGGCGCGGCCGGGCGCATATCGAGCGGCAAATGCTCGACGTCGGCCATTTCGCCGGCCAGACACGAGATGCGGTACATCACGTTGCGCAACTCGCGGATATTGCCCGGATACGCGTAGCTCAACAGAAAGTCCCGCAAACGCGGGGTCAATCTGACCGGCCGGCGTTTCAGCGTGCCGGCCGCTTCGTCGCCGAACCACGCAATCAGCAACGGAATTTCGTCGCGACGTTCGCGCAGCGGCGGCAGCGTCACGTGAATCACACTGAGCCGGTAGAACAGATCTTCGCGGAATTTGCCCGCCTCGCTGAGCTGCCGCAGATTGCGATTGGTCGCCGCGACGATACGCGTGTCGACCGCGATCGTTTCATCGGAACCGACACGCTGGATCTCGTGCGCTTCGAGCACGCGCAGCAGCTTCACCTGACCCGCTAATGGCAATTCGCCGATCTCGTCGAGAAAGATCGTGCCCGTATGCGCGCTTTCGAATTTACCCTTGCGGTCGTTCGACGCGCCAGTAAACGCGCCTTTCCGATGCCCGAACAACTCGGACTCCAGCAGATTGTCCGGAATCGCGCCGCAGTTCACCGAAATAAACGGCTTGTCCGCGCGTGCGCCGTTCGCGTGAATCACCTTCGCCATTAACTCCTTGCCGGTACCGCTTTCGCCGTCGATCAACACCGGCAAATCGGTCGGCGCGGCTTTCTCGGCGATTTCGAGTGATTCGAGTAGTCGCGGATTGTCGCCGAACGTACCTTCGAAAATAAAGCTGCGATCGAGCAACGCCTTGCGGCGCGCACCACGCGATTGATCGGCATCCGGCTGCGGCTCGCCAGCGGTTGCCGCCTGCACGAAGCGCTCCTTGTGCGACAACTGCATCACCTCGTCGCGCAACGACGTGGCCTGCCTCAGCAGCTTGTCGATATCGGCGCGTTCGAGCCGCGACGACCAGCGCAGCGTGGAGCGCAGAATCTCGATCCGTTCGATCAATCCCGCGTAGGAAATCGCGGGACTCGTCTCTTCAGTCTGGTCGAGTATCTTCATCATGATGCACTCAACTGTTTCTGCACGAGTTGATAGTACATGCCGCCGCGCTGAATCAGCTCGTCGTGGCGGCCCTGTTCGACGATCGCGCCTTCGTACAGCACCAGAATCTTGTCCGCGCGCATGATCGTACTGAGCCGATGCGCGATGATCACCGCGGTACGGCCTTTCAGGATGTCGTGCATGTTGCCGAGAATATTGCTTTCCGATTGCGAATCGAGCGCCGACGTCGCCTCGTCGAAGACCAGCAGACGCGGATCGTGATACAGCGCACGCGCAATACATAGCCGCTGGATCTGGCCGCCCGACAAACCGATGCCGCGCTCGCCGACAATCTGCTCGTAGCCGAGCGGCATCTTGCTGATAAAGCCGTGCGCGTCGGCCATCTTCGCGACTTCTTCGATGCGGCGCCGCTCCGGTGCGTCGTCGCCGCTCGCAATGTTCTCGGCAATCGTGCCGGAAAACAGCAGATTGCTTTGCATCACATAGCCGATCTGCGCGCGATAATAGGCTTTATCGATAACGCCGGCGTCGTAACCGTCGATTGTCATCTTGCCTTCGCTCGGCTGATAGAAGCCGACCAGCAGTTTCGCGAGCGTGGTCTTGCCCGAGCCGCTACGCCCGACAATCGCGACCAGCTCGCCGGGTTTGATATCGAAGCTGATGTTCTCCAGCACATAGGCGGCATCGTCTTCGCCATAGCGGAAGTACACGCCCTGCAGGCTGATCTCGCCCTGGAGTTCCGGCAGCATCACGCGCGACGGCAAGTCCTGCGGCTTCTGCTCCGGGTCGATATCGAGCACGTCGCCGAGCCGTTCCATCGCCACACCGGCATCGTTCAGCATGCTCCACAAGCCGACCAGCCCCATCAGCGGACTCAATACGCTGCCCATGAACGCATTGAACGCAATCAGCTGACCGATCGTCAATTCGCGCGCGAGCACCAGGTTCGCGCCGACCCACAGAATCGCAATCGTGGTCGCCGCATTGAGCAACTGACTACCGAAGCCGACCAGGATATTGAACGCATGCGCGCGATACTGCAATTCGAGCGCTTTCGCGTATTTCTTCTCCCAGCGCAAACGTACCGGCCGTTCGATACCCATACCCTTGACGGTTTCGACACCGGACAGCGCCTCCATCAGAAACGACTTCGCCTCGGTCGATGCGGTGAACACCTCGCGCGCATACGTCTTGATCTTCGGCGTCGCGACGACGGTCAACGCCATGATAGGAACGACGAACGCGATCAGCACCAGCGTCATCTTCACGTTGTAGACGAACATGATCGTGAAGTAGATGAACACCATCAGCAGATTCAATGCGGTCGTAACCGTCGATTCGGTCAGGAACGCACGGATCGTCTGGTTCTCCTGAAAGCGCGCGAAAATATCGCCGGTCTTGCGCTTCGCGAAGAACGAGAACGGTAGCGACAACGTATGCCTGAAGAACTGCGACATCATCGCGAAGTCCATATTCCGGACCATGAAGTTCGCCAGATACGCGCGAATCGTCGACATCAACTGCGAGAACACGTTGGAGATGATCAGACCGCCTATCAGCATATGCAGCAGGCTGACGTTCTGATGCACGATCACACCGTCGAGAATGTTCTGAATGATCAGCGGTGGAATCACGCCGAGCACCTGAATCACGAAGGTCGCGAGAAACAGATAGCCGAGTATCTTCCGGTACGGCTTCAGATACCCGACGAAGCGAATCCACGGCGAGCGCGCAGCGGAAATCTGCAGCAATTGCGCACCGCCGCTAAACAGCAGACACGTACCGCTCCAGCCGCGCTCGAAATCTTCGACGCTCAATTTCCGGAAGCCGAGCGCCGGATCGGCCACCCATACATAGTCCTTCGACAGGCCATACACGACCACGTAGTGATAGCCCTCCCAATGCACGATAAACGGCAGATCGAAGCCGCGTAGCGAATCGAACGTGCATTGCACGCCGCGCGTCGTGAAGCCCAGCGATTCGCCGGCGCGCGCGAGACTGTCGAGTGTCGCGCCTTGCGTGGTCACGTTCGCGAGTTCGCGCAGCTTGCCGAGCGTCATCGGAATGCCGTAGTGGCGGCAGATCATCGCGAGACACGCGGCGCCGCAATCCATTTCCTCGGCCTGCTCGACGAGCGCGAAACGTCGGATGATCTTTTCGCCGAGTTCCGGCTTGCTCTGCAGATCGAGCATCAACGGCAGCTTGCGCCGCTGCTCGACGCGCTTTTGCCGCTGCAATTCGCGGTCGCCGTAGCGGATGCGGTCGTCGAGCACTTCGCGCAGTTTCGGATTGCGTTCGAGTATGAAGTGAACGGTGCGCTCGGGAATGACCAGCAGACGCGTGTCGGTCGTGGCCACCACCGAGGCCGTCTGTTCCTGCCGCATCAGGCAGGCTTTTTCGCCGAAGATCTCGCCTTCGCCGAGCGTCGCGAGGGTGTAGTCGTGTCCGTCCTCTTGCCGGACAATGCGCACCTGGCCTTGCCGCACCACGTACAGCCGCCGGTCATCGCGACTGTCCTGCTTCAGAATCTCCTTGCCCGCGACCACACGTTTCGCACCTACGCTGCGCACGTACTCTTCGAGCTCGGCCTTGTTCAGCTTGCCGCGCAGATCGAACAGTTGCGCGACGAAGCCGCCCGCCGAATTGATCGCGACATAGCTGGCGACGAACGCCAACGCGGCGGGGTTAGCCGCCATCATCGGTTCGATTGCGGCGCGCGGAATAAAGAGCAGTTCGGTTTTGGCCGACGCCCGCACCGACGCTTCATGGACATACGTGCGCAGCATCGCGATGTCGGCGAAAATCTCGCCCGACTTGCGCACGCCCATGCTGGTTTCCTTGCCATGCTCTTCGGTGAAGATCCGCACCGAGCCCGAGCGGATCACGTATAGACCGTCCGCCATCTCGCCTGTCGAGCACACCGTTTCGCCAAACGAATAGAAACGCGACTGCGCGCATTCGGCAAGCTGCTCGATCTCGTCGCGCGAGAACGGTGACAGAATCTCCACCGAGGCGAGAAACTCGGCGGTGGAAGGCGCGGAGGGTGCGGTCTGCGGAGCGTCCATGAGCAGGCGAGCCTTGTGCTCGCGGACGCGCTAGCGCGCTTCGATCACGTGTTCCTGCGCGCGGGCAATCAGCCAGCCTTCGCGCAGCAAACGACGGATTTCGGTGGCCACGTCCGCATCGAGCATGGCCGGATATTTGGCCGTCACCGCAAAGATCTCGAAGCACGAGCGGTCCGCGGACGGAAACGGTCCGAGCAGATCGCCGACCGCCGCATTGAAAATCTTCGCCTCGATCTCAGGCTTCAGCGAGCCGCGCAGCACCTTGCCGATCACGCCGCCCGATTCCCGCGTATCGGCAATCGAATGCTCGCGCGCCATCTCGGCAAAGGCATCCGGATCGTCGCGCAGATACGAGATCATTTCCTTCGCCTTGCCGTCGCTGTCGAGCACGATATGGCTCACTTCGATCGCGTCGAACTTCGGCGAATTCAGCGCGAAATAATCGCGAATCGCCGCGTCGTTGCCAATCTCATCGAGCATCTTCTCCTGATACAGCCCGTCGGTAATGAAGACCTCAAATTCGTCGAGACTCACGTGCAGCGCGTCGAGATAATGATTCATGTCCGCCGCGCGGTGCAGCCCGCGCACCCGGCGAAACTGGTCGGCGCGCTGCTGGATTTCGTCGGCCGTCACCGCGACGCCCTGCTTTTTCGCGGCATGCACGGTCAGCTTGTCGCGCACGATCTGCTCTATCAGGCTTTCGAACTGGCCCGTCAGTTTCAGAAGACGAATGAACTCGGCGACGTCCACGACTTCGTCATCGATACGCACTATCGCGGTCATTTGATTCGCTCCTTGGTTATTGCCACGCTCAACCCGCCACCTGCCTGAACGGATCGAGACCGAGATCGATCAGACGCCGCTCACGCACCACGATTTCCGCACTGGCCGTCATGCCGTAGCGCAACGGATAACGCGTGCCGGCGACCTGGTAATAGTCACGATCGAGCGTCACGCGGCCTTCATAGACCGGCTGCTTGTCCTGTACCGAAGGCTTGGTGGCCGGCGAGATATAAGCGAGCGTGCCGCTGATCAACCCATAGCGCTGATACGGAAATGCATTGAACTTCATCTTGACCGTCTGGCCTTCGTGTAGAAAAGCGCGGTCGTGCTCGGCGATTTCGATCTTCAGTATCGGCTTCGCGTCTTTCGGTGCGATGCCGCCGAGCGGCGCATTCGCCTGAATCTTGTCGCCGCGTTGGGTCGACGTGACATCCGTAATCACGCCGGAAACAGGCGCGAGAATCAGCAGGAAATTGTCTTTATCGATGTTCTCGAAGCGAACCCGCGCGGCTGCGTCGGCTTCCAGACGCGCGCTTTGCAATTGCACGCGCAGCTTGTCTTCCGCGTCGGTGATGTCGCGCACGGCCGAATCGTATTGCAGTTGCAGATCGGCGCTTTGCTGACCGCTGGTCGCTAGTTGCGCATTGGCCTGCGCATATTCGTGGCTCAGGCGGAAATCGAGTTCCGCCAGCTTCGATTGCGCGACGCGGTACGCGTTATCCGCTTCGAGCGCGGCCGTGCGTTTCTGCTCAACCTGCAATTCGGCGACACCGCCGCCGCCCGGTTGCGCGAACAACTGCGAATAGCGTTCGAGTTCCTGACGCGCCGCTTCGCGCACTCGGCGCGCATTGTCGAGCGAACTACGCGCTTCGTCGAGTTCGGCCTTCTGCCCTTCGGCAAGCTTCGTCGTGCCTTCCGAAATACGGTTCTCGTGTAACTTCGCTTCCACTTCGAGCTGTGCTTTCAGCGACGCAGCCTTGCGTTCCATTAGCGCTTTCTTGTCCGGAAACTGCTTCCATTCGCGCTCGGCGTCTTCCAGCTTCAGTTGCGCCTGCAATGCATTGCTCGCTGCCTCGATTGCACCGCGCGCATTGAGCCGCGCGAGCACGTCGCCTTTCGACACCGGTTGTCCTTCAGCGATATAGAGGTCGGCGAGTTCGCCGTCGATGGGCGCATAAATGCGCCGCACTTCCGATTCCGGCGACAACGTGCCGGGCGCACTGACAATCACGTCCGCGCGCCCGACGAACGACCACAGCAATCCCGCCACGACCAGCCCGACCATCGCCCAGATCAGCGCGCGCGCAATCCGTACCGGCTCGGCAGTCAGAATCGCAATGCCTTCGACGCTGTGATCTTCGAGCGCTTCCGACAACGGTCTAGGGTGCGGATCGCGTTTCACTCTGATCGCCTCCAATCAACGCGAGCTTCGCTTTGAGCAGCTCAGGGTCCAGCACCATCCGCAATTCGGTCAACGAGCGGCGCTGCAAATTCGCTTCGGCCTCGATATCCGCGAGCAGGCGGTCGAAGTCGGCGGGATGGTCGGCCTTCAGTTGCGTGTAGATGCGCATGCCTTGCCGCGCCGCGGTTTGCGCATCGGACAGCAAACGCGCCTCGCTGCGAAAGCCCGGCGAGATGCCCGCTTCGAGACGCTGCGTGCCGCCGATCGGCCCACTTGCGCGGTACGCTTTCCATAGGCTTTGCGCGCGCAGCAGCAGATCCTGCGCACGGGCCAAAGCTTTATCGTGAATCGCCGCGACGTCTTTCTGAATGGCCTGGACGAACCACGCATCCGTTTGCGGATCGAGACTCGCGTAGAACGACAGCAGACGCTGGTCGTAATCTTTATCGCCGTGTGCTTTCTGCAGCTCCGCGTATTGATCCGCAAGGGTCTTCCTGTGCGCGGCTTCCGCCGCAAGCACGTCCGACCACGGGTTCTCCGGTATCGCCTGCAGATCGCTCAACGCCTGCTGCGTATCGCCCCGTTGCCATTCGGCGTCGACCGTGTTCTGACGCTGCACGATCTCCGCCGACGGCAAACGCGTGGCGGCGAGCTGCCGGAATTGCGCCTGAAAAGGCGGCGTATTGAAACGCGCCGTTTTCATCATCGCCAACAGCGACGCTAATTGGCGGCTCAGCGCGGCATTCAGCAACGCCGTGTATTGACGCAAATCCTCACGCACGCGGTCCAGCCCCGCGAGGCGCGGATAACGCTGCGCGTAATCGTCGAGTACCGGCGGCAGCGCATCGGGTTTGTCGCGCGCGAGTTCGGCGCGAATCACGCCGTTCAGTCGATCGATCGCCGCAACGTACACCGAATCGTCGCTCTCGAGCTTGCGCAGATGACTGAGCGCCAGCGCGTACGGCTCCGCGAATACCGGCACGTAACTCGCGATGCGATCGAGCGCGCGTTGATGGCTCCTCGCATCGTCGTCCCAGCGTTGCAGCAGATTGCTGATCGTCGCTTCGTCGGTATACATGCGGATCGGCGCATCGACGCCGCCGCGCGCCGCGACGAAGCGTTCGAGATCGCCGACCCACTGCAATTCGCCGACCAGTGACGCGGCATCGGCGTTATTCGCGCTCAATGCCCTCATGTCTTTCAGCAACGTGTCGGCCTGATCGAACTGCGCCTTTTCCAGTGCATTGAGCCAGCCGGGTAGTTTCGCTTTCATCAGCGCTTCGCTAGCCAGCGAGCTGACTTTCGTATCGGCGGGATGACTGCTCAGATAGACGCCTGCGGCGGAAACCGCGTTCGTATAGTCGCCGCTCGCCAGCAGGTTCTTCAGTTCGCGCTCCGACGAACCATGCAGATAGAGGCCCACGCCGAGTGCCACCACGATCGCGACACCCGCGCCACCCCACGCCGCGGCGCGCCGGAAGTTGGTGCGTTCGCCATCCGCGAGGGTCCTGTGCAGTTCGCCGGCAAGCAGGCGCCAGCGGCGCGGTTTGCGCTTCATCGCGCTTTGGGTCGCGCCTTTTGTGGCGCCTGTGCCGTCGCGAGTACTTTTGCCGCTCGCGGCGCCGTTGCTGCCTGCGTCATTCGTTGCACCCGAGTTTCTGGTGCTTCTCGCGTTCTGTGCGCGATTCGTCGATGTACCGGCTCCTTCGCGTTTCGCACGCGCGGACGCTGGCTGCGCAGCTTCATTGACTTCGTCCTCGCGCTGCAGCGCCGGATCGACGCAAAAGATCTCGAGAAACGAGTGCGCGGTGCCAACGAAAGTGGTCTTGTCGGCGTCGGCGGCACTATCGGCGGCGGGATTGAGGGAGAGCTGGGTCACGGTCGGCTCGGCGTCGGAAGATTTCTGTAGCGACACCCTGTAGACGAAGTGATCGCCGCCAAATGCAACGACGTCGCCCTCCACAAGCGCCAGCGCCGATTCGTCGAGCCGCCTGCCGTTCACGAACGTGCCGTTGGTGCTGCCAAGATCTTCGACGTATAACTCGCCGCCTTTCAGAAACAGATGCGCATGACGCCGCGAAATGTAATTGACCTGATGCGGATAGCGATCCTTGTAACGCGCGAACACCTCGTCCGTTTTGCTGACGAGAAACGGAAAAGCCAGCACGTCGACCGGTTGCAGACCCAGATCGTCGCGCTGCGGCACCAGCAGCAAATGCGAAGGCGCAGACGCGCTGCTCGCCGCGACGATACGCGCGCGCGGTTCGATGCCGAGTCGATAACAGAGATCGCCGCCAAAGCACAACTGGTCGCCCGCGCGCACGCGCGCCGGTGCCTGACGCACCGCGACGCCGTTGACCGTCGTGCCGTTCTTGCTGCCGAGGTCGGCGACATACACCACGCCATGTTCAATGAAAACGCGTGCATGACGGCGCGACAGACTCGCGGTCCATTGCGCCGGATAGTCGTTGAACGGTGCTTCACTGCGGCCGATAGCGAACAGATTGTCGACGATGCGAATAACGTCGAGCGCGGGGCGCTGCGCGGACGCAACCGGTGACAGCACTACGTCGAAGGCAGCGTCCACTGTCGCGCGCATCTCAGCAATCGGGGCTTCGCCGGCGGCCATTTTCTCTGGATCACTAAGCGTTTACCCGGCGCGGCGAGAACGCGACGGAAGCGAGGATAAACCACTGCGGCGCGACGACATTGTTGTAAACGCCGCGCAAACGCTGCCCGCTAAAAGATTGTAAGTCACGCATGACGAGAGTCAATTTCCATATTCCCGGGTGAGAAAACAGTGGGTAAGTCGTCGTCGGCCTAAATACCCGCGTTGCACGCCAACTCGCGGATTAGCTCAATGCTTCGTTACTTCTCTTTGACTTGCGCTTGCACGTCGACACCAGGCCAACCGCCGCCGAGCGCCTTATAAAGCAGAACAGTGTCGGACAGAATCAATTGATGGCTTTCCAGCAATTGCTGCTGCGCATCCAGCAAGGTCCGCTCGGTCTCGAAGACTTCGAGCTGCGACACCACGCCAAGCCGCAATTGCGACTGGATCTGATCAGCGACGGTTTGCAGACGTGCCACCTGTTGCAGCAATTCCGCGCGCTGCGCCTTATGGGCACTCAGATTGACCAGCGTGTTCTCCACTTCCTCGAACGCACCCATCACCGCCACCCGATATTGCTGCTCGGCGACTTTCGATTGCGCCTGGGTCACCTTCACATGCGCGCGCGTGCCGGGATCGAGCAAGGGAATATCGATGCTCGGCATCAGGCCGAACGTGAACGATTTCAGCAACTGGTTCAATGCGTAACTCGCGGTGCCGCCATGTGCGGTCAGGCCGATGGTCGGCAATTGCGCGAGCTTGGCTTGTCCCACCAGGTCATAGGCCTCCAATACCCTGAATTCGGCGGCCACGACGTCGGGCCGCCGCGACAGGAGTTGCGCGGGCAAACCGTCCGGCACGTCGGGCAATTTCACGCGGTCCTGCAAATGGCCTTGCGGCAGGTCGAATTCACCGGCAGGCACCCCGAGCAACGTACACAGCGCGTTGTTCGACACCGCACGCGAGCGGCGCAATTCGTATAGGTCGTGAGTCAGACGGTTGATTTCCGCCTGCTGCCGCAATACCTGGGTTTGCGGCACGAGGCCGTTACGCGCCTGGCCCTGGTAGATCGTCAGAATCTGCTGGTTCGTCGCGAGCGTCTTTTGCTGCTGCGCGATCTGGTCGTCGAATTGCAGGATCTGGAAATAGGTACTGGACACGTTCGCGACCAGTTCGAGATAACCCGCGCGCCAGTCCGCTTCCGTCGCGTGAAACTCGGCCTTCTGCGCCTGCACACCTTTCTCGACTTTGCCCCAGATATCGATGTCCCAATTCACCTGCGCCGCGAGGTTGTAGGTCTTCGAAAACGCCTGACCGGTGGTCTTTTCGAAATCGGCGCCGGCGCCGAGATCCATCGTCGGCAACGCGCCCGCTTTTGCTTCGCTGATCTGCGTATGCGCGACTTCGATGCGCGCGGCCAGTACCTGAATGTCGAAGTTGCCCGCAATCGCCTTGTCGATCAGTGTGTTCAGGTACGGGTCCTGGAAGCCTTTCCACCAGTCGGCCTCGATCGTTTCTGCCGCCGTAACCGAGGCGCCTTTGCGATCCGACCATGCGGCCTTGGCCGGTGTATCGGGACGTTGGTACGCCGGTATGCTGACGTCGATGCAGGCGCAGAGCGAAAACGCGCACACCGTCGCCACGCAAACGCCGCGCAGCAAACTGGAAAAATTCCGACGTTCCGGCAAATCGAACGATGAAACGGGCAACGGTGACACGATAGTCTCCAATGACACCCAGCTGTTTCGCGGAAAACTCGCCACCACAGGCCAAAGCACTTCCATTCCGCTTCGGTGCCGAAGCGGCGCAAAGTCGGTGCGGGGATCGATAAAACGCGCGGGGTGCGTGGACAGGACGATTGAACGGGCGATCTTTTTGAGCGACGCGGGCGTGGCGCGCTGCACACACGCGGCCGCTCGGGCCGCGCGTGCGTCGTGCCGCTCAGGACACGAAGATGTTGTTGTTCGACGTGATGTGCGGATCGATCGTGGTCGTGGTGCCCGCGACGAGCGCCGAGTTGTTGCCGTTCGCGCTTTCGATATTCATCGCCGTGCTGATCATCTGCGTCGCGGTGACGTTCTTGCTGTTGTTCGGCGCATACACGGGCGCGAAGCTGTAATACGACGAACCCATCGGGAAGTAATAGCCGTTACCGCCCCGCACGGCGCTCATCGCCTTGCTATCGAGTTGTTCGGTATTGGACAGGTCCTTGATCATCAGCATGTTCATGACAAATCTCCTGGAAAGGGAAAGCGCATCGTGCGTCGTTGGGATTCGAGCAACTGATCTGCTCGGACGCTATCAACGCATGAGCTATGCCAGTCATGCCCAGTTTTCCTTCTCCATTCGCCGGCGCCTTATGCGGAAAGCCCTTGAAACATGGCGCCTATTTATCACGTGCCGCTTTCAGGTAGAGAGCAGATCGCGGATGGTGGATGACAGCCGACACCGGCCGCTATTCTGTCGGCTGCGCGACGACATTCGTTTAACGCGCGATCACCGTGATCTTTTTCGAGTACACCGGCGGGTTGTGCGGCATATGCATGTCGTCGCCCATCAGCAATTGCAGCGTGTGCTTGCCGGGCGGCAACTGAATCATCGTCTCCGTTTCGCCCGCGCCGAAATGCAGATGATGCCGGTCCGACGGAATTTCCTGATCCATCGGCGGCAGGTCGGTATCGATCAACAGATGATGGTGGCCGGTATTCGGATACTTGACGCCTTTCGGCGCAACACCCATAAACCGTAGCCCGAACCAGACACGAAAGGGCTTATTGGCGGGCACCACCTGGCCATCGTTCGGATAGCCGATATACGCATAGGCGCTTGCCGGCGACGGTGTCGCGGCAAGCACGCTGTCAGGCGCGGCCGAGGCGGCCCACACCCCGGCAATGAGCACGTTGAGCACCGCGACCGTAATGATCCTGTTCATGGCGTTTCTCCGTTCCGGCTGAGCGCTTCGAATGCACGGATCGCGCTAATCCTTCAGCACGGTGATCGTGATTTTCTTCGAGTACACCGGCGGCACATGCGGCACGTGATTGTGATCGCCGAGAATCAGTTGCAACGTATGCTTGCCGGGCGGCAACTCGATACGCGCATCGGTTTCTCCCGCACCGAAGTGCAGATGCTGGCGGTCCGACGGGATTTCCTGATCGAGCGGAGGCAAATCCGTGTCGATCAACAGATGATGATGGCCGGTATTCGGAATCGAGATGCCCTTCGGGCACACGCCCATATTACGAAGCCCCATACGCACCCACAGCTTACCGCCGTGAATCACCGCGCCGTCCGACGGCCAGATGATGTACTCCTCGGCGCCCGGCGGCGACGGCGTCTGTTCCGCACGCGCGATCCCGGCCGCTGCGACGACGACCGCCGCGACGAACATGGCGCGCGAGGCCGCCCGCCATGCGCCGGAAAACGATTTCACCGGATACTGCCTGCCGAAAAGAAAGGAAACACGGGTTCTTCGCATAGCGCATTCTCCCGAGAGGGGTCATGGCTGGCCCGGTGAAATATGAGCTTCCGCGTGTTCGGGCGACAGGTCGCGAGCGCGGAGCATCGGACAGTCACATTCATAGGCACACAGCCCGTAGTTAAAACGGCCGTGCAGCGTGACTTTGTGAATCAGCTTAGGACGTAACTTGCCAAAAAGATACGCAATGCTCGTTAACCGTATGACGCATTAAGGACTCCCGGACAGTTTTAACGCGAAGCGCGTGCTATCGTTAATAACAGGTTGCGGGTAGATGGCCGGTAGCGGCATCGACACCTTCGCCCGCTGTAGCCGGCGAATACCGCGAGCAGCGCGGTCCTCGAATGCCTGAATTCTGTCCGGTACAAACAGGATATGAAGAAGGATACGAAGATGTGGCGACGATTCCTGCTGGTGTGCATGGCTGGAGCAATCCAGGCGCAGTGGAGTAGTGCCGGTGCCGCCATGCAGGCGACAAGCCTCGCAACCGCCGCGACTACCCCGGCGATTCCGGCGATAAGCGCGAGCGCAACCGGAGAAGCCGCACTACGCTTCTCGCCATTTGCTGCATTGCGCGATGCCGCTCACTCGCGACGCGTAGCGCTCGTGATCGGTAATGGCGAATACGGCGACGCTCGGGAGCCGCTTCGCACGAATGCGCGACGCGACGCCGAAGCGATGCGCGATGCGCTACGCTCACGCGGCTTCGATGTGATCGTCCGCACGAATGCGACGCCGCCGGAAATGCGCGAAGCCATCGCCGAATTTCAGCGACGGCTGCAAACAGGCGATCTCGGCCTGTTCTATTTCGCCGGACACGGGATGCAAATTGGCCGTCAAACGCTGCTTTCACCGGCGGGAGTCGAGGTTAGCCGCGCGACCAGCATCGATCTGAATACGATCCTGCAGGCAATGCAATCGACACGCGCCGGCCGGCTCAATCTCGTGATTCTCGATACCTGCCTCGACAATCCGTTTGCGACCGCAGCAACAACCACGCAGACCACCGCGGTGTCCGCCAACACCGTAATTGCCTATGCAACGGCACCGGGCGGCTTCGCGGCGGACGGCACTCGTCATGGCGTCTATACCGGCGCATGGTTGCACGCGCTGCACGACGCTGACTTATCGGCACAGCCATTAGCCGAGATGTTCGAGCACATTGCCGCCGAAGTTCGCCGCACCACGGGCGGCACGCAACAGCCATGGCTCGCCACCGCGCACCCTAACGTGGTTCTCGCCAGCGCAATCGAATCGCAGCCGCCCCTCACAACGGTTAGTCACGCGATCACGCTGCACAGTCGCGGCATCCTGCCCAAAGACAGCAACGATCAATACGAAATCACGTTCTGGGAATCGATCAAGGACAGCAACTATCCGGCCGACTATGAGGCCTATCTGAAGGCGTATCCGAATGGGCGCTTCGCGCCGCTCGCGCATGCGCGTATTGACCGGTTGCGCGCGGCGGCTGCGTCGAATGCGCCAGCGACTGCTGCACCTGCGGCGCCAAACAACCATGCGACCCAGGCTGCGCCTCCCGCGCCAGTCGCTCGCCCGGCGGCGCAAGCAAGCACTGCAACGAATCCGCCCCCCGCGCCGGCTCCCAAGCCTGCACCGCCACAACCCGCCGTTGCTGCCGCCGCTCCGCTCACGCAAAAAGCCGTCGCCCATCCACCAGGTGGCGCGGGCGAAATCCGCGACTGCGCAGCCTGCCCGATCATGATCGCCGTCCCCGCCGGTTCCTTCGCAATGGGTAGCAATACTGACGATCCCTCCGAGAAGCCGGTTCATCACGTGAGCATCGGCGCGCCGTTCGCGATCGGCAAATACCCGGTGACGGTCGAGCAATGGAACGTGTGCGTCGCCGCCAATGCATGCCAGAAACTCACGCCCGAGAGCAATACCAACAAAGCGGCGCCCGCACGCGATCTCAGTTGGGACGACGCGCAGCAGTACATCAAATGGCTCGTTAAAACGACCGGCAAACCGTACCGTCTACCCACCGAGTCCGAATGGGAATACGCGGATCGCGGCGGTACCACGACCGCTTACTGGTGGGGCGAACAGATGCGCAAAGGCGCGGCCAATTGCAAGGACTGCGGCGACCCGTGGCACAAGGAAGGGCCGGAAAGCGTCGGCACCTTCGGCGCCAATCCGCTCGGCCTTTACGACATGAATGGCGGGGTCTGGGAATGGACGGCCGATTGCTGGCACAACTCCTACCAGGGCGCGCCCGTCGACGGCCATGCGTGGGACAACCCCGGCTGCGAAGTACGCGTGATTCGCGGCGGCTCGTGGCGCGAAGGCGGCGACTACATGCTCAGCGCGACGCGCTTCAAGTACAGCGCAAGCGTGCGCCAATCGCAGGACGGCTTTCGCGTCGCCAAGGATCTGCACTGAGTTTCGCGGCACCTCCTCGCAAGTACTCCGCGTCACCGATTCGCGTGATGCGCGTCGGCTTGCGCCTGCAACTGCAATAGCACCCCATGTTTCATCGAGCCCATTGCACGTCGCGTGCCTGGCGAGTACCTCGTGGAGACTTACCGGCTCAAGGTTCGAGCGGCTTCGTCATGATCGGCGCGAAGTCCGCGACGATATGGTCCTGCCCGTACCGGCCGCCAAGCTGCACGAGCCGCGTTTCCAGCGCGCGCAGATACTCGGCGCGGGGTTCGCTTTCGGGGCGCAGCTTGTCGAATAACTGCACCGGCGTAATCAGCATCACCAGCATTTCCGCGCCGAACGGCTTCGCGATCGTCCAACCACCGACCTTGCTGCCGATCGTCGCCGAATAGTTCGGCAGCGCCTGATTGTCCTTCATGCGCGGACTCGGCAGCATATGCACGACGCTGCCGTCGAGCTGAAAATAATCGACCGTCACGTACGAATCGAAACCTGGCGTCGTCAGATCGACGATCAGTGCATCGCCTTCGGTCAGCAGACCGCTTGGCGGTCGAACGTGCAACGACGCAATGCGGCCAGCCTGCCAGTTGCGCACCCAGTAAGGCGCCAGCGTTTTGACGATGTCGCATTTATCGTCGGCCAGCGTTTGCACGTCGAGCGAAACGTTATCGACGGCCGGCAACGCGGCCAGCGTGTCCTTCAAATGCGCGGCGCCATAACGCTGCGAGACGAAACCGCGCACTGTCAGCGCACGATCCTGAACCGCAGGCGATAACGCCGAGCACGGCACCTGCGCGAGCGCGGGCGCCACGGCGGCAAGTGTCAATGCGGGCCTCGGTGCAGGTGCAGGTGCAGGTGCAGGTGCAGGTGCAGGTGCAGGTGCAGGTGCAGGTGTGGGCGGCGGTGGCGCAACCGGCGCGGGTGCCGACGCGACCGCGCTGGCCGATGTATGGCTCGTTGCCGGGTTACTTTCATTCGCCGCCGCAATCGTCGTTGTCGTTGCTGCCGTTGTTGTTGCCGCTGCGGTAGGCGACGCCCCGCGCGCCCGGTCCACCTGATCCGGCTGCGAGTTCGCCGCTTCTTCCGATTGCGCGCCCTGCCGCGCCGGCCCCGAGCGCAACGCGAACACGCCGACCGCCGCCGCGCACACCACGGCAAAACTCGCGAGCCCGACCTTCGCCAGCGCGCCCGACTTTTCCGCGCGCGCTTCGTTATCGAACTCCGCGATAAAGCGCGTCACGCTCGGCATCCGCGTCGTGCGATCGAACGACAGCGCAAAACGCAATGCGCGCCACTGCTTCGCGTCGAGATTCGGCGGACGCTGCGGCCGGAAATCGGCATTGCGCGCCTGGGTCGCCGAAAGACGATCGAACGGATGATGACCGGTCAACAGCTCGTACGTGATGCAGCCGAGCGCATAGATGTCGTCGCGCGGATCGGGCTCGCGATGCTCGATCATCTCCGGGCTCGCATACGCGGGCGTCAACGCGCCGAGGCTGCCCGGATCGAACACGGTCGCGTCGCTTTCTTCCTCCGGCCGCTGGAAGACCCGAGCAATGCCGAAGTCGATCACCTTGACCTCGGCATTGGTGGTCAGAAACACGTTCGCGGGTTTGAAGTCGCAATGGACGAAGCCGCGCTCGTGCGCATACGCGAGCGCCGCGCACATGCCGCGCACGATCGGCAACGCCGCACGCACCGGCATGCCCTGATAGCCCGGCGTGCGTAGCAGCTGGCTCAGCGGCTTGCCGCTCAGGTATTCCATCGTCAGATAGACGATCGGCCCGTCGCGGTCGAAGTCGTACACGGTGATGATGTTGCGATGCGCGAGCACCTGCGCCTTGCGCGCCTCGCGCTGCAACGCGACCAGCGAATTCGGATTGCCGCGGAACTGGACGTTGAGTACCTTGATCGCGAGATACGGCTGACGGTCCGACGCTTCGAGCTTGCGCAGATCGAGTGCCTTGTACACGGTGCCCATGCCGCCGACGCCAAGGCACTCCTCGAGCACGAAGCGGTTGTTCAGCGTGTCGCCGATACCTTTGATCGTTTCCGCTCCGGCGTTGGCCGCCGTACCCGCGATACCCGCGGAACTCGCCGCGTTGGAAGCGCCTGCGCTCCCCACGCTCGACGAGCGTATCGACGGCCCCTCGACCGTCGTCTGCAAACCGGTTTCCTCTCCACCCGCCGGAACGTTCGACACGCGCAGCAATTCGATGCGCCGACGTACCTCCAGATATAGGTCGTCGGGCAACGGCGTACGCCGGTGCGCGGCACCGAGCGTGTCCAGCAGTTGCGTCGGACCGAATTGTCCGCTCGTCAACGCGCTGTCGAGCTGGGCGACGAAATCGTCGCGCGACAGCTCGCCGCTCTGGAAGTCGTGAATCACACGCGCAAGGCTAGCCATTTGTGCGAAGCACCGCCGTTGCCGCTGGACCGTGTCGCATGCGACCGAAGCCACGCGGGTCGATAGAAAACCTCTCGTAACCAGTGACATGTGCCGATTCGATACTAGCTCCCGGTCCGAGCTTTCGCAAACCAGGTAAATCAGTCAAATCAGACATAAGCCGCGCGTTGCTGCACGTGCATTCGAAGGGAGTGTCGTGTGTGGGCCAACAGCAGGCACCGGTCTGTCGGACCGTCTCCATCTGCTGCGGCCTCACTCCGTGCGTCAGGACCCTATGCGTTGACCTCGAACCGGTCGCTAAAGCCTTATGCAACAAGGACTCCGCAATTTCATCAGGACACTTTATCAACGTTGGCACAGCCTGTGCGTTAGTGATGTCCGAGCAAACAAGTTGCTCAAAACCACTCGCACCACTGCGAATATTTCTTTCTGGAGACTCACCATGAAAACGCTGATGATCAAAGACCTGTCCGTCACCGAACAACTCGACAGCCATGCGATGCGCGCGGTGCGCGGCGGCTTCGGCCCCAGCCTGTACTACAACTTCAGCCCGGTCGTCGCGCCGAACAACAGCAAGAACCTCACCGCGACCCAACTGATCAGCAACGAACTGAACCTGCAGAACGCCAACGGCAACAACGTCGCACTCGCCGCCGGCATCGACTCGACGCAGGATCCGTTCGTCACGTCGAACAACAACATCCACATGTAACGCGTGACGCGGCGAAGCGCCCGCCGACGCGGGCCGCTTCGCCGCGCGCCGTGCATGTCCGTTTTCCCCGCATTTCAGGAGCAACGCCATGTCATCCCTCATGATTCGCGATCTGCCCGCCACCCGCGAACTCGACCGCCGGGCCATGTCCGTGATCGCCGGCGGCACCGGCAGCAGCGTGCCGACACCGTCGGGCGGGCTCGGTGGTCTTTCCGGCCTCGCCAACATCAACGTCACGGTGAACCAGAACCTGGTTCAGCAGCAATACGTGAACGTCGCGGCACTCAACAACATCGGCGTGATCGGCGCGGGTTTCGTGCCGCTGAAGCTGAACGTCGATCCAACCCTCTGGGCCGCCAACTACGCCGCCGTGTAAGCGCATGCAGTAGCACGGGGACGGGGTTTCCCCACTGCCGCTGCAGCGTTGCGCCCCACCGTCGGCACGCGGATTTCCTATACTGAGAGTGCGTCGAGACCTCAGCACACCGAACGACCTATCGGACAGCATGCAGGCACGGCGGCCGGCTCGACGACGATCCGGCCGCCCGAGCACTTTTAGGGAGCCGTCATGGCCAAGCTCATCATCAAGGATCTGATCGAGAGCGTAGAACTCGACCGCGAGGCGATGGCCGCGATCGTCGGCGGTGCGCGCGTCGGGGCGAGTTCGAGTCGTGCCGCGCCGCTGGTGCCTGTCGCGACGCGCGTCGTCGAATATCCGCCCGGCTTTCCGGCCGCGCATCAGCGTATTGCAGACGCAGCATTGCCGCGTAAGCGGCAGCGTCGCTAACACCCTCTCCGTCCGCACCGGCAACGCCCGATCGCAACGGCACGCGCTTTTCGCGCGTGCCGTTGCCGTTTGCGCTTCTGCTTTCGACTTCGCCTCCGTTTCTCCGAAGGACCACGCGCCAATCCAACCGTTCGCATCCGATTCGTCGGGGCCGCACAGACACGTCGGCGCGATATCGCCGTCGCGTGCGGCGCGTTTCGACGAGGCCTGCGCGCTGCTCCTTGCCTGGCTTCGCGCGGCGCCAAGCTCGCGCTTTTCCGCGCCACATCCCCCACGATTGGCATAGGCCTTGCAGAAATCGAAGCAGGCGCAGCACCTTGCTCGCCTGTCCACTTCAAGGAGTAATGCCATGAATGCCACTGTCATCATCAAAGACCTGCCGCATCGCGCGAGCGACGCCTCCCCCGAGAAGACGCTCACCGTCGAGCAGATGAAGACGCTGCGCGGCGGCCGCTCCGTGGTTGTCACGGTGGACGGCGGCGGCACCGGTCACGTCGACGATTGGGACATCAATACCGCCATCTTCGAAGGCCGCATCAAAGGAACCTATCTATAGGACGCGCGACGTGTCCGCAATTGGAAAGACGGTATCCGGCTCACGCTCCCGGCCCATTCCCCGCATGAGCCGGATGCCGTCCCATCGATAGAAGAATCCAGTCTCCGCCGACGGATTGCCGGTTAGGCATGTGGTTTGCTCACCAGGGACAACCCTGCGGCCTTGCAGGCCATCTGTGAAAGCAGGTCTCTATCAACCAGACGGAGGTCATAACATGCTCGGAACCATTCTTCTGATTGTGCTGATTCTGCTGCTCATCGGCGCCTTTCCATCATGGCCTCACAGCCGTGCATGGGGCTATGGACCTACCGGTGGACTCGGCGTCGTACTGATCGTGGTGATCGTGCTGCTGATTACCGGCGTGATATAGGCCACGCACATAGGTCATGCTCGCTGCTCTGTATTAACTGAATGCTAACGAGCCGCCGTCTACTCGCATGTGCAGGTGCGAGTAGACGGCGGCTTCGCTATTTTTTCTGGCGTTATTAAAAATGCTCAAGCGTCGACGCGCGAGCGGAGCATTTCGCCATTGATCAACTTTTCAAACAGATCCGCATCACCCATCTGCCCGCCCTTGAGCATGATCTCCATACCGTCGAGTTCCACTCGGTCGGAATGCAAACGGCACATCGTGACACCCGATGAAAGCGGAGCGAGGTAGGACAGTCCCCACGCATCGAGCGCCCGTACCGCCAGGCTCGACGTGTCGCCGCCCGCAATGCCGATGCGTTGCAGTCGCACGGCGTTCAATACCTGCTGCAAAAGCTGCGCGCACGCTTGCGCAAGTGTTGATTGCGGAGCTGCTTCGCCGTCCGCATGTGTAGTGCCTTTTTCATTCTCGTTCGGCACGCAATCCGTTGATGTCGCATTCGCCACTCGCCGCGCGGTGAACGCCAGTACATTGCGTCCGGCGCGCAACGGCCCGGCGATAGCCTCCACTCGCCCGACGATATAAGCTCGTGCGTGCGCACCGATCATCTGCCGCGGATCGAGTTCTATCCGTAGATACGAATGCGCGGCTTCGATCTGTACCTCAGTCAACGGCGAAAGACTGCCGGCCAAAACGAACACCGGTCCGCGCGCCCGCGCGAGCGGCACGGACGCTTCATTTTCCCTGACGCCTTCCGTGCGGCCGGCGGCGCACGCGAATGCATAAGCTTGCGCAACACTGCTTGCGCCGACCGCCAGCAACGGCGCGGACCGCTCCGCGTAATGTGCGATGACTTTGCCAAGTGCCTGCAAATGCGTGTCATCGAGTACATCGAAGAGCAACGCTGTGGGTTTTGCAGCGAGCTTGCGCCGTACCTCGTCCAGCAATCCGGCATCGTCCAACGCATAGTCCCGCCAGTCGATCAGCTCGATACGCTCGACACCCTGCCGCTGCAAATGCACGCGCAGATCCGCTTCGTTCATCGGCGTGACCGGATGACGGCTCATCGTCGGATGACGATCGATCCGATAGATACGCGGCTGCCCGTCATCGCCACCGGCCGCCGCAAACAGCTGACCGAACGCGCAATAGCGCCGCAAATTCGGCTGTCCACCGACAATCGCCACCAGTTCGCTCGCGCAGTAATCGCGCAGCGTGCGAATCGCCACCCCGATGCTGCCGGTATGCGGCGCGCTGTCGAAGGTCGAGCACACCTTGTAATGGATGACGCGCACGCCAAGCGCCGCAAACGCGGCGCCGACGCGCGCGAGCTCCTGCTGTTGCGGGCGCGGCGCCAGCGTGCGCGCCGCGCCCGCGACGCCGAGCGCATCGAGCCGGCCGAGCGTCGCGAGGCGCTCGTCGGAGGGCGGCACAAAGAACAGCATTGTGCGCAAGCCGGCGCGCGCGAGATGGGCAAGCGTATCGGTCGCGCCGGTAAAGTCATCGCCGTAGAACGCGTAGGCCGGCGCCTCTCCATGCACCGCACTGCGTTCGTTCATCGCGCCTTCAGCCAAAAACGCGTTCACGGGCGGTCACCGAAAAACGCCAACGCACGCCGCAGCGCCGGCACATTCTCCGCATACGTCGTGAGCGGCACACCGGCCTGCACCGCATCCCACGCGTGACGCACGCTTATCACGCCCGCGGCGGGTCCGTCGGGATGCGCCAGGATGCCGCCACCACACATGAACAGCAGATCGGTCGAGTGCACGGCGTCGAACGTCGCGGGCGCGGTGCCCGCCCATTGTCCCGACGAAAACGCCGGCAATACGCGGTCGTCGCAACCCGGCGCGAGCGGCGTCGCGCAATCGCGCGCGGACTCGATCACTTCGCCGTCGCTTTGCGCAAACTTGCCGGCGAGTCCATGCACGTGCATATGGTCGACACCGGCGAGACGCCACAGCGTTTGATACGCCTGAAACGACATGCCGAGCGCGGGGTCGCGCGACATCATCCCGTAGCCGTTGCGATGCGCGTGCAGCACGAGCGGCGTCGCGCGGCGCAAGGTCTGGATCGCGGAGAAGCCGCACCAGTTGATGCTCGCCATCACGCAGTTGCCGCCTTCGCGTTCGACCAGTTCCGCGTGACGGCGCATCGCGTCGAGATCGTCGGTGATATTGAACGCGACCATCACCGGCCGGCCGCTGCGCTCGCGGTACGCACGGACCTCGGCCATCACCGCGCGTACACGCTCGGCCAACGGCGCATGCGTGGGATTCGCCGACACTTCGTCATCCTTGATAAAGTCGACGCCCGCCTCGCACAAATCGCGTACCAGCGCCGCGGTTTCTGCAGCGCTGAGTCCGACGTTCGGCTTGATGATCGTGCCGATCATCGGCCGCCCCTTGACCTGTGTCAGCGCGCGCGTCCCCGCCACGCCATGACGCGGCAGCTCGAAACGGGCCCGATACGCGGCCGGCAAGCGCAGCGACAGCAGCCGCATGCCGGTCACTTCGCCAAGGTCGTACAGATTGCCGGCGACGGTCGCCGCGAGCGTCGGCAGATTCGCGCCGATGTTGGCGAGCGGAAACGACAGCGTGACGCGCGCGCGCCGCCACGGTCCGGACGCGCGTTGCCGGGTGAGCCACGCGCTGAGCAGACTCGGCTGCGTCGCGGCTTCGAGCTCCTCGATACGCAGCACGGTCGCGCGACTGCGTGCGCGCAGCGCATCGGATTCGTTCGCGACCCGCACGAAGGTGCCGCTCGACTGCTCGCCGGCCATCACGTCGGCGACGCGCGCCGGATCGAGCGGCGTTTCGATCAGATAGTCGGCTTCGAGCGTCTCGCCGTCGATGGGCCGCTGCGCGTGAATGGCGTTCATAGCGTGCTCAGGTCGGGAAACGGGCGCACCGGTTCGCGGCCGTTCCAGTCGCGCGAGGCCGCGTAGATCATATCGAACAGCTTGCCTTTCGGCCCGGCGATCTCCGAGAGTTCGATCACCGTGCCCGGATGATCTTCGGTATCGAAGTAAACGAAACGGCCGTTGCGTCCCACTTCGCCGCTCATCGCGACCTTGAAGCCCTGCTGCCGCAGACGTTCGAGATCGGCATCGAACGAGGTCGTCCAGTACGCGTTGTGCTGCAGGCCCGTATGGCCGGCGGTAAGAAAATCGCGGTACATCGACGGCGCGTCGTTGCGCGTCTGGATCAGTTCGACCTGCAACGGGCCCGAGTTCGCGAGCGCCACCGAGTTATGAACCTCGTAGCGCTGTCCGCGATACGTGTAGTTCTCGATCGGCACGCGCTCGTTGTAAAACCACGGCCCCACGCCGAGCACGCGGCTCCAGTAATCCATCGCGGCCTCGATATCGCGCACCACGTAGCCGGCCTGCCGGATTTCACCAAAGAAACGACTCATGAAACTCTCCCGTTGCTGCGGGTTTCGAAGGACGAGCGACACCCCGGCGCAATGCAAACGCAGCGCCCGAATGCCAGCGGTTCAGGTAACGTCTAGAGAAATCCGATCGAGATCCACGGGATCGCCGCGACCAGCAGCAAGCCGAAGATCAGCGCCCCCATATAGCCGATGATCGGCCGGATCCCCGCATCGGGATTGACCTTGCTGATCGCGCACGCCGAGTAGTAACCGACGCCGAACGGCGGCGAGAAAAGCCCGACACCCATCGACAGAATCACGACGATCGCGTAATGCACTTCGTGCACGCCGGCGAGTCGCGCAATCGGAAACAGCAGCGGGCCGAACAGCACGATCGCGGGAATTCCTTCGAGCACGCTACCGAGCATCACGAACACGACGATCGAGATCGCCAGAAAGCCATACGCGCCGCCGGGCATCGCGCTCATTAATTGTGCGAGATCCTGCGAGAAGCCCGATTGCGTGAGCGCCCAGGCCATCGCGGTCGCGCAGCCGATAATGAACAGAATCGCGCCGGACAGCGTGGCCGCGTCGACCAGCATGCGGCCGAGCCGCCGCCATTCGAAGCGCCGGTAGACCAGCAGTCCGACCAGCATCGAATAGGCAATGCCGATCGTCGAGACCTCGGTCGCGGTCGCCACGCCCTCCACCACCGCCATGCGAATCACGAACGGCAATGCCAGCGCGGGCAGCGACACGACGAACATGCGGCCGATCTGCCGACGCGTAAAACGCTGCGCGCCATCCAGATCTTCGTTGCGATAGCGCCACCCCACCACCACGCACAGAATCAGCGCGAGCACCGCGGCGGGCAACATGCCGGCCGTGAAGAGCGCCGAGATCGACAGCCCCGTCACCGAACCGATCGTAATCAGCACGATGCTCGGCGGAATCGTTTCGCTTTGCGCGCCGGTGGTGGCCAGCAATGCAACGAGATCGCCCTCGGACGCACCGCGCTTTTTCATCTCGGGAAACAGTACTGGCGCGATCGCCGCCATATCCGCGACTTTCGAGCCGGAAATACCCGACACCAGATACATCGCGCCGATCAGCACGAACGACAGCCCGCCGCGCACATGACCGACGAGACTCGCGAGAAATTCGATCATCGCGCGCGCCATGCCGGTCATTTCAATCAACAGACCGAGAAACACGAAGAGCGGCACCGCGAGCAGTACCAGATGCGACATCCCCTCATCCATGCGGCCGACCATCACTTCGAGCGGCGTATACGTGGACAGCCCGAGATAACCGAAAGTGGCGAGCGCAAACGAAAAGCCGATCGGCACACCCGAGAAGATGCCGAGCGCGACCACACCCACGAAGAAGATCAGAAGACTGATCTTGCCGAGCGTCTGAAACCACGGCCCCGCGAAAATTGCTACCGCGCCGAGCAGCGCGGCGATCGCCAGCACGATCAGGACGTCGCTCATGCGGCTCACCTGCGCGAGACGGGTCAGACCGACCAGCAGCATCAACGCGGCGCCGATCGGCAGTGCGAGCGCCCGCCACGCATTGCTGATCTGCAACGCAGGCGTCACGATGGCCGCTTCGCCCGCTGCGTAGTCGTAAGCCGGCGCGATCAGCAACGCGAGCAGCGCAATCGACGCGACGAGCGCGAGCGTATCGACAAACGCACGCGCGCGCGGCGACAAGCGACTGACAAGCGCGGTCATCCGCATATGCTCGCCGTGCCGCAATGCGAGTACCGCGCCGAGCATCGCGAGCCACAGAAACAGAATGCCGGCCAGTTCATCGGACCAGACGAGCGGTTGATGCAACAGATAGCGCGACACCACGCCCGCGAGCATCACGATGATTTCGACCGCGAGCAGCGCGGCCGCGCACACCTCGACGAGCGCGATCAAGCCGCGATCGACGCTGCGCAGCCAGCGTCGCGGCAAACTCGCCGCGCTCAACGGCACGCCGGCTTCCGCCGGATTCAACGCGTGATTCGCCATCCTGCTGTCTCCTTGCGGTCGCATGCGGCGTGTCGTTCGACGCTCGTCGGACCCGAAAGCACTCACGCGAGCTTGCCGACCGATTGCTCGAGCAGATCCCACGCCTCGTTACCGAAGCGGTTTTTCCATTGCCCGTAGAAGCCGGCCTGACGCAGCGCGGTACGAAACGTGTCGGGCGAAGGATGATTGATCGTCAGCCCCTTGCTCTGCAGATCGGCGACGGCCGCGTCGTTCAGCTTGCGCACGTCTTCGCGCTGCTTGAGTCCGGCCTGATTGAACGCGTCGCTGACGATCCCCTGCAGATCTTTCGGCAAACGCTGCCACGCGCGCGGGTTCAATACGAACCAGTAACCGTCCCACATATGATTAGTCAGCGAGCAGTACTTCTGGACTTCGTAAAGCTTGGCGACTTGCACGATCGGCAGCGGGTTCTCCTGCGCATCGACGATATGCGTCTGCAGCGACGAATACACTTCGCTGAATTGAAGGCTGGTCGGCGCGGCACCGAGGCCTTTGAACATGTCGATACTCAGCGGGCTCACCGGCACGCGAATCTTCAGGCCGTGCATATTCTGTGCATTGACGATGGGCGCGGTACTGGTCGTGGTCTGACGAAAACCGTTGTCCCACATCTTCTCGAACGATTCGAGTCCGGCCTTCTGCATCGCGGCGCGCACGTACGCGCCGAGCTTGCCGTCCATCGCGCGCCACACCTGGTCGTAATCGCCGAACGCGAAGCCGACCGCGTTGATCGCCACTGAGGGCGCCAGCGTCGACACCACCAGCGCGGACGGCGTGAACATTTCGATGCCGCCGCTGCGCACCTGCGCGAGCATGTCGGTATCGCCGCCCAACTGATTGTTCGGGAAGATGCGGACCTCCATGCGCCCCTTGGACGCCTCGCGCACCTGATTCGCCGCTTCCTGCGAGCGCACGTTCAGCGGATGCGTGAGCGGCAGGTTATTGCCGTACTTGAACACGAACTCCGGGCCGGCGGCCGCGCGCACGATCGCCGGAAATCCCAGCGTACTGACTACCGGCACGGCGGCCGCGGCACGCAGCAGACTGCGTCTCGCAAGGTTGGTCATGAGCGTCTCCTGTGAATCGGTGTTGGCGGTTCGTGCCGCTACGCCGATCCCATGCTTATAATTGATGCGACTGTCGAATCCATCAAAACCCATCATCCCTCGCTGCAACGCTCTGATTTTCCGGTCATCGGCGTTGAAATGCGGTGCGATAGCTGCAAGACTAGGCGGCGCCGGCAAGCGCTGTCAAACCGCCAATTTGATGTTTTTTGATGGACTTCTCTCTGTCGAGGACTGCGATGTCCGATCCGGTTCACCTCTCCGACACGCCGCGGCGCATGTCCGCCGTGCGCATTCCCGACATTGCACGCGCAGCCGGTGTATCGACTGCTACGGTCGATCGCGTGCTCAATGGCCGCGAAGGCGTGCGTGCCATTACCGCGCAACGCGTATTGCAGGCAGCAGCCGAACTCGGCTATCTACTCACGCCCCAAGCGCCGGTTGTCTCCGCAGTGAAGCCGATGCGCATCGCCTTTCTATTGCCCGCCGGTACCAATCGCTATTTGCGCATGCTCGGCGACTACATCGAATTCGCTCACGAGCAGTGGAGCGCATTGGATATGAAATGCCGCGTGTACTACGTGGAAAGTTTCAACCCGAATGAATTGGCCGACCGTCTGCTGCATTACGGACAACGCGCGGATGGCGTCGTGTTCATGGCGCTCGAACATCCGGTTGTGCGCGACGCGGTCAATACACTCGCGGAACAGGGAATCCCGGCCATTACGCTGATTTCGGATCTGTCGAACGCGCGTCGCCTTGCTTATGTCGGTATCGACAATCGCGCGGCGGGGCGCACGGCGGCGTTGTTATTGGGCCGTTTCATGGGCCCGCGGCCGAACGGCAAGATTGCGATGCTGGCCGGAAGCCTCAATTACCGTGGCCATGAAGAGCGCGAGATCGGCTTTCTGCATCTGGTCGAATCGACGTTTCCGCAGGTGCGCGTGATTGGACTACGCGAGGGACACGACGATAGCGAGCGCAATTATCGGCAGACGCGCAAGCTGCTCGAAGAACATCCCGATCTCGCGGGCATTTACAACAGCGGCGGCGGTTCTGATGGCGTGGCGCGCGCGATCGTCGAAGCACGTTCGGACCAGAAGATCCTGTTCGTCGGCCATGGCCTGACGCCCGACACGCGCGCGTTGCTGATCGACGGCACGATGGACGCATTGATTACCCAAACGCCCCAGGCGATGGTCGGTAATTGTCTGCGGATTTTCCGCAATGTACTGAACCGGCGCGACCCGTTGACCGACGTGAAGCCGGTGCAGTTCAGCATCGTGTTGCGCGAGAACCTGCCTTGATCAGGCGCGGTGCGGGAAGGTTGCAGCGGCTTCGTATGAAGGAATGGCGCGGTGCGGCATAAGGCTGCGGTTACGCCGCGCGCTTTTCAGGCGAGCACGTCAGGCACGTCAAATGCTGAGTCCCCTTCGTATTTCAACTTCGATACGAAAGGAGAAGACATCATGCCTTACCTACTCGGCTGGCTGCTTGGCGTTCCGCTGATCGTACTCGTCATCCTGTACCTGATTTTCCATTGATACCCGGTGGGACAGGTATTCGATGTACTTTCCCGCGGCGGCGGTATGCGGCTGATTCGGAATCAGCGTACCGCCGCCATCAGCGCACCCATGCCGACCAGCAGACTGTGCCCATCAGACGATTCACCGCGCGCATGCGTGTCGGTCGCTGCAAGACCTTCCGCAAACGGTGCGAGAAGATCGCTGTCGACGCCACGCCCACTGCAAATATCAACGCAAAAGTACTAGCCAGCAGCAAGTACTGCTGATTGGCGGACCAATGCGCTTCGTCCGACGACGTACTAATGAACTGCGGAAAAAACGATGGAAAGAACAGCAGTGTCTTTGGATTGAGGCCCGAGGTCGCGAAGCCGCGCCAGAATAGGCCACGCTGACCGTCATTGCCGGCCTCGCCAGTGGCAATCGAAAATATGCCGCTGCGCCACTGCCTGAAGCCGAGATACACCAGATAAATCGCGCCGGCCCAGCGCAAGATACTCAGTGCGCGCTCGTCGATCAGCAATAGCGAATTCAGGCACAGCGCGGTCAATACCAGTTGCAGCAGCACCGCACAGGTGCCGCCCCATACGCACGGCAACGCGGCACGCCAGCCGGCGCCGAGCGCCTGACTCATCGTCAGTACATTGACGGGACCGGGGGAATAAACGAGCACGGCGGAAGCGAGAAGAAACGACACATACAGCTGGATCGACATCGGCGAATCAACGGGCAGAAGTGCAAAGTGCACGAGGTGGCAGAAAACACATGCGGACACGTGCGCGAACATGCGTCCATACCCGGCGAGCGCGCATTCCGGCGCGGGTAACGCCGGAATTCGCCCGAGTGCCGCCTTGTCGTCAAGGAAGCGAGACACCGAAAGGCGGCTTGTGGCCGCGAGGGGCCGCTGGGCGCGAGGCCTGCGGTCCGGATGGTTGTCCCGGGCATGAATGCATGGAGAAAATATACCGGGAGCCCCGCTGGATAGGCTTCTTAAAGGGTTCGATTTAATCCGTTACGACGGGACGATCTCCGCCTATAATTCGTTCATACGAAATTTTCTCCCGAGTCCGCCGATGACCGCCAAAACACGCCCGCTCGACAACCTCGACCGCAAGATCATGCGCGCGCTGCAGAAGAACGCTCGCCTCAGCAACGCGGAGCTCGCCGAGCTGATCGGCATGTCGACCACCGCGTGCTGGAATCGCACGCGTCAGCTTGAAAATGAAGGCTATATTCGCGGCTATGTCGCGTTGCTCGACCAGCAGAAACTCGGCTTCGCAGACGTGGTGCTGCTCGAAGTCACGCTGGATCGTCACGACGACGACGCGCTCGCGCGCTTCGGCGCCGAACTCGCAACGCTCAGCGAAGTACTCGAAGCGTATCTGGTGTCTGGCGATTACGACTATCTGGTCAAGGTCGCGGTGGATGGCACGGCCGGCTACGAACGCTTCCTGCGCGAGAAGCTCTACAAGATCGCGGGTATTCGCCACAGCCGCTCGATGTTTGCGCTGCGCTGCATGAAGAGTATTCCGTCGATTGCGATCTGAGCGCGTAGGCGGAGCAGAGCGCCTGCTACTTTCTATTCGTTGCGCTCCGTCCGCCATTGCATTTCAATGCGCCGCCGATCAATGCGCAGCCTGCGATGCGGCGATGATCGCATTCGCAACCGCTTGCGGCTGGCTGAGCATCGCGACGTGACTGGTGTCGACCCGCGTAACCTTCGCGTCGATGCTCTTCGCCATCTCCAGTTGCAGCGCGGGATCGATCATCCGGTCGCGACCCGACACCACGAAATACGACGGCTTGTCGTGCCACGCGGCCTTCATCACCTTCTGATCGATACAGTCGGCGGCCCACGGTTCCTGAGTGGCCGCGATCAGCCGCTTTTTCGGCAGCGGCAGATCCTGCGCGAAATCGTCGAGAATCGCCTTCGTCGACAGCGTCAGATAACCGGCCGAATCCTTCTGCAATTCGCTCGCCCAGACCGGCGCCGGCTTGCCCTTCGTGATGTCGGCAATCGATTGACCGTTATCCGGCGCAAACGCCGCCACGTACACGAGACTTTTCACCTTGTCGTCGTTGCCGGCCTCGCTGACCACGACGCCGCCCCACGAATGACCGACCAGAATCACCGGCCCGTTCTGCTGCTCGATCACGCGCCGCGTGGCCGCGACGTCGTCGGCCAGCGAACTCAGCGGGTTCTGCACCGCCACCACGTGCAGACCGCGCGCTTCGAGCAGCGGAATCACCTTGTCCCAGCTGGAGCCGTCGGCGAATGCGCCGTGCACGAGCACGACGTTCTTGCCTTTCAGGTCGTCGGACGGCGCGGCCTGCGCGAATTCGGTAGCCTGCAACGCGAACAGTCCGCCCACCAGCAACGCGGATCCGAGGATTTTCTTCAGGAGCGTGGTCATTTTTTGACTCGACAGGTTGTCAACAAGCGTTGTTCAGGCGGCCGTCCGCAACACAATGCGCGGACGGCCTGGAGGTTGCATCGATCACGAGTGCGCGTAGATCGAGCCAAGACCGATGACGTTCGAGCCGTCGTTCGTCCGCTCCACCGCGACATGCTTCATCGGCACAGGCGAGCCCGAGGCCGAGCGGCCCTGCTCGACACCGCCATAAGCGCCGGCTGCCGCACCGCTTGCCACACTATTCGCCGCGCCGATACGCGCCTCGGCTGCCTCGATGTTCTGCGGGTACTGCGTGTTGTCGCTCGCCGGGTTGTAGCCGGCCTTCTGCAACTGCACCAGTTCCGCGCGCACATCGGCACGCGACAACGGATGCTGCGGCGATTGCGCGAACGACGCGACGGGAGCAACAACGAGTGCGGCGACGAGAAGCGATTGAACGAGTTTCATGAGTTTTCTCCGGTAATCAAAACAGACTGAGATCAAGGATTGAGCGGAACAGGTAGCAAGCCGTCAGAGCCGATACGCCGTCATGTCCCGCCTGATTCAACGCAACGTTGCGAATCAACCTTGCGTGACGACATTTGAACGCGCGAACGTATCTGCAATGTTTTCGCCACCCCCTGTTTATGCAAGCGTGTTTGTCTGCGTACGCTGTAGATACACTGCGATACAAACGCGTTTTCCCACGAATTCCAGGCATGAAAAGACCCTGCAGCCAGAGGCCGCCTGCAGGGAGTACGGTTAAAGGAAACTGGAATGACGGGCCGGCCCGCGCCGGCCGGCATCAAAGACGCGTGACGTCGAGCATCGCCTGCGCGAAAGCTTTCGGCGCTTCTTGCGGCAGGTTGTGGCCAATGCCGCCGCTAATATTGCGGTGCTGGTACTTGCCGGTAAACTTCTTCGCGTAGGCGGCCGGATCGGGATGCGCGGCACCGTTCGCGTCGCCTTCCATCGTGATGGTCGGCACGGCGATCGTCGGCGCGGCGGCGAGGCGCTTTTCGAGGTCGTCGTATTGCGGCTCGCCCTGCACCAACCCCAAACGCCAGCGATAGTTGTGAATCACCACCGCAACATGATCCGGGTTATTGAACGATTCGGCGGAACGCTCGAAGGTGGCGTCGTCGAAATTCCATTTCGGCGAGGCCGTATGCCAGATCAGCTTGTTGAAGTCATGACGGTTCGCTTCATAGCCCGCGCGGCCGCGCTCGGTCGCGAAGTAGAACTGATACCACCACGTGAGTTCGGCCTTCGGCGGCAACGGTGCGCGGTTCGCTTCCTGGCTGCCGATCAGATAACCGCTCACCGATACCATCGCTTTCACGCGTTGCGGCCACAATGCCGCGATGATGTTCACCGTGCGCGCGCCCCAGTCGAAGCCGCCGAGCACGGCCTGATCGATTTTCAACGCATCCATCAGATTGACGATGTCGACCGCGACTACCGCCTGCTGACCGTTGCGCGGCGTGTCTGCCGACAGGAAGCGCGTGCCGCCGTAACCGCGCAGATAAGGCACGATCACGCGATACCCGGCGGCCACGAGCAGCGGCGTCACCTCGGCGAAACTCTGGATATCGTACGGCCAACCGTGGAGCAAAATTGTCACCGGTCCGTTTTGCGGACCCGCTTCCGCGTAGCTGATATTGAGCGTGCCGGCATTGATCGAACGAATGTTCTCGAATGTGGCGACGCGCGTCGCGGCATTAGCAGTACCGGCCGTGTTGGCCGACTGCGCATGCGCGAGTCCGCTCAATCCCAATTCGAGCAGGCTGAGACCCGCCACCGTGGTGCCCAGAAAGCGACGGCGACGGCTATTGATCTGATCCGACATGCTGGTTCTCCTTAATCAGTCGTAATGCGAAATTAATCCGGTCCGCTCATCTGCGATACACGCGACCGTACCCGACGGCCGTGCTGCGAGAGCGGCCATACATGGCAATTGAATGAAACAGGTAGAACGAATCTGCAACGAGGATGCTGATACGACAGAACCACCGGGCTTACTACTGTCGCAACGCTTGAGATGAATAGTGACAGCCCAGGCTGCCGACAGCAAGAGCAACTAAGTTCACATATCGTTGCCTTATGAGCAACACATTAACCGTCGTCGAGTCATAACATGCGAGAGATCAATCAGCAACGCCTGCGCTATTTCAATGAAGTACTCACGCACGGCACGATTCGTGGCGCCGCGGAAAGCATCAATACGTCGCCATCGGTGATTACGCGGCAAATCAAACTGCTCGAAGACGAACTCGGCACGGTGCTATTCGAACGGCAGGCGCGCGGCGTCAAGCCGACCGAGGCGGCTACTCATCTGCTGGAATTCTGGCGCGGCTATCGCTCGCAACAGGAGAAACTCGAAGATCAGTTGCATGCATTGAAAGGCCTGCAGCGCGGGCAGATCCGGCTCGCGGTCAGCGAAGGATTCGTCGATATGCTGGTCGACGACGTACTTGCGCCCTTCTGCGCCCGCTATCCGGAACTCGAGGTCGGCATGGACATGCTCGCGGTCGACGCGATTCAGGAAGAAGTCGCGGAAAGCCGCGCACATATTGGGCTCGCATACAATCCGCCGCCTCATGCACGGATCGAGTATCGCGCAAGCTCGCTGCAGCCGGTCGTGTTGTTGCTCAGAAGCGACCATCCGCTCGCCAGAAAAAAACAACCCGCCACGCTCGACGATCTGCGCGCTTATCCGCTCGCGCTAATGCCCCCAACATTTGGGATCGGACATGTCGTCAAGATGACGGAGTTGGCCGAGAACATGGCGATTCGCGCGACGCTGACGACCAACTCGCTCAGCGCGTTGAAGCGCTTCGTCACGGTCGACAACTTCATGACGCTGATCGGTGAATTCGCCGCTTACCGGGAAATCGCGAGCGGCGAATTGACGGCGGTACCGATCGCGCACCCGCTCTTTTCCGGCGCCCAGGCGCGCGTGCTGACCAAGTCCGGCCGGCCGCTTGCACCGGGACCGCTCGAATTGCTACGCTGGATTCAGGAGCGCATGCCGATGTTCTCCGCGCCCGTGGCGAAAACGAATCGAACGGTGGGTACCACCGCGCACGCGGCGCGCAAACGCAAGAGCCGCTAACCGGTCAGGGTGTGCGGCTCCGCACCATAACGGCTAAAGAACGGCTACCAACCTCTATAAGCGGCTTCCAGACCACCCGCAATCGGCGCGCCGATTCGTATCGCAATGTATCTGTGCGATGCACCGATACAAAACCTTGCACGCGTGCCCGTTTGCCGACATAAACCAGATACGTGCGGGCGCTCCAATACGGCCATACCAGCCACGGAGCGCTCACCATGCACAGTACTCTCGAAACTCCACTCGCCCTTCTCGCCGGGCTGCTGACGATCGCGTCGCCCTGCGTGCTGCCGGTGATGCCGATTCTGCTCGGCACCTCCGTCGAACAACCGAGCCGCACCCGGCCGCTTTTCATCGTCGCCGGCTTCATCGTGACTTTCGCGTCGTTTGCGCTGCTGCTGGGCGCGGTGTCGAGCACCGTCCATGTCGCGCAGCAGGTACTGCGCAATAACGGCATCGCGTTGCTCGCGCTGTCCGGCCTGATGCGCATCTGGCCGCGCCCCTACGACTGGCTCGTCGCACGGTTGCAGGCGCCGCTCGAACGCATCGGCTCGGCCATCGCACCAGGCACGCAGCGCGGCCAGCCCGGCAACGGCAATGCCGGCGGCTTCGTGCTCGGCATGTCGCTCGGCGCGGTCTGGACGCCGTGCGCGGGACCCGTGCTGGCGTCGATCCTCGTGCTGGTGGTCAAGGCGCAGGACCTCGGCTGGTCGGCGCTGCTGCTCACGCTGTACGCGATCGGCGCGGCGATTCCGATGCTCGCGATCATCTACGGCGGCCATTACGTGACGCGCCACGTACGCGCGGTGTCGCGTCACGCCGAACGTTTGCAACAGGTCTTCGGTGTACTGGTGATGCTGACCGCACTCGCCATCTATCTGCAATACGACGTGCTGCTGTACGCCCGGCTCGCCGCCCTTTTCCCTTCACCTGGAGGACTTTGACATGACCACCCGACTCAAGGCATTCGCGCTGTCCATCGCTCTCGCCGCCGGTGCTGCCGGCGCCGTGATCGCGAGCAGCCACACCACGATGGCCGCGCCGCCGGTCATCGCTTCGACGGCGCCGGAATTCACCGGCATTACGCAATGGCTCAATAGCGAACCGCTCACCTTGCAGCAACTGCGCGGCAAGGTGGTACTGGTCGATTTCTGGACCTATAGCTGCATCAACTGCGCGAACACGCTGCCGTACGTGAAGAGCTGGCATCAGAAGTACAAGGATCAGGGGCTGACGGTGATCGGCGTGCATACGCCCGAGTATCCGTTCGAGCGCGATACCGGCAACGTGAAAACCGCGCTCAAGCGGCTCGGCATCACCTACCCGGTTGCGCAGGACAATCAGTACGCAACGTGGAATGCGTACAACAACCAGTATTGGCCCGCGTTCTATCTGATCGACAGGAAAGGGCAGATCGTCTACTCGCACTTCGGAGAAGGCGACTATGCGCAAACCGAGGCGAAGATTCAGGCGTTGCTCGCGCAGAAGAACTGATGCCGCGCTGGCGGACTCATGAAAACGAAGAAGCCCCCGTATGCCGGAGCGATCAGGCGTACGAGGGCTTTTGCGATTTCTACTGCGGTTGCGCCCGCTTCCGTTAGAGGCCGAGTCGATCGAGAGCCGCGTTGACAGGCGCAGAAACGAAATAGCGCATGGCCTCAAGATGAGACGCATTGAGAAGCCTGTGATCGCGATAGAGCCCCGCCATTGCGACCAGCCGATCGAGAACGATCGTATGCACGACGCTCGTATCCTGGCCGTAATCGACGGCACCGGCGCGCACGAGTCTGTCCATCGCACGCACTGTGGTCAGCACGGCTTCGGTATAGGGCGCATACGGTTCGCGAAACGCGGCGACGATCAGCGCGATATCGTCCGACTCGAGAGCGGGATACCAGCGTGCCAGCAGCGCGCGACGGAATGCCTGAAGACATTCGCTGCCGACTCTGACCTGGCTATGCGTAAAGCTCGCGTCATGAGAGCGGTGTTCGGTGAGAACCTCGTCGACATTCGCGAGCTGCCCGCCGGCCACCATGATCGCGCTGAGATAGTCGAGATCTTCCGCGCTGGCCATGCTTTCGTCGAAGCGGATGCGATGCTTGCGAACGAAAGCAGTGCGTACCATCAGCGTGCCGCCGCTGATGGTGTTCATACCCGAGAGCAGACGTGCCTTGATGTTGCCGTCGCCGAGCGCGCAATACGCGATGCCCTCGGCGACGTTGCCGAATACGCGAGCGTGGGATCCGGCGGCAGCGAGGCTGTCGTCATTCTGAAAGGCCGCGACCTGGACGTCGAGCCGCGTTTCCAGCGCTCTGTCGTCGGCATCGAGACGGGCGATGAACTCGCCTCTGGCCTCATCGAAACCGGTATTCGAAGCGCTGCTGATGCCGCGGTTCTGCTCGAGAGAGACGACCCGGATACGCGGGTCGTCTCCCGCGGCCTCGAGGGCGGCGGCCCGGGTCCGATCGGACGAGCCGTCGTCCACGACGATCAGCTCCCAGTTCTGAAGCGTTTGACGCTGAATCGAGGCGATCGCCTCGCCTACGAACGATGCTGCGTTGAAGGCCGGAATGACGACTGTGACGAGAGGCGAAAAAACCATGATGCAATGCTCGAAGGCGGACTTCCGGCCACGCGCGCGGAACGTCGCCGCCCGCGTCGCACCCAGTCGGGCGTTGCAGATTTCAAAGCCCGACCGGCAGCGCGCTGCCTAACCCGCTCTAGAATAAATAATTAGCAAAGAGCCCATACGTGATCTGACTCGTCTTCTCCGTGATCGGGCTGTCGTTCGCATCGCCGCGCAGCCATGCGAACGAGACGCTTGCGCCGACATTCCAGTTCGTCGCGATCCGGTATGCACCGTTGACGGAGAAGCGCAGCTGATTCAAACCGGAGCCCGCCGAATACGTCGGCAAACCGGAGCGGGCGCTTTGCTCCGAGTTCACGCCGAAATACGTTTCGTTGTACTTGCTGCTCGCCCAGGTCAAACCCGGTCCGGCGGACAGCGTGAGTTGCGGGATCGGCTGATAGCGGCCGAGCAGATCGAACGTCGCGACTGTACCACGATCGTTACCGGCGATATCGGTCAGCACGCTCGCGCGCGCGGTGATGAACTGATACGTGTACACGCCGAACAGTTCGGCATGCGCGGTCCGCTTGACGTCGCCGAGGCCGTGCAGCCGCGAATCGTCCGACTCGTTACGCGGATCGATGAAATCGTAAGTGATGGCCGCGCCGATCCGCCAGTTACTGTCGCGATACAGATACGCGCCGAGCGACAATATGGAAGCGGCATCCGGATTCGAGCCGATAAAGAAGCGGTCGTAATTCGCGCTCACAACCGGCACCACTTCCCATTTGGTGCCGCTCGCGCCGGGAAACTTCGGCATGTTCACGACCCCGGCGCCCACCGTAAAGCGCCACGGGCTCGTCCCCGCGCCAGCTGACTGCGTGACTTCCGGCGCGCCAACCGAATACAGGCCTTCGGACAAGCCGAGCGTATCGTCCGCCATGGCGGCGACGGCAAACAGCGACAGTGCAGAACCCACCAGCACCTTGATCATGCGTGGCTTGGACACATCAATCATCCCGGTCTCTCCGTGGAAATTAAACAGGCGCAAGCGCAATCGCGCCATTTCAAACGTTTATCGCATACTGTCGCTACTGTTGTATCGATGAATAGTGCCCGGTTGAATGCCGAGGAGATATCCGCGGCAATTCGAATACCGGATAGCCGCATATAACGGTTTCCGATAGCGCGATAAAAGCCGCACTGCAACGGCGCTCGAAGGATGGGCCACCGCCACGCGCGCGAACCATGCCGATGAGCCCACCGTGACGGCTCGTTGCAACCACTCGACTCGGACGTTTTCCTGATCCATTCTGCTCCCCGAAAGGATTGAGCGATTGAATTATTACGTCTTTTCCGGGAATGCCATGGCTAAGGAGTGGCATGAGCATAGCCGGTTTTTTTCGCCGGTCGCAAGCGGATTTTTTTAATTGCCTGCTACAACCGGATCGATTGGGCAATGGCGGCAAACCCAGCGCTGGCATGAAAACCGCCGGATTTGCCATCCGCGATCGCAAACGATACTCTTTGCGAACTTGGCTTTTCTTCGCCGCCGATCCTGATCGCGCGGCGAGCTTCGATGCGCGGTGATCTACGTTATGGGTGAGCTATGCCTCCAGGAAAGTACATCGGCAATAAATCAGTCAGTCAGTCGTTTTCATGTCTTTGCGATAAGACGCAAACGCAGTATGCCAACCGCCGCATCAGCGCCGACCTGTCGCGCCGCGGTTTTGTAGCCGGCCTCGCGGCCTCGATGCTGAGCCTGGTGCTGCCCGGCCTCAGTCATGCCCAGAGCACCCAGCCGCCGGCGGCACCGCCCAAGCCGGTGCTGTTCACGAATTTCCGCCTGTTCGACGGCAAGTCGTCCCGCTTGCGCGACGGCCTCTATATGGTGGTCGAAGGCAATACGATCAGTCAGTTGGGCCAGGGCCAGCCCGCGTCGACCGAAGGCAAGACGGTCGTCGATTGCGGCGGCAAGGTGATCATGCCCGGCCTGATCGACATGCACTGGCATTCGCTGCTCGCCGCGGTGCCGATTCAAGTCATTCTTCAGTCGGACATCGCGCTCGTCCATCTGGCCGCGAGCGCCGAAGCGGAACGTACGCTGTTGCGCGGCTTCACGACGATCCGCGACGCGGGCGGCCCGTCGTTCGCGCTGAAGCAGGCGATCGATAGCGGCATGATCTCCGGCCCGCGCATCTATCCGTCCGGCGCGATGATCACCACCACCGGCGGCCACGGCGACTTCCGTTCGCTCGCCGATCTGCCGCGCACCAGCAATCAGGTCAGTCAGTCCGAACGCGATGGCGGTACCGCGATCGCCGATACCGAAGACGAAGTGCGTCTGCGCGTGCGCGAGCAGTTCATTCAGGGTGCGACGCAGATCAAGATGGTCGGCTGCGGTGGCGTATCGACGCCGCGCAGTCCGCTCGACATGCTCACGTTCACCGAGAAGCAGATGCGCGCGGCGGTAGAAACCGCGGCGGACTGGGGTACGTACGTGCTCGTGCATGCGTACACGCCCGAATCGATTCAGCGCTCGGTCGCCGCGGGCGTGCGCTGCATCGAACACGGTCACCTGATGGACGACAAGACCGCCGCGCTGATGGCGAAAAACGACACATGGTTGAGCACGCAACCGTTCGTCAGCGAACAGGACGTCGCGCCGCTGTCGGGACCGAGCCGCGAGAAATTCCTCGAAGTGGTGGCAGGCACCGACAACGTCTACAAGCTCGCCCGCAAGCACGGTCTCAAGGTCGCGTTCGGCACGGATCTGATTTTTTCGCAATCGCTCGCGACGCGCCAGGGCACCATGCTCACGCATATGAAGCGCTGGTACAACGCGTCGGAAGCGCTGAACATGGCGACCGGCACCAACGGGCAACTGCTTGCGATGTCCGGCGAGCGCAATCCGTATCCGCGCAAACTCGGCGTACTCGAAGAAGGCGCGTATGCGGATCTGCTGCTCGTCGACGGCAATCCGCTCGATAACATCGATCTGCTCGCCAACCCCGAACAGAACCTGCGCATCGTCATGAAAGACGGGAAGTTCTACAAGAACACGCTCAAGGCGTAGTAAACGATTTGGCCGGGAACGTGTCGCATGAAATCGTCGACACGTCCCCGGCCTGAAGACTTACCTGAAATTCCTCCCTGAACTGCCTGCCTGACTCTCCGCAGCAGTTTCATCCGAACCCGGGCGCAACCTCCATCGCGCCCGGATTCGCTACACCGTCGGCGATTTAGCTGTGGCCTTGCAGACGGATGTCACGCGACGAAGCACCGACAAACACCGAGCTGCCCGGCACATATTGCCAGCGGCTGTTGGTCGTATCCCACACGCTCTGCATGCGCTGCGTGACGATCATATGCACACGGCGCGATTCGCCCGGGTTCAGACCGACCTTGTCCCAACCGACCAGACGCCGCGGCGGTTCGCCCTGATACGGCACGCCGAGGTACACCTGCGGCACTTCCGCGCCGGCGACGCGGCCATCGTTACGCACGTTGAACGACACGTCGATCAGGTTGCCCGGCAGATGCAGCACCGACAGACCCGAGTACGCGAAGTGCGTGTACGACAGACCGTAGCCGAACTCGAACATCGGCGTGATGTTCTGCGAGTCGTACCAGCGATAGCCCATGTCGAGCTTCTCGGTGTAGACCGGGTTGGTCGCGAATGCACCGTTGGTGCCCCACGTCGGCGTATCCTGGTCGCGCACCGGGAACGTGACGGGCAGCTTGCCGGAAGGATTGACCTTGCCGAACAGCACATTCGCAATCGCCTTGCCGCCGCCCTCGCCCGGATACCACGCTTCGACGATCGCCGACACGCTGTCCTTCCACGGCATCAGCACCGGGTTGCCGCTTTCGACCACCACGATCGTGTGCGGGTTGGCCGCTGCGACCGCTTCGACGAGCGCATCCTGGTTGGTCGGATTCGCCAGCGCGAGGCTCGTCAGATCGCCGAAGTCCTCGCCGGCCGGCTGCGCAACGACGACGATCGCGACATCGGAGTTGGCCGCCAGCGTCGCTGCATCGCTGATCTGCTGCTGCGTGTAGGCGGCGAACGGCGACTGCTGATCGCTATTGCCGGAGAAGGTCACCTTGGCCTGCGGCGCGAGCGACTGAATCGCCGACACGAGCGGCGTGTTCAGCTTCAGCCACGGGTTGGTCCACCAGCTGCAACCGGTCGACGTACCGAACGTCAAGCCGCCGCAACCCGCGAACGCGCCCGTCACCGGATCGCGCGTATTGCCCGAGCCGCCGCCCGTCAGCACCGCCGCATCCGCGTGACCGCCGATCACCGCGATGCGCGACAGCGCACCGGCGGCAAGCGGCAACTGATTGCTGGCGTTCTTCAGGAGTACCATCGACTGCTCTTCGGCCGACTGCGTGAATGCATTCGCGGCCGCGAAATTGATGGGGCCGGCCTTGGCCGGATCGTCCATCACGCCGGTGCGAATCATCACGTACAGCTTGCGCTCGACCATGTCGTTCAGACGCGCGGTCGACACCGAGCCGTTCGCGATCGCCTGCTTGACCAGCGTGGGCGTCAGATAAACCGTCGAGCCGACATCTTCTTCCTCGTCGAGACCGGCATTGATGGCGGGCGCCGTGCTCTGCGCCGCGCCCCAATCCGATTGCACCTGCCCCTGGAATTTCCAGTCGTTCTTCAGCACGTCGTTCAGGATGTGCGAGTTCTCGCACGCATAGGTGCCGTTCACGCGGTTGTAGCTACACATCACGCTGCCCGGCTGCGCACGGCGCGCGGCGATTTCGAACGGCAGCAGATAGAGCTCGCGCATCGTGCGTTCGTCGATCTGGCTGTTGCCGCCATTGCGGCCATGCTCCTGCTCGTTGCCCATGTAGTGCTTGATCGTCGCGATGACCTTCTGGCTTTGCGTGCCGTCGGTGCGCTCCGCGAGCATTTCGCCGGCCAGCACCGGGTCTTCGCCGAGGTACTCGAACAGCCGCCCGCCGCGCGGTTCGCGTGCGAGGTTGGTGCCGCCGCCAAGGCCCATGCCGAAGCCCTGCTGACGCAGCTCGATCGCGATCTGCTTGCCGAAGTTCCACGCCAGCGCGGGATCCCAGCTAGCCGCCAGGCCGATCGTGGACGGGAAGGTCGTCGATGCTTGTGACGTGCTGCCCGAACCGGTCGACGAGTCGGCCATGTTCAGATCGGGAATGCCGAGCCGCGGCACGCCCTGAATGTAGCCTGCGCCGCCGCCCGGCACGGCCGACATCGCGTACTCCGAATGGATGAACTGCAGTTTTTCGTCGATCGTCATCTTGCCGACGAGGGTTTCAGCACGCCGATGCGCCGCCGCCGATGCGAACGCGTTCAGCACCGTCGACAGCGGCGCGAAATCGAGTCCGGGAGTGGGCAGTTCCGCGTGCGCAGCAGCGCTCACGGCCGCCGCTATCGCGACGGCCGGCCATAGTTTCTTTTGCATACATGTCTCTCCGAAATTGTGCTTTTCTGGGGGCAGCGGAACGCGTCGGTGGGTGGAAAGCGGACGCGAGAACAGGCATTGCAGCGATGACTGCAAACGTTTGCCTGCTGGAAGAAGAATCGACACGACGGGTGGGCTGTAGCGACTCTCCGTGGTGAGTAATGTAAGAATGTAGTCTAACTACAGCATCAGTATTTCTACCAATACGTGTGTTTTTATGCGTAATGGGCCGCAAGGCTTTGCTTACATAATCTCATTGAAAGAAATAGCCTGAATTGCGGTAATTTTTATCAGAATTTTTATTCGCAAACGATGAATTCGGAAAAATATGCGAATAATCTGGTATTTGTTCTATCGCCCGCATTGCATGCGTTGCCCGATCACGGCGCCGCTGCAATCCGAGCCGCATATGCAGGGATTTTCTGACATCCACCTCTTTCCACGCGTCGTATCGGCACTCTTCGCACGCGGCAACCCACGGTAATTCCGCAACAGCCTCGTAGCGATTTGATCGCTAATGCGATGCCAAATCATTGCAATCGCCATTTGAAAATTGCTAAAGCACCGTAGCGTAGCTAGCGGATAAACGCCCGTACCCGACCCACTATTGACAACAAAAAAACGGCTGTCTAATTTACTGGAAATATCCTCCTTTAAACTGGAACACATGGACGTCAACACCCTGATCGCGCGACGTCTGAAGGCGCTGCGCGACGCGCAGAACTGGTCGCTCGATGCACTGGCCGAGCGCAGCAAGGTCAGCCGCTCGAACATCTCGCTGATCGAACGCGGCCAAAGCAGCCCCACCGCCACCGTGCTCGACAAGCTCGCCACCGCGCTGAACGTGCCGCTGGCGGCGCTCTTCGAACAGGACGACGCGCCGGCCGCGGAAACATCGCCCGTCAGCCGCGCCGCCGATCAGACGGTGTGGACCGATCCGGGCTCCGGTTACGTGCGGCGTCATCTGTCGCCCACCGCGCGTTCGGCCATTCAGTTGGTCGAGGTTGACTTTCCCGCCGGTCAACGCGTCAGCTACGAAACCGGTGCGCGCGACGCGGACATCCATCAGCAGATCTGGATGCTCGAAGGGGCGATGGAAATCACCGTGGGCGACACCAGTTGGCGACTCAAACCGGGCGACTGCCTGGCGATGCGTCTCGACAGCCCGAACGTATTCCGCAATCCCACGCGCAAACGCGCTCGCTATCTCGTGGCACTGACCACCTTCGCAGTCAACGAACGGAGCAACGGATGACCGATCACATCACCATACGACGGGTCGGCGCACAGGAAGCCGCCGCCTGTATCGAAGCGCTCGCCGACGTGCTGATCGACTGCGTGGAAGGGGGCGCATCGGTCAGCTTCATGCTACCGATCTCGCGCGACGTGGCGCGCGCGTTCTGGCGCCACGTCGCCGATGGCGTTGCACACGGCGAGCGCGCGCTACTGATTGCGCAAGACACAGCCGGCGCAATCGTCGGCACCGTGCAGCTGATCACCGCGCAGCCCGAAAACCAGCCGCATCGCGCGGACGTCGCGAAAATGCTCGTCCACAGAAACGCACGTCGACGCGGTATCGGACAATCGCTGATGAACGAGATCGACCGACTCGCACGCGCAGAAAACAAGTCGGTGCTGGTACTCGATACGGTCACCGGCGGCGACGCCGAGCGCCTCTATCGGCGCGCCGGCTGGCAGCGCGTCGGCGACGTGCCGAACTACGCGCTGATGCCCGACGGCGCACTCTGCGGCACCACGTTCTACTGCAAGCAGCTTTAACTCCGTAGCCCCGCCGTCGCCCTTCTGCCGCCCTTTCGCCGCGCCGCAAGTAGTTGAAAATTTCAACTACTTGCCTATAATGCCCGCATGCCGGCACTGGCTACCTCAGTCGACAGCGGAGCAATCGTGTATTCGGACTTCCTCACCTTCAGGCTCGATCTGACCAGCGCGCTGTTGATCAACCGCGCGAACGAGATCTATCGCGAGCGCTGGGATCTCGACGTGCGGGCGCTGCGCGTGCTGCGTCTCGTGTGCGCGGAGCCGGACATTACGCCGAAAGCGGTGTCGCAGCATGCGTTGATCGAAAAAACGCTGCTTTCCAAGGTTCTTTCCGAACTCGAAACGCGTGGCCTGATCCGCCGCCACGCGCATGCCTCGGATCGCCGCAGCGTCGCGCTGCGTGCCACCGCGCAAGGCCTCAACGTCGCTCAGGCATCGGAAGCGTTAGGATCGGTCCTCGAAGTCGAGCTCGCGAAGGCGCTGAGCGCGACCGAACGCAAGACGCTCGAACGCCTGCTCGGCAAATTGTCGAACAGCCTGCTCGCCAGCGAAACCACGCACGCGCCGCCACGGTGATAGTTCGTTTTCCATAGCATTCACGCCAACCAGGAGCCCTTCATGTCGAAGCTGATCGGAACGATGTCCCCCGCGATCGACGCGTTGCTGCCCGAACTCGAAGCAATCTACAAAGACCTGCACCAGCATCCCGAACTGTCGATGCAGGAAGTGCGTACCGCCGGCATCGTCGCGGACTACGTGGAAAAGCTCGGCTACGACGTGACGCGCAACGTCGGCGTGACGGGTGTCGTCGCGCTGCTGCGCAACGGCGACGGTCCGACCGTGATGCTGCGCGCCGACATGGACGCGCTGCCGATGGCCGAGGCAACCGGCCTGCCCTACGCGAGCACGGTCAGAACCAAAGACGAAGAAGGCTTTGAAGTCGGCGTTGCGCATTCGTGCGGCCACGATCTGCACGTCACGTGGCTGCTCGGCGTCGCGCGTCTGATGGCCGAACATCGCGACGCGTGGCGCGGCACGCTGATGGCCGTCTTCCAGCCCGGCGAAGAAGTCGGGCGCGGCGCGCGCAGCATGCTCGACGACGGCATGACCACGCGCTTTCCGAAGCCCGACGTGATTCTCGGTCAGCACGTGATGGTCGGCGCGGCCGGCAGCATCGGCTATCGCAGCGGCACGATCCTGTCGGCCGGCGACAGCCTGAAGGTCAAGCTGTTCGGCCGCGGCTCGCACGGTTCGCAGCCGCAGACCTCGATCGACCCGGTCATCATGGCAGCCTCCACGACCCTGCGTCTGCAGACCATCGTGTCGCGCGAAATCTCGCCGCTCGACAGCGCCGTGCTGACCATCGGTTCGCTGCAGGCCGGCACGAAAGAAAACATCATCCCCGACGACGCGACGCTGAAGCTCAACGTCCGTACCTACGACGAAGACGTGCGCGAGTACATGCTCGGCGCGATCCGTCGCATCTGCTGCGCCGAGTGCGTGGCGTCGAACGCGCCGCGCGAGCCCGAATTCACCACGCTGTCGAGCTACCCGTTGACCGTCAACGACAACGCCGTCACCGAGCGTCTGCGCACGGCCTTCGAAACGCAATTCGGCGAACACGCGTACGAAACGCAGCCGGCCGCCGCCAGCGAAGACTTCAGCCTGTTCGGCCGCGAATGGAACGTGCCGTACTCGTTCTGGTTCGTCGGCGGCACCGATCCCGAAGTCTTCCGCAATGCGCTGGCGGCGAAAAAGCTCAACGAGATCCCGAGCAACCATTCGCCGAAGTTCGCACCGGTGCTCGACCCGACCTTGCGCGCCGGCCTCGAAGCGATGCTGTGCGCGGCCGGCGTATGGCTCGACCAACACGACGAAACACTGTGAATTCGCACGCCGTCTATACCATCCTCGATCTGATCGGCACCTTCGTGTTCGCGATCAGCGGTGCGGTGGCCGCGCGCCAGCGGCGCCTCGACCTGTTCGGCATCGTCGTGATCGCGTTCATGGTCGCGTGCGGCGGCGGCATCGTGCGCGATGTCTGCATCGGCGCGATTCCTCCGGCGGGGTTGTCGAACTGGCGCTATCTGGCCACCGCGCTCGCCGCTTCCGCAGTGACGATTCTCGCGTATCCGCAGGTGCGCCGCCTGCGTCAGCCGGTGCTGTTCTTCGATGCGATCGGGCTCGGTCTGTTCGCGGTGTCGGGCGCGCAGAAAGCGCTCACATACGGCCACAATGCCGAGCTCGCGATTCTGCTCGGCGTGGTCAGCGCGGTGGGCGGCGGCGTGATGCGCGACGTGGTGTTGTCGCGCGTGCCCGCGATTCTCGAAAGGGAAATTTACGCGTCGGCCGCGCTATTCGGCGCGGCCGTGCAGGTGGGCTTCTCGTATGCGGGCTGGACCGACTGGTGGACGCCGTGGTTCGCGACGCTCGCCTGTGTGCTGGTGCGGCTCGCGTCGCTGCGTTACGGCTGGCGCCTGCCGATCTTTCAAGGCCGGCGCGGCGCCGACACGCGCGACAACTCTTGATCCGCGCGCCGGCGTTGGCCGGCGTTGGCCGGCGCCGGCTCGCTTCAACTCACGTCACTCCACGTCAACTCGCGCTCTGCGGAATCAGCCTCGGCTTGGTCAGGCTGTACGCAATCTGGCTGAACAGCGTATTGAGGCTATTCGTGCCGCCCGCCGCATTCGCGCAGGTGTCCGAATAGAAATACGACGGCCCCGACGCAATCGACTGCATCGTGTTGCACGCGGTGAGCTTGTCGTTGCCGTCGCCGCAACTCGGCGCCGACGCCGCTTCGCCGCCGAGATACGCGACGGTATAGATCAACGTACCGGTGTTGGTCTTGATCGTCGAGGCCGCGTTGATGGCCGCCTGGCATTCGCTTCCGTACGTGCTGCTATAGGTGCTGCCGAGTTCGCTCGTGCTCGACGTCGCAATGCCGTCGCTCAGCAGAATGATCACGTTCTGCCCCGGCGGCTTCTGCGTCGACGATAGCGTGGTCAGCGCCGACTGCGCGGAGGTGATCGCCTGCGCGTAGAACGTGCCGAGCCCGCCCGGCGCGGACATGCCGCTGCAACTGCCGCCGCCCAGCGCCTGCACGATGCCCGAGCTGGTGCTGACCGCGCCGTTGCTGCCGAGATACCCAGTGTTCAGCGACGACACCTGGTAACTCGCGCCCGACGCCGAATAGCTGCCCGCAATCGTCGGCGCTTTGCCCGAGCACGAGAAGTTATAGGTCGACGACGTCTGCGGCGGAAATGCCATCAACCCGACGTTGTCGCCCGCGTTGGTCAAGCCCGTCAGCAGCGTCAACGCGCCGGCCTCGGCGCATTGCAGCCGCGTCTGCGCGACGCCCTTCGAGTTCTTGCAGTTGCTGTCCGTCGTCGTGGCCATCGAGCGCGTGGTGTCGAGCACGATCATCACGTTGTAGAGCGCGGGCTCCGCGCCGCCGCCCGCCCCCGCGCGCGAGGTCGCGGAGATGGTCTGCGCGCTCTTGCCGAACACGCGCGCGAAATAGAGCGGCACGCTCGCCGTCTGCGTGACCTGGATGCCGTTGTAGCCGGAGGTGGCCTGCTTGTACGGCAGCGTGACGCTCGACAGCGTCAGGCCGGTGACCGTCGCGCTGGCCGGCACGACGCCGCCCGGCAACGTGTTGTTGCGGCCGGCCGTGAACGCCTGCGCATCGCTGGCCGCGGTAGTCCACGACTGCGTCCACAGATCCACCGCGCCCGACAGCGCCGCCGCATCGGTCGCGCTCTGCAAACGCCGCTGACTGTAGGCCAGATAACCGAAATCGACGCCGATCGCGATGAAGCCCAACAGCGCCACCATCGACAACGCCACCAGAACGGACACCGCGCCACGCTGGCGACGTGGCGAACCGCGCAAGCCAAGTTTTTTTCTGGTCATGATTTTCTCGCCTTACGTCCGGTTTAACTGCTATTTCGCACGCGCGGTAACCGCATGCCCGGTGCCGCCCCTATCGCGATTCCGCACGGCGGCATTACTGCACGCGCTCCACCGCGCTGGCATTCAAAGCGGTCGGCATCATCGCGTAGAGGCCCGACAAACTGCCCTTGAACAGCGGCGCGAACGTGTAGGTAACCGTAACGGTCGCCGTGCCGATCGCGGGCGTCCCCCCCGCGCTGGTCAGACTGGTCGCGCAACTCGAATCGCTGCTGCACGCCACACCGTTCACCGCCGTCGCGATCGACAGATTCGACGTATTCAGCAACGCGGCCGACGTGCTCACCTGGCTTTGCGTCGTACTGTACGGCGTGCTGGTGCCGCGTTGCGACGCGAAATAACGCGCGCCCGCCGAAGCGGCGTTCGCCACCATCACGTAGTTGCCGAGCAGCCAGCCGAACTGCGCGACGCCGATCGCGATCAGCAGCAGCATCGGCGCGACCAGCGCGAACTCGACCGCGGCGACGCCTCGCTGTCGGCGCAAACGCGTTGCCATCCGCGCGCGACCCTTTAGCCGTTTCATTCGCTTCAGTCGTTGCATGGGGAGGGAAGGACTCATTGCACGAGCTCCGACATGGTGGCGCTCAGACTCGTCGGCATGATGCTTTTCAGGTTGTCCAGCGAGCCGCCGAATACCGGCACGAACGTATAGCCGAGTTGCACCTTCGCCTGCGTGCCGGCGCTCGGCGCCTGAGTGGTGGTGCCGAGCGCGGCGGCACAGGTGCTATCGCTCGTGCAGGAAGTGCCGCCCACACTGACTGAAATCGTCAGCGTGCCGTTCAGCGCACCCGTCTGCGACCGGATCGCCGCCGTCGTGTCGCTGTACGGCGCCGCGTAACCGCGCTCGGCCGCCAGTTGATGCGCGCCCAGCGACGCCGCATTGGTCAGCACCAGGTAGTTGTTGATCAGCCAGCCGAACTGCACGATGCCGAAGATCAGCGCCAGCAGCAGCGGCAGCACGAGCGCCAGCTCGACCGTTGCCGCGCCGCGTTGTGATTTGCGTTTCATCGGCCTTCTCCGTTCGCTTCGCGTCGCATCCCGTGGTCGCCACGCAGACCGCCGCGTCATGCGCCGCCCGCCATGCTCGGCAACAGATCCCGGTAGATGTGGATCATCGCCGGCCCCATCAATACGACCAGCAACGCGGGGAAAATGCAGAACATCAGCGGAAACAGCAGCTTCAGCGCGATCTTCGCGGCCCGCTCCTCGGCGCGCATCCGGCGCCGCGTGCGCAATGTATCGGACAGCACGCGCAGCGACGCGCCGATGCTGGTGCCGAAACGCTCCGCCTGGATCAGCATCGCGCTGAACGAATCGATGTCTTCCACCGCGGTACGCAGCGAGAAATTGCGCAGCGCTTTTTCCTTCGAAAAACCCGAGCGCATTTCGAGCAGCATCAGTTCGAGTTCGCTCGCGACCACCGCGCTGCGCATGCGGATTTCCTCGCCGACTTTCATCAGCGACGCGTCGAGACTCAGACCCGCTTCGACGCAGACCGTCAGCAGATCGAGCGCGTCGGGAAAGTCCTCGACGATGGTGCGCTGGCGTGCCGCGATGCGTCGCGACAGCACCACATTGGGCAGGTAGTAGCCGAGCGCGGCCAGCACCACCAGCACGATCGAGCGTTCGAGCAGTGTGGTCGCGATCGTGGTGCCGTAGAGCGCGAGCATCGCGAGCAACGGCAACGCGATCGCGAGCGCGGTTTTCGCCGCGAGATAGACCGGCACCGCGTTGGCCGAGCGCCAGCCCGCATTCATCAGCAGCACGCGCAACGCCGATTGCTCCCAGCCGTCTTTCGGCACCGACAGCCGCGAAATCGGCTGCGAAATTTCCACCAGCTTCTCGTACCACGGCGTGTCCGACGCGCCCATCGACGGCTCCGACGGCGCCACGAAATTCGCGCCGCCCGCCTGCTCGATGCGGCGGCTCATGTCGCGCGGCGCGGCCAGATGCATCGCGCCGAACACGGCGGCGAAGACGATCGCGAACACACCGGCCAGCAACAGAATCTGCGTGAGGTTCAGCGTTTGCATGATCTCTCCTCGTATTTCCCCGTTTCTATTTTTCGCGGCTCGCGCGGCTATGCCCGGTCGAACCAGGTCACACGCCAGGTCACACGCGGATGCGCACGATATGCCGCATCCACACGATGCCGAACAGCATGCCGACGCCCGCCATCGTGAGCATCTTCGTGCCCGCGGGGTCCTGCCACAGCACGTTCAGGAACTCGGGATTGATGGCGAGCATCGCGGCGCCGACGCCGAACGGCAGCAAGCCGAGCACCCACGCGGACAGCTTGCCTTCGGCGGCCAGCACGCGAATCTTGTCGAACAGCTTGAAGCGGTCGCGCACCATCGCCGTGATGCCGTCGAGCACTTCCGCGAGATTGCCGCCGGTCTCGCGCTGGATCACCACCGCGATCACGAAGTAGCGCAGATCGCGAATCGGCACACGGATGGCCAGATTCGTGAGCGCGTCGCTGATCGACACGCCGTAGTTGATCTCGTCGAACACGATGCGGAATTCGCCGGCCATCGGTTCGGCGAACTCGGTGCCGACCATATCGAGCGCGCCGGTGAACGCATGGCCGGAGCGCAACGCGCGAGCGAGCATGTCGCAAACGTCGGGCAGTTGCCGCTCGAGCTGACGGATCCGCCGGTTGCGGCGGCGCTGTACGTAGACGATCGGCAGCAGCGCCGACAATACCGCCGCGCCGATACTGAACAGCCACGGCATCGCGAGGCTGGCGCTGATGATCAGCACGAACGGCGGCAACACCGCGCAGGTGCCGGCGAGCCGGCCGACCGACCACGTGAGCCCCGACTGCTGCAGAAACAGATCGAGCGCATGCACACGCGGAATTTTCAGCAGCAGGCGCGTGAGCCACGCCGACTCGGCCATCATCCGCGTCTTCAGAATCGACAGACGCTCCTTGTTCACCTGGCCGCCCGCGGAGGCCGCGCGAATTCGCGCTTCGACGCGACGCGCAACCGGGCCATGCCGGCTGTTCCAGTATTCGTACACGGTGCCGGTCGCGAGTACCACCGCCACGAACAGCAGGATGATCGATGCGTAAAAAATGGAGTTCATGCCAGTCTCCTGAAACGCCGGATGCCGGAGGCGCGCTCCTGCTTCATGCCGGTCATGCCGCCTCGAAACGCCGCGCCGGATCGTAGATCTGATCCGACGGCGCCACGCCGAATGCCTGCAGGCGCTCGGCGAATTTCGGCCGCACCCCGGTCGCGCAGAAATGGCCGCGCACGTTGCCCTTCGAATCGACGCCGGAGCGGCGGAACACGAAGATCTCCTGCATGTTGATCATGTCGCCTTCCATGCCGGTCAGCTCCGAAATGCTGATGATCTTGCGGCGTCCGTCTGTGAGCCGTGACGCCTGCACGATCACCGAAATCGCCGACGAAATCTGCTGGCGCATCGTGCGCGTCGGTAATGCGAGGCCGCCGAGCGTCATCATGTTTTCGAGGCGCGTCAGCGCATCGCGCGGCGTGTTCGCGTGGATCGTCGACAGCGAGCCTTCGTGGCCGGTGTTCATCGCGTTCAGCATGTCGAGCGCTTCGGCGCCGCGCACCTCGCCAAGGATGATGCGATCGGGCCGCATCCGCAGCGCGTTGCGCACCAGCGTGCGCTGGGTGATCTCGCCGCGTCCCTCGATGTTCGGCGAGCGCGTTTCGAGCCGCAGCACGTGCTCCTGACGCAATTGCAGTTCGGCGGCGTCCTCGATCGTGACGATGCGCTCGTCGCCCGGAATGAAACCCGACAGCACGTTCAGCAGCGTGGTCTTGCCGCTGCCCGTGCCGCCCGACACGAGAATGTTCACCTTCGCGCGCGCGAGCGCGTCGAGCACCTCGGCCATCGGCGGCGTCAGGCTTTGCAGGTCGATCAGATCCGACACCTGCAGCGGATTCGCGGCGAATCGCCGGATCGACAGCAACGGGCCGTCGATCGCGCACGGCCGGATGATCGCGTTCACGCGCGAGCCGTCCGGCAGACGCGCGTCGACCATCGGGCTCGATTCGTCGATATGCCGGCCGACGCCCGAGACGATCTTCTCGATCACTTTCATCAGATGCGCGTCGTCGTAGAAGCTCACGTCGGTCGCTTCGAGCCGTCCGCGCCGTTCGACGTAGGTATGGCGATGCGTGTTGACCAGAATGTCGGACACGCTCGGATCGCGCAGCAGCACTTCGAGCGGGCCGAAGCCGAACATCTCGTCGTACACGTCGGTCACCAGCTGCCGGCGTTCGAGATCGTTGGCCGGCGCTTTCTGCTCGTCGAGAATGCGCGCGATCAGCACGGCGATCTCCTGACGCACCTGGTCGGACGGCAGGCGCGACAGCCGTTCGAGTTCGACGCGTTCCAGCACCGCCAGATGAATCTCGCGCTTGAGCTTCTGATAAGCGCCACGCAGCATGCCGGCGCCCGTCGGGTCCTGACGTTCGCCCAGCGGCTGCGCGCGTTGCGCGGAAATCTGTTCACGAAGCGACATGACGTCCCCCTTCCGATAATGCGGCGTTAGTCCGTTGTTCAGAGCGTTTCGAGTTTCGGCGACGTCTGGCGGCCGAGCAGCCGCCCGAACAGCGAATCGCCTTTCGCGTGGCCGCGTCCCGGCGTGGCCGTGCCGGCAACCAGATGCTCGGCGAGCGTCTGCAGACTGCGCGCGACGCCGCTGCTGCGCGCGGTCTTCGACACCGGCAGCCCCTGGTTCATCGCATCGGCCACCGTGTCGGCATCCTCCGGAATCACCTGATACGCGCTCATGCCGAGCACCGACTCGAGCGCCGCGCGCGGCCGTTCGCCGTGCCGCGTGTAGCGGTTCAGGATCAGCCGCATCTGTTCCTGCGCGTAGCCGACCGAACAGAGAATTTCCTGCAGCCGACGCCCGGCGCGCACGTGCGGCATGCTCGCCTGCAACACGAGATGAATGTGGTCGCTGCGGTCGAGCGCGAGCATCGACAGCTGATTGAGCGTCTGGCCGAGGTCGAACAGCACGAAGTCGTAATGCGGCGCGGCGACGCCGATCAGCCATTCGAGCCGGTCTTCCTTGATCTCGGCGGCCTTCACCGGGTCGCCCGCGCCCGCGAGAATATGAAAGCTGTCGGTCACGTGCACGAGGCTCGTGTCGAAAAAGGCCGCGTCCATGCGCTCGATCTGCGCGCAAATTTGCGGCAGCGTCGACGGCGGCGTTTCGTCGGAGACGAGAAACGCGGCATCGGCGAACTGCTGGTTCAGATCGATCAGGAGTACGCGCTTTTTCTGCGGCAGACTCGCGATCGCATGCGCGACGTTGGCGGCGATGAAGCTGGTGCCCGCGCCGCCCTTGCACGAAATGAACGACAGCACCCGCGTGTCGCGCGTGCCGCCTTGCAGGCTTTGCGTCTGCGCGCGCTGCAACGCGTCGCCGAACTGACGCGCGTCGAGCGGCCAGTTCAGCACGTCGCGAAAGCCCGCGCGCATCGCCGCGATCAGCGTCTCGGGCGACGCATCCGGAATCAGCAGGATGCAGGTGAGCCGCCCATGCTCGCGGTGCAGACGTTCGACCACCGCCAGCTCCGCGTCCTGCAGCGATACCGCGTCGACGATCAGCACGTCGAACGCGTCGAGACTGTCGCCGCGCTCGCCGAGCAGCGACGGCCGTCCCGTCGCGCGCGTGATCCGGTAATCGCCGCATTCGCCGGTCAGATGCGCGATCTGCGCGAGCCGTGCACCGTCTTCCGAGAGAGCCAGGATGTTGATCATGATGTTCTCAACCGAGCTGTCGAATTAAGCGACGCACGCCGCGTGCGCCGTGGTCGCGAACCTGCGGTCATTGACTGCCGCCCGCGCTGCCGATGCCGATCACGAACGGGTTGACCGTCGCGGTCGGCGCCTGGAACGACTTCACGTACTGATCCTGCGCGGCCACCGCGGCCTTGCCGTCGACGCCCGGCGTCGATGGCGTGTGCTCGCCCGCGTGCGGATCGATGATCTGCATCTGCGTGACGGTGCGCACGGCGTCGCCGAAGTGCGCGTCCCAGATCGGCGAGCTCGACATGCAGCCGCTCAACGCGGCGGCCGTTGCGCCCAGCGTCGCCAGCAACGCCACGCGGCGCGTCATCACAAGAAGTTCGAGTTTCATGAGCGTCTCCTTCGCGGCGCGTTACTGGTTGGCCTGGCTTGCCGTGCTGGGCGGATTGCCCGGGCTCGCGGCGTCGGCTCTCGCGAGCGCGGGCTCGCTGGCGGGGGTGGCGGTCGCGTTTTGCGTCACGCTCTGCGTCGCGTTCTGCGCGGCGCTCGCGGTGCCTGGCGTGACCGCCGTCGTATCGCCCGACGGCAGCGCCGCCGAGGGCGCCGGCCGGTCCGCCTGGGTATCGCGCGGCAACGCGGCGGCGGGTGCGCTGGTGCTGCCCGTCGGCGCGGGCGTCGGCACCGGTGCGGGTGTCGCGGGTTGCGCCGGCGTTTGCGGCTGTCCCTGCTGCGGGGCGTTCGGCGTAGCGCCACCCGCGGCCGGTTGCGCGGCGGGACGACGGCCTTCCATGTTGCCGGTCGCGTAGACCATCGCATCCGAGGTCGGGTTGAAGCTGTCGGTCGGCAACGGATAGTCGGTGCTGGCCGGCAACGGCTTCACCAGATGCACGGTGATAATGAAGATCAGCTCGGTGCGATCCTGCTGGAACGACGTGCTACGAAACAGCGCGCCGAGCACCGGCACTTCGCCGATCCCCGGCAACGCCTTCAGCGCGCCGGTGATGTTGTTCTGGATCAGCCCGCCGATCGCGAAGCTCTCGCCATCGTTCATCTGCACCGTGGTCGACGCGCGGCGGGTCGTGATCAGCGGCAGCACCGCGACGCCGCTCGTGCCGCTCGCGGACACGGTGACGCCGGTCGGCGACAGCTCCGACACTTCCGGTGCGACCTTCAGGTTCACGCGGCTGCCGCCGAGCACGGTCGGCGTGAACTTGAGGCCGACGCCGAACTCTTCTTCCTGCAGCGTGATCGTCGAGCCACCGGTGCCGTTGCTTTGCGGCACCGGAATGAAGACCCGGCCACCGGCGAGGAACGACGCTTCCTGACCGCTCAGCGTGACGAGGTTCGGTTCGGCGAGGATCTTGCCGAGGCTGTCGCTCTTCTGCGCGTCGAGCGCCAGATTGAACGGCTTGTTGTTGGCCTTGCTCACCGCGAGGCCGTTGCCGACGCCGGCAAGCAGGCTGCTCACCAGCGCACCGGTCCACGAACCGAAGCCACCCTGGATGTTGACCGCCGAGCCCAACTGATTGAGCAGCGTCTTCGACACTTCGGCGACTTTCACTTCGAGCATCACCTGTTGCGGCGAATCGACGGTCATCATGTTGATGACGTCGGAGCCCTTACTGACGCTCGTGCTTTGCTGCGAGATCGAGCCGCCGTTGCCGAAGCTCGCGGTGCTGGCCTGCTGTTGCTGCGTCGGCTGCGCGCCCGCATAGGCGCTGGCGATGCCCATTGCCTGCTGCGCGGCCTGCGCGCTCGATACGCGCCCCGCGAGCACGAGATTGCCGGCCGCGCTCGACACGCGAATGCCGCGCTCGTTCGGCAGCAGTTGCGCAAGGGTTCGTTGCAGACCGTCCGCATCGACGGTCACGTTCACGTCGATGATCTGGCAGGCGCCGCTGCGGCCCTGCACGATCATGTTGGTCGTGCCCACCGTCATGCCGACCACGTACAGCGTGCGTTGCGACACCAGCGCCGCCTCGGCGACCGTCGGATTGCCGAGCGTGCGGTTGCGCGCAGGTTCGACGAGCGGCACGAGCACCGACTTGCCGACCGCCACCGACACATTCGACTCGTCGCGAATCTCGCCGCTGCAGTTCGGCCCGCTCAATTGCGCGGAACTGACCGCCTTGCCGCTCGCCGCGCCGGTCGGCATCGGCGTGGCGCTGACCAGCATCGGCACCGGCCCGCGGCCGACCGGCAGCGGCGCGGCCGGCATGCCCCAGCCCGCCGGCATCTGGCCGCCAGCCATGTTCTGTGCGGCGCTGTCCTGCGCGACCGTCAGACCGGCGCACAGCGCCGCGGCGAGCATCGTGCCGCCAAGCGCGCGGCACCACGTGCCGCCGCCGGATGAGAACCTCTGTTGTGCTTTCATGTCGCTGCCCCCGTCGCTCGATGTGTGTGAACCGAGACGTTCTTTATGGCCATCGTTATCCGGTTCGCGGCGCCTTCGAATTCGCGCGCCGCCAACTCACTAGAAACATTCGACGCTGCCCGTCACCCCCGACAGCACGCCGACGCAATCGCGCTTCGGCGCCGGGCGCGCCGCATAGCGCGTGCGCACCGGATGCACGGGCTCGGGCGCGGCGACCGGCGCGGAAGCCGGCACGTCGAGCAGCGTGAGCTTGGTGGCGCCGCCGGTGTTCGGCGTCTGCTTGTCGACCTGGTTGCGCAATACCAGCGACAACGTGCCGACGCTGCGCGCGAGGTCGAGCTTCTCGGCCTGGTCGGGCGTGACTTCGAGCGTCACCGCATTGACCACTTTCGGCGCGGTGTCGTCGCGGCTCACCTGCTGCGCGACTGCCAGCACGAGAATCTTTTCGAGCACGATCTTGGAGATGCTTTGCGGCGTGTCGGTCTTGTTCGCCTGCTGCGTGTTGACGATCACGTCGACGTAGTTACCCGGCAGCGCGAAACCCGCGACGCCGACCACGTCGTTCACCCGCACCGTGATCGCGCGATGGCCTTCGCCGATCACCGCCGACAGGCCGCCCTTCGTGCCCAGCGGCGCGAGTTTCGATTCGAGCACCGGCTCGCCCGGTGCGAGGCTCGTCAACAGCACGCGTCCTTCGAGCGCCTTCGCATCGGCGAACGCGCCGGGAGGCACGCTCGAATTCGGCCAGCTGACCATATGCACGAGGTTCTGGTTGAGCGGCTGACCGAGACTGATGTCGCCGGTAGCGACCGCCACCGACGTCAGCGCGCTCGACGACGTCTGCAGCAGCCAGCGCGACGCGAAACTCACTGCCGCGAGGCCGGCCAGCACGGCGATCGCCAGCATCATAAAAGCCCGACTGTTTTTCATGGCAACACTCCTGCATCGTTCAGTGGAAACGTTCGGCTATAGCGCGGTCGCGAACAGCAAACCCAGGGTGCCAGCCGCGATCGCGACGCCATACGGAATCGTGCCGATCGATTCGGACTGCGCATCGATCAGATTCGGGCGGTCGAGCGGTGCGACCGGCAGGCCGCCGATCAATTGCCGCAGATTCGTGAGCGATTTCGCTACGCGTCCTCGACACAGCACGACCGCCAGCGACCAGAGTCCGCCGATCAGAAACGTGGCGAGCGCGATCCGCCAGGTCAGCGCGGCGCCGACCCACGCGCCGATCATCATCAACAGCTTGACGTCGCCGGCGGCCATGCCGCGCAGCAGATAGAACGGCAACAGCAGCGCGAAGCCGCAGGCGGCGCCGGCCAGCCATGTGAGCGCACCGGCGAGCGGCCCGTGCAAAGCAATCTGTGCAACGAGCGCGGCGGCAAGTCCGAGTGCGATCACGCGATTCGGAATGCGCCGCGCCGTGAGGTCCGTGCTCGCGGCCACGATCACCAGCACGATCACGCACAGCGGTACAGGATGTGGCGGCAAGGGTGGCAGCGTCAGCATGGTTGGCCCCGGTATGAATTGAAATCGTCAGGCCGCGTCAGACCGAGGCGGCGAGATTGGTGAAGATCGTGCCGAGATTGGTGCCGAGCGTGCTCACCCCGCCGATGATCAGCAGCGCGATCAGCCCGGCGAGCAGGCCATATTCGATGGCGGTCACGCCGTCTTCGTCGCGAACGAAGCGTGCCGCGCTGGCGATAAAGTCTTTCATCACAGGCTCCTTGCTTCGAAAGGAAAAGCGACGGACGAACCGCAACGTTCGTCCGCCGGCATCGGAACTCAGACCGAGTCGGCGAGGTTGCCGAAAATCGTCTGCAGATGCTGACCCAGCGTCGTCACGCCGCCGATGATCAGCAGTGCGATCAGGCCGGCGAGCAGGCCGTATTCGATGGCGGTCACGCCGTCTTCGTCGCGAACGAAACGAGCTGCGGTAGCGATGATGTTCTTCATGATCGGACTCCATTTGGATAGCTAAATAAATGAACCCTTGACCGGGATCGGCTGAGGGAAGGCACTGCGGGCACTGCAGGGACTGCGGTTACTGCGGGTACGGCATGAGGTACTGGCTATCGCCGCCCGGTCATGGTCGTGCGGGACTGGATCCGCACGAGCGCAACGCCTGGCGAAACGAACTGGGGCAAACGGAAGGAGTGAAGCGGCATGCGCGCGGCCGTCAGGCGCGCGGTGCGCAGCGGCAGCGGACCGGCCAGCCGCAGCAGCGTGGCCGCGAACCGCTGACGCAGCGTGAGCGAGCGATGCGCGCGGCCCTTGTACGGGTTATCGCCGCGCGGTCGCGTAAATTGATCGTTCATACATCCCCCGTCTTTTGTGGTTGTTCTCGGCGTCCGGTCCGTGCCGGCGCCAGCTAGTCAGTCGGCGTTTCGTGCTTTTCGTGCTTCATCCGCTTGCGTGACGTTGGTCTCGTACGCAGCCTCGTGCAGGTGAAGCACTCTCTCCTGTCATGTCCGTTGGCGACTTCGCTCGTTCTCGGTGAAGCGTTGAATCGTCCGGTCATGTCGTCGACTTCCGCGCACTCCCTATCGCAAGGACGAGGCCAGCTATGCGGAAATCCAGCAATCACAAGGGTTCCGGTCGAGAGGCCCCTCGCGCACTGCCGTATTCGCGCCGTGAATGTGCTGAATCCGCAACGCTTCGCGTTTTTAAGCGGATATTTCGCAAAGCGCGTAGAAGCCCGTCAGACAAGGCTCGGCAATTTTTTCCCAGGACATTCCCTGATTCGGCAAAAATGAAATGGCCCTCGTAAATCGGCCTTTTCGGCGAGGCCGTTGGTCCGAAGCGTCTCATCGGCGAGACCGCTTCGTGGGCTGGCGCACATAAGCCAGGCCGATTTGCCGATGATTCGCCCGAATCGGCATCGGGAGGCGCACACGCAGGAAAGCATGGACTTGAAAGTCGAATTGTTTTCCGCCAACAATGAGCTGACCGGTTCGACGCGAACGACACGTTTTTTCATCCGATGTCGCGCGTAGAAACTTAAGAATCCGAATCAATAACCGGAACGACAGGCAAAAAGAACCGGCGGGTCAACGGGACCCGATCCGGCGTACACAGGGGGCGGGGATCATGTACGTTTCTCAACTGCGCATGCGCGGCACCGAGAACCAGGTTCATAGCTGGCTCACGCCCGCGCGCATCGTCTTCTATTGCGGCGGCATGCTGGCGCTGTACGTGGTTTTCATGGGGTTCTGGTTCTACGGAAGCCACGGCTTTACCCAAAGCGATTTCACGCACCCCGGCTTCGATTTTTCGATCTTCTGGTCGGCCTCGTATGGGTTGCTGAACGGCTCGGCCGCACAGGTCTACGACCACGCCGCGTTCGACAGAATCCAGCAGGCGCTGTTCGCGGATCTCAGTCACGGCAGCCTGATGCCCTGGCTCTATCCGCCGACCTTCCTCGTACTCATCTCGCCGCTCGCGCTGCTGCCGCCGCTCGTCATGTATTTCCTGTTCGTCGGCACCGGCATGCTGTTGTGCACGGTGGGCACACTGCGGGTGTCGGGACTTGTCGGGAGTTTCAGAGGCTCACGCTTCGCATGGCTCGTGGTCGCCGGGGCGCCCTGCGTGTTCGTGCCGGTCATCTTTGGGCAGAACGCGCTGCTCACCGCCGGTTTCGCGGCGTTCGCGCTTTACTTCATGCGCCGTCATCCGGTACGTGCCGGCATCTGCATCGGCCTGCTCGCGATCAAACCGCAAATGGCCATCCTGTTTCCGCTCGTGCTGATCGCGGCACGCGCGTGGCGCACGCTGGCCGCCGCCGCAATCAGCGCGGCGCTGTTCGGCGCGCTAAGCGTGATCGTCTGCGGTACGCAATCGGTGCGGCTCTTTCTCGTCAACACGACGATCGCGCGCGAAACGCTGATCGAACATGGCCGGAGCTACTGGCTCGCGTCGCCGACCACCTTCGCGACGCTGCGCGAAAGCGGCGCGCCGCTCGCGCTGGCCTATGCGGCAGGCGCCGCCGTTGCGCTCGTCGCCGCGGCAGCGGTCTGGCATGTATGGCGACACACGCGCGACACGCGTCTACGCGCGGCAAGCTTCACCGTCGCCACGCTGCTCGCGAATCCGTACGTCTGGCACTACGAACTCGCATGGCTCGGCATCGCACTCGCTTGCCTGATTGCGATCGGCCTCGACAAGGGATGGCTGCGCGGCGAGCAGAGCGTGATCGCGCTCGCGTGGCTGCTGCCGATCTACGAATTGTTCAACCGTACGGCCGAGTTGCCGCAGATCGGCGCGATCGTTCTGCTGCTGACGCTGCTGATCATCGTGCGCCGCACGCGCATCGACGGCGAGGGACGCGACGAGCGTGCCGCCCTCGCCTACTCGCACGCCATCCAGACAATCAGATAAACGGGGAAGCGTCATGTCAGCCCACGCAAACAAACCACTCATCTCGCTGGTCGCGCCGTTCTACAACGAACAGGATGCCGTCGAGCGCTTCTTCGCGGCGGTCGTGCCGGTGCTCGAATCGATCGAGGGCACGCGCTTCGAGATCGTCTGCATCAACGACGGCAGCAGCGACGCGACGCTCGATCATCTGATCGCGGCAAGCAGTCGCGACCGGCGCATTCGCGTGATCGACCTGACGCGTAACTTCGGCAAGGAAGCGGCACTGACCGCCGGCATCGACGAAGCGACCGGCGACGCCGTAATTCCGATCGACGCGGACCTGCAGGACCCGCCAGGCCTGATCCCGGTGATGGTCGAACATTGGCGCGCGGGCGCCGAAGTGGTGGCCGCGAAACGCACCAACCGTGCGTGCGACAGCTTCGCCAAGCGCACGGCCGCGGGGCTCTACTACCGCGTGCACAACGCGCTCTCCGAAGTGAAGCTGCCGGAGAACGTCGGCGATTTTCGCCTGATCGATCGCCAGGTCGTCAACGCGCTGCGCAGTTTGCCCGAGCGCCGCCGCTTCATGAAGGGCCTGTTCGCGTGGGTCGGCTATCGCACCGTGATCGTCGAATACGAACGCGAAGCGCGCAGCGCCGGCCACTCCAAATTCTCCGGCTGGCGGCTGTGGAATTTCGCGCTCGAAGGCATCACGAGCTTCAGCACGGTGCCGCTGCGCAGCTGGACCTATATCGGTTTGCTGATCGCGACGCTCGCGTTCGTCTATGGCGGGTACATCATCGGCAGCACGCTGTGGTCCGGCAATCCGGTGCCCGGCTATGCATCGACGATTTCGGCGATGCTATTCATGGGCGGCATCGAGCTGATCGGGATCGGTGTGATCGGCGAATATATCGGCCGCATCTACTACGAGTCGAAAGAGCGACCGGTTTATCTGGTGCGCCGCCGCTATCAGGCGAGAAGCAAGGTCAGCACGCTGCCGGGTGTGCGCAACGATGCGCGCGCGCCGCACATCGCACGCGTCGATCCGACTCGCCGGCGCGCCGCGCCGCGCGTGCGCGTGGTCGGTCACTGAACCTCAGGAGTCCATCATGTCGCCCGACGCTTACCTCGAAATGGCCGCGACCGAAGCCGAACACTGGTGGTTTCGCGCCCGCCGCGACGTGCTGCACACGCTGCTCGAACAACTCGCGTTGCCGCACGATGCGTGCGTGCTCGAAGTCGGGTCCGGCACCGGCGGCAACCTCGACATGCTGGCCGGCTTCGGCACTGTCTGCGGCCTCGAAATGGACCCGACCGCTCGCGCGCTGAGCGCACGCAAGACCGGCGGCCACTTCGACATCCGCGCGGGCCATTGCCCGGACGACGTGCCGTTTCACGGCGAGCGCTTCGACCTGATCTGCTTCTTCGATTGCCTCGAACATATCGCCGACGACACCGCTTCGCTCGCGCGCATGCAGGACCTGCTGACGCCGCGCGGCCGCATCGTCGTGACGGTGCCCGCCGGCAAAAAGCTATGGAGTGCGCACGATGTGTTTCTGCATCACTACCGCCGCTACAGCCGCGACTCGCTGCTGCGTTGCGCGAGCGCGGCCGGCTACGAGGTCGAACGCATCAGCTACTTCAACACGCTGCTGTATCCGCTCGCGCTCGCCGCGCGTTGGGCCGACCGGCTGCTGCAACGCCAGCGCTCGACCGGCGATGCGATTCCGCCCGCGCCGCTGAACGCCGCGCTGTATCGCATCTTCAGCGCCGAGCGTCACTGGCTCGCGCGCGCGCCGCTGCCCTATGGCGTGTCGCTGTTCGCGATCCTGCGCAAGCGTCAGGCGCCGCGCAACGCCTTCTGACACGCGGCCAGCACCGCGCCGGCCGCGAGCAGCAACGCCGAATAGACGAGCCCGCGTGCGAGCCCCGCGCCGTCCGATACCCAGCCGATCACCACCGGCCCGACGATCTGCCCGAACGCGAACACGATCGTGAACGCGCTGATGCCCTTCGCCCAATGACTCGCGGGCAGGTTGTGGCGCACGAACGCGGTCGTCGAGGCCACCGCCGACAGGAAGGTCGCGCCGAACAGCGTGCCCGACACGAACGCGACCCACGGCTGCGTGAACAGCGCGGGCAGCAGCGTCGCGACCGCGAGCAGCGCGTTGAGCACCGCGAGCGCCTGGCCGCCGCGCATGCGGTCGAGCAGCGTCGACCAGATCCGCGCCGACACGACGGTCGCCGCGCCGAGCAGCAGATAGAAGCCGGTCACGACCGCCGCGCTCATGCCCGCGTTGCGCAGCAGCGCGACGATGAACGTCATGTAGCCTATATAGCCGACGCCGAACAGGCCGTAACCCGCGAGCATCGCGACGAACGCCGGCCAGCGCGGCGCGACGGCGTTATCGCTTGCATGCGACGCCGACGCAACGCCGGCATGCGCGCGTTCGATGCGGCGCGCCGCGCCGATCGCGACCGTGGCGAACAGCGCGCAGGCCACCGCCAGCGCGAACCACGCGCATTGCCAGCCGTGCGCGACATCGAGAATCGTCATCGGCACCAGTACCGACGACGCGACGATCCCCCACCCCGTGCCGCCGTAATACAGACCGAGGATCAGCCCCGCGTCGCGCGGCCGCGCCGACGCGAGCCGCGCGGCCAGCACGCCGCCGCTGATGAAGATCGCCGCGCTGCTCGCGCCGGTGAGGACGCGCAGCGTCAGCAGCGCATGCGTGTCGGCGAGCAGTCCGCTGCCGGCCATCAACAACGCGGTGAGCACGCAGCCGCCGGCGAACAGCGCGCCCGCCGGCCAGCGACGCGCGGCACGCGGAAACACCAGCGCGCCGAGCAGGTAGCCGAGCGCGTTCGCGGTGTTCATCGCGCCGGCCTGCGCGAAGCTCCAGCCGAGGTCGAGTTTCATCGACGGCAATAGCAGCGCGTAGGCAAAGCGCGCGAAACCGAGTGCGATGGCGCTGCCGAGCGATAGCGCGGCGGCGAGTCGTAGCGTTGGCAGGCGCTGCGCCGAGTTGGTGGATGGGGGATGAGCGGAAGTCTCGAGCGGGTTGGAAGACATGGGCGAACGGACGTGGGCGAGAGCGCTGCTGGCTGGTTTGGTTTGATGTCGGTGTGTGCGCTGATCGCCATCATAGCTGGGAGTCGCGGGACGGAATTGACCGTTAGTTGCGTATTAATGGATGACCGTTGTTCAGTACGTAATCGCGCCAGCTATCAGCGATCAGAACATTTCCGGAGTTCCGTCGATGCCCAAAAGTCCGTCGCAGGGAAAGCTTTCACGACGGCTTCGGCTTGCAACATAGGATTACTCTTACTCAGACGGTCGCAATGTTGTGGCATTTTTCTTCTGAGAATGATCTGGAAAGGCCGAATGCCTACTGAATGTACTTATTCGTTAAATTGTCAATGCTCATCCGTCCTGTATTGCGCGGGCTTCGGCGCAGGCAGCGCGTTCAAATGAAAGTGCTCGCCCATCTGCTCGTGGCGATCGCCTTGACGATCCCGGTCTATCTCGGCCTCGCGAATTCACCACTCGATGTCTGGTTCCAACATGGGGCCGGCTGGCGAGCGCTGGAGCCGGTGTTTAATGCGCTCGAAGCACTCGGGATTCACGGTGAAGGCAGCATGCTCATCATCATCATGCTCGGCGTCAGTTTCGTTATCGCACTGCTGTTGGTCTGGTTCGGCGCTCGCGTGTTTCGTCGCGCGACGCGGGAAACCTGGCACGGCTAGCCAGTTGGCTGAATGCTTCATAACGCCAAGCCTGCTCCCCATTCTGTAGCCTGAAACGTCATCGATTGCGGGTGCCACCTTCGCGAGTGCGACGATGCGATCCGGGCCATTCGCGCGCAGGCGATCACGCTGGACCGCGAACGCGGCATGCCCCTTCCTTTTAGGTCGCGAACAAAATTTAAATGAGAATGATTTGCATTAACTATGAATTTGCTCCATGATTCAGCGCATGGCAGCTCACCCGATTTTCATTCCGAACCCCGACGCACCCGCTGCGTCGTCGCCGATCCGTCGCCTGCGTGATGCGCTGGCCTGCGACGCGGCGCCGTTCAGCCCGGCCGGCGCGACTTTCCGGACTGTGTCCGCACAGGAGCTTCGATGAACTTCCGCTCTCAACACGGCAGCCGCCCCGAACTGGTCGACGATCATCCGCTCGACGCCGCCTGCGCGCCCGATCACACCGTGCTCAGCGCGGTCCGCACGTGGCTGCGGCCGGCCTGCGAAAGCGCCCGCGGCAGTCAGCATTGGCGCGACATCCTCAGCGAAGCGGGGCTGCGCCAGGACGGCATCGAACATTTCGATCTGCTGATGCGCTCGCTGATGCACGTGTCGTATCGACCGCTCGACATGCGCTGCCGCTGCGCGACCGAACTCGGCAAGGACGAGGCCGTGATCCTGCAAACGATCGCGTTGCTGCAGAAGACGCATAGCGGCGCCGCGCTGCGCATGCTCGCCGAGTGGCTGCCCGCGCCGGCCGTCAGCGGCGTGCTGAAACTGCTGCGCTGGTTCGCGATCGACCTGCTCGACGCCGGCGTCGAACTCGACGTGCAGGCGCGCCGCGTCAGCTACATGCACTGAGGGTGTCTGTCTATGTCACTGGAACCGGACCTGGAGACGGCGTCGTGCGTGATCGAGCCTGCGCGCGGCCGTGAGGAGGCATGCGCGGATAGCCTCGCCGCCTCGCTCCCGCAACAGCACCCGCACGCCGCCGCTCACACCGCTCTCTCGATCGCCGACTCACCCGCGTTCACGCTCCATCCGCTGAGCCGCCACTTTCCGCGCGAAGCGACGGTGCCGCGCGCGGGCGAATTGCAGCTCTGGCGCTTTCGCTGCGAATGGTTGCCGGTGGCCGTACCGGAAGGCGAAACGTGGTTGTCGAAATCGGAGCGCGAGCGCGCGCGACTGCATCCGAATGCCGCGCTGCGCCGACGCTTCATCAGCGCGCGCGTGGTCGTGCGCTGGATCGTCGCGCATCTGTTCGGCTGCACGCCGCGCGCAGTCGAGTTACTCGACGACGGCAGCGACAAGCTGCGCGCGCATCATCCTCGCGACGGCGGCGGCATCGCGATCGATATCGTCTACGGCGGCATCTGGATCGTGATCGGTATCGCGACGACCGCGCTCGGCGTGAGCGTCGTCGTGCCCGCGCCGGGCATCGCGCTGAACGAAACGCCAGAAGGACTGCGTCGGCGCGCGCGTCACGACAGCCTGCGCAGCGCGTTGCGCGACGCGCCTGTGGACTTCGATCACGAAGCGTTGCGCGCGGTCGAGCCCGTCTGCTTCGCGCTCGATCTCGCGCAGCACGGCGCATGGCACCTGCTCGATCTGCCGATGAACGGCAAGGTACACGCGGCCGTCGCGACTGCGCAGCCGCTGACCGAGGTGCGGCTGATCGGCTGGCCGAAGAAGGCGCTGCAATAGACGCGGCTTACGAATAAGCGGATCGCTGATTGCGTATCGTGTGCGGCGCGCTAGCCTTCGAGCGCGCCGTCGCGCGCACAGCGCATCGCTTCGAGCAACGTCTCATGATCGCCGATGTGATTCGCCAACAGCAGAATCAGCTGCGCGTTGGCCGACTGGCTTTGCGCATCGTCGAGGCCGCGATGCATGTCGATCAGCGCCTCGTAGAAATCGTCGGGACGCGCGAGATTCGATTGCGTGTTCAGTGTGGTTGTAGTCATGTCCGTCTCCTGCACGATTCGTCAATGCGTCAATGCGTGAGGGGCAGCGCGTTTGCGCTCGCTGCTGGTTGCTCATTTGGCTGTGCATTCGGCTGCTTATTCAACCGTTCACCCGGCTGCGCACCAGCCCCTTCAACGCACAACGCACGCTTTAACGCATGCTCGACCGCCGCCGCATCGAGTTGCCGCCAGCGCGCGCAGACATGCTGGTCCGGCCGGATCAGATAGAACGTGCCGGGCTTCGCATCATAACGCGCGCTCGCGAGACCGTCGGTATCGCGCATCACCCGCATGTTGATAAACGTATCGGCGCGCGCTGTGCCTTGCAGCACGACAATCAATTTCAGCGGAATCGGCCCTGCGCGCAGTGCGTTCAGCGCGGTGCGGGTGGTTTGATCGACGCCTCGTTTGTCGCAGAACAGTAGGCCGGTGAACTGCTCGCCGAGCTGGCGCAGCAACCAGCCCGGCTCGCCGTCCATCTGCACCGGCGCATCGATGCACGACGCGCCCGGCACCATCGCACCCTCGAAGCACTCGCCATCCGGCGTGTTGAGTGGCGAGTCGCGCAGCACCGCGGGTACCGACAGCCGGCCGCTATTAGTCAGTTGACGCGCGAACGGATAGTGTCGCGACAGCTTCAGCACGGCGTCGCGAAACACGCGGCTCACCGGCGTCTTCGGCGTGATGAAATCGGTGGAGCGGGTCGAGTGGCGGATGTTTTCGTCGGCGGCGAATTCGCGTTCGCTCGCATAGCTGTCGAGCAAGGCATCGGACGCGCTGCCGTCGAGCACCATCGCCAGTTTCCACGCGAGGTTTTCCGCGTCCTGCACGCCGCTATTCGCGCCGCGCGCGCCGAATGGCGACACGCCGTGCGCGGCATCGCCGGCGAACAGCACGTTGCCGTGACGGAAGCGCTCCATCCGCGTGCACGAGAACGTGTACACGCTGACCCATTCGAGTTCGAACTTCGCGTCCGCGCCGAGCAATGCGCGCACGCGCGGCATCACGCGCTCGGGCGTCTTTTCGAGCACGGGGTCGGCGTCCCAGCCGAGCTGGAAATCGATGCGCCACACGTTGTCCGGCTGCCGATGTAGCAACACCGACTGATTCGGATGGAACGGCGGATCGAACCAGAACCAACGCTCGATCGGAAAATCCGCTTCCACGTCCATCTTCACGTCGGCGATCAGGAAGCGGTCGCGGAACGTGACGCCTTTGCTGTCGAGCCCCATCATGTTGCGCAGCGGGCTGCGCGAGCCGTCGGCGGCGACCACGTAGCGGCCGCGCAGCGCGTAGGTACCGTCCGGTGTGTCGACGTTCAGCGTGACGTGCGCATCGCGGGTGCCGGGCGTGCCGTGCTGCTGTACGCCGACCACCTTGCTCTTCCAGCGGATCTCCAGATTCGGCAGCTCCTGCGCGCGTTCGAGCAGAAACCCTTCGACGTAGTACTGCTGCAGGTTGATGAACGCGGGCCGATGATGGCCTGCCTCCGGCTGCAGATTGAACGTATAGACGAGGTCGCGCTTCAGAAATACCTTGCCGACGTTCCAGCTGATGCCCTTGTCGACCATCCGTTGCCCGCAGCCGAGGCGATCGAAAATATCGAGCGAGCGCTTCGAGAAGCAGATCGCACGCGATCCTCTGGATAACGAACAATCGTCGTCGACCAGCACCACCGGCACGCCCTGCTGCGCGAGATCGATCGCGGTGGCGAGACCCACCGGCCCCGCGCCGACCACGATCACCGGGTAGCACGCCTCTTCCGTCGAGTTCGTTTGCCGCGTATCGCGCGCCGATTCCTGCTCGCGACACGGCCGGTACTCGAACGACAGCGCCTGATAATCGATGCTCATTGTGGTGCCTCCATCCCGCCGCGTTCTGCGTCGCGGCGTGCGCCTCTGCGGGCGCGTCCATGTCTGCTTTGGTCCTGCCTCAGTCCTGCTTCAGTCGTTATGCGCGCTCACGCCTGCAGCGCGTCCCACATCTCCTTGTCGCGCTGCGCGGTCCAGATACGCGGATGCGTGAGGCCACTCGCTTCGTCGAACGCACGCGACACGTCGAACGGCAAGCAATGCTCGTAGATAAACACGTGGCCGAACTTCGGGTCCATCGCTTCGCGCGTGTGCGCCATCGCCGCCTTCAGATCGAGCTTCTGCGCGACCGCTTCGCGGCCCTTCTGCAATAGCGTGGTGACGAAATCCCTCGTGTAGTCGAGACCTTTGTCGACATCTTGCGGCGTGGTCAATGCCGGGCCGCGCCCCGGTACCAGCTTCTCGGCGCCCAATGCTCGCAGTGCGTCAAGAGTCGCGGGCCACTGTTCGAGCTGCGCGTCGCCGCAATAGCAGGCCGCGTCGTATTCGACCAGATCGCCGGAGAACAGCACCTTCTGCGACGGCAGCCACACGACCGTATCGCCCTTCGTATGGCCCGAGCCCAGATGCGCGATCTTCACTTCGAGCTTGCCGAGCCACAGCGTGATTTCCTTCTCGAACACGAGCGTCGGCCACGTCAGCCCCGGCACCGTCTCGACGCCGGCAAAGAGGCGAGGAAAGCGCTCGATTTCCGACTTCATATCCTGCTCGCCGCGCTCGACGATCATCTCGTAGGTGCCACGACTCGCGATGATCTGCTGCGCACCCTCCGCGAAATACGCGGACGCGCCGAGCACGCGCACCGCGTGGTAGTGCGACAGCACCACGTATTTGATCGGCTTGTCGGTCACGCTGCGGATCTTCGCGATCAGGTCCTGCGCCATCGCGGGCGTCGCGGTGGTGTCGACGATCAGCACGCCATCGTCGCCGACGATCACGCCCGAGTTCGGATCACCCTCGGCGGTGTACGCGTACGCGTTCTCGGACAACTGCGTCCACGTGATCTTCTTCTGTTCGAGGTCGGCCTGCGATGCAAATGCCTTTGCCATGTCTGTCTCCGTCTGGATGGGATGCGAAGCGAGACGACTGGCCGGGCGGGCAGGTTCCGGTTCGGGAACCTGGGCGCTCGCGGAAGGGGAAGATTGTCTCGCCCCGTTTTTATTCAATCGTTGCGCCGATGTGCCGGGGTAAGGGCATAGTACGGCTGCGTCTTTTTATTCGTCAATGGCGATAACCCTCGCCATTAACAAATTTTAGAACTATGCAGACTGGTGCCGTTTCGCATGCTTTTCGCCTGATTTCCGGCCTGATTCAAGTGTAGTTGCGTGACGTGGTTCGCGCACACGCGATGCTATTCGCGTGTGTTGCCGGCATCACAGCAGCGTCGAAAATGCACGCGGCACGGTGATTGCGACACTGTCGATAGCGCAGGCAACAACTGTCTGCGTCTCTATCTCCATCAGTCCAGTTAAGGAGGGGCGGATCATGAGCAGGACAAGCATTGCATTAGTCGCGGCCGTCGCCGCACTCGCACTGTCGGGCGGCGCTTATGCGCAGACGGCTGGAGGCCAGAACAGCAGCGGTTCGACCGGCAGCACCGCGAGCCCGTCGAACCAGATGAGCGGTAGCACCGGCGCTACGACGGGCGGCTACGGCATGCCGGGCAATACCAACTCCGACAGCGGCATGGCGCCTCGCGCGCCGAATTCGGGCCTGCCGAGCAACAACTCGACGTCCGACAATAGCGCGCCCAAGAGCAACAATACGCTGGCCACTCCGAGCGTCGTGTCGCCGGCGGCCAACCATTAGTCGTCACCCATCAGTAGTCGCTAAAGATGACAAGCGGCTGTACATAAGTACAAACAGCAAGGCCGTTGCCCTCACGGGCAACGGCCTTTTTTACCTGCTATTTCACACGCTATTTCTCAATCCGAATCTCAATCCGAACATCAGGCGCCCACTACTCCCCCGCCCCTTCCGGCTCATGCGACCCAAGCCGCGCCTTTGCGTGGCGCATTTTCTCGAGCGTGCGCGGCCCCGCCTTCAACGCAACGCCAATGGCGAGCGCGTCCATGATGCACAACTGCACGAGCCGCGATACGCCCGGCGTATGCGGATCGATCGGACTCGCCACGCGCAGCAGCAACGGAATATCGACGAGCCACGCGAGCCGCGAGCCGACATTGGTCAGCGCGATCGTGGTCGCGCCGCGCTCCTTGGCGATCTGGATGCTCTCGTTGACTTCGACGCTGCGCCCCGAATGGGAAATCGCAAACGCGACATCGCCGGGTTCCATCATGCCCGCGTAAAGCCGCTGCAAATGACCGTCGGTAAACGCGGCCGCCGCGATGTCGATGCGTAGAAACCGCAGCGCCGCGTCCTGCGCGACGAGCCCCGAACCCGAACCGACGCCGAAGAAAAACACCCGCCGCGCACTGGAGAGCGCCGCCAGCGCGCTTTCGACCACCGCCGGGTCAAGCGCGCCACGCGCATGCGTGATGCCGTCGATCGCCGCTTCGCCGACCTTGTCCATCAGCGTCTGCACGTCGTCATCGCGCGCAACCGCGGTCGATGCGTACGGCAGACCGCCCGCCACGCTCTGCGCCAGCTGCATCTTGAAGTCACGCAGACCATGCGCGCCGATCGCGCGACAGAAGCGCGTGACGGAAGGCTCGGACACGTTGGCGCGCTGCGCGAGTTCGGTGATGCTCGCGCGCATCGCGAAGTCGACGTCGGCCAGCACCATGTCGGCAACCTTGCGCTCGGCGGGCCGCAGACTCGCGAGTGCGCTGCGAATGTGGGGAATCAAGTTCGGTGCGGACACCCGGTGTTCCTTAGGGTCTGTTTACATATGGAATCCGCGTGGCTCGCAGCTTCTCGCACGTTGATCGGCTCGAGCGGGAGTGTCGGACGACACGCGGTTCAGACCAGCCTGCGTCCACTCTCCGTGTCGAACAGATGAATGTGTTCGGCCGGCAGTCGCAGCGCGACACGCTGACCGGGCTCGATCTTCGAGCGTTCGCGCGTCGTCACGCACCACGAATTGCCGCCTATTTTCCCGTACAGGTGCGTCTCCGCGCCGGTCGGCTCGATCACTTCGACGTCGAGCGCGGCGTCCGGTATCTGCACGGTGATCTCGATGTGCTCGGGCCGCACGCCGAGCGTGACCTTCGCACCGGGCGCCGCCGACGCTGGCGCGCGTTCGAGCGCGACCTCGCTGCCGTCGGCGAGTTTCAGCGCGACGCCCGCACCCTGCGTGCGATTCGCGATCACGCCCTCGGCGAAATTCATCGACGGCGAACCGAGGAAGCTCGCGACGAACAGATTCGCCGGCCGGTCGTACAGCTCCAGCGGCCGGCCGATCTGCTCGATGCGCCCCGCGTTCATCACGACGATGCGATCGGCCATCGTCATCGCCTCGATCTGATCGTGCGTCACGTAGATCACCGTATTCTTCAGCCGCTGGTGCAGCGCCTTGATTTCGGTGCGCATCTGCACGCGCAGCTTCGCGTCGAGATTCGACAGCGGCTCGTCGAACAGGAACAGCGACGGCTCGCGCACCACCGCGCGGCCCATCGCCACGCGTTGCCGCTGACCGCCCGACAGCGCGCGCGGCAGGCGGTCCAGATAGCCGCTGAGGTTCAGCATCTTCGCGGCCGCATCGATGCGCGGCTTGAAGGTCGTCGAGGATTCCTTACGAATGCGCGGACCGAACGCGATGTTGTCGTAGACCGACAGATGCGGATACAGCGCATAGCTCTGGAACACCATCGAGATGTTGCGCTGCTGCGGTGCGAGCGTATTCGCGCGCGTGCCGCCGATCAGCAGATCGCCGCCGCTGATCTCTTCGAGCCCGGCCACCATCCGCATCAGCGTGCTCTTGCCGCAGCCCGACGGACCGACCAGCACGACGAACTCGCCATCATCGATGTCGAGATCGATACCGTGCACGACCTGGGTGTCGCCATAGCGCTTGAAGATGCCGCTCAGTTGCACTGCTGCCATGCTGTCCTCATTGTCTCGCCGCGTGTTGGGTGGGTGCGTGTTGTATTGGTAGGTCCTATAGCGATTCGAGCGTCAGCTCCTGCGCCATCAGACGGTTGCCGGCCATCAGGCCGCCGTCCACCGGCAACGCGACGCCGGTGATCACGCGCGCCATCGGCGAGGCGAGAAACAACACCGCGTCGGCGATATCGTCGGGCGTCGCGAAGTCGCGCAACGGGTACCACTTCTTCAGATCCTCGAATACCTGTGGATTCTTCTCGACCCGCGCGTGCCAGGCCTGGGTCTTCACGGTACCCGGACACACGATGTTCGCGCGGATGCCGTAGCGCCCCAGCTCGACCGCGAGCGCCTTCGTATAGCTGATCAGGCCGGCCTTCGCCGCGCTATACGCCGGATGCCCGAGCGCGGCCATCCCGTTCACCGAGCCGATCAGCACCAGCGCGCCGCGTTGCCGTTCGATCATCGACGCACGCACGGCCTCGACCGTGTGATACGTGCCGTTCAGATTCAGATGAATGTCGCGCTGCCAGCTGGCGGCGTCGGTATTCGCGAGCGTCGTGCCGAAGGCCGCGCCCGCGTTCGCGACCAGCACATCCACCGGACCCCGTTGCGCGACTGCCTCTGCCACCGCTTGCTGCACCGCGGCGGCATCGCCGAGATCGACCGCGATCGGCGTGACTTTATCCGCGCCGAGCCGCGCACCGAGCGAATGCAGCGCGGTCGCGTCGATGTCGAGCGCGAGCACCGTGTCGCCCTCGTCGACGAAACGTTTGCACAACACGCTGCCGATACCACCGCACGCGCCCGTTACCAACACCACACGATTCATGTGAGCCTCGTTCGTCCGTCCGGCTGCTTTCGGCTGCCGGGTTTTACCAGCGCTTCGTGCCGGCCGCGTTCGCCAGTTTCCCGCTCGCTTCGGACTTCTTGCCATCGACTTCGGCCGTCCGAAGCGCCATGCCGAGCGCCTGTAAATTTCCTACAAAACTGACAATCGACACACTCCGCGCAATCCCGAAGAGTGGGTTTTCATGTCATCGCGCAGTGCAGAATAACCCATGCTTTACAGCATCTTATGCACAAAACCGCTGGATAAAAAATATCGCAGACCCTACGTGACAAGCAATTTTGCGTCATGTAGGATTTTTTCAAACAATTCACCAAGGCGGCCGGCGACGGCGGCAAACCACCCACAGGAGAGAGAAAAATGTCGTTGCATGCCCGTGCTTCCCTCGCGCTAGGCAAAGTCGCCGTGGCGCTCGCGTTTGCTGGTATCGCCGTCTCGGCTCATGCCGACACGGTCCGCGTCACCGTCGCGCATTACAGCGACGCCACCGCGCCGTACTTCGAGAAAATGGCCCGCAACTTCGAGAAGGCCAACCCCGGCACGACCATCAAGATCGAAGACGTGAACTGGGACACGCTGCAACAGAAGCTGCAAACGGATATTTCCGGCGGCGCCAACGCCGACCTCGCGATCGTCGGCACGCGCTGGCTGCTCGACTTCGTGAAGGACGACGTCGCCGAACCGCTCGACGGCTATATGGACGCGAGCTTCAAGAACCGCTTCATCGGCCCGTTCCTCGCACCTGGCCAGATCAACGGCAAGACCTACGGTCTGCCGATCGCCGCGTCCGCACGCGCGCTCTACTACAACAAGGATCTGCTCGCGAAGGTCGGCTACCCCGACGGCCCAAAGACCTGGAACGAAGTGATGGACGCGTCGAAGAAACTGAAGGCGCAAGGCGTTGCCGGCTTCGGTCTGCAGGGCAAGGAAATCGAAACCGACGTCTACTATTACTACGCGCTGTGGACGATGGGCGGCGACGTGGTCGGCAAGGACGGCAAGGCCGTGTTCAATTCGCCGGCCGGTGTGAAGGCCGCGACGATGTACAAGCAGATGATCGACCAGGGTCTGACGCAACCGGGCGTCACCGGCTATAGCCGTGAAGACGTGCAGAACCTGTTCAAGCAGGGCCGTGTCGCGATGGTGATCTCGGCACCGTTCCTCGCCAAGCAGATCAAGAAGGAAGCGCCGAATCTGAAGTACGGTATCGATCCGGTGCCGATGGGTACGACGCACGCCACCTACGCGGTCACCGACTCGATCGTGATGTTCAAGAACTCGAAAGTGAAGAAGACCGCGTGGAAGTTCCTCGACTATCTGTTCACGAAGGAACCGCGCGTCGAGTTCACGACGACCGAAGGCTTCCTGCCGACCACCAAGGCGGAAGCAGCGGACCCGGCCTTCAACGATCCGGACGTCAAGGCATTCATCGCGCTGCTGCCGACCGCTCACTTCGCGCCGACGGTGACCGGCTGGGAAGACACCGCGAAGGCCGTGACCGACTCGATGCAAGCGATCTACCTCGGCAAGGCGCAACCGGCCGACGCGTTGAATGCGGCGGCGACGCAGGCGAACAAGTCGCTCGGAAAATGACACGCGCGGCGGGACACGGTAACGCCACGCTGAGTCGAGCAGGCTGAAGCAGGTACGCGCGCCGCCGTCGTCATGGCGGTGCGCGTTGCACTTCAGAATAGGCTTCACCGCAGGCTTTACCGCGTACCTTGCCGCACCGTTCGCACTGCACCTGGCCGTACCCCCCGTACCCGTTTCACCCTGACGCACTCTCCGGCCCATTCCGTCGCGCCCGCCCCTCGAGGCGAGCGCGCGTTACGATCGAGCACGCATGAGCCGTTCCGTTTCCCCGCGCACCCACGCGCCCTGGCTGCTGATCATGCCGAGCCTCGTGCTCGCGCTCTTCATCATCAGCTACCCGATTTTCAACATCGTGTGGCAATCGCTGCACGAGGTGTCGCGTTTCGGCGCGATCCGCGATTTCACCGGCGCGCAGAACTTCATCAACGTGTTTCAGGACCCGGTGTTTCTCGCCTCCGTGCGCCGCACGATCATCTGGACCGTGTGCGTGGTGGGCGGCACGGTGGCAATCTCGGTTCCTGTCGCGCTGATTCTGAATCAGGACTTTCATGGCCGCGGCATCGCGCGCACGATCGTGATGCTGCCGTGGTCCGTATCGCTGACGATGACCGCCGTCGTCTGGCGTTGGGCCTTCAACGACGACTACGGGATGGTCAACGTCACACTGCAGCGGCTCGGCCTGATCGGCGGTCCGATCCATTGGCTGGCGACGCCGGAGTTCGCGTTCCCGGTCGAGATCGCCGTCGGCATTCTGGTGTCGATTCCGTTCACGGTGACGATTTTCCTCGGCGGACTCTCGTCGGTGCCGGGCGATATCTACGAAGCGGCGCGCATCGACGGCGCGAGCGCGTGGCAACAATTCCGGCAACTGACAATGCCGTTGCTGCGCCCGTTCATCAACATGGCGATCCTGCTGAACGTGATCTATGTGTTCAACTCGTTTCCGATCATCTGGGTGATGACGCAAGGTGGCCCCGACAACAGCACGCACATTCTCGTCACCTACCTGTACGAACTCGGTTTCCGGCTCGGACGTCCGGGCGAAGCGGCGGCCGTATCGCTGATCATGCTGGTGATGCTGTTCGCGTTCTCGATTGCCTATCTGCGTCTGCAACGCACGAAGGAAGGAGCACCGTCATGAGTCTGAGCGCGAAAACCAAACGCTCGCTGTGGTGCTGGCTCGCGCTGGCGCCGCTCGTGCTCGTCATCCTGTTCCCGTTCGCGGTGATGTTTTTCACCGCGGTCAAGCCGGCGTCCGAGATCTTCGTTTATCCGGCGCGCTGGCTGCCGATGCACTGGCAGTGGCGCAATTTCGTCGACATGTGGGAAGCGGCCAACTTCGGCGTCGCACTACGCAACAGCACGATCATCAGTTTCCTGTCCACCGCGCTCGCGCTCGCGGTGAGTCTGCCCGCCGCCTACGCGCTCGCGCGCTTTCCGTTTCGCGGACGCGGCCTGTATCGTCAATTCCTGCTGGTCACGCAGATGCTCTCGCCGATTCTGCTGGTGGTCGGTCTGTTCCGGCTCGCCGCGATGATTCCGTGGGGCGACGGCAACCTGGTCGACTCGAAGATCGGCGTGATCGTGTCGTATGCGGCGTTCAATATCGCGTTCGCGGTGTGGATGCTGTCGTCGTACTTTCAGACCGTGCCGCAGGATCTCGAAGAGTCCGCGTGGCTCGAAGGGTGCAGCCGCACTCGCGCGGTATTCAAGGTGTTTCTGCCGCTCGCGGTGCCGGCCATCGTGGTGACCGCGATCTTCACGTTCATCAATGCATGGAACGAGTTCGCGGTCGTCTATACGCTGATCCGCTCACCCGAAAACAAAACGCTCACCGTGCAGGTGACCGATATGGTCGCAGGCAAGTATGTGGTGGAGTGGCACCTGGTGATGGCCGCGACACTGTGCGCGACATTGCCGGTGTCGATCGTGTTCGCGTGGCTGCAGCGCTATATGGTGAAGGGACTCGCGCTGGGCGCGGTGAAATAACTTACGAACATGCTGCGCGAACTCGCCGCGCAGCATGCTCCCGATGCGGGCCGAGCGTTAATCCGCCCCGCGCACGATGCGCAGATCGCGCTCTACGCCATCGCCCAACGCGGCGAGCGCCTTCTTGTACTCCTCGCTTTCATACGCGGCGACGGCCTGCTCGTAAGTCGGAAACTCGATCACGACGGTGCGTTCCTTCAGGCCCTGCTCGCGCGGCTCGTCAGCCACGCCACGCACCAGGAACTTGCCGCCCGCCGCCGCCACCGCGGCCGGCGCCAGTTGCGCATACGCAGCCAGCTTTTGCGGATCGTTCGTCTTGCGATACGCCGATACCCAATAACCCTTGCTCATTCGAATCTCCTTGTGTGATGGACCCAGAGTGGACTGAAGCGAACCCATGCAGTCGCGGCCTTACATAGTAGCAAAGAGCCGCAGGGCTTTCGCAGGGTTCGCATCGACGGCGCATAAGCTGCGTGTTCGACGTGCGCTGAACTTCGCTATCAAGCGCTTTGTGCACTAGCATTGCCTTTGCACATTTCCGGTAACCGACCATCAGGGAGACAGCGAATGAGCGAGCAATACGGAATGTTCTGTCCATGCTGCGGCAGCGCCGAACATCGCGCCATGAGCCGCAGAACTTTCATGAGTCTGCTCGCCGGCAGCGCGGCAAGCCTCGCGATGCCGGCTGCGTTCGCGGCGGACGCGTCCGCGGTGCCGTCGATTGCTTACGACTCGATTGCCAATCCCGTGCGTTTGCCGAACGACGTCTACTTCGGCGAATGCTCGGGCGTGGCGCTCAATTCGCATGGGCATATCTTCGTGCTGTCGCGCGGCAACACCACCGGCCCCGCGTATGGCGCGGCCGCCGCGCAACTGCTCGAATTCGCGCCCGACGGACGCTTCGTGCGCGAGATCGGCCACAACCTGTATGCGTGGTCGTTCGCGCATACGGTGAAGGTGGACCGGCACGACAACATATGGGTCACCGACAAGGGTTCGGACATGGTGATCAAGTTCACGCCGGAAGGACGCGTGGCGATGGTGTTCGGTCGCAAGCAGGAAGCGTCGGACGAAGAGACCGCGCCGCTCAAGCATCCGAATCCGCCGCTGCCCTCCGAGCCTGGGCGTTTCCGTCAGGTGACCGATGTCGCGTGGGACAAGGCCGGCAATACCTATATCAGCGACGGCTACATCAATTCGCGCGTCGCGAAGGTGGATCGCGACGGCAACTGGCTGAAGTCGTGGGGCGATCGCGGCACGGGACCGGGGCAGTTCCATACGCCGCACAGCATTGCCGTCGATGCGAACGATCATGTGTATGTCGCCGACCGCAGCAATCGCCGCATTCAGGTGTTCGATACCGAAGGCACATTCCTGCGCCAGTTCACGATCGACGTGCCGGTGCCGCCCGACGCGCGGCCTGCAATCGGCAACATGCCTAGCGAGGCGGAGATCGCCGCCGGCACGTTCGCGCCGGGCTCGCCGTGGGCGATCTGTATTTCGCCGGGACCGCATCAGGTGCTGTATAGCGCCGATGCGTTTCCGGGCCGCATCTATAAGCTCTCGCTCGACGGCAAGGTGCTCGGCGTACTCGGCAAAGCGGGCAAACAGCCGAAGGAGTTCGGCTGGATTCACCAGATGGCCTGTCCTTCGGAAAACGTACTATTCGTCGCCGAATTGTTGAACTGGCGGGTGCAGAAACTGGTGTTGCATGGGTGAATGGGCGGCGCCGTGGGTGGTATGTCGACGATAGATTAGATTCGCAGGTCGGGCGCGCCGCCGCCCGATCTGTAGTGCGAGAGCATGCTCAGTGCCGACATTCTACGCAGGCGTGCTGATTGACATCGAAGGAAATAACCACATAGTAAGCGGTATCGAAGGTCACACCTGAATGGTCAAGGCCTCTTTAAGTAGTCCGAATTCATCTACTCCCGATAACGGGCAGCCCACGTAACGCAATCTCCGAATGCTTTAACGCCGTCCGGCATTGGCTGGATGTCGGCTCTGCTTTATTGAGAAAAAGCAGCTCCATTTTCAGAGCAGTCTGAAAGACGCGCAGGTTAATCCCGCGCTACGTTCTAACAATACTCAGACGATACGGAGGAAACAATATATGCCAGAGAGGATGCGGCCCGCAGCAGAGATCGTTGCGGAAATGGAAAGCCACTTTAACGAAGCGTTTGAAGGATCCGAAGAGCGCGAGTGTATTAGCTGCCGTATAACGTTCGGGATATTCCAGGGGTTCCCGGATGTACCCCACGCCAGGACGATGCGCCGCAAGACCGGCGAAATGATTCCGACCAGTTCGATCAAGGCGCTTCCATCGGGCCACGATATGAGGCAAGCCCTAGGCGAAATTCAGGGATGCCGCTGTCGCAATCGCCCTGCCGGCCCGTTCGACGAACGGTTCACCATCAGGGATTACAACGGCAATCCTGTAGAGAATGTGCACTACCGGATTTTCGCTGACAACAGGGAAATCTGTAGCGGCAAGACAAACGCAGCGGGACAGACTTCCCGCGTTACGACGCAGGGTTTCAAGTTTCTAAAGATCGACGTGGAGGGCTAGAAGCGTGAACGACGACATGGAATGGCATACCGTCGACGACACAGCATTCACAAACACGACTCCCGTGTCGAATAGAGACGTCACCATCAATACAACCCCTATCTGCCCGAACATGACTAACAAGGAGTTCAGAAAAGAAGCGATGCGGGCGCGGGATATTGGCGTCGAGTTAATCAAAAGGCGTATCGAGGGTCTCGCTCGCTGGGACGAAAAGGAGCATGAACGTGTATCGAATTTCTTTGGCCGCGCAGATGACGCTACGAAAAAAGTACTGAGCGACGGGCTGCCGCGACTGCTTGCAGCAATGCAGCAACTGGTGCCGGAAAAGATCGTGAGATGGGACAGTGCGACGAACAGGATGCTGTCGTGTGTACCCCCGCTGGATAAGGGAACGAATCACGCCGCAGTCTGCAAACCAGATTCGGAAAAAAGGGTTATAGCCATCTACTCAGCATATTGCGAAAGTCCATTTGGCTTCCTGCGGGGTACGTGCAAGATAAAGACGATAATCCATGAATGTACCCATTTCACTGACACGTTTAATTCTCGCGACTGGGCTTACGCCGATAAGGAATCAAGTCTTCGCGTATATGCACTGATGAAACCAGAGAAGGCGATTGAGAACGCCGATAGCATAGTTGGATATATAGCAAATTTCGACAAAGTAATATCATGACAAAAAATACTAAAAGCCCCTGGTCCCGCTTGATGCTCGTCGCGTTCGCGTTATCCGCAGCCCTTTGCGCAGCAAGTTTCGGCCGCTCGTTGGATAGCCCTGAACCAAAAAGACCATCCAGCACCGGATGTCGCTTTTTGTACCACGTAGAACTTCAGTTGCCATTCAACACAACCGCCCTTTCAAATGCAAATCGTCGCTTGATTTCAGATGCGGTCAGCAAAGCTAAAAAATGGCCCGATGTGCAGATTCTGGCAGTCGTAGTCGCCGGTGCATATATTGATGAACGTGATCTGGATGTTTTGCAGGACCGCCGCGGCGAAGTGGTGAAAACGTATCTGAGGACACTTGGAATCTCGAGCAAAAACATCTACGTCGAACCTTACACTATGACAAGAGGTAGTGTGATGACACGCCCCGATGGCGAACCTGATATTCGGCAAATCGAAATCGAGCTAAGTCCGATATGCAAAGACGGAGATTGTCGATGGATGTGCGACGATCCACGGCTGGCGCCGAAACTTGAACCCTACAATCCTGATCCAAAGCCTCAATAGAATGAGGAAAGTCGCACCCGGGCCTTTCCGGTCTGCCATTCCTTACATCATTGGGCGCAATCGCATCGATCTTCGCAGCAGTAATTCCGTCGTGATAGTCACCAAAAGATGCACAACGCTAACCGAGAGGGTGCCAGGCACTCCGCTTGAATCCCTCTCAGTCCCGTGAAAATCAGTCGTGCTAGTTTCCGGTGTCATCCGATCGGTCGAGCCCAAGACGCCACCGTTCTTCCGCAACTCGCCGTCGCCAATTCTTCTGCGCCGCGCGTCAGCGATTCAACTGCTTATTGAAATCGCTATCGAGCTTCGCGAGCGAATCGTCGATATGCCGGCGATTCGTTTTGATCCACTGATCCTGTTGCGCGACGCGCGCATTCGCTTCTTTCAGCATGCGCGCCATTTCCGCGGGCTGCGGGCCGCCCACCGTCGCACGGTGATTGACGATCGCGACCGGGTCGAGCGTCGAGCGGAATTCGGCTTCGCTCATCGGCAACTCACCGGCATAAGGCGTATTCGCCACGGTCTCGCGATAAATGCGCTGGGCGTCGGCATACGGAAAGTCGAGCGGCTTGATATCTTTCTGCCGCGCGGACTCGACCATGTTCGACGCGAAGTGATGGCCAACGCGGAACGGCAGCTTGTATTTGCGCATCAGCACATCGGCCACTTCCTGCGACGCAGTCCAGTCGCTATTGAGTTCTTCGAGCGCGCGGTCGGAGTTGATGACGAGCGCGTTCATCACCGTTTGCCAGCCCTTCAGCGCGGCGATGCCGCTATCGATCATTTCGGTGTTCGTCCGCTGCTCCTTCGGATCGCTCATGCCGGGCGGCAGATTGTGCGCCTGCCACACCACGCCCTCGGCCAACGACAACGCCGTCGACGCCTCCGAGCGCGTGCGGATCAGTAGCCCCGGATTGCGCTTTTGCGGCATCGCGCTCGACACATAGGTATTGGCGCCGCCTTCCTGCAAAAGAATCCACGGCCGCGATTCGGCGTATTGCGTCATCACGTCCTGAATAAAGCTGCCGGTGTGCAGAGCGACGCTGGTCACGATCGCGCTCGCTTCGACCGGTTCGTCGACCGACGAAATCTGCGACGCGTCGTACGCGTTGTCGACGATCGCGTTGAAGCCGAGGTAGTGCGCCATACGCTCGCGATTCAACGGCCAGCTGGTGCCGTTGAGCACCGTCGTACCCATCGACGAACGATCGACGCGCACATACGCCTCGCGAATGCGCTGCGCGTCGCGGTCGAGTCCCGCCGCGAAGCCGAGCAGATAATGGCCATAACTATTCGGCTGGGCCGCGACGCCATTCGTGTAGTTCGGCACGACCGTCGACGCATAGCGATCCGCGAGATGGACCAGGGTCGCGGTGGTCTTGTTCAGTTGATCGGCGAGGTTCAGCAGATCGTCGCGCAGAATCGCCGAGCGGTAGGTCGCGTGCATGTCCTGACTCGAGCGTCCCGCATGCAGCAAGGTCACGTCTTCGCCCGCCGCCTTGATCAGCAGCGGCTCGAACGTAATCACGGTAGAGGGGCGTTTCGCGCCGGGCTGATTGCCGTCGGCGATGACCTTGGCGACACCCGCGGCAAGGCGCGGCGCCATGGATTTATCGAGCAGGCCTTCGTCGGTATTGATGACCAGCGTGGCTTTATTGATTTCGCCGAGCCAGAAGAACTCGTCGCGGGGAGGAAGCTGTTGCGCGAAAACCGGCGACGCGCAGAGAAGAATAGCGGCGGGAAGAAGCGAGGCGGGTAGTCTCATGTCGGGCGTGATGGGCGTGTGATGGGAATCGAACACGCCCGATTATAGGGGCCGTGCCCGCGCCTGCTATCCGCTCAGACGCGAGCCCCTGCCGCCGATGTCACGCCATCTCAGTCGTAGCGGCGATGCTTGTTGTGATGACGCTTGCCCGAACGGTAGCCGCGCGAGTAATCGTCCGCGTAGGAGTTCGAGCGCGAGATGTTGCCGCCCAGCGCCGAACCCGCGCCGCCGCCCACAGCCGCGCCGAGCAGGCCACCAGTACGGCCGCCCATCGCGTTGCCGGCCGCGGTACCCGCGCCGCCGCCCAGCGCGCCGCCGATGATCGCACCGGTGCGCTCGCGTCGATTCGATGTCACCGCGCCACCCGCGCCGCCACCGACCGCACCGCCGATTACCGCGCCCGTGCTGCCGCCAACCGCGCCGCCGAGTGCCGCGCCGGCCACACCGCCCACCGCGCCGCCGAGCATGTTGTTCATATCGCCAGCCAGCGCCGGCACCGACGACGCGGCGGTCAACGCAACCACGGCAACCATCTGAATGATTTTCTTCGACATAACGGGTCTTTGTGTTTTTGAGTGAGACGGCGCCGAGTATAGCGAGGCTTCAGAAAGCTTTCTGTAACCGGCAGCGTGCGACCCGGTAAGACGTGTAACAAAATGAAGCGCTCGTGCGGTAATTTTTGCACGCTCTTGCACGGCGTGGTCCACGTGAAAAGCACAAAGGCCGCTCGTTGTGAGCGGCCCTTCTGGCGATGTCGACGTGTTGGAAGAAGCAGGTACGGCACCGCGTCGTGCTGTGTCGTACCTCTGGAATCAGTACGGATTACTGATCTTTCTCTGTTCCCTTAGCCGCGTCGCGACTTCTTCAGTACGATCTTCTCGAACAGCTCGTACTCCTGCGTCGGCGTCTGATCCGCGCCCGGCGCATGGTAATAGCTCATCGTGATCGTCGTTTCGCCGCCGTGTCTGCCCGGATCGTAGTCGAACACCGCGATGCCGTAGCCCGTGCCGGTGTCGCGTTGCGCCGACCAAATCGCGTCTTCGACCGCGTCGGCGCTTGCACGCACGAACGTTCCCGCCGTGGTCGTCGATGGAACCGGACGATTCGGCTTCGTGAAGATGCGCGCTTGCGGCAGACCCGTGCCGGCATCCACCCCATAGACGTCGAGCGGCGCGCTCGTGCCGCCACCGCCGAGAATCAGGTGAATCGTGCCGTGGCTCGTATCGAATGTCGACGCGCCGGCCGACACCGCCGACATGATCGGCTTCGGCTGCAGCGTATCGACCGGCCGCCCGGTCGCGATGTCGCTGCCCTTGTTGTGATTGCAGCCGCGCACCGGATAGCTGCGTTCGTAGTCGTGATCGTGACCGCACACCACGAGGTCCACGCCGTAGCGATCGAACAGCGGCAGCCACGCTTCGCGAATGCCCTTGTCCGAGCCGTTGCCGGTCTTCGATGAACTGAGCGCGTCCTGATGCATCTGCACGACGATCCAGTCGACGTCGTTATCGTGCGCCGCTTGCTGCAGTACTTTTTCGAGCCAGCGCGTCTGCTCGCCGTTGCTATAGCCACGCACGTAGAGCGACGTGCCCGCCGGAATCGGCGCATTGCCGGTGCTCGCAACCGGCGTCAACGGCGCCGGGCCCGCGACGAATGCCGCGGCGTCCTGATAGACGACATCGTCCGCATCGAGCGAGATGAACAGCACCGAGCCGACGCGGAAGCTGTACCAGCGGCCCGGAAAGCGCGTGTGATTGTCAGGCAATGTATAGCGCGACAGATACGACGCGAGCCCCTGCTCGCCGTTGTTGAATTCGAGTTCGTGATTACCGGGACACGGCATCCACGGCCGCATCGAAGCCGACGTCTGTGCGTTGTTGCCGAAGTCGCGCCACACCTCCGGCTGCTGCATCGGGTTCAGGTTCGCATAACACAGGTCGCCGTTCAGCAGATGGAACAGCGGCTGGAAGCGTTCGACCGCCTGCACCGCGAAGCGGCTTTGCGGCGACGACAACACCCAGTTCGTGTTCGGCGTCGCGAGATCGCCGTAGCTGGTCCAGCGAAACGGCACGCGGCCGCGCGGCGCGGTGCGAAAGCTCGCGGTGAAAGGCTGCGATGCGTTGCCGTCGTTGTCGGCCGTCACTTCGTACTGATAGTTCGTGTCGGGCTTCAGGTCGCGCAGGCGGGCGTGATAGTTGAACACGACCTCGCCGTTGATGCCGTCGGTGTACGTGCTTTGCACCGCGTGCACCGCGCGCCGCGCGCGGTCCGCGCCATTGCCGCTCACACGCACCTGCGGATTGACCGCGAGCGCGAGCGACGACCACGAGACGGTCACTTCGCTCGTCGGATCGTTGCCCCACGTCAGGTGGATCTGCTCGGGTGTGCCATCGGGCGTACCGCTATTCGCGCCGCGCGCGCTCGAAGCCAGCGCGCCTGCCGCCGTGGCGAGACTCGAAACGCCGGCGAATTTCAGGAACCCGCGACGCGACACGATGGAAGCGCCCTGCTCATCGGCAGGCGCTGCATTGACGATTTTTTTGTTCGACATGTCCAGTGTTGTTGTTGAGGTGGAAGAATGCCAGCGCAAAACAACGCGTCGCGGCGCGAGCGCGGACGGTGGAGACGAACGATCCTAGCCGGGTGGCGATGACAGCCCGATGAAAACTTCGGAACAATAAAAAGCGCGGATTGGCGTTGTCTGTCGCGGTAAAAACGACAGAAATCGAAAGGAAAATGAATGAATTGGAACTGCGGATATCGAAACGAAAGTCTATTTCGATCTAATTGAAGGGAATTTGAAAAACTGCCAGTTAATTACCGGTGCATGACGCGATTCGATGTTGTCCGATTTCGCGCATGCAACCGGCTCGACTACATGGCATCCACTCAGGTCTGCGAGCTCGTGTCGTCCGCGGCTTGTGCGCTGTCGGCGGCGTCCTGCTTGTCTTCTTCCTTCTTTTCGACCAGCGATTCCAGCTTGCCCGCGCCTTCGAAACCCGCGACGGCAGCAATGCCCTTGGTCAGAAGACCCGCTTCCGGATCGACTTTGTCCGCTGCTTCAACAGCGGCAACCGCGCCTGCAATCTTGCCCACTTCGTCCAGAAGTCCCATGTCGCGCTCCCACAAAAAATAAGTGAAATGGCATCGTCTCACGAACTTCGCAACGTGTCGTTAATTGTTAAACGATTTAATGCTGACGACTTTGGAGCGAGCATTTAATCATTGAATTAATCTAATACGTGGGCGGTTGCGGATTATTCGCGGGATTCGTGTCGTAGCGGGAAATGCTGACAATTTCATTTCCGTCGACAAGCTTCGACAAGCCGGCTTCCAGTGCATCGGCCGTGTCCTTGCCGTAGACGTCGTCGCCGTTCACATAGATCGTGAACGAGCGCAGATACTTCGCCTTCTTCTCCGGATGCTCGATGGTCCGGCGCGTCCACTGGTACAGCGGATAATTCTCCGTGCCCATTCGCTCCGCTTCGCCGACATAGTCCGCGAATGCGTCGAACTGACATTTGAGCGTCGCGTGGTGCGCATGTAGAAGTGCGTGGAGCGCCGGATAAAATTCGCACGAGGGCTCCGCGCGCAATGAATCCGACAGCGCGGTCGAGACGGTGATGCGAAGCTGGAATTGCAGCGAAGCGGACATGGCAATCTCGGTAGCGGTACTGCAGGCGATAGCGCCGATCACGAACTCGCGCGCACGGTCTTGTCGGCAAGCGGTACATCGAGCACCGCTTCGTCCTGCTCGATTTCATCGCCGCGCATCGCCTTGCCGAGCAGATAGCCCTGTGCGTGCGTGCAGCCGCACACGCGTACGAAGTTGAGTTGCTCCTGCGTCTCGATGCCTTCGGCCGTGGTCGGCATGCCGATCTCGCGCGCGAGCGCAACGATGCCGCGCACCACGGCCGCCGATTCGCGCCGATGCAGCGCCTCTCTGACGAACGAACTGTCGATCTTCAGTTTGTCGAACGAGAAGCGCACGAGCGTCGACATCGTCGAAAAGCCAGTGCCGAAATCGTCGAGTGCGAGTCCGATGCCCAACGCGCGCAAGCGCGCGATGTTGCGGCGGGTCACTTCGTCGTCGTTCAATAGCGCCGTTTCCGTCACTTCGATATTGAGTCGCGTCGGCGGAAGCCTCGTTTTCCGCAGGATTGCCGTCACCGTCGACGCAAACGATTCTTCGCGCAACTGCACCGGCGACACGTTGACCGCGACGGTCACCTTGTCGCGCCACGTCGTCGCCGCCGTGCACGACTGCAGCAGAACCCATTCGCCCAATGCGAGGATCAGGCCGGTACGCTCGGCGGTCGGAATGAATGCGGACGGCGACAGCTCGCCGCGAGTCGGATGCGTCCAGCGAATCAGCGCTTCGCGACCCGACACCGCGCCGCTCGCGAGATCGATGATCGGCTGATACTCCATACGCAAACCGCTGAACGATTTCAGCGCGCCTTCGAGATCGCTGCGCAACAGGCTCAGGCTTTCATCCGACACATGCTTCTCGGTATCGAAGAGCGCGAACCCGCTCTTGCCGTTGCGCTTGACGCCATACAACGCGCGATCCGCGCAGATCAGCAATTGCGGACCCGTCTTCGCATGTTCGGGGTAGAGCGCGATGCCGACGCTCGCACCGATATGCACGAGCGCTTCGCTCAGCGCGAACGGCCGTGCCAGCACTCTGACAATGCTATCGGCCAGCATGCGCACGTCGCGCGGTTGCCCGGCGCCGTCCGAGATCGCGACGAATTCATCTCCCGCGAGACGGCCGACCTGATCGCCGCTCGGCAGCAACTCGCGCAAACGGGTCGCCGCCTCCTGCAGGATCTGATCGCCGGCGGCATGACCAAGACTGTCGTTGATCGCCTTGAAGCCGTCCAGATCGATCAGCAAGACCGCGAACGGTCGATCCGGATACGCCGCCCCCTTGCCGGTGCGTTCGAGCAATAGCTCGCTGATCCGTGCGCGGTTCGGCAGCCCCGTCAGACTGTCCTGGCGAGCGAGCCGATGACTGGTTTCGCGCGCGAGCAGCAGCGCAACGGTGTCACGGTTGCTGCGCAACGCGACCGTGAAGAAACCCGCCGCGCAAAAAGGTGCCTGAAACAACAGCACGAGCTTGCCGTTGCCTGGCGACATCGCTGCACCAACACTGAGCAGGCTCAGAATAAAGACGATCTGCAATAACACGAGTCGCGGCGTACTGGCATTACGCCCCGCCAATCCGCCGATCACACCGACCGCGCAAACGTTTCCAAGCAGGAAAAGTGTGGGGTTTCCGCTGATATTGCAGAGTAACGAGCCAATACCGAATAACACGCTCCACAGCAGACTCGCGAATAAAAACGCCGAGGTCGGCGTGGGCCGGCCTTGCGCGGCACGCGTGCGGCATAACCAGATCAATGTGAGCCGGGCGATCAGCAGTGTAATGACGGCAAGACCCCACGCGGCGTAGAGCGGGATCGGATAAAGGTAATAGGCGGTGGCGCAAACGCTGAGTTCGCAAATCGACGCGAATATGATTGACGAGGTTCGCGTAAACAGATTGGCCAGCAAAATTTGCCGGTTCTCCGGGCTCAGATTCTGAGCGGAGGACACCAGCCACCTGAAAAATGGAGACCTTGGTTCGGTAAAAGCCATGACCTGCGCATTTAACAGTGGGTGGGCTTGAATCGCGCGCGGGGTGACCTACGATGCGCGCATTACACAAATGTAAAATATCAGATCAATTAGTGCAATGGCGGCGAACGACTAAGCCGCACATATGTTTAAAGCACCGCATCATCGGCGCATGGGCTCCACCGCCTGATCTGCAGCGTGCATTCGCAGCGCATATTGATGCGACGCAGCGGGAAAAATATGTCGTGCGTTTCAGACACGACCTCCCGCAAATAAAAAAGAGGAAGAGCGCTGCTCTTCCTCCTCGATGACCATTACCACGTCGCCGCGATTAATCGGGGCGCCGATTCCGTTCAGTCGTACAGCACCGCCGAGATCTTCGGATCGTTCATATTGGTCTTGTCATACCAGTAGAAGCCCGTGTCGACCTTCTTCGGCAGCTTCTCGCCATGCAGCGCCTTCACCGCCGAATCGATCACGCACTTGCCGATACCGACCGGGTTCTGCGTAATCGCACCGGCCATCAGCCCCGACATGATGTTCTCCTTCTGCTCCTTGCCAGAGTCGAAGCCGATCAGCACGAGTTTCTTGCCGGACTCCTTCACGCCGATCGCCGCGCCTTCCGCAGAACCTTCATTCGCACCGAAGATGCCCTTCAGATTCGGATTCGCCTGGATCATCGCCTTGGCGATTTCCGCCGACTTCAGGTGGTCGCCGGCGCCGTATTGAACGGAAACGATCTTGATGTTCGGATGCTTCGACTTGATCTGATTGACGAAACCGTCGCGCCGATCCACGCCGGTGCGGCTCGTCTGGTCATGCACGATGACGGCGACTTCGCCGGCATTGCCGATCAGCTCGGCCATTTTATCGGCGGCGAGCGCCGCGGCGGCGATATTGTCCGTTGCGCAGGTGGTGAGCGGAATATCGCTGTCGACGCCGGAGTCGAATGCGATCACGGGGATCTTGTCGTTCTGCGCGCGCTTGAGTAGCGGAATCGCGGCTTTGCTATCGAGTGCGGCAATACCGAGCGCTTGCGGTTTCTTCGCAAGCGCGGCCGACAACATGTCGATCTGCTTGTCGACCATTGCTTCCGTTTCCGGTCCCTCGAACGTGATCCTGACGTTATTCGTTTTCGCCGATTGCTCGGCGCCCGATTTGACGGCCTGCCAGAACTGATGCTGGAAGCCCTTCGAAATGAGCGGAATATACGGCTGGTCCGCATACGCGAGACCGCTCGCGCCGACCAGCGCGCCGACACCGACCACGATACCGATTAGTCTTCTCTTCAACATGGGGCCTCCTCCTACGGGTGGGCTATCAAGCCATTGAGGGAGCCTCCACGTGCTCCCCTCTCTCTTGCACTTCGGTGTGCCGCGTCAGCTTCTCCGGCTGCGCCGCAGAATGTCCGCATAGACGGCCAGAATGATGATCAGACCGGTCACGACGATCTGCCACTCCTGCGCAACCGACATGATGCGCAGTCCATTGGTCAGCACGCTCATGATGAAAGCGCCGATGATGGTGCCGAGAATCGTGCCCGAGCCGCCGCTCAGCGACGTGCCGCCGATCACGACCGCGGCAATCGCGTCGAGCTCGTAGCCCTGACCGAGCGCAGGCTGCGCGGAATTCAGACGCGACGCGATCAACAGACCAGCGATGCCGCAAATCGCACCGCCCACGCCGTAAATCGCGATCTTCCAGCGATCGACGTTGACGCCCGAAAGCCGCACCGCTTCTTCATTGCTACCAAGCGCGAACGTATAGCGACCGAGCGCAGTGCGATTCAGCGTAATGGAACTGACGATCGCGAGAAAGAACAGGATCAGCACTGCATTCGGAATCGGCACGCTCGGCAGGAAATAGCCGATCAGCGAATCCTGCGAAATACGGTAGAAGTTCTCGGTGTCGGTGAAATAGATCGGCTTATCCGACGAAACCACCAGCGAGAGGCCTTTTAGCAGCATCATCATGCCGAGCGTCGCGATGAACGGTGGGATCTTCATCTTCGCGGTCAGCGTGCCCGATACGGTGCCACATACCGCGCCCGTCGCGATCGCGGCAAGCACGCCGAGCCACATCGGCAAATGCCAATAGGTGAGAAATACACCGCAAATCACGGCCGTAAAGGTCATCAATGTGCCGACCGACAGATCGATGCCGCCGGTAATGATGACGAACGTCGCGGCAATGGCCAGCACGCCGTTCACCGCGGTTGCCTGCAGAATGCCGAGGATGTTGTCCATCTGCATGAACGCGGGCGACGCGAAGCTGAAAAACACCAGCAGCAGAATCAGGCTCGCGAACGCGAGCATTTTTTGCAGCGCGGTAGGCGCGAAGATGCGGGCTCTCAGTCCGGAAGTTCGCCGTTCGTTATCGAGCGCCGCCGTATCCGATGATTGCAATGTCATGTCGTGAACCTCGTCAGGCTTGTGCCGTTTTCAGGGTTTCGCGCTGCGTCGCGAGATGCATGATGCGCTCCTGCGTCGCCTCACCGGCGGACAGCTCGCCGGTAATGCGGCCTTCGCACATCACGACGATTCGATCGCTCATGCGCAGAATTTCAGGCAGCTCCGACGAGATCATCACGATCGCCTTGCCTTGCGCCGCCAGCGCACGCAGCAACTTGTAGATTTCGCTTTTCGCGCCGACGTCGATGCCGCGGGTCGGTTCGTCGAAGAACAACACGTCGCAATCGCGCTCCAGCCATTTCGCGATCACGATCTTCTGCTGATTGCCACCCGACAATAGCCGCACCGTTTGCGTCGCGGACGGCGTGCGAATGGCGAGTAGCTTGATAAAGTGCTGCGCTCTTTTACGGATCTGACCGCGGCGCAAGAACATATTGAACGACAGGAACTTGCCGAGATCGGACATTACGATGTTCGATTCGACGTCCATGCCGGTGGCAAGACCAAAGCGTTTGCGATCTTCGGACAGATAGCCGATGCCGCGCTTTACCGCATCGCTCGGCTTTTTAATCGACGCCTTCGCGCCCTTCACGAAGATCTCGCCGGATTCGACCGGATCGGCACCGAACACCGCGCGCGCGACCTCGGTACGGCCGGCGCCCATCAAGCCGGCAAAGCCGAGTATTTCGCCCTGACGCAATTCGAAACTGACATTGCGAACCAGCGGACCCGCGACGAGATTCTTCACCTCGAGCGCAAGCGCGCCCTTCACCGGTGCATTCTGCCCCGGCGTCATGTCGGTCAGCGTGCGCCCCACCATCATGCCGATGATCGTTTCGACACTCGTGCCCTCGGTGGGAACAGTCGCCACGTATTCACCGTCGCGCATCACGGTGACGCGATCGGTGATCTGCTTGAGCTCATCCATCTTGTGCGAGATATAGACAACGCCGACGCCGCGTTCTTTCAATTGACGGATGATGCGAAAAAGCTCGGCAATTTCGGCATCGTTGAGCGCGGAAGTAGGCTCGTCCATTATCAGCACGCGCGAATCGAACGACAACGCCTTCGCGATCTCGACCATCTGCTGGCTCGCCACCGTCAGCGCGCCGACCATCGTGCGTGGATCGAGATTCACATGCATGCGGCCGAGAATCTCCCGAGCTTGCGCATTGAGCCGGTCTTCGTCGAGAAGCAGGCCGAAGTGCTTGCGCGGCTCGCGGCCGATAAAGATGTTCTGCGCGACGCTCAGATGATTCATCAGTTGCAACTCCTGATGAATGATGCCGATGCCGACTGCCTGCGCATCGCGCGGCCCCTGAAACTCGACTGGCTTGCCGTCGTAGAGAATTTCGCCCGAATCGCGGGTATAGACGCCGGCGAGGATCTTCATCAGCGTCGATTTCCCCGCGCCGTTCTCGCCCATCAGCGCATGGACCTCGCCGGCCATGAGTTCGAAGTGGACGTCATGAAGCGCTCTGACGCCCGGAAAGCTCTTGCAAAGCCTGTTGACGGAAATGAGTGGGTTCATGTGCGGATGTGCCGACGGCTGCCTATATCACTAGCGCTTTTTACTGTGACCTGCAAACGGCTTTCAATGTGGCTTCCAATGTCGCGTCCATTCAGGACTCGAACAGATCCGGCCTTGCTCGCGCGGACCGGTGCAATTCGGCCACCACCTGGTCGAGATGATCGTGCATCGCTTTCGCGGCCGCATCGCCGTCGCCGGCGGATAACGCCTTAAAAATGCGCTCGTGCTCTTCAAGCGTGTGCACGAGTCGTTCGGGACTGGCGAGCAATTGCCTCGCGCGGTCCAGCGCATTGCGCGACACCGCGACGATTTCCTTCACACGCGGCAGCTTCACCGCGTCGAGCAGAATTTCATGAAAGGCCAGATCGAGTACGTGAAACGCGATACGGTCACCGCCTCCGGCCAGGCCGCGCTGCTTGTCCATATTGCTGGCCAATGCATCGAGCGTCGCCCGATCGTGCATCCGCGCCACACCACGCACCGTTTCGACTTCCAGCGCGCTGCGGATAAACAGGTGCTGACGGATATCGTCGAGCGCGATGGGTTTGACACGCGTGCCGCGCTGCGGCAAAACCTCGACGAGACCGGCATGCGCAAGCCTCGCGAGCGCCGACGAAACGGGAAAGCGCGACACGCCCATCCGTTCGCACACGGCCAGCTTGTCGATCATCATGCCAGGCTCCAACGCCAGCGTCACAATCGCTTCGCGCAACGCCGCCTCGACCGCGTCGGTCAAACTACCGCGCTCGCCGCCCCTGATCTTTTGCAGTGCGACATAAGGGTCGACAGCGGCATTCTCCAGTTCGGCTGAGGAATTCACGGAGGCCTTGATTTCGAAACAACATGCTAGCATGCTAGAAAGCGAATCACGTGTTGTCAACGCGTACCCGGGTCTGGTATTCCCTGGCTTACCGGTACGCGTCGAAGAGAAAAGGCGCGCGCCGACGCGTGCGTGAAGTCAGTCCGCCTGCGCCCGCAGGCGCAAACCGCTAGCCATACATAGCCCCGGAGGGTGCTCAGATGACTACGATCACAAGGCTGTCCGTTCGCGACATCAGGTTTCCCACTTCACGCTCACTGGATGGCTCCGACGCGATGAATGCCGCGCCGGACTACTCCGCCACTTACGTCACGCTCGAAACCGATACGCCGGATCTCACCGGACACGGACTGACCTTCACGATCGGACGCGGCAACGAAATCTGCGTGACGGCGGTCAATGCGTTGGCGCCGCTCATCGTCGGCAAAAAGCTCGAAGATATCGCCACGAACATGGGCGCTTTCTGGCGCGCATTTACTTCGGATAGCCAACTACGCTGGATCGGCCCGGACAAAGGCGCGATTCATCTGGCCACCGCGGCGGTGGTCAACGCGGTCTGGGACCTGTGGGCAAAATCCGTCGGCAAACCGGTGTGGAAGCTGCTGGTCGACATGAGTCCGGAAGAACTCGTGCGTTGCCTCGATTTCCGCTATGTGACGGATGCAATCACGCCGCACGAAGCACTCGCGTTGCTGCATCGCCATGCTGCAACCAAAGGCGAACGCGAAAGGGAAATGCTCGCGCACGGCTATCCGGCCTATACGACGTCCGCCGGCTGGCTCGGTTACGACGACGACAAGATTCGTCGCCTCGCGCGCGAAGGCGTCGCGCAGGGGTGGACGCATTTCAAGCAGAAAGTCGGCGGCAATCTCGACGAAGACGTGCGCCGTGCGCGTATTCTGCGCGAAGAGATCGGCGAGAACCTGAAACTGATGATGGACGCGAATCAGGTATGGGATGTCGATGAAGCGATTTCGAACATGCGTCGCCTCGCGGAGTTCGACCCGTGGTGGATCGAAGAGCCCACCAGCCCCGACGACATTCTCGGCCACGCGGCGATCCGCAAGCGGCTCGGCTCGATCGGCGTCGCCACGGGAGAACATTGCCAGAATCGCGTGATGTTCAAGCAGTTGCTGCAGGCCGAAGCGATCGACTTCTGTCAGATCGATAGCTGTCGGCTCGGCGGACTCAACGAAGTGATCGTCGTGTTGCTGATGGCGGCGAAGTTCGGCGTGCCGGTCTGTCCGCATGCCGGTGGAGTCGGATTGTGCGAGTACGTACAGCACATTTCGCTGTTCGACTATATCTGCGTGTCGGCGTCGCTGGAGAATCGCGTACTCGAATACGTCGATCATCTGCACGAGCATTTTGTCGATCCGGTCGTGATTCGCAATGGGCATTACATGCCGCCGCAACGCGCCGGGTACAGCATCGAAATGCTGGCAGAATCGCTGGACAAGTATTGGTTTCCGGAGGGCGAAGCGTGGCAATCCTGAACGCGGCCTGAACTCGACCTCATACCATGGGAGCGGCCATGCCTTATCCGTTGTCGCCGTCCGCTGTCGACGCATTGCGCGACGGCACACCGGGTGCTCGCAGTACCACGCACTTCAATCATGCCGGTTCGTCGCTGCCGTCTGCCGCCACGCTCGCGGCGATTCACGCGCATCTGTTGCGCGAGGCGTCGCTGGGACCGATGGAGGCCGGCGCGACCAGCGTCGAACAAACCGAACGGGCACGTACGCTCGCCGCGAAACTATTCAACGCCCAGTCTGACGAAATCGCACTGACGACCGGCAATTCGCCGGGCTGGGGCGCGGCGTTCGCGGCGCTGGAGCCGTGGCGCGCGGGACAGCGCATCCTCGTGGCGCGGCACGAATGGGGCGGCAATCTTGCGACGATGCGTCATATCGCGCAACGCGCTGGCGCGACCATCGAAGCGATTCCGTCCGACGCCACCGGCAGGGTCGATCCTGATGCACTCGAAGCGATGCTCGACGAGCGCGTGCGCCTGATTGCGCTTACGTGGCTGCCAGCCAATGGCGGACTGATCAATCCCGCCGCGGCGATCGGCCAGATCGCGCGCCGCCACCGCATCCCGTACTTCATCGACGCCGCGCAGGCCGTCGGGCAACTTCCGGTCGACGTCGCCGAACTCGGCTGCGACGTGCTAGCCGGCGCGGGTCGCAAGGCACTGCGCGGGCCGAGGGGCACGGGCTTGCTGTACGTGAGACGCGACTTTCTCCCGCAACTGATGCCGGCGTTCGTCGACACGTATTCCGCTCCGCTCGATGCCAAAGGCGAACCTGTGCTGCGTGACGACGCCGCGCGTTTCGAATCGTCGGAGGCGTCGATGGCGCTGCGGTGCGGATTGGCCAATGCGCTACACGAGGCGCTTGAAATCGATATCGACAACATTCGCGCGCGAATCGACCAGATCGCTTGCAATTTGCGCGCGCAACTGGCCGAGCTTCCGGGTGTGTCCGTGCTCGATCAAGGCACTGAGCGCTCCGGCCTGGTGTCGTTCAACGTCGCCGGACTGGACGCGCTTTCCGTGCGACGCACGCTGGCAGCGCAAGGTATTACGATCGGCAGCAATGGCGTCCCCTACACGCCATTCGATATGACGAGCAGAGGGCTCACGCAAATCGCGCGAGCGTCGGTGAGCTATCTGACTACCGACGCGGAGATCGATAAACTATTGGCCGCGATCCGAACATTGGCATATTGAGTACTTCATATCGGCGCCCTCTACCTTCATCGTCCGCACACGCTCATGAACGTCGCTCCCCACCCCCATCTCGATCTTTCGAAGTTCCCACGCCACGCCCTTCTCGAAGGCCCGACGCCGATTCAGCACCTGCCGCGTCTGAGCGCACGATTGGCCGGCGCGGACATCTACGTCAAACGGGAAGATCTGACCGGACTCGGCGGCGGCGGCAACAAATTGCGCAAGCTCGAATTCCTGATCGGCGAAGCACTCGCGCGCGGCGCGGACACCATCATCACGGTCGGCGCCCGGCAATCGAATCACGCGCGGCTCACCGCCGCCGCAGCGGCCCGTGTCGGACTCCAATGCGAACTGGTGCTGACGCGCACCGTGCCGCGCTCCGATCACGACTATATGGAAAACGGCAATGTACTGCTCGATGCGCTATTCGGCGCACGCGTGCACGATCTGCCGGGTTCCGCTAACGCGCTGCAATTCGCCGAAGAACGGGCGAACGAATTGCGCGCGCAGGGTCGCAATGTGTATGTGTGTCCGCTCGGCGGTTCGAGTCCGGTTGGGTGCCTCGGTTACGCGGACTGTGCGGCGGAAATCGTCGCGCAATCGCATGCGTTGGCTCTTTCTTTCGATCGCATCGTGGTGCCGAACGGCAGCGGCGGTATGCATGCGGGACTGGTCGCGGGTTTTGTCGCGCTGGGTCTCGACGCGGAGCGCGTCGCCGCCTTCACCGTGTACGGCAATCGCGCTCACGCGCACGCCACCACGCTCGACAAAGCGAACCAGACGCTCCAGCTGATCAATCCCGCGCTTCGCGTGCAGGAAGACGCGATCTCAATCGACGAAGCGCAGCTTGGACCCGGCTATGGAATCCCGACCGACACCATGCGCTCGGCAGTGCGTCTGATGGCATCGACGGAAGGCCTGCTGCTCGATCCGGTGTACAGCGGCAAGGCGTTTGCAGGTCTCGTGGAAAACGTGACTGCCGGAAAATATGCCGCCGGACAGAAGATTCTCTTTGTCATGAGCGGCGGACTTCCTGGACTCTTTGCCTATCGCAACGAGTTCTGAATGCTCTGAATCCTGGCGCCGGCATTGCGGAGCTTCACGCGGCTCGTGCGCGCGAAACAGATTGCCGAGTCGCGGCGCGAACGAAATGATGCTCGATCCTCGTGCGCAATACGCCGTCGAGCGCGGCGAGTTGTTCGCGTAGGCAAATCGCCTGCTCCTCGGTCATTTCGCCGAGAACGATTTTCTGTTCGAGCACGTCGCCGTGACGGGTGACGAGCCAGCGGTCCACGACGACGGCTTCGCGTTCGAGTACGGTCGCCGCGGACGAAACGATCCCGAGATTGACGCCCGATACGAGATGCACCGTGTGCGTCAGCGTGAAACCAGGAAGGAAGTTCGACCAGTCTTGACAGACGGAGGGGGAGAAAGCAGAGGCAGCTTCGCGCATAGTGGGCTCCGGATCAGTGTTTATCGAACCGGTGCCGGCGAGGCCGCTCCCGTTTCGTTGCCGACAATCGGCCGCATCGCCTTAAGGCTTCCACCTTGCCCGGGAGGGCAGGTTGGCGTCGGATAATCCGACTCTGGATGCATGACTTCGTAAATTCGATATCTCGAACTTGGCTCCATTATACCGAAACCGACGCACCGGGCAAGCGGTTGCTTGAAAGCGGGTCGTAAGCCGTTGTCGGTGACGGCCTGGAGCGCGCTGCGAATCCGACCTGTTGGCGGATGCAGAATGACTGGCTGGCTGGGCATGCCACGCCGGACATGCAAACGGAACAGACAGAGAGGGCGTGTCGAGCATCACCCGCCGGAACGAGCCGTGGATGACAGACGGGTACTTTGCGGAAAATCTTGAAGATGCGGAATGTGGATATCCGCGAGAGGGAACGCAATGAACCTGGCGGATGGCGTCCGCCTATCGTTCAGGTCTTTCGAGGGGAGGTGTACTTCCAGAACATCCTGGTGCCGACGGCGAGACTCGAACTCGCACAGCTTTCGCCACTACCCCCTCAAGATAGCGTGTCTACCAATTTCACCACGTCGGCACTGCACTTCGATGCAATTCGATTTGCGACCCGCGCTTCATTTAAAGCCTGCGGATCAAGCTCCGCCGCCCACGAAAATTGGCTTTTGATACGCACCGGAGGTCAATGCGTACGCCCTCAAGATAGGGGGCGCCAATTTCGCCACTGGGGCAGAGGGGCGCTATTCTAGCAGCTAAATTATTTTTTTGAAGCCCCTACGCGATTTTTCTGGCGAGGTTCGGTGGAGTCGCCGGAGGGGATACCGGGCGATGGGTATCGCTATCGCACGCCTTCAGTCAGCTGACGGGTTCGCCATTCGACCGCGTGCTCCTGGAATCAATCCGATTGCCTTCCGCCCGGGTTGCCAGCCAGACGGCACAATCGACCAATCTCACCACCCAAGGAGCCTCTTTTGCCCTGTCCGTCTCTCCACCTCTACACCGACGCCCAATTCGCGAGCCCGTACGCGATGTCGGTATTCGTCACGCTGCACGAAAAGCAGTTGCCCTTCGATCTGTCGACCGTCGACCTCGCAAACAATGCGAACCATGCCCCCGACTACGCGGCCACCTCGCTGACCCGTCGCGTACCGACGCTGATCCATGACGACTTCGCGTTATCCGAGTCGTCGGCGATTACCGAGTACCTCGACGAGACGTTTCCCGACACCCCGGTCTATCCGCGAGACCGGCGCCTTCGCGCGCGAGCGCGCCAGATCCAGGCGTGGCTGCGCAGCGACCTGCTGCCGATCCGCCAGGAGCGCTCCACCGAAGTCGTGTTTTACGGCTCGCGCCACGCGCCGCTGTCCGCCACCGCCCAGGCCGCCGCGCAAAAACTCTTCGCCGCCGCCGACGCATTGTTGTCCGCCGATTCGCCGAATCTTTTCGGCGCATGGTGCATTGCCGATACCGATCTGGCATTGATGTTGAATCGCCTCGTGCTGAATGGCGATGCCGTGCCGCAAAGGCTGAAAGACTATGCCGCTCACCAATGGCAGCGGCCCACCGTGCAAAAGTGGCTGGAACTCGCGCGCCCGCCTCTTTAAGCGACGTAAGTGACTTTATGGACGCAATGGCGAAGCGGTGAAAGGAGCGCCTAAAAAAACCGGCACTGCATCCACCTGTTATTTCCCCTTGCCGTTCCCACCATTGAGATTGGCCCGGTTGCGCGCCCGCTCCCTTTGCCGGCGCACCCGGACGATGCAGACGACGATCAGCACGATCGCCAGCAACGTCAACTCGATCATTGCCGGAATCTGAATTGGATCGTGAAACATCGAGGACCTCCGTCAGGGAATTTGTCCATCTTACTCCGGGCCGATTAATTCTAAGTATTGCGCCGCATCATCCTACTTATGCGCTCAAATCAGCTCGATCAGGCTTTCAAGATTGAAGATCGCCCGCGATAATTCTCTCTTCATTTTTCAAATCGACGGCCATTCAACCCAGATAGCTGTTCCCAGGTAGTTTATTTGCGCTACAGTACGTGAGCGTTCGATTAAATCGTAAGCCATCCCGACAATTTCCCAGGCGCCCCTTCCCGCGTCTTTATCGCCAGTCCTGAAGAAAGCCTGGGTAAAGCTAAAGATATCGCGCCATGCCATCTTTTGCCGTCGCCTATTGCGGTCCCGCTGCTGTCCCGGACAGCGTGTGGTTACGCTGGAACATGGACCCGTGGTTGCTCGCGGCGCTGGCGGCCTTCGCCTTCGTGCTGGCGAGCGGCCGCGCCGCCAACCCGAGAGCCGGCTGGGCGGCCCTCGCGCTGATGGCGATCGTGTTCGTGTCGCCGCTGTGCGCGCTGTCGTCGGCGCTGTTTTCCGCGCGCGTCACTCATCACATCATTCTGATCGCGGCGGTCGCGCCGCTTCTCGCACTCGCGCTTCCTCTGCCGCGTCTGCCCTATCCGCCACTGGTCCCGGTGGTCGCCGCGCACGCGGTCATCATCTGGCTCTGGCACGCGCCGGGGCCGTATGCATGGGGACTGTCGAGCGTGCCCGGCTACTGGTTGATGCAACTGTCATTGCTGGGCAGCGCATGGCTGATGTGGCGCAACATCTTCTCGCCGGTGCTGCCGACCGGACCCGCGCTCATCGCGCTCGTCGCGACGATCGGCCATATGGGTCTGCTCGGCGCGTTGATCGTATTCGCGCCGGTGCCGCTCTATGTGGCGCATTTCGCGACCACCGCCGCGTGGGGGCTCACGCCGCTCGCCGACCAGCAGCTCGCCGGCCTGTTGATGTGGGTACTCGCAATGATCCCTTATCTCGCCGCCGGACTCTCGCTGGTCTGGTCGAGCCTGCGCGTCAGAGAGCCCGCGCTGTGACGACACTGCTGAAATTCATCCATCTAGCCGCGATTGCGATCTGGTCGGGCGGCCTGCTCGTATTGCCGTATCTGTTCTGGCAGCGTCGCGGACTCACGGCCGGCAGCGAACTCGACCGGCTGCATCGCATCACGCGACTCGTGTTCGTGGAGCTGACTTCTCCGGCGGCGTTCGTCGCGATCGCCAGCGGCACCGTGCTGATCTTCCTGCAAGCGACGTTCGTCGAATGGTTCACCGCGAAGATGGTGTTCGTCGGCATCATGGCGATGCTCCATGTGCTCGCCGGCCTCGTGCTGCACGATCTGTATCTGCCCGGCGGCCGCTTCAACCGCGGCTCGGCGATCGCGTTGACGATGGCCTATCTGGTCGTGATAGTCGCGATCATCTGGATTGTGCTGGCCAAGCCGCATATCGATTCGAACCTGTTCGCGCCGCATCTGTTCGAACCCGGCGGACTCGGCCGCTGGCTGCATCACTCCTTCGGCGAAACCAGAATCCCCACGCCATGATCGAACACGAGCTTGCCCCCATGCCAGCCGGCGAAGCCCGTCATCACCGAGGCGAGCAGCGACAGCACGAGCCCGTGCGGCAAAATCTGTTCGGGGTACAGAATTCGCACGCCCCAGTTCGCGCCCGCGAGCGCGACGAGCGTCATCGCCGCGACCGCATGCGACCAGCTGGCTTCCTTCAGCCGAATCCCACGCACCAGCAGCAATTCGGCGGTGCCGACCACGCTCGCGCCGACTCCGCTCCAGAACGCGAAACCGGCGGCCCATACGCCGACACGCACCCAGAACGGATCGCCCGTCCACCAATAGAGCACGTCGACGCCGAGCGTGGCGACCACGAACGCGATCGGGAAATGCACCATCATCACGTGAATCGGGTGGCCGACCAGCGCGACCGCCGAGCCCTTGTCGAGCCGCAACAGCTCCAGCAACACTTCGCTTTTCTCCGTCGAACCGGTCTCGGAGTTACCCTGCTTTGCCATGATCGATTGCCTCCGCGTCGAGTGTGTAGGCCTGCCAAATATCATAGTGGCTGGCGCGTGGCGCTCCAAGCGGGATCGCTCGCGGCGTTGTCCGGTTGCGCGGGGCCGCTGTCGACGCTCGAGCCGTCGGGCCCCGCGGCGGCGTCGATTGCCGGGCTCTGGTGGGTCATGCTGGCCGGCTCCGCGATCCTGTTCGCGCTGGTGCTCGTGCTGTTCCTGCTGACGGTGTTTCGTCCCGGTTGGGGCTCGCGCGTTTCTCCCGCGCGCTGGATCGTGCTCGGCGGCCTCGTCCTGCCCGCCGTGATCCTGATCCCGCTAATCTGTTACGCACTGTATGCGGGCGAGTTACTGATGCCGCTGCGCGCGCATGCGCCAGCGCGTGTCGAAGCGATCGCGCAGCAATGGCACTGGACTTTCCGCTACCCGGACCAGGGCGGCGTCGAAACCGGGAACGTGCTGCATCTACCGGCGGGCATGCCGGTCGACGTCGTGGTCACCAGCAAGGACGTCGTGCACGCATTCTGGATTCCGCGCTTCGCAGGCAAGATCGATGCGGTGCCCGGCCATCATACCCTGCTGCGCATTCAGGCCAATCAGCCGGGTCAGTACTTCGGACAATGCAACGAGTTTTGCGGCATCGGTCACGCGCAGATGCGCTTCACGGTGATCGTCGATCGTCCGGAAGACTTTGACGCCGCCGTCAGAAACGCCGCCGCCACCGGGGAGGTGAACAAATGAGTGTGCCCGTCGAGCCGCAATCGCAGGGCCTCAATGCACTGCGGCTGCATCGTCAGCTCGCCGCGATCTGGGCTACCGGGCCCGGCGTGCAAAAACTCGCGTCGGTCAATCACACGGTACTCGGCATGCGGATGATGATCACGTCGTTCGTGTTCTTCGCGATCGCCGGGATTCTCGGCATGCTCACCCGCGTGCAACTCGCCACGCCGCACGCCGCCTTCATGGACGTCGAGACCTACAACCAGGTCTTCACGATGCATGGATCGATGATGCTGTTTCTGTTCGCGATCCCGATGGTCGAAAGTTTCGCGGTCTATCTCACGCCGAAAATTCTCGGCACCCGCGACTTCGCATTTCCGCGTCTCACCGCATACGGCTACTGGTGCTATCTGTTCGGCGGCACGATTCTGACCGTGTCGCTGATTCTGCGCAGCGCGCCCGACGGCGGCTGGTTCATGTACACGCCGCTGAGTTCGAACGTCTACTCGCCGGGGCTGAACGCCGACGTGTGGCTGCTCGGCATCACCTTCGTCGAGATTTCGGCGCTGTCGCTCGCGATGGAAATCGTCGTGTCGATCCTGAAGATGCGTGCGCCGGGCATGTCGCTCGACCGCATGCCGATCTTCGCGTGGTACATCCTCGTGACCGCGATGATGATGATCGTCGCGTTCCCGCCGCTGATTCTCGGCTCGATCCTGCTCGAAGTAGAGCGCGCGTTCAACCTGCCGTTCTTCGATCCGACGCGCGGCGGCGACCCATTGCTATGGCAACACCTGTTCTGGCTGTTCGGCCACCCGGACGTGTACATCATCTTCCTGCCGATGGCCGGCGTGCTGTCCACGATGATTCCGGTGTTCGCGCGCCGTCGCCTGATCGGCTATCGCGCGATCGTCGTTGCAATCATCGCGCTCGCGTTCCTGAGCTTCGGCATCTGGGTGCATCACATGTTCACGGCGGGCATTCCGCACCTCGCACTCGCGTTCTTCTCAACCGCATCGGCGATCGTCTCGGTACCCACCGCGATCCAGTTCTTCGCATGGCTGGCCACGCTCTCGCACGGCCGGCCGCGCTGGGACGTGCCGATGCTGTACATCTTCGGCTTCTTCTTCGTATTCACCTGCGGCGGCCTGACCGGCGTGATGCTGGCGATGATGCCATTCGACTGGCAAGCGCACGACACCTACTTCGTCGTCGCGCACCTGCACTACGTGGTAGCCGGCGCGCTCGCGTTTCCGATGCTCGCGGCGTTCTATTACTGGCTACCGTTGCTGACCGGGCGCAGCGCCGTGCACAAGTTGTCGGTGCCGGCGTTCTGGCTGATATTCATCGGCTTCAACATGACGTTCTTCATGATGCACCTGACCGGCCTGCTCGGCATGCCGCGCCGGGTGTTCACGTATAGCGGCGACGAAGGCTGGAACTGGCTCAATCTGTTGTCGTCCGTCGGCAGTTTCGTGATGACGATTGGCTTCGCGCTGGTCGTGATCGACATCATCGTGCAGGTGCGTTTCGGTCAGCGCGTGCGGCGCAATCCGTGGGACTCCACCACGCTCGAATGGGCCATGCCGATTCCGCCGATGCCCTACGCGTTCGCGTCGATTCCGCGCATCGATACGGATACCGAAGCAATCTCGCCCGGCCAGCTTGCTCCGCAACTCGCACGCGGGGAAGGCTACCTCGGCTTCACCCGCAACGGCTGGCAGGAAGCGCTCGGCGTGCATATGACCTCCGGCGAGCCGGATCAGCTGATCGTACTGCCCAAGCCCACCTATCTGCCGCTCGTCACCGCTATCGTGACCTGCGCGGCGGTGCTGTCGATGCTGTTCAAGTTCTATCTGCTATCGGCCGGGTTTGCGGCCGTGACGTTCGCCCTGTTCATTTATGCGGGACAGAATGCGGGACTCTCGCGCGACTACGGCGCGCTGCCGGTCGGCCGCGGAGTCAGCGTGCCGCCGCATACCGAAGTGGCCGGCTCGCCGTCGTGGCTATCGTTGATCTGCGCGCTGGTCGCGAACGGCACGCTGTTCACGTCGCTGATCTTCGGCACCTTCTATCTGTGGATCGCCGCGCCGAACTGGCCGGCCGCAACGACGCCGCAGCCGAGCAAGCTGCTCGCGCTCGTCGCCGTGATCGCGCTGGCGGTGGCTGCGGTAAGCACGCGCGCGTCACTGCGAGCCGCGGCGACCGAACGCAAACCGTATGGCACGCTCGGGCTCACCGCGCTCGCACTGATCGCCGCACTCGCTGCCGCCGTGATGTTGATCGCCGGCGTCACGCCGAATCCGCGCGAGCACGCGCTCGGCGCGACCGCCGCCGCGTTGCTGACCTACATCGCGATTCATGCGGGCGCCGGGCTACTGTTCGTCATCAGCAACGTGCTGCGTCTGAACGCCGGCTTCATTTCCGCGCGACGCCTGACCGACCTGCGCCTCACGCGTCTGTGGGCCGACTACACGCTGGCGACCGGCATCATCGCGCTCGGCCTCGTGCTCGCACTGCCCGGCCTCGTCGCGATGCTCGGAGCAAGGCCATGAACGCCCGGCCGCTTTCGCCGCGACGGTTGTGGTGGCTCGCCGTCGGCTTCACGATCTGGTGCGTCGCGTTCGTGGTGCTCTACGCGCTGCACGCGATCGGCTGCGCGTTCGCGTGGCCGAGCGGACCGCTGCGCGCGAGTCTGGCGATTATCCTGCTGCTGCATCTGCTCGCGATCGGCTGGCTGTGGCGCCATCGTGCGGCCACGCGCGACCCCGGACCCGAGCGCATCAGTTCGTTCATGCACACCGTCGTCGTCTGGACCCTGATCGCGGCCCTGGTCGCGACCGTCCTCACGTTCGGCCCCGCGCTGCTGCTCACCACCTGCGTGTAGATATCCGCGCGTGAGCCGAACCACCGCTGACGGTTCCACGCAGCCGTAGTCCGCCCGCCTGTCGGCTCCACAATCCGATACGGAGAAGCATCGATGCAGCCTCACGATCTGGCGCGCAAGGCCATCTGGTCCGCGATCTATCTGCTGTTCATTCTCGCGCCGCTGTTCGCGCTGCTCACCGGTACGTTGCCTCCAGCGCGCAATTTCGGCACCGAGTTCTCGGTCGCGCTGGGCTATTCCGGCCTCGCGATGATGGGCCTGCAATTTGGCCTTACCGCCCGGTTCCGCCACGTCACCGAGCCGTGGGGCGAGGACGTGATCTACCACTTCCATCGACGTATCTCGCTGCTCGCGGTGAGCCTCGTCATCGTGCATCCGCTGATTCTGTTCGCGATCCGCTCCGATAAGGTCGCGATGCCCGACTCGCTGCTCGACGTGCCGTGGGGCGCGTGGTTCGCATTCCTGTCGATCGGCTCGCTGATCGTGCTGGTGATTACCGCGCTATGGCGCAAGCAGCTGAAGATCCCGTACGAGCTCTGGCACCTATCGCATATCGGGCTTGCTCTGGCCGCGATCTTCGGCGGCGTGCTGCATATGATCGGCTGGGGCTTCTATCTGACCGATCCGCTCAAGCGCACGCTGTGGATCTGCATGACGCTGTTCTGGATCGCGCTGCTGCTTTATGTGCGTCTGTTCAAGCCACTGTTCATGCTCCGACGTCCATACCGGATTGCCGAAGTACGCGCCGAACGCGGCGATACCACGACTCTCGTGATGCAGCCCGATGGCCATGCGGGTTTTCGCTTCACGCCCGGCCAGTTCGGTTGGCTCACCGTGTGGGGCAGTCCGTTCAGGATCACCGGACATCCGTTCTCGTTTTCGTCGAGCGCGGATGCGGCGAATGGCCGCGTCGAAATGACGATCCGTAACCTCGGCGACTTCACCAGCAAGGTCAAAACGATCGAGGCCGGCCAGCGTGTTTATCTCGACGGCCCGTACGGCGCGTTCACGATCGGCCACCCGACCGATATGCATGTGCTGATCGCCGGCGGCATCGGTATTACGCCGATGATGAGCATGATCCGCACGCTCGCCGATCGCGGCGATCAGCGCCCGCTGGTGCTGCTGTACGGCGGAAAAAGCTGGGATTCGCTGACGTTTCGCGAGGAACTCGAAGTCCTGCAAACGCGCTTGCCGCTCAAAATCGTCTATGTGTTGTCCGATCCGCCACCGGGCTGGACCGGCGAGAGCGGACGCATCGATGCGGACATTTTCCGGCGTCATCTGCCGCCCGAATACGCGCGTCACGAATACTTCATTTGCGGACCGGACCCGATGATGGATGCGATCGAAACCGCGCTCGCCGACCTGAAAGTGCCACGTATCCGCTACCATTCCGAACGCTACAGCTTCGTCTGAGTTCATTTACTTCAGGAGACTTGCGATGCGTCGACTACTGGCCAATCGACTCGTAGTGGCGACCGGCGTCATCGTCGTCGCGCTCTCGCTGCTATTCGCGTACTTGCGAGTCGATGCATTGCATTAGGTGGCATTAGCCGTCGAGAGCAGACATAGCGCACGCTGTAATACACTGGCTCCGAATCTGGCGCAGCCGTTAATCCGGCATGCGTGTCCTCAAGCTCGAAGGTTGAATCGATATGTCCTATTTTGGAATTGGTCTGCACGTCCTTGTCGCAATCTATTTCGCAATCCACGCGGTGCGCACTAATCAGGGCATGTATTGGCTGTTCATTCTGTTTGTGTTTCCGCTGCTCGGCAGCGTTGTCTATCTATTTGCGATCTATCTGCCCAGCCTGCGCCATTCGCACGGCGCACGCGTCGCCACTCAGGCCATTAGCCAATTCGTCGATCCGAATCGCGCGCTGCGCGAAGCCCGCGCCGATTTCGATCGCGCGCCCACCGTGCAGCACCGGATGCGTCTCGGCGATGCATTGCTCGCTGCCGGCAATCCACGCGAAGCGCTCGAACATTTCCAGGCGGCGGCCAATGGCCCGTTCGCAACCGACCCGGCTCTGCTGCTCGGCCTCGCGCGCTCGCAGTTCGCGCTCGGCGACTACCCGTCTGCCGACGCCACGTTGTCGAATCTGTTCTCCGTCAATCCGCAGGCGCGCAATCAGGGCGAGCCCGCGCTGCTGTACGCGCGCACGCTTGCCGCGTTGAATGCGCCGGGAACGCGCGCGGCCTTCGAGCAGGCGCTGACCTGCGCGGGCGACGTCGCGCCGCGCTGCCTGTTCGCCGACTGGCTCGCCACGCAACCAGACAGCGCCGACCACCAGCGCGCCGGCAGCCTATATGCGGAAATCGTTCAGGATGCCAAACATTGGCCGCGTCATGCCCGCGAACATAATCGCGAGTGGCTGGAGCGCTCGCAGGCGGCGTTGGCGTCGGGTGTGGGGCGGAGCTAGGTACAACGAGGAGAGCTTCGATGAGACAGACGAGCCGAGCCGTTTCTTCGACGTTATTTGCAACGCTTGCCGCAGTCGCTGTCACGTGGGGTTCCGCGAGCTCTCCGGCTCGAGCCGCGAGCCCGGCCGATCCGTTTGCATGGCCGTCGTCGTTCGTGGTACTCGGCGACGGATATCCTCATTCGGGCGATGTCTGTCGACGGCTCGGCGAGTCGGCCGCCACCGCGAACTATCTCGACCATACCGCAATGCTGGTCGGTTGTCCGGGTCCCGGCAATAGCGCGGCCGCGCATCAGATCCTTCAGCGGCGACACGCGCGCGTAGTGGGTGAGACGGATGGCGTCACGCTGATTTCGATTGCGACCGAAAGTACTCCAGCTAGCCATCAGAACGATCGGAAGCATCACACGCCTACCAAGGCGTCGCCTTTCGCGACGACCGGCACGCTGCCCTGCGAGCGCGGCGACGGTCCCACCCGAACCCGGACGATGTGCAAGTTCGGTATCGTGCATCATGACGATCGTTCGACGACGGTGGTCGTCTACTGGCCTGACGACGAGACGCGCGCGATATTCTTTAGCGCTAATGGCCGGGTGATCGGCACAGCCGCTACGGCAAGCGATCGGCCGACGTCGGGCAATACGCTGACCCAGAAGAATGCCGGCGTAAATCGGATTTCAGTGAGCCATGAGCGGTACGAAATCGAGGACAAGCTTCTCACCGGTAATTGAGTCACGCAGCGGTGGTCGACGAACCCACACGCGCCTGCTCAATCTCGCGCCCTTCCCTTCGGCCGTACTCGATCACGGCACCCGTTAATAAATCCCGCCATTAGTAATAAATCTCACGGGCGATGCGCTTATGCGTATCATCTGGCGAGCGCTTGCGGCTTGATTCTTTCAATTCGCTTGGGCAGCACTGCGGGATTACCCCAAGCCGTCAAAGTCAATATTATTGATTAATATTATTACTTGCCAAACGTTTGGCAGCCGTGCAGCCGGTCGCGTCGCCAACCCGTCATCCGCAAGCGAGCGCGCCAGCAGACACCTGTTCGACCGCAACGATTCTGCATCTCGATCTGCATAACTAAGCATTCCAACCCGATCAGAGGTTTCATAGGAGGAGGTCACGATGTCCGGAAGAATTGGCTTGATAGCTGTCTGGCTGGCGATGTCCGTGGGACTCGCCGCCTGCAATGGCGACAACAGCGGCGTGTCGGCATCGCCAGTGGCGAATACCGCGAGCTCGAATTCGTCGTCGGCCAGTAGCGCGTCGAATGCGAATGCGTCGGCGGAAAACAATGCGGCGGACAAGAACACGGCAGCACTACCCTGCGACGCCGCCGCAACCGCCAACACGCCCTGCTCGGCCGCGCACAGCGTGACCCGTCTGCTGACGAAGCACTACAGCGGTCCGCTATTCCAGATCCAGCGCAAGTCCGATCAGAAGACGCTGGACGTCTACCCGTACACGAATAGCACGTTGAAGGGCGGCAATCGCTCGCTGGTCGGCTCGACCAACGTCGACAGCATGAATGCGTTCTGCAACAACACGACCTGCTCCGTCACGTACATCTACGATCAGATCGACCTGGTTGCGCCGCTCAAGGGTGGCGCATTCGGCAACGTCGCGGCAACGCTCACGCTCAATGCGGACGGCTCGGAGTCGCTGACGGTACCGAACGGTAGCTCGGGCTCGTCGAAGACGACCACCGTGCCGGTGCTCAACGGCTTCGCGACGATCACGCTGCCCGGCACGTCCGGCACACTGACCGTGCAACTGCTGCAGCCGCCGACCGCTTTGACCGCGCAGGCGCCGACGCAGCAACTGACGATCGGCAACGACCTGCCCGCGGTGGGCAGCACGGCGGCCCAACTGTCGTACGTGACGACCAACGGCGTACAGATCCCGGCGCTCGGCACGCTCGCCGGACAGGCGTATCGCAAGCGCTTCGGCACGGTCAACCAGTCGATCGGCGACACCGAAATCGCCGCATACATGGTGGCCGGCGCGCACTACAGCCAATCGTCGACCTGCTGCGGCACGTACGGCAACATGGAAAGCAGCGCCGATCCGGGAACCTATGCGCACGGAGAAGTGGAAGGCGAGATGTTCGGACTCGCGTTCTCGAATGGCAATGCAGCGGTGTTCGGCTATTGCGACGGCAATTCGAGCCAGAATCCGAAAGTCAAAGATCCGATCTGCGCCGCTTCAGATACCAATTGGCCGGGCGTCGACGCGGAAGCGGGCGTGTATCTGTACGGTCCGCAGCAACCGGCGAAGGAAAAGTTCGTCACGGTATTGTCGAAGTACTCGCCGGTCGGCCAGGAGAACATCTTCGTGGTCAAGGGCGGTTCGGCTTCGCAAGGCGTGCTGACTTCGCTCTATAACCAGGCACCGCCGGAAGCGCTGAACTTCTTCAACGACGCCGGCCACGCATTCAATGGCCAATGGCAGGGCGGTCTGTCGCTCGGTGAAGGCGGCGACGCCAGCGCCGCGCCGATCCAGTTCTTCGAAGGCGCGATCGTCACCAAGGCCACGTCCGACACGACCGACAACGCGATCCAGGCGAGCATCGCCAGCTTCTACGGGCCGCCGGCCAACGAAGCAGCATCGGCCTGCTACGCGAACAACCTGATCGACTCGCCGCTGAGTCTGTCGTCGCCGGATGCATGGTTGCAGTCGAACGGCGGCACCGCGGTAACCGCCACCGACATTTCCGGCGTCGAACATGGCGCGGCCACGGTCACGAGCACCAACGGCTCCGCGGTGTCGAACATTCACGAAGTGATTCGCGTGCAAGGCGGTCAGTCGTACACGTTCACCGACTACGTGCTGGCCACCACCAACGCGACGGTATTCCCGGGCGGCTCGATCCAGACCGACGACCCGAGCAATACCGAATTCGGCTGGGTGCTGAACACCAACACGGGTGCGGTCGTGCGCGGTACCTGGGGCAATGGCCAGGCCACCTCGGTCAGCGCGGTGAAGTCGGGTAACTGGTGGAAAGTCACGATGACGTTGACCGCGCCGGCAGGTTCGAACAATGCGCAGGTCTTTATCGATCCGCCGACTTCGAGCAGCGCCGGCGTGCGTGCGCAGCAGGCCGCCTATCTGAGCGCGACGCACTACTGCCCGAGTCTCGCGATTCTGACCGCAGCGAAATTGTAAGCAGCATCGTCGCGATGAACCGCATGTCGCTATTGATGAACCGTTGACGCGTTACGCGTTTGAAGGCACACTCGGCCACAATGCACACCCTCACGTCCCACACGATTGCGATGCACCATCATGCGCATACCCGCGTGGGACTGCCTGTGGGGATTGGCATACGCATACGCTAGACGTCATCGATAGCAGCATGCGCCAGAAAGCCCCGCCGGCAACGACGGGGCTTTTTGTTTTTCCGGACCCGATTCGCTTTAATCGCTTTATTTTCCTTGGAACGAAGGATTACCGCCATGACACAGGAAGTCTCTGAAAAAGCACAGAAGCCCGTTGTTTCGACGATCTTTGCAACGCCACTCGATCTATACCGCGCGCTTTCGCACGTATGGTCCGGCGATACGGCCAGTCCCACCGGCGCATGGTCGTCGTCGAATCGTGCGCAGAATCATTGCAGCATTACGTCGCTGATCGTGCAGGACTATTTCGACGGTGAGATTCTGACGACGCGCACCTCGGGCGGCACGCATTTCTACAACCTGATCGACGGCAGAAGATGGGATCTGACGATCAGCCAATTCGCCGAGCCAATCCCGTTCGACGATACGCCGTCGACTCGCGACGCGGCATTGGCGGATACGTCGCCGGAGAAATATGCATTGCTGCAATCGAGATTGCGGGAAGCGGGCTAAGCAATAATCCAGGCAACAGCACTGCTCATCAAATGCCACTTGAACTGCGCTCAAGCTCTGCCGCCGCATCGAATCGATGCGGCGAACGAACAACTGCGTACGCAGAACAGAATGCATCCCTTTCGTATCTACCGAAGCTAAAGGAAAACGGCGTGCAGCTGGCGGAGATTCCGCGCTGCGCACGCGTTCCGATGTACTCGAACCCCGTTGAAATGTGAAAACGGCTGGATCGGTTCATTTCAAATGTACCGGTGTCGTGATCCGTCTTTCGGCAATGGAGAGTGACGAAGATCCGTAGCTGCGGCAAATCGCCGTCACGCTCCATTAAACAAAAATGCACCGAACGGAAGTTGGCACTGCTTGCCGTTCGTTTCCCGATCGCGTGCAATACCGACCACATTTCATTAATGAAATAATTGTAAACCCGGTTAAAATGCCGGGCACATGAACGTACTTCGCCGCCCTCGGACGCAGCACGCGATTGGCCGCAGGATCTCACATCTGATCCTGCTGGTTCTCGCACTGCGCCTGCTCCTACCTACCGGACTGATGCTCGATATGAGCACGGAAGGGAAGCGTATGGGCGGCCCTCTGGTGATCTGCAGCGGCCATGGCCCACTCGTCATTCCGTCGTTAATCGGCACGAGTACACCGGGTTTCTCGATCGACGGCGAAGTTGCCGACACGTCTGAAAGCGCCTCGGCCTTAAGCGGTGAAATGCACACCGCCTCCACCGGCACCAATCCGGAACGCTCCGGCGGCGTCACGTCGAACGAAATCTGTCCATTCAGCGCGGCCTTCATGAAGGCGTTGATCGCGTTTGCCGTCCTCCTCTTCTTTTGCCACTTCTCTACACGGGTTGTCGCGCGTTATCGGCGGCAAAGCTTCGGCTTCCTTCAGCAGTTCTTCCGGACTTCACATAGTCCTCGTGGTCCGCCCCGGTTCGCCTGAATCGAATCGGGTTGCACCGGTAACGCACGCTTGCGCGTCGCGACCGTTCATCCCGTTCCCCTGATTGCCTGCCGTCGATCGCAGTCCAGAGTTTCGCTCCCGCACGAGCGACGCTTGTCTTCGTTCGCCCCGCGTTTTCGCTCGCTTCGCGACGCGCGCCATCGACAGCAACGGCTGAAACGAACCGGCGTTCCGTTCGAACGACGCCGGCGTTCTGGCACATCCACAACACGATGCGCGGCCAGAAGCCCGCCTCTGCACACGCTCAACCATGATCCGTCGATTCACCCTTTATGCCGCTGCCGCGCTCGGCACTTTTCAAACGGCCGCGCACGCGCAGCAAACTCAACACGACCTCTCCGCCACCGACCTCCCCACGGTACAGGTCAACGCGCAAAGAGCCAACGAACTCACCCGACCGCTGGACATCGGTTCGCGCCTCGGGCTCACTTCGCTCGAAACGCCGGCCAGCGTCGAGCGGATCGACCGCGCGACCCTCGTCAAGCGTGGCGACACCAGCGTCGTCGATGCGATCAGTCGCGCAACCGGGATCAGCGCAGCGCCCACGCCGGGCAACGGCGGCTCCACACTCGCAGCGCGCGGCTTTATCGGCAGTTCGTCCGTGACGCAACTCTTCGACGGCGTGCGTCCGTATGGCGCGATCGGCGTTACCTATCCGTTCGACACGTGGGCCATCGACCATATCGACGTGCTGCGCGGGCCGGCGTCGGTGATCTATGGAGAAGGCGCGATCGGCGGCGTGGTCAACATCGTGCCGAAGAAGCCGACCCGCACGCCGATCGAAAACGAACTGCGACTCGGGATCGGCACGGAGCGTACCGCACGAGCCGCGTTCGGCAGCGGCGGCGCGATCAACGAGCGCCTGTCGTATCGCTTCGACATCAGCGGCAACCGCTCCGCGAACTGGGTCGACGCAGGCAATTCGCGCGACCTGTCCGTCTCCGGCGCGCTGCGCTACGACGTTAATTCGGATCTCTACGTAACGGCCACCTACGCCCAAGGCTATCAGCATCCGATGCGCTATTTCGGCATTCCGTTGATGACGCCGGATTTCTATTCGAAGAACTACAACGTCGGCGACAGTCTGATTTCGTACCGCGACAGCTGGGCCACGGTATCCGCCAACTGGCAGGCAAGCGACAACCTCAACGTGACCAGCACGTTCTACCGGATGAAAAGCGATCGGCATTGGAAAAATGCCGAGTACTACACGTACATTCCGTCGTCGGGGTTGATCGAACGCAGCGGCTACACCGAGATACTTCACGATCAGGAGCAGTACGGTAACGTGACCGCGGCGACGCTCGATTCGATCCTGCTGGGCATGCGCAATACCTTTTCGGCCGGCTTCGAACTCAATCACACGACCTTCCAGCACGACAATAATTCGCCGTATGCCGGCACGTCGTATGTCGATCCGTATGAGTTCGATCCGGGCGGGTTCATCAACGTAGCAGGCACCTATCCGAAGTATCGCTCGCAGGCGAACCAGTACGCGCTCTTCGTCGAGGATCGCCTCGCGATCACGCCGCGCTGGTCGATCGTGGGCGGCGTTCGCTACGACCACGCGAGCGTGAACCGCGACGACCTCGTCACCGGCGCCGCGTTCAATCGGGTGTTCGCCAACACCGGCTGGCGTCTCGGCACCGTCTACGACATCAAGCCGGATCTGGCCGTCTACGCGCAGTATGCGGTCGCGGCCGATCCCGTGAGTTCGTTGCTGATGCTCAACGCGTCGAAGGCGAAGTTCACGCTCGCGACGGGCAAGCAGATCGAGATCGGTATCAAGCAATCGTTTCTCGACGGCAAGGCGGACTGGACGCTGGCCGCGTATCGGATCGTCAAGAACAATCTCGTGAGCGCCGACCCGCTCAACCCCAATCAATCGATCCAGGTCGGCCAGCAATCGTCGCGTGGGCTCGAAGCGACGATCGGCGCGGACATCGCGCGGGACTGGCGGGTGGATGCCAACGTCTCGATCCTGCGAGCCCGATACGACGACTTCGTCGAGAACAGCGGCAACGGCATGGTTTCGCGCGCGGGCAATGTACCCACCTCGGTGCCGCAGCGGCTCGCGAATCTGTGGGTGAGCTGGCACTTCGCGCCGTCGTGGACGGGGATTGCCGGTCTGAAATATGTGGGCAAGCGTTTCGCGGACACGGCCAACCGGCTCGACATGCCCGCCTACACGACCCTCGATCTCGCGCTCGCATGGAAGCCGCGCAAGGACACCACGCTCACCGCGCGCGCCTACAACGTCCTCAACCGGCACTACGTGCAGAGCGCCTACTACAACGAAACGCAGTATCTGCTTGGCAACGACCGGCGTCTGGAACTGCTGCTCAACTACCGGTTCTAGGCCACTCGCGCGCCGTCTTCGACACGACGCCCATCAGCCTGGATCGGCTAGGCCAACACGGGGCGAGAAGATCTCGCCCCGCCCTACACGAGCCCCACCCCATGCATCAGCACGAACACGATCGCGCCGCCCGCGATCAACACCAACGCATTGATGCGCGTCTTCATCACCAGCACGGTCGCAACCGCGGCGGTCAGCCACGCGACCCATCCGCCCTCCAGCTCTTTGAGCAGCACGTACACGGCGGCGAGAATCAGCCCCGCCGCGACGGGCCGCAAACCCGCTTGCAGCGCGTTCAGCCAGCGCGCGCCTTCATGGCGGTTCCACACGTGCACGACGCCGTACATCAGGAACGCGGTCGGCCCGAACAATGCCAGGGTCGCAACCAGCGCGCCGCCGATGCCGCCGACCTGATAGCCGATCAGCGTCGCGAGCAGCGAGCCCGGACCGGGCGCGAGCCGCGCAATCGCGAAGTCGCTGAGAAACTGCGCATGGGTCATCCAGTGATGCACGTCGACGACCTGCCGCTGCACTTCGGCGATGATCCCCTGGCCGCCGCCGACGGTGACGATCGACAACGGCGCGAAAACAGAAAACAACGCGATGAGAGTTCTGGACACGGCGAAAGCTTCTGGAATTCGAATAAGGTTGAACTAAGAACGCCCGGTGCGCGAGGCGCCAAGAATACGATCGCGCGTAATCACGACTGCCGCCCCTCGCGCACGTACTCGTAACCGACGCTCAGCGCGCCCGCGATCAGCACGGTCCACACCAGCGACACACGAAACACCGCGGCGGCGGCGAACGTCGCGACCAGCACCAGATACGGAAACACGCGACGCGGCAAGCGGCGCGCGGCGGTAATCGCCATCGACAGCGACAGTCCGATCGCCCCCGCCGCCGCGCCGGCCAGCGCGATATGCGTGAGCGGAAACGACGCGATCGCGGAGAAGAACACGCCGAGCAGAACGATCACGACGGCCGGCGGAAAAATGATTCCGCAGAAGCCGGCCAACGCGCCGCGCCAGCCGAGCAGCCGGTAGCCGATCCAGATCGCGAGGTTCTTCACGTTGACGCCCGGCAATGCCTGCGACAGCGCGAGGCCGTTGAGGAATTCGTCTTCGCTCATCCAGTGGCGGTCGTGCACGAATTCGCGCATGAACCAGCCGCTCAGCCCGCCGCCGAAACTCGTCAGGCCGATGCGCGCGAAGATCAGGAACAGGCCGAGCGAGGTCACGCCGCGAAGCGGCGGCTCGCGATGTTGCGGGTCGCTTGTGGGGGGGTCAGGGGTGTCGTCGGTTGAGATCGGGTCGCTGACTTCGTGCCCGTGGATGCCTTTGGCCAATGCTCCTCCTGCGTCGTTCCGATCATGTGGTGCTCATCGTGCTGCCGGTCGTGCTCGCGGTGCCGATGGTGCTTGCAGCGCGCCCGGCGTGATAGCCGCAATGCGGCGCGCTGCGCCTCGCACACCTGCACCGCTATTGCAGCCTGTTCCCGCCGCTGCCCTCGGCTGTCACACCAGCGCTTTGCCCAGTTGCGGCGGCAGTCCCAGACACCGACGCCGAAGCCGCCACAGGCGCGGACGCATCCGTCGCCGTCGCCGCCGCCGGATGCCTCGGATCATGCAACCGATCCGCCGACCACCCGCCTCCGAGATCGCCGAACAACGACGCCGCGTGCAGCAAGCGCGACTCCTGCACATTCAGTGCGGTCTGCCGCGTGCTCAGTTGCGTCGCCTGCGCGGTCGCGACCGTCGTGTAATCGACGGTGCCGGCCTGGTACTCGTTGAACGCGATCTCCGCGCCCCGGTCCGCGTCGCGCACTGCCTGGTCGAGCACGTCCGCCTGCTCGGCGAGGATGCGCAGGCCGGACAGATCGTCCTCGACGTTCTGGAACGCGCCCAGCACGGTGCCGCGATAGGTGGCGACCGCCGAGTCGTAGGCGGCCTTCGCCGCATCGACATCGGCGCTACGCAGGCCGCCGTCGAACAGCGTTTCGGTCGCGCTGCCGCCGAGCGACCACACGTAGTTCGCGGCCTTCAGCAGCCCGGCCAGCGGCGACTGCGTGAACCCCACCGCGCCCGACAACGAAATGTCCGGGTAGTACGCGGCCACCGCGACGCCGATCGCCGCATTCTGCGCGGCCATCCTGCGCTCGGCGGCGGCGATGTCGGGGCGGCGTTCGAGCAGCGTCGACGGCACCCCGACCGGCACCGGCGGCAACGTCGGCATCGTGGTGCTGTGCGTGATCGACAGTTCTTCCGGGTTCTTGCCGACCAGCACCGCGATCGCGTGCGCGTACTGCGCGCGCGCGACGCCGAGCGAGATCAGATCGGACTTCGCGGTATTCAACTGATTGCGCGCGGTGATCACGTCGGTCGGCGCGACGGTGCCCGCGCGGTCCTGGTCGCTGACGACGTCGAGATAGTGCTGATACGCTTCGACCGTTTTCTGCAGCAGGTCGATGTTCGCGTCGCTGGTGCGCAGCTCGATGATCGCGGTCGCGAGCGCGACCTGCTCGGACAGCGTCGCGTTCGCGAGCGTCGCTTCAGTGGCCTGCGCGCTCGCCGCGTTTTCCTCGACGGTGCGCCGCACCTGGCCCCACAGATCGGGCGCCCAACTGACGTTGCCTTCGAGCGAACCGGCGTTGACGACGCGCGCCGCCGTGCCGTTCAGCGTCGTGACCGACGCGCGTTCGCGCGTGGCCGAGCCGGTCGCGCCGATGGTCGGAAACAGGCTAGCATGCGCGACGCGCACTTCGGCGAGCGCTTCCTGGTAGTTCGCGTAGTCCGCGCGCACGGTCTGGTTCGACACCGCGACGAGCGGCTCCAGTTCGTCGATCAGCGGATCGTTGAAGGCGCTCCACCAGGTGCCCTTCGGGCCGCTCGCGTTCGGCTCGGCCTGAGTCCAGCCGGGCAACTCCGAATAGGTCGCGGGCACGCGCACCTGCGGGCGATGATAGTCGGGGCCGACCATGCAGCCGGCGTTGAACACCGTCAGCATCGCGACGGCGAGCGTCGACAGGCTGGGCCAGCTTCGGCCCGGCAACCCCATGCGGGACAACGTCAAACATTCAAGCGAAATCTTCATCGTCATGCCTTCGTATCCGGTCTTCCGGGCGCGCCCGGCTGCTTCGTGTCGCGATTCCAGCGCAGGCCCGCGGACCATCTGACCAGCCTCGCGCGCAGGCGGTCGAGGTACAGATAGATCACCGGCGTCGTGTAGAGCGTGAACATCTGGCTGAGGATCAGCCCGCCCATCACGGTGATACCGAGCGGCTGGCGCAGCGAGCCGCCCTGGCCGACGCCGACCGCGAGCGGCACCGCGCCGAGCACGGCCGCGAACGTCGTCATCATGATCGGCCGCAGACGGATCAGCGCGGCCGCATGAATCGCGTCGCGCGCCGGCATGTGCTCCTCGCGCTGCAACTGGATCGCGACGTCGACCATCATGATGCCGTTCTTCTTCACGATGCCGATCAGCAGGATGATGCCGATCATCGCGATCACCGAGAACGGCGTGCCGAAGATCAGCAGCGCGAGCGTCGCGCCGATGCCGGCCGACGGCAGCGTCGAGAGAATCGTCAGCGGATGGATCGAGCTTTCGTACAGCACCCCGAGCACGATGTAGACGACACCGAGCGCGGCGAGGATCAGCAGCGGCACGGTGCCCATCGATTGCGAATAGGCGGCCGCCGCGCCCGCGAACGAGCCGTGAATGCTCGCGGGCATGCCGATCTCGCGGATCGTGTTGTCGATCGTCTGGCCGGCCTGGCTCAGCGAACCGCCGGCCGGCAGGTTGAACGAGATCGTCGCAGCGACGAGACCGCTCTGGTGGTTCACCTGGGTCGCCGTGTGGCTGTTCGAGTACGACGCCAGCACCGACAGCGGCACCATCGTTTCGGCGGCCGTGCTGTCGGCGCTGCCGGTCGAGCTGCCGCCCTTGCTGTTGGCGATGCTGTTGTTCGTCGCGTTCGACTGCGCATTCGCGTTGCGCGAGTTGGTGTTCGAGGTAGTGCCCGTGGCGCTGGTCGCGGTGGTGGCCTTGCTCGCCGACACCGTGGCGCCCGGCATCTGCGTCGCCGCCGTGCCAGTCGGATTGCCCGACGCCGCGCTCAGATAGATCTGGCTGAGCGACTGCGGATACTGCCAGTACTCGGGCGCGACCTCCATCACGACGAAGTACTGGTTCAGCGGGTTATAGATCGTCGACACGGTGCGCTGGCCGAACGCGTCGTACAGCACGTTGTCGATCTGGTTCGGCGCGAAGCCGTAGCGCGCGGCCGTCGCGCGATTGATCGTCACGTAGGTCTGCAGGCCGTTCTGCTCGAGATCCGAGTTCACGTCGAGCAGTTGCCCATGCTGCTTCGACAGCGCGGTGACGAGCTTCGGCGTCCATTTGAACAGCGCCGCCGAATTGTCGCTCGTCAGCGTGTACTGATACTCGGCCGCCGACTGCCGTCCGCCGATGCGCAAATCCTGCTGCGCCTGCAGGAAGAGCCGCGCGCCCGACACTTCGTCGAGCTTCGGGCGCAGCCGGTTCACGACCTCGGTCGCGGTGGCGTGCCGCTCGGCGAGCGGCTTCAGCTCGATGAACACGCTCGCGGTATTGAGCGCGCGCCCGCCGGTAAAGCCCGCGACCGACTCGACCGCCGGGTCGCGCTGCACGATCGCCTGCAGTTGCGCGAGCTTCTTCTGCATCGCCGGAAACGAGATGCTTTGGTCGGCGATGATCTGCCCGATCAGGATGCCGGTGTCCTGCTCGGGGAACAGCGTGGCCGGCACCAGTTTCAGCAGGAACACGTTGCCGACTAGCAGCCCGACCAGAAGCAGGATCACCAGCAGCGAGTGATCGAGCACGGCCGTCAGCGAGCGCGCGTAGCCGTCCTTGAAGCGCTCGAACTGGCGCTCGATCCACTGCGCCCAGCGCGACTTCGAGTGACCGGCATTGTTGCGGCTCAGCACGTACGCGCACATCGCCGGCGTAACCGTCAGCGAGATCACCAGCGAAATCATGATCGCGATGGACAGCGTGATCGCGAACTCGTGAAACAGCAGACCGACGATGCCCGGAAACAGGATGATCGGCAGAAACACCGCGACGAGCGACAGGCTCATCGAGATCACCGTGAAACCGACTTCGCCCGCGCCCTTGATCGCCGCTTCCTTCGGGCTCAGCCCCATCTCGATGTGGCGCACGACGTTCTCCAGCACCACGACCGCGTCGTCGACGACGAAGCCGGTGCCGATCGTCAGCGCCATCAGCGACAGATTGTCGATGCTATAGCCAAGCAGATACATCGGCCCGAAGCTGCCGACGATCGAGAGCGGCAGCGCGACCGCCGGCACCAGCGTCGCGCTCGGCGACTGCAGGAAGATGAACACCACGCCGACCACCAGCAGCACCGCGATGAACAGCGTGCGCTCGGTATCGCCGACCGACGCGCGCACCGACTCCGAGCGGTCGATCGCGACGCCCACGCGGATGCTGCTCGGCAGCGTCGCCTCGATCGCCGGCAACACGTTGCGGATCTGCGCCACGGTGCTGACCACGTTGCTGCCCGGCGTCGGATAGACGATCACCAGAATCGCCGACTTGCCGTTGAAGAGCCCCGCATTGCGGATGTTTTCGTTCGAGTCGCGCACCTCGGCGACATCGCGCAACTGCACCGGCGCGCCGTCGCGATACGCGACCACGAGATCGCGATACGGCGCCGCGTGGGTGATCTGATCGTTCGAGGTGACCACGTAACGCTGATCGCCGACATCGAGATGGCCCTTCGCGCTATTCGCGTTGGCCGCGCCGATCGCCGCGCGCACGTCTTCCATGCCGATGCTGTAGCTGTTCAGCTTGCCCGGCTGCAACTCGACGCGCACGCTCGGCAGCGCACCGCCGCCGAGCGTGATCTGGCCGACGCCCTTCACCTGCGAGAGCTGCTGCTGGATCACCGAATCGGCGGAGTCGTACAGCTGCGCCTTGGTCAGCGTGTCGGAGGTCAGCGACAGCACCATGATCGGCGCGTCGGCCGGGTTGTACTGGCGATAGCTCGGATTGCTGCGCAACGTGGTGGGCAGATCGGCGCGCGCGGCCTGGATCGCCGCCTCGACATCGCGCGCTGCGCCGTTGATGTCGCGATTCAGGCCGAACAGCACGACGATCAGCGACGAGCCGACGTTGTTGATCGACGTGAGCTCCTGCACGTCGGCGATCGTCGCGAGCCGCCGTTCGAGCGGCTCGGCCACCGTCGCCGCCATGATGTCCGGGCTCGCGCCGGCCATGTTCGCCTGCACCACGATCACCGGAAACGCGATGTTCGGCAACGGCGCGACCGGCATGCGGAAATACGCGAGCGCGCCGGAGATCAGGATCGCGACGGCCAGCAGCGTGGTCGCGACCGGCCGCCGGATGAAGAGCGCGGGGATGTTCACCGCGTGCCCTCCGCGCCGCCGTCGGGGCCCTGCGTGCCGCTCGGGCCGCTCGTACCGTTCGTGCCATTGGTGCCGCCGTTGCGCTCATTGCGCGCGGCGCGCCAGCGGTTCACGCGCGCGGCCATCCGGTCGAAGTACAGATAGATCACCGGCGTCGTGAACAGCGTCAGCATCTGGCTCAGCGTCAGACCGCCGATGATCGCGAGACCGAGCGGGCGGCGCAGTTCGGAACCCGTGCCGGTGCCGAGCAGCATCGGCAGCGCGCCGAGCATCGCCGCGAGCGTGGTCATCAGGATCGGCCGGAAGCGCAGCAGCGACGCCTCGAAGATCGCCTCGCGCGGCGCCTTGCCGTGATTGCGTTCGGCGTCGAGCGCGAAGTCGACCATCATGATCGCGTTCTTCTTGACGATGCCGATCAGCAGCACGATGCCGATGATGCCGATCACGTCGAGGTCGTTGCCCGCGAGCATCAGCGCGAGCAACGCGCCGATGCCGGCCGACGGCAGCGTCGACAGGATCGTGACCGGATGGATGAAGCTCTCGTACAGCACGCCGAGCACGATGTACACCGCAACCAGCGCGGCGAGCAGCAGATAGACCTCGCTGGACAGCGAATCCTCGAACGCGGCGGTCGCGCCTTGCAGCGACGAGGTGATCGACGGCGGCAGGTCGACTGCCTGCTCGGCCGCGCGAATCTCCCTGACCGCGGTGCTCAGCGACGCGCCCTTCGCGAGATTGAACGAGATCGTCACCGACGGAAATTGCGCGAGATGGCTGATTACAAGCGGCGCCTTCCTGATCTCGATCTTCGCGATGCCCGACAGCGGCACCTGGCCCGTGCTGCTGGTCTGACTCGGCAGATACAGATTGCCGATCGACTGCACGGTGGGCATCGTCTCCGGCTTCGCGACCAGAATCACGCGGTACTGGTTCGACTGCTCGAAGATCGTCGACACGATGCGCTGGCCGAGCGCGTCGTACAGCGCGTTGTCGATGGTCGCGGGCGTGATGCCGAAGCGCGCGGCCAGTTGCCGGTTCACTTCGACGTTCACGCTGAGGCCGTCGGTATTCAGGTCGCTCTGCACGTCTTCGAGCGCGCTAATCCGCTTCAGCCGCTCGACCAGCTCCGGCACGTACTTCTGGAACGCCTGCTGGCTCGGCCCGCGCAGCACGAAGCTGTACTGGTTCGGCGACACGGTGGTGTCGAGCGTCAGATCCTGCTCGGGCTGCATGAAGAGCTTCACGCCGGGCACGTGCGCGACTTCCTGCTGCAGCCGCCGCGCGATTTCCTGCGCGGTGTCGGAGCGCTTGTCGCGCTCGCGCAGATTGATCAGGAAGCGGCCGTTGTTCAGCGTCGCATTGATCCCGTCGATGCCGACATAGGAAGTGAGCGACACCACGTCCGGATCCTTCAGGATCGCGTCGGCGAGCGCGCTCTGACGCTTGACCATCGCCGCGTACGACACCGAGTTGTCGGCCACGCTGATCCCCTGGATCACGCCGACGTCCTGCACCGGAAACAGCCCCTTCGGAATCACCACGTAGAGGAGGCCGGTCAGCACCACGGTGAGAACCGCGACCACGAGCGTCAGCGGCTGATGATCGAGTACCCACTCGAGGCCGCGCCGGTACGCATCGAGCGTCTTGTCGAACAGACCTTCGCTGATCCGTTCGAAGCGGCTCGGATGACGCTCGGCCTGCGCGCGCAGCATGCGCGCGCACAGCATCGGCACCACGGTCAGCGAGACGATTGCCGAAATCACGATCGTGACCGCGAGCGTCACCGCGAACTCGCTGAACAGCCGGCCGATCACGCCGCCCATGAACAGCAGCGGAATCAGCACCGCGATCAGCGAAATGGTCAGCGACAGAATCGTGAAGCCGATCTGCCCGGCGCCTTCGAGCGCGGCTTCGAGCGGCGTCATTCCCTCTTCCAGATAGCGCACGATGTTCTCGATCATTACGATCGAGTCGTCGACCACGAAGCCGGTCGCGATGATCAGCGCCATCAGCGACAGGTTGTCGATCGAGTAATTGAGCTGGTACATCACCGCGAGCGTGCCGATCAGCGAGACCGGCACCGACACGCTCGGAATCAGCGTGGCGGGCACGTTGCGCAGGAACACGAAGATCACCGCGACCACCAGCACGATCGCCAGGATCAGCTCGAACGCCGCATCCGCGACCGACGCGCGGATCACGCCGGTGCTGTCCGATACCACGGTGACCTGCATGCCGGCCGGCAGCGTCGATTCGAGTTGCGGCAGCTGCTTCCTGATCTGGCTGACCGTCTGGATCACGTTCGCGCCCGGCTGACGCTGCACGTTCAGCACGATCGCCGGCGCGCCGTTGTACCACGCGCCGCGCTCGACGTCCTGCGCGGCCTGGCTCACCCGCGCGACGTCGCGCATGAACACAGGCGAGCCGTTCTGATACGCGATCACCGTGTCCAGATAGTCCTTCGGGTCGGTGATCTGGTCGTTGCCGTTGATCGTGTAGTCGAGATCGGGGCCGTCGAAATTGCCCTTCGGCTGGCTCACGTTCACGTAGCTGAGGAGCGTGCGCAGATCGTCGATATTCAGGCCGTAGGCGGCGAGCTTGTGCGGGTCCGCCTCGACGCGGATCGCCGGCACGTTGCCGCCGCTCGTCGTCACGACGCCGACGCCGGCCACTTCCGAAATCTTCGTGCCGAGGCGGTTGTTGGCGACGTCCTGCAACTGCGTGAGCGACATCGACTTCGACGTGACCGCGAGCGTCAGGATCGGCTGGTCGGCGGGATTGACCTTCGCGTAGGTCGGCGGCGCCGGCAGGCCGCTCGGCAGATAGCTGTTCGACGCGTTGATCGCCTGCTGCACGTTCTGTTCGGCGACGTCGAGGTTCAGCGACAGGTCGAACTGCAGCGTGATCACCGACGCGCCGTCCGAGCTGTACGAGGTCATCTGCTGCAGGCCGGGAATCTCGCCGAGCTGCACCTCGAGCGGCGCGGTGACGGTGGTGGCCATCACCGTTGGGCTCGCGCCCGGATAGAACGTCTGCACCTGAATGGTCGGATAGTCGACGTTCGGCAGCGACGACACCGGCAGCACGCGCATCGCGATCAGGCCAACCAGCACGAGCGCGATCATCAGCAGCAGCGTCGCGACCGGTCGGAGAATGAACAGGCGGGAAATGTTCATCGGCGCGGCGGTCCGTTACGACGCGGCGACGGCCGATGCAGCCGCGTGAGAAGCGGGCGCGGGCTCCGACGCGGCAGCAGGCGCCTTCGCGGCGGAAGCCGACGCGCCGGTCTCGCCGGCAGCGCCGCTCGCACCGTTTGTACCGCTCGCACTACCTGCCGCCGCCGGCTGCGGATGAGCCGGCTGGATCTTCGCGCCGTCGTTCAGACGATCAGTGCCGTCGGTCACGACCTCGTTGCCGACCGCGAGGCCGGACAGGATCACCGTGCTCTTGCCGTCGCTCGGGCCGAGCTTGACCTTGTGCACCGACACCGTGCTATTCGGGTTGACCAGGTACACGAAGTCGCCCGGCGCGCCGGTCTGCACCGCGGCGGTCGGCACCAGCACCGCGTTCTGCATCGTGTCGACCAGCAGCTTCACGTTGACGAACTCGTTGGGGAACAGCGCCTCGTCGTCGTTCGCGAAGGTCGCGCGCAGCGTGACGGTGCCGGTCGCCGTCGCCATCTGGTTGCTGACCGCGTACAGCGTACCGGTCGCGATCTCGCGCGCGTTGTCGCTCGAATACGCGGTGACCGGCAGCTTCGCGCCGGTGTTCAGACGCTGCACGATCGATGCGAGCGCGTCCTGCGGCACAGTGAACTGAACCGTGGTCGGCTTGACGGTCGTAATCACGACGATGCCCGTCGACGACGACGCCGTCACGTAGTTGCCCGGATCGACGAGCCGCAAGCCGACCTTGCCCGCGATCGGCGCGGTGATGCGGCAATACGCGAGGTCGAGATCGTATTGGGCGATGTTGGCGAGATCGGCCTTCACCGCCGCTTCGTCCTGCTGCACGAGGAACTGCTGATCCGCGAAAGTCTGCTGCGCGATCGACTTGCGCTCGTTCAACTGCGTATAGCGTTCGAGATCGGCGCGCGCCTGCGCGAGCGACGCGCGGTCCTTCGCGAGCGTCGCCTGCGCCTGCTGCTTGCTGATCTGATACTGCCGCGGATCGATCTGCGCGAGGAACTGGCCTTTCTGCACTTCCTGGCCTTCGTGATAGCCGACCTCGGTCAGATAGCCGCTCAGTTGCGGCAACACGGTGACGGTCGCGGTCGGCGTGACGGTGCCGAGCTCGCTCAACGTGACCGGTATCGAGCCAAGCGTCGCGCGCGTCACGGTGACGACGATCGGCGCACTCTCGTGCGCGGGCTTCTTACGCGTCAGCAGATGGGCCACGACCAGTGCGATCAGCACCAGCAGGATCAGCGCGAAGACAATGAGCCCGCGTCGGGAGCGCTTTGGCGGCGAGGACACGGTTTCGCTCATGGTGAACTCCGGGAACAGATAGTTATGTTGATGATCGGTTGGAACGTCGCCCTGGGGCGGAACCGCGCAAAGTTGCCATGGTTTGCGCGCGTTGTCATCAGTCGCGGTCCTTTGGACAGGTTGTTATGTAGACGTAAGGAACGACGGTGGATCGGGATGCGAGCATGCGCCAATGTAACCGGCCTGTCACGGGCTTGAGTTACACGGGCGCAACATGTTTGCGGATGGAAGGGATCGATGCCCGCGCGAGCGGCGACCTGGCGGGCTCGACCGCGGCACGGGCGGGAGTTCGGGATAAGAGACAACTGCAATATGCGGTAACACTCGACAGCCGTTTGCAAAGGAGCGCGCGTTCGTCGGCGCGTCACAATCGGCCGCTATGCTTCCCAGCCGGCGCGGCTGCGGCCGCGACACCTGCCCACAACCCGAACCCCGTCATCCGATGTCCATCACCGTCAATTTCCCCGCCGAAGTACGCGACTGGATCGCCGCCAACCTCACACGCGGCGTCGCGCCGCAAGCGATCGTCAACGAGATGGTCGCGCGCAACAACGCGGTCGAACTCGCGGCGGCGATGGTCGAGGCGGTGTCGGCGTCGTTTCTGTACGGCGCGCCGCTGCCCGGCGAGCGGCTCGAAGTCGGCGCCGCGCCGCTCGGCTACCAGCCCGAACCGCTGCGCGTGCCCGACGGGCCGCTGATCCGCGTCGGCGAGCGCAAGGTGCGCGTGTTGTCGCGACTGCAACGGCCGGCCGCCGTGCATCTGGAGAATTTTCTGAGCGCCGACGAATGCGAACAGCTGATCGCGCTCGCGCAACCACGGCTCGATCGTTCGACGGTGGTCGATCCGGTGACGGGACGCAACGTGGTCGCCGGTCATCGCAGCAGTCACGGGATGTTCTTCCGCCTCGGCGAGACACCGTTGATCGCGCGGCTCGAAGCGCGCATCGCCGGGTTGACGGGCACGCCGGTCGAGAACGGCGAAGGCTTGCAGATGCTGCATTACGAGGAAGGCGCGGAGTCGACGCCGCACGTCGATTATCTGGTGCCGGGCAACGACGCGAACCGCGAGTCGATTGCACGTAGCGGCCAGCGCATGGGCACGTTGCTGATGTATCTGAACGATGTGGAAGGCGGCGGCGAAACGGTGTTTCCGCAGATCGGCTGGGGAGTGGTGCCGCAGCGCGGGCATGCGCTTTATTTTGAATACGGGAATCGGTTTGGGTTGTGTGATCCGAGTTCGCTACATGCCAGCTTGCCGCTGCGCGGCGGGGAGAAGTGGGTGGCGACTAAGTGGATTCGGATGAGGAGGTTTGTGGCTAGGGAGCGGGGGTAAGAAAGTGGTTTTTTTGCCCCTTGGCGGGGCGGGCGTTTTTTTCGTTGTTCTGGGTTTTTCGTTGTTCTGGCTTTGTTGTTGGCCTTTCCTTGATTTGTTATTGGGCTATTAGCGCTTTGTGTGTGGCCCCTGTGCGGAGCAGCATAGCGTAGCCTGTATTTCCTGCACGCCGAACCTATCCGTCATTTCGTGGGCGAGGCATATCATGAGGTAAAACACCATGGATATGCCGATGGAGAAGAAGCCGAAACGTCGCACAATCGCGTCTCAGGCAGCGGCCCGCGGGCCGCTGCCTGCC